>JACKHE010000001.1 GCA_020639135.1 Phycisphaeraceae bacterium
CGGAGCGTGCCGCCCTCGGGCGGCGCGAGAACGATCGGGCCCCGGAAGGTCAACGGGTTGGCGCTGTCACGGCCGGTGATCGAGAAGTTGTCGCCTTCGCGCGTCACGGTGACGGGGCCCGGCTCGCTGATTCGTCCCCGGATGTTGGGGACGCTGATCGAGATCACATCGGCGTCGAACCGGATGGACGCGACCGATCGCGCGATGCGGATGCGCAGGTCGTGGCCGCCGGGGGCGGGGCGCTCGGCGGCGCGCGGGGTCCGGGGCGGGGACGCCCCGGCCCGCGTCGAGGCGCAGGCGACGACGCTGAGCGTGACGAGCAGGAGGGCGAAAAAAACACCGGCGCCCAGTCGGGCGCCGGCGCGGGTTGGGATCGGGGTGTTCACAGCCGGAGGATCGGCGTGCGCTCGATCAGAACTCCAGTTCGCGGAGCGAGAGGCCAAGGGCGCCGAGGCGCTCCTTGATCTCGACGAGGGAGGTGTGCCCGAAGTTCTTGACGCCCATGAGCTCGGCCTCGGTGCGCGAGGCGAGCTCGCCGATGGTCTGGATGCCGAGCATCTGGAGGGCCTTGCGGGCGCGGACGGAGAGGTTGAGGTCGCCGACGGGGCGGTTGAGGTCGCCCTGGACGCCGGCCCTGGCGGCCTTGTCGTACACCTCGCGGCTGACCTCGCGGCGGGTGTCGTCGGCGCGCTGGCCCAGCTTCAGGCCCTTCTGCGAGAGCATGTGCTTGATCTCGACGAGGGAGGTCTCGCCGAAGTTCTGGTAGGCGAGCAGCTCGGCCTCGGTGATCCGCAGCAGGTCGCCCAGCGTGCGGATGTTCATCTTCTTGAGGCAGTTGCGGGCGCGGACCGAGAGCTCGAAATCGGTGACAGGCGTGTCGAGCAGCGCGGAGCGTTTGTGCAGCTCGCGCTCGTGGTCCTCGTCGTAGTACATCTCGCGCGACGCCTGGACGTCCTTCATGAACAGGCGGGCCCGCTCGTGGTTGGGCATCGTGTCGAGCACCTGACGCAGGCACTTCTCGGCGCCGGCGTAGTTCTCGATGTCCTCGTAGAGCACCGCCAGGTTGATCAGCGCGTTGATCGGCGCCGGCTGGATCTTCGTGCAGCGCTCGTAGAGCGAGATCGCCTCGTCCTCCTCGCCGAGCAGGTCCAGCGCGTACGCCAGGCGGAACAGCGCGTCCTGGTTCGCCGGGTCGGCGGCGACGGCCTTGCGGAACTCGGCGATCGCGCCCTCGTGGTCGCCGTTCTCCTGGGCGATCGCCGCGGCGCTGCAGTGGCGGTTGGCGGCCTCGGTGTCGCCCCTGACGGCGTCGCTGACGCCGATCATCATTTCCATCGGATCCGATTTCATCCGTTGTCGCTCCTGCTAGGTCGGGCCGGGGCGGGTCGATCGCCGGGGTCGGTCGGCGTCTCCCAGGTGTGCATCGATCCCCCGGCGCACGGGGGTTATAGACGCGCAACCTGGGCGGCTCAAGGGCCGGGAGGCCCCCCGCAGCTCAGGTTGCGGCCCCGGCGGGCTCTGGCAGGGCCGCCGACTCGGGTTCCGCCTCCGGCTCGCGGACCAGCTCGATCTCCCGCCAGGGCCCCCGGGCGAAACGCCAGACCATCGTCGTCCCCAGCGCCGTGATGAACAGCGCCGCGCCGATCCACGGCCCCACCGCCCCGAGCTCCGGCCAGAGCAGCGAGATCGAGCCGCCGACCCCGATGATCAGGATCCAACTCATCGCCGCCGAGACGAGGCCCGGCCAGACGGTGTCGCCGGCGCCCCGGAGCGCCCCGAACATGATGATCGCCATCGCGTCGAAGAGCTGGAAGAAGGCGGCGCAGATCATGACGGCGCCGCCGACCTTGAGGATCTCGGCCGCGATCTCGGGGCTGTATTCGTCGGTGATGAAGAATCCGAAAAGCCGGTCTCGGAAGACGACGAAGAGCACGGCGCAGGTCGCCATGTAGAGCATGCCGAGCTTCATGCCCAGCCAGGCGCGGTGCTCGGCGGCGACGCGGTCACGCGCGCCGATGTGCCTGCCCACGACGGCGCTGACCGCCATCTGCAGGCCCAGCGTGGGCTGGAAGGAGAGGGTCATGTAGCGGAGCGCGATCCACGACGCGGCGCTGTGCGCCTCGCCGAGGCGGCCGATGATGACCGCCATGAAGATCGCCCAGCAGGTCATCTCGTTGCCGACCGTCACGCCGCCGGGCCAGCCGACCCGGATGATCTCCCTGACGATCCGCCTCGACGGCCTCCACTCGCCGAAGACGCGCCAGCGCCGCGACCACCGGGGCGAGCAGAAGACAGCCATCGGGAGCGTGAACTCCACGGCGCTGGCGATCACCGTCCCCAGCGCGGCGCCCCGGAGGCCCAGCTCCGGGAACCCCCAGTGCCCGAAGATCAGCGCGTAGTTGAACACGATGTTCGTCAGCGCCCCCAGCAGGGAGGCGATGAAGACCACCGAGGGCTTGTGCATGCCGTAGAAGTAGAACCCGACGACACGCGCGGCGATCGGGAAGAAGGCGCCCAGCAGCAGCACCCGGCAGTAGAGCGACGCCATCTCGACCCGCTCCGGGTCGGCGAAGAACGCGCCGAAGAGGTGCTCGATGAAGAACGCGCCGACGAACGCGGGGACCGCGCCGAGCAGCGCCAGGAAGAGACCGTTCCACAGGTACGCGGCGCCGCGCTCGGGCCTGCCGGCGCCCAGGTGCTGCGCGACGTAGGTGCTGATGATGGACAGCGCGCTGAAGTAGGTCCCGATATAGACCCAGGCGACGATGCCGCCGTCGCCCTGGGCGGTGAACTGCCCGGACCCGAGCTCGGAGACCATGCGCGCATCGACGAACTGCTTGAGTGGGTACGACATCATCGCGGCGATGGAGGGCGCCGCGACCGTCATCAACTCAACCAGCGGCGACCTGGGCGCCGCGGGGCGGGATGTCGGTTCCGGATGCATCGCGACGCCTGCTCCCCTCGATGAAGTCCCAGTCTAGACCAGCGAACGAGCGGGAAGATGCGTCCGGCGGGGGTTTCCGGGAGAGCGCGGGGCCCCGCCGCCTGCTACGATGATCCGATGCCGACGACGAAAGAGCCCGAGAGCGAGACCCGCACAACACGCGACGGCGCCGTCGAGGCCGTGCTCTTCGCGGCTGATCGCGCGATCACCGCGGGGCGCATCGCCGAGGCGCTGGAGATCAGCGCCGACGAGGGCGGGGCGAGGGTGGTGCACGACGCCATCGGGCGCCTGAACGAGTCCTATGAAGCCACCGGGCGGTCGTTCCGGATCGAGAAGGTCGCCGGGGGCTATCGCGCGGTCACGACACCCGAGTTCGCCGACGCGATTGCGGCGTTCCAGGCGGGCAAGGCCCAGCGCCGGCTCTCCCGGGCGGCGCTCGAGGCGTTGTCGATCATCGCCTACCGCCAGCCGGTCACCAGGGCGGAGATCGAGGCGATCCGCGGCGTCGCGTGCGGCGAGGTCCTCCGCGCGCTGCTCGAGAAGCGGCTCATCGCCATCACGGGCAGGGCCGAGGAGGTCGGTCGGCCCATGCTCTACGGGACGACCCGACGGTTCCTCGAGCTCTTCGGCGTCGCGAGCGTCCGCGACCTGCCGGCGCCGGAGGGGTTCAAGCCGAGAGCGAAACCGTCCCCCGCGGCGGACCCGGCGCAGGAGGCCGGCGAGGAGGACGCCGCTCTGGACGCGACCGACCCGGAAGCCAACACGGATCCCTGATCCGCCGCAGCCGTACAACAGGGAGTGCCCACCGATGCCGCGACTGTCCATCCCGAGTCTTCCCCGGCCGCTTGTCGTCGCCAGGGCGCTGCTGCTGCTGACGCTCGGCGCGGTGCTGACGGGCTGCGGCGCGGGCTACCAGCTGCGCGGCAAGGTGATCGAAGGAGAGATCAGCTTCATCGCGGTCGTCTCCAGCGACGACCCGCGGCTGGACGGCCCCGGGATCCCGGGCGTGTCGATCCGGCTGGTGAGCGATCCGAACAAGCTGAACAAGGAGATGCTCGGCGAGGCGGTCTCGGGGGGCGACGGCTCGTTCTCGATCGGCGTGGACCGCGTCGGCGCGGGGTTCTTCAACTACGACGCCGGTGTCAGCGCCGACCGCAAGGGGTTCGAGCACGCCGAGTCGCAGTTCAACCTGCCCCCGAGCGACCGCCGGGTGCTGGTGATCCTGCGCCCCGGGATCAACCGCGGCCCGGGCGAGGACGACGCGATGTCGGACTACGAGAAGTTCCGCTGACCCTGATCGCCTGGGCGAGCCCGCGATGATCCTTCGCCGCCGATACCACGTGCACCCCCCGGGGATCGTGTACTGCATCATCACGACGCTGCTGGGGCTCGGCGCGCTCAACAGCCAGAACAACCTGCTCTTCGGCGCGTTCGGGCTGGCGCTGGGCGGCCTGCTGATCTCGGGCATCGTCAGCGGCGCGATGCTGATGGGGCTCCGCGTGACCCGCCTCGGCGTCGAGCCCGCACCCGAGGGCGAGCCGGTCGTGATCCGCTACGAGGTCGAGAACCGCTCGAGGATCTACCCGATCTTCGCGGTGCGCATCGGCGAGCACCGCTCGCACGGCGCCACATTCCAGCGGCACATCGAGCCCCGCGAGACGCTCGTCATGCACCTGGCCCCAAGGTCCAGGGCGCGGCTCAGCGCCGCCTGCCCCTCGGAGCGCCGCGGCGAGTTCACGCTCGGCGCGACGCAGATCACCACGAGGTTCCCTTTCGGGATCATCCGCAAGTCGATCATCATCCCGGAGCACACGCTGGGCCTCGTCCACCCCAGGCGCGTCGATGCGCGCCGGCTGAACGAGGCGGTCGGGCGTGCGCTCGCCGGCGAGGATCCCTGCTCGGACCGGCAGTGGCAGGGCGCCGGCCTCGACCTGCTCGCCCTCCGCGAGTACACGCCCGGCGACAGCCCCCGGCGCATCGCGTGGCGCGTCTCGGCCCGGCTCGGTGAGCTGATCGTCCGCGACAGCCAGCCCACGAAACCCGCGCGCCGGTGGGTCGCGCTCGACCTGACCGCCGGCGACAGCGCGATGGCGGGCGACGACGCGTGCGAGAACGCCATCGCCCTGACAGCGGCGGTGATCGCGCGCATCACCACCTCCGGCGCGGCGCCGGGGCTGCTCGTCCCGGCGTCGGGGCTCCGCATCGCGCCGACCCCCGCGACGCTCCAGGGCGTCGCCGGCGCGACGACCGAGCACGCCAAGGAACGCGAACTCATCGATGAGCTCGCGCGGCTGGACCTGTCGCGATGCCGGCCGGCGCCCATGGACATCGGTTCCAGGATCGGGCCCAACGCCTCGGTCGTGGTCGTCTCGGCGCGGACACTGACGACGCCGACGCCGCCCCGGCAGCAGCGGACATCGCCCGGCAACAGCGAGGCGGTGACGGCATGAGGCTCGACGCCAAGCTGCGATCGGCGCTCTTCTGGATGATCGGCATCGGCGTGCAGGTGTACTGCATCGCCGAGGCGAACGTCACCCTGTCGATGCTGGCGGCGCCGGTGTGGCTGCTGGCGTGGCCCGTGTCGATGAGCGTCAAGGGCAGGCCGCTGCCCAAGCTCGTGCTGGGGCTGATCGCGCTGGGCCTGACCATCCGCGTGCTGGCGGCGGCGATCGTCTCCCCGGAGGACTTCGTCGCCGCCGTGTCGCGCTACATCGTCTGGCTGCAACTGCTCAAGCTCTTCGACCGGCGCGAACCCGGCGACGTGGCGCAGGCGATGGCGCTGAGCGTCTTCCTCGTGCTCGGCTCGTGCCTGACGAGCAACTCGATGTGGCTGGGCGTGGGCCTGCTCGTGTACACGCCGGCGGCGCTGTGGGGCATCACCATCTACCAGCTCTACGCCGAGGCGCTGCGCACCGGCGACGGCGAGTTTCGCGACCGGCCCGTCCCTCCCGGGGCGTTCTCGCACCTGCGCCGACTCGGCGCCGGCGCGGGGGTCGCCGCGATGGGCGTCGCCGTCGTCGTCTTCCTGCTCATGCCCCGCGGCTACGGCGAGGGGTTCCTGGGCGACGTGGGCGTCGTCGAGCCGGTCTCGGTCTCGGGCGTGCCCGAGGAGGTCCGCCTGGGCGAGTCGGGGCTGATCAGCACCTCCTTCGCGGAGGTCCTGTCCGTTGTTGTCACCGATGAACAGGGGCGCAACGTCGGCGAGCTCGTCAAACCGCTGTACCTCAAGGCGCTGACGCTCGACGAGTACGCCAACGGCCGGTGGAGGCAGAGCCGGCAGCTCTACAACGCGCGGGGGCGGGCGTCCGCCCGGTCGCACGAGCGCCCCCTGGTCTTCCACGGCGTCACCGACGAGTCGAACGTCGTGGAGGGTTACCCCGTCTACGAGCAGCGGATCCGGTTCCTGACCGGCGACCGCACACGGATGCCGACGATGAACCGCGCGATCCGCATGGAGCCCGACGACGACGACCCCCGGTCGGTCCGGGTCAACGCGCACGACATCACGCTGTTCAATGTCTCTGGGCTTGCGCTGAGCTCATACACCGTCTGGTCGCAGCCCGACGCGCCGCGGGTCCCGCCGGAGGGCTTGCGAGATGCGCTCGACTGGCGCTACCCGCGCGGGTTCGAAGGCAGCGCTGCGCAGCGCCTGGCGCAGCGCTGGATCGGGGAGGCGGGGCTGAGCCGAGACCCCGATCTCTGGGTCGGCCCCGACGACCACGAGATCGCCCGGCTCTTCGAGGCGCGGCTGCAGAAGGAGTTCGACTACACGCTGGAGATGATCGCGCCCGAGCCCGGCGAGGACCCCATCGACATGTTCCTGACAAGGACGAAAGCGGGGCACTGCGAGTACTTCGCCTCGACGATGACGGCGATGCTCCGGAGCCTGGGCATCGACGCGCGCGTCGTCACCGGGTACGCCGCCACCGAGTACAACGAGACGACCGGCGCGTTCCTCGTCCGCGAGAACCAGTCGCACGCCTGGGTCGAGGCGCGGACGGAGCCGGACCGCTGGCGCACCTACGACCCCTCGCCCAGCGCCGAGGTCGCCACGGCGCACCAGGGCCCGTCGGGCCTCGTCGCGTTCGCCCGGCGCGCGATCAAGGCGGCAAACGCCTTCTGGATCGATCACATCGTCGGCTTCGACCGCAACCGCCAGGCGCAGGCGCTGGGCAGCCAGCGGTCGCGCCTCCGCGCGTTCTTCGAGGGGCTCTGGCCCACGCCGCCGGAATCGCCCCAGGGCGAGTCCGACGAGCAGATCAACGAGTTCCGCGCCGCCGGGACGCGCACGCTCATCGGCGCCGCCATCCAGGTCGCGGGCCTCGTCGTCGGCGCCTTCGGGCTCTCCGTCGCGCTCATCATCCTCATGCGGCGGCTCGACCTCTTCTTCGAGGCGCGCCAGCGCCGGCACGAACGGCTCCGCCACGACCCCGAGCACGCGCTGCGCCACCGGCAGGCGGCGTTCTTCCGCCGCTACCAGAAGGCACTCCGGCGCGCGGGCCATCCCCGCGGCGTCTCGACCACGCCGATGGCCCACGCGCTCGCGCTGGGTTCGGTCAGCGGCGACGCCGCACGCGACGGCGCCGCGCTGACGGCGCTGTACTACCGCCTCCGCTTCGGCCAGGTGTTGCTGGGCGAGGAGGAGCTCGAACAGGCGGAGCGGCTGCTGGGGCGCATCACCAGCGCGCTGCGCAGCGCCCGATAACGCGCCGGGAAACCCGCGCCGGGCGGAGGCCGGGCGGGAATGCCCTCGGGCGCGAGGGATCGCCCGGGCGGCGTCAAGGCCGCCTGTGGTCGGCCCGATGAACAGTTCCGAGATTCACTCGGCGCTGACGCCCCCGGGGCGTTCGTCGCCACCGACCGACGCCCTCAGAACGAGGCCGATGCCATGCCCGCGACCCGATCCCGTACCGACAACTGGCGGCGGAGCCTGGAGCAGATCCACGCCCGCAACGGCGCCCTGGAGATCACGCTCCCGCGCGAGACCGGCCCCGGCGACGAGGACGACGCCTGGCAGAACCTCGTCTGGCGCGTGCGCATCCTCGACCTCACCGACAACGAGATCGTCGTCGAGCGCCCGAGCGCGCTGGGCGTCCCGATGGACCTGCACGACGGCGTCAAACTGGTCGCGGTCATGCCGATCGGGCAGAACCGCTGGATGTTCCACACGCAGATGCTCGGCGCCACCACGACGACGATCAACCACAGGCAGAGCGTCGAGGGGATCCGCCTGCGCATGCCCCGCACCGTCGAGCGCTGCCAACGGCGCAACTTCTACCGGATGTCCACCGCGGGCCTCGTCGTGCCCAACGCGACGTGCCGCCCCCTGCTGGACATCGCCAGCGCACCCGCGGCCGAGCACGCCAACCGAACGCGCATCCAGATGCTGCTCGAGGGGCAGCTCGCCGGGGTGATCCACGAGGACGAGCACACGATGCTCCCCGAAGTCGGCCCCCCCTTCCCCGCCAAGCTGATCAACATCGGCGGCGGCGGCGCCGGGCTGCTCGTCGAGCCCGAGGACGCCAAGGGCCTGCATTCGCACCCGCACTTCTGGGTGCAGATCGACCTGTCGCCGATGGTCAGCGCGCCGATCGGCCTCGTGGGTCGTCTCGCGCACACGCACATCGACAGCCAGCAGCGCGTGTACGCGGGCTTCGCTTTCGAGTTCAACCACGACCAGACGCACCGCAAGTTCGTGATCGACCTGCTGTGCAAGTACGTCAACGACCTCCAGCGCCGCCAGCTCCACCGCGAGAGCGAGCGGGCCTGACCGTTGCGTCAACTCACCGCAGCGCCTTCTCGATTCGGCTGAGGATGTCCTGCGCCGCCTCCTCGTCGCCCACGGGCCCCACGAAGACGGAGACCTCCGACATCACGTCGCTGTCGCGCGTCACGGAGAACGTCACGGTGTTGTCTTTGGCCGTCCGCGCCTTGATGTAGCCGGTGCGGCCGTCGAGCTCGCTCTTCTCGATCCGGTAGCGGAAGGTGTTCTCGAGCGTCTCGAGCGCGGTGTTGTAGATCACCTCGTGGTTGTAGGCCAGGTACGCCTCGACGTGCCGCGTGATCGAGAGCGAGTACACCGTCCCGGAGGTCGTCGAGCCCGAGCAGCCGGCGGCGGCCGCGATCACGGCGCCGGACAGGGCGGCCAGGAATGTACGGGAAGCGCGGTTCATTTCGTGGATCTCCGTGGAGCGGTTTCGGGTGGGGCATTGTCTCTTGCTCACGGTGCGATCGCAACCCTCTCCCTCTGGGAGAGGGTGGTGAGCGAAGCGAACCGGGAGAGGGGGCGCGCGGAGCAACAGGATTCATATTCGCGGGAGGAGTGACTCGCGCAATCTCCGACAAGGGAGTTCGGAAGATGTGTTTCCAATCACCCCTCTCCCCGGCCCTCTCCCGAAGGGAGAGGGAGGCGGAATCTCATCGATCGCCGTTCATCAGCCGCCGCAGCGCGGCACCCGGGTCCGCCTCGCGCATCAGCGACTCGCCCACCAGCGCGATCCGCACGCCCCGCGAGCGCAGCTTGACGAGGTCCGCGTGTGAGGCGATCCCGGACTCGCTGACGAGCACGCGCTTGTCATCGACGAGATCGAGCATCCGCAGCGTGTGCGAGAGGTCGGTCGTCATCGTCGTCAGGTCGCGGTTGTTGATCCCCAGGAGCATGTAGCTCCGCGCGGGGAAGCCCACGTGCGGACGCACCCGCAGCAGGCTGTCCATGTCGTGCGTCTCGACCAGCGCAGTCAGCTGCAGCTCGTGCGCGAGGATCATCAGGTCCAGCAGCTGCGACTCCGTCAGGCACTCGGCGATGAGCAGGATCGCGTCGGCGCCGAACGCCCGCGACTCCACCACCTGGTACGGGTCGATGATGAAGTCCTTGCGCAGCACCGGCAGCGGCGCGGCGTCCCGGACCCGGTGGATGAAGGACAGGTCGCCCCCGAAGAACCGCGCGTCGGTCAGGCACGAGAGCGCCGAGGCCCCCGCCCCGTGATACGCTCGGGCGATGACCGCGGGATCAAAGCCATCGCCCCCGTACTCGGGCCGGATCAGCCCCGCGCTGGGGCTCCGCCGCTTGATCTCGGCGATGATGGCCGTGTGGTCCGCCCGGTCGTGCTTGGTGACGGCGGCGAAGAAGTTCCGGGGCCGGCCCAGCTCATCGATCATCGCGTGCAGGTCGTCCAGGGAGCGTTCCGACTTGGCGCGCTCGACCTCCTCGCGCTTGTGCGCGACGATCTCGTCGAGGGTCGTTGGTGAACTGTTCCCGCCTGCTTCGCTCATCCCGGCTCGTCGTTTCCCTGCGTCGGCGCGGCGGATTCCCGGCGGCGCCGTGATCGTGTCCCTTGCCCTGCTCGCCCGCCCGGCGATCGCAGTCGATCAGCCGGATGCCGGCGATTCCCCTGCTATCGGCCTCCCGCCGGGGCTCGTCTTGATCGGAATCCTCCTCGTCGCCTCGGTGGCGAGTCTAGGGGTCATGCGGCGGCAGGGGATCCTCGCCAGGGACGCCTTCACGCCCCCCCAACGCGAGCCGGAACGCCTCGGCTGGGGGTTCTGGGCGCTCGGTGCGCTGCTGATCTACCTCGTCATGCCCCTCGGCGCCCAGCTCGCGCTCGCCGCCTCCGGCGACCTCCCCGCCCTCGACCCGGGCGCGATGACCCTCCGCGCCAACGGCGTCATGGTGGTCGGCATGTCCATCGCCGGCGTCGCCGCGGCCGGTGTTCTGATCACGACCCTGCTCCGCCGGATCCCCGCGCTCGGCTTCAAGTTCCGTATGGCCGACCCCCTCTGGGGTCTGGCGGCGTTCATCGCCGCGCTGCCCGTGATCCTGCTCGTCTCGCAGGCCTCCACCATGCTCGACGCCTGGATCACCGGCGCGGTCCCGGACGATCTCGCGCACGACACGCTCCGGCTGATGACCGGCGCCGAGGGCTCGGCGTGGTGGTGGGTGACGACGATGGGCGTCGTGGTGGGGGCGCCGCTGGCCGAGGAACTGCTCTACCGGGGGTTCGTGCAGTCGTCGCTTGTCGCGCTGACGCGTTCGCGCTGGGCGGCGATCGTCGCGACGAGCGTGGTCTTTTCGCTGGCCCACATCGGCCCGGCGGACTGGCGGGCGCTGCCGGGGCTCTTCGCGCTGTCGGTGGCGCTAGGCGTCGCGTTCGAGCGCCGGGCCCGGATCGGCGTGCCGATCACGATGCACGCGCTGTTCAACGTGTTCAATATCCTGATCTCGTCATAGCCCCCCCTCTCCCTCTGGGAGTGGGCCGGGGAGAGGGGCGATTGAAACAACACCTGACGACCTCGCTCGGAGTCGATCGCGCGAATAAGCATCAAGTGAACGCGTGCGTCTTCGCTCCGCACGTCCCCTCTCCCGGTTCGCTTCGTTCACCACCCTCTCCCCGAGGGAGAGGGTTGCTCAGCAGGCGCAGGCATCGACGCCGTGAGGTACCCTCCCACCCGATGATCACCCCCACCGACAAGCCGCGCATCCTCACCGGCGACACCCCGACCGGGCGCCTGCACCTGGGCCACTGGGTCGGCAGCGTCGAGAACCGCGTCCGCCTCCAGGACGACTACGACTGCTACTTCCTGCTGGCCAACATGCACGCCTTCACGACCCGCTCCGAGCAGCCCGCCGACATCCGCGCCGACACCATCGAGATCGTCCGCGACTGGCTCGCCGCCGGGATCGACCCGGCCCGTTCGTGCATCGTCCTCCAGACCGAGACCCCGGCCATCGCGGAGATGACCTGGTTCTTCGCCATGCTCCTCGGCTACGGGCGCCTGATGCGCAACCCCACCATCAAGACCGAGATCGAGGTCAAGGGCCTGGGCGACAAGTACTCCTTCGGCTTCCTGATGTACGCCGTCGGGCAGATCGCCGACATCCTCGCCTTCCGGCCGCGCTACGTCCCCGTCGGCGAGGACCAGATCCCGCACATCGAGATGTGCCGCGAGGTCGCGCGCCGGTTCGACCAGCTCTACTGCGGCGTCGATCCGCACACCGAGGACGCCGACTACGTCAGCGCCGGCGGCGTCTTCCCGGTCCCCGAGGGCCTGGTCGGGCGCGTCGCGCGCCTCGTGGGCGTCGATGGTGTGAACAAGATGAGCAAGTCGCTCAACAACTGCATCTACCTCAGCGACACGCCCAAGGAAGTGAAGAAGAAGGTCAACAGGATCTTCACGGGCCGCCAGTCCCCCACCGAGCCCGGCGACATCACCAACGCGCTCTTCCAGTACGTCGAGGCCTTCATCCCCGACGAGGAGCGTGTCGCCGAGCTCAAGCGGAAGTACGCCGCGGGCGATGACATCGGCGACGGCCACATCAAGGCGGAGGTCGGCGAGGCGATCAACGCCATGCTCGAGCCGATGCGCCAGAGGCGGTCCGAGTACGAGGGTCCAAGCGGTGAAGCAACGGTGATCGACATCATCCGGGACGGAACGAGCCGGGCGAACGCCGTCGCGGAGGAGACGCTGTGGATGGCGAAGGAAGCGATGAAACTGGACTTCTTCCCCCGGAAACTGGCGCTGGGCTGAAGCCGACCGCCCACCGGGCCGAGCGTTGACGGGGGGCGGGCAGGGTCATACGCTTGCCCCTCACGGCCCCGACCCCGACCCGGGACGGGCCAGCGGGCTTGTAGCTCAGTTGGTTAGAGCGCACCCCTGATAAGGGTGAGGTCGGAGGTTCGAATCCTCCCAGGCCCATTCGATCGAACTCGCAAGACCCGGTGATCCGACGTCGCCGGGTCTTTTCGCGCCGGCTCGCCGCCGCCACCTGCTTCCGGGGAGATCGCCACGGGATGAACGAACGCCGGGAAGCGCAGCGCACGATCGGGCTCTTCGGCGCCACCGGCGTCGGCGTCGGCGCCATCGTCGGGGGCGGCATCCTCGCCCTGGCCGGCGTCGCCTTCGCCGCGACGGGGCCCGCGGCCCTGCTCGCCTTCGCGCTCAACGGCGTCATCGCGCTGCTGACCGCGTGGAGCTTCGCCCGGCTCGCCTCACGCTTCCCC
The DNA here is from genome assembly GCA_020639135.1 of Phycisphaeraceae bacterium. GTDB lineage: Bacteria > Planctomycetota > Phycisphaerae > Phycisphaerales > UBA1924 > JACKHE01. The sequence goes on from JACKHE010000001.1 coordinate 12,943, forward strand.
GAGTCCGGCGGCTGCTACACCTTCGCCAAGAAGGTCATGTCCATCGAGACCGCCTTCGTCATCGGGTGGATCGTCTGGTTCGCCTCCATCGTCGCCGGCGTCCTCTACGCCTTCGGCTTCGGCGCGTTCCTCGTCCTGGCGATCGACGGCGTCTATCAGGCGCGCTCGATGGCGCCGCCCTCCTGGCTCGCCGACCACCGCCTCGTCACGCTCTTCGCCGCCGCCGCCACGGCGTTCTACACCGTCGGGCTCCTCCGCAAGGCCGGCGGCGGCGGGACGCTCATCAACGTCGGCAAGGTCTGCGTCTTCGGCATCCTCATCGCCGCGGGGCTGTGGCGACTCGTCGGCTCGCCCGGCGCGCCGATCACCGAGCAGCTCCGACCGTTCTTCGCGAACGGCGCCTTCGGGCTCGTCCAGGCGATGGGCTTCACCTTCATCGCGCTCCAGGGCTTCGACCTCATCGCGGCCATCGGCGGCGAGGTGAAGGACCCGGCGCGCAACATCCCCCGCGCCATGTTCGGCTCGCTCGTGATCGCGCTGCTGATCTACATCCCCCTGCTGCTCGTCGTCGCGACCGTCGGCGTGCCCCAGGGGACCACCGTCGCCGAGCTCGGCGCCCAGCGTCCGGAGGCGATCGTCGCTGTCGCCGCGCAGCAGTTCCTCGGCGGCTTCGGGTTCTGGCTCGTGATCGTCGCGGGCATCCTCTCGATGCTCTCGGCGCTGCAGGCCAACCTGCTCGCCGCCTCGCGCGTCGTCCAGTCCATGGCGCGCGACCGCACGCTTCCCCACTGGATCGAGGTCACGGGCCAGAAGCGCGGCACCCCACACTGGGCCGTGCTCGTGACTACCGCCATCGTCCTGCTCGTGCTGCTGAGCGTCAAGGACATGGCGACGATCGGCGCCGCCTCCAGTCTCATCTTCCTCCTGACCTTCGCGCTCGCGCACGGCATCGCGATGCTCGCCGGCAAGCGCACCTCCGATGGCCGGCGCCGGCGCGTTGCCGCCGCGTCGCTCGTCACACCGATCATCGGCGGCATCGCGTGCGCGGCCCTGGCGATCTTCCAGGGCGTGAGCGTCCCCGCGGCCGGATTGATCACGTGCGCGTGGCTGGCCGTGGGCGGCCTGCTGTACCTGTCGTTCTTCGCCCGGCGCGCGCAGTCGGTCGATGCGCTGAGCCTGGCGGTGGACGCGGAGCTGGTCCGCCTGCGCGGGCGCAGCCCCCTCGTGCTCGTGCCGGTGGCGAACCCGGCCAACGCCGAGGCGATGGTCGCGCTCGCCGACGCGCTCGCCCCGCCGATCGTCGGGCGTGTGCTGCTGCTGACGACGATGCTCCAGCCCCAGGAGGGCGACGAGGTCGGCGCCGCTTCGCTGGCCAACGCGCAGTCGGTGCTGCGCGAGACGCTGACGGCGTCGTTTGCGCGCCGACTGCGCCCGGAGCTGCTGACCACCGTCTCGGCGAGCCCCTGGGAGGAGATCGTCCGCGTCGCGCGCACGCACCGCTGCGAGAGCCTGCTGCTGGGGCTGAGCGACCTGACCAACGAGACCGTCCGCGCCCGCCTCGAAGGCGTCGTCGGCGATGTCGCCAGCGACGTCGTCATCCTCCGGGCGCCGCACGGCTGGCGCCTGCACGACGTCAAGCGCGTGCTGGTGCCGGTCGCCGGACGCGGCGGGCACGATGCGCTGCGCGCCCGCCTGCTCGGGAGCATCCACCGCCTGGGCGCGCGCGAGGTCACGCTGCTGCGGGTGCTGCCGGCGTCGGCGACGGACCGGGAGTTCGCGCAGGCGAGGCAGGCGCTGGCGCGCACCGCGCGCGACGAGGCGCCCCGGGGCTGCCAGATCATCGTCGATCGCAGCGACGACGCCGCCGGCGCGATCGCCGGGCACGCCGCGCAGAGCGACCTCGTCGTCCTGGGCATCCGCCGCGCGGGCAAGCAGCGAAAGGCCTTCGGCGACTTCGCGATCAGCATCGCGGACCGCACGAGCTGCGGCATCGTGATGATCAGCTGCCGGGACTGAAGCCCGGCTCATCCCCCGGTCAGACGATCCCAGACATCGCCGATCGTGATGTGCTCCAGCTCCTCGTCGAGCGTGCGCTCGAACTCGGCGTAATCGCGCACCGCGGGCGCGCCCTCCAGGTCCGAGGGGCGGTCGTCGGGCGCCCGGGTCAGCGCCAGCGAGCCGTCGCCGCTGACCGTCACCACCCAGCGGCCCTCGCCCAGGCTGCGGTACACCGCCTTGCCAAACGTGGCGCCGGGCGCGTCCCAGTCGAGATCGGCGATCTTCGGATCGACGACAACACCCGCGCTGGGAGCGGTCTGCGCATCGAAGACACGGCGCACCCAGAGCCTGCCCCCGACCACGGCGAAATCCACGTAGATCTCACCCTCCGGGTCGTACGGCGTCGGAATCTCCCGCAGCGCACCGTCGATCGTGCGCACTACCACGCGGAGCGATCCGTCCTCGACAACGAGCTCCGTCACCGCGCTGCGCTTGACCGCCTCGTTGTACTGCGCGATGAGCGCATCGTGCTCGGCGCCCAGGTCCGCCAGCCGCTCGCGGTAGATCGACGACGCGACGTCGGACTCCAGCACGCGGTAGCCGAAGAGCCCGGCCAGCACCGAAAGCAGCGCCAGCGAGGCGGCGGTCAGGATTCGTGTCATCCGGGTCATCTCGGGGCGTTCCTCTCATACGAGATCGGTCCACCGGCCGAAAACGCCCCAGCAATCAGGCATTTCGACCCTCCTGGCGGGCTCAGGACCGGGAATCCGCTCCCCCACGGGCGCGCCGGGCCTGCCCGCCCGCGCATTCGGAAAAACCCGCACATTCCGCTCGACCCGCGCAATCGGCATGGCATGTTCCTGACAACATCGCGCCGCGCGCTCCGCTCGGCGCCGGGAGGAACACACCATGTCCGCGCGCACGCTCCGCGGCCTCGCCATCGTTGCGGGCCTCGCCATCTCGTCCACCGCACTCGCCGGGATCAGCTACTCGATCAACCCAGCCGTCCCCGACTCGTACGGCCCCGGCGGCGGGCACGCGTTCTGGTTCCCCGACAACGGCGGCGCCCAGGTCCCCAACGGCGGCAACGCCACGTTCCAGTTCGTGGACGACTCCGGCGTGCTGACCTTCAACACGGCCCTCACCTCGGCCACGATGACAGGGCGCATCGCCTCGGCCGGCAACCCCGGCAGCGTCTGGGACGTCGAGATCCACTTCATCCTCGGGATGAGCAACGCCGAGTTCACGAACCCCATGGGGCACCTCAACCCCAACGGAGGCACGTCGTTCGGGCAGCAGAAGCGCGAGCTGCACTCCAACGCCTATATCGAGAACGGCGGGCCCGTTGATCCCGCGACCTGGCGCTACTTCTACATCGACGAGAGCAACTCGAACCTCACCGGCGTCGGCGGCGCCATCGAAGGTGTCGTGCTCGACATCACCCAGCGCCCCGGCGGCAACGACTACGGCAGGTATGTCTTCCAGGTCGGCGAGGGCGCCAACGGGAAGAACATCCACTTCGGCGCCTCGACCTGGTTCAGCTACTCCGGCGCCTTCCACGGCGTTGGCGACATCAACATCGACCTCAAGGAGATCCCGGCCCCCGGCGCCGCCACGCTGGCGATGCTCGCCGCGGGGATCGGCGGTTCGCGCCGCCGCAGGCGCTGATCCGCTCAACTCAAACTTGAACCCGTGCTACGACCCGGCCCCGCTGGGTCGTGTTTCTTGCGCGAAACAGGACATTCGATATCCGAGCCTTCGCTGCGCTCAGACTCGGCGTCCAAAAAGCGTGACGAGGGATCACCCCCCGCTCGCGGCGCCGAGCATCTCCGCGTTCGACGGGAATCGCTTCAGCGCCGCCAGGAGCTGCTCGATCTGCTGCGGGGGCGGCATGTTCATCAGCCTGCGGCGCAGCGCGTTGATCGTCTCGAGCTGCTTTGGCGGGATCAGCAGGTGGTCCTTGCGCGTGCCGCTGGCGGCGAGGTTGATCGACGGGAACAGCCGCTTCTCGCTGATCTTCCGGTCGAGGATCAGCTCCATGTTCCCCGCGCCCTTGAACTCCTCGAAGATCACCTGGTCGCCGCGGCTTCCCGTGTCCACCAGGCACGTCGCCAGCACCGTCAGCGATCCGCCCTCCTCGGTGTTGCGCGCGGCGCCGAAGAGCTGGCGCGGGATCGTCATCGCCTGCGAGTCCACGCCGCCGCTGAGCGTCCGGCCGCTGCTGGCGTGCTTGCGCGAGGCGTTGAAAGCGCGGCCGAGTCGGGTGAGCGAGTCGAGCAGGATGACGACATGCTTGCCGGCCTCGACCATGCGCCGGGCGCGGTCGAGCGTGAGCATCGCCAGCGCGATGTGCTGCTCGGTCGTGTGGTCGTTGCTGCTGGCCAGGACCGTCGCCGGGACGTTGCGGCGGAAGTCCGTCACCTCCTCGGGGCGCTCGTCGATGAGCAGCGCGAAGACCTGAACGTCCGGGTGGTTCCGCACGAGCGACGAGGCGATGTCCTTGAGCAGGGTCGTCTTGCCCGCCTTGGGTGGCGAGACGATCAGCCCGCGCTGGCCCCGGCCGATCGGGCAGAACATGTCGATCAGCCGGCACGACTCGGGGCAGCCCCGGTATTCGAGCGTCAACCTCGGCTCGGGGTCGATCGTCGTCAGGTCGGCGAAGGCCTTCTTGGAGGCGAAGACCTCGGGGTCCAGCCCCTCGATCTTGACGACCTCCTCGACGACAGGCCGGGCGGTCTTGGGCCCGCCACCGCCGCGGCGCTTGCGGCGGGGTTTGCGCTCGACGACTTCGACGGTGATCTCCAGCGCGTTGCGCAGCGGATAGCGCTCGCCGAGGATCACGGGGACGAAGGGATCCTGATCGCTGATGGCGAGGCCGTTGGCGAACTGGCGAACGCGCCCCTCGGCGCGCTCAGGCCATTCGAGAATGCCTGTGAGGGTGGTCATGCGATGTTCGAGACTGGCAGGCCCTCTCGAACGCGGGTCGGAATCCTCCAACCACGATCGTGACGCGCCAAACGGGCGCGTCGGGCCTGTTCTCCCCCGATTTCACCAAGACGAGCGGCCCAAGTCAAGGCGTGTGGACGGATTGCGACCCCGGAGGATGTCCCGAGCGCCCGTGGAAGCCCCGGAGTGCGGACTTCGGCAGCGCCCTGTAAGATGCCCCCGCGGGGGCCTCCGGGCCGATCTCCTCCCGCCCGCCGCCCCTCGCGGCGAGGCGACCCATCGGCCCGGAGCCGGTTCTCCGCTGGTGCGGAAGTTCTTTTTCGATTCGTATGGAAGTGATCCAGGGCATCCCGGTCTCACCCGGCGTGGTGATCGGCACGGTCTTCGTCGTTGACGATGCCCGCAGGCGGATCCCGCGCCGGACTGTCTCCGCCTCGCTCCTGACACGCGAGCACGAACGACTCGACGAGGCGATCACCGCCTCGGTGAGCGAGCTTGTCAAGCTGCGCGAGGAGACCGAGTCACAGCTGGGCCACGAGCCGGCCAAGATCTTCGCGTTCCACATCGGGATGCTCTCCGACCGGACACTGACCGGGCCGATCCACGCCGCGATCGACAAGCACAAAGTCACCGCCGAGTACGCGGTCTGGAGCGAGTTCCAGTCGCTCGTCCGCCGCTTCTCGAAGATGGGCGACAGCGCGTTCCGGACCAAGGTGGACGACATCTGGGACCTGGAGCGCCGTGTCCTTCGGCACCTCATCGGCGAGCACATGGGCAAGCTCGCGAGCCTCAAGGACGACGCGATCATCATCGCGCGGGACCTGACCCCCAGCCAGACCGCCGGCTTCGACCGGAGCAAGGTCGTCGCCTTCGCCACCGACGCCGGCGGGCTCACCAGCCACACCGCGATCGTCGCCAGGGCCCTCGGCATCCCGGCCGTCGTCGGGCTCGAGGTACTGACCGGCCACGCCGTCGATGGCCAGATCATCATCGTTGACGGCGACCGCGGCGCGATCATCCTCGACCCCGACGAGGCGACCCTCGAACGCCACCGCGGCTACATCCGGTCCAACCGCGCCTTCCGCCTCCTGCTCGATCAGCTCGACAAGGAGGAGAGCGTCACCACCGACGGCGTGCACATCGGCCTCCTGGGCAACATCGAGTTCCCCTCGGAGATCGACACCCTCCTGCGGCACGGCGGCGAGGGCGTCGGCCTGTTCCGCACCGAGTTCCTCTACCTGACCAACCACGACGAGCCCTCCGAGGACAACCACTTCGGCGCCTACAAGGCGTGCATCGAGTCCCTCCAGGGCAGGCCCCTGACCATCCGCACGATGGACCTGGGCTCGGACAAACAGACGCAGGGGCAGTTCGAGATCGCCGAGCGCAACCCCGCGCTGGGGTGCCGGAGCATCAGGTACTGCCTCCAGAACCTCGACATGTTCCGCCTCCAGCTCCGCGCGATCCTCCGCGCCAGCGCCCTGGGGCCCGTCAAGGTCATGTTCCCCCTCGTGACCAACACCCTGGAGATCCGCCAGGCGAAGATGATCGTCCACGACGTCATGGAGGACCTCGAGGAGGAGCAGATCCCCTTCGATCGCGGCATCCCGATCGGCATGATGGTCGAGGCCCCGTCGGCGGCCGTCATGGCCGCGACTTTCGCCCGGGAGGTCGATTTCTTCTCCATCGGGACCAACGACCTCGTCCAGTACACCCTGGCCGTGGACCGCATCAACGAGCGGGTCGCCAGCCTCTATTCCGCGGCCCACCCGGCGGTGATCCGGCTGATCAAGGAAACCGTCCGGGCCGCCCGGCGGCACAAGGTCCCCGTCTCGCTCTGCGGCGAGGCGGCCGGCAATACGATGTACACCATGTTGCTCCTGGGCCTGGGGCTGCGTAGCCTTTCCATGACGCCTTCGGTGATCTCCGAGGTCAAGCGGGTGATCCGAAGTGTCGATATAACCACGTGTGAACGGCTCGCCCGGAAGGTCGGTTCGTTCGATTCAGAACGTCAGATTTCCGCATACATGCGGGAAAAAACGAAAGCGATCATCCCCGAGGCATTCGACGGGCGTTCCGTCGAATCGTGAGCCTGATCGGCGACCCTTCGCCGGGCAGCGCCCGAGCCTCAGACCGATACACCTGCTCGGCGCCGAGGCCCCCGATGGGGTCGGGACGCTGGGCCGAAGCCACCCACGCCGGCTATTTCCCCTGCCCATCCGCGGCGGGGACACGCCGGACGCGGACCCGCTCCGGGAGCCGCTTCTCACTGAAGCGACCCGTTCGAGCGACCGCGGCCCCGCTCCGCCGCCCTCGAAACCGGGGGCCGATGAACGGGCGCAGGGCGGCGCCGGCGCAGCCAACAGGCCGCGAGCATCACGACGATCCCCCACCACCGTGGCCAGCGCCGCCAAATCACTGCACAACAGAGCATCGCGGAATCCGGCCCGAGGAAGGGTCCGGCTCGCGGTTGCGTTGCGCAGGAAGCGCCGGCGATTGACACCACGCTGACCAGGGATCGTCCGCCACGAAAGGGCGGTGGACACCGATGTCCAAACGGCAGATGCTGATCAACTATGTCCCGGGTGAGGAATGCCGCCTCGCGGTCATCCAGGACGGCAAGCTCGAAGAACTCCACGCCGAACGACTCAACGCCGTCAGCCACGTCGGGAACATCTACGTGGGCAAGGTCGTCAACGTCGAGCCCGCCATCCAGGCGGCGTTCATCGACTTCGGCCTCGAGCACAACGGGTTCCTGCACATCTCCGACCTGCACCCGAAGTACTTCCCGGGCGAGGACGACTCGACCACGGAGCGCGTCGGGAAGAAGACCCCGCGCCGCGAGCGGCCCCCGATCCAGGCGGCGCTCAAGCGGGGCCAGGAGATCATCGTGCAGGTCCTCAAGGAGGGCATCGGGACCAAGGGCCCGACCCTGACGAGCTACCTCTCCATCCCCGGGCGCTTCCTCGTGATGATGCCGGACATGGACAAGGTGGGCGTCTCGCGCAAGGTCGAGGACGAGGACCAGCGCCACAAGATGCGCGAGATCCTCGACCAGCTCGACCTGCCCGAGGGGTTCGGGTTCATCCTCCGCACCGCGGGGCTCGACCGGACCAAGACCGACGTCAAGCGCGACCTGGCGTACCTCAACCGGCTCTGGAAGGACATGGAGCGGCGCCGCAAGTCGGGCTCCAAGCCCCGCCTCCTCTACGCCGAGAGCGACCTGCTGACGCGCTCGCTCCGCGACATCCTCTCCACCGATATCAGCGAGGTGATCATCGATGACCCGTCGGCGCTCCGCCGCGCGGCGCGGTTCATGAAGATCATCTCGCCCCGGCGCACCACGAAGCTGCTGCACTTCGATCAGGGCGACCCGATCTTCCACGCCTTCGGGGTCGAGGAGCAGATCCACCGGATCTTCATGCGCGAGGTCCCGCTGCCCGGCGGGGGCTCGCTCGTCATCGACGAGACCGAGGCCATGATCGCCATCGACGTCAACAGCGGGAAGATGCGCAACCACGGCGATTCCGAGACCACCGCCTACAAGACCAACTGCGAGGCGGTCGATGAGATCTGCCGCCAGCTCAAGCTCCGCGACCTCGGCGGGCTCGTGCTGATGGACCTCATCGACATGCGCTCGCGCACCCACCGCAAGCAGATCGAGACCCAGCTCCGCAACAACCTCAAGGCCGACCGCGCCCGCACCAGGGCCCTGCCCATCAGCCAGTTCGGCATCGTCGAGCTCACACGCCAGCGCATGCGCGGCAGCGTCCGCAGCGCCCACTTCGCCGCGTGCCCCGACTGCCACGGGCGCGGGATGGTCCAGAGGCCCGACTCCGTCGCCAACGACGCGATGCGCGAGCTCGCCTCCCTGCTCCAGCACGAGCGCGTCCACCGCGTCGAGCTCGTCGTCTCGGCGCGCGTCGCCAGCGAGCTGCTCTCGAACAAGCGCCGCAGGCTTGGCCAACTCGAACGCTCCACCAGCAAGCACGTCGATGTCCGCGTCAGCGAGACCATCGGTGTCGATCGGCTGACGTTCTACGCCTACGACGACCGCGGCGCCGACATCGACGTCGAGAAGCTGCCCAGGTCCAAGGCCCCGACCAACCTCAAGGAATGGGTGGACGCCTCCTCCACCGGCGATGACTGGGCGGTCGATCCGCTGCTCGAGGCGGAAGAGCTCGCTGAAGAGATCGAGGACGAGGCGATCGACGAGATCGAGGAGCAGGACGAGATCGACTTCGAGGTCGGCGAACCCGCCGCCGAGGGCGGCAAGAAGAAGCGACGCCGCAGGGGCGGACGCAAGCGCCGCGGCAAGTCCGCCGAGGACCGCGAGGCCGCGGACAAGCCGGCCGAGGCGCCGGCCGACGCCGCAAAGGAAGACGAACAGGGCGACGAGGACTCGGACGAAGCGCCGAAGAAGAAGCGCCGCCGCCGCGGCCGCCGTGGCGGACGCAAACGCTCCGGACGCGACAAGACCGAAACCGTCGCCGAAACGACAACCGTCGAGGCGCCGGGCGACGAGTCGGACTGGGTCGAGCCCGAGAAGGCGCCCTCCGGCGACCGTCGCGGCGACTCCTGGGACGTCGAGCCGCAGGCGATCGCACCCGCCGCCGAACCCAAATCAGAGCCCGCTCAGGCCAGGCCCGCGAAGCAATCCGCACGGAAATCCAAGGCCAAACGCGGCGCCGACAAGAAGTCAGCCGATACGGGCCCGAAGCCCGAGGCCCCGAGCCGCGCGGATTCCTGGGACATCGAGCCGCAGGCCGTCGTCAGCGCGCAGGCCTCGCCGGAGCCCGCCCCGGCGAAGTCCAACGGCGTCCCGGCGCCGCAGACGAAGCACGAGCCTTCCGCCGACTCGAGGGGCGATTCGTGGGACGTCGAGCCCGAGGTGGTGACGAAGAAGCCGGCGCCGGCGAAGAAGAAGACCGCGAGCAAGGCGTCAACCGCCAAGAAAAAGAAGACCGGCGCCAAGAAGAAAGTCTCCACGTCGGCGACGCGCAAGAAGGCCTCGTCCACGCGGAAGAAGACCGCCAAAAAAGCCGCTACGAGGAAGACCGCCGGGTAGCGCGTTCTCAGAGCGGGATCGCACCATTCGCCCAATGCCGAGCAATCATCACGACAACCCGGGCGCCCCGCGGCGTGTGATCATCCTCGGATCGACCGGCTCGATCGGCCGGCAGACGATCGAGGTGATCCGCTCGCTCAACGCCCAGCGCGTCGGGGCCGGAGCGCCCGAGGCGTTCGAGATCGTGGGGCTCGCGGCGGGCGCCGGCGCCGGGGCGATCTTCGAGCAGGCGACGCACAACGGCGTCCGCGCCGTGGCGCTGGCAACCGAATCCGGCGCGACGAGCGCACCGACCGGCGTCGAATGCCGCACGGGGCCCGGCGCCGCCGAACGGCTCGTCCGCGAAGTGGACGCCGATCTCATCGTCGCCGCGATCGTCGGCTTCGCGGGGCTCGACGCGACCTTCGCCGCGATCGAGCGTGGCGTGAACATCGCGCTGGCGAACAAGGAGACGCTCGTCGCCGCCGGGGAGCTCGTCATCGACGCGGCGCAACGCGCCGGCGTCTCGATCCTCCCCATCGACTCCGAGCACTCGGGCGTCTGGCAGTGCCTCGCGGGATCCGCGGCGCCGCCGATGACCCTCGACGCGAACGTCCGCCGCGTCACCATCACCGCCTCGGGCGGCCCCTTCCGCCGGTGGACGCGAGAGGCGATCCGCAACGCCACGCCCGAGCAGGCGCTCGAGCATCCCACCTGGAGCATGGGCCCCAAGGTGACGATCGACTGCGCCTCGCTCACCAACAAGGCGCTGGAGCTGATCGAGGCGCACTGGCTCTTCGGCATCGGCCCGGACCGGCTGCGCGCGATCATCCACCCGCAATCCATCGTCCACGCGCTCGTCGAGTTCGCCGACGGCTCGACCGTCGCGCAGCTCGGCGCCCCCGACATGCGCACGCCGATCCAGGTCGCGCTGACACACCCCGACCGCGCCGCCGGGATCAGCGACCCGACGCCCTGGGACGCGATGGCCTCGATGACCTTCGAGGAGCCCGACCTCGACCGCTTCCCGGCGCTGGCCGTCGCGGACCGGGTGATGCGCGCCGGCGGCGTCAGCGGCGCCGTCTTCAACGCCGCCAACGAGGCCGCCGTCGGGGCCTTTCTCGAGGGCCGGATCCCCTTCGGAGCCATCACCGACCTCTCCATCGGCGCCCTCGACGCGATCGTCGGTGGCGGGAATGCCGGCCGCCTGCGCGGCCTGGACGACGTCCGGGAAGCGGACGCGCAGGGCAGGCGGTTTGTCGCGACGGAACTCGGGACAATCCGCGGGGGTATGACGATTCCGGGCAAGCGGGCCGGTGTCGGCGGTCGATAACCGGGCATGACGCCCCTTGAACGCCGGCGGCGCCGTTTCCCACGTACACGAAGACACTTCCCCGGATCCGCAGGATCCCCAACCTACGATCCACCATGCTCGATTCGCTCACATCACTGGGTCAGCTCCTGCTCGTGATCGTCGGCTTCGGCTCGGTGATCTTCATCCACGAGCTGGGCCACTTCCTCGCCGCCAAGTGGGCCGGCATCCGCGTCCACGAGTTCGCCATCGGCTTCGGCAAGCCCATCTGCTCCTGGCGCCAGGGCGTCGGCTTCCGCATGGGCTCGACCAGGCCCGGCGTCAACCCCGCCGCCCCGATCCCCGCGGGCGAGGGCGAGACGGAGTACCGGCTGAACTGGCTCCCCTTCGGCGGCTACGTGAAGATGCTGGGCCAGGACGACCTGCACCCGACCGAGTCCGCCGACCCGCGCAGCTACACCCAGAAGCCCGTCTGGAAGCGGATGGTCGTCGTCTCCGCGGGCGTCGTGATGAACCTCATCCTCGCTGCGGTGCTCTTCCTCATCGTCTTCATGGTGGGTATGCCCGCGCCGAGCCCGACGATTGGGCAGGTCGCCGAGGGATCCCCCGCCGCCCAGGCGACGCCTGTCAGCGACCCTGGCGTTGAACCGGGGCTGCGCACGGGCGATGTCGTGTTGGAGATCAGCGGACGCCGCGCGATGTCCTTCGCCGACCTCTCCCTCGCCGCCGCGATGGCCGAGCGCGGCCAGAAGATCCCGGTGACGGTCCAGCGCGCGGGTCACGACGCGCCGATCGAGTTCACGATGGTCCCCACGCAGAGCAAGGAAACGCACCTGCTCGAGCTGGGCGTCGGCTCGGCGCTGAGCACGTCGCTCGTCCCGGCGCCGAAGGACAACCCGCTGGGGCTCGCCCTCTACACACTCCACCGCCAGCGCGCGGGGATCGAAAAACTCCCGGACGGATCGAGGCTCACCAGTGTCAACGGCGCTCCGGTCACGCTCGCCGATCAGCTCATCGAGAAGATCGATCAGGGCCACGGCGAGCCGGTCAGGGCCGTGTTCACCGCGCCTGACGGCGGCGTGACCAACGTCGTCATCACGCCCGAGCCCACGCTCGACACCGGGACCTACAAGGACGCGAAGAACGACAAGCGGAAGTTCCATCACCTGCTGGGGCTGCGCCCGGCCGCGGTGGTCGGCGCCTGCTCCGAGCACGCGCTGGCGCAGGGCCTCCGCCCCGGCGATGTCATCGCGCGCATCGACGACCGCGTCTGGCCCAGCATCGACCGTTTCATTGAGACCGTCAGCGCCAAGCCCGGCGACAAGGTGGAAATCCGCGTCCTCCGCGACGGCGCGTACACCGAGCTGACGGCGAAGATCGACCGGCAGGGGCGCATCGGGATGTTCTTCGACGAGACCCCCTCGGCGATGCCCCCCATCGTCGTTCGCATGCCCTCGAACACCGAGTCCGAACACGCCGAGGCCCCCGACCTGGCGCCGGGCTCGCGGATTCTCAGCGTCAACAACAATCCGGTCGCCAGCTTCGCCGACGTGGAGCGCGCCCTGCTCGCCGCGCCGGCCGGCCCCGTCGAGCTGGTCGTCCGCCTGCCGATCGGCCCCGACCCGGCGCAGGCGCCGACGCAGACAGTCGCGTGGGACCTGTCCAGCCAGGACCGCGAGCACCTCGCGTCTCTGGGATGGTCGAGCCCAATCGACTCCTTTCTCTTCGAGTACGACCAGACGCTGCTCAAGGCGGACGGCCCGGTCGATGCGCTCGTGATGGGCGTCTCCGAGACTCGCCGCTACGTCATCATGACGTACCTGACATTCGTCCGGCTCGCGCAGGGCACCGTCAAGGTCGAGCACATCAAGGGGCCCGTCGGCATCGCGCACTTCGGGACCAAGGTCGTCGAGCAGGGCTTCCTCAACCTGCTCTTCTTCCTGGGGGTCATCAGCGCGAACCTCGCGGTGATCAACTTCCTGCCGCTGCCGATCGTTGACGGCGGGCTCTTCGTCTTCCTGCTCGTTGAGTCCGTCACACGCAGGCCGGTGTCCGTCGCGATCCAGTCCGCCGCGACGCTCGCCGGCGTCGTCCTCATCGGCGCCGTCTTCCTCTTCGTGACGTTCAACGACATCCGGACGCTCTTCGGCTCGTGAGCGGGCTGCTCCTGCTGCTGACGCTGGGGCTGCTGGGATTCGTCGCGCTGCTGTCGTGGTGGACGGCGCACCGACTCCGCCGCCCGCCGCGGCGCACCGTCGCGTACGCCATCGCACGGGGCGTCCCCGCCAACCCGGGTGAGATGCCCGAGCCCATCGGCTACGAGGACACAACGATCGCGCTGCGCGGCGACAACGGGCGGACGTTCGAGGCGCCGGTGTGGCTGATCGAGGGCGACGACCCCGAGGGCCCGATCCTCATTGCGACGCCGGGCTGGGGCGATTCGAGGATCGGCCTGCTCCCGAAACTCCGCACGCTGACGCCCGTGTGCTCGCGCATCATCGCCTGGGACCCGCCGGGGCTGGGCGAGGGCGCGGGCCGGTGTGCTCTGGGCGCTCATGAGCCGGGGCTGCTGCTGGAGCTGGCGCGCCGCGTGCGCACGGATACGGACCCGAGACGCGGGATCGCGCTCTACGGCTGGTCGATGGGCGCCGGGATCTCGATCGCCGCCGCGGCGTCTGCGACGACGGAGGACCGCATCGACGCCGTCATCGCCGAGAGCCCCTACCGCAGGCCCTGGACGCCCGCGCACAGCGTGCTCCGCCAGGCGGGCTACCCCTACCGCGTCAATGCGCCGATCGCCTTTGCCGCGCTGGGGTGGCGCCTGGGCATGGGCGCGCGCTGGGGCGCCTTCGACCGCGCGCCGCTAGCTCGGCGGCTGCGCTGCCCGCTGCTGGTCATCCACGGCTCCGACGACGACGTCTGCCCGGTCAGCGATGCGCGGGACATCGACCGCGCCGCGAGCCGGTCCATGCTTGTCATCGTTGACGGCGCCGGTCACAACAACCTCTGGACGGACGAGCGGTTCAAGCCCCAGTCCGCCAGCGCGGTGCGGGATTTCCTGCTGGCGCTGAGAGCTCCGACAGGGCCGTCACCGGCGCCCGCTGCGAACACTCACGGGTAATCCTGCCGCGTGGGGCGGATCACGATGTCGCACGCGTGCACGCCGGCCGGTTGCGAGACAACAAACGAGACGAGCCTCGCGATGTCCTCCGGCGTCAGCAGCGGCGCGAACTTCTGCTTGAAGCCCTCGACGAGCTCGTCCGTGTAGCCGGCGACCTCCTGGAACTCGCTGAGGACGATGCCCGGCGCGATGAGCGTCACGCGCACGCCCTTCGGCCCCAGCTCGCGGCGCGTCGCCTCGGCGAGCGCGCCGGCGGCGAACTTCGACGAGCCGTAGAGCGAACTGAAGGGCGAGATGTGCTTGCCCACGTTGGAACCGATCACGACGATGTCCCGCGGCTTCGCGACGGGGTCGGATTCGGCGCACTGCGGCGCCAGCCGCTGCCCCGCCGAGCGGAGCATCCGGGCGGCGCCCATGACGTTGATCTCGTACATCGCCTCCCACTGCGCCATGTCGGAGGTCAGCACGCTGCCGCCAAGACCCCGCCCGGCGTTGACGATGACGAGGTCCGCCTCGGCGCCAAACGCTGAGACCGCGCCGTCAAGCATCGCATCGATGATGGGCTGATCCGCCGCGTCACCCGCGACGGCGAAGGCTCTGCCACCCTCTCCCTCTGGGAGAGGGCCGGGGAGAGGGGCCGACCGGCCCTGTGCATTGATCTCTTCAACCAGCGCCTGAAGCCGATCCGCTCTGCGACCATTGACGACCACCGCCGCGCCCTGCGCCGCCAGCGACAGTGCGACCGCGCGGCCGATCCCGGCGGTGGCGCCGGTGACGACGGCGATCCGTCCCTTCGACTGCTTGCCGTTTTCCTGCATGCGCGCACTGTAGCGGGGCGGTCATCGCTCCGCTGCGAGCACTCCGCCTCGGGCCGGATCAGTACCTGCGGAGCACGCCCTGGACGACGCCCTGGATCTGGCAGTCCTTGACGATGATCGGCTCGAAGTCCGGGTTGGCGGGCTGGAGCCGGATGTGGTCGGACTCCTTGTAGAGCGTCTTGAGGGTGGTCTGCCCGTCGGGGAGGAGCGCGACGACCCGCTCGCCGTTGCGCGCCGACTCGCGGCGCTCGACGATGACGTAATCGCCGTCGAGGATGCCCTCGTCGCGCATCGAGTCGCCCTCGACACGGAGCGCGAACGTCGAGCCGACCTGCCCCACGCGCGGGCCCAGCAGGTCCATCACGTCCAGCTCGTCGTCGTCCTGGAGCTTCTCGATCGGGTAGCCCGCGGCGATCTTGCCGACGAGCGGATACCGCAGCGGGCGGTCCTCGTCGGGGACGGCGATGCCGTCAGCGATCGACAAAGAGCGAGCCTTGTTCGGCTCCCTCACCAGCGCGCCCTTTTTGATCAGCGCCTCGACGTGCTCGAACACGGTGACCTTGCTGACGCCGAGGTCGTCCGCGATCTCCTGCATCGTCGGGGAAAAGCCGCGCCGAACCCGGCTGTCCCGGATGAGCTGCAGGATCTTGAGCTGCTTGGGGGTGAGATTCATGTTCATCGGTGGGTCGCCTCCAGATCTCGATGGGTTTCCTCGCGAGGGGCGAAGCGGTCGTGCGTGCGGAGCCTGATGAAACCAGAGCCGGTGCGGACAGCCTGCCGGACGCGGCGCCCAACCTGCCGGCGCCGGTGGCGACGCGCGGCTCGATCGAGACGGCCAGCCGCCCGATCAACGCCGAGATCTCGTGCAGCCGGCGCTCGGCTGTCGCGAGCAGGCCGATCCTCGTCGCCGTGGACGAGAACTCCGTCCGGTCGGTCCTGCCCGCCTCGACGCCGAGGGCGCTCGCCGCCGCGCCGCGCAGAAACCGATCGACGATCCCGGGCCTCATTCGGACACGGTCGGACCCCGCCAGCGCCTGACGCGATTGCTCGCGCCGACGTCGCCTATGATCCGCGGCCCCCTCGTCCTGAGGGACAGCCTCGACCGCGCCGAAGCCTGACTGCAGGGTCGATCGAACCAGCCGACCGGCCTGAGCCCGGTACTCCGCACGAAAATCTCCGCCAGGTCCGAAGCGCAACACGGGGGCAGAATCGACGAGTGGCATCAAGCCGCTCCTTCGCACCGTCGGATCCCGACCCTCCGCAGGGACGCTCCTCGCCCGGCGAATGACCAGCACCCGGTCCCAGTCCTTGATCGTTGGCCCCCTCGACGCCGTCCCCAGCCTGAGTGCAGGCCGAAAACCGCTCGAATCCGGGCTGGTGGCGGCAAACTCCGCTGTCACCACAACCCGCTGGGGCTGATTCATGCCGCTCCACGACATGCTGGGTCACCGATGACCCACACCAACGATCGACCGAGACTCCGCTCGTCCTTGACTATCGGCCGTCGTGGCCTGTTCGGGTTACGATACCCAACCAAAGACCGGAAAGCAAGCCGACCCACCAATATTTTTCCGAACATCGGAGAATGAAAACCCGGATTCGTGTCGGTCAGCCGATTTTCGACTCAAACCTGTCCCCACACCGCACCACGATCCGCCGGAGCTCCAGCATCGTCGTCTCCGACCGCACCACCCCCGCGTCGAGCCCGGTCCGGCGGACGATCTCGTCGAAAGACCCCGGAGAGTCCAGGCATTCGACGATCCGCCGCTGCGGGTCGCTCAGGGACGCCATGTCGAACAGGAGCGCCGGGGGCTGATTGGTAGCCGGCTCGCCGGTCTCGTTGTGCCGACGCCGCGCGGGGGCCTCGAGCATGTCGAGGATGTCCCCGGGCTCGACGACCAGGTGCGCGCCCCCCTGCATGACCAGATCAAGACAGCCGCGTGAGGTCGGGGAGTCCACGCGTCCGGGAAGGGCGAAGACCTCGCGGCCGTGGTCCTCGGCGGCGAGGCGCGCGGTGATCAGCGCGCCGCTGCGCCGGGGCGCCTCGATCACGAGCGTGCCGAGGCTGAGCCCCGAGATGATCCGGTTGCGCGCCGGGAAGTTGTCGGCGTGAGGCACCGTGCGCATGGGGAGTTCGGTGACCACCGCACCGCCGCTCATGGCGATCGCGTCGAAGAGCTCGCGGTTTTCGGGGGGGTAGCACTGGGCAAGCCCGCAGCCCAGGACGGCGACGGTCTGCCCGCGCGCGCGCAGCGCGGCGCGATGGGCCGCGGTGTCCACGCCGCGAGCGCCGCCCGAGACGACGCACAGCCCGGCGCGCGCCAACTCCGCGGCGAAGCGCTCCGCCTGCTCGATGCCGTAGTGCGTCGCGGAGCGCGACCCGACGATCCCGACGGGGCAGACGCCGGTCAGCGCCGCGGGGTCGCCCCGGACATACAGCACCGGCGGCGGATCCTGGATCTGTTTGAGCAGCTCGGGATAACCGTCATCGACGAGCGTGACGATCCGGGCGCCGGCGGCCTCGATCTCGTCGAACTCCTCGCGGAGCTGCGCCTCGAGCGCCGGGCGGGCGTCGATGATCGCGCCGGCGGTCCGGGCGCCGACGCCGCGGATGGCGGTCAGCTCGCGCCGGCTGGCCTCGAGGACGGCGCGGGGGGAGCCAAGTGTGTCGATCGCCCGGCGCGTGAGGATGGGCCCCAGCCCTGGCAGGAGGGTGATCCGGAGCAGGTCGGCCTGGGCTTCGGTGATGGGCAGCGGGTCGGGGGGCATCGGGAGGTCACGATACCGAACGAAACCCTTGCAGGCGAGACGTTTCTGCAATATGCTGCGTCCCGGGAGAATGAGTTCATCATCATCATTGCCGCAATGATGTGCTGCTGAAACACTTAGAGCTTGGGTCGTGATCGCGGGATCGGTACAATCCAATGACGCCAAGACGTGCGGACAAGCCGATCTGGTTCCAGGATCACGCGATTTCGCGGATGAGGCAGCGCGGAATCGCGCGTGACAAAGTGATCGAGGCGGTGCGGAAGCCAGACCGCGAGTTGTCGGCTTCCCGCCAGGATTCCACCCGATTCGAGAAGCGACAATCCAGCAGGTCATGGCTTGTCGTGATCGTGAAAGAAGATGCGGATGCAATTTGGATCATCACGGCGTTTCGCCGTTGATCGGACCCAAACGATGGACCAACCACTGCTCAGAATCGAAGTCTCGTTCAGTGAACACGACGACGGCACGCTCGAAGCGGCGTACATCCGGTTCAGCGACCAGACGGTTGCTGAGACCAGAGAGATCGCCCCGGACGCGGTGCTCGCCGATTATGACGACAATGGTCATCTCATCGGCATCGAACTGCTGACGCCGATCCGTCTTGCTGATCTCGAACAGATCGCCGGTGAACGGTACCGTGGCCGGCTCAAGGACAAGGTGCCGCCGATCGTGCTCGCGGCCGCCTGATCAGCCTCCCAGCGTCAACCCATCCCACGCCAGCCGCATTGTCTCGTCCGGCATCTTCGCGTCAACCTCGGCGTGTTTGATCTGGTGCGCCATGTGGACGAACCACGTCCGGGCCGCCCCGATCTCGCCGGCGACGTTGATCGCCTGATCGACGGTCAGGTGCGTCGGGTGGTGGCGGTGGCGCAGGCAGTCGAGGACGAGCGTCCCGAGGCCGCCGAGCGTCGGGTACGACTCTGGGGGGATGCTGCTGACGTCGGTGCAGTACGCCAGTGGGAGGAAGTCGGGGGCGGGCAGGCCCGAGCCCGGCGCCGGCTCGATGCGGTAGCCCAGGATCGGCAGGCGCCCGTGCAGGAGGCGGATCGGCGTGAAGCGCAGGCCGAAGAGGTCGATGGGCTGCCCGGGCGCGATCTCGTGCGGGATGAGCGTCGCGACGAAGGACTTGTTGACGTTGGCGTGCGCCTCGAAGACGTGCTGGTACACGCGGCGCAGGGCCTCCATCGTGTGGGGCTCGGCGTACACGTCGATCGGCGCCTGCATGACGATGTTGAACCGGCGGACCTCGTCGAGGCCGAATACGTGATCGACGTGGTTGTGCGTGAAGAGCACGGCGTCGCAGCGGCGGAGGTTGTGCGTCAGCGCCTGCTGGCGCAGGTCCGGGGTCGCGTCGATGAGAACCGTTCGATCACACCCTGAAGCGTCCGTCCAGCACACCGCGGCGCCGGTGCGCAGGCGTGTGTCGCGCGGGTCGTCGGACGTGCAGGTCGGGCAGTCGCACGCGATGGCGGGGACGCCCGCGCTGGTGCCGGTGCCGAGGAAGAGGAAACGCATGACGGGAGGGTAGGTTGGATCAACAGGGGGTGGCGTGGCAATGCGCAGCAATGCCACGAGTAGGTGAGGGTTCTCGTGGTAATAATCGCTGCGCGATTATTACCACGGCGCCCCCCACGGCGCCCACCCTTGGTGTTCTACTTCTGATTCGGCGAGGGCGCCTCGTAGCGCTGGTACGAGGCGATGTCGGAGTCCGTGATCTCGCTCTGCTTCCACGCGGCGATGTAGAGCCCCGAGAGCGTGCCGGCGGCGTCGGAGAGCCGTTCGACGATGAACTCCCGGCCCTTGTCGGTCTCGAGCTGGTCGTCCCGCTCCATCGCGTAGAGGGGCTCGACCTGCTCCAGCGAGCGCTCGATCTCGGCGATGAACTCGGGCCACGGGTTGGCCGGGTCGGCGATCCGGATGGGATCGATGTGAACAGCGCCGACCAGGGTCGCGGCGCTGAGGTCGTGCGCTCGCAGGACGCCGCTGTCGATGTAGCCGTGGATGCGCCCGCTGGTGGTGTAGCCCTCGGGGTTGTCGCCGACCCAGCCGTGATGGTGCACGGTCGCGTGCAGGGGCTGGGCGCAGTCGCCGACCCAGTGGCTGAGCACGCCCATGTGGTAGGCGGCCTCGGCGCGGGCCTGCTCCAGCTCGTTGGCGCGGAGGGGGTCGTCGTCCGCGAACGTCTCGAGGATTCGGCACATGCGGAAGGCCGCGACGAGCTTGGCGTAGTCCTCCGCCATCGCGTAGGGGAGCGTCCCGGGCATCCAGGAGATCCCGGCTTCGTCCGGCGCGTCCTGCTCGAAGCGCTCGGGCTCGCGGTGCATCGCTTCGCTCATCGCCAGCACGTAGTCGTACCGCAGCACCGGCAGCGTGCCGAGCGTCAGGTCGAAGTCCGCCAGCTGCTCCACGTCGATGTAGTGCTCGGGGTTGTTCTCGTGGTCGAGGCAGACCAGCTCCACGCCCCGGCGGCGGTCGGGCTCGTTGCACATGAAGTCCACGCGCTGCCGGAAGAGCGCGTTGTTGACCCACTCGGGCATCTCGTACGCCGCGGCGTCGAGGGCGAGCTCGGTGATGGCGATGTGCCCGACGCCGCCCCAGGCATGGGCGAGCGAGGCGGCGGACGCGGCGCCCAGCGTGACGAACAGCATTCTCAACTTCGCGGACATGTCAGCGCCCTCAACGATGTGAGCCGGAGTCAGCGGCGATCATAGACCGGTCTTGCGGCGAGCAGCGTGGCTTTTTCCCGAGTTTCCCTCGGTACTTCACCCCACGCGCTCCGCCTTGAGGGGCCTCGCCATCAGCTGCGCGATGCCTTGCTTGGCCGAGAGCCCCTCGTACAGGACGGCGTGGACGGTCTGCGCAATGGGCATGTCCACCTGCAGCGCGCCGGCGAGTTCGACGATCGCCTTGGCCGTCGCGACGCCCTCGACGACGCTCTGCGTGCGCGCGAGGTAGTCGTCGAGGGGTTCGCCCTTGCCCAGCGCCTCGCCGCAGGAGCGGTTGCGCCCGAAGGGGCTGAAGCAGGTGGTGGCGAGGTCGCCGACGCCGGCGATGCCGAAGAAGGTCTCGGGGTTGGCGCCCATCGCGACGCCCAGTCGCGTGATCTCCGCCAGGCCCCGCGCGAGCAGCGCGCTCTTGGCGTTGGCGCCGAGCCCCATCCCGTCCACGACGCCGGCGGCGATGGCGATGACGTTCTTGGCCGCCCCGGCGAGCTCGACGCCGACCACGTCATCGCTCGTGTAGATCCGAAGCCAGGGTGTCGAGAAGACCCGCTGGACGGTTTCTGCGAAAGCGGCGTCGCTGCTGGCGGCGATCATCGTCGCGGGCTTGCGCTCGGCGAGCTCGGCTGCGATCGTCGGGCCCGACAGGTCGGCGACCGGGCCCCGGTGATCCGGCAGGCACTGCGCGAGGACCCCGGTCGGGAGCAGGCCCGTCCCGATCTCGATGCCCTTGGCGATGCTGACCAGCCCGGCGCCCGGCGGGATCGCGGAACCGATCGCGGTCAGGACGCCCCGGATGTGCTGGGTGGGGATCGCGATGACGACCAGATCGGCGCCGGCCAGGGCCTCGTCGGGGTCGTGCGTGACCACAATGGACGGGTCCAGGCGGAACCCCGGGAGCCTCGGGGACGTACCAGAGGCCGCGAGCCGGCGGATGTCCTGCTCGAAGAAGCCCCAGAGGCTGATCCGTTCGGGCTTGTCCCCAGTCCCCTGGCGGTCCCCCTCGCGGAGGATCGCCGACATCACCAGTCCCATCTGGCCGTCGCCGAGAATGGCCAGGCGTCGAGGTTCGAGCGGGGCGGCGTGATGGTTCGATGGATTGGTCATCGCGGCACATTGGCGTCCCGGGAATCGCCGGGGCGCCGCCTCATCGTACGGCGTTCCGGGACGGGGATACGATCCCGCTCTCGAATCGCCGGATCCGGGCGTCAGCCGGCGCCCATGAGCAGGTCCAGCAGCACACTCGGAGCCAGTTCCTGATGTCCACAGAGCCCACCCTGAACCCGAGCCTGACGACCACCCCCCCGCACGCTGATACGGCGCACCCGGCGCCCCACGCCGGGGCCGAGATCGCCACGGAGGAGGGCAAGATCGTCAAGTACCTGGTCGGCGGGCTGCTGGTGGCGATCACCTGGATCTGCGGGCTGGTGGGGCTGGGCTCGAACGAGATCACCCTGCTGCCGGCGTTCATCGGGACGCTGGTCATCGCGTGGGACCTGTTCCTCGCGGCGGCGAAGGAGCTGCGGCAGGGCCGGCCCACGAGCTCGACGCTGGCGTCGCTGGCGATCCTGGCGGCGATGGCGATCGGCGAGTATGTCACGGCGGGCTTCCTGGCGTGGATCCTGCTCGTCGCGGACCAGGTGCTCCGCCGGACGGCCTCGGGCGCGCGACGCGCGATCGAGGACCTGATCAGCCTGACGCCTGACATTGCGCGGCTCGTCGAGGGCGGAACCGAGCGCGAGGTGGCGCTGGGCGAGGTGCAGGTCGGGATGACCGTCCGCGTGCGCCCGGGCGAGAACCTGCCGGTGGACGGCGAGGTCGTCGCGGGCCAGAGCACGATCAACCAGGCGAGCCTGACCGGCGAGTCCGTCCCGGTCGAGGCGCAGCCGGGGACCGCGGTGTACGCGGGCACGACGAACCTGACGGGTCAGATCGACCTGCGCGTCACGAGCGTCGGCGCCGACACCACGATCGGCAAGGTCACCAAGCTCATCGACGAGGCGGAGTCGGAGCGGACGCCGCGGCAGCTGCTGATCGAGCAGGTGGCGGCGTACTACGTCCCGGTGGCGATCACCGTCGCGGCGCTGGTGTGGTACTTCACGAGCCAGTCGGGCGACCCGCACACGGCCAACGACGCGGCCAAGCGCGCGATCACCGTGCTGGTCGTCGTCTGCCCCTCGGCGCTGCTGCTGTCGAACCCGACGGCGATGGTCAGCGCCTTCGCGACGGCGGCGCGGCTGGGCATCATGATCAAGCAGCCGAGCGAGCTCGAGGCCGCGGCGAACGTGGACACGGTCATCCTCGACAAGACGGGGACGATCACGACGGGCGTCTTCGCGGTGAGCCGCCTGGCGCCGGCGGAGGGCGTCGAGGGCGCCGAGCTGCTCCAGGCCGCGGCCGACAGCGAGCAGCACTCCAACCACCCGCTGGCCAAGTCGATCCTGCAGACGGCCAGGTCGGCGCGGATCACGCCCCGGTCTTCGAGCGGCGCGGAGGAGATCCACGGCAAGGGCGTGCGTGTCCGGCTCGAGGGCGGGGAGATCGCCTCGGGCCGGGCGAACTGGCTGATGGAGCTCAACCCGGGCATCCGGGCGGAGGTCGAGCGCGTCGAGGCGAAGATCAAGGGGATGACCGGCGTGCACGTCATGGCCGGCGGACGCTACCTGGGCGCCGTGGGCCTCGAGGACAGGCTCCGGCCCAACGCGGGCGAGGTCGTCGAGCGCCTGCGGGCGCTCAACGCCCGGCACATCGCGCTGTTCACGGGCGATCGCGCGGAGGTCGCGCATCGCGTCGGCGCGGCCGTGAACATCGACAACATCGAGGCGGAGTGCCTCCCGGCCGAGAAGCACGAGCGCCTCGTCGAGATGATCGAGTCGGGTCGGCGTGTGCTGATGGTCGGCGACGGCGTCAACGACGGGCCCTCGCTGGCGACGGCGGACGTCGGCGTCGCGATGGGCCTGAGCGGCTCGGACATCGCGGCCAACTCCGCGGGCGTGGCGCTGATGAACGACGACCTGAGCCGGATCCCGTTCCTGATCGAGCTGGCCCGCCGCACGCGCACCGTTATCGGGCAGAACATCGTCGCGTCGATTCTCATCGCGCTGATCGGGCTGATCCTCGCGGCGACGGGGACGCTGGCGATCGGGGCCGCGGCGGCGTACCACTTCGCCGGCGACATCTTCGTCTTCGGCAACAGCTTCCGGCTGATCCGCTACGGCGAGGAGTTCGCCGAGTCCGAGCACAACGCGCACGACCAGCCGACGCGGCGCAGGACGGTCTCCAGGGGCGTCCCGGCGCCCGGCGCTGCGGTCGCGGCGGCGACGTGAAGTGGTGATCGGACCTTGCGGAGCATTCCACGCCCTGATTTCCAGCAAAAACTCGCGCAAAGACAAGAAAACTCATCAGTTGCGCAAATCTGCGCTACCACTGCGCCTCGGCGTTCCTGTATTGTGGAACCTCGCAGGCCGCTTCAGGGGAGAGGCGCGCCGGACAACGGGAGGATCCGGCGTGATTCGGGGGCGACGCACGCGGGGGTTATCGGCCGACAGGCCGGTGACGTCAGCGCGCAGGAGGGAGGCTTTCGGGGATGAGCAACTATGAGCAGGACGACCTCGCCAGGGAGGCCGCGAAGCGGTTCCGGGAGATGGTCGAGAGTGTCGGGGTCAAGGGTTTTTCGAGCGACATGACGCTGTCCACGCGACAGATCAACCGGATGCTTTCCGGCGCGCAACCCAATCCGGTCGAGCGGCTGATCCGATGTCTTCAGTGTTGTGACCCCGACGTGGGGGACGCAGCGCTGTCGTTCATCTGTCAGGAGGCCGGCGGCCATTTCGTCAAGGACACCGGCGTGATCGACCACGCGATCGTCAACGCCGTGCGCGAGTGCGCGGAAGCGATCGCGGCGATCTCCGACGGAGAGGTCAGCCCGCTCGATCGCAACGAGGTCCACGAGGCGATCGCGGCGCTCAAGGGCGTGCTCCTCGCGGCCGCCGCCGGCGAGCAGGCCCCCGAGGTCCACGTCAGGCCGACTCGGCCCGCGTCCAGGGACGGGCAGGTCAATCGCTCGGCGTAAGAAACAGTTTCAGATCACGACAACCAGCGAAGAACAGGCAGCAAGCCGACCGTCACTGACCGGTCGGCTTCATCGCGCGCCGGATGCGCTCGATCCGGCTCCGGAAGGGCTCGCCCCCGAACTGCGGATCGATCAGCGCCAGCCGGTTGATCTGCACCAGGATCCGCTCCCGCTGCGCCCCATCGGCCCCCCTCGACGAGAGGATCTCCAGCATCCCCGACCAGCAGCGCCAGAAGTCGGGCTCGCCGGTCGCTCCCGACGCCTCGAACCCCTCCGCGGCGCGCCGGTAGATCGCGAACGCCTCGTCGGCCCTGCCCAGAGCGGTCAGCGCCTCGGCGCGCCAGGTGTCCACCCCGACGCCATCACCGGACAATCGGTCATACACCGCCAGCGCCGGCGCCGGCTGCCCTGCATACAGCAGCGCCAAGGCCATCGCGCGCTGTCTGGGGATCGACGGCTCCAGCGATTGCGCTCGCGGCGAATCGAGGATCCGCCGGAGCTGCTCCGCGGCGGTCCGGGATGCTCCGGCGTCACCCCGGAGTTCGCCGTCGAAGATCCGCGCCGTCAGGGGCGCCAGGCTGCGGTCGATGACAACGGCGGCGAGCGCCTCGGCGCCCGGGGTGACTTGTGGCATCGCCTCTGCCGTCCCGGCGGCCTCGTCGAACCGGCCCAGCTCGACCAGCGCGAGAAGCCGGGCGGACATCGCCGTGAACGAATCCGTCCGATCCGCCGAACCCGCGAGAACCGCGTCGGCGCGGGTCAGCAGCGCTTGAGCGCCGTCGGCGCTGGGCGACTTGAGCAGCAGGGTCGTCGCCAGGGAGAGCGCCAGTCGCCGGGCGCTGGCTTTTTTGGGAGCGCCGGCGGGGATGGCGTCATACGCGGCGATCAGCCGGGGGGCGTCGCCGACCGATTCGAAGAGGGCCGCGCGGCGCAGCCAGAGGTCCTGCCGCTCCTCGTCAGTCGCGGCGCGCTCGATCATCATGGCGAGCGTCCGGTCGAAGAGGGCGGTGAGCGGGTCGGCGAGGTCGGTGTGCCGCGGCGTCTTGCCGATGGCGTACGCGTTGCGCAGCGCCGTGGGCGCCAGCGGCGAATCGCCGGCGGCGATCTCCAGCAGCAGGAGGACGGCGCGCCTGGGGTTGTCGTCCCGATCGACCATCGCGAGCGCCAGGCGCGCCTCGGCGAGCTCGGTCGGGGTCAGCTCGTCGGACCTGTCGAGCAGTCGCTCGAGCGTGCGCACCGCGGTGGAGCGGGTCGGCTCCTCGGCGGCGAGCGTGAGCGCGTGCTGCGCCAGCGCCAGCGGCGGCGCCGACGCGGGGGTCCAGGCGTCCACCCGCCACAGGGCGCCGATCCGGGCGGAGATCGCTTCGCGCAGGGGGAGATAAACCGATTCCTCGGTCTCGGCCTCGAGCGCGCCGAGGTAGCCGGCGATCGAGCAGGGCCTGACGCCGGCGAGCAGGTCGAGGTGAACCGACGTGTCGGCCAGCAGCAGCGCGAGCAGGGCGCCGCCCGACTCGAAGGGCGTCTTCGCACGGCAGTCGGAGAGCGCGAGCCTGGCGGCGTGGTCGCCCTCGGTTTGCGCCAGCGCGACGACACGCCCCAGGCGGGCCTCGGCGGTGTCCATGACGCCCGGGATGTCGGCCGGCGTCGCCTCGGCGCTTCGTGAGATTGCGGCGTTGAAGGAGTCGAGCGCCTTGCCGGGCTCACCGAGCAGCAGCAGCGCCTCGCCCGCGATGATCGAGCCCCGGGTGTCGATCGCCACGCCACGGAGTGTCACCTTGTGCAGCGCGTTGATCGCCGTCGTCGCCAGCGCGGTGCGCGTGCGGGGGTCGTCCTGGAGGGCGGCGAGGATCGTCGCGGCCCGGGCGCGCGCCAGCGGCAGGCGCAGCTCCCGGCGTTCGATCGCCAGCGCGAACCGGCGATCGGTCGTTCGCTCGTCCTGTTCGGGCGCCGCGTCCAGCTCAGCGATGGCGGCGTCGATGGCGACGGAGGCGGCGTCGGTCAGCTCGGCGGCCTCGGTGATGGCGGTCGTCAGCGCGGCGCGGTCGGCTTCGGTGAGCACCCCCAGGATCGCGCCGGCGCCTCTGCCGGCGGCGTCCTGCTGCGCGATCAGCGCCTCGGCGCGGTCGAGCTTGGCGATCGCGTCGTCGCCCGGGAGCGGCTGCGCCAGCGCCCGCAGGGGCGCGATCGCCAGCAGCGCCACGCACGCCAGGCGGGTTGTTCGGGGCGGGGCTCGCATGCCGTCTCCATCGGCAAGAGGGCGCCGATCGGTTGCACAGTCAGGACGGGGCCGGCGCCGAGGGCGGGGCGAAGCGGATGCGCTCGAAGCCGGCGCGGAGCACGGCGTTGAAGGCGCCGAGTGTGTGCTCCCATCGCGTGTCCGGCGCCGGCGCGATGATGAACGCCTGGTCCGAGGCGAGGAGCCTACCCCTTGCGGCGTCGAGCGCGTGGTAGAGCTGGTCGTAGGAGGCGACCTCCCGGGGCAGGGGCCCGGTCATGGCGATCGTGTAGTCCCCGGGGGC
Source organism: Phycisphaeraceae bacterium (assembly GCA_020639135.1). Classification (GTDB taxonomy): domain Bacteria; phylum Planctomycetota; class Phycisphaerae; order Phycisphaerales; family UBA1924; genus JACKHE01. Next base: position 40,265 of record JACKHE010000001.1, read on the forward strand.
GTCGCCGAGCGAGCGGACGAGGAGACGCACCGGCGGTTGCGGCAGCGAGAGCGCCGGGGCCGGCGGCTGGCGCTCGAGGGGCTTTGGCAGGTCCAACTCGAAGAGCCCCTCGGGCGGGAGGAACTCGCCGACGAGCAGGAAGTACATCAGCAGCAGGAAGACCACGTCGATCATCGGCGCCATCGTGAGCGTGATGCCGCCCCGTGCGATCAGGCCTCGCCTGCGGCGCGGGATGGGCACGCCGACGAACGCCGGGCGCGGCGTCGCGTTTGCCGGCGCGGCGTCAGCCATTGGTCTCCTCCGTGACGAGCCGGACGTCGGTCATCCCCGCGAGGCGGCACGCCTCGAGGACGGGGTGGATGCGCTCGTAGGGCTCGGTGCGCGCGGCGCGGATGACCGCGGCGGCGTCGGGCTGGGACGCGCGGCGCGTCGCGAGCAGGTCCCGCAGGCGTGCGAGGTCGGCGTCACCAGAGCCGAACGTGCGCACGCCGACGAGGTAGTCGCCGCCCATCGACGACCGGCGCTCGGCGGGGATGACGTTGATGACGACGCGGCGCTGGAGTTTGTCGGGGGCGGTCTCGGCGCTCTCGACGCGCGAGAGGGGCATCGGGATGCGCTCGTTGCTCGACAGGTGCGCGACGACCACGAAGAAGACGATCAGCAGGAACGTCACGTCCACGAGCGGCGTGAGGCTCGAGTCCTCGATGGGGCGGGCGCGGGATCGGCTTCGCCGGCGCGGCATCAGTCTGTCTCGGCGGCGGACTCGGCGCCGGCGCGGATGAGCGCGCCGGGGTCCGGTGGTTCCTGCGGCTCGGCGCCGGGGCGGGACCCGTTCACCGGCGCGCCTCGGCGCGGGCGGAACCCGGAGAGGATGTCCTCGATCTCGAGGGAGGCCTCGCTGGTGCGCGCGTCGATGGTGTTGCGGATCAGCGCGTGCGCCGAGAGCGCGGGGATGGCGACGATGAGCCCCCAGAACGTCGTGGTCAGCGCGGTGCCGATGCCCGCCGCCAGGCCCACGGGGTCGGGCGAGCCCCCCGAGGCGACGATCTCGCGGAACGCGAGGATCATGCCGTACACCGTCCCGAAGAGCCCGATCATCGGCGCGACGGAGCCGATGACGTGCAGGGGCTCGATGCGGCGAAGGCGGCGCGCGGTGAACTCGTCGGTGGCGAGCTCGAGCGCCCGGAGCATCGGGGCGTACCCGGCGTGCGCCTCGCGCAGGCAGGCGCCGAGCACCTGCGAAAAGTAAGAGGGGTCCTCGTCGATGACCCGCTGGGCGCGCTGACGGTCGCCGGCGTTGAGCGCCGCGAGCACCCCGGCGTGCGTTTGACCCGGCAGGATGCGCTGACGCTTGTTCTCGCCGACCATGCGGAGGATCATCGCCAGCACGACGACGCTCAGCGCCAGCAGCGCCCAGATGATGAGGCTGCCGAAGAGCTCGACCTGCCCCGTCGCCGGGTTGCGCTGGATGAAGAACGCTTCGAGGATGGAGACGCTCGTGGCGCTGTTGGGAGCGCCGCCGGGCGCCGCATGCGCCATCTCCGGCGCCAACGCGACGACCGCGATCGCGGGTACGAACAACGGGGCGCGGCGTTTCGGGTTGGTTGGCGTGCTCATCGGGGTGTGTCCGGTGGTTCGCTCGGTGTCGTGTCGCTTGTCGTGGGCGGGGGCCGGTCGGCCTTGGCTCTGGTCAGTTCCTCCCGGGAAATGTAGTTGTATCCGTTCGGGCCGCCGTGTGTCTGCGCGATCCGCTGCAGGAGCTGCTCCGGGTCCTCGTCGAGCACCTGCACCGTCTGGATCAGGACACGCCGGCGCCCCGATTTGCGATCGATGGGGTTCGCCTCGTCGAGCCAGCGCAGCAGCTCGTCGGCGTCGAAGGAGCCGCCCTCGCGGTCGGTGATGCGGCTCGAGAGCAGGAAGACCGCGTCCGGTCTGAGGTCCAGCGCCGCCTCGATCGCCTGGGTCGGGTTCGACCGGCCCCGGGGCTTGACGCCGCGGGAGAGCCAGGCCTCGACGGCGGCTTTCATGTCCGCGCTGGCGGGGAGCAGCGCGAGCCTGCCGGCGGCGTTGCGAGCCGGGGGCGTGGTGTAGGTCGTCGTGTTCCCGCCGCCGTCGGTGACAGTCTGGAAGACGATCACCTGGAACCGCTGCGTCGGGTGCAGCCCCTCGATGGACTGCCGGAGGCGGTCGAGCACGTCGGGGAGCGTCGTGAGCATCGAGCCAGATCCATCGACCACGTACACGACATCGCGCGCATCGCCCGCCGCCAGCCCGGCGAAGGTGGCGCCCAGGCTGGTCGGGCGCTCGATCGTCAGCGCACCGGGAGTGACAACCGGGATGGTCAGCGCGTCGAGTGCGCCGGCGTCCGGGGCGCCGAGGTCCGGCTCGATCTCGGTCAGCGCCGCGTCGGGCTTGAGCAGTTCCTCGATCGCCGCCGCCTGCTCCGCCTCGGCGTCGCGCTCCTCGGTGAGCTGCTCGTCGGGGATGTGCGTCGGGTTGTAGGACGGGGCGTCGAAGCTGATCGCGGTCGCGGGCGGGTCATCGGGCGGCGCGGCGATGCGCCAGACGACGAACCCGGCGCCGACGATCAGGGCCGCGTGCAGCGCGATGGAGGCGATCCAGGGCAGCGCCCGGCGCGCCGGGGCGCCGCCGGGGGAGGTTTCGCTGGCTCGTGACGCGGCGCGGGGCATCGGTGGGCCTGTTCAGTCGTCGTCGTCTTCGGGGCCGAGGTCCGGGCGGCGGTTTGCGCTGCGGGGTTTGCGCTGCGGCTGGGTGTGCCGGGCTGCTCTGCGGCCGATCAGGAATCGATCGACGCTCAGGGCGCCGGGCCCGGAAAAGAGCAGCGCCAGCGCGGCGCCGAGCAGCGCGAACTGCCACAGCATGACCATCCACGCCATGGGGTTCTGCGCATCGTACTTCGGGAGGAACCCGTACGAGGACGGCGCCTGATACACGAGCACCGACCCGATGCCCGTCAGCCACAGCGCCGTCAGCATCGTGATCGCCAGCCCCAGCGCGCTGAGCCGCGTCAGCAGGCCCACCAGCACGAAGGCGCCGCCGAGCAGCTCGGTGAGCGCGGCGATCCACGCGAGGCGCACCGGCCACGCGCCCTCGGAAAGGAAGCCGGGGAGGAGCTTCGTCTCGTGGATCAGCAGCGCGACGCGGTAGAGCTGGAGGCGCTGCTGCTGCGGCGCGGCCTCGGCGGGCGCGGCTGCTGCTTCGTCATCAACGGCGGCATCAGGGTTCTGCGCATCGGTGAACTCGCCCTCGTCCTGCACGGTGATGACGCGGTAGGCGGGCTCGGCGACGGCCTGCGGATCGCCGCTGGCTGGTTGGTCCGCGCCCTGCTGCGCCGGGTCGGGGATGGGCGCCTCGGGGGTCGTGGCGCCGGGCTCGATGACCTCCATGTTGGGCTGGGAAGCCTCGTCGGCCGGCGCGGCGCCCATGGATTCGAGCGTCGCGATCTCCTGCGGCGTGTAGTCGCCCTTGACAAAGACCTTGCCGTAGCCGGCCCAGAGGAACGTCGCCGCCAGGACGAGGCGGAGGAAGATGGGGCTGACATTGACGGCGAGAGAGTCTCGGAATCGCATGCGCGGGGCCTTGGGTGGAGGGTGGGGATGCCTCCGGGTTCTTCCGAATCCGGGTCCCCGGGATTCACCTATCGTACCGGAAAGGAAGCCGCGGGCGTGGCGGAACTGGCAGACGCGCGGGATTTAGGTTCCCGTGTCCGGAAGGACGTGGAGGTTCGAGTCCTCTCGCCCGCATTGGGCCCCCTCTCCCTCTCTGGAGAGGGTGGTGAGCGCAGCGAACCGGGAGGGGGGACGCGCGGAGCGATCGCGTCAAACACATCAAATCGTTGATCTCGCGCGCATCGAACTGCAGCCGCATCCGTTCGATTGTTGTTCCAATCGCCCCTCTCCCCGGCCCTCTCCCAGAGGGAGAGGGAGGCAGACCGGACGCCGAGTCTGAGCGGGGCGAAGGCGCGGGTTCTTCTATCTGTTCATGTCGATGACATCGCTGCAGTGCAGGCTTTGTGTGCCATGGCGCATCGGGAATCTCAAGCGGTCATCGACAATAACCCGATCCGGACAATGCCGTCCGACGCATGCCTTGACCCAGGCCTACCCTTTCGTCGCTGATGAAGATCACCCCCGCCATCTTTCCGCCGCACATCGCCAGAGCGTACGGCGTGCGCGCTCAGGCGCCCGCGGCGAAGGTGACGCCGACTGACGGCGCCTCCCAGACGGATTCGATCGCGCGGATCGCGCCGGCGAAGCCGTCGGGCGTTGCGAGCCTCGTCGCGCGGGTCGTCCCGGGGTCGATCTCGTTCGCCGAGGACGGGACAGCGATGCCCAAGGCGCCGGCGCGGCCCTTCTACACGCATCCCGCCGACGCGAACGCCGCGGCGACGGGCGTGGCGCTGGGCCGGTCGATCGACGTCTCGGGCTGAGCTAGCCTGTGCGCATGCCGACGGCGACCCGGACCGACAACCCGCTGCGGAGGCACTGGACGCTCGATCCGGACATCGCGTTCCTCAACCACGGCTCGTTCGGCGCCTGCCCGAAAGCGGTGCTCAACGCGCAGGCGGGGTGGCGGTCGCGGATGGAGCGCGAGCCGGTGCGGTTCTTCGTGCGCGATCTCGAGGGATTGTTCGACGCGACTCGCGCGGCGCTGGGCGCCTTCGTCGGCGCGGACGCGGACGACCTGTGCCTCGTGCCCAACACCACGGCGGCGGTCAACACGGTCTTCCGCTCGCTCCCGATCGAGCCCGGCGACGAGCTGCTGACGACGACGCACGAGTACAACGCCTGCAACAACGTGCTGAACTTCACCGCCGAGCGCACGGGGGCGCGGGTCGTCCGGGCGGCGATCCCGTTCCCGATCGCCTCGCCCGAGGAGGCGGTGGAGGCGGTCCTCGCGTGCGTCACCGACCGGACGCGCTACGCGCTGATCGACTGGGTCACCAGCGCCACGGCGCTGGTGCTGCCCATCATGCGGATCGTCGGTGCGCTGCGCGAGCGGGGCGTCGAGACCTTCGTTGACGGCGCGCACGCGCCGGGGATGGTGGACGTCGATCTCGGCGGGCTGGGCGCGGCGTTCAGCGCGGGCAACTGCCACAAGTGGATGTGCTGCCCCAAGGGGTCGGCGTTCCTGCATGTCCGGAAGGACTGGCAGGATCGGGTCCGGCCTCTGGCGATCAGTCACGGCGCCAACTCGCCGCGGACAGATCGATCGCGGTTCCGCGTCGAGGCGGACTGGACGGGGACGGCGGATCACTCGGCGGCGCTGTCGATCCCCGCGGCGATCGGGTTCTTCGAGGAGCTGATCGACGGGGGCTGGGCCGAGGTGCGCCGGCGGAACCGGGCGCTGGCGCTCGAGGGTCGGCGCGTGCTGTGCGGGGCGCTGGGGATCGATCCGCCGGCGCCGGAAAATATGGTCGGCTCCATCGCGACGATCCCAGTCGCCGACAGCGCGACGGGCCGTCCTCCGAGCAGCCCCCTGTACGAGGACCCGCTCCAGGACGCGCTGATCGAGCGGTTCGGCGTGCAGGTCCCGGTGATCCCGTGGCCGGCGCCGCCCCGGCGGGTCCTGCGGATCAGCGCCCACGTGTACAACGCCCCCTGGGAGTACGAGCGGCTGGCCTCGGCGCTGCGGGAGCTGCGTGCTGAGCCGGGCGGCGAGTCGCTGTAGGATGTCGCCGCTCCCAGATCCCCGGGGGAGTGGAGGGGACCGATGATGGAAGGACGCAAGGCGGTGATCTTCGGCGCGACGGGCGCGACGGGGAGGGTCATCGCGCAGGCGCTGCTGGACCGGGAGATCGCGCTGCGCGTGGTCTCGCGCAGCGCGACGCACCTGGAGCGCGACTTCGGGCACACGGGCGCCGAGCGCGTCACGGCGGACCTGTTCGACGCGGAGATGGCCACGCACGCCGCCGACGGCTGCGACGTGATCTTCCAGTGCGTCGGGCTCCCGATGGAGCGGTACACCGACCACGTCGAGCTCGGGCGGGTGACGGCGCAGGCGATGCGCTCGACCGGCGCCGCGTGCGTGCTGGTCAGCGGGTACTGGTCGTACGGCGCCGGGGCGGCGTGCCCGATCAACGAGCAGACGGAGCGGCGGCCGTCGGACCAGTTCGGCGGCGCCCGGCTGGAGCAGGAGCGGATCCTGCTCGGCGCCGGCGCGCGCGTCGCGGTGCTGCCGGACTTCTACGGCCCGGGGACGCACGGCGTGCTGATGAACGCGCTGGAGGCGATCGCGAGCGGCAAGCCCGCGATGTGGTTCCAGCCCCTGGGCGATCTGCGCGAGTACGTGTACGTCCCCGACCTGGGCAAGCCGCTGGTTGATCTGGCGCTGCGCGAGGGCGCCGAGGGGGAGCGGTTCGTCATCGGCGGCGCGGGCGGGATCAGCGCGGCGAAGATCGCGCAGATCGCCGGGCGCCTGCTGGGCTGCCAGCCCGTGTTCCGGGAGGTGAGCCCTCTGAAGCTGACGCTGGGCGCCCTCCTCAACAAGGAGGCGCGGTCCTTCAAGCCGGTGGCGCCGATCTACCGCTCGCCGGCGGTCTTCGACGACAGCCGGTTCCGCGATCTCTTCGGCGGCGAGGCGACGCCCTACGAGCAGGGGATCCCCGAGACGCTCCGGTGGCTGCGGGGCGACGCGTGAGCGCCGCCGCCGACACAACCGGGGCCGTGGCGCTGCGCGACATCGTCGGTCAGGGGCACGCGCTGGGCGTGCTGCGGAGCGCGATCGCGTCGGGGCGGGTGCACCACGCGTGGATCTTCTCGGGGCCCCGGGGCGTCGGGAAGTTCACGACGGCGATGGCGTTCGCGTCGGCGCTGCTGGACCCGACGACGGCGCCGAACCTGATGGGCGAGCACGAGCCGGACCCGGAGAGCGAGACGCAGCGGCTGATCGCCGGCGATGCGCACCCCGACCTGCACGTGATCCGCAAGGAGCTGGCGATCTACTCCGATGAGAAGCAGGTCCGCGACGGCAAGCAGACGAACATCGCTGTGGATGTCGTGCGCACGAGGCTTCTCGACATCGCGAAACTGTCCGCGGTGCGGAAGACGGGCTCGCTCATCGGCAAGGCGTTCCTGGTGGACGAGGCGGAGCTGCTCAAGCGCGTGTCGCAGGACGCGCTGCTCAAGACGCTGGAGGAGCCGCCCCCGGGAACGGTGATCATCCTCGTCACCAGCGCCGAGGAGGGGCTGGCGCCGACGATCCGCAGCCGGTGCCAGCGCGTTGCGTTCACGCCGCTGGACGACGAGCAGATGCGGCGCTGGGTCATCCAGCGGAGCGGGCTGACGCTGAGCGCCGAGGAGATCGGCTGGCTGATCGACACCAGCGAGGGGTCGCCGGGCGCGCTGATTGAGGCGGTCGGGTGCGATCTTCATTCGTGGGCGCAGCGGCTGGAGCCGATGCTCGCGCGGGCCGACCGCGGAGAGTTCGACCCCGACCTGGCGCCGACGATCAAGGACCTGGTCGAGGGATGGGCGGGCGGCTACGTCAAGGCGAATCCCAACGCGAGCAAGCGCGCCGCCAACGACACGGCCGCGGTCAAGGCGCTGGGGCTGATCGCGGACCGGGCCCGGCGTTCGCTGCGCGAAGCTGCGGCGGCCGGGCGCGACACGGGCCGGGCGATCAACGCGATCGAGGCGGTGGAGCGCACGAGGCGGCGCATCGGCGCGAACGTGCAGCTGGCGCTCGCCTTCGAGGGGCTGGCCGCCGAGCTGGTCCGTTGAGGTTCAGCCCTCGATCGAGAGCGGGGTGTAGGCCTCGGCGGCGGCGCTGACGGTGGGCGCCGTGCTGACGGGGGCGGGATGCCGGGCGCCGGAAGCACGCTCCTCGGCGAGCCTGTCCATCAGCAGCTTCCAGGTGTCCCGGTCGTACTCGAGGAGCTTGATCGCCTCGTCGAGGGGGTCGAGTTCGTGCTGGATGTTCGCGTCGGTCAGCAGGCGGAACATGTACACGTAGAGCCCGCTGAGCTTCCTGCAGAGGTCCGGGTCGTGCTTCGAATCCAGCGCGTTGAGCAGCTCCATGACGATGGCTTTGCTCTGGCTGATGTTCTCGAAGCTCTTCTCGTAGTTCTTCTCGATGAGCCCCTCGCGTCCCGTCCGGGCGAAGCGGATGGCGCCCTCGATGAGCAGCAGCCGGAGCTCCTCGGGGCTCGCGGAGAGGACCTTGGTCCGGAGGTACTGATTGTTGATGTCGGTGCTCATCGCCCTGATTATCGAACGGCGACCGCCCCGGCTTGAGCGCCGGCCGGGCGGTCGGGTTAGCCGAGCCTGGCGGTGAGCGAGCCCAGCGCCTGCTGCTGGCTGTTGAGGCTGGCCAGGGCCTGCTCCATCGCGAGGAACTGCTGCTGGAGCCGGGTCCGCTTGTTGTCCAGGATCCGGTCGAACTGGACGATCCGGTCGTTCTGGAGCTTGATCTGGTTGTCGTACGTCTGGTTTTTGCGCGTCAGCGTCCCGTCCACCGAGTTGGTCAGGTCGTCGATCAGGGTCTCGACGAGCTCGGCGATGCCCTGCCGGAGGTACACATCCTCGGTCGCCGGGGTCGTGATGCCCGAGCCCGGGATGACCTCGGTCGGCTCCCGGTCGCCGAGCTGGAAGGCGGCGACGAGGTCCTCGACGGCGGCGGGGTCCTGCTCGTAGGCGTCGCGGAACCTGTCCTTGTCGAACTCGAGCTGGCCCCCCGAGCCGACGGAGATCCCGATCTGGAACAGGTACTCGAACTGCCCGGTCGTGCCCAGGGGCTTGCCGGAGACGGTGCGCAGGATGGTCCGGCGGAGGTTGGAGACGGTGGAATCGCCGAAGAGGGCGCCCTTGTCGCCGGTGTCCGCGTCGTAGCGCTCGTGGAAGTCGAGCCGGTCGAAGACCGCGTTGACCGCGTCCACGAATCCGGAGAGGGACTCCTCGATCGACGTGACGTTGCGCGAGACGGTGACCTCGACCGGCTCGTCGGTGGTGTTGTTGAGGTCGAGCGTCAGCCCGTTGACGACGCTGTCGAGCGTGTTGGAGCTGCTGGTGATGAGCACGGCGTCGGCGGGGTCGTCGGAGCCGAAGAAGACCACGGCGTCCTGCGCCTGCGAGAGCGTGGTGGCGCCGAGATCGAAGCCCTTGGTGTCGATGAGCAGGCGCCCGACGGAGCCGGTGGTCTCGGACGTGAGGATGAGGCGGTAGGGCGAGGCGCCGACGCCGTCGTTGATGATTGTGGCGTCCACGCCGACGCCGGCGGCGTTGATCTTGTCGGCGATCTGTCGGAGTGTGTCGGTGGCCTCGAACGCGACGGACCGCTCGAAGGAGCCGTCGATGACGTTGTCGGAGACGGGGTCGCCGGAGCTGAAGTCGGCGGTCTTGAGGAGGTTGAGCTTCTTGGCGACGCCGCCGGAGATCTCCTCGACCTTCAGGGCCTGCGGGCTCGCGGAGGCGGAGGAGTCCTCGAGGATGATGCCGTCGCCGTTGTCGTTGACGCGCGCGGTGACGTTGATAGGCCGGCTGTTGATGCGGCTGATGAGGTCGCCGATGGTGCGGAGGTCGTCGTCGATGTTGACGGTGGCGCTCGCGCCGTCGGCGTCGGTGATGCGGAACGAGCCGGTCCCGATGCCCGCGCCGTTGTTGAGGCTGCTGAGCAGGGTGCCTCGGCTGATGTAGCGGAACTGCAGGTTGCCGGAGTCGATGTCGCCGTCGGCGTTGGCGGCGGCCTCGATGCCGAGGTTTGCCGCGGCGGTCCCGACGGAGTCGGCGATGGTCAGCCCGCCGGCGCCGCCGGTGTTGTCGATGATCCGGACGCCGTTGCCGGAGCTGTTGATCGAGGCGGTGACCGCCCCGGCGCCGGCGGTGTTGATCTTGTCGAGGATCTCGGCGACGGAGTCGGTGGCGCTGACGTTCACCGAGAAGCTGGTGAGGTCGTTGGTCGTGAAGTCGATCGTGCCGTCGCCGACGCCGCTGCCGCCGTTGAGGTTCGCGGCGAGGACGGAGTTGACGCCGGCGAGGAGGCGCGTGGAGGCGATGCTCCCGGCGCCGGTCTGGTTGTCGGTGAACCCGAGCTGCTGGTGGGTGGTGCGTCCGGACGACGGGGGCGTGATCGTGACGTCGCTGGTCCCGTCCACCGCGTCGATGGACAGGCCGCGCCCGTCGGGGGTGATGGAGACAGTGAGATTGCCGTCGGAGAGGGTCTCGATCCGGTTTTTCAGGTCCTTGATGGTGACGACGGGGGTGCCGGTGACGGAGTAGTCGCCGTCAACGGTCTCGCCGATCTCGCCGAGGTTGATGTTGTAGGTGACGTCGCCGGAGCCGTCGTTGTACACGAGGGCGAAGTCCGGGGTGGCGGCGGCGCCGCCGGGCCCGAAGGAGACGCCCGCGCCGTCGTTGATGACGCTCAGCGAGGTGTTCTCGGAGAGGTAGAGGATGTCGCCGGACGCGATGGTGGCGCCGGCGGCGACGCTCTGCTTGATCCCGAGTGTCTCGGCGGTGGTCCCGTTGGCGACCTCGGCGATGGTGAAGGCGCCGGCGCCGCCCGCGGCGTCGGTGAACTTGATCCCGTGCCCGTCGGCGGAGGCCTGGACGCTGATGTCGCCGCTGGAGTTGACGGCGTCGAGGACATCCTCGACGGTGACGGCCCGTGAGAGGTCGATGACGGCGGAGGCGCCCGAGGAGTCGGTGATCTTGATCTTGCCGCGCTTGATCCCCTCGCCGCCGTTGAGGTCGGCGAGGTTGGTGTCGGAGGTGAGCGAGCCTTTGCCGATCTCGAAGGTGAACTCGGTGGCGCCCTGCCCGGAGGTGTTGTCGTCGGCGAAGCGGCGTGAGATGAGCTGGTGGGTGCTGACGAGGCGGCTGACGGTGAAGTTGAAGGAGCCGAGCGTGGCGTTGTCGCTGGCGGTGGCGGTGAGCGCGTCGGTGTTGGAGCTGCTGGCGCGGGTGGCGTCGAAGACCTTGTTCGAGTTGAACTTGGCCGCGGCGGACTTGAGCGCCAGGAGCCTGGAGTTGATGTCCAGGAACGCGGTCTGCTGGGTCTGGAGCTCCGCGACGCGGTTCTGCGCGAGCTGCTTGGGCCGGGCGTCGATCGCGAGCAGCTGCTCGATGAGCGAGGCCGTGTCGATGCCGCTGAACAACCCGGTGCTGGAAGAGATGCCGCCCATCCCGTCGCCTCCGTCTCTGAAGATGCGTCGCCGGTTCGGCGACCGCTTGGGGATCCTGGCTTATGCCGCCTTGCGTCCCGGCGTCACCGGGAGCGTGTCGCCCCACCCGCGGAGAGAGGGCCGGTCGAGGCCGTCCCGGCGGAGGGTGAGCACGTCGTGCGCCCAGCCCGTGAGCACGCGGTGGTAGATCGCCCTGGCCTCGCGCACCGCCTCCGTGTTGGCGGGTGCGCTCGTCGGGTTGATGTGACGTTGTCTGGGCATTGCTGGGACGCTCCTCGCCGGCGCCTGGGCGCCGGTTGAAGTCGGCGCGGCGGCGTGACCGGCTGGATTCCGGGGCCGCGGCGCACGGTTTGTATCGGCCGATCCGAGCGCAAACTTGGCGCGAACTACACGTCCGGATGCGCAATCGACCGCCCCCGGAGCCGGCGCCCGGCCGTCCGGGAATCGATCCGTCCTGGAACCACGCTTCCCCACGCAATCAGGCTGCCAGAGCGGTCGGAGGAGGGGTCCGAAAAACAAACGGCCGCGGCGACTCACGTCGGCGCGGCCGTTGTTTTTTCGACAGGAGCTGTGTCCCTGCGGAAGCCGGGTCGGTCAGGCGGCGCGGCGGCGGCGCGAGGCGACCGGCTTGCGGCGGGTCGTCGAGGCGCGGCGCTTGCTGCTGGTGGAACCGACGAGGCGGAGGTTGGCGCCGCTGCTGCGACGACGGGCGGCCGACGTCTTGCGACGGGCAGCGGTCGAACGCGAGGCGGTCGTGCGCTTCACCGACGAGGCCTTGCGGACCGGGCTCTTGCGGGCAGTGGTCTTGCGGGCGGTCGTCTTGCGGGCGACGGGCTTGCGGGCAGTGCTCTTGCGCCTGGCGGTCGTCTTGCGAGCGACGGTCTTGCCAGCCGTCGTCTTGCGGGCCGTCGCCTTGCGGCGGGCGGGCTTGCGGGTCGCGACGCGCTTGCCGGCGGTGGTGGACTTGCGCTTGGCGGTCGTCGAGACGCGGCGCCTGGCGGTCGTCTTGCGGGCAGCGGGCTTGCGGGCGGTGGTCCGCTTCTTCGCCGGGCTCTTGCGAGCGGTGGTCTTGCGGGCCGTCGCCTTGCGGACGGGGCTCTTGCGGGCGGTCGCCTTCTTGCGGCGGGCGGTCGTCTTGCGGGCGACGGTCTTGCTCGCCGCCGACTTGCGGGCGGTGGTCCGCTTCTTCGCCGGGCTCTTGCGGGCGGTGGTCTTGCGGGCCGTCGTCTTGCGGACGGGGCTCTTGCGGGCGGTCGCCTTCTTGCGGCGGGCGGTCGTCTTCTTCGCGACCGGCTTGCGGGCGGTGGTCTTGCGCTTGGCCGTGGTCTTGCGGGCGGTGGTCCGCTTCTTCGCCGGGCTCTTGCGGGCGGTGGTCTTGCTGGAGGCGACGCGCTTGCGGCCGGTGGTGGCCTTGCGACGCCTGCTGGCCGTGGTCGTGGCACGGCTCGAAGTTCGTTTGGTCGGCATCGTGGATGCTCCCGTGGTGCTGGTTCTCGCCGGTCGGTCCAACCCGCACACGCGGGGGTCGATCCTGACGCTGATTCGACCGGCCCCAGACAGCGGGGCCGACACTCGGTCCTTCGCCGGGCGTCCCGTTTGCAGGATCGCCCAACGCGAGGGGCAATCGGCGTCGCCGCACCGTCCCCTGTAAATCAAATCACAAAGTGAGGAAAAAAAAATGAAATTGCGCTGGAGTCGTCAGACGACGCCGCAGCGCCCGGTCAATACTGTTCCGAACCGGCGCAACACCCGAAGACAGCCGAGAACTTTCGGTGAAACGCACGGATCCGGAGACGCATCGTTGAGCGCCAGCCCCGCCAATTGGTCCACCACAAGCTGGAAATCGAAGCTCGCGGCGCACCAGGTCGTCTATGAGGACCGCGCCGCGGTTGAGCGCGCCGTCGCCAAGCTCGCGACGCTCCCGCCGCTGGTCACGTCGTGGGAGATCGAACGGCTGAAAGAGTTCCTGGCCGAGGCGCAGCGCGGGGAGCGTTTCCTGCTCCAGGGCGGCGACTGCGCCGAGACCCTCGACGACTGCCGGCCCTCGGTCATCACCAACAAGCTCAAGATCCTGCTCCAGATGTCGCTGGTGCTCGTCCACGGGGCGAAGCTGCCGATCGTCCGGGTCGGGCGCCTGGCCGGGCAGTACGCCAAGCCCCGGTCCAGCCCCACGGAGTCGTTCCTCGACGACGAGGGGCGGGAGGTCACGCTGCCCAGCTACTTCGGGGACCTGATCAACCGCGTCGAACGCACGACCGAAGCGCGCCGCACCGACCCGCACCTGATGGTCCGGGGCTACCAGCACGCGGCGATGACGCTGAACTTCATCCGGGCGCTGACCGAGGGCGGCTTCGCCGACCTGCACCACCCGGAGTACTGGGACCTGAGCTTCGTGCACCACGACGACCTGGCGCCGGCGCTGCGGGAGGAGTACCTGGCCGCGAGCCGGGGGCTGGCCGAGGCGCTTGAGTTCATGGAGGCGATGGGCGAGACGAGGGTCGAGGACCTGACGCGCGCCGAGTTCTTCACGAGCCACGAGGGGCTGAACCTGCTCTACGAATCAGCGCAGACGCGCAGCGTCCCCCGCCGCGAGGGCTTCTACAACCTCACCACCCACCTGCCGTGGATCGGTGAGCGCACGCGCGGCGTGGACGGCGCCCACGTCGAGTACTTCCGGGGGATCGTCAACCCGGTGGGCGTGAAGGTGGGCCCGACGATCACCGGCGACGAGCTGATCCGCCTGGTCGATGCGCTCAACCCGGGGGACGAGCCGGGCAAGCTGCTGCTGATCGCCAGGATGGGAGCGGGGAACGTCGCCTCGGCGCTCCCCCCGCTGGTCGAGCGCGTGCGGCGCGAGGGCCGGGCGGTGCTGTGGGTCTGCGACCCGATGCACGGCAACGGGATGAAGGCCGCCGACGGCACCAAGACGCGCAGCTTTGACGCGATCCTCGCCGAGATCGAGGCCTCCTTCGACATCCACGAGGCGCAGGGGACCTGGCTTGGGGGGATCCACTTCGAGCTGACGGGCGAGGACGTGACCGAGTGCGTCGGCGGCGGATCCGGCGTCACGGAGGCGGATCTGAGCCGGAACTACGCGACGCTGTGCGATCCGAGGCTCAACTACCAGCAGTCGCTGGAGATGGCGTTCCGGGTCGCCAAGCGGATGGGCGCGATCACGAGCGCCAGGAAAAAGGGCTGACCAACCGCGGGCGCGGGATGAAGTCCGCCCCGGCACGGGTCGATAACCGTGGCGCTGACGCGACCGGCGGATGCCCGCCGGCGTCAACCACCACGGAGCGATCCGATGCCCGCGAACAACATTCAGCCCGACCCGATCGACACGCTGCAACCCATGGACGATGCCGCGGCGGGGATCGAGACCTTGCGCTTCGAGCGCCGACAGTCGCACCGCTTCGAGACGATCGGTCAGGTCGAGGCGGTGCGGATGGGGCCCCCCGAGGCGCTGATCGAGCCGAAGCTCGAGCTGAAGCTGATCGACGAGAGCATCACCGGCGCCGGGTTCCGGTCGGAGGCGCCGCTCTCTCCCGGGACGATGGTCGAGGTGCGCATCGGCCCCGCGTCGGCGCCGTGGAAGTCGGGACGCGTGGTCCGCTGCGTCGCGACGGAGCGGGGGTACCGCGTCGGGGTCGAGTACGGCCGCCGGCTCGCGGCATGACTCCGAACTCCTGAATCCGAACTCCTGAATCCGGTCAACCGTTGAGCCGGGCCCAGGCCTCGCGGTAGCGCTGCGCCATCACGTCCAGCGCCGAGGGGATGACGCGGATGTTGGCGACGGTGTCGATGAAGTTCACGTCGCCCAGCCAGCGCGGGACGACGTGGGTGTGCAGGTGCATCGGGACTCCCGCGCCGGCGGCCCGGCCCTGGTTGACGCCGATGTTCACGCCCTGGGGGCACAGCGCGGTCTCGACCAGCTCGACCGCGCGATCGACGAGCGCCCACAGCGCGGCCCGCTGCGCGGGGGTGTAGTCGGTCAGCCTCTCGCGGGCGCAGCCGAGCGCGACGAGCAGGTGCCCGTTGGCGTAGGGGTAGCGGTTGAGCAGGATCATCCCCCCCACCTCGCCCGGCTCGTTCTGATCCACCCTGGCGATGACGTGGTTGCGGTCGTCCTGTTCCGGGTTGGCCCAATACTGGCCGAGGAAGGTGTCCGCGGGGGCGTTGTCGATCCCCTGCCTGGCGGCGTCCCGCTTGCTCTGCAGGTCGCTCGAGAGCTGCTTCATGTACCGATCCCGCCACGGCGCGTGCAGCGCGTCGCGGTGGATCGGCGGCCGGTTCGGCGTGTCGTCGGGCATGATCGCGACAAGCGTAGCGTTCGCCCGGTACACTCGCCGGGCGATGAATCCCGGGGCCGCACGCGGGATCCCCCCGACTGCTGATCAATCACGAAGGAGCGGAGTGACATGCTGAAATCTGTCCGTGTCGGAGCCGAGGGGGGCGCCAGACCCGCCGCGCTGGTGGTCGGGGTGTTCCAGGGCGAGAAGGGTCCCTCGGGGCTCGACGCCGGCGCGAAGAAGCTCGACACGGCCGGCGCGATCGCCGCCGCCTGCAAGCGCGGCGAGTGCACGGGCGCGCCGGGCAGCGTCGTCGAGTGCTTCCCGGCCGGCGGCGCGCCTGCGGCGCGGGTGCTCGTGCTGGGCCTCGGCAAGAAGGACGGCTTCGACCACCACGCGCTGCACAAGGCGGTGCAGCAGGCCGCAAAGCGCCTGGCGTCGGCGAAGGAGAAGGACGCCCGGTTCGAGCTCGACGGCGCGCTGGCCGCGGGGAAGATCGATGCGGAGCGCGCCGGGCAGAGCATCGGCGAGGCGTTCGGGCTCCTGACATTCGACACGAACCAGTTCAAGGGCAGCGCGACGCCGAAGTCCCAATGGCCGACGATCACGCTGCGCCCGAGCAAGTCGGCGCCGGCGGCGTCGATCCGGCGGGGACTGGCGCTGGCGGAGTCCGTTAACAACGCGCGCCGCTGGGGGTTCACCCCGCCCAACATCGCCACCCCCAACTGGATGGCGGGCGAGGCGCAGAAGCTGGCGCGGGGCATCGACACGCTGAGCGTGCGCGTGGTCCGGGGCGCCGAGCTGGTCAAAGAGAAGATGGAGGGGCACCTCAACGTGGGCAAGGCGTCGGAGAACCCGCCGTGCCTGATCCGCATCGAGTACAAGCCCAAGAAAGCCAAGGCCGGCGCCAGGCCGGTAGTGCTGCTGGGCAAGACGATCACCTACGACACCGGCGGGCTCTCGCTCAAGCCGACCAACTTCATGGCGGGGATGAAGGGCGACATGTGCGGCGGGGCGAACACGCTCGGGGCCATGCACGCCATCGCGACGGTCATCAAGCCCAACTTCCCGGTGGTGGGGCTGCTCGTCGCGGCGGAGAACAGCGTCTCCGAGGACGCGTACCGCCCCGACGACGTGCTGACCTTCCGCAACGGCGTCACGGTCGAAGTGACGAACACCGACGCCGAGGGGCGCCTGGTCCTCGCCGACGGCCTGTGCTGGGCGGAGGCGAAGGAGAAGCCGGCGTGCATCATCGACATGGCGACGCTGACCGGCGGCGTGATCACGGCGCTGGGCTCGACCTTCGCCGGGATGTGGTGCGAGGACGACAAGCTGCGCGGCAAGATCGAGAGCGCCGCGAAAGTCACCGGCGACCGCGTCTGGCGCCTGCCGCACGACGAGTCCTACCGCGAGATGATGAAGTCGCCCTGCGCGGACATCGTCAACAGCAACCCGAACCGCAAGGCGCACCCGATCCAGGGCGCCGCGTTCCTGTCGTACTTCGTCAGCGACAAGACGCCGTGGTGTCACCTGGACATCGCGGGCGTCTCCGACGCGGAGACGGAGATGGGGACGATCGCCAAGGACACCCCGACCGGCTGGGGTGTGCGGCTGCTGGCGGAGTACATCGGTTCGCTCTGATCCGGATTGCTCGATCCCGCGCGCCATGGCCACGGCTCGGCGTGGCCATGTCTCCCGGTCACAACGAACACATGGCCACGCAAAGCCGTGGCCATGGCACACATTGATTCTGGATAAGAATCAGGTCAGCGGATCGCGAAGACCAGGACGAAGGCGATCAGCGCCAGCAGCGCGGCGACGCCGATCCATTTTTTCGACGTCCCGGTCGCCTTCTCCTCCATGACGTGCCCGCACTCGTGGCAGAAGGTGGCGTCGTAGTACACCTCGGCCCCGCACTCGGGGCAGGTGATCTCGTCGCCGCCGAAGCGTTCGAGGTCCTCGCAGCTCGGTCCTTCGTCAATGTCGCGCGGCATCCCGGGTCTTGGTCCTGAGCAGCATCCCATGATGCATAGTAGTCGGCGATCCGGGAGATCAGATTTCGGCGAACCTCGCCTGGAAGTGCCGCAGCGAGGGCGGCTGCTCGATGATCTTCAGGCCCTTGAGCGATTCCCGGTCCTTGAAGAGCTCGATCGTCGCCTCGACGACGTAATCGACGTGGCTCTGCGTGTACGTCCGTCTGGGGATCGCCAGGCGGACGAGCTCCATGTTGGGCGCCGGCCGGCCCTCGCCGCCGAACATGACGCTGCCGATCTCGCTGGCGCGGATGCCGCCGTAGCGGTAGAGGCCGCAGGCGACCGCCTGACCGGGGAACTGCTCGGCTGGGATGTGGGGGCAGAAATGCCCGGCGTCGATGAAGATCGCGTGGCCCCCCGGCGGCTCGACGATCTGGATGCCCGCCTCGAGCAGCTTCATCCCCAGGTACTCCGTCGAGCGGACCCGGTACGACAGGTAGTCGTGCTCGACGACCTCCTGGAATCCCTGCGCCATGGCGTCGAGGTCGCGTCCGGCCAGGCCGCCGTAGGTGACGAACCCCTCGGTGAGGATGAGCGTGGTGCTGGCGTTCTGGAAGAGCGCATCGTCGCGCATCAGCAGGACGCCGCCGATGTTGACGAGGCCGTCCTTCTTGGCGGAGATCGTCGCGCCGTCGGCCAGATCAAACATCTCGCGGACGATCTCGCGCACCGTCCGATCCTGCTGGCCCGGCGCGCGCTTGCGGATGAACCAGGCGTTCTCGGCGAAGCGGCAGGCGTCGAGGAAGAGCGGGAGCCTGTGCCTGTCGCAGACCTTGCGGACCGCGCGGAGGTTTTCGAGGCTCACCGGCTGGCCGCCCCCGGAGTTGTTCGTCACGGTGACCATGACCAGCGGGATGCGGTCGGCGCCCACGCGGTCGATCAGCGCCTCGAGCGCCGCGATGTTCATGTTGCCCTTGAAGGGGTGGCTCGACGAGGAGTTCTTCGCCTCCTCGATGGGCAGGTCCACCGCCTCGGCGCCGGAGTCCTCGACGTTGGCGCGGGTCGTGTCGAAGTGGGCGTTGTTGGGGATCACCAGCCCGGGTTTGCCCACGAGACGGAAGAGGATCCGCTCGCTCGCGCGGCCCTGGTGCGTCGGGAGGATGTGGTCGAACCCGGTGATCTCGCGGACGCTGTCGCGGAAGCGGTAGTAGGAGTCGGCGCCGGCGTAGGCCTCATCGGCGCGCATCATCGCGGCCCACTGCTCGCTGCTCATCGCGCCGGTGCCCGAGTCGGTCAGCAGGTCGATGATGACGTCGCGCGCCGCGACCTTGAAGACGTTGAACGACGCCTCGCGCAGGATCCGCTCGCGCTCGTCGCGCGTGGTCATCCGGATCGGCTCGACGGACTTGATCTTGAACGGCTCGATGATCGTCTGCATGGGATCCCCTCGATAGGTCAGGGAGGATACCCACACAAGACGGCCCGGGGACGGGGCCTGTCAGGCCCTCTCGGCCAGCGCCCGCCGGAGATCATCAAAATCCTTGCGCATGGCCTTCTTCATCATCCCGGAGAAGAGGAACCCCAGCGGCGACATGACCTTCGCCATGAACGTCAGCGGCTTGGCGCTGAAGCGCATCGAGACCTCGGTGGCGGCGCCCGAGGGAGCGAACGTGAACTCCGTCCGGTACTGGCAGCCGCAGGACTCGGCGAGCACGGCGTAGCCCCGGCCCGGCGTGAACTCGGCGACCCACATCTCCTCGGTGTGCTCCCTGCCGAACATCACCCGCGTCTCGCGCCAACGCGTGCCAACGCCGAAGGGTCCGTCGGTGAGGACCTCCATCCCGGTGATCGACTCGATGCGATCGGTCAGGCGATGAAGGTCGGTGAACTCGGCGAAGACCCGGTCGGGCGGGAAGTCGAATGTTTCGCGGATCTCGCACATGGCCATGATCGGGGCGCTCCGGTAGATGCTCGGTGTCGGGTCATCCTACCGGCGGGCGAGGCTCAAGTTGTCGGGTGGCCTTGTGAAGTCACGCGGCCCAGGCGCCGCCCTCGGACTCCTCGATCCCGTCGAGATCGAAGAGCGTGGGCTCGACCTCGTCGTGATCGCGCCAGACGCCGTGGAAGGAGCCCCAGCGGATGATGTCCTTCCACGAGAGGATCCCGACGGGGCGTTTCCGCTCGTCAACGACCGGCAGGCTGCGGAAGTTGTGCCGGAGGATGAGGTCCACGGCGGACTGGACGGAATCGTCCGGCCCCACGGCGACCGGGTTGCGCGTCATGATCTGGTGCGCCTTGAGGTTGAGCGTGTTCTCGTCCTGCTTCCGCTCGTTGAGCTTGTTTCCGGCGAAGGGGCTCAGGCGCTTGAGCAGGTCGCGGTCGGAGATGATCCCGACGACCGTGTCGTGATCGACGACCAGCACGTGGTGGAACCGCTCGCGCTCGAAGACGTCGCGGATCTCGGACAACCTGGCGTCCATGTCCACGGTGACGACCGGGCGCGACATGATCTCCTTGACGGTCAGCATTGGGTTGGCCTCCGGTGCGCTGTCGGGCGTCTTTTCCGGCAGGACTATCGGCCACAACCGGCGCCGATTTCAGCGTTCAATACGGGTCCGAGAAACGCGCCCCGCACGCCGCCCGGCGTGTGTCGATCGGACCTGCCCGGCCCCGGATCGTGCGCAGCGATAGCATGGACGCCGATGACCGAGCGCAGCCCACAACCCGGTGACGCCCCGACCGACGCCCCGGGCGCCGCCGAGACGGTCATCCAGGACACCACCGCCCACGAGGAGCACGAGGATCGGATCGAGGCGCTGGTGATCTCCGAAGCGCCCCCGGAGGAGGTCGCGCGGCACGTCGAGGAGCTCGACGCGCCCGACGCCGCGGACACCCTCGAACGCCTCGACACCGAGGAATCCATCGAGGTCATCGACCGGATGCAGGACCAGGCGGCGGCCGAGGCGCTGGCGCACATGCAGCTGCCGATCGCGCTGACACTGTTCACGGATTTCTCGATCGACGAGGCGGCCCGGTACCTGGCGCTGATGGAGCCCGACGACGCGGCGGACCTGCTCCAGGAGCTGCCGCAGGAGCGGACCGACGCGCTGCTGCACCGCCTGCCCAGGGAGCTGGGCAAGCTCATCGATTACGACCCGGAGACCGCCGGCGGCCTGATGACGACGGAGTTCGTCAGCGTCCCCGAGACGCGGACCGTTGCGCAGGCCATCGAGCTCATCCGCAAACGCCGGGACGAGATGGTCAAGGACTTCGTGTACTGCACCGGCATCGGGGGCAAGCTGACAGGGGTGATCGCGCTGCGCACGCTGCTCCTGGCCGATCCCGGAGAGAAGGTCGCCGACATCATGCAGCGCGAGATCACCGTCCTGCGCCCCGACGTGGACCAGGAGGAGGTCGGCCGCATCTTCGACCGCTACGACTACTTCACGCTCCCCGTGGTGGACGCGGACGACCGGCTCCTGGGCGTCGTCACCATCGACGACATCGTGGACATCATCCGCGCCGAGCACACCGAGGACGCGTACAAGCAGGTCGGCGCCGGCGTCGGGGAGGCGGTGTACTCGCCGCTGCGCAAGAAGATCCGCTCCAGGCTGCCCTGGCTGCTGCTGAACCTCGTCACGGCGGCGGTCGCGGCGGTCGTGGTCTTCCAGTTCGAGGACCTGATCGGGCGGATCGCCATCCTCGCCGTGCTCATGCCCATGATCGCCAATCAGGCGGGCAACGCCGGCCAGCAGAGCCTGGCGGTGACGCTCCGCGGCCTCGTCCTGGGCGAAGTCAGCAAGGAGCGCGTCGCGCCCCTGCTCGTGCGCGAGACCCTGCTCGGGCTCACCACCGGGTTCGTCACCGGCGCGGCGATGGCGATGGTCATCTACGTCTCGACCAGCGCCGGCGTGCTCGAGATGAACCCCAGGGTCGGGCTGGTCGCGATGGGGGCGATGACCGGGGCGCTGGCAGTCGGGTGCCTGATCGGCGCGGGGATCCCCCTGCTGATGGACCGGCTCGGGCTGGACCCGGCGACGGCGTCGTCGATCTTCCTGACGATGCTCACCGACACCGCCGCGTTTGCCGCGTTCCTCGGTCTCGCCTTCCTCTTCCAGAGCTGGTTGATGCCGACCGGGGCCGGATAGGGGCGCCCTGGCCTGGTTTCGGCATCGCGAGGAGGGTTGACCGGGCCCGCCGGGCCCCCGAGACTTGCCGGCGACCGGCCCGGAACCCGCCCCCTCGGGGGTGCGTATCCTTGCCGGACCGACGCCCGGCGGGGTTGACCCCCCGCGGCGGCGTCGAGCGCGCTCCGGCCCCGGTGGGGACCTCGCCGGGGCTGGGTCGGTGCAGGGCCGGGGTCCCGGCTCCATCATCGTGGTGTACGGCAGGATCTGGTCGCGTTCCCCACACGCGCAAGGCATCGGGAGCAAGTTGTCATGGCGTCACGCACGAGCGGCAATCTCGGGATGGGCATCACCATCACCGTCATGGGGGTCCTCCTCCTGGCCGCGTTCATCCTCGCGATCATGTTCTACGGCCAGAAGCAGAAGGCCCAGGCGGACCTCGAACTGGCGAACACATCGCTGGACGACTTCATCCCGGAATCCGAGCGGCAGCGCGACGACGTCGAGCGCATCCACGCCCTCGCCCGGGGCGAGCGCAAGAGCGTGGTCATGTACCTCATGCACTCCATGGACGAGTCGATGCGCCGCGTGACCGGCGCCAACGAGGACACGCTGACCGACCTGGAGACGAAGCTCTCCGACGTCGGCGGCGCCGACTCGCTGCCCCTGCTCGCGGTGCTCGCCCAGCGCGACCGGGACATCACGACCCTCGAGCAGCGTCTCGAGGACGCCTACCGGGCGCGCGACGCCGCGCAGAACGACCTCCAGGCGGAGGTGGACCGCAACAACGCGCGCGCCGCCGAGCACCGCTCGACGATTTCGGCGCTCAACGACGAGATCGGGCGGCTGAGCGAGGACGTGGACCAGTACGGGACCAACGTCAGCAGCGTTGTCGCTTCGAACAACGACCGCGTCGAGACGATCCGCCGGAGCAGCGCCGAGCGGGAGTCGAACCTCCAGGACCGGATCGCGCAGCTCGAGCAGGAGAGCGTGCTGCAGCAGCAGGTGATCAACGAGCTGCGCTCCCAGCAGGACGACTTCAGGCTCGAGCCGCTGCCCGAGCACTCGCTCGTGGACGGGCGCGTGGTCGGGGCCTCGGTCGCGGACCGGCAGGTGTTCATCGACCTGGGCAAGGACCAGCGGGTCGTGCTGGGCATGACCTTCGAGGTGTACGGGTCGGGGACGGACATCCGCCCCGACGCCGACGGGGAGTTCCCCCCCGGCAAGGCGACGATCGAGGTGACGCGCGTCGGCGACAGCACGTCCAGCGCCCGGATCGTCCGGGAGTCCAGGGGCCAGCCGGTCGTCGAGGGCGACGTCGTCGCCAACGCCGCCTACGACCCCGACAAGACATACTCCTTCGTCGTCTTCGGCGACTTCGACGCCAACCACGACGGGCAGCCCACCAGCGCCGAGCGGGGCGCCATCGCCTCACTGGTGCGGGACTGGGGCGGGAAGGTCGAGGACGACCTGACCGGCGGGACGGACTTCCTGGTGCTGGGCGACCGCCCGGTGCTGCCCCCGGCGCCGAGCCCCGACGCGCCGCTGCCGCTGATCCAGGAGTACATCCGCAAGCAGCAGCTCGTGCAGAAGTACGACGAGCTGTTCCGGACGGCGACGCAGACGGGGATCCCGGTCCTCAACGAGAACCGCTTCTACACGCTGACCGGGCTCTACGCCGACCGCTGATCCGCCCCGGCGATCCGGTACCATCGCCACGCCTTGAGCAAGCGCAGACCCCAAAGCCGCGCCTCGCAGCTCGGCGCGCTGCTGTCGCAGCCGCTCGTGTACGGCGCGGTGCGCGCGCTCGCCGCCGGCGTGAACATCGCGGGGCTGGAGACGAGCGTGCGCACGGCGCGCGTCGCGGGCGGCGCCTTCGCGCAGGCGCCCTTCAATCGCAAACGCCTCGACCGGGCGCGTGCGAACCTGCGGTGGGTCAGCCCCGGGTGGTCCGACGAGCAGATCGAGCGGACCGCCGTCGATGCGTACCGGCACCTGATCACCCTGGCGATGGAGGTCGCCTGCACGCCGAGGATGATCACGCCCGACGGCTGGGCGGCGCGCGTTGAGGTTGGCGACCTGCGCGACGCCGTGGGCCGGCTCCTGAGCGACAGGCCGGCGATCCTGATCACGGGGCACTGCGGGAACTGGGAGATCCTCGGCGCCTGGGTGGCGTCGCTGGGGATCCCGATCCACGCGCTGTACCGCCCGCTGGACCTGGCGCCGCTGGACCGGTGGCTGCGCCGCACGAGGCAGTACCGGGGGCTCGGGCTGATCGATAAGTTCGGCGCGTTCAGGCTGATCCCGGAGTACTTCCGTCGGGGAGAGTCGGTCGCGTTCATCGCCGACCAGAACGCCGGCGACCGCGGGGTGTTCGTTCCCTTCTTCGACCGGCTCGCCTCCTCGTACAAGTCCATCGGGCTGCTGGCGATGGAGTTCGGGGTCCCGATCATCTGCGGCGGCGCGCGGCGCCTGGGCGTCCCCGGGGAGCGCGGGTTGCGTTACCACATCAGCGTCGATGACATCATCACCCCGGACGACTGGGCGGACCGACCCGACCCGCTGTTCTACATCACGGCGCGGTACCGGCGGTCGATCGAGCGGATGGTGATGCAGGCGCCGGAGCAGTACCTCTGGATGCACCGGGCGTGGAAGTCGAGGCCCAGGTTCGAGAAGACTGGCCGGCCCTTCCCCGGCTCGCTGCGGGCCAAGCTCGAGGAGCTGCCCTGGATGACGCAGGCGTCGCTGGACCGGATCATCGCAAGGTCCGCGCAGGACGCTCAGGAATACACCGCGAGCCGACGGGACAAGCCGGCGCCCCCCACGGCGGCGCATTGACCCTGCCCGGCGCCCGGCCCATACTCGCACACCTCAACCCCTGATCCGTTTCCCTGGAGCGCCGCCGCTTGCCATCCGGACGACAACTCATCCTGCTCAAGAGCCCCTCGGAGGACGAGTCGGCGTCGTCGATGGGGACCAAGCGCGATCTGCTCAAGTCGCTGGCCGCGCTCAACACCTCGCCCGACGGCTCGAAGGAGCAGGGCGGGACGGTGGCGTACGGCCCCGGGATCACGATCGAGTTCCCGATGGTGGACGACAAGGACGAGGTCTTCCAGGCGCTGATCAGCATCACGGACGAGGACATCGCCTGGTCGGTGCTCAGCCGGATGTGCCAGCGCAACGGCTGGGCGCTGATGGACCCGGATTCAGGTCGGACCTTCACCGGCTGAGCCGTGATGGGGCGCCGACTTGCGGCGCCGCGCCGGGGCGATGACACTTGCGGTTCACCCGGCGATCCCCATTCCCATCCGGAGCACTGCAAATGCGTTCAATCTGGCGTTCGGTCGTTCTCGGCGCAACGATCCTGGGCACGGCGGCGTCAGCCTCGGCGCAGCTCCCGAGGGACCCGAACCCCGCGCTGGAGGCGCGGGTCGTGTACGGGGGCCGGATCCTGCCCGGCGGGCAGTACGACCCGGATGTCCCGACGCCCGAGTCGATCCTGGGGTTCCCGCAGGGCGCGCGCGCGGCGACGCACGCGCAGATCGTCGAGTGCATGACCGCGCTGGCGCAGTGGAGCAACCGCGTCGAGCTGGTGCAGATGGGCGAGACCTTCGAGGGGCGGGAGACGATCGCCGTTGTGATCTCCTCCCCCGAGAACATCCGCAGGCTCGACGCGATCAAGGCGAACCTGGCGCGGCTGGCGGATCCGCGCGACGAGCCCGAATCGGAGATCGATGCGCTGGTGGACCGGCTCCCGGCCGTCGCGTGGTTCGGGTGCTCGATCCACGGCGACGAGACGTCCCCGGCCGACGGCGCGGTCGCGACGGCGTACCACCTCGCCGCGTGCCTCGACCGCGACGTCACCGACATGCTCAACGACCTGGTCGTCGTGATCGACCCGATGATGAACCCCGACGGGCGCGACCGGTACCTCAAGCAGGTCGCCGAGAACCGCTCGGCGGCGCCGAGCGTGGACTCGCAGTCGCTCCTGCACACCGGCTACTGGCCGTGGGGGCGGACGAACCATTACGGGTTCGACCTCAACCGCGACTGGATCCTGGGTGTGAACCCGGAGACGCGCGCCCGGCTTCGGGCGCTGCGGGAGTGGCGCCCGCTGATCTTCATCGACGCGCACGAGATGGGCCCGCTGGACACGTACCTCTTCTCGCCGTCGCGTGAGCCGGTGAACGTGTTCCTGCCCGCGAAGCGGCTGCAGTGGTGGGACGTCTTCGCCAGGGATCAGGCGCAGGCGTTCGACCGGTTCGGGTGGACGTACTACACCGGCGAGTGGAACGAGGAGTGGTACCCCGGGTACTCGAGCTCGTGGGCGGGCTACCGCGGCGCGGTCGGGATCCTCTACGAGCAGGCGGGCTGGACGGAGGACGCGGTGCGGATGCCCAACGGGCAGCTGAACACCTACGCCGAGGCGGTGCACCACAACGTCGTGTCGATGCTCGCCAACTGCCGCTCGCTGCAGCAGAACAAGGCGGTGATGATGCGCGAGTTCCTGCGGGAACGGCGTGGCAATGTCACCGGCCGGGGCGAGACGCCGCAGATGTCTTGGGCGATCGTCCCCGGGGCCAACCGCTCGCGTCTGCTGAACTTCCTGGAGCTGATGGACCTGGAGGGCATCGAGGTCAACGCCGCGAGCCGGGCGTTCACCATCGGCAAGGGCCGCGACCGGCTGGGGCGCGCCGCCGACGGGAAGGAGCTGCCAGCGGGGACGCTGCTGATCGGAACCCGGCAGCCCGATGCGCCGCTGGTGGCGGCGATGCTCGCGTTCGATCCGCAGATGTCCGGCGCCTTCCTCACCGACGAGCGGCGCGAGCTGCTCCGCACCGGCGAGTCGAAGCTGTACGACATCACGGCGTGGAACACGACGATGCTGCACGACCTGGAGGCTTACGAGCTGGACTCGGGGCTGCCGGGGGTGGCGGAGCCGCTCGACCCCGAGCGCTTCGCGCCCACGAGCGTCGGTGTGGATCGCCCCGACGCACGGGTGGCCTACCTGATCGACGGGGCGGACGATGACTCGCTCGCGGCGGCGGGGCGGCTCATGCAGACGGGCGTGCGCGTGCGCGCCGCCGAGCGCGAGTTCACCTGGAGCGGGAGGGTCTTCCCCCGCGGGACGATCGTCGTGGCGCGCGACGACAACCGGGACCTCGACGGCGAGCTGGTCCGGCGCGTCAGCGAGGTCTGCGCCGACCTGTCGCTGCTCGCCGTCGGCGCCGACAGCGGGCTCGGGGAGGGCAACGAGAACCCCGACCTCGGCGGCGGGCACTTCAAGCTGCTGGAGCGACCTCGCATCGCCGTGCTGGGACGCGGGCAGTTCAGCCCCTACAGCTACGGCGCGACGTGGTTCACCATCGACCAGCGGCTGGGGATCGAGGCGTCGTATCTCGATTCGTCGTTCGCCTCGTTCGGCGATCTGCGGCCCTTCAACGTGATCGTGGCGCCGGACGCGTTCGGTGGGTCCAGCATCGGCGGCATGAGCGAGTCGCTCCGCGCGTGGGTCGAAGCGGGCGGGACGCTGATCACGATCGGCTCATCGTCGGAGGCGATCGCCAACGAGGATGCGAAGCTGACGGGCGCGAGGCTGCTGCCCGAGACGCTCGGAGACCTCGACGAGTACGAGCTGGCCGTGCTGCGCGAATGGGCCGCGACGGTGGAGACGGTGGACGTCGAGAGCGTGTGGTCGCACGATCCGACGGCGTCGTCGTCGGCGTATCCCTGGGAGGACGCCTCGCCGGCTGGCGATGAGGACGACGAGGACGCGGAGGCGCCGAGCCTCGAACGGCCCGACGAGGAGACGCTCAAGCGGCAGGACGGCTGGGACCGCCTGTTCATGCCCCAGGGCGCGATCCTCGCCGGTCGGACCGACCCGAAGCACTGGATGACGTGCGGTCTGGCTGGCTATGTCCCGGTGGTGTACCAGGTGGGCAATCCGCTGATGGCCGGCGACGGTGTCGAGGCGCCGGTGCGGATGGGCTACCTCTCACCGGCGCCCGATGCGCCGGCGAGGCGGCTGGGGTGGTCGCTACTGCCCGCCGGCGCCGACCTGACGCTGCGGATGAGCGGCCTGCTCTGGCCGGAAGCGGCGTCGCGGATCGCCAACAGCGCGTTCGTGACGCGCGAGCGGGTCGGCAACGGGCAGGTGATCTGCTTCGCGACACAGCCCAACTTCCGCGGGGCCACGCGGGGGACGGAGCGGATCCTGTCCAACGCGATGATCCTGGGCCCCGGGATGGGCGCCAGCGCGCCGGTCGTTCCCTGAGATTCCCGTTCAACATGCAGTGATCGCGCGGTTTTCGCCGATGTTCCTGGTGTCATGGGCATCCCTGCGCGAACACTCCTGGGGCTGGCGGCGTCGGTCGCGATGGCGCTGACAGGAGCCGCGCGGGCGCAGGTCGATCGCCCCGAGGCGTCGGGGCGGATCGTGCGGGTGTTCGACTTCGAGGAGCGTGAGTTCAACCTCGACCCGGTGCCGATGCACTGGATCCGGGCGCACAACATCCCGGGGGTCCGCGAGAGGCCGGGGTTCCCCAACTGGAACCGCAGCGCGTTCAGCGAGGAGTACGCGCACAGCGGGAAGGAATCGTTCATGCTCCCGACCAGCGGGGGCAGCGTCAGCGCGCGGCTGGTCAGCGGAGTTCTCGCGGCGATCCCGGGAAGCGACTACCAGGTCGAGGCGTACGTGCGCACGAGGGGGCTGAACGTGGCGCGCGCCAGGGTCGTGGCTCGCCTGCTCGACGCCGACGGGAACCCCATCGAGGGCAGCGAGGGCGACACGGGGCTGCTCGCCTCGGAGGAGGGGTGGGAGCGCGTCGAGGCGCGGCTGTCGGGGGACTTCGACAACGCGGCGTGGATCCAGATCGACCTGGAGGTGCTCCAGCCCGCGCAGTTCCCCCGCGACCGGTACGAGACGGCGATGCCGTTCGTCGAGCCGCACCGGGTGGACCTGGAGGACCTCTCCGGCGCGGCGTGGTTCGACGACATCACGGTCCGGCACATCCCGCGGCTTGACGTGGCGTCGGGGACGCCGACAAACCTGTTCGTGGCGCCGGAGCGGCCCGAGATCCGCTTCCTGCTGCGCGATCTGACGGGGGACGAGCTCGTCGGGGAGCTGACGCTGACCGACGAATCCGGCGCGGTGGTGCAGCGGGACACGATCTCGACGCCCGCGGGTGGCGGCGAGATTCTCTGGTCGCCGGAGCCCTCGGGGTACGGGTGGCGGCGGGCGGAGCTGGACATCATCGCCGACGGCGCGGTCCTGCAGCACGGGGTCGTGTCGTACTGCTGGCTGCCCCCGCTGACGGACCTCGTGGACGAGGAGGGCTGGACCGGGTTGATCGCGGAGCAGACGCCGCCTGACCGGACGGCGCTGCTGCCGGAGATCGCCCGCCGGGTGGACGCGCGGGCGGTGACGCTGACGGTGTGGGACGAGTGGATGCGCACGGGCAACACGCGCTCGATCGCCAGCGAGATCGAGCCGGCGGTGGACGGGCTGCTCGACGAGGATCGGGAGACGACGTTCGCGCTGCGCGATGTCCCGGCGCATGGGGAGGCGGCGTCGCTCGTCGGGAGGCGGCTGATCGACCTGCTGGGCAAGGACCGGCTGTGGGAGATCGCGCTGGACCCGCTCGTGGCGCGGTTCGGGCAGCGCGTCCACGCGTGGAGGCTCGGCGCCAACGGGGACCGCGACATCGTCTGGACGCCAGGCGTCGCCGAAGCGCTGGCGGTGAGCCTGGAGCGGCTGCGGCGGTACGCGCCGACGCCCCGGTGGATCCTGCCGGTGGACGCCGACCAGAAGATCGACGACGGCCTGCGCGGCGAGCACGGGTTCAGCGTGCTGATCCCCATCGCGGCGCCCAACGAGGCGATCGCGCCGCTTGTCGAGCGCTGGACGATCGGGCAGCGGCCCGACGCCGAGGGCGAAGAGCACGACCTCGAGTTCGTGCTGGAGACGCACCCGCACGAGTGGTACGGGCTGCGCGCCGGGGCTGTGGCGCTGGCGCAGCGGGCGATCCTGGCGTGGAGCGCCGGGGCGCATCACCTGTCGCTGGCGCAGCCGTGGTCGCACAGCGGGAAGGCCCCGGGGCAGATCGACCCCTGGCCCGAGCTCGCGGTGTGGCGGACGATGGGCGACCACCTGCGGGGCAGGACTTTCGCAGGGGAGCTCCCGATCGCCGAGGGTGTGCGCGCGATGATCCTCGTGGACCCCACCGGCTCGCGCTGCGCCATCGCGGCGTGGAACGAGGGCGCCGACGCGGAACGCGCGGTGATCCGGCTCCACCTCGGCGACGGCGACATCACCGAGGTGGACTGCTACGGGAACGAAACACCGGTCGGGGTGTCGGACGGGCTGCACACGGTGTCGCTGACGGACTCGCCGGTGTTCATCGAGGGCGTCGATCCCGGGCTGGTGCTGTTCCAGGCGGGGTTCCGCGTGGAGCCGGCGATGATCCGCTCGAGCGCGACGCTGCACACGGTGGAGATCGTGATGCGGAACCCGTTCCCGACGTCCATCGCGGGGCGGTTCCGGGTGGTCGAGCCCGAGGACTGGAAGATCAACCCGAGGGTGCACCGGTTCAGCATCGCGCCGGGCGCCGAGCAACGGTTCCCGGTGGAGGTCTCCTTCGGCGTGGGCGAGATCGCGGGGACGAAGCCGGTGACGCTCGACGTGGAGCTCGCCGCGGTCAAGAGCTACCCGAGGATCACGCTGCACACGAGCGTGGAGGTGGGGCTGACCGAGCTGGTCATGCAGCCGACGGTGCTGGTGGACAAGGAGCGGGACCGCGTGCTGGTGACGGTGCAGATCACGAACCTGAGCGACCGCCCGCAGTCGATCGAGGTGTTCGTGGCGGCGCCCGGGCGCGTGCGGAAGTCCGCGACGGTCAGCAAGCTGGCGCCGGGCGAGTCCACGATCCGCCGGCTCCTCTTCCACGGCGACGCCGAGTCCATGCGGGGCGAGACGATCCGCATCGGGCTGTCGGAGATCGACGGCCCCGGCAGGCTCAACGGGCTCGTGCACGTGAACTGACGCCCGGCGTCCGCTTCACAGGACGCCGAAACCGCGCAGCGTCTCGGCGATCTGCGGCGCTGTTTCGACGCCGGGGTCGATGCGCCGGGCGCGCCAGCCGATGGCCTGCGCGGTGTCGATGTTCTCCCGCTTGTCGTCGAAGAAGAGGACCTCGGCGCCCCGGGCGCCGATCTCGCGTTCGAACGCGCGGTAGATCCGCTCGTCGGGCTTGGCGCAGCGCAGGAGGTGGGAGGCGTGCCGGCGCTCCAGGGCGTCGAATGCAGGGTAGCGGTCGCCGTCGAGGCCCATGAGCTGGTCCCAGTGGACGTGGTTTGTGTTGCTCAGACAGGCGACGGTGGCCGAGGGCAGGTCGCGCAGGCGGGTGATGATGTCACGGACGCCCTCGTACTCGCCGAGGATCCACGCGCGGTGGACGCGCTCGAACTCCTGGGGTGAGTAGAGCCCGCCGACGCCCTCGGAGAGCGTGCGGAAGAACGCCGGCCCGTCGATGGCGCCGGTGGTCAGGGCGTGGACGATGCGGGTCTTCTCGTCGATCGAGTCGGGTGTGACGGGCCCGCTCCGGACGTCGAGCCCCGCGGCGGCGCAGCCCTGCTCCCAGCTGTTGCAGATGCGGACGACGACGCCGCCCAGGTCGAAACAGACCACACGGACCGGCGCTTCAGGCATCGTCATCGACTCCGTGGTCATTCGCGCCGGTTGATGCGTCGCCCATGACCTCGCGCATGACCTCGGTGGCGAAGGCGCCGCGCGGCAGGGCGAAGACGCAGCGGACGCCGGGGCCGCGCCCGTCGGTGAAGGCTTCGGCGCGGGGGGGCTCGCGATCAACAAGCATCGGCGCGCGGAGCGCGCGCCGGGCGCCGGCGATGGGCTGACGCGTGCGCCGCTCGAACTGCGCGAGGTATTCGATCGTCACGCCGGTTTCTTCCAGCGCCGCGCGTTCGGCCTCGCCGGTGGCGCCCTGCGCCTCCGTCATCGCGGTCCCCCAGATCGGCCCGGTCGGGGAGATCCGAAGCTGGGCGAGCCTGGTGTGCGTGTCGGGGTCGGCGATCGTCTGGGCGTCCACGGTGAAGACAGCGCCGTTGCGCTGCTTCATCGCCAGGTCGCCCTCGCGGAGCGTCGCGAGCCGACCCTCCCCGATGCGCTGGTCGAGGATGCGGTTGAAGACGGCCGACTGGAACGCGGTGACCCAGAATCGGCGCTGGGTCATGTCGATGGCGCGCACGGCGTCCTCGGGGCCCCCGCCCTCGCGGAGCGACCGCAGCGCCTGCCGTTCGGACCGGGCGGTGCGCGGGAAGAGCGCGAAGGCCCCGTCATGGTCCCCTTCGGCGTAGCGCTGCCTCGCCTGCTCATCGGCGCGGCCCGGCTCGTGCGTCGGGCCCAGCAGGAGATCGAGCATTAGCCGGGCGTCGGAGAGCAGGTCGGCGCGGCCCAGGAGGTGGTTCCGCGCGGTGGAGCCGAATCGCTGCTCGCCCGCGCGGTTGGCGAATCCGGTCGCGGCGAGGGTGTCGAGCGTGCGCTGCGCCTCGGCGGCGCGCGCCGGGTCGCAGCCCCGGATCTCGATGGTGAAGCGGTTGCCCGCGAGGTGCCCCACGCGGAGCTTGTTCGTGTGCCAGCCCGAGCGGAGCGTGGTCAGGCGCTCGTCGTGGACCTCGGTCGGGGTCGAGGCGTCGTGCCCCGGGATGTGGACCGAGAGCCACTGCCGGGTGATGGCGCGCTTGTCCTTCATGCCTGCGTAACCGACGGCGCCACGGCGGACGCCGAAGCGGCGCGCGACGATCCCGACGGCCTGCGTGGTGGTCAGGTCGCGTTTCTCGATGAAGAGGTAGAGGTGCTCGCCCTCGCCGTGTGGCTCGTAGCTGGGGATCTCCTCGACGAGGAAATCCTCCGCGCACCGTTTGATAGCGCCGCCGGTCGCCGGGATGTCGCTCGTGAGCAGCGCGCCCGGGGCGGGATCGGTCAGCCACGGGGTAGTGGGCGCCTGTTGGGTGTTGACGGCGTTGGTCATGTGGTCGTTGCGCGCGAGGCTCAGCCGATATCGCTCTGGGCGCCGGCGAGGACGTGCTCCTCGCAGAAGATGGGCGCGTCGTTGGCGATGCCGAGCGCGATGGCGTCGCTGGGCCTGGCGTCGATGTGCTGGATGTCGCCGTTGGGCCCGGTGCGGATGTCGAGCGTGGCGAAGAACGTGTGCTCGGAGAGATCGCAGATGGTGACGGATTCGAGCTCGCCGCCCAGGGCCTCGATGACGTTGGCCAGGAGCTCGTGGGTCTGGGGGCGCTTGACGCGCTGGCCCTTCATCCGGCGGTCGATGGCCTGGGCCTCGGGCAGGCCGATCATGATGGGGAAGGTGCGCGAGCCGTCCACCTCGCGGAGCTCGATGAGCTGGTAGTCCTTCAGCTCGTGGATCAGGATCCGGGATAGCTCCATGCGCAGGGGCATCGGCTGGATCTCCTCTCGTCAGGCCCGCGCCGGCGGCGATCGGCCGCCGGCCAACGCCTATGCTACGCCCCCTCCCCCGCCCCGGCAGCGCCGCGCCGATCGGCTTTGGCGGCGTCTTCGCAGCGATCGACCATGAAAACGCGCCTGATCATCGTGCTGGTCTTCGTCGCGTTCTTCGCGTTCGTGGGCGTGATCGCGGTGGCGCGGCTCGACGCCCGGCGGGAGGCCCGGGAGACGGCGCCGCCCCCGGAGGCCGTCCCGGTGCGGCTGGCGCCGCTGGCGACGCGGCCTTACGCCCTGACGGAGAAGCTCTACGGCGTGATCGAGGCGCGGGCTGCGGTGGACATGAGTTTCATCATCGCCGGGCGGATCAGCCTGCTGGGCCCAGACGCGTCGAAGGACAACCCCGTGACGATCGACGAGGGGGTCCGCGTCCGGCGTGGCGAGACGCTGGCGGTGCTCGACCCGGAGCGCTATGACGCGGCGGTGGATTCGGCCTTCGCCGAGCTCAGCCGCGCGGAGGCGACGCTGGAGCGCACCAACGCGCAGATCGCCGAGGCGACGGCGCAGGAGAGCGACCTGCTGGCGGAGCTGGAGCGGACGAGGACGGCCCTGGATCGCGGCGCCGGGACGGAGCGCGACCTGGATCGGGCGCAGCGCCTGGCGCAGGCGGCGACGGCTCGGCGTCAGAGCGTCGAGGCGCAGCGCTCCGCGGACATCGCGCAGATCCGCGCGGCCGAGGCGATGCTGGCCACCGCCAACGCGCAGCGCGAGGACGCGACGCTCCGCGCGCCCTTCGACGGCGTGATTGCGGCGCTGCACGTCGAGCCCGGCGAGACGGTGTCCCCGGGCAAGGTCGTGCTGTCGATCATCGATGACCGTCAGGTCAGGCTCCGCGCGGGGATCGTCGAGCGCAAGGCGCCGCTGATCCGGGAGGGGCAGGCGGCGCACGTGACGGTGCGCGCGCTGGAGGGGCAGGCGTCGCTGGTGCGCGCGGGCGTGCCGGAGTCCATCGAGGGCGTGGTGACGCTGGTGACCCCCAGCGCCGACCCGGCGACGGGGCTCTTCGGGCTGGAGATCACCATCGACAACGACCCCGACTCGGTCGAGGGCGGGCGAGGATGGCTGCGCCCGGGCATGATCGGGCGCGCCACGATCCGGCTGGCCGAGCGCGAGCTGATGCTCGTCCCCGAGGAGGCAGCGCTTGACCTGGACGGCCAGCTGTGCGTGTTTCTCGCGCAGCGCGCCGAGAGCGGCGAGCTCGTCTCGGCGCTGACGCCGATCAACCCGATCGCCAGCGACGATCGGTACTACCTGCTCGAGACGCCGCCGCGGGGCGCGGGGCTGGTGATCGAGGGCCAGACGATGTGCATCGACGGCGAGCCGATCCGGGAGGTCGAGGACTGACCCGAAGGCGCTTCGGCGCGTTTCAGTCGGAGACCGCCGATCCCTGCCGGCCGTGGAGGTGATCGCGGAAGGCGAAGATGACCTCCTTCAGCGACATGGGCTTGACGCCGGCGCGGCGGCGCTCGTGGCCCAGGCGGTACATCTCGCGCCACTGCCGGAACAGGACGCGGTAGGTCCACAGCAGGGACTTGCGCGGGTCGTACATGTTCGTGGACTCGCTCATGGTGCCGTTGAGCTCGAGGATGACGAAGCCCTCGCCGTGGCGGAGCTCCTCGTCGCTGGCGTAGCGGATGTCGAAGCGACCGAAGTCGAATCCCCCGGGGTAGTCGCGGGAGATCTCGTCGATGCGCCGGGAGAGCTCGTCGGTGATCAGGTCGGCGCCGTCGAGGAACTTCGTGCCCTGGGCGTGGTTGCCCGCCTCGGCCAGGCGGATTCTCTCGCCCTTGCCCGGCACGCGGTCGAGCTGGTCGGCGAAGCGTTTGCAGAAGACCTCCCCCTGCATGCGGTAGCGCGGGTGACCCCAGATCAGGCGCTCGATGGTGCGCTTGCCGTCGCCGGTGATCACGGGGAACTCCTTGCGCGTGATCGAGAAGATGTACCCCGCGCGCCCGTCGGCGCGGTCGGAATCGCTTTGGCGAACCCAGAGGACACCGACCTCCTCGGGGCCCGGGTGATATCCCTGCACGACGGCGTCGCGGGTCATGCCGCGGAAGTACTCCAGCGCCTCGTCCCTGCTGCGCACGAGCTTGACGGCGTGGCCGCGCTGCGCCTGGTCGGGCTTGAGGATGACGGGGTAGCCGTGGAATCCGTCGGCGCTGTTGATGATCGAGTCCGCCCGGTCGGCGCGCTCCTCGGGGGAGTCGCCCTCGGCGATGAAGTCGGTGGGGACGACCCATTCACCGGCGCCTCCGTCGAGGAGCCCCTTGATGATGGTCCACTTGCTCTCGCCGACGACGCCGCCGCCGTGGGGTACGCCGGGGTTGAGGCAGGTGAAGCTCATGGGCCCGCCGCGGCGGACCGCCTGCCACGCGAGGTACACACCGAGCGGCGCGTAGAAGATCCACGAGGGCCAGTACTCGGAGCGGACGAGGCGCACCACGCCGGCCAGGACGCGCCGGCGTCCGGTCCATGTGAAGCAGGCGACGACGATGCGCACGGCGATCAGGATGACCACGAGCGCGGCGATGACCGAGAGCGGGCCGCCCAGCGTCTCGTGCAGGGCGCCGAGCAGCCTCGGTCCTGCGAGGATCGCGATCAGCAGCAGCGCTGGGGTCCAGAGCACCGCGGCCAGGCCCGCCCAGATCAGGAAATGGTGCGTGCGCCGCGAGAGCAGGCCCGCGGCGAGGTAGGTCGGCAGCCTCGTGCCCGGCGCGGCGCGCGCGACGAAGACGGCGGCGATGGTGTGCTTGTCGAACCAGCGGCCCCAGCGGTCGAGCGATCGCTCGGGGAGCCACTGGCGGATCAGGGGCCAGCGCAGCGCCGGGCGGCCGGCGAATCGGCCGATGGCGTAGAGCGCGCCGTCACCGATCGTGATGCCCATGAAGCACCCGATGAAGCCCACGCCGAAGTCGAGGCGTCCCGAGGCGATGAGCAGCCCGACGGCGATGACGGTGGCGTCCTCGCTAACGAAGGTCGCGAGGATGATGAACAGGATGATGATGGACCAGTGCGTGCCGCGGACGAGCTCGAATGGCCCCAGGTGGCCGATCTCGTTGTCATCGGCGTCGGGGGCGAAGTCGGTGATGCCGACGAGCGCGGGGACGCCGGCGGTCTCGTGGCGATCGAAGAAGCCGGTGCACAGCGCGGCGGTCTGGCGCAGTTTCGCCTCGCGCTGCTCGGGCGATCCGGTGAAGCCGCCGAAGGGGAAGAAGTGGCTGGCGTCGAGCATGACGAGCCGGCTGGTGGCAATGAGCCGGTGCGATTCCTCGGCGCACCACGCGGGGACGAGCGGGTCGCGGCGGCCCTGGAGGATGAGCGTGGGCGCGTCGAGGCGCTGCATCACGTCGCGCAGGGGGCGCTGGTCGGTGTCCCAGAAGTTGCGGATGAAACCGTGGCGCATGGCGCGGGCGCCGAGCAGCCCGAAGTGCGGGATGAGCTCGGGCAGCACGACCACGCCGGCGTAGCCGAGGGCGTACTTGGCGTGCTCGAAGTAGTAGTCGCCGCTGCCCTCGGCCTCCTGCACGCCGATGGCGCCCATGAGGGTGAGCGTGGCGACGCGCTCCGGCGCCAGGTCGGCGGTCTCGATGGCGCTGCCGCCGCCCTGGGACCAGCCGACGATGTGCGCGCGATCGATGTTGAGCTGGTCCATCACGGCCAGCGTGTAGCGGGCGTTGGCGATGATGGAGTAGCTGTCCACCCAGGCGCTGGAACAGCCGAAGCCCGGGAAGTCCAGCGCGTAGGCGGTGTAGCCCTGTTCGGCGAGCTTCGGCGCCAGCTTGGCGAAGTCCAGCGCACCGCCGGAGGGCGAGCCGTGCAGGAGGATCACGGGGATCGGCCGGCGTTCGGCGTTCGGCGGCGGCTCCCACCTGAGCAGAGAGATGGTCGCGTGCCTGCCGGGCTCGGGGCCCGCGTCGCGCATCTCGGGGACGAGCGCATCGAGCCGCTGCGCGGTTGGCGCCCATTGGGCGTCGCTGGGTCGCCACGCGTCGGCGCCGGAGAGTCTGGTGAAGAGGTTCGACGCGAGGAGCAGGGAGAGGTAGCCGAGGATCAACCACCGCCGACGCCCGGCCCAGCGCGCCAGTGAGCGGATCACCGGACCGCCCCGGCGGGGACCGCGTCGGCGGAGGCCGGCGTCTCGGCGATCCCGGCGACGGCGCGGACGCCATCAATGATGTCGCGGTGGTTGGCGCACCGCGGCGCCTTGTGCTGGCCGCCCAGCTTGCCCCGGGACTGCATCCACCGGTGGAGCGCGCCGTCTGGCAGCGAGGTGATGGTCGGCGGCGCCATGCCCAGGTCGCTCGCGCGCTTGGTCGTGTAGTCCACGTTCTGCGACTTGATGGCTCGGTCGAAGGCGTCCCGGAACACGCGACGTTGTTGGGGATCGGTCGGCGTCCATTCCACGGCGAGTTCGAGCCCCGCCCGGTGGGTCGCGTCGGGGTACACGGGCGCGGCGGTGAACTCGCCGATCTCCGCGCCGACGGCTCTGGCCGCCTCGACGACGGCGTTCTCGATGTGCTCGACGATGATGTTCTCGCCGAAGGCGTTGATGAAATGCTTGTGCCGGCCCACGATGCGCAGGCGCGGCGGCCCGTCGGGCGGGATGGTGTCGAACTCCACGACGTCGCCGATGATGTATCGGTACAGCCCCGCGCAGGTGCTCATGACGACGACGTAGCGCTGGCCGCGCTCGGCCCGGTCGCAGGTGACGGCGCTGGGGTGGGGGTCGTGGATCTCCTCGAGCGGGACGAACTCGTAGAAGATGCGGTGATCGATGTTCAGGCGCAGGCCGGGGTCGCCCGGGGTGTCCTGCATCGCGATGAACCCCTCGCTGGCGGGGTAAACCTCGAGCCGCTGGGGGATGTCGTCGCCCCGGGGGTCGCCGGACCACAGCGAGCGGACACGGGGCTCGAAGGGCGCGTACTTGACTCCGCCGTGGACGAAGAGCGTCAGGCCGGGCCACAGCTCGCGCATGCACGAGACACGGCGCCCCTGTTCGTTCGCCAGAGAGATCATGCGCTCGAAGAGGACGGACGCCCAGGACGGCATGCCGCTGATGAACCGGACGTCGGCGTCGAGGCAGACGCGGGCCATCGCCTCGATCTTCCTCGTCCAGTCGGACATGAGCGCGATGTCCCGGCCCGGCAGGTGCGCCGCGGAGATGGGCCATCGGATCATCGGCGTGACGACGCCCGAGAGGTCGCCGGTCCGGACGCCGTGCTCGTTGACCGCCAGGTCGGTCGATCCCCCGAGGAAGAGGAGCTTGCCGGCGAAGAGGTGAGAGAGAGACTCGTGACGCCTGGCGTAGTGGGCGAAGATGTCGAGCCCCGCCTTGCGGTTGTGCGCGAGCATCTCGTCGGAGACGGGGATGAACTTGTCGCCGGCGGTGGTGCCGCTGGTCTGCGCCCAGTTGCGGACGACGCCGGGCCAGAGGACATCGGGCTCGGCCTCGTCGCGCATCCTGGCGAGCAGGGGCCTGAAGGCGTCGATGTCGGCGACGGGTACCTCGGCGCGGTAGGCGGCGAGCATGGGGTCGCCGTCGAGCCGCGCGATGGCGGCGAAGCGATGGCGCTTCCCGTACTCGGTGTCGGCGGCGCGGCGGAGGAGCCACCGGAGCTGTTCGAGCTGGATGCGCCCGGCGCCGAGGGACCAGCGCTGCGTGTCGTTGAGCTCGTCGATGCGGAGCCGGAGCCCTGCCTGCAGCCCCGCCCCGATGAGGGCGGTCCAGCCCATCACGCGACCTCCTGCCTCGAGCGGAGCGGGTAGTAGGGGTCGAACTCGTTGAGGAAGTCGTCGATCGCCTTGGTGAAGGCCTCGGCCTGCTCGATCTGCGGCGCGTGACCGGCGCCCTCGAGCCAGTGGATGTGGGCGTTGGGCATGAGCTCGTTGAACTCCTCGGCGACGCTCGGGGGCGTGACGGTGTCGCCCCTGCCCCAGAGGAGCAGCGCCGGCGCCTCGATCTCGGCGAGGTGTGCGGCGAGGTTGTCGCTCTTGGCGCTCTTGGAGAGCCGCACCAGCGCGCGCGCGGCGCGGCGGTTGGAGAGCTCCTCGTACACGCGGTCCACCGTGCCTGCGGGCACGTTCGCCGGGTCGCTGAAGAGCTCGTTGATCTTCATCTGGAGCCAGTCGCGGCTGGGGCGGTGCTGCGCGGTGCGCCCGACGACGATCTCACGCTCGAAGAGGCCCGACGACCCGGCGAGGACGATGCCGCGGACCGCCTCGGGGTGATCGAGCGCCACGCGCAACGCGAGGTGGCCGCCGAGGGAGTTGCCGATGAAGACGGCGGGGCCGTCGAGGAGGCCGATGAGTTCGCGCTTGACCATCGCGGTGACGGCGTCGATGGAGCAGAGCTTGTGCGGGATCCGCGCGAGCGGGAACTCGAGCATGATGCACCGCGAGCGTTTGGAGAGGGTCTCGACGGCGGGGATCCAGTGCTCGTTGAGCCCGAGGAGCCCGTGGAGGAAGACCACCGGCTCGCCGGCGCCGGCCTCCTCGATTGTCAGGTGGAACTCGTCGAGGTCGGGGTGCGCCAGGGAAGCCCTCCGGACCGCCTCGCGCAGGGCGGCGCGAACGTTGCTGGTTGGGGGCTCGGTTCCTGGCAAGGGGCGAAACTCCGATCGGTGTGCGGAAATCGGTCGATCCGGGCGCACGACAACGCCCGTGAGCCGGGTGCACCGATCTCAAGCCTGATCGTATCTGTCTCGGGGACCCGCCGCCACCTGTTGAGGTCGGCGGGGATGCGTGCTCCGGGCGCTGTCATGGCGTGATCATGAGGCCCGGACCGACCCGCTGGGCCGGGATCCGTCGATGGTCGTCCGGCGGCTCGGGTCAGGCGGCCTTCTTCCGCCGTGGCGAGAAGACCCGGACGCAGTCGCCGCCGCTCTTGCGGGCCATCCGCATCGCGGAGTCCGTGGCGTGCATGATCTGCTCGATCCGGGCGAACGCCTCGATGGACGCCGCATCGATCGGGGTGACGCCGACGCTGAGCGAGACCTCGATGTCTGTGGGCGCGTCGGGACAGCTCGTGAGATCGAGTGGAGCGCTCGAGATCGCCGAGCGGAAGTGCTCGGCGCGGTGTGACGCCTCGGTCTTGTTGATGCCCGGCGCCAGGACCCCGAACTCGGCGCCACAGAGCCTGGCGATGGTGAACCCGCGATCGTCGAACGTCTCGGCGATCCTCCGTGCGATCCCGGTGATGACGGCGTCGCCGACCTCGCGTCCAAGCTGATCGTTGATCTCGGCGAGCTTGTCGATGTCCAGGATGATGACGGCGAACTCGCCGCCGGGCTGCCTCGCCTGCTTCTGGAACAGGTCCTCGAGATCGGCTTCGAACTTCTTGCGCGTCGCGAGCCCGGTGAGTTCATCGACACGGATTGCGTGTTCGAGCTCGGCGTTGCGGCGAGTGGCCTCTTCGACCTCCTTGTCGTTGCGCAGCGCCATAGTGACGAGTTGATCGTTGGCCTTGCCGATGACCTCCGCCGGGTCGGGGAACTTGCCGCCGGGGAGCTCGAGCAGCTTGGCGACCTCCTTGGCGCCGACGACGATCGACTCGAGCATCTCCTCGGCGCGCTTGAAATGGATCTCGAACCACTGCTGGCAGCGGTCGAGGTAGCGCTGCATCGGCTTGGAGGGGTTCTCGGCCTCCATGAGCGTCGCGGCTGCGAGGTTGCCGATGGCGACACACTGGACGATGTCGGCGAACGCCTCCGGCGCTGTCGAGGGCTGGGCGTGGTGCTTGATGCACATCACCATCGCCTCGGGCAGGCGCCAGCGCGTCGCGAGCATGGAGCCGACGAGCGGGTGGGTGATCTCGATCTCCTCGAGCTCGGCCCGGAGCAGGCGCTCGTGGGACACCGAGTTGACCAGCCTGGAGTACGACGGGCCGATCGCCGCGTTGAGCGCGATCATCCCGATGTCCTGCATCAGACCGCCCAGGAACGCCTCCTCGGGGTCGGCGGCCTTGGTCGAGCTGGCAACGATGCGCGCGGCGATCCCGGAGTAGAGCCCCCGGCGCCAGTAGGTCTCGTAATCGAACGACTCCTCGCCGGAGTCCTTCACCGCCTTGACCAGCGAGAACCCCAGCGCGAGGGTCTTGATGGCGTTGAGGCCCAGCATGATCTGGGCCTGAGCGAGCGTCGAGCAGGGCTTGGTGAGCCCGTAGAAGGCGGAGTTGATGGTCTTGAGCACCTTGCCCGCCAGGCCCTGGTCGTTCTGGATCGTGGCAGCGAGCTGCGCCATGGTGACGTTGTCATCCGCGGTGAGTTCGATCACCTGCAGCGCGATCGCCGGCAGCGACGGGAGTCTGGGGCAATCGAGCACCTTCTCGAGCAGCCGTTCGTTCAACGGTCTCACCTCTGGCGTTGATCACGGACCACGCGGTCGCACAGACCCCGTGCTGACACACGGTCGCAGTCGTCATCGGCACCCGATTCTGAGCACTTGACGGCAATGGGCGTCTGGTCCGTCGTTATCCCTGATCGAAGAGCGCTGTCATGGTCGGCAGCTCCCGTCCGAGAACCCAGCGCAGGCACGACGCCAGAAAGAGGTTGGCGCGGAGCAGCGCCTGCTCGTCATCGAGAGCGCCCGGCGCCTCGGGGGCTCTCGTGTGATCGATCCCGCGGAGCAGGCCCAGCGTGGCGACGCGGATGCGCCACAGCTCCGCGCCGACGTGGTCGGGTCCGGGGTCCGGTCGGAGCCGCCCCGCGGCGGGGTCGTAGCCCAGCACCGCGGCTTCTGAGCCGGGATCTGGCGGCTCGCTCAGGTCCGGGCGGTGCCCCGTCTCGTCGAGTGTCACCCACTGGAACCTGAGCACGATCTCCAGCGGATCAAGCCCCGAATCGAGTCCCCGGACCGCGTGGTCCATCGCGTCCCACAGGTCGGGGTGCGGATCGGCGTCGGTGAGCGTGTGCCGGACAAGATCGGCGATGTAGAGCCCGGCGTGGTGCGCGAGCAATCGCTGGTAGATCGATCGGGGCCGGCGCGCCAGGCTCCATTCGGTCAGGATGGCGAGCTCGGCGCCGGGCTTGATGATCGCGACGATCTGCCCCAGGTCGAGCGTCTCGAAGCCGCCCGAGAAGGGCCCCTTGTCGCGCCGGGCGCCCTTGGCGAGACCGCGGAGGACGCCGTGCGTTCGGGTGAAGAGCGCCGCGGTCTGGCTGGTCTCGGAGTATGGCCAGTGCCGGAGGACGTAGGCATCGTCGGTGATCGGAGGCACGCGGCAAGCGTAGCGGGATCGCCGCCGGGCAGCCGCGGGCGCGATCCGTTGAATCCAAAACGACACAACCGCTCCGGTCGTCGTTGCGATCGGAGCGGCTGGTGTCGTGAGGAGACGCCGGGTCCGGTGGGGCCTGCTGGGCAGTCCGGCCCCGGCGAATGCAATCTGTCGGATCAGCGGCTGGAGGCGACGGGCCCCGCGACCTCCGCCTTGTCGCAATCGTTGTCGCGGTCGCAGTCCTCGATGCGGATCTCTACGTTGGTCCCGGTGGCGCGGGGCTTGCGGATCGTCGCCGAGACACCGGTGGTCGAGTAGCTCTGGGTGTCGATCTGGAAGGACGCCTTCCGCTCGTAGTCAACCTGCTCCTCGCGGTCGGCGATGGAGGCGATGCGGCTCTCGAGCTCGGCCTGCCGCTTGGCGAGGACCGACTTGAACTGGTCGAGGCTGGCGACGTGGTAGCGGCTCAGCTCGTCGATGCGCTCGGCGCGCTCTTCCATGACATCGACCATGCGCTCCTTGCGGGCGACGGAGTCGATCTGGCGGTCCAGCTGGGCGAGCTGGGCCTGGAACTGGGTCTGCTCGGACTCGAGCTTGCTCAGCAGCGAGGTGAGGCGCTCCTGGTCGCGCTTGAGGTTGGCCAGGTCGTTGTCCGCGTCGGTGGCGCGGGCCTCGTACGAGCGGACGAGTTCGGTGATGTAGTTCGCCTTGGAGTACGCCTCGTCCACCGTCAGGCT
This sequence comes from Phycisphaeraceae bacterium, assembly GCA_020639135.1. Lineage (GTDB taxonomy): Bacteria > Planctomycetota > Phycisphaerae > Phycisphaerales > UBA1924 > JACKHE01. Next base: position 83,281 of record JACKHE010000001.1, read on the forward strand.
CTCGTCGTTGAACGAGATGGAGACGGTGCGCCAGGAGCCGTCGGAGGCGAACTCCGTGCGGGCCTCCTCGGCCCTGGCGAGCAGGGTGCTCAGGTCGCTCAGGTCGGCGGAGGCCATCGTGACGACCTTCTCGCTGACGGCCTTCTCACGCGAGATCTGCCGGACCTGCTCGACGAGCTCGGCGAGCTGGGAGCGGACCTCGGCGATGCGCTTGGGGTACTGCTGCTGCAGGTCGCGGAGCTGCGCCCGCAGCGCGACGGGGTCGTCGATGTTCGCGTCGATGACCTTGACGATCTTGCTCTGCATCTGGTGGCCCAGGGCCATGACGCGGTGCGGACCGGCGATCACGACCGCTCCGCCGGTCACCAGGGCGCCGATCACACCGAGGCGGATCACTGTCTTGACGATGCCGGCCATATCTGTACCTCACTCACAAGTTGATTCACTTGGCCCCCGGATCGAACCGTTCGTCCGGGGCGCCGTCCGGCAGAGTTCTTGGGCGGCGCCGGGTTTCGATTTCACGAGGAACGCTCGCGGTGGAAAAAAGTGCGCCCCGGACTTTCCCCGGGGGGTTCATCGCCGCGCGAAAGAGCGTCCGGCGGAGCCCCCACAACCGGCCGGGGGGCGGTGTCGTCCGGCATTCCCGCCAATGGGACACGCCAGCGGGGGACGCGGCGCGTATCCTGTCGGGTGCGGCGATATCGCCGTATCTCCGGCGAAGGGCGCCGGTTGCGCGGCTATCGGACGGCGCCGACGAACAGGGCCGAGGGGATCGATGCTCAACAACCTCACCACGAACTTCATCGGGAGGCTCCGCTGCCGCGACGAGGCGGCGTGGTTCGAGCTGTGGGAGACGTTCGGCCCGGTGATCCGCGCGCAGCTCTCCAAGTGGGGCAAGGGGCGGATCGGCTCGGAGACGGTGCGCGACCTCTCGCAGGAGACGCTGGCGGCGCTGTCGAACTCCATCGATACCTACGACCCCTCGCGGGGGGCGCGGTTCTCGACGTGGCTGCTGGCGATCGCCAAGCACACACTGGGCGACGAGATCGACCGGCGGATGGCGCTCAAGCGCGGGCGGGGCGTCAAGGCGCTCAACCTCGAGGAATCCTGGATGTACGCGGATCATCCGGGCGCCCGGTCCCCCGACGGGGAGTACGAGGCGTCGGTCTTCCGGGCGAAGGTGGAGGCCGCGATCCGGATGGTCGAGCGGAACTGCGATTTCACGGATTTCTCGATCTACCGGATGCGGGTGCTCGAGAATGTCAGCGGCAAGGATGTGGCCCAGCGGCTGGGCACGAGCGAGCCGACGGTCAGCCGGCGCCTGAGCAAGGTCCGGGACATGGTCCGGGAGCGGCTGTGCGAGGTCATCGCCACGTACAGCTTCACGGAGGAGGAGCACGCCGAGGCCGAGCGAAATGGCCTGGCGCTGAATCCGACCAATGCGGACGACGCCCTCTTTGACGAGGCGATCGCCGAGATTTACCACACGCAGCAGGCGCTGCGGCGTCAGGACCAGGCCTCCATGATGGAGTGACCGGTCGTCGGGGACGCCGGGCGGCCTCCTGAACCGCTCGGGTCGGATCGCGCTTCGTCGGGACGGCGAGGAGATTCGGGATGCAGATCCTCTTTGCCATGTTGGCCGCCGCCGCAGCGATCGCGCTGCTGGTCGTGGTCGTGGTCTTCATCGTGGCCCCGGCGTTCAAGCTGATCGGTATGGCGTTCGCCCACGTGTTCCGGTTCATCGGGGGCGTGATCGGCGATTCGCTCCGCGCCGTCGGGGCGGTCATCACGATGGCGGTGTTCGTCCCGTTCGTGATCCTGAACATCATCATCGGGCGCTGGTCGGCGGCGGGGCACTTCGGCCGCTCGATCCAGGAGGAGTGCCACGCCTTCGGGCGCTCGCTCTACCGGGTGTTCCTGGGGCATCCCGCGCGGCTGCTGCTGCTGCGCCCGATGCTCGAGGGCGTGGAGCAGCGCGTGCCGCAGGCGATGGCGCAGGTCCCCGGTGCGGACAAGCCCTCGCGCAAGACGGGCTCGTTCGAGGGGTACAGGATCGTCGGGTCGCTGCCCACCGGCGGCTCGGGGGCGAAGCTGTACATCGCCGAGCCCGACGAGCGGCGCGTGGCGGCCTTCGCGCGGCAGGGCGCGCCGGGCATCGACCGCGTGATCATCAAGTCGTTCAGCCTCAAGGACGGGTCGAGCCTGCCGCAGATCATCCGCGAGAGCCGGGCGCTGGAGGCGGCGAAGAAGATCGGCCTGGTGCTCGAGCACGAGCTGACGGAGCACCGCTTCCACTACGTGATGCCGTACGTACCGGGCGAGAGCCTGGGCGTGGTGGGCCACCGGCTGCACGACGACGCCGGGGCCCAGGGTCTGGACGACCGCCGCATGCGCGAGGCGCTGGGGTACGTCGCGGACCTGCTCCAGACGATCGCGGTGTACCACCGCGCGGGGCTGTGGCACAAGGACATCAAGCCGGACAACATCATCGTCTCCGAGGGCCGGGCGCACCTGGTGGACCTGGGCCTCGTGACGCCGCTGCGCAGCGCGATGACGCTGACGACGCACGGGACGGAGTACTTCCGCGACCCCGAGATGGTGCGGATGGCGCTCAAGGGCGTGAAGGTGCACGAGGTGGACGGCGCCAAGTTCGACGTGTACGCGACGGGCGCGGTGCTGTACTCGCTGGTGGAGAACCAGTTCCCGGCGCACGGCGGGATGTCGCTGCTGAACAAGCGCTGCCCCGAGGCGGTGCGGTGGATCGTGCGGCGCTCGATGGCCGAGTACAACCAGCGCTACACCTCGGCGCAGGAGATGCACGCCGACCTGCAGGCCGTGCTGGGCGCCGACGACCTGTACAACCTGATGCCGGCGGACCTGCCCAGCGTCAAGGGCGGCGTGGACGCCTCGGCGCACGACGACCCGGACCTCGACGAGGCGACGCGCGTCATCGCCGCCGGGACCCCCGCGCCGCCCGTGGCGGAGCCCGCCGCCGAGCGTGTCGCGCCGGTCGCCCCCCCACCGTCGCCGCGAGCCCCTCAGGAGCGGGGCAAACCCCGTCTCTCGCTGGTGAACTGGTGGACCGGCTCGTACGCGCCGGAGCGCGGTCGGCCCGCGCCCGCGGCGCCGACGCCGGAAATGGATGAGGGCGCCGACGGCTGGCGCCCCTGGCGCGAGGGCGCCGCCGAGCCGCTGATCGACAAGGCCATCCCCAGGGGGCAGCGCCCCAGCGCCGAAGCGCAGCTGCGGCACGCCCGCCAGCGCGCCTCGGCCGCGCGGCAACGCGCTCAGCACGCGAGGATGAAGGCCCGGCACGTTCGTCGGTCGCGGGACCGGCACAGCAGGCAGCTCAACTCTGGTGTCGGGGTCGCGCTGTTCATCTTCCTCGCGGCGACGGTCGGCGGCGCGTTCGCGCTCGTCAACTCCGCGATGAACAACAAGCAGGCGGGCGTGACCGTTGACAACGACGCGCTGGCCGCGACCGTGGACACGGAAGCGGGGATGGAGACCATCCAGACCCTGCTGGGCGATCTCAAGAATCTCGGCGGTCTGCGCGGCATGCACGGGCAGGTCGTCGAGGCGCTCGCCGACGCGGGGATCTACGACGAGGAGCAGGGCATCCTGCGGTTCGAGGACGAGGGCAACACGATCACCGTCAAGGCGCCGGAGTGGCTCAAGGTCGATGACCGGGTGGCGGCGACCGACCCGGGGGCGCCCCCCGCGGCGCTGCAGCCGGCGGATCTGGGAGCCGTGCTGGTGCTCAACTCGCTGGGCGAGTCCGCGGACGACGCGAGCAACGCGGTGATCGAGGCGGGGCTGGCGAAGCTCCGGACGCTGGGCTACCAGGTCGTCGGCCCGGGGGGCACGGACGAGGACATCGCGCTGACGGGTGAGGCGCTGCACGAGATCGGTCTCGGGGCGGCCGATGACTCGGCGACGATCGAACGGCTCAAGGCGTGGCTGGCCGGCGAGGGCCAGGAGCTCCAGGGCCTGGTCTGGATCAGCAAGGACAAGCCGATCGAGAGCCCCCTGGTGCTGATGCACAGCCGGAAGGACGAGCGCCGGGTCGAGCGGCTGTTCCGTCCCGTGCGCTGAGCCGATCCGGTCGAATCCCCGACATTTCCACGCCGATCGGTTGACCTCGGTCGAGTCGGCCCGCTACCGTCGCTCCGGCCCCTGTCGGGGTGTTTTTCATCAGAGGAGGCGACGTCGGATGACCCAGCAGAAAGCAACGAACATCACCTGGCACGAGGGCGACATCGCCCGCGAGGAGCGCTGGGGCGCTCTCAACTGCACCGGCCTGACCATGTGGTTCACCGGGCTCAGCGCCAGCGGCAAGAGCACCATCGCCTCCGCGCTCGAGCAGGCGCTCGTCAACCGCGGCGTCAACTGCTACCGCCTCGACGGCGACAACATCCGCTTCGGGCTCAACAAGAACCTGGGCTTCAGCGCCGAGGACCGCGCCGAGAACATCCGCCGCATCAGCGAGGTCGCCAAGCTCTTCGCCGACTCCGGCACGATCACCCTCACCAGCTTCATCAGCCCCTACCGCGCCGACCGTGAGGCGTGCCGGGAGCTGCACCACGGCGCCGGCCTGCGTTTCATCGAGGTGTACGTGGACACCCCGCTGGAGGTGTGCGAGCAGCGCGACCCCAAGGGTCTGTACAAGAAGGCCCGCGCCGGGGAGATCAAGGGCTTCACCGGGATCGACGATCCCTACGAGGAGCCGCGCAGCCCGGAGCTGACGATCAAAACCGCCGAGAAGTCGCTCGAGGCGTGCGTCGAGGCGTGCATCGATTATCTTGTCGAGGCGGGCGCGATCCGTCCGGCGTAAGGCCGCCGACGCCGGTTGTTGACCCAACGCTGCGCAGCCCGGGCGTTCCCCGCGCCCCCCGCCCCCACGGCGTTTTTCCCGAGAGGAGTCCGTCATGGTTGATCTCGATCACGCGCTGAGCGAGGCCCGCAGGGCTGTCGCGGAGGCTTCCAGGGTGTGCCGGAAGGTGCAGAAGGACCTGGAGCGGATCCGCTCGATCACGAAGGACGACCGGAGCCCGGTGACGATCGCGGACTTCGCCAGCCAGGCGGTGATCGCGCACCGGCTGACCGAGGCGCTGGGACCGATCCACCTCGTGGCGGAGGAGGACTCCGCCTCGCTGCGCGAGCCCGCCAACGCCGGGACGCTGGCGGAGGTCGTCGAGGCCGTCCGGCTTGTCTGGCCCGATGCGAACACCGACGACGTGCTGAGCGCGATCGACATCGGCAACGACGACGGCTCGGGGCGCTCATTCTGGACGCTCGACCCGATCGACGGGACCAAGGGCTTCCTCCGCGGCGAGCAGTACGCCGTCAGCCTTGCCTGGATCGATCACGAGCACGTCGTGCTCGGCGTGCTGGGCTGCCCCAACCTCTCCGCGGATTTCTCCAGGCCCTTCGACGATCCCGATCCGCACGGGACGATGTACTCGGCCTACGGCGGGACCGGCGTCTGGGAGCAGCGCGCCGACAAGCCCGAAGACGCCGGCGTGCGCCTGCGGCTGCTCGACAGCGAGGCGGGGCAGGCCGTCCGGCTGTGCGAGTCCGTCGAGGCGGCGCACTCCAAGCACGACGCGACGGCGAAGATCATGGAGCGCATCGCCCCGGGCGGGTACGAATCGGTGCGGCTCGACAGCCAGTGCAAGTACGCCGTCGTGGCCCGGGGTCAGGCGGACGCGTACATCCGCATGCCGACGAAGAAGGGGTACCGGGAGAAGATCTGGGACCACGCGGCGGGGTCGATCATCGCGACGGAGGCGGGCTGCCCCGTGAGCGATATCTTCGATAAGGGGCTGGATTTCTCGCACGGCTCGACACTCGAGACGAACCGGGGCATCGTTTGTGCAGCCCCGAGGCTCCACGGCACGATCATCGAGGCGATCGAGGCGCTCGGGCTCGGAGCCGAGCCGGTCGCCGACTGACCCGGGCGGAACCTGCGCTCAACGGCTTGCCGTGGAACGCCGAAACGCCTGAAGACGCCGACCGATGCCCATGCTCTCGCACGCCATCCTGACGCTCGCCCAGACGGCGCCGGCCGCGTCGTGGTCCAACCCCGACGTGTGGATCACCGCCGGGGTGCTGCTGGTCGTCATCGGCGGGCTGAGCGCGGGGCGGTTCAGCGCCGACCTGGTGCTGCTGAGCGGGCTGGCGGCGCTGCTGCTCTTCGGGGTAATCGACACTGGCGAGGCGGTCTCCGGGTTCGCGAACCCGGCGGTGTGGACGGTGGCGTTCCTGTACATCGTCGCGGCGGGGCTGCGGCACACCGGGGCGCTGTCGTCGATCACGTCGTGGGGCCTGGGCCGGCCCCGGACGGTCGCCGGGGCGCAGGCGCGGATCCTGCTGCCGGTCGCCGGCGCCAGCGCGGTGATGAACAACACGCCGATCGTGGCGATGTTCCTCCCGGTGCTCAAGGACTGGGCGGCGCGGAACAAGATCCCGGCGTCGTCGCTGTTCATGCCGCTGAGTTTCGCCGCGATCCTGGGGGGCACCTGCACGCTGATCGGCACGAGCACGAACCTGGTCGTGCACGGGCTGATCCAGCAGCACAACGCCGCCGGGGCCGGCCTCGAGCAGATCGGGATGTTCACCCTGGCGTGGGTCGGGGTCCCGGTGACGCTGGCGGGGGTCGGGTACATGCTGCTGTTCGGTCGCCGGTGGCTGCGCGACACGGAGTCGATGATGCCCAGCGTGGAGGACCCGCGCGAGTATATGACCTCGATGCGGGTCGCCGAGAGCGCGGGCGTCGGCGGTCAGTCGATCGAGCAGGCGGGGCTGCGGCACCTGCCGGGGCTGTACCTGTCCAGGATCGAGCGCGCGGGCGAGCAGATCTACGCGGTGGACCCCAACACCAAGCTGCACGGCGGGGACGTGCTGATCTTCGTGGGCAACGTCAAGTCCGTCGCGGACCTGCAGCGGATCAAGGGGCTGGAGCCGGTCACGAGCGACGAGGTGCGCAAGGGGCTGGTCCCGCGGCACCGTGCGAGGCTGATCGAGGCGGTGGTCTCGTCGTCGTCGCCGATGCTCGGTGTGTCGATCCGCGAGGGCGAGTTCCGGAGCCGGTACGGCGCGGTGGTGATCGCCGCGCACCGATCCGGCGAGCGCATCGCCGGCAAGCTCGGCGACATCCGCCTGCGCGCCGGCGACACGCTGCTGCTGGAGGCGCCGGGCGACTTCGTCGCGGCGCACGCCGACTCGAAGGATTTCTACCTCGTCAGCGAGCTGGAATCCTCCGCGGCGCCGGGCCACCACCTCGCGTGGGCGGCGCTGCTGGTGCTCGCCGCGCTGATCCTGGGCATGACGATCTTCCCGACGAAGACGATGATCATCGCGCTCACCGCGGCGCTGGCGATGATCGCGCTGCGCTGCTGCACCGGTCCCCAGGCTCGCGCGGCGCTGGACTGGCAGGTGTTCGTGGTCATCGGCGCCGCGTTCGGTCTCGGGGCGGCGATGGAGCGCTCGGGGCTGGCGGAGCTGCTTGCCAGGGGGGTGATGGGCGTCGCGCAGCCGATGGGGCTGCTCGCGGTGCTCGGGGCGCTGTACCTGATCACGGCGCTGTTCACCAACGTGGTCACCAACAACGCGGCGGCGGTGCTGATGTTCCCGATCGCGCTCGAAGCGTGGCGCGCGGGGCCCGGGTGGTCGTTCCTCCCATTCGCCGCGGTGATCGCCGTGGCGGCCTCGGCGGGTTTCGCGACACCGATCGGGTACCAGACCAACCTCATGGTTATGGGACCCGGGGGCTACAGGCCAACGGACTTCCTCAGGTTCGGGGGGCCGTTGGTGCTGATCACGGGAGTTGTGTGCGTGCTCCTGTCGCCCCTTGTATTTGGCTGAATCAGGGATTTTTTGAGAATCGGCCAGGGTGATCCCCTTGTGGTGGTGGGAGTTCTCCGCAGGAGCCGTTTTCCACTACCCACTGATTCTCAATCCCTTGCGTCGTGGCGACCCGATAATCGGTATGCTGCGAAAGATCTCTCTCTCCTCCAGCGGGGCGCTGTTTCACAATGGCGCCCTGCTTTTTTTTCATCGCCGCTCCACGCCTGCGAACGCTTCACCGACACAGGGGTAGTATCCATTCGGAGAAGGAGCGACGACGTGCCGCAGCAATCACGCAACATCCTCGTCACCGGCGCCGCCGGGTTCATCGGCTCGCACACGTGCGAGGCGCTGCTGCGCCGCGGCGACCGGGTCGTCGGTGTTGACAACTTCGACCCGTTCTACGCCGAATCGATCAAACGATCGAACCTCGACGCGGTCAAGGCGATCGACGGCGAAGGCCGGTTCGCGTTCGAGCAGGCCGACATCCGGCAGCGACGCGAGATGGACGACGTCTTCACGAAGCACCGGCCCGACGCGGTGATCCACCTGGCGGCGCGCGCCGGCGTGCGCCCGAGCATCGAGGACCCCGCGGGCTACGCGCGGGTCAACGTCGAGGGCACGGCGAACATCCTAGAGGCGTCGCGCGTCGTCGGCGTCGAGCGTCTGGTGGTGGCGTCGTCGAGCAGCGTGTACGGCAACGCGTCAAAGGCGCCATTCTCCGAGGACGACGACATCAGCAAGCCCATCAGCCCCTACGCCGCGACCAAGTGCGCGACGGAGGACCTCTGTCACGTCCACCACGTGCTCTACCACACCCCGGTGGCGTGCCTGCGGTTCTTCACGGTCTTCGGCCCCCGGCAGCGCCCGGACCTGGCGATCGCCAAGTTCATGCGCCTGATCGACGCGGGGCAGGCGATCCCGATGTTCGGCAATGGCGGGACGAGCCGGGATTACACGTTTATCGGCGACATCGTCGCCGGGGTGCTCGCGTCGCTGGACCGGATCCACGAGCACGGTTTCCGCGTGTGGAACCTGGGTGGCAGCAGCCCGGTGACGCTCGACGAGATGATCGCCGGTGTCGCGGCGACCGTCGGCAAGGACCCGCTCATCGACCACCAGCCGAGCCAGATGGGCGATGTCGAGCGGACCTTCGCCGACCTGACCCGCAGCGGCGCTGAGCTGGGGTACCGGCCCCGGACGCCGTTCGCCGAGGGTCTTCGGGCGCAGTGGGCCTGGTTCGAGCAGCGTCAGGCGTCGATGCGGGGCGCCTGAACTGTCGGACATCCGGAGTGGTGACGCCGGTCACGGCCTGATGTTGTTGTTGGCTTCTTCCTGGTTGTTCACGTCGAGGCCCTCGACATCGTCCGGGGGGCTGTCCTCGGGACGGGTGGGGTTCTCGACGCCGTCGGTGGGCAGGCCGAAGAGGGTGAGCACGCGCCGGATCTCGGGCGCGATCTCGTAATCCATCTGGTCCTGGAATGCGGCGGCGAGGCCGGTTTGGGGGATGTTGTTCCAGATGACCACGCCGTCGGCGCCGAAATCGAAGGGGCGCTCCATGCACATGGTCAGGTCCGAGGCGGTGAGGCTCTCGTGCTGGATGTCCGGGTTGGTGTTGTTGCCGGAGTACCAGGGGCGCATGACGGCGAGGACGTCGCGGTTGTCGCCGGCGAGCTCGCGCGCGTAGGCGACGCGGCCGACGAGGCGGTCCTCGACCCACTCGCTCTCAGGAACCTCGCCGTCGCCGGGCTCGACGCCGTCGGGGACGAGCATGCCGTACATGTAGATCGCCGGGAAGAACGCGTCGTGACGGTTCCAGAGCCATCGCGCGTTGTTGTCGCGGAACCTGGCCTTGGGGTAGGACCAGAGCCCGAACTTGGCGTCGGGCCGCTTCTGGTGGCACTTGTCGAGGGTCCGCTGGAAGTACTTCTTGGCGGCTTTTTCGAAGTCCTTGCGCGCCTTGCGCTCGACCTTCGCGTCGTCCCAGTTGGGCTTCGCCTGGCGCACCTGCTCGATCGCGGCGGTGCGGTACCGGCCCGCGGTGTCCTCCCAGAACGGGGTCCACTCCTCGTAGTCGATCAGGACGTAGCCGGAGAACCCCTCCGGGATCAGGCGGTCGATGTCGCTCTCGAGCTGCCGGATGTGGTCGCGGATGTCCACGTTCTGCGGGAGCCCGCCGTTGGTCACCTCGCCCTCGAGGGAGATCGACGGGTAGATCCCGAAGTTGTGCTGGTACACCATGATGGCGCCCTGGCCGTCGATGATGATGTCCGGGAGCACGATCTCGTCGGCGCTGGCGCCGGCGAAGGTCGTGTAGTACAGGCACTGGTCGCCCGATGGCGTCTGCGGCGTTTCCGGCGTCGAGGTGTCCGAGCCGGAGTTATCATCCGATCCGCTGTTCCTGCGGTCGGCGCCGATGGCGTACTGGGCGACCAACAGAAGGCAGATCATCGCGGTGCAAATAACGTACGGGAATCGGGTGAGTCGCATGCTGGAGCCTCCGCGCTTGAATCCTGTGCCCCGGGAACATCGGCCGGGGCGGTCCGAGGCTGGTTCGATCTCCGGGATTTCCCCTTACAACGGGGGAATCGACGCGATACAGCCGGATGCGCCGATGGCGCCGAGCGCGCCGTTGATGCCGATCGGGCGGCTGGTTCCGCATGGACGGGGTCGAAAATGACGCCGCGCCGATCACACGCCCGGAAACCGCGCCGGGGCCGAGAACCCCGGGGCAGGCTGGCGCGGTGGCTGCTGCGGCTGCTGGGCATGGCGGCGTGGGCCCTGACGCTGGGCGAGGTCCTGGCCTGCGGGGCGTGGGTGTTCGCCGGGAGCGCCTGGCGCGTGGATCTGCTGGCGAATCTGACGGCGCAGGTCGGCGCGTTGTGGCTGCTGACGGTCGTGGTCTGGGCGCTGCTGCGCTGGTGGCGCCGGCTGGTGGTGCTGCTGCTGGCGGCGCCGCTGCTGGGGCTGGCGCTGATCCCGGGGCGCGCCGGCTCGGGACCGGCTTCGGACGCCGAGCCGGTGCGGCTGCTGACCTACAACGCGTACAACGAAGACACCTCCGGGCCCGCATCGGCGCTCGCGCTGGAACAGCTCGATGTTGACGTGATGACGATCATCGAGCCGACGGTCGCCGTCGTCCGGCTGTTCAATGAATCGGAGGAGTTCCGCGAACGGTACCCCTATCTCTCCCCGCAGCATCCCTATCCGTCGAGGCCGACGGTCGTCAGCCGGTGGCCCCTGATCCCCCTGAAGCTGCGGTACGGCAAGACCGAGGAGGGTGAGCCGGACCCCGGGATGTCGCCCACTGGTGTGATCGTGGATCGCCCCGGCGGGGCGTTCGTGCTGATCGCGGTCCATCCCCCCTCGCCGCGGAGCGCCGGGGCGTGGGTGAGCGGCAACGAGGGGATCCGGCGCCTGTCTGCGATGATCAACGAGCTGCGCGCCGAGCACGGCCTGCCGGTCGTCGTGGGCGGCGACTTCAACTCGACGCCGACCGGCTGGCGCAGCCGGGCGCTCCGCGCCAGGGCGGGGCTCAAGCGCGGCAAGCCGTGGCTGAGCGCGCACGGCACGTGGCCGAGCGGGACGCGCTGGCCGGCGCGGCTGGCGATCGATGATGTGTTCGTCTCCGAGGGCGTCGGCGTGGCGACGTGGGAACCGCTGGCCCCGGCGGCCGGGGGCGATCACTCGCCGGTGCGGATCGACCTGCGCATCCCGCGCGTCGAGCGCCGGAACTCAGACGATTAGGAGTCCCAGTCGATGCCCCAGTAGTCGTCGGGCTTGCCGTAGCGGCGGAGGAACTCGCGGTTGTCCTGGGCGAGCTGCGCGATGACCCAGCGGCGGGTCTCGTCGTCGTACTCGGGGCGCTCGCCGACGGGCTTCTTGAGGACGCCGCGGACCCTCTCGCGGAGCCCCGCCGGCAGCGCATCGCGCAGGGCGCCGAAGCCGGGGATGCGGCGCAGCGGCGTGAGCACGGGCGTGTCGATCCTGCCCTGCGCGGAGACGTGCCTCGGCTTGCCGGCGTCGGACAGTCTGAAGTCCGGGTCGATCCCCAGGAACTCGAAGACCCGTCGCATGAGCGCGTCGGGGTCCCTGCGGAAGTCCTCGAAGAAGAGCGCGAGGATGCGCTCGTCGGGGTAGCGGGCGCGGTAGATGTCGATCTGTCTGGAGTAGAGGGTGTTGTCGAGGTAGCCGTGGAGGCCGCTGCGGACGGCGGCATTGAATGGCGTTCGCTCGCGGTTGCCCTTGGTGCGCAGATGCATCCAGTGCGAACGGATGCGCTCGAGCGGGTGGCGCACGATGTAGATCAGTCTCGCGTCCGGGAGCGTCGAGGCGATGCGCTCCGCGGCGTGCGGGTAGAGGGAGGGCTGGGTGTAGGTCGTGCTGCCCTCGCCGATCGCTTTGCATCCCTCGGCGCCCGCGAAGAGCGACTCGTACCACGCCAGCCCCTTCGACCAGACCTCGTCGTGGGAGAAGAAGTAGGGCTCCTTGGGGTCGGTCATGAACGCCTCGGGGTGCGCCGCGAGCAGATCGCACACGCTCGAGGTCGCCGACTTCTGGGCGCCGATGACGAGGTAGTTGGGCAGGGTCATGCGGGGCTCCTCGTCGGTCCCGGCCCGTCGGCGAGCGCCACGAGGCGGTCCAGCAGCGCGGGGAAGGTCTTTGAGGCGTCGAACTCCGATTCGACGAGCTCGCGTGCGGCCCGGCCGAAGCGTTCGCGGAGGACGGGGTCGGCGAGCATCGTGTCGATCGCGGCGGCCATCGCCGCGTCGTCGCCCGGGGGGATGAGGATGCCGGTCCTGCCATCGACGCAGATCTCGGGGATCGCCGCCAGGCGCGTGGCGACGAGCGGGATGCCGAGCGCGGCGCACTCGATCGCTGCGCGGGGGAGCTGGTCCTCGTTGGTGGGGAAGACGGCCAGGTCCATCGTGGGCAGCAGCCGGACGACCTCATCGTGGGGGATGAAGCCGTGCCAGACGACGTTCCTGGCGGAGCGGTCCTCCTCGTGGCCCTTGCCGAAGTAGTGCAGCTCGGCCCGGTCGGCGAACCGCTCCTGGTGGACACGGAGAAGGCGGTCGCCCCCCTTGCGCGCCCAGGTGTTGCCCACGAAGGCGATGCGCGGAAGGGCGCCGTCGGATGGCGTTTCGCGCGGCGCGTCCCACTTGGACGGCATGGTCAGCGGCATACCGCTGCGCGCGACCATGACGCGCTGCTGCGGGATGCCGAAGTCCTCGTGGACCGAACGCGCAGCCCACGCGTTGCGGCAGGCGATGAGCGAGCATTGCTCGAAGATGCGCCGCTCGACCCGCCGGAACGGCCTGCGTGCGGCGCGGTGGTAGCCGAACTCCTTCCAGTCGAGGTCGGAGGTCCCGTCGATGTTGACGGCGTGCCTGAGGTGTCGGTGGGCGCCGAGGCGGAGCATGGACTTTGCGTTGCCCTGGGTCATCCAGTGGATGACGTCGAAGCGGTTACAGTCGATGGCGCCGTGGAACCAGCGGCGGATGACGAGATCGCTCAGCAGCAGGTAGCGGTAGCTGTGCAGGTCCCAGCCGCCGGGCAGGGGCCAGGTGGCCGAGGCGGCGCGCACGGCGAAGGGCATCGCGATGCGGATGTGGACGGCGTCGATGTCGTCGCGGTCTGCGGTCCAGAGTTCGAGCTGCTCGGCGTAGCGGCGGAAGCCCAGGATGACGCTGCTGATGAAGAGCACGCGCGCCGGGCCCCGGCGCGTCGGCGGCGGGAGCGTGGCGTCGTTGAGGCCCCGGGTGTTGATGGTTGAGATTCGGTTCATGGTCCTGACGGGTGATTCGGGCTCATGCGCGGATCGGCAGGCGCCGGCGGATGGCGGTGATGATCCGCTGCCGTTCGTCCGTGTGGAGCTCGAACATACCGCACAGGGTCGTGTACACGAGGCTGTAGGCCGCCATCGACAGGAACAGTCGCGTCACGCCCCATTGCCCGGCGCCGGCGCTGAAGAGCAGCGGGACCGGCAGGCAGACGACCGCCAGCACGAGCGGGCGGAGCATGGGGCTGAAGACCTCGCGCAGCGGCATCTCGAAGCACCGGGCGACCTTGATCGGGATCCCGATGAAGTGGAAGGCGACCATGGAGATCGTGAACCCCGCGGCGGGGCTGACGATGTTCCAGCCCCCGGGCAGCGTGAAGTAGAGCGCCACCGCCAGGATCGGGTTGAGGACGGATCCGATGATCACGAGCGGGGCGTACTTCCGCACATGCCCGGCGCCGTAGAGGATGGAGGTCCAGTTGTCGGACATGGCCCGCGAGGCCATCCCGAAGAAGAGGACGGAGACGAGGAGCATGGCGGTGTGGACGGACCGCTCCGGGTCCTCGACGGTCCGGGAGATCCAGACGTGCAGCACCTGTCCGGCGAAGAGCAGCAGGTAGCACAGCGCGGGCATCAGGGCGACGGCGTGGAGGCGGGTCGAGTGCAGCATGAACTCCCTGATGGACATCGCGCCGGAGTCCTGCCCGGCGCTGAGGCGGACGGTGACGGCGTCGATGCCGATGGACATGCCGTTGACGATCATGCGGATGTAGCCGGCGAGCCGCTGGGCGATCCCGAACATGGCGTTGCCGTAGAGCCCGAAGAAGACGTTCATCAGGAGCTGATCGACCTGGATCTGGATTGACGAGGCGCCGACGGCGGCGGCGTTCCACTTGGCGGTGCCGACGACCTGCTTGAGCGCCCGGCGGGTGCAGGACCGGAGCCTCGGGATCGACTTGCGTTCGATGTAGAAGGCCCAGAGCACGGACAGGAGCTGGACGAGCATGGTCATGCCGACCTGGACGGTGGCGAAGAGGACAAGCGCCTTCTCGTAGTGCTCGCCCTTGTACACCACGAGGGCGGCGACGGCGCCGACGAGGATCGCGGCGCGGCGGAGCACCTGGAAGAAGCTCTGCTCCAGGAAGCGCTCGGTGATCATGATGAACTGCCGGGGCGCCGCGGTCATGGTGCGGAACAGGTTGTCCGCCATCTGGTAGAGGATCAGCAGCCTCGCGGAATCGAGGAGCGATTCGTCGATCTTGAACAGGGGCGCCGCGAAGTAGAAGCCCATGAAGACGACGGACGTGATGACGGCGACGAGGAGGCAGACGACGTTGGCCGCTGCGTAGATCTCGCGGAACTCCTGGTCGTCGCCGCTGTGGAGGGCGCGTCCGACCTCGTAGGTGAGGCTGGTGCGGACGGTGTCGTTGATGATCAGCGCCAGGCCGGTGGCGCCGACGATGAGCGAGATGAGCCCGAAGCATTCGGTGCCGACGGCCTTGAGGAGGATGGGGACGGAGATGATCCCGATGACGAGCATCGAGAGGAGCCTGGAGTAGTTGGCGGTGATGCGGATCAGCCCGCGGCGCAGCTCAGTGGCCATCGACGGACCCTTCTTCGGCGTAGTCGTGCGTCTCCCAACGGGCGTCATGGTAGCCGGGAGACTCGTGGTCGCCGTGGTGGTGGCCTTCGTCGTCCGCGTTGTGCTCGTGATCCCAGGAGTCGTCGCCGTCGTCGTGGCCCTCGTGGTCCCAGCCGCCTGATCCGTCGTCGTAGCCGTCGTCGTAGGCGAGGGCCCAGGCCTGGTCCTCGCGGATGAACTCGGAGATGCGATCGACGAGCGCGATGCTGAATGGCAGGAGGAGCCCGACGATGGTGCCGCCGGTGATGACGGCGGACTCGACGATGCCATAGCAGAACACCGCGATGCACAACCCGACGGCGTAGTAGGCGAGCTCGTTGTAGCGCCGATCAACCCTCACGGTCTTGAGCACCCAGGCCATGCGGGCCATGAGCGTGGCGAACGAGACTCCGAAGATGATGAGCCCGAAGACCCCCATCTCGACGGCGATCTGCAGGTACATGCTGTGCATGTTGGCGGTCGTGCCGGTCTCTCGCTTGTCGGTCTCGTACACCCAGCCGTGCCCGAACATGAACTTGTCGGCGAAGAGCTCCCGGCCATAGACCCACTTGTCGGCGCGGCTGTCGAAGTTGACCTCGGTCAGGCGGGAGGTCGCCTCCTCGGTGCCGGCGGAGGAGAGCGTGGTGACGACCCACAGCGCCAGCAGGGCGCCGACCAGCACCGAGCCGGCCAGGAAGGGGCGCTTGATGACGGGCAGCCCGATGATGAAGCAGCCGATGCCGGCCATGAAGAGCCCGCCGCGGCTGCCGGAGTAGATGATGCACAGGCACAGTGCGCCGCCCGCGGAGTAGGCGATGATCTTCCACATCTTCACGGGGTCGTAGAGCGCACAGAAGGCGCAGGTGATCCCGAGCGGGCCGCAGATGGCGCCGACGCGGGTCGCGATGATGCCCCAGGGCTCGAACCGCCCCACGCTGCTGATCGCCGCCGGGTTCTTCACGAAGTCGGTGAGCATGATGACCGCGATCAGCGCGCCGGTGGCCACAAAGACGCGGATCCCACGCCGGAGGTCGGCCTCGTCCCGGAAGCTGTACGCGGTGAACCCGCCGGCGAGCACCAGCGCGATGTACAGACCCTTGAACTTGATCGCCTGGAACATCAGGTCGCTGTACACGCCGGCGAAGAAATACATCCCCGCGAAGACCAGGAACGTCCCGAACGCCGGGCCCAGCTTGTAGTGCTTGCTGTAGAACAGGCCCAGCACGAAGATCAGCAGGGTCAGGTACACGCGCGCCCACTTGGCGGCGACCTGGCCCGTGATCTCGGCGACGGCCAGCGGTGATAGGAGCATGAACACCGCGGCCAGCAGCGTCACCGGGTTGATGAACTTCGAGATCGCGACCAGCCCGACGTGGGCGAGCACGCCCAGGAAGAGCAGGATCGCGATTGTTGAGGTGTCGAGTTCCTGGGGCATCGCTGGTCTGGGCCGGGACAGAGTCCCGGGTTGTCCCCGGGGCTTCGGTGGGTTCTGTTTCGTGACAAGCCGGGCGGTGTGTTTCCGGACACGGCCCGTCAGTTCATCGTCATTTCAACGGCGTGAACATAGCGCGAGTTCGCGCAAGAATCGCCGAATTGACCGGGGAATGACGCTGAGCGCCGTCGATCGGCGCTCCGGCCCGGGGGTCAGCTCCCCATCGCCCTCCGGTAGCAGGCGAAGAACTCCTCGATCACCTGCGCCCCGCCCAGGTGCTCGAAGACCCACGCCCTGCCGGATTCACCCATGCGCTGTCTCCGCTCGGGATCGGCGAGGAGGCTCTTGATCGCCCCGGCAATCGCGTTCGGCTCGCGGTCGGTGACGACCACCCCCCCGCCTCTCTCGAGCTCATCCCAGAGCCCAACGAACCGGGTGGTGATTGCCGGGGTCCGGGCCGCCAGGGCCTCCGGCAGAACGAATCCGAAGTTTTCATGAAGGCTCGGGAGCACGAAGACGTCCGCCGCCTCGTACAACGAGACCTTTTCGGCGCCCCGGACCATGCCCAGGAAGCTGACGACGGCGCGAAGGTCCAGCCGCTCGGCCTGCATGTGGAGCGCCGCGGTGAGCGCCTCGTCGCCGGTCCCGGCGATCGCCAGGCGGCATTCGACGCCCTGACCGCGCAGGCGGGCGACCGCGTCGATGAGCACGTCCACCCCCTTGACCTCGTGCAGGCGGCTCAGGAACAGGACCAGGGGCTTGCCGTCGAAGAGCTGGGGGAACGCCTTCTCGGCGGGGCCGCGGCCCGGGAGTTCGCGGAACGGGGCCAGGTCAACGGCCAGCGGGATGACGACCGGGCGGCCGCCGGGGTACCACTTCTGCGACTGGCGGAGCTCCTCGGCGGAGCAGCAGTGAACGGCGCTGGCGTTCTTGAGCATCGCCCGGCCGGTGCGCCAGAGGAAGACGCGCTTCTTGGTCCGCTTGAGCGACATCGACCAGTCGTCGAGCATGCCGTGGACAGTGATGACGTAGGGCCTGCCGACGCGCCGGCTCAGCTTCGCGAGCTGCGCGTTGCTGGGCGACCAGATCGCGTGGAGGTGCACGCAGTCGCAGGCGCTGATCTCCCGTTCGCACGTCGCGAGCGCGTCATGGCCGAGCTTCTGGAGTCGCCCCGGCGGCGGGATCTCGACAACCCGCGGCAGGCCCGGCTCGCCGCCGCGCCAGCCGGGCGGGGCGTCCTTGGCGTTGTAGGTGACGAGCGTCACCCCGGCGCCGGCCTCGGCCTGGAGCCTGCTCAGGTTGAGCACGGCGCGGACGACGCCGCCGTCCTCGACACGCAGGCTCTTCATGTAGTGTAGGATTTTCAACGCGTTCCGTTCATCGTTCACGACCGTGCGCTTCCGACGCGCGGCATCATACCAGCGGCGGCTGCGCCGCTGATCGCTCCCCGGCGCCGTTGCTCCCCATGTCCACCGCGACCACCCCGACATCATCGACGGCCGATCAGCTCCGCGCGACGCGCGAGGGGCTTTTCTTCATTGTCGGCTGCGGCAGGTCCGGCACGACACTGCTGCAGTCGATGCTGCTGAGTCACCCGAGGATCACGATCCCCCCGGAGACCAAGTTCTACGGGATGGTCCGCGACACGCACCGGGGGCTGGATCTCTCCACCGAGCGCGGGTACGTGGAGGCCCGCGATTTCGCCTTCGAGAGCCTGAACCGGCGCGGGATCGTGTTCGACCGGGACCGCTACCTCGGGTTCGCCGGGGAGGCGGAGCGGACGTGGCCCGGGATCTTCACGGCGGTGCTGGCGGCCTACGCCGCGACGAAGGGCGCCGACCGGGTGGGCGAGAAGTCCCCGGTGCACACGCACTATGCGCACGAGATCATGGAGGATTTCCCGGAGGCGAAGTTCGTCCACATGCTGCGCGATCCCAGGGCGGTGGTGCTCTCACGGATGAAGGCCGGGTTCGGGACGAACCTGATCGGGCCCAACATCGTGCGCTGGCGCCGCGCAGTGGACATGCACGACCGGATCGCGGACCGGCTGGGCCCCGGGCGGTACCACATCGTGCGGTACGAGGACCTGGTGCGGGACAAGGAGTCCGCGCTCAGGGCGTTGTGCGCGTTCCTGGGCATCGACTTCGTCCCGGAGATGCTCGAGCACCAGGACCGCAAAGACCGGGGGTGGTCGGACCGTTCGCAGGACTGGCTCAAGAACACCCTCAAGCCGGTCTTCACTTCGAGCATCGACGCGTGGAAACAGAAGATGAAACCGGCGCACATCGCGCTGGTCGAGGCGAGCCTCGGCGATCGGATCGAACGGATGGGATACGAACGCACCGGCGCTTCGACCTGGCTGCCCGGGCCACGGGTGGCGCTGAGCATCCTCCTGGGGCACGCCGAGGAAGCCTGGAACAAGGCGGTGCGCGGCGTCCGCAAGGCGCTCGGCAAGAGCCGGACCGAGGCATCCGAGAGTTCCGAGGGCTGACGAGGTCCAATAGCCTCGGCCCTGTGATGTGCAGGGATCGCCCGAATGCTCAACCCGAAGGTGGGATCATCATCCACAGGTCCCGGCGTGACGATGACCCTTGCCGGGGGCGTGTGACGCTTGTTGAGGTGTCCCGGCAATGTGCCGATCCGCCTGGCGGCGCCCTCTATCATCCGCACGAACTCCCGGCTGGAACCCGAGTTTTGCCGCACCTACACCGATGCCGCTGATTGCCAAACAACTGGGTGGGATCGCGTCGGCGACAGTCGCGCTGGCGACCGCGGTCGCCGCCTTCGCCGGCGTCAACCCGGATGGGCAGGGCCCGCTCGCGGTCAACGTGCAGCCGGTCAAGGACCTGCTGGACCTCGCCGAGACGCGGCGGATCGACGTCGTCTGCCTGGGCGACAGCAACCAGCTCTTCAGCGGCGTCGGCTGGCAGGACGGGCTGACCATCGCGCTGGGCGAGCACTACCCCATGTACGCGACGCCGATCCTCGGCGCCGGCGCCAACAACGCGATCGGCGTTGCGCTCAACACCACCGCGGACGTGAGTCTCCCGCCGACCGGCGCGCCGGCGGGGCTGCTGCCCTTCGACGACCCGAGCTTCGGCGTGGACGCGACGCCGTACGGATTCCTCCCCGCCGGCGCCACGATCCCGGCCGGCTCGAACATCGGGATGCGCCTGCGGCCCGGGAACTCCGCCTGGGACGCCAACAACTTCAACGCCGATCACGCGATGCGCGTCCGCTTCGACTACGGCACGGTGGACGCCGCCAGCGGCGCGGTGTTCACCCCCCAGGCGCAGCAGAACGGGTCGTTCAACATCCTGCACCCGGCCATCAACCCGGCGACGGGCGCCTTCGGGATCGCGTCGTCGTTCATCGACATCCCCGCGGGGGCGCGGAACGGCAACGACATCAACTTCCGCTGGTTCGGATCCGGGGCGCCGGACGGCGCGGGGCCCGTGCATGCGCTGTACATGCGATTCGAGGACCTCGACGAATCGGCGGGGCAGTCCGTCCACACGCTCTACGGCGTCGGCGGCGCGACGGCGCGGGACTGCGCCGTCGCGCTCTTTGACACACCGGATGAGCAGCTCCGGCTGTTCTTCGAGAACGTCCGCCGGCTCCAACCCAGCCCGGCGCGGGTGCTGGTGCGGATCTCGTTCGGCGCCAATGACCTGACCGACGACCTGCCCTCGGTCGGGCCGGACGGGCCCTTCCCGCCCAAGACCGACGCGGCGGTGGCGGACAACTTCCGCGCGATCATGGACCGGATCAACCAGGTCTGGATCGACGCCGGCTGGGACCCGGACGAGCTGACGTTCCTGCTCATCGGCTGCCACGACCGGCTCGAACCCGAGCCCGAGGGCTACGGCTTCCGGCAGGCGATCGCCGACGTCGCGCTCGACGCGCCGAACATTGCGTTCGTCAACCACTACCGCCTCGCCTCGCACTACTTCCTGATCGTCAACGGCTGGTACGCCCTGCCCACCGGCGCCCACCTGGAGGCGATCGGTTACGAGGGCATGTGCCGGTGGGAGGTCGAGACGCTCCGGCAGTCCATCGCGGCGGATCTCAACGGCGACTGCAACGTGGACACCGCGGACCTGGGATTGATGCTGGCCGTGTTCGGGAGCGCCGGCCCGCTGGGCGATCTCAACAACGACGGGGTCGTGGACACCGCCGACCTGGGCTCGCTCATCGGCCGGTTCGGGGCATCGTGCGTTTCGGAATGAGCGGCCGGCGATCGGTCAGGTCGTCAGCCCCCGCTCCTTTCTCTTGATCTCGCGGACCTTGAGCACGATCTGGTATTCGTAGATCGCCTGGAGCGTGCAGTATGTCAGCCCGGCGCGCCCGTCGAGGAGGCCGAGCTTCAGGACGTACATGTAGAGGAACTTCAGGAAGGGCCGGCCCGGCATCCGGAAGCTGAGATTCTTCAGCGCATAGCGCCGCCTGATCCGGTCGCGCGCGAAGAGATCACCGATGACAACCGGCCGCTCGCGCAGCGCCTTGACCGTCTCGGTCGCCTCGTAGGAGGAGTACCGGTTGTGGCGCTCGAACCACTCGGTGAGCCCCTTGCTGAAGTTGTAGTGGATGAAGTGATTCTTCAGGTAGCCGTGCTCGCCGTCGATGATCGGCGTCGGGTTGGCCAGGCGCTCGAAGCGGATGTGCGGCGGCTTGAAGAACCGCATGATCTGCCCGGGGGGCATGGCGTGGCGGAGCCACCTGCCCATGAAGATGTTGCGCCGGCCGCAGTAGAACGCGACACGTTTCTCGTCCGGATCGGCCGCGATGCGCTCGATCTCGGCGCGGAGCTCGGGGGTCATGTGCTCGTCGGCGTCGAGGTAGAAGACCCAGGGGCGCCTGAAGTCGATGTTCTCCATCGCCCAGTTCTGGTGGGGCCCCCGGCCGTCGTAGGCGCGCTCGAAGAACCGGCAGCCGCGCTCCTCGCAGAGGCGCTTCGTGCCGTCGGTGCTGAGCGAATCGAGCACGACGATGTCGTCGCACCACGAGACGCTGTCGAGGCACGATGGGAGGTTGGCCTCCTCGTTGAGCGTCTGGATGAAGATCGACACCGGCATCACTGGTTATCCTCGTCTGCTGCGCGTCACCCCGGAGACATCGACCAGACAGACGCGCCGCTGCATCCCCGCCGCGGTGTCGATGCACACGCAGGCCGCGTCGTCGCGGAGCCGCGGGTGCAGGTCGCAGCGGATGGGCCCGTCGAGGCGTCGGGGCGTGGGGAACCGCCCGATGCGCGTCGCCCTGCAGGTCGCCATTTCCAGCAGGTACAGCGGCAGCCGGCCCAGCCGGT
This sequence comes from Phycisphaeraceae bacterium, assembly GCA_020639135.1. Classification (GTDB taxonomy): domain Bacteria; phylum Planctomycetota; class Phycisphaerae; order Phycisphaerales; family UBA1924; genus JACKHE01. Next base: position 105,272 of record JACKHE010000001.1, read on the forward strand.
CGGTGTAACCGTCGGTGAGCATCCACGCCCGGTCGCGCGAGAGCGTGCAGTGCCCGTCGGTCGTCAGCACGCCCCTGGCGAAGCGCTCCGGGGCCGACCCGTCGTCGCGCAGGAGCATGTACGAGTCCCCGACAACCCGGCTCATCAGCCAGCGGGGCTTGCCCAACGCGTGGTAGATCGGCTTGAGGCTGCGCAGCGCGTGATGTTTGATTCCCCTCCGGCCCGGGGCGCTGGGCGCGAGCAGGCGGCGCTCACCGGCCCAGGCGAGCAGGGTGTGATCGTCGAGCCAGTCGAAGTGCGAGATCATGCCCTCGAAGACGAGGCGGAGGTCGGAGCCGTCGTGGGCGCACGCGGTGAAGAGCCGCGTGTGCATGTTGCCGTCCTCACGCCAGAAGCGGTGGAGGAAGCAGAATCGCTTGCCGGACGGGTTGTACATCAGGTGGTTGACCCAGTGCGTGCGGCCGACCCCGAAGTCGGCGGGCTTGTGCTCCGCGACGTCCTCGATCGAGAGGATCAGGCGGGCCTCGCCGGTCGCCATGTCGATGCGGTACACTCCGTCGTCGTCCGGCGCCGCGTCCTCGGTGGTCGGGTCCTCGACGCCGAAATGCCCGTAGTCAGGCCGGTTGCACGCGAGGCGCGCGAAGGAGAGCGTCAGCGCGGCGTCCCCTTTCGGCGAGAGCGTGTAGATCGGGCGCTGGAGCGCGCGGCGCTCTCCGGTGTTGAGGTTGTGGACGATCCCGGCGCCGATCTGCCAGACGCTCAGGTCGTCCAGCCCCGGGTCGCCCAGGCGCGCGTTGTACACGACGGTGTCGTCTGCGCCCGGCAGCCAGGAGAGCATCGTCCCCTGCTGCCAGTTCCAGAGCGAGGATTTCGCCAGCATCGTGAACGGGCGCGCCGGGTCGCGCAGATCGATGGAGCCCACCTCGACGAGGTCTCGCTCGCCCGGGACGCGGTCGATGATCGGCGCCCTGTGAACAAGCAGCCGATGGCCGTCGGCGCTCCACGGGCGCTTGTCGTAGTACCCCACGAACCACTGGCCGTCGCCCGGGGTGACGCACTCGACGGGGCAGCTGATCCGGCGCATCAGCCCGGCGCCTCCGCGATGACCCGGTCGCGCACCGGTTTCGCCGGCGTCCCCACGCAGACCTTACCCGGGGGCAGGTCGGTGAAGACCGAAGAGCGCGCGCCGACGACCGTCCCGTCGCCGATCGTCACGCCAGGCGCCACGAAGACATCCGCGGCGATCCAGCAGTCCTCGCCGATGGTGATGGGCATCGGCTGGAGCGGGAAGTCGGGCAGCTCGAAGCCGTGCGTGGCGCCGCAGAGGTAGGAGTACTGGCTGACCGTCGATTGCCTGCCGATGCGGGTCCGATCGACGCAGTAGCAGATGACGCCATCGCCGAGGGTGGCGTAGTCGTCCATCTCGAGGTTCCAGGGGGCCCAGATGACGGCGCTGGGCATGATGCGGGCTTTCCATGAGACCCTGGCGCCGAAGCAGCGGAGCAGGAAGACGCGCCACTTCTTGAGCGGCCTGGGCGAGAGCCTGAAGAGCGTCGCCTGCACGACGCCCCAGGCGAGCCGTCCCAGCTTGTTCCCGGCGCCGTGGGGGCTGGGCTTGTTGGAGATATCGAGTGTCGGCGATGCCATGGAGCAAACTCGTACGGTTGGGATCGCGGGTGCGTTCGCGTCGGAGTCGGCGCCGTCTCTTGTAGTCCTGCGGCGGGTTCTTTATTGTTTCGGCCTGCCCCCGATCCGCGGGCCACAATGGCCAGAATACCCAGATGCCGATGCGATCAACAATCCAGCGAGTCGTCCTCGGGAACATCCCGCCGGGCCTGGCGATCCGCATCAAGATGATCGCGACCTACCCGCGATACCGGTCGCAGCGCCGGGAATGCCTCCGGGGGTTCGAGCGGTACGGCGACCAGCGGCGTCAGCGCCTGCTCTTCGTCGCGGGGCTGCCCAAGAGCGGGACGACCTGGCTGGAGAAGATGATCTCGTGCTTCCCCGGGTACGGCCAGGTGATGGTCCCCGAGCTGGCGGCGTACGAGAAGCGCACCGGCGGAAGCCACGACTACCAGCTCCCCAAGGGCTTCTTCGACCGGTTCGAGCGCATGCTGGTGCTGATGAAGCTGCACATCAACGGATCGCCCAACAATGTCGCCGTGCTGCGCGACGCCGGGTTGCGGTACGTCGTGCTCTACCGGGACCTGCGCGACGTGGCGGTCAGCTACTTCTTCTATGTGTCCAGGACGCCCTGGCACCCGGAGCACAGGCTGTACGCCGGGTTGGAGCTGCAGGAGGGGCTGCGGGCGTTCGCCGAGCGCACGCTCCCGGCGTACATGGACTGGGTCCGCTCGTGGCGCGAAAACAGCGACCCCGAGCGCTCGGTCACGCTGCGCTACGAGACGATGCTCGACGACACCCGGGGGACCATCCGCAGGGTGTCGGATCTGTTCGAGCTGGACGCCACCGAGGAGCAGATCGAGGAGATCATCGAGAAGACCAGCTTCAAGCGGCTCTCGCACGGGCGCGAGCAGGGCGAGGACACCGCCAAGCCGACCGGCAGCTTCTTCCGCAAGGGCGTCGCGGGGGACTGGGTCAACCAGTTCGATGAGCGCACCAAAGAGCTCTACAAGTCCATCCTCGCGGAGTTCCTGATCGAGTTCGGATACGAGACGGACGATCAGTGGTGATTCACGCCGGGGGCGAGGACCACGGCTCACGCTGACGCAGGGATTTCGCCGGCGTGCCGGAGGCGATGGTCCAGGGCTCGATGTCCCCACCGCCGACGAGCGACCGCGCCCCGACGACGACGCCCTCGGGGATCACGACACCCGGCAGCACCGTGCAGTCGGTCGCGACCCAGCAATCGTCGTTGATCTCGATCGGCCCGGTGATCATGCGGAAGGCGCCGCGCTCGTCGCGCTGCACCATCGTGGTCATCAGCGCCGTGTACTGGCTGATCACGCACCGCTTCCCGACGCGGATCGGCGAGGCGGCCCGCACGATCGTTTCGTCGCCGAAGATCGCCAGCGCCTCCGCGGCGAGGTTCCACGGCCTGTCGATGCGGCAGGTGTTGCGGAACTTGACCGTGGGCGCCAGCTCCGCGCCGAAGCGGTTCAGCAGCCTCCGCCGGAACTTGTACGCGGTGCGGGGTGAGCATCTGAACAATGGCCGGCCCACCCAGCGCCAGAGCATCGCGCGGGGCCCCCGTGCGGCGCCCGGCTCGTCGGCGATGGTCGGCCCGGCGCTCATGCCGCGGCTTCGGAGGTCGGCGCGACGGGGCGCGCGGGGTTTCCGACGAGCTCGGTGTCGTCGGGGAAGCTCTTGTACGCGCTCGCCCTGGGATGGAGGACGCAGCGTTGACCGAGCGTGACGTCGGGGCCGACGTAGGCGTCGATGCCGATGAGCGAGCCGGCGCCGATCGTGATCGGCGGCCTCGTCAGGGGGAATGTCGAGTCGGTGTAGTCGTGCGAGCCGGCGCACAGGTGGGCCCGGGTGTCGATTACAACGCCGTCGCCGATGGTGATCGTCCCGAGCGAGTAGAGCTTGGCCAGTTCGCCGACGCGGACGTTGTCGCCGATGACGAGGTTCCAGGGGATGGCGATCTCAACGCGGCGCGCGAACGAGCAGCCGGAGCCGATCCGGCCACCGAAGAGCCGGATCAGCGCCGGTCGAGAGCCCGGGAGGAGCGCCCAGAACGCCCGGCCCACGGTGTCCCAGACGAGCCGGATGATTTTCTGCTTCGTGGTCCACGTGGACCTTCGCAGTGGTTGTGCGGGCTCGTGGGTCATGCGATCGGATCCTCGTCGTCGGACATGCGCCAGCGGTGGGCGGAACATCCCCTTCTGGCCCCATCGTATCGACGGGGATCGGGCTCCAGCGCCAGCGCGATGTGCACGGTCCATCCTCGCTTATCACTCCGCGACGAGACCCCGGAGCCACGGTGGGCGTGATCCGGGGGCAGACGGGACGAAATCCCTCGGTGAACACGCGCCTCCCGGCGATGATGCCGCTCAAGGGGCCCCGGCGTGATCCCGAAGAAAGGGATCGGACGTGCGGGCGTCCGGAGTCTCGATTCGATCCGTTCGGGCGGATCGGCAAGGATACGATCCGGCCCGAGCCGGTCCCCGTGCGGGTCCGGCCCGCGTCGCAGCGAACGCTCCCGATTCAGGGCACTCCCCGGCTCCGCCAAACCCGGGAACGCCTCACCCCTCCGGGTCCGACCGATTGGCGAACGAAGCGTGATGCCCACCGAGACGATCGAACAGCACGAACAGACCGCGGGCGTCGCCGCCGGGACCGAGACGGAAACGGAACGGGTCACCGGGCCGAACGCCGGCCGGGGCCCGCTGGCGCCGATCGTCATCCTCAACCAGTACTACGTCCCCGATGTCGCCTCGACCGGGTACCTGCTGCACGAGCTGGCGACGGAGCTGGTCAAGCTGGGCTACGACGTCAGCGCCACGACGTGCCGCCCCTCGTACGGGCCCAAGGACTCCTGGGTGGATTGCCCGCTCAAGGAGCGGCTCAACGGGGTGAAGGTCCGCCGGATGTGGACCACGCGGTTCCGCAAGGACAGCTACGTCGGGCGGAGTATCAACTACCTGACCTTCATCACGCAGCTCGCGCTGCGCATGCTGTTCACCTCCAGCCCCAGGAAGGTGTACCTGTACACCACGAACCCGCCGTTCCTGGGCGTGATCGGGGCGTTCGTCTCGCTCTTCCGCCGGCACCACTACGTGGTGCTGCTGCACGACGCATACCCCCAGCTGGCGGTGTGGGTCGGCGCGATCAAGTCCGGCGGCCTCATCGAGAAGATCTGGCACAAGGCCAACCGCTTCGCGTATCACCGCGCCAAGGAGACCATCGTCCTCTGCCAGGCCGCCAAGGAGTTGGTCTGCAACGAGTACGGCGTCGATCCCGCGAAGGTGCATGTCATCCCCAACTGGGCCGACGGCGACCTGCTGCGGCCCATCCCCAAGAGCGAGAGCCGCTTCGCCGCGAAGGAAAGCCTCGTCGAGCCCTTCACGCTCATGTACTCGGGGAACCTGGGGCTGTGCTACGAGTACGAAACGATCCTCAAGGCGGCCGAGCTGCTGCTCGATGCGCCGTTCCGGCTCGTCTGGGTGGGCTCGGGCGGCAACCGCGCCTGGCTCGCCGAGCAGGTCAGGAAGCGGGGCCTGACCAACACCTCGCTCCATCCCTACCAGCCATTCGACCAGCTCCGCGATTCGCTCTCGGCGTGCGACGCCTCGCTCGTGACCATCGCGCGGGGGGTCGAGGGGATGAGCTACCCGTCGAAGCTGTACTCCTCCGTCGCGATGGGCCGGCCGGTCATCGCGATCTCGGAGGCCCGGTCGGAGCTGCGCGACCTGGTGGACGAGCGCAACATCGGGCGCTGGTTCGAGATCGGCGACAGCGAGGGCATGGCTCGGGGCATCCGTGAGATGATGGCCGATCCCGAGAGCTGCGCCGTGCAGGGCCGCAACGCGCGGGAGGTCTTCGAGGAGCGCTTCACGAGGGCGATCTCCGCCAGGAGCTACGCCGAGGTGCTCGATCGCGCGGCGATCCGTGCGAATATCGCCACGGATTGAACTCTGAATGAATCGGACGTGAGCCTGTCAGGCGGCGCCGACGGTCTGCGGCTTGCTCGTCGCGCGGCGCTGGACTTCCTTGGGAGGCCGGCGCCAGACGGCCTGCTGCGCGTGGCCCTCGGCCTTGTACCACTTGACCATCCGGTCGATCCCCTCTTCGAGCGAGCACAGGGGCTGGTAGCCGCTCGCCTTGACGCGCTCGGCCTCGAACTTGGTCTGCGTGCACATCTTCCTGAGCCGCATCGAGGAGATCGGGAAGTTCTTCCCGGTCAGCTTGATGAGGATGTCGAAGGGCAGCCCGACCGTCAGGAGCGCGAACCACAGCGGCGCCTTGATCTTCGGGGGCTTCTTGCCGAGAGAACGGAAGATCGCCCCGGCGGTCTCGTGCGCGTTGAAGTCGGGCTTGTCGATGAAGTTCAGTGTCTCGACCGGTTTTCGGTCGGGCTTGTTCCAGATGAAGACGGTCAGGTCCACCAGGTTCTCGACGTAGGAGAGGCTCTTGATGTTCCGGCCGTTGCCCACGTTGAGGTACTTCCCGCTGTCGATCTGCCGGATCAGCGAGTACATGTTGGCGAAGTTGCGTGGCCCGAAGGTGATGGTGGGCCTGATCACAACGACACGACGACCCCCGCCGGTGGCGGCCCAGGCCTCGAACACCTTCTCGCCGGCGAGCTTGCTGGCGCCGTAGGGGTTGATCGGCGACGTCGGCGCGTCCTCGGTGTGTGGCTCCGCGGCGTCGCCGAAGATGGCGACGGTGGAGTAGAAGACGACGTCGGTGATCCCGAGCTCGTCGGCGGCCTCGCAGACCATCTTCGAGCCGAACTCGTTGACGGCGAAGAAGGTCTCCTCGTCGATGCCGAAGTCGTGGTGCGCCGCGGCGAGGTTGAAGATCGCGTCGCAGCCATCGAAGGCCTCGACCATCGCGTCCTTGTCCCGGATGTCGCCGAAGAAGTACGCGCTGCCGGGCTCGAGCTGCCAGTCGGGCTCCCAGAGATCGAACAGGATCACCTGGTGGCCGTCGGCGAGCAGCCGCTCGCACATCCAGCGTCCGATGAACCCGGTGCCGCCTGTCACGCCGATCTTCACGGGGTCGCCTCCTCGCGCTGGGGGGTCATCGGTCTGGAGATCCGGCCGACGAGGGTCAGCAGGGCGCCGCGGTCCTTGATCAGGGACCGCTTGAGCTTCATGAGGTGAAAGACCGGGATCAGCGGGCCCTTCATGTAGGGCCGGGGCCCGTCGCTCTCGAGGTACGCGTACCCCGGCGCGTCCATCCCCGCGGCCTTCGCGGCGCGGTCGATCTGCCCCGGGGTGTTGAACGCGTAAACCACGGGGTAATGGTACGCCTCCACCTCTTCCTTGCGGCGGAGCTTGCCGAGGGTGAACTCCTCGAGCCGGATCTTGCGGAGCAGGTTGGCGCAGATCGTGAAATAGTGCCGCTTGTTGGGCGTCATGAACAGGAACACCCCGCCGGGCTTGAGGACGCGCCGGACGGCGGTCAGGAAGGCGTCGGGGTCGGCGACGTGCTCCATCACCATGTAGGCGTACGCGACGTCGAACGCGTTCTCCGGGAGCGCTGCCGTCTCCATCAACGCGTGCTGGAACCGGTGGAAGATTCCGTCGTTGCGGACGACGCCCTCGTCGGGCTCGACGCCCCAGAGCTCATCGCAGCGCTGCGCGATCGCGGCCTGGAGCGCGGTGTTCTTCCCGATCCCGTTGCCGGCGCCGATGTCAAGCACGCGCGTCGGGCCGGGGCGGCCCTCGAGCTCGCGCCGGATCAGCCGGACGAACACCGCCCGCCGGTCCGAGGTCTGCAGGAAGTTGTATCGCCGTGCGAGCTCGTCGAATGGCAGGTCGTCGTGCGGGCGCTTGGGCGTCAGCAGCGCCGACCAGGGCGCCTGCCCCTCCGTGAGAGGGCTCGCATCCCCGCCGCTCGCGGCCGGTGGCGAGGCCTCCCGGGGCGTCCCGGATTGTTGAACGTCCAGATCACTCATCGACGGAAAGACCCTGGAGCGGTTGCAATGCGGCTCCGACGGTGCGCCACCACTCGATGGTGCGTGTCAGGCCTTCGCGGAAGTCCATCTTCGCCTCCCAGCCGAGGAGTTTCTTCGCCTTGGAGGTGTCGAGACAGCGGCGCGGCTGGCCGTCGGGCTTTGTGGGGTCCCAGCGGATCTCGCCGGTGAAGCCGGTCAGCTCGACGATCAGCTCGATCAGGTCCTTGATGGTGATCTCGAACCCGGCGCCGAGGTTGATCGGGGTGGGGTCGTCCATCACCTCGGCCGCGCGGATGATGCCGCTGGCGGCGTCCTCGACGTACAGGAACTCGCGGCTGGCGCTGCCGGTGCCCCAGCACTCGATGTGGTCGGCGCCGGCGTCGATCGCCTCGCAGCACTTGCGGATGAGCGCGGGGATGACGTGGCTGGAGTTGGGATTGAAGTTGTCGCCCGGGCCGTAGAGGTTCACCGGCAGCAGGTAGGACGACTTCATCCCGTACTGGAGTTTGTAGGCGTCGAGCATCTGCCAGGCGGCCTTCTTCGCGACGCCGTAGGGCGCGTTGGTCTCCTCGGGATACCCGTTCCAGAGCTCGTCCTCCCTGAAGGGGACGGGGGTGAACTTGGGGTAGGCGCAGATGGTCCCGACCTGGACGAACTTGCCGGCTTTGGCGAGCCCCATCGCGCGGAACTGCTCGATGAGGTGCAGGGCCATCGCCATGTTGGCGTAGAAGTAGCGCCCCGGGTTCTCCCGGTTGGCGCCGATGCCGCCGACCTCCGCGGCGAGGTGGATGACCACATCGACCGGCGCGCCGTCGAACGCGTTGTTGTAGAGCGCCCTGCACGCCTCGACATCGGTGAGGTCGTACTCGGGATAGCTCGGGACGAAGATGCTGGAATCGGGCACGCCCTGGTCCCGGAGCTGCCCGCACAGCACGCGCCCCAGGAACCCGTCGCCTCCGGTCACCACGATGCGTTGCCTGGTCAGGTCCATCACGCGATGCTCCGCTCTTGTGGATGGTTGCGGGAGTGGGTCAGGTTACTGGTCGTGGCCCGAGTGCGCCGGCATGACGTGGCCGGCGTCGCGGAGGGTCTTCTCGCGCTCGGCGAGCTCCATGTCGGACTCGTACATCATGCGGACGAGCTCATTGAACCCGACCTTGGGCCGCCAGCCCAGGGCCTTCCTGGCCTTGGCGGGGTCGCCCAGCAGCAGCTCGACCTCCGCGGGGCGCAGGTACCTGGGGTCGAACTCGACGTGGTCCTCCCAGTCCAGGCCCGCGCACTCGAAGGCGGCGACGCAGAACTCACGGACGCTGTACGTCTCGCCGGTGGCGATCACGTAGTCGTCGGGCTTGTCCTGCTGGAGCATCATCCACATCGCCTCGACGTAATCGCCGGCGAATCCCCAGTCGCGCTTGGCGTCGAGGTTGCCCAGGTAGAGCTTGTCCTGGAGGCCCAGCTTGATGCGGCCCACCGCGCGGGTGATCTTGCGCGTCACGAACGTCTCGCCGCGGCGCGGGCTCTCGTGGTTGAACAGGATGCCGCTGCTCGCGTGCATGTCGTAGCTCTCGCGGTAGTTGACCGTGATCCAGTGCGCGAACACCTTCGCGCACGAATAGGGCGAGCGCGGGTGGAAGGGCGTCGTCTCCTTCTGCGGCGTCTCACGCACCTTGCCGAACATCTCGCTCGACGAGGCCTGGTAGTAGCGGATCTGCTTGCCGCAGCGCTGCTGCTGGTCGCGGACGGCTTCGATGAGCTTCATCGCGCCCATCGCGACGGTGTCCACGGTGTAGATCGGCATGTCGAACGAGACTCGGACGTGGCTCTGCGCGCCGAGGTTGTACACCTCGTCCGGCTCGACGTCCGAGAGCAGCTTCGAGAGCACGTTGGCGTCGGTGAGGTCGCCGTAGTGCAGCTTGAGCTTCGCCCCGCTGATGTGCGGGTCCTGATAAATGGGGTCGATGCGCTCGGTGTTGAACGAGCTGGAGCGGCGGATGACGCCGTGCACCTCGTATCCCTTGCCCAGCAGGAACTCGGCGAGGTAGCTGCCGTCCTGGCCAGTGACGCCGGTGATCAGGGCTTTCTTGGGGCTGGGCATGGGAGACTCCGGGGCGGGGACTTGTCCGGGTGGGACGCCGGAGAAAGTCCCGCCAATCGTGGTGAAAATTGACGGATTCCGCCCGGCCGGATGGCGCCGGACGACCTACAGTGCCGACCATGAAACGCCGAGCGAGCAGGGCCGGTTCGATCCTATCGTCCGGAATATCGCCCGGCTCCATCCCCGCCCCGATCCACATCCGGATCCCGGCCTGATCGGCGCGTCACCGACCCCACCAGAGCCCTATCAAGAGGAAGCGAAACAACATGTCAGGACTCATCACCCCGCACGGCGGCACGCTCATCAACCGCATCGCTGACGACGCGAAGCGCAACCAGCTCAAGACCGAGGCCGCCTCGCTCAAGCGGATCGACCTGACCCCCAAACAGTCGTGCGATCTCGAGATGATCGGCATGGGCGCCTTCAGCCCGCTGACCGGCTTCATGGGCAAGGCGGACTTCGAGTCCGTCTGCAAGAACATGAAGCTGACCTCGGGCGACATCTGGCCCATCCCCATCCTGCTCAGCGTGGACAAGGCCGACGCCCCGAAGGTCGGCGACCGCGTCGCGCTCTACGCGACGGCGCCCTCCACCGGCCAGGATGTCCTCCAGGGCGTGATGACCATCAAGGAAGTCTTCGCTCACGACAAGGACGTCGAGATTCCCAACGTCTTCCGCACCACCGACAGCGCCCACCCGGGCGTCGCGCAGGTGCAGGCCGAGGGCGATACCTGCCTCGCCGGCCCCGTCGAGATCGTGCAGGAGTGCGTCGATCCCACCGGCCCCGAGGCGTTCCTCGACCACCGCCTGACCCCGGCGCAGACCCGCGCCGAGTTCAAGAAGCGCGGCTGGAAAACCGTCGCGGCCTTCCAGACCCGCAACCCCATCCACCGCGCTCACGAGTACCTGTGCAAGTGCGCCCAGGAGATCTGCGACGGTCTGCTGGTCCACCCGCTCGTCGGCGAGACCAAGGCCGGCGACATCCCCGCCTCGGTGCGCATGGACTGCTATCAGATCCTCATCAAGGACTACTTCGTCGATGAGCGCACCTGCCTGTCCGTCATGCCAGCCGCCATGCGCTACGCCGGGCCCCGCGAGGCCGTCCTGCACGCGCTGGTCCGCAAGAACTACGGCGTGACCCACTTCATCGTGGGCCGCGACCACGCGGGCGTCGGCGACTACTACGGCACCTACGACGCGCAGAACATCTTCGACGAGCTGGACAAGGAAAACCTCGCGATCGAGCCGCTGAAGTTCGAGCACGCGGCGTTCTCGATCAAGGCCGGCGGGATGGTCTCGAGCAAGACGTTTCCCAAGATCCAGGGCGACCAGATCTTCCTCTCGGGCACGAAGGTCCGCGAGATGCTGGGCAACGGCGAGCGTCCCCCCGCGGAGTTCACCCGCCCCGAGGTCGCCGACCGGCTGATCGAGTGGGCGACGAGCGAGGTCGCGGCGAAGGCGTAACCCGATCGCGTCCCGAGCGACACCGCCATGAACCACACCAAACGCATCCTCGTCACCGGCGGCGCCGGGTTCCTGGGCAGCCATCTCTGCGACCGCCTTGTCGATCGCGGCGATGACGTCATCTGCGTGGACAACTTCTTCACCAGCCAGAAATCCAACGTCGCCCACCTGCTGGGCAAACCCAACTTCGAGCTGATCCGCCACGACATCACCCACCCGCTGTGGATCGAGGTGGACGAGATCTACAACCTCGCATGCCCCGCGGCGCCGTGGCACTACCAGTACAACCCCATCAAGACGACCAAGACGAGCGTGATGGGCGCGATCAACACGCTGGGGCTCGCCAAGCGTTGCAAGGCGAAGATCCTCCAGGCCTCCACCAGCGAGGTGTACGGCGACCCCGAGGTCTCGCCCCAGGCGGAGACCTACCGCGGCGCCGTCAATCCCATCGGGCCCCGCGCCTGTTATGACGAGGGCAAGCGCTGCGCCGAGACGCTCTTCTTCGACTACCACCGGCAGAACCGGGTCAACATCCGCGTCGTGCGCATCTTCAACACCTACGGCCCCCGCATGCACCCCTACGACGGGCGCGTCGTCTCCAACTTCATCCTCCAGGCGCTCAATGGCGACGACATCACCCTCTACGGCGACGGCATGCAGACGCGATCGTTCTGCTACGTCGATGACCTCGTCGGCGGGCTGATCGCGATGATGGACGGCCCCGACGAGTTCATCGGGCCCGTCAACCTGGGCAACCCCAACGAGATGACCATCCGCCAGCTCGCCGAGACGGTCATCGCGATGACCGGGTCGGACTCGCAGCTCCGATACGAGCACCTGCCCCAGGACGACCCCCTCCAGCGGCGACCCGATATCGCGCTGGCGACCGAACGCCTGGGCTGGAAGCCCCGTATTGACCTGGAGACCGGGCTGGGCGCCACCATCGAGTATTTCCGGAAGATCAACCGCAGCGACTTTCGCCCCCCCACGCCGAACATCATCCTCAACACCCGCCGGGCCGCGGTCGATGCCTGATGCGGACCCGGGCCCGTCCGGCTGACCACAACACCCAACACGTCGCGGCGCCAGCCGCGGGAGCGAACCAACCATGAAGATCACGATGCTCGGGACCGGGTACGTCGGGCTTGTCACCGGCGCCTGCTTCTCCAACACCGGCAACGACGTCACCTGCGCGGACATCGACCCGGCGAAGATCGACCTGCTCAAGAAGGGCGGCTGCCCGATCTACGAGCCGGGGCTGGAATCGATCCTGCACCACAACGCCGAGGCGGGGCGCCTGACGTACACGACCAACGTCCGCGACGCGATCCGCGACGCGCAGATCATCTTCATCGCCGTCGGGACCCCCCAGGGCGACGACGGGCACGCCGACCTCCAGTACATCTGGGCCGCGGCGCGCACCGTCGGCGAGGTCATCAAGGAGCTGGGCCCCGACGCCGAGCCCAAGATCGTCGTGGTCAAGTCCACCGTCCCTGTGGGGACGACCCTCGGCGTCAAGGCACGGATCGCCGAGGTCGTCGGCGACCTGCCGTTCCACGTCGCCAACAACCCCGAGTTCCTCAAGGAGGGCGCGGCGGTCAACGACTTCCAGAAGCCCGACCGCGTCGTCATCGGCGTCGAGAACGAGCACACCAGGAGCGTGCTCGTGGACATCTACGAGCCCTTCGTCCGCCAGGGCAACCCGATCATCTCGATGGACATCCTGTCATCGGAGATGGTCAAGTACGCCTCCAACGCGATGCTCGCCACCAAGATCTCCTTCATCAACGAGGTCTCGCGGATGTGCGAGGCGTACGGCGCCAATGTCAACCGCGTGCGCGAGGGGCTGTGCTCCGATTCGCGCATCGGCAAGCACTTCCTCTTCCCGGGCCTCGGCTACGGCGGCTCCTGCTTCCCCAAGGACGTCAAGGCCTTTATCGGGATGGGCGAGCGCTCCGGCGTCCCCACCACGCTCATGAACGCCGTGGACCAGGTCAACAAGGCGCAGCGTGAACACTTCTTTGCGCGGGTCGCGCAGCACTTCGACGAGTTCGACGACGGGCTCAAGGGCAAGACGATCGCCTTCTGGGGCGTCGCGTTCAAGCCGCAGACCGACGACATCCGCGAGGCCCCCGCGCTGACGCTGATCAGCAAGGCGCTGCAGATGGGCGCCAGCGTCCGCGCGTTCGACCCCGTCGCGGCGGAGAACGCCTCGAAGGAGCTGGGCGCCGGCGTGAAGTTCTGCCGCGACATCTACGAGACGATCGACGGCGCCGACGCGCTGGTGATCTGCACCGAGTGGGACGAGTTCCGCTCGCCGGACTTCGGTCGCATGCGGTCGTTGATGCCGAGCAAGACGATCTTCGACGGCCGCAACGTGTACCGCCAGGAGCAGATGGAGCGCGAGGGCTTCGTGTACTACTCGGTCGGGCGCAAGCCGATCAACGCCGAGCCGGCGACGGTGTGAATCGCACAACGAATCTGATTCGAAGTGGGCGGGATTGGATCCCGCCTATTTTATTGACCGGAGTCGATTGCTTCCGCGATCTCCTGCGCTAGCAGTCGGACGGTCGGCATGCTTGATTCTCTCCCAACAAGCCCGTATCTGGAAAAGTGCGGGAATCTCACGATCAACGCGCTTCGATCCGACTGCAGCAATCGGATTCGCTCGCACTGCACATTGCCCCATCCGGCAGTGACTTTGCTTCGATCTTTGATCGAGTATCCACACTCTCGAAACGACCCAAGAACCACGCGAGTTGCCAGAGGAGCGATCGTCACGACCACGCGAGGCGAGAGTTGCCGAGTGATATCTCGCCAGAGATCATCACAAAAACGCATTGTATCTCGCTTTCTTGGGAGTTCTTTCCACGAAGGCGATCTGAACGGACAGATATTCGAACAGAGTGAGCGATCCATCAGATCATCCCGCCCGATCGCAAGATGATTCGCGATTTCATCGAACAGCCCGACGACTTGTCGTTGAAGGGGTTTGGGTTCGGGCGTGCCTCCCCAATGTTCGATCCGATATGCATTGCCGTCTTCAACACTTATTTTCGTATGTCGATGTCCCCTTCCGCCGGGGTTCAACGCAAGAAACCAAAATGGAGCCTCAGAACAAAATGTTTGCTTCGGAGTGTGGAGGAAATGCCACCCAAGTTGGTGACCCAATGAGATATATGCATCACTGATCCGTCGTACACAATCATCAAATAACGCAATGTCACGGTGTTTTGTCATAGATAAACACAATTCATTGCAATAGCACTTCCCGGTACAGCGTCGCCCCCACGAGCAGCGCCTGCAGCGCCGCCAGCGCTAGGGCGCCGATGACTGTCAGCCGCACGCGCTTCGGATCGCTGCCGGGGGGGAGGGTCATCGCAGCCAGCCACGCGAGGCTCAGCAGGATCATGGGCTCGAAGTAGCGCTGCCACGCCAGCGAGTTCATCGACTGCGCCAGCAGCCAGCCCAGCATCGTCAGCTGCAAGACGTTCGCCGCCGGGCCCCGGCCCGCGCTGAAGGCGGCGCGGCGCAGCAGCCACAGCACACCAGCGCCGAGCGGGGCGAGGAGCAGGATGACCACGCTGGTGCGCCCGAAGAGGTCGGGGGCCTTCTGGATAACCGGCTTCCAGAGCCACCCGTTGTCGCGGGGGTTCCAGCGCACGCCGTCGATTGTCGTGCGCAGCCAGTCGGTCGCCGGGAGCAGCGCGACGAGCAGCCCCAGCGCGACGCAGCACCAGAGCCAGCGGCTCCGCAGGGCGCCCCGGCGGACCTCGCCGATCGTCGTGGGGACGAAGGCGAGGCCGAAGAACCCGCAGAGGCTCAGCGCGAATGGGAAGGTCGCCCAGTTCGCGCCGACGTCGTGCTTGTCGCGGTACTCGGGGGGCGTCAGCCCGCCCCAGATCGAGACGAACCAGAGCAGCAGCGCGATCGGCGCAAGCGCGACGGCGACGCCCCACAGCGACCGGGCCCAGGAGCGGGGCTGATCGTCGTCGCCCATCCGCAGCGGCGCGGGGATCAGCGCTCGCAGCGGCCCCGCGCCCAGAGCCAGCAGGCCCAGCGGCGCGACGGTCCAGGCGTGGATCTGCCGGATGGCCACGGCGCCGGTGGCGGCCAGCGCGAGCAGGCCTGTGCGCGCCGGCGTCGCGCGGCGTGTCGCCAGGGCGCCGCCGACGCACAGCGCGACGAGCCCCCACGCGGCGGTGTCGGTGGTGAGCCAGATGCCCCCGCCCAGCACGTAGGGGCTCAGCAGCAGCGGGAGTGTCAGCGCCAGGGCGACCCGCGGCGCACACCACGACGACGCCCACCAGAACCCCGCGGCGACGAGCAGCCACGTCAGCAGCGCGCTCGAAAGCCGGACGACCGGCGCCCGCACGCTCCGGGCGCCTGTGGCCTTCATCACCATCGCCATCAGCAGGTGGTAGCCCGGCGCGGTCGTGGAGCGGTAGTTGACGATGTCCGGCGCCGGCCACTGCTCGACCATCGTCTCGATGACCGGCTCGTGGAACTTTTCGGCGTCGCCGGCCTCGTTGGTCCCGCCCCGGCCCGAGAGAATCACCGGAACGACGAGCAGGGCGTAGAGGAGCGTCAGGGCCAGCAGCGCCGCCAGCCGCCCCTTGATACCGGTCGGTGCGGGTTCCCGTTTGGAGTCGTTTGGCGATATCGTCGATGACACCCGGACAGAATACACACCGCCGAGACCACCCGAGACGGCGCGCGACGCCACCGACGCATGCCCAGCAAACCATTCAGCACCATCATGCACGCCCTGCACCGCCCGGTGTACGAATCGCGACTGCGCGAGCTCGTCCGGCGGATCGTCCCCCACCTGCGCGAGGGCGACTCCGTGCTCGACGTGGGCTGCGGCGTCGGCACGCTGGGCAAGGCCCTGCTCGACGCGCCGGGACGCCCCGGGGGCGTCGAGGTCCGGGGGCTGGAGCGTGTCCGGCGGGGCGGCGAGCCGATCGAGGTGCTCGGGTATGACGGCGGGGCGATCCCCCTGGCCGACGGCTCTTGTGATGTGGTCATCGTCGCCGACGTGCTGCACCACGAGGAGGACTTCGACCGGCTCCTGGGCGAGTGCGTCCGGGTGAGCTCTCGGCTGGTCATCGTCAAGGACCACGCCGTCGCGGGGCCGCTCGCGCAGCAGCGGATCTCGCTGATCGACTGGGCGGCCAACGCGCCGTACGGCGTGCCCTGCCTCTACCGCTACAACACGATCAACGAGTGGCGGGCGGTTCATGCGCGGTTCGGGCTCGAACCGATCGAAGAACTGACCCGTATGAACCTCTACCCCCCCATCGTGAACCTGCTCTTCGGCCGCCGGCTTCAGTACTTCACCGTGCTCCGGAGCGCCGAAGGCGCGGCGGTCGGGGTTGGCGGCGGAACGACAGGCGAACTCAACGAACACGCCGATCCCCCGGCGGACAGCGCATGAGCACCGAGACGACGACCGCGACCGCTCAGACCGCGACCCAGGCAATGCGGCGCCCCCTCGCGCTGAGCCTGCTCAGGCTCGCGCGCCCCCACCAGTGGTCCAAGGGGATCTTCGTTCTCGCCGGCCCCGTCTATGGCTGCGCGGACCTGATCGAACAGGGCGCGCGCATCCGCGACCTGATCGTCCCCTCGCTGATCATCCTGGCTTCGTTCTCACTGGCGGCGAGCGGGTGCTACGTCGTCAACGACATCTTCGACGCCGAGTCGGACCGAAGGCACCCGCGAAAGCGGAACCGGCCCATCGCGTCGGGGGCGGTGACGCCGGGGCAGGCGCGGGTCTTCGCGGCGCTGCTGCTGCTGGGCTCGCTGGGGCTGCTGGCGCTGCTGCCGGCGCCGAGGCTGTGGTGGGCCGGCGCGACGGTGGCGCTGTACATCGCCAACGTGATGACGTACTCGGCGTTTTTCAAGAAGCACGCGATCGCGGACGTGATGGGGCTGTCGCTGGGGTTCGTGCTGCGCGTGCTCGGCGGGTGCGCGGCGCTGGGGATCGGGCCGTCGAGCTGGCTGCTGAACGTCACGCTGTTCATCGCCATGTTCCTCGCCTTCGGCAAGCGCCTGGGCGAGCGGCGGAGCATGGGCGAGCTGGCCGCGCAGACCCGGTCGGTGCAGGGGCTCTACACGAGCACGCTGCTGGAGATGGCCGTGGTCGTCACCGGCGTGTGCACGCTCGTGACATACACGATCTACGTCGAGGGGCAGGCGTCGTACTACACGCTGGGGTTCAACCTGCTCTGGCTGACGGTGCTTCCGGTGACCTTCGTGCTGCTGCGGTGCATCGTGCTCCTGGACGCGGGGAGGTACGACGACCCCACGGAGATCGCCCTCCGCGACCCCGTCGTCCGGGGGGGGACACTGCTCTTCTCCGGGATGACGGCCTTCCTGATGCTGTGGTTCCGGCTGGATTTCGGGGACACCCTCGCCGGGTGGCTCCGCTGAAGGCATCCCGGGCCCCGGGGCGCCGCGGGTTTCCGCTTGAACTGAGGCGGAAACCGTCCGCGGGCTCAACCTCAAGCCGCGCCGTCCGTAGAAGCTTCGCCGGGCGGCGTCCGAGCGGCGAGCGCCCGGCCCGTGTATACACCCCTTGGGGCGGCGGCCTCATGACCCGCCGTCCGCGTCTGATCCGGGGAACCTCCCGGGGCGAAACTCCCAGTACTGGAGCAACGAGATGAACAGAACCCACCGAATGATCGCGCTCGCCGGCGCGCTGGCCCTGTCCGCAGGGCAGGCGATGGCGCAGCACTCCCCGCCGAGCCCGGAGGACATCGCCAGGATGATGCCCGGCGGCGGCGCCAAACCCGGCGGCGACGAGAAGCCCGACTTCCCCCCCTTCGACGAGGTCGTCAAGGACTACGACAAGGTGGTCTCCACCGCCGACGGCTCCAGCCTGTACACGCTGTACAAGCGCGACAAGGACGGGTCCGTGCTCGCGGAGCTGCCGCGGACCTTCGAGAAGCAGAACCTCTATGTCGCCACGGCGATCTCCGGCGGCATCCCCGCCGCGGGCATCCAGTTCGGCGAGGAGTTCCTCCGCTGGAAGCGCTACGACAAGACGCTGGCGCTGATCGAGCCCAACCTCGAGACGCGCTCGACCGGCGACGCCGAGAGCAGGGCCTCGCGCGACAACCAGTACACCGACACCGTCGTCGCGGAAGTGCCGATCAAGTGCATGGGCCCCGGCGGCGGCCCGGTTATCGACATCACGGACCTGCTCGTCGGGCAGTCGAAGGTCTTCTTCGGGAACAACACCAGGGGCGCCAACACCAGGCTCCTGGAGGTCACCAAGTGCAAGGCGTTCCCCGAGAACCTCGTGCTGTCGTACACATTCCCGGCAGCGTCGGGGCAGTTCATGGAGATCTCGTACTCCTGGAGCGTGCTCCCCGAGAACACCGGCTACTCACCGCGTGAGTCGGACTACCGCGTCGGGTTCTTCACCACGGCCTTCACCGACCTCAAGAAGGTGGGCGAGGACACCACCAAGACGCGCTACGCCAACCGGTGGAACCTCCAGAAGGCGGCGCCCGAGCTGAAGATGAGCCCCCCGAAGCAGCCCATCGTGTTCTACATCGAGCACACCACCCCGGTGAAGTACCGCCGGTACGTCCGCGAGGCGGCGCTGGAGTGGAACAAGGCGTTCGAGAAGGTTGGTCTGGTCAACGCCGTCGAGGTGTACCAGCAGGACGCCGAGAGCGGCGCCCACATGGACAAGGACCCCGAGGACGTCCGCTACAACTTCCTCCGCTGGCAGACCAACAACCTCGGCTTCGCGATCGGCCCGTCGCGCGTCGATCCGCGCACCGGCCAGATCCTCGACGCCGACGTGCTCATGAACGACGGCTGGCTCCGCTTCGCGATCTCGCAGTACCAGAACGTGCTGCCGCAGACCGCGATGGAGACCTTCGGGCCCGAGACCCTGGCGTGGATCGATGACCACCCGAACTGGGACCCGCGCATCCGGCTGGCCTCGCCCAACGACCGCGACGACGTCATGAACCAGCTCCGTCTCCAGCGCGCCAGCAGGGGCATCAACAGCTACAGCGGCCACGAGCTCGGGGCCGCCGACGCCACGCTCATGGGCGACCAGCCCATCGACGGGCTCGTCGGCGCCGCCAGCCAGAAGAACGGCTTCTGCATGCAGCCCCTGGAGCGCGGGATGGACCTGGCGATGGTCCGCCTGAACATGCTCGATCTCAGCGCCATGGACAACTCGGACACGGACGACTTCGACGGCGTCCCCGAGGAGTTCGTCGGCGCGATCGTCAAGGACGTGCTGATGCACGAGGTCGGGCACGTCCTGGGCCTTCGGCACAACTTCAAGGCCTCCACGGCGTACACGATCGAGCAGATCAACTCCCCCGAGTGGGCGGGCAGGGCGATCACCGGCTCGGTCATGGACTACAACGCCATGAACTACCACTTCGACCTGGGCAAGGACCAGGGCCCCTACGTCATGCCCACCATCGGCCCCTACGACTACTGGGCCATCGAGTACGGCTACACCTTCGACAAGGACCTCAAGCCGATCCTCGACCGGGTGAGCGAGCCCGAGCTCGCCTACGCGACCGATGAGGACACGTTCGGCCCCGACCCGACGGCGCGCCGTCGGGACATGGGCAGCAACGTCATCGACTTCGTGGAGGAGGAGATGCGCATGATCCACGATCTGCGCACCAAGATCCTCGAGCGTTCGGTCGATGACGGCGACAGCTGGACGAAGGCCCGCCAGGCCTACCAGATCCTGCTGGGCCAGCACCTGCGCGACGTCTCGACGGCGGCGAACTGGCTGGGCGGGACCTATATCAACCGCGACCGCAAGGGCGACACCGGCGACCGGGATCCGGTCATCCCGGTCGAGCCCGCGCTGCAGCGCCGGGCGCTGGCGTTCGTCATCACCAACAGCTTCAACGACGACGCGTACGGGCTCACCCCCGAGCTGCTGTCGAAGATGACCGTGGACAAGTGGTGGGACGAGGGGTTCCAGGCGATCTTCGCCGACCCGGCGTGGGACGTGCACGACAGCATCCTGGGCATCCAGGCGTCCGTGCTCACCCAGCTCCTCAACCCGACGACGCTCCGCCACGTGTATGACAACGAGTTCCGATCGACCGAAGCGGACGCCCTGACGCTCCCGGAGGTCCTCGACGCCGTCGCCGACGCCGCCTTCACCGAGCTGGACAACCCCGTCCGCGACCGGTTCACGGCGCGGGAGCCGATGATCTCGTCGCTGCGGCAGAACCTCCAGCGCGAGACAATCGAGCGGCTGATCGACCTGACCATGCCCGGCTCGTTCAGCGGCGCCGCCAGCAAGCCCATCGCGACGCTCTCGGCGCAGAAGCTGCGGCAGCTCCAGGGCCGGATCGACGCGACCCTCAAGAAGGCCGACTCCAAGATCGACCCCTACACCGTCGCGCACCTGACCGACGCCACGCTGCGCATCGGCAAGGCGCTCGACGCCAACTACATCTACAACGCCAACGAGATCGGCGGCGGCGGCCCCGTGACGATCATCATGGGCGACACCGCCCGCGATTGATCCCGCCGGGGCCCGAGGGCCTCGATCACGAACAGTTCACGGGCCGGTCCTCTCGTGGGGGCCGGCCCGTTTTCGTGCGCCGACGCTACAATCGCGGACACCCCTGACTTCCCGCCGGCGCTCCGGTCACGAGGAGCGCCGTTCACCCGATCCGCAACGGAATCCAACCGCCATGGCCGGCAAGCATTTTGATCTCATCGTCATCGGCGGGGGCCCCGCCGGGTACGTCGGCGCCATCCGAGCCGCGCAGCTCGGCATGAAGGTCGCCTGTGTCGAGCGTTCCCACCTGGGCGGCGTCTGCCTGAACTGGGGCTGCATCCCCACCAAGGCGCTGCTCGCCAACGCCGAGCTGTACGAGAAGGCCCACGAGCAGTCGGACCTGTGGGGTCTCGAGTTCGACAACCTCCGAGTCAACTGGGACAAGGTCGTCGGGCGCTCGCGGGGTGTCGCGGAGAAACTGCGTGGCGGCATCGGGTTCCTGTTCAAGAA
This sequence comes from Phycisphaeraceae bacterium, assembly GCA_020639135.1. Classification (GTDB taxonomy): domain Bacteria; phylum Planctomycetota; class Phycisphaerae; order Phycisphaerales; family UBA1924; genus JACKHE01. The sequence goes on from JACKHE010000001.1 coordinate 126,436, forward strand.
GAACAAGATCGAGCACCTGGTCGCGCACGCGAAGATCACCCGAGGCCGCAGCGGGGGCCAGCCCTGCGCGATCGAGCTCTACGACTGCGACGTCAAGGACACGCTCACCCACGCGCCGGCGAGCATCGCCGACAAGCCCCGCGAGACGGTCACCTGCGACAACATCCTCGTCGCCACCGGCTCCGTCGCGCGCGACCTGCCCTTCGCCCGCTTCGACGGCGACAAGGTCATGGGCGCCCGGGAGGCGATGAACCAGCCGGAGATGCCCGAGTCGCTGATCGTCATCGGCGCCGGCGCCATCGGGATAGAGTTCGCCTACTTCTACAGCACGTTCGGCTGCAAGGTCACCGTCGTCGAGATGCTCGATCGCATCCTCCCGGTCGAGGACCACGAGGTCTCCGACGCGCTGGGCAAGCTCTACAAGAAGCACGGGATGAACATCCGCACCTCGACCACCACCACGAACGTGGACGCCTCGGGCAAGGGCGTGAAGGTCACCGTCGCGCCGTTCAAGGACGGCAAAGCGGACGAGACCAAAGCGGAGACGCTCGAGGCGGACAAGGTGCTCATCGCCATCGGGGTCAAGGGAAGATACGACGGGCTCTTCGACGATTCGCTGGGGCTGGAGACGGTCAGGGACCACATCAGGACCGACTACGTCCCCAACTCGCCGGACGTGCAGACGCTGAGCTACCAGACCAGCATCCCCGGGATCTACGCCGTGGGTGATGTCATCGGCCCGCCCTGGCTCGCGCACGTCGCGAGCGAGGAGGCGATCATCTGCGTCGAGCGGATCGCCGGGCACGACCCGATCCCGATGGACTACTCCGTCATCCCCGGTTGCACCTACTGCCACCCGCAGGTCGCCAGTGTCGGCTTCACCGAGCAGGCCCTCAACGAGCGGGGGCTCAAGAAGGGCGAGGACTACGAGATCGGCAAGTACCCCTGGCAGTCCCACGGCAAGGCCATCGCGGCCCACCAGCAGGCGGGGTTCGTCAAGATCCTCCGGGGGCTGCCCCGGGGGGAGATCCTCGGCGCCCACATCCTGGGCGACCAGGCGACGGAGCTCATCAGCGAGATGACCCTCGCCAGGCGGCTGGAGGCCACCACCGAGGAGCTCATCGTCACCGTCCACGCCCACCCCACCATGCACGAGGGGCTCCACGAGGCGGCCCTGGCGAGCGAGGGGAAGCTCATCCACGGCTGATCTCCCCCCGCGGGGAGCCATTGAACCGCCCTGTCCGGGTCCGAGAAGCCCGGCGTGTCCCGGCGCAGGGCGAAGAATCGCATAATCCCGGTGAATCCACTTGCCCGCAGCGACGGGATGTGGTTTGGTTGGCTTGGATGGAAAGCGCCGAGAGCGCTGTGACTGTGCCGTGACCCCTCAGGCAGGGGCGAACTGACCAGAACAAAGGACCCGACAGATGACGAACCCCCGCTCGATCCTGCTCTTCAGCGCTCTCGCCGGCGCCGCGACCGCCGCGGCCGTCGTCAGCACCCACACCCCCGCCCCGGCGCCGCGGCAGGCCACGCCGATGTTCGACGGGGAGGCCACATGCATCAGCAACGAGATGCTCTCGACGATCTTCGCCGAGGGGACCGACCCCGAGGTCATGCGGCGGGTGTACGAGATGATCCTCAAGCCGCTTGGTGATCAGAACTCGCGGTACTACACGAGCGGCCGCTGGCCGGGCTCGACCAACACGCCGGTGAACATCACGTACAGCTTCCCGAACGACGGGCTGAATGTCGATGGCGGGTCGAACATCTTCAACGCGCTGATGATCTCCGCCTTCGGCGACGTGGCGACGGGCAAGACCTATTTCCGTCAGGCCTTCGACCAGTGGGAGCAGTTCACCGGCAACACGTACACCGAGGTCTCGGACAACAACTCCGCCTGGGGCTCGTCCGGCCCGCTGCACGGCGGCTCCGGTCGCGGCGACATCCGCATCGCGTCGATCGGGATCGACGGCTCGAGCAACGTCCTCGCGTACAACTACTTCCCGGGCTCGGGCGTCGGCGGCGACATGGTCCTCGACTCCGCCGAGAGCTGGGGCAACGCGAGCAACAGCCACCGCTTCATCCGGAACATCGTGACGCACGAGAACGGCCACGGCATGGGGCTCCAGCACGTCTGCACCGACTCCGGGCACCGCGCGCTCATGAACCCCTTCTACAGCTCCGCGATCGACGGGCCGCAGCACGACGACATCCGCGGCATGCAGCGTCACTACGGCGACTTCCTCGAGCCCAACGACAGCACCGGCAGCGCCACCGACCTCGGCGTGTTCGCGTCCATGGACAGCGCCATCGTCTTCGGTGCGGCCATGACCAACTCCGACGACGATTTCTTCTCGTTCACCGTCGGCGGCCCCTCCCTGCTCAGCGGGTCGGTCACCCCCTCCGGCGTGACCTACAACATGGCGCCGCAGTCCGGCGACGGGAGCTGCTCGACCGGGCCCGCGTTCAACAGCGTCGAGCAGCAGGACCTGCGCGTGACGATCCTGAACTCCGTCGGCGGCACGATCGCCCAGTTCGACAACACCGCCGCGGGAGCCTCGGAGTCCTTCGCCGACGTCAGCCTTCCCAACGCCGGGACCTACTACGTCCGCGTGGACTCGACGTCGTTCGCCAACCAGACCCAGTCGTACAACATGACGATCGAGACCTCGATCCCCGTCCCCGACGGCGACCTCAACGGCGACTGCGTCGTGGACACCGCCGACCTGGGCGGCCTGCTGGGCTCCTTCGGCAACACGACGCCCTTCGGCGACATCAACGGCGACGGCATCGTGGACACCGCCGACCTGGGCATCCTGCTCAACAACTTCGGGACGACCTGCGACGACCTCTGATCCCGCCCCGGGCCCACCCCTCCCCGAACCCCGTTCGGAGCCCCGGGTTGATCGCACACACGGACGCCGCCTACCATGGCGGCGTCCGTCTTTTTCCGGATGGAGGACATCCGGGGTGTAGCGCAGTTTGGTAGCGCGCCTCGTTCGGGACGAGGAGGTCGAAGGTTCAAATCCTTTCACCCCGATTTGCATCGAGACGAGCCGATCCGGACCGGGTCGGCTTGTTTCTTGACGTGCGGGACGAGTGGTTCGAGGACGCTCGGGAATGACGATCCACAAGGACATCCTCGCGTACAACGCGGCTCAGAGCGAGGGGGACAGGCGGATCTGTGTCGCTCTGTGCAAGACGATTGATCAGCGACTCCCCGACGCGCAAAATAAAATCTGGCATGCGCACCCCGTCTGGTTTCTCGATGGGAATCCGATCGTCGGCTACAGCAAGCTGAAAGACTGCGTTCGCCTGCTGTTCTGGAGCGGCCAGTCATTCGACGAACCCGGCCTCAAGCCCGAGGGCAAGTTCAAGGCGGCGGAAGCGCGGTTCACCTCCGCGGACGAGATCCCGCAACGCGACCTTGCGCGCTGGATCGAGAAATCGGCCGGGATCCAATGGGACTACAAGAACATTGTGAAGCGCAAAGGCAGGCTGGAGCGATTGAGCTGACCCCATGGGCTGACGGCATTCCCGTCGAACTCCACATCCGAGCGGATGCGCGCCAAATCCGCACGACGATCCCGGTGTACACCCGCCGGGTCAATGGACCTGCTTCCTCGGCCCACACGCTGATCTGAGCGGCAACGAGTTCGATCGGGGTTCTGACACCCCGAATCCCGGATACGTGGCCTGATCGGTCGTCGGAGACGAGGATGTTTCGCGGAATCTGACCCGGGGATCTGCCTACTCCCTGATCGTGGGAGCATCATCCGTCTCCTGTCCGAACCAGATCCGGATCCGGTCGGGATCCCTGACCTCGAACTCCTTCATGCCGTAGATCGTGACGCGCAGATCCGAGACCGGGGCGCCATGTGACAGCAACTCGTCCCGGAGCGCGACCACGTCGTCCGAGTTGATATAAAAAATCTGGTACTCGCGGCTCCTCGCGCTCACGGCCGCACGCACTTCATCCGCCGGAGGCGCGTTGAACATGATCTCCACGCCGTCGCGTGACATCGAGCACCACACCGGCGGGTCGCCGAACGTGTCGCCGAGTTGGAATCCCAGCTTCGAGCGGTAGAAGTCGATCGTCCTCTGCAGGTCCGTCACCGCGAGCATCGGCCGCAATCCCGTCATCCTCGGCATCATGACATTCTCCAGTGGATGACGAACAGGATAGCGCCCGGTCGGCTCGCAGCGACGCCGCGGACGTGGCGGGCCCTCCCGCGATCGGGAAGCAACGGATCACCGTTTCTGGAAAATGGCGTCGTGCACACATGCCGAGCGATGCTGCCCACCCCGGAGTCCGGAATCGATGCGACCCGAGTTATCGGCGTTAGGACGCGAGATGTCCCGAAGATCCATCAGATTTCGTGTTGAATGCTTGAGTCGCCGTCGCGGATTGGTACGTTGGGGTGCACGGTGCGCACACCCAGCGTCCGAGTCGTTCTGTTTCCACGCACGCGCCACGGGGGAGATTCCCGACGATGATCCGCAAGACCCTGTTGTTCGGCCTCGCGGCCCTGGCCGCGCACTCGCCCGCGCTCGCCCAGACCGTCTGGAACGGCGAGTTGTCGGAGGAATCGTTCCAGGTCACGACGAGCGCGGAAGACCCAGGGGAATACACGGACACCGCGACGATCTCGGTGGCGTCCTTCGGGACGTTCTCGTTCGATTTCAGCGCGGCGGGCGACACCGAGTTCTCGTTCACCTGGGCGGCGCCCCCCGGGCAGTTCATCGAGATCGCCGTCCCGGGAGATGCGATATCTACCGCCATACTCAGGCTGAGGTTTACCTGCTCCCCTGGCGGGACTATCAGTGAGACCGATGCAGTGACGTACGAGGTCTTCGGCGCGTCCGGCTCCCCCCTGCCCGCAGCGGATCTTTCGCCCATGAACGCTTATGGAAATGGGCTGAGAACGATGATCGTGTGGAACAACCTCCCGGCTGGCGAGACATACCGCTTCCAATCCGTCACCGGGACCGCAACGGTCTCCGCCGGCGTCAATGACAATGTCATGAATTCGCCGATCCTTGAGTTCGACATCCAGGGCTCCGTCCGGCTGCTGGGGGATGGCACAAACCCGGTGGGGCAGTGGATCAGTCTTGTTCCCGCGCTCAGCGGCGACCTCAACGGCGACTGCGTCGTGGACACGGCCGACCTGGGGATCCTGCTCGGCGCCTTCGGGACCAGCGACCCGTTATCCGACCTGAACAACGACGGCGTCGTGGACACTGCCGACCTCGGGATCCTGCTCGGTCAGTTCGGGATGTCCTGCGTCTCGGAATGATGTTGGGGATCGGGCGCCGCGCTGAGCACGAGATCACCAACGGACCTGCACCCTTCACGCCAACCGATGTGATCGCTCACTCCGGCGCATCGGGCGCGAACCAGTACTCGAACCGGTAGAAGTGCCCGCCGTCGGTGATGTCGATCGTCATCGACCCGGCCAGGCCTTCGAGCCCGCCCGTTCCGGAGTCCGGGACGACCGTGATCGACTGCGTCGGCGTTCCTCGATCCATCGTGGAGCTGTGCTGGAGGACGAACGCGCCCGACTTCCCGGCGAGGGTTCCCTCGACGAGCTCCATCGCGACGTACCCCGCGGAGCCGCCGATCGCCGTGCGCACGCCGAGCATCTGGCCCCGGCTCCGGGCGTCGAGATCGCCGTGGAACCGCTTGTCGAGCGACAGCCTGCCGATGCTCGGATCGCCGACGCCCGCCGGGTCGGCTTGCGGGGCGAGGTTCACCTCGAAGGGCCCGGTCGCGGTCTGCTTGTCCATCATCAACTCCGCTGGAGCGACCCGGTCGCCATCGGCGCGGCATCCCGCCGAGATCAGCGGCGTCGCGCACAAGCCGAGGCATGCGAGAGTGGTCGTGAGTCTGGATCGCATGGCGCCATGGTACACGGATGCGCCCCGGATCACCGGCCGTGCGTGCCTGATCGATCTCCGGAGCCGGCTGTGGGGCGCCGACCGGAGATCGATCACCATTGTCGGAGGGATTCCTTGGCGTCAAGGGCAACGGGCTGCAACAATGCCCCGATGATCGACCCCTGCAACGGAACCGTGGTTCGGTTCACCGCGACGCTGCACCGCCCGGCGGCGCCTGCAGAGGGATCGGCGCCCTGCTGGGCGTTCGTGCTGCTACCGAAGTGCGCCAGTCAGAAGTTCGACTCACGCGGCCAGGTCCCGGTCGAGGGTACGCTGGAAGGATCACCCGTGGCCGCGCTGCTCGAGCCTGACGGCGAGGGCGGGCACTGGCTCCCGCTGGACCGGAAGCTGTGCAAAGCCGCCGGCGTCGGGCACGGCGACAGCGTCAGGCTGGAGCTGCGCCCCGCAACGAAGGAGATCGAGCCCGTAGTCCCCGCGGATCTTCGTGCCGCGCTCAAGTCGGCGCCGGCCGGGGCGCGCCGGGCCTGGAAGGACATCACCCCGGCGGCGCGGCGGGACTGGGTGCACTGGGTCACCTCCGGCAAGAAGGCCGAGACGCGCGTGAGCCGCATCGAGAAGACGTGCGACATGCTGGCGCACGGGAAGCGGCGCCCGTGCTGCTTCGACCGGTCCGGGATGTACAGCAAGAGTCTCGGCCCGCCGGCGATCGCCCCGGAGAACCCGCCACGCGAGCGGTGATCCCGCGAGCCCGGTATCCTCCGCACGCGGCGGCGAACCAACGCGCACCGGCGCCAAACTGGAGTTCCCATGGAGAAGGTCCTCGGCATCGGCGGCGTGTTCCTGAAGGCACGCGATCCCAAGGCGCTCGCCGCCTGGTACCAGAAAAACCTCGGCGTCCCCATCGACGAGGGGCAGACGTACGGGACGCTCCTCTCGGCCGGCGCCGGCGAGCACACGGTCTGGTCCACGTTCCCGGAGGACACCGCGTACTTCGGCAGCGGTCCCGCGACGTCCATGTTCAACTACCGCGTCCGCGATCTCGACGCCATGCTCGCGCAGCTCCGAGCCGCGGGGGCGCGGGTCGATGACAAGATCGAGGACGCCGGCTACGGGCGCTTCGGCTGGGCGACGGACCCCGAGGGCAACCGCTTCGAGCTGTGGGAGCCCGCGCCGTAAATTGGGTCAGATTGATGCGGCGATGTCGAGGCTCACGACATAGTCGCTGATCTGCTCGCCCTCGGGGAAGGCCGCGGCGATCTTCTTGTAGAGCGGGTCCTGCCAGCTCGTCATCGCCTCGATGTACTGGGGCTTGGCGGTCAGCTGCAGGTCGCGCAGGCCGGCCGCCGCCACCGCCGCGCGGATCTCATCGACGAGCTGCGCCCCGGCGACGCAGCCGACGAGGGCCTCGAGATCTTCGAGCACCGCCCTCGGTAGCGGTTTGAGCAGCGCCAGGTCGGAGACCGCGACACGCCCGCCGGGCCTGAGCACGCGAGCGATCTCGCGCCACACCCGCCGCTTGTCCGGGGAGAGGTTGATCACGCAGTTGGAGATGACGACATCGACCGACGCGTCGGCGACGGGCAGGTTTTCGATCTCGCCCAGGCGGAACTCGACGTTGTCCAACCCCGACTGCTCGCGGTACGAAGTGAGGTTCTCCCGCGCCTTGGAGAGCATCTCGGGGGTCATGTCAACGCCGATGACCCGCCCAACGGCGCCGACCTTGGGGCCCGCGATGAAGCAGTCGAACCCGCCGCCCGAGCCGAGGTCGAGCACGACCTCACCGGGTTTCAGCGACGCGAGCGCGGTGGGGTTGCCGCAGGAGAGGCCCATGTTCGCGCCGCCGGGGAGGAGGGTGAGGTCGTCGTCCGTGTAACCGACGGCGAGGGCGACCTGCTCGGGGGTGAGCGTCGTCGGTCCGCAGCAGCCCCCGCCGCCGCAACAGCCGGCGCCTTGATCCCCGAGTCGCGCCGAGGCCGGGCGCACGCCGGACCACTGGCCGGATTTCGCGATCTCGGCGTAGCCCTCGCGGACGCGGTCGCGGACCTGGTCGCCGCTGGGCGCCGTGGTCGTCGTTGTGGTGGTGTCGGAGCAGCAGCCCGGGCCGCAGCAGGAAGACTTGTTGGTGTCGTTCATGACGGGACTCCTTCTGCCGCGGTCATCGCCGCGGCGTTGTGATTCTGTGGGTACAGGCGCCTGCCCAGCCGGAGCGAGACGCCCACGAGCGTGATGAGCACAGGGACCTCGACCAGCGGCCCGACGACCGTGGCGAAGGCGATGCCGGATTCGATGCCGAAGACGGCGATCGCGACGGCGATGGCCAGCTCGAAGTTGTTGCCGGACGCCGTGAACGCGAGCGTCGCGGCCCGCTCGTAGTCCGCGCCGACCTTCCTGGCCATCAGGAAGCTGACGAAGAACATCACGACGAAGTAGATCGTCAGCGGGACGGCGATGCGCAGGATGTCCAGCGGGAGCGCGACAATCCGGTCGCCCTTGAGGCTGAACATGACGAGGATCGTCAGCAGCAGCGCAACCAGTGTGATCGGCGCGATCTTCGGGAGGAACCGCCGGGTGTACCACGCGTCGCCCTTGATCGGCCGCAGGATGAAACGTGTGCCCATCCCCGCCAGGAACGGGATGCCGAGGTAGATCATCACGCTGCGGAAGACCTCGCCGATCGAGATGTCCACCACCGCGCCCTCGAGGCCAAGCAGCGGCGGGAGCCACGTGATAAACACCCACGCGTAGAGCCCGAAGAACAGCACCTGGAAGATGCTGTTGAAGGCGACGAGCCCGGCCGCGTAGTCGCTGCTGCCCCGCGCCAGGTCGTTCCAGACCAGCACCATCGCGATGCACCGCGCCAGCCCCACCAGGATCAGCCCGACCATGTAGTCCGGGTGATCTCGCAGCAGCAGCACGGCCAGGACGAACATCAACGCCGGTCCGACGATCCAGTTCTGCACGAGCGAGAGCGTCAGGACCTTCCAGTCACGGAAGATCTCCGGGAGCTTCTCGTACCGCACCTTCGCCAGCGGCGGGTACATCATCAGGATCAGGCCGATCGCGATCGGGATGTTGGTCGTCCCGACCGAGACGCGGTCGAGCGCGCCGCTGACGCCCGGCACGAACCGCCCGATCAGCACCCCCGCCGCCATCGCGGCGAAGATCCACAGCGTCAGGAACCGGTCGAGGAACCCGAGCCTCTTCGGACGCGCCGCGGCGCACGGAGGCTCGGCCGATTGGTTCACGGGAGTCGTCGCGGCTTGTGTCATCGTTGCCGGGCTCCGTTGCTGGGGGTTGGCTGTTCGAGCAGACCCGGCAGCGTCTCGACGAATGCGCGGATCTCGTCCCGCACCCGGCGGTAGTGCGGCATGGCCTCGTCGTCGCTCGATGAGCCATCGACCAGGCGCGGCGGATCGTCGAAGCCGTGGTGGATCACGCGCGTTGCCGGGTTCCGCGTCAGCAACGCCGGGCAGTTCTCGTCCGCGTGGCCGCACACCGTCACGACGAGGTCGAGCGATCCCGGGTTGCAGTCTTCGATCGGCTTGCTGGTGTGCGCCGAGATATCGATCCCGGCCTCGGCCATCGCGCGAACTGCCAGCGGGTTGAGCCCCTGCGGCCGTGTCCCGGCGCTGCACGCGTCGATCCGATCGCCGAGCAGGTGATGGGCCCACCCCTCGGCCATCTGGCTCCGGCAGGAGTTGCCGGTGCAGAGGAACAGCACACGGGGTCGGCGTGCTGCGCTCATGCCCGGCCCCCTCGTTGGGGCCTGCACCCGCAGCCACAGGCGTCGTCGCTCGAGTCCGCCGGGATCAGCTCGTCGATCGCGTCGGCGAGGTCGCGGAACATCGCCGCCAGCATCGGCCCATCGGCGGCGTACCACACGGTGCGACCACGCTTATCGCTCGTCAGCAGCCCCGCGCGGGCCATCGTGGACAGGTGCCGGGCAACCATCGAGAAGTCGATCGAGCAGCACGCGGCGACCTCGGTCACCGAGCAGGGGCGCCCGCACTTGAGCAGGCACGAGAGCAGCCGGGCCCGGGTGGGTTCGGCCAGCGCCTTTAGCAGGTCGGGGTCGAGGAGGCGGTCGAGCCGGACCGTCCGCCGGACAGCCTGCTTCGGGGATGGGTTTTTTCGTTGGAATACTGACGCCATGATGCAAGTATTGGCGCCCCCCGCCCACTTGTCAAGCCCCGGGCGCCGACGCGTCCGGGGCCCCCTCCTGCGATAATCGGCCGTGCTCACGCGATTCTGCCTCTACGGACTCCTGAAGAACCAGCGGTACTTCGAGCCGGTCTTCCTGCTGGCGCTGTTGGGCAAGGGGCTGGACTTCGGCGTCATCGGGTCGCTGGTCGCGCTGCGAGAGCTCGTCGTCATGCTCCTGGAGATCCCCTCAGGCGCGATCGCCGACGTCCTGGGCCGGCGCGGCTCGCTGATCGCGAGCATCGCCGCCTACATCGCCAGCTTCGCCGTCTTCGCGCTGAGCGACAAGGTGTGGACGCTCGGCGTCGCGATGGCCTGCTACGGCGTCGGCGAGGCGTTCCGATCCGGGACGCACAAGGCGCTCATCTTCCGCTGGCTGGAGATCCACGGACGCACCGCCGAGAAGACCCGGGTGTACGGCGTCACACGCTCGTGGAGCAAGTACGGCTCCGCGATCGCCGTCGTGCTGACCGGCGTCCTGCTCGGCGCCGGCGCGAGCTACGACCTCATCTTCGCCGTCACGATCATCCCGTATTCCCTGCTGCTCGTGAACATCGCGCTCTACCCGAGGTCGCTCGAATCGCCGGCGAACCAGAACCGCGGTGCGGCGTCACGGGCTGAATCGATCCGGCGCGTCGGTGCGCACACCCTCGGGACCCTCCGAGACGCCGTGCGCCGGCGCGGGACCGCGCTGCTGCTCCTGAACTCGATGGGCTTCGAGGGGATCTTCCACGCCGTCAAGGATTATCTCCAGCCGGTCCTTGCGGCGATCGCCCTCGCCCACCTCAGCCGTGGCGCGCTCGGCGACGAGCAGGCGCTGGCGCTGGTGCTGACGCCGGTGTACTTCACGCTGTACCTGCTCGCGGGCGTCTCGAGCCGCTTCTCCCACCGGGTCGCGCAGCGCGCCGGGGATGAGCGGGCCGGGATGCGGATGCTCTGGGCCGGCTTCGGGCTGTGCTTCGCCGCGTTGCTGCTCCCGTCGCCGATTGCCGCGAGCGCCGCCTTCATCGCGCTGTCGGTCCTGCAGAACCTCTGGAGGCCGATGCTCATCGCGCGGCTCGACGACGAGGGCGAGGAATCCAGCGGCGCCACCCTGCTGTCCATCGAGAGTCAGTCGAGACGATTCGCCACGATGCTCGCGGCGCCGGTCATCGGTTTCGCGGTCCAGCACGCCAGCGAGCCCGACGGCCCGGTGCGCCTCTGGCCGATCGGCGCGATCGGCGTGGCGCTGGCGGCGCTGGCGCTCGGCGCGGGTCTGCTCGGTCAGCGACGGCGCGGATTCACCGATCCGTGAAGAGCCCGGCGCGGGCTGTTCACTCGCGCTCTGATTCGACGAGCACGGCCAGGCGATCCAGGTTCTGCTTGTTCGCGTCCTTCGCGTACTCCGCGATCCTGGCGCACATCTCGGCGCTCTCGAACCGGTGCCGGAACACGACCAGCGTCACCCCGTCGTCGTGCGTGAACTCGAACTCGGCCACGAATCTCGGGTTGGAAAGGTGCTCGATCACGACGCGGCGGGGTGCTTCGATCTCCACGAACCGGGACTCGTTCGGGAAATCCCTGCCACCTGGGCCGTGCATGGTGAATCGCCACGCGCCGCCCCCGCGGAAGTCGAACTCATGAAATGTGTTCGTGAACCCGTCGGGCCCCCACCACCGGGCCAGCTTCGCGGGGTCGCGGAACGCGTCGAAGACCCTTTCAGGAGCCGCGCGGATCACCCGCTCGGTGCCGAGCTCACAATCGGAACGGGGCTCGGTGCTCCTGGCGCTGGAGACAGGTTCGTCGGGATTCCGCGGCATGGTTCACTCCTGGTGTGGGCTCAGGGCCGATGAGACTCGAGCAGCTCAGCGAGATTGTCGGGATCGATGGAGACGACATGCCCCTGCCCGTCGAGCACGCGCAGCGTCGCGTCAATGCCCTCGCGCCTGAGCTCGTCTACCGTCCGTCGCCCCTCGCGGAGCCAATCCGGATCGGAGCCACCGACGTACATCGTGATCGGCAGTTTCCCCAACCCCTTGATCCCGCTCCTCGGCGTGTTGCGCGCCAGCATCCCCGGCAGCACGGTCAGCGACGCGTACCGATCGGGGTGCGCGACCGCCTCATCGAACGCCGAGCGCCCGCCGTTGCTGACACCGGCGAGGTGGAGCTTCCCGCCCTCGATCCTGTATTGCGAAGCGATCGCGGCCGTGAGCGCACCGAGCGGATCTTCATCGGAATGGAACAACGGCGCGAACCCGGGCGCAATGGGCGACACAACGATCCAGCCCCTCGTGCGCGCCAGGTTCTCCCAGTAGCGCCCCAGCCCGGCCTCGACCATCGCCTCGTCCTGGGCGCCTGGGGGCAGCGCCAGCACCGCGGGGTAGGTCGCCGACGGATCGAACCCCTCCGGCAGCAGCACCGCATAACGCATCTCCTCGCCGACGATTCGCATCGTCCGGTAGCGCTCCGGCGCCGGGGTCTGCATCACCAGCGGCGCCGATCCCGCGGCAAGGATCTCGCCCATGTCCGATGCCTGCGCCAGCAGCACCACCGATGTCTTTGCTGGATCAACGCCTGCGGGGAGCGGCAGCTCGACCCGCGCTCGATCGGCGGCGACGCTCCTGACCGCGACCGCAGCCACCCGGACGACACGCTCGTGCAGCAGCGTGCGTCCGCGGTTCTCCCCGGCGCGCACATCGCTGCGCAGCCCGTTCTCGACGAGCAATCCGATGACCGTGGCGCTCGGGGGCAGCGGTGGCAGCGCCGCCGCCGCCTCGATCAGACGCCCGTTGTCGAGGTGCGCACGGACGTCGAGCCTGACCACATCGTCATCGCGGGCTGACTCGATCGCGTGATCGCCCTTGGAGCGGTCGCTCCCGACGAGGGCGCGCCTGCCGTTGACGATCATCTGCGGCGTGTACACCCCGGCGCCCTGCACCCGTCGGCGCTGCATCGCGTCGTCGTAGGCGCGCTGCCGGCTGGTGGCCTGAGGCATCCCGAATGGATCCGTCCAGCCGAGAGAGTCCCAGTAGTCCACGTGCCAGGCGAGGAGTATCACATCCCCGCGCTGCGCCGCGTCGGTTCGGGCGATCTCGCCCAGATACGAGTCCGCCGGGGGGCAGGAGCTGCACCCCTCGCTCGTGAACAGCTCAACCACCGCGGGGCCCTTCGCCTGTGACACGGCGCACACTCCGAGAGCGCCCACCAGCAGCGCGAACATCCCGCGGGTCAATGGACGCATGTTCGGTGTTCCTTTCATTCAAAGGCATCCGGTCAGCGTGTCAACCCGGGACGGGTGGGTTGTATTCCGGGTCAGCCCTGTGATCGCCCGATCGACCCCGGGTAGAATCCGTCCAGCGTATGCAAGCCGAATCCGACCATCCCCTCATCGTCGGCGCCGGGCCGGTCGGGCTCGCCGCGGCGCTCTTTCTCGCGAGACGCGGCGTCCGCGTCCGGCTGATCGAGCGGCGCCACCACGCTTCGACCGAATCCAGGGCGCTCGCCGTCAACCCACGCACGCTTGACATCCTCGATCCCACCGGCGTCACGGCAAGCATGCTCGAGATCGGCCGGCCGATCCACGGCGCCCGCTTCTGGAAACGCAGCGGCAGAATCGGGGAGACGCACTTCGAGGGCATCCATCCCCGCTACCCGTTCCTGCTGGCGCTGACACAGGCGACCAGCGAGCGGCTGCTGGCCGAGGCGCTGGAAGCCGCCGGCGGGGTCATCGAGCGCGGCGTCGAGCTCGTCGGGGTCGTCGGGCGCCGCACGGACGGCGGCCGCGTCGAGGCGACTGTCGAACCGGCCGGGGGCGGCGATCGAGTGACGACGACGCATCCCTGGATGCTCGCCGCCGACGGCGCGCACAGTGTCGCCAGGCACAGCCTCGGCGTGAACTTCCCGGGCAGCGCGCTCGCCGAGCCCTGGGGCCTCGCCGATGCGCCGCTGCGGACCGATCTCGACCGCGACCGTGCGCACGCCTTCATCCTCGAGCGCGGCGTCTTCCTCTTCCTGATCCCGGTCGTCGGCGATCACGCCGGGACCGAAGCCGCCGACGACATCTGGCGGCTGGTCAGCAACAGGCCGGACCCGCTCGGCCGGCTGGTGCGCGCCGAGCAGGCGGGCCCGGCGATCTGGGAGTCCGAGTTCACCGTCGCGCACCGGATCGCAGAGACCTTCTCGACTGGGGGCGTCCACTTCGCCGGCGACGCGGCGCACATCCACTCGCCCTTCGGGGCCCGGGGCATGAACCTCGGAATCGAGGACGCCGCGGTCTTCGCCGCGCTCGCGGCGCACGGCCGGCTCGGCGAATACGCCGCATCCCGGGCGCCGATCGACCGCGATGTCGTGCACCGGGTCCGCGAGGTCACGAAGATCATCGCGTGCGCCAGCGCAACCGACCGGATGATCCGCGCCCTGATGCTGCCGATCGGTCTGCGGTTCCCCGCGCTGCGACGCCAGGTTGTGCGGATGGCCGCGGGGCTGGATCACGAGATGCCGGAAGTCATCGGCGCCAGTTTCTGAGCCGGGCAACTCGGCAGCGACGCACCAGCGACACATGTGGGCCACTGGCCTAGGCGCGGAGCCTTGCGCTCAACGTCATCACCAGCGCAATCGCGAACAGGGCGGCCTTGATCTTCATGCGTTCACTCCCGGCAAGAGGTGTCCCCTGCTTGTTCGGGATCAGCCCGTGCGAGTTTCACGACCGCGGGGGGTCCGGGAAGCGTCCCGTCACGTGAATGGTGGGTCAGTCGCTCAGGCGGTGTCGCCGAAACGGGACAGGAGCAGCCCGAGGTCGGCGGTGTCCACGACACCGTCGCCGTTGAGGTCGGCCATGGGGTCGCTGCCGCCGAAGGCCCCGAGCAGCACGCCGAGGTCGGCCGTGTCCACGATGCCGTCGCCGTTGATGTCGCCGACGAGACCGTCGAGGCCCTTGGGCGCGATGAACAGGACCGCGTCGTACTGTTCGAGCTGCGCCATGTTGTCGTACTCGATGACGGCGCTGACGACGAGGGCGCCCATCGCGTCGGGCAGCGCGGCGCTGCCCCCGGCGCCGATCCGCCGCTGCTGCAGGATGCTGCTCGACCAGATCGATCCCGAGGCGATCGAGTCGGCGTCGCCGAGGGCGATCGAATGGATCTCGTATGGGCGGGTCGAGTTGGCGCCGACGATGATCTGGCCGGTCTCCAGGAGCTTCTCGAGCTCGTACCCGCTGCCCGTGTTGACCGCCTTGATGACCGCCGTTCGCGCGGGGCCGAGCGTCGGCTTGTACGCGGCGACGAAGTACACATTCCCAAGCAGGTCCATCGCCGGCGACGAGAGCGACACGGGCGAGCCGATGAGCGAACCATCGACGATCGTGCCGATCTGCTGCCCGCCGGGTCCGTCGAGCACCGGCTTGCCGGGATGCGCCGCGACCAGCCACGTCGCCGCCGAGCCGCCGATGGGCATGGCGAAGCGGGCGACCGCGATGAAGTCCTGGTCGGCGTCGCTGTGCGCGGTCGCGGCGAGGTAGATGTCGCCGGCGCTGTCGGTCCCGATCGCCACCGGGCCGCTGCCGCCGCGGAAGGTGGACTGGCTCAGGTGCCCGACAAACTCCGGGTTGTCCGCGACGAACGGGCCAGAGGTGACGGTGAAGGGGATCGTCGCGGAGATCGTGCCGACGACCTGACCGTTGGAATCGATCGTCGCCGCGACGACGGCGTCCGCCTTGAGCGACACCCCGGCCTCGGTGACCGCCAGGTAGGCGAACGACCCGGAGTCCCCGGAGTTGAACGAGACCGTCGAGTACGAGGGCGCCCCGCGGTGCGCTTCGATCAGCGGGTCGAGATGATCGAAGAGCAACGGCCCCCCGCCGATCCGGTGGGCGCCCAGGAAGTCGAGCGTGATCGGTGCGCTCTCCCCGGCGCCCGAGACGCTCGAGGGCATCGCCGTCGGCGTCGCCAGCGACACCGTGGACTTGTTCACGAAGAACAGCGTCGAGGCGGGGTCGTCGGAGATATTCACGCCGATCGTGTTGTGCAGCGCGTTGGGCGAGGCGTCGCGCAGCTTCGTATCAACGCGGACGATGTTCTCGTCCTGAATACGGTTGCTGAACTGGTCCGGGATCCCGAAGTCATCCGCGCGGACCGTCACCTCGCCCGCGGCGTCGATGCTGCCGAGCGAGAGCGAGGAATGATCGGGCGAGGCGGCGCCGGACCGGCTCGAGAGCGCGACTCGTCGCTCGACGTAGAGCCGGTCGGGCTCGACCTCCCTCCAGCCCGCGAGCGCCCCGATGACGTTCGTGGGCCCGAAGCCGAGGTCCGTGAGCGCGATCCCGACGCGGCGGTTGAAGTAGCTCATGTTGATCGAGCCGGGCGCCGAGTTCTCGCTCGGGTGCACACCCGCACCCCGCGCGCTCCACGTCGCGTAGGGCTGCGACGGGACGGATACGTGCTCGTCAACATCGGCGCTCAGGACGGCGCCGAAGGGCTTCTGCGTGCGATACCCGCCGTCGAGGCTCCGGCTGGCCTTGAGGACCGGACCGACAACGAACTCCGAGCCCCAGGAGCTGCTGAAGGGGACGAGGTCAACGGCATAACGCACCAGCTGAGCGTCGTACGCGCTCAGGGCGTCATTCCCTCCGGGGACCAGCGCCACGCTGTCCTGAGCCAGGGCCTGGCCGTTGAGAGCCAGAAGACTGGCGATGGCGACGACTCGCTTCACGAGCACCCCTCTCTTCAACCTCCGCACCATGATACGCCCGCGCCGTATCCGGACCTAGGGGAATTACGCTAGATTGCCCCGGATCCCCCCCTATGAGGCCGTTGTTCGGCCCTCAGTCGGGCCCGCGATCACCCCGGGCATCATCCATGCCGCTGAACGACCCCAACCACTGGCGAACCCCGACCCGTTCGATCGCGCTCATCAACCAGAAGGGCGGCGTCGGAAAAACCACCACCGCGGTGAACCTCGCCGCCGGTGTCGCCAGGCTCGGGCGCCGGGCGCTGCTCATCGACCTGGACCCGCAGGCCCACGCCTCGCTCCACCTGGGCGCCGAGCCGGGGCCGGCGGACCTGACGGTGTACGACCTGCTCATCGACACCGACGCGCGGGCCGACGACGCGATCATCGAGATCGAGCCCAACCTGCAGCTCATCCCGTCGCTCGTGGACCTCGCCGCCGCCGAGACGGAGCTCGCCTCCGAGCCCAACCGGCAGGACCGCCTGCGGCGATCGCTCGCAGGGCTGCAGGCGCCGCCCGAGTTCCTGTTCATCGACTGCCCCCCGTCGCTCGGGTTGCTGACGCTCAACGCGCTCGCCGCGGTGCGCGAGGTGGTGATCCCGATGCAGGCGCACTTCCTCGCGCTCCAGGGCGTGGGCAAGCTGCTCGAAACGGTCGGGCTCGTCGGGCGGGGCGTGAACCCGCAGCTGGTCGTCTCCAGCGTTGTCCTGACCAGCCACGAGGAGCAGACCACGCTCGCGAAGGAGATCGTCGCCGATCTCGACGCGTTCTTCGCGAGCCAGCGCCAGACCGACAACCCCTGGCGCTCGGCGCGGGTCCGCCGCCCGGCGATCCGGCGGAACATCAAGCTCGCCGAGTGCCCCAGTTTCGGCAAGACGATCTTCGACTACGCGCCGAAGTGCGCCGGCGCCGAGGACTACGCCTCGCTCGCGCAGAGCTTCGTCCGGGAATGGGATTCGCTCCTGGAGCGGATCCGCGAACGCCGCGCGTCCGGAAACGACGCCGAGACCCCGGGCCCCCGGGGCGGCGTGACCGTGCCGGACGAAGACCGGCTCGGCGCCTCATGAGCCGGGTGTGGGAGAGCCCGAGAACCCGTCGCGCGGCGTTCTGGCTCTACACCGCCGCGCTGATGACCGCGACCCACACTCCCAACGCCGCGATCCCCTACATCAGTTTCGTCTGGAAGGACAAGCTCGAGCACCTGGGCGCCTACGGGCTCTGGACGCTGCTCCTGCTCTGGAGCGGCCTGCTGGGCGACCGCCCCTTCCGGACGCTGGCGATCCGGGCCGTCGCCTGCGCCGCGCTGCTGGGTGTGATCGACGAACTGTTCCAGCTGATCCCGGCCCTGAAGCGTGTGGCGGACCCCTGGGACGCCGCGGCGGACGTGGCGGGTTCCGTCTGCGCCGTCTGCGCGATCTGGGTCGCCCGGCGGCTGCGGAAATCACGCCGGGACGAGGACTAGGGCTTGGAGGCCCGCACGGGCGGGGTACGGTTCAGGTGCATGTAGGGAGCATGCGACCAGAGCCGGCTCAGCGTGTGCAACGCCGGGTCCGGTCGCGTACGGAGAGAGAGATATGAAAAAGTGTATTGGACCCGGCGCGATCGCTGCGCTGGCTGTTGTGGGCATGGCGTCCAGCGCCTTCGCCGGCTCGGCGACGCTGCTCGTTGATTCCGCCAACGGCTCGGCGTTCTCGCCCCGTGACAAGGCGCACTCGGACGAGGTCACCAGCACCACGCTCGTTCAGGGCTTCACCCTGGCCGCCGACTCCACGCTGGACTACGCCGCGCTGCGCGGCTTCAGCGCCGGAGCGGACGTGACCATTGCCATCACCGACGCCATGGGCGTCGGCGCCACGGCGAGCAACGTCCTCTTCGAGCAGTCCTTCAACGTCGTCGCCGACGGTG
Organism: Phycisphaeraceae bacterium; assembly: GCA_020639135.1. Lineage (GTDB taxonomy): Bacteria > Planctomycetota > Phycisphaerae > Phycisphaerales > UBA1924 > JACKHE01. The sequence continues at coordinate 145,141 of JACKHE010000001.1, forward strand.
TCGGCTCGTCGATGCATTCCTTCAACCTGGGCGGCCTGAACCTCGACTCGGGCTCCTACTACTTCGTCCTGATGTCCAGCGATTCCGTCGGCTTCGAGTGGGCCCGCGTCAGCCCCGGCGGCCTCGGTGTTGATCACCGCGGCGATTCCACCTATTCCGTCGGCGCCCCCTACCTCACCCAGGCCTACAACTTCCACAACGGCGTCAGCGACCAGGTTTACGTCCTTGACATCACCGGCTCCGAGATCCCCACACCCGGGGCCGCGAGCCTGCTCGCACTCGGCGGCCTGACCGCCTCAAGGCGCAAGCGCCGCTGATCCGCGGCCAGAACGCCGCCCTTTCCTTTTCCATTGATTCGCACAGGGTGAGCGTTTCACCACCACACACGGCAGATCCGACTGACTCCTTACGACACCCCGTCGAACACAACGACGGGGTGTTTTTTCGTGCGCTTCCCGCCGCCGTTCCCGAGCCCGAACCGCCCACGCCGCGCTCGGTTCACCGGTATCCTCTGCCCCTGTGACCCCACCGGCGACATCCCCGCAGATCGACAGCGCACAGGCATCTCCCGAACCGGGCGTCGAGCGCTTCGTCGGCCACGCCAGGGCCTTCGCCGGCGTCACCCTGATCAGCAGGTTCTCGGGGCTGGCGCGCGATGCGCTCTGGTCCCGCGTCTTCAGCGCCGGCGACACCCTTTCCGCCTTCGTCGTCGCCTTCGCCATCCCCAACCTCTTCCGCAGGCTCTTCGGCGAGGGCGCGCTCGCCGCCGCCTTCGTCCCGGAATACGCCACCCTCCACCAGCGCGACCCCGCCCTCGCCACGCGCTACGCCAGCGCGATGGTCGCCCTGCTGACCCTGACGCTCGGCGCCCTCACCATCGCCGGTGAGGGGGTCCTCGCCCTGCTCCGGTACGCCACGCCCCTGGGCGACTCCGGCGCCCTCACACTCGAGCTGGCGATGTGCACCCTGCCCTACATGCCGCTGGTCTGCATCGTGGCGCTGCTCGCAGGGATGCTCCAGACCCACGGCCGCTTCGCCATCCCCGCCGCAGCACCCGTCGCGCTCAACGCCGTGCTGATCATCGCCACCGGCGTCGGCGCGTTCCTCTACGCCGACAGCCTCACCGCCGCGGTCTTCATCCTCTCGCTCGGTGTCCCCGTCGCCGGCGTCTTGCAACTGACGATGATGGCGCTGGCGCTGCGCGGCAGACACCACTGGCGCGGCGCCATCGCCGGCGCGGCCGATCCCATCCGCAGAACGCTCCGCCGCATGGGGCCGGCGCTGGTCGGTCTGGGCGCCCTGCAGTTCTCCAGCCTGCTCGACCAGTTCATCGCCGGTTGGCCGGTGATCGTGGGCGACTCCCTGCCGCTGCCTGGGCGCGACCCCGTCCCATTCCCGCTCGATGAGGGCGCCGCATCGACGCTCTTCTTCGCGCAGCGCCTCTACCAGTTCCCGCTGGGTGTCTTCGGGATCGCCATCGCCACCGCCGTCTTCCCAGCGCTGGCGCGCGCCGCCGGCTCGCCCGACGCATTCCTCGCGACGATCCGCCGCGGCGTGCGCCTGAGCCTGTTCATCGGCGCGCCCGCGACGCTGGGCCTCATCGCCGTCCGGCGCGAGCTCGTCGCCGTCGTGTACCAGGGCGGCGCCTTCACCGAGGCGCAGACGACGCTCGTGGCGTCCACGCTGCTCGGCTACGCCGTCGCCGTCTGGGCGTACACCATGAGCCACACCCTGACGCGCGGTTTCTTTGCGCTGGGCGACACGAGAACACCGATGCGGGTCTCGCTCGTCGCCGTCGCGTGCAACCTCGCGCTGAACCTGGCGCTCATCTGGCCCCTGGGCGTCGCGGGCCTCGCCTGGGCGACCGCGATCACCGCCATCGGCCAGTGCGTCGCGCTGACATTCCTGAGCCACCGCAGGCTGCACGAGCCGGTCTTCGACGCCCCGACGCGCACCGCCGCCGTCGCGACACTGATCCTCGCCGCCGTCATGTTCGCCGCCGTCATCGCGGTACGCCTCGCCCCCCTGCCCGCCGGGTCGTGGCTCGGCCACGCGATCACGCTGACGATCCTCGTCGCCACCGGCGCCGGCGTGTACCTCGCGCTCGCCAGGCTCACCAACCGCCCCGAACTCGGCTGGCTCCTGGAGCGCGGCGCACCACAATCACCCGACAATGGACGCCGAGTCTGAGCGCAGCGAAGGCTCGGGTATGTTGCGTCCTGAATCCGAATCAAATCGTGAGCCAAACGCCGGTTGATATCCGAGCCTTCGCAAAGCCTCAGACTCGGCGTCCAGAGGCGCTCGGGCTCGGCGTTCAAGCTGGGATGACCGGCGCCGTCACTCGCCCTTGAGGATCGCGTCCTCGGGGATTGGGTAGCCCTCGATCCAGCCGCCGGTTTCGTAGGCTTGGCGGATCGGTTCGAGCCACTTTGTGACGTAGTTCATCAGGATCCAGTCCGTCGCCGGGTGGTGGCCGTACTGGAACGCCTCGGGGTACACCTCGGGGATCGTCTTCCCTTCGACGATGACGCGGTAGAGGATGATCGCGGCGCTGGTGCGCTGGGCGCCGGCGTTGCAGTTGACGTGGACCGGCCGGTTGGCGGGGTCGGTCATCAGGCGCAGCGCGTGGACGTAATAGTTGGGATTGCCGGTGCCGTCGCCCTTGAGGAAGAGGCGGTGGCGGTGGATGCCGAGCTCTTCAACGGTCCGCTCGGCCGCGGCCTCCTCGGGCGTGTCGTCGCGGTACATGCCCAGGTCGATGATGGTGTTGACGTGGGTGCGGTTGTAGAGGCGGCGCATCGTGCCGGGTGTGAGGCGCCCCGAGCGGGTGATCTCGCCGGGGACGACGACGCCGAACTTGTGGATGACGACGTTGGGCTTGATGAGCTCCTGCCAGGCGTAGGTCCCCGCGCCGACGCCGAGGACGGCGAGGATGAGGACGAGGCGGAAGCGGCGCCGCCGGGCGCGGGGCTGGTGTGTGTCGGGGGACATTGGGGCGAGTATAGGCGGGGGTGGTTGCAGCGCCGGACGCTCTTTCACGTCCGTGCTCTGCGACTCCAGAACCGCCACCAGGGTCGGCGGCCGTCGCGGCGCCACTGCGCGAATCGCTGATCCATCCGAGCCGCCAGTTTGTCGAAGTTCGGCCAGTTGTCCTCGACGTGGTACAGCGTCGGCAGGTCGTTCGCCAGCAGCGATTCGTAATCGCTCAGATACGACCCGGACTCGGAGTCAAAGTGCTCCTCGGTGAACCGCGCGCCCTCGTCGCAGAGCATGGAGGACTCAAAAACTCCGTCCATGATCTCGAACAGGGCGCCCGCGGTCAGCTCGCGCCGGCGGAATCGCTCGATGTCCTCGCGCCAATCCTCGCGAAACCCGTCGCTCAGCAGCTCCCGCTTGATGAGCCAGCCCAGGAACATGCCGCTGTGCGTGTACGCGTTGCGGTCGGGGAGATCCTCCGGGTAGTTCCCCTCGAAGTGCCAAGCCGCCTTGTCGAACACTTTCTCTTCGGGCACGGGCTGATCCTCGGGTTGTCTCTGGGCGCGCCCTAGTGCGGCACTTCCTTCACCGCGTTCCGGTTCCACGTCGGGATGCGGACCACGATCTCGCCGCTGCTGGTGATGTCGCACTGGCACGAAAGGCGGCTGTTGATCTGCAGGCCCGGCGCCTCCTCGACGCGGTCCTCCTCCGCCTCCGTTGCCTCGCTCAGGTGCTCCATGCCCTTCTCGATATAGACGTGGCACGTCGAGCAGGCGCAGACGCCGCCGCAGGAGTGCTCGATGTTGATGCCCTCCTCGACGGCGACCTCCAGCAGGTGCTCGCCTTGGGCGGCCATGCACTCGACCTCCGTCCGGGCGGGGTCGCCGGTCAGGCCCTCGGGGTCCTCGATGATGAACCTCACGTGGACGTCGTGGGGGCCGTGGGCGGCGTCAGAGTGGCGCAGGTGCATGGAATCGGGGCTCCGGGGACGGTTATCGTGTCTCGCTGGGCTGATTCTAGCCCGCAACAACGATCGGGTTCGCCCATGCGAGAGGGGCGGTTCCGGGGCTCGTTCCGAGAAAAAAAACGGATCAGGGGCCCCACGCGGTCGATGGTGAGTCCATGCAGATTCTTCTCGACGGGAGGCCCATCGAGGCCTCGGGCAACACACTCGCCGATGCGCTCGAGGCCGGCCGCGCCGCGACGTCGTCGCTGCGCCGGGTGATCATCGAGGTGCTCGCCGACGGCGTCCCGGCGCCGGAGGCGCACCTGTCGAACCCCCCGGTGGACGACCCATACGCGGAGACGATCGAGATGCGGTCGGCGTCGCCGGTGGACCTGGTGCGGACGACGCTGCACGAGTCGGCGGACGCGCTGGACGAGGCGAAGCGGCAGCAGGTGCTGGCTTCTGATCTGATCCTGGAGGCCAAGACCGGCGAGGCGATGGAGAAGCTGGGCGAGGCGATCGCGCTGTGGTCGGCGATCCAGCGGGCGGTGACGGACAGCTGTGCGCTGTTCACCTCGCCGGAACTCTCGGGCTCGTTGCGCGTCGGGCCGAGCGTCGATGACGACCTGATCGACGAGCTGACGCTGAACCTGAACCAGGTGCGGGACGCCCTCCAGCGGCGTGACTGGTCGGAACTCTCGGACCTCCTGGCGTTCGAGCTGGAGGAGCAGGCGCAGAAGTGGTCGAAGGCGATCCGCGAAATGGCCGATGGACTGACCGCGGCGACCGCCTGATCCCCCGGGTCCCGGGCGCCGAGGGCCGAGAACCGCACCCCGGAGGCACCGATCCCGTGAGCGCCGCAAGCGAGAAACGCAACGACCGCATCGAATCGCTGCTCGAGCGCGCCCGCGGGGCGTGCGACGGGGGCGACTGGTTCCAATCCGAGACCCTGGCGTGCGAGGCGATGGAGCTGTCGTACAAAGGCGGCGATTTCCTGCGGATGAGCCTGGCGGTCGAAGCCCTGCGCGGCTGCCGGATGTCGCGCCGCGAGCACGCGGTGTCGTGCGGCGCGATGTACGCGTTCGACTCCGACATCGGTGACGAGGACTACGAGCTGGCGGAGGGTTGCTGGCTGGTCGAGCCGCCGCGCGTGGGCGCCGACGGGCGTGACCTGCGCGAGCTGGCGACGCAGTCGAAGATCGCGATGCTCGCGATCAGCCGCGAGCCGATGACGACGACGGGGCTGTGGCCGCTGGTGGCGGTGGGCCCGATGGTGATCCGCGCCAGGATCCGTCCCCCGCGGGAGATCACGCCGGAGTGGTTCATCGATGCGGTCGAGGCGCTGGGCGCCAGCGCGATCGACGATGTCGATCCCGACGCGAGCGCGATCGAGCGCGTGGAGGAGCTGTTCCTCCGGCTGCAGACGATCCCGGACTCGCTGGGCCTGCACGAGACGCTCCTCGGCGCCTGCCGGGAGGCCGCCGGCGAACACGCGAGGGCGGGCCGGTCCGGCGGCGCCGGTCAATCGGCGGCGTGAGCAACGAGCAGCGCAGGGCATATACTGGCGCCATGGTGAGGATCGCGGATCGGTTCCGTGGGATGTGGCCGCTGAGCGCCAGCGAGAGGGCCCGGCGTGCGCACGAGCGCTGGCTGAACCTGGCGATCCGATGCGCCGACGCGCGGGCGCTGCGGATCCCGGTGCGGCGGGTCGATCGCGGCGGTTTCGCCGAGGCGCGGCGCGACGCCGCCGGCAGGCGGGCCGCGGCGCAGTGGTGGACCGAGGCGATCGACAGGGCCGACCGGATGATTGACGCCTGACCGAACGCGGCGCGGGCGACCCAGACAAGGAACGGACGACATGCAGCAGACCCGACTCAGCCGCCGTTGGTTGATCAAGATCGTGATCTTCTTCGTGGCCTCGGCGGGTCTGGGGCTGTGGGGGCTCTACGACGCGACGCTCGCGTACCCGGCCCGCGGCAAGGCGCACGCGGAGTACATGGAGTACCAGTACCTGCTGGCGATGGGCCAGGCGGGGCTCCCGGTGCTGCCGCTGAAAGACCCCGAGGCCGCGTACAAGACGCTCCGGGAGGACCACGACAAAGCCGAGGCGCAGCGCGCCCAGGCGGAATCACAGGGGCAGGAGCTCGCCAAGAAGCGCTTCGAGGCAGCGCTGGTGATGGAGCAGTGGCTGCTGTCGCTCAAGACGGTGGGTCAGCTCGACCTCGAGCACGCGAGGATCGAGGACCCCATCACGCGTTTCAGCGAGCTCAGCGCCAAGTGGCAGTCACGCGATCAGCCCAAGCCGCTCTCCGGGTTCGACCTCCCGCTCCAGTGGGGCTTCGTCTTCATCGGCTTCGGCCTGGCGGCGTACCTGCTGCTGCTGGTCGTGCGTGTCAACGCGACGAAATACCGCTTCGACCCGGAGGAGCTCCGCCTGACCTTCCCCGGCGGCGCCTCGATCACGCCGGGCGACATCGAGGACATCGACAAACGCAAGTGGGATAAGTTCCTCGTGCAGATCAAGTCCGGAGGCAAGTGGCGCAAGCTGGACCTGCTGCGGTACGAGCCGCTGGAGCAGTGGTTCGAGACGATGGAGAAGCAGACCTCGTTCTACGAGGCGCCCGACGAACCCGAGGAAGGGCCCGAGCAGACAGCGCCGGCGGACGAGTCGGCCGAGGCGGAGAAGGTCTGAGCCCCCGTCAATCCTGACCGCCGGGATCCCAATCAGCGACTATGGAACTGGTGATCACGATCGCGCTGGCGGCGCTGTTCCTGCTGGTGGGGACCGCGGGCATCGCGCTGGCGCTGATCGGCCTGCCCGGCACGTGGATGATCCTGCTCGTCGGGGTGCTCGTTGAGTTCGTGCGCCCCGAGACGTTCAGCTGGTGGACCATCGGCGTCGGCGGCCTGCTGGCGATCGGCGCGGAGATCGCGGAGTTCTCCGCCGGCGCCGTCGGTGCGAAGAAGGCCGGCGGATCACGCCGGGCGATCTGGATGGCCGTCGCCGGCGGGCTGGTCGGCGGGATCGCCGGGACGTTCGTCATCCCGATCCCGATCGTCGGGACGATCGCCGGCGCGGCCATCGGCTCGGGCGCGTGCGCGATGCTGGCGGAGATGACCGTCGAGGGGCGCACGCTCGCGCAGGCGGGCAAGGTCGGCGGCGGCGCCGCGATCGGCCGGACATTGGCATCGGTCTTCAAGGCGGGCTTCGCGCTGGCGCTGACGGTGCTGCTGACGATCGCGGCGGTTATCCCGTAGGACAGCGGCGCTTGAACCTGTTCATGGGAACGTTCGACGGTCGATACCCGAGCCTTCGATGCGCTCAGACTCGGCGTCCATCGGCGGGGCGATCAGCCGCCGGACTTGTCCTTCTTCGCCTGGTCGCCGCCGGCGATCGAGGAGCGCATGGACGTATCGGCGACGACGTTCTTCATCTTGTAGTAGTCCATGATGCCCAGGTTCCCGCTGCGGAACGCCTCGGCCATCGCCTTGGGCACCTCCGACTCGGCGAGGACCACCAGCGCCTGGTTCTCCGCCACTTTCGCGAGGTTCTCCTGCTCCTGCGCGACGGCCATCGCGCGGCGCTTCTCCGCCTCCGCCTGGAATCGGCGCTTGTCCGCCTCCGCCTGGTCCGCCTGGAGCTTGGCGCCGATGTTCTCGCCAACGTCGATGTCCGCGATGTCGATCGAGAGGATCTCGAACGCCGTCCCGGCGTCGAGGCCCTTCTGCAGCACCACCTTGGAGATCTGGTCGGGGTTCTCGAGCACCTTCTTGTGCGACTGCGCCGAGCCGATCGTCGTGACGATGCCCTCGCCGACACGCGCGATGATCGTCTCCTCCGTGGCGCCGCCCACGAGCCGGGCGATGTTCGCCCGCACCGTCACCCGCGCCCGGGCGCGGAGCTGGATCCCGTCCTGCGCGACGGCGTCGATCGTCTTCCGGTTCCCGGCGGCGGTGTCGGGGCAGTCGATCACCTTGGGGTTCACCGACGTCTGAACGGCGTTGAAGATGTCGCGCCCCGCCAGGTCGATCGCGCACGCCGTGTCCCACGGCAGGTCGATCTTCGCGCGGTCCGCGGCGATCATCGCGTTGACGACGTTGAGCACCCGCCCCCGGCGGCGACCGACCGCCATGAAGTGCGTCTCGAGCTGGTTCGTCCCGATCATCAGGCCCGACTTCACCGCCTGGATGCGCGCGCTGACGATCTCGTGGGGGTCCACCTTCCGCAGGCGCATGCCGATCAGCTCGAAGAAGGTCACCTTCGCGCCGCTGAACAGCGCCTGGATCCAGAGGTTGAAGAACTGGCCGACGACGAAGAGCAGCGCCAGCAAGATCAGCGCGACGACGATGATGACGATGATGAGTACGGGGCTGAGGCTCATGGCGCTCCCTCGAAGAGGATGTCGGGCCGGTCGGGTCCTGACGCCGGCCCCGGTGTGCGTTGGCAGTATATCGCCGCGGCGCACCGCGCTGGATGTCCCCGATCGGGGCCCGCCGGACAGCGAAACATCCGCTCAGCCGTGCGAGGGGCGGACCTTGATCTGGTTGTCCACCACCTCGACCACGGTCACCTCGGCGCCCGCCCGGATCACGCCGCTCTCGGCCAGCGCCTCGTACCGCTTGCCGTCGATCCGCACCTCGCCCACAGGCCGGCAGTCGTTGATCGTCACGCCCGTCCTGCCGACCAGCGCCCGGCGCTGCTCGGCTTCCTCCGACCGCGCCTTGACCTTCTCGGCGAACGCCTCCTCCTCGGAGCGCGACCCGCCGAGGATCAACTTCCGTCCCACGTACGTCTCGGGGTACACCTTGAGCATGAACGCGACCATGGTCGGCCCCAGGATCAGCACCCCCAGCGTCGCGGACAGGCCCCACATCGTGGATTCGCGCCAGAAGAACACCACCCCGGCGATCGCCGTGGCCCCCGCGAGCAGGCCCAGCAGCCCGCCGCTCGGGACGAACAACTCGATGAAGACGATGAACGCGGACAGGAGCACCAGCCCGAATCCCCAAAGCAGCATCGCGCTCATGCCCCGGCGCCTCCGTTCCCGTTGCCCAGGACCTCGACCGCCGTGCGGAACTTGCCCGCCTCGATGATGCGCACACGGTCGCCGGCGTTCGCCATCCCGATGTCGCAGACCACGTCCACCAGCCGGTCGCCGAACCGCGCCCGCCCCGACGGGCGCAGCGGCGTCGCCGCGACGCCCTCATCGCCGACGCGCAGCGCCGTCTCCTGCTCCCGCCTGCCCATCGCGCCCAGCAGCGTCACCGTTTCGGCCGGCGGGTCGTTGGTCAGCACGAGCCGGTTGAGCATCGGGAGCGTCCCGAACTTCCGGCTGACGAAGTACCCGATCACGATCGCCGTCGCCAGCGACAGCACGATCGTCGCGAGCCCGTAGAGCATGTCCTGCTGCTGCTGCGGGCTGTCCGGGAAGAGCCCGCCGGCGCCGACCATGATCCCCAGCAGCCCCGCGAAGAGCACGAGCACACCAGCGATCCCCGCGATCCCGAACCCCGGGATCACGAACAGCTCCGCCGCGATCAGGCCAAGCCCGGCGATGATCGCCGCGATATGCCACCACCCCGCGGCGTCGATCAGGAACGCCGGCGCGATCAGCCCGATCAGCGCCAGCAGCGCCGCGCCGCCTGCGAGCCCGACCCCCGGCGCCGACATCTCGATGAACAGCCCCACGAGGAAGACCACCACAAGCAGACCCATCACCGGGAAGCTGCGCATCACCCGCACCAGCGACTCCGACCAGGTGTTGCCGACCCGCTTGAGGTTCGTCGCGCCGAAGTACGCCTGCAGCTCCGGATCGTTGCGGACAACCTGCTTCGCCAGCCCGGTGCGGATCAGGTCGTCGGTCTTGAGCGTCGTCAGCCGGTCCGCCCGGACGAGATGCTCGATGAGCGTGAACTCGCCGCGGTCTTCGAGCGTGATGTGCCGCCGTTCGCTCGGCGGGAGATCGACATACTTCATCTGCTCGTCGAACACCGCGCCCTGCGCGTCGGGGGATGTGAACTTGTACTCGTTCTGCCCCGGCGGGGCAGGCGCGTCGGCCGTCGCATCGCCGAAGAGCACGTCGTGCTCCGTCTGATCGACGAGCAGGAACCGCCCGGTCGAGTTCTCCTCCACGAGCCACAGATCGACGCCCAGCGTGACGAACGACTCGACGAGCCGCTCGTCGTAGCCGCGGAGGCGCGCCGAGTGCGTCACCTCCGCGAGCACCGGCGCGAGGATCTTGGCGCGCTCCGTCGCCGGCAGCGCCTGCAGCCCGCCCCCCACCAGCCCGGGCAGCGGGGAGATCGCGATCGGCGCCGCGTCGCCCATCGTCGCGTAATCAACAACGACGATCTCCCGGCACGCCAGCGCGATGATCGCCCCGGCCGAGTACGCCTGCGGGTTCACCCACGCCACGGTGTTGGCGATGGGCGAGCGCTTGATCGCCGTGCAGATGTCCAGCGTCGCCGGGACCGCGCCGCCCGGTGTGTCCAGGTCGATCACCACCGCGTCGGCGCCCTGCTGCTCGGCCAGCTTGAGCCGACGCTCGAAACTGGCGGCCGTGATCTCGTCGATGGGCCCGTGGATCGTGATGATCGCGACGTTCTTCGCCTGCCGGGCGGCGGGGACGGCCTTCGGCGCCGCGGCCGGAGCGGCGGTCGCCGCCGGCTTCGCCTCGGTGTCCGGCTCGCCCAGCGCGACGCTCAGGACGCCGAACGCGAAGACGGCGGTGGTCAGCGATCGCAGGATGGAGCGGAGCGGGATCGGCATGCGCGGGATTATAGAACGTACCTGCGGGGAGCGCTGATTCGGCAACCCGGGAGCAGGATTTCAAGCCGAGCCACTACACGCCGCTTCGGCGCAGTAGTGCAGACGGAGTTTGTGTGTGCGAAGCACTACACCGCCGTGCCGGCGTGTCGTGGCACGGATTCTCCAATCGCATTCACCGCTCCACAATCATCGCCACCGCGTTCCCGCCGCCCAGGCACAGGGCCGCGAGGCCCCGCTTCGCGTCGGTCCGGACCATCTGGTGCAGGAGCGTCGTCAGCACGCGCGCGCCGCTGGCGCCGATGGGGTGGCCCAGCGCGATCGCGCCGCCGCAGATGTTGACCTTTGCCTCGGGGACGCCCGCCTCGCGGACGTTCTGGAGCGACTGCGCCGCGAAGGCCTCGTTGAGCTCGAAGAGGTCGATGTCGCCCATCTTCAGCCCCGCCTTCTCGATCACCGCGGGCACCGCCAGCGCCGGGGCGCGGAAGATCGACTTGGGCGAGACGCCGCTGGTGTGGTACGCCACGATCCGCGCCATCGGCCTGGCGCCCAGCTCCTCCGCCTTGGCCGCGGACGTGACGACCAGAGCCGCGGCGCCGTCGGAGATCTGGCTCGCGTTGGCCGCGGTGACCGTGCCCTCCTTGCTGAACACGGGGCGCAGTTTCGCCAGCCCGTCCGCCGTGGTGCCGGGGCGCACGCCCTCGTCCGCCGCGCAGCCGCCCTCGGGGCCCGGCGCCTTGCGGTTGCCAAGCTGCTCGCCGGTGAGCGCGACGATCTCGCTGTTGAACCAGCCCTCTTTCTGCGCCTTCTCCGCGAGCTGGTGCGAGCGCGCCGCGAAGGCGTCCTGGTCCTCCCGGCTGATGTTGTATTCCTTCGCCAGCCAGTCCGCGCCGTCGCCCATCGCCCAGCACTCGAACGCGCACCGCAGGCCGTCGAACTGCATGTGGTCCTCGAAACTGGACGGGCCGAACTTCACGCCGGTGCGCACGTGCGCCAGGTGCGGCGCCATCGTCATCGACTCGAACCCGCCGGCGACGACGCACTGGTTGTCGCCCGCCTTGATGGACTGCGCCGCCATCATCACCGCCTGGAGCCCGGAGCCGCAGACCTTGTTGATGGTCACCGCGCTCATCGTGTCGGGCAGCCCGGCCTTCAGCGCCGCCTGGCGGGCCGGGTTCTGCCCCAGCCCGGCCTGGAGGACGCAGCCGAACATCGCCTCATCGACGTGTGCCTCGGCCTGGGGAACGGCGTCGAGCGCCGCGCGGAGGGCGTAGGCGCCCAGCTGCGGCGAGGGCGTCGTGCTCAGCGAGCCGAAGAACCGGCCGATGGGGGTGCGCTTGGCGGCGAGGATGACGGGCGTGCGGTCGGCGGCGTTGGACATGGCTGGATTCCCGGGATTCGGTGGTTGCGGACGAACAGGAACTCGGTGTCGGTGCAGGTGTCAAGCCAGGGGTCAGGATAGCCCGATCGCTCGCCCCGGACCGCCGAACTCAGGGCGCCCGCCCCGGCGCATCACATCCCGTACTCGGCCAGCTCGATCCGGTCGTCCACCGTCCGTTTGAGCAGCGCCTTGCCAAGGACCGGCAGCCCCGCCGCCCGCGTCAGCATGTTCCGCGTGAAGATCCCCAGCGCGGTCCTCGGCGCGAAGTACCCCGCGAACCCCAGCGCCGCCCGCTGCTTCCGCGCCAGCTCCGCGCGCAGCCGCCGCTCGAAGGCGCCGAACGCCGCGACGTGATCGCCGCCAGATCGGCAGAGCTCGCCCGCGAGCGTGTACGCCCCGGCCATCGCCAGGCCCGTCCCCTCGCCCGCCAGCAGCGACACGCACGTAGCCGCGTCCCCGATGAGCGCCACCCGCCCCTGTGACCAGCGGTCCATGCGGATCTGGCTGACCCGGTCGAAGTACAGGTCCTCCGCGTCGTCGAGCCGGGCGAGGACCGCGTCCGCCTCCCAGCCCATCGAGCCGAAGATCCCGCGCAGCGCCGCGCACACTTCCTCGCGCGTCGAAATCGGCGCGTCGAGCAGCGCCTCGCGGAAGACGAGCAGGAACATCGTCCGCCCGTCGCGCAGCGCGAACCGCGCGATGTGCCGCCCCGGCTCGGCGTACGTCACGTACACAAGCTCGTTCCGGGGCTCGTACCCCGCGCAGGTGAACGCCGCGACGCGGAAGCCCAGGAACCTCTCGAACTCGCGCTCGGGGCCGAAGACCAGCTCCCGCACACGCGAGTGCAGCCCATCGGCGCCGATCAGCAGGTCGAACGACTCCTCCGTCCCGTCGGAAACGCGCACCCGCACGGCGTCCTCACGTTGCTCGACCGCCTCGATCGTCCGCGCAAACCGCGTCTCAACCCCCTCGCACGCGCGGAAGATCGTCGCCGCGATATCGCCGCGCGCGATGCTCAGGAAGCGCCCGCCCAGCATCTCGCGGAACGCCCCCGTGCCCAGCTCCGTGATCACGCCGCCGCGCCGGTTGACCAGCCGAAGCGACTCGACGAGATACCCGCGCTCGCGCAGCTCGGGCAGGATCCCCATCCGCTCCGCGACGCCGTACCCGACGCCCCAGAAATCGATGATGTACCCCCCGGTGCGCAGCGCCTCGGATTCCTCGAACAGCACCGGCTCGTGCCCGCACCGCAGGAGCCACCACGCCAGCGTCGGCCCCGCAACCCCGGCCCCGCTGATCCCGATCCGCATGGCATCGACCTCCGCCGCCCGATGACGCCCACCCCCGCGACGCCCTGCAAGTGTTCACCAACTCTTGACGAGTCTATCCCGCGCCCGACGCCGCGGAATGCCAAGCGGCCCGGGCCGTACAATGCCCGCGATGACCCGAGCCGCGACCGCGACCGCCCCGCAGACCCCCGCCCGCGCCGTGGCGGCGTGGGTCGTCGTCGCCCGGGCGATCGAGTGCGCCGCGCTCTTCGCGGGCGTGCCACTGCTGATCTTCTTCCGCATCCTCAGCCTCAAGTGGATGATGCTCGTGCTTGGGCTCTTCGGCATCGCCGTGCTCGTCTTCCTGCTGCTGGACCCAACCTTCGACCACCGATCGATGTGGCGCATGCGCGCCAGCGTCCGGGAGATGCGCCGGGCGTTGCCCGTCATGATCGCCGGGCTCATCCTGATGCTGCTGGGCACGATCGCGCACGACGAGTTCGGCTGGGGCAATCACACGTTGCTCCTGGGCATGCCCCGGAACAACACGGGCCTGTACATGGCGATCATGCTGCTCTACCCGCTCTTCAGCGTGTACCCGCAGGAGCTGATCTACCGCGCGTTCTTCTTCCACCGCTACGCCGTGCTGTTCCGAACACCGGGGCTGATGATCGCCGCCAGCGCGCTGGCCTTCGGCTGGGCGCACCTGATCTTCGAGAACGTGCTGGCCGTCGCGCTCAGCGCCGTCGGCGGCGCCCTCTTCGCGTGGACCTACCACCGCTCGAGGGCACTGAGCGCCTGCTGGCTCGAGCACTCGATCTACGGCGACTGGCTCTTCACCGTGGGGCTGGGGTGGTATTTCTTTACGGGGAGTGTGTGATCACTCTGAGCCCGAGAGGAACCGGATCGTCTCAACCACAAACCGCCCCGGCCAATCCAGTCCAAAGACCGCTCCGAAGATCAGCAATGCGATCGCGATCACCATCACGATCAACCAGAACATTCCCTCGAAATCCCTGATCGCCCGGCTATCAACATTCACCACACGGCGTTTCCGCTCGTTCGCACGCAGGAACCACACGGCGAAGATGCCCAGTGGGACTGTCACGAACATCGCTCCGGATCGCTGCTTCACGATCGCGAAGAAAAGCGACAACCCGATGCAGTTCAGCAGCAGCACGACCGCCAGCGTTGAGTTCGCACTCCGGGAAGTCAGGAATCGATAATTCTTCATCCTGACACCGGGGTCTCACACGTCCAGAGACTCCACATCGAGCGCGTGGTCCTCGATGTACTGCCGCCGCTGCTCGACGTTCTCGCCCATCAGCTTCGCGAAGAGCTGGTCCGCCTGGCCCGCCTGGTCCCAGTTGATCCGCACCAGCGTCCGCTGCTCGGGGTCCATCGTCGTCTCCCAGAGCTGCTCCGGGTTCATCTCGCCCAGGCCCTTGAAGCGCTTGATCTCCATGCCGCGGCGGCCCACGTCGTGCAGCGCCGCGAGGATCGACGGGATGTTCTCCGCCTCGACCAGCCGGCCCGACGGCGATGATGCTGACGATGCACTCTCCTCGTCGCCCTCCTCGCCATCGCTCTTCTTCGCGGGGCCCCGCGCGGTGGTCGTCTCCCACGCGAACTTGGCCGGGTTCCGCTCGCCGGTCTCGGACTCGACACGGCGGAGGTCGAAATCCTCGATGTCCAGCCCCGCCTTGCCCAGCTCGGCGAAGATCCGCGCCAGCTCCTTGTTCTCGTGCAGCTCGCGCACCGTTGCGACCGTCGCGCCGCCCTCGCGGTGGGCGCCGTCCGTCTCGTCGGCGACGTCGGCGATGCGCAGCCCCTGCTCGCGGATGATCCGCTGCGCGTGCTCCTCCGACCAGGCCAGCGCATCGCCGCCGGGCCACGCCAGGCGGTGCGTTGGCAGCGCCCCGGCGTTGTTCGGGTCGTGGGCGCGCGAGGCGAGCAGGTCCGTGAACGCGATGCCGCGACGCTGGACGATCTCGACCAGCTCTCCCAGGCGCCCGAGCGTCCGCACGACCCGCAGCAGCGCGTCGCCCTCGATCCGCGTGACCACGCGCGGCTCGTGCGTGGCGGGGTCGGTGTCGCCCAGGTCGCGCACCAGCAGCGACGAGCCCTCGAGCCCGAGCTCCGTCAGGATCCCGTTGAGGGCGGCGTCGTTGAGCACGAACCGGCTCCTGCGGTTGCGGGTGATCTGGTACAGCGGCGGCTGCGCGACGAAGATCCGGTTGCGACGGATCAGCTCCGGCATCTGCCGGAAGAAGAACGTCAGCAGCAGCGTCGAGATGTGCGAGCCGTCCACGTCGGCGTCGCACATGATGATGATGCGCCCGTACCGGAGCCTGGCGGGGTCGAAGTCCTCGCCGATGCCGCAGCGCAGCGCCGCGATCAGCACGCGGATCTCCTCGAAGCCGAGGATCTTGTCCAGCCGCGCCTTCTCGACGTTGAGGATCTTGCCCTTGAGCGGGAGGATCGCCTGCGTCTCGACGTCGCGCCCCTGCTTGGCGGAGCCGCCGGCGGAGTCGCCCTCGACGATGAACAGCTCGGATCGCTCGACGTCGTTGGTCTTGCAGTCGGCGAGCTTGGCGGGCATCGAGCCCGACTCCAGCGCGCTCTTGCGCCGGGTGAGCTCTCTCGCCTTGCGCGCGGCCTCGCGCGCCTGCGCCGCGATGACGCCCTTGAGGCAGATCCGCCTGGCGTCGCCCGGGTTCTCCTCGAGCCAGGTCTGGAGCCGCTCGCCGACGATCGACGAGACGAACCCCTCGATGTCCGTGTTGCGCAGCTTGCCTTTGGTCTGTCCCTCGAACTGCGGGTCGGGGAGCTTGACGGAGATCACCACCGCCAGCCCCTCGCGCAGGTCGTCGCCGCTGGGGGTCGGGTCCTTCTCCTTGAGGATGCCGGCGTTCCGCGCGTAGGTGTTGAGCGTGCGCGTCAGCGCCGTCTTGAACCCGCTGACGTGCGTGCCGCCGTCAACCGTCTTGATGTTGTTGACGAAGCTCAGCAGCGTCTCGGAGTACGAGTCGTTGAACTGCATCGCCAAGTCGCAGACCAGCCCGCGCTCGCCCTCCTCGCCGCTGAGGCGGATCACCGGGGAGACCGGGTTCTTCGACTCGTTGAGGTAGTCCACGAACTCGACCACGCCCTCGCGGAAGCAGAACGTCACCTGCTTCATCTCGCCGTCGGCGCCGACGCGCTCGTCCGCGACACGGATCGTCACGCCCGGGTTGAGGTACGCCAGCTCGCGCAGCCGTGTCTCGATGATCGGGTAGTCGAACTCGGTCTGCGGGAAGATCTCCGGGTCCGGCTTGAAGACGACCTTCGTCCCGGTGTGCTTCGCGTCGGCGCCCGTCAGCTCGCCGATGACGTGCAGCGGCGTGTCCACGACGCCCCGCTCGAAGGTGATGCTGTGGATCTTCCCGTTGCGGCAGACCTCGACCTCGACCCACTCCGAGAGCGCGTTGACGCAGGAGATGCCCACGCCGTGCAGCCCGCCCGAGACCTTGTACGCCGAGCCCTCGCCGCCGAACTTGCCGCCGGCGTGCAGCACCGTCATCACGATCTCGACCGCCGGCTTGCCGTCGAGCTGCGGGTTCTCGTGCGACATCGGGCTGACGGGGATGCCCGAGCCGTCGTCGATGATCGCGATCGAGCCGTCCGCCTGGATCGTCACGCTCACCGTCGTCGCGCGACCGGCCATCGCCTCGTCGATCGAGTTGTCCACCGCCTCGAACACGAGGTGGTGCAGGCCCGTGATCCCCGTGTCGCCGATGTACATGCCCGGACGCTTGCGCACCGCCTCCAGGCCCTCGAGCACCGTGATCTGCTCGGCGTCGTACGCCGTGTTCGCCTTGTTCCTGGCGGCGTTCGCCGACGCCTCCACGGCGCGCTCGGAGCGCTCCTGGATGTCAACCGCGACCGGGTTGTTGATCGATTTTTCCGGCATCGTCTGTTCGGGCATCGTGGGTGGTTGCGGTCGATCGGGGGCGTCAACCGTCCTGCAGGCCGGGCATGCGCGGGCGCTCGGTGCGCCCCGCGGGTCGGTGTTCGCCCCGCGATTGGAACGCCGGGGAGGTGCGGAGCGCGAGCGCTCCGGAGCGGGGTGAAGGCGCGGCCTGTGCAGCGCCGTTTCGGCAATCGGACAACAGCGGATATTCTAGCCGATCCGCCCGTTTCAGGCCGGATTCCGGCGCGAAATCACACCCTCAAAATCGGCGTTTTCGAGCCCCGGAGCCCTGTTTTTCACCGCCCGGGCCGAGCCCCGGCCCGGGGCCCCTTCACGGCGTGATTTCGACCCGGCTGACGCCCTCGATCAGCAGCTCGTACACGAGCGCCACGTCGTCGTCGCCGAGCCGGATGCAGCCCATCGAGGCCTGCCTCCCGATCGACCCGGGATCGATCGTCCCGTGGATGCCGAAGCCGTTGAGGGGCTTCGTGCGCTCGTCGATCCCCTCGATGCCGATCCACCGCTCACCGATCGGGTTCTTCGGGTCGTTCGCCTCGAACGCCTCCCCGGTGCGCGGGTTCACCCACCTCGGGTTCACCAGCTTCGAGTCGGGCCGGACGATCCACGACCCCACCGGGGTCGAGTCGTTCTCCCCCAGCCCCACCGGGAACGATGCGACATACATCAGCTCCGACGACTCGCCCATGTACAGGTCCATGCGGTACGCGCTCTTGCTGATCACCGCGTGGAAGGGCCCCGCGACCGTCTTGATCTGCTGCCCCACGCGGACCCGCGTCGGGTCCGAGATCCCGTTGATCCGCTGCAGGAACCGCCAGTTGACGTTCAGCCCCAGCTTCCGCGGCAGCTTCGACAGCGCATCGCCGGGCTCGATCGCGTACCGCTTGGCGAACGGGTCGTCCTCGTTGATCGTCGGGCTGAACAGCAGCGTGTCGTTGAGCTCGGTGATCCGCCCGCGCAGCAGCGCCTGCGTCGCCGCGTCGGCGCCGGGGTCGAACAGCGCCTTGTTGTAGAGCGCCCGCGCCTCGACCAGGCGGTTCCGCGAAACCGCCGATTCCGCCCTGCTGATCATCGAGGCGATCGCGGGCCCCGCCTGACCGGCGCTGGCCGGCGCCTCGACGACCGGATCCTCCCCGGGCGTGTACGCGCCCGGCGCTTCGCGCTGCGCACGATCGATCGCGTCCGCCACGCTCGCGCCGGGGTCCATCGACTCGCCCATCGTGATCACGCTGATCGGCTCGTGCGCCGGGGCGCCGACGGCGCCCCGCGGAGGCTCGGTCCGCGCCGCGATGGTCGGCTCGGGCATCGCCCCGAGCCGCTGCGACGCCGCGCGCGGGCCGCCGTTCGTCGCCTGCGCGCGATCAGCCGCCGGATCCTGCTGCGGCGTCTCCTCGGAGGCGATCGTCGCCTTGGGGCTGGCCCCCGGGTCGCGCAACACCAGCCACCAGAACCCGGCCAGGATGACCAGGATCACGATGGTGAAGTTCCGCCGCCGGACCCTCGCCTTGCGCCGCCGGAACCGGCCCAGCCCGCCCTGATTGCTCGAGGTGCGCCGCGCCGAACTCGATCTCGCTGTCTGGGACGCCAACGCCATCGCCCTGTGCCTCCGTGTCCGATCGACACCGGCGTCGCTCCATCTCTCGCGCCGGGGCCGTGCTCCTGTGGTCGTTTGCTACCGCTTCATCGGCCAGATGATCCGCTCCTCCGTGACGATCGCACCGACGCGCACGTCGTGGTCGTCCGCCGGGACGGCGTCCAGAACCTGCGCCTCGAAGCACACGCCGACAGCCAGAATCCCCTCCATCAGGTCATTTCTGGCCAGGAACCGATCGTAACACCCCGCGCCCCGCCCCACACGCCGCCCCGCCTCATCGAACGCAACACCGGGTGTCAGCACGACATCGATCGTTCCGGGGGAAATCCGGGCCGCGCCGGCGATCGGCTCACGGATGCCGTGCCGGCGGATCTCGACGCCAGTGCGCAGGTCCCCGATCGCCATCGGCGTCATGTCCCAGGTCTGCCAATCCACACGGGGTCCACACACCGTCAACCCCTGCTTGATCCGCCACGAGATGAAGCAGTCCACGCCCGCTTCCTCGCGCGTCGGCAGGTACACCATCACGCACGCCGCGTCGCGCGTCGCCGGCCACTCGATCAGCCTCTTGCAGATCGCCGATGACCACGCGCGGCGCCGGTCCGCATCGGCGCCCGCCAGCCGCTCCCGCACGAGGGTCCGGACGCTCCGCTTGTCCTGTGGTGTCCCGTTCATCGCGCCGCCTTGCAGAGAGATCCGAAATCCGTCGCGTCGATCGCCGCGCGCAGGTCGGGGTGGATCGCGCGAACGTCCCACGGGCGATCGCCCCAGGGGACCGCCGCCAGCACGCCCGCGCCGGTCTGCAGCGTCAGCCAGCGGAGGTTGTCCTGCATCGATTCGTCGTCGGACTCGTGCTCGTAGCCGTTGACGACCAGACCCGAGATCCGCAGCCGCCTCGACCGCAGCGCCTCGCACGTCAGCGCCGTGTGGTTGAGCGTCCCCAGCCCGGCCCGGCACACCACGACCACCGGGTAGCCGATCCGCTCCATCAGATCCAGCGCCGTCGTCAGCTTCCCGCTCCCGCTCGGCGGCGCATCGATCGGCGCCAGCGCACCGCCGACGCCCTCGACGATGATCCGCTCACACCCCTCGTCGAGCCGCCCCAGCGCATGATCGATCGCCGTCCAATCGAGCCGGGCGTTCTCGCGCTCCAGCGCCATCCCCGGCGCGATCGGCGCGCGGAACCGCACCGGGTTGACCACGCCCAGATCCCCCACCGCCGGGTCGAAGTCCGCCGCGTGCGCGAGCTGCTCCGCGTCCTCGCTGACCAGCCCCTCCCGCTCGTGGCGGCACCCCGACGCGATCGGCTTGAACACCCCGATCCGCGCCGAGGGGCTCCGCCTGCGGAGCTGGTCCGCGACGCAGCAGGCGATCACCGTCTTGCCCACCCCGGTGTCCGTCCCCGTGATGAACAGCCCCGGCGTGCGGGGCTTGCGCAGCAGGATCGTGTCGTCGGGCACGGGCATGCGGACAGCGTATCCTCAACCGGTGGCCGATCCCAGATTCCATGTCGTCCTGCACGAGCCGGAGATCCCCAACAACACCGGCGCGATCGGGCGCACCTGCGTCGCCACCGGCTGCGCGCTGCATCTCATCCGCCCCCTGGCGTTCGACACCGACGTCAAGGCGCTCCGCCGCGCCGGCCTCGATTACTGGCCGCGCCTGGCGCCGAGCGAGCACGAGAGTTGGGACGCGTACCTCGAAGCGACCGGCGTCCGCGAGGACCGGCTCTGGCTCTACACCACGAAGACGGAGCGGCCGCACTGGGAGGCGACATTTCGCATGGGCGACCACCTCGTCTTCGGCAAGGAGACCGCGGGCCTGCCCGACTCGATCCTGGACCGGTACGCCGACCGCCTCGTCACGCTGCCGATGGTCCCGACAGAGAGGTCACTCAACCTCGCCAACGCCGCCTGCGCCGCGGTGTACGAGGGATTGCGGCAGCTCGCCTGCCGCTGAGGCTCACGCGCCGACCGTCGCCGCCGCGCCGGGCATCGGGAACCTCGCGCAGAGGTCCTGCACTTCGCCTCGCACTTTTTCGATCGTCTTCCCGTCGCCCCTGCTCCCCAGCACGTCGTTGATCCACGAGGCGATCCGGACCATCTCGGCCTTGCCGAAGCCCCGCGACGTCGTCGCCGGCGCGCCCAGGCGCAGGCCGCTCGTCACCCTGGGCGGCCTCGGGTCGTTCGGGATGCCGTTCTTGTTCGTGATGATCCCCGCCGCCTCCAGCCACGCCTCCGCGTCGGCGCCGGTGAGCTCCGCATCGCGCGCGCCCAGGTCCACGAGCATGAGGTGGTTGTCCGTGCCCCCGCTGGTGATGCGGAAACCGCGCTCGGTCAGCGCCCCCGCCAGCGTTCGGGCGTTGGCGACGACCCTCTCGCAGTACGCCTTGAACTCGGGCCGCAGCGCCTCGCCGAACGCCACCGCCTTGGCCGCGATGATGTGCATCAGGGGCCCGCCCTGCGCGCCCGGGAAGAGCGCCCGGTCGATCTTCTTCGCGATCTCCTCGTCGTCGCAGAGGATCAGCCCGCCCCGCGGCCCGCGCAGCGTCTTGTGCGTCGTCGTCGTGACCACGTGCGCGTGCGGGAAGGGCGAGGGATGCACGCCGGACGCCACGAGCCCCGCGATGTGCGCGATGTCCGCCATCAGGACGGCGCCCACCTCGTCGGCGATCGCGCGGAACCTGGCGAAGTCGATCACCCGCGGGTACGCCGAGTACCCGCACAGGAGCATCTTCGGCCTGTGCTCCAGGCACACCCGACGCACCGCGTCGTAGTCGATCGTCTCGAACGCCGGCGACGCCGGGTCCTTGACGAGCGGGTAGTGCACCGGCTTGTAGAACACCCCGGAGAAGTTGATCTTCATCCCGTGCGAGAGGTGCCCCCCGTCGCTCAATACCAGCGACGCGAACGTGTCGCCGGGCGCCATCATCGCCATGAACGCCGCGGTGTTCGCCTGCGCGCCCGAATGGGGCTGGACGTTGGCGAACGAACACCCGAAGAGCGCCTTCGCCCGCTCGCGCGCCAGGTCCTCGACCCGGTCGTGGAACTCGCAGCCCCCGTAGTAGCGCTTGCCTGGGTACCCCTCGGCGTACTTGTTCGTCAGGCACGAGCCCATCGCGTGCATCACCGCCGGCGAGACGTGGTTCTCCGAGGCGATCAGCTCGATCGTCCGCTCCTGCCGGTCCCGCTCGAGCGCGATCAGCTCCGCGGTCTCGGGGTCCTGGGCGCGGATGAGCTCGAGCACGGCGTCGGTGATGGGGTCGTGGGAGTCGGTTGCCATGAGAACTCCGAGGGCGGTGTGGATCGGGGATGGTGTGCCGGACGGTCGATTCTATCAGAACGCACGCGTCAGAACCCGACCATACATCCACGCGGATGCCGCCAGGACCAGCCCGATCACGAGCCCGGCGACGTACACCTGCGTCCACTGCCGGAGCTGGAACCCCCGGCGCATCGCGAACAACCACCAGCACCCGGTCCACACCAGCGGCGCCGCCACGAGCGTCCATTCACTCTGGAACAGCTGCCACGCGATCGCCCGGAGCGAATCCCACATGGACGAGTAGCCCCACGAGACGTAGCTCGAGGAATCCTGCAGCGAACCGGAATCCTCGATCCCGAGCCGGTCGGCAATCCAGAGCACGGCGTAGCCGAAATAGATCCACAACGGCGCGGCCAGGCCGTACGAAAACGCCCGCAGGATGTGGTCCGCCCGAACCCTCGAAATCCTGCGCGATGATCGTGCGATCAGCAGCGACAACGCCATCCCGAACGAGAGGCCGACCGTCGCGAGCGCCCCGAGAAACACCCGCGCCGTGGAATAACCTCCCAGATTCAGCGAACCGTACTCGTAGCCCAATCCGAACTGGCTGACGAGGAGGTACACCCTGCTCTCGGGAACAGTCAGGTAGTCGATGCTCGCATCGGGTCCGAGGCACACCGCCCTGACGGCGAACACACCGAGGCCGCACGCCGTGGATCCCAGCCAGAACGTCAGGAAGACAACCACCGGGAACAACAGCAGCCGCCGCGCATCGGTCCTGTGGTGAAGCCGCACCGTGCCCCAGAACCACCAGAACGGAAGCGCCCGGAAGAGCATCTCGAATGCATACCCGGCCGAGATCCCGCGGCGGTGCTCGTACAACCAGGCCACGCGCTGCCGCGTCCGGACGAGCAGGTCACGCCACGCGAAGGCGTATCCACATTCGCTGCAGACACCATCGGTCGGGCAGCATCCCGACCACGACGCGACGACCCCGACAAGGTCGTAGCCGCATCGCGGGCACTTCGGATCACGCACGATGCGCTCGCTGGAAGGAGAGGATTTCGACCGGCGTCGCGGCATCACCACAGGATAATCAGCACCGTGGCGAGCGAGCTTCACCCGTGCGCCAGCGGGACCACGCAATCCATCGCAGATTCCGGCGTCGGCGGGTCCGCCAGGTCGATCCGCATCGCCACGCCCCGCGCGTGGTCGCTGTTGAGCACGATCGCGTTGGGGGGCTTGATGGCGTACCCCTGCTCGGCGTGGTCGTGCCCCAGGATGAACAGCCCCACCCCCCATCGCTGCGCCAGCTCCTCCAGCTGCTCCGGCTTCTGCCGTCTGCCCCAGGTGATCAGGTGCGCCGAGCCCCGCCTCGGGACGTAGTCCTCGTCCGTCAGCGGCCTGTCCAGAACGCCGAAATCGAACCGGTCCCACACGTCGGGGCCCGGCAGGCTGTGCGCGCACAGCAGGCCGCGATCCGCGCCGCGCCCGCTGATCAGCGCCACCGGCATCGAGCGGATGAACGCATCGATCGCCGCCAGCACGTCGTCCGTCTCATCGCCGAAGACGTACTCCACCCCCGCGTTGAACGCCTCGACGACGCGCACGCCGTCCTTGACGATCCCCGACCCGATGATCTGCGCCAGCTCGTGGTTGGCAAGGATCGTGTGCACGTGCTCGGGGTCGCCCACCTTGAGCGCCGCGACGCGAAGCAATGCTCGGTGGCTCAGGTCCATGCCGTTGACCAGCCGATCAGAATGGATCACCTCGTGCAGCGTGACGTGAGACGGATCGCCCGTGCCCAGCCCGGCCATCTCGGCGACGCGCGCCAGGTGCACCGGGTTGTCGTGCAGGTCGCCGGTGGCGATGAGCGTCCCCGCGGGTTCGATCACGTCCGCCGAGCCGACCCGGCACGCCGCGCCCAGGTTCGCCTCCGCCGAGTCGTGGAGCAGCTCGACCACCGCCGGCGCGGAGCGCGTGTCATACGCCGCGATCGGATCCGCCGGCAGGTCGTGAGTCATGATGCAGCAGCCCCGGCGCGGTTCAGTCGTCCTCGGAGACCGCCAGGCCGCCGTTCTTCCGCCCGCCCGGCTTGGCGCCCGGCTTCGCCCCGTTCGACTGGGCGCTCGTCTTGATCTTCGCATAGATCAGGTCGAGCTTGTCCGCCACCGACTGCATGTCCGGGGGCCTGTTGTCTTCCTTGACCTCGATGCACTGCATGATCAGGTCATTGAGTCGGTCCGGCACCGCCGAGTTCACGTCCTTCACCGGCCTGGCCTTCTCGATGAACTCGTCGTCGAGGCTCTTGACCAGCGAGTCCCCCTTGGGCAGCGCCGTCGGGATGTGCGTCCCGGTCAGCACCCAGTACATCGTCGCGCCCAGGTTGTAGATGTCCGTCTTGGGCGTGATCGGCCTGCGGTGGACCTGCTCCGGGGCGATGTAGTCCGGCGTGCCCTGGATCCGCGGCTTGACCGTCCCGTCGGCGCAGGACTGCCCGAGGTCGATGATCCGCGCCCGGTTGCCGCTGGTGATGATGATGTTGTTCGGCTTCATGTCCGCGTGGATGAACCCGCGCTGGTGCATGTACGCAAGCCCGCTGGCGACCTGACGGAAGATATCGACGGCGTCGATGAGGTTCGTCGGGGGCCGCTGCTCGCAGCTGATCCCGTCCACGTACTCCATCAACAGATACATCTCGTTGACGGTCATCAGCTTCCGGTTCTTGATGATCCGCTCGAAGTGCCGGAACGTGTCGTGCTCGAGCTTCGAGCCCACCTGGAACTCGCGCTCCGTCTGCTCCAGGAACCGGGCGTCCTTCGGGCCATCGCGCACCACGTGCTTGAGCGCCCAGACCTGCTTGGTCCGGGGATCCTGCACGAGGTAGATCCGCGAGGCGGCGCCGGTGCCGACCTCGCTCATGATCGTGAATCCCGCGATCGTGGTGCCGGGTTTCTTGCTCTCTGGCGGTTTCACTGGGTGCTTGCTCGAACGACAGCGGCGGGAACAGACCATCGGACCCTCGACCACCACCCGGCGGGTCCCGAAGGGCCCGGGCGGCGGCAGGGGTCGGAACAGAATACAGACAGGATCGGCGTCCGCCCCCCTGGCACAGATCTGCGGGAGGGCGGGGTAGTATCGTCAGATCATCCTGCAAGTTCAACGCGCGCAGCCGTTGAGGATCCGTCCCGCGTCCGGGTGCGCCGGATCAGAGACCCGAAGCGGGGCCCGACGCCAGCGCCCTGCGGAGCGTCGCCTCGGAGAAGAACCGCCCGGGGCTCGTCGTCGCCGCGATATCCCGATGCAGGATCACGTGCTCCGGGGGGATCCCCAGCTCCGACGTCAGCGATCGCACCAGTTCCACCAGGCGGGACATCTGCGCCTCGGTGAACGGCTTCCGGTCGCCATCGCCGATCAGGCAGATGCCGATGTACCGGCGGTTGTAGGAGTCCTGCTCCGGGCCCGCGGCGTGAGCGCCCGGCAGCTGATCCAGCCAGCGGTACCCGACGTAGAGCTCCCCGTCGTCCGAGCCCTTGCCGTTGCCGATCACGAAATGGTGCCCCAGCCCCAGCAGGCCCCTGGCCTCGTGCTCGGCGGCGATTGTCGCCGCGGAACCGGATGACGAGCCGGAATCGTGGATGACGATCCCGTCCCAGCGACCCGATTCCAGGGGCGCCCTCGTGTTGAAGATCGTGTTGATCGCCGCGTTGGGGCCATCGGCGGGGATCGCCGCGGCCAGCGCCACGCCGTCCAGCCGGGGCGACCGCTCGCCCTGCAGCCCGGCCAGCAGCGCGCCAACCCCCGTCATCGCGGCGACCAGTGTCGTCCAGACGACACGGCGCCGACGCTGGGCGTCGTGGTCCACGGCTCGGGACTCGGTGCTGTTGGACGTGGTCATGCGGCGCAGATCACCCGGCGGGTCGGCAAGTGCAAGCCACCGGCCCCGCCGGCGGCATCGCCAGCGATCTCCATCGGGCCCGTGACCCAAAGCACTTCGGAAAAACACCGCCGCGCGCCGGAGATGATGTTCTTCTCGGCGGCGCAACCCGTCCCGGCGCTCCCGCGCCGCACCGACGGATCCGGGCGTCGATCAGGGCCGGTCCGAGAACGGACCGCCCGCCGACGCCGAGACGCTTCCCTCAGTACTTCACCAACAATCTACCACGCAGATTGGGTTCGAGCCTGCCGTATTCGTCCGGGACGTAGTCGGGCTCGAACTGGTTCCTCGACGCGTCGTACCGGTCGTACTGCGTCCTGGGATCCCCGGCCCGGAAGATCGACTTCACGCAGCCTCCAGCCGAGAGGCAGCACGCCGCCAGCCCCAGCGCCAGCGCAAGACGCCGGATCCGCCCTGATGGGGTTCCGGTGCGTCCAGGCAGAGGATTGGAGGGTGGCGAGGGCATGGGAGGAAATCGTATCGTCCCAAAAAGTGTAATGCCTCGATTACCGGCGGCAATCGAGGCAGGACACATGATTCAGAGGAGGAAGGGTTCGCGTCGCGTCACGCAGAAAAGCTTTCCGCCCTTCTCTACGACGTCAGCCGGAGCCGTGTTCGCAACGGCGGGAGAAAATTCTGAGAAAACTCTCCGCGGCCCAATCCGGAGCCGCGGATTTGCGAACATAAACCGAATATATCTGATCAGCCCTTCGCCGGCATGGACGTCAGCACCTTGTCGATCAGCCCGTACTCGAGCATCTCGGCATCGTCGAGCCATTTGTTCCGGTCGCAGTCTTTCTCGATCTTGTCGGTGGTCTGGCCCGTCGCCTCGGAGTACACCCGATACAGGCGGTCGCGGAGGCGGAGCATCTCCCGGGCCTCGATCTCCAGGTCCGTCGCCTGCCCCTCCATCACGCCGCCCAGCAGCGGCTGGTGCATGAGGTTCCGCGCGTTGGGCAGCGCGTACCGCTTGCCCTTGGCGCCCGAGCACGCCAGCACCGAGCCCATGCTCGCGGCCTGCCCGATGATGTATGTGCACACGTCGGGGCGGACGAACTGCATCGTGTCCAGGATCCCCAGCCCCGCCGTGACGGAGCCGCCCGGCGAGTTGATGTAGAAGTGGATGTCGCTCTTGGGGTCCTCGTTGGCGAGGAAGAGCATCTGCGCGACGATCAGGCTCGCCGCGTCATCATTGACGCCCCCGCCCAGGAAGATGATCCGGTCCTTGAGCAGCCGGGAATAGATGTCGTACGACCGCTCGCCGCGACCGGTCTGCTCGATGACGATGGGAACGAGGTAGGACATGGTGTGGTCTTCCGGGTGTTTCGTGCGCGGCCCTGGGATCAGTGGAGCGTGGTGGCCTTGGGCTTCTTGTCAACCATCTCGATGACCTCGTCCACGAGGCCGTACTCCTTGGCTTCCTGAGCGGAGAAGTACTTGTCGCGCTCCGAGTCGCGCTGGATGTTCTCGATGTCCTGGCCGGTGTGGTTGGCGAGGATCTCGTTGAGCTGCCGCTTGGACTTGATGATCTGGTCCGCCTGGATGCGGATGTCCTCGGTCTGCCCGAAGACGCCGCCGTAGGGCTGGTGGATCATCACCTTGGCGTGGGGCAGGATGAACCGCTTGCCCTTGGCGCCCGCGGTGAGCAGGATCGCCCCGCCGCTGTACGCCCGGCCCAGGCAGTACGTCGCGACGTCGCTGCTGAGGAACCGCATGGTGTCGTACAGCGCGAGCGTGTCGTCCACCGCCCCGCCGGGGGAGTTGATGTAGAAGTTGATGTCCTGGCCCTTCTTCTGGTTGTCCAGATAGAGCATCTGCATCATCACGCGGGCCGCCGACGACTGGTTGATCTCGCCGATCAGGAAGACCACCCGGTTCTCGAGCATCAGCTCGTCGATGGTCATCTCTCGCGTACGCTGGTATTGCACGGACATCGCGGACATCGGGCGCCCTCGTTATCGGGTCTGAAAATGGCCCCGGCGCCGGCCCCGAACGCTTCAACTCGGGATCGACGGCGAGCGTGTTCGGATGATACGCCCGCCCTGGGTCGCAGCAACCAGGCCCCGTATCGGTCGATTCCCCGCCCCGCTGAACGCCGGGGCGCGGATCCGGCGACGTCACCGGGACACGTCCACGAATCCCGGCGGGAGCAAGAAAGACGTCGAGTTCCCCAAGACGATCGGGGCCCGGGCCGGCGCTCCGGTTGGATGCCGCGGGCAGGTCCCGCGTTGCCGGGTGTCATCCCCGCCACTAGCATCACCGATCCTCGCTCGACGAGCCGCACCATGCCCACCGCAGTCATCTCCGACATCCACGGCAACGCGGAAGCGCTCCGCACCGTCCTGGCCGACATCGAGGCCCGCGGCGTCACGCGCATCGTCTGCACCGGCGACATCATCGGCTACGGCCCCGAGCCCCTCGCCTGCGTGGACCTCATCGCCGAGCGGTGCGAGTGGTCACTGCTGGGCAACCACGACTTCGCCGTCCTTTACGAGCCGACGAACTTCAACCCGGGCGCCGAGGCCGCCGCTTTCTGGACCCGCGATCAGTTCGACTCCGAGCCCGACGAGGCGGCCAGGACCAAGCGCTACGAGTTCCTCGGGCGCCTCCGCGTCCGTGTCGTTGACGACCAGATCCTCGCCGGCGCCGCACCCGTGCTCGGCGTCCACGGCTCGCCGCGCAAGCCCATCAACGAGTACATCTTCCCCGACGACGCCATGAACGCCCGCGAGAAGATGCGGCAGATCTTCGAACGCATCGACCGCATCGCCGTCGTCGGGCACACCCACGTCCCCGGCGTCTTCACCGACGAGCCCGACTTCTACCCCCCCGACGAGCTGGGCAACTACACCTACACCTTCGCCGACGACGAGAAGGCGATCATCAACGTCGGCTCCGTCGGCCAGCCCCGCGATCACGACCCCAGGGCCAGCTACGTCATCCTCCACGAGGACCGGGCCGAGTTCGTCCGCGTCGAGTACGACATCCAGAAGACGGTCCAGCTGATCCACGATGCGCCGGAGCTCGCCGACTGGCTCGGCGACCGGCTCTTCGAGGGCCGCTGACGCCCCCGACCCCCCGTCACTCCCGACTTGTTCCCGCGCTGGCCCCCGGGACGCCCCCGGTGCTATGGTCCACCCTTTCGCGTCCGCAGGACACGCGCCGAACGACGCGAACCCGTATCCCCACTCAGGATCGCCATGCCCAGGGAAACCAACACCCGCGCCCGGATCTTCGTGCCGATCGTCGTCATCGCGCTCGCCGCGCTCGTCGTTGTCGCGGTCCTCACCAGCGGCGGCGGCGCCAAGTCCGGCAGCCCCGCCCCCGCTGACGCGGCCCCCATCGAGAACATCCAGGCCACCGACCAGCCCCCCACGCAGGTCGAGCCCGCGCCCGCCGAAGACACCACCCCGGCAAGCGCGCAGCCCGCGCTGACCGATGCGTCCGGAGCCGATCAATCCCAGGCCGAACAACCGATCCGCGCCGAACTCACTCGCCTCCGACCCCGACCCGTGGACCCCGCGCTCGACCTGCCCTTCACCAGCATCGGCGGCGGCGGGATCGACACCGATTTCAACCTGAAGGTCGAGTTCACCCCCCTCGGCGCCGGCGTCGAGAGCATCACCCTCACCCACGAATACACCACCGTCCAGCAGCGCTACAAGGCGGAGAAGGAGGGCGCCGCCGCCGACCGCTACGTCCTCCAGCGCCGCCACGCCAGCGCAGGCTCCGAGTACGCCGTCGCGTCGCTCGCGGCGCACACGATCGAGATCAACGGCGCCCCGGTCAGCATCTTCTCCTCGAAGCATGGCCCGATCTGGCGCCAGACGAGCGCTGGAGACGCCAGCGCCGCGTTCGAGGCCGTCATCGAGAACGAGGCCGGCGACGCCATCGTGCGCATCACCAGGGCGTACTCGATCAGGCCAGGCGCCAACGACATCCACCTCGAGCAGCGCATCGTCAATCTCACCGACGCGCCGCTCGACATCCGCCTGTACCAGTACGGCCCCGTGGATCTGCCCTCGGACAACGAGGGTTACGGCGGCGACAAGCGCCGCGTCCGCTTCGGCAGGCTCCTCGCCCCCGCGCAGGACCCGTCGCAGCGCTACGTCGAGTCCTCCAAAAAGCCCCTGACCCGCAGGGGCCTCGTCCGGTCCATCAACAAGACCGGCGACCAGCGCATCTGGCCGACCGACGAGGCTGTCAAATCCGGGCAGTCCCTCGCCTGGTCGGCGCTGACCAACCGCTATTTCGCCTTCGCCGTCCACGCGCCAATCACCGAGAGCCAGGCGACCTCGGCGGGCCCGATCGACCGAGTCTTCCACGACGCCGACGAGATCTGGGCGAAACTGCTCTGGCCCGGCACGGACGAAGAGACGCTCGTCCTCCAGCTCAACAGCAAGGTCGAAACCATCCAGCCCGGCGAGGCCAACGCCGGCGACTTCTCGCTCGGCGCCTACGCCGGCCCGATCTGGGAGCGCCCGCTCCGGGCGGACCCCGTCACCCGCGAGGTCGGGCTCGACAAGCTCGTCATCTACAACTTCGGCGGCCCCTGCGCCTTCTGCACCTTCCAGCCGCTGGCCCGGCTGCTGCTCTGGTTCCTCGAGACGCTGCACAACTACGTCGTGTTCGACTGGGCCGTGGCGATCCTGATCCTCGTCTTCTGCGTGCGCCTGATCCTGCACCCGGTGACGAAGAAGTCGCAGATCAGCCTCCAGCGCTTCAGCAAGCAGATGCAGGCGCTGGCGCCCAAGCAGAAGAAGCTCCAGGAGAAGTACAAGGACGACCCCAAGCGCCTGCAGCAGGAGATGGCCACCCTGATGCGCGAGGAGGGTGTCAACTTCACCGGCGCGCTGGGCTGCCTGCCCATGTTCCTCCAGAGCCCCGTGTGGATCGCCCTCTACGCCATGCTCTTCTTCGCCTTCGACCTCCGCCAGGAGCCCGGGTTCTACGGGATCTTCCAGACACTCACCGGCGGGACCTGGAACTTCCTGGGCGACCTCAGCGCCCCCGACGGCTTCATCTCCTTCGGCCGAAAGCTCGTCACCCTCCCCATGATGGGCGACATCACCAGCATCAACATCCTCCCGCTGCTGCTGGGCATCGTCTTCTTCCTCCAGCAGAAGTACCTCACCCCGCCGCCCAGCGCCTCGATGACCCCCGAGCAGCAGTCGCAGCAGAAGATGATCCGCGTCCTGATGGTCGTCATGTTCCCGGTCATCATGTACAACGCCCCCAGCGGGCTCGCGCTCTACTTCTGCACCAACTCCACCCTCGGCATCCTCGAGAGCCGCCACATCCGCGCGCACATCGACCAGCTCGACCTCGAGAACAAGCCGGGCGCCGGCGGCCGCAAGAAGGTCGCCAACCGCGCCGCCTCGCCGTTCGGCAGGGACCGTGACAACGGATCGAAGTTCAAGCAGCGCAAGAAGAGCTGACCCATGTCGGCGCCGACGCGCGACACCATCGCCGCCATCGCCTCGCCGCCCGGACGATCCCTCCGGGGGATCCTGCGCGTCTCGGGCCCGGCGACATTCCCGGCCCTCCGCGCCCTGCTCGCCCCGGCGCCGTCAGCCGCCGGCGCGTCCCGCTGCAGGCTCGATCTGGGCACCGCGTCGATCCCCGCGCTCGTCCTGACCTTCGCCGCCCCGGCCTCCTACACCGGCGAGGACGCCGCGGAGATCCAGCTCCCCGGGAACCCCGATCTCCTGGCGCGCGCGCTCGACGCGCTGTGCGCCCGCGACGGCGTCCGCCCCGCCAACCCCGGCGAGTTCACCGCGAGGGCGCATCTCAACGGCAGGCTGACGATCGAGCAGGCCGAGGGCGTCGCCGCGCTCATCGCCGCGCAGGACGAGGCGCAGCGCCGCGCCGCCGAGGACCTGCTCACCGGCGCCACCGGCGACCGCTACCGCGACCTCGCCGATGATGTCGCGCAGACGCTCGCTCTCGTCGAGGCCGGCATCGACTTCACCGACCAGGAGGACGTCGTGGCGATCGAGCCCGCCGAGCTGCGCCGGCGCCTCGCCGCGAGCCTCGGAGTGATCGGCACACTGCTGGGGCCACGACGCTCCGAATCCCCGCATGAGGCCCCCGACATTGTTCTCGCCGGCGCGCCCAACGCCGGGAAATCCACGCTCTTCAACGCGCTGCTCGGCAGGCCCAGGGCGATCATCTCCGAAACCCCCGGCGCCACGCGTGATGCGCTCCGTGAGCCGATCGACCTGGGCGGCGTCCGCGCGACGCTGATCGATCTCGCCGGCCTCGACGAAGCGCTCGCGGGCCGATCGCCCCTCGACGACAACGCGCAGAGATCCGCACGAAGCGCGATCGCCGCCGCGCAGGTGGTTGTCGTGTGCGACCCCGCCGGCGTGTTCGACCTCGCCGGACTCGCTGGCCCGGACGCGGTCACCCTCCGCGTGCGCACCAAGGCGGACCTGCCGGGGGCCGCCCCCGATGACATCACCGAGGCGCTGGCCGTCTGCGCCCTCGACGGCTGGAACCTCGGCGCCCTGCGCCGCGCGATCGCCGATGCCTGCGAGCGATCGCACGGCGATCACTCCGGCGCGGTCATCCCCAGGCACCGCGCCGCGCTCCGCCTCGCCGGCTCGGGGATCGATCGGGCGCTGCGGATCGCCGGAGCATCGCCCCGCGCCGGCCGCGTGCGCGACGAGGAGCTCATCGCCGATGCGCTGCGGGGGGCGCTGGATGCGCTGGGCGCGATCACCGGCGCCGTCGAGCCCGACGACGTGCTCGGACGAATCTTCTCGTCGTTCTGCATCGGAAAGTGATCCCCCGCCGCTCCCACGGGAGCGGGTCGGCGATCGGATTGATCAGATCCCGTGCTCGATCCGGTCGGCCGCCGCCTGCATGTACGAATCGAGGTACCGGTCGATGAACGCGGTGACGGCGTTCTCCGTCGCCTCGTGGTCCCGGCCCCAGCAGCAGCCGCGCAGGTCTCGAAGGTCCGGGTCGAGCTGCACGATCAGCACGTCGTCGATCACGAACGCGCTCGGCGCCTTGTCCGCCAGGTGCGCCGTCAGCGCGTTGACCGCGGGGCCGCCCACGCTGATGAGCGGCCTGAGCATCATCTCCGGGTTCCCGAGGCACCAGACGTCCGAGCAGACGATCACGTCGAAGGGCCGCGCGCCGGGGGTCCCGGGCTCGTCGGCGTCCGGCGCGTAGATGTCACGCCAGTCGAGCATCGCCCGCTGCAACCGGTACGCCAGCGGCCGGTCGGCGATCTCCGCACGCAGGTCCGCCCCGGTGACGATCAGCGTGACCCGGTCGAGGTCGATGCCGCTCGGCGCCACGGGCTGGATCGGTTCGGTGGACACGAGGTCAGTGTACCAGCGGCTCAGCCGAGCGCGCCGGCGCCGCCCTGGAGCGCGTGGAGCCGCCGAACGGCCTCCGGGATCAGCTCGCACAGCTCCATCGCGAGCATCCCCGACTCGACGCCCGCCCGCTCCGCCCACGCCCGGGCGGCCATCGAGTGCAGCAGCGCGCCCAGGCTCGCGCACTCGAGCAGGCTCAAACCGCCACGCGCCTGACTCGGAACGCTCCGCTCGCCGGCGAGGATCGGCCGCCTGTGGTGCTGCGCGACCAGCCCGGCGATCACGCCGGTGAGCGCATCGCCCGTCCCCGCGGTTCCCAGCGCCGCGTTGGGCGCCGACGCGTCCGTCCAGGTCCGCTGCCCGTCGCTGACCACCGTGTGCGCGCCCTTGAGCGCCACCACGCACCCCAGCCGCTGCGCCAGCGCCTCCGCGCCAGCGCCCCGCTGCGCCGGGTCCGTCGGGTCCAGGTTGATCTGCAGCGCCGACGCCAGGCGCCGGTACTCCCCCGGGTGCGGCGTCAGCACCGCGTGCGCGCGGAACGACCGGGTCAGCTCCGGGATCGACGCCATCGCGTTGATCGCGTCGGCGTCCACCACGATGGGCGTCTCCTGCTGGCCGATCAGTTTCAGCACGACGCCCTCGGCGCCCTCGCCCGTTCCCAGCCCCGGCCCGACGGCGACGCAGTCCGCATCGCGCAGCAGACCGTCGAGCATCCCCGCGGCGCCGGGCAGGTCGATGTCGCCCTCAGCGTTGACCGGCATCGCCACGCCGGTGGCGCTGGGCGCGATGGCCAGCCCCTCGGCGAGGATCGGCGCCGGCAGCGCCAGCCGCGCCAGCCCCGCGCCGACGCGCAGCGCCGCCACCGCGCTGATGCAGGGCCCGCCCAGCATGAGCGCGCCCCCGTGCGCACACCCGCCGACGATCGCAACCGTGCCGAACGTCCCCTTGTGACCCATCGGGTCGCGCATGGGGAGCATCGGGAACGGCGCTGGGGATTCGGTCATCGGGGGCATGATAAATCAGCGGAGCGGGTGTGACGTGGCTACGTGTTCGTGGCCACGATCCGACCCGTTCATGAACGGATGCCGCCTCCGCCCCCCTCTCCCTATGGGAGAGGGCCGGGGAGAGGGGCGATTGGAACAAAACCGTCTGACGTCCTGCCGAGTTGATCGCGAGAACAACTGCTCAAGTGATCCCCCGCGCCATCGCTCCGAGCGACCCCTCTCCCGCTTCGCTGCGCTCACCACCCTCTCCCCGAGGGAGAGGGTTGCTCACTCCGTCATGACGACCTCGATCTGCAACCGGCCCAGCACCGGCGCCAGGGCCGCCATCGAGTTGATCGCCTCGCCGTCCGCAAGATCCGACACCGCGATGGCGATGTGCGTCGCGTCAAACGGCGTCGAGTCGTCCAGCGTCGCGTCCAGGTCCACCCATCGGGGCGAGCCGTCGATCGTCAGCAGCGCCTGCGACCACATGTGGTACCCGAAGATCTGCCGCTGACCCGCGAA
Organism: Phycisphaeraceae bacterium; assembly: GCA_020639135.1. Lineage (GTDB taxonomy): Bacteria > Planctomycetota > Phycisphaerae > Phycisphaerales > UBA1924 > JACKHE01. The sequence goes on from JACKHE010000001.1 coordinate 180,082, forward strand.
GGCGTCGGCGTAGATCAGGCCGCTCGCGACCCGGCTCGGGACCCCCGCGGCCCGCAGCATCGCCGCCAGCAGCACGCCGTGCTCGGAGCAGTCCCCCTGCCTCGTCCGGCACACCTCCGACGCCGTGGCAAACCCGACGGCCAGTGACTTCTCGCTGATGTACGAGTGCACGAACCGGCGCAGCGTCTCCGCCTTCTCGGCGTCGCTCTTGTTCTCGGCGCCGCGCAGGGCCTTGACGACCAGCGCCACGATCTCTGGGTCGTGCAGGTCCGCCGTGGAGGTCGAGGCGAGGTATGGCGAGACGTCATCGAGGTGTTCCTCGTGGAACAGCCCCGTGTCGGCGCACACGCGGAGGGTGATCGCGTCCCCGTCGCGGCTCCACGTCTGCGAGCCGGTGTCGGCGACCTCGAACTCGCCGCCGCCGTCGAGCGTCAGGCGGTACTCGGCGAGCCAGGTTTTCCGTGGGTTGTTGATCGGCGCGCTGGGCCTGACGAACGTGCTGACCATGATCTCCGCGGGGTCGAGCCTGGACAGCGCCAGCTCCTTGTCGGCGAGGACGATCGTCATGGAAATGCCGCCGAAGTTGACCTCCGTCCGGATCGGCTCGCCCTCCAGATTCACGTACTCGACGGACCTGACGCCCGGCGCGGCGGACGTGACGGCCTCCCACTCCACCGCGGGCACGACCCGGCCCAGCGCCTCGATCGTCGTCTCACCCTTGATCGTCGCGGTGGTTGTCACGATGTTCAGCCCCACGGCGGGGTCCACGGTGTTGGTGACGATCGACTTCGCGCCGGATTCGATCTGCTCCTCGACGTACCTCGTCGCGGCGTATGGGGTCATCCACTGACCGGCCGGCGGGTTCAGCGTCTGCTCATTGGTGGCGCCGAACTGTGAGGAACTCGCGCGGACCTGGCCGCGCTTGCCCTCGGTGAAGACCCAGGAGGAGTCGATGGGCATCTGCCCAAGGCGCTGGGTGCTGGCCATGCGCACCGGCTCGCCTTCGGGGGTCTCGACGAAGACGCCGGCCATTTCGATGGGGATCGTGATCGCGCCCCGGCTGATCTTCAGATTCAGTTCGGTGGAGGTTGCGACGTTCCCGTCGTCGTCGCGTTCGACCTGCGCGTGCATCCAGCCGGTGCGCTGCCCGGTGATCTCGACGACGTACCAGCGGTCCTCGATCGTCGTGCCGGCCAGGGCGCGGGGCGCCAGGAGCACGCAGAGGGCCAGGGCGGGGAGCAGCAGGGACCGGAAGAAGCGATGGTTCATGGTTGGGATCTCCGCGAACACCCTATCGGCTGATCGCCTGTCGGGTTGCAGGGGCTATCCTGCAGCCGATGATCGACACGCACTGCCATCTGACGTTCGACAACTTCCGTGGGCGGGTGGACGAGATCCTGGCGGGCGCCGAGGCGGTGGGTGTCACCGGGGCGATCACCGTCTCGACGACCTCGGAGTCCGCCGTCCGGTGCCTGGCGATGGCCAACGAGCGGAAGGCCGTCTGGTGCACGAGCGGCGTGCACCCCCTGCACTCGCACGAGGGGCCGCACGACTGGGACGTGATCCGCAAGGTCGCGGCCTCGCCCCGGTGCGTCGCGTGGGGGGAGCTGGGGCTGGACAATCACTACGACGAGCCGCCCAAGGACATCCAGCTCAAGGCGCTGCACACGCAGCTGGAGCTGATCGCCGGCGCCGGCGAGATCAACAAGCCGGTGGTGCTACATTGCCGGGAGGCGTTCGGCGAGCTGATCCCGCTCCTGAAGGGATCGGGGATCGACCCGGCGCGGTTCGTCTTCCACTGCTTCACGGGATCTCCCGACGACATGCGCGCGCTGCTGGACCTGGGCGCGATGGTGTCGATCACGGGGATCGTGACGTACAGGAACGCGAAGTCGATCCAGGATGCGGTGAAGCTGGCGCCGCTGGAGCGGATCATGGTCGAGACGGATGCGCCCTTCCTGGCGCCGGAGCCGCACCGCAGGGAGTGGCCCAACGAGCCGAAGTGGTCGCGGGTGACGGCGGGGTTCCTCGCGGAGCTGCGCGGCGAGCCGTGGGACGTGTTCCACAACGCGATCAACCGGAACACGGAGCGGTTCTACGGCATCCCGAACGTGACCTGACGCGGTCAGGCGCCGACGTACTTCGCGTAGATCGACCTGGCGCGGTCTGACCTGGTCGTGCCCGTGATGATCGCACGGCCGTCGGGGAAGAGGGTCAGACCGATCGCGCTGTCGCCCTGGTCGGTGCGCTCGTCGGCGAAGCTGCCGCGGAGGAGGCGGTCGCGGACCTCGAAGGCGCCGAAGGGCGTCAGGCGCCGGGCGAGGTCATCGAGATCGACGCGGCTGATCGGGGCGTCGTCGCCCGGGGCGATCTGCACGCTGTTGCGCCCGCAGAGGGAGCGGATCTCGGCGCCGGCCTCGCCCTCGAGAAAGTCGAACTCGCGCCGGGCGCAGCAGGGGCAGCCGGGCTTCGGGTCGCCGAGGTCGATGCGCTCGAAGCGGTTGGTCCAGAGATCGGCGGTGAAGAGGCGGCGATCGACGGTCTCGGGAGCGCCGACAAGGATCTTCATCGCGGCGATCGCCTGGAGCGCGGCGACAGTCTGGACAGCCGGGCCCAGGACCCCGGCGCTGTCGCACGTCGGCGTCGAGCCGGGGGGCGGCGGGTCCTCGAAGACGCAGCGCAGGCAGGGGGTCCTGCCGGGGATGATCGTCATCTGCATCGCCTGCGTCGCGACGACGCCGCCGTAGATGTAGGGGCGGTCTGTGGCGACCGTGAGGTCGTTGATCAGGTAGCGCGTCTCGAAGTTGTCCGTCCCGTCGATGATCAGGTCGGCGCCCCCGGCCAGGCGCCGGGCATTGCGCTGCGCGAAGTCCTCGGCGACGGGGTTGATCTGCGCTGAGGCGTCGATGGCGCGCAGGCGCTTCGCGGCGGCGTGGGCCTTGGCGGCTCCCAGGTCGGCCTCGGCGTAGAGGGACTGGCGCTGGAGGTTGGTCGGCTCGACGATGTCGCGATCGACGAGGGTCAGCGTCCCGACGCCGGCGCGGCACAGCGACTCGGCGACGGCCGAGCCCAGCGCGCCGACGCCGACGATCAGCGCGTGCGCTTCGCGCAGTCGCCGCTGCCCGGCATCGCCAATTCCCGGGAGGAGGCGCTGGCGGTGGTGGCGATCGGGTTGGGGAGTTCCGTCGGTCACGATCAATCGTAGAGGGTGGCGCAGCGTTCGAGGCGGGCGCCGGCGCTAGTGGCGACAGCGAAATCGCGTTCGCCCCGGAAGCAGGCGGCGCCGAACTGGCCGTCCTTGCTGACCGCGTAGAAGCAGACGTTGAAGTTGGGCCTGCCCTGCCCGTCGAGGAGGCGGGGCGCGGAGGTCTTGCGGGCGATGAGCTCGAGCGCGTAAATGCAGGCGTCGGTGGGGTGGTCGCCCTGCTCCATCCTCATGACGACGGTGCGGGCGCCGCTGATCTGGATGACCGCCTCGCCGCGCCCGGTCGCGCCGGCGGAGCCGGTGTCGTTGTCGGTGTAGTTGCCCGCGCCGATGATGGGCGAATCGCCGACGCGCCCCGGGAGTTTCCAGGAGAGGCCGCTGGTGGTGGTGCAGCCGGCGAGGTCGCCGCCCGGGGCGGTGAGCGCCGAGCAGTGGATGGTGCCGGTGGTGTAGGGGATATTGTCGCGCCAGATGATGTGACCAGCCGGGTTCGACGCCACCTCTCGATCAACGTCCGACACCCCTCTCCCCGGCCCTCTCCCAGAGGGAGAGGGGGGCGCCGCGGACCGCGGCTTGTTCGGCGTTGGTAGGTCGAACTGGTCCTCATTGAGCCAGTCGTCCTCGCGGCTGAGCGAGGCTTTCCAGCGGAGCCAGTACTCGCGGGCCTTGTCGGTGAGCAGGTTCTCCTCCTGGAAGCCGAGGCTCCTGGCGAAGCGGAGGGCGCCCTCGCCGACGATCATGCAGTGGTCGGTGCGCCTGGCGACCTCGCGCGCGACGGCGGCGGGGTTCCTGATGTTCCGCAGGGCGCCGACAGCGCCGGAGCGGTGCGCGGGCCCGTGCATGACGCACGAGTCGAGCTCGACGACGCCGTCCTCGTTGGGGAGGCCGCCGAGCCCGACGGACATGTCGTCTGGGTCGTTCTCGATGATCGCGACGCCGTCAACGATGGCGTCGAGGGGATCGGCGCCGCTCATCAGGCGCTGATACGCGAGCGTGACGGCGCGGAGGCCGTTGCCGGAGGCGATGACAACGGGCCCGCCCCCGGGGTCACGCCGGCGGGAGCGCTGGCGCTGCTGGAGCTGCTGCTGCGCGAACGTGGGCGCCGAGATCGCGGCGAGCGCGGAGGCGGCGAGAAAGGCGCGGCGGGTGGGTTGCGTTGCTTCAGGCATCGCTGAGGCTCCTGTGGATGCTGACGGGTTCACCAGAGGGGCTCACACCCTCCCCACCGCCGGGAGCGCTCCCACCAGCGGCTTCGCGTACTCAATGAACTTGTCCGTCACGTTGGTCCCGCAATCCGTGATGAACTCGTCCGGCATGTGTTTCGTCTTTGCGGCGACGTCGGTCAGTTTGAGGACCTTCAGCGCGCTCTTGTAGGGATGGCTGCTAATGCGCTGGATGGCGATGGAGCCGTCCTTGTCGCCGCTCATGGCGACCTCGGCGGCCTTGGCGCCGGCGGCGCGGGCCTCGGCCTGGTCGATGTCGCTGGCGTCGGGGTAGCAGCGCTGGAGGTAGCCGAAGGTGTCGGCGCGCACCCTGGGGGGTTTGCCCCCCTTGGGGGTCAGCTCGATCTTCACGAGGTTCGCCAGCCAGTCGCCCAGCGCGCCGGAGCCGCTGAGCTGGACGTTGCCGTGGGCGTCCTTCTCGCCGGCGCCGGACATCATGGCGCTGATGAACTCGCCCTCGGCGTTGGCGATTCCTTCGCTGACGGCGACAAGGCAGCGGCCCTTGCTCGAGTACACGCGGTCGATGTCGGCGATGAAGCGCTCGGGGTCGAAGGGGCGCTCGGGGCAGTAGATGAGGTGGGGGCCGTCGTCGTCGCGCTGGCGCGCCAGGGCCGAGGCGGCGGTGAGGAATCCGGCGTGGCGGCCCATGACGATGTCGATCTTGATGCCCGGGAGCGAGGCGTTGTCGAGGTTGTCGCCCATGAAGGCCTTGGCGACGAAGCGCGCGGCGCTGGGGTAGCCGGGCGTGTGGTCGTTGCCGACGAGGTCGTTGTCGATCGTCTTGGGGATGTGGAAGCAGCGGAGCTCGTACCCGGCGTCGTCGGAGAGCTCGTTGATGATGCGGCAGGTGTCGGAGGAATCGTTGCCGCCGATGTAGAAGAAGTAGCGGACGTTGCGCTGTTCGAAGACCTCGAAGATCTTCTCGCAGTAGGCGCGGTCGGGCTTGTCGCGGGAGGACCCCAGCGCGGCGCTGGGGGTGATCGCCACCTGTTCGAGGGTCTCGGAGGAACAGGCGGAGAGGTCCACGAAGCGGCCCTCGATCATTCCACGGACGCCGTTGCGGGCGCCGAGGATCCCGGTGATGGCGTCGGCGCCACGCAAGGCCTCGACGACCCCGACGAGGGACTGGTTGATGACGGCGGTCGGGCCTCCCGACTGGCCGATGACGGCGGCGCCCTGGATCAGATCGAACGGCATCGCGACTCCCGGGGTGGTTCAGGGGTGGCGCCGGTCGTCCCGGCGGCTCGGGCAGGCATGGTATCCCAGGCGTCAGACGGCGCCGCCTGAGACGTGGGGCATCCGGTAGGATGCGGGCGATGCGAGGACACCGAAGGATTCGGCTGTTGATGGCCCTGCCCATGGCGCTGCTGTGCTGGTCGCCGATGACCGGTTGCGAGAGTTCGCGGGTCGGGGCGACGTCGGTGCGGATCGAGCCGGGCTCGTACGACGTGGCGTTCCGGGCGGTCAAGGACGAGCTCCGGGCGCAGGGGTTCGAGCTGGACCGGATCGACGCGAGGGCGGGGATCATCACCACGCTGCCGCACACCTCGGCCGGGCTGGCGACGCCGTGGATCGGCGATGAATCCACGATCGAGCAAGAGTTCGAGGGGCTGCTGAACCGTCAGCAGCGGATGGTGCGGGTGGTGTTCACACCGATCGATGACGCGACCGGCGGTGAATCGGGCGCCCCGGACGCCAATGATCGGGCGTGGCGCGCGCGGGTCGAGGCGACGGTCGAACGGATCCACCGGGTCGGGTTCCGGCCCTCGCCGGCGTCGGTTCGCCTGAGCAGCGTCGCCGGGTACGGCCTGCAGGACAATGGGGACGATGACGCCGCGTGGACCACGACGCCGATCGGCAGGGACGAGCGGTACGAGGCCAGGATTGTCGAGCGATTGATTCATCGAACCATGGAGCGGCGCCCCAAGAAATAGGGGAGCGCGGGCTTGCCGGCTGGCGCTACGAACAATCGCGCCCGCCAGCCATCAGATCCACCAGATTCAATGGAATCACTCCCCACTCGAAATGGTGACTGTGTGTTGGGTTGCGATTGGCACGGGATGACAACGACAGTGAGACTCGGACAGCGCAACTCGCACAGCTTCGGGCGGCCGATCGGGAGCGTGTACGCATTTCTCCGCACACCGATCCGGCCTGACGCCCGTCGTCAAAGATTGTCGATCAGGATGGCTTTTTTTTCGTGCCATCCGGTTCGAGTCTGATACACTCCCTGTCCGATCTGGTATTGGAATGATGAGTCGTTTCGGTTTATTCTGATCCGGCTTCGGCGATGCGCGTGTCGATTGTTCTTGTGTCGCTACGACAACTGATCCCGGCAGTCACCACCTCCCTGAAGGAAGAGAGATCGTTCAGGAGAGTGCGTTTTGGAAACACGTCCCAGTCTGGAGCTTGCCACCACCCTCGCGGCCAACTGTTCGAGCCTCCCGGCGATCGCGACCTGCAACTGGTGCGAGACCGCCGCGAACCTGTTCAGTTCTGCGAGGCCGCGATGCGTGGCGATCGTGCGGTTTGTTGACCGCGAAGGCGACACCCCGCGCGAGGAGTCGTGGCCGAACATCGGCGTTTGCTGTCGCCCCGCCGATCCGGCGCTGGCCGAAAGCGCTCGTGACGCCATGGAGCGGCTGCGTCCCTGCCTGCAGATGATCCCGGTCTGCGGCGAGGACGACGACGGGGAGCCCTGCAACTCAAAGGCGTTCCGGTTTGATCCCGACGAAGCAGCCGGAGATCCCATGATGCCGATGCTCGCCGCGCTCGGCGCGAGGTCGGCGATCCTGGCGATGCGTCAGATCGACCGGGCGCGGGGCGTGAACCTCTGCGTCCTCATCGCGGATCGATCGACGACCGGGGCGCTGGATTTCGACGATGACGATGCGCAGGCGCTGTGCGCGGTGATGCGGCTCGTCGCTGATCGTGCTGTGCAGGCGTACGTCCAGGCGCCGGGCGATTCGGTGGCGCCGCTGAACCTGCGCGAGGTCAAGGTCCTGGAGTCGCTGACGCAGGGGATGACCATCCGCGAGATCGCTGGCGAGATGCACCGCAGCACGCACACGATCCACGACTACCTCAAGTCGATGCACCGCAAGATCGGCGTCGGCTGCCGGGCGGAGCTGATCGCCAGGGCCTCAGGGCGGTTCGAGCCCAGGAGCGCACCGGAGCCGGGGTCGGAGGATCGGCGTGAATCGATCCCGCAGCCCGCGGCGCGGTGATCGCCCCGGGGCGGGTTTGCCCGGGCCCCGACGATCGGCTCCAATGCGTTGATGAACGACGACGCCGGATCACCGTCCGATGCTCCGACGCTGCGCGCCGCCAGACAGCAGGTCGAGACGTCGATGCTGCTGGGCGTCGCGTTCGTCCCGGTGTCGCCAGCGGCGCCCGTGGTGATGCCCGGGAGCGGGGATCATCGCGCCGAGAAGCAGCGGCTGCTGGACGAGCTACGCGCGCGGTACGAGCGGGAGAGCCCGCTGGTCCGCGAGATGCCGGGGTGGACGAACATCGTCTTCGGCGTGGGCGACCCTGATGCGCGGCTGATGTTTGTGGGCGAGGCGCCGGGCGCGGACGAGGACGCGCAGGGCGTTCCATTCGTGGGCCGATCAGGTCAGTTGCTGACGAAGATGATCGAGGCGATGGGGCTGTCGCGGGACGCGGTGTACATCGCCAACGTGCTCAAGGTGCGCCCACCCGGGAACCGGACGCCGACAATCGACGAGGCGAGCAAGGACGGCCCGTTCCTTCGCGAGCAGATCCGGATCATCGGGCCCGAGGTGATCGTGACGCTGGGCAAGCCGGCGGCGAACCTGCTGCTGGAGAACTCCGAGGCGATGGGCAAGATGCGGGGACACTGGCGCGAGTACGAGGGCGTGCCGGTGATGCCGACGTACCACCCGGCGTTCCTGCTTCGCTCGTACACCGAGGAGAACCGGCGGAAGGTGTGGTCAGACCTCTCGCAGGTCGTCGATCGGCTGGGGCTGCGGGGCTGACCCCCCTACCCGCGGGTGTCCGGGGCTGATTTCAGAAAAAAACCAGGGTCCGGAATATCGCTCCCGGCGCCGAGGTTCCAGCAGGGACAGCGATCGGTGATGGACGCGATCGTCTGGAAGTCCCTGCATCGCCCCCCACGAGGCCTGGCCGTCGAACACGACACGCGTTCGAGGCCAGGCTTTTTTCTGCGCCGGGCGTGCGGGGAATCGTCAGGGGAGCCGTGGTGTCGTGGATTCACCCAGTTCGAGCGGGGTGTCCGGCGCGAGCGCGGACAGGGTGCAGACCACGTAGCCCTTGAGCCGGCCGGTCTCGGCGTCGTAGGTCGTCTCGAACATCATCTCGACGGGGGTCCCGACACCGATGCCGTCCAGGCTCACACCCTCGGCGATCGGGAACGCCATGGTCATCGAGCGCATGCCCATCCGATCGTTGTCCGGTGACATCGAGGCGCGGAACTCCGGGATCGCCTCGTGGCGGACCATGAACTCCTGCGCCGGGTGGTCGGCGTCGCCGGGGAGCTGCGTGACGCGGCCGCGGACGGTGTATTCGACGCGTGTGTCGGGATTGGCGGCGGGGGCCGCGGCCTGCGGGTTGGCCGGGGTTGTCCTGCCGCAACCGGTCAGGATCAGCGGCGTGAACGCGGAGAGCAGCAGCGCGCACAGACGCGGCGCTCGGGAAGCCGGGCGCTTCGTGGCTTGCGGTGCTGTGGTCATTGGCGGAGAAGCGAAGAAACGAGACGCCGGCGCCGGTGTATCAGCCGGCCTTGAACTCGATGTACTGCTCGACGCTGCGGAGATCGCCGGCGAGGTTGGGCAGCCAGGGCATGGTCCAGGTGGCGCCACGCTCGACCCGGGCGACCTTGGCGACGCGGCGGCGGACGGCCCAGGGCCGCTTGCCGCGGGAGCGGACGACGAGGTTGTCGAGGCGGAACTTCTGGGCGCCCTTGAGCCGCTTCTTGACCGCGGGGTCCTGGCGCATCAGGCGGGCGATCGTCTGGCGATCGTCCTCGGTCCTGGGCTCGGCGGTGACGGTGCAGGTCAGGGTCTGACCGGGCTTGATGGCGTCGAATGCGGTGGACATCGCAAGGCGTCCTGATCTGGGGTTGAGCTCGTCCGGTCCCTGGGTCGGGTTTCCGCGGTGATCCACCACGCGCGGCTCCGGTGATGAGGGGGAGTGTAGCGCCCGGGGAACGGAAATCCATGCCGGGAAATCGGGGCTCAACCCCGGAATCGGGCTCAGATCGCGTCCGGGATGGACCGAAAACACGGGACGCGTCGCCCCCCGATCCGGCGCGACTACACTCCCACGCACCGAGCGGAGGAAACCCGATGAGCGAAGCACGATACACGGACGAGGCCCCCAAGTTCGATCCCAACGCGGCGCACATGACCCAGCCGAAACTCCGCCCGGTCAGGGGATTCCCCTACCGGCACGAGGATCAGACCTTCCTGGGTCTGGCCGACGCGCAGCAGATCTCGGACAAGATCCTGTACACCGCCCCGGCGGCCCAGATGATCCTGCCGCACATGACCGGGGAGAAGGACCTGGACGCGATCGTCACGGAGGTCGGGCAGGGCCTGACCCGGGAGATGCTCGAGACCCTGGTGGCCCAGCTGGATTTCGCGGGGCTGCTCGAGGGCCCGGTCTTCGACGAGCTGCTGGCCCGGGTCCGGGAGGATTACGAGTCGTCCGACCTGCTGCCGCCCGGGGCGAGCGAGATGTTCACGAAGATGGTCGTGAATCAGACGCTCGACCGCACGCTCGGCGAGCCGGTGTCCGACGAGGAGCTGGAGCAGCACGCCGCGGAGTCGGTCGCCAAGCAGTTCGACAAGTGGATCGACGAGATCCTCAAGGACGCGGAGGACCCGAGCTTCCACGAGCTGCCCCACGCGATCATCGCGCCGCACATCGACTACCCGAGGGGCTGGCAGAGTTACGCGTCGGTGTACGGTCGCCTGCGCGTCGTGGACCGGCCCGACCGGGTGATCATCCTCGGAACGAACCACTTCGGTCGCGGCACTGGCGTGGTGGGCTGCGACAAGGGGTACGAGACGCCGCTGGGGCCCTGCCAACTGGACACGGAGGCGCTCGAGACGCTCAAGAACGAGCTGGGCGACGCGAACGCCGACCGGCTTCTCGAGCACCGCTACGACCACGAGCGGGAGCACTCCGTCGAGTGCCAGCTGATGTGGCTGCAGCACGTGTTCGGCCCGGACGAGAAGGGCGAGCACATCAAGACGCTCGGGATCCTCGTGCACGACCCGACGGTGAACAACGGCGAGAGCTACGACGGGAACGGGCTGGCGTTCGAGCCCTTCGTCGCGGCGCTGAAGCGGACGATCGAGTCGCTGCCGGGGCGGACGCTGGTGATCGCCAGCGCGGACCTGAGCCACGTCGGCCCGCAGCACGGCGACCCCAAGCCGCTGGCGGGCGAGGAGCAGGAGATCGTCCAGGCGCGCAACCGCGTGGTGGCGCACGACCAGGAGATGCTGGGCCACGTCGCGAAGGGATCGGCGGACGAGCTGATCTCGGCGATGGCGTGGATGCAGAACCCGACGCGCTGGTGCAGCGTCGGGTGCGTCAGCGCGATGCTCAAGGCGGTGGACGCCGACGACATCAAGATGATCCAGTACACCGCGTCGATGGACCCCGGCGGGATGTCGATGGTGACGTCCTGCGCCGCGGCGTTGTTCTGATCCCCCCGCTCGTTCCCGATCCACAATGAAAGCGCTGCTCCAGCGCGTCACACGCGCATCGGTCACGGTCGGCCCCGACGAGAACCCGGCGGGGGACGGGACGCCGTACGTGCGCGAGATCGGGCACGGTCTGCTGGCGCTGGTGGGCGTCGAGCGTGGCGACGGCCGGGCGGAGGCGGACTGGCTGTGCGACAAAGCGGCGGCGCTGCGCATCTTCCGCGACGACGAGGGGAGGATGAACCGCAGCGTTCTGGACGTCGGCGGGGACGTGCTGGTGATCAGCCAGTTCACACTGGCCGGCGATGCGCGGAAGGGGACGAGGCCGAGCTTTGTCGGGGCCGCGGACCCCGAGGTCGCGGCTCCGCTGGTGGAGCGGTTCGCGCAGCGGTTTCGTGAACGGCACGGGCTGCTGGCGCCGACGGGGGTGTTCGGCGCAATGATGCGGGTGGAGCTTGTCAACGACGGTCCGGTGACGCTGATGCTGGAGCGATCGCCGGGTCGGCCGGCCTGAGTCGCCGGTATCAATGAAACAGGGCGTGACGGGTAGGCCGTCACGCCCTGCGAGCAATCAGATCGCTCCGGTGAGCGTCTTGTGCGATCGGATGCCGATCGGCCTGGGAACGATCAGTTGCCGTTCCAGCCGAAGTTGCCGATCAGGATGCCGAGGTCGGCGGTGTTGGTGACGCCGTCCATGTTCAGGTCGCCGTGGTCGAGGGCGTTCTGCATGACGGTGACGTCTCCGGCGTTGCCGCTGTCGGCGGGGATCCCGCCGCTGTGCGGGTTGGTGACGTACACCTTCAGCGTGTAGCAGCCGGCGACGCCGTGGCCGTGCTTGGGCTCGGGGCACTCGACGGGAGCGCGGTCCTCCATGCCCGGGCCGAACTCCCACTCGTCGTTGAGGCCATTGAAGTTGTAGTCCGAGTAGCCGGTGACGGCGATGTTGATCTCACCGTTGGCGTCGGCGACGGCGCAGAGCTTGGAGTACACGTCTTCGTAGTCCTTGTCATCGTTGTGGTCGATGAGCGTGCAGGACTTGTCGAACCAGCCGAGCATGGCGTCGGTCTTCGTGCACTCGCAGTCGATGCCGCCGATCTGCTCGATGCAGTAGTCGCACAGGGGGACCAGGTTGGTCAGCTTGAAGTAGTCCACATCGCAGCGGATCTCGTTGTGCTCGAGGGCGTTGTCGATGTTGACGTGAACCCCGGTCGCGTCGGCGGGGACGGCGTAGTTGATGTAGAACGCCTCGGCGCCGGTGTGGAACTCGTCGGTGTACAGCTCGTAGCCGCACTCCGTGTTCATCTGGTCCGTGAACGTGACGTGCACCTCGAAGTAGCCCAGCTGGCCGTGGGGGCCGTTCTGGAAGAGGCCGTTGAAGACGCCGTCGAGGCCGTCGGGGCGGCCGGTGACGCCCAGGCGGAGGCTGCGGGTGCCGTCGCCGTTGTCGATGAAGCAGTCGCTGCCCCAGAGGCCGGAGGCCCAGCCGTTGCCGAGCTCGGAGCTGTTATCGTCGGCGGCGACGATGTGGTTGAGCTTGTCGAAGCACACCATGTAGGTGTCGGGCTGGCAGCCCAGCTCGTAACGCTTCTCGAGCTCGCCGTTGATGTAGGTGCAGTCGCCGGGGATCAGGATCTCCGTCCAGTCGAACGGGACGCAGTAATCCGGCGCGTCGCAGTCCTCGGGGCCGGTCGGAACGGCGCCGGTCTCGAAGGTGACGTACAGGCTGCTGGTGCTCGCCGCGGCGAAACACATGCCGGCGGTCGCGAGCGTGCCCGCGACGGCGGCGAAAGACTTCATGTTCATTGTTCACTCCTCCCAGAGTTCTCAGAAACCACCCCGAAGCGCCGCGTCGGGCGGCGCCAACCCATGCCAGGATTGTGATCGAAGCCCCGGCGATGATCAACGTAAATCTCTATATTTGAAAGAGTTATGTCGATTGTGCGGGGGCTTATCGGCCGACGGACCACCCGGAAACCAACAAACAGGGCGTGACGAGCGAGTCGTCACGCCCTGCGTTGTGTGGTCAGAGTTCTCTCTTTCGAGAGGGTTCTTCAATCGGATCCTGAGTGATCAGGATTCGATCAGTTCCCGTTCCAGCCGAAGTTGCCGATCAGGATACCGAGGTCGGCGGTGTTGGTGACGCCGTCCATGTTCAGGTCGCCGTGGTCGAGGGCGTTCTGCATGAGAACCGCATCGCCGCTGGCGCCAGCGCCATCGTTGGTGTTGCCGCTGTGGGGCGAGGTGACGTACACCTTGAGGGTGTAGCAGCCGGCGACGCCGTGGCCGGGCTTGGGCTCGGGGCACTCGACGGGAGCGCGGTTGTCGAGCCAGGCGCCTTCGAGGGCGTCATCGAGGCCGTTGAAGTTCCAGTCGGAGTTGCCGGTGACGGCGACGTTGATCTCACCGTTGGCGTCGGCCACAGCGCAGAGCTTGGCGTAGCCGGCGACGGCGCCGCCCTCATCCTCGTGGAGGATGAGCGTGCAGGACTTGTCGAACCAGCCGAGCATGGCGTCGGTGGGACGGCACTCGCAGTCGATACCGGCGATCTGCTCGATGCAGTAGTCGCACAGGGGGACCAGGTTGGTCAGCTTGAAGAAGTCAACGTCGCAACGGACCTCGGTGTGGCCGACGGTGTTGTCGATGTTGATGTGGACGTCGGTCGCGTCGGCGGGGACGGCGTAGTTGATGTGGAACGCCTCGGCGCCGATCTGGAACTCATCCGAGTAAACCTCGGAGCCGACGGTGCTGCCCTGCGCGTTGCGGAACTCGACGTACACGTCGAAGGCGCCCAGCTGGCCGTGGGGGCCGTTCTGGAACAGACCGTTGAAGACGCCGTCGAGGCCGTCGGGACGGCCGGTGACGCCGATGCGGAGGCTGCGGGTGCCGTCGCCGTTATCGACGAAGCAGTCGGAGCCCCAGATGCCGGAGGCCCAGCCGTTGCCGAGCTCGGAGCTGTTGTCATCGGAGTCGATGATGACGTTCTGCTTGTTGAAGCACACCATGTAGGTGTCGGGCTCGCAGTCGTTGTCGTAACGCTTCTCGAGCTCGCCGTTGATGTAGGTGCAGTCGCCGGGGATCAGGATCTCCGTCCAATCGAACGGGACGCAGTAATCCGGGGCATCGCAGTCGTAGTGGCCGGTCGGGACCGCACCGGTCTCGAACGTCACATAGAGGCTGCTGCCGCTCGCGTAACACATGCCCGCCGCGGCCATGATGGCGGCCGCAGCACAAAGGGTCTTCTTGTTCATTGTTCACTCCTCCCAGAGCTTTACAGGTCCACCCCAAGGGCCGACACAATACGGCCCTACGATCGTTGCATTGTGCGCATGCGGCGTTTTCGTTGCAATGGAAATATCTGTAAAATATAGACTTACAGTCGTTTGAAGGGGCGCTATCGGACCGGTCGTGGGGAGATAACCGCGGTCGGGGTCCGACAACAAAGAAACAGGGCGTGATGAGCTGGTCATCACGCCCTGTCGGGGTGTCAATCTCGACCGGTTCAGGGAACCGGATTGTGATCGATCAGTTGCCGGCGACCCAACCGAAGTTGCCGAGCAGAACACCGAGGTCGGCGGTGTTGGTCACGCCGTCCATGTTCAGATCGCCGTGGTCGAGGGCCTGCTGCATGACGGCGGTGTCGCCGCTGGAGCCGCCGCCGCCGTCGGTGTTGGTGTGAGGAACGGTGACGTACACCTTGAGGGTGTAGCAGCCGGCCTCGCCGTGTCCGGGCTTGGGCTCGGGGCACTCGACGGGAGCGCGGTTCTGAGCGTCGTACCAGGCGTCCTGCTGGGCGTCGTCGAGACCGTCGAAGTCGGAGTCGGCCTCGCCGGAGACAGCGACGTTGATCTCGCCGTTGACGTCGGCGACGGCGCACATCTTGGCGTAGCCGGCGACCGCGCCGCCCTCACCCTCGGTGAGGATCTGGGTGCAGCTCTTGTCGTACCAGCCGAGGCGGGCGTCGGTCGGGCGGCACTCGCAGTTGAGGCCGGCGATCTGCTCGATGCAGTAATCGCACAGGGGGACGAGGTTCGTCAGCTTGAAGAAGTCCACATCGCAGCGGACCTCGACGGAGCCGCACTGGTTGTCGATGTTGACATGAACCTCGGTGGCTTCGGCGGGGATGGTGTAGTTGATGTGGAAGGCCTCGGCGCCGGTCTGGAACTCGTCCTCGTAAGACAGGACTTCGCCGACCGTCCCGCCCTGAGCGTTCCGGAAGTCAACGTACACGATGAAGCAGCCGAGCTGGCCGTGGGGGCCGTTCTGGAACAGACCGTTGAAGACGCCGTCGAGGCCGTCGGGACGGCCGGTGACGCCGAGACGCAGGCTGCGGGTGCCGTCGCCGTTGTCGACGAAGCAGTCGGAGCCCCAGAGGCCGGAGGCCCAGCCGTTGCCGAGCTCGGAGCTGTTGTCATCAGAGTCGATGATGACGTTCTGCTTGTTGAAGCAGACGAGGTAGGTGTCGGGCTCGCAGTGCGGCGCGACGCGCTTCTCGAGCTCGCCGTTGATGTAGGTGCAATCGCCGGGGATCAGGATCTCCGTCCAGTCGAACGGGACGCAGTAATCCGGGGCATCGCAGTCATCGGGGCCGGTGGGAGTGGCGCCCGACTCGAAAGCGACGTAAACGCTGGTGCCAGCGTACGTCAGACCAGCGGCGGCGAACATACACGCGGCCGCACCGATTGTCCGCTTGTGGGACTTACTCATACCAATCTCCTCCCAAAAAAATGAGGCTCCTCCCAGAGGGCCGCGTCATACACCGAGCCGGCCCCACACACACCAGATAACATCCCAAGATGGGACGTGAAGTTCAAGCGATTCTTCCCATAAATCCGGGAAAAATCGCCGATTACGACAGTTCTTATCGAAGGGTAATCGGTTGAGAGAAAACGGGGATATTCCCGGACGTGAAGCATGAATCGGCGTCGATGGGACACGCAAGGTCCGTTTTCCGGCACGCCCGATAACCATTTCGGCTCATCACGCCGTGTTGCGTCGCAAAGCGGGCAACTCTCTGCGATGTCTGGCTTTGCAAAAAAGCAACAGGGCGTGGCGCCGGAGCGCCACGCCCTGGGTGTTGCGTGTGTTCCTGATCCGCCTGTCGTAGGCGGTCGGCTGGGTCAGTTGCCGTTCCAGCCGAAGTTGCCGATCAGGATACCGAGGTCGGCGGTGTTGGTGACGCCGTCCATGTTCAGGTCGCCGTGGTCGAGGGCGTTCTGCATGAGAACCGCATCGCCGCTGGCGCCAGCGCCATCGTTGGAGCTGCCGCTGTGGGGAGCGGTGACGTACACCTTGAGGGTGTAGCAGCCGGCCTCACCGTGGCCGGGCTTGACCTCGGGGCACTCGATCGGGGCGCGGCCCTGAGCGTCGTACCAGGCGTCCTGCAGGTAGTCGTGCAGGCCGTCGAAGTCGGCGTCGTGCTCGCCGGAGACGGCGAGGTTGATCTCGCCGTTGGCGTCGGCGACGGCGCAGAGCTTGGCGTAGCCGGCGACGGCGCCGCCCTCACCCTCGGTGAGGATGAGCGTGCAGGACTTGTCGAACCAGCCGAGGCGGGCGTCGGTGGGGACGCACTCGCAGTTCAGGCCGCCGATCTGCTCGATGCAGTAATCGCAGAGGGGGACCAGGTTGACGAGCTTGAAGAAATCAACGTCGCAACGGACCTCGACGGTGCCGGTGGTGTTGTCGATGTTGACGTGGACGTCGGTCGCGGAGGCGGGGACGGCGTAGTTGATGTGGAACGCCTCGGCGCCGATGACGAACTCATCGACGTAGGTCTCCTCGGCAACGGTCGCGCCCTGCGAGTTGCGGAAGTCCACGTGGACGGTGAAGCCGCCGAGCTGGCCGTGGGGACCGTTCTGGAAGAGGCCGTTGAAGACGCCGTCGAGGCCGTCGGGACGGCCGGTGACGCCGAGACGCAGGCTGCGGGTGCCGTCGCCGTTATCGACGAAGCACTGGCTGCCCCAGAAGCCGGAGGCCCAGCCGTTGCCGTACTCGGAGCTGTTGTCATCGGAGTCAATGATGTTGTTCAGCTTGTCGAAGCACACCATGTAGGTGTCGGGCTCGCAGTAGCGGGCCTCGCGCTTCTCGAGGTCGCCGTTGATGTACGTGCAGTCGCCGGGAATGACGACCTCGGTCCAATCAAAGGGGACGCAGTAATCCGGGGCATCGCAGTCGTAGTGGCCGGTCGGGACCGCACCGGTCTCGAACGTCACGTAGAGGCTGCTGCCGGAGGCGAGGGCCAGGCCCGCCGTGGCGCCAAACAGAGCGGCAATGCCGATTGCCTTTTTCATAACTATCTTCCTCCCAAAAACTTGGAGCTCCTCCCAGAGGGCTGCCGAACACCGGCCAGCCCCACACACATCACCTAACCTCGCGACCAGTCGCACCCTGTTCAACCCCTTTGCGACACAAAAAACGCGCGCTGCGGACAACCCGATCAATCGACCTGGATCGCATAACCAGACCGCTCCGGTAATCCCTGTTGGGACACGCCAGCGGCGGATGATCCGGTTGCGCCGGCGGCGCGCCCGGACCTTGCCGCTCATGCGGGCTGCAACGAAAAAAAAAGTGATTGTGCGGCCTGATCCGGTGTGTTCCCGGACGGTGCGCACGGCGCCTACGCCGCGAGGAATAACGGATTGCCGAAACGGACATGCCAACCCGGTGATGTGATCAGGGGCTATGGGGCGTGGCGCCAGCGCTGCGCCATGGGCATTCTCCGCCCGGGTCCGAACGCGACGGCGCTGACCTTCAGACCCAGCGCCGCCTGGCGACGCTTGTACTCGTTGCGGTCGATCAGGGCGACGAGCATGCGGACGGTCTCCTCGGGGATCGTGGTCTGGGCGACGATCGTCCCGATGTCCTGCCTGGCGCCGACGTAGCGGCCTACGACCTCGTCCACGGTGTCATAAGGCGGGAGCGAGTCCTGGTCGGTCTGGTCGGGCCTGAGCTCGGCGCTGGGGGGTTTGGTGATGGTGTCGCGGGGGATGACGTCCCGGGGGAGTCCGGTGCGTCCGGGGTTCTCGTTGATCCACCGCGCGACGCCGTACACCTGCGCCTTGGTCAGGTCCGAGAGTACGGCCAGACCCCCGTTCATATCGCCGTAGAGGGTGCAGTAGCCGACGGCGAGCTCGCTCTTGTTGCCGGTGGTCAGGAGCAGGGCGTTGAGCTTGTTGGCGAACGCCATCAGGATCAGCCCCCGGAGTCTGGCCTGGACATTCTCGTCGGTGACTCCGGGTGATTCGTCGGCGCCGATCTCCCGGAACAGCGGGCGGAGCAACTGCTCCGACTGGGTGTGCATGGGATCGATGGGCGCGGTGAGCATGGTGATGCCGGCGGCCTGCGCGAGGCGATCGGCGTCGGTGACGGAGCCCTCGGAGGAGTGCCGGCCGGGCATGGCCAGGCACAGGACGTGTTCGGCGCCGATGGCGCTTGCCGCGATGCAGGCGGTGACGGCGGAATCGATCCCGCCGCTGAGCCCGATCACGACGCGTCCGAACCCGGTCTTGCGCAGGTAGTCGCGAACGCCGACGACCAGCGCGCGGAAGAGGAGCTCCTCGGGCGGCGGAGCCTGCACCGGCGGCACGGCCGGGTGGTCCGCCCAACGCGCGGGATCGTCCGGCGATTCGAAGATCAGGAGCCGATCCTCGAACGCTTCGGACCGCGCGATCGTGCGCACACCGCCGGGCGAGCGCGGATCGGGAACGATGGCCGAGCAGCGGCCGTCGAAGATGAGGTCGTCCTGCCCGCCGGATTGGTTGATCGAGACGAGCGGGACGGACTGCTCGCGGACGTGGCGTTCGAGGATGGCGTCCTGCTGGTGCGCCTTGGCGAGCACGAACGGGCTGGCGGAGGGGATGACGAGCAGCCGCGCCCCCGCGGCGACGGTCCCGGCGACGGGGCAGGCGGATTCCTTGTAGCGCTGTGGCACGCCGGCGTCTCCGCCGCGCCAGATGTCCTCGCACACGAGCAGCCCCACGCGCACGCCGGCGACGTCGATGCAAACCGGCGACTCGCCCGGGACGAAGTAGCGCGCCTCGTCGAAGACGTCGTAGGTGGGCAGCAGGCGCTTGTCGTAGTGCGCGACGATCCCGCCGTCGCGCAGCGCGAAGAGGCAGTTGGCGACGCCCGACGCGACGGGCCGGCCCTCGATCCTGCGGGGCGCTCCGACGATGACGGTCATGCCGTCGCAGCGCTGCGCCAGCCGTCGGATGCGGTTCATTGCGGCGTCGATGAAGCTCTCGTAGAGCACGAGGTCGCGCGGGGGATAGCCGACGACGGAGAGCTCCGGGGTCAGGAGCAGGTCGGCGCCCTGCGCGCGGGCGTCGTCGATGGCGCGCTCGATCAGGCTCGTGTTGCCGTCGAGATCGCCGACCGTCGGGTTCAGTGGCGCCAGGGCGATTCGCACAGGTCGCGATGATAGGTTTACCATGGGCCGGGCGAGACCGTACCGCGAGCGACAAGCCCACGAGTGACACGATGGAGCCCAGCATGCACGGGACCCGGAACCGAATGAACCTGCTCCTTCCGATCCTGCTCTCGGCGTTGCTCCTGTCGCCGGCGGCTTCAGGGCAGCCGCCGCTGGCGCCGGGCGAGCCGCAGGCGCCGCTGGAGCAGCCGGTCGATGTCGCGGTGGTGATCCGCGAGGGCGACGCGTGGACGTACCACTTCGGGCTCAACCAGATCATCGCGTTGCAGCGGCAGACGGAGGGCCGGCAGAACGACGGCCCTGAGCAGACCACGCGGCTCATCCAGAACGCGACGGTCGCGCTGCGCGTGGTGTCGATCGACGAGGGCTCGGGGACCGCGACGATTGAGGCGCGGTTCGAGCGGCTGCTGGTCGTGGGCGCCGTTGATGATCGGCAGTGGGAGTTCCGCTGGAGCGCGGGCGACGCGGGGAACGCGACGACGACGGCGACGGAGCGGATGTTGACGGCGCTGGCGGGATCTAAGCTGACCGCGCGGGTCGGCGCGGGGGGCGATGTCCGCGGGGTGGTCGGGTACGACGCGGTGATCGGCGCGATCGAGGCCGAGCCCGAAGCGGATGTCTCGATGCTGGGGCTGTTCGCGCAATCTGCGGTCGGATCGACGCTCGAACTGATCTGGCGTCCGGGGAACATCGCCGGCGCCTCGCGCAACATCGGCGACGGCTGGACCGCCCGGCGCAAGGCCTCGCTGGGCCAGGTCGGTGCGGTGGAGATCGACACGTCGCACCGGGTGGACCGGATCGAGGACGGTGTCCTGAAGGCGAGCGGCGAGGTGTCCATGACGCTGGCCCCACCGAGCGAGACGGCGGGCGCCGGGATTCCGGCGGTGGACATCCTGCACGAGGACGGCAGGGCCCGGATCGCCTGGGACCTGTCCCGGGGGTGCTCGGCCTCAGCGAGCGAACGGCTCGATCTGGGGGCCTTGTGGACGCTGGGACACGTCAACCTCGGGATGACGATGCGGACAGAGCGATCGGCGGCCCTGGACATTCCCCCGAAAGGGACGAAGAAGCCGGAATAATGCCGTTGCGGGGAATGCCGACAGCGGCGCTCTTTTCGGATGTCCGGGGCGGAGAAAGCCCCGGAACTCAGGGTTTCCACTTGCTTTTCAGCCCGAGGGAGGCCATTCTGGCGTGGAGTCTGTGTGCCCACTCGGGATGGTGGATAATCCAGTTGGGCCCCAGCGGTGCACAGACCATATTTCTACTTGGACCCGATCCGGCGCGTGGTGAGTCGCTGCGCATTAGCCGATTGGTGTTGACCGCTGGGACCGTTTATCGCGAGGAAGAGCAACATGAAGATGAAGACGACAGCTATCGCCGCCGCCCTTTGCGCCGGTTTGGCGACGACGGCGTTTGCCGCCTCGGACGCCCTGCGTCCGATCGACCCGACGACGAGGGGCCGGATGGAGATTGTCGAGTCTCTGACCCGCCTGGCGGAGAACGACCCGACCGACGCGACGATCCGGATGAAGCTCGCTCTCGCGCTCGACAGCGTCGGGCTGCACGAGGAGGCGGCGTGGTGGCGTGAGGACGCCATGCACATCAACCCGGAGATCGCCAACAACGGCGTTCTGGAGTCCGGCCCGGATGTCCCGCTGCACGATCTGATCGCCCGCGGCGCCGGCATCGGCTCGGTGTGCAACCAACCGATCGGCCCGGACGTGATCGTCGGCAACCTCCACGACCTGCGTCGCTGGGGCACGGTCGGCGGCCAGACCTCGTACTCCGTCGGCACGACCTCGTGCAACATCGGCGATGAGTGGCTGGACTGGCTCGACAACAACGTCAACCACCCGGTCATCGCCCAGGACATGTTCAAGTATGAGCCCTTCTCGGTCGGCAACAGCAACGGCCGGTTCAAGCAGCTCGGCCAGTCCTGGCTGAAGCACGGCTTCTTCGCCCTGTCCAACAACATCTGCTGCCCGAGCTGCTCGAGCACCAACGGCACCCACCTGGGCGTCGGTTGCGCCGACCCGTACGGCGCGTCGCTCAACGGCTCGTTCTCGGAGCTGGGCCCCCGCTCGGAGGTCAACGGCGCCACAGGGTTCTTCTATCAGTACCCCCACTCGAGCCCCAGCGGCGACACGACCCTCCGGGGCCGCATCATCGTTGACAACACCGAGCTCGATCAGGCGAACGCGCTCAACGCGGACTCGCTGTACGTCGTTGACGGCCTGTACATCGCCAAGGACGACGCGCTCGAGGGCAACGACAACAACAACTCCTCGTACCGCACGATCAACGTGAGCTCGTCCGGCACGACCCACAACATCAGCTTCCTCGGCTCCACGCAGCGCGAGGCCTGTGCGATCCAGCACTGGGCGGAGGTCGAGGCCGGCGTCACGAACCGGTTCGTCGATGTCGCCGGCGACGGCCGTTACATCGTCGCGTACCATGCCACCGACAACGGCAACGGCACCTGGCACTACGAGTACGCGGTGTACAACCTGAACTCCGAGGACGCCGCGGTGACCTTCTCGGTGCCCTGCGACTCCAGCGTCAACGTCTCCAACATCAGCTTCCACGACGTGGACTCCCACTCCGGCGAGCCCTACGACAACACCGACTGGTCCGGCTCGCACAGCTCCAACAACGTGACCTGGAGCGCCCCGGGCTTCTCCCCGAGCGCGGACCGCAACGCGATCCGCTGGGGCACCCTCTACAACTTCGGCTTCGACGCCGACACCGAGCCGCAGAACGTCAGCATGAACCTTGGTCAGCTCAGCGGCGGCTCCACCCCGTCGTTCACCGTCTCCGCCCCGATGGACGGCGCCCCGCCGTGCCTGGGCGATATCAACGGCGACGGCGTCATCGACACCGCCGACCTGGGCATCCTGCTCGGTGACTTCGGCGCCCACGGCGTCCTGCCCACCGATCTCAACGGCGACAACACCGTTGACACCGCGGACCTGGGCATCCTGCTGGGCATCTTCAACACGGTCTGCCCGTGATTGAATCGGTCTGATAGCTCTTTCAAAGGCCCGGTCCATGCGGACCGGGCCTTTTTCATGCGCACGGATCGGCCACGGCTCAGGGTCCGGACGTTGAGCCGTGGCGGTCGCGCCACTTCGTCACCGCCTCGGGCTCCCGGGGGTAGATGGGCAGCGCCGACACCGGGTCAACAGGATCGATCCAGCGTGAGGCCTCCAGCGTCGCGGCCGCGCCGCTCCGGAGCGCCTTTCGCTGCGCATTCATCGCGTCCGCCCAATCGAGGATGGCCTCCGGGGTGTACGCGTCGGCGACGATCGCCCGCGTCGATCGGAATCTCGGTTCGGCCTCGAGCGCTTCGGCGCTCAGGACCGCTTCGATCTTGGGGCTGGGCAGGGCGCCGCCTCTCCAGCCGGTGAGCTCGTAAAGGGCGCACCACGCCGTGTCGCGCTTGCCGGCGAGTGTGACGAGCATGTCGCCGTCGAAGGGCGCATCGCCGATGATGGTCCGTGCGACGGCGTCGCTTGTCGGGACGACCACCACCAGAGCGTCGACGGCTTCGGCGAGGACCTTGGCCGTTGTCACCGCCAGCCGCACCGAGGTGAAACCACCCGGGCCGGCGGAGACGGCGACCCGTGTCAGGTCTGCCGGCGCGACCGAGTTGCGGCGCAGGAGGCGGTCGATCGCCGGGGCGAGGGCATCGCCGTGAGGCGAATCCTGCGTGATGGGTTCCACGCCGATGGGTTCGATCCGGTCGTCGTGCGCGACGCCGATGGCGACGTCCCCGGCCACCTGTGGGTCGGGCCACATGGAGGGGTTGCTCATCTCGATCGCGAGCGTGATCGTGTTGGCGCGTTCGCCGGGCATGTGTCGAGTGTAGCCGCGGCGGTCGGGCGGTCGGGCGGCCGGTGTTCAGCGGCTTGCCATCAACTCGCGGATCCGCTCCAGGCGCTTGCGATGCACGGATCTGCCGGGCTCGAGATCGACGAGCGCCGCGATGTGCCGCTCGGCGGTCGCGAGGTCGCCACGCTGGATCGCGATCGTCGCGGCCAGCTCGCGGTGGCCGGCGTCGAAGGGGGCGATCTGGGTGGCGCGTTCCGCCTTGTCGGCGGCCTCGTTCCATTGCTGCCGGGCGGCGTAGAGCCTGGCCAGCTCGACCGCGTAGGCGGGCGAATACTGCTCGCGGATGTCGAGGTATTCGAGGTGCTCGATCGCCCTGGCGCGCCGCTCCGGGGAATCGCTGTCGAGGTACAGCCGGGCGAGCAGGCGGTGGGGTTCGGGATCAACAGGCCGTGCGTCGGCGTATCGCTCCAGCAGGGGCGCGTTGGCGTCGGTGGCGAGCCCGTTGCTTGCGTCGAGCGCCCGCGCGACCTCGAGCGCCAGCAGGCCCGCGTGGTCGGGGTAGCGCTCGAGCCACGCGGCGATGAGTTCGGGGGTGATCGGGGCTTCCTCGATTCCCTCGATCGCGCCGCCGCCGAGACCGGAGACGGCGCGGGCTGCGACCATCGCGTCATGGCGGAGCGCGGCCTCGGCCTGCTCATCGGCGCCCTCCTGCGCCATGGTCGCCTCGGCGCGGAGCTGCTCGATCGAGGGTTCGCTGATGACACCCCAGCCCTTGGCGTCCTGCCGCGCCCACTGCTTGAACTGCTCGAAGAACTCGTCCTGCGAGATGCCGAGCACGCTCTGCATGGCGCCGTCCTCGCGCATGCCCCGGGCGTAGAGGTCCATGAGGTCCAGCGGGGCGCGCTCTCCCCAGCGGTCGATGATGAACTGGTACATCCAGTGGCCCTGTGCGTAGGCCTGCCCGCGGTCGGTGGGCTTCTCGGGTCGGACGAAGGCGATGTTGATCTGGCGCATGTCGAAGAGCGCGTCGTGCTCGAGGGCTTGCGCGAGGATCATCGCGGCGTTCTCGTCGCGCGGGGCGAGCTCGAGGTTGACCGCGGCGGCCTCGGTGAACCAGTGTGGGATGCGGTTGCGCGTGCGCGCGAGCGTGACGGTGTGGACGTACTCGTGGCGGAGGACGCGGACCCAGTCGTACTCGCCCTTGTGGTCGGGCCCGATTTTCGGCGCCTCCATCGCGATGACCGAGCCGGTGGAGGCGGCGATGGTGTGCAGCGCGGGCATGCCGGTGATGCGCACGGCGAACCAGCGGTGGTTGGGCATGAGCTCGATGACGGTCCTGACGGGCGGCTCGAAGTCGATGGCGGCGGTGACGATGTCGTGGTTGCGCTCCAGCGGCGCGAGCATCTCGCGGGCCATGACGCGGTCAACGCCCGGCTTGAACCGCACGACGAAGTGCTCGCTCTCGACGGTGTCGTAGGTCAGCAGCTCCTCGATGAGCTCCAGGCTGTTGGCGGCGCGGCGGTTGAAGGGGTCGAGCTGCGCGACCTTGCGCAGCGCGTCCAGGGCGCGCTGGTCGCGGCCCGACTGCAGCTCGAGCAGGCCCAGCTCGATCAGCGGCTCAGGCCAGTTGGGCCGGCGGGCGCTGGCGCGCTCGAGATACTGCGCGGCCTCGGCGTACTGCCGGCTCTCGGCCAGGGCCGCCCCGACCTCCAGGAGCGCCTGCGCCGAACCCGGGAACCGCCTGTCGAAATCCGCGAGCAGTTCCTCCGTCGAATCGAACCGGTACCGGACCGCCTCGATTGCGCAGCGCTGCGCCAGCGCCTCGGGCATGTCGGGGTAGCGCTCGAGCGTGGGCGTGAGCAGCTCCAGGGCGAGGTCGGGGTCGTTCTGCCGGAGCATCGCGCGCGCCAGGAGGATCCCGGACCAGGGCGATCTCGTCGTGTCGTCGCCGGTCAGTCGCCGCGCGACGGCGTCGAGGCGGTCGGCGATCTGCTCGGCGGTGTCGAAGTCGAAGGACCGGACCGCGACCATCCCCCGGAGCATCAGCCCATCGGCGCAGGAGGGGTTCATCGTGAAGGTCTGCTTGAGCGCCAGCAGCGCCTCGGAGGCGTTGTCCTTGTCGAGCAGGAGTTTCGCCTCCAGCAGCGAGCCCGGCCAGTAGAGCCGGTCGAAGTCGCCCTGCGCCCGGGAGAGCAGCTGCATCATCCGGCGGTAGTCCTGCGCGGGGCGGCCCTGGATCTCGGCGCGCAGCGCGAACGCGGCGACGCCGTCAACCAGGTCGGCGGCGGACTGCGCGCGAAAATCCATCAGCGATGCGGCGATGGCGTCGATCTCCCGCTCGGCGGCGGCGGTGTCGCCCAGCCTGTCCAGCGCCTGGGCGCGGACCCGGTGGGCCGCGATGGAATCAACGCCTCGGAGGATATCGATCGCCTGACGCAGTTCGCCGCGGAGCCTCGCCGCTTCGGCGCGGAGGACCGGATCAACCGACTGGTCCCGCAGCGCAGGGTCGTCCCAGACGCCGGCGTCGAGGGCGGCGCGGGCGCGGCGGTTCGGGTCTGCGAGGTCGGACTCCAGCCACACGCCGTGGAACACGCGGATGTCGGCGCGCTCGTCATCGCTGAGGTAGGGCGCCTCGATGGCGCGCAGCACCGGCTCGGCGAGGTTGGGGGTCAGCTCCTGCGGCACGAGCGGCTCGGCGCCGACCGGCGCGGCGTGGTCGTGCTGCGCCAGCGCCGAAAACGACGCGGCGGCGAGGGCGAGGCTGGGCAGCAGGACGGATGTTCTGCGGTGGGTCATCGGTCGGTCTCGCGCGTCATTTTCCGGCGCCGGGGGCCGGGAGGGGTTCGATCTGCACCTGCCAGTGCTCCGACGCCGGGGGGGGTGTGACGTCGAAGGCGCGCGCCGGCAGCTCGACGTTGGTCTCGATGTTGATCAGCTGCACGTAGGAGATGTCGCCGGCGCGCGAGAGCGTCCGCGCCATGCGCGGCAGCAGCCGGCGCTCGCCGCTCTTGCTGTACCAGATGCGGATCTCCTTGTACTTGTCGTCCTCGCCGGAGCCCGGCCTGGGTGTCAGCACGAGCTGCCAGGTGTCGGAGACGAACTGCGCCAGGTCCTGCTCATCGGGCGTGAAGGGCTCTTCGATCGGCGCCAGGCGGGCGTCATAGCGGCGGAGCACCTCGTCGGCCTTCTGCCCGATCGGGATGGGCATGGGCCCCTCGCCGATGGCCAGGGGATCGGCCCGGTCGCCCTCGCCGGCGATCTCGCGCTTGATGAACTGCTTCTGCTCGGGGTGCATCTCGACCAGCCAGCGGCCGTCGAAGATCCACGTTTCCGGGTCCTCCTCCAGCCGGCCGCCGATGCGCAGGGAGTTGAAGTCGATCTCGAAGGCGCGCTTCGGCGGGCCGCCGGAGCCGTCGCGGCGAGACTGGAAGAGCAGTTGTCCCCTTCGGCGGTGGGTGTCACCCTGGAGCAGGAAGTGCTTGTCATACTGGATGTCGGCGGTGAGGGTCTCGATGCCCCGATCGGCCCGCTCGAGGCCCTCCAGGAGGGCCTGAGCCGACTCGAACTCGGCTTCGGGAGCGGCGTCGGAGGCGAGCACGATGGTCGGCGGAGCCACCCAGGCGGCCACTGCGACGGTGCAAACAAGGCTCAGGAGCATCCTGACGGTCCGGTTCCGGTTTCGTATCATGCCGTTCATTATCGGTTGTCAGGGGGGCTGGCGTCCGCCGGATCCGCGACGTTGCGGGTCCTTTCCGCATCCTACCGGCGGGAAATCCGCAGATTGCGGGCCCGAGCTTCGGGTCCCCCGGTCACACCCCCCACCGCCGCCCGGAATCACCGCGGGCGGCCTCCCAGGATCACCAAGCATGACACGCACCATCCCGTCGTCCCGTCCCCGCACCGTCCTCGGCGCTCTTGCCGCCGCCGGCTGCCTGCTCGCCCTGCCGCTCACCTCGCTTGGCGAGGCCCCGGCGACGGAGCAGGGCTTCGAGCTGGTCGTCCCGGCGGACCACGCGGCGATGGGGACGGTCTTCCACGCCCTGAAGGGGCGCGATGCGCAGGTGACGTTCACCTCCGATGCGCCGCTGGAGTACATCAAGGGCACGTCGAACCAGGTGATCGGGTACGCCGTCGCCGGCGAGGGCGGGCACCTGCTCGCGGGCGAGTTCCACCTGCCGGTGGCGAGCCTGGACACGGGGATCCCGATGCGCAACGAGCACGTGCAGTCGAACCGGTGGCTCAACGCCGAGTCGCACCCGGACGTGATCTTCCAGATCGCCGAAACGACCGACATCAAGCTCGCCAAGACGAGCGACACGTTCACGACGTACGACGTCACGCTCGTCGGCGACATGACGATCAACGGCGTCACGCGCGAGATGTCCATCCCCGCGACGGTCACGCGCATGCCCGAGAGCGATGCGACGAAGGTCCGGTTCCCCGGCGACCTGCTCGCGATCCGCTGCTCGTACCCGATCCTGCTCAGCGACTTCGAGGTCGGCGTGGGCGACGCCGGCATCGCCGCGGGGAAGGTTTCCAACGAGCTCATGCTCGAGACGAGGCTCTTCTGCTCCTCCGCCTCGCCCGAGTCGGTGATGAGCCAGCGCCGGCGCTGAGTCGGATTCCGATGCGATCGTTGAGGCTCCTGTGGCGGGTTGTGGTCCTTGGTTGTATGGCGGTCGTCGTTGCGCTGACGCTGCTGCTGTGGGACGCGACCGGGCGCGCGGGGTGGACCAAGTTTCATGACCCCGATCGCGCCCAGCGCGATGCGCAGGCCGCGGAGGGATCGCTGGAGGACCTCTTCGCCGATGCTGGCATCGAGGGGCTGCCGGAGCTGGAGAACCGTTTCCAACTCGGGCTGGCGCCCTCCGGGGTCGGGGAGCACGCCGCGTCGGTGCTGACAATCGCCGGCCCGGCGGCGTTGGTGGGGCTCGGTTCGCTGGCGTCCCTCGCCGGGATGCTCCGGCGAGGCGGTCGCGGCGAAACCGCCGGTTCCTGACGAAAAACCGTGTTTTCGGGGCGATACCGGCCGGGCGCTGTGCTATCTTCGCTGGTGGCCGACAGGCCATTTTTCATTGGGAGTGGATCCATGCGCATTGGTTGTTGTCGGCTGGCGGCCCTCGCCGGCGCGGTTGTTGTGACAAGCCGGGCTCTTGCCGGCGGCGGGACGGTCGAGCGGGCGTACGGCCCCGGCTTTGCGGGGCTCATCCCCGACAACGACGCGATCGGCTTCCTTTCGGTTATCAGCGTTGACGAGTCGTTCCCGGTGCAGAGCGTCGCGGTGCGCCTGTACGGGCTCAACCACGGGTACTGCTCCGACCTGACGCTCGAGCTCCGCCGCCCCGGTGTGACGGCGCCGGCGCTGCTGGCGACGAACATCCGCAACGGCAACAGCGCGGACTTCAACGGCGACTACACCTTCACCGACACCGGCGCCGACCTGTGGGCGACCGCCAACGGGCTGACCGGCCTCGACGTCCTCCCGCCGGGCGACTACCGCGCTTCGGGCGCCAATGGCGTCTTCGTCAATCTCAACGGGGTCTTCGGGGGGATCGATGCGCAAGGGCCGTGGGTGCTGCGCATCGCCGACGACGACTTCCTCGTCAGCGGCTCCTTCACGGGCTGGGAGATCGTGCTCGGCGGCGCGCCGGAGTGCCGGGCGCCGGGCGCCGATCTCAACGGCGACGGCGTCGTGGACACCGCGGACCTTGGCATCCTGCTCGGTCAGTTCGGGTTCACGTGCGACTGAATCAGCCGGTAGTCGCGTCGAGATAGTCGCGCAGGATCGCGGCGGCGGCGAGCGCGTCGCGCAGCGCCTTCTTCTGCCCGTGCGTCCTGCCCGAGCCCGCCAGCGTCCACTCCGCCTCGGCGCTGGTCAGCCGCTCGTCCTGGTAGCGGACCTCCAGGCCCGAACGCTCAGCGAGCGCGGCGCCGAACTCACGCACGGCCTTCGCCTGCGGCCCTTCGCTGCCGTCCATGTTCAGGGGCAGACCCAGCACGAGCTCGTCGGGGCCG
Organism: Phycisphaeraceae bacterium; assembly: GCA_020639135.1. Lineage (GTDB taxonomy): Bacteria > Planctomycetota > Phycisphaerae > Phycisphaerales > UBA1924 > JACKHE01. Next base: position 209,473 of record JACKHE010000001.1, read on the forward strand.
AACTCGTCGATGCGAGCGGCGATCGCATCGAGCAGGCGGTCGGGCGCCGGGAGCCGGGGGATGGACAGGACCTCGCGGGGCGTGACGATGCCGGTCAGGTCATCCCCGACGGCGAGTCCGGTCCGCTTGTCGCCGAGATCGATCGCGAGGTAGCGCACAGGCGGACGATACGCGCCGATGGGTGGTCTTGTTGCAGGATCAGCTGGCGCCGACGAGGGGCCGGTCGGGGGCGCCCTCGGGGACGGAAGACTCGCGGAGCGCCTGCCTGGTCCTGGGGCCGGTGACGACGCGCTCGCCCTCGAGGGGCATGAACCTCGAGCCCGCCATGCGGACGCGGTGGTTGACGTCGGTCCTGGGCAGCAGCGGGGCCGCGATGAGGATGACGACCACCAGCGCGAGGTTCATCAGGAGCATGGGGACGACGCCGGTCCAGCCCAGATAGACCATGACGGCGGTCCCGATGACGACGAGGATGCCGATGGGGATGAGGCTGTTCCAGCAGAGCTTCATGACCTGGTCCCAGCGGATCCTGGGGAGGGTCCAGCGGAGGATGATCATGAAGATGATCGCGGCGACCGCCTTGCCGACGAGGACGCCGAACTTGAGCAGCGCGGGCCCGAGCCCGACGGCCTCGGGGCTCGTCCAGCCGACCAGCGGGAGGTGGTACCCGCCCAGGAAGAGCAGCGCGAAGAAGGCGCTGGCGGTGGTCAGGTGGGCGTACTCGGCGAGGAAGAAGAGCGCGAAGCGCATCGACGAGTACTCGGTGTGGTAACCGCCGACGATCTCCTGCTCGCACTCGGCGTTGTCGAAGGGGGCGCGGTTGCCCTCGGCCATGATGCAGACGAAGAACAGCAGCGCGGCCAGCGGCTGGTGCAGGATCATCCAGCCGTGCTGGGCCTGCGATTCGATGAGGGCGTCGGCGCGGATGTTCCCGATGAGCAGGATGACCGCGAGGATGGAGAGCCCCATGGGGATCTCGTAGCTGATCATGCCGGCGGTGGCGCGGAGGCCGCCGAGCATGGAGTACTTGTTGAAGGAGGCCCAGCCGCCGAGCGTCACGCCGTACACGCCCAGCGAGGCGACGGCCAGCAGGAAGACGATGCCGATATCGACGTTGGAGGCGGCGACGAGGGCGGTCCCGCCGGTGATGTTGACCGTGCCCCAGAGCAGCGACATGTCGGGGATCTCGATCCAGCCGCCCCAGGGGATCACGGCCCAGCCGACGAGGGCGGGGATCATGATCGCGCACGGCGCGATGGTGAAGAGCGCCAGGTCAACGCCCTTGGGGGCGAAGTCCTCCTTGACGATGAACTTCAGGCCGTCGGCCAGGGGCTGGAGCAGGCCCAGGGGCCCGACGCGATTGGGGCCCAGTCGGTCCTGGATGTAGGCGCTGAGCTTGCGTTCGGCGTACACGGCGTAGGCGCAGATGATCAGCGAGACGTGGATGAACGTCACGATGACAATCAGCCCCACGAAGAACTGGGCGGACATCTCGATGGGCCAGAGTGAGGTCATCAGGGCGACATACTAGATCCTGACGCGACGGAGCGACAGCCCCGGTCGGACGGCAAAATCCGCCATTGCGGGTGCTGGGTGCGGGCGCCGGGGCGCCGACGCGGCGGGTTTTCGCTGGACCCCGCCGCCGGTTGCTGGATAGGATCCGGGGCTATGAGCGACACCACCAGCCAAACCGGCGACGCCGAGCGGACCAACCTGGCCCCCATCCTGGCGCCGATCATCACCCTGTTCATCGGTTTCGGCGCCGGCGTGGTGTTCTCCGAGTACATCCCGCTGGGCAAGGCGCCGGTGATCCAGCCCTCGGGCCACGTGACGCCGGGCGGGAACACGGGTCCCCGCGACGCCCGGCCCGAGCAGACGCCGCCGCCGCCGCAGCTGGACGCCGACACCCGCAAGGCGCTCGAGGACGCCGCGGCCAACGGCGACGAGGAGGCGAAGAAGCTCCTTGAGGAAGCCGACGGCGCCAACGCCGGCAACGAGACGCACTCCGACGGCGGCTGATCGCCGCGCTGCGAGAAAGAATCACCCCGACACGGCCCGGCGCGATCCGGGCCGTTTTGTCGTTCAGGCACGCGCCGGATTGGCGCGAGAGTCATCCCGGTTCCAGCCGCACTCGGGGCAGCCGTGCTCGTGGTCGTGGCGGAGATCGTAGACGCAGCGAGGGCAGAGATCACGGTGATTGCGGAGCGCGGTGCGCACGCGGCGGCGCGGGAGGCCGATGAGCAAGAACGGTGAGCCATAGATCGCGGAGTTTGCAATCGCGCCGGGCCAGAGGACTTTGGTGGGAAACCAGCAGTGATTCCGCAGCCCGATCCCGGAGAGATCGAGTTCAACGCTCTCAAAGACACGAGTCTGATGAGTCTGCTTGTCGATGCCATCAAACATCCGCAAAGAGCGGAAGGGCCAACCGTACGCGTAGGTCACGGCTGTGCCCAAGAACTTGCTCTGGTCAGGCTCTTGCGCCCATCCCGGCAGGTTACGAGAGACCACCTGCTTGTGATTCTTCGGGTCAGCATCCACAATGTCGGGCAGTCGGAACGGATCGATTGATGAACCAGTGGGGCAATACCCGGTGATGTAGCCTTGGTGCAGCACGATCACGGTCTCCCACCGGGACCGGCGGAGATGACCGCCCAGCTTCTTGTCCGTGACGTAGATCCAGTACTGACGCGGCGGATGCGGCGCCCAATACACGATTCCAAATGTCACGCCAAACGTGATCACCGCACCCAACAGCAGTGCGAGCAGCGCGCGCCAACCGAGTTGCATCCAGAGCGGCATGTCGAATCCCCGGAGTGGTCCGAGGGCCCCGCTCGGTATTCGCACGGCGTGTGATGCGGTTCCCGCCGGCCGCGCGATCGCTACGCGATGGCGCCCGTCGGGGGCTCCAGCGGGAGCATCGACGCTTTTTCGAGGAACGCGTCGTAGTTCTGCCGGGTCTCCAGGAGGGAGTCGCCGCCGAACTTGAGCAGGGCGGCGCGGGCGATCTCGAACGCGGCGACGTTCTCCATCACGACGCTCGCGGCGCTGACGGCGCAAACGTCGCTGCGCTCGTAGTCGCTCCGCTCGGGCGCCTTGGTGTTGAGGTTCACGCTGGGCAGGCCCCGGAGCAGCGTCGAGATGGGCTTCATGGCCGCCCGGACGACGACCGGGGCGCCGTTGGTCATGCCGCCCTCGAGCCCACCGGCGTTGTTGGTGGGGCGCGTGAATCCGAGACCCGGCGTGTCGCGCCGCTGCGCGTCGAACTCGATCGGGTCGTGAACTGCCGAGCCGGGCAGGCCCGCGGCGTCCCGGCCCAGGCCGATCTCGACGCTCTTGAAGGCCTGGATGCCCATGACGGCGTACGCCAGGCGCGCGTCGAGCTTGTCGCGCCAGTCCACGGAGGAGCCGAGGCCCATCGGGCAGTTGACAACGTGCGCCTCGACGAGGCCGCCCACGGTGTCCTTGTTCTCCTTGGCGGCGCGGATGCGCTGGATCATCGCGGCGCTTGCTGATTCGTCGGGGCAGTACACCTCGCTGGCGTCGCGCGCGGCCCGGAGCGCGGGGAGGTCGCCGGGCGTGACGGCGCCGTCCCAGCGTGCCGTCTCGACGCTGCGGACGAAGCCGAAGACCTCGATGTCCAGCGCGCGGAGGAGGCACCGGGCGATGGCGCCGGCGGCGGTCCTGGCTGCGGTCTCGCGGGCGCTGGCGCGTTCGAGCGTGCCGCGGCAGTCGGTGGTGAGCCATTTGACGGAGCCCGCGAGATCGGCGTGTCCGGGGCGCGGGCGATAGACCGGGGGCGTCCTGTCGCCATCGTCGAGGCGCGAGTCCCTGTTGGCGATGCGCACGGCGATGGGTGAGCCGATCGTCACGCCGTTGCGGACTCCGGAGAGGAACTCGGCGGTGTCGGTCTCGATGCGCTGGCGCCCGCCCCGGCCGTAGCCGCCCTGGCGGCGCAGGAGCTCGCCGTTGATGAGGTCCATATCGAGCGTGACGCCCGCGGGCATGCCCTGGACGAGCGCGATGAGGGCGGGGCCGTGCGATTCGCCTGCGGTGTGGTAGTCGAGGATTGGCACGGGGACAGGATACCAACCGCCGCGCGGCGGCCGGGGCGCGATAGGATCTGTGCATGAAGCCCACCGATCACATCTGCCTGTGCTACCGCGTCGAGCTGGAGAAGGTCTGCAAGTATCTGGAGCGCGAGGACCCGCAGGTCGCGTCGCTGATCAGCGAGTGCCTCGACGCCGGGACCGGCTGCGGCTGGTGCGTGCCGTACCTTGAGGAGCTGCACCGCAAGCACAAGGCGGGCGAGCCGCTGACGATCGAGGGGACGCCGGAGGCGTACGCCGAGGGTCGGCAGGCGTACAAGGGGAAGAAACGGGAGGGTCGATAAGAAAACTTTCCTCGTGGGTCCGGGAATCCCGGCGGTGTGATGTCGCCAGCGGCGCCGCGTCAAGTTGACGGATTATTCCGGTTGTTCCGTCTTTGACGGCTGCGCGGTTTGTGCCATGCTTGAGGGAGCGTCGGCTGGTCCGTCGCTGCAGCAAGACACACGCGCCGGGCTGTGGTTGCAGCCTGTGCGTCGGCCTGGGAGGGCGAATCATCATGACCGGCAAGTGCATCATGGCCGCGGCTGTCGCCGCCGCCGGGCTCGCGATGGCGGCGCCCGCGAGCGCGACGATCATCTCGTTCATGGACTCGTCCGGGCTCAGCGCCGAGGCGGAGTTCACGCTCCTGAACCCCAACCAGATTCAGATCCGCCTGAAGAACACCTCGACCGGCGTCCCAATGGGCTTCGACAGCGCCGACCAGCTCCTGACCGGGCTGACGTGGGACACCTTCGGCGTCGCCGGGCAGACCATCACCGGCGGCACGGCCATCACCGGCCCCGACAGCTCCTCCATCGGATTCAACCACGCCAACGTCGGCCCGGGCGGCGATGTCGGCGGCGAGTGGGGCTACGGCATGGGGCCCATCTCCGGCCTGAGCAACTTCTTCATCACCGGCAACATGTCGGGCCAGACGCTCTTCGGCGGCGCCAATCTCGACGGCCCCGCCAACGGCGACGGCCCGCAGGCCGGCCTTGTCGCGGATCCGGCGCTGGTCGCCCTGGGCGGCACGGGCGCGATCCAGGACGAGATCATCGTCACGATCAACCTCTCGCTGCCGCAGCCCAACCTCGACTTCCTGAGCGTGGCCGACGTGTATGTCGAGTACGGCTCCGACGCCGCGTTCGTCCACGTGCCGACGCCCGGCTCGCTGGCGCTCTTCGGCGTGGCGGGTGTGGCCGCGGTGCGCCGGAGGCGGTGATCAGCTGACGCCGAGCTTCTCCGCGAGGAACCCCTCGACCTTGTCAATCGCGATGCGTTCCTGCGCGAGCGTGTCGCGGTGGCGGACGGTGACCGTCTGGTCGGTCAGCGTTTCGCCGTCGATCGTGAAGCAGAAGGGGCAGCCCACCTCGTCCATGCGCGCGTAGCGCTTGCCGATGGACTGCTTGGGGTCGTACTCGACGGCGCCGAAACGCCGGCGCAGCGCGGTCTGGAGCTTCTTGCCCACCTCGGGCATGCCGTCCTTGTTGACCAGCGGGAAGACGGCGGCCTTCGTCGGCGCGACCCTGGGATCGAATCGCATGAAGATCTTGCTGGGGCGTTCGGGGTCGGGGGTGTAGGCCTCGCACAGCAGCGCGAGCACGCCCCGGTCGAGCCCTGCGCTGGGCTCGATCACGTTGGGGAGGTAGCGCTCGTTGCGCTCCTGATCGAAGTATTCGAGCTTGGTGTTGCCATGCTCGGCGTGCTGCTTGAGGTCGAAGTTGGAGCGGTCGGCGACGCCCTCGAGCTCGCCGAAGCCTGGCGCGGTGAAGGGGAAGCGGTACTCGATGTCGCTGGTGCCGGCGCCGGTCTTGGCGTAGTGGGCCAGCTCGTCGGCGTCGTGCTCACGGAGCTGGAGGTTGACGCCGGCCAGACCCAGCGACTCCCACCAGTTCATGCGCCAGTCGCGCCAGAACTCGTACCACTTGCGCGACTCGTCGGGGTGGCAGAAGAACTCGATCTCCATCTGCTCGAACTCGCGCGAGCGGAAGGTGAAGTTCCTCGGCGTGACCTCGTTGCGGAAGGCCTTGCCGGTCTGCGCGATGCCGAAGGGGACCTTGACGCGGGTGGAGTCGAGGACGTTCTTGTAGTTGATGAAGATGCCCTGCGCGGTCTCGGGGCGGAGGTAGGCGACGTCGTCCTCGGTCGCGGTGGCGCCGAGGTAGGTTTTGAACATGAGGTTGAACTCGCGCGGCTCGGTGAGATCGCCGCCGCAATGCGGGCACGGCGTCACCAGACCGGTCGCCGCCTGCTGTTCGGTGGCGACATGCCGGAGCAGCGTCGCGATGTCCATCGACGAGTCGGGATTCGCCCCGAGCGATTCGACGAGCCATGAGAGCGTGACCGTTGGATTGCGCACAAGCGCCAAGCCGGGCGCCAGTTTTTTCCCCTTCTTGCGCGCCCACTCCATCGCGGCGTCGGACCGGAACCGGATGAAATCGGGGTCGTCGCTCGGCTCGAAGGCGTCAGCGAAGGATTGCACCCACTCTGATTCACGGAGCAGCTCCCAGACGTGATCGGCGCGGAGGAGTTTCTTGCACTGCCGGCAGGTCTGCATCGGGTCGCTGAACCCCCCCACGTGCCCCGACGCCTCCCAGACCTTCGGGTTCTGGATGATGCACGAATCGAGGCCCACGATCGACACCTCGTCGCCGTCGGGGCCGATGGGCGGGGTGACGACGCAGTCCTGCCACCACGCGTCGCGGAGGTTCTTCTTGAGCTGGGCGCCCTGGGGGCCGTAGTCCCAGAAGCCGTTGACGCCGCCGTAGATCTCCGAGGCCTGGAAGATGAACCCCCGGCGTTTGCACAGGGCCATGATGTCGGTCATGGACTTGGAGGCGTTGTCGATGGAAGCGGCGGCGTTGGACATGGCGAGACTCGTTGGTCGTTGGGGTGCGGATCGGGCCCGGGAGGGCCCGGAGGGCCAGTGTAGCCGTCCCCTGATCGGCGACCTGCGCGGTGCGATCCACCGCTCCGGGGACGTACAATCCGGCGATCGGGGATCCGATCCGGACGGCCCCGGTATCTGACTGGCGCAGCCGAACTCCACACCGAACAACGCCGGAGGCATCCGTGACCCAGACCCCCACCGCGACCACCACCGAATCGGAGCCCCACACCGCCGGAGCCGCGGTCCCGGCCAGGACGATGCGGGCGCTGGTCAAATCGAAGGCCGAGCCCGGGCTGTGGTTCGACGGTCAGCGCCGGCTTCCCACCGGCTCGTCCGGCATCGTCGGGGCGCCCGGGCCGACGGAGGCGATGATCCGGGTGAAGATGGCGGGCGTCTGCGGCACCGACCGGCACATCTACGAGTGGGACCACTGGGCGCAGAGCCGGATCCCGGTCGGGATCGTGACAGGCCACGAGTTCGTGGGCGAGATCGTCGCGGTGGGCCAAGGCGTGACTCGCGTCAAGGTGGGGCAGCGGGTGACGGCCGAGGGGCACATCACGAAGGGAACCGACTTCAACAGCCGCACCGGCAACGCGCACATCGCGCGGGACATGCGGATCCTCGGGGTTGACCGCGACGGCTGCTTCGCGGACTACGTGATCGTGCCGCAGTACAACGTCTGGCCCCTGCACGAGGACGTGCCGGACCGGATCGCGGCGGTGATGGACCCGCTGGGCAACGCGGTGCACACGGTGATGACGGCGGGCGTGAGCGCGCAGAGCGTGCTGATCACGGGCGCGGGGATCATCGGGCTGATGGCGGTGACCGTCGCGCGGGCCGCGGGGGCGAGCAAGATCTTCGTCACGGACGTCGATCCGCGCCGCCTGGAGCTGGCCAAGGAGCTCGGCGCCGACTTCGTCTTCGACCCGACCAGGGGCGACGACTGGATCGGCGTCATCGACCAGCACACGCCCGGCGGCGGCTGCGACGTGCTGCTGGAGATGTCCGGGGCGGCGTCGGCGATCAACGCGGGGTTCACCGCGCTGCGCAACGGCGGGACCGCGGCGCTGCTGGGCATCCCCGGGAAGCCGATCGAGTTCGACCTGTCGAACCACGTGATCTTCAAGGGCGCCCGGATCTTCGGCGTCAACGGCCGGCGGATGTGGGCGACGTGGTACCAGATGGAGGAGCTGATCCTCTCGGGCCGGCTCAAGCTCGACAAGATCATCACGCACACGCTGCCCTTCGAGGACTACGAGCGTGCGTTCAAGCTGATGCAGAGCGGCGACGGGATCAAGATTGTGCTGGATCTGACGGCGTAGGCGACCTTCACACAGAAATAGGCAATTTCATTGTTGATCTGATGATCTGCGCAACTCGCCGCAGATCCTCGTCGCCTTTACCTTCGAGGAGAATCAGCCTGTCAACCTTGCCTTCTTGGAACGTTTCGAGACACAATCCAAGATGCGAATCCTCTGATTTGGCAAAGACCCGAACCGCGACAAGCTCCGACCGATCCCATTCCCAACATTTGGCGGACTTCGATCGCATGACCTTGATCACAAGACGATCGGGGCACACCCGGATCTGAACATATCGCCTGGCGACAAACCAGTTCGAAACGCCGACAAGAGTTCCCAAGCCAAAGGACAACAACACAAAGAGCGCCGCTTGAGTGATATTTATCTTTGATGAAATTGCGGCTACCGGGAAGGACAGCAATCCCAGAATCGAAAACGCCGCCACCGGCGCGATGACCCGGCCCGACCTCAGCCCTTGGGGCAGCAGTTCGATCAAAACGTCGTTGCCATCTCTCGTTACGGCAATCGATTGCATGCCATGAGACTAACTCAATCAGGAATCAGGCGATCGCATGCGCAGGCCCCGGCGTGTCCTCGCCGATCCGCTCGCGGCTGGGCTGCGCGTCCGCGTCCTGGCAGGTGAAGAGCCACATCTCCTCGTCGATGCGCGCCTGGAGCCGCACCGGCCTGCCCCAGAGCCTGCGGAGGCTCGTGATCGTCTCTACCGCCGACTTGATCTCGAGGTCCAGCCCATTCCATTCGTGCGCGAGGAAGAGCTCGCCGCGGTTCATGTAGTTCGCGTCCACGACGTGGATGTGGGGCTGGCCGGCGTTGGCGAGGCGGTAGAGCAGGATCTGCTTGACCTGCTCCGGGTCGCGCGTGACGACCTTGAGCTCGCCGGTGCGCTCGTCGCGGCGGTAGTGGTACATCCGGTGGCGGTCGATGAACTCGGGGGTCATGAACTCGTCGATGAAGCTGACGTCGTTGTAGATCGCGCGGACCTCGAAGATCTTCTCCCGCCCGCCCTTGGATTCGTCGTCGAAGAGGCCTCGGGCGCCGATGTCGTCGAGGCGCTCCCAGACGGGGCCGTGCTGGCCGGTGTCCCAGCGGCGTTCGATGTCCTTGAAGAGCTCGACGCCGAGCTTGTAGGGGTTGAAGCCCCCCGGGGGCATGTGGACGACGCCGGCGTGCTGGTCGGCGTAGTCGATGAGCTCGGCGGCTTCGAGGAACCGGCTGGTCATCAGCTTGGAGTGCCAGTACGTCGCCCAGCCCTCGTTCATCACCTTGGTCATCCCCTGCGGTGCGTAGTAGTACGACTCGTCGCGGATGAGCGAGAGGATGTCGTGCTGCCAGGGCTCCAGCGGCGCATGCTCGAGCAGGAATCGCAGGACGTCGCGCGTCGGGGACTCCGGGAAGAGCCGCTTGCGGCGCTCCTGCTCCTGCTGGTGCGCGACGCGCTGCCGCTCGATCGCCTCGGGGGGGTTGATGTACCGGTCCATGCCGGGCTTGGCGCGGAAGCGCCGGGGCTCGAACTCGCTCCGCCGCGTCTTCTCGCGCCGGTCGCGCCTGACGAAGAGCGAGTGGGGATCGATCAGGTTCTCGACGCTGACGCAGGTGTCGATGAACCGCTCGACGGTATCGGCGCCGTGGCGCTCGATATGCCGGCGCACGCGGGTGGCGTGGTTGGCCATCTCGTCCATCATCTTGCGGTTGGTCCTGGCGAACCAGGCGTTGCGCTTGAAGAAGTCGGAGTGGGCGAAGACGTGCGCCATGACGAGCTTCTGGTCGAGCGTGGCGTTGGACTCCTGCAGGTAGGCGTAGCAGGGGTCGTTGTTGATGACCATCTCGTAGATGCGCCCCATGCCGTAGGCGTCTCGCCGGTCGAGCTTGTCGTACTCCATGCCCCAGCGCCAGTGCGGGTAGCGCACGGGGAAGCCCCCGAAGGCGGCGATCTGGTTCATGGTTCGGAAGTCGAGGACCTCGAAGATCACCTCGAAGAAGTCGAGCCCGTGCTCGATGGCGCCCTCGCGGATCTCGTGCATGTGCCGCAGCAGCTTCGGGGGGAGGCTCGTCCTGGTGGGGCGCGGCGACATCGCCGGAGGTATCGGCCCGATCCGCGCGCGGGTCCTGCACGTTCCCGGCCGGGCGCGGTTCTCGGACGGGTTCCGCTCAGCCCTGCTCGCGGATCGAGGAATCAACCACCAGCCGCACCCGCCGCACCGTCGTCGGCGACAGCTTCACCAGCTCGTGCTCGGCGCCCCCGCGGAGGAAGCGGTCGAGCTCGTACCTCGTGGCGTGGTCGGCGACGCCGATGGTCAGCGCGCCGGACCTGATCCCGATCACCGACGTCCGGTCGATCAGCGCGGCGGGACAGACCGCCTCCCACGCGGCGGCGCATCCGACACGGTGGCGCCGGGATCGCTTGAGCGCCTGCGCCTTCGCGAGGAACGTCTCGCTCATCGCTCTGGCGCGCTCCGGTCTGACGCGCGAGGCGCGCACCATCGCGAAGCGGTCGAGGTCGTCGGGCGAGATGGGATCGTCATCGGGCACGGGTCGGAGTATACCGCGCCGCGTCAGCTCTCCTGACGGAGCGCCTCCGCCGGCAGACGCTCCAGCAGCGGCCCGAGGCGCCGCTCGTAGCGCCTCCACCGGCCGATGCTGCTGCGGTACATGGGCTTGTTGACCTGCTCGGCGCTGACCGTCTTGACCAGGCGCTTCGTCTTGAAGAAATCCAGGCACCGCCCGTCCCAGCCCAGCCCCACGAACTCGATCAGCCGCCGGCTCTGCGCCTCCTGGTCCGCGACCATCTCCTCGTACTCCACGTCGAGGATCGGGATGTCCAGCGTGCGCTTCCAGTGGCGCATCAGGCGCCAGTAGTCGGTGTACCGGCTGCCCAGATTCTCCAGGTCGTAGGCGAACGCGTTGCCGGCGCCGTGGAAGTCGTGGAAGTAGCACGACACGCATGTGTCTCGCGCGTCGCGCACGCAGTGGATGATCCGCGCCTGCGGCAGCATCGCGGCGATCAGGCCCAGGTGCCTCGTGTTCGCCGGCATCTTGTCGGTGACGATCTCGGCGCCGGGGGCGACCTTGCGCAGCGCCTCGGTGTACTCCTTCGCGCCGGCGTCGAGCGCCCGGGGCGTCAGGCGGTCGAGCTGGTGCAGGTACGTCGGGCCGTCGCCAGAACCGGCGAGCCGCGACGCGATGATGTTGATGCAGTCCAGCTCTCCTGCGCCGAACGCCCTGGGGTGGCTGGCGATGATCTGCTCGACCAGGCTCGTCCCGGAGCGCGGCATCCCGACGATGAAGACGAACCGGTCGGTCCTGCGCTTTGGGCGGTCGAGCTCTGCCAGTGCCTCCGGCGTCCACGCCTGGATCATCCGGTCCACCTCGCGGCGGTTCCTGACGGGATCGAACTCGCGCCCGGCGCACTCGTTGGCGAGCGTGTACACCTCGAACGCCCGGTCGAACATGCCGGCGCCGGCGAAGCAGTCGGCGACCTGGAAGAGCATGACCGTCCGGGGCTGGCTCGGCATTGTGGTGTCGGCGATCAGGGGCTCGGCGAGCTTCAGCCCCTCCTCGAAGCGCCCCGTCGCCACGCAGCACTTGAGGTACGCCAGCCCCAGCCCGGGGCTCCAGGGCCTGCCCTCGACGTGGGGCCGCAGCAGCGCGAGCGCCTCGTCGTGCCGGCCCAGCCGCGTCAGCGCATCGCACAGGCAGCGGATCGTCCACTGCCGGTCGGGCTGGAGCGCGAGCGCCTTGCGAAACTCCCCCGCGGCGTCATCGAACCGGTGCTCGGCGATGTAGGTCAGCCCCAGCCGGAGACGCAGATCAACGGAATCGGGATCGAGCTTGAGCCCCTTCTGCGCCGAGCGCCGGGCCTCGGCGGTGTCGCCGAGTCCGACCTGCGCCGCGGAGAGCACGCCCCAGATCGCCGCGACCTTCGGGTGACGCTTGAGCAGCCGGGCGCAGATCGCCGAGGCGTCGGGATAGGCGCCGTGGTTGACGAGCTCTTGCGCCCTGGCCATCTCGGCGGCGGGCGCGGCGTGGGTTCTCGTGCGTGGCGTGTGCGTCATCGTGCTGATTGGGTCAACCGCGGGCGATCCTGTGTGGGGTCACTGATCCGGTTCGAAGAACGCGTCGTGGGGCAGGCGGTCGAGCAGTGGCCCGAGGTGTTTCTCGTAGGGCTTCCAGCGGGCGACGCTGCTCCGGTACATGGGCTTGTTCACCTGGTCGGCGCTGACCGTCTTGACGGTGCGCCGGGTCTTGTGGAAGTCGATGCACCGGTCGTCCCAGCCGAGGCCGACGAAGTCGATCAGGCGCCGGCTCTGCGCCTCCTGATCGGAGACGAGCTCCTCGTACACCACGTCGAGGATCGGGATGTCGAGCGTCCGCTTCCAGTGCTTGATCAGTCGCCACTGGTCGGCGAAGTAATCGCCGAGATTCGCCAGGTCGTAGGTGTAGATGTTCCCGACGCCCAGGAAGTCGTGGAAATAGCAGGAGAGGCACGTGTCGCGCGCGTCGCGCACGCAGTGGATGACCTTCGCCTGCGGCAGCATCGCGGCGATCAGGCCCAGGTGCCGGGCGTTCGCCGGCATCTTGTCCGTGACGATCTCGGCGCCGGGGGAGAGCTTGTGCAGCGCCTCGGCGTACTTCTGCGCGCCGGTGTCGAGGATCTCGGGCGTGAGCCGGTCGAGCCGGGTCAGGTACGACCAGCCGTCGGCGGTCCCGGCCAGCTGCACCGCGATGTTGTTGATGAAGTCCAGCTCCCCCGCGCCGAACGCCCTGGGATGACTCGCGATGATCTGCTCGACGAGGCTCGTGCCGGAGCGCGGCATCCCGACGATGAAGACGAACCGGTCGGTCCTGCGCTTCGGGCGCCCGAGCCTCGCCAGCGCATCCGCGGTCCATGACTCGATCGTCAGGTCCACGTCGCGACGGTTCTTCGCCGCGTCGAAGACGTGCCCCGGGCACTCGTTGGCGAGGGTGTACACCTCGAACGCCCGGTCGAGCTGCCCGGCGCCGGCGTAGCATTCGGCGAGCTTGAAGAGCACGCTCGTGCGCGACTTCGTCGGGATCCGCGTCTCGGCCAGCAGCGTCTCGGCGAGCCGGAGCCCCTCGTCGAATCGCCGCGTCGCGACGCACACGCCCAGGAACGCGTGCGCGAGCCCCGAGTTCCAGGGCCGATCGACGACGAAGGGGCGGAGCAGCTCGTACGCCTCCTCGTCGCGCCCGACCCGCGTCAGCGTGGTGGCGAGGCAGCGCAGCGTCCAGGGCCTGCCGGGCTGCTGCTCGAGCGCCCTGCGGTACTCCGCCTCCGCCTCGGCGAAGCGGTGCTCGGCGGCGTAGGTCAGCCCCAGCCGGATCCGGAGCTCGTTCGACTTCGGGTCGAGCTTCAGCCCCTTGAGCGCCGAACGCCGCGCCTCGGCGTGGTCGGCCATGCCCACCTGCGCCGCCGACAGGACGCCCCAGATCGCCGGGGCCTTCGGGTATCGCTTGAGCAGCTGCGCGCAGATCGTCGAGGCCTGGAGGTACGCCCCGCTGTCAACGAGCTGCATCGCCCGGTTGATCTCGGCGGCGCTCGCTGCGCTGGTCGGGTTGGTGCGGAGGTGATTGGCCATGGGCGGGATCGCGTTGTCGATGGCTGGTTCGGTGCGTGCTCAACCCGGGTCGCGCAGCGCGTCGGGGGGCAGCCGCTCCAGGAGCGGCCCCAGGTGCTTCTCGTAGGGCTTCCACCGGGCGACGGACGACTTGTAGATCGGCTTGTTCACCTGGTCGGCGCTGAGCGTCTTCGTCAGCCGTTTCGTCTTGTGGAAGTCCAGGCAGCGGTCGTCCCACTCGAGCCCCAGGAAGTCGATCAGGCGGCGCGACTGCGACTCGGTGTCGGCGACCATGTCCTCGTACGCGACCTCGAGGATCGGGATGTCCAGGACCTCCTTCCAGTGCTTCATCAGCCGCCAGTAGTCCGCGTAGAACCCGCCAAGGTCCGCCAGGTCGTAGGCGAACCCGTTCTCCTTGCCGATGAAGAAGAGCGTGAAGATCGACAGGCAGTTGTCGCGCGCGTCGCGCGTGCAGTGGATCACCCGGGCGCCGGGGAGGAGCCGGTCAATCAGTCCCAGCGCACGGAAGTTGTCCGGCATCTTGTCGGTGATCCGCTCGGCGCCGGGCGCCATCTCCCGGGTGCGGTCGAGGTAGTGCTTCGAGGCGTTCTCGATGTTGGGTCTCGACAGCGGGAGCAGGTCCGTCACGAACGAGATCGGCTCTGCCTCGCGCTCGGTCAGCTTCCCGACGATCCGCTGGATATTGGAAAGCTCACCGGCGCCGAACGCCTTCGGGTGGCTCGCGATGATCTGCTCGACGAGGCTCGTCCCGGAGCGCGGCATCCCCACGATGAACACCGACTGGTCCGCCTTGCGCGACGACACCGGGATCGTCGCGATCCGCTCCCGAGTCCAGACCCGGATCATCTCGTCCGTCTGCTCGGCGTTGTACGCCGCGTCGTACACCTTCGGAGCCGCCTTGTTCGCCTTCACGTACGCGGCGAAGGCCAGGTCATGCCGGCCCAGCTTCGCGAGGAAGGTCGCGCGCTGGAAGAGCATCTGCACCCGCAGGTCCGTCGGGACTTCGGGCAGCCCCAGGACGGCCTCCGTCGATTTCAGGCCCTGCTCGTGTTTCTTGACGTGAACCGCGGCCCTGGAGTGCGCGATGAGCAGGTCCGGGTCCTGGGGCGAACCGGCGAGCGCGCGGGTCGCGGCCTGGTACGCCTCGTCGTACTGGTGCATGCCGAGGCAGGCGTTGACCAGACACCGGATCGCCCAGGTGTGCCCCGGTTGGATCTCCATGGCCGCGCGGAACTCCGCCGCCGCAAGGTCGTGCTGGTCGTCCTTGGCCAGGACGCGCCCGTACCGGCAACGCAGGTCCGCCGAGCGGGGCTTGAGCCGCAGGGCCTTCTTGAGGATCCGTCGCCCCTCGGCGCCCTGACCGATGTCCGCCAGGAGCACACCGAGCAGACCCATCGCGTCGGCGTCGGCACGCTGCTTCTTGAGGTGGGTCTTCAGCATCGAGACCGCCTCAGTGATGCGCCGTTCGTTGGCCAGCGCCTGCGCCTGCTGGACGACCGGGGCCTTGTTGGAGGGGTTCAGACGCATGCGCTCACTCGCCCCCCGGCGGCGACCAGAACGACTCCGGCGGGAGCCACTTGTACATCGGCTCGAAGTGTGTCTCGAAGGGCTTCCACCGCGCCAGAGACGAGCGGTAGATCGGCTTGTTGACCTGGTCGGCGCTGAGCGTCTTCGTGGTCCGCTTCGTCTTGTGGAAGTTCAGGCAGCGGTCGTTCCACTCGAGTCCCACGAAGTCGATCAGCCGCCGGTTCTGCGTCTCGGGATCGGCGACCATCTCCTCGTACTGCACCTCGAGGATCGGGACCTTCAGCACGCGCTTCCAGTGCTCCATGATCCGCCAGTAATCCGCGAAGACCGAGCCGAGGTCGTCCAGGTTGTACGTGAACGCGATCTGGTCCGCGTTGAACCGGTTGAAGTAGCACGACAGCAGCGTGTCGCGCGGGTCGCGCCGGCAGTACACCACCCGGCAATCCGGGAACATCTGCCCGATCAGACCCAGCGGGAGCAGGTTGTTCGGCATCTTGTCCGTGATCACGCTCGAGCCCGGCGCCAGGGGCGTCACCTGCGCGTGGTAGTGCGCCGCGGCGTTATCGATGTTCTGCGCCGTCAGCGGCGCCAGGTCCCACAGCGCCCGGCTGGAGGTCTTCACGCCGCGCTTGAACTGCTGCACGATGTCCACGATGTGCATCAGCTCGCCGGCGCCGTACGCCTGCGGGTGGCTGGCGATGATCTGCTCGCACAGGCTCGTCCCGGAGCGGAACATCCCCACGATGAAGACCAGGTGATTCGACTTGCGCCTGGAAACCGGCAGCGTCTCGACCGCCTCGCGGGACCACGCGGCGATCGACCGGTCAACCTCCTCCCGGTGCCGGTCGCGATCGAAGGCCGCCCCGACGCTGTCGTTGGCCAGCCGGTACGCCTCGAACGACTCGTCGTACCGCTTGAGCCCCCGGAGCGCATCGCCACGGAAGAACAGGAAGTTGTTGTGGATGTTGGGCAGCAGCACGCTGACCGACAGCGTCTTGTCGATCAGGTCCAGGGCCTCCTGGTGCTTCTTGAGCTTGAGGTACACCTGGCACAGGGGCAGCGCGGCGTTGGCGAAACCGGGGCCGACCGTCTCGACCTTGGGCTCGAGCAGCGCCATCGCGGCCTCGTAGTCGCTCTCGGCCATGAGGATGTCGGCCATGCACCGCCTGGCCCAGCCGTCGTCGGGGTCGATCTCCATCGCCTTGGCGAAGTGCTCTCTGGCCTCGTCGAAGCGGTACTCGTGGAAGTAGGTGATCCCCATCCGGCAGCGGAGCTCGGTGTTCCTGGGCTGGAGCCGGATCCCCTTCTTGAGGATCTTCCTCGCCTCGCCCATGTGGCCCATGGCCGAGAGGGCCGTGGCATAAAGAGCCAGCAGGTCGGGGTCCTCGCCGGCGCCCGGGGCCATGAGCTGCTGCTTGCACAGCGCGGCCGCCTTGAGGGGCTTGCCGTCGTTGATCAGGCCCCTGGCGGTGTCGATGGCCTTCTGCCTGGCGGAGTTGGCTCGGATCATGCTTCCCACAGAATAGGCGGGGCCGGGTCGGGATTCGATCCGGACGACCGGGGCGGCGGGTTCAAAAAAAGAAGCGGCGTCTGCGCAACCAGACGCCGCTCAATCATCGTTGGAAAGTGATGTGTACCCGAATCTCGGAAGGTTTCGAAGTCAGCGTACTCGAGATAGCAAAGGTGAAGAGTTCAGAAAACGGACGAAAGAAATCAAGTCTTCAGAAAGAAGACCACTCAGCGACGACGACGGGTCGCGGCCACACCGGCGAGACCGAAGATGGCCATCGCGCCGGGGGTCGGGACCGAACGGAACTCCCAGCCGAAGTTGGCGTAGGGGTTGCCGCCGAAGAAGCGCAGGTCGCCGGTGGCGCCGCTGTAGAAGAAGTCGTTCGAGAAGCCCTTGGTGGCGGCGCCGGTGATGAGCTGGCCGACGTTGTCGATCAGCGCGCTGCCGTCAGCGTTGGCGGGGCCGGACACGTTGGTGTAGGCGATGGCCGCCCACATCATCTCGTCCTTCTTCAGGATGTTGAGGTCCTTGACGTCGATGGACAGGGTGCCACCGGAGAACGACCCGATCTGGATGCCGGACACGGGGATGACGGCCTTGATCGAGCCGAAGTCGGGCAGACCGGTGTTCGGGTCGGCGTTGATCAGGGCGATCTGGAGATCGGCCGTGACGACGCCACCGGAGCCGGTGCCGTTGGAGTACGAGCCATCGCTGTTGAAGCTGACGACGGAGAACGTGATCTCATCGATCCGGGTCCCGCCGGGCTTGTTCATCAGGATGTCGTCCGCGTAGATGGTCGAGCCGCCGGAGCCGGTGAAGCCGAAGCCGGAGAAGTCGAGGGCGGAGTAGCAGACCGAGGTGCCGGTGCGGTTCACGCCATCGACGTGGAACATGTTGCGGACCTCGCGAACCTGACCGCCAGCAACATCAACGGCGAGGGCGGAGCTGGCCGAGCCAGCGGCGACAACCGCAACTGCAGCGGCTGCCTTGGTGAAGTGACGCATTTCGAAATCCTCCTAAATTCTTCTCGCTCCTCCGAGGCAAACGCCGCAGGAGGAATCCTTGTGTGACGCCATACAAGCGCCGGGTCCAACGATGAGCATCCACCGCGAACGATGAATACGACGGGTGAACCGGGCGCACGCACAAGGCGCTGCCCGGGTTCGATCAAGTTGTTGGCTGAGATCGAGGCGCTTCAGCGGGAGCCGCGCGTGCGGCTCGACTGCTCGTTGATTGCGGCGTCATGTTTCCCCCATGACGACGCGAGCGCTGACGTGTTGCTCTCCCTCTCAGCTATCCACCACCAAACCGACGCCATCTCGGGAGCCGGCCTGTCAACCATCTAATGTGCCGCGCGGACCAGCCCGCGTCAAGCATATTTCCCGCGTAATCGGCACAAAACGGCAGTCCCGCCGGACCGTCAGGACCCGATCGGGGACCGAAAACCATGCCCGATCCGGAGCTCTGACGTGTCCCGGAGAGTCATCGGATGCAGCTCAGGGGCTATTCCGTGTCCAGCACCACGGTTCCCGGGCCGGAAGTCACGAGAATCCGTCCGTCCAATAAGGCCAGTCGGGTCGGCGTATGAAACAGACCGATCTGTCGGGATTTCTCCAGGGCACAGCTCCCCATCGAGAAGAACTGGAGGTCGTAGTAATAAACCTCCTCGTCGATGGCCGAAGCGACCATGTTGATCGTGACGAACCGGTCGGCGCCGAACGCCGCCGGCAGCATCATCGTGGTTGACGGCCGGTGATCCACACCAACCAGGGCGCCCCGACGGTCGTAGAGCAGGATCCCGATCGTCGTCGAGAAGGCGGCGCGATCGCCGACGGCGCCGCCCTGGATCGGCGAGGAGGCGTTGACACGCCCCTGGGTCGGCATCGGATCGGGCATCGGCTGGCCGCTCTCGGTCTCGATCTGCCGGAGGTCGCCCCGGTCATTGAAGACCACGATCCTGCCCGGGAAGACCCAGGCCTCGACGGTGCGCCGGCCCGCGGCCCCGCCGACGCTCCAGCGCCGGCGCCCGGTGAAGACGTCGTAGAGCGAGACGGCGCCGGCCGTCCCGACGATCGCCTCGCCGCTCTCGGTGATGCGGACCCAGTGGGCGGGCCCGGTCTCCAGGTCGATCGTGTGCAGGGGCTGCCCGGTCCTGTTGTCGTAGAGCGAGATCGTGGGAATCGAGATCCCGCCGCCGCCTCCCGGGTTCCGCTGCCCGACGAAGCAGGCGACGCCGGCGTTGATCGCGAAATCCGTCACACCGTCCAGCGCGGCCTCGCGACGCCAACGCTCACGCCCGGAGACCTTGTCGTAGGCGACGACCCGCCCGCCCCGGTCCGCGATCACAAGCGAACGGTCGTCCATCGCGATGCGCTGCTCCGTCGCGGGGCGCGCGCCGTCGAGTGGGGTCGGGATCAGACGCTCGGTCTCTCCGGGGTCCAGCGTGAAGAGCTTCGCCAGCGGCGTGGAGGACCAGGCGAGCTCGCCGGTCTTCGCGTCCCAGCGTTCGTACACCCAGCCGTCGTCGGTGAGTCTCGACAGGAAGACCGACTCTTCGTCGTAATCGATGAGCGTGGTGTTCTCATCGGATGCGACCGCCCAGCGCTGCATGAGCCCGGACGGCGCCGCGTTCGACCAGAGCGCAAACTCGCCCTCGTGTTCGAGCATGACGGCGTCGGTGGGGTCGCCGACCACCCGGCGGATGACCGGCGTCAGGACCGACCAGCCGTCGAGTGTCTGGCTGGGCGGTGTGTCGGCGAGGAGCCCGACCCGCGGTCGGCGGTCGAGCAACGACAGGCGCCGATCAAGCTCCTGGCGGAGCAGCGTGGTGTCGATCGGCGACCCGCCGTCGGTGAGCGTGAGCGTCCGGTGCTGCCGGTTCAACCTCCGGAGCAGATCCGACGCCGCCGAAACTCGCCCGGCGTCGGCGAGTTGGTTGATCAGGCGACCGGCGATCTCGCCGAGCAGCGCATCGTCCACTTCCAGCGCGTCCTCGGCGGAGAGCAGCCCCGATTCGAGCGCGAAGACGGCGCCGTGGGGCCTGCCCCGGGAGAGGTACGCCCCCGAGGCGTCCAGCCAGGCCTGCACGCCGGCCCGCGCTACGGGGTAGCGCAGCGCGATCTCGGTGTACGACTCGGGCCCCGATCCGGGCGCCACCGCGGCGAGCTGTCGCCGCGCTTCAATCTCGTACGCCGCGTACACATCCGGGCCGTGCCGGCGGACGACGCGTCGCAGGCTGCGGGTCGATTCGTCCTGCGCCCTGGCGCTGACGCCCTCGACCGGGATCGAGGCCTGCGCCAGGTTCGGGTCGTCCAGGACACGCTGGTACGACTCGACCGCCAGGTCGGTGCGCCCCTCCGCCTCGTAGAAGCGGCCCCGGGCCATCAGGTGCTGGACGCGCTCGGCGGGCTCCGCCGCGGCCCGGCCCAGCTCGACGATGAGCTGCTCGAGCTGATCGCTGGCGAGCATGCCCAGCTGCGGGTCGTTCTCGTCCGGCTCGACCATCGAGAGCAGCGATCTGAACAGCCTGTTCCGGGCGGCGCGGTTGGTCTCGGTTCTCGGCGCCAGCTCGATCGACGCGAGCGCCTGCTCGACGGCCGGCAGGATGCGGTCGGGCTTGGCGGCGCGGTACGCGAGCTCCGCGAAGGTCACGGCGGGGGTCGGGTCCGAGGGCGTCTCGCGCATGCGGTCGCCGAGCACGCGCTGCGCGACGTCCCAGAGCAGGTACGTGCGCACCTCGGATTCGTCGATGACCACGAGCTGGCTCTCCAGCGCCAGCACGTTGCCGGGCTCCTCCAGGTGTGTCAGCGACGGTTCGGCGCCGTCGGTTCCCGAGAGCGCTGCGCTGCGCAGCCCGGTCCTCGTCGGCGCCAGCACCGTGTCGCCGGCGATCACCACCCGGCCCTGGAACGACTCCGACCCCAGGTCCATCGGAGCCTGCGCCCGGGCGGATTCGCCGGGAAAGGCGACGGTCTCGATCGAGAACACCTTCGAGACCCCCACGATCACCAGCCGATCGCCCGAGGCGAGCAGGTACAGCGGCGACTGCTCCTCGCCCAGGAGGCTGAACACGCTCCGGCTGGAGATGACCCTCCCGCTCTGCGCGTCGAGCTCGTCGAGGCGCTGGTTGTCCGGCGTGAGGACGTAGAGCGAGTCGCCCATGACCACGGCGCCGGTCGAGGCCCAGGGCTCACGGGGGACCACGAGGTTCTGGTCCACGCGAAGATCGCGCACCCAGAGTGTCCGGCCGCTGACGGCCTCGACCGCCGCGACGAAGCCGAGCGAGTCCTCGATGTACACCACGCCCCGGCTCGCAACCGGCAGCGCCCCCGCGGCTCCGCTGGAGGCAAACGGGAGCGTCCCCGTGGAGCCGAGCGGCCGCCGCCACAGTGGCCTGCCGGTCGCCAACTCGAGCCCGACGAGCTGCACGCTGTCGAGTCGGCGCTCGGCCAGGTTCTTCGAGACCACCGCGACAACGACGCCCTGATCGATCAGCAACCGTCCGACGACCGTCGCGCCCTGCAGCGTCGGGTCCGCCAGCCGGAGCGGGGTGCGCCACCGGATCACGCCGGTCTCGGCGTCGATCGCGACGATCGTCGTGGCGCCGTCGCGGATCATGTCGGTCGATTCCGGCGCCGACGCGACGGCCCACCGACCCCTGACGGTGACGGTCTCGGCCGAATCCGTGTCGCCGGAACGCCCCCCCGCGCGGTTCATGGTCCGCGCCCGCTCGGGGTCGGCATCGACGCCCTCGAGCATCAAGGGGGTCCGCCACCGGGGAGAGAGCGTGAACCGGTCCCACGCCGCCACGGTGGAGCCGTCACTGATGTAGATGGTGTCGCCGGCGACGGTCGGCAGCACGCGCCAGGGCTTGGCGTTGCCGCGCAGCCTGGTGAGCCTGGGGCGTGAGTTGACCTCGGGCTCCTCCTCGGATTCCAGCGACAGGCGCTCCGACCACAGGGGTCTCGAGACGATCCCGCTCAGGTCAACGCGGGGGCCGGGCTCGAAGGGCGTCACGCCGCGCTTCTGGTCGGGGCCGGGGATCGGTTCGAGAGCATCGATCGGCGCCAGCCCGGCCTCGTCGCGCCAGCGCTGCACCACCGCCAGGATGCGCGGGTCCGGGGGCAGGTACCGCGCGACCTGCGTCGCGAGCGTCGCGAAGAGCGCCGCGGGCTCCGCATCGCGCCGTGTGGGATGGTCCTCGAGCGATCGGAGCGTCAGCCACGCGGCGTCGAACTGCGCCGACTCCAGGCGCCGCTGCGCCAGGCGGATCGCGCAGTCGAACCCCGCCGGGGTCAGCAGCGCGACGCGTTCGACCTCGTCGTGCATCCCCAGGTCCGCAAGCCGCTGCGCCTCGGCGGACTCCGCCGCGAGGTAGCGCTCGAAGAGCACGTCGTTGCGCAGCAGCATCCTGTTGATGACGTCGCGGACGGCGTCGTACAGCGCGGGATCATCGGCGGCTGGCAGAACACGCTCCCCCTCGGTGCGCTGCAACGCCCGGAGCACCTCCACCGCCTCGTCCACGTTGCCCCTGGCGAGCTGGTCCTCGGCGCGGTTGATGCCCTCGCTGGCGGCGGTCGAGTCGTCGGTGTAGATCGCCGACTGGCCGGTCTGCCCCGGCGCGAGCGATGGCGACGCGGCAATCAGGGCGAGCAGGGCGAGCCGGGCGAGCCGGCTCAGGCGGGCGCCGCTCCAGCGCCGGGGCCCCCCGGGATCCCGGTTTTCTCGGCGGGCTGTGCTGGGCGCTCCGATCATGAACGTGATGGTCCCTTCGTCCTCGGTTTATCCGGCGCAATCCCTACGCCCGTCCAGTGTACGCCCCACGACCGGGCGCGTTCGTTGACGCCCGGCCGGCGCCGAGCCGATAGCGACCGCGTGAACCACCGCCGCCCCATCCCCTCGCCTCTTGCCGGATGCCGCGTCGTGTGGAGGGCGTTCCGGAGCCGGTACGGGCTGACCGCGGCCGGCTCGGCCGAGCGGCGCGTGGCGGCGCTGGCGCTGGCGATCACACTGATGGGCCTGGCCGACCTGGCCCTGACGCTGACGTACATGCGGACAACCGGGATGTACGAGTTGAACCCGGTCGCGCGGATGATGGTTGCGACCGGGGGCACGCCGCAGCTGATCGTCTTCAAGCTGCTGACGCTCTCGTGCAGCGCGGGGCTGCTCTACCTGCTCCGCCGGCGCCCGGTCGCCGAACCGACCGCCTGGTGCTGCGCGCTGGTCATGGGCCTGCTCTCGGTGCACTGGATGCTGTACACGAACAGCATCGCGAACCCCGAGGTCTGGCACGGCATGCAGCTGGCGATGGCCGACGGGATGTTCGTGAAGATCGACGGCCCCTGACAGCCACACACCGGCGCCGGTCAGGACGTGACCGCCGCGGGAGCCGTTGCGCTCTCGGACGCCGACCCCGCCTCGGCCCGCCGCTGCGCCATCGTCACCGCAAGACGCAACGCCGCGCCCATGCTCGACGCGTCCGCCCGGTTCCTGCCTGCGATGTCGTAGGCGGTCCCGTGGTCCGGGCTGGTGCGCACCGTGGGGAGGCCGATCGTCACGTTCACGGCGTCCTTCCAGTCGAGCAGCTTGACGGGGATCAGGCCCTGGTCGTGGTACATCGCGACGACGATATCGAAGGCGCCGCCCAGCGCCCGGTTGAAGATCGTGTCGGCCGGGTAGGGGCCGCTCGCCTGGATGCCCTGCGCGACGGCCAGCTCGATCGCCGGCGCGATGAGCCGGGTCTCCTCATCGCCGAGCAGCCCCGCCTCGCCGGCGTGGGGGTTGAGGCCGCAGACGCCGACGCGGGGATTCACGATGCCCTGCGCCCGGCACGCGTCGCTCGCGAGGTCGATCGCGTCGAAGACCCTGCCGATGGTCAGGGCGTTGCGGATGTCCATGAGCGGGATGTGCGCCGTGGCGAGCACGACGCGCATCCTGGGGGTCTGGAACATCATCGCGTGACGCTTCGCCCTGGTGCGCTGCGCGAAGAGCTCGGTGTGGCCCGGGTAGGCCTGCCGGCCGGCCATCGCCCAGGCTTCCTTGCTGATCGGGCCCGTCACGACGGCGTCAACGTGCAGCGGGTCGGCGCCGGGGAGCATCGCCATCTCGATGGCGCGCTCGACGAAGCGGAACGAGACGCCGCCGCCGTCGCGCGTCGGGCCGGGTTCGAGGCCCCCCGGCGCGCCGACGAGCCGCACGCTGTCGTCGTCGAAGAGCGCCACGCCCCGCGCCGCCATCGCAGTCGAGGCGACCGGCGAATCCATCGGCGCCCGCCACCAGTAGGGCTCGATCTCCGCCAGGTCGGCGGCGTACTGCATGGGCTCGGCCATCCCCAGCACGACGAACCGCGCCGACTGCCGCAGCGCGGGGTCCGCTAGCGCCCTGACCACCACCTCCGGCCCGACCCCGTAGGGATCGCCCATCGTCACGGCGACCCGGGGAATAGCCGCCGGGGTGGTCGTGGGAACCGGATTGGCGTCGGGAATCGGCTTCATCAGCGATAATCCTAGGTGGCCCGAAAGACGCCGGGACGGATCCCGTAGAAAGGTCGGCGGGCGGGGCCCGCCTCCGGGGTACGCTCATTGACTGCGACGGGGCAACCATCATGATCGGCGACGCGGCGACGATGAACAACGGGCAATCGAACAAGTGGCAGGCCCGGTGGAACAAGACCCACCTGCACGTCTCGCGGCTCGTCGAGGAGGGGCCCCTCCGGCAGAGCGAGGCGCTCCGCGATGAGCACGCCACCGAGGCGGAGCGCACCTACACCACCTTCCAGCACCTCGTGGGGCTCGTCAGCGCCCTGGACGCCGGCATGGGGCTGATGGGGATGATCGGCTCGATCGTCATGTGGCGGATCAAGTCGAAGGAATCTCCCTTCTACGACGATCACGGGCGTGAGGCGGTCAACTTCCAGCTCTCACTCTTCGTGTATTTCATCGTCGGGTGGCTCATCCTCGCGTTGTTCACACTCGTCACGCTCGGATTCGGCGTCGTGCTGGCGGCTCCGATCGGCGGTCTCGGCATCATCGGCCTGATCGTGCTCCGCTTCGTGGGCTGCATCCGGGGCGCGATCGCCGCCAACCGGGGCGAGTACTACCGCTACCCGATGTGCCTGCGGTTCCTCGTCTGATCGCCGGTTGACCGCGCTATCGCATCTGCAAACACCACGCCGTACACTTGGCCCGATGGGACCGCTCCTCGAAGCCGAAGATCTGCGGAAGTTCTACGGAGGCCGCGCCGTTGTTGACGGCGTCTCCTTCACCGTCGATTCGAGCGAGATCGTCGGGCTCCTGGGCCGCAACGGCGCCGGTAAGACGACCAGCTTCCGCATGACGATCGGGATGATCGACCGCGACGGCGGGCGTGTGACGTTCGCCGGTCGGGACGTCTCGGCGCTGCCCATGTACCAGCGCGCCAGGCTGGGGATGGGCTACCTCAGCCAGGAGCCGAGCGTGTTCGGGCGCCTCAGCGTCGAGAAGAACGTGCTGGCGATCCTCGAAACCCGGGGAATGAGCCGGGCGCAGCGGAAGCAGCGCGCCGCGGAGCTGCTCGACCAGTTCTCGCTCACCCACACCGCGAAGCAGCTCGCCCGGACGTGCTCCGGCGGCGAGCGGCGCAAGCTGGAGATCGCCAGGTCGCTGGCGACCGATCCCTCGCTGCTCCTGCTTGATGAGCCCTTCTCGGGGGTTGACCCGATCGCCGTGGAGGACCTGCAGGCGGAGATCCGCCGCCTCTCGGAGATGGGCATCGCCGTGCTGATCACCGACCACAACGTGCAGCAGACGCTGCGCGTGTGCGACCGGGCGTACGTGATCGAGGAGGGCCGGGTCCTCCGCGAGGGCTCACCGCGGGAGCTGATCAACGACAAGGTCGTCCGGGAGTCCTACCTGGGCTCGCTTTTCCGGGGCGACGAGTTCGACGACCTGCCGCTGCGCAAGCCCCGGCGCCAGCCCCCGGGCGAGGCCGCTTCCGAGGACGCCCCGGTTGAGGTACGTTGACGCCATGCGACGCACGCACCGCGCCATCGTGACGACCGCCCTGGGCGCGATGGCCGCGTCGTCGATGACCGGCTGCCTGCACCGGCGGATCTTCATCGCCTCCGACCCGCCCGGCGCGACGGTGCATCTCAACGACGTCGAGGTCGGGCGCACGCCGGTGGAGGTCGATTTCACCTACTTCGGCGTGTACGACGTGCGCCTGAGCAAGCCCGGCTACGAGCCGATCGTCACGAGCGAGAACGCCAAAGCGCCGGTGTACGAATGGCCGGGCATCGACCTCATCGCCGAGGCGATCCCCGCGGACATCACGACCGAGATCCGCTGGTCGTACACGCTGATGCCGGTTGACAACGACATCGATTCGGTGCTGGAGCGGGCGCGCGAGCTGCGGGATGATCTCGGCGACGATCGCTGATCCGTGCCACGACACGCGCGGTGTCTCACTCCGTCGGGACCCCGATCGCCGTCGCAGGAACGCCGACCACACAGGCCCCATCGGGCGTATCACGGATCACCGCCGCACCGGCGCCGACGATCGCGTCAGCGCCGATGTGGACGCCCGGCAGCACGCGGGCGCCGAGCCCGATCAACGTCCCGGAACCGACGTGGACCGAGCCGCCCAGAGCCGCGTCGGGAGCGAGGTGGGCGTTGTCGCCGAGGATGACGTCGTGCTCGACGATCGCGCCGGAGTTGACGGTGCAGTGGGCGCCGATCCTGGCATCGGTGTGGACGATCGCGCCGGGGCCGATGAAGACGCCCGGGCCGATCGTCGCGCTGGGCGCCACGATCGCGCCCGGGTGGATGACCGTGGCGTACTCGCCCTCGATCCGGCTGATGCAGTCACGCCGCAGGCGCAGGTCGCCCAGCGCGATGATCGAGGGGTGGCGGCGGGTCAGCTCGCGCTGGCCGATGGAGACGAGGGCGCCGAGGCGCTCGGCCGTCGCCCCCAGCGACGCCGCGGGGTCGTCATCGAGGAAACCCGAGATCCGCCAGCCCGCCAGCAGCGCCGCCTCCGCGACGACCTTCGCGTGCCCGCCGCCGCCGATGATCAGCAGGCTCCGGGGATGCTCGGCGTGGTTCGGGGTGTTGGATCGTTCGGTCATTCGGTGGTCGGCGCCGCGGCGGGCGCCCTCGGGTGGTCAGGCACTCTACCATGCCGGCATGAGCGCCCCCACGCATCCCTCGCCGAGCGTTGTTGAGCCCAAGCCGACCCCCGAAGGGGCGAGGGCGCGGATCGGCGCCGTCCGGTACCTCAACACCAGGCCGATGATCACCGGATTGGAGAAGTGCGCGGACCTCGACCTGACGCTCGCGGCGCCCGCGGAGCTCTTCGGGATGCTCGAAGCCGGCGCCGTCGATGTCGCGCTGGCCCCGGTCTTCGAGGCGCAGCGCCCCGGCCCCGGGGTGACGCTGCTGCCCTGCGGCATGATCGGCTCCGAGGGCGAGACGCTGACCGTCCGGCTCTTTTCCATCCGGCCGATCGACACGATCACCACCGTCTGGGCCGACACCGAGAGCCGGACTTCCGTCGCGCTGCTGCGGATCCTGCTCAATCGGCTGCACGGCGTCGATGTCGAGGTCGTCCCCTTCAACGCGCACGAGCGGATGGCCCACACCGCCGGCGGCGCACCGGCGAGCGCGGTCGAGTGGCCGGACGCGGCGCTGCTCATCGGCGACAAGGTGGTGACCGACAGCGCGCCGGCGGTGCGCTACCCCCACCAGCTCGACCTGGGCGGGGCGTGGCGCTCGCTGACCGGGCTGCCCTTCGTGTACGCGGCTTGGATGCGCCGGACGGACCGCACGGACGACCCGCGGGTGCGGCGCGCGGCGATGGCGCTGGACCGCCAGCGCCGGCACAACGCGATGCGCGCCGACTGGATCGCCGACACGCAGGCGCCGGCGCTGGGCTGGCCCACCGACCTGGCCCGCCGGTACCTGGGCGAGCTGCTCTCGTACGAGCCACGCGCGGCGCACCGCGAGGCGATCGAGACCTTCTTCGCCATGGCGCACGAGCAGGGGCTGATCGAAGAGCGTCGCCCCGTCACGTGGGCGCGCGACGACGAGCCATGCCTCGCCTGAGCCGGCTGCGCATCGGCGCGCTCGCCGACCTGGCGGGGCAGCTGCGCTTCGCGCCGAAGAAGCGGATCCTGGCGCAGCTCGAATCGGCGATGAAGCTCGCCGGCGAGATCGACCCGGAAATCGCCTATCCCGAGGACTGGGTGGTCTTCCGCATCACCGGGTACCGGCCCGAGATGGATTCTCCAACGCTGATCATCGGCCAGGCGCTGCGTGGCGATCTCTCCGCGTTCGCCGAGCGCGTCAGCGACCGGGCCCGGCTGCGCGAGAGCGACATGCCGCCGTTCCTGCGCCCCGACGAGCTCGCCGCGCGCTGGCGCGTGAGTGTCAAGACGCTCGAGCGCGCCCGGCGACGGGGGCTGATCGCGCTGCGCCGGCACGACGCCGACGGCGTGGTCCGGCTGGCGTACCCGCTCAACTCCGTCGAGCGGTACGAGCGGGAGCACCGCGGGGATCTCGACGCCGCCGGCGCGTTCGGGCGGATCGATCCGGAAGCCGCGGACCGGCTCGCGCTCGTCGGCGATCGCGCGATGCGACGGTTCGGATGGTCGCTCAACGAAACCGCGCAGCGCCTGGCCGAACGGACCGGGCGCGGCCGCGAGACCATGCGGCAGCTCCTCCAGCGCCGCGCCGGGATCCGCGGCGCCGGGGCCCTGCCCGCCCACGATCGCCGGGTCATCGACCGGGCCGCGCGCCGGGCCGTCCGCGTCTCGGTGATCGCGAAAAAATACGACCGGACCGACGCGGCTGTCCGGTTGATCATCAACCAGAGCCGCCTGCGCCGGATGCTCCACTGGCGGCTGCCGGATCGCGTCGCCATGGATGATCGGGAGCTTTCGCTGCTGCTCGAACACCCCCTGCTGGCCGGGCCGCCGCGCACGGCGGCGCCGATGACGATCGCGGGGTTCATCGAGATCACGGACCGCTCCGGCAAGCCGGACGCCGACCGGGAGCGGCTGCTCGCGACGGCGCACCGGGCGCTGCTGTGTCGCGCCGGCGCCGTCGGGAAGGCCATGCAGCGTTCGAGTCCCCGCGCCGGCGCGCTCGACGACGCCGAGGCCGATCTCCGCCTGGCGTCGATCTTGCGCGCTGCGTTGGTCGCGTCGGAGCTGGGGCTGATCCGCGGCGCCATCGAGGGTCGCCTGGGAGCGCCCGTGCCCGAGCTCCGGCCGGCAGTCGCGACGCTCGCGTACGACGCTGCGGTCGTCGGGTGCATCGAGGCCGCGGCGTCCTTCGACCCCGCGCGGGGAGGCCGACTGGCCGCGTCGGCTTCGCTGGCCATCAACCGGGCGCTGGCCGACGCGGAGCGGGCGATCGCGAAACAGGCCACGCGCAGCGCCCCGGCCGGGCTGCGCGACTGGACGCGCGCCGTGGCGCCTTGGCAGCGCTGGCTGGACCTGCCGCGCGCGTACGAGGCGCTGCTCCCTTCGCTGGAACCCCCCGGGGGTCCGGCGCTGGCGCTGCTGCACGCCCTGACGGGCCGTCGGCCACTGCCGCCCCGCGAGATCGCGTCGGAGCTCGGGCTCCCGCGCGTCGCGGTGGCGCGCGCGATCGGCGACGGGGTCCGGGCGCTGCGGGCGCTCCACCGCGCGGGCGGCTCGGGGGAAGCGCAACTTCGGTAGGCTGATCGCGATGACCGAGCAGCGTTCCCTCAGGGTGCGGCACGACACGGGGGACGCCCCGCGCATCCTCCTCGTGCGCGAGACGCTCGCGACGCTGGCGTTCGTCCCGACGGTGCTGCACTTCGGCTGGCGCCAGCCGGTGCTCGATCAGTCCGTGCTCCACGCGATCCAGTTCGTGGCCGTCGCGGCGTTCGCCGTCGCGATGTTCATCACCATGCGCCGCGCCGGCGGGCGGGAGGCGCAGCGCCGGTTCCTGGTCACGCACTGGGCCGAGGCGGCGCTGGTGGTGATCGCCGCGTGTTTGTCCTGGTCGTGGCTGGGCCTGGCGCTGGCGACCTCGGCGCTGATGGTCGTGGTGTCCCTGCGGGTGTACATGCTCGTGGCGAGCCTGGCGATCCCCCCGGGGCTGGTCTTCGTCGGGTCGTTCCTGGCGCTGATCGCCGTTGGGACGGCGGGGCTGATGCTCCCCGCGGCGACGCCGCCCGGCCAGCCGATCGGTGTCCTCGACGCCTCCTTCACCATCACCAGCGCCATCAGCCAGACGGGGCTTGTCGTCCGACCAACCGGCGAGAGCTTCACCAGGTTCGGGCAGGTCGTCATCTGCGCGTGGATCCAGATCGGCGCGCTGGGCATCCTCGTCTTCGGCGCCGTCGTCGCGACGATGCTCGGCTCCTCCTTCGGGCTCCGCGCCACGCAGACGCTCGGCGAAACCACCGAGCAGGGCTGGGAGGGGCAGTACTCCCTCGGCAAGCTCGTCCTGTTCATCATGATCGTCACGCACGCGGTCGAGGCGCTCGGCGCCGCGGCGTACTACTTCCTGCTCCCGGCGACGTGGGACGGCGCGCCGCCGATGCACGGCGCCGGCGACCGCGTCTTCCACTGCGTCTTCCTGGCCGTCTCGTCGTTCTGCAACGCGGGCTTCGCGACGACGGCCAACAGCTTCGAGGGCCTGCGCACCGGCGTGGCGCCGCACACCGTCGCCGTCGTGCTGACCATCATCGGGCTGCTGGGGTTCCCGGTGCTGCAGAACATCATGCAGGTGGTCGTCGGCAAGCTCCGGGGCCGGCGGACCGAGGGCAGGCGGCTCATCCGCCTCGACACGCACACGAAGATCGTCCTCTCGACGCTCGCCGTGGTGTACCTCCTGGGGCTGCTCTTCGTCTTCATCGGAGAGACACTCCAGACCGACACCAACTGGCGCGTCGCGATCCTCGACGCGCACTTTCTCGCGGCGCAGCGCACGACGGGCTTCGACACCGTCAGCCCCGCGGACATCGGCCTCTTCGCCAGGCTGGTCGTCATCTTCATGATGTTCATCGGCGGGGCGCCGGGCTCGACCGCCGGGGGGCTGAAGGTGGTGGTGCTGGCGATCCTGGCGCTGACCGTCTGGTCCACCATCCGTGGGCGCCCCCAGACCGAGGCGTGGGGACGGACCATCCCCGACGAGGTTGTGCGCAAGTGCGCGACCATCCTCGCCCTGTGCCTGGGGACGTGCATGATCACCGTCGCGGTCCTGACGGCCACCGAGCACATCGGCGACGAGACCAGGCTCGGGCCCCTGCTCTTCGAGACGATCTCCGCCTTCGGAACCAGCGGGCTCTCGACCGGGATCACCGCCGAACTCAGCGCGCCGGGGCGGGTCGCGCTGATGGCCGCGATGTTCATCGGCCGCGTCGGGGCGCTGGCGATCTTCGCCGCGGTCTTCAGCGTCCGCCCGGCGATGCGGGCCCAGTACGCCTACCCGAGGGGGGATGTGGTGATCTATTGACGGGTCGGTGTTGCGCGGGTTCGGCCGGGCCGCGCCCCGGCGCCAGGCGCGTGGACCGACTACCCTGAGACGACCCCTGAGATGAACCATGGTTGAGCGATTCGCGGTGATCGGGTTGGGACGCTTCGGCGCCAGGCTGGCGACCTCGCTGGCGCGCGCCGGGGTCGAGGTCATCGGCATCGACAAGAGCCGAGAGGTCGTCGAGGAGCTCCGCGACCAGGTCACCCTCGCTATCGCGATGGACGCCACCGACGAGGCGGCGCTGCGGATCCAGGGCATCGACCAGGTGGACACGGCCATCGTCGGCATGGGGCGGAACTTCGAGGCCACCGCGATGGCCACCGCCCTGCTCAAGTCTCTCCGCGTCAAACGCGTCATCGCCCGCGCCGGCAACCCCATGCAGGCGAGGATCCTCCAGCGCATCGGCGCCGACTCCATCGTCAGCCCCGAGGACGAGTCCGCCGACCGGTGGAGCCACAAGCTGTTGATGCCATTCATCATCGACCACGTCGAGCTGGGCAACGGCTACGCCCTGGCGCAGGTGCCCACCCCGGAGCCCTGGCGGGGCAGGAAGCTCGCCGACCTCGACCTCCGGCACAAGCACAAGGTCACCATCGTGGCGATCAAGCGCCGCGTCGCCTCCGCCACCGCGACCGGGGCCGAGAACTACCACGAGCGGGTCGTGGACCTCCCCCAGCCCGGCAGCATCGTCGGCGCCGACGACACCCTCGTCCTGGCGGGCTTCGACAAGGACATCGAGAAACTCCCCCGCTGACCGGCGCTCCCGGGACGCGCCGGATCACCCCCGGACACCCCCCCGCCCGACGGCCCGCCGGCTCCGGCCTTTTTCGCTTTGGTCGGATGGTTTTTCATCCGAAGAGGCTTATCATCGCTCCCCACGAAGGCCGTGCCGGCGCCCGGGGAAAACGGGGCCGTTCCGACCTGTGTTGACTCTCACCATCCCGTGACGCCGACGATCCCGAGGAACAGGATCAACGACGCACCAAACGAGCGCCCGCCCACGCGACGGGCGTACCACCCATGACCAAAGCAACCATCGAAGCGCCGAGCCAGGCAGCAACCCAATCCGCGTTCCGTTCATCGAGCATCTTCAACGAGCTCGGGATGAAACAGGACCCGGACAACCTCTATCTCCAGACGATCGACGCGGTGCTCACCGCCGCGGAGATCCTCGAACTCCCCCACCACGTCAAGATCATCCTCGCGCAGCCCAAGAACGAGATCATGGTCCACTTCCCCGTCATGATGAACGACGGGAAGTACCACCTCTTCAAGGGCTACCGCGTCCAGCACAACAACGCGCTCGGGCCCTACAAGGGCGGCATCCGGTTCCACCACGATGTCTCCCTCGACGACGTCAAGGCGCTGGCGCTGCTGATGACCATGAAGTGCTCGCTCGCCAGGGTCCCCTTCGGCGGCGGCAAGGGCGGCGTCAAGTGCGACCCCAGGTCGCTCGACAATGACGAGCTGATGCGCGTCAGCCGCAGGTTCATCACCGCCATCAGCCGGCACATCGGGCCGGACATCGACATCCCCGCCCCCGACGTCGGCACCAACGCGCAGATCATGGCGTGGTTCGCCGACACCTACCAGGGCATGGCCGGTTCCTCCTCGCGCAACGATGCGCTGGGCGTCGTCACCGGCAAGCCCGTGGACATGGGCGGTTCGCTGGGTCGCGAGAAGGCCACCGGGCAGGGCGTCGTTGACGTCGTCTCCGAGATCCTCCCGAGCATGGGCCTGCCCCTGAAGGGCCTCAAGGTCAGCGTCCAGGGCTTCGGCAACGTGGGCTCCTGGTCCGGGCGACTCATCGAGGAGCTCGGCGCCAAGGTCGTCGCCGTCATGGACCACACCGGCGCCATCCGCAACGACGAGGGGCTCAACACCGAGGTCCTCGCCATGCACGTCGCCGAGACCGGCGGCGTCGCGGGCTTCGGCGCCAGCCACGGCGCCACCCAGACCGGCAAGCACACCCAGGAGGGCGCCCAGGCCATCTCCATCGAGGACTTCTACCGCACCCCGGTGGACCTGCTCATCCCCGCCGCCCTCGAGCAGATGATCACCCCCGAGAACGCCGACTGGATCGACGCCAAGGTCATCGCCGAGGGCGCCAACGCCCCGACGACCCCCGCCGGCGAGCGCCGCCTCCTCGAGCGCGGCATCGAGATCCTCCCCGCGATCCTCTGCAACGCCGGCGGCGTCACCGTCTCCTACTTCGAGTGGGTGCAGAACAAGACCAGCACCTACTGGGACGTCGAGAAGGTGGACGCCGACCTCAACCGCCACATGGTCATGGCCGCGCGGCGCACCCAGCTCGCCAAGCAGCGCTACGAGGTCGATCTCCGCACCGCCGCCTACATCGCGGCGCTGGAGCAGATCGGCAAGGTGTACGCGATGCGCGGCATCTTCCCGTGATCTGAAGGCGACTTTTGAACTCCCAACAACCCCATCGGAGCCATCCGGTGGGGTTGTTTGTTATTGCCCCAGCACGTCAAGCCGCCACGGCGCCACCGTCGTTTCGCTCACCCATTCGTACGGGTCGTCCTCGCGCCCCATCGGCAGGTGCGATTCGAGCACGCGCAGGCCCGCCCGCCCGTAGATCTCCCGGTAAGACTCCCCGGTGCAGAGGATGTCCTCGACCACCGTCTGCGCATCGATGGTGAACGTGATCACCTTCACGATGTCGCCGGATTGCTTCGCGCGGTTCTCCGGGAAGTCCTTCGTCGAGAACGACGCCCACTCGTGGGTGTAGATCTCCGGCGTCGAGACCAGGTTGATGACCCGCCCCCCGGGGTTGAGCAGCGACGCGAACGACGCAAACAGAACGTCCTTCATCGACATCGGGATGTTGTCGAACGGGAACGCCGCGAGGATCAGGTCGAACCTCGCCTCGCCCAGCGCTTCGAACGAGCCGGGCCTGACCAGCCGGTAGTCGCCCTCCGGGTCGAGCTCCACCGCATTGCGGATCATCACCGGCGAGATGTCGATCCCGACGACGCGGAACCCCAGCCCCCGCAGGAACCGGCTCGACCGCCCGGCGCCGCAGCCGAAGTCCAGCGCCGCCTTCCCCGCGACATGCCGGGCGATCAGCTCGGGCAGGTCGCGGAACGCCAGGTGGTAGGTCCCGGGGAAGGCCATCCGGGCGTAGGCGTCGGCGTAATCGCCCTGCTCATAGATGTTCACGTGCTCCATGGGGCGGGATCGTAGCCCGGGCCGGGCCCCGGCGGGACAGGCGTTCGAGCCCCGGACGCCGCCCCCCAGGGGGGCTACACTCCCGTCCCTATGGCAACCATCCGCGAAATCAAGAACCGCATGAAAGCGGTCGGCAACATCAAGCGCATCACCCGCACGATGCAGATGATCGCCACCGCCAAGTTCGCCGCCGCCCAGACCCGCGCCACCGCCGCCAAGCCCTACACCGAGGGCGTCTTCAAGCTCGTCCAGGAGCTCGCGGCCACCGCCGGCGACATCGATCACCCGCTCATCTCCGGCCCGGGAGGCGACATCTCCGCCAAGCCCGAGCTCGTGCTGATCCTCACCTCCGACCGCGGCCTGTGCGGCCCCTACAACGGCGGCGTGCTGCGCCTGGCGATGAGCCACCTCCGGTCGCTGTCGGTCCCCTGCGAGACCGAGCTCGTCGGCAAGAAGGGCGTCGCGTTCCTCAAGTTCCAGGGCAAGCCCGCGACTCGGCACCACACGCACTTCGGCGACAACCCCCACCGCGAGGAGATCGAGCACCTCGCGCAGGAATACATGGACCGCTTCAGCGCGGGCGAGCTCTCGGCCGTGCGCGTCGTGTACACCCGCTTCATCAGCGCCGGCAAGCAGTCGCCGGAGATCCTGCAGCTCCTGCCGCTCAAGCCGCCGAGCGAGAGCGGCGAGGGCGAGAAGGCGTCGGGCCCCGGCGCGCTGTACGAGTTCAGCCCCGAGGCCGGCGAGCTGCTCTCGGAGCTGCTCCCCGAGACGGTGCGCACGACGCTGGCGCAGTGCTTCTCCGACGCGATCGTCTCCGAGCACGTTTCGCGCATGGTCGCGATGAAGTCCGCCACCGACGCCGCCGGCAAAATGGGCA
Organism: Phycisphaeraceae bacterium; assembly: GCA_020639135.1. Taxonomy (GTDB): domain Bacteria; phylum Planctomycetota; class Phycisphaerae; order Phycisphaerales; family UBA1924; genus JACKHE01. The sequence goes on from JACKHE010000001.1 coordinate 244,959, forward strand.
AGACCCTCACCCGCCAGTACAACCGCGCCCGCCAGGCGCAGATCACGACGGAGCTGACCGAGATTATCTCCGGCGCCGCGGCCCTGGAGTAAGGCGGAAGCGAACAACAGCAATGCGTGCCATGGCCACGGGTTTCCGTGGCCATGTTTTCGCACAACGTCATGGCCACGCAAAGCCGTGGCCATGCCAGACCCCTTCACCATGGACGCCCAGTCTGAGGCTCTACGAAGACTCGGATACCGCGCACTCCCGCGACGTACACTCTCCCGATGGCGTCCATGGCGCACCGCATCACCATCGACACGGATCAAGCGCACGACCCGCCGAGGTGGGTGGCCGTGGACGGGCTGCGCTCCTTCCGCACCGGCAGATGGCTCGGCGGCGCCTTGGGCCTGGCGATCGCCATCGGCATGATCGCCGGCGCCATCGTCGCGACGCGGCTGAACCCGAACACCGTCCCCCTCTGGGCGATCGGTGTCGGGTTCGGGCTCTACCTGCTCGCGGCCTTCGGGGCGATGCTGCTCATGTTCCGGCTGCTCAAGAACGCCGACATCCGCGAGCTCGCCGGAGCGCCGGAAGACAGCCTGAGCATCCACCGCAGGGCGCTGGTGGCGGGTGTGCTCGACAACCCCGGCGGACGCGGCGCAGCGAACCGCACGTTCGACGCCGAAGTCTTCATCGCGGCTTACCAGTCCGAGGGCGCCGAAGCGCCGAGGGCGCTGATCATCGGCGCGACACCGCCACCGGACGAATCTGAAGATCGGGCATGCCCGACGCGCCTCAAGGGCGACCCGCCGTTCTCATCGTTCGATTCCAGGTGGACGTTGGCCGTCACGTTGCTGCCGCTGGCGTACATCACCTGGATGATCGTCTCGACGCTGCACTCGATGAGCGCGACGCCCTCGCAGTGGCTGATGTTCGCGCCGGTGTTCCTGCTGCTCTGGGCGCAGCCCCTCATCGCCGATCTTGAGATCAGGCTGATTTTTCCGCCCCGTTCCGCGATCCTCGATCGCGGAACGATCGAGTTCCGCAAGCTGTTCCGCCGGCGCACGCTCCGGGCCGGCGATGCCGTCTGCTTCATCGTGCAGGGCCGCCGCAAGTCCACCGTGCAGTGGTTCGCGCCGGGTAGGCGGCTCGCCTCGCTGACGTTGCACCTCCGGGGCCCCGACGACCCCCGCCTCACCGAGATCCTCGACCTCTGGACGGCGGACCCGATCAGCGAACCAGAGATCAGGCCGCAGGATCCGTGATTCATCAGGGAAACCGCGGGATTCGCTCCGCGGCCCGTCGGTCGCCAGTGGTAAAATCCGGCGCCATGACATCGCCGATCAGCCTGATCACCATCGATGCCGACGAGCGGCACGACCCGCCGAGGTGGGTGCGCTTCGCCGGGTCGCGCGCGTATGAACTCTGGGATGACTTTGGAATCAAGACCGGCCTTCTGATCGCTGTTGTCATCCTAGTCCCGTATTTCATCCTGTGGTCGTATTTCCAGGAATGGGTCGAGTCGCTGCCGTGGTGGTCGATCTATATCGCCGGGATGCCGCTCGTGTTCGTTCTTGGTCTTGCACTCATGTTGCGATTGCGTTGGCTGCGCCGCGTCGATCTGCAGTCAATCGAAACTAACCCGCGCCCGACGCCGCACCAGCGAGCGATCGCCGACACGTTCCTGTCGGGCTCGCGTTGGCGGCCGCTGGGTATGGACCGTGTCAACGCCCGAGCCTACTTCGACGCCTACCGGGCGCAGGACGCGACGCCCCCGCCGATCGTGCTGCAAGGCATCCCGTTTATCGAGTTGAACGACCTTGACATCGAGACGCCCCTACGCATCGTGCCGGACCCGCCACTCCAAATCGGAAATGCGAGATGGATCGGTTGGTTCTATCTCGTCATGGCGATTTTCTGTCTAATCGCTCTGCTGGCATTGCTTGATCCGTCAACTCGGTCGGGAGTCGGTTGGCAGATAATCATCTTCCCCGCATTCTGGCTCGCGCCTTCCCTCATGTTTGTCGACATGTGCTATTGCTATCGCCGACGCCATACCGTCACCTGCTTTCCCGGCGGCATCAAATACCGAAAGCGGTTCAAGCAACGGACCATCATGCAGGGCGAGGCGATCTGCTTCGCGAACAAGAGTGCTCGACTCGCGGTCCTGGAGTGGCATCGACCCGATCACGCGTTCCCGGAGTTCGTGATGCACTTCCGCGATCCGGAGGACCCCCGACTCCAGACCATCCTCAACTGCTGGACCGCCGACCCATTGCCTGGACCAGCAGCCTGACACGCAAGGCGCCCGGCCCCTCGCGCCCCACCGACCCCGGCGTCCGAATCCACCGCCCGGTGCTACACTCGGGGCATGACCAACGCGTCGTCGCCGAATGCCGTTTCCGGCGTCCTCCAGACCGAGGGGGGGCCGGTGTTCCACTCCGTCCTGGACATGGTCGGGCGCACCCCCATGCTCGAGGTGACGAAGCTCGACACCGGGCCCTGCCGGCTCTTTCTCAAGATGGAATCGCAGAACCCCGCCGCCTCCATCAAGGACCGCATCGGCCTCTCGATGATCGAGGCCGCCGAGGCCGACGGGCGTATCGACCCGAACGCCAGTGAGAAGCCGACCCTCGTCGAGGCCACCGCCGGAAACACCGGGCTGGGGCTCGCGCTCGTCGCGGCGCAGCGCGGCTACAAACTCATCGTCGTCGTTCCCGACAAGATGGCCAAGGAGAAGATCATGCACCTGCGCGCGATGGGCGCGGAGGTGCGCACGGCGCGCTCCGACGTCACCAAGGGCCACCCCGAGTACTACCAGGAGGTCGCCGCGGCCATCGCCGAGCAGACCCCCAACTCCCTCTACATCAACCAGTTCGCCAACCCCGACAACGCCCGGGCGCACTACGAGACCACCGCCCCGGAGATCACCGCCCAGATCGGGGCGCTGGGGCTGACCGTTGACGCCTTCATCGTGGGCGTCGGCTCGGGCGGCACGCTCAGCGGCGCCGGCAGGTTCTTCAAGGAGCGCAACCCCGCGTGCAAGGTCGTCCTGGCCGACCCCGCCGGCTCGATCCTCGAGCCCCTGGTCAACCGGGGCGAGGACGTCACGCCCGGCGCCTGGCTCGTCGAGGGCATGGGCGAGGACTTCGTCCCGGACGTGTGCGACATCAAGCTCGTCGATGAGGCGATCGCCGTCACCGACGCGGACTCCTTCCACGCGGGCCGCGAGCTCCTGCTCAGGGAGGGCATCCTCGGCGGCTCGAGCACCGGCTGCCTGCTCCACGCCGCGCTGCTGTGGTGCCGGAAGCAGACGCAGCCGAGAACGGTCGTCACCTTCGTCTGCGACAACGGCGCCAAGTACCTCTCGAAGATGTACAACGACTTCTGGATGATCGACAACGGGTTCATCCAGCGCCCCAAGTCCGGCGACCTCCGCGACCTGATCGCCCGCCGCCACAGCGCCCGCGAGGACTTCACGCTCAAGCCGACCGACACGCTGGCCAACGCGCTCAAGACAATGAAGCTGTACGACGTCTCGCAGGTCGCCGTCGTCGAGCCGCTGCCCGACCCCGAGAAGACCGGCAAGCGCCGGAGCCGGGCGATCGGCATCATCGACGAGAGCGATGTGCTGCTGGCGCTGCTGGGCGAGAACACCGACCTCGACAGCCCCGTCAGCGAGTTCATGACCAAGCGCCTGGAGACGATCCCGCCCAAGGCGCCAATCGAGCGGCTCGTGCCCATCTTTCGCGCCGACCGCGTCGCGATCGTCGCCGATCCCAACGACAGCGACCGCTTCATGGGGCTGATCACCCGGATCGACCTGATCAACTACCTCAGGGCGCAGCGTCCGACCGACTGACCCCACCCACGCACCACCGCGACTCAACCCCGCACGCCGTCCAGCCGAGACTCCGTTCATGATCGACCCCCGCGAAACACGACCCGGGACACGCGTCATCCACGCCGGCCAGCGCCCCGAGCCGACCACCGGCGCCGTCATGCCGCCGATCTTCCTCTCCTCGACCTACGCGCAGGACTCCCCCGGCGTCCACAAGGGGTTCGAGTACACGCGATCGCACAACCCGACCCGCTACGCGCTGGAGCGCCTCGTCGCGCTGCTCGAGGGCTCGACCATCCCCGAGGAGGCCGACCCCTCCCGCGGCGGCTTCGCCTTCTCTTCCGGGATGGCCGCCATCGCCACCGTGCTCGACCTGCTCGACCACGGCGCCAGGGTCGTCACGGGCGACGACCTCTACGGCGGCTCGCACCGCCTGCTCCGACGCGTGCGAGAGCGCTCGCAGGGGCTGCGCATCACGGCCGTAGACATGACCGACGAACAACGCTTCGAGGACGCGATGACCGCCGACACGGCGCTCGTCTGGCTCGAGACCCCGACCAACCCGCTGCTCAAGGTCTTCGACCTGGAGGCGATCGTCCGCATCGCCAGGGCGAAGAACCCCGGCGTGATCGTCGGTTGCGACAACACCTTCGCCACCCCCATCAACCAGCGCCCCCTCGAGCACGGCTGCGACCTCGTCATGCACAGCGCGACGAAGTACCTCAACGGGCACTCCGACTGCGTCGCGGGGCTGCTCGTGGCCCGCACGCAAGAGCTCGCCGAGCGCATCCGGTTCGTCCAGAACTCCGCCGGCCCCGTCTGCTCGCCCTTCGATTCGTACATGGTCCTCCGCGGCGTCAAGACCCTCGACGTGCGCATGCAGCGCCACAACGAGAGCGCGATGCGCATCGCGAAGTGGCTCGAATCCCGCAAGGACGTCGATCGCGTCGTGTACCCGGGGCTCCCCTCGCACCCAAGGCACGAGGTCGCCAGGCGACAGATGAGCGGCTTCGGTGGGATGATCACGATCTTCCTGGGCGGCGGGCTGGAGCACTCGCGAACGATGCTCGAGCGCGTCCGAATCTTCGCGCTCGCCGAGTCGCTCGGGGGCGTCGAGTCCCTCATCGAGCACCCGGCGATCATGACGCACGCCTCCGTCCCCCCGGCCCAGCGCGCCGAACTCGGCATCGCCGACAACCTCGTCCGCCTCAGCGTCGGCATCGAGGACCCGGAGGACCTCATCGCCGACCTGGAGCAGGCGCTGGCGTGAATCCGGGGCGTGGATACGATGCCGTCGTGCCACCAGCCGATCCAGCGACACTCCGGATCCTTGACGCCGCGGCCAACCGCGCCGCCGAGGGCCTGCGCGTTCTGGAAGACATCGCCCGCTTCGCGCTCGACGACGCGGCGCTGACCACCGAGCTGAAAACCATCCGCCACGGCGTGCGTGAAACGCTGACCGCCGCCGGGATCGACCCGGCGCGGCTCATCGCCTGCCGCGACACGCCGGGAGACGTGGGCACGCGGATCGAGACGCCATCGGAGCGGTCCCGGCCCTCACGACGCGCGGTGGCTGACGCCGCGGCCGGTCGTGCGGCCGAGGCGCTGCGCTCGATCGAGGAAACGCTGAAACAGCCCGCCCCACAGGCCGCCGTTCACGCCGAATCGCTCCGCTACCGCCTGTACGAGGCGCACCGGAGGCTCTCGCTGGCGCAGGGCGCCGATCGTGCCGGGTTCACTGGCTGGCGGCTGTGCGCGCTCATCACGGAGTCCCTGTGCGCCCGCCCCTGGCTGGAGGTCGCCGAGCGGGCGATCGCCGGGGGCGCCGACTGCGTGCAGCTCCGTGAGAAGGCGCTGAGCGATGCCGAGCTGCTCCGCAGAGCGCGCGCGCTCGTGGACCTCGCGCACCCGCTCGGCGCCGGTGTGGTCATTAATGACCGCCCCGACATCGCGCTGCTCGCCGGCGCCGACGGTGTCCATGTCGGGCAGGGCGACCTCGACGTCGCGTCGATCCGCAGGCTCGCCGGCGCGAGCCTCCTTGTGGGCGTCTCCGCCTCGACGATCGAGCAGGCAACCGCCGCCAGAGCCGCTGGGGCCGATTCCTGCGGCGTCGGCGCCATGTTCCCCACGACCACCAAGCGCAAGGACGAGATCGCCGGGCCAGCGCTGCTGCGCGACTACCTGGCGCACGAGCCCGCGCTTCCCCCCGCGCTCGCCATCGGAGGGATCACCCCGGCGAACCTCGGCGGCCTGATCGCCGAGGCGGGCGCCGGGCCCTTCGGCGTCGCCGTCAGCAGCGCGATCTGCGGCGCCGATGACCCCGAAGTCGAGACGAGATCGATCCGATCACAACTGGACCACACCGCCGTCACCCCCAGAACCCAGGAGCCGCCATGCCCGTCGAGTTCCAGCAGGCAACCCTCGACAACGGGTTGACGATCGTCGCCGAGACCGACCCGGACGCGCACACCGCCGCGTGCGGGTTCTTCGTCAAGACCGGCGCCCGCGACGAGAAGAGCGAGGTCATGGGCGTCAGCCACTTCCTCGAGCACATGATGTTCAAGGGCACCGAGCGGCGCAGCGCCGACGACGTCAACCGCGAGTTCGACGAGATCGGCGCCAAGTACAACGCCTTCACCACCTCGGAGATGACCGCGTTCCACGCGCACGTGCTCCCCGAGATGCTCCCGATGGCGACAGACATCCTCGCCGACATCCTCCGGCCCGCGCTGCGCGAGGCCGACTTCGACGACGAGAAGAAGGTGATCCTCGAAGAGATCGCCATGTACAAGGACGAGCCCTTCTGGACGCTCTACGAAGAGCTGACCGCCCGCCGCTTCGGCGACCACCCGCTCGCCCACCGCGTGCTGGGGACCAACGAGACGATCACCGCCATGACGGCGCCGCAGATGAAGGGCTACTTCACCGAGCGCTACGCGGCGGACAACACCGTCGTCTCGTTCGCGGGCCGGGTCCGCTTCGAGGACGCCGTCGATCAGGTCCGCGCCGCGTGCGCCGGCTGGTCCGCCAGCGGGACGCACCGGAGCCTCGGCTCCCCGTCCTTCCGGGACGAGACCTTCACGCTGACCGACGAGAATGTCTCGCGGTGCTATATGCTGATGTCCGCCGAGGCGCCGGCGATGCAGGACCCGCGCCGCTACGCCGCGACGCTGCTGTCGCTGGCGCTGGGCGACTCGGGCAACTCGAAGCTGCACTGGTCGCTGATCGAGCCGGGGCTCGCCGACGAGGCGCAGGCGTTCTACGACCCCCACGACGCGACCGGCGTCTTCTCCGTCTTCGCCACGTGCGACCCGGACCGCGCCGACGACGTCTGGTCCGTCCTCGAGCGCGAGACCGACGCCATCGCGCAGACGATCACCGCGGACGACCTCGAGCGCCTGCGCAACAAGCTCGCCACAAGCGTCACCCTCGCCGGCGAGCGCCCCGACGGGCGCATGCAGCGCCTGGGCAAGCTCTGGACCTACCTCGCCTCGCACCGGACGCTCGAGCAGGAGCTGGAGTCGATCAACGCCGTCACGCTCGGCGACATCCATGCGCTGTGCGAGGCGTTCCCGCTCAGGCCCCGCACGGTGGGACGGTTGATGCCGGGGTAAGCACCCGTGCCACTACAACGCCGCGCTAGCGGCGCTGTAGTGCTCTTGAATCAAACCGTGTAAAGCACTACAGCGCCTTCGGCGTTGTAGTGGCACGGGCTCTGACAGGTTCAGCCTTCAGCGCCCGCTCGATCTTCCCGATCGTCTTGCCCAGCTCCTCCCGCGCGATCCCTTCGCTCTTGCGCCACATCGATCGCAGCATCCACGGCAGCGGGATCACCGTCAGCGGCAGGTACCACGCCGCCGTCACCCAGAACGCGTTGGGGTACCCCGGGAAGTACGTCTGGATCATCGAGTCCGTCAGCCACACGCCCGGCCAGATCGACACGCTGACCAGCGCCACCGCGATCACGGGGAACTTCTTCATCAATCGCAGCCGCAGCGCGATCGTGCAGCCCCCGTCGCTCGGGGTGATCTCGCCAAGCAGCTCCCGGTCGAAGGGCTCGCCGTACACCAGCGCCCGGAACGCGTGGTCGCCGCGCCGCTCGAATCCCGGCAGCTTCCCCTGCTTCGCGGCGCGATCCAGCAGACCCAGCGCTTCGTCGGGCGGCGAGGCCGATCCGATCGAGCCCGGCGCCGACAGCGACGCCGGCCGGGCGGTCCCGGCGTCGGCATTTTGCGCCGGCGGTTCGGCGGTGGTGATCGGACCTTCCGTCAAGGGAGTCTCCGCAGGGTGGTCGCGTGGGAGGGGTTGTCCCGATCCCAACGAGGGTCGGGGGGAGTGTACCGATCATGATCGTCCATCTCGCCCGCTCCGCTTGCGTGAGGGGTCCGAAAGCCCGATTGCGCCTGCAGCCATGCGCCAGGGCGATGAACTACCACCGATGCCTCCGCAGCAGACGCCCAGGCTCCGGCTCGTCGCGCCCGAGGTCGAGGTCGAGGACGAGTCGATCGAGGTGCAACGCCGCCTCCGGCGGGCCGAGGTCGTCCGCGAGAACCGCGCCGCCTCGCAGATCCCGCCCCTCGACGCACAGGCCATCTTCAGCCGCAGCATCGCCGACCAGCTCGACGGCGGGCGCGCCGCCCTGCTCACCCCCGAACGCCGCGAGCGGCTCGTCGCCCTGGGCCGGCGCCTGGGCATGAACCAGTTCAACGCCAACCTCGTCATCGCGCAGGTCCAGGACGCCGCCCGGCGCGGCGAGGACCTGAGCAAGCCCGCCGTCCAGGCGAGGCTCGATCTCGTGCAGGAGACGCTGCACCGCAAGCGCATGATCGGCGCCGGCGTCGCCATCGCCGCGATGCTCCTGGCCATGGGCATGTTCATGGCGCTCATCGGCTGGGTTCAGGGCGGGTGAACGGCGAAAACCGTGCCACTACAACGCCGAAGGCGCTGTAGTGCTTCGCACCGTTGCACCCCGAGCACTACAACGCCGCGCAGAGGCGTTGTAGTGGCACGGGGGTTGGGTCTTCATCTACCATCCACCCATGCCTCCCATCGACCCCGGCCAGCGCGCCCCCGCATTCACCCTCCCCGACCAGAACTGCCAATCGCACCGCCTATCCCAGCACAAGGGCAAGGCCGTCGTCCTCTTCTTCTACCCCAAGGACGACACCAGCGGCTGCACGCAGGAGGCCTGCGACTTCCGCGATGATTATTCGAAATTCAAACGAGCAGACGCCGTCGTCCTTGGGATCAGCCCCCAGAACGTCAGGAGCAAGGCGAAGTTCGCGACCAAGATCGGCCTGAACTACCCCATCCTCGCCGACGAGCCGGGCGACGACGGGATCCCGCCGATCTGCGCCAGGTACGGCGTCTGGGTCGAGAAATCCATGTACGGCCGCAAGTACATGGGCGTGCAGCGCACGACGTACCTCATCAAGCCCAGCGGGACGATTGCGCGACGCTGGGACAAGGTGAAGATTCCGGGGCATGTGGATGAAGTCCTGGCTGCGGTGAAATCGCTTGAGCGTGTCACTGCGCCTCGGCTCGCCGCGACCACTCGAACTCCAGCGGCTCCAGCTCCGCCGTCAGGCGCCGGCGTTCGGCGCTGATGCGGTCCATTTTCTTCCCGTCACGCCAGACATCGGGGTCGTTCATCTGCGCGTCCGCCTGCGCGATGCCGGTCTCGAGCTCCTCGATCTTCTGTTCGAGCTGCTCCATCGACATCCGCTCGAGCAGGCGCTGGGCGTTGCTCGTGGATTTCGCTTGCGGCGCCTGCTTCGCCTTCTGCGCCTCCTGCTGGGCCTTGCGCTGCTTCTCCTTGCGGCGCTCCTCCTCACGCTGGGCCTCAAACTCCGCCTGCGCCTCGCTCTGACGCCTGGCGTGCCGCTCGCGCCAGTCGGTGTAGTTGCCGATGACGATCTCCGCCTCGCCGGCGCCGTCGAGGGCGATCACGTGGTCGCACACCGCGTCGATGAGCGCGCGGTCGTGGCTGATCAGCAGCACCGTCCCGGTGTAGCCGCCCTCCAGCGACAGCGCCTCCTCCAGCCGCTCGGCGCTGGGGATGTCCAGGTGGTTCGTCGGCTCGTCGAGCACCAGCAGGTTCTTGGCGCTGGCGATGAGCGCCGCCAGCCGGCACCGGCTCGTCTCGCCCCCCGAGAGCACGAGCATCTCCTTGTCCTGCTCGCTCCCGGAGAACAGGAACGCGCCGGCGAGGTCGCGCGACTGCTGCTCGCTCAGCTCCACCGCGCCGTCGGTGTTGCGCTTGACCTCGCGCTGGATGTACCGGTGCACCGACAGCTCCGGGTCCACTCCCTCGCTCGTCTGCTTGAAGTGCCCCACCAGCACGTTCGAGCCGATCTTCGTGAACCCGTCGTCCGACTCCTGCTCGCCCAGCAGGCACCGCGCGAGCGTGGACTTGCCGGCGCCGTTGGGGCCGATGATCCCCCACCGCTCGCCCCGGCTGACCGTCAGGTCCAGGTCGTGGAAGAGCACCTTCTGCGCGTCCTCGCCCTCGATCCGCTCGCCGGTCCGGTGGTCGATGTTCTCGTAGCGCTTGCCCAGGCGCCGGGCGGTGATGACCTGATCGCCGGACCTCGGGGCCTTCGGCAGCGAGAGGCTGAGCGTGCTCAGCTCCATCGGCCGCTCGATCGCCTGCTCGCGCTGGCGGTCGAGCTTGCTCTGACGGCCCTTGGCCTCCTTGGCGCGCTGGCCGGTCTTGTACTTGCGGATGTACGCCTCCTGGCGCTTGAACTCCGTCTGCTGCTTCTCGTAGGCGCGCTGCTGCGTGAGCCTGCGCTGCGCGCGGATCTCCCGGAACGCGCTGTACGAGCCCGGGTAGTCGATGAGCCGCGCGAACTCGACCTCCACGATCCGGTCCACCACGTTGTCCAGCAGGTACCGGTCGTGGCTGACCATCAGCACGGCGCCGGCGTACTCCTCCTTCAGGAACGTCTCCAGCCACAGGCACCCCTCGATGTCGAGGTGGTTCGTCGGCTCGTCCAGCAGCAGCGCGTCGGGCGCCTCCAGCAGTAGCCGCGCCAGCGCCAGCCGCGCGCGCTGCCCGCCGGACAGGTCCGCGCACCTGATCGCGAACTGCGAATCGGTGAATCCCAGCCCGTGCAGCGTCGCGTCGATCTTGTGGTCGATCGCGTAACCGCCGGCGGACTCGATCCGCGCCTCGAGACGCTCCTGGTCCCGGAGCAGCCGGTCCAGGTCGTCGCCCTGCGCCGACGCCATCTGGTCGAACACCTTGTGCAACTGCCGGTGCAGGTGGTGCAGCTCGGCGAACGCCCCCTCGGCCGCGTCGCGCAGCGATTCCTCCGGGTCGAGCTCGGGGTCCTGCTTGAGGTAGCCGACCCGCTTGCCCTTCTGGATGATCACCTCCCCGGTGTCGGGCCGGATCACGCCGGCGAGCGCCTTGAGCAGCGTCGATTTCCCCCCGCCGTTGCGCCCGACGATCCCGATCCGCTCGCCGGGCTCGACCGACAGCGACACCCCGTCGAGGATGATGTCGGGGCCGTAGTGCACGCGCAGATTGGTCGCCGCGAGGATGGGCATGGTGCGATGATACGTCCGGGATCGCGGGATCAGCCGGCGCGTTCGGAAACGGCGCGGGTCACGCCCTGCCGCGTCTCGGCGCCGCGGGGCTGCGCGTCGATTCCAGGAACCGCCCGTGGACGCCGAGCTGCATCCGCTCGAGGAAGTCGCACAGGTGGATGACGCACGCCGGCTGCGTCTCATCCGCGCGGAGGCGGTCCATGGTCACCTGCATCGGGACCTCGTGGTTGCGGAAGAGCAACTTGTACGCCGTGCGCAGCCGCTCGACGACCTCCACGTCCCAGCCGCGCCGGAGCAGCGCGGTGGTGTTGAGCTTGCGGGGCTCGGCGGGGTTGCCCTCGTACACGACATAGGGCGGGACGTCCTTGGCGACACGCGCCAGGCCGCCCACAAACGCGTACCGCCCAACAGTCGCGAAGTGATGCACGCCGACGCCGCCGGCGATCGTCACGCCCGTCTCGATGAGGCTGTGCCCGCCCAGCATGACGCTGTTGGCGATCACGACCTCGTCCTCGATCACGCAGTCATGCGCGACGTGCGCGCCGACCATGATCAGGCAGTCGCTGCCCACCGTCGTCCTGCCGCCGCCGACCTCCGTGCCGCGGTGCAGCGTGGTGTGCTCGCGGATGCGGTTGCGGTCGCCGATGACCAGCGTGGACTCCTCGCCGTGGAACTTCAGGTCCTGCGGCTCGGCGCCGAGCACGGCGTAGGGGTACAGCACGTTCTCCTTGCCAAGCGTGGTCGAGCCGTACACTGTCACGTGCCCGTGGAGGAGGCAGCCGTCGCCGATGATCGCGCCGTCCTCGATCACGCAGTAGGGCCCGACGCGGACGCCCTCGCCGAGGTGCGCGGACTTGCCGATGATCGCTGTGGGATGGATTGCGGCGCTGGTCACGGTCACTGCTCGGTCACTCCTGCTCGGCGTCCACCATCATGAACTTCACCAGCGCCTCGGCGGCGAGCTGACCACCGACGTACGCGTGGCAGCGCACCTCGCCGAATCGGCTGCTGGCCCGGATGGCTTCCGTCTCCATCACCAACTGGTCCCCCGGAACGACAGGGCGGCGGATCTTCACGCCGTCGAGGCTCATCAGGACGGCCACCTTGCCGGTCCGTTCGAGCTTCTGGCTGAGCATCAGCCCGGCGAGCTGGCTCATCGCCTCAACGATAAGCACCCCGGGCATAATCGGCGTCCCGGGGTAGTGCCCCTGGAAAAACGGCTCGTTGATCGTCACGTTCTTGACGCCCACCGCACGCCGGTCGCCCTCGATCTCCAGCACACGGTCCACCAGCACCATCGGGTACCGGTGCGGCAGCAGGCGCAGGATCTGCCGGATGCTCATCGCGGGCTCGCCCGGCGTCACGCCCGACAGCTCGCTCGTCTTCGTGACCTCCAGGATCTCCCGGGCCAGACGGTGATTCAGCGCGTGGCCGCTCTTGCGGGCGACGATCCGGGCGTTGAGCCGCCGCCCGATCAGCGACAGGTCGCCGATCATGTCCAGCAGCTTGTGCCGCGCCGGCTCATCGGTGAACCGCAGCGTATTGTCGATCGGCCCGTTCTCGCCCAGGACCAGCATGTCCTTCGGCGACAGGTGCGAGAACATCCCGCGCTCGCGCATCGCCTCCGCCTCTTCGAGCAGGGCGAACGTCCGCGCCGGCGCGATGTCCTTGATGTAGGGCGAGTCGTCCTCGAGCGCGAAGACCTGCAGCTGGCGCCCGATCGGGTTGTGGTCGCCGTAGTCCAGGTCGTAGAGCAGGTCCAGCCCCGCGCCGGTGTTGGGCAGCGCCGCGATCATCGCGTCGCCGTCGCGCACCGTCACCGGCTCGGTCAGCGTCAGCGACCGCCGCGGCGCGTCCTGCTCCTCGAGGCCCGCCGCCTGGATCGCCTCGACGAAGGGCAGCGCGCTCCCGTCCCCGCAGGGCGTCTCCCGGTTGCTCAGCTCCACCAGCACGTTGTCCACGCCAAGACCGGCGATCGCGCTCAGGCAGTGCTCGACGGTCTCGACGACGGCGTCGCCCAGCTTCAGGCTCGTGTGCCGGGGCGTGTCGATCAGGTACTCGACCGTCGCCGGGATCGGCTCGGTCCCCTCCAGATCGGTGCGCCGGAACTGCACGCCGGAATCCGCCGGCGCCGGCCTGAGCGTCGCGGTCACCGGCAGGCCCGTGAAGAGCCCGCGACCGGTCACCGACGCCGGGGAGCGCAGCGTCCTCTGTTGTTCCTCGGCGGCGACGCTCACGATTCGTCCCCCCGCGCGCCCGTGAACTGGCGCAGCAGCTCCGGCAGCCGCTGCGTGGCGGCGATGATCCGCATGAACTGCCGCGCGGGCTGCGCGGGGATCCCGACCCAGTCCTCGCCGGGGGGCACGTCGTGCATCAGCGCGCTGCGTGCGCCGATCTTGGCGCCGGCGCCGATTGTCAGGTTGTCCGCCACGCCCGCGCCGCCGCCGATCACCACGCCGTCGCCGATCGTCACCGAACCCGCGATCCCCGTCGCCCCGCAGATCACGCACGAGCGCCCGATCACGCAGTTGTGCCCGATCTGCACGAGGTTGTCGATCTTCGTCCCCGCGCCGATCACCGTCGCGCCCAGCTTCCCGCGGTCGATCGTCGTGCACGCGCCGATCTCCACCGCGTCGCCGATCTCAACGATCCCCGCGTGCGGCACCTTCACCAGACCAGCGCCGTTGTCCGCGGGCCGGTACCCGAACCCGTCGGCGCCGATCACCGCGTTGGGATGGATCGTCACCCCGCGGCCGATCACGCAGCGGTCCTCGATCACCACGCCCGAGCGCAGGTCCGAGTCATCGCCGATCCGCGCGCCGGCGCCGACCACCGCGTTGGCGTTGATCGTCACGCGGTCACCGATCTCCGCCCCCGCGCCGACGCGCACGCCCGGGCCGATCGACACGTCCACGCCGATCGTCGCGTCGGGGTGCACCGTTGCTTCATCAGAGATCCCGCCGTCGGGCCCGCGGTGCGCCGGCGTCGCCTGCTCCAGCAGCCGGACCAGCGCCAGGTCCGCGTCCTCGACGATCAGCAGCGCCCGCGCCGCCGCGTTGTGCCCCGGGACCGCGACCGAGCGCGAGACGATCGCCGCCGCCGCCGCGCTCTGCCCCCACATCGAGGCGTACCGCTCGTCGCGGATGAAGGTCAGCGAACAGCCGTCGGCGCGGTCGAGCGTCTCCAGGCGCCGCAGCGGCAGATCCGCGCGCCCGACAAGCTCGGCGCCCAACGCGACCGCCAGCTCGCCGGTCGTTGTGGTGAGCGCGCAACAGGACGCGGTCGCGGGCGACACGGGGGGCAAGCTCAGTGACCCCCGGCCTTCCAGGCGTTGTTCATCGTCAGGATCAGGTCGCTCGTGATGTCCAGCGACGGGTCGCTGTACAGCACGCGCCGGGAGAGGATCCCGGCCCGGACGTTCTGCTCCGTGCTGGGCTGGATCTCCACGCCGCTGTCGTCCGTGAGGACGAGGCTGTACCCCTGGTTCTGGGCGAGCGCCCTGGCGGTGTCTGAGATCTTCTTGAAGATGTCCGCGTACACCTCGCCGCGCCGGGCATCGACGAGCTGCGAGCTGATCTCACCCTCGACCTCGAGGTTCAGCCGCATCCGCATCGCCTCCTGGTACGCCGCCTTCTTCTGGGCGGAGCCGTCGGGCATGAGGTTCATCTCGTCCACCTTGGCGGTGAGGTCGTCGCCGAGCTTGTTGATGTTGGTCTTCTGCTCCTCGATGAAGAGCCGCAGCTCGGATTCGCGCTCCTTGAGCTCATCGAGCCCGTTGATCACATCGCTGACCCGGACGGTGGCGACGATCGGCGACTGCACCGGGGCCGCGGCGACCGGGGCCGTCCCCGAACGAATGAGCCCCGCCGCCAGCAGGAGGAACCCGAACAGGAAGGCCCACTGGACGAGCCCCGACTGATCCGCTTTGCGTCGCATGAAGGATCTCCAGGCCGCCGGACAGCGCGGACCCCACGTGGGAACGGGCCGTCGGCTGGGATGATTCGTGGATCATAGCCCGGGATCCGGGAAATCGCCGTCGCCGCGAGGCCGCACCGCTCACGCAGCCGCCCCGCCCCGGAACCACGGAAACCACCCTCAGAACGGCAGATCCACGCTGAAGCTGAACAGCCGGGTCTCGTCCCGATCCTGCTTGATGATGGGGAAACCGAAGTCGAACGCCAGCGGCGCCTGTCCCAGCGCCGGGATCCGCAGCCGGAACCCGAACCCCGTGCTCACCCGGTAGTCGTCGAAGCCCGGATCGTTCGTCACCGTGCCGCTGTCCAGGAAGACCACCAGCCCCAGGATCGGCTGCTTCGTCCTCGGGTTCACACCGGCCAGCGGGAACTGGTACTCCGCCCCGGCGAAGAACGACCACTCCCCGCCCACCGGGTCGTTGCCGAGCGTCAGTGTGTCGGCGCGGATGCCGCGGGGGGAGACGCCGCGGAAGTCGAATCCCCGGAACGACCGGCCGCCGAGGAAGTACCGCTCGTAGATCGGCGCCTCGCCGCGCTGCGGGATCCAGTTCGCTTTCAGGTCGATCGACAGCGTCGAGACCCGACCGTCCAGGTCCTCGCGGATCGGCAGGAACACCGAGTGCTCGGCGCGGAGCTTCGTGAACCCGAAGTCCCCGAAGATCTGCTCGACCGCGAGCTCCGTCCGGGCGCCGCGCGTCGGCGAGACCCGTTCGGCAAAGGGGACCGTCGTCCGGGTCAGCTCCACCCCCACGCCGAGGATCGTGTTGGTCTCGGCGACCGCGAATAGGTCCACCGGGGCATCGGTGTCGATGTCGTTGAGCTGCACCTGCTCGGCGCGGAAGGTCAGCCCCGCGACCCAGCGGTCGCCGAAGCGCCGACCGAGCCGCGTCGAAAACCCCAGCCGCTCCTCGTCGTGATCCTGGAACCGGCGCGTGCGGAACGCGCCGCCAACGGTCAGCGAGTTGTCCGTCTCGAGCAGGTAGGGCTCCGTCAGCGTCAGCGAGTAGGTCTGGACCTGCGTGCCCGGCGCGAGGGTCAGGTTCAGCGACTGCCCGGCGCCGCGGAACGCCTCGCCCGCGAGCAGCTCGTCGATCGAGTGTGGCCACGCGGCCAGGTCGAAGTTCCGCTCCTGGATCGCGAGCGTGCCGATGACGCCGGCGTCGGAGCTGATCGCCGCGCCGATGGAGAACCGCCCGGTCACCGTCTCCTCGACCTCGATCAGCACGTCCCGGTAGCCGGGGTTGTCGGGCTCCTCGGGCTGGGGCGTCACCTTCACGCCGTAGGAGGGCGCCCCGGGCCCGGGGATGCGGAACAGGTTCCCCGCGATCAGCCGGTCGGTGGTCTCGTTGACGTCGGCGCGGTCGAGGGGCCGGTCGGGGAGCATCCGCACCTGCCGCAGGATCACGTCGCGCTTGGTGATGCTGTTGCCCTGCACGATGATCTCACCGGTGCGGTACCGATCCCCGGCGCTGACGCTGATCTCCAGGTCCACCTCCGGGGTGTCCACGGCCCGGCGTTCGCGCGTGCTGATCTCGACGTTGTAGTGGCCCAGCGCCCAGTACGCGTTCCGGATCGATTCGATCGACGAGCGCACCTTGTCCACGCTGTACACGTCGCCCGGCTTGAGCCGCATCAGGCCCGCCGCCTGATCGGCGGCGAGGACCGGAGGCTTCTCCGGGTCATCGACGTTGATCATGTTCACGGAGCGCAGGCGGTGCCGCGGCCCCTCGTCGATGAGGAACGTCACGATCGCCTCGCGCCCGTCGGCGCTGATGATGACCTCCCGGTCGGCGCGCACATCGAGGAAGCCGTGGTCCAGGTGCCAGCGCACCAGCGCCGCCACGTCCAGGTCCAGCTTCTCGTAATCCAGCGGGCCCTTCTCCAGGATGCCCGAGCGCTTCGTGGAGACCCGCCGCAGGAGCTGCCCGCGCGTGAATGTCTTGTTGCCGCGGAAGCGGATGTCCGTCACCCGCACGCGCTGCCCCTCGCGCACGAGGAACAGCACCACGCCGTTCTTCAGCTCATCCTCGTCCACCGTCACCTGCGCGAGGTAGTAGCCGCGCGTGCGGTACAGGTTCTCGATCGACCGCCGCGCGTTGTCGATCTGATGCTCGTCCACGAACGTCCCGGCCACCAGGTCGATGACCCCGGCGATCTCGTCGTCGCTCAGCCGCGTGTTGCCCGTCACCGCGACATCGACGATCGTCGGCGCCTCCACGAAGGTGAACACCACGGTCACGCCGCCGCTCTCGAGCAGCTCCGCCGCTGCCGACACGCGGTAGAACCGGCCGAGCCGGTACAGGCGACGGATGTCGTCCGAGACCGTCTCCTCGTCGAACGGGGACCCCGCCGCCGTGCGGATCTGATTGCGGATCAGCGCCGACGAGGTCTGCTCGATCCCCTCGAACCGGACCCCCACCACCGGGCGGCCCTGGTACGGCGAGACCCGCTCCTCAACAGCGCCGGCCGCGTCCTGCGCCAGCGCCCCGGGCGTCAGACGGGGCGACAGCCACAACGCGAGCATCGCCAGGACGAGCCCGATCGCGCGTCCACACCCGGGGTGAGATCGGTGGGTTCCCACAGACCCGCGACGATACTTGGGCCTGCGCAACCCCACAACCGATCGGCGTCGTCGGCTCAGGGCGTCTGAATGTTGTGTGCACGATCGTCGATCCCCGGCGTTCCCGGAGAACCCCGATCAGTCCTGCGGCGCGATCAGCACCGGGGTCCGGACCCACCCGGCCCAGCGGCGGATCGGCTCGCCCCACCACAGCGCCCCGGCCGCGTCCAGCGTCGCCGAATCCACGGGCAAGGCGCCGTCGCGGAGCGTCAGCTCCACCCGGCTCGCGCCCGCCTTGAGCAGCGCATCGACGAACCAGTCGAATCCCGCCGCCTCGCCGGGCAGGCTCACCGTGCAGACCACCCCGGCAACCGGGGAAGGCTCGCCGGGCTCGCCGAGGACCGGGCGCCAGCCCACCGCGGGGCTGCCCTTGTCGCTCGCCAGCTGGCCCATCGCCTCGGCGACCGCCGCCGGATCAGCCGACCACGCGCGGACCACGACGCGGTCCCGCACGTCCGGTCGGCTCGCGACCTCGGATGAAACCGGGATCGAGGGCCCCCCCCCGATCACGTTGTCACCGAGCAATCGCTGCACGAGCTCCGAATAGGCCATGCTCCGGGCCAGCGGGACGATCCCGACCTCCTGTCGAGCCGCTCCGTCGGCTTCCGAGTACGCGAAGTCCCGTTGCACCGGCTGCGCGGACGCCAACTCGAGCGTGTCGGCCGGCATCGGCGTCGCTTCAGAATCCGTGCTCTCCATCATCACCTGCGGGGCAGCTCCGCCGGCGACGGCGTCGATCAGATCATCATGCGGATCGCTCGGCTCGGCGTCGTGCTCGATCAGCGGCTCACGCTCGGCTGGCTTCTCGACCAGCATCTTCTGCGCGTTGCCGAACCAGCCGGAATCCGTCCCCAGCCGCACACCAGTGATCGAGATCACCCCGACGAGCAGCAGGATCGCCGCGGCGCTGGCGTACCGGCGGATCTTCCAGCCCGGCGCCGGCGCTGCGCTCTCGGCCTCAAGCAACAGCGCCTCCGATTCGCTCGGGCCCAGCAGCGCCTCGCGCTCCACGCGCTCGATCGCGCTCTCGGCCAGACCTCGCGGCGACGACTCCACCGCGCGCCGCGACCAGGCCATCAACGCCGCCCGGTCCTCGCGCAGCGAGGTCGCCCAGACGCGCAGCGACGGATCATCCGCAAACGCGGCCTCGACCGCGCCGATCCGGTCCGAAGGCAGCTCGCCCTCGATCCAGGCCAGGATGTCGCTTTCGGTGGCCCTGGCAGGCATTACCCGTCACTCCTTCCGGCGTCGCCGCCGGTGTCCAAACCCGACCCGTCCTGTGCGGGGCCGCGCCGTGGCCCATTCCCGTGCCCGTCTCCACGAGACGCCCGGCCCTCGCCGACGCCGAATTCCGACTGCGCCTCCTCCATCGCTTCGCGGAGGGCGGCCCTCGCCCGGAACAGCCGGCTCTTGACCGTCCCCACGGGGACCCCAAGCGCATCGGCGATCTGGGTGTAGTCCAGCCCGCGCACGTCGCGGAGGCTCAGCAGAACCCGTTGCTCCGGATCGATCCGGGACATCGCCCGGTCCAGGCATTCCAGCGTCTCGGCCGATTCGACGTTCGAGCCGGGCTCCGGTTCCCCTCCTGGGAGCGACTGGCCCATGGATCGGACCGATCCGCCCGCGCCGCCGCTGCGACCGCTGCGACCCGAACCCGACCCCGCCGGGGCGTCCAGGCTCGCGTGTTTTCTCAGGCGTTGTTTCCGCAGATGGCTCAGGCACGCATTGATCGCGATCCGCGTGATCCACGTCCCGAAACGAGAACGCCCGTCGAACGTGTCCAGCGACTGGATCGCCTTGACCATCGCGTCCTGTGTGATGTCCCGCGCCGCCTCGCGATCACCCAGCGTCCGCACACACACGGCGAACAGCATCGTCTCGTGCCCCGTCAGCAGCTCCCCCAGCGCGGCCCGATCCCCGCCCCTGGCGCGCGCCACCAGCGGCGCGTCCGGGTCCGACCCGGCGCCCTGATCCGCCCGAATGCCGCCTGGTTGGCCGGTTTCTTCGTGCAACCCCGTCTCGTACCTCCCCGGGTCACCCCCGCCGCAGCAGGGCGATACGATCGTTGACCCACCCTCGTTCCCCGAACCTGACCCCCGCCCCTGACCCCCCCTGACCGTAGCACGCCGGATCCCCCGACGCATGACCCCACCCGACGCCAACCCCCCTTCCAACACCCACGCGCCGACAGCAATTGACGGCTACGTCTCACCCCTGGCGACACGCAACGCCTCCCCCGAGATGCAGTCGATCTGGTCCCCCCGGCGGAAGTTCGAGACCTGGCGCCGGCTCTGGCTGGCGCTGGCCGAGGCCGAGCACGAGCTGGGCCTGCCCATCACCACCGCCCAGCTCGACCAGCTCCGCGCCAACCTGGTGATCTCCGATGCGGACATCCAGCGGGCCGCTGTCCACGAGCGCCGCCTCCGCCACGATGTCATGGCGCACGTCCATACCCTCGGCGACGCCGCGCCCGACGCCAGGGCGATCATCCACCTCGGCGCCACCAGCCAGTTCGTCAACTGCAACACCGAGCTGCTGCTGCTGCGCCAGTCGCTGGACCTCGTCGCGATCAAACTCGCCCGGGTGATCGATGCGCTGGCCGATTTCGCCGTCGCCTTCCGCGACCTGCCCACCCTCGCCTTCACGCACTTCCAGCCCGCGCAGCCCACCACACTCGGCAAGCGCGCAGCCAACTGGGCCTACGACCTCGCACTCACTCTCGAGCGCATCGAGCGCACGCGCGACGACATCCGTCTCCGCGGCGTCAAAGGCGCCACCGGCTCCCAGGCCTCATTCCTCGAGCTCTTCAACGGCGATGCGCAGAAAGTCGAACAGCTCGACGAGCTCGTCGTCGCCAGGCTCGGTTTCGACCCGGCGCAGCGCTACACCCTCACCGGCCAGACCTACCCGCGCGTCGTGGACACCTTCGCCCTCGCCGACCTCGCGAGCGTCGCCGCGGTCATCCACAAGATCTGCAACGACATCCGCCTCATGGCCAACCGCAAGGAGCTCGACGAGCCCTTCGGCGAGTCGCAGATCGGCTCCTCCGCGATGCCCTACAAGCGCAACCCCATGCGCTGCGAACGCGCCACCGGGCTGTGCCGCTTCGTGATCTCGCTCACCCACAACGCCTACGACACCTGCGCCACCCAATGGCTCGAGCGCACCCTCGACGACTCCGCCAACCGCAGGCTCTCGCTCCCCGAGTCCTTCCTCGCACTCGACGGCGCGCTCGACCTCCTCCACGGCGTCGCCTCGGGGCTTGACGTCCACACCGCCACCGTCCGCGCCAACCTCATGGCCGAGCTGCCCTTCCTCGTCACCGAGAACTGCATGATGGCCGCCGTCAAGCTGGGCCGCGACCGGCAGGACGTCCACGAGGCGATCCGTCAGCACAGCCGCGCCGCCCAGGTGCGCGTCAAAGACGAGGGCCTGCCCAACGACCTGCTCGACCGCCTGCGCGGCGAGCCGCTCATGCAGGGCGTTGACCTCGACGACCTCCTCGACCCCATGCGCTACGTGGGGCTGGCGCCGAGGCAGGTGGACGCCTTCATCCGCGACATCGTCGCTCCGATCCGCGAGCGCCTCCGCGATGACCTCGCCCCGGCTTCCGAGCCGTCGGTGTAGGCTCCACCCGATGCCCGACTGGATCCTCCACGCACTGCTCTTCGCCGTCGGCGTCGCGCTGCTCATCGCCGGCGGCGACGCCCTCGTCCGCGGATCCGTCACCATCGCCGCCAGGCTCCGCGTCGCGCCGCTGATCATCGGGCTCACCGTCGTCGCCTTCGGCACCTCCGCGCCCGAACTGGCGCTGAACATCGCCGCCGCGCTCAGCGGGAGTTCCGGTCTGAGCTTCGGCAACGTCGTCGGATCCAACATCGCCAACATCGGGCTCATCCTCGGGCTCTGCGCCGTCGTCAAGCCCATGATCGTCAATGCGCAGCTCGTCCGCCGCGAGATGCCCATCATGATCGCCGCCACCGCGGCTCTGATCGCGCTGCTCGCGCTGCCCCCCGACGCCGAGCCCGGGCGCCGGGGCATCGCCCGCCTTGACGGCGCCATCCTGCTCGCCGGTTTCGCGCTCTTCACCTGGAGCATGATCCGCGCCGCCCGCCGCAGCGAGGGCAAGCCCGACGAGTTCATCGACGACGCCACCGCCGTCACCGTCGAGGGCCGCACGCGCTCCATGCGACTGGGCTGGCTCCTGACCATCGCGGGGCTGGCGCTGCTCGTCGGCGGCGGCAAGCTCGCCGAGGTCGGCGCGACGGGCATCGCCCGCGCGCTGGGGTTCTCCGATCAACTCATCGGGCTCACCGTCGTCGCAGTCGCCACCAGCCTCCCCGAACTCGCCGCGTCGCTGATGGCCGTGCGCAAAGGACACACCGACCTCGCCGTCGGCAACGTCGTCGGCTCCAACATCTTCAACATCCTGCTGGTGATGGGCGCCACCGGCGCCGTCCGCCCCGTCCCGCTGCCGGAGGGATCGCTCTTCAGCCTCCTGGCGATGGCGCTGCTGAGCGTGCTGCTGATCCCCATGAGCCAGACCGCCAACCGGCACATCAGCCGCTTCGAGGGCCTCGTCCTGCTGAGCATCTACGCCGGAACGATCGCCTGGAGCATCCGCGCCGCGCTGGCGTGACCCCCACCGCGCGGGCCATGGCCACCGCTCCGGGTGGCCATGATCCCTGATCCAGGATGTTCGGAACCCCGACGTGTCCCAAGCGTCAGAAAAAAACCGCCCGCGAACCCATCGGTCCGCAGGCGGCAAACGCCGATCGGGTGGTGCAGAACAAATGGTGGGGTGCGATTCCCTCTTACCCGTCCGCCGACGCCGAAACGCCGGTGAACAGAAAACGCCCCAGTGCGCAGCGCCCGATGACGCAAAGCCGCCGCCGCCGATCACTCGGGGGCGGCGTTTTTCAAGTTGTCATTCCAGACAGACCCCGCCCCGGCGCCGTGCGAGCGCGCGCGATCTCTCTGACTCCATCAGGCCGGCCCCGAAGTCACGCAACGACAGCGCCCGAAGCGTCAACAACGCCGCGCGCACGCATCGCCGGGGATGGGTTCCGGCTCTCTCCTGCTGATCATCGACACGACCCTGTGCAAAGGCGCTCGACGCTGTCGGCAGCCTACAACAAGGGAAATCCGAATGCAAGCGCAGAATCTGCACATTTCCGGGACACGTCAGAATCCACCGGGAACACACAGGGAGCGCCGCAGGGCGCCGTGGCAATGCGCAGCAGTGCCACGAGAATAATCACATCAGACAAACGTGGTGCTGCTGCGCAGTGCCACGCTACCCGATCCATGGACGCCGAGTCTGAGCGAAGCGAAGGCTCGGATATCCGATCCGAATCAACACGAGTTGCTCACGGTATCTGCACCAACTGACTCGGCTGCTCCCGCGGCCTCCCCTTGATCGTCTCCCGGATCGCCATCCCGTTGAACAGGTTCAGCGGATGCCGCTCGCGCAGCGAAGTCAGCTCGGGGCTCTCCAACCCCGCGTCGAGGTCGATATCGCTGTCGCCGAAGACGCCGATCGTCACCATGCTCTTCGTGGGGCCGTGGTAGTAGAACGCCAGCTCGCCGTCCTGCCTGTAGATGTACGCCGCCTCCTCCGCCGCGCGCATCGCCTCGCGCCGGTCGGCGCTCTCATACACCGCGACCTGCAGCGTGAACCGCGCGTCGCCGCCGAAGACCGACCTCGCCTGCGAAAGATTGATCTCGGGCCGGCTCCCCACCGCCCCGCCCACAGGAGGCGCCAGGAACGCCTGCCCGAAGGGCCGAACGCCGTTGCGCTCGAACGATCGGAACCTCGCCAGGTCCGCCGCAGCCCTCGGATCGCCCTCCGACGCGTACCGCCCCGACGCGATGATCGAGCCTCGCTTGCGGTGCTCGACGAAGAGCCCGCCGAACCCCGAGCCCGACTGAACCCTGGGCAGCGCCGCCTCGGCGTCCTGCCGGGCGGTGGGCCCGTTGAACGTCGCCAGCACGATGGTCCACCCGCTCGAAGCCGAGTCCGCCGCGCCGGCATCGAACGGCGTCGCCGCCCCGCGTCCACCGGCGCCCGACGACGCCTTGGGCGCCGATTCACACCCGCCACAGACGACCGCAAGAGCAGCCAATGCGATCACCATGCCGCCCACAACGCTCGCTCGCTGCAAAGTTTTTTTCCGCATCCCAACGCTCCGACCGGGTTGGAACACCCCGATTGCGATGACCCAAACAGAATCTGAACTTTACCGGTGCTTCCCCCGGCCGTCATCGCCCCATGTTATCGGGCACAAACCCAGAAATAATACACAGTTACGTCCGAAAAACTCGAATTGCAAAGATCAATGCCCCGGACCCATGTGGACCGATACTGACATCGGGCCGAGGGGGTTCCGAAAAACCTCCCTCGGGGCCCGCGCAGCACGGACCGGAGCCGGGGTCGGCATTCCCCCGCCGAGGCCTACCATTTTTTCGCTGAACCCACTCGCCGAGCAAAGGCAGAGGTCGCATGGAGATCACGCAGGTCAACCCGATCAGCACCCGACCCGTGACCGGCGCCAGCAGCGCCGCCGCGAGGTCCGCCGCCGAAGCCCCGCGCATCGGTCGGCAGCCCGACCAGGTCGAACTCTCCGATCGCGCCGTCCTCCTCAGCCGTCTCAGGGAGCTGCCCGCAGTGCGACAGGACCTCATCAACCAGGTCCGCGCGGCCATCGAGCGCGGCGAATACGACACCCCCGAGAAGTTCGACGCCGCGGTCGAAAAGCTCATCGCCGAGCAGACCGAAGGCCTCTGAGCAGACCGAACCCGACTCCCGAACTCAGTTGGCCCGAGCGCTGATCCGCAGCGTCGAGTTCATCGACACGCCGTCCAGCCGCACGAACGTCGCGTTCAGCACCGCGTAGGGATCGTTCGACACCCACGCCGGCAGGTCCGCCAGCCGCAGCAGGTACGTCTGCGTCACCCGGTCGAACTTCGCCGAGTTGGTTGAAGGGTCGCGCAGATCAACCTCCCACCGCACCGCGTCGGAAAGATCCCCCTCGCGCAGTCCCGTCCGCCGCAGCTCCAGCCGGAACACCCCCAGCGCCTTGGCCGTGTCCCCCCACGCGTCCACGATCTCGATGTGCGCATCCAGCGCCGGCTCCGCGGCGTCCCCGCCGCCAGGTGTCGTCCAGACGATCCGAGAAAGCGGGTGCAGCCGCATGTCCGCGGCGTCGAAGGGGCAGTCCGTCTCAACAGACGCGGCGCCCCGGCCCTCGTGGAATCCCCTCGACTCCACGCAGCCACCGAGCATCGCGACGGACATCCCCAACACGATCCCAAGGTGTGGCGCCCGCATGACGCCGAGTGTACCGGCGCGGAAGGAGTTCAACCCGCGTCCACCGTCTCGACCCGGCCCCGGGTCAGATACTCCGCGCCCAGCACCCGCTCGAGCAGCCCCACCAGCCCCCGCTGGCTGTGCTCGAGCCCCGTCACCGCCTTGGTGTTCTCCGAAACCACACCGAGCAGCTGACCCAGCTCCATCCGCTGCTGCAGCACCCGCTCGTGCGCCTCGGTCAGCTGCCGGTCCCGCGCCGCCGCCTGCCGGCGTTCGACCATCCAGATCACCGCGATCAGCCCGGCCGAGCCGAACTGCGCGACCAGCGACATCAACTCGTTTTCCATGCCATCCCCTTCTGCATCGATCCCCGCGTCACGCCAGCCTGATGTAGTCCGCCTGGTACGCCAGGCTGATCACCCGACCCCGGTCCACCCGGTCGTCGGGCCGGAACCGCAGGAACGTCATGTCGCTCCAGCTCGTCCCGGCGTTGTCGATTAGCGTCCCGTTCAGCTGCGACTCACCCGCGGACTTGATCGCGTCCACCAGCGACCACAACCCCGACTCCGTCGAGGAGACCAGCCGCCCCGTCTGATGGATCGCGAGCTCGATCGGCCCGATCAGCTCCGTCGAGGTCTGCAGGAAGTCCAGGCTCAGCGGCGGGAAGTACAGCGTCCCCACCGACCGGATGATGAACCGGTGCGGCCCCGAGTTGAACAGCGCCTGACCATCGATCGAACTCATGCCGTGTCCCCTTCCTCGACGATCGGGTCCGCCGCGCCGTCGCTCGACACCGCCGTCATCGAGATCGTCTGCACGAACCCGTCCCGCTCGGTGAACTCGTGATCCACGCCGCGCACGACCACCGTCGCGCGGACGACCCGCCCACGCCGATCCCCGCGAGACGCCGCGACCCGCAGCGACAGCTCCCCCATCGCGCCGACACCGACCGATGACACCGCCGATGCCGACCCGCCCCCCACGCGCCGGCGCACCCGCACCGTCACACGCTGCTCCGGCGCATCGACGAACACCACGTGCGGCCCCAGGTCGCCGCGCCCCTCCGCCAGCCGCGTCGCGAACCGGTCAACGGCGACCGACATCACCCCTCCCAGCGCCGCGCCGAACAACGTCACCTCCGATGGATCAAGCCAGAGCATCGCGCATCACCCCCTGACGAACTGTGCGGTGTTCATCCGGCGCACCGCGTCCGCGACGCCGTCGCCGTCCAGATCGATCTCGACCACAACCCGACGCCGCGCCGCGTCCAGCCGCTCGCGGTGCATCTGCGCCTTCACCCAGAGCGCCGACCCGGGCCCGACCATCGCGGCCGCCGAGGCCAGGATCGTGTGCAGCGCCCCCAGCGACTCCACCACCGCCAACGCGCCGGGGTTGACGATGTCCGCCTCCGACGGGACCGCCCCCGCATCCGCCGGCTCGATCCCCAGCGATCGCAGCGTCTGCGCGTGGATGAACTCGATCTGCGGCGCGAACGTCATGACGACCATCGCCAGCCCCGTCCCCGCCGCCGGCGGGATCGCCGTCTCGTCCCCGACCGGACGCAGCCGGCTGACCGTCAGGGTCGTCGAGCTCGTCACCTCCAGGATCTCCACCGCCGCGCCGTCGAGCAGCGCGACCATCCCCGCCGCCACGCCCGCCGTGACGAAGTCGCTCGACACGCTCTGCGCCACCGCGCCGGTGACCGTGACATCCGACGCGTCGATCAGCGTCTGCGCCGACCACCCCACGTCACGGAAGAGCGCCGGCTCCAGCACCAGCAGATCCCGATCCTTCGCAAACGCCATCGCCCGGCCCTCCGTATTGATCCGTTGTCAGACACACCGAAAAACCCGCCGACGGCAGACAAGCGCCGCCGACGAGTGCGCGGGAGGAGACCGAAAACAACCCGGCGCCGTCCGCGACCGACGCCGGGCGCGTCACGTCACGAGCTCGCCAGCCCCGTGATCAGCCCGTGCGCGCTCTCGTTGCGCATCTCGAGCGTGTACTCGCCGATCAGCTGCCCCACCTCGCTGTCCCCGCTCGACGCCAGGGGCTTGAACGCGAAGCTCCGCCCGTCCAGAGGCAGCACGTCGATCCGCGTCGAGTCCAGCAGCAGCACCGTGTCCGCCGGGACCCACCGGCTCAGCACCACCCGCGCCACGCCGTAGTCGCTCTCGTACACGCTCACCAGGTCGCGGAAGTTCGTGTCCCGCGGCGAGTACCCCCGCTTGTCGCCGACGAACGCGTTGATCTTCCGCTTCTGGAACCCGTTCACCACGATCGTGTGCACCGATCCGCTCGAGCTCTCCCAGATCAGCTTCATCGCCGTGTTGAGCTGCTCCTCACTCAGCTCGTTCTCGCTGACCCCGCCGCCGGTGGGGAAACCGCCGATGCCCGTGACAAACGCGTTCGTCTGAACCGAGTGAAGCACGCCGTTCATCGTCCGCCGGACCGTTGACGTCCCCTGCGGCTCGCTCGACGCCGCCACGCCGTTGATCACGCAGTTCTCCAGGTCCCGCAGCAGCTCGCGCAGCCGCTCCTGCTTCTGGTAATCCAGCTCGTCCGCGACGCCGATCGACTGCACCGCCTGCTGCGAGCCGCTCACCTCCACCGAAGCCGTAAAGATCTGCGTGTATTTGCGCATCCGGGTGCGGTTGGTGAACCGCGTCTCGGGTCGGTCGGCGCCCTCGATCGCCGCGTTGCCCAGGATGATCAGCTTCAGGTTGTCCGCCAGCGCCTCGCCGGTCGTACCGCCGTAGCTGCGCGTCACCGTCAGGTCATCGCCGCTGACCGCCGTGACGAGCATCACCTCCTTCAGACCCTCGCCGCGCACCAGGTCGCCGACCCGGAACCGGTCGCCGTTGTCCACCGTGAAGGTCGTGTCCGTCGTCGCGTCGGGCGAGAACGTGGACTGGTTCACCGCGTCCGTGTTCGGCAGCAGCGTGTCCTCCACCCACTCGTGCACCGTGCTCTTGGCCGCGCGCCGGGCATCGCCCAGGTGGTCCAGCAGCGGCGTCTCGAACGGGGAGACGATCCCCACGATGTCGCTCACGTCCTCCGCGATCTCCGGCAGGCTCGAACCCGCCCCGTACGTTGCTTTTCCGGTAAACGCCATCAGTCGTCACCCCTTTCGTGGTCCGTGATCCCCGCCGCGCGATCCGTTCGTTCTGATCCGACCTCACCCCCCCGCGCGCCGCAGCCGCAGGTACGCGAGCAGCGCCGCGCGGTCCCCCGTCGCCATCGCCGCCCCCGCAGCGTCCTCCAGCCCGCCCCCAACGGCAGCCCCGCCGATCCCCATCGCGCCCAGCGCCGGCGACACCGGGCCCCGCTCGCGTCGGAACAGGAACGGCTTGCGCTCCCGAAGCTCCGACACCGCCAGCCGCACGTCCGGCTCCTCCATCTGCATCACCGCGATCTCCGTGAGCAGCCGCGCCGTCTCCACGTCCACTGCGTCCGCCTCGATCAGCGCCAGGTCGATCGTTCGCTGCCGCTCGCTCGCGTCCAGCGCCTCGTGCGCCTGCGCCAGCTGCGCCTCCAACGCCCCGATCCGATCAAGCAGTGATGCCTGCTCCCCGGCCGCCTGATCGTCTTCATTCACGACGCAGTCGCCGTCCGTCATGTCGTTCACCCCGTCCCGCATCGCGCGATCTCCGTTCGTTGTTGATTCACTGACCATCGCTCACACCACCCCCGGGTCCGTCGGCGCGTACCCAAGCTCCGCGAGCACGCGCTCCCTCGGAACGCCCAGCTCCAGCTTGATCCGCGCCGACTCCAGCGATTCGCGCTCGTCCGTCGGGATCGCCTCCGGCCACTGGATCCGCACGCCCCGATCGCGATCGGATGTCGAGTACACCCCCGCGACATCCAGCGCCCGCAGGATCAGCCCCGCCATCTCGCCAAGGCCGCGCCCGTACGTCACCTGCTTCCGCGCCGTCTTGGCCAGCAGCCCGAGCAGCGTGATCCGCAGCGCCGTCGAACTCGTCAGGTTCCCCAGCCGCGCCTCGACCACGCCCGCCGCAAGCGGCGTCACCGACGACGCCTTGTCCAACGCAGCGCGGACCTCGTCGATGTGCCGGTCCTCGCTGGGAGACGCCGCGTCCCCGCCGAACGTCTCCATCGACGCGTCGGGGTTGTCAGTCGTCCACACGCGCCCGGGGCCGACCACAGGAGCCGCGCCGTCCCCGAAACCGTCCAGCCCCTTGGCCAGGTACATCTTGAACGACTGCATCGTGACCCGGTTCGCCCGGTCGCTCAGCCGCGTGTTGAGTTCGTCCTGCAGCGGGATCAGCGGCTCGACCTCGCTCTGTCCCTCGTAGCGCAGCGGCTGGCTGATGTTCTGGATGTGCGCGACCGGGATCGCGCCAAGCTCGTTCGGCTCATCGACGACGAGCCGCTCCCCCGCGTACACCTGCCGCCACGCCGCGCTGACAACTTCCAGCAACTCCCCCCGCCCGCGCCGGGGCAGCCCCACGCGGTCCCGGATCGACTCCAGGAACCTCGCCCTCGGCGCCTCTTCGCGCTCCGCGCCGGGCATCGGCGCCCGCAGCACAAACGCGTCGAGCACCCGGTAGTCCGAAGCGTTCACCTGCGCCACACCCCTCGGCGCCTCGACGATCTCCACGCGCAGCTTCGACGCCAGATCGATCACCCGATCCGCGTCGCCACGCGCGTTCGCGCCACCCCCATCGCCGAAGAGCCCGTCCGTCCGCAGCCGCAGCGCGACGTGCCCGTGCACGCCCCCCAGCAGCGCCATGTCCTGGAGCAGCGCGATCCCGCCCGAGGCCTCGAAGACCGCGTCCAGAACCCGCTGAATTGTTTCCCGCTTCGACGCGTCCGCCGCCGTGCTCAGGAACGAGATCGGCTTGCCGAACATGAAATCCACCATCGCGTGCAGACGCCACGCGATGTCGTTCTCGATCACGATCTCCCGCGCCGCAGCCCGGTCGTCGCGGATCGCCCCGCGCACACCAGTCAGCCGCGAGGGAAGCCCACGCTCCTGCGCCAGACGCCGGGGGCCGTCGGGCTCGCCGAACAGCCCCCGCCTCGGCGCCTCCGGGTTGCGGTAATACGACCACAACCGCTCGTACCGCGGGCGCGCCACACGGTCGTGCTCGTCCAGCAGACCCGCCAGCGCCGGCGCGCTCAGCCCGATCCCCGAAAATGGCCCCAGTTGAAACGCCATGCCGCTCGTGCTCCGGATCCGAACAGGATCAGCCCAGGTCCGGCCCGTCACACCGACAGGCCCGCACCCACGCCCACCCGGACACCCCGGCGCGCACAACATCGGCGACAGCGCCGCGCCGTCAGCGCGCAACCACCGCCGGGATCAGCGTTCCCGATTCTCGGTTTTCTTCGGTGGCGACATCAGCCGCCGGCGCGCCGATGCGCACGGCGCCTACAGCCGCTCGACCACGCTGTACTGATCGAGGTTGCACACCGCGATCTCTCCGTCATCCTTGCGCAGCTCCAGCCGGTCCAGCCACAGCTTGTCGTCCTTCGAGTGCGCGTACCACGACCCCGTCTTCCGCTGGCCGAAACGCACAACCTCGCCCTCGACCACCGTCTTCCACACCCCCGACCCGTGCGGCGCCTGCTGCGTCACCCGGACCCGGGTCCCCATGTCGTATTTCGATCGCAAGTCGGACATCGCCCCAGTGTACCAATCACGCTCTGAAAGAACGATCAACCCACTCCCAGACCCACGCCTGGGATGAGCAACGCGAATCCCAGGATCATTCGTTCAGAACCCGATGATCCCTCAAAGCCCATACAGGGGCCTGAACTTCGCCTCCAGGTAGTCGCACAGGGGCTCGTGGCTCAGGCCCTTGCCCGTGATCCGCTGACAAAGCTCCGGCGCCGGGTAACGCCGGCCCTGGCTGTGGATGTTCTCCCGCAGCCACGCCAGCAGCGGCGAGAACTCGCCCCGGCCCATCATCCCGTCCAGATCCGGGAAGACCTCGTTGATCTTCACCCAGAACTGCGCCGCGTACAGGTTCCCCAGCGTGTACGTCGGGAAGTACCCGATCGCGCCCATCGGCCAGTGGATGTCCTGAAGCACCCCGAGTCGGTCCTCGGGAACCGTCAACCCCAGGTCGCTCTTCATCCGCTCGTTCCACACGCCCGGCAGGTCGTCAACCCGGAGATCACCACGGATCAGCGCCCGCTCGATGTCGAACCGCAGCATGATGTGCAGGTTGTACGTCGCCTCGTCGCTCTCGACGCGGATGAAGTGCGGCTTCACCGCGTTCACGCTCGCGTACACCTGGTCCACGCCGAACCGGTCGAACCCGGAGCCCAGCATCCTCTTCATGTGCGGCGTCAGCCACGACCAGAACGGCCTGCTCCGCCCCACCTGGTTTTCCCACATCCGCGACTGGCTCTCGTGGATCCCCAGCGAGCACGCCTCCGCCAACGGCGTCCCGAAGTGCGCCGACCTCGGCAACCCCTGCTCGTACATCCCGTGGCCCGCCTCGTGGAGCGTCGTCGCCACCGGCTCGACCACGTGCGAGTCCGTGAACCGGCTCGTGATCCGCGAGTCGCCGATCCCGATCGTCTCCGAGAACGGGTGCGTCGAGATGTCCAGCCGCCCCGCCTCGAAGTCGTACCCCACGCTCCGCGCCACGAACTCCACGAACTTGATCTGCTCCGGCAGCGGCGAGGGCACGTCGTGCACCGACAGGTCGGGCTTCACGCCCGAACCCGCGATTGCCGCGATCAGCGGCGTCAGCCGCTCGCGCAGCGGCTTGAAGATCACCTCGATCTCCGCGCTCGTCATCCCGGGCTCGAACTCGTCCAGCAGCGCGTCGTACAACTCGCCGCCCTTCGGCGCGCCCAGGCACTCCGCCTTGCGGCGGTTCAGCGCCACGACCTTCTCGTACCACGGCTTCATCGCCGAAAAATCGCTCTTCGCGCGCGCCACGCGCCAGGCCTCCACGCCGTGCGCGAACGTCAGCGACATCTCCGTCACCAGCTCCGAGGGAAGCTTCGTCGCCTTGTCGTAATCGCGCCGGATCTCGCGCAGATTCGCCTTGATCGCCGCGTCGGCGTTCAGCTCCGGGTCCGCCTCGCACGCGCCCAGCAGCTCGCCCACACGCGGGTCCGTCAGCCGCTCGTGCGCCAGCCGCGCGATCAGCGACGCCTGCTCGCCCCGGAACGCGCCCCCCTTGGGCGGCATCTGCGTCTCCTGGTCCCAGTTCAGCAGCGACCCCACCGACCCGAGCGTTGCCGATTCACGAAGGAGCGATTTCAGTTCGTCGTACGCCGTCAGCGTTGCAGTGGTCATCTCATGTGTCCCGGGTTCAACCCATAGTTCCGTACCAGCACAGGATAAACGTCATTCCGGGGCCGGGCCAACGTGAACGATCCAGTCCGCCCGGTCCGCCTCATCCTCGCCTCGCTCGCTCGCGTTTTCCGGCGACATGCTCACCACGATCACCTCCGAGCCCGGCAGCAGCGACCGCACGCGCTCCGTCAGCCCGCCGCCGTGGTCCACGTGGAACTGCCCCACGACATGAAACACCGGCGACCGCCCCTGCATCGCCACGTGCGCGATCGCCTCCGCCATCGTCGCGTCCCACAGGTTCTGCGCGCGGAAGAACCCCATCGCCATCTCCTTCGCCGCGGCCTCCGCCTCCGCCCGCTCCTCCGGGGTCTGCTCCTGCTCGTCCGCGCCGTCGCCGGAGCCGTGCCCGGTCATCCCGGACATCATCTCCAGGAACGAATCGCGGTACGCGCCCTCGGTGAGCGACTCAGGGATCACGAACAGCCGCCGCTGCTCAGCAGTCAGCTCCCGCAGCCGGTCGAACCCCTCCTTGCGAGCCAGCGTGACATACCGCCGCGGCGCGTTGGACGCGACGATCGGCTGCCCGTGCTCGTGCGCCGCCTCGACCATCGCCCGGTGCCCCGCCGGGTAGTTCTTGTCCGTGCGCCCGGCCGCGTGGCGGAACCCGCTCTCGTCGGTGATCCCCGCGAGATAATCGTCCAGCGCCGTCTGCCGGTCACGCTCGAGGAACTCCATCGACAGCGCCGCGGTGTTGGGCCGCCGCGCCGACACCTCCTCGTACAGGCGCGCCGCGACCGCCAGCCCCGCCGGGTGCCCGTGCATCTCGCCGATGAGCACCACGTCCGCGCGCGAGCACGCCGCCACCAGCGAGTCCCAGCTCGTCCGCAGCCCGGTCGGACCATCAAAGATCGGCAGTGCGCCGTAATCCACCCCGGTGATCGTCGCGGCAGCCGACGGCGGCCCGGCGGTGCGGCCGGCCGAGGCGCAGCCGCCAATCATCAGGGCGCCGACCGCAAGAAACGCCGCGGCGCAGACGCCGGCTCGCGGCATGTTGATTGTTCGATCCATGCTGTTCCGTTCCGAAAGAGGCCCGGCGCTCAGCGCCTGGTGGCCTGGGGATAGATGATGACCCGGTCGTGCACGAGCAGCGCCAGATCGTCGGCGCCGTCGCCGGTCAGGTCGGCGATGATCGCGTCCGACGGCTCGAACTCCCGCGATTCACCGCCGGAGAAGAGCCTCGACTGATAGACCTCGAACTCCGTCGCGGGGAGCAGCTTCCGGGCGCCGCTGCACGTGAGGACCTCGCACATCTGCTCGCCCGCGTCGAGCACGACAAGGTCCGTGTACCCGTCGCCGTTGATGTCGCCGACGGTGATCTCGTGCTCGAGGCGGTTCTCGTTGTCGTTGCGGTGGACCACGACCGGCTCGAGCGTCTCGGCGCTGCCCGTCAGCCGGACGATCGAGAACGCGTCGTCCGACAGCGCCAGGATCGAGGGCTCGCCGTCGCCCGTGAACCGCCCGGCGAAGATCTTGCCCAGCTCCACGCCCGTCAGCCGCAGCATCGAGTCCACCGACCACGCGCCAACGCCCACGCTGCCGCCAGAGCGGATCATCACCAGCCGGCCGTTGGCGCTGTCGGCGCCGACGATCGTCGGGGGCGATCCCGCGCTGGCGCCGGGTTCGTGCAGCAGCGTCAGCCCCGCGAACCTTGTCTGCGCGTCCGGCAGCGTGATCTGATCGATCACCGCCCAACCCTGGTCGTCGTCGTACCGGCACGCGCGGACGAAGTTCTGGTCCGCGATCAGCAACTCCGCCGACCCGTCGCCCGTGACGTCCAGCAGCGCCGTGTTGTCGGGCCCCGCCTCCTCCACCAGCCCGAACTGCGAAGTGTTCTTCTCCGTTCGGATGTCCGTCAGCCTGCCGTCTCGATCGGCAAGCACCATCACCATCGGCTCCGATGGCGTGAACAGCAGCAGGTCGGAACGGCCGTCCCGGTTGATGTCCGCCGCCAGGATCGACTGCGGCGGCCTCGTGACGTTCTCCAGCTCGATCGTGAAGGGCTCCGACCCGTCCCGCCGGTGCACCTCCAGCGTGTGCGTGCGCTTGTTCTTGGCCACGATGATCACCGCCGGGCCGTCGGCGAACGTCACGTAGCTCATCGCCACCGGCGTCGCGCCGGCGGTCGCCAGCGGGATCGGCCGCGGGAAGCCGAGCCGACCGCCGCCGGCCCACGACGCCACACCGACCGTCTTCTCCGTCTCGCTCAGCACGAACACCTCCAGCGCCGGGTCGTCGTTCCACTGACCGACCGCGATCGCCTTCGGGTCCTTGAACGCGCTGCACCGCGTGGCGGCGCCGAGGCCGGACCCCGCGCCCTGCCGGTACACCAGCAGGCTCGCGCCCGCCGGGTCCGTCGTCACCAGGTCGCTCAGCCCGTCGCCGTCCAGGTCCGCAACCGCCACCGTCCGGTCGCGCTGCGCGCCGTCCTCGAACGCGTGCACCTCCGCCTGCGCATCGCGCTCGAAGCCGCGCTGATCGTCATCGCCCGACGCAGCGAAGTCATAAATGATGATCCGCTCCGTCGCCCGCTCGATCACGCCGACCGACGCCGCCGCACGGTTCGGGAACCGCACCGGCTCCACCTCGCGCAGCGGGGGCGACTCGAACCGAAGCTCCGCGCCCAGCCCCGACATCCCGCCAACGCCCGCGCGCCGCGCCCACAGCCGCAGCGGCGCCCGGTCCTCCGGGATCACGCCGAGCACATCCCCCAGCCCGTCGCCGTTGAAGTCCTCCACGAAGAACGCCACGATCCCGCCGTCCGCACCGCCGGAACCCAGCACCCGCGGCTCGCCCACCGGGCCGCGCTCGCCCAGGGTGTAGATGTTGATCCGCCCGTCAACCCCCGCGAGCAGCTCCGGCGTCGCGCTCCCGTCAACGTCCGCGACCAGGAACGACGACCGCGTCGCGCTCAGCCCGCGCACCCGGAGCTTCCCGAGCGTCTCGAACTTGCCCGGCGCCTTCTGCTCGAGCGTCACGATCTCCGAGGGCTGGCCCGCGTAGAGGATGTCCACCCGCCCGTCGCCCGTGACGTCGTGCGCCGCCAGCGCCGTCACCCGGTGCGCCACGCTGATCGATTCGTTGTCGTAGTAGCGATTGGGCGGGATCTCGTTGACCTTGTACGCCCGCTCCTGCTCGTCGTCGGTCCTGGGCGAGCGGCGCTGGAGGTACAGCTCGATCCGGCTCTTGCGGTTGTTCACGACCGCCAGGTCCTGCAGCCCGTCGTTGTTGAGGTCCGCGGACAGGAACGGCCCCGCGCCGTTGTCCACGACGATGATGCGCGCCTCGTCGAACCCGAAATACTGGTCCAGGCTCACCCCCTCCTGGGCCGCCGCCCAAAGCGGCAGCGAGAGAAACGGGGCGGTCAGGGCGAGGGCGAGGCGTTGACGTGAGGGCCTGGTCATGGGTTGCGCTCTCGGAAGGCGTGCGAAGGACTGGGGCGGATTCGTGCAACAGCCGGACGGACCGTGCGTATCAGGAGCGAGCGGCTCACGCGCGCATCCGATCACGCCGATGCATCCGGGGCTCTATGATGATACCGGGCGCATCGCCGCCCGCCGCGATCCACGAGGAGAAACGACATGATCCACCGCCGACGCCCCACGACCGCCGCCAGCGCGATCGCCATCGCCGCCGCGATCCTCGCGACCACACACGCCGCGCTCGCCGCCGACGCCCTCGACCGCGTCACCATGACCGACGGCCAGGTCGTCGAGGCGCCCATCCTCAAGGAGACCGACGAGGCCGTCTGGCTCGACCTGGGCTCCGACGTCCTCCGCGTCCGCCGTGATCAGATCGAGACCATCGAGCACGCGCAGACCGCCGAGCAGCCGCAGGATGAATCCGCAACCGACACGCTCTTCCGCTCCGCGCAGTCCCTGCCCGTCCGCAACCCGGAGGACCTCGCCAAAAGGTTCGGCGAGGCGGTGATCAAGGTCTCGACCCCCAGCGGGCTCGGCTCCGGGTTCCTCATCCACCCCGACGGCTACGCCATCACCAACGCCCACGTCATCCAGGGCGAGACCAAAATCAAGGCCACCGTCTTCTCCCAGGAGCAGCTCGAGTTCCGGCGCGACGTCATCGACGACGTCCAGATCGTCGCCGTCAACAACCACCTCGACCTCGCGCTCATCAAACTCAAGCAACCCGAGGGCAAGCCCTTCCCCACCGTGTACGTCCAGGGCGCCGAGAAACTCTCCGCCGGTGAGGGGGTCTTCGCCATCGGCTCACCCCTCGGGCTCGAACGAACCCTCAGCCGCGGCGTCATCGCCACCACCCAGCGCAACTTCGACGGGCTCACCTACATCCAGACCACAACCGCAATCAACCCCGGCAACTCCGGCGGGCCGCTCTTCAACGACCGCGGCGAGGTCATCGGCGTCACCAACATGAAGATCCCGTTCGGCGAGGGCCTCGGATTCGCCATCCCCGCGCGCTACGTCCGGGACTTCATCCGCAACTACGACGCCTTCGCCTACGACCGCGACAACCCCAACAGCGGCTACTCCTACGACGAGCCCCCGACTCGACGCAACTTCAACAAGCCACCCATGCTCGACGACGAGACCGGCGGCTGACCCGTCAACCCGCTCCGACACCGCCCACCCAGGGGCCGCGCTTCGCGCCCAAGGAATCATCACAATGACCAGCACACGACGCGCCGCGTCCACCGCACTGCTCGCCACCCTCGCGCTCGCCCCGGCGCCCCTCGCCGGCGCCGCGACGCCCGGCATCGAGGAGATCGCGCCGCCCGACGCCATCGCCGTCCTCGGCGTTGACAACTTCGCCGACATGCGGGGCGCGTTCGACGCCTCCTACGTCGGCAGGCTGTGGCGCGACGACGACATGCAGGCCTGGTTCCACCGCCTCCTCGACGAGGGAGGGCTCGCCGACGACTTCACCGAAAACGGCCCGGGCCCGCTCATCGAGGAAGCCCTCGACAACGCCGTCATGGAGCGCGACGACCTCGCCGCACCGACCGGCCCCGTCGGCGCCGCGCTGTGGTGGGGCGAGGACACCGACACCCACGAGCGGGGCCCCCGCTGGGTCGCCATCGCCGACTTCGGCGACCACGCCAAATCGATGCGCGACTTCTACGAAGCCCTGATCGACGCCATGCACAAGGACGACGACCTCGTCGAGATCAGGCAGAGCGACTACGAGGGCGCCGACGTCTGGTCCTTCACACTCGTCCGGGACGAGCAGCAGGACGACGCCGGCGTCATCGACGAAGACGACTGGGAGAACTGGCAGCCCCCCGAGCCCGAGCCCTTCCTCGACCACGGCCACGTCGCCTGGCTCGACAACG
This sequence comes from Phycisphaeraceae bacterium, assembly GCA_020639135.1. Classification (GTDB taxonomy): domain Bacteria; phylum Planctomycetota; class Phycisphaerae; order Phycisphaerales; family UBA1924; genus JACKHE01. The sequence continues at coordinate 282,889 of JACKHE010000001.1, forward strand.
TCATGATCATCGCCGGAGACAACGGCGCCCTCGAGCTCGCCATCAACCGCATCAACGGCGACCAGATGAACGCCCTCGCCGACACCCCTGATTACGCCGGCGTCCGCAGCGCCAACGAGGGCGCCCAGCTCTACGCCGCCGCATTCGTCCAGCCGATCCTTGACGCCTTCCTCTCCGACGATGAGATCCCCGGCGTGCCCATCGACCCCATGCTCGAGGCGTTCGGCGTCAAGGACATCCGCTCCATCGCCGGCGGCGTCCGCTTCGACGGCCCCGGCGGCGCCATGATCCAGACCTTCAGCGTCGGCGCGCCAGTCAAGAAGGGCATCGTCGCCCTCTTCGACAACCACATGCGTGGCTTCAACCCGCCCGCCTTCGTCGGCGCCGACGCCAGCAGCCTCTTCATGTTCCAGTTCGACTGGACTGCGCTCATCCCCCTCGCCAACCAGGTGGTGAACTCCATCGACGGCGAGGACCAGCGCATGCAGGCCCAGATGATGCTCGGCATCGTCGCCGGCGGCATGGGGCCGATCTTCGACGCCATGGGCCCCGAGTGCGTCATCGTCAGCTCCGTCCGCCGACCCTTCACGACCGAGAGCCAGCAGGTGTACGCCGCGTTCGAGGTCCGCAACCGCGACGCCATCGTCGAGGGTGTCAACAACATGGAAGGCATGCTCCCCGTCGAATCCCGCGACTTCCAGGGCAACCAGATCTGGGACCTCGGACCCGGCGCGGCGCTCGGGCTCGGTCTCAACCGCCTCTACACCGGACCGACGGAAAAGGTCGAGGACGCCCTGCGTCAGGCCGGCGCCGGCGACGCCGCCACCCTCGCCGATGAGCCCGCCTTCCGCGACGCCGTCGCCCCACTCCGCGGCGGCGCCATGCTCTACTCCTACCAGAACAGCCGGGACTCCTACGAGTACGCCGTCTGGTCGATCGAGAACCTCGAGCGCAACCTCCGGGCCCAGCTCGAGGAATACGAGTTCGACCCCCAGACCATCAACGAGATCGTCGAGCAGCAGGTCGGCTCCAACCCGCTCTTCAAGGTCGGCATGCCCCCCGCCGAGCTGATCTTCCGCTACGTCGGCGGGCACGCCGTCTTCGAGATGCACTCCACCGACGACGGCTTCCGGGGCCGGGGCATCGCGCCGCCCGCCGAGGGCCTCGACTGATCGACCGACCGCGTTCGTTCACGCGCTGAGCTTCAGCCGCCGGGCCGCGGCCGCGACCACACCCGCGCCAACACCAGGCCTGTCGCGCTCAACCCTCGTCGGCGCCGCATCGCCCGGCGCCTCGGCGTCAACCCGCGTCAAACCCTCGCGCCAGCGCAGCTCCACCGACACATCCAGCATCGACAGCAGCGCCGTCAGTTGCGACTCGATCGACCGCCGCGCCTCCGCCGCGTACCGCGGCTCGTTCTGGGCGTAGATCGACGACGCCTGCTCCTGCGCGCTGCACATGAGCTGCTTCTGCGCCTTCGCGTCCATCGGGATCACATCGAACAGCCCCAGCGCCTTGCCCGCGGAGATGTCATAAGGAGTCACGTCCGTCAGCCGCAGCCGGCCCTCGACCGGGGGCAGCGTCACCGTCCACACGCCACTGCGAGCGCACCGGACATCCCCGGCGCCGATCTCCGTCAGATCCACCGCGTACTGCTTCTCGAACTGGAAGATCATCGCCAGCCGCGCCTTGCTCAGGATCGCCGGCGGCAGCCACGGCAGTCCCCGCGTGCTCGTCGCGATCTCCTTGGCGCTGACCTCCAGCCCCACGAGCCGACCGACCGAGCGCACGCGATCGACCACCGTCGTCGTCTCGATCGTCGTGTGCGAGGAAGAGTTCCGGGCGAAGGCCCGCCGAGCCAGCCACAGCGCGGCGACACCGATGGCGATGCCGGCGATCAACAGGATGAGTTCGGTCATTGGTGTGCGCTCCTGCACCCTTGTTCGGGAGCGCCGCGGGGCGATTTCACCCCGCCTCGGAGGCGGCCTTGGCCGCCGGCTTTGCGGTTCTCGGCTCCCTGTCAGCCGCCGGCTCCGCATCGAGAGCGTCCAGATCGGGAAGCCCCGCCGAGAACGCCCGGATGATCGAGCCCGCCGAAGCAGACACCAGCCCCACCACCACCAGGAACAGCGCCACCGTCAGGATCGTCGCGGCGATCATGTTCATCGAACCGATCCGCTGCACAAGGTGCAGCTTGTACGCCGCCGCGCCGCCGATCAGCACCGGAGCGCCCAGCGCAACGCCGACCGCCAGTTGCCGCCAGGACTCCTTCGGAGATCGCCCCAGAGCCAGCAGCCCCGAAGCCGCGCCAGCGACCCCCGCGGCGCCCAAATCCACCAGCAGCGCCCACGTCGGAAGCTGCCCCGGATTGAACGCGCCCGGGTCCCCCGACAGCAGCGCCCGGAAAGCGATGCTCCCGCCGGCTCCGTAGTAGCCCAGAAAACCCGCGACAAAGAACGTCCCCGCGACGCAGCACGCCGAGAGCGACGGTCCGCTGTCAAACCGCCCCAGCCCCTGCAGCACGCCCAGCGCCCCGGCGACGACGATCGTCCCCTGGAACGCGAACGTCAGCCAGGCGCCGGCGCCGGCCGTGATCACCATCGCCACAACCGCTGCCACCATCGCCAGAGCCGAGGCCAGCGCGACGAGGAGATTCAGCAGTCGGGATGAGGGCGGTGTCGAAGTCACGTCGTGTGTATCGGCGGCGGACCCGCCGCGCTCCAGCTTGGTGTTCCCGGGGCCCGGAAATCGCCCCCGATCGGACCAGCGACAGGCCGTAGGGTAGCCCCGCTGGCGGGATCGCGGAGCGCCGCGTACAACAGCCCGAGCCCCCGATGCCCGGAACACCGCCACATCCCGCAGCAGGCGACGCCGTCGAGTTCTTCGCCGGCATGGGCCTCGTCCGCCGGGCGCTCGAATCCCTCGGCGCCCCCGGGGGTCGGACCTGGAACACCGTCTTCGCCAACGACATCGACGAGGACAAAGCGGCGATCTACCGCGCCGGATTCGACGATGCGCTCTACGACCCGCTCCGCGTCGCCGACATCAACGCCATCGATCCCGGCGATATCCCACCCGCCGAACTCTGGACCGCCTCCTTCCCCTGCACCGACCTCAGCCTCGCCGGCAAGGGCGCCGGCATCCACGCCGGCCAGTCCGGCGCCGTCTGGGGCGTCCTCAAGCTCCTCAACACGATCAGCGACGACCGCAAGCCCGACTTCATCCTCTTCGAGAACGTCATGGGCCTCGTGTCGAGCCACGCCGGCGCCGACTTCCGCTTGCTTGTCGCGCAACTCAACAGCGCCGGCTTCGGCGTCGATCCCATCCGCATCGACGCCGCACACTTCACGCCGCAGTCCCGCCCGCGCCTCTTCCTCCTCGCCACCAGCCACCGGCGCGCAGATTCAATGGGCCTCGATCCCATCGACCCGCGCGACATCCAACCGAGCGACACCAGGCCCACCCGACTGCTCGAAGCAATGCGCGCCGCGCCGGAGCTGACCTGGCATCACCGCGCGCTCCCCCCCCTCCCGCCGCGCCGGCACACGCTGCGCACGATCATCGAGCGACTCGATCCGCTAGACCACCGCTGGTGGAGCGCCGAACGCGCCGCCTACTTCCGCAACCAGATCCACACCAGCCATCAGCCGCTCGCGCAGCGGATGATCGACGATCCGACGGCGACCCACGCCGCGGCGTTCCGCCGCATGCGCGACTGCGGCGACGGCCTCGGCAAACGCAGCGTCATCGAACTCCGCGCCGACGGCCTCGCCGGCTGCCTCCGCACACCCAAAGGGGGCAGCGCCCGCCAGATCCTCCTCGAAGCCGGCGCCGGCGAGTACCGAGTCCGGCACCTCACCCCGCTCGAATGCGCCCGGCTCCAGGGCGTCACCGACCCGCTGCCGGAGGGCTTCAGCGACACCCGGCTGCTCTTTGCGCTCGGCGATGCCGTCTGCGTTGGCGCCGTCCGCTGGGCGCTCGACGCCATCACCGGCGCCCTCAACCCGGCAAAAACCCCGGCCCCGACCCCGGCGACCGCGTAGAATAAACCTCGCAAGCACGCTTCACCGCACCAGAAATCCCGGAACCGACATGCGCGACCACCAACGCCGCTCCATCCATCTCGCCGCACTCGCGCTGACGCTGACTTCCGTCGCGCTGCTCGCCGACGATCAGGCCACGCACGATCACGGCCACGCCAACACACCGGCACAGGCCCCCATCGACTGGCGCGCCGAGGAAGCCGGGACACTCACCAACTACGTCCAGCTCACCAGCGAAAAGGACTTCACCAAGGCCGGCGAGGCCTACTTCGACCCCGACGCCCGGTGGATCATCTTCCAGGCCGTCCCCCGCCCCACCGACGGTTCCGAACCCGACCAGCACTACTCCATGTACGTCGCCAAGCTCGCGCGCAACGCGCTGGGCCAGGTCACCGGCCTCGAATCACCCATCCGCATCAGCCAGCCAGGCTCCGCCAACACCTGCGGCTGGTTCCACCCCACACAGCCCTGGCGCGTCATCTTCGGCTCCACACTCGTCCCCCCCGCCGACAACCAGACCGCCGGCTACCAGCGCGGCACATCAAAATACAACTGGCAGTTCCCCATCGAGATGGAGATCGTCGGCGGGACCATCGACGCCATCCTCCACGACCGCAACCCCAACATGGCCCAGATCAAGGCGTCCGACCCCCCCGCGCCGCTCTGGATCCGACCCGGCTACGACGCCGAGGCCAGCTACTCACCCGACGGGCGATTCATCCTCTACACCCAGGTTGATGACCAGACCGGCGACGGCGACCTCTACATGTACGACACCACCAACGACTCCCACACCCCGCTCATCACCCAGAAGGGCTACGACGGCGGCCCCTTCTTCTCACCCGACGGCAAAATGATCACCTACCGCTCCGACCGCAGGGGCGACGACCTGCTCCAGATCTACGTCGCCGACCTCGTCTTCGACGCCAAAGGCGCTATCACCGGCATCGCCAACGAGCGCGCCGTCACCGACAACCAGGACGTCAACTGGGCGCCCTACTGGGACCCCTCCGGCCAGTACCTCATCTACGCCACCAGCGAGATCGGCCACCACAACTACGAGGTCTTCGCCGTCGAGGCCCCCGTCGGCAAGGCCGCCAACAAGAAACCCGACCAACTCGCCAAGCGACGCATCACCCGCGCCGACGGCTTCGACGGCCTCTCCGTCTTCAGCAACGACGGCAAGATGATGATGTGGACCTGCCAGCGCGGCCCCGTCTTCGGTGACGAAGAACGCCCCACCAGCCAGGTCTGGCTCGCGGATGTCGTCAACCTCGACCCCAGAGTCGGACGCTGACACACCGACCACGCCTGGGATGAGCAACGCGAATCCCAGGATCGAACCACGCAAAGCGTCGGACCTGATCAGGCTCGATCAGAACGGAGGCTCATCCGAGCTCTTCGACTCGTCCTCGTTCACGACCGCGTCCGCTGATTCCTGCGCACGCTGCAGGTCAGCGATCGCCCGCTCGTTCACACCGATCGACCACGAGCGCATCCGCTTCACGTCCCACCCGCCGAGCCGGCTCTTGAGGTAGTACGTCGTCAGCTGCCGCGCCGGCGTCCCGTCGGGCCAGTCCACCCCCAGGATCGGGACCGCCACGTCCACCTCCGCCCGCGTCACGCGCACGATCACCCGCTCGACCGCAAACTCCGGGAGCCCCGACGTGTCGCCGTCCCCGGCGAGCCGCGCGTTGGGATCGTCCAGCGCCGCCAGCACGCGACCGCGCCGCGTCTCGTCCATCGCCTCCGGGAGCCGCACCGCGTATGGCTCGTCGATCCCGGACGCCTGCACCGCCGAGACCACCGCCTTGCGGATCACCTCCGACATGTGCGGCGCGTTCGGCGAATCCAGCGCCCGGAACCCGCTGTCGGGCCCCGCGCCGCTCGCCGTGTAGTTCCCATACCCCGCGCAGCCGACCAGACCCACCACCGCAGCCACCGCGCCCGCGACCGACCCGATCACCCGCCGTTTCACGCCTGAGTTCCACATCGCCGTGCCCTCTCGATCGCCCCGGGTGTCTTCCGATCCGAACAATCCCGCATCCGGACCATCAAGTCTATCGAACACGACCCCGGCGTCTATCATCTTCCCCGAATCCTCGAAGAAAGTGCACGAACCACGCACCATGAGCGCCCAGTCAACGCAACACCCGTCAGGCCTCCGCCACAACCGCGTCGTCGTCGGCGTCACCGGCGCCAGCGGCGCCCTCTACGCCCGCCGCGTCCTCCGGGGACTCCTCGATTCAGACGTCGAGTCCCACGTCGTACTCACCAACCCGGGCCTGCGACTCTGCCACGACGAGCTCGGCGCCGAACGCCCCTCCGCCGCCGCGCTCGCCGGGATCGACGACGACCACCCCCAACGCTCGCTCCTCCACCAGCACAGCAACAACGACATCGGCGCCCCCATCGCCTCGGGCTCCTTCCTCTACGACGCGATGCTCGTCGTCCCCTGCTCCGCCAACTCGCTCAACGCGATCGCCTGCGGCCTCGGCGACGACCTCCTCCGCCGCGCCGCCGCCGTCACCCTCAAGGAGCGCCGCAGACTCGTCCTCGCCCTCCGTGAATCCCCCCTGACCCTGATCGACGCACAGCACATCGCGACCCTCACCGCCGCCGGCGCGATCGTCGCCCCCGCCAGCCCCGGCTTCTACCTCAACCCCACCACCATCGACGACCTCATCGACTTCGTCGCCGCCAAACTCCTCGACAGCGCGGGCGTCACCCACAACATCGGCGCGAGGTGGGGCGACACCGCGAAGCCCAGCGCCCGATGACGCGGGCCGCCACCATCCCGCCGGCGACAACCGATGCCGCCCCGCGCGCCCAGGTGCTCTTGGCGCTGGGCGACATCAAACTCCACCACTCCGTCTTCGCCCTCCCGTTCGCCGTCCTCGCCGCCTTCCTCGCCCTCCCCGCCGAACCCGACTGGCGACGGTTCGCCGGCCAGCTCGCCCTCGTCGTCGCCTGCATGGTCTTCGCGCGCACCTGGGCCATGCTCGTCAACCGCATCGCCGACCGGGAGATCGACGCCGACAACCCGCGCACCGCCCGCCGCGCCCTCGCCCGCGGCGACCTCTCGCCGCGCGCCGCGATCACCGTCGCCCTCGCCTGCGCCGCCGCCTTCCTCCTCTGCTGCGCAGGCTTCCTCCTCTTCTTCGACAACCCCTGGCCGCTCATCCTCGGCCTCCCGACGCTCCTCTGGATCGCCTTCTACTCCTTCACCAAACGCTTCACAGCGCTCTGCCACGTCTTCCTCGGAGGCGCCCTCGCCGCCAGCCCCGTCGCCGCGACCATCGCCGTCAACCCCGCCGCCCTCGCGCACACCCCCGCCATCTGGCTCGTCGCGGCGATGGTCTGCTGCTGGGTCGCCGGCTTCGATGTGCTCTACGCCCTGCAGGACCTTGATTTCGACCGCTCCGCGAAACTCCACTCGATCCCCGCAGCGCTCGGCGCCAACGGCGCCGCATGGACGAGCCGGGTCCTCCACGCCATCGCCGTCGCACTGCTCGTCGCCGCGCTCCTGAACGAGCCGAGATTCGGCGCCATCTTCGCCTCGGCCGTCGCGCTCGTCGTGATCCTGATCATCACCGAGCACGCCATCATCATCAGGAGAGGACTCGCGGGGCTCCCCATGGCGTTCTTCACGATCAACGGGATCGTCAGCCTGATCCTCGGCGCCGCCGGCGCCATCGACGCGATCCGCTGATCGCCCCCACCACACACCCGGCGCGCAAGAAAAAACCCACCGTCGGTTGGCGGTGGGTTGAAGTCTGTCGCATCAGTCGCGCTCAGCCCCGCTTGCCCAGCGCCCAGCCGATGATCCCGAAGAGCAGCGTCGCGCCGAGCAGCCCGCCCATCACCGGAACAAAGTTGTCCGTCACGATCCCCAGGACCCCGCCGTCGCCGACGCCCATCATCCCGAAGATCACCGACGTCAGGCCGACCGCCATCGCCAGGATCGCGCCGAGGCTCAGCCCCGCCGCCAGACCGCTGCCGCCGCCGTCGTAAGGCTCCGCCGTGATCACCGTCCCGGAAAGCTGCAGCGCCGGGCCGCCAGCCACGGCGAGTTCCTCCTCGCCACCGAACAGGCCGCCGCCACCGCCGCCAGCCGCGCCCGCGCCGGAAGCCGCCGCGGCGCCCTCGCCGCCGCCCTCCTCGCCGGGGTACACCTCTTCGAGGAACTCCGCGCCCAGCGACGTGTCGTCGCTCTCGCGCGTCAGGTCCATCAGACCCGACCCGGAACCGATCGGATCAAGGTTCAGATCGTCAAGACCGCCGTCGTTGGTCATCTGCGTCACTGCCGAGGGGTCCGCCTGATCAAGCTCATCGGCGTCGAAGATGCTCACGCCGGTCTTGCTCTGATCGCTCGCGCTCATCAGCGACGAGCCCTCGAGCATGTCGTCGAGCCCGCTGTCCAGGTTGAGCTCCTCGCTCTCGCCGAGCAGGCCGCCGCCAAAGCCGCCGCCGAGACCGCCGCCGGTCCCGCTCGCCGCCAGCAGATCACTCATGCTGTCGTCGCCGCCCGCGTCAAACGCCGAAGCGCCCGTGTCGTCGTCGTCGCTCCCGAGCCCGCCGGCGATGCCGGAGTCGTCCGCCAGCGGCAGTACGCTCCCGCCGAGATCGCCGCCGAACGAGTCCGCCAGCGGGATCATGCTCGACATCTCGTTGGGGCTGTGACCGAGATCGATGTCCTCGTCGATCCCCTCGTCCGAGAGCAGATCCACCTGGTCCACCTTGAACATCAGCGAATCGCGATCGCGGAACTCCTGGAGCTGACCGCTCGTGACCATCGCCTTGACCTCGTCCTGGGTCTTCCCAAGCTTGGCCGCGGCCTCATCCAGGGTGTAGAACATCTTGCCCATCGCTGCGTTCTCCAGATCGGGAGGGCGATCCAGCCCGGCCCGTCGTCAATCTAGCCTGATCCACCTGCGGTCCAGAGCCCCCCGGACCACCGCCGGAGACCCGAACAGCCAACGGTACGGCCCACCCGCACCCCGAGCAACCCCCCGGGCAGCCGAACAGACCGCGATCAACCGATCGATACGACCGGCATCCGCTGCCGGTTCCCCGGCGCTCTCAGAACGACATGCGAACGGGACCGCCCGCCCGGTCAGCCCGCGCCCAACCTGCTGCCTCGAACTGAAATCAGCAGCGATGCCGCAACAAATGACAAGATCGCCACGGACCAGGATCCCATCCCAAGATAGACCGGGACGAAGAAGATCCCGATCGAGGCCTGCGCATCATGCGAAGTCAGGATCACCCACCCGCCCCACAACCCGATCACCAGGTGCGTCAGAGCGCCCATGCCGACCGCGATGATCGTGGCGCCGCGGAACCGACTCATAAGCGCCGCCGCCCCCGAAAGGAGGATCAGCGGGATCTGCCAGACAAAGACAACAAACATGCCCAACAGAATCACCGAGTCATCCGCCGCGCTGAATCCACCAGGCCGAGAGAAGGCCGGAACAAGAACTGCGACCACAAAGAGAAACAGCTGCGCCACACAGGCGCCAACCGGTGTCAACACAAGCAGCATCGCAAACCGACGATTCGTCCAGAACGCCAGCGCCCCGCCCGGCTTTAGATCGCGATAACGCTTCCCGCACTCGGGACAGCGCCCGCGCGGAGGCGAGCCGATCAGGTTGTAACCGCATGATGGACACCCGATCACCGCGGGCTTGCGCTGAATCACGTGTGATTCTAGACAACGAGGTTCTCACCCCACCGCCCGAACCACGTACACCGCCGCGTACAGCCCCGCGATCTCCTCGCGGTCCGCCACGCGCGGCGCGTACGCGCTGTTGAGCGGCTGCAGCCGGATCAGCTCCCGCCCGCCATCCCCCACCTCGAAATAGACCCGTTTGAACGTCGTCTCCCCGTCGCGCTCGAAACGCACGAAGCAGTCCGACCCCGGCGGCGTGTCACGCTCCGGGCTGAACACCACGATGTCGCCTTCGCGGTACGCCGGCGACATCGAATCGCCCACCACCCGCGCCGCGAACGCGTCCGGGTCCATCACGTCCGGCGCCGAAACGTACGAGTCCGCCACCCGCGCCGGGTACGCCATGTCCGTGAACTCCGTCGGGTAGCCCGCCTGCACGCTGTTGATCACCGGCACCTGCACCGGAAGCGGGATCGGCGCCGACACCGAGCGCTCCGCGCGCCCGCCGGCCCCGCCACCGCCGGTGATCTTCCCGATCAGTTGCTCCAGCTCCCCGCTCGCGTGCAGCGCATCGACGCCCCGCTCGCGCAGCCGGTCCGCCAGCGCATCGAGCGCCCGGCTCCGGCGCTGCAGGTCGCTCACCGTCGTCCGGATCGAGCCCGGCGCCGATGTCCAACGCGCCAGCTCCACCAGCGAGCCCGGCGTCAGCATCAGCGCGCACTCGAGCCGGGACAGCAGCGCCTCCGAAGGCGGGTTCTCGCGCCGGCCGTTCTCGATCTGCGACAAGTAGCCCTTCGTGCAGTCCGACAGCTGCGCCAGACGCTCGAGCGTCATCCCCATCTGCACGCGCCGTGACCTGATGCGTTCGCCGACCGATCCCATCGTCTCCAGTGCTCCCGACGCGCCCGCGCCGGCCCGTGCCGGCGTCGTCGCACGCCGCGCGCCGACCCGACCGATCGGACCGCCGCGCGACATGTCACCAGTTTGTGCGCCGAGTCGTGGATATACCATACAAAACCCTTGCAAAGTGGCGATGCGCTGATAAAACATTCATCCAATGTTCACTGATTAGAAAACACAGCGACCCAGCATAGCCGTGTGGCTTCTCCATGTCAATCAACACAGAGGTGTGCCAAATGACGAGCAGTTCGACACTTCCATCTCCCTCGATCTCCCGGCCCCGTTCCATCGCCGACCCCTCCCGACTCCCCGCCCAATCCCGAAACCCTTCCCGCATCCAGCGGGCCGAGCTTTTCGACCGCCGCCGCCGCCAGTGCCGCGACCTCGCCGAGGCCCTCGTCGCCCGCGCCGAATACCTCCTCCCCGAGGACCGCGCGCTGCTCACCGCGATCTACCGCGACGGCGCGAGCGCGCGTGAGGTCGCGCTGCTCAGCGGCGCGACGCCGCGCTCCATCCGCCGGCGCATCCGCGCCCTGGCGCAGCGCGCGCTGGACCCGCGCTTCGCCTTCGTGATCGTCCACCGCGACGCCTGGCCCCCGACCCGTCGCCGGGTCGCGACCGAACTCACCCTCCACGGCCGCCCCCTGCGCGAGACGGCGAGGCTGCTGAACCTCACCCTCCACACCGTCCGCCGCCACGCCGACGCCGTGCGCGTGATGTACGAGGCCGCCCGCGCCGCCGCGACGGGCAAGGGTGACCCGGCCAACCGTGACAACGCGCGCCACGCTTCGGGTTCGCGCCGATGAACGGCGCGTACCTCTTCGAGCTCGACCCGCGCGAGCCGGCGCTGGGGCAGGTCCGCGCCGAGATCGAACGCCGGCTCGACGCGCAGTGGCCTCCGGAGCTACGCCGCTGCTGCCGGGAGTTCCTCGCCGAGTGGCGCTTCGCCGAGGCGCTGCTCATCGCCGAGGCGCTCGACCGCGCCGCCGGGCTGCTCGAAGTGCTCAACCGGAGCGAATCACCTCCCGCGCCGCTCGAGCGCCGATCCGCCGGCGCGCCGCTGCGTCGCCGGCGCAGCCGTCCCTGAATCATTCAACCGTGACACCGCAACCGTGACAGGACCGACGCCCGCATGACGCCCATCGAGATCCACCATTCCGATCGCGGCTGGGGCTACACGACGTTCATCTTCAGGAAGGAACAGCGACCCATGAAGCCGATCATCACCGAGCTCGCCGACGTCCACGCCGAGTCCGTCCGCTGGGTCTGGCCCGGCGTGCTGGCGGCGGGCAAGCTCACGCTGCTGGCGGGCGACCCGGGCCTGGGCAAGAGCTTCATCACGCTCGACCTGGCGGCGCGCGTGACCAACGGCGGGCCGTGGCCGCCGGACGGCTCCGGGCCGGTCGGCGAGCCGCGCGGCGTCGTGCTGCTCAGCGCCGAGGACGACCCGGCGGACACGATCCGCCCGAGGCTCGACGCGGCGGGCGCGGACATCGCGCGCATCTGCCTGCTCGACGGCCTGCGGCTGGCCGACGGCGCGTACGACGAGTTCGACCTCCAGCGGCACATCGCGATGCTCGAAGAGGTGCTGGAGTCCAAGCGTGACATCGGGCTGGTCATCATCGACCCGATCAGCGCGTACACGGGCCACGCCGACACACACAACAACGCCTCCGTCCGGGCGCTGCTCAAGCCGCTCTCGACGCTGGCGCAGGACTACCGGTGCGCGGTGCTGACGGTGACGCACCTGCGCAAGGGCGGCTCGGGCGGCGCGCTCTACCGCACGATGGGCAGCCTGGCCTTCACGGCGGCGGCGCGGAGCGTGTGGGCGGTGATGAAGGAGAAGGACCGGCCCACGTCCCGCCTCTTCCTGCCGGTCAAGAGCAACATCGGCGCCGACAGCGAGGGCTACCGCTACACGATCGAGGAGGGCCGCGTGGCGTGGGATCCCGAGCCCGTGCCGTACGACGCCGACGAGGGGATGTTCGGGACGAAGGCGCCGGGCGCGGCGACGGCGGAGCAGGTCGAGTGGCTGCGGAGCCGCCTGGCGACGGGCCCGGTCGCCTCGGGCGATGTGGAGCGCTCGTGCAAGAAGTCGGGCTACTCGTGGGAGAGCATCCGGAAGCACGCGAAGGTGATCCTGGGCGTCAGGAGCGTCAAGCGTGACAAGCAGTGGTTCTGGACGCTGCCGCCGGAGGAATCGGCCGGCCAGCTGCCGCTGGAGCCGGGATCGGCAGGAATCAAGGGTGACGGCAAGGGGGGTGTGTGAGTGTCACGGTTGGCAATCATGGCAGCGGAACAAGAATATCACGCTTCCTGCGACCACTTGGATCATATACGATTACCATTCCCATACCCTCAGATGTTGAAGTCAACAAAACCAATTCGTCGCCATTCGCATCATACGTACTAATTCGACCCTCTTCGTCCGCCGATGCAATAATTTTAACCTCGTTATTTGTATATATAGACAAAAACCCAGAAGACCGATCGGGATAGCCTGACATCCCAACCAATGCGTGCTCATCCTTATCCCGCAGCAGTAATCGTGCCGAACCATTAGCCACACCATCTAAGCTGATGATATTCGTATTAGCCCTTCCGTAAATACCAAAAAAATCCATCATCGAAATCGCTGCAACCCATCATAATTCGAGGCTGTTCGTCTTTATTTTGTACTGTCATGTATCCCGAGCCATTTTTCGATGCGCCAATCCTAACAAGTTCTTTGTTTGATTTATTATATATGCTAATAGTGCCTTCTGCATCGTAAGTGGACGACAACTCAACCAACTTACCTCCTGTCGAACTCGCCACTCCAATAAATCCAGTCTCCATATTAGTTGAACCGAGAGATACAATTCTGTAAGATTTAGAATTAAATACTTCGATATTGCTCCCCGAGTCATCAGCCATCATCTGAATCTTGCTCTTAGAATCATCGTCAAGCAGTTGCAGTGTGCCAAACTGATGCCCATCGATACTGCCCAGGCCAAATGTGCTCTCAATCTTGGCGACCGGCACTCCCTCGTCCGAAACAACATGGAATGCCTTGGCACGAACCACATCTGGTACGCCTGCTGATCGCTGGAATTGCATGAATAGCGATAGAGCCGCGAGCACGCTCGCTAAGACTGCAAAAATCATCATCCGCAAGTTGGATTTTTCGAGTCGACAGATCCGTTCTTCAGACTCCATGGCGTTCTCCTTGAGCGGATTCCCCATAAGAGCAGTGTAACGTATATGTCGAATCAACCGTGACACGCCCACACCCCCCTTCCCGTCACACTTGCCTGCGCTGAATGCCCTTCAGGATCGCCTGATCGCCGATGAATCAACCGTGACACCGACCCTCCCGCTTCCCTGTCACCCTTGATCCCAACGCCGCCATCGCAATGAAAAAAAGGCGGGGCGCTCCGGGAACGCCCCGCCGCGTTGGCTACCGGTGATCTCCCGCAACAGGCGGGCCGGCTCACCGGCACAGCGTCCCGAACGAGCCGATCAGGATGCCCAGATCAGCCGTATCGACCACGCCGTCGCCGTTGATGTCCGCCCGGCAGGGGTCGTACCTGTGATCACCGAGGGCACCCATCCCCGAACGCCTCGAGCAGCACCGTGAGATCCACCGCGTTCACAACGCCGCTCCCGTTGACATCCGCGGCGGGGTAGTCACCGCCAAGATGAACGACAACAGCGCCGAGATCCGCGGTGTCAACGGCCCCGTCGAGATTCAGGTCCGCGATGCGGCACCGCCTGGCGTCGAAGCGGTACGCTGAGCCCGATCGGGACCCGAACTCGTTGTCATAGATCGATGTTGCAACCACATCTTCGCCCTGGATCGCGACGGAAAAGCCGAACAAATCCCCTTCCTCGCGATCATCGGGCACGAACTTCGCCAGATGATTCCCCGTGGCGGCATCGATCAAAAACGCCGATCCCGCGTCATCGTCCCTGGGGGATCCGATGAGGATCCGCCCGCTCTCGATGGACACGCGCTGTCCGAGCGAATCATCGTGGGCAGGATCTTCGGCGATGAACTTGTACGAGAACCGCCCCGTCTCGGCGTTATAGACATACGCCGCCCCGGCGTGCGCCCAGCCGTTGACATACTCGTCCGGGTTCCCGACGACCAGGGTCGTCCCTTCGATCGCCACCGATAGACCGAACCGGCTTGCGAACAAGCTGGTTGACGTGTATTTCCGCTGAAACCCCGTGACCAGATTGTACGTGTACGCGTCGTCAGAACCAGGGGCGCCGACCGCGGCGTAATCGCCACCGATCGCCACGGAATAGCCGAACAGCGCTTGCTGATGCCCGTCCGATGCGGTGAGCTTCGAGATCTGCTGCCCGGTGTTCACGTCGAAGACATACGCGGCGCCCGAGTTGGATCCTCGCGGATTAGCGCCCGGCGCGCCCACGATCGCCAAACCCCCGCTGATCGCGACGGACTCCCCGAACATGTCGTTCGCTTGGCCGTCATTCGCCGTGAGCTTGAAAAGCTGCTGACCCGTTGCGACATCGAACAGGTACGCCGCCCCGGTGTCAACAAACGGCGCATCGGCGAGGCTGGCGCCCACGATCGCGATCCCCGCATCGATCGACGCCGAGACGCCGAGGTAATCGCCCGCGGCAAGATCGGTTGAAACGAGCTTGAATAGCTGCTCGCCGGATTCGAGATCAAAGAGGTACGCGGCGCCGGACTGCGGCGTGCTGATCCCGTCGAAATACGCGCCCACGATCACGACGCCGTCATCGATATCGATCGCGCTCCCGAACCGCTGATTCTCGAACCCGTCATCGCACAGGATCTTGGCGCGCTGGAGATCCGGTCCGCCATCGACCCCCGCCGCGCCGAGCAGCATGCTCGTGGTGATCGACACAAGAAAAACTGGTCGTCGCATGTGATATCTCCATGATATGACGCAGGATCATTCGTAGTTTACAGGATCCCGATCACCCGACAATCAGAAACACACCAAGTTCTGATCATTGGCGTCGCGGCAGGGGTCGTGCCCGGAACTGACCTGGTCGATCACGGAACGCAGTCCGTCGCGGCGAACTCGGCGAGCAGCATCGCCAGGTCCGCCGTGTCCACGACGCCGTTCCGGTCCAGGTCCGCCGAAGCGGAATCCCCGCCGATGGCGCCGATGAGCGCGCCGACGTCGGCGGTGTCCACGACGTTGTCGCCGTTGATGTCGCCCGCGCAGACGCTGACGATCCGCAGCAGATGCGCTGTTGCAGGCTCGATGCCCCGATTGTAAAAATCGATGTCGCCTGGGAAGGAATGCCCACCCCCGACAACCGCCGTGGGCCCGTCCAGCGCGACGGCGTCGCCGAACGCCTGCCCGGGCAGAACCGCCGGCGCCTCGATCGTATTCACCAACCGCCACCGGGCGCCGGGCAGTTCGCCCTTGGCGTACAGGTATGCGCCGTACCGGAGCGTCCCGACGAGCAGCAGCCGGCCCGAGATGACGACCTCCTTGCCGATGTTGTGGTTGTGATGCGAGTACCCCTCGCTCGGGGGCTGGAGCCGCTGCTTGTAATACCAGGCGCCCGGCGCTCCCGGCAGCTGCTCGAAGACATGCACCGCCCCGGTATGCTTGTAGTCGTTGTTGTACGCGGAGACGTCGCCGAACGCGATCACGCCGTCACCGATCGACACACCGCCGTTGAACCACTCGTATTGGTACACCTCCGGGGGCAGGCGCAGGACCGCGAGCAGGCCCCACCGATCAGCGCCGCCGGTGTTCCTGCCGAAAAGATACGCCGTCCTCCCGCTCCACTCCGGAATGATGACTTTCCCGTCGTGCAGATCGAATTTTCGGGCGAACTGGTGCTCCTCATCGGGCATCGGCGATTCGATCGCGCGGACAAACCGCCAGTCGTCCCCTTCGTTTTCAAACCGCTGATAGACAAACAGACTTGGCTTGCCGATCTGATCACCAGACTCAAATTGCAAGCCGTTGATCATCGCGATGTCGTCTTCGATCCGGACCCAGGAAAACAGCAATCGCCCCTCGCCAGTTTGCAGCCTCCCTGTGAAAACCCAATCGCCGCCCTCGCCTCGTCGAAAAATCGACGCCCCAAAGTAAGCTGAGCTGACAATGATCTGATCATCGTGCACATCGACATAGGCGCCGAAGTGCGCCTGCGTCTGCGTGTACGGCGGCTCGATCTTGGCGACGGTCCACAACACCTGTGGTTCGTCGCCGTCCTGTTCGAAGACGTACACTGAACCCCTTCCGAAGGAATCCCAGTTAGACCCCACCACGACAAGCCCGCCGTCGATCGCGATCGATGAACCGAAGCCCTGATCGTGGCCCTCACCAACGGTTCGGAGCACACCGACCCACTCGATCGCGCCGTCCACCTCGGCGAATGATGGGGGAGCGACCAGCGAAAGAACCGCCAAGCCGATCTTGATCCAACGGGATTGCATCGGGTCACCCCCAGGTCAAGGACGTTCATTGTCCTGCAGGAGTGTTCGACAGCCGATCGCCCCGGGTTCCATCGCCACTCAGGAAAACGCGTTCACGGGCGCCGCCCCGCTCCGGTTTCACCCGCGCGGGGCGTTCACAGGCACATCGTCCCGAACTCGCCGAGCAGGATCCCGAGATCCGCCGTGTCCACGACGCCGTCGCCGTTGAGGTCCGCGGGGCACGGGCCGGGGAGCGTCAGCTCGCCGCGCACCGTCAGCGAGCCGACCACCTCGTCCTGGCTGATCGAGCCGTTCCCGTCGGCGTCGAACTCGACGAGGATGTCGCCCATCACCGTCGGGCCGTCCGCGCCGGGGAAATCGATCACGTACGTGATGTCGAAGAACGAATCAACGACGAAGGAGCCGCCCGGCTCGATCTGCGGGATCGGCAGCGTCGGCGGGTTGACAACGAACGGGCCCATCGGGTTGAGCCCGATCTCCGCCGGCAGGGTCGGGTTCAGCTCGTCCGTGTTGGTCAACACCAGTCGACGCCCACCGGCACGGGGTTGGCGCCCTGGTCCGGGATCGGCACGATGATCACCGGCGGCCCGACCGGGTCGATCGCCCAGCTGCTGTGGTTGATCACGCTGCCGTTGCAGCCGAAGGGCGGCTCGGCGGGCTGCACGTCCTTGACGACCTCGACGTCGTAGATGATGAACCCGCCGGGCGTCATCGGCGTGCACAGCACGAGGAACGGGACATCAACGCACTCGCCCGGCGCGACGTACACGTCCCCCATGCTCGGCGCGAAGCTCAGACCCGACGAGCCGTCGGGGTCCATCGCCCAGTGAAAACTCGCGCCGGCGGATTTGTTGTTGCAGATCGTCAGCGTGCCCGGCGAGACCGAGTAGTTGCATCCCGGGATCGGGAAGCACTGCTTGTCCCAGGGCAGGTGGCAGTAGTTGTCGTTCTGGCCCAGCACGGCGACATTGATCGCGCTCGCGGCCACAAAGCTTGCAAGTAGCATGGCAGTCCCCATGATTGGTGGTTGATGCCCACCCACGGGGGGTCGCCCCCCCTGTTCCGGAGTGGGCTGCGCACAACGCTACACCCGCGCGGGGACGGTTCTCCATTTGTTGTCAAAAGAAAATGTTTCCGCGTCGCCCCGGTGGGTCGCCGACAGGGAAAACGCCCCGCGCCGTCACTCCGGCATCGCCACGCGCGTGATCGTCGGGCTGTTCGCTGTCCAGATCCACACCTCGCCGTCGCGCTCCGGGATCAGCACGTTGGTGTAGGCGTTCATCATGTCGTCCGTGATCCCGGCCGGCAGCCGCTGCTCGATCGGCGCCCGCTCGCCGGTCTCGTGGACGAAGCGGAGACGGTCGCCATTGGAGAAGACCACGACCGGCGGCGCGTACGCCATGGACCCGATGAACCCCCCGTCGAAGTCGTGATCAACGACGCCGACCGGCGAGCCGTCCCGCCGGTACACGCTGAGCACCGTCTGGTCACGCTCCCTGCTGCGCTGGCTCGACCTGACCACGACCGAACCGTCCGCCGCGACCGCGAAGCCGCTGATGTACCCGAACCAGTCGCCATCCGCCGTCCGCTCGATCGTGACCGCGACCTCCCCGTCAGCGTCGAAACGCCGCAACGAGCGCCCGGCGACCTGCCACCGCTCGTTCGTGCCGGGGATGTACCGCCACTGACCGGTCTGCAACTCCAACTCCTCCGCCGACGCCGCTAGCCGCGACCCCGAGCCGTCGAACCACTGGGACCGCCGATTCGGGTACTCGTCTTCGCTGACGCACACCGCCCCGTCGCCGGCGACGGTGACGCTGCCGGAGCAATAGCCCGTCGTGAACCGCGAAGGCGCCGGCGCCAGCAGCCGCCGCTCGTGACCCAGGGCGTCAAATACGTGCACGGCGTGCGTCCGCGCGTTGATCACGTGCGGCGTGTCACCCGGGCCCAGCGCGATGTCGTCGATCACCCGCAGCGGCGCGGCCCACGGTGCGTCGCCCAGCACCCGGTCCCACACGCCGTCGCTGTCCATCCGGATCAGCGACAGGTGGTCCGAAGTCCAGAACGACCCGTCGGAGGTGGGCCGGACCGGGGTGTAGAACACGCACGACCACCCGTCCGGATGCGCCGGCCTGAACCGACCGGCGTACGCGCCGTCCTTGTCGATCCGGATGAACGGCTCATCCGACGGGTAATCAAAGCAGATCACCCCGCCGTCGATCGTGGGGACGAGCATCGTCGGGTACTGCAGCTCCTCACCGATGGCCCGGTCCAGATCAACGACGCGCAGCTCCTTCCCGTCGGTCGAGAAATACCGCAGCCGATGGCTGATCTTCTCCAGCACGCAGAGGCGCCCCGATCTGTCGATGACGACGTCCTCCGGCGTGAAACACTCCACGCGCCACCGCTCGCGCCCGAACCTGTCGAACGAGGCGAGGTGGTCCGCCCTGAACATATCTTCGCCGACCAACCCAAGGAACCCGCCGTCTGGCAGCGCGACCGGCTCCCGCAGCGCTCCACCCGCCCAACCAAGCGGCGCCGCCAGCGATCCGTCGCGCTGGTCAAAAATCAGGACGAAGGGGACGAACTCGCCATTGCTGAAACCGTCGCCCGTGATCAGCCAGCGCCCGCCGGGCATCGAGGCGATGTGCTGTGGGTGCTTCCCGAGCAACTCTCCCAGCGCCCGGTCGGACAGGATCTCGCCCTCCATCGTGGCCCGCGTCAGGTGCGGTTCGTTGTTCTCATCGCGCCGGATGAATCCGATCACGCCGTCCCGGTCGATGTCCAGGTCGGTGATGGCCCAGATCGCGGGTTTTTCCTCCACGAACGAGTCCAGCGTGATGGCGCCGAGGATCGTCGCCGGGCCGGGCTCGAACGACACCCCGGTCTGCAACACCGGCTCCACTGTGCGAGCATCGAGCGCCACAACCCCCCAGCCGCCGGCGCTGCGGTCCGGCGCGCACAAATACGTCGTCGTCTCGCGCCCGTCCGGCGTCGTCACCGTGAACCCGCCGGGACGGAACACGATCCCGGGGCGGGATTCGAGGCGGTCGTCGCGCCACTGATCGCCGCCGTCGTCCGGCGCCTCGAACTCGCGCTGCCAGTGAATCACGCCGTCCGTGGTGCAGACACCGATCACCGTCGTGTGTTTTCTCCCGTCCCCCTGCCGAGCGGATTTCGACCACTGCGCCAGGATCAGCGGCGTGTTCGGGATGGCATCGGTCTGCCGCTCGTTGTGATTGACGTGGTTCGCCGTGCTGAACGAGGTGATCGGCTCCGACATCCCCATATCCGCGCCGTCGCTGAGCCGGTAGAGCCACCAGACCTGCGGATGCTCCGCGTTGTAGCCGTAGTAGGCGCTGATGACCACCCTGTCGGCGCCCGGCTGCACCGACAGACGCTGCGCGAACGGGTAGCCCGGATTGTTCCCGCCACAGGTGAAGACCCCGCGCGGGCGCCGGCACTCCTTCTCTGCGATTAGCGTCGTCTGCCCGGCGTCATCGAACGAGAGGATCCGCATCCTCGACACCTCGCCCAGGATCGCCGGCCGCCTCTCATCCGTGTGCTCGAGGACGTACCCCACCCCGAACGCCCGCCCCTCGTCCGTCACGCCGCCGATCCAAATCGACGGCTCGACCGTGCGCTCCCACATTCGCTTGCCGTCAACGAACACCGACACCACGCACGGCTCAAACCCGTAGCGGTCGGTCGGTTCAACATGCATCCGGTATCGCCCGCTCGGCGACTCGAAGTCCCTCGGGTCGTACTCCGTACCGTACTGCGCGCTCGCCGGCGCACCCCCGACCACCACCATCAGGACAACCACGACGAGCCGGGAGAGAGAGTTCATGCGCATACCCCTTGTATCGACGGCACAAGCCTGATACGCACAGCCGGCCCGGCAGTTCCCGGATCCCGGCGAACTCTGATCCCAGAAGATGCCCCGGGTACTCCGCGTTCATTTAAAAATGGCGCCTTGCAGCACCCGGCAGAGAACGGGAATCAGCATGTCATTCTTGTGGCTCGCTCACGGGCACGTCATCCCGAACTCGCCCAGCAAAATCCCCAGATCCGCCGTATCCACCACGCCGTCGCCGTTGATGTCCGACGCCGGGCAGATCGGAAGCGAGAACACGTACGCCGCGCCCGCCTGGTTCGCCGCCTCGTCGTTGCCGAAGGCGCCGACGACCGCGATCGAGCCATCAATGGCGACAGCGAGACCGAACCCGTCGTTCTGCATTCCGTCCTGCGGGAAAAACTCCCCCTCCTGCTGCCCGGTCGAGATATTGAATCGGTACGCCGTGCCCGAATCGACCGCCGCGCCGTCGCCGCGCTGGGCGCCGACGATCGCCTGGTTCCCGTCGAGGGCGACGCTGTTGCCGAAGAACTGGGACGTCTGCGGATTGTCCGGGAGCAACTCGAACAGCTCGAGCCCGGAGTTCAGGTTGAAGACGTACGCAGCGCCAGAGTTGGCGCCGTTCTCCGCGCCGTGCCTGCCCACGCCGATGATCGCCCGGTTGCCGCTGACCGCGATAGCGGACCCGAACCAGTCATTCATGGCGCCGTCGGAGGCGGTCAGCTTGAATAGCTCCATGCCGGTGGTAAGGTCGATGACGTACGCCGAGCCCGATTCGTTCCCGTTGTCGTCGTCAAAGCGCGAGCCGATCACCGCGATGTTCCCGTCGAGCGCGACGTCGGACCCGAACTGGTCATCGCCCGCGCCATCGGAAGGCACGATCTTGGCGAGCTGCATCCCGGTATTCGCGTCGAAGACATACGCGGAGCCCGAGTCGTTGTTGTCCTCGTCGTTGAACGCGCCGATGAGCACGGTGGTCCCGCTGATCGCGACCGCGGAGCCGAAGTAGTCCTGCAGGTCCCCGTCGCTGGCGACCAGCTTGTGCAGCTGCATCCCGGTCGTGGCGTCGAAGATGTACACCGCGCCGGAATCGAACGCCAACTGATCCTCCTGCTGGGCGCCGACGACAACCAGGTTCCCGTCGATCGCAACTTCGCGTCCGAACCAATCCGTCGTCCCGCCGTCGTTGGGCAGGAGCTTGTGCAGTTGCAGGCCGGTCGTGACGTCGAAGAGGTACGCGGCGCCGGAGGCATCGCCGTTGTCGTCGTCCTGGTACGAGCCAACGACCGCGATGTTGCCGCTCACATCAACGGGGAGTCCGAAGTTGTCGCCCCCCGCCGCGTCATCGGCCAGCAGCTTGAACTCCAGCGACCCGCCGGCCAGCGCCGCTGGCGCCGCAACGACACAACCCACCGCCGCGATGGCGGCGAGCACAACAGACACTCGAACGATCATGTCAATCAACCCCCGATGCCAGAGTTCATTCAGGCCCGGGACCGGAACACTCACCGCCCCGCTTGCCTCTTGGTGAAACTTCCAAGGTAGAGCAGCGCCCCCCCGGATCAAGCGCAATGTCTGGTTGAGGTGTCCCGATGGCCCGGAATACACCGACTATGGGCAGTTCGAGCCGAATGCGCCCAGCAGGATCCCAAGATCCGCCGTGTCCACCACGCCGTCGTCATTGAGATCCGCCGAGCCCGCGCCGCCGAACTGACCGAGCAGCACGCCCAGGTCCGCCGTATCGACAACGCCGTCGCCGTTCAGATCCGCTGGCAACTCGCAAGGCGCCGCGCCCAGATCAAAGACGTACACCGCGCCCGCCGGCCAGAATCCCAACTCATCGTTCGGCGCCCCGATGACTGATCGCGCACCGGAACTTGCCACGGCCCAGCCGAACTTGTCGCCCGCGTCCACGCCCGCCGGCAGCAGCTTCTGCGTCTGCACGCCGGTCATCACGTCGAAGAGATACGCCGAGCCCGACTGCGCGCCAGCGCTGTCGTCAAACCACGCGCCGACCGCCGCGACGCCGTCGCTGACGGCGACCGACCAGCCGAAGTACTCGCCCGCGCTCCCGTCACCCGGCAGCAGCTTGGCGATCTGCAGGCCCGTCGCCGCGTCGAAGACGTACGCCGAGCCCGCGTTGGCGCCGTTGTCGTCGTCCCCCCAGGCCCCGACGACCACCTGCCCGCCGCGGATCGCGACCGAGAAGCCGAACCCGTCCCCCGCCGAGCCGTCGCCCGCGACCAGCTTGCGGAGCTGCGCGCCGGTCGCCGCGTCGAACACATACGCCGCGCCGGCGTCAACGCCCCCGCTGTTGTCGTCCCCCTGAGCGCCGACGACGGCGAGACCGCCGCTCACCGCGACCGCGTGCCCGAAGTAGTCCCCCGCCTGCGCATCGTCGGCGTGCAGCGTGTGAAGCTCCGCACCCGTCGCCGTGTCGAAGACGAACGCCGAGCCCGAGTCCTCCCCGCTGTCGTCGTCCTTCCACGCGCCCACAACCACGACGCCCCCGTCGATCGCGACCGCGCTCCCGAACTCGTCCATCGCGGCGCCGCTCGCAGGGACCAGCTTGTGCAGCTGCGCGCCGCTCGTCGCGTCGAAGAGGTACGCCGAACCCGAGCACGGCCCGTTGTCCTCGTCGAGGTTCGCCCCGACCACCGCGACATTCCCGCTGATCCCGACGGAGCTGCCGAAGGTGTCCCCCTCGGCGCGGTCGAGCGCCAGCAGCTTGGTGACCATCGGATCGCCGATCGGCGCGGCGACGCTGAAGACGTACGCCGAGCCCGACCCCGTCCCGCCGACCTCGTCATAAAGCGAGCCGACAACCACGAGATCGCCGTCGATCGCCACCGCGCAGCCGAACTCATCGCCGAAGGCGCCGTCCGCCGGATCAATCCGGATCAGCTCGACCGCCATGCCGAGCGAGACGCCCACGATTCCGACCCAGCCCAGCGCCCCCGCGCACACAACAGCCGAGGACGCGAGCCCACGATGCTTCTTGCCGTTCATGTCAGTGCCCTGCTTGTTCGCGAAATCACGCGGTCAGACAACCCCCGCCGACCCGACCGCCAATAACGGATCGACAGGTGGCATTATACCGCCACGGCGGGGGGCAAAGCCACGCCAAATCACCACGGAACGGCCAGTTCCGAGGCGTTCGGGCTATGGGCAGGCATCCCCGAACCCCCCGAGCAGGATGCCCAGGTCCGACGTGTCCACGAGCCCGTCCGCGTTGAGATCGCCGGGCAGGACACACCCGGGCCCGAAGAGGTACACCGCGCCGGCGTCGGGGCCCGCGTCGCTGACCTTCCACGCCCCGACGACCACCCGATCCCCCTGCACCGCCACGGCGTTGCCGAACTCGTCTTCAGCAACCGCGTCATTTTCGGCGAGCAGCTTCGACGTCTGCTGCCCCGTGAGCGCACGGAAGAGGTATGCCGAGCCGGAGTTCATCCCGAAGTCATCATCGTTCCGGCACCCAACCGCGATGGTGTCGCCGCTGATGGACACGGACTCGCCGAAGAAATCGCCGACCGATCCGCCGTCTCCCCGGAGAAGCTCATGCAGCTGCGCCCCTGAAGCGACGCTGTAGGTGTACGCGGATCCCGAGTTGTCGCCATACCGATTGGAGTTGTCAGCGCCGACCACCACGACGCCGCTGTCAATGGCGACCGAAGACCCGAAGAACTCGCCCGCCTGACCGTTGTCGGGCAGGAGCTTGTGCAGCTGCATCCCGCTGGTCACATCGAAAATGTAGGCGGAGCCGGAAGCGTCGCCATTGTCGTCATCTCCCTCGGCGCCGACTGCAACGGTCACGCCGTCGATCGCGACCGAGGTCCCGAAGAAGTCGGCGTCCACACCGTCGAGCGCTAGCAGCTTCCGGAGAAACATCCCGGTCATCGCGTCATAGACATACACGGATCCGGAGAACACGCCGTTGTCGTCATCACGTCTGCATCCGATGACAACATAAGCGCCGTCGATCGCGACACTGCTCCCGAAGAAGCTCCCCGCGACGCCGTCGGCCGGAACCAGCTTGTGCAGCTCCATCCCGGTTGTCACATCGAACAGGTAGGCCGAGCCGGAGTCAAAGCCATTGTCGTCGTCGCCCGAAGCGCCGATGACCGCGATCGTCCCGCTCACATCGACGGCGATGCCGAAGTTGTCACCCCCTGAGTTGTTCGACGGGTTCAGCTTGAACAGCTCCTGCCCGGTCTCGACGTCGAAGATATACGCCGAGCCCGATAGGGCGCCGTTGTCGCCGTTGAAGTGCGCGCCGACCACAACGACCGACCCGTCGATCGCAACCGCCTTGCCGAACAGGTCGCCATCGAATCCGTCTGATGCAAGGATCTTGTGCTCCTCAGTCTGTGCGGCCGCAGTCCCGACAGCCAGCGACAACAGGGCCATGGACGCCACAATGGTCCCGCGGCGATGTGATGCTTGCATGAATCTGCCCCCTGGAATGTTGGAATGTCGCTTGTGAGAACGGCGCCGCTCCCGTGATCCACACCGCGGTTCAGTCTCGAACTGTCACGGGCACCCGCTCCCGAACGCCCCGAGCAGGATCCCCAGGTCCGCCGTGTCCACCACGCCGTCGTTGTTCAGATCCGCCGAACCCGCGCCGCCGAACTGGCCGAGAAGGATCCCCAGGTCCGCCGTGTCCACGGCGCCGTCGCCGTTGAGATCCTCGGGGCAAGGCGCGTACACCAGGACAACCTGCGTCGCGTCGTACCGGATCAAGTATTCCGACTCGGCGCCCATCGGGATGAACAGCTCGGTGTCGAACACGCCCGAGACGCCGCCGGGCGCGTCGATGAGCAGGTACTCGTCGCCCGGCGCCGGCGCGTTGAACCTGACATCAATGCGCACCGTCCCGGCCAGCGTCGCCGTCCCGCCCGCTGCGCACTCCATCACGTCGTGCGACACACCGGGGTCCGTCCCCCCGATCTCGAAGTTCACCACACCCGTCGAGGATTGCGTGAAGTCCTTGACCAGCCCCGAACCGAATAAGGTCGCGCCGTAGAACCGCAGGTCGCCGTCGTTGATGACCGACGAGCCCGTCAGGTCGGGGGATTCGATCAGGTGCAGGAAACCCCCGGGATCGACGATCATCATCAGCGACCCCATCGAAACGCCGTTGATCCGGAACACGTTCTGCACCCGGACAGACGAGTCGGAGAACGGCGCCGTGACCGTCGCGCTGGGGTAGATGATGGAGTCGCCCTGGATTACCAACTCGGAATGCGTGCCGAAATCCATCGTGCAGGCAGGCTCAAGAAACATGTTGCTCACGCAGTTCACCGTGGTGGAATCATCGACGTACATCGCGCCTCTGAAGAGCAGCGTGTCCCCGGAGATCGCCGGAGGCGTCGGGGAGAACTGCGTGATCTCGATCGAGCTTGTTGTCCCCATATCCCAGATGTTGTCTTGCACATCGACATGCAAGGCGCCGGACAACCCGATCACGCCGTCGAATTGATTGTTCAGCGTGTCGATCAACGCGACCTGGATCGTCAGCGTCGCCTCCTCGCCGATCACCGTCACCATGCCGCCGTCGGTGTCCCAGTCCAGCGTGCCGGCGCCGCTCCCGATGGTGGTGTCCGCGTACACCCGGAAGACGCCGCCGCCCGAAGGGTCCGGCAGCATCAGGCTCGCCGGGTCATCGATCGTCGAGGGCTGGTCGAGCGTGAGCGCTGTCCCGGGGCTCATCGAGATCGAAGCGAGATTCGTGAAGTGCGTGGGGACATCGAAAATCGCCCCGCCGTTGTTCACGTTCACCGCGCTGTTGACCGTCACCAGCCCCGTCCCCTCCAGCGTCGCCGATCCGGTCCCGCCGTTGAAGCTCAGGACGGCGCCCGGGCTCTCGTCCAGCGTCCACGCGTCCGCGACGGAGATCGCCGAGCCCTGCGTGATCGTCATGAACCCGTCGAAGAGCGTCTCGACCTCGGTGAGGATCTCCAGCCGGTTGTTCGCCCCCGAGATCGTCTCGACCACCCCCTGACCCGACGGCCCGTCCCAGTCGAAGACGAACCCCGGAGTCCCCGACGTGACCTGCAACGTCCCGCCGCCATTGGCCTGGAGGAACCCGTCGTTGGCATACGCGCCGCCGACATTCACCGATCCCGTGCCGCTGACCGACGCGTTCGACGCCACCGTCAGGTTCTGGCTGACATTCACACGCCCGTCGAACAGGTCCAGATCGGCGCTTCCCTCGAGTGTGCAGTTGATCGAGAAGAAATCATTCGAGAAATGCGAGGAGAGCAGCACCTCCAGCGTCCCGGGGCTCAGGATCCGCGTCAGCCCGGGGTGGCCGCCGTTGTCCGTCACCAGCAGCCGCTTGTTCGTCGCGCCGCCGCTGCCGGTCGCCAGCGTGCCGGAATCGATCTGGAGCGACCCGATGGAGAGCGACGAGCCGGTCACGCTCACCGCCGGATCGTTCGTCGAGCTGATGATCCGCGCGGTGTCCGCGGTGGTGTCCGGGAAGCCGTCCCGGATCATGGCTGTTGTTTCGTTGAACCAGTTGTTCTGGTTGTCCCAGGCGAACGTCGAAGGCGCCGCCAGCCAGACAAAGTCCTCCGCAACCGCCGCCGAGACCACCGCCAGAGCCGCCCCCGCGACCGCCGCCATCCGCACTATGTTCATGCCCGCCCCCCTTGGGTTGTGAGTGTGAAAATCAAAGACTGATCCAAGGCGGCCGAGGATACAAGATAAAAATGTATGTTTTACATGTCCCGATCTCATTTTCACAAAAAATAAAAATGGCGCCCCGGGGGACGCCAAGACCTGGCGATCAACCGCTCAGCCGGAGGTTCAGCCCCCCGCCGCCACCGCTGGATCGAACACCTCCAGGTGCTCGACCGGGAACGACTCCGGCGAGAACCGCCCGTTGATGCTCGCCCCGCCCGGCAGCGGCGCGAACAGCTCGATCGCGATCTGCGAGATCGGCATCCCCACCGCCGCCAGCTCCTCCTCCGTCGCCGGTGTGATCGACGCGATGACCATGATCGGCGCCTGCTCGTCCGTCACAAACTCCAGCGGCTCGTGGTCGAAATCAACCTTGATGAACTGCCTGATCGCGCGCAGGTGCGTCTGGCTGTAGTACCACTTTGTCACCGCCGCCTTGTTCTCGAACCACGCGACGATCACGTTCTTCCCGCTCATCATCTGCCCGGCGTCAACGCCCAGGCACCCCGGGCTCTGCTGCAGCCCCGCGATGAGCATCCCACCGATGTCGGGTCGCTGCGGCTGCGCCTGAGCGCCGCCGTCCTGGTCCCGCGGACCAGCCAGCGCCGCAACGCCGCCGATCGTGACCGCCATCAGCCCCAGCCCCGCCGCCATCGTTTTCACACCGCTGTTCATCGCCTTGCTCCTTGCCGCACGATCCCGGATTTCCGCCGCGCGACGACCGCGCGGGCCTCTGTCACCGTTGTTGGGGCCCGTTCGCGGGCGTTTTCACCGCCGCGCAGCCCCCCGAACCGTGAACTCCATGATTTTCTTCGATCCCGTGGCAGCCCGGCCCCCCGGCTTCCGCCTAGGCGGTTGTCCCCCGCGGACCACATCCACAGAAACACCACACGAACACCCCGACCCGGGCAAGGACACACCCATGAACACCGCACGCGCCTTCACCGCACTCACGACGCTCGCCATCACAGCCTCTGCCGCCAACGCCGAGCCGATGCAGCTCCGCTTCACCGCCGGCCTCAACCAGCCCGTCACCCCGGTCGTCATCAACGGCGTCCCCGGCGAGGCCGTCATCTCGGTGGCGGCAGTCGTCGCCTGGGACTCCGACGAGGTCCCATTCATCGACAACGGCTCAGGCCTCCGCCGCTGGGGCACTTCCAGTTTCCAGGCCCACGCCTCAGGCTCCATCATCCTCGAGGACGGCGCCATCATCCCTATCGATTTCGTCTTTGCCAACACCGCGAATAATTCCATCACGAACTCCATCACCACGAACTACATCGCCAGCGAGTCCGCCACCGACATGACCTTCAACAGCTCCGGCGGGACCTTCGCCGGCTGCGCGCTCTCCAACGCCGCCGTCAGCCTCCGCACCACGGCGCTGACCTCCATGCCCGGCGCCGGCAGCCCTCTCCCAGACACGCCGCAGGGCTACCAGCAAGGCGTCACCTATTGGCAGTGCGTTCTCTACTTCGACATCGACAGCCCGGGCGGCGGGACCGACACCGTCCACATCAGCGCCAACGTCTTCGACATCGTCGCGCCCGGCCCCATCAAGATGACCTTGCAGAACAACCCGGCGCTCCCGCCGATCGCCGATCTCCCCGCTGCAACCGCCGACATCAACACCGACGGTATCGTCGACACCGCCGACCTCGGCATCCTCCTCGGTCAGTTCGGCTCGACCCCCGACTGCAACTGATCCCGGGGATCCACCCTCAACCCGCGACCGGGCATACGATGCGGGCTCCCACCTCCAGGAGTCCGCATCGTTGGGTTACGGCTATTTCCTCGGCGTCTGCATCGTTCTCTTCGTCCTCGCCTGCGCCGTATTCGGCGTCGTGCTCTGGACCCTCGTCAACAGGAAAGAGATCAAACGCTCCCTCCTGACTCACCCGAGAGATCGGAAACGCAGCCCCGACAACGACCGGGATGAGCAGAGCGGATCCCGGGACGACCCCCACGACGACCTCCGCACCGACGCGCCCGGATGAAGCGGCTCCTGCGCAACTGGGCACTCGCGCTGGGGATCGTCTTCTGCTTTGCCTCGACGCTCTTCGCGCTCCTGGGCACGCCCTACTTCATCAACAACGGCGCCCCCGTCCTCGGCTGGCTCGACCCCATCATCGGCGGCGCCATGGTCGCCCTGCTCGTCACGCCCCTCATGTTCGTCCTCTCCGCGATCAAGACGCAGACAACCGTCGGCGCCCGCTTCGACGACTCCCGCTGCCCCCACTGCGACTACGACCTCACGGGGCTGGCGTCGGACCGCTGTCCGGAATGTGGATCACCGCTGGAGGCAGCGCGGGACCTGCATCAGCGTTCAATGTGATCTCCGCCGGTGACACGCCGAGCGCGACATCTGCCGGGATGACCACCATCGCATCGCCCGGCGCAACCGGAACCGCGTGCGACTGCGACCACCGCGAATCCGCCTGCGCCGCTCCACCCAGATCCGCCGGAACGAGCACCGCAAACCGGCAATAAATCTGATGATTCATCCCCAGCGTTTCGACCGGAACCTCGATCATGGCGCCGAGATAAACCACCGCATCGGGTTGCCACGCCGGCCGCCCCTCGCCACCGAGTTGCAGCACCGCCCCAGCTGCCGTCGCCAGAAACGTCGTGTGCATCATCATCATCCGCGCCTCCTTGTCGCTGCCCGGGCGCCGGGCGGGTCGCCCCCGGCACACTGAGATACCACCCGGTCCGTGCCCCGGTTCACCGGTACAATCCCCGGTTCCCTCAACGGATCACGATCCGACCCGAGATGACGATCACCCAACGCCAATCCACGACCACGAGACCCCGATGACCACCATGTCCACCGACCGAACCTTCATCGCCGACTTCACCCCCAACGAGCGATTCGAGGGCGTCTTCACCATCTGCAACGCCCAGCTCGGCACCACCCGCAACGGCAAGCCCTACCTCCGCTGCCTCCTCCGCGACCGCACCGGCGAGCTCCCCGCGCGCATGTGGTCCATCCCCGACGAGGTCTTCCGCTCACTCCCCGTCAACGGCTTCGTCGAGGCCCACGGCGAGACCCAGCCCTACCAGGGCGAGCTCCAGCTCATCCTCCATCGCATCGCCCCCATCGAGCCCACCGACGAACAGCTCCGCGACCTCCTCCCCACCTCCGAGCGCGCACCGGAGGAAATGTTCGCCGAACTCGTCGCGATCCTCGACACCATCGAGCACCCCGCGATCAAGGCGCTGTGCCGGACCTATCTCGACGACGAGATGCTCATGAGCCAGTTCCGCGTCGCGCCCGCCGCGATGATGCTCCACCACGCCTACCTCGGCGGACTCCTCGAGCACACGCTGAACCTGTGCAACGTCGCGAGCGCCGTCCTGCCCTTCTACCCCCGCATCAACCGCGACATCGTCCTCATGGGCCTCTTCCTCCACGACCTCGGCAAGACCCGTGAGCTCGCCTACGACCAGGGCTTCGGCTACACCGACCGCGGCGAGCTCATCGGCCACATCGTCGAGGGCGCCATCATGCTCCACGACAAGGCCCAGACCCTCATGCGCGAGCAGGGCGTCCGCCTCCCGCAGCACGCGCTGACTGTCCTCCAGCACATCATCATCTCTCACCACACCAGGCCCGAGTTCGGCGCCGCCAAGATCCCCGCCACCCCCGAGGCGATCTTCGTCGGCATGCTCGACGACCTCGACGCCAAGACCTTCATCGCCCTCAACGCCGCCCGCCCCGAACGCGCCAACGACTTCGACATGGGCGGCAACTTCACCGAAAAGAACTGGGCCCTCGGCGCCAAGCTCTTCAGGCCCGATCCGTTGGGTTGACACGTTCCTCTGGACGCCGAGTCTGAGCGAAGCGAAGGCTCGGATATCCACCCCCCTCTCCCTCTGGGAGAGGGCCGGGGAGAGGGGCGACCGGAGCAGTCACACACGAATGACGGTGTCGACAATCGCGATCGAATACATCGAGAGAACAAGTCTTGCGCTCAGTCTCCGCGCGTCCCCTCTCCCGACCCGTCTGCGCTGGCCCACCCTCTCCCCGAGGGAGAGGGATGCCGAACCCCGCCTGCCCCCGCCTACCATTGATCCATGGCCGGACGCCCCGAAACCGTCCGCGTGAACTTCGGGAAGCCCATCCCGATCTTCCCGCTCCCCAGCGTGCCGCTGCTGCCGCACGCCGTGGCGCCCATGCACATCTTCGAGGACCGCTACCGCCAGATGGTCGAGCACGCCCTCGACTCCTCGGGCCAGATCGCCATGGCCGTCTTCCAGGACGACGACTGGAAGAAGGACTACCACGGCCGCCCCGCCATCCGAACCTGCGTCTGCCTGGGTCAGATCGTCCAGCACGAGCGCCTCGCCGACGGGCGCTACAACATCCTGCTCCAGGGCGTCTGCCGCGCGCGCATCCGACGCGAGTTCAAGCCCGAGGAAGGCCTCCTCTACCGCCGCGGCCTGCTCGCCCCCATCGGCCCGACCACCAAGTCCGAGGAAACCGCGCTCGAGGGCGACCTCCCCGAGATGCTCGACGCGCGCCGCCGAATCACCGACCTGCTCAGCGAGCCACCGCTGGACCAGCTCACCGCCGCCGAGAGCGTGTGCTCGTGCCTGAGCGACCTCGACACCCCCGCGCCGGCGGTGCTGGAGCTCATCGGCGTCTCGATCATCACCAACGACAAGACACGCTACGACCTGCTGTGCGAGGGCGACATCGACCGCCGCGTGGACCTGATCGAGACGGAGCTGCGCACGATCCGAGACCTCATCCGCCGCGCCGAACCCCAGCTCGACCCCGAAGCGCCGAAGGGGACGCACAACAACTGATTGCTCCTCTGGGTGCCGTGGTATCGCCGCTCCGGGCGATGCCGCGACCGGGTGCCGTGGTAGTAACGACCAAAGGTCGTTTCTACCACGACGAATCTCCCTACATCACCGCACCATCTTCCGCGCCCAGGCGACGATAAACAGCGCCATCAACGACACCCCGATCAATGCCTCAGACGCCGCGATCAGCTTCATCCACCATGCAACCGGCTGGATGTCCCCGTACCCGAGGCTGGTAAAGGTGACGACGGAGTAGTAAATCGGGTTGACAATAGGTTGATTGCCCCACAACCAATCGCCGGAATCACTGAAATATCCAAGTGTGCCCGGCGAAGCGGCGGCGCCGTAGAACAACGCGATAAGCCCAATCACCAAGCCGCCCGTGACCGGGATCCGCCACCATTCCACCATGTACCCCAGCGCGTTACGCCGGATCAGCCAATCCAGCCAGACCCCGAGCAGCGACCAGGAGTCCCGCGGCTTCCAATGCTTTTTTTCACGTAGCTCCGCATACTTTGCGCGCCGCTTGAGATCCAGATACTTGAAATTGCAAATTTCTTCCTGCTCATCCGTGGACGGTTGATTCCGGAAAGTATCACGGAGCAGGTTGTAGGCCGCTGAGGCCTCTCTAAGCGATCTCGCATCATCTCGATCTTCGCCGAGGATCAATGTGCCGCGGCGCCCGAAGCCGAATGTCCCAACAAGCGGCCAGCACAACGATCGCAACGGCCGACACAGACGACGCACACGTCGATGGGCCAGAAATTGTTGCATCCACGATCGGCTCTTTCGCCAACGGATTAGAACTTCCAGGACCGATTCCTCACATTCAAGTTGTAATAGGCTCAGTTCGATCGACGCACCTGCCCGAACAATCACGTCGTCAATGGAGAATTTTGCCCGTGATCCAAAGATCGATTTCTTAAGAATCAATCTGAGATCAATCGTTGCCGAGCAGAATGACACTTCCTCTGCGAAGCTTGCTTCCTCGAACCATGCCCCGCCAGCGAAACTCGCCCGGTCAAACCAAGCCGCCCCCGCAAACTCCGTTTCCCTGAACCACGTCCCGATCACAAAAGTCGATGAACTGAACGACACCGCGCCAGCGAAGCTCACAGAGTCGAACGAAGCCCCGCCAGCGAAGCTCGCAGAGTCGAACGAAGCCCCGCCAGCGAAGCTCGCCTCCTCGAACCACGCCCCCCCCACGAAGCTTGCCGAACTGAACGACACCGCGCACGCGAAGCTCGTTCCTTCGAACACCCCCCCCACTGCAAAATTCGCCCGGTCGAACCAAACCGTCCCTGCGAAGTTTGCCTGCTTGAACCAAGCCCCCCCAGTGAAGCTCGCCGAGCCGAACGACGCCCCGCCCGCGAAGCTTGCCTCCTCGAACGACACCCCGCCCGCAAAGTTCGCCCAGTCGAACCAAGCTGCCTCTGCGAAGCTCGACTCCGCGAACGACGCCCCGCCCGCGAAACTCGCCGAGCCGAACGACGCCTCGATTTTGAATCGAGCGATGATCGCGAGCGTACAGCCAATGTCAAGGCCTCCCCCCAGATCATGGGCTCCACACTTACACGACAGGATTTCGCCGCCATTGATACTCAAAATCGTCACGGACGATTCATCGCGGATCGATGCCCCGGTGCGCGCATTGAGCATGTTCCCGTCGGCGTCGCGCCGGACCAGCGTTGCGTCCGGATGCGCCTGCACCGCATTGATCAGGTGGCGCAGCTCCGGGATCTCCGCGTGTGTAATCGAGGCGCCACGAACGATCGCGTCCGCGAGTGCCTGCAATTCCTGCTGATTCGTCCACGCCGGCGGGAACCGCCCCGTCGCCGGATCCCGGTTCTCGTCATCCCAATACGGCTCATTCGCAGCATCCGCCATGGATCACCCCTTGCCTAAATTCAATGCTCGCCCGATCCCGCGCCGTCCTCCCGCAACGACCGCGCAATCGACACCTCATGCAGCCGCACGCTCGTTTGATTGAGCGCATCGCGCGCCGCGCTGATTGCGTCCGCATCGACACCCGACCAGTCCTGCGCCGCCCGATCGACGAGTGACTCCAATTTCCCGATCGCCGCCTCGATCTCCGCGCGGTAGGCGCCCTCGATCCCCTCCCCCACGCGCTCGATCGCCAGCCTCGTCCACTTGATGTCGAGCCTGCCGTTGACGATCAGGTCGGCGATGCGGTGCCGCGTCATGTCGTCGCGCGCGTGCTCGAAGCTCTCGCGTTCCAGCCGATCGACCTCCTCGCGTGAGAGCCCGTGCGTCGGCGCCACCTGGATCGCGGCTC
Organism: Phycisphaeraceae bacterium; assembly: GCA_020639135.1. Lineage (GTDB taxonomy): Bacteria > Planctomycetota > Phycisphaerae > Phycisphaerales > UBA1924 > JACKHE01. Next base: position 317,590 of record JACKHE010000001.1, read on the forward strand.
GCTTGCCGCTGCGCTGCTCGACGGCCGACACATTCAGCACGCCGTTGGCGTCCACGAGGAACTCCACCTCCAGCCTGGGCATGCCTGCCGGCATGGGAGGCACGCTCAGCGTGAACTCCCCCAGTTTCCGGCAGTCCGCCGCCATCTCCCGCTCGCCCTGGAGCACATTGATCGCGATCCTTGCCTGCCCGTCCACGCTCGTCGTGAATGTCTCGACCGCCCGCGCCGGCGTCGTCTGGTTCCGCACGATCAGCTTCGCGAACCCGCCCCCCATCGTCTCCACGCCCAGACTCAACGGCAGCACATCCAGCAGCAGCGTCCCCTTGTCGTACCCCGCCAGCACCGCCCCCTGCGCCGCGGCCCCCAGCGCCACCACCGTGTCCGGGTCCAGCGCGACGTAGGGCTCGACGCCGAAGAACTGCCGCACACGCTCGCGCACCAGCGGGATCCGCGTCGAACCCCCGACCATCACGACCCGCCCGATCTCCCCCGCCGACAGCCCCGCATCGCGCAGCGCATCGGCGCACCGGCTCATGGCCCGCTCAACCCACGGCCCGATCAGCCCCTCGAACTCCCCCCGCGTCAGCGTCCGCTCGAACACACGCCCCTCGCCAAGATCGACCCGCAGCAGCGCCGATTCTTCATCCGACAGTCGGATCTTCGTCGATTCCGCGAACAGCTTCAGCGCCTGCCGCGTCGCCGGGGGCAGCGCGCCGTCAGTTGAAAGATCCATCCCGAACTCCTCGCCGGCCTCGCGGAGGATCATCGAAACAATCGCGTGATCGACGTCGTCGCCGCCCAGCCTCGTGTCCCCCGCCGTCGATCGCACCTCGAAGCAGTCCGCGCCGAGCCCGTCCCCCGAGGGCGTTACCGTCAGGATGGAAACATCAAACGTCCCGCCGCCAAGATCAAAGACTGCGATCGTCTCTTCGTCCTTCGCGCGCGCGCCGACGCCGTAGGCGAGCGACGCCGCCGTGGGCTCGTTGATGATCCGCACGACCTCCAGCCCCGCCAGCCTCCCCGCGTCGCGCGTCGCCTGCCGCTGCGCATCGTCGAAGTACGCCGGGACCGTCACCACCGCCTTGCGCACCGGCCGCCCCAGCGCCGCGCTCGCCCGCTCACGCAGCGCCCCCAGCACCCGCGCCGACACCTCCTGGGGAGAGACCAGTCGATCCCCGATCGCGAACCGCGCCGTCTCGTGCTCGCCCTCAACCACCGTGTACGGCAGGAACGCCAGGTCCGCCGCCGCGTCCCGCGCCGACCGCCCCATCAGCCGCTTGGCGCTCGTCACCGTCCGGCTCGGGAACTCCACGCTGTGCGCCCGCGCCTCGGCGCCCACCGCCTCCACCGTGGAGCCGTCCTCGCTGAACCGCACCACCGAGGGAACCAGCGCCGACCCGTCGTCCCCCCCTACCCCATGCAACACCCGGGGCCCCGATTCATCGCACCACGCGACGAGCGAGTTCGTCGTCCCCAGGTCGATCCCCACGATGATCTCGCGATCACCGCTTCCCGATTGGCCGTGTTCTGGCATTGGCAAGACTAGGCCCCGCGGGCCCCGATCGCCCTGCGACGCCCCCGAGGGGATATCCTCACGCTCCCATGCTCATCAACACCGACTGGCTCAACGAACTGATCGAAGGCCCCGACCTCAGCCCCGACGAGATCGAGCGGCTCTGCACGCGCCAGGGCTTCCCGATCGACGAGCGCTCTCCCCTGACCAACGGCGCCGGCGAGCTCTTCGACGTCGAGGTCACCTCCAACCGCGGCGACTGCATCAGCCACCTGGGCGTCGCGCGCGAGGTCGCCGCCGGCGCGGGCCGCGCCTTCGCGCTCCCCCAGCGCACCACGCCCGACGCCGCCGGCAAACCGGTCAGCGTCCTCACCGACGTGGACAACCAGACACCCGACGTCTGCCCCCTCTTCACCGCGCGCGTCATCACCGGCGCCAGGGTCGGCCCCTCACCGAAGTGGCTCGTCGATCGCCTCGCGTCGGTCGGCCAGAAGAGCATCAACTGCGTCGTCGACGCCTCCAACTACGTCCTCTTCGAGACGGGCCAGCCCACCCACACCTTCGACCTCAACACCCTCGATGAAAAACGCCTCGTCGTCCGCTACGCGAGCGCAGGCGAGGAGCTCGTCGCCCTCGACGGTGTGAAACACAAGCTCCGCGACACCGACCTCGTCGTCGCCGATGCGCGCAGGCCCGTCTCCCTCGCCGGCGTCATCGGCGGGCTCGACACCGGCGTCACCGAAAAAACCACCGACATCCTCCTCGAGGCCGCCACCTGGGACCCCGTCACCATCCGCACCGCCGCCAGGCGACTGCGCATCAGCACCGACGCCGGTCACCGCTTCGAGCGCGTCGTCGATCCCGGGACCATCCGCGCGGCCGCCGAACGCCTCGCCGCCATCATCTGCGAGCTCACCGGCGGGACGCTCGCCCAGGGCGACATCGAGCGCGGCCCGGGCCTCGACCGCGCCGAGCAGCGCATCACTTGCCGCGCCGAGCGCTGCCGCGCCATCCTGGGCCTGGACATCAGCGCCGCGGAGATGGCCGGGCGCCTCCCCGCGCTCGGCTTCCGCGTCGAAACCCGCGACGAGCGCACCATCGAGTGCGTCGTCCCCGACCACCGCCGGCACGACGTCCGCCGCGAGATCGACCTGATCGAGGAGGTCGCCCGACTCCACGGCTTCGAGGACTTCCACGTCACCGACCGCGTCGATCTCCAGATCGCCCCGCCCCAGCCCGAACGCCAGGCGCAGACCGCGCTCGCCGGCGCGCTCACCGGCATGGGCTTCTACGAGACCGTGACCTTCACCTTCGTCACCCACGACGACTGCAAGGCGTTCATGCCGCAGGGGCTCCGCACGCTCCAGGTGGACGAGGAGCGCCGCAAGGGCGCCCCCGCGCTCAGGCCCAGCGTCATCCCCAGCCTGCTCCACTGCCGCCGCATCAACCAGGACAACGGGGCAGCCCGCGCCGGCGAGGTCCGTCTCTTCGAGTTCGCCTCCGTCTTTGCGCAGACCACCACCGGCGACACCGTCCAGCACCGCAACATCGCCCTGTGCCTCGACGCGCCCGACCCACAGCTGGGCCTGCGCCAACTCCGCGGCGTCATCGAGCGACTCGCGCGCGAGATGGGCGGCGCCGAGACGACCATCGGCGTCGAACTCACCCCGCCCGTCTTCCCCGCGCTCGATCCCGACGCGCACGCCGGCCTGACCCTCGGCGGAGCGCCCCTCGGCTACCTCGCGCTGCCGACGCCGCAGACGCTCAAGCAGTTCGGCATCGACACCCCCGTCGCCGTCGCCGAGATCAATCTCGACGCGCTCCTGGCGCTCTACCCGCCCGCCGCGACCGTGCACGCGCTCCCCGCCTTCCCCGCCATCGAGCGCGACCTCTCCGTCATCGTGGACGAGCACGCCCCCTGGGCCGCCATCGAGGTCGCCATCAACAGCGCCAGCCCCGACCGCATGGTCGGCCTCACGTTCGAGGGCGTGTACCGCGGCAAGCAGGTCGGCGCCGGTCGCAAGTCCGTAACCCTCCGCATGCGATTCCAGGACCCCGACCGCACACTCCGCCACGATGAAGTCGATCCACAGGTCGAGTCCGTCGTCAGCGCCCTCAAGTCAGCCGTCGGCGCCGAACTCCGTGCCTGACAGCGCAGCGCCGCCAACCCGCAACGCTTCTCAAGGAGAACCACGCGTGCTCGCCCGAACTCTCCTCCTGCTCGGCGTCTTCGCCGCATCCATCGGCTGCGCATCGCACAACATCGGCCCCAACCTCGGCATCGGCGCCATCGCCGGTCGCGGCGTCGGCGCCGGCCAGGCCCGCATCGCCGTCCGATCGGGCGAGGGCGTCGGCAAGGGCATCGGTTACCTCATCGCCGACAAGCTCGACCAGGAGCACGCCCAGTCCCTCACCAGGGCGTCCGTCCACAACAACTATTCCCATTCCGAGCTCGGCGCCCTGACCAACACGAGATGGAGCGTCCGCACCATCACGCCGCCCGACGCCGCAGGCGGCGAGAACCTCGGCATGGTCGTCACCTTCCGCCCCAGCGGTCACGTCGTCACCCGCACCATCCTCCCCGACAGCTCCACCAGGCTCGTCACCGAACGCTACCGCGTCGTCGGCGACACCGTCATCATCAACGGCGACGACTACGTCATCAACGCCCAGTTCCGGATCCGCGGCGAATCCCTCACCATCGCCGCCGGGAACTTCGTCGGTGTCTTCGACCGCATCCGCACCCGCGACGGCCTCTGACTCACACGCTCACTCCGGACCGGCGAACCCCAGCGACTCTTCCAGCCACTCGTCCTGCCGGGTCACCGCCAGCCGCTGAGCCCGCGCCAGACGCATCGCGCGCCGCTGCGCCGTCCTCGACAACCACCGGCCGACGACGCCCGGGACGCCGATTCGCTGAACCGCTCCCCAGAGCAGCCGCGGAGCGTGCCGGCGCAGCAGATCGTCCGTCATCCCGACAAAACGCAGCGTCTCGCCGGGATCCCCCTGCCGGCCCGACCGCCCCATCAGCTGCCGGTCCAGCCGCGACGATTCGTGCGGCTCCGTCACGATCACGCACAGCCCGCCCAGCCCCGCGACCCCGTCGCCCAGCGCGATATCCGTGCCGCGACCCGCCATGTTCGTCGCCACCGTCACGGCGCCGCGCTCACCGGCGCGAGCGATGATCCCCGCCTCCCGCGCCTCGTTCACCGCGTTGAGGATCTCGCACGCCACCCCCGCGTCGCGAAGCAGGCCGCCCACGCGCTCGCTCGCCTCGACGGTCCGCGTGCCGATCAGCACCGGCTGGCCCTTGGCGTGCCGCTCCAGCGTCGCCGCCACGATCGAGCCCAGCCGGTCCTCAACCGACCCGCGCACGACCGGCGCCCGGTCCACGCGCCGGCAAGGCTCGTGCCTCGGGATCGAAACCACAGGCAGCCCGTACACCGACCACAGCTCACCCGAGACCTCGCGCGCCGTCCCCGTCATCCCCGACAGCCGCCGGTACCCACGGAAGTAACGCTGGAAGCTGATCCGCGCCAGCGTGTCCTTGATCGGCGTCGGCTCCAGGCCCTCGCGCGCCTCCACCGCCTGGTGCAGCCCCTGCCGCCACGACCGGTCCGGCATCAGCCGACCAGTCGATTCGTCCACGATCACCACCTTCCCATCGTGGATCACGTACTGCGCGCCCTCGTGGAAGAACTCCTTGACCCGCAGCGCCTGGTCCACCAGCTCGCGCCGGCGCCGCACGCCCCCCCACACCCCGTGCAGCGCCCTCGCCGACTCGTCCACCCGCGCCAGCCCGGCGCCGCTCAGCCGCAGATCGTTGAACCGCCGATCGACGACGTAATCCGCTCCCTCCGCCAGCGCCCCGGCGATCCACGCCGCCTCGCGCATGATCCGCTCCTGGTCCGTGTTGTGCGTCGGCGCCGACAGGATCAAGGGCGTCACCGCCTCGTCGATCAGCACCGCGTCCGCCTCGTCCACGATCGCGCTCGCCTGCCCCCGCGTCAGCAGCCGCTGCCCGACCGGCGATCCCTCCAGCCCCAGCGCCCGCTCCACCAGCGCATCGGCGAGCGTTCGCCACCGCCGCGACGCGATCCGGTCGCGCAGCGCATCCGCCGCGGCCTCCTTGCACGTGCAGTACGTCACGTCGCACGCGTACGCCTCGCGCCGCTGCGCAGAGCCCGAACCCGCGCGGATCGCCCCGCTCGTCAGACCCAGCAGCGCCAGCATCGGCGCCAGCGTCTCCCGGTCGCGCCCCGCCAGGTAATCGTTGGCCGTGACGATGTGGCACCCCCGGCCCCGCCACCCCTCCAGCGCCGCCGCCAGAGCGCCCACCAGGGTCTTGCCCTCGCCCGTCGCCATCTCCACGCACGCACCCGACCCCAGCGCCAGCGCCGCGGCGATCTGCTCGACGTGCGGCGTCAGCCCCAGCGTCCGCCGCGCCGCCACCGACGCCAGCGACAACCCGAGCCTCGCCTCCGCGGCCCCGGCTCGCCCGAGCAGGAACGCGCAGCGCACCTCCGACACCGCTTCGTCGAACGCGCGCGTGCCGAGCGCCTCGCGATCCCCGATCATCCCCTCGACGAGCCGCGCCTCGCGCAGAAACACCGGAGCCCGTGCCCGCCAGCGGCCCACGATCCCCGACCCCCGCTGCCACAGCGCATCAAGACCCCTCGGCAGCGGTTCAGCGACCGGCCGCTCCGCGATCGAGCGCCACGCGACGCCGTCGCTCAGCTTGTGCACGGGCAGCGCCGTCATACCGAGAACCTGCGCTGCAGCAGCCGTCGCAAAGCGGTCATCGCCTGCGCGCCGATCGTTGAAGGCTCCAGCTCGACCCGGATCACGACGCGCTGCCCCGGGAAGAGCCCCTCAGGCGACTCGATCGGAACAAACGCCTCGAACACTCGCGATTGATCATCCACCTCCCCGCTCGGCGTCAGGCCCGCCTCCGCGATCCGGAACCCGCCGCCGGCGTACGTCGCGCCCGGCCTGCCCACGACGCGGATCCGCACCCGCCTCGCCGCCTCCGCATCGAGCCGGTCCCCCAGCGCCGACAGCGAGCCCACGCCCGCCTGATCCGCTTCCGCGCGAACGCGCAGCGCATCGAGCGACGCGATCTCGCCCAGCGCCTGTCCCCGCGCCACATGCGCGCCGACGCGGTCCCCGAGCGTCGGCGCCACCCACACCCCGTCGATGTCCGACACGACTTCCAACGCCGCCTCATCTTGCCGCAGCCGGTCCAGCCCCGTCTCGATCGCCGCGATCCGCTGCCGGCGCCCCGGCGCCGCCGACGGGTCCTGCGCCAGCGCCGCGTCGAGGCTCCGCCTTGACTGCTCCAGCTGCGCCGTCGCCCGAGCGATGGCGGCGTCCAGTTCCGCGCTCTCCAGCAGCGCGACGCGGTCCCCGTCGCGCACGGCTTCCCCGCTCTCAACCGCCGATCCCAGGAACCCGTCCACACCCGCGCGCACGACCTGACGCCGCACGGGCTCGACCACGCCCTCCAGCCGCACGTGCGCCGGGACCGGGATCATCCCAACAACAATCGCCGTGACCGCCAGCGTCCCGGCCGAAACCAGCTGCGCCCGCCCCCGCACGCGCGATAGCTCCGGGTCCACCGCCAGGTAGCGCACGAACCGGCCCAGCGGGACCGCCCCCCACAGCACGACGCCCATCACCGCCAGCGCCACGCCCACGAGGAAGAACCGCTGCGCCAGCATCAGCACGATGGCCGCCGAGAGCATGACGCGGTACACCCCCGAAGCCGCGGCGTACACCGACAGCGCCGCCGCCTCGCCGGGCCCCGACGCCGGCGACGACGCCGTCCGCAGCCCGAAGCCGCACCGCTTGACCAGAAAGTGCAACTGCTCGCGCGAGCGCTGCCAGAGGTTCGGGATGTCGAACAGGTCCGACAGCGCGTAGTACGCGTCGTACCGCAGCAGCGGGTTCCCGTTGAACAGCAGCGTCGAGACGCTCGCCAGCACGATCACGTTCGAGGCCAGCGCGTGCGGCAGCGTCCCGGGCCCCGTCGAGACCCAAACCACCGCCGCGACCGACGCGCACACCAGCTCCGCCATCACACCCGCCAGCGACACCACGATCCGCTGCGCCCGGCTCTTGAGCGACCACGCGCTCGACGCATCGACGTACGGGACCGGCATAAAGATCAGCAGCGCGATCCCCAGCGCGTGAACCTCGCCCTCGCCGCCCGACGCGTGCCCGAACTGCTTGCAAGCGAACCCGTGCCCGAGCTCGTGCACGCCCTTGATCACGATGTACGCGGCGTACAGCCACACCAGGTTGTCCGGGTCCAGCGCCCCCGCCGCCTCGTGCGCCAGCGCCCCGAACCGACCCGCCATCGTCAGCAGGCCCCCCAGCACAACCGCCGCCCAGAGCGCCAGCCCCCCCGGTGTGAACAGCCAGCCCACAAGCGGCCGCCACCGCGTCAGCAGCGCGTCGGGATCGAACAGCGGGATCCGCGCAAAGAGCACGCTCTGCAGGCGGCCCTTCCACTCGCGCGAAACACGCTTGCGCCTCCGGCCCAGCAGCGCCCCCGCGTCGCCCGGGCGGTCCGTCGAAAGCAGGTTCGCGTCGTAGAGCTTCGCCAGCAACTCCAGCGCCTCGGGCTGCGTCACCGCGTCGTCACCGTCAACCTCGACGCTCGTCGCCCACGCCTGACCGACCGTGCGCCGGCCGTCGAGCCTCCCGAGAAAGTTGTACGCCTGCCCGCTGAGCCGGAAGTGCTGGTTGCTCGCCGCATCGCGCACGACCCACCAGGCCCGGGAGCGGAACCACTGCCGGTGCGCCTGCGCCGTCGCCCGCAGCCGGGGCCGCAGCTCCGCGACCCGGCTCCAGGACTCCGAGAATGTCGGGCGGTGTTTCGCCATCGCGCCTCGCTCACCACGTCCGGTTCAGATCCACAGCCGCATCCGGACCCAATCCACCAGCCGCCTGGTCCACAGCGCCGCGTACCGCGCACGCCCCGCGTCGATCTTCGCCACGCCCTCCATCCCAGGACGAAGCCACCCCGGCGCCGACTCCAGCTCCGCCACCACCCGGAACCCCCCCCCGCGCTCCTCGTCCAACGCGATCGGATCGATCCGCGTCACCACGAACGACACCCGGCGCGAGGGCTCGGCCGTCGTCGCCAGCGTCCCCGACGCGCCGACCTCCACGTCCGCGATCCGCGAGGCGTCCACCACGCACTCGGCGCGCAGCGCATCGATCGGAGCCACGACGAACAGCGTGTCCCCCGCGCGCACCGGCGCCCCGACGATCGCGTTCAGCTCGCCCTGCACCACCACGCCGTCGATCGGCGCCGTGATCGTCGCCCGCTCGATCCGCCACGTCAGCAGCGCCACCGACGCCTCCAGCTCCCGCGCGCGAGCCTCGGCGATCAGCGCTTCCGCCGCCTTGCCCGCCCCGCGGGACCGGTCCGCCTCGGCGCGCACGCCGTCCAGGCTCGCCTGCGCCTCGGCGCGCTCCAGCAGCAGCCCCGACGCGTCCAGCGCCGCCAGCAACGCCCCCGCGCGCACCCGGTCGCCCACCTCCGCCGAAACCGACAGCAGGTACCCGTCGAACGGCGCCGGCGCCACGCGCCATTCCGCCGTGTGCAGCGAGAACGGCGCCGGCACCCGGTCCGGCCCCTTCGCGATCACCAGGAACGCCAGCAGCGCAAAGCCCGCGATCGCGCCGAGCTTCGCCCACGTGTGCGTCGGACCAAGCCACGACGACGCCGACTTGCGCACCGACGCCGCCGCCCGCGCCCCGACCCAGCGGTCCCGCTCGAACAGCTCGTGCAGTCTCGGCGCCACCAGCTCGCACGCCAGACGCGCCGACTCGATCTCCGCCTCATTCAGCGGTGATTCCGCGCCGCGCTCGACGCACACCGCCCCGACGACCTCGCCCCCACGCCGCAGCGGCAGCACGCACACCGACGACGGCCCGTGCGCCCGCGCCAGCTCGTTCGCGGCGCGATCCACAGCGCGCGAACCCGCCGGCGCCGGCGTCACCACCTCGCGGTCCTGGTCCAGACACTCCTCCATCGCGTTCTCGATGTCGCGCACCAGACGCATCGATCGCACGATCCGTTCCGTGTGGCTCACCGCCCCCAGCCGGATGTCCCGGCCACGCAGGAACCCCACGCTCACCCGGCTCGCGCCCAGGACCGTCTCCAGCTCGTTGCACGCCGCCACCGCCGCGCCGAAGAACCGCTCCTGCGCGTTCGCCGCCAGCAGCGGCGCCACCGCGTTGTTCATCCGCTCGACCGCCGTCCTGGGCTGCACGCTGTGCGCCCGCTCGTGCGCCTCGAACTCCCGCGCAACCGAACCGAGCCGACCCATCACGCCGTCGATCGAATCGCGCGACGCAGAGACCAGGAACGCCGCCACCGCCGAGGGCGCCGCGCCGACCCCGAACCGCAGCGGGACCGTCACGATCCACTGCGCCACCGATTCCTCGTCGTCGTCAGCCGACGCGTTCATCGCGACCGCCGACGGTGCGTGCTCACCCTCGATGATCCGGTGCGACGACGCCCGAGCCGCGAACCGCACCCACTCCGGGACTTCCGAGTCCGATGCCATCGCAGGATGGATCGCCAGGATGTCTGCGTCGCCCTCCAGCGGCTGCGAGCCCTCGTCCCCCCCGACCGTCGTCAGCCGGATCCGGAACACCACCCCCGCCTCCGCCGACCCATCGACGCACCGCGACCGGACCAGCCGCGACAGGAACCCATCGCCGCCGGCCTCGGCGTCCGGAGTCTGGATCGGTGGGTTGTCCGTCATCGGGGGCATATCAGGTGGCAACAGTCATTCGATGGACGCTCGATCAACGAATCCGGCCCATCCCGGCCGGTGTCATTCAGTATCGGCCTCTGGCCGAGCCGCTCCAGAACGCCGATGCAGGATTCCCGGGCTTTCCGGGCCTTTCTGCAGTCAACGCCGTGCTCGACGCGACCTCGGCCCGGTCGCAATCCTCGTGCTCACCGGCTCTTATCGCGTTGCTATCGTAGCAGGACCCCTCGCAGGAGATTGCCAGATGCGAACCCGGCGCCCCACCGTCCACGTCATCACGCGGAATCTCGCCGCCTGCTGCCTGCTCCTGTCCGCCGCCGCCGCGTCTCCCTCGAACGCGCACGGACCCGCGCCGGATCGACCCGAGCCCACCATCCGCGCCGTCACCAGAGCCAGCCAGGACCTCCGCCTCGCCTTCCCCGTTCCGGGCCGCGTCGCGCAGACCCTCGTCGAGCCCGGCGATCGCGTCCAGCGCGGCCAGCCCCTGATCGTCCTCGAACGCGCCGAATCCGCCGCGCGCGTCGAACTCCTCCGCACCCGCGCCCAGAGCACGATCGAGATCGAACGCGCCGAGGCCGCATACGAGCTCGCCAAGGTCAAGGAGGCCGGCGTCCGCCGCGCGCACGAACTCAACGCCGGCGCCACGTTCGAGCTCCAGGAAGCCGAGCTCGACACCAAAGCCGCGTTGCTCACGCTCGAGCTCTACAGGCAGCGCCAGCGCGAGGCCGAGCTCGAGCTGCAGCAGGCCCAGGCCGCCCACGCGCAGCGCGAGCTCACCGCCGCCATCGACGGCGTGATCGACGCCGTCGTCGTCGCCGAGGGCGACACCGTCGAGGCCTTCGAGGTCATCGCCAGGCTCGTCGCCACCGACCGCCTCTGGATCGACGCCTACACCCCCACCACCCGCACGCTGAACCTGCGCGTGGGCGATCCGGCCTGGGTCCGCTACGTCGATGACCCCGACGCGCCGGTGATCGAGGGCGCCATCAAGCACCTCGCGCTCGTCGCCGACGCCTCCAGCGGCACTCGCCTGGTGCGCATCGAGATCGACAACGCCGACCACGGCCCCGCGGGCCGGCAGGCCGAAGTCTTCTTCGACGCCCCGCCCCCGACGAACGCCACCGCTCAGACGCGCGAGTGAACCACCTCCAGCGTGCGCATCTCCTTCCCGTCGGGGCCCGTGACGAAGTTCTCGAAGGTGTGCCGGTCGTCCGACACGATCCGAGTCACCGAGCGCACACGCACGATCCCCAGGCTGATCGATTCGTGCTGATCCCCGACCAGCGTCAGCGCCTCGCCCACCCAGTCCCCAGTCTGGATCAGCATCGCCGTGCTCATCGTGTCCATCCAGACCGACTGATACCGCTTGGAGATGTTGTTGTACCCCAGCAGACCCATGCCGAAGAATCGGCCCATCGACGTCTCCTCGCCGGCGTAGTCCTGGAGCACGAACCGCCCGCCGAGCGCCCACTCCTTCGTCACCCGCGTCTTCGTGACGATCGGATCGCCCGGGCCGAACCACACGCGCGTCTGCGTGTCCCACGTCCCGATCAACGGCTCCAGCCGCTCGTGCATCGCGCCCGGCGAGCTCGCCTTGCGCCACGCCTCAATCATCGCGTTCTGATCCATCGGTGCGCCTCCGGTCAATGCAGGGGTTCACCGCATCCTAATCGATGAACCCTCCGCCCGGATGACCCACGCGTCACGAGATCAGCGACCCGAGTGTCCGCTTGATCCGCTCCGTCAGCCCGTCCATCTCGGACTGCGGCACGCCGTACCCCGACACCCAGAACCACACGCTCGGGCCCGGCCCCGAGCAGTGTTCGATCTCCATGCGGAAATACCCGTCATTGAGCTCGTCGATCGTCCCGGCGAACGCCCCATCTTTCTCCACCAGCAGCGCCCTCCCGCTGATCGACCCCAGCGCCGGACCGTCGGCGTGATACCGATCGTCCTGCCCGAGCGAATCAAGCCCCTTCAGCCCCAGGCAGCGATCGCTCACCAGCTTCGACCACACCTCCGACTCCGAAGACTCGAAGGGCTGCACCACCCACGCCACGGCCCGGCGCCTGCCGAAGTGGTTCTCGATGTAGTGCCGAAGGCTGCGCAGCTCCGCCGCCCACCCGCGAGAGACCGCGTCGTACAGCGTGTCCCACGCCGCCCCCTCTCCGAACCCCGAGTGCACCAGCCGCAGCGTCGTCACGCCGCCCCTGCCCTCGAGGTAGTAGTCCACGTACGTGCGCATCGGCTCGCCCTCGCTGTTGGGGCTGTCCAGGAACGTCGTGCGAAGCCGCATGTTCGGCTCCCACACCTCGATCCGGCACTCCCCCTTGAACGCGTCACCCCACGTCATGAGCATCGAGCCCCCCGGCCCCGGCTCGACCTCCGCAGTCAGCGGGAACCAGTTCATCAGGTGCTCCGCCTCCGTGATCGCCGCCCAGACGTCCTCCACGCCCGCGTTGATCTCGAACTCCAGCTCCGCCGTCCGACCCTTGGCCGTCGTTGTTTTCGATGCGCTCATGATGGTTCCTCGCTGTCTTGCTGTTGACGCCGCCGGTGCGCCCTCGCCTCGGCGTCCGCCTCTTCCTGCGATTTCGTGACCGCCGGGTACGACCCGACGAAGAACCGGAACTCCCGGCTCTCACCCGATGTGTTGTCTGCCTCGTGATGCCGCGCAATGCACCGCGCCACGCTGCTCGCCAGGTCCTCGGTGAAGGCGTGCAGCGCCCGCTGCGACCCGAACTTCAGGTCCGCGTGCATGGAGAACGTGGGGAGGTTCTTCCCGACGATTCCGGCGCGCCGGCGCAGCAGCGCCACGTCCCGGATCGCCCGCGCCGCCAGCGCGATGAGGTACCCCGACGAGAACCGGTCCTTCATCGAATCCGGGTCCGGCGCGCTGCCCAGACCCAGCGCCGAGGGGTCGATCAGGTACGCCGTCGAGACCGCACGCACGATCCGTTCCTGGCAACCGCGCCGCTGCCGGGTCTCCCCGGTCGCCTCGACCATCCCCGCACGCTCCAGCTCGCGCAGGTGGTAGTTCACCTTCTGCCGCGGCAGGCGCAGACGGCGAGCCAGACCCGACGCCGAATCCGGCTCATCCAGCGCTCCCAGCAGCCGCCGACGAATCGGGTTCAGCGCCACCGCCGCCCGCGCCGGGTCGTCGATCAGCGTCAACTCGCCCGCCGAATCAAGCTGCCGAGCAGGGTGTCCCATGCCGCTATCATTGAATGGACAAAATGATTTGTCAAATACAATCCGGCTGATCGCGGGCACTTTTCCAAACAAATCCTCAACATACTGTGATTTCAGGACTTCCGAAATCCGTGCGCCACGATATAGATCTCCCGTGAGGCGTCCCGGCTCGCGGAGGGCTTGAACCCCTTCACCTTCTCGAACATCCCCGCCGTCCGGTCCAGCAGGCCCTTGTACGCCTCGCCCTCAAAGACCTTCATCGCCACGTTCCCGCCGGGCTTCAAAACGCCCGGCGTCAGCCCCAGAACCGCCTCGCACAGCCGGACCGACAGAAAGTGATCCCCCGATCCCCCCGCCCCGCCTCCTGTCGAGGGCGCCATGTCCGACAGCACGCAATCGAAGAGTCTCGGCTCCGCCACCCCCGCCCCGGTGAGCCGCGATGCCTCGATCTGTTCCGCGTCCCCCTCGATGGTGACGGCGTTTTCGCCGAATCCGTGGCGGACCCGCTGCAGATCCAGCCCCACCACCGACCCGCCGGGGCCCACGATCTCCAGAGCCACCTGGACCCACGCCCCGGGGGCGCAGCCCAGATCCAGCACCCGGTCCCCCTTTCGGATCAACCGCTTCTTCTGGTTGATCTCCAGCAGCTTGTACGCCGAGCGCGCGACGTACCCCTCGGCCTTGGCCTGCTTGTAATACCGGTCATGAAGCGTCCGACGGGCCATCACCACATCCTAGACCTTCCCGCCGGGGCTCCCAATCGGGACCAATCCCCTTGACCCCCCCGAAACCCGCACTACTCTTGTAGCCCGCCGCGGATCGTGCCGAAACACACCCGGGGCGGCGACAACGAGAACGCAGGGGCCGTAGCTCAGCTGGGAGAGCGCTTGCATGGCATGCAAGAGGTCGTCGGTTCGATCCCGATCGGCTCCACTTCAATGAAAAACCCGGCCTTGTGGGCCGGGTTTTTTCTCCATCAACAGATAATCCGGGCCGCATCATGGACCGGTCGCGCCGAAGACCCCGAGCAGGATGCCCAGGTCCGCCGTGTCAACGATCCCATCGCCGTTGAGGTCTGCGGGAAATGCATTCCGCACCCCCAGCACTGCGGCGCTGCTGACCACCGAATTCAGCGCATTCGTGACCACCACGTCGTACGTCGCGCGATTCATCAGCACAGAGGAGAGTGTCAGCGTGTCTGTCGTCTCGCCGGAGGCCTCCGGCCCGGGGAGGATGGGCGCGCCGTCCCGCCGCCACTGATAACTCACTGGCGATACCGCGCTGTCGACTGTCACACTGATCGCCTGCGCCGGGTCCCCGGTGTCAATCAGCGCCGAGACCGGCTGCGCGGTGATCGAGAGCGGCAGCGCCACGTCATACACATAGGTGACGCCCTGATTCGCTCCGCCTGGGGGATCGGCGGCCTCCGCCCCGATGGCCGCGATGTCGCCATCTGCCGCGATCGCGGAGCCGAACAAGTCGCCGGAAAGCCCGTCGGCGGCAAAGAACTTGAGAACCTCTTCCCGTGTCGTCACGTTGAACAGGTACACCGAGCCCGTCTGTCCATTAGGGCCAACATCGGATGGCGCCCCGACATACAACCGGTTCCCGTCGAGGCACAGCGAACTGCCGAACCCCTCGCCACCCGCCGCATCCGAAGCGATCAGCTTGTCAAGCTGCTCGCCGGTGGTCGTGTCGAAGACATAGACCGCGCCGCTGTCGTTGCCGCCCTCGTCCTCGTTCGGAGCTCCGACATATGCGCGTCCGCCACCGACAGCGACGGCTGTCCCGAACACATCGCCGATCGCGATGTCGTCCGAAACAAGCTGGAACAGCTCCAGCCCGGTCGATACATCGAACAGGTACGCAACGCCCTGCAGGAGCGCCGGCTGCGTGCGAGCGCCGACGATCGCCAGATTCCCATCGATACCGACCGACCATCCGAACTGCCCCCCAGACACGCTCGGGACCAGGACAAAGTCCTCGGTCCCGGTCGCGACATCGAAGATGTAGGCCTTCTGGCCTTGAGCCCCGATCACCGCCTTGGACCCGTCGGTGGCGACACGAAACCCGAACCGATCCATCGAGGCGCCGTTGGAAGGTGTGATTTTGAACAGTTCCGTCTTGTTCAAAAGATCATACAGATACACTGATCCTGAATATGATCCGACCACATTTTCCGTTTCCCGGCCGATCACCAGAATCCCGTTTCTCGCGTCAACGTGGCTTCCGAACAGCGTGTCAGCGATGCCTCCGTCCGCCGGATAGATCTCGTACAGACGGTGTCTCGAACTCGCGTCGTAGACACTCACCGAGCCACTGTTATTGCCTTCGTCGTCGTCAAATGGATCCCCCACGATGACGAGATTGCCATCGACAGCGACGTGCGCACCGTAGGAGTGCGACCCGCCGTCGAGCTCGGGCTCCAGCCGGTGCAGTTCGACCTGCCCCTGGGCGCCAGAGACAAGACCGACCACGAAGACACTACCGATCAACCAAGGATTCGAAGTGATTCTGAAAGCCATCCCGGACCTCCTCCTCGAAATACAGAGCCGAGCCCCGTATCGGGACCAGATCCGCCGATGGTAATGGAAGATCCGCAGAAGTTGGAATAAAAAAAGGCGCCAATGGCGCCCTGAATGAGAAGCATATTGCCTGCCGTACTGCCCGACCGCTCACTTCGCCCGGATCGCGTCGCGGATCTCGGTGAGCAGGACCTCCTCCTTCGAGGGTCCCGGGGGCGCCGCGGGCGCCGCCTCCTCCTTGCGCTTCGCCGAGTTCATGATCTTGATCATCATGAAGATCGCGAAGGCGACGATGACGAAATCGATCACGGTGTTCGCGAAGACACCGATGTTCATCGTCACCGCCTCGGTCACCGCGCCGGTCGCCGGGTCGGTCGAGGCCTTGCCCAGCGGGATTTTGATCTCGGAGAAGTCAACCCCTCCGGTGAGCATCCCGATCGGCGGCATCACGACGTCCGCCACGAACGAACTGACGATCTTTCCGAAGGCGCCGCCGATGATGATGCCGACCGCCATGTCCATGACGTTTCCGCGCATCGCAAACTCTTTGAACTCGCTGATCATGCCCATGAGATGAGCCTCCACTATTTGAGGTGATCGCCCGGAGCGGGTGCGGGCGTGCCGTGTATCGTGCGCCCACCCCACACCCGGGTCAATCCCCGGGCGCCGCGTCGATCCCTGGCATCCACGAAAACAGCGGCGGGGCCACGGAAAATACCCCGCCGCTGCGCTAACTGGATGATGTCGGCGTGATCCGGGATCACGCGTGGATCAGGGGCACAGCGTCCCGAAGGCCCCGAGCAGGATGCCCAGGTCCGCCGTGTCCACGACGCCATCGCCGTTGAGATCGCCGGGGCAGGGCGCCGCCTGCGGGACACCGCGGACAGTCTGCGAGCCGATCACCGTGTCGGCGACGCCGTCGCCGGTCGTGTCGAGCATGTAGAGGACGTCCCCCATGGTCTGCTGAGGCGGGGCGCCACGGAGCAGCGAGATGTCAAAGAAGACCTCGTAGCGGCAGTCCGAGATCGACGCGCCAGCCGCGATCGGCGGCAGCGGCAGCACCGGCGGATCGACCGCGAACTGGCCCATCGGCACGACGTACAGGCTCACGCCGTCCTTGCCGCTGGAGCCGATGTTGCTCACCGACAACCGGACCTCGGTCCTCGGCGCCGGCACACTGATGTCAGCCGGAACCGCGACGGGAACAACGGGCACCGGCGGGTCGATCTTGAAATCGCTCATGTTGCGCACGTTCCCGAAGCACGAGATCGTCTCACCCGTCGAGACCTTCGTCACCCGCGCCTCGTAATCGGCGACCGAGCCCAGCGGGAAGTTCGGCGGGCAGATCACCGTGAACGGCAGATCGATGCACTCCCCGGGATTCAACCCGGTGAACCCGCTCGACGGCATGAATGACAGACCCATCCCCGAGATGTCCGTCAGCGTCCAGTTGTACTCCGCACCGACGTCCTTGCCGTTGCAGATCGTGAGCACCCCCGGCGCGATCGAGGTCGCGCAGCCCGGCACCGGGCAGCACTGCTTGTCCCAGGTGAGGTGACAGGTGTTCGTCCCCATCCCGGCAGGGCCGGCGAGCGACGCGGCGCCGAGTGCGCCCGCTGCAAAGAAATGAATCCCGATCATTGCGTGATTCCCCTTGATCCATGGTGTGTAGAGCCGGTCACCGCCGGGAATGACAATCCCCAACCGAAACGACGACCAAACCCCCATCATCGCTCCGTCCTCAAAAACCACAAGCATTCTCTAGCATCACCCTCGTTTTCAGGTGTTTTCATGGGTTTTTTTCGCCGCGAACACAACGCGAAAAAAACAGTGGGACGCCGGAGCGTCCCGCTGTCTTGATTCACCGCAGATGGTCCGGGGTCAACTCAGGGGCACAGCGTCCCGAAGGCCCCGAGCAGGATGCCCAGGTCCGCCGTGTCCACGACGCCGTCGCCGTTGAGATCGCCGGGGCAGGGCGCCGACGACGGCGGCAGTGCCCGCACGGTCAGCGATCCGATCACCGTATCGGGCAGCCCGTCGCCGGTCGTGTCGATCTCGAGGAGGACATCGCCCATCATCGATTGCCCGGGAATGACGCCCCTGCTGTTCTGCCCGTAGCAGATGTCAAAGAACGAATCGACGGCGAACTGCGTCCCGGGGGGCGTCGGGGGGATGAACAGTTGCGAGGGCATCACGTCGAACCCGCCCATCGGGACCGCGAAGATCGTCACGCCGTCCTTGCCGCTGGAGCCGATGTTGCTCACCGTCAGGTTCGCACGCACCGGGGTCGCCACATCGCCGGGGCGCGGCATCGGCACATCGATTACCGGGTCGCCCGTCGTGTCGATCTTCCAGTCGCTCACGTTGCGGACGTTGCCGAAGCACGTGAACGTCTCGCCGGTCGAGATCTTCGTCACGATCGCCTGGTAATCCGCGACCCCGCCCAACGGGAAGTTGGGGGGGCAGATCACCGTGAACGGGATGTCGATGCAGGGCTCGACCACGCCGGTCGGGGTGTTCCCGGGCGCCGCGATGCCGCTCGCCGGCATGAACTGCAGGCCCATCCCCGAGACGTCCACGAGCTGCCACATGAACTCCGCGGCGTCGGGCTTCTCGTTGCAGATGGTCAGGATGCCCGGCGCGATCCCGACGTCGCAGCCGGGAACGGGACAGCACTGCTTGTCCCACGTCAGGTGACAGTAGTTCTCGCCGGTCTGGCCGACGACCGCGGCGTTGAGCGCGCTTGCGGCGACGATGCTGGTGAGGATCATGGGTTTCTCCTTTCAGAACTCGTTCGGCCTCGGCGCCGCGGTTCACCACGCAGCCGCGTCCAGCGCCGGGCAGGGATGCCTCACCACGGGGAGCGACCACGGCGCGCGATCCCGGCGCGGCGATCCTGATTTTCCGGAGTTTCTTTGATCCCGCCGGCCCGCCAGAGCCCGGCGCAGCCAGCCGAACAGGCTGATACCCAGGCCCTTACGAGCTCAGCAGCGGCTCCACCCAGCCCACGACGATCTGGATCCCGATCGCGAGCATGATCATCACGACCACGATCTGCGTCGTCATCATCGCGACCTGTTTCGGGTACCTCCGCATGTCGTCGATCTTGATCGCCTTGTAAACGATCGAGATCCCCAGCGCCAGCGGCAGCAGCGTCAGCCACCACGTCCCGTGGCGCAGCGGCATCGGGTCCAGCATCGGCGTGTACGCCAGCATCCAGGACATCACGCCGCCGCCCCGCTCTGGGGGACCGCGCGGCGCTCGGTGCGCGGCCGCCACAACGCATCGATCACGCACATCACGTTGAGCATCCCCGCGATCGCCCCGAACAGCGATCCGATCTCGTTCGCGTGCCCGATCGACTTCGAGATCCGCGCATCGGGCCCCGGGGGCGGCGTCACCCGCGTGCCATCCTCGTCCTCGATCTTGAACTGAGACTGGTGGACCAGGTCCACCGCGAACGCCACGGGCCCGACGCCCGCCTGCCCGACGAACCACCACTTATCCTCGACCCGGTCCACCGAGTCGATCCCGCCGATCAGCACGCCGCCGAAGAACAGCCACAGCACGCCCACGCCGATCAGGACCCCCCGGCGGGCCTCACCCAGGTACCAGTGCCCCAGCCCCGGGAGCAGGTACGCGAGCACGCCCGCGACCGGGTTGAACCGTTCATCGGAGCCCTGATGGATGGTGTGATGCGTCATCGATTCGGGGAGTTCAGCCGGCCGGGCGCGGGGGCCCGCACACGGCCGGACGCCCGAGCGTCGGCCCGGTTTGACAGGCCAGCGCAGGGCAGTAGTGTACCGCGCTGACGGGAGCGGGTCGTCGCGGTGGGCGCCGCGATCGGCTCCCCGAAAAGAGAGTCACGACCATGACGCACAACGATGTTCTGATCGCCGTCGCCGAGCCCGGGCAACCCGACACCTTCACGCTCAGCTCCGGGTTGACCGCTACGCCCGAGAACGACCGGCCCGGCGCCCGGCCCGGGGCGCACTCGCCCCAGGAGCCCGTCGCCTACGACGATGATGACGAAGACGAAGACGATTACGACTATGACGATGACGACGACTCGGACGATCCCGACGAGGACGACGACGATCTCTGGGACGACGAGGACGAGGACGAGCCCTTTCTCGACGATGAAGAGGACGACCTGCTCGACGAGGAGGACGACCTCGGCGAGGACGAAGACGAAGAAGACGACGATGACGACGACGACGGCATCTACCTCGACGAGGACGACGACGAGGAGGATGACGAGGACGACGACGATCTCTGAAACACGCCCGGTCGGCGGCAGGCGACGGGCGACGCGGAGCGCACCGAGCCATGAGCCATCACGAACCGAGCCCGCAGGAACAGCCCGATAAGACACCGCCCCGGCGCGATGTCATCGACCGCCGCAGCGGCATCGACCGCCGCGATTTCGCCCCCGGCGGCATCCATCACTCGGGCCTCGAACGCCGCAGGGGCGCCGGCAAGCGCCTCCCCGACTTCGCCAAGGCCGCCGAGGAGGGCGAGCTCACCTCCGAGCAGTTCCTCTTCGTCAGCGCCATCGAGGCTTTCAAGAAAGTCAACGGCAAAACCTTCCCCACCTGGACCGACGTCCTCGAGGTCGTCCGCCTGCTCGGCTACCGCAAGACGCAGAACATGAGCCTGCGTCTGCCCAGCGTCGAGGACTGGACCGAGAAACCCGACACCCCCGCCGGCGTCAGGACCTTCGACCGCTACCAGGACAAGGAAGACGCCGCCTGAACCCCGGGCCCGATTACGACGCATCGAAAAAAAACACCGCCCTCCGGGGCGGTGTTGTTCGTTGGTGACTCGGCGGAGTTCGCGGCGGCGATCAGCCGCGCCGCTCGTAGTAGTCGATGTTGAGCTGGATGTACTTCGACCACTCTTCCGGGAGGTCCTCCTCGGGGAAGATCGCCTTGACCGGGCACTCATCGACACACAGCCCGCAGTCGATGCACGTGTCGGGCTCGATGTAGAGCATGTCCTCCTTGCCGAAATCCTCGTCGTCCTTGGTCGGGTGGATGCAATCGACCGGGCAGACATCCACGCAAGCGGTGTCCTTCGTCCCGACGCAGGGCTCTGCGATGATGTGGGTCATTTCCGCACGTCCTTTCCGGGTCGCGCCGCGCCCGGGACCCGACCGGGTTCACCCCGGGAGGGTCGGCGCGCAACGCCATGAGCGACTGATGTGAAGACCTGGCCGGCACGCCGGCGCCGGGGCAGCATACCGCCCCAGATTTCGGCTGACGATCCGGGCCGGGCCAAAAAAAGATCGGGGCCGGCCCGTCGACCGGCCCCGGGGGCTTTGTGTCTGTTCGTCTGACCCGCCGAATGGCGACGACGCCGATCCATGAGGCCGCCGACGACCCGCGATGGCCGGAGCTCGGCCATGCAGCCCGCCGGGCAGGCGCCATCAGCGCCGCCACGGTCCGGCGTTCACATGCTCGGCATCGCCTTGCTGCTGGTCTTCTTCCTGCGAGTCTTGCGGCGAGCCTTCTTGCGGGTCGCCTTCTTGCGGGTCGCCTTCTTCCGCGTGGCCTTCTTGCGAGAAGCCTTCTTGCGGGTCGCCTTCTTGCGAGTGGCCTTCTTCCGCGTCGCCTTCTTGCGCGTGGCCTTCTTGCGAGAGGCCTTCTTGCGGGTCGCCTTCTTGCGAGTGGCCTTCTTCCGCGTCGCCTTCTTGCGAGTCACCTTGCGACGGGTCGCCTTCTTCGCGGTTGACTTCTTGCGCGTCGCCTTCCGACGTGTTGCCTTCTTGCGGGTCGCCTTCTTGCGAGCCGCCTTCTTACGAGTGGCACGTTTCTTCGCCATGGCTTGTTTCTCCAACTGTCTGTTCGACCTCGGAGCTTCGGAGCTTGAGGTGGTGGGTGCGCGGCGCACGCGCGCCGCTTCAGCCACAAAGCCGGTGTGGTTATACCGCTATCGGTGGAAAAAATGCAAGCGCTTCAACATTCTTCCGCACAAGCCGCGGCTCCCCGCCCTCGCAACGTCGGCCCGGATCCGCCCGGACGACGCCGCGCCCGGCGTTCAGTTCCGCTGCGGCGCGTGCTCGACCGGGCCGAACATCGAGTCGTCGAGCTCGCCGACAAGGGCGGTCTGCTCCCGGGGCTCCTCCCGCCCGCCGATCGCCAGGATCGGCTGCCCGGGAACGCCCATATCACCGAAAATTGACGACAGCGACGTGGAATTCACCTCGTTGTACACCTCGGTCGTCCGCTTGTCCGACACCCCGGCAGGCGTCCGCGCACGGATGATTCCGTTCGCCGGGTTGTACCAGAACGACGCCGTCGATCGATCGATCGCGATCCGGGTCCGGGGGTGCTCCAGCATCGCATCCGCTGGCGGCGCGATCTCCATCCACGGGTGATCGTCGCTGAGCAATAAGTTCCGCGGCGCCTCGCCCTGGAACCACGACGCCTCGACGCGGACCGGCCATCCCCTGGCGTTCAGCTCCGCGTTGCCCGTGCCCGAACGGAGACGGATCTCCCGCTCCAGTTGGCTCAGCGCGCTCCGCGTCCCTTCGATCGCCGAGACCTCGCGCCGCTCGGCGCGCGACCACATCACTCCGCCGATCAGCACCGAAGCGATCAGCACCACCAACGTAATGTCAAGCAAGCGCTTCATGGTCACCCTGAAGATCGGCTTCACCCGATGCCGACACCGCTCATTTCACGGATTTGCCCTGAACATGCCGAAATCACAACGATTGCACCGATCCTGCGGCGCACCAGGCCCCCGGCTACACTCCTTCCCGGACCTCCGGATTCAGGCTCGCAGCGTCCGAGAACCACCGATCAACGCCACCGCGGAAGGCGCGCCCATGCCTCAGGCCACCACCGGATCAACATCGATCTCGGGACCGCAGCTCATCCCGCTCGACTGCGGCTCTGCGCTCGTCGCCGAACCAATCGCCGGCGCCCAGTCCGCCGCGCTCACCGTCCTCATCCCCAGCGGGACCGCCATCGAACCCGAAAATCGTCTGGGAATCGCCGCCATGTGGTCCGAGCTGCTCTTCCGGGGCGCGGGCGAGCGCGACTCCCGCCAGCACGCCGACGCCCTCGACAAGCTCGGCGTCCAGTCCGGGGGTTCCCCCGAGACGTTCTTCCAGCGCCTGGGCTTCACCATGCTCGGCTCCCGGGTCAACGAGGCGCTGCCGCTGATCATCGACATGATCCGGGCCCCGCGCTGCGACGCCGAATCCATCGAACCCGTCCGCGACCTCGCCATCCAGTCCATCGAAGCGCTCGACGACGATCCCCAGGAGCGCGTCATGCGCTCCCTCAAGCTCCACCACGCCCCCGCCCCCATCAACCGATCCAACCTCGGGACCATCGCGGGCCTCAGCGCCGTCACACGCGACGACCTCTTCAACCACTGGCACGCCACCGCGCTCCCGGTCGGCTCGATCTTCGCCTGCGCCGGCGCGATCGACCCCGGCGCCGTCGCCGATCGCTGCAACGCGCTCCTCCAGGGCTGGGGCGGCCGTGCCGCCGCCGTCGCGTGGGGCGCCCCGACAAGCCGGGGGCTCCACCACGAAAGCGACGACACCAACCAGACCCAGATCGCCGTCGCCCACGACAGCCCGGGCGCGAGCGACCCCGGTTTCGCGCTCGAACGCATCGCCACCGCCGTCCTCTCGGGCGGCATGTCGGGCCGGCTCTTCACCGAGGTCAGAGAGAAACGAGGTCTCTGCTACTCCGTGTACGCCTCCTACGCCGCCGAACGCGACTTCGGGCGCACCGTCGCCTACGTCGGCACCACCCCCGACAAGGCCGACGAGGCCGCAGCCGTCCTGCTCGAGCAGCTCCGAACGATCAACACCCCCGCCGGCGCCGTCACCCGTGAGGAGCTCGACCGCGCCAAGATCGGACTCAAGTCACGCGTCGTCATGTCCGGCGAGTCCACCTCCAACCGCGCCATGACCATCGCGCGCGATGTCCACCGCCTCGGCGCCCCACGGACGCTCGAACACCTCATCGAGGAGATCGACAGCGTCACGCTCGACCAGCTCAACGGCTACCTCGCATCACGCGACCTCGGCGTAATGACCTGCTGCACGCTCGGCCCCAAACCCGTCAGCGCCGAGCTCTGACCGGCGATGTTCACCGCCATCGCCGATGAAACAGGCCCCTCCGCCAGCGCCCTGATCATCCTCGCCTGTCTCGTCGGGTTCGGCGCCGCCGGGGCCGACATCATCCTGCTGCTCGTCGGCGCCTGGGCGCCCAGCCTCGCCAACATCGGCGAGCCCACGCTCTTCATTGCCTCCACCGGCGCCTGCATCGGCCTCATCCGCCGCCGCCACAGCAGCGCCAATACAATCGGCCAGCCATGCCCAACGACACCCCAGCCAACCCAGGCAAGTTCTACGTCACCACCCCCATCTACTACGTCAACGACCGCCCGCACATCGGCCACGCCTACACCACACTCGTGGCGGACACCCTCGCCAGGTTCCACCGCCTCGCCGGCGAGGACGTCTTCTTCCTGACCGGGACCGACGAGCACGCCGACAAGGTCGCCCAGGCCGCCAAAGAACGAGGCAAGCCCTTCATCGAGTGGGCCGACATCAACGCCAACGCATTCCAGGCCGCCTTCGCCGAGCTGGGCTACACCAACGACGACTTCGTCCGCACCACCCAGCAGCGCCACAAGGACGGCGTCACACGCTTCATCACGCAGCTGATGAAGACGGGAGACGTGTACCTCGGCGACTACGAGGGCTGGTACGACGCCTCCCAAGAGGAGTACATCACCGAGAACGTCGCGCGAGAGAACAACTACAACTCCCCCGTCACCGGCAGGCCCCTCGAGAAGCGCACCGAGCAGAACTACTTCTTCCGGCTCAGCAGATACGAGGACCGCCTCCTCGCGCACATCGAGGCCAATCCGCACTTCATCAGGCCGGAGGCCCGCCGCAACGAGGTGCTGGGCCGGATCCGGACCGGCCTCAACGACATCCCCATCTCCCGCGCCGTCGGGCCCGACGACGACGACTGGGGCGTGTACATCCCGGGAGACGACACCCATCGCGTGTACGTCTGGATCGACGCCCTCTTCAACTACCTGACCATCCCCACCTGCCCCGACACCCCCGGCCGCCGCCGCTACTGGCCCGCGGACGTTCACCTGATCGCCAAGGACATCCTCTGGTTCCACGCCGTCATCTGGCCCTGCATGCTCATGGCGTTGGGCGAGGAACTGCCGAAGTGCGTGTACGCGCACTCCTACTGGATCCGCGAGGGCACGAAGATGTCCAAGTCCCTGGGCAACTTCATCGACCTCCCCACCATCCGCGCGTACAACGACGCCTTCGGCGGCGACGCCATGCGCTACTACCTGCTCACCCAGGGCCCCATGGGCGTCACCGACGCGGACTTCGCCCACGCCCGCTTCATCGACACCTACAACGCCGACCTCGCCAACGGCATCGGCAACGCCAGCAGCCGCGTCGCCAACATGATCGCCAAGTATTTCGACGGCGCCTGCCCCGCGCCCGACCCCGAAGAAGAAGTCGGCGAGCCCCAACGCCTCGCCGGGGGCGTCGCCGCCCGCGTCGCCAGTTGCATGGGCGCGATCGATCTGGAACGCGCTATCGCCGAGGGCCTCGCGCTCTCCAACGCCGTCGATCGCTACATCCACGAGACCGAGCCCTTCAAGCTCGCCAAGGACCCCGCGAACCTGAAACTCGTCGGGCACATCCTCTACACCGCCGCCGAGGCGCTGCGCATCGCCGCGGTGGTCCTGGCCCCGGCGATGCCGACGAAGATGGCCGATCTCCTCGCACGGTTCTCCTCCCCCGTCGAGCCCGGGCAGACCTTCGAGTCCGCCTGCGCCTGGGGCCTGCTCCGGCCCGGCGCCACCATCACCAAGGGCGACCCCCTCTTCATGCGCGCCGACCCCGCCGCGCCCCCGCCCGAACCGGCCACAAATCCGGCGCAACCCGCCGCCTCCAACTCCTGACCATGCCCGCCGCCGATCCCCCCAAGGTCGTCGTCACCAGGCAGACCCCCGGCGCCTACGACACCATCGCCGCGATGGGCGCCGACGTCGTCATCGGGCCCGACAAGGGCTTCCCCCACCAGCCCGACCTCCA
The DNA here is from genome assembly GCA_020639135.1 of Phycisphaeraceae bacterium. Taxonomy (GTDB): domain Bacteria; phylum Planctomycetota; class Phycisphaerae; order Phycisphaerales; family UBA1924; genus JACKHE01. Next base: position 343,717 of record JACKHE010000001.1, read on the forward strand.
CCGCTTCCTCCGCGAGCACGCCCCCATCGACGTCGTCGTCTCGATGTTCCACGACGAGGTCAACGACGCCTTCCTCAACGCCGCCGGCGGACGCCTCCGCGCCGTCGTCAACTATGCCGTCGGCTACGACAACATCGACACCGCCGCCTGCGCGCGCCGCCGGGTCACCGTCTGCAACACACCCGAGGCCACCACCGAGGGCACCGCCGACATCGCCTGGACACTCCTCCTCGCGGCCGCCCGGCGCCTCCCCGAGCTCGACCCTTTCGTCCGCCGGGGTGGCTGGGCCGAGCACGGCCTCATGGGCATGGGCGACTTCCTGGGCCTCGACATCGCCGGACGCACGCTCCACATCATCGGCGCCGGGCGCATCGGCATGGCCGTCGCCCTCCGCTCCCTCGGCTGGGGCATGCGCATCCTCTACACCTCCCGCCGCCGCCACCGCGATTGGGAGAACGCCCCCCTCAACGCCCGCCGCGTCGATCTCGAAGCTGGCCTGCGCGAGGCCGACTTCGTCTCCATCCACTGCCCCCTCACCCCCGAGACGCGACACCTCATCAACGCACAGCGTCTCGCCTCGATGAAGCCCCGCACCGTCCTCATCAACACCGCAAGAGGCGCCATCATCGACGAGGCCGCACTCGTCGAGGCTCTCCGCAGCAACACCATCTACGCCGCCGGCCTCGACGTCCTCGAGAACGAGCCCCACCCCGCGCCCGGCCTCATCGACCTGCCCAACGTCGCCCTGACCCCCCACATCGGCTCCGGCGCCGCCCGCTACCGCGAGATGATGACCGAGATCGTCTGCGAAAACGTCGCCGCGATCCTCAAGGGTCAGACACCGCCAAACCCCATCTGACCGGCGACGTGGCATTCACGGATACCGGTGCCGTGGTATCCGCCGAAGGCGGATGCCGCGATCCCCAAGGGCGCCGTGGTCGTAATCGACAAAGTCGATTTCCACCACGACGAATCACTGCACCCCCCATCATCAACGCCCCACAACCAAAATCGCCGATCCACCCCCCGATGCTCCCCCATCGGCGCCGATCCCCGTCCATCCCCCTCGTCCCGATGCGCGTCATCGAGGCCTTCGACCCCGGCTGGCTCTACTGCATCGCCGGCGCCGCCCTGCTTGTCGCCACCGTCCTCATCCCCGTCCACGACGACCGCCTGCGCGCCGAGCACCACCGCGACGCCGCCATCGCCAGACGCGACTCCCAGACCGACCGCCTCGAAGCCTACGGCGCCTACCTCGACGCCCTGAACGAGGGCGACGACCGCCTGTACCTCGCCCTGGCAGCGACGCAGCTCAACCTCGCCCCCGAGGGCAAGGCCCCGGTCATCCTCGCCGGCGACGACTGGACCCCTAACACGAACATCTACGCCGACATCGAGCCCGCCCCGAGACTTATCGACCCGTTCCACCTCCCCGACACACGCCTGCGCCGCTGGACGACCGACCCGACCCAGCGCCTCTGGCTCATCGCCGCCGGCGCCATCTGCGTGCTGGTCGGATTGATGCCCCCGGCGACCAAGAAGTCTTGATCGGGTGCCGTGGTATGAGGCTTCCTCATGCCACGAGTTTGTCGTTGGACATCAACGAGATCACGGAGAACCGAGGGATTCTTATCCCTCGGCTTTCAACAAGCGGACAACCCGCGCCGACTCACCCCCACCGCTCCCCACCCGGCACATCCTCGCGCTGCTCATACACCTCCGCGAACCGATCCGGGATCAGCACCCCACACTCCGGACACCGCCCGCGCGTGAGGCCGCGGAGGTCGCACTTGCAGTTCACACAGCGCCCTCCCGGCGCGCGCATGTTTCTCCACTCCGCGTGGGTCCATCGCACCAAAGTCCAGACACCCTGAGCCACAAAGACGCAGAACCGGACGTGCAGCAACATCCAGAGCCAACCCAGAACTTCGAGCACGGTGTTCCGCCAGAACGCATACGCAACGGGCACACGCGTCTGACCGTCGCCTTGACGAAGCAGATCCAGGCGCTGGGCGTTCATCGCGTCCTGCGTGGACCGATGAACCCACCCAGTCCAATCAGGTTGATTGTGCAATGCCCAGTCATCGACAAGCGCGGCCCGAAACGCGGCGCGCTGTGATTCTGAGAGAGGTTGGTATTCTTCGATGAACACGGTGTGATCCACCATGTACGAACAAGGCGTTCCCAAGAGGTAGAGTTGTTCCGGGCGGATCGCGTGGGGAACGATTGTTCTCGCATAGTCATCTCCCCGGAGGGGAGTCAGAAACGCGAAACCAACCAGAGAATGCACCGGTTGCCCTTCGCATTCAGGGATCACGCCAGCAGCGACCATCCCTGCCGGACTCCCGCCATACCACTCTCCGATCGGCTTGAGTTCGATATCTCCATTCTCGAACAGAACACCAACGTTTTGTGTTTCTTCGTAAAAACTACCCGCGCCATACGCCAACCCGCCAACACACCCAAGCATTGGATAGTTTTCGGTATATGACCACGCCGCCCACACCCACAGCCCGAGCGGGATCAGCCAGAACCACGACAGCCGGCCGCTCCATTTCCAGAGCCACCGGAGCCTGTTCAGCCTGTGATTCGCCAGTGATTTCACAGCAAAGGATACGTGAACGTCCCGCTATCCGTTCCGATCATCGTCTCCGGGATCGAATACTTCCCCGCACTCCGGACACACCCCCGCACCCAGCCCTGCAAGGTCATACTCGCACGCGACACACCGATTCTTCCCCCTCCGCAACCGCGATTTCACCGCCCGCCACCATCGACGCGAATTGAAGAGCCCCCGGCCACTCATGCCCAGCAGGAATAATGCCAGCGCGTTGTGCGCGTAGCCGGCGTAGATCGGCTCTGAATAATCCTGCTCACCGCTCCGCAGCGCCCGGTACGCAACCGGATTGAACTGAACGGAGCGCTCCCGATACACCGGCGCCACCGCCCGGATGGCTCGCCGGAAATATTCATCCGAGAACTGAACGGGACCGTCCTCGCGGATGAAGTTGTATTCATCGACCTCGCCGACACCGACGAGATGGATCCACCGCTTGAACGGATAATGACGCCATGTCGGCGCCCAGACACCACTCTGTCGCACGGGGGTGTCGTCGATACTGATAAACGGAACAGCGCCATAGTCTCCTTGCTCCAAGCAATGGACTACAACGCTCCCGTCCTGCTCGATGTACGCGTACGCCTCGGTATTGACCGTGAGGCAGCCCGGGAAACCCGCCTGGTAGCCGCTCATCCAGCGCCACAGGTCCCGCGCGCCAGAGCTCGATTGCTGATCGTCCGGGGGCGCCGCAAGGAATGATGTCTGCCACACCATCGCCGGCGCAGCGATCAGCACCACCAGCGGGCTCCCGCACCACCGCCAGCACCGGCCCAGCATTTTCGTGATCGCAGCCGTCATACCCACCAGTACGCCCCCGCCCCGGATTTGTTTCATCCAGTCCCCCGGTCGCTACTATCGGTCATCCCCGCAGGAGCCCCCACCATGACCATCACCGCGCAGAACCCCTTCCGCACCCGCGCCGAATCCATCCTCACCAACCTCCGCGACACCGGGCAGTACAAGCAGCTCCAGATGATCGAGGGCCCCATGGGCCCCGTCACCACCCTCCGCGGTCACGGCGAGTGCCTCAACTTCTGCTCCAACAACTACCTGGGCCTCGCGCACCACCCCGAGGTCGTCGAGGCCGGCATCAGCGGCCTCTCCGCCTACGGCGCCGGGACCGCGTCCGTCCGCTTCATCTGCGGCACCTTCGCCCCCCACGAGATCCTCGAGCACACCATCGCCCGCTTCCTGGGCGTTGAGGCCGCGTACACGTTCGTCTCCTGCTGGAACGCGACTGAAGCAGTCTTCCCCACGCTCGCCGAGCCGGGCGACGCGATCATCTCCGACGAGCTCAACCACGCCTGCATCATCGACTCCGTCCGCCTCGCCACCGTCATCAAGAAGGGCGTCCACAAGTTCGTCTATCACAACAACGACATGGACGCCCTCCGCGGAGCGCTCACCAGGGCGCGCAACGCGATCGACGACGACCACGCCGTCTGGGTCGTCACCGACGGCGTCTTCTCCATGGAAGGCTCGCTCGCGAACCTCCCCGCCATGCGCGCCCTGTGCGACGAGTTCGGCGCCGTCCTGGTCGTCGATGACTCCCACGGCACGGGCGTCATGGGCAAGACCGGCCGAGGCACGCACGAGCACCACGGGATGTCGGGAACGGACATCGATCTCTTCACAGGCACCCTGGGCAAGGCTCTGGGCGGCGGCGCCGGTGGCTACATCGCCGGCCCGAAGTTCGCCATCGATCTCATCGTCCAACGCGCGCGCCCGACACTCTTCTCCAACGCGCTGCCCGTCACCGTCGCGTGCAGCGCCAATAAGGCCATCGAGATCCTCATGGACGAGCCCCAGCGCGTCCAAAAGCTCCGCGACAACGTTGCCTATGCGCGCAAGCAGATCCGCGCCGCCGGCTTCGAGGTCCTCGATTCCCCCACCGCCATCTGCGCCATCATCGTCGGCGACACCGCCAAGGCCATCAGCATGAGCAAACGCCTGCTCGAGCTCGGCGTGTACGTCATCGGCTTCGGCTACCCCGTCGTCCCAGAGGGCACGGCGCGCCTGCGCATCCAGCTCAGCGCCGCGCACGAGACCGCACACATCGACAGCCTCGTCGAGGCGCTGAAGAAGCTCTGACAAGCCCCCCTCTCCCTCTGGGAGTGGGTGGTGATCGCAGCGAACCGGGACAGGGGCCGCGCAGAGCGACGGCGCAGAATCACACGTTCACAGCGATTCGCGAGATCGAACCCGGAGTGACCTCACACGACGTCGTTGTATCCGCCCTCTCCCCGACCCTCTCCCCGAGGGAGAGGGGGGCGAATCTCACGCGCTCCTGCGCGAATGCTCGTCGATCGCCTTCATGTCGTCCATGATCGAGTCCACCTCGGTCTTGTGGCTCGCCCACCCGTCGTGGACGTTGGGCGCCGCGACGTGCATCAGCTCGCGGATCACCGTCGAGGTCGCCTCGTTGAGCCCCTCGAAGTGCAACCCCATGATGTGCTTGAAGCGGGAGACCTTCTTCACCCACACGCACTTGGCCGTCAGCGTCACGCCGACGTGCACCCCGGTGAGCATGATCGTCCGGCGCTCGCCCTCGTTCCAGGGCCGCCACGATTGCAGCCGCATCCCGGTGCGCGAGAGGTCGAGCACCTGGCCCCGGTCGCAGTCCACCGCGTCGGCGTTCGCCCGGCCGTGTGCGCGGTGGTTCTCCTTCTTGGAGGATTCGCCGAGGCTCGCCAGCGCCGTGAACTTGTTCATGAACGACATGCCGGATTGATCGGCTGTTCCGCCATCCCGGCGCATCCCGGATGACCACGGATCGCGCTCCCGCGCCATGAACCGCCGTCACAACCCGCAAAGCCCGCCGATCACGCCTCGCTATCGGACCCCGACAGGCCCGCTTCGCCCGGTTCCCCCGGAGCGCCAGCGAGCTCGGTCATGCACGCCCCGCACACCGCCGCGTCCTCGACATCGACCACCAGCCCCCGGTGATCGCTCCCCGGTACGGTGAACGACCGCATCCTCGGCGCCGCCTCTGCCCCGCCGATCCGCGGGCACACCAGCGCGTGATCCAGCGCCACCGGCGACCACACCGACCCGAAGGGCCACGTCCCCCGCCGCTTCTCGGGGCGATGGTCCTCCTCGTGCGTCAGCCAGTGCCAGCGCGAATCCACCGCCGACGACGCGAACCGCCGCCACGCCCTCTCGAAGTGCGCCGTGTTGAAGTCCCCGATCGTCAGCGCCGGCTCGTTGTCCGCCAGCTCGCTCATCCGCTCCGACAGCGCCGTCAGGTGCCCGCGCCGCTTCGGGATCCGCCACGGCAGGTACGGCGCGATCGCGTGCACGAGCAGCAGCCGCATGGCGCCCACCCGGCACTCGATCCACCCCTGCCCGGGCGATGCGCCCTCCTCCACATGGAGGTCCGCCCTGGAGTACACCGAGATCGGCATGCCGCGACGCCGCGAGAGCCCCGTCATCCGGCGCTCGCCGAGCAACCGCTCGCTCCGCTCGGCGAACCTCGGCGTCGATTCGATCACCACCGTCACGTCGCCGCCCTGCCGGGCCAGCGCCTCGACCGCCTTCTTCGGCGTCGGGTTCAGACAGAACACGTTGGCGCAGACGATCCGCATCCGCCCCTTCCTTTCCGCGGGAATCCTACGCCCTGGACGCCCGGCGGTTCGCACCCCCCCGCATCGCCCGACCTACCATCACGCCACCATGAACGCCGCCAACAAACTCGGCAACATCGCCTTCGCCGGCGTCCTGCTCATCATCGCGCTCTTCATCGTCAAGAGCTTCCTCGTCACCACCGCGCCCACCCCGGCGATGTTCGCCCAGGGCCTCACCCTCGAGCAGGCCATCGAAAAGAGCGCCGAAAAGGACGGCGTCGTCCTCGCCGTCGTCACCGCCGACTGGTGCGGCGCCTGCCAGCGCTACAAACACAACGGGCTCTCCGACGAGCGCGTCGCACAGTGGATCAGCGTGCACGGCGAGCCCGTCTATCTCAACGCCGACAAGGACAAGGAAACAGCCGCCGAACTCGGCGCCCAGAGCGTCCCCACCACCGTCTTCATCCACGACGGCAAACCCCTCGGCGCCATCGCCGGCGCCATGAGCGGCGACATCCTCCTGACCTTCCTCGAACGCGGCCTCGCCGAGGCGGAATCAATCGACACAGCGCCCGCCGAGCCCGACCCGGCAGGTTGAACGTGTGCCATGGCCACGGCTTGGCGTGGCCATGACGAACCGTTTGATTGGGAAGAACATGGCCACGCAAAGCCGTGGCCTTGGCACACAACTGATCAATCGCCTCATCAGCCCAGCGCCAACAGCAGCACCGTCACCAGCGTCGCGTTGTGCATCGAGTGCGCCACCATGCACCCGATGATCGAGCCACGCCACTCCCGGATCATCGCGAACACCACCGCCAGGCCCATCAGCGCCGGGATCAGCCCGATCCCCTGCGGATGAATCGAAGCGAACACGAACGCCACCAGCAGCGCCGACAGGATCACCCCCAGCCGGCCCCGCGCGTGGTGGTAGAACGCGCCGCGGAAGAAGGTCTCCTCGAAGATCGGCGCCCACACCGACGCCAGCAGGTACAGCGACACCACGCCCAGCCAGCCCCCCGAACCGATCTCGTCGATCGCCGGGTGCGACGCCGGGGGCGTCGCACCGCCCGTCACCAACTGGACCAGCGCCCCCACCACAATGCTGAGCACGATCGCGCAGACCAGCCCGATCCCGACGATCGGAAGCCCCGCGAAATAACCCACGATCCCCGCGCCGACCTCCCGCAGCACCCCCTTGCCCCGGTGCCAGCCCACCGCGTGCCGCCACGCGTTGACATCCGCCCCGCGCGCGATCGGCCACAGCATCACCGGGAAGAGCAACCACACCAGCCAACGGCTCAGGTCGATCCCGACGATGCCATACACCACCCCCGCGGCCAGTTGCAACACCACGAACGACACCAGGAACAGCGCGAACATCTCCAGGTACACGCTCCCCCCCGGCGCCGGCGGCGCGTACCCCGCCCGCACCTTCCGGTTCACCAACAGCACGATCGCCGTGATGAACAACGCCAGACCAATGACGCCGACGCCGATCAGCCCGATCAGGGCGCCGACCAGCATCAGCGCCACCAGCAGCGCATTGCCGTACACCGCGTCGTACCCGGGGTCGCCCTTCTGGAGCTCCTCGACGAGCAGCAGCTCCCCGAACCAGCCGTCGGACTCCACGATCGACCTGCGCTGCGCCTCGTCCAGCGTCTCGACGCCCTCGCGCAGCGCGCGATCGACGATCGACATCGCCTCGGCGAACCCGGGCCCCGCTTCCTGTGCGTGCCCCTCAGCGTCCGTCCCACCCAGCATCGACTCGATCGATCGCAGCCGATCCAACCCCGCCTCATGTCCCTGCAGCGCGCCGGCGACGATCGCCACGCGCAGCTGATCCGAGGGCGATGCCGCCGCGAAGCTGTCGAGTTCCTTCAGCAGCGCCTCCTCGCCGCCGGGCGCCATCTGACTCACCCCCAGCGCATACTTCGCAATCAACCGCAGCGGGCCGCCCGGAGCCGTGTGCACGATCTCCACCGGCCCCTCGCTCGGCTTCTCGAACAGGTGCGGGAAGAACGTGTGCACCACCGGCGTCAGACCCAGGAACGCCACCACCAGCCAGATGCCGATCCACGCCAGTGTCGCCCCGCCCCGGCTCCCCGGATCACGCAGCGGCCGCCCCTCGCCGGGCGGGGCCGCCACAGCCCCGGCGTCACGCTCATCAGATCCCCGCTGCTGCTCCTGCTCGCTGGCCATGCGTGCTCCTTCCAGGCGTTCCCCTCCCCTATCGACCGATTCCCCGGATGGTTGCGAATCACGGATTCCCCCTTCCCCACGCCCGGGATGAGCGCAGCGAATCCCGGGATTGCCCACCTACCCCCTCTCATCCTCCCTTGACATCCCCCACCCCGGGACTACCCTTCCCGGTCCGTTGATCCGCGGAGCCGGAGCGCTCCCCGCACCGACGGCCCAACCAGAAGTCCCCGCCAACGCCAGGCTCAACCCTGCGTAGGCCCGGATCGGCCTCCCTGACGGATCAGGAGGCAGGATCCGTCAGCCGCCGTTGCCGCTCTATTGACGAGCGACCAACCCGCGGCCCATGTCGTTTGTCCGTGCGCCGGACCCGCCGGCGCAGCACACCCCGTTGTCGAAAGCAGGTCACCCCCGATGCGGCAAACCTTCCACGCCAAGAACGGCGAGATCACCCAGGAGTGGCGCCACGTTGACGCCGACGGCAAGCGTCTCGGACGCATGGCCACCGAGGTCGCCACCGTCCTCATGGGCAAGCACCGCCCCGAGTACACCCCCCACGTTGACACCGGCGACTACGTCGTCATCACCAACGCCGAAAAGGTCGTCATGACCGGCAAGAAGGCCGAGCAGAAGATCAAGACCAGCTTCTCCGGCTACCCCGGCGGCCTCCGCGCCCGCTCCTACGCCGAACTCATGGAGTCCAAGCCCGAGTTCGTCATCGAGGAAGCCGTCCGGCGCATGCTCCCCAAGAGCCGCCTCGGCCGCCAGATGCTCAAGAAACTCAAGGTTTACAAGGGCGCTTCCCACCCCCACCAGGCGCAGAACCCGATCCCGATGGAGATCTGATTCGACGCCGCATCCGCCCGACACCCGACACCACGAAACACCAGAGGCCGACAACGCCTCGATCGAGAACCACCCAATGACCGAAACCACCCCCGAATCCTCGACGCCGAAGCTCGACACCGGCGTGCAGCCTGCCGCTTCCCCGGCCCCCCTCGTCGCCCCGGCCTCCACCGAGGTCGCCGTCCGACCCCTCGCTGATCCACAGGAGCCCAAGAACGGCTGGTGGTGGGGCACCGGCAGGCGCAAGGCCGCCGTTGCCCGCGTCCGCGTCAAGCCCGGCTCCGGCGATTTCAAGATCGCCGTCTCCCGCAACAAGACCAAGACCGTCGAGGAGTACTTCTCCGAGGCCCGCGACCGCGGCGACTGCTACGCCCCCCTCGATGTCACCAACACCCGGGGCAAGCTCGACGTCGTCGTCAACGTCTCCGGAGGCGGCTACATGGGACAGGCCGGCGCCGTCCTGTTGGGTCTCTCCCGCGCCCTCAAGGGCTACGACCCCTCCCTCGAGCACGCCCTCCGCGAGCACGGCTACCTCACCCGCGACCCCCGCGAGGTCGAACGCAAGAAGTACGGCCAGGCCGGCGCCCGCCGCCGCTTCCAGTTCTCGAAGCGCTGATCCGACTTCTGCCATCCGCATGAACAATCAACCGCTCGCCCCCGTGGCGGGCGGTTTTTTCATACAACAAGCAGTCAGACGTGCACCGCGACCACGACATTACCATCCTCACCGCCCACGACGACTTCGTCGTCATCGACAAGCCCCCGGGCCTCCTCTCCGTCCCGGGCCGCGGCCCCGACAAGGCCGACTGCGCCTCCGCCCGCGTCGCCGCGCGCTTCCCACACGCGACCGGCCCGCTCATCTGCCACCGCCTCGATATGGACACCTCGGGACTCATCGTCTTCGCGCTCAACCCCGACGCCCAGCGCCATCTCTCCATGCAGTTCGAGGCCCGCACCGTCGCCAAGCGCTACATCGCCTTGCTTGACGGCCGCGTCGAGCGCGACCACGGCGAGATCGACCTGCCCATCCTCTTTGACTACCCCAACCGACCGCGCAAGATCATCGACGACCGCGGCAAACCATCGCAGACCCACTGGCGCACGATCGGCGCCGGCAAAGACGCCATCGGCCCCTGGACGCGCGTCGAGTTCACCCCGATCACCGGACGCTCCCACCAGCTCCGCGTCCACGCCGCCGCCCCGTTCGACCCGGCGAACCCGGCCTCGGGCCTCGGCGCCCCAATCCGCGGCGACTCCCTCTACAACCCGCGCGCCGGCGGAGGCGACCGCCTCCACCTCCACGCCTCGCGCCTCGCCTTCGACCACCCGACGAACGGATCGCGCATCGAGTGTCACAGCGTCCCGATGTTCTAATGGGGCGCCGTGGTGGTAATCGCGCCAGCGATTTTGACCACGACAACGCTTCTGGAAGTCAAACCATCGCAGCGAGCTTCTGAGCGATCAACCGCGTCGCCTGCCCCCGGTGGCTCCGCGCGTTCTTCTCCTCCGGCGCCAGCTCCGCGCTCGTCTTCCCCTCGGGAAGCTCCAGCAGCGGGTCGTACCCGAACCCGTTGCTCCCGCGCGGCTCGGTGATGACCGTCCCGGCGAACTCCCCCCGCGCCTCCGCGAGGATCGCCCCATCCGGATCCGCCACGCACATCGCGCACACGAACCGCGCCGTGCGTTCACCCTCGGGCACTTTCCGGATCGCCGCGATCAGCTTCGCGTTGTTCGCCGCGTCGCGCGTCGCGCGGTCGCCATCGACACCCGCGTACCGCGCCGACAGCACGCCGGGCTCGCCGCCAAGCGCATCGACCTCCAGCCCCGAATCATCCGCCAGGCACACCCGATCGGTCAGCGCCGCGTAGTAGCACGCCTTGATCGCCGCGTTGCCCGCGAACGTCGCCGCGTCCTCCACCGGCTCCGGCGCTCCCCCGGCGGGCGACCCGTCGGGCAGCGTCACGTCGTTGAGCGACACCGCGCGCACGCCGATGCCCGACAGCACGCGCGACACCTCGTCCAGCTTGTGGGGATTGCCGGTCGCGACGACGATCTCTTCCAGCACCGCGGAGCTCCCTCGCCGGGATCAGACGTCCTCGACCTTCGAGATCTGCCACTCCTCGAGCTCGATCGGCGCCTGCCGACCGAAGATCGTCACGAGCACGCGCACGATCCCCTTCTCCGGGGACAGCTCGTCCACCGTGCCCTCGTAGCCCTCGAACGGGCCCTCCTTGATCGTGACCTGGTCGCCCTTCTCGAACACCAGACGCACCACCGGCATCTCGTCCGGCTTGCGCGAGTCGAGGATCATCTTCTCGATCTCGTGCGGCGCCATCGGCGTCGGGCGCCCGGTCGGGCCGACGAAGTCGCCCACGCCCGTCGTCTCCTTGATCAGGAAAAACACGTCCTGCGGGATGCGCCCGTCGTCCTCGAGCCGCATCTCGACGAACACGTACCCGGGGTACAGCTTCGTCTCGGTGATCCGCTGCTTGCCGCCCTTGATCGTCTTGGTCTTCTCCGTCGGGACCAGGATGCGGCCGACGAGGTTCGTCAGGCCCTCGATCTGCACCTTGCGCATCAGCGTGTTGCGGACGTAGCTCTCCTTGTTCGACGCCACGCGCAGCACGAACCAGTTCATCCCGGGCTGCGTCATCGGCTCGTCGCCGGCGACCAGGTCGGTGCGCTCGTCCAGACGCCCGTCGAACGCGTCCTTCGAGATCGCGATCGGCTTCGCCGGAGCGCCGGCGGTCGGCCTCGGCTCCGTGGTCGCCGCCTCAGCGGCGTGGTCGCCGCCGGACGTGGGGGTCGCTTCGTTGGGCGTGTCTTGGGAAATCATGGTTGGCTCAATCCGTAGGTTCGTTGATGCGGCGTCCGGCAGGCGCGCGGACGCGGATGCAGCGCCTCGGCGCCGCGAAGGCTCCATCCCGGAGCGCCGGCCTCGGAGGCCGAGCCCCGACTCAGGTCTGGAGCACGTTGATCCACTTGAAGAACCAGGCGAAGAGGATGTCGGTGCAGAACAGGATCACCGCGATGATCAGGCTGATCGCGATCACCACCCACGTCTGGCCCAGGATCATCTTCCGGGTGGACCAGTTCACCTTCCGCATCTCGCCCTCGGTGGCGATCAGGAACTCGCTCGACTTGCGGTGCACACCCACCAGCCAGTACACCAGGATCGCCGTCAGGATCGCGACGATCCCCGCGCTCACCGCCTGGAGGTAGATCACCTCGTAGGTCGTCTTGACCGTCTCGGTCTGCTTCCACACCCACGACGCCGCCGCGAGACCCATCGTCCCGCCGCCGATCGCGGACATCACCCGCGTCCAGTACCCCTGACCGGATTTGTAGAGACCGAAGGACATGCCGCATTGCTCCTGATGGGGCCCACCGCCGGCGCCGGGCCGGATCAACACGCCGGGAAGGAATCGAACCCTCAACCTGCGGATTTGGAATCCGCTGCTCTGCCAATTGAGCTACCGGCGTCCAGACTCTCACTCGATCCGCGCCCGCCGGGACCGGCGGCGCGGGATCACTTGCGCTTGATCTTGTGCAGCGTGTGCCGGCGGAGCCTCGGGCTGTACTTCATCAGCCCCTCCTTGAGCTTCTCCGACAGGCCGCCCTTGACGCGCACCTGCGTCCTGTAGTTCAGGTCGCTCGTCTCGGTGCACTGCAGCCAGACGTACTCGCGGGCCTCGGCTTTTTTCTTCGCCATGCGTCGATCCGTTCTGTTTCAATCAAGCCGACCGGGCCCCGGCCACCGCCGGGGCCCGTCGGGATGTTCCGCTGCAAACCGCCCGCCGCGATCGTGCGGCGGACAGCAAATCACTCGATGATCGAGGTCACGACGCCGGAGCCCACCGTGCGGCCGCCCTCGCGCACCGCGAACCGGAGGCCCTCCTCCATCGCGATCGGCTTGTCGCCGAGATCGATCTCCATCTGGATGTTGTCGCCGGGCATGCACATCTCGGCGCCGCCGAGCAGGTTGATCCCGCCCGTCACGTCCGTCGTCCGGAAGTAGAACTGCGGCTTGTACCCGTTGAAGAACGGGGTGTGGCGCCCGCCCTCCTCCTTGGTCAGCACATAGACCTCGCCCTTGAACTTCGTGTGGGGCTTGATCGAACCGGGCTTGCACAGCACCTGGCCGCGCTCGATCTGGTCCTTCTCGACGCCGCGGAGCAGCACGCCGACGTTGTCGCCGGCCATGCCCGAGTCCAGCGTCTTGTTGAACATCTCGACACCGGTGATCGTCGTCTTCGTGGGCTCCTTCTGGAGGCCGACGATCTCGACCACGTCGCCGACGTTGCACACGCCGCGCTCGATACGACCGGTCGCAACCGTGCCGCGGCCCTTGATCGAGAACACGTCCTCGACCGCCAGCAGGAACGGCTTGTCGGCCTCACGCTCGGGCTCGGGGATGTACGAGTCGATCGCGTCGAACAGCTCGTCGATGCCCTTGCACGCCTCGTCGCTGTGCGGGTCCTCCATCGCGGCCTTCGCCTGGCCCTTGATCACCGGCAGGTCGTCGCCCGGGAAGTCGTACTTCGACAGCAGCTCCCGGACCTCCATCTCGACCAGCTCCAGCAGCTCGGGGTCGTCCACCAGGTCAACCTTGTTCAGGAAGACCACGATGTGCGGCACGTTCACCTGACGGGCGAGCAGCACGTGCTCGCGCGTCTGCGGCATCGGGCCGTCCGCCGCCGAGACCACCAGGATCGCGCCGTCCATCTGGGCGGCGCCGGTGATCATGTTCTTCACGAAGTCGGCGTGGCCCGGGCAGTCCACGTGAGCGTAGTGCCGGTTCTCCGTCTCGTACTCCGTGTGCGACGAATGAATCGTGACCGTCTTCGACGAGTCACGGACCGTGCCGCCCTTGGTGATGTCCGCGTAGGACTTGATCTCGCCGCCGAACCTCGCAGCCGAACGGGCCGACATCGCGGCGGTCAGCGTGCTCTTCCCGTGGTCGATGTGGCCAATCGTGCCAACATTGACGTGCGGCTTTGTGCGCTCGAAAACTTCCTTGGCCATATCGCCACTACCTCTCAGAAATTGCCTGGCACGCGCCGCTTCGCCACAGGCTCCGCCGCGCGGTGCAAAGTGTTTCAATGCCGGCGCGCCACAGACGAGGACACACCGGCTTCCAAAGTTGACGCCCTGCGCCCAGGGCCTCGCGGCGACCACTCGACGCCGCGCACATCGTTCGATTATTGCCGCCCCGGAGGCGCCGGGTCGGCGCCCCACCACACTGCTCCCGGGAACGGGCCGAAGCCGCCGATGGGACTTGAACCCATGACCTCACCCTTACCAAGGGTGTGCTCTACCACTGAGCTACGGCGGCGATCCAACACCCCTGCCGCCGGTCGGAACCATCAGGCGGGCCGGGGAATGTAGCCCCCAACACCACCAGCGACAAGGCGGACGACGACTCCGCGACGCCCGATCCATCCTACAAACACAAATACCCCCGACGAGCCTGCGACAGACCCTCGGGGCCGCAACACTAGGCCCGATCAGGATCCCCGAGCAACCCCGGTTTTCCCCTTTTCGGACGATCAGGCCAACGCTTCATCGGCCGGATCAACCCCCGACTGAGCGCCCCACACGACCTATCCTCAGCCTATGCCCCGAGCCGTCTTCTTCGATCGCGATGACACCCTCATCCATTGCCGGGACGTCACCTCCAACGGCGATCTCGGCGACCCCGCCCTCGTCAAGCTCCTTCCCACGGTCGCCGAAGCACTTCAACTCCTGAACCAACAAGATCTTGCACTCATTGTGATCTCCAACCAGGGCGGGGTCGCCAGGGGCAGGTATCCCACGGTGGCCGTTGACGCCGTCAACACGGAGGTCAACCGCCAGCTCCAGGGCCTGATCCGGGGTTTTTACTACTGCCCTTACCACCCGAAAGGCGTCGTCCCCGAGTTCACCCGGGAGCACCCCGATCGCAAGCCAGCCCCGGGAATGCTCCGACGTGCTGCGGAAGATTTCGATATCAATCTTTCACAATCGTGGGTCGTCGGCGATTCCGCCAGGGACTGCGCCGCGGGCAAGGCCGTCGGCGCCAGGACCATCCTCATCCCCCGCCAGGACCTCTACAGCCCGGAAGAAGCCGACGACTCCGACGCCGACTTCGTCACCCGCACCCTCCTCGAAGCCGCGGAGATCGTCCTCCGTGAATCCGGAGGCGCCGCCCGATGACCGAGCACACCCCGGCGAAAACGCGAGGCGAGACCCCCCGCCCAGGCAGGGTCCTCGTCGTCATGCCCACCTGGGTCGGCGACGCCGTCATGGCGACACCCGCACTGCGTCTGCTCCGCGATCGCCTCCCCGGCGCCTTCCTCGGCGCTCTCCTGCGGCCGGGCATCGACCAGCTCCTCGAAGGCGCCGGCTTCTTCGACGAGGCGCATACCGACGCGCGCTCGGGCGTCATGGGCCCCAAGCGCGCCGCCGCCAGGCTCCGGCCGCTCCGCTACGACACGGCCCTGCTCCTGACCAACTCCTTCTCCTCGGCGCTGACCACCAGGATCGCCGGCATCCCCCGCCGAGTCGGGTACGAGCGCGACGGCCGGTCCTTCCTGCTCACCGCGGGGCTCGTCCCGCCCAGGCGGCGCGACACACCGCCCTTCGATCAGGACCCCGCCCACGCCGGCGACTGGGCGCCCGTCCCGGCCTGCGTGTATTACGCGCGCCTCGTCGCGCACATCCTCGGCGACGCGGCGATCGACACCGCCATCAGCGCGCTGCCGCCGATACGCCTCGCCTGCCAACCCGAACACGACGAGCGCGCCCGGGACATCCTCGCACGCGCCGGCCTCGCGCCCGACGAGCCCTTCGCCCTGCTCAACCCGGGCGGCAACAACACCGCCAAACGATGGCCCGCCGAACGCTTCGCGATGCTGGCGCGACAGCTCCACGAGCGCCGCGGCCTCCGCTCCGTCGTCAGCGGCGCACCCCAGGAAGACGAGCTCACCCGGAGCATCGCCAGCGACGCCGCCAGCCACGGCGCCGTCGCCATCGCGGACCTCGGCGTCACGCTCTCAACACTCAAGCCCATCGTCCGGCGCGCCGCGATCATGATCACCAACGACACCGGGCCCCGGCACATCGCCGCGGCCTTCAACATCCCCGTCGTCTCGCTCTTCGGCCCCACCGATCACCGCTGGACGACCATCCCCCACGATCGCGAGCGCGTGATCCTCGCCGACCCCGGACTCCCGGAGCCGCTCGTCGCCAACGACCACCCCGAACGCTGCTCGATCGATCGCATCGGGCTGGAGGATGTGCTCGGCGCGGCCCTGACTCTGCTCGACGAAGCCCCCGTCAGTGCGCACAACCACTGATAGCGCCGCGCACGGCGTCTTGAGCAATCGAAAAGAACGAACCGAACGCGACGATCAGCGGCCGTTGTCGCCGGTGTCGCTGATCCTGGGAACGCCCCCGCCGGGCTTGACCGGGTTCTCCGGGCCCCCGGGCAGCACCCTCGAGGCGCTGCTGAGCGTCCCGAAGTCGCCCTCCTCGATCGGGCGGCGCTCCTCGACGACCGTCCAGTGATGGCCCTCGACCAACAGCGTGTTGATCTTCCGGCGGAAGTCCCGCGTGCCCATCGCGCTGTCCAGGAACAGGATGTCGCCCAGGGCCACCGTCTTGTGATTCGGCGTGCGTCCCACGACCATCCCCACCGCGTCGTACTGCTCCTCGATCCGGCGCATGTACGCCTTCGCCTCGCCCTCGCTCATGCCCGTCAGCCCGCTCCACCAGATCGGACCGTCGTTGTCCGCGTCCGCCGGGAAGAACAGCGTCGGGTCGTCGTTGCGCGCCCGCACCAGGTCGTTCATCTGCCCGATCGACAGCGCGTGCGCCTCGGCCTCGCCCTCGCGCGGCTCGAACCCCGCCATCACCGGCGAGATCCCCGAGTACGCGTAGATCACCCCGTTGATCTTCACGATGCTGTTGCGGCTGCGGACCCACTTCGCGTAGTCGGTGTCCAGGTCGAAGCTGTGCGTCTGGGCGTTGTACTTGCCGAACCGCTCGAAGAACTCGACGCAGCCGACGGGGTAGATCGCCTCCATGTAGTTGTCGTGGTCCTGCTTGAGCTGCTTCTGCTTGTACTCCGGGTAGTGCGCATTCTTGCGCAGGCAGTCCGCCGCCCAGCGATCGACGAGCACCTGCCGCTTCGCCTCGGCGTCCGGGCCCGCGAACACCTCGAGCGTGCCCATCGGGATTGTGTCCGCCCGCCACCGCAGCAGCACCACGTCGAGGATCCCCATCAGCGAATGCACACGCCCGCCCTGCTCACGGGCCTGCTTGTCCAGCTTCATCAGCAGCCGGGCGATCCGCTCGTGCTCGAACTCCAGGTTGTTCAGCGTCCGCCAGTCGGAGGGACGCGGGAAGATGTTCCCGGTCTGCACGAGGTGCGCGTCCTCGGCGATCCAGTTGTTGTTGTGATCGATCAGGTTGTGCGAAGCGAGCAGACGCGTGAAGTCGTCGTAGTCCGTGAACACGTCGGCGATCACCACGACCTTGCCCTTGGTCGTGAACTCCCACTGGATCGTCGAATCCGCCGCGGGCTCGTCGCCCAGCGCCGGGGACGCCAGCGCCAGCAGCGCCATGATCGAGATCACCAGGTTTCCAAAGAGTGTCTTCAGCATCGTTCCTCACGCTCCGTTTTCGACCCGGCGGGCCCCGTCGCGATCAGGGCCGCCACGCCGGCTTTGCTTGCATTCGCACCCATCATAGCCCCGCGCCTCGCGGGCCCCGCCGTCACGCAACCGGGGCGTGACCGATGCAGGATCCCCGGCTCACGGCGCGGCGACGGGATCCGCCGACGAATCGCCGCCGACCCTGCGGATCTTCGTCACCACCGCGTGACGCTTCGCCACGGCGATACCCTGCCATGACTGGCTCAGTTGCAGCACCACCTCGCGATCCGACTCCAGCAGCCTCCCGTGCGCCAGGTCCCACACCACACGCCCGGAAATATCCTGCTGATCGACCGACGTCGGCTCCTCCTGCGTGAACGCGTCCCGAGAGAAATCGACCGTGAACCCGCCCGATTCCTCAACCTCGACACGGTCCCTCGTCGCCGACACCACCTCCCGCTCCAGCAGACCGCTCAGCGTCATGTAGCCCTGCTCGGCGGCGTGCCACCCCTGCTGCCAGGAATCCCCCACACGCACCCGCCCGGCGTCGCACCCCAGCCGGTACACCGACTCTCCCAGGTCCTCCCACCACCCACGCAGGAACACCGTCCGCAGCCTGCCCCGGTCCTCGCGAGTCGCCGTCAGCGCCTCGACGCTCTCCAGCCCAGCACGGTACGTCGCCAAGCCCTCCGGCGTCATCTCCAGCTGCACCGCCGCACCGCTGGCGGCGCGGAACAGCCGTGCGATCCCCTCCGGTTTGTTCTGCGAATCGTCCTGCGCGCTGTCGAACTCGATAATCCGATCCGACCCGTAGTGCAGGTACCGCAGCCGCTCGACCGCCAGCGTGACAACCGCGCCCCCGCCAGGCATTCGCTCAATAGTCTCGGCGCGGAACCGCAGCGTCAGCTCGTCCCGCGTTGCCTTCTCGCCGGTCAGCATCACCGCGTGGTTGACCTGCGTCACCAGCGAAAGCTCGTACGTCGTCGTCCGCTCGCCGTCGTAGTCCGGACGCACACCCACGGCGCCCGACCCCGAGCAGCCGCCCGGCGTCACCGCCAGAACGACGCCGCACAGCGCCGCCACAAGCGGGACGAGCCCGCGCCGGATGAACCGATGAACCCGCATGAAACCCGGTACGCTCAGCACCCCGGCGGGTTCCCCGCATCCGCGACGATCGTCGAGCGGATCCCGCCCCGCCCGCGCCACACCGTCGTCACCCGCAGCCACTGCGGCGACATCAGCGCCGCCAGGTCGTCGCGGATCACGTTCGTGACCGCCTCGTAATAAGCGCCCTCGTTCCGGAACGACTGCAGGTATAGCTTGAGCGACTTGAGCTCCACGCATACCCCGCCGGCCGACCCAGGACCGGGCGCAAACCGCACCCGCACCTCGCCGAAATCCGGGTGCCCCGTCACCGGGCACACCGACGTGAACTCCTCCGCCACATGCTCGATCACGAACGGCGTGTCGGTCGGCGTCGGGAACGCTTCCAGCAGTGAGGCGTCGGGCATGCCCAGAGCGTAGGGATCACGGGACACGCACGCCACGCCAGGGATGAGCGCCGCGAATCCCCGGTTCGGACGACCCACCCGCCCTCAGTCGTACCGGCTCAGCAGGTCGATGATCTTGGGCTGGTTCTTGTTGACCCGCAGGCTGTGCCGGAACGCCTCGACCGCGTCCCGCCGGGCCTGCATGTCCGAGCGCTGGCTGAGCAGGTGCTTGTTCAGCAGGCAGACCCCGATGCCGTTGAGCGCCGGGAAGTAGTCCGGATCGATCGCCGTCGCGTTGTGGAACGCCTCCAGCGCCGCCTCGTAGCGCCGCAGGCGGAATCGCGCAAAGCCCAGCCGCTCCCACGCCGCCGCCGAGGGCTCGATCTCGACCAGCCGCTCCAGCGTATTGGCCATCTCGATGTACCGCTCGCTCTTGCCCAGGCTCGTCGCCAGGTTCAGCAGCAGCGGGGGCGTCAGGTCCATCAGCTCCGCCGCCGCCTGGTACTGCCGCACCGCCTCGTTGTGCCACTCCAGCGCCGCGTACACCGACCCCAGGTTCACCCGGGCGTTGCCGACATCGCCGTTGAGCTCCACCGCGCGCCGCGCATAAGGCAGCGCCTGCCGCGGCTCGTTGAGCTGCAGATAAGCCGTGGCCAGGTTCATGTTCGCGTCGAAATCGTCCGGCGCAATCGACAGCGCTCGCAGGTACGCGCTCACCGCCTCCGTCAGCCTGTTGAGCATCTGCAGCGCCAGCGCGTGCCCGTACTGCGCATCAAAGTTCCTCGGCTGCTGCTGCGCCGCGACCCGGAACCTCCGTTCCGCCTCGTAGTGGTTCCCGCGCTCCTGGTAGATCTGGCCCATCCCGATGTACGCCGTCGTCAGCGTCGGGTTGTCCTCGATCGCCAGCGCGAACCACGTCAGCGCATCCTCGGTCCGGCCCTGCTCGCGGAGCTGCGCCGCCGTCTCGGCACGCTCGACGCCACGCTCCTGAACCTGCCTGGCAGTCAGCTTGGGGGGCCCCGTCGGCGCCGGCGCCTCGCACCCCGGCACGCCGGCGCAGCAAAGCACGATCGCCTGGACAACCACGACGATGCGACACAATGGCTTGGTTCGGCGCCGAGCGTCAGACATGGACGGAGGAGACTCCCTGGATCAACAACTGCCCGGATCGGCTTTCCGCCACGCCGCGCAGGAAACGCACTTATCGGCTCATGGAGGCCGCGACTCGCTTCCTGCCCCCCGAATCATCACGAACCAGCCGCCGCAGCAGCCCCAGGTTCACCGTGTCCCAAGCCACCCCGTCCTCGTTCTCCCCCTTGGGGGTTTCGAGGATCATCGGTACGCCGCTGAGTTTGCGGTGGTTCACCAGGCACGCGAACGCACCCTCGCCAACCTCGCCCATGCCGAGATGCTCGTGGCGATCCACATGCGACCCCAGCGCCCCCTTGGAGTCGTTCAGGTGCAGCACCTTCAGGTTCGCCAGCCCGCAGACCCGATCGAACTCCTGCAAGACTTTCTCAGTTTTTTTCTCTGTTGTGATGTCGTAACCCGCTGCCAGGGCATGACATGTATCAAAGCAGAACCCGACGCGGTTGCCGAATTCCGACCCGGCCCGATCGATGATCCGCTGCCGGAGGTCCGCCAGCTCCTCGAAGCTCCGGCCAAGCGTCGAACCGCCCCCGGCGGTGATCTCCAGGCACAATGTCACCCGGAAATCCGGCCGCTCGCGGAACAACTCGCGGTAGGCCGCGGCGATCCGATCCAGCCCCGCGTCCTCCCCCGATCCGGTGTGAGCCCCGGGGTGCGAGACCAGGTACGGGATCGACAGCGCATCGCACCGCGCGAGCTCCTCCCGCATCAGGTCGATGGATTTCGCCCACAGGTCGTCCTTGGGCGAGGCGAGGTTGATCAGGTAGCTGTCGTGCGCCACCGTCCGCTCGCGCCAGCCCAGCCGGTCCAGCCCATCGAGCCAGTCCTTCGTCGGCCCTTCTTCGAGCGGCTTGAACGCCCACTGCCGCTGGTTCTTCGTGAAGACCTGCACGGTCCCGAAGCCCAGCTTTTCCGCCTCGTTGATGGCGTTGACCATCCCCCCGGCGATCGACAGGTGTGATCCGAACAGCATGGACCCATCCTAGGCGGCCCCAACGCGCCACCACAACGCCGCTTCGGCGTTGTCGTGCTTCCCACAGAGGATCCCCGTTACCCTGTGCACCATGCTCTCCCGCATCGGCGACCGCATCGCGCGCGTCTTCCGGGCCAGCGCCCCCGACCCCTTCGTGCTGGCCGTGGCGCTCACCGCGCTCACCCTTGTGCTCGCGCTGACCATCGGTCGCCAGGCCGACGGCTCCCGCTGGGCCCTGTCCGACGTCGCCGCATTCTGGTCCGCCGACACCGGCGTCTGGGCGTTTCTCAAGTTCGCCATGCAGATGTGCCTGATCCTGGTCACGGGCCACGCCCTGGCCGCCAGCCCCCCCATGGCCCGCGCCATCAACGCCCTCGCCGACATCCCCCGCACCGGCGCCCAGGCCTGCGCCCTCGTCGCGTTCGTCGCCGCGACACTCGGCGTCCTCAACTGGGGTCTCGGGCTCATCGCCGGCGCCCTCATCGCGCGCGACGTCGGCCGGGCCCTCCACCGACGCGGCGTCCGAGCCCACTACCCGGTCATCGCCGCGAGCGGATACGTCGGCCTCATGGTCTGGCACGGCGGCTTCTCCGGCACCGCGCCCCTCAAGATGACCACCATGCCCGACGTCATCGACGTCCTCAAACCCGCCCTCGCCGAGCAGGTCGGCGTCGTCCCCCTGACCCAGACCATCCTCAGCCCGCTCAACCTCGTCACCACAGGCGGCCTCGTCGCCATCGCGTGCCTCGTCATGGCGATGCTGCACCCCAAACGCGACAACACCGGCGCTGCGCTCGAGTCCTTCGCCACCTTCCACCCCGACCCCGCGCCCAGCACCCCGTCAGCCGACGACGACAAGGGCGCACTTCCCAGGCTCCTCGAAGACACCCCCATCGCCAGCGTCTTTCTCATCGCGCTCATCGCGCTCTGGGCGTGGAAGTACTACTTCCCCGCGCAGAGCCCGTCGGGGATCACCAGGCTCTCCCCCGACACCGTCAACCTCACCATGCTCATGCTGGGCCTCGCGCTCCACGGCACGCCGGCGCGCTACGTCGCCGCCGTCAACGACGCCGCCACCGGCTGCGCCGGCATCATCCTGCAGTTCCCCCTCTACGCCGGGATCATGGGCATGATGAACGCGTCAGGCCTCACCGCGCAGCTCGCCACGGGCATCGCATCCGCCAGCAGCCAGTCCACGCTCCCGATCTACACGTTCCTCTCCGCCGGCGTCATCAACTTCTTCATCCCGTCGGGCGGCGGCCAGTGGGGCGTGCAGGGCCCCATCGCCATGCAATCCGCCCTCGACGCCGGCGTCGCGCCCGCGAAGATGATCCTCGCCGTCGCCTACGGCGACCAGCTCACCAACATGCTCCAGCCCTTCTGGGCGCTCCCCCTGCTCGCCATCACCGGCGTCAGAGCGCGCGACATCGTCGGCTACACCGCCGTGCTCATGGCCATCGCCATGCTGTGGATCATCGCCTGCTTATTGCTCTTTTAACCGGCGCCACGACAACACGCAGCGGTGTTGTCGTGACACGGCCAATCACTCCCGCCCCAGCGCATTCTGCAGCCCGATCAGCGCGTACGCCGTGATCAGCGTCTGGTTGTCTTCCATCCAGCGCTTGTTCACCGACTTGAACGACCCGTCCTCGTTCTGCAGCGTCGCGAGCTGATCGATCAGGTCGTTCGCCCAGTCCCGCGTCTGCGTCGAACCGTCGGCGCCGACCACCTCGATCATCGGGAGCCCCCACGCCCGCAGCGCCTTACCGAACACCATGTAGAAGTAGTACTGCCCCTCCGTGCCCAGCCCGGGGTTCTCCGCCAGCGTGTAGTTCGAGCGGATCCAGTCGTACGCCAGGCGCACGCGCTCGTCGTCGCGATCGAGGTCCGCGTACAGGTAGCTCTTGAACCCCGCGTAGGTCATCGTGCCGTAGCACCGCAGCCGGCTCACGCGCTGCCCGTCGTCGGTCGTCTCCCAGATCATCGGCGCCTTCGACTCGCCCTCGCCCGCCTGCGCCTCCTCGGGGCCCGTCGAGTAGATGAACCCGCCCTGGCTCGACCCGTCCGCGTACGCCTGGTCATTGATCTCGTCATCCATCTGCGTGCGCTGCAGGAACACCACCGCGCGCTGGAACGCCGGGTCATCGCCCGGGACCCCCGCGTCGTGCAGCGCCTGGAGCATGTACTGCAGGTTCGAAAGGTCGGGCCGGCTGTGGCTCCCGTAACCCACCCCGCCGTAGAACGGGTCCGATGACTGCACCACGCGCGCCTCGGGGTGCTCCCCCGCGGCCTCCGACCACTGGAGCGAACGCAGGAACGCAACGCCCGGCCCCAGCGCCGCCACCGCGTCCGGCTCTTTCGCCCTCGACAGCGCCGACAGACAGATCGATGTGTTGTAGCTCGCCAGCACCCTGTCGTAGATCCCCCCATCCGGCTGCGCGTACTTCAGGATGAACTCCAGCCCGCCGGCCACCGCCGGATCCCCCGCGCCGATCTGCGGCGACATCAGCATCCCCGTCACCACCAGCCCCGTGATCGCCGGGAACTGCGGCCCCTGCGGGTTCACCGCCCAGCCCCCCGTCGCCAGGTCCTGCTGAGATCGAAGGTACGCCGTCGCCCTGTCCACCATCGTCAGCGCCCGCTCGTAGTGCGCCTCGTCGATCGCCAGCGCCCTCGGCGCCAACGCGGAAAGCAGAACCGAACTCGCGCCGATCAACAGTGCGCTGCGCATGAGAGAATCTCCTGGTCTGGTGAATGTGTGCCTTGCCATGGGATTCTACCGGCGACAGCCCATCAGGATCGCACACCCCGCCGCCGCCGCCGTCTCGATCCGCATCACGTGCGGTCCCAGCGAGCACGCGACCGCCCCAACCTCCCGCGCCTGGTCGAGTTCCTGCTCGGTGAACCCCCCCTCTGGGCCGATCAGCATCCGCACCCGATCCCCCCAGGCCGCCCCTCCGATCGCGCCGCCGGACTGCTCGGCGATCAGCGTCGTCACGCCTTCCCCAGCCGGCTTGAGCGCCTTGCGCAGTGGCTGTTCCGGCCCGATTTCCAGCGCCCAGGCGCGGCGCGACTGCTTGCACGCCTCCACCGCGACCCGCTCAAGCCGGCGCCGCTTCGCCTCCGTCAGGTCAGAGACGCTCCGTTTCGTCACCATCGGGACCCACGAATGAGCCCCAACCTGCGTCAGCAGGTCCACGAGGTCGCCCGACCGGTTCCCCTTGGGCATCGGCGCCCAGACCTCAATCCGGGGGGACGCCGGCGGCGCCTCGACCTCCTCGACGATCCGCACCACCAACTCCCGGCCCAGCGAGACAACTTCCCCTGTGACGAGAACTCCCGTGCCGTCGAGGCCCAGGACCACCTCGCCCTCCCGCACGCGCTTGACGCGCACGGCGTGCCTGGCCTCGTCCCCGGCCAGAACGAGCGTCCCGTCGCTACGCCGCGCCTCCCCGATCCAGAGCACATGCTTGGGCATCTGCCCTCCAAGGTCCGGAAATGGCGCTGGTTTTGCAACCCGAATACCGATACAACAGCGTCCGCAGGTTCAGTCCCCGGCCTGTCGAGTCGATGCTTTCTCCGTTGTCGCCGGCATTCCCCGGCGCGCCGCAAGGGGAGGCGATGCCCGAGGGTTCCGTTGAATCCGCGCCGGAGCTCGACCTCGACGAGCAGGTCCAGCAGCTCGTCGAGTCCATCGAGACCACCACCCGGGGTATCGAAGCGCGCACCGCCGCGGACTTCGGCGAGGATCCGCTCTTCGCCTCGCCCATGCTCGCCCAGGACGGGACCAAGCTCGAAAGCACAGAAGCCGCCGCCCCGCCGCCCACGGCCGTCGCCGAAGACGAGCCCGGCATGCCCGACGCGATCGAGTCCGCCGAGGAAGCGCTCAGCGAGATCGACGAGGCGGTGAACCAGCTGGTCGATCACGCCGTTGACAGCGTGGACCTCACCGACGAGGAGATCCGCGCCGCCGCGACCGCGACAGAGGACGTCGAAGCAATCGTCACCGAAACGGAAACCGACGCCGCGGAAACCGCTGACGCCGCAGAAACGATCGAGCCGGTGGAATCCACCGTCGCGCCGGATGAAGTCGAGCCGCAATCCGAAGCGGCGACCGTACCGCCGATCGAGGAACCCTTCGATCAGGCGGACGCGATCGACGCCGTCGAGGACGTGGAAACAACCGCGGGGGCTGAAGAAGCGGTCGGATCAGCCGCGGAATCGCCCGCCGAGATCCCGACAGTTGACGAGACCGCCGAGCCCGCAGACGAGGACGCGATCGAGGGCGACTTCGACACGGTCGAGGACACCCCCACCGCCACCGAACCTGAACCCGCCGACACCGTGAGCGAACCCGAGACCGCCACGGACCCCGAATCGTCCACCGATGACGAGATCGACGATTTCGGAACCATCGAAGACGCAGCGCCCGCCGAACCAACCCCGGCGCCCGCCGACCCGCCGGCGCGCACCGCAGGAGCCGAGCCGGACCCTCCCCCCGCCGAACCCGAAGCGTCACCGAAGCCCGAGCCCGCCACGGCCAGCAGGGGCCGAGGCCGCCTGGCCTTCGCGTCCATGATGGTTGGCAAACTCACCCCCGCGCTCGAACGCGTCATCATCCACATCGATGCGCCCACGCGCAGGCTCAGCCCCAGGGGCCGGCAGATCGTCGGGCTCGTCGCGATCAACACCGCCTTCCTCGCGCTGTGCGCCCTCATCGTCGTGCTCCTGCGCGTGATGTGACCCCCCCGATTCCCCGCAGACAGCCGCAGCCCCCGAGCCGTACACTGGGGCCATGCCGCGCCGACTCACGCTCGCGATCTTCAACGAACCGATGCGCTGGTCGCTCGACCCGGCCCACACCGACCGGATCGCCGAGCACGCGCCCGAGGGCGTCGAGGTCGTCGCCGTCACCACCCGCGACGCCCTGCGCGAGGCGCTGCCGGAGACCGATTACCTCGTCGGCTTCCCGCTGCCCGGCGGCGAGGACCCCGGGCTCTTCAAGCGGCTGCGCTGGGTTCAGCTCGTCGGCTCCGGCGGCGAGTCCATGGCGCCCGTCGGCGAGCTCGCACGCCGAGGCGTGCGCATCACCTCCGCCTCCTCCATCCGCGCCGCCTCCACCGCAGAGCACGCCATCGCGCTCCTGCTCGCCATCACGCGCGGCCTCGTCCACTGCCTCACCGCGCAGCAGGAGCACCGCTGGGCCACCGACGAGATCGCGCCCACCATCGCCGACCTCGCCGGCGCCACCGTCGGCGTCGTGGACCTTGACCCCCTCGGCGCCGAGATCGCCGGCAGGCTGACCGCCTTCGGCGTCGAACTCCTCGCCACCGCGCGCCGCGACGCCGACCACGACCTGCGCTGCGAATTCGATTCGATCCTCGACAGCAACCGCGCCGACGAGCTGCTCAGCAGGTCCGACATCATCATCGTCGCCAACCCGGCGCCCGTCTCCAGACCCGCGCTGACGCGCTCCGACCTGGCGCAGTGCAACCCCGGGTCCGTGCTCATCGACGTCAGCCTCTCCGGCGTCATCAGGCACGACGACCTCGTCTGGGCGCTCGAGCGCCGACACCTCGGCTCCGCCGGGCTCGACGTCTTCGAGCAGGAGCCGCTGCCGCCCCAGTCGCCGCTGTGGTCGATGCCCAATGTCATCATCACACCGCACTGCGCGCCCGTCAGCCCCCGATACTGGGACCGCGCCTGCGAGGTCATTGCCGCCAACCTCGAACGCGTCGCGGCCGACAGCCCCGAGGCGCTCCCGCTCATCGACGAGATCACCGGCCGCTGGTCGGGCCCCGCCGTCGCGGTGCGCTGACACCGCCGCCATGCCGACAGCACCAAGCGAGCCCGCGCCCACCCCGACCAGAGCCGTCGCCGCCTTCGCCTGCCTCGCGCTGGGCATGACCCCCGCGCTGCACCCGGCGATCCGGGCGACGATCCCGCAGATCACCCCGGCGGCGCCGCTCCTGACCGCGCTGCTGCTCGCGCTGATCGCGCTGCGCACACCGCCGAGAGCGCGAACATCGCTGCTCGCCCTCGCGGCGATCGCCCTCGGCCTCGGCTGGGCCACGCTCCGCACCACCCACACCCCCCGCGACTTCCTCGGCGCCCGCATCGACCCGGCCAGCCCGCCGATCATCACCGTCGAGGGCGTCGTCGTCACGCAACCCGAGACCGGCCCCGCCTCGCGCGTCGGCGCCCTGGCGCGCTTCGCCCCGCCCATCACCGTCACGCGCTTCACGCTCGACGCCGACACGCTCATCAGTTCACCCGCCGCGGTGGAACGCGCCGCGGGATCCCTGCGCGTGCGCATCGACGAGCCCGCCCCCGGCGTGCGCCTCGGCGACCGCATCCGCATCACCGGGACCGCCCTGCCCATCGCCGCCCCCACCAACCCGGGACAGCCCGACTTCCGCCCGCGCGCGATCCAGGACCGCATCGCCGGGACGCTCCTGGTCCCCACGCCGGGGCTGATCGAACCCGCGACAACGAAGCCCTCCCGTTTCCTGGGCGTCACCACAGCCTTCCTCCGCGCCCGCGCCGGCGCGCAGCGCTTCATCCGGGGCTGGATTGCCTCAGCCGCGGGCGACGACGGGAACGCCCGCGCGCTCCTGGGCGCCATCCTGCTCGGCGAGCGCGACGGCGAGGCGCGCGAACTCAACAGCGCCTTTGCGCGCATCGGGCTCGCGCACCTGCTTGCCATCAGCGGCCTCCACCTCGTCGCCATCGCCTGGGGCGCGCTGCTCCTGCTCCGCCTCCTGGGCGATCGCCCGAGGCTCGAAACAACAATCGTCATCCTTGCTGTCCTCGCCTACTGCTTCATCGCGCCGGTGCGGACGCCCATCCTGCGCGCCGCGATCATGGTCCTGGCGCTGCTCGCCGCCGAGCTCGCCGGCCGCCGATACCACCCGCTCGCCGTCCTCGCGCTCACCGCCGGGGCCATCATCCTCTGGAAACCGACGGAGCTCGCCGCGGTCGGCTTTCAGCTCAGCTTCGGCGTCGTCGCCGCGCTGATCGTCTGCACACCCCGGCTCGAGCGGCGGCTGTTCCCCTACGACCCGCCGCCCGACGAGCGCACCACGCGGCAGCTTGTCGCGCAGCGCTGCCGCCGGCTCCTGCTCGCGGCGCTCGTCGCCTTGGCGATCGCCACACCGCTCGTCGCGCAGCGCATCGGCGTCGTCAGCCCCCTCGCGCCGCTGCTGACCGCGCTGCTCGCCCCGCCCGTCACGCTCCTGCTCACCGGCGCCTTCGCCGCGATCCTCCTCGGCGCCGTCGTCCCGCCAATCGCCGCGATCACCGGCTCGCTGCTCGCGCTCCTGGCCGCCGCCATCGCCGGCGTCGCCGTCTTCGCCGACTCGCTCCCCTTCTCGGTCATCCACGTCCCGGGCGTCAGCGCCCTGTGGACCATCGGCGCCACGCTGGTCATCGGTTGGTGGCTGTGCGTCGGCGACCGCGCCAACCGCGGCGCCCAGCTCGCCTCGCTGCTCATGATCGCCTGGACCGCCTTCGCCATCGCGCCGCCACGACTCGACCGCCGGGTCGAAGCACGCATCGACGCCCTCGATGTCGGCGACGGCTCCTGCCTCCTCCTCCGCTCCGGCGACCACGCCCTGCTCATCGACGCGGGCTCTGACTACCCCGGCGCCGGGCTGCGCACGCTCCCCCGTGCGCTCCGCGTCCTGGGCGCAGGGCGGGTCCGCACCGCCGTCATCACGCACGCCAACCTCGATCACTACAACGCGCTGCCCGACCTCGCCGAACCGCTGGGCCTGCGCCGCGTCCTGGTCAGCCGCCACTTCCTCGCCGACGCCGAGGACGATCCCGATGGCCCGACCGCCGCGCTGCTGAACGATCTCCGCCGCGCGCGCGTCGAGGTGCAACCCATCGCGAGTGGCGACACGATCCCCCTGGGCGAGCTTTCCGCCGAGGTCCTCTGGCCGCCCGACCCCAGCCCCTTCACCGATGCCAACGACAACTCCGTCGTCCTCCGGCTCGTCGCGCCAACCGACGCCGGCGACAGGGCGATCATCATCACTGGCGACATAGAACGCCCCGCGATGGAGCGCCTCTTCGCCGATCACCCCGGACTGCGCGCCGACATCAGCGAGGCCCCCCACCACGGCAGCGCCGTCACCGGCGCCGCGTTTTTCATCCAGCGCGCAAGCCCCGGCGTCGTCCTCCAGTCCACCGGACCCAGCAGGCTCGACGACCCGCGCCTTGACGACGTGAGACAGGGACGGACATGGCTCGTCACCGCGCGCGACGGCGCCCTCTGGGCGGCCATCAACCGCGGCGGGAAGATCACAACCGGGTCATTCGTCAATCCGCGCCCGGAGCCGGGCCCGGGATCGTCGCCGACGCCGTGAATCCCTTCTCGGGGCGGTACAGGTCCGCGTCAAAGAGCACCTCCGCCAGCCGGCTCGGCGTCAGGTACGTCAGCCGCCCGCGGATCGTCGCCTTCTGGCCCGGCGCCACGCCGATCGCGCCCGGGACCGACGCCGGCAGCCGCACGACCGCCTCCCCCCGCGCCGGCGCCGTCGCCTCGCAGCTCCGAACGCCGCGGAACACCGTCTCGCCGCCCACCTGCACGCTGTAGCGCGCCTCCGCCAGCGGCAGGTCAACCGTGTCGGTGTTCTCCACCCGCAGCTCGAACCACAGCACCGCGCCGTCGGGTTCGTCGAACGACGCCGTCATCCCCGACAGCGCCACGCCCGGCGCCTTCGCGGTTGAGCACCCGAATAACGCCGCGCACATCGACAGGAACACGGCGGCGGTCATCACTCGTTGCATCACGGCGTCCCTCCGGTGGATGTCACGCCAGGCGTCATCATCACGACGACCCCGGCGTCAGTGTGTCGGTCTTTTTTTTTAGCCGTCGCCGGCGCCATGTCCTGCAGCGCCGACACCGACCACTCCCCGGCGTGCAGCGCCTGGATCGCCTGCGTCGCCGCGACCGCGCCCGACGCCGTTGTGATCATCGGGATCCCAAGCCGGACCGCCATCGCGCGGATCTTGCCCTCGTCCGTCGCCCAGCCGGTCTTCGTCGGCGTGTTGATCACCAGCCCGATCTCGTCGTTGGCGAGCATGTCCAGCACGTTGGGCCGCGCCCCGGCGTCGATCTTCTGGAGCCGGCGGACCCGCAGCGAGTGCGCCTCCAGCGCGTCCGCCGTCCCGCTCGTCGAGTACACACCGAAGCCCATCGACAGCAGCGAACGAGCCACAGCGACGATCGCCTCCTTGTCATCGCCGCGGACGCTCAGGAACACGTTCCCGCTCAGGGGCAGCTCCACGCCCGCGCCCATCTTCGCCTTGGCCAGCGCGATGGGCAGCGACCGGTCCAGCCCCATCACCTCGCCCGTCGAGCGCATCTCCGGGCCGAGCGCGAAGTCCACGCCCGGGAACTTCGCGAAGGGGAACACGGGCTCCTTCACCGCGTACCAGCCCGTTTCCGCGACCTCCGCCACGCCCTGCTCGCGCAGCGAATGACCCAGCATGGCCCGCGCCGCCACCGAGGGCCACGCCACCCCCTTGGCCTTGCCCACGAAGGGAGCCGTCCGCGACGCCCGCGGGTTCACCTCGATGATGAACAGCCCGTCCTCCGTCGCCGCCAGCTGCGCGTTCATCAGCCCGCAGACCCGCAGCTCCTTCGCCAGCGCCGTCACGATCCGCTTGATCTCCGCCACCGTCCGCCTCGGCAGGTCGTAGGGCGGCACCGTGCACGTCGAATCACCCGAGTGCACCCCCGCGTGCTCGATGTGCTCCATCACCCCGCACACCACCGCCTCGCCCTGGCCGGACGCGTCGAAATCCGCCACGACGTCCACGTCGATCTCCGTCGCGTGCGCCAGGAACTTGTCGATCAGCACCGGCGCGCCGCGGAACTCGCTCGCGCCCACCGCCTTGGCCATGTACTCGCGCAGCGCCGCCTCGTCCGAGCAGATCTCCATCCCCCGCCCGCCCAGGACGTAGCTCGGCCGCACCAGCACCGGGTACCCCAGCCCGGACGCCACGCCCACCGCTTCCTCGATCGAGTGCGCGATCCCGCTCTCGGGCTGCACCAGACCGAGCCGCTTCAGCAGCGCGCTGAACCGCTCGCGGTCCTCCGCCAGGTCGATCGAATCAACGCTCGTCCCGATGATCGGGACCCCCGCTAGCTCCAGCCCCCTCGCCAGGTTCAGCGGCGTCTGACCGCCGAACTGCACGACCACGCCGTGGACGAGGCCCCCCGAATCGCCGTTGAGCCGCTCGATGATGTTCAGCGTGTCCTCGAGCGTCAGCGGCTCGAAGAAGAGCAGGTCGCTCGTGTCGTAGTCCGTCGAGACCGTCTCCGGGTTCGAGTTGATCATCACCGACTCGTACCCGCACCCGCGCGCCGCCTGCGTGGCGTGCACGCAGCAGTAGTCGAACTCGATCCCCTGCCCGACCCGGTTGGGGCCGCCCCCCAGGATCACCACCTTCTTCCGGTCCGACACCCGCGCCTCATCGTCCACCGTCTCCTCGCCGTCCACACGCACCGGCGCCTCGTACGTCGAATAGAAATACGGCGTCACCGCCTCGAACTCCGCCGCGCAGGTGTCCACCAGCTTGAAGACCGGCTCGACCCCCGCCGCCTGGCGCGCCCGGCGCACCTCCAGCACCGTCTCGGGGGTGATCTCCCCCAGGTACAGCCGCGCCAGCTGCGCATCGGAGTACCCCAGCCGCTTGGCGCGCCGCAGCAACTCGACGGGCATCTCGCCCAGCGATCGCACCGCGACCAGCTCCTCCTCGAACGCCACGAGCTGCGCCATCTGGTCGAGGAAGAACGGGTCGATCCTCGTCAGCTCGTGGATCCGCTCGATCGACCACCCCATCTTCAGCGCCGCGCGCACGTAGTACAGCCGCCCCTGCGCCGGGACCGCCAGTTTCCTCGTCAGCCTGGATTTCTCGACCGGCCACTCCGCTTGTGTGTCGCCCTCGCGGTGCGCCAGCCAGTCGTCCTCGTGGTCGAGCCCAAACCCGAACCGCTTGACCTCCATCGAGCGGATCACCTTCTGCAGGCTCTCCTTGAACGTCCGCCCGATCGCCATGCCCTCGCCGACGCTCTTCATCTGTGTCGTCAGCGTCTCGTCCGCCTCCGGGAACTTCTCGAACGTCCACCGCGGCATCTTCGTCACGACGTAGTCGATCGTCGGCTCGAAGCACGCGCTGGTCGTCCCCGTCACGTCGTTGCGCAGCTCGTCGAGCGTGTACCCGATCGCCAACTTCGCCGCGATCCGGGCGATCGGGAACCCCGTCGCCTTGCTCGCCAGCGCGCTCGAACGCGACACCCGCGGGTTCATCTCCACCACCACCATGTCGCCGCTGTCCGGGTTGACCGCGAACTGCACGTTCGAGCCGCCCGTCTCCACGCCCACCGCTCGCATCACGTCGATCGCCGTGTCGCGCATCGACTGGTACTGCCTGTCGGTCAGCGTCATGATCGGCGCCACGGTGATCGAGTCCCCCGTGTGCACGCCCATCGCGTCGATGTTCTCGATGCCGCAGACGACGACGCAGTTGTCGTTCTTGTCGCGGACGACCTCGAGCTCGAACTCCTTCCACCCCAGCAGCGAGCGGTCCACCTGCACCTGCCCGATCATCGAGGCGCGCAGCCCCCGCGAGACGATGTCGCGGAACTCCTCCAGGTTGTACGCCACCCCGCCGCCCTCGCCCCCGAGCGTGAACGCGGGCCGGATGATCGCCGGCAGCCCGATCGACTCGATGAACGCTTCGCCGTCCTCGAGCGTCGAGATCACCCGCGACTCCGGGGTCTTCACCCCGATCGAGGCGCACACCTCGTTGAAGAGCGCCCGGTCCTCCGCCCGGTGGATTACGTCCCGGTTGGCGCCGATGAGCTCCACGCCGAGCCGCTGCAGCTCACCGTCATCCCAAAGCTTCGCGGCCACGTTCAGCGCCGTCTGCCCCCCCAGTGTCGGCAGCAGCGCGTCGATCGGGTTCCCCAGCGCCGCCTCCTTCTCGATCACCTTCCGGACCGCCGTGGGCGTCACCGGTTCGATGTACGTCCGGTCGGAGTACGCCGGGTCCGTCATGATCGTCGCCGGGTTGGAGTTGACCAGCACAATGCGCAACCCCTCTTCCCGAAGGGCCTTGCACGCCTGGACGCCGGAATAATCGAACTCGCAGCCCTGCCCGATCACGATCGGGCCCGACCCCAGGATCAACACAGTCTGCAGATCATCCCGCCTTGGCATCGGTGGTCGTCAGGCTCCCCGTTGGGCCGCGCGCCGGTCGCCGCCCGGTCCGCGCAAACTGCACGAGGGTACGCCCCCACAAGCCGCGCAGCAATGCAGCCGAAATGTTGTTCACGTGCTCGTTCAGCGACAACGCCCCGGCGGTTCTCGTTCGGAATCATCGATTCGCATGGATTTACCGGAACCCCCAGGCTTGCACCGGCTAACATGCGTCCGATGACCGCGTGGGGCGCCCTCTGCATCCTGATCCCCCTCTTCGCCCTGGCCTTCATCGTCCGGTGGGTGCTCGGCGCCGCCACGCGCGGCGACATCCTCACAGGCGTGACCATCCGCGTCATGCAGATCTACGTCCGCCTCGTCCACCGCCTGCGGGTCCAGGGTCGCGAGAACATCCCGAAAACCCAGACTCCGGGCCCGCTGATCGTCGTCGCCAACCACTCCGCCGGCGTCGATCCCGTCCTCATCCAGTCCGCCTGCCGGTTCGAGATCCGCTGGCTCATGGCCCAGGACATGAAGGTCGCCTGGCTCGACCCCCTCTGGGACTGGTCCCGGATCATCTTCATCGACCGCACCCTCAAGGGGGGCGCCGCGGGCGTGCGCGAGGCCGCCAACCACGTCCAGTCCGGCGGCGTCATCGGCATCTTCCCCGAGGGCCGGATCGAGCGCCCCACGAGGACGCTCTACCCCTTTCTCCCCGGCGTCGGCGTCCTGATCGCCCGCACCGGCGCGCGGGTCCTGCCCATCGTCATCGAGGACGCGCCCGAGGCCGACCCCGCCTGGGCCTCCCTCTGGACGACAAGCCGAGCGACCATCCGCGTCATGCCCATCCTCGACTACGCCTCGCCGGAGGGACGGCCCTCGCCGCGCGACATCGTCGCCGACCTCCACTCGAAGTTCGTCGAGTGGACCGGCTGGCCGCAGGGCGAGCCCGCGCCGGCGGATGACAGAGCGTTCCGCGAGCCCGTGGCGCCGCGCCGCCCCCGCGCACGCTGGCGCGCCACGCGGTACTTTGCACTGGGCAGGCGGAAGTCCGCCGGGCCCCGCCGGCGCTGAACCACTCTCCGACCCGCATGCTCGTCCGACTCACAGGCAGGCTCGACGCCGTCGAATCCGACGCCGCCATCGTCACGCTCAGTGTCGGGCTGACCTACCGCGCCATGCTCCCTGCCGGCGCGACCGATTCCCTGACCAGCCGCGTCGGCGAGACCATCACCCTCGAGACCCTCGAGCTCTTCGAGGCCGCAGGCCAGGGCTCGCACCTGACCCCCCGGCTCATCGGCTTCGTCACACCGACCGACCGCCGCTTCTTCGAGCTCTTCACCACCGTCAAGGGCGTCGGATCCCGCAAGGCCCTGCGCGCGATGGCCGCCCCGACCGGCGACATCGCCGCAGCCATCGCGCGCAAGGACACCGCCTTCCTCCGCACACTCCCCGAGATCGGCGCCCGACTGGCCGACACGATCTGCGCCGAGCTCGGCGGCAAGGTGGACCGCTTCATCACCCCCGACACGCTCGGCGCCCTCGTCGAGCACAAGCCCGGCGCCGGCTCCGGGGGCGTCGCCGCGCAGGCGATCGCCGCGCTCGTCCGCCTGGGCGAATCCCGCCCCGACGCCGAGCGCCTGGTCGCGCTGGCGCAGGACCGCGACCCGACGATCGACACGGCCGATGCGCTCCTCGCCGCCGCCTTCGCCTCCCGCCCCGGTTGAGCCCCGTGCCACGACCCAGCTCCGCTGGGTCGTGTCTTTGATCAACCCGGGCAGCCCCACGCCTCACGTTCGCCACTTCAACCCCGACTCGCTACGTTGCTGGCGATGCGACACGCGATGATCATGGCCGGCGGCGCCGGCACGCGCCTCTGGCCCATGAGCCGGCAAGCCATGCCCAAGCAGCTCGTCCCCTTCATCCAGGGGCGGTCGCTCCTGGAGATCTCCGCCGACCGGCTCGAGGGCATCGTCCCCGAGGACCGCCGCTACATCTGCACCAACGAGCGCTACCGCGAGCCGATCCTGTCGGCGCTTCCGGGCTTCAACAGCGACCGCCTCATCGGCGAGCCCGCGCTGCGCGACACCGTCAACGCCGTGGGCTTGGCCGCCGGCGTCATCAACAAGCGCGACCCCGACGCCGTCTTCGCCGTCTTCACCGCCGACCACCTCATCCGCCCGCCCGACGTCTTCCGCCGCTGCGTGGACACCGCCTTCGCCCTCGCAGAGGAGAACCCCGCCCGCCTCGTCACCTTCTCGATCAGACCCACCTTCCCCGCCACCGGTTACGGCTACGTCCAGCGCTCCGCCCCGATCGACAACCACGAGGGCGCCTTCGCCGTGAAGCGCTACGTCGAGAAGCCCGACCTCGAGACCGCGCAGCGCTACCTCGACTCCGGCGACTTCGGCTGGAACTCCGGGATGTTCGTCTGGCGCGCGCGGACCATCCTCGACGCCATCGGCGCCTATCTCCCGGAGTCCCGCGCCGGGCTGGACAGGATCGCGGCCGCCTGGGACACGCCCGACCAGCAGCGCGTGCTCGACGAGGTGTACCCGACGCTCCCCAAAACCAGCGTCGATTACGCCGTCATGGAGCCCGCATCGGCCGACGACCGTTTCCCCGTCTGCACCGTCCTTGCCGACGTGGACTGGCTCGATGTCGGGTCGTGGCCCGCCTTCGCCGACACGATCGATCCCGACAAAGACGGCAACAGGCAGTCCCTCATCGAAGGCGCGCAGGCGACGCTCTGCGACTGCAGGGACACCCTCGTCGCCTCGTCCAACCCCGGCCACCACGTCGCCGTGCTCGGCGCCGACAACCTCATCATCGTCCACACCCCCGAGGCCACGCTCGTGATGCCGCGCGACCACGCCGAGCGCCTCAAGGACCTGCACGCGAAGATCCCCGACCTCCTGAGGTGAGCGACACCATCCCATGATCCGCCGCGCGCTCGACACCGCACTCGCCCTGTACGAACTCCTCACACTCGCCGCGATCACCCGGTTCCGGTTCCGCGGGGAATACTGGGCGTGGCGGTGGCAGACCGCCCTGGGACCCGGGCCGCGCCCGTCGCGCGGAGAAATCGTCCGCAGGCTGCTCCGCTACGGGCTCTGGCGCCGGAAGATGCGCACCGGTCGCTGGTGATGCCCCCGATCGCTACTGCTTGGCCTTCTCCAGCAGCAGCCCCAGGAACTTCTCCTCGGCGAACTCGTACTCGCTGTACGCCGCGCTGACGCGCTGCGAGAGGTCCCCGATCGTCTGCCCGTCAATCGCGCCCCCGGCGCTCGCGGCCGACTCCAGCGACGCCGACGCGCCGCGCAGGTTGCTGACCGCGTCCGCGTACGCGCGCGCCGAGTCGTAGAGCAGCTCGTACTCCAGCTCCTTCGTGTCGGGCCGGTACAGCAGCCGCCACGGGGCCCTGCGGATCTCCATCGACGCCAGCTTGAACTGGTCCGCCGTCAGCCGCAGGTTCGCCACCGACATCCGGATATCCGGCGCCGCCTCGCCGAGCATCGAGTCCACCCGACCGACCGTCTCCCGGGCCTGCGCCGCCGCGGAGCGGCCGTCGTCGAGCATCGCCAGCGCCTTGTCCACCATCTCGTCGCGGACACGCGTGACGACCTCGTCCGTTGTTCCGCTGATCTTCTCGGCGTTAGCGATCGTCGTGTCGATGCTCGACCGGTTGTCATTGACCAGCGACCGCAGGCTCGCGATGAACTCGCGCGCGTCCGCCGTCGCCGCGTCGATATGGTCCAGCCAGGGGCCCGACCGCGCCCGGACATCGCCGATCACGCCCTCGACATCCGGGACGATGCCCTCGTTGACCCGCGTCACCACGTCGTCCATCCCCGTCAGGATGTGCTGGAGCTGGTTCGCCTGCTCCGCGCCGTAACCCGCCGACGCCAGGAACGCCGGCGCCGCCAGCCGGCCCGGCACCATCCCCCCCGGATTCACCATCGGCGCCGCGGGGTCGCCCAGGCTCTGGAAGTTCAGCACCGAAGTCGAACCCAGCAGCGGGACCTCCAGGCGCGCGATCGCCCCCTCGTGCAGCCGCAGGCTCCTGGGGATCCGGATCCGCACATCGACGAACATGGGGATCTCGTCGCGGCCGTCCGGCATGAACCGCACGCTCGCCACCTGCCCGACCTTCTGGCCGCCAACGCGCACCTCGGAGCCCTCGCTCAGGCCCTGCGCACCGATCCGCAGCTCGAACCGCACCGTGTACGAGTTCGCCGGACGCAGCTTCTCACGGATCCCCGAGAGCATCACGATGATCACCACCGCCAGCACAACGCTCGCAACAAGGAACACGCCCGCCCGGACCGCGTTGGATTGTTCTCGCCCTGCCATCACACGCCCTTTCCGTCGCACCCGGCGCCCGCCCGGCGCCGCGCCTCACTCAGGCTGGTCGTCCTTGGAGATGATCCTGCTCTTGGTCACCACACGCGTCGGCTCGATGCTCGGCGCCATCGGACGCTCCTCGGGGCTCATCCCCAGCAGGTCCTCGGCGTAATCCAGCGCCGCCTTCCGCTCGGTGATCGGCCCCTGGGCGTCCCCTCTTAAGAACTGCCGGATCAGACG
Source organism: Phycisphaeraceae bacterium (assembly GCA_020639135.1). Taxonomy (GTDB): domain Bacteria; phylum Planctomycetota; class Phycisphaerae; order Phycisphaerales; family UBA1924; genus JACKHE01. The sequence goes on from JACKHE010000001.1 coordinate 381,989, forward strand.
CTCGTCGTGCGGCCTCCCCGCGGCCTCCTCGTCGCCCAGCTTGCGGATCGCGTCGAACGCCTCCAGCGTGTCCACCCGCAGCATCCGCCCCTTGTCCAGCATCGCCATCCGGTCCGCGATCGTGAACGCGCTGTCCATCTCGTGCGTCACAACCACGCTCGTCACGCCCAGCTTCTTCGTCAGGTCCACGATCAGCCGGTCGATCTCCGCGCTCGTCACCGGGTCCAGACCCGCGCTCGGCTCGTCGTAAAAAAGAATCTCCGGGTCCAGCGCCAGCGCCCGCGCCAGGCCCGCGCGCTTCTTCATGCCGCCGGAGATCTCAGCCGGGTACTTGTCCGCGTGCTCGCGCAGGCCCACCAGCTCCAGCTTGATCTTCACCGTGATGTCGATGATCATCTGGTCCAGGTCCGTGTGCTCGGCCAGAGGCAGCGCCACGTTCTGCGCCAGCGTCATCGAGTTGAACAGCGCGCCGGACTGGAACAGCACGCCGAACCGCTTGCGCACCTTGTTCATCCCCGCCTCTTTGAGGCCGCAGATGTTCTGCCCGAAGAGCCTGATCTCGCCCTCCGTCGGGGGGAAGCTCCCGATGATCAGCCGGAGCATCGTGGACTTGCCCGAGCCCGAGCCGCCCATGATGACCATCGTCTCGCCCTTGCGGATGTCGAGATTGACGTCCTGCAGCACGGTCTGGTCGCCGAAGACCTTCTTCAGGCCGCGGATCGAGATGATGGGTTCCGGTTCGCTCACGCGCCACGCTCCGAGGGCGATCAGCCGAAGACAATCCCCTGCGCCAGCGGCAGGTCCGCGCCGTAGTTGACGGTGTTGGTCTGCCGGCGCATGTACGCCTTCCACGCGTCGGACCCGCTCTCGCGTCCGCCGCCGGTCTCCTTCTCGCCGCCGAACGCCCCGCCGATCTCGGCGCCGCTCGTCCCGATGTTCACGTTCGCGATCCCGCAGTCGCTCCCCTCGGGCGACAGGAACCGCTCCGCCGAAAGCACGCTCGTCGTGAACACCGCGCTCGACAGCCCCTGGTCCACGCCGTTCTGCAACGCGATCGCCTCGTCCAGGCCGGCCACCGTGAACACGTACAGGATCGGCGCGAACGTCTCGCGCTGCGCCACCGGGAACGCCTTCCCTCGCGGCACGCGCACGATCGCCGGCGTCACGAAGTTGCCCGGGCGGTCCAGCCGATCGCCGCCGACGAGCACCTCGCCGCCGAGCGAGCGCGCCTCGTCCAGCGCCGACATCATCGCGTCCACCGACTGCGCGTTGATCAGCGGGCCGACCAGCGTCTTCGGGTCCAGCGGATCGCCGATCGTCGCGCTGCCGTACGCCCGGACCAGCCGATCGACCAGGCCATCGACGATCCCGTCCTGCGCCAGCAGGCGCCGCGTCGTCGTGCACCGCTGCCCGCACGTCCCGATGGCGCCGAAGACGATCGCCCGCGCCGCCAGCTCCAGGTCCGCGTCGTCCATGACGATCATCGCGTTGTTCCCGCCAAGCTCCAGCAGCGCCCGGCCGAGCCGCGCCCCGACCACCTCGCCGACTCGCTTGCCCATCCGGCACGAGCCCGTGGCGCTGATCAGCGGCAGCCGCCGGTCCGCCAGCATCCGCTCGCCGACCTCCTTGTCCGCGCCGATCACCAGCTCGAACAGCCCCTCCGGCGCCCCCGCCTCCAGAGCCGCGTCGTTGCACAGCTTGTGCGTGGCCATCGCGCACAGGGGCGTCACCAGGCTCGGCTTCCAGATCACCGGGTCGCCGCACACCGCCGCGAGCATCGCGTTCCACGCCCACACCGCCACGGGGAAGTTGAACGCCGTGATGCAACCGATCGGGCCCAGCGGGTGCCACTGCTCCATCATCCGGTGCTCGAACCGCTCGCTGGCGATCGTCAGCCCATACAGCTGCCGGGACAGACCCACCGCGAAGTCCGCGATGTCCACCGCCTCCTGCACCTCGCCGATCCCCTCCGCGCGGATTTTGCCCATCTCCAGCGACACCAGCTCGCCCAGCGGCTCGATCTGTTCGCGCAGCCGCAGCCCGATCCGCCGGACCACCTCGCCCCGCTTGGGCGCCGGCGTCATCCGCCACTTGACGAACGCCGCTTTCGCCCGCTCCACCGCCGCGTCGTACGCGCCGGCGTCGTCCAGGATCACGCCGGCGATCGCCTCGTTCGTCGAAGGATTGATCGTCTCGACCGCCCCCGGACCACCCTTGAGGCGGGGGTCGTCAGCGATCCCGAGTGTTTTCAGGAGTGGATGCGTCATACGACGGGGATCCTAGCGAATCCGCCGAGTCCCGCCCGCCGGGGCGCTCAACCGTGATCAATCCCGGACCCCGCCGGGCCGATACCCAGAGCCGTGACCGCCATCGCCGCGCCAACACATCCCGCAACGTCCAGAAAGGGCCCGGTCCCCCGGTGGCCCGCCGCCCTCCTGCTCGCCCACCTGGTGCTCCTGGTCGTCCTCAAGACCTCCCGCGGCCTCGAGCCCGAGCTGCTCTGGATCTCCCACGTCGCGCTCGCGCTCGCCGCGGCCGGTTTCCTGCTCCGCTCCGTCGATCTTCTGGCGACCGCCTTCGTCGCCATCGCCGCGCTGCACGCGACATGGATGTTCGACTTCGCTGTCGGGATGACAACGCACCGATTCCCCGTCGGCATGGCGCAGTACCTCCCGGGCGCCGACGCATGGACCTGGATCGCCACCAGCCACCACGCGTACCTCGCCCCCCTGCTGGCGATCACGCTCTGGAGACGCGAGGCCAGACTTCTGCGGACGTTCTGCGCCGCGTTCCTCATCATGCTCTACCTCGCCGCGGCGAGCCGGCTCTTCCTCGATCCAGCCTTCAACGTCAACCGCGCCCACCACGTCCTGACCAACTGGGACCATCACTTTGCGCGCAACGCCAACGCGCTGCCTCCAATCCGGTTCATTCCCGGACTCGCCGCGACGATCGCTGCGCTGTTCTTCTTCCCCTCGGCGCTGGCGCTCGCCCTGCTGACACGTCAGAGGGGTGGTTCTCGGCGGAGTCGCCAAACCAGACGATCACAGGATGCCGATATCCGGTGCATGGATCGCAGCAAGAACTCCACCAAGATGTGGGCCCGCGCCGCCTTCACCCTCATCGAGCTTGTCGCCGTGATGGTCATCCTGGCCATCCTCTCCGCCATCGCTTTGCCGCGATACTTCAACTACCGAGACCGCGCCATGGAGGCCGCCGATTCAGCCGCCCTCGGCGCCATCGGGACCATGTTCAGCGAGCTCTACACCAGGCACCGCGCCACCGGATCCCCCGTCAGCGAGCGCATCACCGCCGTCAGCCACATCGCCCCCAATATGGAGACCGGCGAGCTCCCCAGCGGCATCACCATCGACAACAACCGCGTCATCGATCAGCGCGGCTACGAGTACACGCTCTCCGCCGAGACGGCCGACGAGCCCGCCAGGCTCACCGTCGTGCCTGGAACCGGACCAGACGCCGGGGGCGGGATCTTCGGCTCGGGCGGCGGCGCCTCATAATCACTGTCGCAAATCATCGCCACTGATGATCTGATTCTTTCTCCCACGCCGGCGGCAATACGCCCGGTCGTGTCGCGTTGCACCCGCGGGCCCGACCCGTTTAACACCGCCGAGTCAGCACACCGCACACCCTCGGCGCCCTACCCAAGGAGCAACACGATGTCCACATTCACGAAAACGCTGTCCCGCGCGATCACCTGCTGCGTCGCCGCGATCCTCCCCGCTGCCGCCGCATCCGCGGCCGTGACCCCGGAGGAACTCGTTGACGCCTGCCTGAACCGCATGATGAACGCCACGCACCTCACCGTGGAATCCATCAACGAGGCCGGCGATCGCGGCGTCAACCGCATCGAGACCCTCGACGAGAACGATCAGCCCGTCCCCGTCATGCGCCGCGCCGCCGTGAAGGCCAACACCCAGATCGAGCAGCGCGAGATCAAGGGCGACCGCACCGTCAATCAGGCCGCCGACAAGTGCATCCGCATCCTCGTCCGCCACGACGCCGACCCCGAGCTCATCGCCATGATCAACGGCGCCCGCGCCGAATCCGTCGGCGCCATCCACGCGGCCAGCATCGCCGGGCACGAGGCCGTCCGCGGCGCCCTCGAAACCGCACTCGAGGACGAGAACATCCCCGCCGGCGAGGCGTCCTGACGCCTCCCCGATCACATCTCCTGACAACGCCTCTTCATCAACCGGCCGGAGCGGAAACGCCCGCCGGTTTTCCCGTGCGCACCCCGCGCCTCACGGCCTGGGCCCCGCGAACCCCAGCAGCTGCAGGCTGTTCGCCACCACCAGCAGCGTCGAGCCCTCGTGACCGATCACACCGACGCCCATCGGGATCAGCCCGAGCAGCGCGAAGGTCGCCAGCGACGCGATCACCGCCAGCGCAAACCACAGGTTGATGAACATCACCAGCCGCGCCCGGCGCGCCAGCCGGAACCCCCACGGCGCCACCAGCAGGTCGTCGTTGAGGATCACCACGTCCGCCGTCTCCAGCGTCGCGTCCGCACCGACGCCCCCCATCGCCAGCCCGACGTCCGCCGTCGCCAGCGCCGGCGCATCGTTCACGCCGTCGCCGATCACCGCCAGCCCCCCCGCGCCCGGCGACTCCCGCATCTGCTCCCGGATCTCGCGCAGCCGGTCCACCTTCTCCTCGGGGAGCAGGTCCGCGTGCACCTCGGTGATCCCGAACCGCTCCGCCAGCCGCTCCGCGATCACCTTGTGATCCCCCGTGAGCATCACCACGCGCCCGACCCCCGAGCGGCGCAGCTCATGCACGAACGACTCCGCCCCCAGCCGCTCTGTGTCCGCCAGCTCGAAAACCGCGCAGCGATCACCCCAGCGCATCGCCGCGCTGATGGCGCCGCGCCCGCGCACCTCGCCGACGAGCGATTCCACGCACGCTCGCGCGGCCCCGTCGAGCATCGGCGCGACGAACTCCAGCGTCCCGATCGCCACCGGCTCGCCGCCGGATTCGGCGCTGATCCCCATCCCCGCGACCATCTCGAAGGCGCCGATCGTCGCCGACACCGCGCCGAGCCCGTGCGCGTACTCCGCGATCGCCACCGCGATCGGGTGCGTCGATCGCTCCTCCACCGCGCGCGCCACCGGGAGCAGCGCCTTCACGTCCGCCCCGCCGAGCCCGTGCACATCGACGACGCGCAGCTCCCCCGCCGTCAGCGTCCCCGTCTTGTCCACCGCCACCGCGCTCACCCGCGCCAGCCGCTCCAGCGCATCGCCCCCCTTGACCAGCAGCCCCGCGCGCGCCGCGCGGTTCAGCCCGCACAGCGTCGCCGTCGGCGTGGCGATCACCAGCGCGCAGGGGCTCGCCACGATCAGCAGCGTGATCGCCCGGTACGCCGCGTCGGAGAACGCCATCCGCTCCCCGTCCACCCGGTGCAGCAGCCCGAAGTACGCCAGCGTCAGCCCCGCGAAGAAGAACACCGCCACCGTGTAGGGCGTCGAGAACTTGTCGATCACCCTCTGCAGAGGCTGCCGCTTGCCCTGCGCCTCGATGACCAGCTCCAGGATCCGCTGCAGGCTCGACTCCGCCACGGGCCGCGTCACCCGCACCGTCAGCGCCCCGTTCTGGTTCATCGTCCCCGCGAACACCCGGTCGCCGACGTCCACCGCCCTCGGCAGAGACTCGCCCGTCAGCGTGCTCTGGTCCACCGTCGAGTGCCCGTCCACGATGTCGCCGTCCGCAGGAACGGTCTCCCCCGCGCGCACCAGCACGACATCACCTGCCGCCAGCTCCTCCGGCCTGACCGCCTCCCACCGCTCCCCGCCGGCGCCGTTGGTTCGCTTGAGAGCCTCCTCCGGCATCAGCTTGTGCAGCCGCGACACCGCATCCTTCGCCTTGGCCATCGCCCGGTGCTCGAGCGCCCCGGCCAGCGTGAACATGAACAGCAGCAGCGCGCCCTCACCCGCGTGCCCGATCATCGCCGCCAGACCGGCGCCGACAACCATCAGCACATCGATGTTCGGTTTGAGCTCCGCGATCGACTCCCACGCCGCCCTGACGCCGTGGATCGCCCCGAGCATCAGGCTCACCCAGACGAGCGCATGCCCCGCCGAGTGAAACCCCGCCGACCACCGCCCCATCGACTCGTCCACCAGCACCAGCAGCGAATGCCCGATCAGCAGCGCCACCCCCGTCGCCATCGCGATGGGAAGCCGCCACTCGTCGCTGAAGAGCCTCGACAGGATGCCGGGTCGTGATTCGCTCATCGATCAATCCATTGTCGGCCCGATCGCAAGACCCGCGGGAACATCCATCACCCCGCCGGCCGCCCCTCGTCCGCCGGCAGGATCATCAGCGTCTGCTGCAGCTGAGCGCACTGCTTCGTCAGCTCGCCGCCCTCCTCGATCCACACCGACGCCTGGCAGACGCTGAGCTGCCTCCCTTGGCGCAGCACGCTGCCCCTGGCCACCACCGCGTCGCCCACGCCCGGGCGCAGCAGGTTGATCTTGAACTCGACCGCCAGCGCCGTCATCCCCGCCGGCGCCAGCGACAGCCCCGCGTACCCCGCCGCCGAGTCCGCCACCGACGCGATCGCCCCCGCGTGGAAGTACCCGTGCTGCTGCGACACGCCCCCCGAGAACGGCAGCCGGATCGACACCTCCCCGGGGCGCACCGACGCAAGCTCCGCGCCCAGGCGGCCCATCAGACCCTGCCGCGCAAAGCTCTCCGCGATGCGCGCCTGCATTTCGTGGATGTCGTCCCGCTCGCCGGTCATCGGCCGTCAGAACTCGACAACCGCCATGTCCGCCTCGACGTAACCGCCGCCGCCCGGCGTGCGCACGCCCGTCGCGAACATCGACAGCGCCGGAACAGCCGCGGCCATCTCACCCCGCACGCCCGCCGCGTTGAAGATCCCCGCGCGCTCGCCGTGCATCGTCGCCAGCATCGCCATCGCCGACTGCCCCTCGGGGCGCGTCCCATCCAGCGGCTGGATCGCCCGCTCGAACGCCTGCAGAACACCGTTGACGTTCTCGAACGTCCCCGCCTTCTCCACCCACGTCGAGCCCGGCATCACCACGTCGCACACGTCGTTGAGCGGCCCCTCGATCGTGTCCATCGACACGCTGAACCGCCGCTCGCTCCGGCACAGCTCGATCAGCGCGCCCGGCGCCCATTCGCTGGGATAGTTGCCCGTCACCACGACGCCGCCGGCGTTCTGCGCCGCGCCCAGCCACGCGTCGAAATCCAGCACGTCCCCGGACGACAGCGCCTCGAGCACGCGCCGCACGCCCCGCGCGTTGGGCGCCTTCTCCGCGCGCATCACAAAGGGCTTGCGAGCCGGGGCGCCCCCGCCCCGGTGCTCCGGAAAACTCATGTCCTCGCCATCAACAGGGACCGGCCCGACCCCGAACACCGTCCCGCTGTCGAGCGCGATCGCCGCCTTGGCCAGCGCGTACGCCTCCTCGCACGAGAGCATCGGCGAAACCAGCGCCGCCAGGCCGCCCTTCTTCGACGCCTCGCGCAGCCCTTCGACCGCCTCGATCGTCGCCCTGCGGAAATCGGTGTCGATCTGCACGCCGTGCTCGCGCCGGCGCGGGCCGGCCAGCCGGTCGTCGCCGTGCACGCGCTGATAACTCGCGCGCACCTCGTCCGTGATCCACCACTGGTTGATCTCGGGGTTCGTCCGGGGCTTGATCCGATGCACGACGTTGTCCGCGTGGCACACCCAGATGTTGTCGCCGCTGCTGGTCAGCCCGTCGATCGACGGCGTGTCCGTCAGGTCCCAGACGCGCTTGGCGAAGAGGAAATCCTTCTCCAGCAGCGCGCCGACCGGGCACAGGTCCACCACGTTGCCCGCGATCGGGTTGTCCAGCGCCCGCCCCGGGAAGACGTCGATCTGTTCGTAGGCGCCCCGCCCCTCGATCATCAGCTCCGCCGTCCCGCTGACCTCGCGCGTGAACCGTACGCACCGCGAGCACATGATGCAGCGGTCGGAATAGAGCAGGACGTTGGGCCCCAGCTCCTTCTTGGGCTGCTTGATCTTCTCTTCCTCGAACCGCGACACCGACCGACCGTACTCGTACGAGTAGTCCTGCAACCCGCACTCGCCCGCCTGGTCGCACACCGGGCAGTCGAGCGGGTGGTTGATCAGCAGCAGCTCCATCACCGACTTCTGGTTCGCGATCGCCTTGGGCGACTGCGTCGAGACCACCTGCCCGTCCCCCGCCGGCGTCTGGCACGCCGGCAGCAGCTTCGGGATCGCCTCGAGCTTGTTGTCATTCCTCGGGTTCGGCGCCCACACCTCGGCCAGGCAGATCCGGCACGAGGCCACAACGCTCAGCCCGTCGTGGTAGCAGTACTGCGGGATCTCCACGCCGTGCTCGTTGGCCACCTGCAGGATCGACTGGCCCTGGGCGAACTCGCAAACCTTCCCGTTGATCGTGATCGTCGGCATATCGGGGGCATGGTACACCCCCCGCCCCCCCACGGGAGGCGAAACGGCGCGGTACCCTGCCCCACCCGATGGCATCCGAACCCAACCAGCCCAAGGACCGGACCCACGTCTTCCAGCCCCCCAAAGGCACGCGCGATTTCTACCCCCTCGAACTCGCCAGACGACGCTGGATCGAGGACAAGTGGCGGAAGACCGCCGTCCGCCACGGCTTCGACGAGATCGACGGCCCCACTTTCGAGCACCTCGACCTCTACACGGTCAAGTCCGGCGAGGGCATCGTCTCCGAGCTCTTCTCCTTCACCAGGCAGGGCGGCGACAAGCAATACGCCCTCCGCCCCGAGTTCACCCCCACCCTGGCCAGGATGGCGGCGGCGCGGGCGAACAGCCTCCCCAAGCCGACCAAGTGGTTCTCGATCTGCCCCTACTTCCGCGCCGAAAACCCGCAGCGCGGGAGGCTCCGCGAGTTCCTGCAGTGGAACGTGGACGTGATCGGGGACGACTCGCCGCAGGCGGATGCGGATTGCATCGCGACGTGCGCGGGGTTGCTGGAATCCGTCGGCCTCACTCCTGCGCAGGTGAAACTCAAGGTCAGCAGCCGAACCGCCGTCGCGGAACTCATCCGCGCCGCGGGTGTCCCGCAGGACTACACCGATGCCGCGCTGGTTCTGCTCGACAAGCGCGCCAAGCTCGACAGGGACGAGTTCTGCAAGCAGGCCGCCACAATCCAGCTGGACATCGCCGCGTTCGACCGCAAGGCGGGGGACCTCGCGTCTGTGGCGTCCATCGAATCGCTGCAAGCCCTCATCAAGAACATCGGCCTCACGGACTGGTGCGGAATCGACCTGAGCATTGTCCGGGGCCTCGCCTACTACACCGGGGCCGTCTTCGAAGTCCACGAAACCACCGGCGCCGAGCGCGCCATCGCCGGCGGTGGGCGCTACGACAACCTCATCGAACTCTTCGGCGGCCCCCCCACCCCCGCGGTCGGCTTCGCGATGGGCGACGTCGTCCTTGCCCTCGTCCTCCAGGACAAGGGCCTGATGCCAAAGGACGACGAAATTGCCGCCGACTTGGGCCTGCGCCCCGACGTCTTCGTCATCCCGACGACCGAGACCGAACATCTGATGCAGCCCCTCGTCGCGCGTTTGCGCCGAGAGGGCCTGCACGCGCGCCACACCTACAAGTCCACGCGCAACGTCGGGAAACTGCTCAAAGAAGCGGGAAACGCCAACGCGCGATTCGCGCTGATCCTCGAGTCCGACACCGTCTGCTCGCTCAAGAACCTCGACACCAACGAGCAGACCGACAGCGTCCCGATGAGCGAGGCCCTCGAACGCATCGCCCCTCCCCCACGCCCGGGATGAGCGCAGCGAATCCCTGGATCTCCCCCTCCCCCAACGCCTGGGATGAGGCTCTGCGAATCCCAGGATTGAACCCACCTGCACCGACATTCCCAATACAATCGCGCCCATGCCTGAACTCTGGTTCCACATCCAGTGGGGCACGTTCGGATCGTGGCTCCCAGGGGACCCGCGAGGATTCCGCAACCACCAGCACCGGATCCACTCGCGCGGGGATTACAAGAACCCGCCGCCACCCGGGGAGCACCGGGGCCTGCACAACTACGCGCAGCGCGTCCTGCACAAGCCCCGGATCACGCTCGACAACGACGCGAAAGCCGCCGTCCGCGATGCGATCATCGCCAAGTCGAGCCGGGATGGCGCCCACCTCCGCTGCGTCGCGGTCTCCTCGAATCATGTCCACGCGCTGCTGAACATCGACCCCGACCACATCACGCCGGTCGTCGGCGCGTTGAAACGCGCAAGCTCGCACGCGATCCGCGATCGGTTCCCGGGTCGCGTCTGGGGAGCGCGGAAGCACGTCGATGCGGTGCGCGATCAGGGCTACCTGTCGAATGTCGAGTCGTACATCCTCGCGCATTCAAGGATAGAACGCGCCGCGACCTGGCACGAACGGATGGGGTGTTCCGAGTGAGCGACGCAGGCTGAGTCAATCAATCCTGGGATTCGCTGCGCTCATCCCAGGCGTGATCACGCGCCCCCGACGCCCGGGATGAGCGCAGCGAATCCCGGGATCGAAAGCCCCGAAGCCCCGACTACTTGATAAACCGCATCTCCCCGAAGTTCGGGACCGGGACCTTCCCCAGCGCCTTCAATGGCGCCGGGAAGTACACGAAGAACGCACGCCCCATCATCAGGTCGCGGTTCACCACGCCCGCCGCCGGGTCGAACTCCTCCGCAACCCACGGGTCCACGTTCGGCCACATCCGCCCGTCCGCGCTCGCCGGGCTGTTGTCGCCCAGCGTGAAGAACTGATCGCCCCCCAGCGTGAAGACCGTCTCGGGTTTCGTCGCCCGCATCGGGCCCGAACCCGGCTGGTAGTACAGGTCCCGGTCCAGCCCCACACGGTGCAGCGTCGCGCCGCTGCCCTGGAACAGCCACGTTACCCTCGGGGAAAGGTACACCCTCGGCTCGGACAGGTTGCGCGACTCCCGCGACTCGTACGCCGTCCCGCGACGGTACACCTCGATCCCCGTCGTCCGCTCGATCCGCTCGATCGGCGACCAGTCGTACTCCGCGTGGCACACCTCGGCGCCGTCGATCCACACGCTCAGGCGCTGATCGACGTGCCAGAACTCCACGCGGTGCGACTCGCCGTCGCCGAAGACCGGGTGATCCGACCCCGCGATCGTCTCCCACCCCAGCTCGTCCGCATTCGTGCGCGCGCTGTCGTCCGCCGTCGGCGCCTCGCGCTGACGGATCCGCACACCGTCGGGGCCGGTCACCGCCTGGAACTCCATCCCCCGCGTCAGCAGCCGCGCCGTCGCGGTGAACGCCGCGGGGTCGTCCGGCGTGATGACCGCGCGCAGGCGCAGGTCCGACACCGGGAACCGTGACTTGACGCCCAGCGCCGTCTCGTTGTACGGCGTGTCGTCGTCGATCGGCCACTGGCCCGCGTTCCACCACAGCGCAGCACCCTGCGGATTCTCCGGTTTCTTGACCCGGTACGACTTGCCCGTCGTGTCCATCCCCTGGCCGACCCACGGCCCCTTCCACTCCTTGCCGTCGTGCTCGTCCGCCAGCGGCGCCCACTCGCTCGAGTACAGCGTCCGCCACAGCGATCGCTGGATCCGGCTCGGCTTGCGCGCCACCTGCCACGCCCCGCCGGTCGCCGCCGAGCGCGTGAACAGGTCGCCGTCGGCGATCCACAGCTCCTCATTGGGCAGCCCCACCAGCCGCTTGATGTAGTTCTGCTGCGGCTGCTCCGGGTTCTTGAACACCACCACGTCCCACCGCCTGGGCGAGCGGATCGCGTACAGGTACTTCTGCACCAGGATCCGATCCCCGGCGTGCACCGGCACGTTCCACTGCGCGAGCCCCAGTCGCGACATCGGGTCCGTCGCCGCGATGTGGCCCATCGCGTTGTTCTCGTCCCGGCGCCCTTGCAACGGGAAGGGCTTCTGCTGCGAGCGATCGATGTAGTCGCGCGGGTTCGCCTTCCACGTGTACCCCGTGTAGGGGCTGCGGAACTCCATGTGCGCGCCCAGCAGCGTCGGCGCCATCGACCCCGTCGGGATCACGAACGGCTCGATCACGTACGACCGGAACACGAACGCCAGCACGAACGCGATCAGGATCGACACCAGCGTCTCGCGCAGCGATTCCTCCTGCTGCCGGCGCTTGCCGGCCGGGGGCGCTGCCGATGCAGGATTCGTTCCGGGGGTCTCCATCTCGCGGCACACCTTATCGGCGAATCACCGCCGGGGCAGCGCACACGGCGAGATCCTCTTCTTCAATCACCTCCGCCTCCGGATCCACCGCCGCCACCGCCCGGCTCGCCGCCACCACCCTTGCCGCCGCCCCGGCCGCGTCGCCGGCGCCGGCGCTTCTTCTTCGATCCGCCCGAACCCCCGCCCGAACCATCAGGCCCGCCCCCGGCGCCCGCCGACTCACCGCCGGGAGACTTGCCGCTCCCATCACCGGGCCGAGATCGTCCCCGGCGACGCTTCTTCTTCCTTGGCCCGCCGGCGCTCTGCCCGTCCTCGTCGCGCGTGCCGGTCCCGGGCGCCTCGCCGCCGGCGGATCTTTTCGTCTCGCGCTCGCCGCCGTCGCGGTCGCGCCTGCCCGATCGTGACCGCCCCGACCGCCTCGATTCGCTCCGGGCCGCCCGCCGCGCCTCTTCGAGCTCCCGCTCGGTGCGTTGCCGCGCCTCCTCCACCAGGCGCTCCGACTCTTCGGGATCGATGAGATTCTCGATCGGCACCGCGATCTGCCGCCCGTCCGACTCCAGCCGCACCAGCGCCAGCTGCGTCAGGATCTGCGTGTCCACCACGACACCGGGGCCCTCGTCCGTCCCCACGCGTGATTTCCGGTGCGGCAGCCGCTTGCGCAGCTCCGTGTAGGTCTCGTCCTCGTACCGCAGGCAGCACATCAGCCGCCCGCAGCGTCCGCTGATCTTCAGCGGGTCCAGCGTGGCCTTCTGCACCTTCGCCGCGCGCATCGACACCGGCTTGAGCACCTTCAGGAACTGCTTGCAGCAGCAGTACTGCCCGCACCGCTCGTAGTCCGCCGTCAGCCTCGCCTCGTCGCGCGCGCCGATCTGCCGCAGGTCGATCCGCGTGTGGTGCGTCTCACCAAGCCGGCGCGCCAGCTCGCGGAAGTCCACCCGGTCCTCCGACGTGAAGTAGAACGTCAGCCGCTCCCCGCCCAGGATCGGCTCCGCATCGACGACCTTGATGTCCAGCCCCAGCTCGCCCGCGACCGCCCGCGCCCCCCGGACCATCCCGTCGATGCCCGATTCGAGCTCCGCCTGCAGCTGAAGGTCCTCGGGCTCCGCGATCCGGATCGCCCGCCCGTCGGTGAAGAACGGGAAGTCCTTGCCCCCCGAGGCGTCGATGTACTCGAGCATCTCCTGCCGCGACACACTCGAGCCGCAGCCGGCGTTCTTGCAGGTGCTCGTCAGCAGTTCGGCAAGCTCGGTCCCGCGGTGCGTGCGGACGACCATCTTCGTCCCGCACCCGGGCGAGAGTTCGCCGCGGTAGGCGTACTCCCCGATCAGCCGCATCCGGCCGAAGCGGAACAGCAGCGTCTTGGGGCGCTCGACCGCGTCCCGCGCCAGCTCCTCCTCCTCTTGGCGCGCCTGCGCCATGTCCAGCTCGAACTGCTCCAGCGGAAAAATCGACATGGGTGGCTCGCCCGTCTCGCGTTCGACCGGTCAACGGCGCCGCGCCGCCACCCCGATTCGGTTCGGGGGCGCGGGTGAGAGCCGGTCCGGTTGCCGTCGGGAAGGGTTTCATGCCCCGCCGGGTCCCCGACCGACCGCGACGGCTCCAAACGCGAGATGCGAGCCCAAGCATACCCCGCCCGCCCGCGCAGGAACAAAGCCGGGCGTTCCCGGTCCCGAGGCTTCGTGGAAGCTGATTCGGGAACTCTTTACGGCCTGCCCGACCCAGAGCCCACCGTCGCCCGCCGCGCGTTGTCGAAGAGCTGCTTGAGGTCGTAGCTGTCCATCAGCCGGACCCCCTCGCGGGCCTTGGCGCTGTAGATCAGCACCTTCTCGGCCCGCTGGTCGAGCAGGATCAGGTTGTCCTGCCCGTCGCCGCCGGAAGCGGTCAGCACCGTGTAGTCATTGACCGTCGAGACCACGCCCGCCTGCGCCGTCGAAACACCGCCCGGGATCCGGCCCGCCTGCGTGATGATCAGCGCCAGGATCACGAACGCGCTCGCCCACAGCGCCGCCGGCGCCGGTGTCGCCCTGCCGGGCCCGTCAGCAGTCACTCCGCTCCTGCTCATCGCCCGACCCTCCCCGTCGCCTGGCTGTCGGCGCCCAGATCCCGGAACCCCACCGGACGCATCTGCCGGCGGGTCTGCTCCCACTCCACGGCCACCATCTCCTGGTTCGCCGCGTCCACGATGTAGATCACCTCGAACGTCTGACCCTGCAGCAGGCCCGAGACCATCGTGTAATCGCCCGGCTCCCGTGCCCGCGCCGGCTGCTGCGCCGTCGCCCCCGGCGCCAGCGTCACCACCGCAAGGCACAGCGCCAGCGCCGCGTTCAACCCGATCAACCCCGGGACCGCTCGCCGTTTCGTCATCGTGCGCTCCTGTCGCCCCGTGTCCGCCCGTCGATTCGCACGCCGGAGCCGGACGGTTCGGTCAGTTCCGGACCTCGCGCTTGCTCTTCATGATGCTCAGGGCGACCACGCCGCCCGTCAGCACCACCAGCACGCCGTACTGGATCAGCGCCGGGGGCTTGTCGCTCGACGTCGGCGTCGGGGGCAGCTTCGTCTGCTGCTGCTCGAACTGCGCCAGCGCCGAGGGCGCCGCCGCAAGCACCGCCATCGCGATCGCCAACGGCGCCAGCGCCGCGATCACCGCCCGGGATGGAGACTTCCGCGTCATCGCGACGAAGATACGCACCCCGTCGCGGCCTGTAAAGAAGATCCCGCCCCGGCGGCATCCCCCGCGGTCGCCCCAACCACCGCGCACAGCGGCTGGCTCTCCGACTCGAACAACGCCGTCGGGATGTGCACCGTCCGCCACCGCGCGCTGCGCCGCACCATCGACTCCCGGTACACGTCCAGCCACACCGCGCGCACCGCGTACCAACGCCCCTGGTGCTCGAACACCTCCTGGAACAGCGCCGCCGGCGGCTGCGCCTCGCACCGGTACAAAAACACGAACGCCGACCGGAACCCCTCGCCGAAGACCGATTCCCACCGGCCCAGCGAGGCCACGTCGTCCTCCGTCACCCAGCTCTCCAGCCGCCCCGGCGAGCACGACCCCGCCGCTCGCCGGGCCCCGATCTTCCGTCCCTTGACGTCCACCAGCAGGTTCGTCCGGGGCCCGTACACCACGAAATCGAACGTCTTGAGCGACCCCGACCGCCCTCGCTCCGGGCGATGGTCCGGGCCCGGCTCTGCGAGGCTGAGCCTCGCCCCCTCCGGCAGCAGCGCCCGCCGCGCCTCGTTCACCGAGACATAGGGAACCCCCAACCCGCGGAGATGCCCCTCGAACGCCCGCTCGTATGCACTCCGATACTGGCCCATGGTCGGCAGGATAACCCAAACCACAACCAAACAAAAGGCCGTTTCGTGCTCATTCGCACGATTCCGCGCCAATCCCCCGATTGTTCACTGAATCTCCACGATCCCCGTCGCCGCCTTCACCAGCACCAACCGGTCGCCGGCGCCGTTGTGCAGCGTGATCGTGATGTCCGCCATCGACGCCAGGCGCCCGAACCCGTCGAACTGCACCGTGTCCGACGCCTCGTCCACGCTGATCGTCACCCCGGCGAGCTCCGCCGCAGCACCGACCCCGAACGTGATCGACCTCGGCTCCTCCGAGTACTGCGCCAGGATCGGCGCGTCCGGGTCCGACGCCGTCGCCACCCAGTACCCCGTCCCGTCGGCGCTCGCCTTGAAGAGCCCCGGGTCGTTCGGGTCCGCCAGCGCCACCGACTGCGCGTACTCCAGGTCCGACGCGACCATGTTCGCCGCGCCCAGAAGCCGCGCCCGGTCGTCGCCCGAGAGCGTCGGGATCGCCACGGCCACCACGATCGCCATGACCACGACCGTGATCAGGATCTCGACGAGCGTGAACGCCCGTCCAACCCGCAGGCCATGGTGACGTGTGGACATCCCGACGCTCCTCACAACTCGGTCGCTCATTTGAGCTTGCCCAGACCGCCGACCAGGTTGTCCGCCGCGTCCACGACCTCGTCCACGACATTGTCAGCGTCGTGCGCGTACGTCGCGACGATCACGCCGTTGTTGTAGAACTGGTCCAGGTCGAAGATGGTCGGGTCCAGCGGCACGTACAGGCCCTCCTGGCGCTCGCTGTTGTCGCTGGGGATCGTGATCCCCTCCTCGATCGCCTTGGCGACGAAGGGCCACGGCTTCTCCTTCGCCTTGCCCTCCGTCCTCGGCGTGGGATCGCCGGGCCCGGGGACCGGGATCGCGTCGATCTCCACAACGCTGTGCGCCTTGATGTGCGCGGTGAACAGGTCCAGCCCCTGCGTCATGTCGTACGACGCCAGCGCCGCGCACAGCCCGTCCAGCGGGTCGCCGTTGCTCTTGTAGTAGGGCCCGGTGAACGCCGTGAACCCGCGGTGGTCATCCATCATGGGCTCGTAGAACAGCGTGCCGGTCTCCGAGACCTTCACCATCTTGCCGGTCAGCCTGCCGACCACCGTCGCGCCCTTCGTCACCGACACGATGTCCACCGGCGCCACGATGCACAGCACGCCGATCGAGTTGTCGCGCAGCTCGATGGTCGAGCCGGGCGTTCCGTGGTCATCCGCGGTCATCCCGTACACCTTGATCCGCCTCGGATCGTTCGTCAGGCCCTCCAGGTCCTGCGGCGACCTGTCCGTACGCGCCGCGACGGCCGGGGGAACGCCGATCCCGGCATTCTTCACGCACATGTTCGCCTGCACGTAGAACCGCACTCGCGACGTGTCGTCCGCCAGGACCACCGTCGAGCCGTTGAGGATGTTGAACTTCCCGTCGATGCGGACGCTGACGTCGCCCTTGACCTGCAGCACCGCGTTGGTGTCCAGCACGACATCGCCGGTGAAGTGGTACAGGCCGCCGGTCGAGTCGTCCAGCGTCACCGTCACCGAGTCGTTCAGCACGTCCAGGCGCTGGTACTCACCGCCAACCAGCGTCGTGGACGCGTCGGTCGTGTCGATCTTCAGATCTTCGCTCTGGATCACCGCCAGCCCCGACGCCAGGGCGGCGGGCAGCCGCGCGGGGACCGCCGGCAGCGACATCGCCAGGGCCTTGCCTCCGGCGAACTTGCCGCTGTCGATCAGCGTCTGCAGCGCCGCGCTGGAATCCGGGCGCAGGTACAGCTCGCTGTTCATCGCGTTCAGGTCGGCATCCATTGTCAGGTCGGCCGAGCTCGTGAACCCGGCCATCATCTTCACCGGGGCGCCGGACTTGTACGCCTCGCTCAGCGGCCAGGGCGCCAGCTTCGAGCCCATCGAGAAGTTCATCGACTGCGTCGCGAAGACGCCGAACTCCTCGTACTCCGGGTCCACCGCCTCGTCCAGCGTCGCGTCGGGGCGCATCGCCACCAGACGCTGCAGCACGGTGCGGACACCGTTGACATTGGAAACCACGGTCATCGCCAGCTCCGTCTCCGTCCCGTCCGGGGGGTTGCCCTCCAGGTCGGTCAGCGCGACCGTCACCGTGCCGCCGGCGATGGAGTACCCCTCCAGCAGCTTCTCGGGGTCCGCGTCCACCCAGTCCGCCTCCGTCTGCAGCACGGCCAGCGCGACGTCCGCGCCGCTGCGCGCCGCCCAGGCGCTCGCCGAGGTGTCCTGCGCGTTGGCGCCGATCTCCGCGGAGTTGTCCTTGCTCATCAGGTAGGCCGTCGTCAGCACCGTCGCGGTGCCCAGCGCGACGACCACGAGCATCAGCGCCACGCCGCGGCGCGCGGGCCGCGCCGCCCCCGCCGCCGCCACGCCGCCGGACCAGAAACACATCGTCCGATTCGCTCGCTTGTTCATCATCGCGTGCCCTCCTGCAACAGAGTTGTCGCCAACCCGCCTGTCATTCATGGTTGGCCAGCCCGAACGCCGAGACCGTCCGCTTCGAGCCGCCGGTCTCGTCCATCAGCAGTTCCAGTTTCATCACGACGCGCGTCGCGTCCGTGATCGTCTCGTCGTCGAAATCCAGGTCGAACCAGGTCACGTCCTCGATCAGGTCCAGCGAGGCCGTCATCCCGCCGGCGCGCTGCGCCTCCATCACCGCGAAGTAGTCCGACCCGTCGGGGACCGTCACATCGAACGTCTGCACCTGCAGCTCCGTCCACGACTCCGGGAAGTTCACCCACTCCACGCTCAGCGTCTGCGCGACGTCGTCGTACCAGAACACCCGCAGCTCCGACAGGTTCACCTGCCCCTCCGTCCGCTGGTCGTGCAGCCAGATCGCCAGCCCCTGGTCCGGGTCGTACTGCAGCAGCCGCAGCGCCGAGTCCAGGTACGAACGCATCCGGATCTGGCCCGCGTGCGCCCGCAGCAGCAGCGACCGCGCCTCCCGCGCGTCCCGCGTGCTGGCGCTGATCATCGCCAGCATCGACGCCACGCCGACGCCCACCATCACCGTCACCGACAGCGCCAGCATCAGCTCCAGCAGCGTCACGCCCCGGCGCCGGGGAACACACTCGTGCGTCCGCCGCCCGCTCATGACGCCGGCTCCGGAACGAATGCCTGGATCGTTGACAGCGTCCGGTTCTCGTCGTACGCCGACACCGTCACCAGCATCCCGCGCACCTTCACGCCCAGGCCGCCCGTGTCCATGTCCGTCTCGACCACGCTCACCGTCCGGCCCACCAGCCAGTACGTGTCGGGGTACGGCGTCAGCCCGTCCAGCGTCGTCATCTCGCCGATCGCCTGGTCCAGGCCGTTGTGCGTGTCCAGCTCCGCGTAGGGCAGCGCGCACAGCTCCGCCAGCAGGTCGTCCGCGGCCATCGCCGCCAGGATCTGCTTCTGCCCCTCGATCGACTGCTGATTCGACGCGCTGATCGCCGAGCCCACCGCCAGCACCGTCGCCGTCAGGATCACCAGCGCGATCAGCGACTCCAGCAGCGTGAAGCCGCCGCGCCGGCGCCGCGCCCGGTTGTCCGTGGTGTCAAGTTGGCCGAACCTGGTCCGCTGCATCTGCCGGCCTCCGGATCGATGTCCATGCGTGCCGGGCGGCGATGCTTCGCCAGCGCCCGGCGGAAAAACACTCCGATTCATCGACCCCAAAGGCGCGACGCATCGCCCGGGGCTGCGCCCGAAAACGCCCCGCGGCCCTCCCCAGACCGACCAGCCCACGCAGCCCCACGACGCCGCGAGCCCCGACGCCCGAGAACGCCGCGCTTGTCCCGCCGCCCCCCACCGGCGACGATGCCGGACCGATGCCCTCCCGCCCGAGAACACCGCCGACGACGATCTGGCTCTACCTCACCGGGGACCTCTGGAAGCGCATCGCGCTCAGCGCCTCGATCCTCGTCACCGTCATCGCCTTCGCCGCCGCCATCCAGCCGCTGGCCAACGGGCAGATCGGCCCCCTCGACGCCCTCCGCTTCATGGCCCTGGCGGTCGTCCCCATGCTCCAGTTCGCCCTGCCCTTCGCCGCCGGGTTCGCCGCCACGCTCGTGTACCACGACTTCGCCACCGACAACGAAGCCATGGCCTGCAGCGCCGGGGGCGTCTCCCACCGGTCGATCCTCGCCCCCGCCGCCTTCACCGGCGCGCTCCTGGCCATCGTCATCTACGCCCTGACCACCACCGCCATCCCCCGCTTCTTCGGCCGTATCGAGCAGCTCATCGCGCGCGACATCGCGCGCATCCTCACCACCGCCATCGACCGCGGGGACTCCGTCACCCTCCGCGACCTCACCATCCACGCCGACCGGATCGACAACCTCGGGCCCGACCCCGACTCCGGCGCCATGGACCGCCTCGTCCTCACC
Source organism: Phycisphaeraceae bacterium (assembly GCA_020639135.1). Lineage (GTDB taxonomy): Bacteria > Planctomycetota > Phycisphaerae > Phycisphaerales > UBA1924 > JACKHE01. The sequence goes on from JACKHE010000001.1 coordinate 401,915, forward strand.
GGCGTCGTCGCCGTCGCCACCGACAACGACAACCGCATCGAGGTGGACCTCACCGCGCGCCGCGCCGATGTCTGGCTCTTCGCCGCCGAGCGATTCAACCAGCCCGAGACCCGCGTCGTCATGCAGCTCACCGACGCCCACGGCAAGCAGGCCGGCGCCGGCGCCGTCGATCTCTCACAGCACCAGCTCGGGCCCTGGTCCATCCCCAGCGGCGTCCGCGACCGCATCAAGACCCGCACCGCCGGCGAACTCCGCGAGCTCAGCGCCAACCCCGACCTCAGGCCCATGATCGACCAGAAGCGCCGCGAGCTCGCCGCGGGGCTCGCAGCGCGCCTCTACGAGATCGAGCTCGCCGACGCCGTCGCCCGCGACCACCGCCTCACCCTCATCGCCCCCGACGGACGCATCGACTGCATCACCCGCGGCCTGGCGCCCGACGGCGCCCGGTGGTCGCTCCTGCCCACGGCGCCCGGCGAACCCATCGAGATCATCCGCCACGCCGACAACGGCGAGATCCGCAGGCAACACGCCCGCGCCGCCTCGATCGATCTCACCGTCAGCGCCCAGGACGCCGCCCCGCGCATCACGCTCCACCTCGAGCAGGTCCGCTCCGCCGACGCACAGGGCGAGGCCGAACGCGCCCAGGTCGAACGCACCGGGCTCGCCCCCACCATCGAGATCACCACGCCCTTCTTCGACCAGCCCAGCGCCCGCCTCATCGAGGCCGCCGACAGGCTCCGCGCCGACACGCCCGCAGACGACGCCGCGCAGCGCATCGCATCGCTCGCCGCCAGGCTCCGCAACAGCATCACCCACATGCAGCGCGAGATCGTCGGCCACGTCCACGAACGCTACGCGCTCGCCGTCGCGACACTGCTCATGACCATCCTCGGCGCCATCCTCGCGCTCAAGCTCAGGCAGTCGCTCCCGCTGACCGTCTATCTCTGGAGCTTCTTCCCCGCGCTCGTCGCGCTCATCACAATCTCCAGCGGCTCCAACGCCTCCGCCGACAACCTCTTCGTCGGCGTCGCCGTCATCTGGTCCGGCGTCGCCGCCCTCGCGATCATCACCGCCAGGGAGTTCGCCCAGCTCCGCCGGCACTGATCGCGCCAGCACGACCGCGCCCGGGATGAGCGCAGCGAATCCCGGGATCCGATCCCGAACACATCATTGAATCCAATCGGACAGCGCCTACCGCTTGAGCCCCAGCGACACCGGCGCCGGCTTGCCCTTCTTGTCCAGGCACAGGGGCTGCCCCCCGTCCGTCCACTCCACGATGTCCGCCAGCGAGTGGTTGTCCAGCACGTCCATCATCGCGCCGATCGCCTTGTCCATCAGGTGGTGCAGCGGGCACAGCATGGGCTTGCCGTGGCTCTCGATCCCGAGCGGGCACGACGTGATCCGATCCAGCGTGCCCACCGCACGGATGACCTCCAGCACCCCGATCTCCCCCGGATCGCGCGCGATCTGGTACCCGCCGCCAACGCCACGACGACCCGCGATCAGGTCCGCCTTCGATAACAACTGCAGCACCTTCGCCAGGTAGTCCGGCGGCACCGCCGTCTGGTCGGCCAGCACACCCGCCGACACCCGGGTATCCGGGTATGCCGCCAGGCAGACCATCGCCCGCAACGCGTACTCAACGGTCTGGCTCAGCATCATGCCGCTCCTCCCCACTGTTGGCGGAGACCAAGTCGCAACTCCCCCAGGAAAAAAAGAGTATCGGAGTCAAAGGTCATTATCAATAATGAGAAACGCGCCGCATTTCGGTCGTCTTTGTCTGAATACCTTGCGGATTCACTGTTCCCAATCACACACCCGATCTTCGACGATACTCAGCCCATGACTTCCCCCAGAAAAAGAATCGGCGTCCTCACCGGTGGCGGCGACTGCCCAGGCCTCAACGCCGTCATCCGCGCCGTCGCCAAGTCCGCCATCTTCGACCACGGCTGGGAAGTCCTCGGCATCGAGGACGGATTCCTCGGCCTCATCGAGGACCGCATCAGGCCGCTCGCCCCCTGCGATGTCTCCGGCATCCTCACACTCGGCGGCACCATCCTCGGCGCCTCCAACAAGGCCGACCCCGCACGGTTCCCCGTCGGTTACAACGCCGACGGCGAGCCCGTCTTCGAGGACCGCACACGACAGTGCCTCGACACCCTCGACAGGCACGGCCTCGACACCATCGTCGTCATCGGCGGCGACGGCACCATGACCTGCGCCAACCACTTCGTCCCCCACGGCGTCAACTTCATCGGTGTCCCCAAGACCATCGACAACGACCTCGTCGGCACCGACATCACCTTCGGCTTCTCCACCGCCGTCCAGACCGCCACCGAGGCCATCGACCGCCTCCACACCACCGCGATGAGCCACCACCGCGTCATGATCGTCGAGGTCATGGGGCGCAACGCGGGATGGATCGCCCTCCACGCCGGCGTCGCCTCCGGCTGCGACGTCATCGCCATCCCCGAGATCGATTACGACCTCGCCATCATCAACGACTTCGTCAAAGAGCGCGCCCGCTTCGGTCGCCGCTTCAGCCTCATCTGCATCTCCGAGGGCGCCAAGCCCAGGGGCGGTCAGCAGACCGTCAACAAGATCGACCCCACCAGCCCCGACCCCATCCGCCTCGGCGGCATCGGTGAACAACTCGCCGCCGACATCGAGCGATGCACCGACATCAGCACGCGCGCCGTCACCCTGGGCCACATCATCCGCGGAGGATCGCCCATCGCCGCCGACCGCGTGATGGGCACCCAGTTCGGCCACACCGCCATCGAACTCATCGCGCAGGGACAGACCAACCGCCTCGTCGTCGTCCGCGACGGCGCCGTCACCCACGCGCCGCTCATGGCCTCCGCCGGCAGGCAGCGCCTCGTCCCCCTCGACGACCCCACCATCGCCGCGGCGAGAGCCGTCGGCACCTGCTTCGGCGACATCCCCGCCCACATGCCCTCCAGACCGCAGGCGGATTGCGACAAGCTCCACGCCTCCTGACCGGATCGGAACACCCGCACCCGGTGTGAGCGGAGCGAATCCCGGGATATCAAGCCGATCTGACGTGTCCCAAGTCCGAAAATATCGGCGATATTTCCGACCCGGCGCGGTATCCTCGGCCGACCGCCACTCGGCACGCCGCCGATCGGCGGCTGATTCGGGAGGATCAACCAATGCCGAAATCTGTTCTCCGTCCCGTCGGCGCCCTCGCCATCGCCGCCGGCTGCTGCATCGCCGCGCCACGCGCCGACGCCGAGCAGTGGCTCTTCCAGCGCATCGCCCAGACCGGTGACTCGCTGCCTTACAACAACAGCATGATCATCACCGATCTCTACGGCGCCGGCATCGAGGACGGGAACGTCGTGTACGGCGGCACCGTCATCAAGAACGCCGTGACGATGGATTTCATCGCCTGCCGCATCAACGGGATCAACCGCACCGTCGCCACCGGCGAGACACCCGTGCCAGACGGGATCGGGAACTTCGGAGAACTCCGCACCGGCCAAATCGACGGCGACACCATCATCTTCGGCGGAGAGGACCAGGGCCGCGGCAACGACCTCACCGGCGTGTACCGGTACCACCCCGCCGCCAAGCTCCACAAGATCATCACCTTCAGCAGCCCCGTCCCCGGCATGCCCGGATCAACATTCGACTTCTTCAGCGGCTTCTTCTCCGATGACGGCGTGGTTGGCGTCGATCTTGACATCGACCAGGGTGGATCGAGTGAGGGGGCGTTCTACACCAACGACAACGGCGTCGGCGCCGTCCCGCTCACCGAGAGCACCCCCCTGCCCGACGGGCAGACCATCAACTTCTTCGAGGGCTCCGACTACCGCGCCGGGACCATCGCCTCTCGCCTCCGCAAGAACTCCGGCCCCCGGGGTCTCTACCTCTTCAACGACACCGACGGCGACCAGCTCATCATGAGCGAGGGCGACCTTGTCCCAGACGGCGCCATCGGAGAGACCTTCACGCTCATCGGCTCGGCGCCGCGCCTCGACCGCGACGGCAAGCAGGTCGCCATCCTCGCCTCCGGGAACATGGGCTCGCAGGGCATCTTCATCAAGCCCGACGGCTCGTTCCTCCAGATGCTCGTCGGCGCCGGAGACGCCGCCCCGCCCACGTTCGCCAACGACTTCGACCAGATCTTCGGCGACATGGCCCTCGACAACGGCGCCATGGCGTTCGTCGCAACCACCACCGCCGACGCCAACGTCCGCCTCTACTCCAACCTCGGCGGCCAGACCAAGCTCGTCCTCCAGCCCGGCGACATGCTCGACGGCAAGACCGTCATGGGCGTGCAGGGCGTCTCGAACCAGGGCATCTCGGGTTCGACCATCATCTTCAGTGTCAGCTTCGACGACTCCTCCGAGGCCATCTACACCGCAACGCTCTTGCAGGAGACCGTCGAGACCGAGCCGAACAACGCCATCGAAGACGCCAACTGCATCGAGATCCTCTCCGACTGCGTCTTCATCAACGGAAAACTCCAGCACAACGAGTACAAGGCGTGCGACCCCGACACCGTCCTGTGCGCCTTCGACAAGCAGGGCGCCTTCCTCGTTGACGGCTCCGGGTTCCCGCGGATCAACGACGACGACGCGGGCGCCGGCGACGGCAGGGGCTCCGCGCTCTGGGACATCCCCCTCGTGTACAACAACGGCTCCAGCGGGCCTTCCACCCTCCGACTCGGCGTCACCGGCGCCGGCGACATCGTCGAGGGCATGGGCGGCAACAACGGCGTCTTCAACGGCCTCATCCAGAACGCTCCGCACGAGCAGCTCGGCCAGTTCACCCTCACCGTCACCTTCGTTGACGACCAGGGCGTCGCCCTGCCCAGCCCCGCCATGCTCCCCGACGGCTCCGAGATCATGAACCCCTTCGAGACCGTCGAGGAGTTCCAGTCCGGCAGCGAGGCTTTCTTCTTCAACTTCGTCTCCCCCGTCGGCGCCGACGCCGCCCACGCCGTCGTTGACAACACCACCGGACGCATCGACGTCTGCAACGACGTCGATCTGTTCATCTTCAAGAACCTCATCCCCGGGTGCCCCTACTGCGTCATCCAGGTCGGCGGCCTCGACGAGGACTGCAACCAGACCGACGGACTCCTCGCCTGGTTCGACAAGGACGGCGACATCATCCTCACCGACGACAACTCCGGAGTCGGCGTCTTCGCATCGCTCTGCGACCCCGACCTCCCCGTCATCGCCGACGTCAACGGCGTCATCCGCATCGCCTTCTCCGGCTCCGGTGACAACAACTTCAACGGCCTCCGCGACGGCGCCGCCGAGGTCCAGTACCTCGCCGACCACCCCGAGTACCTCAACGACTACCCGGGACTCCCCCCCGCCATGGCCCTCGCGGCGCCCAACGGGCACAACATCAACCGCGACGTCGTCCTCGTCTGCGCCGACGAACCACCCGCCCACGGCGTCTGCGGCTGCTACACCCTCAAGATCATGCTCGACGTCAGCGCCCACAACGACCCGCCGCTCGACGTGATCATCCAGAACGCCATGTACCACGGCGACATCAACATGGATGGCGTCACGGACACCTCCGACCTCGGCATCCTCCTGGGCTTCTTCGGATGGGTCGCCCCATAACCAGCGGGTGATCCCGCCCACCCCGGGGTCAGCGCAGCGAGTCCCGGGATCGCTCCCGACCCGCCAACCCGATAACAAACACCCGGGACACGCCATCCCGGGTGTTTTTCATATCCAGCGGAACCATCCCGCACCGCGCGAGTCCAAGAAAGCAACGACATCCCCCCGAGCCCGGGCCGGCGACCTCCCCGAACGCCGGCCGGGCCAACACGCGCGCGGCCGAGCGGCGATCCTCCCCGTCACTCGGCCGCGCCTTTGCGCGCACTGCGCCCGTCTGCGACGCCTGCACCGGATGCGCCGCCCCCTGGCCCGCGCATCCCCACCACGCCCAGACGCCCCGGCCCGCGCCGATCCGCTGAATCGGAGACTCCCCCGTGGCGCCGATGGAGCGCGCCAACAGCACCACGGAGGAATCGCACCATGTTCAGCATCCAGAACAACGTGAACTCGCTCATCGCGCAGCACGCGTTCGCGCAGAACAACATCCAGCTGATGCGTTCGTTCACGAAACTCTCGACCGGGCTCCGGATCAACTCCGGCGCCGACGATCCGGCGGGCCTCATCGCCTCCGAGAACCTCCGCGCCACCCTGTCCCATCTCGAGGCCGAGAGCCGGTCCCTCGAACGCGCCGATCATGTCGTCGCCACCGCCGACGCCGCGCTCGGCGAGATCTCCGAGCTCGCCAACCGCGCCGATGAGCTCGCCGTGGCCAGCGCCAACACCGCCGGCATGAGCCAGGAGGAGATCGAGGCCAACCAGATGGAGCTCGACTCCATCATCGACTCCGTCGATCGCATCGCCTCCACCACAACCTTCAACGGCTCCAAACTCCTCGACGGCTCCTTCTCCATGACCGCCGCCCACGACACCTTCACGTTCGACAGCGCCCAGCCCAACGACCTCGGCGCCACCGAATCCGGCGGCGAGACCTACACCCTCAGCGATCTCAAGTCCGGCGGCGCACTCGCCATCGACGGCGGCGACGCCGCCACCGCCGCGCAGGTCCTCCGCACCGCCACCGGCCAGATCGCCACCGCCAGGGGCCGCCTCGGGACCATCTCCGCCAACACCATCACCCCCGCGCTCAACAGCCTCAACGTGGCCATCGAGAACATCACCGCGGCAGAGTCCTTCATCCGCGACACCGACTTCGCCTTCGAGACCTCCAACCTCGCCCGCAACCAGATCCTCGGCGCATCGACTCTGAACAACCTTGGCGTCGCCAACTCACAGCCCCGGATGGTCCTGAGCCTTCTGGGATAAACCTGATCAACCACAATCGCGCAGCGAAAAAGGCCCGGGGATCGGAATCCCCGGGCTTTTTTCTTGGCGTGATATGTTTGGTTACACCCCCAGCGTCTCTTTGATCTTCGCTTGCGCCAGCTTCGCGTCCGCCTGACCACCGGACGCCTTCATCACCGCGCCGATCAACCGCCCGATCGCAGACATCTTTCCGCCGCGGATGTCCTCGACCACCTTCGCGTTCGCCGGGTCGCCCAGCGCCGCGTCCACCCACGCCTGCATCGCCCCCTCGTCGCGCACCTGGAGCAGGTTGTGCCGCTCCGCTTCCGCACGCGCCTCGGCTTCGCTCTCGCACAGGATCCCGAACAGATCATCGGCGGCGGACGACCCGATCTCGTCCGCCTGCCGCAGCGCGATGATCCCCGCGACCTGCGCCGGCGTGATCCCGAGCTCGTTGGTCAGCACGCCGCGCTCGTTCGCCCGCCTGGCGCCCGACTGCAGCACCATGTTCGCCGACTGCTTCCACGCCGCCGGGGTCGGCGTCCCGGACTCGATCGCCGCCTCCACCACGTCCTCGAAGAAGAAGCACACGTCGCGCTCCTCCGTCAGCACCAGGGATTCCTTCTCGCTGAGCCCGCACTCGTCCCGGTACCGCGCCGCCCGCTCGTGGGGCAGCTCGGGCAGCCGCGACCGCACCGCATCGCGCCACGCCGCATCGACGACGACCGGCGCCAGGTCCGGATCCGGGAAGTACCGGTAGTCGTGCGCGTCCTCCTTCTCCCGCTGCACGAACGTCCGGTTCTCCGCGTCGTTCCAGCCGCGCGTCGTCTTGGCGCCGGGCCCCATCACCTTCCCGTCCTCTTGCCACCGGGCCGGCTGGTGACGCTCCTCGAACTCCACCGCACCCTTGACCGCGCGGAACGAGTTGAGATTCTTGATCTCCACGATCGGCGTCTTCACAACGTGCCCGTCGTCGAGCGTCATCTCAACATTAATATTCGGCTCGAACCGCATGTGCCCCTTCTGCATCACGCCCTCGGTCACGCCCAGGAACCGGCACACGTTCCGCAGCGTCCGCGCGAACGCCACCACCTCGTCCGCCGAGCCGAAGTCCGGCGCCGTCACGATCTCCAGCAGCGGGGTCCCCGCGCGGTTGTAATCCACGATCGAGAAGTCCGCCCTCATCCCGCCCGGCATTTCGTGCAGCAGCTTCCCCGCGTCCTCCTCCAGGTGCGCGCGGATGATCCCGATCCGTTTCGTCGTCCCGTCCTCCAGCGGCAGGTCGAACGCCCCGTCGAAGCACAGCGGCAGGTCGTACTGGCTGATCTGATACGCCTTGGGCAGGTCCGGGTAGTAGTAGCTCTTGCGGTCCCACTTCGTGTACGACGCGATCTCGCAACCCAGCGCCATGCCCACCAGCATCGACATCTCCACCGCCGCCCGGTTCATCACCGGGAGCGCCCCCGGGAGCCCCAGCACCACCGGATCGATCAGCGTGTTCGGCGCCGACCCGTCGAACTCCGCGCACGCCGGGGACCCGACGCGCGTGAACATCTTCGACCGCGTCGCCAGCTCCACGTGGATCTCCAGCCCGACCATCAGCCTCGTTGCAACAATGTCAGCCATGCCCGCATCCTACAGAAGACCCGCCCCGCATCGCCCGGGATGAGCCACGCGATTCCCGGGTTCCCGAACCACTTTTTCATCTCCCCCACCCGTCGCTGGCTACACTCACCCCGCATGCTTGACCGCCAAGTCGTCATCACGGGTCTGGGCGCCATCACGGGCCTGGGCATCGGCGCCGAGGCCGCCTGGCAGGGTCTCCTCGAAGGTCGCTCCGCGCTCGCCCCCATCAAGTCCTTCGACGCGTCGGCCTTCCCCTGCCGGATCGCCGCCGAGATCCCCGACTTCAGCGCCCGGGACTTCGTCCCCAAGTCCTACCGCAAGGCCGTCAAGGTCATGGCCCGCGATATCCAGATCGCCGTCGCCGCCGCCCGGCTCGCCGTCCAGGACGCCAGGCTCGTCACCACCGACACCGACGACGAGGACATCACCCCCACCTACGCGCCCGACCGCGTCGGGTGCCAGATCGGCGCCGGCCTCATCGCCTGCGAGATCGACGAGCTCACCCGCGCCCTCGTCTCCAGCCTCGACGACCAGGGACGTTTCGACCTCCGCGCCTGGGGCAAGGGCGGGATGAACAACCTCCCGCCGCTGTGGCTCCTCAAGTACCTCCCCAACATGCTCGCCTGCCACGTCACCATCATCCACGACGCGCAGGGACCTTCCAACACCATCACCTGCGCCGAGGCCAGCGGCCTCCTCTCCGCCGGTGAGTCCATGCGCGTCATCGCGCGCGGCGACGCCGACTGCTGCTTCACCGGAGGCGCCGAGGCCAAGATCAACCCCATGGGCCTCACCCGCATGGACCTCGCCCAGCGCCTCGCGCGCACCAGCGCCGACGCCGACCCCACGTCCTACGTCCGCCCCTACGACCCCCAAGCGACCGGCGGCCTCCTCGGCGAACTCGCCGGCATCTGCATCGTCGAAGCCGCACAGACCGCCACCGCGCGCGGCGCCCGCCCCTACGCAAAAATCTCCGGTTTCGGCGCCGGGCACTCGCCGCGCCGGGGGAACCCCCGGGAACTCGCCGAAGGTCTCATCGCCGCCATCGAAGCCGCGCTCAAGCAGGCGAACCTCGCTCCAGACCGGATCGACGCCATCCTCCCACACGCTTCCGGGATCCCCGAGGTCGATCAGGTGGAAGCCGCGGCACTCGAAGCCGTCTTCGGACCCAAAACCGCCGAAATCCCCTGCATCACGATCACACCCAACCTCGGCGACGGCATGGCCGGTTCCGGGGGCGTCGCCCTCTGCATCGCCTCGATGTGCCTCAGACATCAATCCCTGCCCGCACGCATCCATCACGGCTCGCCTGCGAACAACATCCTGGCCGGCGCCGCAACGCAGCGCGACGCCGGCCTGAACAACATCCTCGTCTGCTCGAACGCGCTCGGCGGACAGAACGCCGCAATGATCCTCTCGAAGCCTTAATCTCACCCCGGCAGCGCTGCTTCCAGCAACCTACACCTACCGCAAGGAGCGACCACACCATGTCAACGCAGCAACGACGCGCGATCCCGACAGAAGACCTCGACCCCGAACTGACCAACGTCAGCCGCGAGGTCATCGGCGCCGCCATCGAGGTCCACAAGGCGCTCGGCCCGGGATTCGCCGCCGACGTTTACCGGAACGCACTCACCGAGGAGCTCAACAAGATCGGCGTCTCTTACCAGCGCGATCACCGGTTCCCCATCAAGTACAACGGCGTCACCGTCGGCGAGCTCCGCTTCGACTTCTACGTCAACGAGCGCTTCGCCATGCAGATCTGCTCCGAGCACCGCGAGATCGACGGCCTCGACCGCACCTCGCTCCGCGCCGCGCTCCGCGCCGCCGATCTCGAGCTCGGCCTCATCGTCAACTTCGGCGAACGCCGCCTCAAGGACGGGCTCGTCCGGGTCCTCAACCCCGACAAGCTCAACGCCGTCCGCGACGAGAACGACGACCAGTGACGACCAGCGACCGCAAACCCCGTGTCGTCATCACCGGCGCCGGATGGGTCACGCCCCTCGGCGACACCATCGACGGCGTCTGGCAGCGCCTCCTCAGGGGCGATTCCGGCGTCGGCGACATCCGGCGCTTCGACGCCTCCACCTTCGTCTCCAACTTCGTCGCGCAGACGCAGGAGCCGGACCTCAGCAGGATCCTCGCCGACCACGAGCACCACGCCGACGCCGCTGTCAACACGCGCTTCGCCCTCAGCGCCACCGCGCAGGCCTGGAAACAGGCCGGCCTCGGCGACCCCGCGACACCCGGGCGGCTCAACGCCGGCTTCCCCGCCCTCAACCCGCGACGCGTCGGCATCTACCTCGGCTCGGGCGAGGGCCTGCTCGATTCCGACAACTTCTTCGCCACCAACATCGCCGCCTGGAACGCCGAGAAACGCGACATCGACCTCGGGGCATGGGCAGAGGCCGCCTACCAGCGCCTCAGCGCCGCGCGCGAGCTCGAGCAGGAACCCAACATGCCCGTCAGCCACATCGCCGATGCATTCGGCGCGCGTGGCCCCGCCTTCAACTGCCTCACCGCCTGCGCCGCGTCCACACAGGCCATCGGCGAAGCCACCGAGATCATCCGCCGCGGCGAGGCCGACGTCATGATCACCGGCGGCGCCCACACCATGGTTCACCCCCTGGGCATCACCGGGTTCATCCGGCTGACCGCCCTTTCTGCCGACCGCAACGCCGGCGGGCCCTTCTCGCTCAACCGCGACGGCTTCACCATGGGCGAGGGCGCCGGCATCATCATCATCGAAGCCCTCGAACACGCGCTCGCGCGCGGCGCCACACCCCTGGCCGAGATCGTCGGTTTCGGCTCCAGCGCCGACGCCTTCCGCATCACCGACATCCAGCCCGAAGGCCTCGGCGCCATCGCCGCCATGACCGAGGCCCTCGAGGACGCCGGCATCGATCCCCTGGCGCGAGACGAGAACGGAAGACCGCCCATCCATTACATCTCCGCGCACGGCACCGGGACCAAGGAGAACGACTCCATCGAGTCCCGCGCCGTCAAGGGCATGTTCAAGCACAACGCGCCCGACATCCCCATGAGCTCCATCAAGTCCATGATGGGACACCTCATCGCCGCCGCAGGCGCCGTCGAGTGCATCACCTGCGTCCAGACCATCCGCACCGGCATGCTCCCGCCGACCATGCGCCTCAACACCCCCGACCCCAACTGCGACCTCGACTATGTCCCCAACAAGGCCCGAGACTGCAACCCCGTCGGCGGCGTCGAGGTCGCCCTCTCCAACAGCTTCGGCTTCGGCGGGCAGAACGACACGCTCGTGCTCAAGCGCTACTCCGGGTAACCTCGCTCCCGGATGACCAACCCCGGACGACATCCCACCCACGCCCGGGATGAGCGCAGCGATTCCCGGGATCGTCGCCCGCGCCCCGCGCGCCCCTGGCGACGACCGACGCTCCTCCTCCGGCGCTATTTCCGCGCCAACACCCCCCGAACCATCGCCACAGGCGCCCTCCGACTGCTCAGCCGCGTCTCCCTCCGCGCCGTCGTCATCAGCGTCAGCCTCCTGCTCGTCGTCTCCATCACCATCGCCGTCCTGACCGCCATCGCGCTCGCCCGCGACACCCCCCGCTGGTGGCGCCAGACCGACTTCAACACGCCCCAGACCCGAGAGCTCGCCCGGAAGGTCGAGGTCGCCATCGTCGAGCGTGTCCACCAACCCAGGGACGAGGACAACATCTGGCGCGTCTCGATCGACGTCGAACAGGCCAACGCCTGGCTCAACGCCAAGCTCCCCGCATGGGTCGAGAGCCGCGAACTCGATTGGCCCGACAAGGTCGCGCAGGTCCAGGCCGACTTCAACAACGGGACCATCACACTCGGCGCCCGGCTCAACAAGGACGCCGCCTCACAGATCGTCGCCGCAAGCTTCCAGCTCGAAGTCCGGGACGACGGCGCGCTCTGGATCAGGCAGCCCCGCGCCCAGGCCGGGCGCCTCGACCTCCCCCGCGGCTGGACCGTCGCGCGCCTCCGCGAGTGGCTCCCGCCCGAGCTCGAGAACTCCGAAGCCATGAACCGCGTCCTCGTCGCGCTCGCCGGCGACGGCCCGCTGTTCGAGCAGGCCAGGCTCAAGCTCGGTGACGGCCGACTCGTCCGGATGCTGAGCATCACCTCGAGCGACAACCACCTGCTCATCGAGGCCGTCACCGAACGCAGCGCCGCGTCCGCCAGCGCGGACGAAACCGGGGATGACGCCGATCATCACGGCCCCCACGCCGCACCGGAGCTCACCCCGCAACCGATGGTTGACGGCGCTGGAACGCCGGGCGCTCCGCCCTCGTGAGCCTCGGCGCCCCCCCGACGATCCGCACACAACCAGGCGACAGCGCCCCCTCGATCGATCGGATCATCGAAGGCGTCGGGCACACACGCGAGGACGTCTCCAGCGTCACCACGCGCCCGCCAGTGCGGATCAGCAGCCGCATCGGAGCCGGCTCCACGCCGTCGATCCCGCCGCCGCCCTGCGAGCGCAGCACACCCGAGAGCATCTCCAGCGCCGCCGGCGCGTGCCCATTGTGCTCGCCCACGTCGACCGTGACCTCCACCCGCCCGGCCATCACGCTCGGCGCCTCCTCGATGGGGACCACGCGGTCAACCACCAGCTGCGCCTCGCCGCGCTTGTGATCCACCTTCCCGATGAGGAACACGATCGAATCCGACCGCACACGCTCGCCGCAATCCCGGAACACGTCGGAAAACAGCACCGCCTCCGCCGTCCCGTGCAGGTCCTCCACCGTCACGATCGCCATGCGCGAGCCCGCCTGCCGTCCGTTGCGGATCACGATCGGCCGCACCGACTGCACCAGCGCCCCGATCGCCACCACCTCGTCCTGCCGCATGGCCTTGAAGGTCTTGGTCGTCGCCGTCGCGAACGCGCCGATCACGCCCCGGCACTCATCGAGCGGGTGGCTCGACACGTAGAACCCCAGCGCCTCCTTCTCGTGCGCCAGGGTCTCCTTCTCCGACCACGCCGCCTCCCGCACCAGCGGTGGCGCCGGGGCCTCCTCGACAACCGATTCCGCCTCGCCCCCGCCGAACAGCGAAGACTGCCCCGCCGCCCGGTCCCGCGCGATCGATGCGCCCGCCGAAACCGCGTTGTCGATCGTCGCGCACATCGACGAACGCGCCCCGCGCCCGTGCACCGAGTCGAACGCCCCGCACTTGATCAGCGCCTCGATCGCCGCCTTGTTCACCACGCCCGGCGGAGCCTGCTCGCAGAACCCGTGCAACGACGTGAACGCCCCGCCCGCTCGCCGAGCCTCGACAATCGCGTCGATCGCGCGCACGCCGACGCCCTTGATCGCGGCGAGCCCGAACCGCACGTGCCCGTGCAGGTTGTCCCGCGGCTCACCCTCATCAAAGACCACGCTGAACGCCGACTCCGACAGGTTCACGTCCGGCGGCCGGACCTCCACGCCGACCCTCCCGTCGGGGAACTCCGTCCTCCGGCAGTCGTCCAGGTACGGGATCCAGTCCGCCACCTTCTGCGCCTGCGACTCGTACGTCAGGAACGCCGCCATGTACTGGTTCGGGAAGTACCGCTTCAGGAACGCCGTCTGGTACGCAACGATCGCGTACCCCGTCGAGTGGCTCTTGTTGAAGCCGTACCCCGCGAACTTCAGGATCAGGTCGAAGAGCTCCTCGGCGCGAGCCTTCGCCAACCCCTTCTGCGCAGCGTTCTCGACGAACAGCGGGCGGTTCGCGTCGATGACCTCCTTCTTCTTCTTGCTGATCGCCTTAATGAGCGTGTACGCCTGCCGCAGCGGGATGTCGCCCAGCTCGTGGACGATCTGCATCACCTGCTCCTGGTACACCATCACCCCGTATGTCTCCTCCGTGAACCGATCGACGATCTCGTGGACCATCGGGACCTGCTTCACCCCGTGCTTGCGCTCGTTGTAGTCCGGGATCAGATCCATCGGCCCGGGACGGAACAGCGCGTTGGCCGCGATCAGGTCCTCCAGCCGGTCCGGGCGCATCTCCGTCAGCAGCCGCCGCATCCCGCCGGATTCGAACTGGAACACACCCGTCGTGTCCCCGTTGCGGAAGAGCTCGAATACCTTCGGGTCATCAAACGTCAGCCGATCCAGGTCCAGCGGATCGCCCTCGCGCGCCCCGTCCCAACCGACGGCGCTCCGGATCGCGTCCTCGCTCAGCCCCTCGCGGATCATCGCCTTGGCGCGCTCGATCACGCTAAGCGTCCGCAACCCCAGGAAGTCCATCTTCAGCAGGCCGACCTTCTCGCACGTCGGGCCGTCCCACTGCGTGACCACGTCCTCCGAGTTCGGCGCCTTGTACAGCGGCACGATCTCCTCGAGCGGACGAGTCGCGACGATGACGCCCGCCGCGTGCACCGAACTGTGCCGCGCCTGCCCCTCGAGCGTGCGCGCGTTGTCGATCAGCCGGTGGACAGTCGGGTCGTCGTTGTAGAGTGCGCGCAGGTCGGGCTCCGCCTCCAGCGCCTCGTCGAGCGTGATGTTCAGCGTCTCCGGGATCAGCTTCGCGAGCCGGTCCACGTCCCCCAGCGGCACGTCCAGCACGCGCCCGACGTCCCGGATCGCCGCCCGCGCCTTCATCGTCCCGAACGTGATGATCTGAGCCACGTGCCCGTACTTCTCGCGCACGAAGTTGATCACCGCCGCCCTGCCGTCCTGGCACAGGTCGATATCGATATCCGGGTACTCGCTCCGGTCCGGGTCCGTGAACCGCTCGAACAGCAGCCCGTAACGCACCGGGCACGCGTTGGACAGCCCCAGCGTGTACCCCACCATCGTCCCCACGCCCGAACCGCGCGCCAGCGAGGGGATCCCCTGCTGACGGCCCCAGTTCACGAAGTCCCACACGATCAGGAAGTACGCGCTGATCTTCTTGTCGCTGAGGATCTCCAGCTCCCGGTCCAGCCGCGCCCGGATCGCGCCGACCCGTTCCCGCTCCGCCCCGTCCCTCGGCGCCGGCGCATCGGGCGCCAGCGCCGGCCCGTACCGCCAGATCAGCCCCGCCTCGCACAACTCGCGCAGCGCCGCGTCGCACTCCGCCGAGAGTTCCTCCGCCGACGCGTCGTCCCGCGTCGCGTCGAACGGCTCGAGCGTGAACGCCCCGCAGAACGACTTGAACCACGCGGTCAGGTCCCCGCGCCCCGTGTACAACCGCGGCTTGTCCGGCCGCACCACGCGCACCACCGGCGCGTGGTTCCCGAACTCCAGCTCCACATTGCACCGCTGCGCGATCTTCACCGTGTTGTCGCACGCCTCGGGGAGATCGGCGAACTCCTCGCGCATCTCCGCCGGGCTCTTGACGTACAGCTGCTCCGGGTACCGCAGCCGCTGCTCGTCCGTCTTCAGGCGCCCCGTCGAGATGCAAACCAGCGTGTCGTGCGCGTCGTGGTCCTCAGCCAGGAGAAAGTGCGCATCGTTCGTTGCCACGACCGGCGCCCCGAACTCCTCCGCCAGCCGCAGCAGGTGCGGGTTGATCGCATTCTGTTCCGGGATGTGCCGCTGCAGCTCCACGTAAAACCGCGGCCCCCTCGGCCCAGGCTTGAACACCGACAGGTGCCATTCCATCACCTCCCGGGCGTTGTCGAAGTGCGCCTCGTCCCCCGTCTTCTCGTACTCGACCAGGTGGAACGCCAGCTCCGAACCCAGGTGCCCGTTGATCGCGATCAGCCCCTCGCCGTGCGCCTCCAGGCACTGCCGGTCCATCCGTGGCTTGTAGTAGAACCCGTCGAGGTACGCCGTCGAGGCGAGCCGCATCAGGTTCGCCCAGCCCTCGTTGTTCTCCGCCAGCAGCACCAGGTGATGCCCGCCGTCCCGGACGCCCGTCCGCGTCTTGTCACGACGGTCCCCGGGCGCCACGTACGCCTCGCACCCCAGGATCGGCTTGATCCCCTCCTTCCTGGCGCGCCAGTAGAACTGCAGGGCGCCGAAGAGGTTCCCGTGGTCGGTGATCGCCACCGCCGGCATGCCCAGCGCCTTAACCCGCTTGATCAGCTTGTCGATCCGGTTCCCGCCGTCGAGCAGCGAGTACTCCGTGTGCAGGTGCAGGTGGATGAACTGCTCGGAATCCGGGATCACACCCTCCCCCGACCCCTTCCCCGCACCGCGTTTGCCCGCCATCGCGCTCCCTCGCTCAAGGTCGTCCGGATCTCTCCCGCTGACCGATCATACCGCGCACAGGCCGCCCCCCATCCGCCCGACACCTACTCCACAACCCCCGTTTCCACGCCGAAAATCGGCCACCTGAAACCAGCGCAACCCCGATCCCTACAATCCCGTGACATGACCACCACCCACCGGATGTCCACGACCAACCCCATCGCGCAGCTCCTGGCCGCGATCCTCGTCGTCGTCGTCCTCGTCACGTTCTTCGTTCTACTGCTGCCCGTGGCGCTCGCGCTCGTCGGCGTCCTCGCCCTGCTCGTCATCGGAGCCCAGATCAAGATCGCCATCGACCGCAAGCTCACCGCCCGACGGGACAAGCACGTCCCACGCCGTGACCGCGAGGGCCGGCGGAACGTCCGCGTCATCAACCGCTGATTCAAGATCCCCCGTGCCACGACCTGGCTCCGCTAGGTCGTGCTCCCCGACTCCTCTTCCGTCGCCGCCAGCCAGTGCGCCCGGGCGTCCCTCGTCATCGGACCAGGCTCGCCGCTATCGACCCGCTCCGCCTCCACCCGGACCACGGGCAGCACCCCCCACCCCGAGTTCGTCAGGAATACCTCGTCCGCGTCCAGCAGGTCCCCCACGCCGCACATCCGCCGCGTCACCGGGATCCCGCGCGAAGCCGCCCATTCGAGCACGACCGACCTGGTGATCCCTGGAATCACCGGGCTCGGCAGCTGCGCGCCGACCGATTCCTCCTCGCCCCGCGCGATCGGCGTCACCAGCGACCCGCCCCGGACCAGGAACACGTTGCTCACGCACCCCCCCGCGACGTGGTTGCTCACCTGCAGCGTGATCGCCTCCGCAGCCTGCTTGCCCGCCGCGACCTGCAGCTCCCGCAGACGGGGCCAGTACCGCAGCGTCTTGTGCCCCTCGAAGGGGTCGAGCGGGTTCACCCGCCAGTCCGCGATCACCACGCTCACCCCGCGCTCGAACATCGCCGCGGGGTACGCCGTCGCCTCGCGCACATCGATGAGCACCGTCGGGTCCGTCGCCCCGCTCCCCGAGCGATCCGTCAGCAGGTTCAGGTCGCCCCCCGTCACCGTCGCACGCACGCGCGCTCGCCCCAGCCCAGCGCGCCGCACGCACGCCGTGACCGCCTCGCCCAGCGCCCCCCCGCGCAGCCGCTCGCTCAGCCCCAGCGCCCGCGCCGATTCCGAGATCCGCGCCATGTGCGCCTCGAGCCGGAACACGCGCCCGTCAACCGCGAGCATCGTCTCGAACAGCCCCACACCGTGCTGCAGCCCCGCGTCGAACGCCGACACCCTCGCGGCGTCGCGCTCGACGAACTCCCCGTTGAGCCAGACCGCGCCGCCCGGCATCACATCCCGACCCACACGATCAGCCACCCCAGACCCGCGATCGCCGCGAAGAGCCCGATGTGCAGCACGATCAGCGTCCCCGCCACCCGCGGCGGCTTGCGGAACGAGAGCATCACCGTCAGGAAGTACAGCGCGAACGCGAGCAGGTACACCACGATCCGCTCGCCCGGGAAGCTCCACCGGATCTCCAGCGCCATGATCGCCAGCGACACCGACAGACCGATCCGCGCCGCCGCCAGGTCCCCACGCCCGGCGCGCACGCCCACCCCCCACGCCGTCAGCGCGAACGCCAGCATGCCCACACCCAGATGGATCGGCGCCCGCAGCAGCGCCCGCAGCGACTCCCGCGAGCCCGGCCCGAGCTTCTGCCAGAACGTCGCGTCCTCGGCGTAGTTCGTGTTCATGATCGCCAGCACAACCGCCGCCACCAGGGCGCCGGCGCTCATGATCACGTAGAACCGCCACCCCAGGGCGCCCTCACGCGAGAGCGCCTCGCCCTCACCCGCCGCGCCCCGGCGCCAGCTCTCGATCCGCTCACGCACCGGTTTGCCGGCCGGTTTCTTCGCGGACCTGCTCGGCTCCGGCTGCGGCTTCGGATCCGCTTCTGGCTCGGCGCCGGCATCATCCCCGCGCGAAT
Source organism: Phycisphaeraceae bacterium (assembly GCA_020639135.1). GTDB lineage: Bacteria > Planctomycetota > Phycisphaerae > Phycisphaerales > UBA1924 > JACKHE01. The sequence goes on from JACKHE010000001.1 coordinate 420,528, forward strand.
CCGTCGATTCGGAGTCCGGCTCGGCCCGCTCATCGACATCGTACGGCTCAGCGCTATCGCCGCCGCCGCCATCCTCGGCGCCAAAGAAACGCTCGTCATCGAACCGATCGGGTTGCTCCGTCCGTTCATCCACCGTCGTCACCGCCCGTCCTCGCGATCCGTCTCGGCCGGCGCGTCTGCACGCGCAACCCTGACTTGAGGAAGTGCTCGAGGATCTCGTGCCCGGGCTCGACGCGCAGATCACTCCGCGTCGCGTCCCGCTCGATCATCCGCCGAACCGCCTGACCCTCCATCCACGTGCCGCCCATCGCCACCAGCGTCGGGAAATCCAGCGCCGAGCGATCCGCGCACGACAACTCCGCCGTCGCCGCGATCATGATGCGGAAACCGTCCGCGCCGGTTGCATCCCGCGCGCCGCGGCCGCCGAGCCGGTCCAGCCGATCCAGCCGCCGCAGCGCCGGGCCGACCACCAGCGAATCGATCGCCTCGATCGCGCGCACCTTCGCCTGCGCATCGCCCAGGACCGAAACCTCCGCGCAGGTGCGGTCGTGCGCGATCACCAGGTCGTACCGGTCCAGCCCGCCGGCCGCCGCCTCGCCCAGGCTCGAAAGCTCCTCCTCGCCCAGCGCCCCGCCCGTCGGCGCCGGGATCCGATCCAGACCGATCAGCCGGCCCGCGCCGACCGCGTGATCCGCAGCGCCCGCGATGGCGCCTCGCAGCGCGAATCGCTCCGCGAACCCGTGGCCCGCGACCAGCGCCCCCCCGCCGCCCCAGATCCACGCCGCGTCCGCCGTCATCGCGCCAACCGAACGAAGCGACGCGTTCACCGGATGACCCGACAGCGCTCCAGCGCCGATCTCGATCAGCCTCGCGATCGGCGCCGACCACGGATCATCACCCACACCGTCGAGCCAGTGCGCGCCGATCAGGTCGATCGGCAGCGACGTCATCGGCGTCTCCTGCCCGTCGTCCGCGCCGCGCTCAACAAGCACGCACCCCGTCGCGTCGATCGCCGTCGCGGTGAACCGCCCCGCCAGTTCCGGCGCCTGCTCGCGCCACGCCGCGACCACGCCGGCGACCAGCGACCTCGCCGCGGCGATATCCAGATTGTCCAGACCCGGCGCCGCGACCACGCCGCCCGGCGCCGGCAGCAACGTCAGCCGCCACACCCGATCGCCGGGCTCCACGCGCACACCGCGCGCCAGCGCCGCCAACGGCCCCGCCGATGGATCAACGACGCCCGGATCACAGCCCAGCAGCGACAGCGTCGCCGATGCCGACGTCGGACGCATCCCCGATGGCGACGCCGCGCAGAGCCCGACACGCCCGGACTGCGCAATCACATCGATGTTCGGGGTGTTCGCCGCCTCCAGCGGCGTCAGCCCGCCCAGCGCGTCGATCGACTCGTCAACCGCCCCCTCGAGGATGACCATCGCGTACTGCATCCGCAGAGGATACCGCGCCGCGACGCCGAACCGCTCCGTGGCTCAGCCGGGACCCCGGCTCACCTGCCGCCGGCGCCGGTCTGCTCCCCGACCCAGACCGTCACCAGGTCCAGCACCCGCGGATCGATCGTCGTCTCGATCACGCCGTACTCCGCGGGCAGACCCGTGTTCGCGGGCTGGAGCATGTGGTTCACCCGGTCCAGCTGCCGGACCGTCACACGCTCGTTCCCGGCCGATTTGAGCGCCTGCTCGATCAGCGCCAGGTTCTCCGCCGCGTCAACCTGCAGGTCCAGCGAACCGCACACCGCCAGCGTCGGGCAGTGCACGTCCAGGTACGCCTGCGTCGGGTTGTAGGCCAGGAAGTGCCGGAACCACGGCGTCAACAGCTGCTTCACCTGCGCCGCGACCTGATCGCCGACATCCGGGACCATCGCACGCTGATCCGGCGGGTACATCGCCAGGTACGCCTCGGCGATCCGCGCCCGCAGCTCCCACTCCACGTCGGCGTCGTCCGCCTTGTTCATCACGATCCGGTGCGCCGCCTGCGTCGCGATCACCGCCTCCTGGATCTGCGCCGCCGGCATCCCGATCGCGCCCAGGATCCGCTCCGACTGCGCCGTCACCAGCTCGTGCCCGGGCATCCCCGGCGCCGCTAGCAGCACGAGGAACGACACGTCCGCGCTCCGGGACGCCGCGATCGCGCCGACGATCCCGCCCTCGTCGTGGCCGATGATCCCGATCCGCCCGCTGTCGATCTCCGTCTGCGATTCCAGGAACTTGACCATCGCCAGCGCATCGACCGCCAGGTCCGCGTCCGTGGACTGGATCAGCTCGCCCGTCGAGTTCCCCACGCCCCGGTCATCGCAGCGCAGCGTCGCCACGCCCGCCCGCGCCAGCGCATCGGCCAGCACCAGGAACGGCTTGTGGCCGAACATCGCCTCGTTCCGGTCCTGCGGGCCGGACCCCGACAGCAGCACCGCGCAAGGGAACGGGCCCTCGCCCTCCGGGATCATCAGCGACCCGCCCAGCGTCACATCCTCGCCCTCGACCTGGATCGTCACGCCGCGCGTGCGGTGCGGCGCCTGGCCGCTTGGCGTCTGCGGGCGGACCACCTCGCCGGCGTCGCTCAGCGCGACCATCCGCTCGAGCGTGAACGGGAACTCGTTCTCGCCCTGCGTCATCGTCCCGGTGACGGTCTTGCCGTCGGGCGACAGCCGCCCCTTGAACACCGCGTCCGTCGGCGCTCCGACCGCCAGCGTCACCTGCCGGGACTCGAACGCCGCCTCGGTCAGCGCCATGTCCTTGATGTTCTGGAACGGGATCGAGATCGTCCCCGCCAGAGCGCCGCCCGCGTCGGGCGTCAGGTCCACCGTGAACGTCAGCGAGGCGCCGTTCATCTCGAACCGGCCGACCCACTGCTGCGTCAGCCCGCCGGCGGCCTCGCCAGCCCGGGCCGAGCCCGCGGACAGAACCGTGACCACCACCGCGACCAGGACCGAGACCAACCGTGCGCTGAACGCCATGGCGTTCTCCTTCTTTTCTTCACTGGATTGCTGAAACCGACCATCTCCCGGCGCCGCGACCCGGCGCCGCTCATCCTGTTCTATCGGTCGCTCGCGCGTCCGATCCAACCCGGTCCCCAGGGAGCACAAAAAAACAACCGCAGCCACAGCCGTCCGCCCGGAGCCCGGTGATTATCGGCCGATTCACCGTCAGCCCACCGGCGCCAGCGTCTCCAGAGGCATCGACGCGGTCAGCTGCGCCGCGATCCGAAGCAGATTCACCTCGCCGAACGCCGGGCACAGCAGTTGCACACCCACCGGCAGCCGCTTCCCGTCAACCCCCGCAAACCCCGCGGGGACCGAGACCCCCGGGATCCCCGCGAGGTTCGCCGTCACCGTGAAGATGTCCTCCAGGTACAGCGCCAGCGGGTCGTCGATTTTCTCACCGATCCGGAACGCCGGTGTCGGCGTCGAGGGCAGCAGCACCGCGTGCACCCCCGGCGCCCCAGCCGCCCCCGAGAACACCGCGTCGAAGTCCCCCTTGATCAGCCGCCGGGCCTTCAGCGCCGTGTTGTAGTACGCGTCGTAGTAGCCGCTGCTCAGCGCGTACGTCCCGAGCATGATCCGCCGCCGGACCTCGCCGCCGAACCCCTCCGACCGGCTCCGCGAGTACAGCGTCTCCAGGTCCTCGTCCCTGCCGATCTTTGCCCGGCGCCCGTACCGGATCCCGTCGTACCGCGCCAGGTTCGAAGACGCCTCCGCCGGCGCCACGATGTAGTACGCCGCGATCCCCGCGCCCATGTGCGGCAGGTCCACATCCACGATCTCCGCGCCCATCGAACGCAGACGCTCGACCGTTTCCGCGAACACACGCGTCACGTCGGGATGGTTCTCGTCGTGACGCGCCTGCGCCGGGACGCCGATGCGCAGCCCCCCGATCGGCTCCTCCAGCCGCGCCGTGAAATCCGGAACTTCCACGCGCGCCGACGTCGAGTCCAGCGCGTCCTCGCCGCAGATCACGCCGAGCGTCAGCGCCGCGTCCTCCACCGTCCGCGTCATCGGGCCGATCTGATCCAGGCTGCTCGCGAACGCCACCAGGCCCCAGCGCGACACGCGCCCGTACGTCGGCTTGACCCCGACGATCCCGCACAGCGCCGCCGGCTGCCGGATCGAACCACCGGTGTCCGAACCCAGCGCCATCGGGACCATCCCCGCCGCGACCGCCGCCGCCGAACCGCCCGACGAGCCACCCGGCGCCCGCTCCGGGTCCCACGGGTTCCGCGAGGGCCCGAAGCACGAGTGCTCCGTCGAGGATCCCATCGCGAACTCGTCCAGGTTCGTCTTCCCGACGATCACCGCGCCCGCATCAAGCAGCCGCTGCGCCGCCGTCGCCGTGAACGGCGACTCGTATTCCTCAAGGATCCTCGAGCAGCACGTCGTCCGACCCCACGACAGGCAGATGTTGTCCTTCACCGCCACCGGGACACCCGCCAGCGACCCCACTCGCTCAGCGCCCTCCGACCGGATCCGCGCATCGACCGCTCTCGCGTCCTCGATCGCGTGATCCCCGAACACCTGCGTGAACGCGTTGAGCGTCCCGTCCAGCCGCTCGATCGCCGCCAGACACCCCCGGACCGCGTCCTCCGAAGACATCGCCCCGCCCCGGATCGCGTCCCGATACCCCCGCAGGGTCAGCGCTGTGCCATTTTCGCTCATGGAAGCAATGTATCAGGACCAACCCCGGCGCCAGAGGTCCGGGAACGTTCCTGCGAAACAAAAATATATGTGGATCCGACAGGAATTTCGCCTTAGACTGCATATGGACAAATCCGTCCTTTTTTGCAGCTGAGGAGAGCGCCATGCCCCGCCCGACCACCGCCGTCGTGTTGATGGGTTCGTCCTGCCTGCTCGCGACCGTCGCCGCCACCGCGGATTCACCGACGCCGCGCACCACTCAGGTCCCCACCACCATCAACGACTTCTTCCTCCCCGGCACGCAGCCCGACGCCGGCAACACCAACATCGACCCCTTCGACAGCGCCGTCGATGACGGCTGCGTCACCTGCCACGGCTACTTCGATCCCGAGTACGCCGACGCCGATCCCTACGTCAACTGGAGCGGCTCCATGATGGCTCAGTCCATGCGCGACCCGCTCTTCCTCGCGTCCCTCACCATCGCCAACCAGGACGCCGCATTCTCCGGCGATCTCTGCATCCGATGCCACTCTCCCGCCGCGTGGATCAGCGGGCGCTCCACACCGACCGACGGTTCAGCGCTGAGCGAACCCGAGGACTTCGAGGGCGTCAACTGCTCCGTCTGCCATCGCCAGGTGGACCCGGTCTATGTCCCGGGCGTCAGCCCCGGCGAAGACCAGGTCATCGTCGATGACCTCTTCAACGCCGGGCTCCTCCCCGACGAACTCGGCTCCGGGCGCATCGTGTACGACCCCGAAGTCAAGGTCCGCCGCGGCCCGCGCGACGGCATCAACCACCCGCAGGGCGCCAACGCCATCCACTCGCCCTTCCACTCCACCGGCTTCTACTGCGGCCAGTGCCACGACGTCTCCAACCCCGCCTTCTCGAAACAGCCAGACGGGACCTACCTCCCCAACCAGCTCAACACGCCGCACCCCACCGGGAACAAGGCCGACATGTTCCCCGTCGAACGCACCTACTCCGAATGGCTCAACAGCGCCTTCGCCAACGGCGGTGTGGATCTGATGGGACGCTTCGGCGGCAACCTCACCGGGCCCATCCAGACCTGCCAGGACTGCCACATGCCCGACACCACCGGGCCCGGCGCCATCATCTCTAACACCATCCGAAACGATGCGCCCCAGCACGCCCTCAACGGCGGCAACACCTGGGTCCTCGGCGCCGTCCGATCCCTCTACCCCGACAGCGAGACCGGCCTCTTCGACGACGCCATCAACGGCGCCAACGCGCGCGTCGCCGATCGCCTCGCCGCCGCTTCCGACATGGAACTCCGACAGGAAGGCGCCGATCTCATCGTCAAGATCATCAACTACACCGGACACAAGCTCCCCACCGGATACCCCGAAGGCCGACGCATGTGGATCAACGTTCGGTTCTTCGACATCGCCGACCAGCTCCTCCTCGAGCACGGCCACTATGACGCCGCGACCGCGCTCCTGACCACCAACGACACCAAGGTGTACGAGGCCAAGCTCGGCGTCAGCAGCGAGATCGCCGCGCTCACCGGCGTCCCCGAGGGTGAGTCCTTCCACTTCGCCATCAACAACGTCTGGCTCAAGGACAACCGCATCCCGCCGCTCGGCTTCACCAACGCCAGCTTCGAGGCCGCACAGGCCGCACCCGTCGCCTACACCTACGCCGACGGCCAGAACTGGGACGAGACGTCCTTCACCATCCCCGCCAACGCCGACCACGCCCAGGTCACCGTGTACTACCAGACCTCCTCCTCCGAGTACATCAACTTCCTCGACACGACCAACGTCACCGACACCCGCGGCGACACCCTCGCCACCGTCTGGGCCGCCCAGGGCAAGAGCGCCCCGGCCGTCATGGACCAGGACGTCATCGCGCTCGGCGCCCCCTGCCCCGCCGACATCAACGGCGACGGCGCCATCGACACCGCAGACCTCGGCATCCTGCTCTCCAACTTCGGAACAGCCGACCCCGGCTCCGACCTCAACAACGACGGAACCGTGGACACCGCCGACCTCGGCATCCTGCTCAGCCAGTTCGGGACGAGTTGCCCGTGACACGGATTGGACGCCGAGTCTGAGCGAAGCGAAGGCTCGGGTATCAGAACGCCAGAATCTTCAGCGCCGACACACCGATGTCGGCGCTGTTTTCTTCACGCCCCACCGCCGTCATCGATCACCTTCGGCACCTTCACGAAGTCCCCCTCCGACTCCGGCGCCATCGCCAGCAGCGCGCCCGTCGGCAGCCCGGCCACCGGGACATCGTCATCCAGCCGGTTCGCGTCGTCGAAGGGGTGCGCCATGGGCTCCACGCCCTCCACGTCCAGCTCCCGCAGCCGGTCGATGTACCCCAGCACAGAGCCCAGCCGCCCCGCGCTGTCGGCGATCTCCACCTCAGAAAGCTCCAGCCGTGACAGCCGAGCGACCTTGCGGACCTCCGCCTCGCTCAGCCCTGTTCCGTGCTCACTCATGCCGGCACTGTACCAGCAGGGCGCCCAGATTCCCCGGCCGGGCGCCCAAAGCCGGTAGTAACCCGTGGAAACCATCCTTGAACCGTTCTAGACTATTTCAGGACTTCTTGATCCTTTGAACAACTCAACAGGAGGCTGTCATGCCGCGCCCGACAACAACCCTGATCACGGGTTCGTCCTGTCTGCTCGCCGCTGTCGCCGCGTCCGCTCAGACCGCGACGCCGCGAGTCACGCAGGTACCGACAACACTGAATGATTTCTTCCTCCCCGGCACGCAGCCCGACGCCGGCAACGCCAACATCGACGCCTTCGTCGGAGCTGATCAAGGCAACTGCGTCAACTGCCACGCCAACTTCGCGACGGAGTACCTCGACGCCGAGCCCTTCTCCCATTGGAAGGGCTCCATGATGGCGCAGTCCGCGCTCGATCCGCTCTTCCTCGCCGCGCTCACCGTCGCCAACCAGGACGCCGCGTTCTCCGGCGACCTGTGCCTCCGCTGCCACTCACCCGCAGCATGGGTCAGCGGACGCTCCACACCAACCGATGGCTCCGCGCTCAGCGATCCCGCCGATTTCGAGGGCGTCACCTGCCACGTCTGCCACCGCATGGTCGATCCCGTGTACGTCCCCGGCGTCAGCCCGATCGAGGACCAGCCGATCGTCGATGCTCTCTTCAACGCCGGGCTCCTCCCGACCGAGCTCGGCTCCGGGCGCATCGTGTACGACCCCGACGCCAAGGTCCGCCGAGGTTCACTCACCGGCGTCAACCACCCGCAGGGCGCCGACGCCATCTATTCACCCTTCCATTCCACATCCTTCTTCTGCGGCCAGTGCCACGACGTCTCCAACCCCGCCTTCTCGAAACAGCCCGACGGGACCTACCTCCCCAACAGCCTTGACACGCCGCACCCCACCGGCGCCAAGGCCGACATGTTCCCCGTCGAGCGCACCTACTCCGAATGGCTCAACAGCGCCTTCGCCAACGGTGGCGTTGACCTGATGGGACGCTTCGGCGGCAACTACACCGGGCTCATCCAGACCTGCCAGGACTGCCACATGCCCGACACCACCGGGCCCGGTTGCAACAACTCCGGAACCGTCCGCGACAACGCCCCCGAGCACAACTTCAACGGCGCCAACACCTGGGTCCTCGACGCCGTCCGCTCCCTCTACCCGGACAACGACACCGGGCTGAACAACGACATTGTTGACGGCGCCAACGCGCGTGTTGCGGCAATCATCGCCGCGGCATCCGACATGGAGCTCCGCCAGGAGGACAACGACCTCATCGTCAAGATCACCAACTACTCCGGTCACAAGCTTCCCACCGGATACCCCGAAGGCCGGCGCATGTGGATCAACGTCAAGTTCTTTGACATCGCCGATCAACTCCTCCTCGAGCACGGCCACTACGACGACATCAACGCCGAACTGGCCGCCAACGACACCAAGGTTTACGAGGCCAAGCTCGGCGTCAGCAGCGAGGTCGAAGCCCTCACCGGCGTCCCCGCGGGTGAGTCCTTCCACTTTGCGCTCAACAACGTCTGGATCAAGGACAATCGGATCCCGCCCCTCGGCTTCACCAACGCAAACTTCCAGGCCGCGCAGGCCGCCCCCGTCGCCTACACCTACGCCGACGGCCAGAACTGGGACGAGACGGCGTATCCGATCCCCGCCAACACCGACCACGCCGAGGTCACCGTGTACTTCCAGACCTCATCCGCCGAATACATCGAGTTCCTGGATACCGAGAACGTCACCGACACCCGCGGCGACACCCTCGTGACCGTCTTTGACACCCACGGCAAGAGCGCCCCGGCTGTCATGGATTTCAACACCATCGCCCTGGCGCCCGTCGCCAACTGCCCCGCCGATCTCAACGGCGACGACGCCATCGACACCGCCGACCTCGGCATCCTCCTCGGTCAGTTCGGCACAGCCGGACCGAGCGCCGACCTCAACAACGACGGCGTCGTTGACACCGCCGACCTCGGCATCCTCCTCGGTCAGTTCGGGACGACTTGTCCGTGACACGGATTGGACGCCGAGTCTGAACGTAGCGAAGGCTCGGATCTGAGACCGCCAGAAAAATCAGCGCCGACCACGCAGGGTCGGCGCTGTTTTTTACGTGAGCGAAACCACCAACACCCCCACACCGCTCACGACGCCAGTGTATCCACAACCTCGCCCTCTTCACCCGGAGCGCCCGCCCCCGTCGCCACCTGCGCCAGCGCCCGTTTGGAGATCGACCCGATCAACACAACCACGATCACCGTCAGCACCGCCGTCACGATGAACATCGCCAGCTTCGGCGGCTTCTCCGCGCGGAACTGCTCCTCGATCCCCGACGCCAGGTACACCGCCAGCGCCGTCCTCGGCGCAAGGCCCACCGCCGTCGCGATCAGCACCGTCGGCAGCGGCACGCGCGTCACGCCCAGCGCCAGGTTCGTCAGCGCAAAGGGCGAGTTCGGCGGCAGCCGCAGCAGCGTCACCAGGCCCAGCGTCTTCCACCAGCCGCCCCCGACCAGCGCCGCGCGCACCGCCGACCAGCCGGGACGCTCCTCGATCATGTCCATCACGTTCTTCGACGCCGCTCTCGACGAGATAAGCCAACCGATCAGCGCGCCCCCGACGACTCCCACGATCGCCGCCGGCAGCCCCCCCGCCAGCCCGAACGCCCAGCCCCCCAGCGCCGCCTGCGCGTACGTCGGAAGAATCGCCAAACCCGACAGCACCGCGAACCCCGCCGCGTAGATCAGGATCCCCCATTGCTCGTTGGATCGCAGCCACTGCCCCACCGGGTCGATCCGCGCCAGCAGCACGAACCCCCCAACCGCCGGCAGCGTCACCGCCAGCGCCGCAAGCGGCCCCGCAGCCCCCGCCCGCCGAACGTCCTCCCACACCGACCGCTCCGAAGCGGGCCGCGGATCGGCCCCCGTCGTCTCGGTCCCCGTTGTCGCCTTCTCGTCGTTCACCCCCAGAGCGTAGCGACACCGCCCCGCACCCGGGATGAGCGAAGTGAATCCCGGGATCCGCCACCATTCCAACCATGCCGATCAGGCGTGAGGCGGAAAATCCGCAGCACACCGGCGCAACTCGCCAACCACAGCCGCGTACCATCTCCCGCAACGAACGCACCCACCGACACCAGTTCCCCGCGGGGTGAAAACCCCGCAACGGAGCCTTCGCCATGATCCCCAAGCCGCCGCCCCGTGAGGGCGCCCTCGGTTTCCTCTACCACCCGCCGTTCCGAGTCCAGGGCGTCTCCGTCGCCGGCGAAGCCACGAGCATCCAGGTCCCCGAGCTCGACATCTGCTTCGACATGGGCGTCTGCCCGCGCTCCGCGCTCGCCAGCAGGCACGTCGCGATCTCCCACGGCCACATGGACCACATCGGCGGCCTAGCGTACTTCATCTCCCAGCGCCGCTTCCAGGGCATGGGCGACGCCTCGCTCCTGTGCGATGCGCGCATCGCCGGCGCCGTCAGGCGCATGCTCGCCGGCTTCAACGAGCTCGAGAACCAGGTCACCCCCTACGAGCTCACCACCCTCGAGCCCGAGCAGGAAGTCGAGATCAAGAACAACGTCGTCCTGCGCGCCTTCCACACCGAGCACACCGCCCCGTCGATGGGCTACACCGTCATCGAGAAGCGCAGCAAGCTCAAGGAGGAGTACGCCGGCCTCCCGCAGGAGAAACTCTGCGAGCTCAAGGACCGCGGCGAGCAGATCACGCGCATCCTCGACATCCCGCTCGTCGCGTTCCTGGGCGACACCCTCCCCGGCCCGTGGCTCGTGCGCGACGACGTGCGCACCGCGAAGATCGTCATCTGCGAGTGCACGTTCCTCGAGGCCGACCACAAGGACCGCGCGGTCGTCGGCAAGCACATCCACATCGACGACATCGCCGAGTGGCTCCCCGTGCTCGAGGCCGAGATGCTCGTGCTCACGCACGTCTCGCGACGCACCAACATGAGCTTCGCGCGCAAGCGCCTGCGCGAGGTCGTCGCCGACAGGGCGGGCCTCGACCGCGTCCAGTTCCTCATGGATTTCCGCGAAAACAAGCTCCGCTACGACCGCCAGCTCGCCGAGGTCGAGGCCCAGAGCGCTGCGCCATCCGCCACCTGATGTCAACCCCAAAGCGCCGATCGTCCGCGCAACGTTTTGGTTGACAGGTTCTGCACACCGCCCTACCTTGATCCGGTTGTGCCGCGCCGTGGTGGGACCCGCTCGGCGACGCCGAAAGAGCCTTCGTGAGAAGCCTCGAACGCGACGCCCGGTCTTGGCGCCAAACAACGTCTGCTGTGTTTTCCTACCCCTGTCTTGTCCGCGCCCACACGCGCGTTCTTCGAAAGGCCCGGCCTCATGTCCGAGTCGGATCGAAAGATCTGGACCGCTGTCCTCGCGCACCTGCGCGAAAACACGCCGGCCCTCTGCCGCAAGTGGTTCGAGGACATCGAGCCGCTCGGCATCCAGGGCGGCGCCATGGACCTCTGCACCACCCAGAACGCGCACCGCGATTACCTCGCCGGAAAGTGCGTTGACGCCTTCAACGACGCCTTCCAGCACGTCACGGGCCACCTCGTCTCCGTCCGGTTCCTCGGGCCCCAGGAGACCGCCGAATCCAGGGGCAGGACCGGGACCGCCTCCAAGGCCGTCGGTGCGACGACCGACGCCAACGGCGCCGCGACCGCCATCGCAGACCCGCCGGACGACCGCAACGGCTCCGTCCAGACCACCGGACCACGCCGGCCAGCCATGTCGGCCGCGTCCGCCATGTCCCCCATGACACACAGCTCCCGCCGCGCCGCGGGAGACATCGCTCTCGAGGCCGACTACACCTTTGATTCCTTCGTTCAGGGCCCCAACAACCGCCTCGCCCATGCCGCCGCGATGGCCATCTGCGAGAAACCCGGGCAGTCCTACAACCCCTTCTTCGTCCACGGCGGCTCCGGGCTCGGCAAAACCCATCTCCTCCAGGCCGTCTGCCACCGCATCATCGAAACAACCCCGTCGGTCTCAATCCTTTATATCTCCTGCGAAGGATTCACCAACCGATTCTTCGAAGCGCTCCAGTCCCAGGAGCTCGACCGATTCAAGAACCGCTTCCGAGACGTGGATGTCCTCGTAATCGATGACATCCACTTCCTCACCAAACGCGAACGCTCCCAGGAAGAGTTCTTCCACACCTTCAACGCGCTCCACCAGGCCCGCAAGCAGATCATCCTCGCCTCCGACCGCCTCCCCGCCGACATCCCGGGCCTTGAGGAACGGCTCGTCAGCCGCTTCCTCTGCGGCCTCGTCGCCCCCATCGACCCGCCGGATTATGAAACCCGTGTCGAGATCGTCCGGTCCAAGGCCCGCATGCGCGGCGCCGAGTTCCCCGACGACGTCTGCGCCCTCATCGCCGCCCGCATCGACTCCAACGTCCGCGAGCTCGAAGGCAAGATCACCAGCATCCAGATGCAGGCCTCCGTCGATCACCGGCCCATCGACATCGCTCTCGCCAGAGAAATCCTCGGGGTCACCCCCACACGCCAGCCCCGCCCGGGCGCCGGCGTCACCATCCAGGCCATCGTGGACGCCGTCACCGAGCACTTCAACGTCAACTTCGCCGCACTCCAGTCCAAGCGCCGCCAGCGCTCCATCGCCGAGCCCCGCCAGATCTGCATGTACTTCGCCCGCGAGTACACCCGCTTCTCCCTCGAGGAGATCGGCAGCTACTTCGGCGGCCGAGACCACACCACCGTCCTCCACGCCGTCAGGACCATCGCCAAGCGCCGCGAATCCGACGAGCACCTCGCCGCGGCCGTGGACCACATCCGCAGCCGCCTCGCCGGCGACCCGCCTCTCGAGGCCGCGTAATCCCCCGCCCCCCAAAGCCAACGCTCCCGCACGCCCGGGAGGAGCGCGCGCATCCCGGGGTCCTCTCGCTCCAGCGACAGGAAAACCACCACGCGCCCACCGGCGCTCCCTCGCGCAACCCGGTGAGCCGACGTTGCACAACCTGTCGCCGGCGGTCGCTCACGCCCCAGGATTGCCGACACCACCCCGCCCGACACGAAGAAGCACCGCCACCAAGCGCCAGAACGCCGCAACCAGCGACACCCGAACGACAGGTTGTGCAGCGCCGGCCGGGTGTCGCAACCGCAGAGTCAGGCAAGAGATACGCGCGTGAGCCGCCCGGTTCTCCACCGACCGACAGCGCTTGTTCCGATGATGATGACTGGTGCGCTCTTCTCCAGAAGAAACAGCCGCACAGACCCGGCGAGCCCGGCGCCCACGCCTGGATCCAGCCGAACCTTCGGGAAAACCAGCCGGTATGATCCCGACCGGGGCCGAACCGCCGCCCCGGAACCGAAGGAACACCCACAATGCCCGACCCCCTCGCCTCCAGGCCCTCCGAGCAGCCGGTCAACCCCGAGCAGGCCGTCGCGCACGTCCGCGACGCCTTCGAGAAACTCCGCCAGGAGACCGCCCGGGTGATCGTGGGCCAGGACGAGGTCGTCGAGCAGCTCCTCGTCTCGATGTTCTGCCGAGGCCACGCGCTGGTCGTGGGCGTCCCGGGCCTCGCCAAGACCCTGCTCATCTCGACCCTCGCCAAGACCCTCTCGCTGGGATTCAGCCGGATCCAGTTCACCCCCGACCTGATGCCCAGCGACATCACCGGCACCGAGGTCATCGAGGAGGACAAGACCACCGGCGTCCGCGAGCTCCGCTTCGTCAAGGGCCCCATCTTCGCCAACGTCATCCTCGCCGACGAGATCAACCGCACGCCCCCCAAGACCCAGGCCGCCCTGCTCGAGGCCATGCAGGAGCGTCAGGTCACCATCGGCGGCATGCAGCACAAGCTCCCCTCGCCCTTCTTCGTCCTGGCGACGCAGAACCCCATCGAGCAGGAGGGCACCTACCCCCTCCCCGAGGCGCAGCTCGACCGCTTCATGTTCAACATCAAGATCGACTACCCGACGGAGGCCGAAGAGCTCGAGATCATCCGCCGCACGACGGTCAAGGAGCAGCCGAGCGTCACGACCGTCATCACCGGCGACGACGTGCTCCGGGTGCAGGACCTCGTCCGCCAGACCCCCGTCGCCGACCACGTCATCGAGTACGCGCTCCGGCTCGTGCGCGCCACGCGCATCAAGGAGCACACCACCGACACCCCCAAGCCGCGGATCGTCCAGGACTACCTCGCCTGGGGCGCCGGCCCCCGCGCCAGCCAGAACCTCATCCTCGGCGCCAAGGCCCACGCCATCCTCAGCGGCTCCAACCACGTCACCCCCGAGCACATCCGCGCCGTCGCCCTCCCGGTCCTCCGTCACCGCCTCATCACCAACTTCAACGCCGAAGCCGACGGCGTCACCACCGACGACGTCATCAAGGCCCTGCTCAAGGAGATCGACATCGAGGGCGGCAGCGCCGGCGACCGGAAGCGCCTGGACGCGGTGACGAACTGAGCACCGTCCGGCGCGGTCAGCGGTCGATCGTGACCCGGGCCACGCCGGTCAGGTTGGTGATCGCGATCCAGCCCGGCTTGCCCGCCGTAGCCGGAATGATCCGCACCACGTCCGGGCCGTACTCCATCTCCATTGATGCGATCACATCGCCCCGGGCGTCGATCGCCATCAGGGCGTCCTTGACATCCTCGTTGTCGCTGGAGACCGACAACCCCAGCGCGATCTCGTCCAGACCGTCGCCGTCGAGGTCCCCGATCGAGATCCCCTGCTCGAGCGCATGGGTGTAGAGATGTTCGCCCGACTTCGCCCGCAGGGTGCGCCGCCAGACCTTCGACCCGTCCGGCCGGAACACGCCGATCGTCTGCGTCGTATCGCCCCCGTTCGAAACCCATCGCGATGTCATCACGAACCAGCACTCCCCCCCGCCCGTCCGGATCCGGTCGAAGTAGGCGATGTTCGTGCCCGGCTCGTCCACCGTCTCAAACTCGACCGTCTCCGACGAGAAGTCGCTCCCGTCAAGGATCAGCAGCCCCGCGTTCCCGTCCACGGCGACCAGGTCCGGCACACCGTCGCGGTTCACGTCGATCACCCGCATCGCGGCCTCGAACGGCGCCGGCTGGCTCATCCCCCACCGGCTCAGCCGCTGCTGGTGGATGCGATCCTCGTTCATCCCGTCGATCAGCAGCGTCGGCGATTTCAGCTCGCGCAGCGCCTCCGCTGCGCTGATCTCCTCCCGCCGCGCGTTCACGCTCGCCTCGTCGTACAGCCGGTCGCCCTCGAGCAGCCGCGCGACCTCCTCGATCAGCGTCTCCGCCTTGATCTCCGATTTCTTCGTGTGCACGGCCTGGACGATCCCATCCGCGTCGATCACGAACAGCAGCGGGCCGTTCCCCGCGCGGAAGTCCTCGAGCAGATCGTTCTCGTCGTCCATGACGACCGGGAACGAAAGCCCGGACGTGTCAACCGTCCCGTCCTCCGTGAACGGGTCGTGATCCGAGGAGACCAACCCCACGAGGCTGACCGGCAGCTCCGCGAATGCCTCGTGGAGCGTGTCGATCGCGCGAAGCCATGAGGTCGCCAGGCCCGGCGCGAACCGCGGGGAGACAACCAGCAGCACGACCCGACCCCGGAGCTCGGACAGATCGACGAACCGCCCATCGGATGTCCGCCCCTCCAGCGCAGGCGCCGACCCGCCGACAAAGTCGGTCGCGGTCAGGTCCGTCGCGATCCGCTCCCCCCGCCCGGAGTACGCCCCCGCGTCGAACGCGCCAAACGTTTCGACGCGCTCGGCGCCCGGCGCGTCCGGGATCCTGAACGCGCTGTCCTCGATCGCGTCCTCGGGCAGGGATTCGATCTCGATATCCATCTGGGCGCTGCGCAGCGCGTCGTCAACGCTCGAATCCTCTTCCAGGCCGAGCATCGGCGCCATCTCCGTATCGCGCATCGATTCAATCGTGGCGCGCAGCATGCCGGTCATGTCCATCGTGATCGAGCGGACCATCCCGCTCTCGACGCCGAACCACACCGAGCCGGTCATCGAGCCCCGCTCCTCACCGGGCGTGGGCAGGTCGCTGACGACGAAATCGAACCGCATGCACGCGACGCCATCGACGGTCACCGCCTCGTGCCCCGTCCACACCGTCGGCCCGCCCATCACCGTCGAGAGCTCGTCGCCTCCGTCGGCCAGCAGCAGAGCGAGCGTCACCGGGCACGCACCCCAATCACCGAGGATGCCCTCGATCCCCCGCAGCATCTCGCCCCGCCGCGGAGCGGCGACGTCCGCGTACTGCTCCGAGACGCGCATCGCCGCCCAGAGTCGCTCGCCGTTGCAGACCATCTCGATCGAATCGAGGTTGATCCAGAACCTGTTCGGCGCCCGGTACTTGTACTCCCACAGACGCTGCGTCTGTCCGGACATCATCCTGTAGATCCGGATGTCGGTGTCGAAGCGGTACGTGCCGACCGCGCGCTCATGACGCTGCCCCACACCGCGCGACCGCGCCGCGAACTGTCCGAACACCGCCCGGGCCTGCGCATCCTCCACCGGCGCCGCTGGCTCCTGCGCCTCCGCCCACGGCGTAACGCACAACCAGGCCATCACCACACAGACCACCAGTGACGCACAACGACGAGCAGACATGGCGAACCTCCTCAGGCGGGTCGGACGTTCAAGGTCACAAGCAATCATAAGAAGGCAGCCACAGGATCGAGCAAGAAACCTGTGAATCTAAGCCGATCCGGGCCAACAACCACCCGCCCGATTGTGGGAGCCGATTTTCGCCGATCAGCGCAGCGTCACTTCCTGGCCCCCGCTCGGGCCCTGCAGCAGCAACCGCCCGGGCCTGCCCGGGTTGGCCGATTCGATGAGCATCACGTTGTACACGTCCTCGAAGCGCCTGCTCGCGATCAGGTCGCCGGACCCGTTCAGCACCAGCAGCCGGCCGGCCAGGCCGCGATCCATGCCGCGGTCGCCCGGGTCCACCGCATCGCGGATCCACATGACTATCTCCTTCGCGCCGTCGCCATCGATATCCCCGACATGCATCGTCGGCATTCTCATCATGCCGATCACCGGGTTCCCGCCGTCGTCGCCGCTCTGCAGCGTCCGACGCCACACCGCTCGGCCGTCAAGACCGAAGAGCCCGAGCGAAGTCGTCGCGGGGCCGATCGGGCTCCTCGGTTGGCTGAAGACGATCAGCCCGGGCCTGCCGCCGGTGATCGCGCCGATGACGGACTTGGACATCTCGTCCCCGACGCCGTCGAACCGCAGCAGCCGCTGCGCCCCGGTCTTCCCGTCCTCGAACAGGTACCGGTCCATCATGCCGTTGCTGAGGAGATCCTTGTACCCGTCGTTGTTGAGGTCCTCGATGAACAGCACGTCGCCGGACGTGACGCCGCCCGAGGCCCGTCGCACCCGGAACGCCTCCGTGTTGAAGTCCTCGTCGGGGATCGGCGGCGCAACGCGCTCCAGCTCCGCAATGGCGTCGAGCCGCTCCGCACGCCGCGCATCCAGCGCCGCGGCGTCGTACACCACACCGCCCGCGAGGATCGTGGCGATCTCCGCCGCGAGCTCGCCCGCCGGGAACGGCTCATCACCCTCGATCAACCGCGTCGATTGCACGATCCCGTCACCGTCGATCAGCAGGACCGCCCGCTGCTTGAAGAATCCCACCTTCGACATCAGTTGCATCGCGGAAACATCGTCGATCAGACGAACCAGCCGGTGCTCCCGATCGATGAACGCCGCCAGCGACTCATCGATCCCGGTTTCCTCGAAATTCATCCCGAAATCGCCCATGTCCCTCGCTGTTGAGACAACAACCACGCCCTGCCCCTCGTGCGACTCCGCGAACGACTCGAGCTCCTCGAGCCGCTCCGCATTGATCGGCGGGTACATCGGGTTCAGGTGCAGCGCGACAACCGAGCCCCGCAGGGATTCCAGATCGAACTCTGCGCCCGCGCCGTCCGTCCCCGAAAACCCCGGCGCCCGCTCGCCGAGCAGCGACACGATCTGGTCCTCACCGCTCCATCGCGATTCCATCTGTTTCTGCGCGGCCTCCGTCCCCGCCAGCAGCGAGCTCTCCCGGGTCAGCCCCTCGGGCAACTGGACCTGAAACAACCAGTCATCGAACCGGTTCGGCGTCTCCGATTCCACGATGTCCGTGATGATCACGTACCGGTCGTACGGCTCGACTCCCGCTTCGGGGTCGTACCAGTCCGGGGCGTAACCTTTCTCGAACGACTCCCGAGCCGACGCGTTCTCCAGGTCCGTCGTGTCGATCTCGATCCGGCGCAGCCGGCCGGTCTCCGCCGCGAACCAGACGAACCCCTCGACCGAGGACGAGTTCCCGCACGGGTCCTCGTACTCCCACGCGAGGTCGATCCATACGCACGCCGTCCCGTCGATCACGTCCGCTCCGGAGCCGCGGAACCGGCAATCCTCGAAGACGCCCAGCCGGTCCTTGTCGTTGTTCGAGAACAGCCACAGCGCCGAAGTGGGCAGCATCGACGACCGGCCGACGAGGCTCGCGAGCTGGTCGCGCATCCGCCACCGATCCACCGCGTCGCGCTCCGCGTAGAACCCCATCTCCACGTTCGGCGCCACGATCCGCGCGCCGTCGCTGACCACCGTCTGCCCCGACTCCTCATACCGCAGGAGGTTGGGCGACTGGAACCAGATCTCGTACGCCAGCGAGCCGCGCGACATCCAATCCAGGCTCAGTTCGCGGAACGGTGATTCCACCTCCGTCCGGGTCTCCGCGCGCTCGTGCAGCTGCCCGAGCTCCGAATACATCGCGGCGAACCGCAGGAACACACGCCTCGCCTCGCCGTCCTCGCGGACCAGCGGGCGGACCTCGCCCCGCGCCTGGGATCCCGAGGCGAGGACGCAGAGCAGAACCGCGCCCACCAGGCGCGCACGAGCACGGAGCGATGTCATATGCGGGCTCCTTTCGAAGCAATGTTTTGATGTAAAGTGTACTCGGGGTCGCCCGGGCCGGTTCTCAAAAACCCGGGATTCCGAAGCGATGCCGGGCTCGCAGGGACGATCCAGGGTTTACTCTGGCCCCTCTTCCCACTCATCCACCACCACATTCGTCGAGAGATGCTCCCTCACGATCTCGTGGTGCGCGTGCCCGTCCTTCGTCCGCGCCTTCTTCAGCGCCTTGCGGATCCACTCAACCCCACCGTCCGGGATCGCAAGGTGCGCCACCGGGTCGCCCGGCGCCACCGCCGGCAGCGTCGTCATCCCCAGCAGCACCCCCGCCGCCGGGCTCTCGATCACGTTCAGCGGGCGCCCCAGCAGGTCCGTGTTCGTCGCCAGCGGCTGTCCCTGATCCACCACGTCGCCCGGCCCCGCGTGGAACCGCAGCACGCCGCCATTGGACGCGCGCACCCACACCGTCTTGTGGATCAGCGCCTGGTACGGCGGCTTCACCGGCTCGCCCTCGGTCATCTTGAGATGGATCAGCGCGTTCCGCACGCCCCGCGCGCCCGTCTCCTCCACCGACGGCTCGATCTTCGACACCTCCCCCGCCTCGAGGATCATCGTCGGCACACCCGCAGCGCACGCGCTCTTGCGGAACGACCCGTCGGGCCCCTCGCCGTCGATCACCAGCTCGCACCCGAACGACACCGCCAGCGCCGACGCCTCACTGTTGGTCAGGTCCACCCGCACGTTCGGGTAGTTCGTCCGCAGCGACGCCGCGCTATGCAGGTCGATGCAGCAGTCGCTGTTCAAGAGAAACTCGTGGAACAGCGCGTGCGCATACCGCGCCGTCAGCGACCCCGACGCCGAGCCCGGGAACGCGCGGTTCAGGTCCCGCCGATCCGGCATGTACCGGCTGTTCCGCTCGAACCCCAGCACGTTGATCACCGGGACCAGCACGAGCGTCCCCGCCAGCAGCTCGAACCGCGGCTCGTCGATGATCCGGCGGACGATCCCCGCGCCGTTGATCTCGTCGCCGTGCAGCGTCCCCGTCACCAGCAGCGTCGGCCCGGGAGCCGCGCCGCGCCACACGTGCGCCGGGACATACACCGGCGCACCGCTGGTGCGCTGCGACACCAGCACGTTCACGTCCGCGCGCTCCCCGGGCCCCACCCGGGCGCCGCCCAGCTCGTGCACGTCGCCGCCCCCGGATGAACGCGCCGCGCGCCTCGGCCTGGGCTTACTCATCGCTGTTCACGCTCGTCGAGACCGGGCGCCGCTGGCGATCGCCCGGCTTCCTCGGCGGGATCAGGCTCCGCATCTCGCTCTGCTTCCCGAAGCACAGCAGCCGGTCCCCGGCCATGATCACACGCTCCCCGCGCGGGTTGGGGATGACGACATCATCGCGCTCGAGGCTGAGCACCACAACGTCCCGGTCGCGCAGGTGGCTCTCGGCCAGCGTCTTGCCCACGATCGGGCTGTCCTCCGGAATGAACAGCTCGCTCGCCCCGTACCCCACCGCCACGCTCAGCCGCTGCCGGATGTCCAGCTCCGGGAACATCACCTGGTCCTCCACCAGCTCGATCACCGCACCCGCCACGTCCACCCCCGTCGCGCCCTCGATGCCCTGCAGACCAGGCGACGAGTTCACCTCCATCACCTTCGGGCCGTCGGCGCCCTCGAGCATGTCCACGCCCGCGACGCGCAGTCCCAGGAGGTGCGCCGCGCGGATCGCCGTCTTCCGGTACACCGGGTCCAGGTCCACACTCTCGGCCACGCCCCCGCGGTGCACGTTCGATCGGAACTCCTGCCCCTGCGCAGTCCGGCGCATCGCCGCCACCACCCGGTTGCCCACCACGAACGCCCGGATGTCCTTGCCCCGGCTCTCCGCCACGAACTTCTGCAGCAGCACGTTCTGGTTGGCGCTCTGGAGCGTCTCGATGATCGCCTCGGCGACCTTCTGTGTCTCCGCCAGGATCACCCCGACCCCCTGCGTCCCCTCCAGCAGCTTGATCACCACCGGCGCCCCGCCGACACGCTCGATCGCCGCAAGGATGTCCCGCCGGTCGCGCACGAACGCCGTGTCCGCGATCCCCACGCCCTGCCGCGACAGGCTCTGCATCGCCCGGAGCTTGTCGCGAGAGCCCAGCAGCCCGTTCGACGACGTGATGCAGAAGACGTCCATCTGCTCGAGCTGCCGCAGCACCGACGCGCCGAAGTGCGTGATCGACGCCCCGATCCTCGGGATGATCGCGTCGAAATCGTCCATCTCGTGGTCTTTGTAATACAGGCTCGGGTGATCGTCGCTGAGCTGGATCGAGAACCGCAGCGTGTCGAGCACCTCGACCTCGTGCCCGCGATCGCGCGCCGTCTCCGCCAGCCGTCGCGTGCTGTAGCAGCCCTCCGCCCTCGACAGGATCCCGATCTTCATGCTTCGTTCCCGTTGGGCGCCGGCTCGTGGCGCGTTGCAACCTCCGGATCGCCGAGCACGAACGCCCTCGACGGATCCACCCCGAACACCCCCGCCAGCGCCTTGCGCCCCAGCAGCATCCGCATCCGCATCCGCTTCCGGCACACCAGGCTCAGCTCGACCTCCCGCGTCACACCACCCAGCGACACGGGCGTCCGAACCACATACCGCTGCTGAGCCACGCCGTGGCTCGGCTTGATCTTCGCCACCCGCACGACCGGCGCCTCGACGGTCCTCGTCCTCGTCCCGTCCCGCTTGAGCACCACGTCGAACCGGACCCGGCCCCCCGACAGCTCCTCGATGTTGTCCACGTGGATCGCGCTCACGCACGCCCCCGTGTCCACCTTCGCGACCATCCGCCGGATCCCCCACGCAGGCAGCGCCACACGCTCCTTCCAGCCGATGATCACGAGTGCATTCGACATCCGATCGCGTCCGGGGGTTTCCGTTCGATGCTCATCGCATCATACACCCGCATCCCGCCGATACCGCCGAACCCGATCCCACCGCTCCCGGTAGAATCTCCGCTCCATGCCCTCGGATTCCCCCCCATCCCGCGCCGCCGCCGCCACCTCCGAAGGCCACATCGACGCCACGCTGTACCTCCACCCCCAGACCCTCTCCCGCCTCAAGTCCTTCGAGATCCGCGCCAAGCACATCGTCGAGGGCGTCATGAGCGGCATGCACCGCTCCCCGCACCACGGTTTCTCCGTCGAGTTCGCCCAGCACCGCCCCTACGTCGCCGGCGACGACCTCCGATACCTCGACTGGAAGGTCTTCGCCCGCACCGACAAGCTCCACCTCAAGCAGTACGAGCAGGAGACCTCACTCGACCTCATCGTCATGGTCGATTCCTCCGGCTCCATGCGCTACGGCTCGCGCCTCTTCGCCGAGGCCTCGGGAGTCGGACAAAAACTCAGCCCCTCCGGCGCCGAGCACTGGTCCAAGTTCGACCACGCCACCGCCATCGCCGCCGCGCTCAGCTATGTCGCCCTCAAGCAGGGCGACCGCGCGGGCCTGATCGTGTACGCCGACGCCATCCGCTCGATGGTCAAGCCCTCCAACGCCCAGGGCCAGTGGCGCCAGATCGTCTCGGCGCTCTCCACCCACGCGATCGACTCCCCCACCGACATCGCCCGCTCCGTCGATCAGGCGCTCGCCAAGCTCACCAACCGCCGACTCATCGCCATCGTCAGCGACTTCTTCGACGACCCCGACCACATCCGCGCCGCGCTCGCCAGGATCCGCCACCGCCGACACGACGCCATCCTCTTCCAGGTCGTCGATCGCCACGAGCAGGAGTTCGACTTCAAGGACGCCGCACCCTTCGAGGGCCTCGAGGGCGAGCCCATCGTCCGGCTCAACCCCCGCGCCATCCGCAAGGACTACCTCGAGGCCTTCAACAACCACATCACCGCCATCCACCGCATGGCGCGTTCCATGGGCTTCGACCACCAGCTCGTCTCCACCCACACCTGGCTCGGCCCGCCGCTGGCCGCCTTCCTCGCGCGGCGAAACGCCATGCTCAAGCGGAGCAAGAGCGGATGAGGCAGGGCGCGCCATGACATTCCTCAACCTGGGGCTCGCCCTCGCGGGGCTCGCCTGCGTCGCGATCCCCATCCTCATCCACCTGCTCTTCCGCAAGCGCCGCAAGCCCATCGAGTGGGCCGCCATGCGATTCCTCCTCGAGGCCTACCGCAAGCAGCGCAAGCGCCTCACGCTCGAGCAGATCATCCTCCTCGCCTGCCGATGCCTCGTCATCGCCTGCGTCGCCGTCGCGCTCGGTCGCCCCGTCCTCAGCGCCCTGGGCTTGCTCGGCTCCGGCGCCGCGCGGACCCTCTACATCGCCATCGACAACAGCCTCGCCGCCTCGACCCTCGAAGACGACGGCAAGACCACCGCGCTCGACCGCCACAAGGAGGATGCCAGGCAGGCGCTCCGCGTTCTGGGCGACACCGACCGCGCCGGCCTCGTGTTCCTCGGCGCCCCCGCCGACCCCATCGTCGTCCCCGCTTCCGCCGACATCCCCGCCGTCATCGAGACCATCGACGCGATCCAGCCCACCGATGCCGCCGCGGACATCGCCGGCGCCCTGACCGCCATTGCCTCCGCGGCGACCGACGCGCAGAACGAGAACCAGCCCGATGCCGACGCCGACCGCGTCGTGCTCATCCTCAGCGATTTCCTCCAGGGCGCCATCGACCCGGCGCAGCCCGCGCCGGGTCTCGGCGAGGCTCTCTCTGGCGCCGAGCTCATCATCCCGCAGCCCCGCGCCGACGCCCCCGGCAACACGCAGATCATCGCCATCGACCCCCTCCGCTCACTCTTCTTCACCAGCGAGAACGAGGGCGACGTGGACACCCTCAGCGCCGGGAGCGTCCGCGTCGAACTGCGCCGAACAGGGCCGGCCATCGCCACCGCGCAGGCCACCGAGGTCCGCCTCCGCGTGGACACGGGACGCGCCGCGATCGGCCAGTCCCAGGAGATCGGGCGCGCCGTCGCGCGCTGGTCCCCGGGACAGGAGACCGCCAGCATCGCCGTCGCGATCAACCCCGGAGTCATCCCCAACATCGCGCGCAACGGCGCCGCCGCCATCGTCGCCGAGATCGACCGCGACGCCGTCGAAGGCGACAACACATTCCGCCTTCCCATCGAGGTCCGTGACAAGATGCGCGTCGGCGTCCTCGCCCGGCGCCGATTCACCGACTCCATCCGCGTCGATCGGCTCTCCGCCGGCGAGTGGCTCGCTCTGGCGCTCAACCCCACCGATGAATCCGCCATCGACGTGCGCACGATCGACCCCGCCTCCATCGACGCCGCGACGCTCGCCGGGCTCGACGTCGTCCTGGCGCCGCGTCCCGACCTCATCGACGCCGAGGGCTGGCGCCGGCTCCGCGTCTTCGTTGACGCCGGCGGCCTGCTCACGATCTTCCCCCCCTCGGAAACCACCGTGCACCTCTGGACCGACGCCGCCCAGCGCGAGCTCGGCATGAACTGGACGCTCGCCCGCGAGACCCTCTCGCACGAGCCGCCCCTGACGCTCGACGACGAGCAGCCCGCCACCCCCATGCTCACCCTCCTTGCCGGCGAGTTCGCGCAGCTCACCGCCCGAGTTCACTTCTTCCAGACCCTCCCCATTCAGAATGCGCCCGCCGGCGCCGCCGTCCTCCGCTTCCAGGACGGCGCCCCCTTCATCGTCGCCGACCGCCCCGGCTCCGCCGCCGAGAGCGCCGCCGCGCCGGGCCGGGGCCTCGTTGTCTGCTTCACCAGCGCGCCGATGCTCGCCTGGACCGACCTCCCCGCCAAGCCGCTCATGGTCCCGCTCATCAACGAGATCATCCGGGAAGGCGTCGCGCAGGCCCGCGGCGACCGCTCCGCCATCGCCGGCGCCAGCCCCGAAGCGCCCCCGCGCACCACAGAACTCACCGACGCCGACGAGGCCGACGCACAGCCCATCACCATCACGCCCGGCGGGCGCACCGCCGCCCCCATCCGGCGCGCCGGGCTCTTCCAGGCGATCGACGACCGCGGTGCCCCCCGGGGCCTCGTCGCCGTCAACGCCGACCCCGACGCCGGACGCACCAACACCAACAACCCCGCCGCTATCGAGACGTGGTTCACCGACGCCGGCTTCGCGCCGGGATCGATCAGCATGATCGACCCCGACAGCGCGGGCGGCGCCTTTGCGCAGGCGCTGGCCGACGACGACGCCTCCGCCGCCAGCAGCCTCCCCTACCTCATCGCCGCGCTGATATTCGCCGTGCTCGAGACCATGCTCGCGCGCTGGTTCAGCCACGCGTCCATCGAATCGCGAGCCACCGCCGCGCCCGCGCTCAGCGTCGCGAACACCCGGATCCAGTCCGCACAGCCCGGCGAGGGGATCCTGTGACAGACTGGATCACACGACTCCTGGACCTCGACCGCATCGCCTGGGGCGACCCCAACGTCGTCTTCAGCTTCGAGCGCCCGCTCGCCCCGTGGGGCTGGGCCGGCGTCGCGATCGCCGCCGTCGCGCTGGCGCTGTGGAGCTACCGCCGCCTCGTCGGACCCGCGTGGGTCAGGCTCGCGCTCGCGTCCCTCCGCGCCCTGCTCCTGGCGACGCTCGTCGTGCTCATCGCGGGCCCGCGGCTCGTCCAGCGCGACGAGCGCGTCGAGAAGGATTGGGTCCTCGTCCTGCTCGATCGCAGCGCCTCCATGACCATCCCCGACGCGCCCGCAGAAACAGCCGGCGCGCGAGAGACGCGCGAGCGCCAGCTCCGCGACGCCATCGAACAATCCTGGCCCCAGTGGCGCGAGATCGCGGGCTCCCGCATCCTCGTCTGGCTCGGCTTCGACGCCGGCGCCTACGAGCTCGCGCACGCGTCGGACACCACCGGCCCCGATGAAACCCTGACGACCGACGCCCCGCCGCAGCTCGGCGTCCCCGACGGCCGGCGCACCAACCTCGCCGCCGCGCTCGACCAGGCCCTCCGCCGCGCCGCCGCGAGGCCCGTCTCCGCTGTCGTCATCTTCTCCGACGGCAGGTCCATCGCCGAGCCAAGCCGCGCCGCCATCCGCCAGCTCCAGGCCGAGCGCATCCCCGTCCACGTCGTCCCGCTCGGCAGCGACGGCGCCGTCGGCGACCTCGCCATCGCCGCTGCGCGGGGCCCCGGCGTCGCCTTCGTTGATGACGTCGCGCCGGTGCAGGTTGAGCTCGAACGCCTCGGCGCCGGCGATTTCACCGGCGTCGTCCGCATGACCGACGCCGCCACCGGCCTCCTCCTCGACGAGCAGCGCATCGACTCCGACAAGCCCGCCGAGACCATCACCCTCACCCACACGCCCACCGAGACCGAATCCGCCGATGCGCTCTGGATCGTCGAGCTCATCCCCGACACCCCGGACCTCGTCGCCACCAACAACCGCGCCACCGTTCCCATCAGGCTCGTCGATCGCCCCCTCCGCGCGCTCTACATCGACGGCAGGCCCCGCTGGGAGGCGCGATACCTCAAGAACCTCCTCCTCCGCGAAAAATCCATCACATCCTCCAATCTCCTCCTCGCGCCCGACCGCCGGTACACCCAGGAGAGCGATGTCGAGATCGCCCAGCTCCCGGGCTCCGTCGAGGAATGGGCCGAGTACGACGCCGTCATCCTTGGCGATGTCGTCCCCGCCGTCTTCACCAAGAAACAGCTCGAGGACCTCCGCGAGCACATCGCCATCCGCGGCGCCGGCCTGCTCTGGATCGGCGGCGAACAGGCCACGCCCGACGCCTGGTGGGACACGCCACTGGCCGACCTCCTCCCCTTCACCCACGCCGCCGGCGAGATCGCTCCCAGCACCGACCCCGTCCTGATGTCGCCCACGCCCCTCGCCCAGAGCCTCGGCGTCCTCCGCCTCGCGCTCGACAACGCCGACGCCTGGCCCGCCCAGCTCACCAACCCCGACGCCGGATGGTCCGCGCTCCGCTGGTGGCAGCGCATCAAGCCCGAATCACTCAAGCCCGCGACCGAGGTCCTCGCCTGGCTGAGCAGCGTCGCCAACCCCAACGACGCCGCGCCCGGCGCCCTGCTCATGCGCTTCGGCGCCGGACGCATCGCCTACATCCCCACCGACGAGATCTGGCGCTGGCGCTACGGCCGCGGTGAGGCCCTCCCCGAACGCTTCTGGATCCAGATCATCCGCCTGCTTGGGCGCGAAGGTCTCGCCCGCGCCGGCCAGTCCGCCATCCTCACCGCGACCCCCGACAGCGCCGAAGTCGAGCAGCCCGTCCGTATCCAGCTCGAACTCGTGGACCAGGCGCTCGTCGATCTCGACCTCGGCGCCGTCGTCGTCACCATCACGCGCAAGCCCGAACCCGGCGACGATGAGGCGCCGACCCCCACCGAGCTCACCCTCCGCGCCGACAGCGCCGACAGCCGCACCTTCGCCACGATCTGGACCCCCAACGAGCCCGGCGACTGGACGATCCACACCGCCGAATCCGCGATCAACACGCTGGGGCTCGAGGAATCCATCAAGGTCGCGCTCCCCGACGACGAGACGAGACACCCGGAGACCGACCACGAGCTCCTCGCCCGAATCAGCGAGCAGACCGAGGGCCGCGTCCTGGCCATCAGCGACCTCGCCGACCTCCCGCAGGCCCTTCCCAACCGCCAGACCCGCATCGTCCACGAGATCGCCGAGCCTCTCTGGGACACCCCCCTGGCGCTGATCCTGGTCATCACGCTCCTGACGCTGGAATGGATGGGCCGCCGGCTCATCAGGCTCATCTGATCCGCCCGATTCAGTTGAAGCCCCTCCCCCACGCCCGGGATCACCCCGGACGCACCGATCCCATCCCCAGCCGGTTCAACTCCCCGGAGCCCGCATCCCCTGCGCCGGGGGCCATTTTCATCGGTTTTCACCCGTTTTTCCGTATCATCCACCAATGCCCAGCGCCCCCGGACAACACGACGCCAGGCCGACCCCCGACTTCGCCCGCGTCACCGACGCCCTCCGCGGCGTCCGAATCGCCGCCCGGCGGCTCCTGCTCACCCGCGCCGTTGCGCTGCTGATCGCCAGCCTCGCCTGCATCTTCACCGCCGCGGGCATGCTCGACTTTGTCCTCCGCTTCCCCGTCTGGATGCGCACCGGCCACCTCGCCCTCGGCGCCGCGCTGCTCGTCTTCGTGTTCTGGAAGTGGATCCTCCCCGCCTGGCGATTCAACCCGCCCCTGACCTCCATCGCCATGCGCCTCGAACGCGCCAACCCGCAGCTGCGCGACCTCCTGGCCAGCGGCGTCGAGTTCGACCGCGCACTCCACGACGACAGCCAGACCGCGCACGCCACCGAGATGGAGTCCGCACTCAGCCGGCAGGTCGTCGAGCAGGCCGCCGACGCGTTCTCTGACATCCGGTCCGCACGCGCCGTGCTCAACAGCGCCCCGGCATGGCGCGCCGTCGCGATGCTCCTCGCCTCCGTCCTCATCATCCTCGCCGCCGGCGCCGCCAACACCAGCCTCGCGATCATCGGCGCGCAGCGCACCCTGCTCCCGTGGGCGGGCGCCGAGTGGCCCAAGCGCACGGGCGTCGCCGACGCCACCGACATCAGCGTCCACCCGCTCGGCGTCGTCCTCCCGCTCCGCGCCGTCCTCACCAAAGCCAACCGCGCCGTCGATCGCACCGATGTCATCGCCCGCTACCGCCCCATCGCCGGCGGCCGGGAGGGAGAGACCCAGCGCGTCCTGCTCACCTGGCAGGGCCGGGATGAAACAACCAGCGCAGGCGACAACGGCGCCTTCTTCGAGCGCCTCATCGAGGCCGACGCCGACGCCATCGAGTACCGATTCGAGACCGAGGACGACGAGACACCCTGGCGCCGGATCCTGCTTGTCGAACCGCCCGCCGTCGCTTCCGCAAGCGCCGTCATCACGCCGCCCGACTACGCCGGCGCCATCCCCGCCCGCGCCGACGCATCGCGCACCGAACTCGACCTCGGCTCGGGCGCCGACGAACGCGCCATCGCGCCGCCAGCGCTCCTGGGCTCGGCCATCGGCCTCACCCTCAACTTCAACAAACCCATCCCCATCGACACCGCCAACCCCGACTGGCTCGCCGCCACCTTCTCGCCCGACTTCGCCGAAACCGACGCCGCGTTTGATCCCCCATCAGGCGAATCCCGGACGCTGCGCCTCTCGTGGTCCCTCGCGGCGTCCACCCGCATCCCCGTCATGCTCGTCGATGAGCACGGCATCCAGTCCGCCGACGACGCCGTCTTCCGCTTCGACGCTGTAGAGGACCAGCCCCCCGCCGCCACGGTCACCGCCCCGCCCAGCGACACCGCCGTGCTCGCCACCGCCGTCATCGACATCACCGGCGAGGGCCGCGACGACGTCGGCCTCGCCTGGCTGCGCATCGAGCGGCAGCGCTTCCGCCCGGAGGGCGCCGCAACCGGATCGCCCTCGGGCCCGGGCGGCGCCATGGCCCCCGCCGACGATCCAGCCGTCATCGCCGACGTTCAGGCGCAGGGCCAGCCCACCATCGAGGCCGCCGTGCGGCTCGAACTGGAGACCCTCGGCGTCGAGATCGGCGACGAGGTCCAGATCACCGCTATCGCCGCCGACGTCTTCGCCGCCGCCGATCTCTCCCGCGCGCCGACACGCTCCACGCCGCGCCGCCTCCGCATCGTCTCGGAAGAGGAGTTCGTCCAGGCGATCCGCAACGAGCTCTCGGGTGTCCGCCAGAGCGTCATGCGCATCGACGACCGCCAGCGCGAGGCCCGAGACCACGCGCAGCAGGAGGGCGCCGACCAGACCGCCATCAAGGAGCAGGCCAGCATCACCGACCGCGTCGCGCGCGAGGTCGAATCCATCGAGCAGATCCAGTCCCGGCTCGACCAGAACCGACTCGACGACGAGCGTCTCGACAACCTCCTGAGCAGCGTCCGGCAATCCCTCGAACAGGCCCGCTCCGCATCGACCCGCGCCGCCGACGCCCTCGACCAGCTCGCCGAGCGGCAGGAAGCGCAGGACAACCCCGAAGCGCAGCAGGGAGCCGCCCGGAACACCGAAGACGCGCAGCGCGAGGTCATGGACCGCCTCGAGGACGTCGCCGCGCAGCTCGACACCGGCGAGGACGCCTGGGTCCTCCAGCGCGGCCTCGAAAAGATGCTCGAGGCCCAGCGCGCCCTCCAGCAGCGAACCGACGCGCTCAGCGCCAAAACCGCCGGAAAAACCGCCGGCGAACTCTCCGAGCAGGAGCGGTCCGAACTCGAACAGATCGTCGAGGCGCAGGAGCAACTCGCCCAGCAGGCCGACGAACTGACCGACGAGATGCGCCAGCGCGAGCAGCAGCTCCGCGAGACCGACCAGACCGCCGCCGCCGGGCTCGCCGAGGCCGCGCGCCGCGCCCGCGAGGAGCGCCTGAGCCAGACCATGGAGCAGGCCGCCGGCGAAGCACAGCAGAACCAGACCTCCAGCGCCAGCCAGAGCCAGCAGCAGGCGGCCGAGTCACTCGAGCGCATGCTCCAGGATCTCGAAGAGGGGCAGCGCGCCCGCGAGGCCGCGCTCCGCCGCATCCTCGCCAGCCTTATCGAGTCCCTCGAAGCCCTCATCAACCAGCAGAACACGCAGCTCGCCGCGCTCAGCCAGTCGATCATCGAAAACGCCCCGCTCGGCGCCCTCGACCAGGGCATGATCCGCCTCAACACCAACACCCTCGCCGTTGTGGATCTGGCGCGCAACGCCGGACGCGAGCTCGCCCCCGTCGCGAGCCTCGTCACCGACGCCTCCGAGGCGCAGTCCCGCGCCGTCGTCGAACTCCGCCGCGCCGAGATCAATCCCGACGCCGTCCGCGCCGCCGAGGCGCGCAGCCTCGACCTCCTCCAGCGCGCCCTCGAGGAAGCCAACCGACTCGACGACCAGATGCAGCAGCAGGAGCAGCAGCGCAAGAAGGCCGAGCTCCTCAAGGCCTACCGCGACGCGCTCGCCGCCCAGATCGCCCTCCGCGACGAGGCCGCCGCCTACGAGGGGCGCGACGAGCTCAGCCGGCGCGACCGCGCCGCGCTCCGCGGCGTCGCCGACGAGCAGGAAACCATCGGCGGCGCGCTCGACATGATCCTCGAATCCACCGAGGAGCTCGCCGACGCCGAGGTCTTCACCTTCGCCCACAAACGCCTCAGCGCGCTCAGCGCCGACGCCGCCGAAAACCTCCGCAACGCGGCGCCGACCCCCGCCGTCCGCAGGCAGACCGCCGCGATCGCAGTCCTCCAGGGCATCGTCGAATCACTGCAGGAGCAGGCGCCGCCCAGGGACGACAACTTCAACGACGGCGGCGGCGGGAGCAGCGGCTCGCAGGAAGGTCAGCAGCAGCAGGACCTCCTCCCGCCGCTGGCGCAGCTCCGCCTCCTCCGCCAGATGCAGGCCGACCTCCTCGACCGCACGAGACTCTCGGACGATCTCCCCAACGAGCCGGGTGTGGACTCCCCCACCGAACTCGGCGCCGAGCAACGCCAACTGGGCCAGATCGGCGGCGCCATCATCGAAAAAATGAGCCAATCCCACGGCGAGGGCCCCGGCGAAAGACCGATACAACCCCAATGAATCAGCCCCGCCTGGTTCAACCCCCATCCCGTTTCATGCGTATCAACAGCATGCCATCACGCCTCCTGCCCTTCGCCGCCGCGTTCGTCCTCGCGGGCGCCGCCGCCGCCGATCAGGACAAACCCAAACCCGCCGAACCAGCACCGGAGCAGCCCGCACAGCATCCGGCGGGCGACGACTTAACCAACCCCGCGCCCCTGCCCTCGCTCGACGAGTTGCTCGGCCTTGAACCCGCCGACAAATCCGCCGCCGAAGGCGATGCCGCCCTCGACCCGGAGCGAGCCGAACTCGACCGCGCCCTCTCCGGCGAGCAGGTCGCCGACATGTTCATCCAGGCCGTCCAGCAGATGTCCGACGCCGCCGATCTCCTCGAAGTCGCCAAAGCCCCCGGCGCCCAGACGCAGCGCCTGCAGGACGAGATCATCCGCAAACTCGACATCCTCATCGAGCAGGCCAAGCAGCAGCAGTCCTCACAATCCTCCTCTTCCTCCTCAAGCGGGGATTCCAGTCAGCAGCAGCAGGGACAGCAACCCAACCAGCCACAGTCAGGTCAGCAGCAGCAGGGACAGAACCCGCAGGACGAGGCAGGGCAGGGCGACAACCGCGACGAGCTCAACCCCCCGGGCCTGCAGGAAGGCCCCCTCGCCGACCGCCTCGACGAACTCCACGCCGCGTGGGGCGCGCTCCCCGCGCGCATCCGCGAAGCGCTCTCCCAGGGCTCCGGCGACCAGTTCAGCGCCTTCTACAAGTCCATGACCGAGTCCTACTACCGCAAGCTCGCCGGCGAGCAGGGCCAGAGCGGCGCCCGGGAGCGCGACCGATGAGCCACTCCCGCGCCATCATCGCCGCGGCGTGCAGCGCCGCGATCCTCGCCTTCGCCGCCGTCGCGCAGGAGCAAGGCCCCAGCCCGACCGAGCGCCCCACCGAAGGCGCCGGCGCCACCGCGCAGAACAACGCGCTCATCGACGAGATCACCCCCGCCCTCAACGATGCCGTCACCCAGGGCCTCGCCGCCCTCGCCGCCACGCAGAACGACGACGGCTCCTTCTCCGGAGGCCGCTACGGCAAGCACGTCGGCATCACCGCCCTCGCCTGCCTCGCGTTTATGGCCGACGGGCACATCCCCGGCCGCGGCGGCTACGGCGACAACATCGAACGCGGACTCGAGTTCGTCCTCCAGAACCTCAACGAGACCGGACTCCTCGCCGCAGAAACCTCCCACGGCCCCATGTACGGCCACGGCTTCGCCACCCTGTTCGTCGGCGAGGTTTACGGCATGATCGGCTCCGACGACACACCTCTCGCCCGCCGCACGCACGAGGCCCTCGTCAAGGCCGTCCGCCTCATCGTCCAGACCCAGAACAACGAGGGCGGCTGGCGGTACAACCCCGTCCCCTACGACGCCGACATCTCCGTCACCATCTGCCAGATCATGGCGCTCCGCGCCGCGCGCAACGCCGGCATCGATGTCCCACGCGACACCATCGACCGCGCCGTCGAATACGTCCGCCAGTGCCAGAACATCGACGGCGGCTTCAAGTACCAGCTCACCAGCGGCGGCTCCGCCTGGCCGCGCTCCGCCGCCGGCGTCGCCAGCCTCTACTACGCCGGCATCTACCAGGACGACGCCATCGACCGGGGACTCGACTACCTCTTCGCCGAAGCGCTCCCCGGCAACCAGGTCCGCCCCGGCGCCCACTACTTCTACGGGCACTACTACGCCGTCCAGACCATGTACCTCGCCGGCGGCGATCGCTGGGCGACCTGGTGGCCCGCCATCCGCGACGAACTCATCGACCTCCAGAACCCCGACGGCACCTGGTCCGACCGCCACGCCGGCTCCTGCTACGGCACCGCCATGGCGCTCATCATCCTCCAGATGCCCAAGCGGTATCTCCCCATCTTCCAGAAATGATCCGCACCGGTCTGTTCATCCCGATCGCCGCAGCGTCCCTCGTCGCATCCGCACTCGCCGCGCAGGACACCGCGACCCCCGACGCCGCCGCGCCCGCCGAGCCCGGCCGCCGCGTCCTCATCGACCGCGACCTCAACACCCGCGAGATCACGCTCCTCTCCATCACCGAGCAGGACATCGCCTACCTCGACGAACAGGGCCGGACACGACGCGCTTCCGTCGGCGGGCTCGTCGCGCTCCTGCCGCTCGATCGCCCGTGGGACGCGCCGCAGCAAGGCGCCACATCAACCGGCGACCCGGCCGCTGAGACACCGCCATCGACCGGCCTGCTCGAACTCAACGACGGCCAGCGACTCCCCGGCGAGCACGCCCCCACCGGCGGCGACAAGGACGCCATCATCTGGGCGCACCCCGTCTTCGGCCGCGTCGCCATCAACCTCGACCGCGTCGCGCGCGCCGTCCTCCGCGAGCCAGCCCAGACCCCGCTCGACGAGATCACCCGGGTCAGTCAGCCGACAAGCACCAACCGCGACCAGCTCGTCCTCGCCAACGGCGACCGGCTCGAAGGCTTCGTCGTATCGCTCGGCGACCCCGTCGAGATCGACATCGACGGCCAGATCGTCGCCATCGCCGCCGATCGCGTCGCCAGCGTCAGACTCGCCAACCCCAACGTTCCCATGCAGGGCCTCGTCGTCTGGCTCGACGACGGCTCCGTCGTCGTCGTCGCCGCGATTGACTCCCGCGACGGAGGCGCCGTCGAACTCGAACTCCCCACCGGACAGACCGGCGTCTTCCCGGCCAGCGCACTCGACGCCGTCGCCTTCAGCGCGGGGCGCCTCATCGGGCTCGCCGCCATCGAGCCCGCCGCCCAGCGACCCCTCGGCGACCGACACACCGCAGAACCAACCCGGATCCTCAACGACCCCATCTACGAATCCTCGGGCCGCCTCAACGCCCCCGACATCCAGTTCCCCGGCCCCATGCTCGCAAGTTGGCAGCTCCCCCCCGGCGCCCGCCGATTCGCCACCATCGCCGAGATGCCATTCGACGCCATCCCCTGGGGAGACTGCGTGCTCACCGTGCAGGTCGATTCCACCGAACAGGCGCGACAGCGCATCAACGCCGACAACCCGCGCTTCGAGATCAACATCCCCATCGACCCCAACGCGCGGACCCTCACCATCAGCATCGAGCCCGGCGCCTGGGGCCCCATCAACGACCGCATCACCCTCCGCCGCCCCCTGCTCCTGCTCGACAACGACCAGTCATAACAGGCCCCGCGCACGCCCCACACCCCCACGCCCGGGATGAGCGATGCGAATCCCGGGATCCGTCCACTGCAACCCCCCTGCTACACTCGCGGGGTGACGAATCCCCCAAGTCAGATCGGCCCCTACACGATCGACCGCGAGATCGGCCGCGGCGGCATGGGCGTGGTCTATCTCGGGCACGACACCCGACTCGGCCGCAACGTCGCCATCAAGGCGCTGCCCCAGGAACTCGCCGCCGACCCCGCACGCCTCGAACGCTTCGAGCGCGAGGCCCGCGTCCTCGCGCAGCTCAACCACCCCAACATCGCCGGCATCCACGGCGTCGAGGAGCACGACGGCGCGCGCTACCTCGTCCTCGAGCACGTCCAGGGCGAGACCCTCGCCGACCGCATCGACCGCGGCCCGCTCCCGATCGATGAAGCGATCGAGATCGCCGTGCAGATCGCCGCCGGTATCGAGGCCGCGCACGAGGCGGGCGTCATCCACCGCGACCTCAAGCCCGGCAACGTCATGGTCACCCCCGACGGCAGGGCCAAGGTCCTCGACTTCGGACTCGCGCGCACCGAGGAAGGCCAGTCCAGCACAAGCCAGAGCGAGGCAGCGACACTCACCAGCCCCGCCATCGCGCACTCGCCGACGATCCCGGGCGTGATCCTGGGCACCGCCGCGTACATGAGCCCCGAGCAGGCGCGCGGCCGCCGTGTGGACAAACGCACCGACATCTGGTCCTTCGGCGTCCTTCTGTATGAGATGTGCACCGGCGTCGGGCCGTTCATCGGTGAAACCGTCACGGACTCCATCGGCGCCATCCTGCACAAGAACATCGACCTCGATCAACTCCCCCCGACCACGCCCCAGCGCGTCCGCCGCGTCATCACTCGATGCCTCCAGCGCGACAAGCAGAAACGCCTCCGCGACATCGGCGACGCCATCGTCGAACTCCAATCCGCCAGCATCGACACCCCGATCGTCGCAGCGCCGGCGCCCGGCGGCGTCCGATCGACGCTGCGCACGCTCCTGCTCGTGGCGCTGCTGCCGATCATCGCCGCCGCCGCGTGGTTCGCCAGCCGGATGACGATCGAGCGGCCAACGCCGCGGGTGATCCGATTCGACGCGGTCGTTGAAACCCCGGAATCGAGGCTGGACGACGCGCGCCCAATGATCTCCCCGGACGGCTCCGCCATCGCTTTCACCAGAAATAAACAGCTCTTCGTCCGATCGCTGGATTCCTTCGATTCCAGGGTCATCCCGGGGACGCAGAACGCGTCCGATCCGATCTGGTCCCCGGACGGGAAATGGCTCGCATACGGGGTCGATGGGACCCTCTACAAGATCTCCCTCTCCGGAGGCGGCCAGATCAAGCTCAGCCCCAACGCGGCGGTTGGGGCCGGTGAGTTGGGCGGGGGCTGGACCGACGACGACAGGATCATCTTTGCCGCGGGGGTCATCAGCCAGATCTCCGCCAGGGGTGGAGAGGTCTCGACCCTGCTCGAGACCGACCTGACCAAGGTCATCGATTATCACGATCCCGCCGTCGTTCCCGGCACGGATGTCGTCATCTTCATCCGGCACAATCGCAACAACACACTCGAACTCTGCGCCTCCGACGGTGACCGCGTCGTGACCATCGTCCCCGCTTCGGAGATCGTGCTCGATTCTCCCTGCTACGCGCCATCGGGGCATGTCCTCTACACTCGAGGGTTCAAGCAGACCGATGTCTGGGCGATCGAGTTCGATCCGATCACCATGACCGCGAGCGGCGATCCCTTCCTCGTGGAGCCGAACGCGTCAGAGCCGTCGGTGTCCCGGAACGGCACGCTGTGCATCCAGCGGGGCCAGGCGGCGATGGGATCATCACTCTCCTGGCTCACACGCGAAGGCGTCAAAACCCCGATCAACGCAGACTTCGACGTCATCTTCGCGCTGTCCATCTCTCCCGACCTCAAGCACATCGCCTTCACCGCGGGAACGCCCCCCAAACTCGATATCTGGGTGCACGATGTCGATCGCGGGATCAACCGGCGCGTGACGTTCCTCGAAACCATGGTCGCTTCCACGGGCTGGTCGCCGGACAGCAGGGAGCTGGCCGTTGTGCAGTTCATGGGCGCCCAGGACGGCAACTCCGTCACACAGTTCTGCTTCGCCGACGGCTCCGGCCAATCCAGGGATCAGATCGACGGGGTCATGTTCTCGATGGACGCGCAGTGGGAGAACGCCGTCTGGTTCAAGGGCAACTCCCCGTCCATCGACACGCTCTATGCCAGACCATTCGACGACCCCGAATCCAGAACCGAGTTGCCCATGCCCGGCAGAGACTTCGGCGCCTTCATCAGCCCCGGCGCCGACTATCTGGCGTACAGCGCTGCCGATTCCGGCGTTTTCCAGGTGTACTGCACGTCCTATCCCAACGGCTCCGGGAAATGGCAGATCTCCACGCAGGGCGGCAGATCTCCCGTCTGGTCCACCGATGGCGACAGCATCTACTACTTCGCCGAGAAACCCGTTGTTGGGATCTACGAGGTCGAGGTTGTCCGGGAGCCTTCGTTCGAGTTCGGCGCCCCAGTGCTCGCATTCGACCTCACGGACAGCACTGACCCGAACACGATGGATTGGGTCATCTCACAAGACGGCCAGTCCCTGCTCTACGTGGTCCAGCCGGAGCAGGCGACCGGGACCCTCGGCACAATCTCCGTCATCGAGAACTGGTTCGAGGCCTTCCGCGACCGCTGATCAACACCAGCGATCCACTCACCCAAGCCCGGGATGAGCGAAACAATCCCGGGATCAACCCCACAAGGTCCCCACCACCCCACGACAAGTTGTGGGTTGCAAAACCACAAGATGTTGTATGATGCCCCGTTTGGCCCGGCCGGAGCCGGCGCCAGCTCCGCCTATCAGCCGGGTCATCAGCGATGTCAGATTCCCAGCAGCCCCCCCACCATCCGCAGGATCACCAGGATGATGTTCCCCTGGGCCCCGATGGAAAGCCCGACTGGGGCGCCGTCGTCACCCCCGAGCATCCGGTCTTCCGCCACGACCCCGGCTTCCGCGCCCGCCGGGGCCGCAACTGGTTCCTCCTGGGTCTGACCTACGCCTCGTATTACCTCTGCCGCTACAACCTCGGCATCATCGCGCCGGAACTCAAGGGCGCCCTCGGGCTCTCGAACTCCGAGTACGGCGCCATCGACTCCGCCCGCAACGGCATGTACGCCATCGGGCAGTTCATCAACGGGCTCTTCACCGACAAGCTCGGCGGCAAGCGCGCCATGACCATCGGCGCCATCGGCACCGCAATCCTCAACTCGCTCTTCGGCCTCGCCACACTCTCGGACATCGGCTGGATCGTCGGGCTGCTCGTGGTCATCCGGGGCCTCGACGGCTACGTCCAGGCCTTCGGCGCGCCAGGCATGGTCAAGATCAACACCGCCTGGTTCCGCAAGCAGGAGCGCGGCTCCTTCGCCGGCATCTTCGGCATCATGATCAACCTGGGGCAGATGGGCGCCGGACAGCTCGGCAACCTCCTGCCCATCCTCGCCAAGGGTTTCTCCATCCCGCTCATCTTCTTCGCGTTCAAGGTCGATCCGATCGGCTGGCGCGTGATGTTCTTCCTTCCCGCGATCGTCGTCGTCCTTGTCGTCATCCTGATGAACCTGGGCGTCAGGAACCACCCCGAGGAGGCCGGCTACCGCATCATCCACGACGACGAATCCCACGACGACGACCCGCACGAGCACCACGTCCTCTCGGACGTCTTCCGCGTCATCACGCGCAACCCCATCGTCTGGATCGTCGCCGGCGCCTACTTCTGCACAGGCTTCGTCCGCGCCGCGATCTCCTCCTGGTGGACGATCTACATGGCCGAGGCCTGGGGCCTCAACAAGGGCGACCACCTCTTCTGGCTCACCGCCGTCGTCATGCTCCCGCTCATGGCATCGCTCGGCTCGCTCAGCTCCGGCATCATCTCCGACAAGTTTTTCAAGGGAGGCCGGGCGCAGGTCGCAGCCTTCCTCTACTTCATCCAGGTCGTCTTCATCATCACCGCCATCCTCATGGTCTCCGGATCGCTCGGCGCTTCGGAGGTCTTCGCCATCGTCCTGATCCTCGGTGTCTGGACCGGCTGCAACGCGACGCACTCCCTCCTCGGGACCGCCGCCGCCATGGACCTGGGTGGCCGGAAGATGGCCGGATTCTCCTCGGGCGTGATCGATTCCTTCCAGTACTTCGGCGCCATGCTCGCCGGCTTCGGCCTGGGTTACTTCTTCGACCTCTTCGCGATCCCACAGCTCGACGCCGACGGCGCCCCGCTGCTCGACGCCGCCGGCAAGCAGATCAAGCACATCGACGGCTCCATCTGGTTCGCGTCGATGCTGCCCTGGGCGCTGCTGGGAACCGCGCTGATGGGCTACCTCTGGATCGCCCACCGCGGCAAGTCCACGCCGGGGACGTGATGGATCAGGCCGCCGGGCTCACAACCAATCGATTCAGTTGCACGCAGAGCCGAACAGCCCGAGCATGATCCCCAGATCCGCGGTGTCCACAACGCCGTCGCAGTTGAGATCCCCCGCAGGGCTCGAACCCCCGAAGACGCCGATGAGCGAGCCGAGGTCCGCCGTGTCGATCACGCCGTCGCCGTTGAGGTCGCCGACGCAGCCAACCAGGCCGCCGGCCGCGTCGAACAGATACGACGCGCCGGCATCAAGGCCAACCTCATCAAACGCCGCGGCGCCGACGAACAGGTTCGTCCCGGTGATCGCGACAGCGCTGCCGAAGTTCGCGAAGGCCCCGCCGCCGATGGCGTTGAGCTTGCCAAGCTCCTGCCCGGTGATCGCATCAAAGTAGTACGCCGATCCAGACTGGTCGCCCGGTGACCCCACCGCCCCGGCGCCGACGACCACGATGGTCCCGTGGATCGCGACGGACGAGCCGAACCCGTCCCCCACCGAGCCGTCGCCGGGGATCAACCGGTGCAGTTCTGCGCCGGTCACGGCGTCGAACACGGACGCGCTCCCCGAGCCCGGTCCGTTCACGCCGTCGCCGGGCGCCCCGACGATCGCCAGCGTCCCGTGCAGCGCAATCGACGAACCGAACAGGTCGCCCGGCCCACCGGCGGAGGCGAGCAGCTTGTGCAACGGCGCCCCGGACACCGCGTCGAAGACATACGCCGAACCCGACTCGGCGCCCTGGTCATCGTCGCCGGGCGCCCCGATGATCGCGATCGTCCCGTGGAGGTCGGCCGAAGCGCCGAACGAATCGCCCGCCGCGCCGTCGGCCGCGAGCAGCTTCGCCGTCTGCGCCCCGGTGACCGCGTTGAACAGGTACGCCGAACCGGAGTCAGCGCCGTTGTCGTCGTCCCCGCTGGCGCCGACGATCGCGAACGAATCGTCGAGCCCGACCGAGACGCCGAAGCGATCCCCCGCCGCATTGTCACCCGGCAGCAGCTTGGCGATCTGATCCCCACTCCACAGATCAAACAGATACGCGGCGCCGGAATCAGCGCCGTTGTCGCTGTGGGCGGCGGCCCCCGCGATGACGCCGCCCCCGCTGATCGCGACCGCCTCGCCGAACCGGTCGCCGGGAGCGCCGTCGTTCGCGTCGAACAGCCGCAGGAACCCGCCCGTCCTCGTGTCCAACAGCGTGGCGTTCCCCGAGTCCGGCCCCAGGTCGTCATTGCCCGGCGCGCCGATAAGCGCGAGATTCCCGATCATCGAGACCGAGGCGCCGAACCCCTCGTCGATTACGCCGTCGGTCGAATAGAGCCTGGTGATCTGCTGCTCCGTGACCGCGTCGAACAGGTAGCTCGCGCCGATGTTCTCGCCGCCGCCGGTGCCGACGAGCCCGACGACCATCGTGTCCTGCCAGAACCCGACCGAGGAGCCGAACCGATCTCCGGCGCCGATGCCGGCCGGCTGCAGCTTGATGATTTCCTCGCCCGGCGGCAGGCGGTACAGGTACGCCGAACCGGAGTACAAACCCTGGTCATCATCGGCGCTGGCGCCGATCACACAAGCATCGCCGAACATCGAGACCGACTCGCCGAAGTAGTCCCCGGCCTCGCCGTCGGGCGGCGCGATCTTGCGGAACTGCTGGCCGTTGCTGACCTGGAAAATGTACGCGGCGCCGGAATCGTTCCCGAAGACATTGGCGTCGTAGGCCCCGACGATCGCGAAATCGCCAAACACCGAGACCGACCACCCGAACTTGTCATCGGTGAAGCCGTCATCCGGCAACAGCTTGTGCAACTGCTGCCCGGCGCTGACATCGAAGAGATACGCCGAACCCGAGCTCGATCCGTTGTCGTCATCATCGGGCGACCCGACGATCAGCGTCGTCCCGTGCAGCGCGACCGATGATCCGAAGTGGTCCCCCGGCGCCGGATCGTTCGGAACGATCTTCATGAGCTGCTGACCGGTCGTCACATCGAAGACATAGACGGCGCCAGAACTACCAAAGACCGCATCGTTTCTCGGAGATCCCACGACCGCGATCGACCCCGCGATCGCAACCGAGTTGCCGAACCGATCATTCAGGCCGCCGTCGTTCGGCGTCAGCCGATGGAGTTGCAACCCCGTCGCGGTGTCGAAGAGGTACGCGGCGCCGACATCGGTGGTGATCCCCCTGGCGCCGACAATCGCGACGGGCCCGTCCACCCCGACCGAGATCCCGAAAAAGCCGAAGATCGCCTGGTCGTCGGGACGCAGCTTGAATCGCTGCTCGCCGGTCGCCACGTCGTACAGATAGGCCGCGCCGGTCTGGAAGCTGTAGATGTCGCCGTACCACGAGCCGACAATCGCGGTTGTTGCGTCGATCGCGACCGCGTTCCCGGCGCCGGGGTCCTGAGCCCCCGGTGTCGCGGGGTATTCCGCGATCTGCGCGCCGGGGCACGCGGCCCGGTTCCCAACGTCGAAGAAATACGCCGCGCCGGAGGCGTCCCCCTGGTCGTCCGCGAAGTCTGCCCCGATCAGCGCCGTGGATCCATCAAGCGCGACGGCGATGCCGAAGTTGTCGTTCAGGACGCCGACCGCGGCGTACGCCTTAGTGATCATCTCGCCGGTCAACATGTCGAAGTAAAAAACGGCGCCGGATCCGGAAATGGCGCCGGCTTCCTTGTTGGCCCCGATCAACGCCGTTGTGCCGCTCGCCGCGACCGAGACCCCGAACTGATCCAACGCTCCGATCGAAAATCCAGGATCGAATCGCTGGAGTTGCTGCCCGGACCGCGCATCGAACGAGTACGCCGCGCCGTTCCAGGTGCCGTTGTCGCTCTTGTGGTACGCGCCCACGACCACGCCAGTCCCGCTGATCGCCACGGCGCAACCGAACTGATCGTTCCCGGCGCCGTCGTCGGGCAGCAGCTTGTGCAGCTCCTGCCCGGTCCTGATGTCGAAGACGTAGGCGCTGCCGGACGAACCGCCGTTGTCGTCGTCCAGCGCCGAGCCGATGACCGCGAGCGTCCCGCTGATCGCGACCGAGCCGCCGAAGCGGTCCCCCGCCGCCCCGTCGCCGGGCGTGAGCTTGAAGAGCTGCTGCCCCGTCAGCGTGCTGAAGACATACACCGCCCCGGCGTCGGCGCCGAGTTCGTTGTCCTGCGGCGCCCCGATGATCGCCGTGGTCCCGTCGATCGCGACGGCGTGCCCGAAGGCGTCGCCCGAATCGCCGTCGCCGGCGAGCAGCTTCATCAGCTCCAGACCGCTGATGCGGTCGAAGACATACACCGCGCCGGCGTCCGCCGCGCTCTCGTCCTCGAAGGGCGCGCCAACGATCGCGGTCGTCCCGCTGATGCCGACGCTGAACCCGAACTGGTCCCCCGCGGCGCCGTCGCTCGCGGTCAGCTTGGCGGATTCCAGCCCGGTGAGGACATCGAAGAAGTAAGCCGAGCCGCTGTCGGCGCCGAGGTCGTCGTCAAGCGGCGCGCCGACGACCGCGTTGGTCCCGCTGATCGCGACGGCCTGGCCGAGCCGATCCGACGCGGCGCCGTCGCTGGCGGTCAGCCTGGACAACTCCTCCCCCACCCCGGCGTGCGCAGCGGCAGCGACCGAACCGATCGTCATGGACAGGATCATGCGGCGGAACATGGGTTGTCTCCCTGAGGATTCTCTGAAGCAGGGCGCGGCCGGGCCCGTGGCCGCT
Organism: Phycisphaeraceae bacterium; assembly: GCA_020639135.1. Lineage (GTDB taxonomy): Bacteria > Planctomycetota > Phycisphaerae > Phycisphaerales > UBA1924 > JACKHE01. The sequence goes on from JACKHE010000001.1 coordinate 463,354, forward strand.
GATTCAAGTTAACCTGTCCCCCACCCTCGCGGTCCGAAAAAACCGGAAATCGGATCGAACAACCATCGCTCTACGGGATAAATGTTTGGTATATGTCCGGTAATGTTATCGGACCTTGTTCCGAAGGTGTTCCACGTGGAACACCCCCCTGCTCGTCGATCATTGAGAATCTCGTGCGGTCTGGCTGATGAACTGGATCCCGGTTGATTCGGGGTGGTTCGCCAGCCAATCCCGGACGATCGCCGGACGGAGGTCGGTGGCGGGGAGGTTGTTGATCGCAATCCATTCAAACCCGATGTGCGGCTCGGCGGATCGAATCTCGATTCCGGGTGTGATCCGGGTCTCGGTATCGTGGGCCGGATCCGGGTCATCGTCGGGAGGGGGGGCGTCCGGCTTCCAGAGGTGTTCCACGTGGAACACCAGGTTGATCTCGTGCCGGGCTTTGCCACCCTGCCGGAAGATCTGTTCTGCCATCAGGCGGCAATCCCCCACATGTGCGCCCAGGGAAAGCTCTTCGAGCAGTTCTCTCTTGACTGCTGCTGCGGCTATTTCGCCGGGCTCGACGTGGCCGCCGGGGAGGTAGAAATAGCCCTGTTCGAGGTTCTGGCACAAGAGGATCGAGCGGCCGGCGTTGGGGGGGGCGCCGGGGTCGGCCCGGGTGATCAGGGCCCTGGCGAGGATCTCGATGTGGTCGGGTGTGGGTGGCATCCGGTGGGAGTCTGAGGGCTGGTCGGTTGCGGGCCAGTCGGCGGGGCGCGTACTGTATCGGGTTGTGCGCAGGCGTGGCGTGTTTAAGGTTTCGGTGCGCAGTTGAGGAGGCGGTGCGATGTCGAATGCGAAACCAGGTGCGGGCAGGAGCGAGGCGAAACCCCGTCGGCTGGGCCGGGGGCTGAGCAGCCTGATCGGGGATCCGGTGCGGGTGGCGGATCTGGAAGCGGAGCAGGGGGGTCTGACCGAGATCCAAGGTGAGCCCGATGAGCACCTTGCGCATCGAACGGAAGGATCCCGGGATTCGCAGGACCTCATCCCGGGCGTAGGTGATGGGGGGGATCCGGGAGAACAACGTCGATTGCAAATCATCGATATTGATGATATTCGGCCGAACCCGAATCAGCCCCGGCGGATGGTGGATGAGGGGGGGCTGGCGGGGCTGGCGAAATCGATCGGCGAGTCGGGGATGATGCAGCCGATCGTTGTCCGCCGGCCGGGCGCCGGTGTCCAGGATGGTGGGGCGAGCTGGGAGATCGTCGCGGGCGAGCGTCGCTGGCGGGCGGCCCGGCTGGCGGGGCTATCGCGCGTGCCGGCGGTGGTTGTCGAGTTATCGGACCGTGAGTCGGCCGAGTGGGCGGTCGTTGAGAACCTGCAGCGCGAGGACCTCAACCCGATGGACCGCGCGTGGGCGTTCCAGAAGCTGGCGGACAACTTCGGCGCCACGCACGGGGAGATCGCCGAGAAGCTCGGCGTCGATCGCTCGACGGTGGCGAACGTGATCCGGCTGACGACACTGGAGGAGCCGGTGCAGGCGATGGTCGCGCTGGGGCAGCTGAGCACGGGGCACGCGAAGGCGATCCTGTCGCTGCCGGCGGGGCGCGAGCGGGCGGCGCTGGCGAAGACGGCGGCGAAGGGTCAGTGGAGCGTGCGCAAGCTCGAGCAGCGCTGCCGGCTGATCCTGGGCGGCGTGGCGGACGTGACGCCGGGGCTCAGCGAAGAGGAAGAGGCGGCGCAATCACGCCGGGTCGCGGCACGCGCGGACCTGGAGATCAAGCTGAGCGAGCACCTGGGCACGCCGGTGACGATCCGGACGGATAAGAGCGGGAAGAAGGGGCGGTTGATCGTGCGGTTCTTTGATCTGGATCAGTTTGACGGGGTTCTGGATCGGATGGGGTTTGGGGGGGAGTAACGTGGTCCTTCGGCGGAGGACTTCTTTGCTTGTTGTCGTTTCGATCCATGTGGTCGGAACTGGAGGAGCATTGAATGCCTGACGAACTTGCTGGCGATTCCAATCCCGACGAGCAACCGACGCTTGATCTGCCGCTCACCGAAGCGACGCGGCATCCTGGCCCTGGCGCCGTTCGCCGGAACAAGTTCGCGGAACAGATCGGTCCCTTCAAGATCATCAAGGTCCTCGGTGAGGGCGGGATGGGCGTTGTGTATCGCGCTTCGCAGGAGAATCCTCGCCGCGAGGTGGCGCTGAAACTGATTCGTTCGGGGATGGTGAGCGGCTCGATGCTGCGTCGGTTCCAGCTCGAGGCGGACATCCTCGCCAGGCTCCAGCACCCCGGGATCGCGAAGGTGTACCAGACGGGGCTGCACGACGGCGCGCCGTATTTCGCGATGGAACTGATCGAGGGGGAGACGCTCCTCCGCTACTCAATGGACAACGGGCTCTCGACCAGGGAACGGCTGAGGCTCTTCGGGAAGATCTGCGACGCCGTCGAGCACGCGCACCAGAAGGGCGTGATCCACCGGGACCTGAAGCCCGGGAACATCCTGGTGGATCGGTCGGGGCAGCCGAAGATCCTGGATTTCGGCGTGGCGCGCGCCACCGACGGCGACATTCAGACGACGACGGTCCAGACGAACATCGGGCAGTTGATCGGCACGGTGCAGTACATGAGCCCTGAGCAGGCGGGGGGCGACCCCGGCGAGATCGACACGCGGAGCGATGTGTATGCGCTGGGTGTGATTCTCTATGAGTTGCTCGCCGAGCAGTTGCCGTACGACCTCTCGAAGAAGATGGTGCACGAGGCGGTGCGGGTGATCCGGGAGGTTGATCCGACGCGGATCTCGATGGTGCAGAAGACCCTCCATGGCGACATCGAGACGATCGTCGGCAAGGCGATGGAGAAAGAAAAGGAGCGGCGGTATCAATCGGCCTTCGCCCTGGCCGAGGACGTTGAGCGGTATCTGAATGACGAGCCGATCTCCGCGAGGCCGCCGAGTTCGATGTACCAGTTGCGGAAGTTTGCCAAGCGGAACCGGGCGATCGTCGCGGGCGTTGTGGCGGTGTTCCTGGCGCTGGTGGCGGGGATCATCGGGACCGGGGTGGCGCTGAACCGCGCGCTCGACGCGGAAGCGCTCGCGCAGGACCGGCTCGTCGAGGTGGAGCAGCAGAAGCAGCTGGCCGATGCCTCCGCGTCGGAGGCGCGGCGACGCGCCGACGAGCTCCAGCAGGTGGCGGAGTTCCAGTCTGAGCAGCTGGGCACGATCGATGCCGAGGCGATGGGTGTTCAGCTGCGCGCGTCGATCCTGGCTGCGGCGCCGGAGGGGGAGCGAGCCTCGCTCGACGCGGCGCTGGGAGGGGTGAACTTCACCAGCATTGCGCTCGGGACGCTGGAAGCGAACATCTTTGAGCGGACAATCGGAGCGATCGACTCGCAGTTCGCCGAGCAGCCTCTGGTGCGGGCGAAGCTGCTGCAGTCGGTGGCGGCGACGCTGCACAATCTCAGTCTCTACGAGCTCTCGGAGGATCCTCAGGAACGGGCGCTGTCGATCCGGCGCGGCGCGCTGGGCGACGACCATCCGGACACGCTTGATTCGATCAACGACATGGGGTTGCTGCTGTGGTCGCTGGGCAAACTCGACGAGGCCGAACCGTACTTTGTTGAGGCGCTGGAGGGGCGGCGGCGCACGCTGGGCGATGATCACCCGGACACGCTCGTCTCGATCAACAACGTGGGGACGCTGCTCAAGTCGCAGGGCAAGCCGGAGCAGGCCGAGCCGTATTACCGGGAGACGCTGGAGCGGAGCCGTCGCGTGCTGGGCGATGATCACCCGGACACGCTGAACTCGATCGGGAACATGGGTTACCTGCTCAAGTCGCAGGGCAAGCTCAGCGAAGCGGAGCCTTACTATCTCGAAGCGCTGGAGGGCCAGCGCCGCACCCTGGGCGATGACCACCCGAACACGCTGAACTCGATTAACGATATGGGCGCCCTGCGCCGGGCGCAGGGCCGGCTGTCTGAGGCCGAGCCGTACTTCGTCGAAGCGCTTGAGCGACGGCGGCGGGTGCTGGGCGACGATCACCGGAGCACGCTGATCTCGATCAGCAATCTCTCGCTGCTGCTCGCCGATCTGGGCCGAGGGGAGGAAGCGCTGGCGCTGGCCGATGAGGCGGTCGGGAGCGGCGAGCGCACGCTCGGCGCCGATCACTGGCTGGTGGGCAATTTCAACTGGAAGCGCGGGTGGGCGTTGCAGACGCTCGGCCGGTATGCCGAGGCGGAGCGCGCGATGCTCCGGTCGCACGAGATCCTGGCCGCGTCGCTGGGAGAGTCGCACGCGCAGACGAGGCAGGTCGCCGGCCATGTCGCGGAGCTGTACGACGCGTGGGACGAGGCGGAGCCGGGCACGGGGCGGGATGCGCTCGCGGCGGCGTGGCGGGGGAAGGTGGAATGAGGGTGTGGGGGGCGGAGGGGCTCTGATCGTGCAGTTCTTTAATCTGGGTCGGCTTGATGGGGTTTGGGAGCGACGGGATACCCGAGCCTTCGCCTCGCTCAGACTCGGCGTTCATCCGGGCGGTGAAGACCCCGGCGCCGTCTAAGGCCGCGTCGTGAACCGCTTCGCCGGGTCCTGCATGTAGAACTGCTTGAGTTGCTCGTAGAGCTCCGGCGATTGGCGCTGGAGGTCTCGGGGGCGTTCGAAGAAGCGTTCGGTGGCGACGGCGAAGAACTCGGCAGGGCTTGTCGCGGCGTAGGCGCCCATGAGGTTGGGGTCGCGGGCGAGCAGGTCGTTGTGGAGGTCCCGGTATTCGCGGGCAAAGATCCTCGACCACGCGGCGTACATCGAGCGGCTCCGGAGGGCGGGGGCGCCGTTGGTGGCGCCGTCCTGGGCGTCGAGCTGGTGGGCGAACTCGTGGAGGACGACGTTGTGACCGTCGGCGGGGTCGGCGGCGCCGCGGAGGGCGTCGCGCCAGGAGACGACGACGGGCCCCCGTGTCCAGGACTGTCCGAGGGTGATGTTGGCGTCCTCGATGATCGTGCCGTCGGGTTGTCGCTGGGGCGTGATGAAGCGGTCGGGATAGACGTAGATGGTTTTGAGCGAGCGGTAGAGGTCGGTGTCGGGCCGGCTGAGGGTGAGGAGGCAGGCCTGGGCGGCGATGGTGACGCGGATCTCGTCGTTGATCTGGAGGCCGTTGCAGCCGACGAAGTATTTCTCGCGGAGGAAGATGTTGATCTGGCCCTCGAGCTCGCGCCGCTCGGCTGTGGTGAGGGACCGGATGTAGGGGACGTTTCGGCGGAGGATGTCGGCCCATTCCGCGGGGAAGGGTTGGGCTCGCCACCTGGCGTGTCGTTTTGTGCGGAGGCCGAACATCGGGGGATGCTAGGGGCGGGGTTGGTTGTGCGCCGCTGCGCGGGGGTTTGAAACGGCCCCTCTCCCCGGCCCTCTGCCGGCGGGAGAGGGGGGCGGATATTCGCGGCTTCGCTTTGCTCAGGCTCGGTGTTCGGATCGGGGTTGATCGCGGCATCCGCCTGCGGCGGATACCACGGCACCGGTTTGGGACCTCTGTCCTATACTGATGGCCCTGTGGATTCTGCCTGTTCCTGACCGGATTGGAAGGGTTGGACTGTGCCTTACACGCTCAAGCCTGCGGATGCGTTTGACATCAATGTCGAGGATGTGTCGTACCTGAACGAGCGGGTGGACACGGGGGATCGGTGGGTGCTGAACTTCGGGCCGCAGCACCCGGCGACGCACACGACGCTGCGGCTCGTGCTCGAGCTGGACGGGGAGCGGGTGGCGCGGTGCACGCCGCACATCGGGTACCTGCACTCGGGGTTCGAGAAGCTCGGGGAGGTGCTGGACTACAACCAGTACGTGACGATCGTGAGCCGGATGGATTATCTGGGTCCGATCGCGAACAACATCTGCTGGCATCATTGTGTGGAGAAGCTGTTCGGGATCGATCTGACGCCGCGGTGCAAGGCGTTGCGGACGATCATGGCGGAGCTGTCGCGGATCCAGAACCACCTGCTTTGTGTCGGGGCGGCGGCGCTGGACCTGGGCGCATTCACGGGTTTCCTGTACGCGTTCAACCCGCGGGAGCGGCTGTACGACATCAGCGACCTGATCAGCGGTCAGCGGTTCCACGCGGACTGGACGCGCGTCGGCGGGGCGATGCGGGACCTGCCGGACGAGGCGCTGTTCAAGCGGATGGTGGGGGACTTCATCAACGATGATCTGCCGCGGGCGCTGGAGGACCTGGAGAAGCTGGTGCTGCGGAACCGGATCTTCATGGACCGGACGATGGGCATCGGGGTGATGAGCAAGGAGGAGGCGATCGCGTGGTCGCTGACGGGTCCGGTGGCGCGGGCGTCGGGGGTTCGGCGTGACCTGCGCAAGGACGAGCCGTACCTGTGCTACGCGAACAACTGGGATGGTCAGGGCGCGAAGGCCGTGGAGTTCAAGGTGCCGATCGCGGAGGCGGGTGACGTGTACGCGCGGTTCTGCGTGCGTGTGGCGGAGATCCGGGAGTCGATCAAGATCGTCAACCAACTGCTCGAGGACCTGCCGGGCGGGCCGATGGACATGTTCTCCGACGGCAAGCAGGTCAAGCCGCCGAAGGCGGAGGTGTACGGGTCGATCGAGGGGCTGATCCAGCACTTCGAGCTGATCATGAGCAACCGCGGGTGGAAGGCGCCGATCGGGGAGGTGTACGGCGCCAACGAGACGGCCAACGGGGAGCTGGGGTACACGATCGTCGGCGACGGCAAGGCGAGGCCCTGGCGCGCGGCGACGAGGCCGCCGAGCTTCATCAACTACCAGACGATGGCGAAGATGACAGAGGGTCACCTGCTGTCGGACGTGGTGGCGATTCTGGGGTCGCTGAACATCGTGGCGGGCGAGTTGGATCGGTGAGGCGGCGCGGCCGTGTGATTGCGGCTGTCGTTGGCTTCGTTGTCATCTTGATCATTGTCGCAAGCGTTCTTGGCAATCTGCTCACATACGGCAGGGTTATTCCACCTGCGCTACGCGAGTGTCGAATCCGGAACGAGACTCCGACACCGATCGTGGTGGCTAGGCGCCAATCAATCGACAACACGTGGCATACACCGGCTTTGAATCAACGGCTGGTTCCACCGGGCTCGGAAGAAGTCTTTCGTTTTCGATCACGAGATCAATTCATTGCAGGCGTTGTCAACGATGAAAACGAGCGGGGCGGCGAGAACGACGGATACGTTCAATATGATTTCGATAACCAGAGCATCGTGTCCCCGAGAAGGGACATTTCGTATGAGATTCGGCTGGCTGATGATGGAGCTCCGTATTTCAAAGAGGTAGCCCATGTTCGGCGGTGAGCACCGAATCGCGCGGCGGTTGGTTGGGGCGCTGCTCGCGGTGGGGCTTGTGGTCGTGCTCGGCGCGCTGTTCCTGGGGTTCGAGTGGCGGGACAAGGCGCTGACGGTCCGGAACACGACCGATGCGAGAGTCGGGGTGCTGCGGTATCGATCGGTGGATTCGCGGCGTCCGGGGGCGGATCGGACGGTGATCGAGCCCGGGGCGACGGCGACGATCTCGTTCGCACGGGGGAACGCGTTCGTGGTGAGCCCCCTGGTCGATGGGGAGTTCGGGTACCTGGAGTTCGTCCCGGATCAATCGGTGTTCTTCACGCCGGCGACGGACTCCGGCGTGGTGGTGGAGCGTGATCCGGACGACGAGGCGGCGTACCGGTTGACGCTGCCGTCAGAGGAGGAGAGCGAGGGGCGATGATGATGCGATCCACGATGATTGTGTTGACGCTGACGGCGTTTGCTGGGGTCGGGGCTTGGGCGGAATCGCCGAAGGGCGTTCCGTTCCCCCAACCCATCATCAGCGAGGTGCTGTTCGCCGTGCCCAACGATGAATCGGGGGACGCCAACAAGGACGGGGTGCGGGACGCGGTGGGGGATGAGTTCATCGAGCTGTACAACCCGCACGACAAGCCGATCGACCTGGGCGGGGTGGTGCTGACGTCGCGGCGGGCGGATCCTCGGAACCCGGGGGACAAGAAGGGGGTGTCGTTCGTGTTCCCGCAGGCGACGCTGGCGCCGGGGCAGTGCGCTGTGGTGTTCAACGGGCTGGACGCGAGGATCGCGGGTCCGGTGGGGACGGCCGCGGCGGCGCCTGACGGGGGGAACCCGAACTTCGGCGGGGCGCTGGTCTTCACGGTGGGGAACGAGTCGAAGGGGCGGGCGCTGGCGAACGGGGGGGATTTCGTGCTGCTGTCGGTGCGTGGGGGCGAGGCGCCGGTCGAGTGCGTGGTGTGGGGGTCGCCCAAGGAGCGGCCGCCGAGGGGGACGGGGCGGGTGTTTGAGGCGGACAAGCGGCCCGGGGGGAGCGCGGTGCGCGTGGGGGACGGGGCGGAGGCCGTGTTCATGGCGTGCGGGCAGGTCGAGGGGGTGGCGGCGAGCCCCGGGGTGCGTGGGGGGGAGTGAGTTGGGGAGCGCCGCAGCGCGTTCGGATTCATGAGACCCCTCACCCGATCCGCGGCGCGGGTCGATCTGTCCCTCGGAGGGGAGAGGTTGGATCCTGGGATTCGCAGAACCTCGTCCCAGGCGTGGGGGAGTGGGGTATTCGATCGTGGAAAACGAGTCGCTAGGATGTGTTCCTGCGCCTGTGGTGGAAGACATGGCCATGCAGGGCCATGGCCATGGCACGCGCTGGTCTGGATTGGAGTGTGCACATGATGGCCTGGATCGCGAAGCAATCGGGGACGATGGCGGTGGAGCGTCGGGCGACGCCCTACCTGACGGACTCGATGAAATCGGAGCTGACGGAGCGGTACCTACCCCGGTTCGAGACAAAGCGGGGGGCGCTGATCCCGGCGCTGCACATGATCCAGCACCACTACACGTGGATCCCGCTGCAGGCGATGGAGGAGATCGCCGAGTTCCTGGGGCTGACGCCGGCGGAGGTGATCGACTGCGCGAGCTTCTACGAGGAGTTTCATCTCAAGCCGCGGGGCGAGCACATGATCGCGGTGTGCCGGTCGATCGCGTGCGAGTTCTGCGATCACAAGGCGATCACTGATGTGTGCCGGGAGAAGCTCGGGATCGAGGTCGGCGAGACGACGGCGGACGGGAAGTTCTCGCTGGTGGAGCTGGAGTGCCTGGGTTCCTGCGGGTCGGCGCCGGTGGCGCTGATCGACGAGGACCTGCACGAGTGGCTGACGCCGGAGACGATCGGGAAGGCGATCGATGCGGTCAAGAGCGGGAAGAAACCGGAGGTGGAGGTTTCGACGAGTGATCTGAGTTGAATGGGGAGCCCCTCTCCCCGGCCCTCTCCCGGAGGGAGAGGGAGGCAGACGCATGAGTGATCCGCAGGATAAGGTCGGGTTGGCCCGGAGCGTGGGGCGGTTCTGGGGGCACGTGCTCCGGGGCGTGAAGGCGGACGTTCGGAAGGAACGTCAAGAAGTTCGGCGGGAGACGGAGGTTCGGGAGAACGTCGAGACGCCGATGGGCAAGGCGACGCTGCGGCGGACGGTGGTGGAAGAGATCGAGTTCAACGGCACTGCGGAGAAGGCGGACTGATGACCTGGGAACCGAAGATGAAGGCGCCGGCGCTGACGAAGAACATCCCCACGATGCCCTTCGGGGACCCGCGGGACCGGCGCACCGTTTCCTACGAGGCGTACCGCAAGACCGGCGGGTACAAGGCGCTGGAGAAGGCGCTGGGCATGGCGCCGGGCGACGTGACCGAGGAGGTCAAGGGGTCGCAGCTGCGCGGGCGCGGCGGCGCGGGATTCCCGACGGGGCTCAAGTGGACGTTCCTGCCCAAGGCGGAGGACATCAACAACGTCGGGACGCGGTACCTGGCGGTGAACGCGGACGAGTCGGAGCCCGGCACATTCAAGGACCGGCTGCTCATGGACTTCGATCCGCACCTGCTGCTCGAGGGGATCGCGATCTGCTGCTACGCGTGCCGGATCGAGAAGGCGTTCATCTACATCCGCGGCGAGTACCACCACCAGGCGAAGGTGCTCGAGCGCGCGATCCAGGAGGCGTACGACAACGGGATCTTCGGCGGCAAGGGGCTGCTCGGCGGCGCGGCGACGCAGACGGGAGCGCCGTGGAAGGTCGAGTGCTACGTGCATCGGGGCGCGGGGGCGTACGTGTGCGGCGAGGAGACGGCGCTGCTGGAATCCATCGAGGGCAAGCGGGGCTGGCCGCGGATCAAGCCGCCCTTCCCGGCGATCGAGGGTCTGTTCGGCAAGCCGACGATCATCAACAACGTCGAGACGATCGCGCACCTGCCGTCGATCATCGAGCACGGGCACGAATGGTTCACGGCGCAGGGGTGCGCCAGCACGATCGGCGGGCCGCCCTCGTTCGGCACCAAGCTGATGGGCGTGTCGGGGCACGTGGAGAAGCCGGGCGTTTTCGAGTGCGACCTGGGGATCCCGCTGCGGACGCTGGTCGAGGACTACTGCGGAGGCATGCGGGGCGGGAAGAAGTTCAAGGCGGCGATCCCGGGCGGCGTGGCGATGGGGATGCTGGGGACGGACCAGTTCGACGCGGAGCTCGATTTCGACATCGGGCGCAAGTACAACGTGCTGGGGCTGGGGACGGCGTGCCCGACGATCTTCGACGAGGACACGGACATGGTGGCGGTGGCGCGGAACATCGCGCGGTTCTTCAGCCACGAGAGCTGCGGCCAGTGCACGCCGTGCCGGGAGGGCAGCCAGTGGGTGTACAAGCTGCTGTGCCGGATCGAGCAGGGCGACGCGCGGACGAAGGACCTGGACCTGACGCAGGAGATCGCGACGACGATGGGCGCGATGCCGGGGACGACGATCTGCGGGCTTGCGGACGGGACGAACTGGGCGGTTCGGACGATCCTGAACAAGTTCCGGGGGGAGTTCGAGAGCCGGGTCAGGCCGACGTTCGTGCCGGTGACGGCGAGCGTGGGGGCGATGGTGAATGGTTAAATTATTTCAATAGCCCGCCGCGCTGAAATGACTCTCGGAGCGATCTAATAGCCATAGTTCGATACGGTTTATTTGTGTCAAAATGAATCACGTCGCAGTATTGAGTTGTGCTTGGTCCAATCCCTCGAACCAATGCGTGCGCTGCAAAACGAATAACAACCCCCAGGTGAATTTTCGGATCTAATATATCGCGAATCACGTCGATATCTTTGGCCAGAAAATCGTCAGCATATCTGAGACAAGCTGCTCGCAGTTCAGCAGAGTTATTTACGGAGTATACCTTTCGGTAGGCTCCGATTGCCTGCGACAATTCGAGAGAAACAACACCCAACCCACCAGCTTTGCGAATCTGGCCGTCTGCTTGTTTTACATTTTGTTCCCAGTTTTTCGCACTTTTTACTCGTTTCACGGCGATTGCATACCGGAACTGGTTGATGTCACAGATAATATCCGGCTCGCAAATCGTGATTGTTGCGCCACCCTGCTCCAAAGTGGCGGCAACAGAAAGTTCTTCTTGTGCGTCGCGTCCAAAGCTGTTGGTGTCATTGTGTTCGGCTAGAACTGGATCTTTAACTATTCTTTTCAATCTGCGAATCGCTTCCGGGCGATTGTGGAAGTGAGAAAAAGTGTTTTTAATTCTGAGCAACTCGGCAGTTTCAAATCTCGAAATCAACTGAAGGCGCGCAGCTTTCTTGGTGTCTGGGCCTGGTTCGAACTCTCCTCTAGCTGTCCGTTCAAGTACGCGCTTAAAATGCGATAAACGACAGTGTTCTGACACGCGGATCCCTACAGTCTTCATCCAACAGATTATCTCGTCGATTGCGGCCATCTGATCGGCGATCTCTACATTCGAAAATTGCTCAATAAATTTACTGCCTGTCGTCAATTCTCGCACGGTTTGATCTCAATGAGGAAGGTAGTGTGTGTGGTGGCGTGGATCCTTTATGGTAAATAAATTGACTATTGACATATCTGAAATTGTTCTTGTGGTCGATGATGTCCCGGCGTGCGCCGACTTCTACGAGTACGCGATCGGGATGATCCCCGACGGCGAGCGGACGGCTCGCGGAGATGGCGACGAGTGGGCGTGGTTCTGGACCGGGGCGCCTGGGGCTTCGGCTCGGCTGGCGCTTCGGAAGGGTTCGCTGCTGTTCGAGGAGCGGTCGCCTTTCCCGCCGGGGGAGCGGTTCGGGCGGGTGCACTTTGCGCTGGAGGTGGACCGGGCCGACCTGCCGGGGGCGATCGGGCGGCTTCGGGAGCACGGGGTGGAGGTGCTCATGGGGGAGGACGGCGAGCCGGTGCGGCTGGAGTGGATGAAGGCGGTGTCGGTGTACTGGTACGACCCGGCGGGGAATCTGGGGGAGTTCTGGTCGAGGGATGCTGGGTGATGGGTGGGGGGATCGTGGTAGAAATCGCTGGCGCGATTACTACCACGGCACCCGGCTGCGGGCGGTTTTTGGACCCCCTCACCCGAACCGCTTTGCGGATCGACCTCTCCCCCGGAGGGGAGAGGTGGGAAATCCGGTACTGATCGCGGCATGGCTGCGCCAAACCACGGCACCCAGCGGTATTGACTGAGCCCCTCTCCCCGGCCCTCTCCCAGCGGGAGAGGGGGGGTATCCGAGCCTTCGCTTCGCTCAGACTCGGCGTCCATCTGAGGGCTTATCGGGGGTGGGTTTTTGTGGAATCGGGGGGGTTTGGGCGTACACTGGGGCTCGCCCAACTGTCCCCGGGTGAAGGGGATGCGGGCGATGCACGATGACTGGGGCTGACCCGGGGTCTGGAAACCCCCGGGTGTTTCTGGCCCTGCCGACGTCGATGACGCCACGATCGAACACCATGGAACCGACGAACGCCGCCGCCTCGGACGCCTCGCGCGCCGGGAGCGCGGAGGACGAGCCCCCTCAGCCTCCGGGTGACGGCGCGATCGTTCTGGACATCACCGACACGACGGACTCGCTGACTCCGGCCCAGCTGGGCTGGCTGGAGGCGTTCGGCGTGCGCGCGATCGACGCCGCGGTGGGCGAGGCGGTCCCTGGGGCCGATGGGCCGCACCGGGTGGAGCTGTCGCTGGTGGACGACGCGGTGATGTCGGAGCTGCACCTGGCGCACGGCGGGGTGGAGGGGACGACGGACGTGCTGACGTTCGACCTTCGCGAGGGCGGGGAGGGTCCGCTGGAGGTCGAGGTGGTGGTGTGCCTGGACGAGGCTCGGCGGATGGCGGGGGACGAGCCGGTCGAGCGGGAGGCGCTGCTGTACCTGCTGCACGGGGCGCTGCACTGCCTGGGGTACGACGACCACGACCCGATGGAGTTTGCGCGGATGCACGAGCGGGAGGACGAGATCCTGCGGTTGATCGGTGTGGGCGCGGTCTTCGATGACCGGAGGCCGTGCGCGGAGGAGGGGTCTTGAACGGGACGGCGCTGTGGATCGCGTTGCTGTCGGCCATCCTCGGGGGGGTGATGGCGGCGCTGCAGTTTGCGCTGGCGCACCTGTCGAAATCGAAGATGCGGCGCGTGCTGGCGGCGAAGAAGAAGCCAATCGACATGGAGTCGATCCTGGACGACCCGGACGACTACGCGCTGGCGATGTCGATCCCGCGGCTGGTGTTCAACCTGACCACGGTGGCCGCGGCGGTCGTGTGGGCGGGTGGGATCGTCAGCGACGCGGGGGTGATCCGCTGGGCGTGGGTGGCGGCGGCGGTGGGGATGGCGGCGGCGCTGCTGTTCGTGGTGGGGGTTTCGATCCCGCAGAGCGTGGCGTCGCACGCGGGCGAGCCGCTGGTGGTGCGGCTGCGCTGGCTGGTGCGGCTGGTGCACTTCTTCATGCGGCCGATCGTCCGGGCGTGCGACGCGGTGGACGAGATCGTCCGCCGGCTTGTGGGCGCGCAGGCGATGACCGAGGAGGAGGAGCTGGAGGAGGAGCTGCGGACGGTGGTCTCGGAGCGCGAGGAGGAGGGGCGCCTGGACGAGGCGGAGCGGGACATGATCGAGGCGGTCGTGGAGATGCGCACGACGGCGGTGAGCGAGATCATGCGGCCCCGGACGGAGATCGAGGGGTTCGAGCTGACGGACGACCTGGGGTTCATCAAGGACTTCATCAACAAGGCGGGGCACAGCCGGATCCCGGTGTACGAGGGGGACCTGGACCACATCGTCGGGGTGCTGTACGCGAAGGACCTGCTGGCGTTCGTGGGCAACGGGTCGGAGAAGTTCGAGCTCAAGCCGATCCTGCGCGAGGCGCAGTTCATCCCGGAGACGAAGCCGGTGCGGGACGTGCTGGCGGAGTTCAAGACGGAGAAGGTGCACATGTCGATCGTGCTGGACGAGTACGGCGGCACGGCGGGGCTGGTGACGATCGAGGACGTGCTGGAGGAGCTGGTCGGGGACATCCAGGACGAGTACGAGCCGGAGGGCGAGACGGCGCCGGAGATCAGCGTGATGGCCGAGAGCCGGTGCGCGGAGGTGGAGGCGCGCGCGTACATCGACGACGTGAACGATGCGCTGGAGGAGATCGGCCTGGAGATCCCGGAGGACGACGACTACGACACGGTGGGCGGGTTCGTGCTCTCGGCGCTGGGGCGGATCCCGTCGATGGGCGAGACGTTCCGCGCCAACGGGGTGGCGGTGAGCGTGCTCGAGGCGGAGCCCACGAAGGTGACGCGGGTTCGGATCGAGGCGGCGCCGGAGGAGCACGGGGAGGAAGCGGAGGGCGGGGAGCCGGGCGGGGGGAAGTGAGTGCGGGTTTTCACGCCGCCAAACTGCCCCGAGTGCGATTCGGATGATGTCCGGCTTGTGAAGTCGCTCTGGATCCTGCTGCTCACGGCGATGTCGGCGGTCGTGACGCTGGTTACGCTGGTTGATCCATTGCGATTGCGTTGGCGATGCCTGGCTTGTGGGCATCGGTTTCGCAGGAGCGGGACGTATTCGTAGTGGGTTGGTGTGCGCCGCTGCGCGGCGGAGTTGATTGAGCCCCCTCACCCGATCCGATGCGCGGATCGGCCTCTCCCCCGGCGGGGAGAGGTGGGGATGCCCGAGCCTTCGCAGCGCTCTGACTCGGCGTCCACGGGGGTGTGACTGCTTGGGAAACATGGCCACGCGAAGCCGTGGCCATGGCACGCGCGGTGCGGTACCTTGATCGCGGATGACGCTCTCGCTGCACAACACGCTGTCGGGGAAGCAGGAGGTGTTCCGGCCACTGGAGGCGGGGAGCGTCTCGTTCTATTCGTGCGGGCCGACGGTGTACGACTATGCGCACATCGGGAACTTCCGGTCGTTCCTGCTGGGGGACACGCTGCGAAGGTGGCTGGAGTCGCCCCTGTGCGCGGCGGTTGACCCTTTGGGGAAGGCGACGGGGGGGTTCGGGTACGCCGTCACGCACGTGATGAACATCACCGACGTGGGGCACATGACCGACGACGCTGTCGCGGACGGTGGGGGCGAGGACAAGATGGAGGCCGCGGCGGCGCGGCTCAAGGCGGCGAAGAAGGCGGGGAAGCTGCCCGAAGGGGTGGACGACATCGACCCGGGGGATCCCTACGCGATCGCGGCGTTCTACGCGGGGGCGTTCATCGAGGACGCGAAGGCGCTGGGGATGCGGGTCGCGTTCGATGCGGACGCGGACCCGACGCTGCTGCCCAGGGCGTCGGAGCACGTCAAAGGGATGCTCGAGATCGTCATCGGGCTGCTGGAGAAGGGGTGCGCGTACCGGAAGGGTGACGCGGTGTACTTCGACACGCAGGCGTTCCCGGAGTACGGGGCGCTGAGTGGCAACACGCTGGACAAGATCAGGGAGGGCGCCGGGGGGCGTGTTTCGGAGGCGGAGCAATCCCAGAAGAAGCACCCGGCGGATTTCCTGCTGTGGAAGGCGGATTCGCGGCACCTGATGCGGTGGGACCCGTCGGCGCTGCTGGGGCGGGAGGTCGATCTGGGCGAGGGGTACCCGGGGTGGCACATCGAATGCTCGGCAATGGCGCTGGAACGGCTGGCGCCGATGGGGAGCGCGCACGCGGGGATGATCGATCTTCATTCGGGGGGCGAGGACAACATCTTCCCGCACCACGAGTGCGAGATCGCGCAGTCGCGGTGCTACACGGGGAAGGAATCATTCGCGCGGTATTGGGTGCACGGTCGGCACCTGATGGTCGAGGGCGCGAAGATGAGCAAGAGCGCGGGGAACTTCTACACGCTGCGCGACCTGCTGGGCAGGGGGTTCGATCCGGCGGCGATCCGGCTGGAGCTGATCAAGACACACTACCGGAAGAACGCGAACTTCACGGAGCAGGGGCTTCGGGATTCGACGCGGATGATCGAGCGGTGGCGGCGGTTTGTGGAGTCCGGCGAATCGTCTGGAGCTGAAGGTGAGCGGAACGCGGGCGTGATCGCGGCGTTCTCCGAGGCGATGAACGATGACCTGAACACGGCGGGCGCGATCGGCGCGGTCAACGCGTGGGTCGGCGACACGGCGTCTCCCACGCGCGCGGACGCGGCGCTGCTGCGGGAGTTCGACGGCGTGTTCGGGACGCTGGGCCTGTCTGCGAGTGAAGCCGGCGGCGGGGATGATGAACTTGCCGGGAAGGTTGAGGCGTTGATCGAGCGTCGCACGGCGGCGAGGGCGGCGAAGGACTGGGGGGCCGCGGACGCGGTGCGGGACGAGTTGGCGGCGCTGGGGGTCGAGATCAAGGATGGTCCGGAGGGGACGACATGGGCACGGAAGGCGTCGCTGTGATGACGCCGGCGAGGGCCGGCGCGGCTCGGGAGGAACTGTCGTGGGTGAATCGGCTCGCGGGCCGGTTCGTGGTCTTCGAGGGCCCCGACGGGAGCGGCAAGACGACGCAGTACCGCCGGTTCGCCGACCTGGCGCGCGCGCGGGGGCTGACGGTGTGCGAGGTGCGCGAGCCTGGCGGGACGGCGATCAGCGAGCGCATCCGCGACGTGCTGCTGGACGTGAATCACGACGAGATGAGCGTGCGGTGCGAGACGCTGCTGTACATGGCGAGCCGGGCGCAGCTGGTGGCGGAGCGGATCGTCCCGGCGCTAAGGAAGAACGAGCTGGTGCTTGCGGACCGGTTCGTGTCGAGCACGCTGGCGTACCAGGGGGCCGCGGGCGGGATGAGCGAGACGGAGATCATGCACGTGGCGGAGGTCGCGTGCGGGGACGTGTGGCCCGACCTGGTGGTGATCTTCGATGTCGATGAGCAGACGGCGGCGCACCGGATGGGGCTGCTGCTGGACCGGATGGAGGCGAAGGGGGCGGCGTTCCACCAGCGGGTGCGCGCGGGGTACAAGGCGCAGGCGGAGCGGGAGCCGGGGCGGCACCT
Source organism: Phycisphaeraceae bacterium (assembly GCA_020639135.1). Lineage (GTDB taxonomy): Bacteria > Planctomycetota > Phycisphaerae > Phycisphaerales > UBA1924 > JACKHE01. The sequence continues at coordinate 480,576 of JACKHE010000001.1, forward strand.
GCTGATCGACGCACGGCCCGGGGAGGACGCGGTGGAGCGGGAGTTTCTGCGGGAGCTTGAGGGGTGGGTGGGGGAGCGGCTGGGATAAGATCCCGGCGTGGACACACGGCTGCGGAGGGTGGCGCTCGGGGCGAGATTGCTGTCGATCGGCTGCTTCGCGGTCCTTGCGATGTCCCTTGTCCTGATGATCAACACGATCATCTCAATGATCACCGGGTACTCGGTCATCGATGCGTTCCCGGCAATCCCCGGCGCCGTGTTGGGCGACCTGATCGTTGTGGCGCTGACGCTGATGATGGCGCTGGGCGCCTGGCTGGTGACGACCGGTGATGAACGCATCCGATCGATGGCGCTGGTCAACATCGGACGGCTGCTGGCCCGGGGGTTCTCTGTTCTGTTCGTCCTGCTCATCGCGCTGATGCTCGCGAACGAGATACTGTCTGCGATGTCCCGGGCTCCGCTTTTTCCGGTTCAATCAGAATCCGGTGCGGCAATGTTCGACGTGTTGTTCCTGGTGTTCGCGGCGCCGTGGGCCGGGTTCACGGCGCTGCACGTGGTGTGGCTGCGGTGCGAGCTTGGTCAGACGGGGCGTGACAAGGCGCGGCGCGATGGTCTGCTGTTGGTTCTGGGTGGGTTGGGCGTGGTGGGCCTGATGTTCATGGAGGCCGGGGTCTGGGGGCTGAGCGCGAGCGGCGCTCTGGTTCTTGATGCGATCTTCAACCTGATGATGCTGGTTTCGATCTTTGTGGCGTTTGCGGTGGTGATCCGGTTGTCGCGGGGGTTGAAGCCCGGTTGATCGTGGAAACAATCGTTTCGCGATTGTTACCACGGCGCCCTGCGATCATTCGCGGCATCCGCCTGCGGCGGATACCACGGCACCGGTTCTGAACGTCTTCCTGATCAGGCGAGCTCGTTGGCGTCCTGGAGGAATGCGTTGATGTCGTCGGGGGTGGTGTCGAAGCTGCACATGAGGCGGGCGAGGCGGTTGCGTTGGGGGCCGAAGCAGTAGTAGCCGTGGCCCCGGGCGGTGAGCTGTTCGTGCTGGCGCTGGGTGAGGGTGACGAAGACGGCGTTGGATTCGACGGGGTGCTCGATGCGGTAGCCGAGGGCGGTCAGGCCCTTGGCGAGGTGGGCGGCCAGGCCGTTGGCGGTGGCGGCGTGGCGGACCCAGGCGCCGGATTCGAGCATCGCGACGAATGGCGCGGTGACGAAGCGGTGCTTGCTGAGGAGGTGGCCGGTTCCCTTGCGCAGGTAGGGGAAGGCGCGGACGGCGCGGTCGAAGCGGCCGTCCTTCGTGTTGAACTCGTTGGGGAAGAAGACGACGGCCTCGCCGAGCGCCATGCCCGCTTTCGTGCCGCCCAGGGAGAGGGCGTCGAGCCCGGCTTCGGAGGTCATCGCGCGGCAGATGTCGGCGGGCTTGGCGCCGGTGGTGGTCGTCAGGTGCGCGACGGCGTTGGCGAAGCGGGCGCCGTCGATGTGGACGATGCGGTCCAGGCGGTGCGCGGCGTCGCAGAGGTCGCGGACTTCTTCGGGTGTGTAGGTCGTGCCGAACTCGGTGGCGTTGGAGATGGTCAGCGCGCCGGGGGCGGGCTGGTGGACGTCGCCGCGGGAGGCGTCGGCGGCGCGCTCGACGTCTTCGGGTGTGATCTTGCTGGGGGAGTCGCCGGCGGGGTGGATGGGGACGGTGCGGCAGCCGGTGAAGCGTTCGGGGGCGGTGGATTCGTCCTCGGCCCAGTGGGCCTCGTGGTGACAGAGGACGGCTTGCCAGGGTTCGGTGAGCGCGGCGATCGCGAGGGTGTTGGCGGCGGTGCCGGTGGCGACGAAGAACACCTCGGCGTCGGAGCCGAAGAGGGTGCGGATGGCGGCGACGGCGCGCGCGGTGTATTGGTCATCGCCGTAGCCGACGGTGTGGTCGGTGGCGCAGGCGATGAGTGCGTGTGCGGCCTGGGGGCAGAGGCCGGCGTTGTTGTCGGAGCGGAGGGAGCGGGGGGACGGCATGGGCGCACTGTACCTGTGCGCGATCGATCCTGGGATTCGCGGGGGGTTATCCCGGGTGTCGATTTGGATTCTGGGATTCGCTGCGCCCATCCCAGGCGTGGGGGACGGTCAGTTGGACCAGCCGAAGTTGCCGATGAGGATGCCGAGGTCGGCGGTGTCGGTGACGCCGTCCATGTTGATGTCGCCGTGTTGCATGGCGCTGAGCATGGCGGCGTCGTGCTCGCCGACGACGTGGTCGCTGGTCATGGGGCCGGATGAATCGGCGTGCGGCGGGGCGAGCCTGAAGCAGAGGGTGTAGCAGCCGTAGTCGATGTCGGTGGGGGGGAGGATGCAGTCGGGGACATCGCGGCTGTCGGCGGCGCCCAGGTCGAGGCCGGACCAGAGGAGCCTGCTGCGCTGGTCCTCGCCGGCGATGACGAAGTTCGCGCGGCCCAGGTAGTCGGCGATGATGAGCAGTTCCTCGTAGCCGGTGGCTGGGCTGTACTCGTTGGAGTCCCAGATGATCCAGCAGCTCTTGTCAACCCAGGCCATGACGGTGTCGGTGGGCTCGCACTCGCAGTTGAGTCCGCCGACCTGAGTGATGTAGTAGTCGCAGAAGGGTGTGAGGCCTTCGAGATGGAAGACGTCCTGGTCGGGGAGGGCGGGGATGGCGCCGGTGGTGTTGTCGATGTTGATGTTTGCGAGGACTGCGGCGGCGGGGACGGTGAAGTTGATGTGGAAGGCCTCGGCGCCGGTTTTGAAGCGGTCGGTGTAGGTCTCGGTGGCGATGACCTGAGCGGAGCCGTTGTAGAACTGGACGATGAGGGTGAACTCGCCGAACTGCTCGTGGGGTGCGTTCTGGAAGAACCCGTTGAAGACGCCGTCGAGGCCGTCGGGTCGGCCGGTGACGCCGATGCGGAGCGAGCGGGATCCGTCGCCGTTGTCGATGAAGCCGTTGGAGCCGTTGATGTTGAAGAGGCCGGAGGCCCAGCCGTTGCCGAGGGTGGAGCTGTTGTCGTCGGCGTTGATGATGGCGTTCAGCTTGTTGAAGAGGACGAGGTAGGTGTCGGGCTGGCAGTCGGGGTAGTCGCGCTTTTCGAGCGACCCGATGAGACAGATGCCGTCGTGGGGGAAGAGGGTCTGCGTGGGCGGGCACCAGGCGTTGACCTCGGCGTCGCAGTCGGAGAGGTCCTCCATGAGGATGTCGGGGATGACGGGGGCCTGCCGCTCGACGGTGATTTCGATGTCGTAGGCGCCGGAGAAGGTCTCGACGCGGCCGAAGCCGGCGGCGCGGTGCCCGGGATCGCCGTTGTCGAAGCCGTCGAGGTCGGAGTCGCACAGGAGCCCGACGCCGATGAAGATGGGGCCGCCTTCCGTCGGGGAGAATGTCATGGCGGGGCGCTGTCCGTCGGTGGGGGCGCTGACAAGATCGGCGCTGGGCGTGTAGGCGTGGAGGCGGAGGTTGAGCTGCGCGTCGTTGGCGGGGCCGTTGCTGTCGGGCTGGATGCGCGCGAGCGTGACGGTGACGACGTCGCCGGCGAGCGCGTCGATCATGAAGAAGTCCACGTCGAGATGATCGGGGGATGCGACGAGCTCGGCGCTGGTGGTCAGGCGCTGGCCGATCTCGGGGAAGAGCATCTCGGCGCCGGGCATGGCGTCGTTTGCGGGGTCGTTGTCGGTCGCGGCGATCGCGGGCGCCGCGAGGCACAGCGATGATGCGAACAGTACAGCGCGGGCGTGGCAGCGCCGGGAACGGGCACAGATCGGCATTGGATACGCTCCTCCCAGAGCGGACCGGCGTTGTCGCGCCGGATCTCGTCGTCTGTAGTTTTACCGGACGGCAAGGCGCCTTGGCAAGGGGATTTACGCCGGAATCGCGGATCGTTTCGGACGGCGCGCGTGGTCCGATAATGCGTGCCTTGGCGGCGGCGTCCGGGGCGTGCAGGCGCGACCGCGGATCACCGATGGAAGAGGCATGCGAAACCGTTCTTCGGTTGCCGGCCGACGGGTTGTGTGCGGCGCGATGCTCTGCGCCGCGGCGCTGCTGGCCGGCGGGTGCCGGGGCAAGGCGATGACGGAAGCGGAGGCGAAGCGGGACTTCGTGCGCCAGATCGTCAGCGGCGGGTTCGTGAAGATGACGGACGTGAAGGCGAAGGCGTACGACCCGACGACGCTGGATCTGATCGATGTCGAGATCAGCGATCGCGACCGGATCATCCGCGCGGCGCGCGCGGAGGTGCTCATCAGCCGGGAGAACGACACGGTGTCGCTGCGGCTGATCGACGTGGTCGCGGCGGACGCGACGCCGGGCGTGGAGGGGATCGTGTCGATGGCGACGCTGACGACGGACCCGGTGAAGCTGGGCTACGACGTCATCGATTGACGGCGGCGGGCCCGCTGCGCACGAAAAGCCCGGGATTCGCGGCGCTCATCCCGGGCGTTGGCGTTCGTGTGATTCAGAGTTCACTCAGATCTGATCGGTGTCCGCGGGGGGCTGGGGCTGGTTCTCCAGGCGGTCGAGGAGCATGTTCAGTCGCTCGAGGGCCTGCTCCTGCTGCTCGGGCGGGAGCTGCTCGATGCGCTGCATCACGCGCTCGCGGAACTGCTCGGGCGTGACGCCCTCGGGGAGCCCGCGGCGGGGCCTGTCCTGATCGCGGGAGCCGCGGCGTCCGCGCGCGGCGCCTTCGTTGCGCTGCTGGCGCGCTCCGTCTCGGTCGAGGCGTCGCATCTCAAGGCGGGCCTGCGCATCCTCGCGCTGTCGCTGCATCTGCGTATCGACGAAGGCCTGCTGCTGGGGCGTGAGGACTTCCCAGATCTGCGCCTGCTGCGGCTCGGGGCTGGGGCGCGTTTCGAGCAGGGCGCGGAGCCTGGCCTTGGCGTCCTCGTCGAGCAGCGGCTGGCCGGGGCCTTGCGCGGGGCCCTGCCTGAGGCCCTGACCGGGGCCGGCGCCTTGTCCAAGGCCCTGACCCTGACCCTGACCTTGCCCCTGACCCTGTCCCGGGCCGGCGCCCTGGGCTCTGCCGTTGAGTCGTTGGCCTCTGCCGGGCGCGTCGATGCGTCCGTCGAGGGGCTGGCCGGCGCGGTCGGGCCTAGCGCCGCGGTTTGCTCGGGAGGCGGCGCGGTTGCCTCGGGGCTGGTCGCCTCGGCGGAAGTCGCCGCGGAGGTCACGGATCTCGTCGCGGTGTTCGGCGCGCCAGGCCTCGGCGGCTTGCTCGTGCTCGCGGATCATGACCTCGATGACGGCGCGCTGGCCGTCGTTGAGATTGAGCGCGGGGTCGGTGTCGGGTGCGTCGAGCGCGCGGACGGCGTGGACGAAGGCGAGTAGCGGGATGGGCCGCTCGTCGGGGATGGCTTCGGGCCCGCCGGCCATGGGGCGTTCGGCGAATGCGTCGCTGGAGCCGGGGACGTGGGTGTCGGCGGTCGCGGGGCCGCGGAGGAGGTTGGTGTCATTCTCCGGGGGCGCTGCGAGCGCGAGGCCCGCGATGGCGGCGCACGCGGCCGCGGCGGCGAGGAGTGTGCGTTTCGGGAGGTTGGTTGTCGTGACTGTCATGGTTGTTGCTCCGATCCGGCATTGTTGCCAGGGGGAGAACGCGGCGTCGGGGCGAATATTGCGGGCGGGGGGGCTGACTATGATCGGTCGGATCCGCTGCGGCGCCACGGCTGGTGGCGACCGGGCGTGTCCCGGCGTTTTTTCGGACGAAAACGGGCATCGGGCCTCAGCAAGGCGGGCGGGAGCGCATGAACAAGGAGCAGGCACAGGCGGCGGTGGCTTCGGTGGTCGGCGCCGGGGCAGTGCGGAAGGTGGCCGCGTGCGACGGGATCGTCGCGTGCGAGGTCGCCGTCAAGAGCGGCGCGGACCGGGAGGCGCTGACGAAGCAGCTTCGCGTGGCGCTGTACCGCGCGGCGGCGGAGCACGGGGTGAAGATTGAGCGGGTGAACGCGACGTTCGTCGAGGACGCGGCTGGCGCGAGCGCGGGCGCGCCGGGTTCGGCGCCGGAACGATCGGCGCCCCCGGGCGCGGTCGGCGGCGCGCACAAGCAGGCGCCGGCGCCGAGTGCGCTGCCCAATGTTTCGCGGATCATCGCGGTGGGCGCGGGCAAGGGGGGCGTGGGCAAGTCCACGGTCGCGGTGAACATGGCGGTGGGTCTGGCGCGGAAGGGCCGGGCGGTTGGGCTGATGGACGGCGATATCTACGGGCCCTCACTCCCGACGATGCTGGGGCTGGGCGCGCTGGAGCCGCAGGTGCACGAGGGGATGATCCAGCCTTTCAACGTGCACGGCGTCAAGGCGGTGACGATCGGGAAGCTGGTCGAGCCGGAGAAGCCGCTGATCTGGCGGGGGCCGATGGCGCACGGGGCGTTCAAGCAGCTGATCGAGCAGACGCGGTGGGGGGATCTGGACGACCTGGTGATCGACCTCCCGCCGGGGACGGGGGACGTGATGCTGACGCTGGCGCAGACGCTTGCGGTGGACGGGGCGGTGGTGGTGTGCACGCCGCAGAAGGTGGCGCAGGACGACGCGGTGCGCGCGGTGCGGATGTTCCAGACGCTGGGCGTGGAGGTGATCGGCGTCGTGGAGAACATGAGCTACTTCATCGGGGACGACGGGAAGGAGTACGACATTTTCGGCCGGGGCGGCGCCGAGCGGATGGCGCAGCGGCTGGGGGTCCCGTTCCTGGGCGCCGTGCCGATCAACATGGCGCTGCGCGAGCACAGCGACAGCGGGGACCCGACGGCGAACTTCGACACCAATGGGACGTCGGGCGGGACGTCGGGCGGGAAGCTGCGCGAGGAGCTGGAGCGGGTGGTGGAGCAACTGGACAAGCAGGCGGCGCTGGCGTCGATGCGGAAGAAGGATCGGGCGCCGGAGCTTTCGATCAGTTGAGTTGAAAACGGCGCGGCATGGCTGCGCCATTCCACGGCGCCGGATTATCTCGGCGACCGGGCTACTCGATGTGGCGCATGACGTTGATCGTTACGCCGTTGGGGTCTTTCACGAAGAAGCGGCGGACGCCCCAGGGTTCGTTGGTGAGGGGGTACACGATCTCGGCGCCGGCGGCGGTTGCTGTGGCGTGGATGGCGTCGGGGTCGGCGACCTCGATGGAGATGGCGCCGTTGGCGTTGGCCGCGGCGTCGCCCCGGATGAGCTGGATCTGCGCGGTGGGGTTGCTGGGGGAAGCGAGGCAGACGTACCAGCCCATGTCCATGGCGATGTTGAAGCCGAAGAGATCGGTGTAGAAGTCGCGGGTCGCTTCGATCCTGTCGGTCGTGATGTCGGGGACGACGCGGCGGATGTTCATGAATGCAGCTCCCGGTCAGTCGGCGGGGTCGGACCACACGGCGAACTCGTTGCCGCTGGGTTCGAGGAAGTGGAAGCGGCGGCCTCCGGGGAAGTCGAAGATGGGCTTGATGACCCTGCCGCCGGCGGCTTTGACGTCGCGGAGGGTCCGCTCGATGTCGCTTGAGTAGAAGACGATCAGGGCGGCGCCGAGGGCCTGGCGGGAGGCCTTGTTGGTGTCGTCGATGCGGAAGAAACCGACGTCGATCTCGCCGCCCTCGCGGGCGCAGTAGTCGGGGCCGAAGTCGGTGAAGGACCAGTTGAAGACTTTGGAGAAGAAGGCCTTCGTGGCGCCGGGGTCGGCGGCGGGGAGTTCGAGGTAGTTGATGGTGTGGTGGGTGGGCATTGGATTGAGCTCGCTTCTTACTCTCGTCGTGGTAATAATCGCTTCGCGATTATTACCACGGCACCCGATCTTCAGTCGTTCGATGTGAGTGTCTTCATTTCCCGTGTTCTGACTTCAACCGCAGCAATCGCGTCCAACTCCTTCGTTGACTTCGCTCCCTTGTCCTCGAACTTCCTCAGCGTCGGCATCAGGCGACCCTCCACCGATCCCACAAACCTGTTGTACTTGTCGCCGGCGGTTTCGATGGCTTTGCCGATCTCCGCGGCGTAGGTCAGGGCGGTGGCGGCTCGTTCGTGGAGCTCCTTGCCGAGGGTGAAGAGCTCGTGGGCGTTGTCGGAGAGGGTCTTTTCGCGCCAGCCGACGTGGACGGCTCGTAGCAGGCCGATGAGGGTGCTGGGGCTGGCGAGGATGACGTTGTCCTTGTACGCGGCCTCCAGCAGGTCGGGCTTGCGCTCCAGGGCGGCGTCCACGAGCTGGTCGGCGGGGATGAACATCACCACGAAGTCGATCGAGCCCTCGACGCTGTCGCGGTATTCCTTCCGGCTGAGCGCGCGCACCTGCTGGGCGACGTGGTCGGCGAACTGCTGGAGGTGGCGCTCCGCCAGTTCGGGGGTGTCGGCGCTGATGGCTTCCATGTAGGCCTGGGTGTTGGTTTTGGCGTCGATGACGATGACGCGTTCGTTGGGGAGGCGGACGACCATGTCGGGGCGGTGGCGTCCGCCCTGGCCGTCGGTGACGGTGTGCTGGGTGTCGAAGTCGCAGTAGGCGCGCATGCCGGCGATCTCGGCGATGCGCTCGAGCTGCATCTCGCCGTAGGCGCCGCGGACCTGGGGTTTGGAGAGGGCGTTGGCGAGCCGGGCGGTCTCCGCCCGGAGTTGATCACCCGCCAATGTCGATAGTTTGAGCGATTCGGCGAGTGTGGCGGCGCGTTCGGTGTGGGCCTTGTCGATGGCGTCGAGGCGTTCGCGGGTCTGCTTGAGGGTCTCGCCGATGGGCTTCACGAGCTGATCGACGGCCTCGCGGCGTTTGTCGATCTCGGCCTTCTGCTGCTCGTGCTGGGCGGCGAAGTTTTCCCTGGCGAGCTTGAGGAACTGCTCGGAGGAGGATTCGAGGGCCTTGCCGGCGAGGCTGTTGAAGGTGTCCTCGAACTGCTTGCGGAGGGTTTCGTACCTGGCGGTCTCCTCCTGCTGGCGCCGGGCGTGGTCGGCGATCTGCTGGGTGAGGAGGGCGGCGTCCTTCTCGGCGCTGGTCAGGCGGGCGGTGAGGTCGGCGCGGAGGCGCTCGCGGAGTACCCAGAGGGTGACGCAGGCGAGGGCGAGGAGGATGGTCAGGGTGATGAATGTGGCAAGCATGTTTGTGTTCGATGTGGGTCAGAGCATTCGTCGTGGCAGAAATCGCTGCGCGATTACTACCTCGGCGCCCGTTCAGTGTACGTCAGGGTGGCGTGTGGTCGGTGTTTTTGTTGCGGGATAGGGGTGCTGTTGCATTCGCCCCTCTCCCCGGCCCTCTCCCGGAGGGAGAGGGGGGCGGGGCGCATGAAAAAACGCTCGCCTCGGGCGGAGACGAGCGTTGTGTGACAGGCGAATGGATCGCCCGGTCACGGGGGGTACGGGTGGGTGGACGCCGGAGGCGTGGACCGGCGCGTTCCGGGGGGTCGGCGCCGGTCTGTCGTCCCGCTCGAGCACGCCTTGCCTGGCGTTCCCACCTTGCAAGTGATTCCGGTTCGGGGGCGGCGGGTTTCGGTTTTTTTTTCGGGTCGGAAGGAAATCGATCGGGATCCGAATGAGGTGGTGCGGGGATGGGTGCGGCGGGGCGTTGTTGGAGCCGTGCACCCACATGGGGTAGTGTGATCGCATGAGCGGCAATCCGTATATCGATGAGGCGGGGTACCTGGGTGACGGGCCTGTGCGCGGGTCCCGGACGAGCGCGCTGGCGGTGGCGTCGCTGGCGGTGTCGCTGGTGTGCTGCGTGCCGTACCTGGGGATCCTGTCGATCGTGCTGGGCGCGTCGTCGCTGCTGCTGATCGCGCGTGCGAACGGTCGTTTGACGGGCCGGGGCGCGGCGATCGCGGGGTTGATCGTCGGGATCATGACGACGGTGATCTGGGGCGCGATCGGCGCCGGGATCATGCAGGGGTGGAACTTCTACACGAAGCAGATGATCCCGGTGGGCGAGGCGGCGATGCAGTCGGTGAACACCGACGATGTCGCGGCGATGCGCGCGACGCTGAACCCGGTCGCGGACGGCGACCTGACAGACGGGCAGATCCTGGTGTTCATGGCGGCGTGCCGGGAGGAGATGGGATCGGTGAGCGGTGCGTCGCGTGACTTCCGGACGATCGGCGACTCGTTCGTGGAGACGATTAAGCGATCGAACGGGAACAACCGGGGCGGCGGCCACGGGCAGTTCGACGAGGAAGTGGCGCCGATCCCGATCGGGATCGAGACGGCCAGGGGGCGCTTCTTCATCTGGGTGATATTCGACGCGACCACCCTCAAGGGTCCGGCGGACCGGAAGATCGCGGACGTGATGGTGATGCAGGACGGGATGAACGGGTTCACGCTGCGTGAGGACGGCCCGGGGCGGGACATGTGCGACGCGATGAACATGAAGGGCCGGACGGCGGCCGAGGCGATGCAGTGGCGCGAGGAGGAGCGGCGGAAGCTGCAGGCGCCGGCGGAGGAGGATTCGGGTCCCGCGGCTCAGGAGCCCGGGTCATCGGATCACTGAACAATCATGGATGTGTTCGATCCCGGGATTCGCTGCGCTCATCCCGGGCGTGTTTGTGTTGCGCGCTGTCAGGTGCGCAGGCCTGATGTGGTGGCGATGGCGATGGGGATGAGGACGAGCGCGGGGATCATGGCGCCGACCCAGACGGGGAGGCCCGGGGGCGGGGCGGCGACGGCGACGACGGCGCCGATGAGCGCGACGGCGGCGACGGGGGCGGCCTTGATGGTCTGGCGGAGCATGCCGCGGGGCTCGCGCATGAGGAAGAACGGGAGGACGATGCACAGGGTGAGGAGGTTGCAGGCCATGATGCCGACGCGGCCGTAGCGGATGGTGTTGAGCTCTCGGCGGGTACGGTCGCTGACGGGGACGGGCTGATTGAGGGCGGCGCTGATCTGCCGCCAGCTGAGGTTCTGGCCGAACCCTTTGAAGCGATTGACGAGGATGGCGGTGGGGTCGAGGTCCGTGGCGATGCGGTCGATGGGGGCGCGGTCGCCGGCGAGGTTCTCGGCGACGCCGTGTTCGAGCATCCACTCGGCGCCGGTCCACCTGGCGGCGTCGGCGGTGATGCGGCTGGTGACGCCGCCCTCGGGGTCGCGCTCCCAGACGGCGAGGTCCTCGAGGCGCTGGTCGCCGCTGTCGTAGCGGACGGCGTACCAGAGCCGGTTGGCGCTGTCGGTCAGGAGCGGGACGCGGAGGTTGGCGCCGGCGCTGGTCGCGGCGTTCTCGTAGTTGCGCAGGAGCCTGTGCGCGACTCGTGGGATGAGGAGTTCCTGATCGACGGCCTGGGCGGCGGTGACGAGCAGGGCGACGGCGAGGAACGGGACGAAGAGCCGGTGGAGGGAGAGGCCCGATGCGAGGACGGCGACGCACTCGCGCCGGCGGACGAGGTTGACGCAGGTGAATCCCATCGCGGCGATGCACACGACGCCGGCGAGGTAGCTGAAGAGCTGGAGGAGCCGGGGGCCCCAGAGCCCGGCGACGACGCGGAGGACGGCCAGCGCGAGCTCGTGCGCCGGGGCGTTGTCGCCGGCGATCGCCCGGCCCGCGCCCATGAGCGCGGGGAGGTTGACGACGACATCGACGGCGACGACGAATGACATCAGCGCCACGAGGATGGCGACGATGTTGGTCAGGTAGAGGCGGGCGATGTAGCGGTCGAGGATGGCCAAGGGGTTGTGACGCCCGGGGTTACAGGGCCTGCGCGGTGGGGCGTACGAGGATCTCGTTGATGTTGACGTGGGGCGGGGCCTCGAGGGCGTGGAGCGTGCAGCAGGCGATGTCCTCGGAGGTCAGCGGCTTGATGTTGTCGTAGGCCTTGAAGCGTTCGAGGATGTCCTTGTCGGTGATGTGGCTCTGGAGTTCGGTGGCGACGTAGCCCGGGGCGATGTTGGTGACGCGGATGTTGTTCTCGGCGAGCTCCGAGCGGAGGCCCTCGGAGAGGGCGTGGACGAAGTGCTTGGTGCCGCAGTACACGGCGGCGCCGGGGATGACCTTGCGTCCCGCGACGGAGGAGACGTTGACGATGTGCCCGGCGCCGGCGTCGATCATGTGCGGCAGGACGGCGCCGAGGCAGTAGAGGATGCCCATGATGTTGACGCTGACCATGCGCTCCCAGTCCTCGACGCGGTTCTTGGCCATGTGGGAGAGGGGCATGACGCCGGCGTTGTTGATGAGGATGTCGATCCCTCCGAAGGTCTCCCGGGCCATGTGCGCCAGCTTGTTGGCGTCGTCGCGGTCGGTGACGTCGCAGGGGACGGCGATGGCTCGGCCGCCGTTGCTGGTGATGGTTGTGGCGAGGCTGTCGAGCCTGTCCACACGGCGGGCAGCGCAGACGACGGCGACCTGCCTCCTGCCGAGTTCGGCGGCGATGGCCTGACCGATGCCGCTGCTGGCGCCGGTGACGATGGCGACCTTATTGGAGAGGATGCTCATCGATGATCTCCTCATCTGGGAGCGCCGTGGCGCTCGTGGTGGTTGCTGCGCTGGGTCGGCATTGTACGCCGACGGCTGATTTTCGGCATCCGCCGGGGCGACTGACGCGGGGAACGGGCGTGGGTAGGATGCGGGCCATGGGCGACACGTCAGCGACACCATCAACACCCGCATCGGCCTCGGGATCGGGGGAAACGGTCCACCGGCTCGAAGCCCAGCGGCGCGAGAACCGCGACGCGGTCGCGGCGCTGGGGCTGAACCCGTACGGGTTGGCGCAGGCGGGGCTGGTGTCGTGCGCCGAGGCGCGGCGGATGTTCGATCCGGAAGCCGATGAGCACGAGAAGGCGCACGGCAAGGAGGACGGGTTCGTCGATCGGCGCCCGGTGGCGCGGATCGCCGGGCGCGTGATGTTGCTGCGCGACAACGGGAAGCTCGTGTGGCTGCAGCTGCGCGATGAGACGGCGTCCGACGGGGGGGACCTGCAGGTCGCGGTGAGCAAGCGGGACTGCGACGAGATGGGCTTCGCGCTGGCCAAGACGGCGGACCTGGGGGACATCGTGGTCGCGGAGGGACCGCTGACGCGGACGAAGACGGGGGAGGTCACGGTGTGGGCGTCGCGGCTGGCGCCGGGCGCGAAGTCCGTGGCGGCGCCCCCGGAGAAATGGGCGGGGCTGCAGGACGTCGAGACACGGTACCGGAAGCGGTACATCGACCTGTACGCGAACCCCGACACGATGCGCACGCTCCGGCTGCGGTCGATGATCGTGGCGAACATGCGCCGGTTCCTGCGCGAGCGCGGGTTCCTGGAGGTCGAGACGCCGATGCTGCAGACGCAGGCGGGCGGCGCGGCGGCGCGGCCATTCCTGACGCACATGAACGCGCTGGACATCCCCCTGTCGCTGCGGATCGCGCCGGAGTTGTACCTCAAGCGGCTGCTGGTGGGCGGGATGCGCCGGGTGTTCGAGATCGGGCGGAACTTCCGCAACGAGGGGCTGTCGCGGCGGCACAACCCGGAGTTCACGGCGCTGGAGGCGTACGAGGCGTTCGGGGACTGCGATTCGATGATGGAGCTGACGGAGTCGCTGCTGCGGGAGCTGGCGCACTTTGTCGCGGTCGAGAGCGCGCCGGAGGAAGTGACGAGCGGGGACATCGACCCGGCGCACGTGAAGCTGCCGTTCGGGGCGTGGATGGTCGATTACGGCTCGCCGTTTGCGCGGGTGACGTACGGGGAGCTCTTCGAGAAGGCGATGGGCTTCCCGATGACTGATACAGAAAAGGCCCGCGCTGCTGCGAAGGAGCGGGGTCTCAAGCACGAGGGGCTCGCGGACGCGTTCGTTATCAACGAGCTCTTCGAGGAGTTCGGCGAGGCGCTGATCGACCCGGCTCGGCCGACGTTTGTCACAAAGTACCCCAGCGCAATCTCGCCGCTGACGCGGCCCGACCCGGCGAACCCGGATCTGGCGGACCGGTGGGACCTGTTCATCGGGAAGATGGAGATCGGCCCGGCGTACACGGAGCTCAACGACCCGGACGTGCAGGAGGCGAAGTTCCGCGAGCAGCTCGGCGGCGCGGACGAGGAGGAGCGGGCCTTCCGGACGCTCGACGAGGACTTCATCGAGGCGCTGAAGGTCGGGATGCCGCCGGCGGGCGGGCTGGGGCTGGGCGTGGACCGCATCGTGATGCTGCTGACCAACAGCGACACGATCCGGGACGTGATCCCGTTCCCGTTCATGCGGCCACTCAACTCAACCGAAGGCGAGTGAAATGAGCACGACAACGCACGAGGCTCTTGCGGGGGCGATCCGCGAGGCGGCGGTCCTCCGGGGCGAGTTCACGCTGCGCTCCGGCGCGACGTCGAACTATTACGTCGACAAGTACCGCTTCACCACGAAGCCGGAGTTGCTTCGCGCTATCACGGAGCTGCTGGTCGAACGCATCCGGGACATCGATGCGGCGGAGGTCCGAGGGACGGGCGGCGACCGCGGCGTGGACCGGCTGGCCGGCGCGGAGCTGGGGGGGATCCCGCTGGTGACGGCGGCGGGGCTGGCGCTGAGCAAGCCGTTCGTGTTCATCCGGAACTCGAAGAAGGAGTACGGGACGGCCAAGCGCCTTGAGGGGGAGCTGACGCCGACGGACCGGGTGGTGCTGCTCGAGGATATCGCGACGACCGGCGGGCAGTCGGTGGAGGCGGTCGAAACACTCAGGGAAGCCGGCGCGGAGGTGCTGGCGGTGATCGCGGTGGTGGACCGGCTGGAGGGGGCGCGGCAGAACATCGAGCGCGCGGGGGTGCGGTTCGAGGCGCTGCTGACGAAGCGGGACCTGGGGATCGAGGAATAGCGGTTATCGCGGACGCTGGCGCTGCAGGCGCCCCCCGATCGGGCCGATAGCCCCGGCATGTCGAGGATGAAGGTCTGTCGTCGTTTCCCCTGGCTGGCGCTAGCGAGCACGCTGGTGGCGTCGGTGGCGCTGTCGGGCGGCTGCTCCGACCGGTCGGTTGCGGTGTCGTACGACCGGAAGCCGACGGTGCAGGTGACGGTGCTTCGTCAGGGGACGGGGGCGCCGATCGTCGAGGGCAAGCGGATCGAGCTGAACTACACGGTGTCGCTCGAGGACGGGACGGTCGTCATCGACATGCGGTCCAAGGAGCACACGCACAAGATGTACGTGGGCGACGGGACAGTGATCCTGGGTCTGGACGAGGGCATCCGCGGGATGCGTCTGGGCGAGGTCCGCCGGCTGGTGATCCCTCCGGAGCTGGGCTACGGGCGCCCGGGGTACGGGGGGAAGATCCCGCCGAACAAGAAGATCATCATGGAAGTGGAGCTGGCGGCGGTGAACTGAGCGTCGCGCGCCGGCTTCTCGGCGGTCGCGATCGCGCGGTCAGCGGACGAGGAGTGCGCGCCAGTTGGTGAGGATGTTCATCGTCCCGGAAGTGCGGTCCGAGGGGGCGTTGATGGCGAATCCCCTGCCGTTGGGAAAGACGTCGAAATCCGATGAGGAGTCGAACGTGATCTGGAAGAGCGCGGAGCCGGCGCCGTGGATGAAGTCGGTCCCTTCGGTGCGGACAGGCACGGCGATCATGGAGTTGCTCCTGGCGATGTAGAAGAGTTCATCGCCGAGCGGGCTCCATCGGGCCCGGCCTGCGCCGGCGATGGAGACGCGCCATTTCGCGGCTGCTGCGGGGGTGGGCTCGCCGCGTTCCTCTTCGCCGCGCCACCCCGGCCGGAACGGGATGACGTAGACCTCGGTGATCCCGGATTCGTTCGAGGTGTAGAGGAGCCATTTGCCGTCGGGTGAGATCTCGGCGGCGTTCTGGTCGCCCTCGCCGGCGACGACCGGCGTGCTCTCGTTCGTTTCGAGGTCGAGCATGTAGATGTCCTTGTCGCCGGAGTCGATCCAGGAGCCCCTGACATAGATGAGGTATCTGCCGTCTTCGGACCAGTCGGCGGGGAAGGCGGCGTTCTCGTAGCCGTTGGGGAATTCGAGGATGAGGGTGGGGCTGCCGCTGCTGATGCGGACCTTGTAGATCTTGTTGGTGTTGCTGTTTCCGATGCGGGCGATCTGGCCGAACGCGATCCATTCGCCGTCCGGGGACCAGAGGGGGCAGACCTCGGTGGTGTCGAGGAATGTCAGCCTGAGCGGCGGCTGGCTCAGCTTGCGCTGCACGTCGTCGAGCGGATCTCCGTTGGTGTCCGTCTCCCGGTCATCCAGCGGGACGAACATGCTGCTCGGGACCTGGTAGAGCCAGATGTCGAACGAATCCCGGGCGGAGTTGGCGCCGGGCCTGCCGCTGATGGCGATGTAGTCCGCGTTCGGCGAGATCGCGAGGGAGTTCTGGGGGACGCCGTCGGCGATGTTGGCGGACAGCCTGCCGTCGCGCGCGATGAGCTGCGTGCGCACCGCTTCGCCCAGCGATGGGGCGCTGCCCGGCGAGGTTTCGCGGAGTCCCTGGTCCGTCTGCTTGTGGAAGGTGAGAACGCCGGTCTCGCTGGCGCTGAATGGGGCGTTCCACGTGGCGGGGTCGCTCGCGATGCCGGTGAGGATCGTCTCCGGGCTGCCGGTGAGCCGGCCGGTTCGCTCGTCGAAGGTGGTCGAGGTGAGGGTGTCGCCCCGGATGATGAGGAGCTGGTCGCCGGAGACTTTGCCGCCGAACCGGGCGCGAGTCACCTCGATGTCCGGTTGTCCCGGCGGTGTTGCGAGGAAGATCGCGCTCTCGTCGAACTTGCCGAGCTCGTGGCTGACGGCGATGTAGATGAAGTTGTCGCCGTTCCTGGTGGGGCAGGGCCAGCGGTGGCTGGTGTGGCGATCAGGGTTGATTGCGGTGACTGGTGTCGGTTCGCCGCCCTTGGACGGGACGCGGTAGATCGGGGACTGGAAACCGGGGGTGAAGACGATGGTCCCGTCGGCGAGCCAGGCGCCGCCCCGGCCTCCCGGCGAGGGGCAGATGCTGCGGTTGGTGCGCGTGAGCGTGTCGTACACGCGGAGTTCGCCGGCCGTGAAGTAGCCGATTTCGTTGCCGTCCCAGGACCAGAAGGGGAACATCGCGCCCTCGGCGCCCTTGATGCGCCGGGGCGTCTCCGCGTCGAGGTCACGGATGTAGAGCTGCTGCTGTTTGCCCGGCTCTTGCGCCACGAAGGCGAGGCGTCCACCGTCGCGGGCGATCACGGCGGGGCCGGCGAGGTCGCCCGTGAAAACGACGCCGGCGTTCTCCGGCGGCTCGATCGTCGCGCGGACCACGGGTGGTTGCGGGGGCGACGTGCGGGTCAGGAGGACGACGCCGGCGCCGATGGCGGAGAAGAGCAGGATCAGCAGCGTGACGAGCGCGGGGTGGACGCCCCGCGGAGGCGCCGGCGTATCGGCGTTGTCGCCGGTCCTGGTGTGGTCGGCGCGTTCGAGCTCGAGGCGCGCGTCACCGATATCTCGGAGTCGTTTGTTCCTGTCACGTTCGAGGCAGCGGTCGAGGACGCGGTGGACGGCTCGGGGGGTGTTCGCGGGCAGCAGCGCGCGGTCCGGGTCCTTGTGGAGGATCGCGCCGATGGAGTCGGTGACGGTCTCGCCGTGGAAGGGGCCGACGCCGGAGAGCATCTCGTAGAGGACAACCCCGAAGGACCAGATGTCGGTGCGCTTGTCCACCGACCTGCCGCGGGCCTGCTCGGGCGACATGTAGGGCGCGGTGCCCATGATGGCGCCGGGGATGGTGGGGGAGTTGAGCACCGCCGGGGAGGAGAGCGTCGGGAAGTTCGTGGAGGAGGTGGATTGCGCCTCGTTGGCCTTGGCCAGCCCGAAGTCGAGGACCTTGACACGGTCGTCGGGCGTGATCTTGATGTTGGCGGGCTTGAGGTCGCGGTGGATGACTCCGGCCTCGTGCGCTGCCTCGATACCGGCGGCGATCTGGACGGCGATCTCGATCGCTTCATCGATCGGGAGCGGGCCGCGGTCGAGGCGGTCGGCGAGGGTCTCGCCCTCGACGTACTCGAGGATGAGGTATTTCGCGCCGCCGTCGGATTCAACGCCGAAGATTCCTGCGACGTTGGGATGGTTGAGGGAGGCGAGGGTCTTCGCTTCGCGCTCGAAGCGCGCGAGGCGGTCGGGGTCCTGCGCGAGATGCTCGGGGAGCGCCTTGATCGCTACGGGCCGGTCGAGTCGGGTGTCGTGACCGAGATAGACCACGCCCATGCCGCCGCGGCCGATCTCGCGGTCGATCGTGTAGGGGCCGAGTTGTTTGGGGGGGTCGGTCATTTCATGGGCGCATCAGTTCGGTATCGGCGCTTGGTTCAGTTTCCGGTCCGTGGTTCGGCCTCGTATCCCGCAGCCCAGTTCTGAATGATGAGGATATCGTGGGGTCGATGGGTTGCTGATGATTCGCTGGGGCGTTGGATCATGAGGAATCTGCCGTCGGGGGCGACATCGTAGTGATCACCGGTGACGAGCCTGTTGGGCTCCGCTTCGAAGAGCCGCTCGGGACTGCCAACGATCGGGAGGGAGCCGGAGCAATCCAGTGAAACGGACATCAGCGCGCCGTCATGCCAGAAGGTGAGCCTGGTGTCGTCGTGGTTGAAGCGGACGCCGTCGGCTTTGAGCAGGGTGACGGTGGTCAACCCTCCTCCGTCGGGGTAGCGGAGGATGCGCACACCGGGTGTTTCCGCTGTGGCGCATGCGATGAACCTGCCGTCGGAGGAGACATCGAATGAATCGATAAGGGTGGGATCGAAGAGTTGCATGTCGGATTCGCCTTTGCGCATGGTGTACAACTCGTTGTTGTTGATGAGCGCGTAGGCGTCGTTTTCAGGGACGCGGAGCCCGAAACCCGGCGAGGCGATTGTTGTCGGCTGGTCGCTTCCGTCGGCGGCGCGCCGGCGGATGTCGCGGATCCCTGCGTTCCAGGAGGAGTAAATGATCGAAGCGTCGTCGTCGCGCCACTGCGGCCAGTAATCGTTGCCCCGGTCGTCGTCGAGTTCGTACCGAGCGCCGGTGTGAGTGTTGACGACAAAGATATTGAGGTCGGGGATTTCGGAAGCGGAATCAGACGTCGCGGCGAGCGCGATCAGGCCTGCGTCGGCGGTGAGTTGCGGGGTGCCAGCCTCGAGCAGCGGGGTCCCGATGTTGTCGCCTTCGATTTCACCCTGTTCGTTGACCCAGACGAGGCTCCGGGGCTCTGGGGGTTGCGCCTCGCGCGGACAGAACGCCATCGCGCCGGTGGCTGAGCAGGAGACATCTCCGAACGGGAGTATCCAGAAGGGTTCGCCGGTGATGTCGAGCGACTCCGGTTTGAAGGGTATCGCCCAGACGCCGCGCTTGCGCCTGCCATCCCAGATGGATACGAGTATGTGTCCGGAGTTCGAGTAACTGACGTTCTCGATGCGATCTCCGTCGAGATCGAACAGCGGCATGCGCTTGCCGTTGACGAGGGTTTCGAGGCGGCCGTTCGCGGTGTCGGCGAAAAGAATGGCGCTGGTTCCCGGCAGCGGAGTCGCGCAGACGGCGAATTCCGTGTCGGATGTAGTCAGAAGAGGCTCTGGAATCCCTCCTCGGAGGGGCATGGTGTAGATCCCGGAGCGGGCCATGCTGACGAGCAACATGTTGTCGTCGAGCGGTGCAACGCCCTGCTTCCAGAGGAAACAACTGCCCTTCGGCAGGGCTCCGATCAGTCTCGGCGCGGCGCCGTTGATGCCGACGCTCCAGAGTTCGCTGTTGATGAACCCGCCCTTGCGCACGACGAGCGATCTGCCGCCTGGGCTCCAACAGACTGGGTAAGCATCGAAGGGGAGTTTGATGGATCTGGGGTTGAGCTGGTCGAGCCTGCGGATCCAGATGGTGTCGCTGGCGCCCCACGAGGTGTTCGCCAGGTTGTACGCGACCATCGATGCGTCAGGCGAGAGGAGCACGCCCTGCGCGAAGCGGTCGCCGGCGACGCCCGGGTCTTCGAGCGGTGCGAAGGTAAACTTGACAATGGAGCGCGGTGGTTCGGGCGCGGATGTCGAGAGCAGGCTCGAACCGAAGAACCCGACGACCGCGAGGATGATCGCGGCCGCCGCGATAAGCCAGGGCATGCGCGACGCCGGCGCCGCAGCGGTGAGCGTCGGGGCATAGTCGGTCTCTGATTGCAGTTCGACGATGGCGTCGCCGATGTCTCGGAGGCGTTTCTGCTTGTCGCGCTGGAGGCATCTCGTGATGACGCGGCGGACGCGGGTGGGGGTCTGCGGCGGGAGTTCGTTCAGGTCGATGTTCTTGTGCAGGATCGCGCCGATGGAATCTGTGACGGTTTCACCGATGAACGGCCCGACGCCGGTGCACATCTCGTAGAGGACAACGCCGAAGGACCAGATGTCGGTGCGTTTGTCCACACGGCGGCCGCGCGCCTGCTCGGGGCTCATGTACGCGGCGGTGCCCAGGATCACGCCCGGGATCGTCGGCGAGTGCGCGATGGCGGGGCTGGTGAGTGTCGCTGCCTCGCTCTGGCTTGTGCTGGACTGGCCTTCCTCGGTGCGCGCGAGTCCGAAGTCGAGGACCTTGGCCCTGCCGTCGGGGGTGACCATGACGTTGCCGGGCTTGAGGTCGCGGTGGATGACGCCCGCCTCGTGCGCGGCCTCGATACCGGCGGCGATCTGCACGGCGATCTCGATCGCTTCATCGATCGGGAGCGGGCCGCGGTCGAGGCGGTCGGCGAGGGTCTCGCCCTGGACGTGCTCGAGGACGAGGTAGCGCGCGCCGTCGTGCTCCTCGACGCCGTGGATGCCGGCGATGTTGGGGTGGTTGAGCTGCGCGAGGACGCGGGCCTCGCGCTCGAAGCGTTCGAGGCGCGCGGGGTCGGCGGCGAGTTCCTGGGGCAGCGCCTTGATGGCGACGTTGCGGCCGAGCCGGGTGTCGTGCCCGAGATAGACCACGCCCATGCCGCCGCGGCCGATCTCGCGGTCGATCGTGTAGGGGCCGATCTGACTTGGGGGATTCGTCACCCCGCGAGTGTAGCAGGGGGGTTGCAGTGGACGGATCCCGGGATTCGCTCCGCTCATCCCGGGCGTGGGGGTGGGCGGGAGCGCTGGTGCGACAGATCGTTGGCTGGTCCTTAGAGTGCATCTCGTGAGACCGGCGTCGGTGTGATCCAATGTGCGGGACGGAGAATCGAACGATGCTTGAACTTCGGAATCGGCTGCGGGCGGTGGGGATGGTTGTCGCGGCGGCGTTCGCCTGCGTGGCTGGAGACGCTGCGGTTGCGGACGGGGGCGGGCCTGAGGTCTGGGCGGGGAGTGTGCAGCTCCAGGGCCCGACGCTGGTGCTGACGCTTCGGCTGCAGGAGGGCGCCGACGGCTCGTGGGCCGGGACGGTGGACATCCCGGAGCAGGGATTCGCGGGGGTGGTGGTGGCGGGGTTTGCGCGGTCCGAGACGGCGATGGAGTTCACGCTGCCGTTCCCGGGGATGCCGGAGAATCTGATCCCCTCGTTCGAGCTGGTGCTCGACAAGTCGGGCGAGCACGCGTCGGGGATCATGCGGCAGGCGGGGCGGACGTTTCCCGTGACGCTTGACCGGACGACGGAGGAGGCGATCGTGGCGTCGGCGCAGGACCGCCGGCCGCAGACGCCGAGGCCGCCGTTCCCGTATCGGAATGAATCGGTCGAAGTCCGCGTGGCGCCCCAGGGGATGACGACGCACGATCTTGCGGGGACGCTGACGCTGCCGGACGCGGGGGAGTTCGGCGACGGGCCGTACCCGTGCGCGGTGCTGCTGACTGGTTCGGGACCTCAGGACCGGGACGAGACGCTGTTCGAGCACAAGCCGTTCGCGGTGATCGCCGATGCGCTGGCGCGCGCGGGGATCGCGTCGCTGCGGTGTGACGATCGGGGGATCGCGGCGTCGGGGGGCGACTTCGCGGCGTCGGACTCGTACGACTTCGCCAACGACGCGATGGCGCAGGTGGATTACGTTCGCGGGCGTCCGGAGATCGACGCGTCGAAGGTTGGGTTGATCGGCCATTCAGAGGGCGGGCTGACGGCGGCGATCGTCGCTTCCAGGGCCCGGAAGGAGGTGGCGTTCGTGGTGACGCTCGCCGGGATGGGGCTGACCGGTCGGGAGACGCTGCTGGGCCAAGCGGAAAAGACGCTGCGGCTGGGGGGCAGGGAGGAGTCGTTCGTCGCGCGGAACCGGGAGCTGCAGACGGCGCTGTTTGATCTTGTCGAGTCGGGGGCGTCGGAGGAGGAGCAGGCCGCGGCGATGCGGGCGCTGGTGGTGCACCAGATGGCCGAGCAGGCGGCGATGATGCAGGAGTCGCAGATCGACCAGGTCACGCGGCAGCAGATGTCGGTGTTCCGCTCGAAGTGGATGCAGACGCTGCTGACGCTGGACCCGGCGGCGTTCCTGGATCATGTCTCGCAGCCGATCCTGGTGATGAACGGCGAGCTGGACTCGCAGGTGCTGCCGGACACGAACCTGGCGGCGATCACCGGGGCGCTGGAGGCGGCGGGGAACGGGCGCGTGACGGTCCGCAGGTACCCGGGGCTGAACCACCTGTTCCAGAACGCCGAAACGGGCGCGCTGTCGGAGTACGACACGATCCACGAGACGTTCGATCCGCACGCGCTGCAGGACCTGGTGGACTGGGTCGTGGCGACGACGCGCGGTTGAACGGGGCGGTTCCCGCGCAGCGATTGCGTTTGGGTTCTGTTGGAGCCGGGGCGTTGGCGGGCCGGGGCCGGGCGGGCGCCGCGTGTTTCAAGCTCGCGTTGATGTGACATTGCAACTTGTTTCGGATATGATGTTGGATCCCCTGTGCGTGTTCCGGGGGGTCTGATCGAGTCAGGATTTGCTCGAACCATGCATCCGCCGGATTGGCGGAGTTCACAGCATCATCGCGGGATCATGAAACGCAGCGTCGGCGATCGCAATCGCCGGTGTCGTTCTGCGCCAGATCACCGCGGCAAGCAAGAAAGGCGGGCGCCGATGGCAGCCACGAAGAAGAAGACGACACGGAAGAAGTCCACACGGAAGAAGGCCGCGAGGAAGAAGGCGACCCGCGCCAAGGGGACGCGCCGTAAACCGGTCGCGCGCCGGGGCGCGGGGAAGAAGAAGCGGACGGCGGCCCGCCGCACGAAGTCGGTGTCGGCGATGACGACGATCGAGCTGGCCGCGGAGCTGGCGCGTCGTCAGCGGCGTCTGCCGGCGCTGCAGCGTCAGCATGCGGCGCTGCTGGAGAAGCTCGAGGCGATCGAGGCCGAGATGGCGGAGATCGGCGGCGGGCCCGGCGCGGCCCCTCGCGGGCGCGGCGCCAAGGCCAGGCGGATGCCGGCCGGCGGCGGGAAGCGCTACCGGAACTCGTCGAACCTCGAGGAGGCGCTGGTCGCGACGCTCAAGGGCAGGACGATGTCCGTGACGGACGTGACCAAGGCGGTGCAGGCCAACGGGTACAAGACCACCGCGGCGAACTTCCGGACGATCGTCAACGCGACGCTGCTCAAGAGCGACAAGATCAAGAAGGTCTCGCGGGGTCAGTACACCGCGAAGTGATCGCGCCCGGGTCCCCGGAGCTGTTGATGAATACTGCGCCCTCTCCGCCCGCGCGGGGAGGGTTTTTTCGTGCGATTCAGGCGGGCGTGGTGTGGTCGGCGGCGTCGCGCTGTTCGCTCCGGGTCGCGAGGTGGAGCCTGAGGAAGAGGAGGGCGCCGTAGGTGGAGACGGCGGCGAGGGCGACGAAGGCCCAGCCGCCGAGGGGGGGCATGGTGATGTTGAAGGCGCCGGCGCCGATGGCGCCGGTGTAGAGGAGTGTGCCGAGGAATGGCGCGAAGGCGCCGCGGACGCCGGTGAGCGTGACGTGGACGCCCATGTACACGCGGGCGAGGCGTTTGGGCGCGAAGTGGTGGTGCCCGAGGTTCCAGGCGAGGATGCCGCCCCCGAAGGCGATGCCGAGGATGGTCCGCGCGACGACGAGCATGGCGTAGCTGTGGGTGAGGATGCCGACGCCCATGAGCGCGTTGGCGGCGACGAAGAACCAGGAGTGGTACACGCGGAAGCGGATGACGTGGACTTTGTCGAAGAGCTTCGCCCAGAGGGGCATGGCGACGATGGGCAGGGCGAGCGTGAGGACGGTGGTGAGGATGAAGGCGCGGGTGTAGCCGAGGCTCATGTCCTCCTCGATGGCGATGATGAAGGGCGCCATCGCGGCGAGGTTGGGGACGCCGATGACGAACTGCGCGGTCATGTAGCGGCGGAAGTCGCGGTCGGTGCGGAGGACGTGGAGCATGCCCAGGGGGCTGGCGACGAGCTTGTCGTGGTCGGTTGCGGGCTCGCGTTCCTCGCGGCGGATCATCGGGCCCCGGCGCCAGCGGACGTGCGCAAAGGCCCAGGAGCCGACGAGGGAGATCAGCGCGCAGGCGACGAAGAGGACGCGGAACATCGCGCCGACGGTGATGTCGGAGGCGGGGTGGTCGGCGTAATCGAGGGCGGCGCCGATGGCGATGGCGGCGAGGCTCATGACCGTGGAGATCATGACGGTGATGCGGCTGGTGACCCGGGCGCGCTCGGCGCGGGGGAAGTTGCTGCGCCAGATGTCGGTCCGTGCGGCGTAGATGCCGGTCATGGCGAAGCGGGCCAGGAGCATGAGCCCGACGAGCGGCCAGGCCCAGGCGCCGCCCTGGGGGAGCATCGCCATGGCGACGATCAGGGCGGCGATGGCCAGCTGGAAGAGGACGACGGCGCGGACGCGGTCGCGGCCGGTGATCACGTGGGTCCAGACGGCGGTCAGGGCGTTGGCGAGGGCCGGCGAGGCGGCGATGGTGGTGATGACGAGGTCGGAGGCGTCGAAGGCCTTGGCGGCGATGACGCCGATGACGCCGACCTCGATGCAGGCGAGGGCCGCGGGGGAGGCAAGGGCACTGCGGAGCTCCCAGACGTAGGCGCGTCGGGACATCCTCGGCATGGACTGGGGGCTGAGGAATGTCTGGATCGCGCGGACGACCGGCATTGTGGATCATCGCCGGTGCGGGGCGGGGAATCGAGCGTGGGGCATGAAAAAACCCCGCCGGTGTCGCGGCGGGGCTGGTGGTTCGTGGTCAGCGGCGTCGGGGCGTCAGTAGGGGAGATTGACGGGCGAGAGCCTGCTGGGGCGGTCGGTGTAGAAGGCGCGCTCGAGGTCGTCGATGATCTGCCGGATGTTGGTCTCGTAGGTCATGGTGTAGGTCTTGTTGATCTCGGCGTCACTGCGTCCCAGGGCGACCATGCTGGGTGAGGGATCCGTCGCAGCGCAGCCCACGGGGATGGTCAGGATGGCGCCGAGGGAGGCGATGGCGAGGGTCTTCACGAGAGTGTTCTTGCGCATGGTGTTCGCCTTTGGGTGCGGTGCGAATGGTGGATCCTTGAACGCGAATCGTAGGCCGGTCCGGGCGGCGCCGGGGCCGAGGGGTCGGGTGTAGCGGACGGTCCGGGCCGGGTCAAGAAATTTCCAGGATCCTTGGGGAAAAACGGTGCGTTCGGCGATGCTGGAAATCATCGGCGAAGCGGTGAATCTGCGGTGAAAAGTTCGCAAGTTCCTCGACCCCGGTTCCGGCGGGAGGTATGTTCGGGCTGGAGGCTCGCCCCGACGCTGCGCCCCAGGCCGATCACGTGCTCGAACCTTTCAGAACCCCGAGGGAGCCCTCGAACCGGAGCCGATAGCCAGGCCGTCACTGAGCGGAAGGCTGGGAGCATCGGTCAGGCGCCCACCTGATCTCGGGGTTCGAGCACCTGCGGCCCGGGGATCACGTGGCCGGGGCGGGTCTTTTTTGTGCGCTGGCGGGATGGCGGGCGATCTCCTTCAAGGGCGGCGCCGGGCGGTGTGGGGCCTGCGGGGCGTAGGATGCGGCCATGAGCCAATCGAATGGTGAGGGCGGCGGTCCGCGGGGCGCCGGGGCTTCGCACGAGGCGCACGATGCGGTCGTCGAGCGGCTCGTCGGGACGATCCTGAGCGAGCCGAGGACCCGGCATCTCGGGGACGTGACGATCCCGAGCCCCGAGGCGATCGGGTCGCTGATCGAGCTGATCCGGCAGATCGTCTTCCCGGGTTTCTTTGGCGAGCGGGGGCTGCGGGCCGAGTCGCTGCACGCGCACATCGGATCGCTGGTGGAGATCGTCCGGGCCAAGTGCGCCGAGCAGATCCGCGGGGCGCTGCGGTATCACCCGGACCTGGGGGACACGGACGGCTGCGGAGAGGCGACGCCGGACGAGGACTGCGACGCGAAGGCGCACACGATGGCCGAGGCGTTCGTCGGAGAGTTGCCGGCGATCCGGATGATGCTGGTCGAGGACGTGCAGGCGGCGTACGACGGCGACCCCGCGGCGACGCACGTGGACGAGATCATCCTGTGCTACCCGGGGATCGACGCGGTCTTCGCGCACCGGGTGGCGCACGCGCTGCGTGTGCTGGGTGTCCCGATGCTGCCCAGGCTGATCCAGGAGCGCGCGCACCGGCGGACGGGGATCGACATCCACCCCGGCGCGCAGATCGGGCGGCGGTTCTTCATCGACCACGGCGCCGGCGTGGTGATCGGCGAGACGACGGTCATCGGCGACGACGTGAAGATCTATCAGGGCGTCACGCTTGGCGCCAAGAGCTTCCCGAAGGACGAGCGGGGGCGGCTGATCCGCGATCAGAAACGGCACCCGACGATCGGCGACCGCGTGACGATCTACGCCGGCGCGGTCATCCTGGGCGGCGACACGTACATCCGCGATGACTGCGTGATCGCCGGCGGCGTGTTCCTGACGAAGTCGGTGGCGGAGGGGACGAGCGTCCGGCAGAAGGCGCCGGAGCTGATCCACCGGGAGCAGCGGAAGTGATCGCGCAGGCGGCGGGCGCCCGGGATGGCGGGCTGCCGGGCTCGGTCCCGCCGGCGGTGTTGTCGCTGGTCGTGGTCGTGCTGGTGGTGGGGGCGCTGCTGGGCGTCGATCGCGCGCTGGCGCTGCGCGCGCGCAGGCGCGAATCGTGGCGGATCCGGCGGCAGGTGACGATGCTCGCGCTGTCGCTGGTCGGTGTGATCGTGGTGGTGCTGACGCTGCCTGTTGAGGAATCGACGGAGGGGCAGCTGCTGGGGCTGCTGGGGATCGCGATCACGGCGGCGCTGACGCTGGCGTCCACGACGTTCGTGGGCAACATGATGGCGGGCCTGATGCTGCGCGCGGTGGACAACATCCGGCTGGGGTGCTTCATCCAGGTGGGCGAGCAGTTCGGGCGCGTCACCGAGCGCGGGCTGTTCCACGTCGAGATCCAGACCGAGGACCGCGACCTGAGCACGCTGCCCAACATGTACCTCGTGACGAACCCGGTCAAGGTGGTGTCGGCGTCGGGGACGATCATCAGCGCGCAGGTCTCGCTGGGGTACGACACGCACCACGCGGTGATCGAGGACCTGCTGCTGGAGGCGATCGGCCGCGCGGGGCTGAGCGACGGGTTCGTGCAGATCGTCGAGCTGGGGGATTTCTCGGTGACCTACCGAGCTGCGGGGTTCGAGCCGGAGGTCAAGCAGCTGCTGTCCACGAGGTCCAAGCTGCGGCGGGCGATGCTCGACGCGCTGCACGGGGGCGGCGTGGAGATCGTCTCACCCACGTTCATGAACCAGCGGCCGATGATGCAGGGCGAGCGGGTGATCCCGAGAGCGCCGGCGCGGCGGGGGGCGCCGGAGAAATCCGACGGGGCAGCGCCCGAGTCGATCATGTTCGAGAAGGCGGAGGAGGCGGAGAAGATCGAGACGCTGCGGGAGAAACGGGCCGAGGCGGCGGCGTCGATCGAGTCGGTCAAGGCGGAGCTCAAGGCGGCCAGGGACGACGCGGAGCGCGAGCGGCTCGGGGTCCGGCTGGAGCGGCACGAGCGCGTGCTGGAGGCGATCGAGGAGCGGATCGCGACACGGCAGGCGCAGGTGAACGACGACCGGGGGTGAGAGCGGTCAGCCGAAGAGGAGTTGTTCGCGCTGCTGGCGCAGCGTCGCTTCGAGGTTCTCGGGCGCGTCGTGCGGGACGACGACGTAGAACAGCTCCTTGTTGCGGAGGTGTGACACCTTGCCGACGCGTTCGCCCTTGAGGTTGTGGATGCCGATCTGGGCGCCGACGTACCGCTTGTAGTCCTGCTCGAGAGTGATGACCCGCCCGTGGCGGGCGAGCATGGATTCCATGTCGCGCTGCGCGATGTACCCCTCGTTGTTGAAGGAGACGACGAGGTGCGGGCAGCGCACGCGGTCGAGGAAGTCCCGGAGCTTGTCGTGCGCCTTCTTCCTGCTGTTGAAGTCGCTCTTGCGCTCCCGGCAGTCGATGCGTTTGCAGGCGATCCCATAGACCTCGGGCTTGTCCCAGCGGACGAGCGACTCCCAGACGTGGTAGTTGCCGAGGTAGCTGTGCTGGTTGTAGGGGGGGTCGATGAAGGCGACGTCGGCGGTCAGGCGGTCCGCGGCGTCGCAGGCCTCGAGCTGGTGGGCGGCGCCCTTGCCTGCCGCGGGGCGCGGCAGCACCGCGGGCATGCGGAGTTCGAGGTCGTTGGATGCGCGCGGCGCCCACTGCTTGAGGTAGGCCATCTGGAGGCCGGTGGTCGAGTCCACGCGGTCGGCGGCCTCCATGAGCGCGACGAGCAGGACGGCTTCGAGTTCCGGCTCGAGCCCCCTGGCGGCGATCGCGTCGCGGATGGCGTCGATGCGCTCGCCGTTCTTCGGCTGGAAGAACCGGCTCCGGACGCAGAACGTCTCGGTGAAGTAGCCGGGTTTCCCGGGGAGGCGGCGGAACTCGGCGAGCAGCCGCTCGGCGTCGTCGAGGACGTCGTCGAGGTCGGCCTGGACGTAGCAGAGGCCGAGCGTGTGGGCGTAGGTCATCAGGTCGTTGGCGATGACCCGGTAGCCGCGCTGCTTGAGCGCGTGCCCGACGCGCGAGGTCCCGGAGAAGAAGTCCACGACGGACTCGGCGCCGGTGAACGACTCGATGACGCGCAGGATGGTCGGGACGAGGGCCCGCTTGGAGCCGATGTACTTGATCATTCGCGACCGGTCTCCGGCGTTCGGCGTGGCGGCGGTCCGTCGCGATCTCGGCCGGGCGTGTCTCGTTGTCGCCTCGGATGGCGCGCCGGCGCGGCTCAGTCCTCTTCGTCGTGTGGCTTGAAGGAGGCGACGACTTCCTGCTGGACGTTGGGCGGGGTGCGCTCGTCGTGGGAGTAGTCCATGGTGAAGGCGCCGGCGCCGCCGGTGATGGACTTGAGCTGGGTGGCGTACGTCAGCACCTCTGACAGCGGGGCGACGGCGGAGATCATGCACATGTCGCCGGGGAGCATGTCGGTGCCCTGGACGCGGCCTCGCTTGCCGGCGATGTCGCCGGTGAGGTCGCCCATGTACTGCTGGGGGGCGGTGATCTCGAGCTCGACGAAGGGCTCCATGAGCACGGGCTTGGCTTTCTGGACGGCGTCGATGAAGGCGCGCTTGCCGGCGGTGATGAACGCGACCTCCTTGGAATCGACGGGGTGATACTTGCCGTCGGTGACGGAGACGCGGATGCCGTTCATCGGGTAGCCGGCGATGGCGCCGTGCTGGAGGACCTGCTTGACGCCCTTCTCGATGGCGGGCATGAACTGCTTGGGGACGGAGCCGCCGAATGTGTCATCGACGAACTCGAAGCCGACCTCGTGGTCGTTCTCGAGGGGTTCGACGCGGAGATAGACCTCGCCGAACTGCCCGGCGCCGCCGGTCTGTTTCTTGTGACGGTGGTGCCCCTCGGCCTTGGCGGAGATGGTCTCCTTGTAGGCGACCTTCTGTGGCTCGGTCTCGACGTCCACGCCGAAGTGGTTCTTGAGTTTCTCGAGGATGATGCGGAGGTGGAGCTCGCCGATGCCCTTGGCGACGGTCTGCTTGGTTGCGGCGATGCGTTCGACGTGGAAGGTGGGGTCTTCGGCCTGGAGCTTGGTGAGCGCGGAGCCGAGCTTGGTCTCATCGCCCCGGCTCTTGGGCGTGATGCCGAGGCCGTACATGGGCTTCGGGAGCGCGGGCGGGCGGAGGTGAACGCCGTCGTGGGCGTGGTCGGTGTGGAGGGTGTCGTCGCGGTGGAGGTCTTCGAGCTTGGCGACGGCGCAGATGTCACCGGCGATGGCGTTGTCGATCTCCTTGTGCTCCTTGCCCTGGAGCTTGAAGATGTGGCCGATGCGGATGGCCTTCTTGCTGTCGTTCTGGAAGGCCTGGGAGTTGTGCGCGATGGTCCCCTGGTGGACGCGGAAGCAGGAGAGCTTGCCGACGAAGGGGTCTGAGGTGACCTTGAAGACGTGGGCGATGGCCGGCTTGGCGGGGTCGGGGGTGTAGGTGAAGTCCTGCTCGTTCCCTTCGGCGTCAACGGTGTAGAAGGGGCGCGGGTTGCCCTCGAGGGGGTTGGGGCAGAGGTTGACGATGAAGTCGAGGAGCTGCTTGACGCCGGCGCCGGTGCGCGCGGACGTGAAGAGGATGGGGGTGAGATGGGCCTCCCGGAGGGCCTTCTCGAAGACGCGGTGGAGGTCGTCGTGGCTGGGCTTCTCGCCGCCCAGGTACTTTTCCATGATGGCGTCATCGACCTCGACGACCTGGTCCACGATGGCGGTGTGCGCCTCGGCGACGGAGGAGAAGTCGGCCTCGCCGGACTCGTGGTCGAAGACATCGACGACCTCGGTGGCGCCGTTGGCGGGGAGGTTGATGGGCAGGCACTGGGCGCCGAAGGAGTTCTGGATGTTCTCGATGATCCCCTCGAGGTCAATCTCGGCGTGATCGATCTTGTTGATGACGATGAAGTTGGGGAGCTTGCGGCGCTGGGTCTGGAGCATCATGCGCCGGGTGATGGTCTGGACGCCCTTGGTGGCGTCAACGACGATCGCGGCGGCCTCGACCGCGGGGAGCGTGATGACGGCCTGCCCGATGAAGTCGGGCATGCCGGGGGTGTCGATGAGGTTGACGTGCTTGCCCTGGTGGTCGAAGTGGACGAGGGCGCTGGAGAGGGAGTGGCCGTGGTGGTGCTCTTCCTCTTCGTAGTCGGTGACGGTGTTCTTGCTCTCGACGGAGCCGGCCTTCTGGATGACGCCGGCGAGTTCGAGGAGGTGCTCGACGAGGGTGGTCTTGCCGGATCCGCCGTGGCCGAGGAAGGTGACGTTGCGGATGTCGGCGGTGGTGTAGGCGGGCATGGTTCGGCGATCTCCTTCGTGGCGAGGTCGATGGAGCCTCCCCGGCGTCCGGCGTCGTGCCGGTCGTCGGTTGTGGCGTGTACAGGCATCGCGACGTGTTGTCGCGGCGTCGGGCGGGCGTTGCCGGTCCCACCGTGACGCGGGGGCGTTGACCCCCGCGCGCCCGCCGGCGCAAGGACACAGTGTAGTGCGCCCCGGGCCCCTGGCGAGCCCGTCCCGGGCGTGTTTCGGGGGGGTTGCGGGGGGTTCGGTCAGGTCCAGCGCGAGGGCCGGGGCTCCCACGATTCGGCCCCGGGATTGTGCGGTGAGCCGTGGAAATCGGGCTCGGAATCGGCGCCACCAGCAAGGAGCCGGAGGCCCCGATCGAGGTTGGCCTGCGGGGTGTGTTGTTCGGAGCCGAGTTCGATCTTGAGGCTGAGCGTGAGGCGCGGCATGCCCGTTTCGGGGTGGAGGCCGGCGATGCGGAAGGCGCCGGGCTCGTCGAGGTGGGCGATGTCGAGCAGTTCGATGTCGATGCAGGTCGGGCCGTGCTCGGGCTCGTGTCCCACGACGGGGCTGAGCGTCGAGAGAATCAGCAGCCTGCGGTCGGTCAGGACGAGCTGGAGCCAGCGTTTGTTGTCGGTGAAGAGCCAGGCGAGGTCGCCGATGATGGGCAGCAGGCCGAAGGCGATGTTGGCGGCCTGCCGACCGGCGTCGTGCTCTCTTGCGGCGGCTCCCCAGCCGACAACGCGCTCGCCGCCGGGGGGCCGCCCGGTGCGCAGGGCGGCGCGGAGGGCGTAGGGGGAGTAGCGGCATCGGGGGAGCTTGGGCATGGCGCCGGGGGGGGTGGCGGTGGTGGGCGGGTGGTGTTTTCGCTGTGACGGGGCGGACGGGCACGCTACGGTACGGCGATGGCGAAGACGAAGGCCACATCGTCGAAGTCGGCGGACGTCGCGCTGGACGCGACGATGCGGATCGTCGTGCTCAGCGGCAAGGAGGAGTTTCTCCGCTCGCTCGAGACGGACCGGCTCCGCGAGGCGCTGACCGAGGCGTTCGGCGAGGTGGAGGTGGTGCGTTTCGAGGGCAAGGAAACGCCGCCGGCGGAAGCGCTGGACGAGTGCCGGAGTTTCGGGCTGCTGCAGCAGCACAAGCTGGTGATCGTCGATGGCGCGGATGAGTTCGTGAAGGAGGGGAACCGGGCGATCGTGGAGCGTTACGCGTCGGCGCCGTGCGAGTCGGCGACGCTGGCGCTGCGGTGCGACACGTGGCGCGCGGGGAAGCTGGACAAGCTGATCGTCGAGGGCGGCGGGGTGATCCGCAAGTGCGACGTGGTGACGCCGGCCAAGGCGCTGAAGTGGGTCGTCAACCGGGCGAGCAAGCGGTACGGCGTGACGATGAAGCCCGACGCGGCGGAGGCGCTGGTCGGCAGGGCGGGGGTGGGTCTGGGCCGGCTGGACGCGGAGGCGCGGAAGCTGGCCTCGGCGGCGGGCGACGGCGGGACGGTGACGGCGGAGCTTGTGCGCGAGCTGGTTGGAATGACGCGCGAGGAGGAGGCGTGGCTGCTGCAGTCGGCGCTGCTCTCGGGGCGGGCGGAGGACCGCTTCCGGGCGTTGCGTGAGGCTCTGGACGTGTCGCGGCACGACGCGGTGTTCCTGTCGTTCGTGGTGACGGACCTGCTGCGGAAGATCCATTCGGTGGCCCGGCTGATGGCCGGCGGCGTCAACGGGTTCCAGGCGGCGAAGTCGGCGAAGCTGTGGGGCCCCTCGACGGAGCCGATCATCCGGGCGGCGGGATCCAAGCCCGCGCGGGTGTGGGGGGCGCTGTTCGTCGATGCGGTGGAGAACGACGCGATGATCAAGTCGGGCCGGGCGGACGCGAGGCGGTCGCTGGAGCGGCTGGTGGCCCGATTCGCAAGCGGGGCCTGAGGATCGGTCGATGGAAACGGGAGAAGCGCGTTGTCGCGCGGCGCCGGCGGAGCCGGTGGGCTGTCTCTGAGCATCGGGCGGAGCCTGTGGGATGCGGAATCGACGGTTGCCGGAGTGTTCGCTGGTCGCGGGGCTGATCCTGCTCTGGATCGGCGGCTGCGGGTCTGGCTCCGGCGCGCTGACGGCGGGGCCCGGGGAGTCGGCGCCGGCGCCGCTGGCGGGCGGCGGGTCGGCAAGCAACGACGCGGACCAGCAGGACCCACCTCCGGACATCGAGGCGATCCTGACGGCGAACGCGGAGGCGCTCAAGGACCTGCAGACGCTGCCGATCGAGCGGCGCGAGCCGAAAGTTGACACGAATACGGATGAGCAGACGCCCGCGGTCGATCAGGTCGCCGCGTCGATCGAGCGCACGCCGGTGGTGGTCGAGCGTGAGGACGAGCCGGCGGCGCATGCCATCGAGCCGACGCGGGAGCCGACGAGAGCGGAGCGGATCGAGCGGCTGACGAAGGAGCTGGCGACGCTGCTGCGCGCGGAGGCGGACGCCTCGGATTCGCCGGTTTCGGCGATGGCGAAGCTGGACGCGCTGGAGATGATCGAGCGGGGCGTGGCGCCGGACCCGGCGTCGATGCCCTGGCTGACTGTGCGCGAGCGGGAGCTGCTGGTCGCGTTCCGGGACCTGTTCCGCGAGGCCGGCGAGCGGCTGGCGAGCGATCCGAACGACCTGCTGAGCGTGCAGCGCGTGATTGAAGGGTTGCCGGATCGGCTGGAGTCGTGGCGGGCGCTGTCGATCCCGACGGCGGCGCTGTGCGTGCGTGTGGACGGGTTCGGGCAGTACGAGGAGTTCCGCTCGAACACGCTGCTGGCCGGGCGGACGCACCGGATGATCGTGTACACGGAGCTGGCGGACTTCCGTTCGGAGCCCGGGACCGGCCCCAGCGGGGAGATCGGGCGGCGCGTCCGGCTGCGGCAGGACCTGAGCCTGTACCACGACGCGGACGGGCTGCTGGCGTGGCGCAAGGCGGACCAGCCGATCGACGAGTTCAGCCGCAACGAGCGACGGGATTTCTTCCTGGTGCAGCTGATCGAGCTGCCGCAGACGCTGACGGTGGGTTCGTACCGGCTGAAGGTGACGGTGGTGGACGAGGTGGCGGGCGCGACGGCCGAGGCGGTGATCCCGATCGACGTGGTGGCGGACTCGGGGCTGGCGGGGCGGTGAAATAACTTGATGTGCGCGGATGTCTTGCCTCCCTCTCCCTCCGGGAGAGGGCCGCGGCGAGGGGCGATTGGAACTTTGTCGTGCTCTCTTCGGTGACGCGCATCGCATTGTGGCTCATCGACTTTGATCTTTTCGTGTTGATCGCTCCGTGCGGCCCCTCTCCCGACCCGGCTGCGCCGGGCCACCCTCTCCCTGAGGGAGAGGGAGGGGGTTTCGTATGATGCCCGCATGAACGCGACGGCGACATCGACAACGCGCGATCTGCTGGGGCTCCAGGGCATGGACGCGGGGACGCTGCGCGCGATCCTGGGGCCCGCCCTGGAGGCGGAGCGGGACCGAGCGGCGCTGGGCAGGCCTCTTGAAGAGGGGATGGTCGTCAACCTGTTCTTCGAGGACTCGACGCGCACGCGCACGAGTTTCACCATCGCGGCGCAGGCGCTGGGGGCGCACGTCTTCCAGTTCGTCGATCAGCGGTCCTCGATGAGCAAGGGCGAGACGCTCATCGACACGGCGCGCACGATCGAGGCGATGGGGGTCGGGGCGCTTGTCGTCCGGCACGGCAGCGCCGGGGCGGTGCAGCAACTCGCAGAGCACGTGGGCGTCCCGGTGATCAACGCCGGCGACGGCGCGCACGAGCACCCCACGCAGGGGCTGCTGGACATCCTGACGCTGGCCGAGGCGCACGACCGGCTGGACGGGTTCGACCTGTCGGGGCTGCGCGTGGCGATCGTCGGGGACCTCCTGCACTCGCGCGTGGCGCGGAGCGCGATCGCCGGGATGACGACACTGGGCGCGGAGGTGGTGTGCGTCGGTCCCGAGGCGATGTGCCCGGGCGGGGTGTCGGCGCTGGGGTGCGACGTCGAGCGCGACCTGGACGCGGTGATCGGCGAGGTGGACGCGGCGATGGCGCTGCGGGTGCAGTTCGAACGTGGCTCGGCCCTGGGCGGCGCCGAGGCGGCGCATACCGCGCGGTACGGGCTGACGAGCGAGCGGGCGTCGCGGATGAAACCCGGGGCGATCGTGATGCACCCCGGGCCGATGAACCGGGGGCTGGAGATCGAATCGGGGGTCGCGGACGGCCCGCGGAGCGTGGTGCTGCGGCAGGTGGCGCTGGGGGTTCCGGTGCGGATGTCGGCGCTGGCGTGGTGTCTGGGGGCGGATTCCGGCGGGCGGTGACGCGCCGGCAAAACGTGGTACATTCGGCGGTCAAGGAGGAGCGGCGGGCGGTTGACCTGGTGCGGTCATCGTCCACCCAGACGCGAGCATGGCGACGATGCGCGGAACGGCGGACATGTCCAGCGAGACGGCACACGGCGGGCGGGGGGGCGACCACGCCGATGGCGGCGGGATGCTGCTGGTGATCTCGGGGCCCTCGGGTGTCGGGAAGACGACGATCCGCGACGTGATCCTGGACTCGGTCCCCGGGTCGTTCTTCTCCGTGAGCGCGACGACGCGGCCCAAGACGGACGCCGACCGGGAGGGCGTGGATTACCTGTTCCTGACGGACGAGCGGTTCGACGCGCACGTCGAGGCGGGGGACTTTCTCGAGCACGCGACGTTCGCGGGCAACCGCTACGGCACGCTCCGGCAGCCCGTGGAGGCGGCGCTGGCGGCGGGCCGGCTGGCGCTGCTGGATGTCGATGTGGTGGGGGCGCGGAACATCAAGTCGATGCGGCCCGACGCGTACTTCATCTTCTTCATGCCGCCGAGCAAGGACGAGCTGCTGCGCAGGCTCCGCGACCGCAAACGCGAGAGCGAGGAGGCGATCCAGAAGCGGTTCGCCGTGGCGTCGCGGGAGATCGACGACGCGCAGTCGTCGGGGATCTACGACGAGTTCGTGGTCAACGACGATCTGACGACGGCGATCGCCAGGACGCTGGAGATCGTCGAACGGGAGCGGGCGAGGCGGGCGGCGTCCGGATAAGGCCGGCCGGTCACGCCATCGCGGGCCCGGGGCTGCCGGAACGGCAGTCGGGCCGGTTGAACATCGCGGTTTTTCTGGCTGTTGCGGGGGTCGGGGTCCTGGCGCGCGGTTTGTAAGGAGCCTCGTGGCTGTCGCTGTGTGCGCAGGCCAGGAAGGACTGAACGACCATGCGATTCGACCGATTCACGACGCTCGCCCAGCAGGCGATCTCCGAGGCGCAGACCGAGGCCGCGGGCCGGGGGCACGGAGAAGTGGCGCCGGCGCACCTGCTGCACGC
The DNA here is from genome assembly GCA_020639135.1 of Phycisphaeraceae bacterium. Taxonomy (GTDB): domain Bacteria; phylum Planctomycetota; class Phycisphaerae; order Phycisphaerales; family UBA1924; genus JACKHE01. The sequence continues at coordinate 516,848 of JACKHE010000001.1, forward strand.
GCTGCTCGCGGAGCCGACGGGTTCGGCTTCGAGCATCCTGAGCCGATTGGGCGTTGACCCGGGCAGGACGCTGCGGCTGGTGTCGAGCGAGCTTTCGAGCATGCCGACGGTCAGCGGCGCCGGCGGGCCGCAGGCGGGGCGAGCGCTGGGCGAGGTCCTGACGAGGGCGGAGGTCGAGGCGAAGGGGCTTGGCGACGCGTACACGTCGTGCGAGCACCTGCTGCTGGCGCTGGCGGAGGTGAAGTCGCCGGCGCAGGACGTGCTGAACACGATCGGTGTGACGAAGAAGGGGCTGCTGGAGACGATCAAGGCGATCCGCGCCGAGAGCGGCGTGTCGTCGATCAACGACCCGGGCGCGGAGTCGAACTTCGAGGCGCTGAAGAAGTACGCGATCGACCTGACGGCGCGCGCCGGGGAGGGCAAGATCGACCCGGTGATCGGGCGTGACGACGAGATCCGCCGGTGCATGCAGGTGCTATCGCGCCGGACGAAGAACAACCCGGTGCTCATCGGCGAGCCAGGCGTGGGCAAGACGGCGATCGCCGAGGGGCTGGCGCAGCGCGTCGTTGACGGCGACTGCCCCGAGGGGATGAAGGACGCCAGGATCATGGCGCTCGACGTGGGGCAGCTGCTCGCGGGCGCGAAGTTCCGGGGCGAGTTCGAGGAGCGGCTCAAGGCGGTGCTGCGCGAGGTCGCGGCGGGCGAGGGGCGGATCATCCTGTTCATCGACGAGCTGCACACGATCGTCGGCGCGGGGCAGGCGGAGGGCGCGGTGTCCGCCGGCAACCTGCTCAAGCCGGCGCTGGCTCGCGGCGAGCTGCGCGCCATCGGCGCGACGACGCTCGACGAGTACCGCAAGCACATCGAGAAGGACGCGGCGTTTGAGCGGCGATTCCAGCCGGTATACGTCGATCAGCCGAGCGTGGAGGACACCATCGCGATCCTTCGCGGCCTCAAGGGGCGCTACGAGGCGCACCACGGCGTGCGGATCCTCGACTCGGCGCTGGTGGCGGCGGCGACGCTGAGCCACCGGTACATCGCCGACCGGTTCCTGCCCGACAAGGCGATCGATCTTGTCGATGAGTCGGCGTCGCGGCTGCGGATCGAGATCGACTCGATGCCGACGGAGCTGGACGAGCTGCGGCGGCGGATCATGCAGCTGGAGATCGAGCGCGAGGCGCTGAAGCTGGAGGTCGAGGGCGGCGACGGCACGAGCGCCAAGTCGCTGGGCTCGGTCGAGAAGGAGCTGGCGGGGCTGCGCGAGCGCGACAACGCGCTGTCGGAGCGCTGGCGGCGTGAGAAGTCGGAGCTCGACGAGGTCAAGCGCGTCAAGGTCGCGATGGACGAGAAGAAGACGGAGCTGGAGCAGGCGCAGCGCCGGGGCGACCTCGAGGCGGCGGCGCGGATCCAGTACGGGGACCTGCGCGAGCTTGATTCCCAGCTGAGGCACGCGGAGTCGAAGCTCGAGGCGAGAAGGATCGCCGGCGATTTCCTCGTCAAGGAGGAGGTGGACGCCGAGCAGATCGCCGGCGTGGTCAGCGCGTGGACGGGTGTCCCCGTGTCGCGGATGATCGAGTCGGAGCGCGAGAAGCTGACGCGGATGGAATCGGAGCTCGGCGAGCGCGTCATCGGCCAGGCCGAGGCGGTGCGGGCGGTGTCCGACGCGGTGCGCCGCAGCCGGGCGGGGCTGGGTGATCCGAACCGGCCCATCGGCTCGTTCCTGTTCATGGGCCCGACCGGCGTGGGCAAGACGGAGCTGTGCAAGGCGCTGGCGGGGTTCCTGTTCGACACGGAGCAGGCGATGGTGCGCATCGACATGAGCGAGTTCATGGAGAAGCACTCCGTCGCGCGGATGATCGGCGCGCCCCCCGGCTATGTGGGCTACGAGGAGGGCGGGCGGCTGACCGAGGCCGTCCGGCGCCGGCCCTACGCGGTGGTGCTGCTCGACGAGATCGAGAAGGCGCACCCGGACGTCTTCAACGTGCTGCTGCAGCTGCTCGACGACGGGCGCCTGACGGACGGGCAGGGGCGGACGGTGGACTTCCGCAACACGATCGTGGTGATGACGAGCAACATCGGCTCGCAGAAGATCCAGGACCTGGCGGACCAGGGCGCCGAGGAGTGGGAGATCGAGGCCGCGGTGCGCGAGGAGCTCAAGCGCTCGATGCGCCCGGAGATCGTCAACCGAATCGACGAGACGATCGTCTTCCACCAGCTGACGCGTGAGGAGATCGGCGCGATCGTGAAGATCCAGGCGGGCCACCTGCGTCAGCGGATGGCCGGGCTGGGCGTGACGCTGGAGCTGACCGACGACGCGGTCGAGGCGGTCGCGGGCGAGGGCTGGGACCCGACGTTCGGCGCCAGGCCCATCAAGCGGGTGATCCAGCAGCGGATCGAGAACCCGCTGGCGGCGCGGCTGGTCGCCGGGGAGATCGGCGAGGGCGACACGATGCGCGTGGGGTTCGAGGGGAAGTCGTACACGTTTGAGACCTTGCCGAGCGCCACGGCGCCGGTGAATGCCTCCTGATTCTCTCTGACAAACCTACGGAAGGAGATCTGCGATGCTCGAGTTCCATCAGATCGACGACACGAACGTGCTGGAGTCCACCCTCGACGGGTCGCTCACGCGCGAGGAATACGACCGGCTGACCGACAAGGCCGAGGAAATGATGCGCCGGTTCGACAAGATCCGGATGATCCAGGTGTTCCGTGATCTCGGGAAGATCGGCTGCTCGGTCATCTGGGCGGACATGAAGTGGGGCCCGGCGCACCTGGGCCGGTTCGAGCGTCTGGCGATCGTCGCGGATCAGAGGTGGTTCGAGTGGATGATCGCGCCGTTCCGGCCGTTCGTGCACGCCCAGATCCGCTGCTTCCACCTTGACGAGATCGACGAGGCGAGGGCGTGGATCACCGAGGACGCGCCGGTCGCCGTCTGATCACGCCGAGCGGGTCGCGGTCTTCTCGCCGCTCTTGGTGTCGCTGTCGAGTCGGAGGTCGGGCTGGGTGTGGGGCGACTGGACGGGCTTGCTCCTACTCGCTTCGGGGTAGGCGACGCGGGCGTGGTGCATCGAGATGAGGCCCTTGGTCAGCGAGGCCTCGATCGCGTGGAGGTCGGCGAGGGTAAGGTCGCACTCGTCGAACTGGCCGTCCATGAGGCGCTTGGTGGCGAGCTTGTGGACGAGCGTCTCGATGCGCGAGGGGGTGGGCTCGGGCATGGCGCGGGTGGCGCTCTCGACGGCGTCGCAGATCATGAGGATGGCGGCCTCGCGCGTGCGGGGCTTGGGGCCGGGGTAGCGGTACTCGATCTCGGAGGGCTGGTCGCGTTCGGCCTCGTCGGCCTGCTGGCGCGCCTGGTGGTAGAAGTACTCGACGAGCGTGGTGCCGTGGTGGGACTCGATGTAGTGGTGGAGCGATCGGGGGAGGTTGTGCTCTCTGGCGAGTTCGACGCCGTCCTTGACGTGGCCCACGATGACGAGCAGGGACATGGCGGGCGAGAGCTTGGCGTGCTTGTTGACGCCCTCGGACTGGTTCTCGACGAAGTAGTCGGGCTTGTTGATCTTGCCGATGTCGTGGTAGAGCGCGCCGACGTAGAGGTGGAGGGCGTCGGCGCCGATCTTCTCGGCGGCGGCCTCGGCGAGCGTGGCGACGGAGAGGGAGTGGTTGTAGGTGCCGGGCGCCCGGGACTGCATCTCGCGCAGGAGCGGGTTGCGGGGGTCGCGGAGCTCGATGAGCGTCATGCCGGTGGTGATGTCGAAGGTGCGCTCGATGAAGGGCAGGACGCCGTAGATGATCATGGCGACGCCGACGCCCCCGACGGCGGCGTAGCCGGCGTCGGTGAGGGTCTGGGAGAAGGCGCCCTGGACCTGCGGGATGGTCAGGAGTTCGCAGGCGAGCGTGCCGCCGGCGAGGGCCGCGGCGGTCCAGGCGCCGGCGCGCATGATGGTGTTGCGCTGGCGGATCTCGCCGAGCTTCCAGACGGCGACGCCGACGCCGGCGAGGACGGTGATGAAGACCTCGGCGGGGAGATGGAGCGCGACGCCGACGAGCAGGGCCTGGAGCGAAGAGATGGCCAGCGCGGTGCGCTGGTCGTAGGCGATGACGAGGATGAAGGCGATGAAGATGGTCGGCGCGGTGGAGCTGATGGCGATGCCGGTGGGGGTCTGGATGGTCGCCCAGGCGGCGATGAGCGTGGTGACGAGGACGATGGAGGCGATGGCGAAGACGCGCATGGGGTTGCGCGTGATCCTGGGGCAGAACCTGGCGAGGTAGAAGCCGACGCCGCTGGCGGCGAGGATGGTGGCGAGCAGCGCGCCGAGCCTGGGGAGCCAGCGCTGGCCGATGGAGCGCGCCCTGCTGGTCTCGGCGCGTTCGAGCCTGTCGATCTCGCGCTGGTCCTGCGTGAGGACGTCGCCGCGGCGGTAGATCTCGCGGCCCCTGGTGTAGGTGACGAACTGCTCGGGGGCTGCGTCGGCGTCGGCGTCGCGGTTGGCGCGGGTGGCTTCCTCGTCGAAGACGAAGGTGGGTCTGGCGTTGCGGACGAGCCAGCCGATGACGAGCGAATCGATGGGCGCCTCGAAGCCGGCGCCGTGGACGGCGGCGGCGATGCGCTCCTCGAGCCTGGCGCCCTCGACGTTGACGGCGCCGTCCTTGTTGCGGGTGATGGGCTTGAGGTCGCTCCAGAAGCGGAGCTCGATGGTGCGGTTGGCCTCCTGCTGCTCGATCTGCCAGGTCTCGCGGTCGAGCAGTGGGGTGTAGCGGAGTTTCTCGATGAGGTCGGGGACGAGCCGCTTGCTCCATTGTTCGCTGGCTTCGTCGTTCTGCGCGTAGGCGCGGAGTGCGTCGAGCTGGACGGGCGTGAGCTGGAAGCGGTCGCGGATCTCGGGGGCGACCTTGACGAGCGTGTCGGCGTCGGCGAGGGCCTTGGGGAGCCCGTCGAGCTGGGTCTTGATGTCCTCGAAGACGCTGTTGTCAGCGCGGTACACGCGGGTGGCGCGCTGGCGTGCGATCTCGCGCTGGCTCTGCGTGCGGATCTCGTCGATGACCTTGAAGTCGGTGCGGACGAGGCGCGTGCTGGTCATGATCTGCCCGACGGCGACGATGGGCTGCTCGCGCGCCCAGCCGACGATGGCGCCGATGACCAGGGTGAAGACCGCGCCGATGAGCAGGCCCCGCGCGGCGCTGGGGCGCTGGGCGATGGTGCGCCAGCCGGATGCGGGCTTGGCGGCGGAGCGTCTGGCCTGCTCACGACGCGCCTTGCTGGCGGTCGCGGGCTTGGAGCTCGGGTTTTTCGTGGTGTCGGCCATGCGCGGTGGTGGGAGCGGTGTGGTCTGCTGGTGGGCGGTGAATCCGGGGCGGGGACGCCCCGGCTCGCGGGGTGATCAGCGGTCGGACGCCTCCGTGGTCTTCGGGTTCCGGTCCTCGGCGCCGTACGCATCGACAATGCGCTGGACGAGGTCGTGGCGAACGATATCCGTGGAGTCGAGCGAGGTCAGCCCGACGCCCTTGACTCGGGCGAGGCGCCTGGCGGCGTCGATGAGCCCCGATTCGCGGGGGTCGGGCAGGTCGATCTGGGTCGTGTCGCCGGTGATGATCATCTTGGAGCGCTGCCCGAGGCGCGTGAGGAACATCTTCATCTGCCCCTTGGTGGTGTTCTGCGCCTCGTCGAGGATGATGACGGCGTCGTTGAGGGTCCGGCCCCGCATGAAGGCGAGCGGCGCGATCTCGATGATGTCGTTGATCATGAATCGCTGGAGCGTGCCGAAATCCATCATGTCGTGCAGCGCGTCGAGCAGCGGGCGGAGGTAGGGGTTGACCTTGGCCTCGAGATCGCCGGGGAGGAAGCCGAGCTTCTCGCCGGCCTCGACGGCGGGGCGGACTAGCACGACCTTCCGGATGGCGCCGGCCTTGAGCATGTGGACGGCGGCGGCGACAGCGAGGTAGGTCTTGCCGGTGCCCGCGGGGCCCGAGCAGAGGACGAGGTCGTTGTGGCGGATCGTGTCGAGGTAGTGCTTCTGGTTGGCGGACTTGGGATCAACGCGGCGACCCCGGACATAGACATCGAGCGGGCCGTCCCAGAGTGAGCCGCTGACGATGATCGGCGAGCCGATCTCCTTGCGGAGCAGGTCCTCGGGCATCGCCTTGGTTTCCGCGGAGAGCTGGGTGATGAGCTCGAGCACCTCGTGCCGGGAGAGGTTCTCGCCGGACCTGGAGGCCTCGTCGAGACGCTCGATGGCGCGGCGTGCGGCCTCGACGGCGCGGGGCTCTCCGGAGATCTGGACAGAGCCGTCCCTGGCGGCGATGTTGACACCGAGGGCTTCGCGGATCATTTTCAGGTTCCGCTCTGCGACTCCCAGCATCGGGATTCGTTCGGCGCCCTGGGGGACACGGATGGTCAGTTCCACCGAAGACATACTCCGGAACAATCGGCTCGATCCGCACGCGCGTTCGGCCGAGTGCCCACAGGTCGAGGGGACTGATCCCCTGCGATGCGCCGATTCTACGACGGGGTGGGTGGTCAGATCCACAAAAATCTCATTCTCTGTTTGGTTGATGTTCGTTATTCTAGGTGTCCCGGGCCTGCTGTGGGGGTCCGGATGTGCCGGCGGTGGCGGACCGCTGGCGCCGATTTCGGGGGCCTCCGCATCGACGAGGCTCGAGTGGGATGACCTTGACGCGGCTGTTTCGTACGTCGCGAGCCGGAACGAGCTGGCGCTGGTGGACTCGGCCACCTTACGGGAGCCGGGCGGCGCGGGGGGGGAAACGGCGGTCCGCAGGTACCGGCTGATCGATGCGTACGACCACCCGGTCGAGATCCGGTTCTCGACCGACGGCGGCGCCCTGGGGGGTCTTCGCGAGGGGGCGGCGTCCCGGGATGGGGCGGTGGTTGTCCGATTCGGCAGATTCGGCGACCATCAGCGGGAAGCGGCGCTGGTGGAGGCGCTACTGAAGCGGCTGGACGCGCTGGCGGTGGTGGACTGAAGCCGGCGCCTCGGCAGGATGAAAGGCTGTTGTGGAGCACGACTCGAACGAGCACGGGAGCGGACGCAGGATTCTGTTCGTCTGCACCGGCAACACGTGCCGGAGCCCGATGGCCGAGGCGATCGCGCGCGTGACGCTGCAGCGCCTGGGGGAAACCTCGGGTGTGCAGGTGGCGTCGTGCGGCGTCTTCGCGGGCGCGGGGGCGCGCGCGACGCCCGAGGCGGAGCGGGCGGTGGCGAGGCTGGGCGCGGACCTGAGCGGGCACCGGTCGCAGCCGATCTCGCAGGGGCTGATCGACTGGGCGACGTCGATCTGGTGCATGACGACAACGCACGCGGATCGGGTGATCGCGATGGACCCGACGGCGCGCGACCGGGTCGAGGTCCTGGATCCTTCGGGCGTTGACATCGGCGATCCCGTCGGCGGGCCGCAGGACCTCTATGATCGGGTCGCCCTGCTGCTCGGGCGGCTGATCGAGGGCCGGCTTCAGGAGATCCTGGCATGAAGATCGCAATCGGCGCCGACCATCGGGGCGTGAACGCCGGGCTCGGGCTCGTGAAGCAGCTCTCGGACGAGGGCCACGACGTGGTCGTGCTGCACTGCAGGGAGAACGAGCCCTGTGACTACCCGGACGCGGCGTACACGGTCGCGCGGGCGGTGGCCTCGGGCGCCGCGGACCGGGGGATCCTGCTGTGCGGCTCGGGGATCGGGATGTCGATCGCGGCGAACAAGGTGCACGGGGTGCGCGCGGCGCTGGCGAACAACACGATCTCGGCGGAGCTCAGCCGGCGGCACAACGACGCGAACGTGCTGTGCATGTCGGCGGACACGCTCGGGGCCAAGGCGATCCGGCAGGTTGTCGAGGCGTGGCTGGGGGCGGAGTTCGAGGGGGGCAGGCACGCGCGGCGTGTTGAGAAGATCGCCGCGATCGAGCGGGGGGAGGACCCCGCCGCCGTGACAACCTGAAAGGCGTCGAAACAACCGGCGCCTGGGAGATGATGTGATGACCAGCGCGAACGGGAAGTTTGATCCGCGGGCGGCGCTCGCCGATCTGAGGCACGAGTTCGGCGAGCACGGCGGGGTGAACCTGTCCATCGAGGCGTCCACGACGTTCACCGTCCTGGAGGCGGAGACGATGCCGGAGCTGTTCTCGGGGCGGGTGGGGCCCGAGGGCGGGTGCTACCTGTACGGTCGGCACTTCAACCCGACGGTGTACACGCTGGGCAAGCAGCTGGCGGCGATCGAGAACACCGGGGCGGGGTACGCGACGGCCAGCGGGATGGGCGCGATCGCCGCGGCGCTGATGCAGCTGTGCGACGCCGGGGACCACGTCGTCAGCGGCAACACGGTGTACGGGGGGACGTTCGCGCTGCTGAACTCGTTCCTGCCGGCGAAGGCGGGGGTGACGACGACGTTCGTCGATGTCACGGACCACGCCGCGGTGGAGCGGGCGTTCCGGGGGAACACGCGGGCGCTGTACGTCGAGTCCATCGCGAACCCGACTCTGGTGGTGTCGGACATCCCGGCGCTGGCGGCGATCGCGCACCGGCACGGCGCCGCGCTGATCGTGGACAACACGTTCTCGCCGATGCTGCTGACGCCGGCGAACCTGGGCGCGGACATCGTCGTGCACAGCCTGACAAAGTTCATCAACGGCGCGTCGGACATCATCGCGGGCGCGGTGTGCGGGACGCAGGAGTTCATCGGCGAGCTGATGGACCTGCAGCTGGGCACGCTGATGCTGCTGGGCTCGACGATGGACGCGCGGACGGCGTTCAACATCTCGATGCGCGTGCCCCACCTGGGGCTGCGGATCGTCGAGCACAGCCGGCGGGCGATGCTCTTTGCGCAGCGGCTGTCGGACCTCGGCCTGCCGGTGGTGTACCCGGGGCTGGCCGATCACCCGCAGCACGCGCTGCTGGCGTCGATGGTCAACGAGGGGTACGGCTTCGGCGGGGTGTTCGGGCTGGACCTGGGGACATCGGCGCGCGCCGAGCGGTTCATGGAGACGCTGCAGAACGAGCACGGCTTCGGCTTCATGGCGGTGAGCCTGGGGTTCTTCGACACGCTGATGTCGTGCTCGGGCGAGACGACCTCGAGCGAGCTGAGCGAGGCGGACCGGCGCGAGGCGGGGATCCCGCCGGGGTACGTGCGGATCTCGATCGGCTACACGGGCAGCGTCGAACAGCGGTGGGCGCAGTTCGCCTCGGCGCTGGAGCGCGTCGGCGCCCCGGTGTGAGCGGGCATCAGCCCCGGACGCGCACGACGACGAGGGTGACGTCGTCGGTCTGCTCGCGGACGCCGGTGAAGCAGCGCATCGACCAGAGGATCTGATCGGCGAGGCGTTCGGCGGAGGCGCCGGGGTCCTCGCCCAGTGTCTGGATGATCGCGTGCTTGAGGCGCTTCCGGGTGAACAGGGCGTTCTCGAAGTTCATGGCCTCGGTGAGCCCGTCGGTGCACGCGATGAGCGTGTCGCCGGGGTGGAGCCGGACGACGCCGGGCTCGTAGGCCTCGCCCGCCTCGACGCCCATGAGCATCCCGCCGGCGGTGAGTTCGATGATGTCGGCGACATCGGCGGCGCCGGCGCGGACGAGCAGGGTCGGCTCGTGCCCGGCGCTGACGTACTCGACCGCGCCGGCGGCGGGGTTGATGATCCCGGCGAACGCAGTGGCGAACTCGTGAACCTGGGTGTCCCTGGTCAGGGCCTGGTTGGCGCGGCTCATGGCGTCGGCGACTCGGTGGCCGGTGTCGATGAGGGTGCGGATGGTGGCGCGGACGGAGGACATGAGCATGGCGGCGGCGACGCCCTTGCCGACGACGTCGCCCACGACGACGGCCAGCCCCTGCGCGGTGCGGAAGCAGTCGAAGAAGTCGCCGCCGAGCTCGGAGCTGCTGAGGTACCGGGCGGCGACGTCGAGCCCCGGGTACTCGACGCTCTCGTCGGGCATCATGCGCCGCTGGACATCGCGCGCCAGGCGCACCTGGCGGTTGATCTCCTCGTTCCGGGCCTCGGACTCGATGAGCCTGGCGCTGGCGAGGGCGGCGGCGAGCTGCTGGGCGATGGAGAGGGTCAGGCGCTCCTCGCTGCGGGTGAAGGTGCGCGGCGACCTGGAAAAGAGCCGGACGACGCCGAGCGTCTCGCCCCGGAAGACGAGCCCGGCGCTGAGCATGGACCGCAGCCCCTCGGCCTCCATCGCTTCGGGGTGGATGGGTTTTCCCTTGCGGAGGATGTCCTCGACGAGGACGGCGCCGCCGGCGAGGGCCTCGGCGTCCAGCGCAACGTCGCTGGGGACGGCGTGGGTCTGCGCGGTGTATCGATCGCTCAGCCCCGAGGTGGCGGCGAGTTCGAGCGCGGCGCCGTCCGCGGCGAGGAGCCGGATCGCGCCGGCGTCAACGCCGAGGACGGCGACGGCCATCTCGATCCCCGCGCTGAGCAGGCGTTCGATGCCGGAGACGCCGACGAGCATCGAGGAGAGTTTGTAGAGGGCGCCGAGCTCGGCGAGCCGCTCGTGGACCTCGACGTCGCGGTCGCAGATCTCGCCGACGACGGAGGCGAGGAGGGTGAGGAAGGTGCGGACCTCATCGGTCGGCGCGCCGGCGCCTTCGACTGGGTTGGGAACGACCAGGGACCCGATCGGCCCGGCGTGGATGCGCAGTGGCGCGGTGAACTCGTCGCTCGACGGCGACCGCGGCGCGTCACCCGCGACGACGCCTCCCTCGGCGTCGCGCAGCGCGATGGGGACGCCGGTCAGGCGCTGCGCAGCGGCGCACAGCCCGGCGAGGGATCCGTCGGTGAGGAAGTCGGTGATGTCCCGTTGCTCTCGGCGCATCGGCCCTGTTGTAGGGCGCGTTTATTGTCCGAGCCAGAGGTCGCGGAGCGTTGTCTCGAGGAGGTCGGGGTTGTCGCCCCGTTCCTTGTGGATGCGGTCGAGCGCCGCGAAGGCGTCCTCGATCGTGAGCCTGTCATCGAACTGGAAGGCGATGTAGCCCATGAGTAGTGCGCAGGAGATCGCCTGGTCATCGCTCCGCTGGGTGTTGAGCCGGAGCCTGGCGTCGATGCGCTGGAGCCGGCCGCGCCGGGGGAGGAGGTTGTCGTCGTACCTGGCGGCCATCAGCTCGGGGTTGGCGCGCATGATGCGGTCGAAGTTGACGCCCGCCGAGAGGTAGAGCCCGGCGCCGAGCTGGGCGTGGAGCCTCCCGACGGCGGCCATGGGGTCGCCGGGGTTCAGGCGCAGCGCGGCGGAGAAGCGTTCCTCGGCGTCGAACCATTGCCCCGAGGCGAGGAGCGACTCGCCGAGCCGCATGTTTTCGGCGAACAGGTTCCGGCTCTTGTTGACCGGTGGGGCGAGGTGGTCGATGGCGGTCGTCTCTTCGCCGGCGTCGCCCTGGTAGATGCGGCGGATGGCGTCGATGACGTTCTCGCGATCCTGGGTCGTCTCCGCGGTGGCCTCGCCGCCGGGCTTGCCGGGGAGGCCGAGGAGCCTGCCGCGGAGCCTGCTGAGCGGGTCGGTTTCCGCTTCGTCAGCGGAGCCGTCGGGGTTGGCGTTGTCGAGCCCCCCCGGTGTCGGCGTGGTTGATGTGTCGGGCGCGGCGGTCTCGTCGTCGGGGGTCTGCTGCCCGTGCTGTTCGTGGAAGAGCGTGGACATGCGTTCGACGACGGCATCGTACCCGAAGGCCTCGGGCCCGGCCTCGGTGTCGGTCGAGGGCTGGATGAGGTCGGGCGCGCCGATGATGCCGCCATCGAAGAGCTTGATCATGTTGTCGGTGACGACGGGCTCGGAGACGACGCCGCGGAGCGGGGATGCCTGGAGGAACTCGACCTGGTTGGTTTGCTCGTTGCGTGTCTGCCCGAGGATGCGTGTTTCGAGCGCGGACCCGACGGCGTGCTCGGTTGAGGAGCGGAGGGAGCCGGGGCGGAGACGGAAGGGGTCGATGAAGGCGCTCTGGACGGCGCTGAGTGTCTGCGGGTCGAGCCCGACGTCGGCGCCGGAGGAGGCGGAGCGGGCGATGATCGGCGCGTTCGTGGCCTCGTCGAAGAGGTTGCCGGTGCTCCAGGCGGCCTGCTGGCGGATGGCGTCGATGCCGCGGAGGCCGATCGAGGGGTAGGTGGAGGCGACGGAGTCGCGGACGAAGTTGTAGGTGTCGTCGGAGGGGAGCGGGATCGAACGCCCGAACTGGTCGAAGTCGGTGCGGAAGTCGAACTCGGCGTTGTAGCCGACGCTCTCGCGGAAGCTGAGGCCGTTGGCGGCGTTGCCGGTGACAAGGGCGTTGCGGTAGGCGACCTCGCGGGCGATGGCGGAGTGGGAGTTGGCGCTCTCGGGGTTGTAGAGTCGGCCTTCCTGGAGGTTGTTGTCGAGGGCCCTGCCGTCGCCGAGGGCATTCTGGGCATCCGCGGTGGGCGCCAGGATCAGGAGTGCAGCGCACAGCGCCATACCGCAGCAACCGATCGTGGCGTAGATCGCGGTCCTTGAAGTCACTGGCATGGCTGCTCCTCGCGATGGACGGTTGCGCGACGGGTGTCGGCGTTGCTCGTCACGGAGTCATCGGCACGATGCCCGGCGTCCGGCGAATCTGGGTTTTCCGATGATTGGACGCCCGGGAGGGCTCCGGGGTTCGCCGGGTTGGGTGTCCGGCGCGTCCGATCAGAGCGAGACCTGGTGCGCGGGGGCGCCGAGGGATTCGAGGCAGGGGGCGGCCTCGTTGTCGCGGTCGGTGATCAGGTAGTAGATCAGGCCGTTGGCCCGCCAGATATAGACCTGATCCTCGGGCTGGGGCTCACCGGGGCGCCCGGCGCGGTTGGCTTTGATGGCGTCCCGCACGCAGTCGCTGGTGTTGACAAGGTTGTCGAGGTGGCCCTTGTCGCGCTGGATGAAGAGGCTGATCGGGGCGCCCCGGCCGCTGGTGGGCATGTACACGAGCTGCCCCGAGGCGCCGCTGCCGGGGACGTGGCAGGGCCCGTATCCGGCGAAGGTGTAGCCCTGGTCGTCGAGCTGGATCCGCTGCGGCGCGGCGCCGAGCTGGCGCTGCGTGGCGGGGGCGACGTCGGCGGCCTCGGTGACGGTGAGCTTGAGGCGTCGATACTCGGGCGAGTCGGCGCACTTGCGGTGCTCCTGCTCGACGAAGCTGACGGCGTTGGCGAGAGCGCCGGCGTCGAAGCCGCCGTTGAGAGCCGGGCCCTGGCCGTTGCGCTGGGAGAGGAACACGCCGAAGCTCAGGAGGACCATCGCGGCGATGGCGACCGGCAGGACGGTTCGGCGCCAGAATGAACGGGACCGGGTTTCCGCGGGACCGACGGTGTCGGTGGCCTGGCTGGACGTGGTCCGGTCCTGCCGGAGCATGGCTTCGATGGACTGGCGGAGGGCGGCGGGGGCGGGGCCGGTGTCCATCGCGGCGGCGACGGCTCGGCGCAGGGCGCGCTCGGATTCGATCCTGGCCCGGTCCTCGGGATGGTCGGCGAGGTGGCGCTCCAGGGCGGCGGCCTGCTCTGGGGTGAGCTGGTCATCGGCGGCGGCCCGGAGGAGCGCGGCGGTGTCCTGCCCGGCGGGGAAGCCGTTGTCGCGGGAGGGGTCGGGTTTGGCTGGCGTGTCGGTCATTCGGTGCGGCTTGGGGGAGGGCCTTTGGTTGAACCGCCGGGAAGGCTGGATTGTTCCCGACGGGTCAGGTCTCCGAGGGATCGGGTTGGATAGAGCGGATGCCGAGCTCGTCGGCGCAGTCGGCGAGGGCGTCGGCCAGGAGTTTTCGGGCCCTGTGGAGGCGGCTCATGACGGTGCCGATGGGGGTGTCCACGATCTGGGCGATCTCGCGGTACTTGAGCCCCTCGACGCCCCAGAGGAGCAGGACGGCGCGGTACTCGGGTTTGAGGTCCTCGACGGCGGCCTTGATCCGCTCGTCCACGTGCTCCCAGTCAAAGCTGGACATGTTCCAGGCGGGTGGCGGCTCGCAGGGCTCGGTCTCGCGGGATTCCTCGGCGAAGAACTCGGCGATCGAGGCGGGGCCCCGGCTGTCGCGTTTGCGCCTCGTGTAAAACGTGTTGAAGAGGATCCGGTACATCCAGGGGCGGACACCAAGGCCCTGGTCTTCGAAACGGTCGGCGGCCTTGAGGGCGCGGAGGAACGTCTCCTGCACGAGGTCGGCGGCCTCGTCGTGCCGGCGGCACAGCTGCATCGCCATGCGGTGCAGCGGGTCGAGCTGCTCCAGCGCGAGATGTTCGAACTCCTCCCGGTTCACGTCGGGATCCTTTCGCGAGGCATCGTAGCCCGATGACGATCAGCGTCCCGTTTCGTCGTGCCCCGATTCGTCGCCGCCGTACATCTGCCTGGCGCGGCGCTTGGCGGCGAGGAGCCCCCCGGCGCCCTCGTGCTCGTCCGCCTGCGGCGTCTGCCTGTCGGCGTGCGCGGGCCGGGTCGGCGTGGGTTCGGGCCGGAGGACCGAGGCCGCGGGTTCGGCGGTCGGTGTCGGCTCGCGACGCTTCTTCTGTTTGAGCGCGCTGAGTGTGGCCTCGGCCTCGCGAGTTCTCCGGCGGACGCGTTCGGCGCGCTGGGCGCGGATCTCACCGAGGACCTCGCGGGAGGCGAGGCGGTCCCAGGCGACGCGGCGTGTGGCGATGTCCAGCAGCAGCACGGCGATGGCGGCGATCATCAGCTCGCGCCAGATCGGCGAATCGGCGACGATCGGCGGGACGCCGTAGCGGTCGAAGATCCCGGCGGCCTTCGGTTTGTTGATGTCGAGCGTGCGCCCCCCGGTGCGTTGGCGGAGGCGTTCGAGCGCGGCGGGGTTGGCGCTGAGGCGGGCGAACTCGGGGCTGTCGGCGCGGGAAGCCGCGCTGATAATCGGCGCGAGCGATGTCTCACCGAGTTTCGGTGAGATCAGGACGACGTACTGCCCGCGTTCGGCCGCCTGGGCCTCGCCCTCGTAGGCGCCGGGTCCGACGGGGCGGAGCGCGATCTCCACGCTGTCGCCGTTGGGGTCGATGACAGCGCCGGTGACGCTGGCGAGGTCGAGCGGGGCGCCGTCGTCGTCGAAGAGATCGACACGGATGCGGAGTGTGTCTCCCTCGATGCCGGTGACGAGCTCGGCGCGGTTGTTGGTGGAGGCTCGCCCGATGGTCCTGACGATCTGGGTCCAGAGGGCCCGGTATCCGGGCCAGGTGAGCCAGTCCTTCGCCCAGGCGTCGTGCGCATCGCTGGTCCACGCGGCGACCTGCCCCAGCCCGACGTTCCAGTGCGCGAGCACCGGCTCGTCCTCGGGGGTGAGCAGCGGCGTCATGACGCCGCCGGCGGGCTTTCGCTGGGTGAGGACGTAGCCGTGCAGCGGCGGCATGGATGAGGGAATGGCGCCGTCAAGGGGTGAGCCCTGCGGCCTGCGGATGGGGGTGAAGTCCACCTCGCGGACCATCCGGCGGGAGACGATCTTCATCTCCTTGAGGAAGATCTTGGGGAGGATGTACGGGTTGTTGACGTTGTAGAACTCGCCCTGCCCGTAGAGGGCGATGCGCTCCATGGTCTGCGAGTCGGCGCCGTCGCCAACGGCGATGGCGCTGACGGTGATGTCCTGCGCGGCGAGCTTCTGCGCGAGCGAGACGCCGACGTTCGGTTCGCCCATGGACTGGCCGTCGGAGAGGACGATGATGTGCTTGACGTCGGCGTCAACCTTGTTGAGCCACTCGCCGGCCTGCGCGAGCGCGGGGTACATGTTGGTGCCGCCGCCCGGGGCGATGCTGCGCACGCGGGACTTGACATGGTCGGGGTTCTTGAGCGGCGCCAGATCGACGACGGAGCGCCAGGAGCTGTCGAACGCGATGACGCCGACAAGGTCGCGCTCGTCGAGCGTCCCGATGGCCAGCGCGGCGCCCTCGTTGGCGATGTCCTGCTGGGTCCGGCGCGATCCCCGCACGGGGCTGGCCATGGAGCCCGAGGAATCGAGCACGAAGACGATGGCGGCGGCGGGGACGATGAGCTCCTCGGAGGGGTCGAGCTTGACGGGCAGGAGGTCCTCGACGGGCGTGCCGCCCCAGGCGCCGGCGCCGAGCGAGTCGTAGCCGCCGATCATGACGAGCCCGCCCCCGAAGTCGTTGACGTAGGCGCCGAGGTGCTTCTGGCTGATCTGCGGGATCTCGTCGGCGGCGATGTTCTGGAGGATGATCAGGTCGTGCGCCTGGAGCGAGAGCAGGTCGTCTGGGAACGCGGCGGGCGCGATGGTGGTGACGTCGATCTCTTCGCCGCGGAGGGTCTGCGCGAGGATGGCGCCCGGGCCGCTCGGGTCGTTGTCGCTGACGCCGTCCACGATGAGCACGTCGCCGCGCCCCGGCGTGATGGTGAAGGACTCGGCGTTGTTGTTGACGGCGATGGTGTCGGCGTCCTTGCTATCGGGGATGAAGCGCGCCTCGAAGCGGTGGACGTTGCTCTCCGGGAGCGGGACGGAGTAGGTCAGCGGGTTGGCGCCGGGGTGGAGCTCGACGTGGTCGCTGACGCCGGGCCTGCCCGGTGAAAGGTCGATGGGCCTGCCCTCGCGGAGCAGGAGCAGCTCGCCGGCGGCGGCGGTGGTGGAGCGGACGACGACGCGCACCGGGACGGTGGACTGCTCGGGGGCGTTGGGCGGTGAATCGACGGACTCGATGAGGATCTCGTTGGGCGTCGAGTAGTTGAGCGCGACGATGTCGATGGGGGTGGGGGCGCCGGTCTCGTCGGTGGACTCGACGGCGGCGGCCAGCGCATCGCCGGCGGTCTCGACGCCGTCGCTGATCAGGACGATGCGCCGGGCGGCGTCGGGGGGAAAGATCGCGGAGGCGAAGCGGATGGCCTCCTCGATGTTGGTGCCCTCGACGACGGCGATGTCGAAGGGCTGGCCCAGGATGTCGGCGCTGGTGGTGTGGCGGGGCGTGGCGATCGCGGTGGGCTCGCCGTCGAAGACGACGACGCCGACGAGGTTCTCGGTGTCGGCCTGCCCGGACTCGATCGCGTCGGCGACCCAGCGCTGCGCCCGGGCGATGGCGTCGGCGCGGGCGCCCTCGGCGTCAACGCCCAGGTCGGCGAGACGGCGGACGGACTCGGAGACGTCCACGACGGCGACGACCGCGAGCCGATCGGTCTCGCGGCGCGTCACCGCGGTGGCGAGCATCATCGTCAGCAGGACTACGAGCGCGGTGCGCAGGAGCACCGCCGACCACCGGCGCAGGCGGCTCATCGCGTGCAGCCAGCGGAAGCCGATGATCGCCAGCGGGAGCGCAACGATCGCGAGCAGGAGCCAGATCGGGTCGAGGAAGCCGATGCCGGAAGCGAGCGCCATTGTGGAAGCCGGGTTCACTTGGCGTTGGGGTCGGCGGGTTGGGGTTCGGAGGCCGGCGCGGGCGCGGGCTCATCGGCCGCGGGCGGCGCGACGCGCTGCCAGCGTTCGAAGTACTCGCGGATGGCGCCGCGGTAGCGCGGGGAGATGGTCTGCTCCTCGATGGCCTGCTCGGCGGCCTGTGCGGCCTCGCGGATCTGCGCCTGGCGCATCGGCGCGTTGCTGGCGGTTTCGTCCCATTCGATCGGGCGCTTGGTGGTGTAGCGCATGGCGACCTCGCCCTCGCCGCCGCCCTCCTCGGCGTGGATGTCCTTGTTGAAGGACTTGCCCAGCGTGCTGGGGATGCGCTCGCTGGGGTTCGTGCCCTCGCCGGCCTGACTGCCGCCGCCGAGGCCGTTGCCGCGCATGCCGCCCATGGTCTGCTGGGCGGATTGATCGGCGGCGAGCTGCGCGAGCTGGCCCTGGAGCTCCTCGTCGCTCAGGCCCTCCAGCGCCTCGCCGAGCGCCTGCATGTCCTTGGGGTCGCCCTTGCCGGCGCCCTGGCTCGCCTGCTTGAGCGCCTCGGCGAGTTTCTCGGCGGAACGGCTCGCGCCTTCCCTGCTCTCGCCCTGCTGCTTCTGCTGGGCGAGCTGCTGGGCGAGCTGCTGCGCCGTCGCGGGGTCGAGGCCCTGCTGCTGGAGCTGCCGGGCGATCTGCTGGGCGTCGCCGTTCTGCGCGAGCTGCTCGGCCATCTCCTTCGATAGTCCCATCTGTTGGAGCTGCTCGGCCATCTTCTGCGCGGCGTCGTTCTGCGCCTGGTTGTTCTTCGCCGATTCGCTGAGGCGTTCGGCGAGCTTGTTCATGGAGTCCGACAGCTCCTGCCGCTGCTCCTCGGACATCGATTCGAGCTCGGACCGGAGCTTCTGGAGCTCGCTCATCGCGGAGTCGAAGTCGCCGGCGTTGAGCGCCTGCTCCAGAGGCGAGGCGTCGGTGTTGTCGGGGTCGGCGGACTCGGCGAGCATCTCGCCGAGCTTGTCGCTCTGCTGCTGCGCCAGGTCCGCCTGCTCCTGGAGCTGCTGCGCCTGCTCGTCGAGGATCGCGTCCACGAGGGCGTCGGCCTCTTCCGGGGTCAGCTCGTTCCTGCGGAGCTGCTCCATGATGTCGTTGAGCTGCTCGTTGCCCTCGTTGATGATGTCCGAGAGGTTGTTCTCGTCCTCGGGGGTCGGGTCGAGCTGTGCGATCGCCTCCTCGGAGTCCTTGATGAGCGACTCGATGCGGTCGGCCGCCTCCTCGAGCTGCGCCTGCTCCTGCGCCTTCGTCTGCGCCGCCTTCTGCCGGCCCAGCAGGTCGAGCGTGGGCATGAAGAGCACAGCGAGGATCAGCAGCGCGGCGAGGCCGGGCCACGCGAGCCAGGATTCGCCGAAGCGGATGGGCGTCGCCTGCGCGATGTCCGCCTTGCCGGCGGCCTCGTCGGCGTCGCGCTCCAGGAGCAGGACGAAGGGGTCGCTGCGGTCGAGGGATTCCAGCTCGATCGAGGAGCCCAGCCGGTCGCGGAGCCCGAGGGCGGTGTCCACATCCGTGGCGGCTTCGAGTTCGGTGAGTCGGAGTCGCCAGGCGCCGAGGAGCGCTGCCAGGACGCCGATGGCGATCGTCGGGACGGCGGCCCAGCGCCAGTCGAGGGGTTCGCCGATGAGCCTGGAGATCACGATGGCGAGGAGCCCCGTGGCGATGGCGAGTGTGAGGGCGACGCCGAGTCGGTTGACCCCGTCGGCGATGAGCCGCCGGCGCCGGGCCTGACGGGATGCGCGGTGGATCCGCTCCATGCTTTATCTTATGCGGCGATTCGCGAGAAAGTTCCACAGAAATCCTGAAACCGGGCTCCTGTCGGCGGTATCGAATCAGGACCAAAGGAGATCTCCGCATGACCACCACCCAATCGATGCTCGTTTCCGCGATCGCCGCGCCGTCGAGGGCCCTGCTTGGGCTGGGCGAGGCCCTGTGCAAGGACGTTGACCCCGCCAAGGCGGGCGCCAAGCCCAAGGGCGTGGACGCCAACCACCCGGTCTTCATCTACGGCCACCTCTCGATCTACCCGGACATGGTGCTTGGCGCGATCGGGCGTTCGGACCTGGTCGATCCCAAGTCGGAGCAGTGGCACGAGCACTTCATGCACGGCAAGGACTGCAAGGACGGCTGCGGGGACTACCCCTCGTTCAAGGAAGTCGTGGCGCACTGGAAGAACCGCTACGAGACGGCGATCAACGCGCTGGCGGATGTGGACGAGTCGGCCTTCGCCGGGGAGTGCCCCTTCGAGGGTCTCCGTTCGCGGTGCGCAACGCTCGGCGACATGGTCAACTTCATGCTGGTCATGCACACGTCGTTCCACCTGGGACAGATGAGCACGTGGCGGCGCTGCGTGGGCATGAGCCCCGCGAGCCTCTGATCGGCGATCAAACCGGGAACTGAGCGAGGAACGCGCCGACATCCGCTCTTGTCGGGTGCGATCCCGTGCGCACAAACAGGCCGCTGACGGCGACCGCCATCGGCAGGGCAGCAGCGGCGCCGAGGCTGTGCGCGAGCGCGAGGCAGAGCCCGGCGTTGAAGTGATCCCCGGCGCCGGTTGAGGTCAGCGGGTTGCGCATCCAGGCGGTCGCCATCGCGACGCGGTCGGCGCCGTCGTCGAGCGCCGCGGCCTTGTGGTGGTGGACGGCGACGCGGGCGACGCCGGCGGATTCGCGGACCCGAGCGGCGAGTTCGGCAAGCGGTATCGGATCGGGCTCGGCGTTCGCGGTTTCGATGCCCAGCAGTGCGGCGCAGCGCTGCGCCTCGGCGAGGTTCAGCCCCAGCGTGACGGGGACGGTCGTGTTGATCGTGCGCAGCAGGTCGAGCGCGGCGCGCAGGTCGGCGTCGGTGCGCTTGGCGGGGTCGGAGAAGTCGATGAACACGTGGCTGCTCGCGGAGTGATCCAGCCGCGGTAGAACATCACACGCCATGCGAGTCCAGATGTCGGTCATCGCGGGGACCATCGTCCAGCCGCAGGGCGCGATGACACGAGAGGCGTCGCAGCGCCGGACGATCGCGTCGATCCCGCCGGACGCGCTGACGATCCGGTCCCACGTGACATGGTCCATGGGCGAGGCGATGCCGAGCATGAGCTTGCCGTCGTCGAACTCCAGCGCGTCCGTGACGCCGGGCTCGCACACGCTGACGCACGACGAGCAGCCGGCGCGGAGCTCGTCGAAGACGGGGTGATCGAGCGCGCCGACGCAGTGGACCTGGGCGCCGAGCGCGGCGAGGGCGCCGGCGAGGATCGGCCCGTTCCCGCCGGGTCTGGTCGCGCGGCGGACGAGCTCGATGTTGGCGGACCTGCCCGAGGCGGCCTCGGCGCGGCTGGCGAAGTCGAGCAGGCTCGACATGCGGGTGTAGCCCTGATCGCCCGGGGCGTGGCGCGAGGCGACGGCGTCGAGGATGTGATCGACGAAGCCATCGAAACCGGCGAAGCACGGGGCGCCGTCCGGGAGCGCCGCGAGCGCGTGCGCCGCGGCGTGCAGGTCGGGTTGGGTCAGGCGCCTGACGCGAGCGGTCATGGACGCATTGCAACCGGCACCGGCGCCCGGGGCAAGCCGGGGCGGATCATGCGGCGCTGGGCGTGTCGTCGTCCTGGTCGAGGTCGCTCATGCGGAAGAGCACGTCTGTGTCCTCGGCGAGGCGTTCCAGGGATTCCTGTGCGCGGTCGATCTGGCGTTCGATGGTGTCGAGGATGTCGCCGCGCTTGTGCTGGGGGTGTTCGGCGTTCTTGCGGTCGCCCCAGGGGGTGTGCTCGGGGAAATGGAACGTTTTGGGGGTCTCGTCCTCGGTCGAGTCGCCCCTGCCCTTCTTTTGCTTGTCCTTCTTGAGGTTGTCCTTGTCGGAGCCAACCAGTCGAAACCTGGGCATGTCGCCGTCCTCCGGGTGCGCGACATCGCATCGGCGCCTGGCGGGGGCGGATTCAGGTCAACCTGGGGGTTTCGGGGCGTGCGGCGGTTATGGGCCCTGCGGATCGGGCACGGGCTTCTCGGACGGCGGTTTTCCTGCGCCGACTCGCGGCTCCGTGCCCTGCATCGTGCGGCGGAGGTTGCCGCGGTGCTTGATGATGACGAAGGCCGCCAGCAGGGCGGTGGCGACGAGGAAGGGTGTCCGGGGCATGGCGCCGGTCCAGAGGGGGAGGGCGCCGGCGTCGCCAAGCGTCAGGTTCGCCAGGGTCAGCAGCGGGATGGCGGCGGCGGCGGCGCAGGAGCTGACGCCGACGTAGCGGGTGAGTTTGAGCGTCGCGAACCAGAGCAGGGCCGCGGCGATCGCGGGCAGCGTCAGGACGGGCCACATCCCCAGTAGGGCGCCAAGACCGGTCGCGACGCCCTTGCCGCCCCGGAACCGGAGCCAGACGGGGAACATGTGACCGGCGATGGCGGCGGCGGCGACGGCGAGCCATCGCCAGGCGTCGGCGCCCGTCACCGGCGCGCTGATCAGCACGGCGTCGGTCAGCGCGGTGGGCGCCGCGCCCTTGGCGACGTCGAGGACGAAGCACAGGATGCCCAGCGGTTTGCCGAGGGCGCGCATGGCGTTGGTCGCGCCGATGTTGCCCGACCCGACGGCGCGCAGGTCGATGCCCCTCGACCGCGCCAGCAGCAGACCCACGGGGATCGATCCCAGCAGGTAGGCGCCGGCGGTCGCGATGATCCACGCGGTCGCAGGGTTCATCGCTTGGCGTTGTCGCGCCGCTCGCGTTTCGCCTCGTCGGCGAGCTCGAGCAGGATGATGTGTTTCATGAGCGTGGCGCAGGCGGTCGAGGAGGCGGCGGCCCATCCGCGCCAGCCGTCACGGAACGCCTGCTTGAGCACGAGCTGTTTGAACCACGCGCTGACCGGCGAGAAGATCAGCGAGAGCGGACCGCCGGTGCGGCCCATCGCGAGGTAGCTCTCGGCGGCGCGGCGGGCGTGCCGGATCTGGCCCTCGAGGTGGTGCGTGATGGAGTGGAAGGACTCGTGGCGCATGTCGCCGCGGATCCGCCCCGCGCGATCGGACGGCGCGCTGAGCAGCAGCGCATCGTGGGGGTCATAGCCGCCCCAGTGCGCCCGGCCCCGGCGCACGAGGCGCAGGCGCCACTCGGGCTGCCAGGCGTGGTTGAGCCACACGCCGGACCACCAGACCTTCCGGTTGATCTCGTACCCGGCGAACGCGGGATCGTCGGCGCGGACGGCGGCGATGACGGATTCGCGCAGCGCGGGCTCGATGGATTCGTCGCTGTCGAGGCAGAGGATCCAGGGCTGCGCGCACAGCTCCAGCGCCTTCTGCTTGGTCCTGATGTGCCCCAGCCATTCGCTGCGGATGACCTCGGCGCCGTGGGATTCGAGGAGGGCGATCGTGCCATCGGCAGAGCCGGAATCGACGGCGACGATCTGGCTCGCGAGGCCGGCGACGGACTCGAGGGTTCTGCCGATGGTGGACTCGTTGTTCTTGCAGACGATCGCGACGCTGAGAGGGAGCGGGAGCCCGGGCTGCTTGTCGGCGTCGGTCGGGTGCATCAGGTCGATCGTTGATCGTTGCGGGTGGGCTGTCAAACCGGGGCGGCGCCAGCGCCATCCCTGCGAATCGGCGGCGGGCGTAGGATCGTCGCATGCCAGGGGCGGATTATCGCGACAACCTGCCGGCGATCGGGCGCGTTCGGATCGCCTCATCGTGGAGCGTCAGGGATCATGACTCTGCCGATCCGGTCGCGCGGGCGATCGGCGAGGGCCGCTGGTCGGCGGCGTCGGGCTATGTCAAACGCGACGGCCTGCGCTGGGTGTGGCTGGGTGAGCTGACAACGAGCCGGGGCGATGCGGCGGTGGTGATCAAGGGCGGGCCGGCGCCGCGGCTGCGGCTTGTCCCCGACCGGCGCGCGCTCAAGCAGGCGATCGGCGCCTCCCGGCTGCGGGCCGCGGGCATCGAGACGAGCGAGCCGATCGCGACGCTCGACGTGGTCACGAAGGAAGGGCAGCGCGGGCGGTGGCTCGTGCTCGGCGCGATCCGGGGCGAGACGCTGGCGCACCGGCTGGCCTCGGGCGGGATGTCGTTCGATGAGGAGGCGGCGCTGGCGCGGCGGGCCGGTGAGCTGGTGCGCACGCTCTGCGACGCGGGGCTTTTCAACCGGGATCACAAGGCGTCGAACCTGATCGTGATGGAGACCGGAGGAATCGGTGTCGTGGACACGGTGGCGATCCGGCGCCGTCACGGGGCCGACGCCCGTCGGCGGATGCTGCTGGCGATGTGCAAGGAGCTGCGCGGGATCGGCGCGCTGCCGCGGCGGGCGCAGCTGATGCGGTGCCTGCGCGCCGCGTCGGGGACGGAGCGCGAGGACTGGCGCGCGGTCGGGGCGATGCTGCGCGCCGCCGGGGACACGACGCCGCGGGTTGACCCGCTGGGCCGGGCTTGATTCAGGCATCCGGAATGAAACAGGCGTTGGCCTCGTGGAGAGGCCAACGCCCGGGTAGTTTGATCGGGCGCCGGGCGCCGCGTGTCAGTTGCAGGAGTTCCCGAAGTTGTTGAGGAGGATGCCGAGGTCGGCGGTGTCAACGATGCCATCGCCGTTGATGTCGGCGAAGGTCCCGGTCCCGCCGAAGGATCCGAGCAGGCCGCCGAGGTCGGCGGTGTCCACGACGCCGTCGTTGTTGAGGTCCCCGGCGACGCCGGTGGTGAACTCACAGACGGCGTTGGAAGCCTCGGTCTGCCCGTTGGTGTTGATGGCGGTGACGGACCAGTAGTAGTGCGTGCAGCTCGCGAGCGCGCTGCCCGAGACGATGTGGTTGGACACCGTCAGGCCGGCCTGGGAATAGACGACGTTGTTGAGCGCCATGTCGGTGGCGATGGTGAGGCTGTAGGAATCGGCGAGGGTCGAGTTCTGCCAGTCGAGCGCGACGGCGGGGGCCTGATCGACGGCGCCGCACATCGGCGCGGTGAGGTCGAAGACGCCGGGCACGGGGTCGATGTGGGAGTCGATGAAGTCGAGGTAGCCGTTGACGAGGATGCCGCCGCCGAGGCTGCCGAAGTGCGGCGCGTTGCCGGCGGTGAAGGTGTTGACGCCCCAGAGTTCGAGGTGCCCGTTGACCATGATGTAGGAGGGCCCGCCGGAGTCGCCGCCGCCGACGGTGGTCTCGATGTCGTTGCCGAGGCTGCCCGAGGATTGCCAGCTGTCGAAGTCGTACTGGAAGATCTCGGCGGTCCCGGAGCCCTCGTCGTCGGCGAAGAAGCCGCGGTCGGGGCGGTTCTTTCCGCTCCGCTTGGTGTTGAACGAGGCGGACCCGTTGATGTAGCCGCTGACGGCGTCGCCGGTGGTGCCGTAGCCGCAGAGCTCGATGATGGACGAGGAGCTGAGCGTGCCGCGGTAAACGGGGTACCTGGGGATCTCCGCGGGGAGGTCGTTGACGAGCTCGATGATGATGATGTCGTCGTTGACGTTGGGGTTGTTGAACCCGGTGTAGTTCGGGTGGGTGTACACCGCGGCGACGCCGGAGGGGAAGACCACCGTGGAGTTGTTCCCGCTGGCGTTGAAGGTGATTCGGATGTTGGTCCCGAAGTCGTTGGTCCCGTTGTCGTTGGAATCGACGCAGTGGCCGGCGGAGATGAGGAACCGGTCGGCGACGGGCGTGGCGGTGCAGAGGAACGCGTTGCCGATGAACAGGTGCGCGGTCCCGGCGTAGATCGACGCGAGGTTGTTGGGGTCGATGCGCTGCGTCGGGCTGTCGGTGGGGACGCCGTTGGGATCGCCGGCGACGATGACCGGCGTGATGTCGTCCGGCAGCGCCGACAGCGGCATGAGGATGAAGGGATGGTCGGGGTCGCGCTGGGGGTTGATGCTGCCGTCGGTGAGCCGTTCGGGGGCGACGACGCCGCCCTGGGCGATCATGTCATCGAGTTCGCCGGCGCCGGCGAGGCTCGCGGCCGCGGTCAGGGCGATGCAGGGAAGCAGTACGCGGTTCATGCGTTGGTGTTCTCCGTTCTCCGATCCGGGGGTGATGAAGAGGAACAGATGGTGTTGTCGGGTTACTCGCAGGTCTCGCCGAAGTGGCCGAGCAGGACGCCCAGGTCGGAGGTGTCCACGACCATGTCGCCGTTGAGGTCCGCGGGCAGGCCCATGCCGTGGGCGCCGAAGGCGTCGATGAGGATGCCCAGGTCGGCGGTGTCGGTGACGCCGTCGCCGTTGAGGTCCCAGGCGCACACCGGGGCGGACTGCTCGTTGACCTCGCCGGTGATGACGAGCGCGAAGCCCTGGTCCTCGGCGCTGTTGACGGCGGTGGCGCTGACCCTGGCGGTCCACACGCCGGTCTCGGGGCTGTTGATGTGGATCTGCTCGAGGTTGTTGATGGCGTCCGCGGAGCCGCCGCTGGTCGAGACGCCGCCCGAGAAGACGTTGCCCTTGTAGATCGTGCCGCTGGGCGAGGAGACCTCGAGGTCGAGGTCATTGACCGGCGCGAAGGAGGCGGAGACGCCGCCCTCCTTGTCGGTGAAGCACATGGTCAGGCGGAGCTGCTCGGCCGAGCCGGTGACGTTGAAGTCGAAGGTCATCAGCCCGCCGGTGCCCATGGCCTCGGCGGCGGAGTTGCGGATGTCCTTGGCGATGAGGGTGCGCGCATCGCCGAGGAAGAAGAGCGCGGCGTCGCCGTTGGCCCGGCCCCAGCCCTCGCGGGCGCTGGGGTAGCCGGCGATGCCGGTCATGTCCTGGGCGCCGTTGATGAGTGTCGCCTTGATGAGCGCGCCGGTGGGGGTGAAGGCGTCGGGGGCGTTGGCGGCGCCGGTGGGGTAGAAGCCGTCGGTGTAGTACTGCCGGACGAGCAGGCCGAGGCCGGAGATCGCGGGGCAGGCCATGGAGGTGCCGGTGAGCCCGGTGGTGCTGCAGCTCGTTCCGGAGCCGGAAGCGGACTGGGTGTTGCAGCCGGGGGCGTAGATCTCGGGCTTGCGGCGGCCGTCGCTGGTGGGGCCCTGGCCGCCGGAGCAGAAGCTGGCCTGCGAGGGGGAGTCCTGCGAGGCGCCGACGGCGAGGACGTTCTTGGCGTTCTCGGGGGTCTTGAGTGAGCTCAGGTTGGTGACGGCGAAGCAGACGAGGGAGTCTTCCTCGTCGTGCGAGAAGACGTCGATCGCCCTGGTCCAGGCGTTGTAGGAGGTCGAGCCGTCGTTGCCCCAGCTGTTGGTGTGGACTCGGGCGCCCTGGTCGTGGTGCAGCTGGAGGTTGTTGGTGAAGGCGGTCTCCGAGAAGCTCGGCGTGGTGTTGTGGCACAGCTTCGCCTCGTAGGCGATGCCGCGGGTGTTGTTGTCCACGCTCGGGTCCTGGTTGCCGACGGCGGTGCAGGCGGTGTGCGTGCCGTGGAGGTCGTAGCCCGAGGTGGTGTTGTACGCAAGGATCTTGCGGTGGGTCGGGCCGATGGGGTTGGTGTCACGGAAGGAGCAGTGGCTGGAGTTCACACGTCCGTCCATGTGGCCGAGGACCTGGCCCTCGCCGTGGAGCCCGTTGTCGTAGAGGGGGCGGAACCCGCTGACGTTGCTCTGGATGATCCACGTGGTGGAGTTGTTGCGTTCGGTGGCCTCGAGCGCGGGCTCGATGTAGTTGACCGAGTTCAGCGCGGCGAGCGCCGGGAGGTCGCTGCGCTTGAGGATGACGTCGGCGGAGTAGTTGTCGCCGACCATGCCCCCGATGAAGGCCGTGGCGCCCTGGAAGTTGTTGAGCGATTCGAGGAAGGCGTCGATGTCGGCGTTCTGGAACAGCGTGACGGTGACGGCGGCCTCGCCGGGGCCGGACATCGGGTGGGCCTTCGCCCAGTCGGCCTCGAGTGCGGGGTCGAGCTTCCAAGCGGCTTCGAAATCACTGTGCCAGCGGATGAAGCCGAGCGCTCCGACGGCCTCCGCGTTCGCGTTGGTCGCGTCAACGATGAAGGCGTTGACGGGGAGGTAGCCTCCGATGCGCAGGCCGGCGTTCTCGATCTGCTCGCGGCGCTCCTTGGTCATGGGGCCGTCGAGCTGGATGATGTGCCGGGCGCCAGCGGCCTTGATGCGGTCGAGATCGTTGGCGAGATCGGTGCGGGCGATCATCGTGCTGACGGCGCCGCTGCGGAGGTGGATCGCGCGGGGCGAGGCGCCGAGCTCTGGGGCGCCCTCGAAGAACGGGTGCGCCGCGACGGGGTTCGCCGGGTTCCCCTCAACCTCATCGAAGAGGACCTGGGCGCTGGCGGTGGATCCCGCGATGGCGGTGATCAAGGCGAGGCATGCGAGGTCCTGAAATCGCGGGCGAACGATCATCGAATGAAGGTGCATGTGGATCTCTTTCTCTACGTGTTCTCGCGATCGCGGATGTGCTCCCGGCACGCGATCGAGGGGGTGATTGGAGCCCTAAGGCTTGAGGCGGGAAAACCTTACGGCACAAATGGAGTAAACCTGACAAACCGGTCCGCGGCAAGGGAAATTTCGAGGGCGTCTCGAAACGGTGCTCTCGGACGTCAAACCTTGATACTCGCCTGAGAATCACGGTGTTCGGCCGAAAATCGCACCGTTGCGTGTCCTTGAACGCCGGGATCGTGGTCCGAAAAAAGAGTCCGATTCCAGCGATCAGGATTGAGGCCGCGCAACGATCTGTGCCCACCCGCATTGACACGGGAATAGGCGAGAATCCTGCGGTGGCGGGGACACCCGGGGGGGGTGGCCGGGGCGTCTCAGGAGAGGCTGACGGGCATGACGACGTAGAGGAAGTCCTGCCCCGATTTGAGCACGCCGGGCTTGTTGCTGGCCTTGAGCTCGAAGACGACCTGGGAATCCTCGATGACCTTGAGGGCGTCGGTGATGAAGACGGGGTTGAACCCGACTTCCATCTCCTCGCCTTCATAGGACTCCATGTCCACCTTGACCTCGGCCTCACCCATCTCGGGAGCCCTGCTGGTCAGGCAGAGCTTGCCGCCCTTGCCGCCCGTGAACGCGAGGCGGACACCTCGGGATTCCTCGTTGGTCAGCAGGGCGGCCCTGCGGACGCCGCTGGCGAGGGTCTCGCGGTCGAAGGTGGCTTTCTTGTCCTGATCCCGTGGGACGACGTCCTCGTAGGGGGGGAAGGCGCCCTCGACGAGTGTGGTAGCCAGGACGGCGGAGGAGCCGGAGGCCTCATCGCCGAAGGCGAAGACGGCCTGGTTGTCGGAGACGGAGACCCGGACGTTCTCGCTGGGGTTGGCGGCGAGCTTGCCGACGAGGTTGAGGGCCTTGGTGGGGATGATGCCGATGGCCTCGACGCCCGAAGCGCCGCTGCCGGCGCTGGTCTTGGCGATGGCGAGCCGTCGGCCGTCGGTGGCGACCATCTGGATGGTCTTGCCGTCGCACTTGAGCAGGACGCCGTTGATCGCGTAACGCGAGTTCTCACGGGCAGTTGCGAAACTGGTCCGGGCGATGAGGGCGCTGAGTTCGCTCGCTGGGATCTCGAAGGCGTTCTTGCCTGTGGCGTTGGCCTCGGTGGGGAGTTTGGGGAAGTCCCCCGGGGGGTAGCCGTAGATCTTGAATCGGGCGTCCTTGCCGGTGATCTCGATCTCGTCGTCCTTGGTGGTGAGGGTGAGGGTCTGCTCGCGGTCCTCGGCGGCGATGATCTGGCGGAGTTTCTCGGCTGGGATGAGGGCTTCGCCGGGCTCTTCCACCTGAACATTGGCGGTGGTGAGTCGGAGGGCGATCTCGGCGTCGGTGGCCCCGAGGGTCAGCATGCTGTCGGCGTCATTGGTGGCGCTGATCTTGACGCAGGTGAGCTGCGGCTTGGGCGTCCTGCTGGCGACGACGCCGGTGGTCAGGTTGATCGCGTCCAGAAGGATCGCGCGGTCGCAGATGACTTTCATCGCTGGTCGCCTCGTCTGTTGCTGCACCGACACCGTTGACGGTCGGCGCAGGAGGAACATCTTGACTCCCTCGTCAGGCTGTCCACAGCGGATTGTATCCGGAATGTGGAAATCGATCGACCCCACCGGATGATCCGGCGGGTTGTGGGTGGGTGGTGGAAGGCAGTCTCGGGTCGGGATCCATCCCGTGGAGCGGTTGCCAGCCGGGGTCGGGCGGCGGATACTGTGTGAGCAAATTCTCCCCACATCAGCGAGTCCACCGACGCCGGCTCCGAGCCGATCAGCATTCTCCGGTCGATGGGATCGGGGGTGTGGTTATCCGCAGCCAATCGCGGCTCCGGCGAGGTCATCCGACCGGGCTCAGTCCATGATGTCCGGCGCCTGTGGCCGACCCGTCGCCGCCCTCCGAGCGAAGGGGCCCGCCGTATGTCATTCGAAGCCGCCGTCCATGCCCAGGCGATCGAGTTGGATCGTCTCAGTCTTGAAATGTGCGCCGAGGCCGGCAGCGGGCATCCCTCGTCGGCGATGAGCCTGGGGCACATCGTCACGACGCTGATGTTCCACACCATGCGATGGAGCCCGGAGTACCCGGCGTATCCGACGTCCGACCGGCTGATCCTCAGCGAGGGGCACGCGGTGCCGATCGTGTACGCGGCGTACGCGCGGCTCGGCGGGACGATCCCCGGCGGCGCGGGGCAGAGCAGGCCCATGACAATCGAGGACCTGATGACGCTGCGCGCGGTGGATTCCGTGCTCGACGGCCACCCCAACCCGATGGAGGGGTTCCCGTTCTTCGACTCGGCGACCGGCTCGCTGGGCCAGGGCCTCTCGACGGCGGTCGGGCTGGCGCTGGCGGCGCAGCTCGACGGGCTGGACCGCCGGTTCTACTGCATCATCGGCGACGGCGAATCGCGCGAGGGGCAGGTGGCCGAGGCGCTGGACATGCTCGCCGAGCGCGGGCTGAACACGGTGCTGCCGATCTTCAACTGCAACGGGTTCGGGCAGACGGGGCGCATCGGCGACCCGCAATCGCCGGAGATGATCGGGCGCAAGCTCGAGGCGCTGGGCTTCACGGTGCATGCGATCGACGGTCACAACCCGTCGCAGATCAAGGCGGCGCTGGACGCGTTCGTCGCCGGCGCCGGTGAGGACGGCTCGGCGCCGATGGCGGTCGTCGCCACGACGGTCAAGGGCTGGGGCGCTCCGGTGCTCCAGAGCGGGAACTGGCACGGCAAGCCGCCGGTCGGCGAGACGCTGAACAAAGCGCTGGCGGAGCTGGACGAGCGCCGGATCGAGCTGACGTCGTCGCTCGTGCACACCGACGCGTTCACGATCCAGCCGCCGCGGGAGGCCCCGGAGCGAGCGGGCGAAACCGGCGAGGCGCCCTCGTTCAACGAGATGATGCGCCGCAGCGACATGGAGTCGGTGCTGCACACGGGGCGGCTGGCGACCCGCAAGGCGTTCGGGCTGGCGCTCAAGGCGCTGGGGCAGGTGAACCCGAACGTCGTGTCGATCGACGGGGACGTGAGCAACTCGACGTTCGCCGAGACGTTCGCGCGCGACGCCGAGCTGGCGCCGAGGTTCTTCGAGGCGAGGATCGCCGAGCAGAACATGGTGTCGATGGGCGTGGGATTCAGCGCGGCGGGGAAGATCCCGTTCGTCTCGACGTTCGCGAAGTTCATGACGCGGGCGTACGACCAGATCGAGATGGCGATCAACAGCGGCGCGAACATCAAGCTCGTCGGCTCGCACGCGGGGATCTCGCTGGCCGCGGACGGCCCCAGCCAGATGTCGCTGCCGGACATCGCGTGGTTCCGATCGTTCTCGACGGTGCGCGACCACCGGGGCAACCCGGCGTGCTACGTGCTGCAGCCCTCGGACGCCTACGCGGCGTACGCGCTGACCATGGCGATGGCCGAGTACGACGGCGCGTGCTACATGCGGACCCTGCGTCCGGAGACGGAGTTCCTGTACTCCGACAACGACGTCTTCAACCTCGGCGGGTTCCAGGTGCTCAGCGAGGGGCGGGACGTGCTGCTCGTCGCCGCGGGGTACATGGTGCACGAGGCGAACAAGGCGCTGGACAAGCTCGACGGGCAGGGCATCAGCGCCACGCTTGTCGATCTGTACTCGCTGCCCTTCGACGGCGATGCGCTGTGCGACCTGGCGCAGGCCAACAACGGCTACGTCATCTCGCTCGAGGACAACTACGGCGGCTCGATCGGGTCCGCCGTCGCGGACGCGCTGACGGAGTCGGGCGACGCGTTCAGCCTCAAGCAGATGCACGTGGCGCGCATCCCCAAGTCGGCGCGGACTCCGGAGCAGGAACTCGCTTATTGCGGCCTCACCGCCGACGACATCACCTCGGCGTGCCTGCACCTGCTCGAGGTCGGCGCGGTCTGAGGCCGGTTTCCGCGGAAAAGCACAACTTTTTTCGATCATCAATCCACAGCATCTGGTGGTTGCCCTCCAGATGTTGTGCGTGTGCATTGTCTGGGGAGCTTTTCTTGGGTTGACGCTAACCGCGTCGTCATTAGTATCCGCCCAACTGGCCTCACGTCCGGGGCTGGCGTGCGATGGATCGCACGGACACGTTCGGGCTGGCGACACTGGTTCCAGTGTTGCTCCAGCAAGCAACGCCGGGCGACGGCGCTTGGGAGACGCGATGCACCAGGCCCCGCCCCAATCACCAAGGAGTCTCCACATGAGGCCCAGACTGTTCGTCCCGGTTTTCGCCGGGCTGGCGATCGCTCCCGCAGCGCTCGCCGCGGAGTCGGCGTCCAACGTCGATGGGATGCGCGCCGACGAGATCCGCGCGATGGTTTCCGAGATGGTCGCCGACGCCGAGTCGCGCTCCAGCCTGCTCCAGAGCGGCGGGACCGCCGGCCACAACGGCCACTTCTTCCTGTCCTCCGCCGACGGGAACAACACCCTCGAGTTCGAGGGTCAGGTGCAGTTCCGCTATTACCTGAACTTCCGCGACAGCGCCCCCGGCATCGATGACTTCACGCCGGGCTTCCAGACCCGCCGCACCAAGCTCGGCTTCGGCGGCGACCTGTTCGGCGACATGTTCTACAAGATCAAGGGCGAGTTCAGCCGCTCCAGCGGCGCGTTCGGCCTCGAGGAGGCGTACGCCGGCATGGACCTGGGCGACGGCTGGAAGGTCCGCTGGGGTCAGTTCAAGGAGGCCTTCCTCCGCGAAGAGAACATGTCCAGCTCCCGCCAGCTTCTTGTTGATCGCTCGGTCGTCAACGAGCTCTTCAACCAGGACTTCTCGCAGGCGCTCGAGTTCGCGTACAGCAGCGACCAGTGGCGCTTCCTCGGCAGCTTCTCCGACGGCTTCGGTGCGAAGAACTCCGACCTCGGCGCTTCGCCCGCCGACTGGTCCTTCAACGCCCGGTTCGAGTACCTCGTCTCGGGCGACTGGAAGCAGTTCAAGGACTTCACCTCGGCCCGCGGATCGGACCAGGCGATCATGATCGGCGCCGCGGCGCACTACGAGATCGGCCCCGACATCGGCACCGACGAGCAGAAGCTCCTGACCTACACCATCGACGCCTCGTGGGAGGACAACGGCTGGAACGCCTTCGCGTACTTCGTCGGCCGCAACATCAAGGACGCCGGCGGCGTCTCGGGCGTTGACATCGACGACTACGGCTTCGTGATCCAGGGCGGCGTCTATGTCGCCGAGGACTGGGAGCTCTTCGCCCGATACGACATCTTCATCAACGACAGCGCGGTCGGCGATGACTTCAGCACGATCTCCTTCGGCGCCAACAACTACAT
Organism: Phycisphaeraceae bacterium; assembly: GCA_020639135.1. Lineage (GTDB taxonomy): Bacteria > Planctomycetota > Phycisphaerae > Phycisphaerales > UBA1924 > JACKHE01. The sequence goes on from JACKHE010000001.1 coordinate 549,739, forward strand.
CCACGGCCACGCCGCCAAGTTCACCATCGACGCCAACTACTACCTCAACGACACCGCCGGGACCGGCGGCGCCGTTGGCGCGAGCACCGGCATCGGCCTGCTCGGCAACGGCGCCAACGACGGCGAGTTCGTCGTCCGGGCGCAGTTCCAGCTGCTGTTCTGATCCGGAGAACCCTCGCCCCGTCGCCGGACTATCCGGTTCCCGGCGTCGCCGGCGAGTTCAAGTATCGATGCAGGCCGGCGGGCGTCAATCGGCGCCCGCCGGTTTTTTCGTTGACGCATCAGGGGATCGTGGCGGTCAGCGACGGCGGCGGAGGCAGATCATGCCGGCGAGCCCGAACAGGGCGCCGGCGCCCGGCGATGGGCACAGGAAGTTCGGGACGTTGACGACGCCCGAGAATGGGTCCTGCTGGCCTAAGGGGCCATTGGGGCCGTCGCCGGTGACGAAGATCTGACCGCCGAGGAACGTGGAATCAATGCTGACCGTGATCCGGGCCAGGCGGAACGAGGGGCCGGCGGGTTGCGGGGTCGTGTTGAACCACGCGCCGGAGACGCCCGCCTCGCTCCAGTTCATGGGCTGGGCAAAGCTGGGTGGCGCATCCCCGAAGGCGACCGCGGTGTCGAAGGCGACGGTCGGGTGGAACCCGGCGAGGGAGAGGTTCATCAGGAGGCTGTCGGAGCCGAACGGGGGATCGACCTGGTAGAAGAGGCCGTCGGTGCTGATGCCGGCGTTTGGCCCGGCAATGCCGAAATCGGCGGAGCTGATCGTGTCGCCGGGCTCGAAATCGACGTAGAGGTCGGCGGTGCAGTACTTCCCGTACAGCCCGGTGAGCTCGCCGGTGACGGGGTTGACCCGGTTCGGGACGTACACCCAGTGGGCCCCGGTTGGCACGGCCTGGGCCTCGAACGCGGCGATCGTGACAAACGCCACGGAGACGCTGAACGCGATTCCGCTGGTCATCTTCTTCATGATGTCTCTCTCCTGCCCCGGTGCTAGGGGGGCGGCGCCTTGCCGATCCGGATCGAGCGTAACAGAGAATCCGGACAGATCGAGCATGAAATAGTCAAAAAAGACACCGCCCGGTTCAGGGAACCGGGCGGTGGAGAGTGTCGCGTTGTTGCTGGATCAGACCAGCGTCAAGCGATCAGCGGCGACGACGGGTCGCGGCCGCACCGGCGAGGCCGAAGAGGGCCAGGGCGCCGGGGGTGGGAACCTTGGCGTTCGGGATGTTGACGACACCCGTGGAGGGGACGGTCGTGCCGAACTCACCGCTGGGGCCGTTGCCCGTGACGAAGATCTGACCACCGAGGAACGTGGCGCCGATGTTGACGGTCACGCGGGCCAGGTGCAGCGAGGGGCTGGCGGCCGTGGGGGTGGTGTTGAACCACGCGCCGGTGACGCCACCCTCGTTCCAGGCCATGGCCTGGGCGAAGCTGGGGGTCGAGCCGCCGAGGGCGATCGCGGTGTCATACTCGACGTTCGGGAAGAAGGCCGCGAAGCCGAGGTTGGACAGGTAGCTGTCGCCACCGAACGGAGGGCCAACCTGGAAGAAGGTGCCGTCGGTGCTGAGACCGGCGTTGGGACCGGCGATGCCGAAGTCCGCGGCGGAGACGACGTCGCCAGCCTCGAAATCGACATACAGGTCATAGGTGCACCACGAGGCATCGAAGCCGGTGCCAGCGCCCTGGTTGGCGTTGGCGGAGTTGTCGACCTGGACCCAGTGGGCGCCGGTCGGAACGGCAAGGGCGCTGCCAGCAATGGTGAGAGCCGCAGCGGCTGCAAACGTACGAACCATAAGAGTAATCTCCTCTCTTTCGTTGACTCCTCGATGAAGCTGCTTGTTGCGGAGCGGCTTCACCACCTCCCGAAAACCGGGTACACACGGATGCGATCCACCAGCAATATATCAGAGCCCCTTCCCCTGTCCAGACTCTTCCAAGTCTTTTCACAGGTTTTTTTCCCGCTTCAGACCGCAGAAACCGCCCGAACGGAGCTCTGACGGGGATCTCGCGACGGCAACTCCCTCTGATATCCGGACCTAGGGATATCCTGTGGACGCGCCCCAGCCTTCACCGGTCGCCTGGCGACAGGGGGATTAGATTATCGGATGGCGCCGGTGACGGGCAGGCCGGCCTTGGCCCGGACTTCGGCCTCGGCCCAGGAGCGCTGGAGTTCGAGGTACTCCCGCCACTGCGGGTCCTGCTCCAGCAGGATGGCGGTCTGGATCCGCTCAACCAGAATTGGGCTCGAGTTGCCCAGCCGGATCTCGGCCTTGATCGCACCGCGGAGGGCGGGGAGGTACCGCGAGTCCCTCGCCAGGGCGCTGGCGTAATGCTCCAGGGCGGTCTCGAGGTAGCCGGCCCGATCCCAGGTCAACCCGAGATTGAACAGAGGCCGGGGATCGTTCGGCGTACGTTCGGCAGCGGAGCTGAAGGCCTCGGCGGCTTCCATCAGCCGACCCTCTCCCAGGAGCAGCACACCCATGTTGTTCCAGGCGGCGGGCAGGTCGGCGTACTCGGCGACGGCCCTGCTGTAGAGATCGATCGCCTCGGCGGGGTCCTTGGTCTTCTGGGCCCGGAGCGCGAGCTGCTGGGCGCTGGCGATCTGCTCCGCCTGGTTGGGGAGCGTGATAACCGTGACGTTGCCCTTGGATTTCGAGGCGTTTGCGGACCCGCTCGCGCAGCCGGCCAGGGCAAGAGCCATGGCGAGGCCGATCGCGGCCAGAAGCCGGCTCGGTGTGGTGTTCCGGGCGCTGGCGGAATGGGTCATCCTGCTGGTCACTGCACGACCTCCCATCGCGCGAAACGGACCTCGACCTGCCAGCCGGCGGGTGTCGGGCTGAACTCGACCCCGGCGACGTAGAGGCCGTCGATACTCCTGGTGGCGCTGTTGATCCATTTCAGCGTAGCGTCGAGTGGCGCATCGGTCAGGTTCGCGGTGATGATCTGCCGCTGGAGTGGATAATCGAGCCCCATCCGCTCGGTGCGCTGCGGGGGGGTGGGGAGTTCGAGCCCCAGGAGATCGGCGGACGTCTCTAATGTCGAACGGATGCGGGTGTTGACAGGAAATCTTTCTTCGAGCCCCGCCTCGCCGCCGCTCTGGAGGAGGGCGTTGTAGCGTGCGATCCTGGGATCGAGCTTGGCGCTGATGTCGGCCTTGCCCCGAGCCTTGTCGAAGGCGCTCTGGGTGGCGCTGTAGCCCGAGAAGGCATAAAACCCGGCGATGAGGATCAGCACGACCCCAAGGAAGGTGAGCAGCCTGGGCTGGTTCTTCCGCTCGGCGGCCCGGGAGAGCGCCTGGAGTTCGAGTTCCTGCGTGGGGGTGAAGCTCACAGGCGGGGCTCCTCCACGGTCCAGGCGCCGTTGAGCACGAGCCTGCCGGTCAGCGGGCCGGCGGATTCGATCCAGCGGATCTTGCCGTCGGAGGTCCGCAGCGCCTCGATGACCCGCTCGCCGGTGACGGTGTCGGGGATCTGGAGGCGGAGGGTGGACCGGGTTTCGGTGATCTCGATGCGTTCGATCTTGACGCCCTCGGCGCCCTGGAGGGCGGTGGCGACCCGCATCAGCTCGGTCAGGATCGGCAGGGGGAGCGCGGGCTCCTCGAACCCCTCGTTGGTCGTCGCCAGCTGGTTGATCTTGTTGTCGATCGCGAGCAACGGGCGGGGGTCGCGGGCGAGCCGCTGGTCGATATCGCCCAGTTTGCCGACGATCTCGGCCTGGAAAGATCGCTCCTGCTGCTGGTACTGACCGGCCTGGGCGTGGAGCCGGAAGCCGAGGCCGATGATCGCGATGGCGACCCCGAGGAGGATAACGCCGACCCATTGATTGAGCCGGCGGTGCGCCCTGCCGGGGCGGTTGGTCAGGCTGGCGATGCAGGTCCGGGCGTCGGCTTCGGGTTTGACCGGGACACCGGCGCTGAGCCGATCGATGGTCGCCTTGACGGGGTCGATCTCCGGAATGAGGCGGGCGGGCGCGGTCGGCCAGAGGCGTTCGCACTCGGTCGCGATCTCCCGCGCGTCGGGGCTGATGATGATGATCCGCTCCGGGGTCTGACCGAGCTGCGCGCTCCAGGTGAGCCAGTCGAGCGCGAGACGGCCGCAGACATCGGCGAGCGGTGAGGACGGGGGCGTTGTCGGAGTCGAGTCGGTCTGATCGATGTGTTCGGCGCGGATGAGCGCGGCGCGTCCGCCGGTGACGAGTTGCCGGCCGCGCGACCAGACCCAGACGAGCGCGTTGTCATCGGTCGTGACGAGTATCGCCGTAATCGGAGACGCGGCAGCGGTTTCGGTACTTCCGTTATCGGACCCAGACTTGAGTTCCTCGCGGACACGCTCTGTTGGGAGCGATTCATCCCAGGCACGACACATGGCGTGCCAGAGTGAAACGATGGAGCCGACGCGGATGCCATCGCGATCCAGGGCGTCCAGGAGCACCCGTGCCGGTGCGTCGTGGATGGCGAGCACCGGGAAGTGCGTTCCCGACCGACGCCCGGGCGCCTGCTTTTCAGATCGCTTGGCCTTTTGGTGGGGGGAGGTCAGGGGTTCGATGGTTCCGAGCGCGGCGCCGGGGCCCCATTCCTCGCCCTTGCCCCTGGCGGCGGCGGCGACGACGTTCATCTCGGCGCTGGGCGCCGAGAGCCACTGGCACATGGAGTCACTGACGCCGAGGCAGAACAGGTCGATGCGCTTCTTCGAACCGACGCCTTCGGTGAGCCACATCGCGATGTCCTGCAGGCGTTTGCGCGGGGCGAAGGGGTCATCATCCGCGAGATCGCCGGCGGGTGTCCATCGGGATTCGCCGGCCTGCGCGAAGAGACGGGCGGTCTCGGCGCTGACATCGAAATAGCAGGCGGTTGAACTCATGCCGGGGAGCCCTTCCCGTCCTTGGGGTCTTCCTGCGGCGTCTCGGGGCGGCGCGGGTTGGTGTCGGTGTCTTCGGGCTGACCGGGCGTGGTCCGTCCGGGCGGGAAGGCGTTGGGGTTGGTGCGGCCTCGGTTGCGGAGGTTGTTGATGATGGGATTGGGCGCCGCGTCGGTGAGCGTGGATTGGGCGAGTTCGAAGGTGTATTCCTCGAAGCCGTCTGAGACGACGATGAGATCGTTGGAAATGTTGGTGATCTCGTAGTCCTGCTCGAACTCCTGATGGATGCGCAGGAGCTTCTGTTGGCCGGCAAAGTCGATCAATGCGGCCATGCCCTGGTCATCGCTGAGTGGGCCGAGGTAGCGGATCGGCGGGCGATCCTTGAAGTTCTGCGTCGGGGGTGGAGGGGTGACGTCTCCGCCTGGACCACCGGGGCCGCCCTTCGGGCCTCCCGCGACGGCGACGACGGGATCCCTGGCGTCGCCGAGCGGGGCGAGCGCGATGGACCAGTCCTCCTCGGGGACGTGGAACTTCTCGGCGGGGGGCTGCTCGGGGTTGGCGCCGCCCGGCTGGTTCGTGCCGGCTCCTGGCGAGACATCCTTCGCCGGCATGGGGATGAGGAAGGCGCCGACGGCGACCAGGATGACCACGAGCGCGCCGATCTGGGCGATTCGAGCGAGGCGGGCCGCGTTGTCCTGGTGGCTGGTCATCGGCTGTGTTTCTGATCCCGGTTCTCGGACGCGTTGTCCTGGTCGGCGTCTTCGTCGGCGGGATTGTTGTCGCTTTGATCGGCGGTATCGTCGATTTCAGGGTTTGTTTTTGGCGGATTTTCGGCGAAGGGGTCCTCGGGGTCGGTCCCGATCATCTCTTCCCAGGAGCGGACGCTGATGGAGCCGGCGAAGATCTCGGCCTGCATGACGAATCGGCGTTCGGATCGGTGTTTGCGGTCCTCGGCGAGGACGTTGACCCTCCAGAGGACGGGGTCGAAGGTTGAGATCCCGACGACCCGGGCGATTTCGTCGTCGGCGAGGCCGGATCGGCGGAGCTGATCCATGAGCTCGTCGCGGTCGAAGCCGCGGCGCTCCCGGGCGGTGACGACCCGATCTGCGAGCCGGGCGCCCTGCTCTTCGTCCGCGACGAGGGCGCGGAGGACGTAATCGGGGGCGCTGGCCATGGAGATCATGGCCGAGCCGCGGGAGCGGAGCTCACCGTCGTGGGTCTTCTGGATTCGCGAGAGGACCTCGCGGTAGTAGGGCAGGTGGGCGGCCCCGATGTCGGTCGGGGCGGTGGTCGGCAGGCCCTGAGAGTCCTTGATCCAGATGCTGACATAGACCTCATCAGGGAGGATGAAGCGGTAGGAGACGCCGTCCTTGGCGGCGTATTCGGCGAGGTCGCGGCCCCGCTTGTTGATGAGCCACTTCCGGACGATGGAGCGCACGCCGAAGGCGGCGTGGTGGGTCTCGTACTCGGCGAGCATCTCCTCGACGAGGTGGGTCTGAGAGGTCTGCCGCTGCATGATGACGACGATGGTCATGCCCGAGACGACGAGCAGCAGCAGGACCATCGGCATGGCGAAGCCCCGGCGGAACTGATCGAGGATCGCGCGCAGGCGCGACGGGCGGGATCGGCGGATGTGATGGTGTCGGCGTCGCGGCATCACTCTTCTCCGACCGTGACGCCGGGCTCGAACATCCAGTCCACGCTCGTGTTGTCCCAGGTGATGACAACGAGTCGGATGGCCATGGGGTAGTCCTTGGCCTCCTGCGCCTGGAAGAGGCCGAAGTTGCGTTCGCCGGTGTCGCTGTCGGCGGCGTGCCCGAGGACGCTCCAGTCGATGAGGGCGGCGTCGTTGATGAGCCGGATGGGTTTCCCGGAGGGCTGGATCGGGACATAGTCGAGCGCCCAGTGGGTGTACTGACCGGAGCCGGAGAGATAGACGGGTTCGAAAGCGCCTCGGACGGGCTGGCCGTTGTTGGTGGGGGCGAGCGGCGTGGGCTGGCGCTCCATGACGATCTCGAGGCGGCGCGGGGCGATGTCGTCGTCCACGACGCCGGCTCTGGCCGCTTCGGTGGCCTGTTCGAGCACGAAGTGCAGGGGCTCCATGTCTTCCTCTTTGATGTCGAGGCGTTCGCGGAGCTCGGTGGCTGAAGGACGATCGGAACCGCCCTGGGCCTGACCGGGGTTCTCGTCCTCGTCGAGGAGGTCGGAGACGGGTTGCCCTGAGACGAGGCTCTGCAGCGCGAGGCGGACGGCGCTGTGGGCGCGGGCGAGTTCTCCGAGGTCGTCGTAGCGGGCGCCGAGGTCGGTGTTGGCGCGGGCCATCATGGCGAAGATGCCGGCGACGGTGACGAGGATCATCGAGGTGATGACCATCGTGAGCAGGACCTCGATGAGGGTGAAGGCGCGCCGGATTGTGGCGCGGGATCGTTCGATCGCGGTCATTTCTGCAGGCCCCCCTCGAGCAGCTTCTGGACGATATCCATGAGGGTGTCGGGGTCGTTGACGTCGAAGGGGTCGTAGATGCGCGAGATGGTGGCGAGGGGGACCTCGGGGTTGAGCTGGAGGCCCTCCTGGTTGGGGGCGGGGAAGACGCTGACGGTGAGGTACACGATGCCCGAGGAGAGGCGGTCGTTGGCGCTGACGACGCCGTAGGGTTTGGGGGTGCGGATGGAGACGTCTTCGGATTCGTCCACTTCCTCTTCGAGGATCTGCTCGGAGAGGGAGTAGGTGTACCAGCCTGCGCCCTGGGGTTTGGGCTCGCTCTGCGGCGGGAGGGCGTTGGGCCCGACGTGGATGTAGGTGAGGAGGTAGCGGTGGGCGAGCTCGGCGGCGTTGATGCGCTCCTGGTCGAGGACGCTGCGCTTCTGGGCGAGGGTGATGGAGGCGATGATGGTGATGGCGATGGACGCGAGGATGGCCGAGGCGAGCAGCACCTCGATGAACGTCATGCCTCGTCGCTGGTGGGCGCGCATCAGTTCTGCCGCTGCTGATCGACGTACCAGATGTCGATGTCGTCCTCGGTGCCGGGCTCCTTGTCGGGGCCGTTGCTGAGCAGGTCGTAGGGCTGCGCCGGGTTGTTGGTGGGGGCGTAGTAGCCGAAGGGGACGCCCCACTGATCGACGAGCATGGTGTCCTGGACGCCGGCGTTGTTGACGAGGACCGTGAGCCCCTCCTCGGTGGTGGGGAAGGAGCCGTGTCGGAAGCTGTAGCTCTGGAGCTCGTTCTGGAGGGTGCGCATCTTGGTGATGGTCAGGTCGATGCGGGCCTGCTCGGCCTTACCGATGAAGTTGATGGCGACGACGATCGCGGTGAGGCCCCCGATCAGGAGCATCACGAGCATCATCTCCAAGAGGGTGAAGCCCCTGGCGTTGCGGCTGGCGGGAATGGCGTTGGTGTGGTGAATCATGGCTGTTGCTGCTTGTTTTACCGGACGCGGCGCCGGTGGGTTCGTGCGGGTGGCGCCCGGCTGTGTATCGACGCCCGGGGGCGTCGGATGTTCTCGTGATCGGCGCTGCGGACTCAAAAAGGATAGGCGGATCGGCGCTGGAGGCGCGGTTATCGGAAGCTGCTGGTGGCGGTGAGCAGCGGGATCATGATCGAGGCGATGAGGCCGCCGACCAGGACGAAGATGACGACGATCAGGAGCGGTTCGAGGATCGCCAGGAGGCGGTCGGATTGCTTGTTGACCTCGGCGGAGAGGTCCTCGGAGAGGCCCCCGAATGCGGACTCGAGGTCGCCGGCGCGGTCGGCGGCGATGAGCAGGCGGCGCGTGGCCATGGGCAGCGCCTCGACGCGGTCGATGATGTTGGAGAAGACGCCGCCCTCGACGAGGCGGACCTGGAGGGTGTGGAGCTGCTCGCGGAGCCTGGGGTGGCTGACGACGCCGCTGGCGACGGAGAGGGCGTCGGCGATGGTGACGCCCGAGCGGGTCATGGCGGCCATGACGGCGAAGAAGCGGGCGCTCTCGCTGGCGAGCACGAGCGGCCCGAAGAGCGGGAGCTTGCGGACGAGCGCGCTGACGCCGGCGGCGACCTGCCTGCGGCCGACGATGAGGAGGATCGCCAGCGCGACGATGACGCTGACGATCGGGAGCCAGTGGTTGCGGAGGGCGTCGCCGAGCCAGAGGACGGCGGCGGTGTACCAGGGGAGCTCGGCGCCGAATGATTTGATGGCGGATCCGATCTGCGGGATGACGAAGACGAGCATGATGGTCCCGACGATGACGCCGATGCTCAGGACCATGACGGGATAGACGAGGAGCGTGCCGACCTTGCCGGCGACGGCCATGCGCCGGCGGAAGGAGGTGGCGAGCCCCTCGGCGGCGATGGCGAGATCGCCCGACTTTTCGGCGGCGCGGTACACGGTGATGGTGACGTCGTCGAAGCCGCCGACCTGGGCGCAGGCGTCGGCGAAGGAGGCGCCGCTGGCGACGGCGGAGCGCATCTTCTCGATGCGCTGCTTCGTCGCGGTCGAGACGAGCGACGCGGCGACGTCGAGCGCGTCGGTGAGGGGGACGCCCCGGTTGAGGAGGCTGGCGAGCTGCTCGTTGAGCGCGAGCTGGTCCTTGACGGGGATCGTGTTCCTGGCGGCGATCCAGCCCGGCATGGGGTAGGCGTGCAGGAGCAGCAGGCGGTCGTTGTTGAGCTCGCCGAGCAGATCGGCCTCGGAGGCGGCGGCGCGCAGGCCCATCTTCTTCGCGCCGGCGGCGTTGACGGCGATGTAGAAGAACTGGGTGGACTTGGCGGCGGCCTGGCTCACGGGGCGGTGATCCTCCTGATCGGCTGGCTGTTGCGGGTCACTGCCCGGTCGAGTCGTGGAGGACGCGGCCGAGCTCTTCCTGCGTGGTCAGGCCCTGCGCGACCTTCTCCTTGCCGTCGTAGATCATGGGCTTCATGCCCTGCCTGACGGCGGTGGCCATGAGCGCGACGGCGTCGGCGGACTTCATGGTCAGTGCGCGCAGCTCGTCGGTCATGGTCATGATCTCGTAGATCGCGACGCGGCCCGAGTAGCCGGTGCCGTAGCACTTCTCGCAGCGGTGGCCGTTGTGCTGACCGGTGGCGTGGCAGACGGGGCAGATCTTGCGGAGCAGGCGCTGGCCCATGACGGCCAGGAGCGCGCTGCTGATGAGGTAAGGCTCGATGCCGATGTCCTGGAGTCGGGAGATCGCGCTGGGCGCGTCGTTGGTGTGGAGCGTGGCGAGGACGAGGTGTCCGGTGAGCGCGGCCTGGATGGCGAGCTGCGCGGTCTCGGCGTCGCGGATCTCGCCGACGAGGATGACGTCGGGGTCCTGCCGCAGGAGCGAGCGGAGTCCGGCGGCGAAGGTGACGCCGCGTTTGGGGTTGACCTGGACCTGCCCGATGTGGTCCATGTGGTACTCGACGGGGTCCTCGATGGTCATGACGTTGCGTGTGAAGCGGTCGATGCGGTCGAGGGCGGCGTAGAGGGTGGTGGTTTTGCCTGAGCCGGTGGGCCCGGTGACGAGGATCATGCCGGTGGGTCGATCGACGAGCTGCATGAGCTCTTCCTGCATCGCCCTGGTCATGCCCAGCGCGTCGAGATCGAGCTGGTTCTGGCTCTGGTCGAGGAGGCGGAGGACGATGCGCTCGCCGAAGATGGTGGGCACGGTGGAGATGCGGATGTCGATCTTGCGCGGGCCGATGCGGACGGTGGTCTGTCCGTCCTGGGGCGAGTGGCGGTTGGCGATGTCGAGCTCGGCCATGACCTTGATGCGCGAGGAGATGGCGGGCGCGAGCGAGAGCGGCGGGGTGAATGCGTCCACCAGCATGCCGTCGGTGCGGTAGCGGATGGCGAGGGTGTCTTCCAGGGGATGGATGTGGATGTCCGAGGCGCGCCGGCGCAGGGCCTCGAAGAGGATCATGTTGACGAGGCGGATGACGGGGGTCTGCCGCGCGAGCTGGAGGAGGTCGGAGCCCTTGCTGACGGCTCCGGCGGCGGACTCGATGGCGCTCTCGTCGAGCGGGATGTCCTCGACGATCTCGGTGACGAGGTCCTGCTGGTGCTCGTACCCGCGGTTGATGAGGTTGCCGACCTGCGCGCGGGGGCTGAGGACGATGCGGATGGGCATGTCGAGCGTGCGCTCGAGCATCGAGTACACGCCGGGCTGGAGCGGCTGGGCGCAGGCGACGGTCATCGCGGCGCCGTCGCTGGAGAGCCCGGCGATGTGGTGTTGTCTCGCGGCGGCGGGTGGGATGCGCTCCCAGAAGCGCTCGGCGGAGTCGTGCGCCCTGGGCTCGGGGTTGAACTCGACGCCGACGCGTTCGGCGAGCGACTTGAGCGCGGCGTGCTCCTCGGTGCCGAGCGTGGAGAGGAGGACGTCCCAGGGCTCGTCCTCGGCGCCGGGCATGTCGGCGAATCCGGCGAGCTGTTCGGCGCGCACGGGCAGCGGGGCAAAGAGCCTGGCGATGCTCTTGAACCGTTCGGCGCTGGCCGCGGCGCTCCTGGCGTCGGCGGCGTGAGCCTTCCCTGCTCCGGCGCTGGCGCTGCTCATCACAGTGGCGAGCCTCGCTGGCTGGTGATCGCGTGGACGCGGTCGTGACGCTGGTGGTCCGCCGGCTGGGGATCATCGTCTGGCGCGCGGACGGGATCGGGTGTGCGCTCGAGGGAGGGGCTGATCGCGGACAGCGCCATCGCGTCCTGCGGGCCGGGGTCCCGCTGCTTGACGGCGACGGTCGGGGTGAGCGTGGGTGTGAGCGGGGGGAAGATCGAGGCGCGGGGCGTCGCGAAGTCGCTGGCGAGGATGGTGATGAACTGCGGCTCGAGCTCGGGGAGATCGATGTCGAGTTCGACGTCCTGCCTCGGCCCGGTGGTGAGCAGGCGGAGGTCCTGGAAGGTGGGGTCGCGGAGGATCTTGGGGGTGATGAAGACGTAGATGATGCGCGCCTCCTCGGACTCGAAGCGGTCCTGGAAGAGGAGGCCGATGAGCGGGATGTCGCCGAGGATGGGGACCTTGGAGATGCTGGTGGAGGTGTCCTTCTGGACGAAGCCGCCGACGACGACGGTGGAGCCGCTGGGGACGTTGACCTGGCTGTCGAAGGTGTTGGTCTGGGTGTCGGAGGGGAGGTTGGCGCTGCGGGTGCCCGGGACGAAGGTGGAGAGCTCGATGGAGTAGTTGAGCTTGATGTAGCCGCCGGCGGAGATCTGGGGCTGGACGGTGAGGGTGGTGCCCGCGGAGGCGGAGCCGCCGACGCTGGTGGTGGTGGGGTTGCCGGCGGTCTGCGTGGTCTGCGCGAAGGCCTGGTTGGTGGTGCTCTGGAGCTGGGCCTCCTCGTTGTCGTTGACGAGGATGTGCGGGTTGGACTCGGTGCGCCCGTCGGAGTTGTTGGCGATGGCGTTGACGATGATGGGGATGTAGTCGTTGCGGATGAGCGCGGAGGTGATGCCGCTGAGCCCGGTGGGGACGGCGTTGTCGCCGTAGGTGACGAGCCCGAAGTTGGTGAAGGTGGGGACGTCGGAGCTGGGGCTGGTCAGGGCGGTGTCAACGGTGATGGCGAAGTCGTCGGAGGCGCTGACGGAGATGATCTTGGCCTCGATGTACACCTGCGGGCGGCGCTGGTCGAGGTTTTCGATGATGCGCGCGATGTCGGCCTGCTGCTTGAGCGTGGCGCGGACGATGAGCTGGTTGTTGGGCTCGTCGGTGGTGATGCTGACGCCCTCGGTGCTGCCGAGCGTGGCGGTGCCGGCTTCCTCGGCGGCGGCGCGCTGCTCGGCGAGCGCGGCCTCGTCGTTCTGCGTGACGCCGGGCGTCTGCGAGGAGAGGCGGCTGATGCCGCGCTGGCTCCCGAGCGCCGGCGGGAGGAAGGGCGAGTCGCTCTGGGTCCCGCTGGTGGAGATCTCCAGCAGCGACGAGAGCAGGTCGGCGACCTCGGGGGCGGTGGCGTGCTTGAGCTTGTAGAACTCGACGACGACGAGATCGGGCGTGACCTGTCCGGCGTACTTGTCGATGAGCGCCTCGACCTGCTTGTGCTGCGAGGGCGTGCCGTAGTAGAGGAAGATGCCCTCCTCGGCGTCCTCGATGACGAAGCGCGAGCCGCCGGCGGCGCTGGTGGAGGCCGCGCCCGTGGCGGCGGCTCGGCCTGCGTTGAACGCGGCGCCGGTCGTCTGGCTGGCGCCGCCGTTGACGGGGCCGAGGCCCTGCGTCGAGCCGATCTGCGTGATCACACTGACCATCGAGCCCGCGGCGTAGCGTTCGATGACGAGCGTGCTGGGGACATCGACGATGGCGAGGTACTCGGCGAACTTCCGCGCTTCCTGCTCGGTGCCGCGGTAGATGATCTGGTTGCCCCAGCTGGGGATGATCAGGCGCGATTCGAGGTTGCTCAGCGCGCCGCCCGCGCCGCCTGCAGCGGCGGCGTTGGCGTTGGTCGCGGCGCCGCCGGCGGGGGCGCGGTTGGACCGCGTGCTCGACGCGCCGCCGAGGATGCTCAGCAGCCGGTCGCGGACCTCGCTGGCGGCGATGTTTTCGAGTGGGAAGGGGTGGAGCGTCTGCTCGGCGAGGTTGTCGAGGATCTGCGAGACGACGAGGCGGAGCTGGCTGTTGGCGCGCGGCGAGCCGGTGGAGAGGATGATGCCGAGCTCGTCGATGTAGGAGATGCGCGCGGTCTGCGCGGTCCCGATCGCGGAGTCGATGGCGCCCTGGAGGGCGCTGGGGGTGATCATCGGGGTGGGGATGATGATCGTGGTGGCGAGCTGGCCCTCGAGGTTGAAGGGGACCTCGGCGCCGGCGCGGATGTTGTAGGTGTCGAGCTCGGGCTCGTAGGTGACGACGAAGCCGTTGGGCTCGAGGATGAGCTGGAGGAACTGGAAGAGCTTGCTCTTGGGGATGACCATCGGGCCGCTGATGGCGACGGACTGCCCGGTCAGGCCCGGGTCGATGAGGATGTTGACGCTCAGCGCCTGGCTGATGTAATCGATGAGCACGCGGAGGTCCACGGGCTCGGAGAAGCGCGAGAGCTCGACGGAGGTCTCGTCGGGCCTGGAGATCTCGATGTCCTCGGGCTGCGCGGTCGCGGGGGTCGGGGAGATCGCCGCGATGGCCGCGATGCAGGCGCAGGGGAGGCTGATCCGGAGCCAGCGCGATCGCGCAGCGCGGACCACGGCTGGTCGTTGATTCGTCATGCTGTTCGGCTCCACCTACGCCTCCTCGACGCCCACCACCGGCGCCAGTCCCCCGTCGCGGGGCATCATCGACGATCTCGGCCCATCGGGCAAGGCGGACGCTTCTTAGGATGGGCCCATGCCGATCGGCCCGTCACGAATCGTCAGCCTGTGCCCGGCCGCCACTGAGACGCTCGGACTCCTTGGCGGTTCCTCACTGCTCGTCGGCCGATCGCACCGCTGCGACCTGCCGAACGATGTCATGGATCGGCCTGTTTTGACCGCGGAGACAGCCGAAAGCGCGGATTCCGGCGCCCGGGGCGTTGATATCGGACGGCTGCGTGCGTGCGGGCCTGATCTGGTGATTGTCGGGCGGGATGTTGCGGGACATCTTGAATCGATGCGGGCTGCGCTGGGCGAGAGCGTGCGGTTCGAGATGTATGAGCCGACGACGGTGGAGGACGTCTTCGAGTTCGCGCTGACGCTCGGGCGTGTTCTCGGACGGGAGGATGCGGCGGTTTCGGCGGTGGTGGGGCTGCGCGAGCGTTTTTATCGGGCGTGCGAGTTCGTGACGCCGTTCGAGGAGGGCCCCCGGGTCGCGGTGCTGACGGGGCTCGATCCTCTTGAGGTGGGCGGGTGGTGGATCCCGCAGCTGGTCGAGCGGGCGGGGGGGAGTTTTCCGCTGAACCCGACCGTGGCGAAGGCGGAGGCCGGGGCTGCGGCGGGGTTCGCGCACTCGGAGCGCCGGGCTGGCGCTGCGCGTGGAGTATCGGTGGATGAGTTGTTGGGGGCTGGGATCGAGGCGCTGGTGGTGTGTGTGCCCGGGGTTGGGTTGGAGGGGGTCCGGGCCGGGACGGCCCGGCTCGCTGGGGAGCCTTGGTGGGGAGCGATCCCGGCGGTGCGATCGGGAAGGGTGGCGCTGGTTGATGGTCTGCGGGGGCTGGTCAGGCCGGGGCCTGGGCTGGTGGAGGGGTTCACCTGGCTGGTGGGGTGGTTGAATGGGCGGGAGGGGATCATCCCCCCAGGGGTCGGGGAAGATTTGTGATGAAAGGCACGCGAGCGAACGCGGAGTCCGGCGTGTCGTCGGAGGGGGCTGCGCTGACCGGGTTGGTGACGAACGTGTCGCTGGCCGCGGTGAAGCTGGTGACCGGGATCGTGGGGAACTCGTTCGCGCTGGTGGCGGACGCGGTCGAGTCGATGGTGGACATCGCCGGCTCGTTGATCGTCTGGAGCGCCCTGCGCTATGGGGCGAAGCCCGCTGACGAGGACCACCCCTTCGGTCACGGGAAGGCGGAGTCGCTTGCCGGGATGGCGGTGGGGCTGCTGATCATCGTCGCCGGCGTCGGGATCGCGGCGCGATCGGTGGACGGGATCGTGCAGCCCCAGGAGTCGCCTGCGTGGTACACGCTCGTGGTGCTGGCGCTGGTCATCACGATCAAGGAGGCGCTGTACCGGTTGACGAAGCGGGCCGCGGACGCGAGCGCGAGCAGCGCTGGTTTCGCGGACGCCTGGCATCACAGGTCGGACGCGATCACGTCGCTGGCGGCGATGATCGGGATCTCTGTTTCGCTCATCGGGGGCGAGCGCTACGCGCCGGCGGACGACTGGGCGGCGCTGATCGCGTCGTTCGTCATCATGGTCAACGGCGTGTTGCTGATGCGTGCGCCGTGCTCGGAGCTGATGGACGAGGCGTCCCCGGAGCTTGCGGCGCGCTGCAGCGAGATCGTCCTGTCTGTCGAGGGGATCCGACGCATCGAGCGGTGCGAGGCGCGCAAGGTCGGCAGAACGCACCGCGTGATCATGCACGCGGAGGTCGATCCGGAGATGACGGTCGAGCGCGCGCACGCACTGACGGGCAAGGCGAAGGCGCTTGTCAGGGAGCAGCTGCCGCAGGTGGCGTCGCTGCTGATCCACATCGAGCCGCACGGCTGAGGGTGCAGGCGCGCACGAAGCCAGCGTCGATGGGATGGAGGGGCATGGGAGTTTCTGTGTGCACGTGCGAGTCTGAGGAATCAACGTGTAAAAATCGCTTCGCGATTATTACCACGGCGCCCACCACTCCCCGATTGGCTTACTGCCGCTTGCCCTTGTTCTTCCGCTCGGAGCGGTGATCCGACTTCCGCTTGTCACGGGACTTGGACTTCTTGCTGCGGCGTTGGGCGCCGGTGCGGGGGTCGCCGAAGCCGGCGCCTCCTCCTCCTGCGAGGCCGCCGCCGCCCTGGCCGATGGTGAGGGCCTTGCCGACGCCCTGGCGTTTCTTCATCTCGGATGACGGGATGACGAGTTCCATCTGGCGGCGCGGGAGATCGACGGCGCTGACGACAACACCGACGCGGTCGCCGAGCTTGAAGGACCGGCCGGAGCCTGATTCGACGAGCGCGCCGGTCTTGAAGTCGATGCGCCATTGGCCGCCGCGAGGGCCGCTGGGGGGGAGGTCGGCGGTCTTGACGAGGCCCTCGACGAGGTACTTGTCGATGCGCACGAAGACGCCGGCGTTGGTGACGCCGGTGCAGACGCCGGGGAACTCCTCGCCGATGTGCTCGGCCATGAGCTGCATGACGAGGAAGTTTCGCAGCTCGCGCTCGGCGTCCTGCGCGCGGCGTTCGGTGAGGTTGCACCAGCCGCCGACCTCGACGAGGGTCTGCTCGTCGGGGCAGTTGTCGGCGTCCTGCATCTTGCGCCCGAGGGCTTTCGCCTTGCCCTCGCCCTTTGGCGGCGTGGAGCCGTTGTCGGTGCGGCTGAGGTACTCGGCCAGGGCGCGGTGGACGGTGAGGTCGGGGTAGCGGCGGATGGGGCTGGTGAAGTGCGCGTAGGCCTCGGAGGCGAGGGCGTAGTGGCCGATGAGCGCGGGTGAGTACTCCGCCTGGGTGAGCGTGCGCAGGACGGCGAAGTGGACGGCGGGGCCGGCGGGCGTGCCGGCGGTGGCGTCGAGGAGCGACTGGAGCTCGAAGCGGTCGGGGTTCTTGGGGATGGTGTAGCCGGCGACGCGGACGAACTTCTGGAGGTCCTCCTTGCCGCCGGGCTCGGGCTCGGGGTGGATGCGGCGGAGCAGTGGGACGGCGAGTACCTCGAAGAGGCGCGCGACGGCCTCGTTCGCCTCGACCATGAACATCTCGATGATCGTGTGGGTGAAGGCGTCGTCCTCGGGCTCGGCGTCGATGACGCGGCCCTCGTCGTTGAAGACCAGCTCGACCTCCGGGAGGTCGAGGTGGATCATGCCGTTCTTGCGGCGGCGGTCGCGGATGACCCTGGCGAGGGTGTCCATCGCTTTGCAGCCTTTGATGACCTGCTCGGTGTAGTTGGGCTCGGTCCTGGCGTGCTTCTTCGCCTCGTTGAGTTTGCCGTCGATGATGGCCTGCGCCTCGAGGTAGGTGAGGCGCTTGGCGGACTGGATGCAGGTCTGCGCGAATCCCTTGGCGACGATGTTCCCCTGCCTGTCGTACTTGATGTAGGCGGACTTGCAGAAGCGGGGGACGCCCTCCTGGAGCGAGCAGACGCCGTTGGAGAGCAGCTCGGGGAGCATCGGGATGACGAGGCGGGGGAGGTACACGGAGTTGCCGCGCTCCTTGGCCTCGACATCGAGCGCCGAGCCGGGCGTGACGAAGTGCGCGACGTCGGCGATGTGGATGCCGAGCGTCCAGCCGTCGTTGTGGGACTCGATGCTGATCGCGTCGTCGTAGTCCTTCGCGTCGGGCGGGTCGATCGTCATGATGAAATCGGCGCGGCGGTCCTCGCGGTCCGGAAGGACGCTGGCGAAGCCCTCGTTCTCGACGCGCTCCATGATCTCGTCGAAGTGGCGCGCGGCCTGGCGCGCCTGGTCGAGGCAGTCCTCCGGGAACTCGCCCGGGAGGTTGTGGGCGGCGATGACGGCGGCGGTCTCGACGTTGGGCTCGCCCGATTCGCCGAGGACCTCGGTGATGACGCCCTCGCCGAGCGCGTTGTCCTCGGGGTGTCGGATGAGCTCGAAGACGACCTTGTCGCCCTCGCGAGCGTTCTTGGCTTCGGCGTCCTTGATGACGATGAGGTCCTTGAGCGCGGCGCCGTCGGGGACGACGTACCACTGCGAGCCTCGTTTGACGACCTCGCCGGAGAAGCTGGACTGCTTGCGTTCGAGGACCTCGATGATGAAGGCGGTGAAGGGCGAGCGGGAATCACCGGGTCTGCGCTTCCGGTGGACGACCTGGGCGCGGACGATGTCGCCGGTGAGGGCGTCGGAGGTCCCCTCGGGGGGGACGAAGATGTCTCCGTGGGCGCGCGGGTTGCGCGGGATGAGGAATCCGAAGCCGCGGGGGTTCTTGCGGAACTCGCCGATTTCCTCCTCGCCCGGGGGCGGGAGCTGCACGACCTCCTGGGCGCCGAGGATGATCTTGCCTTCCTTGACGAGGTCGCGGACGGCCTGGGTGAACGCGGGGATGTCCGCCTCGGGGATCTCGAGCTCGGTGGCGATGTGGGCGATGTGCCGGGGCTGGTAGCGATCGTGCTGGATCAGCCGGAGGAGTTGGTGTTTGAATCGGAGTGCCATGTGTCTTTAAGGATCGGCTGGTCGGGGGTGGGGCGGTGAAAGCCCCGCCGCGTCGCGGACTCACGCAAGGGTAGCGTGGAAATGAAAACGCCCCGGCGATGGGGATGCCGGGGCGCTTTGCTGGGGAATGAGTCGGGGAAGGGGGCTGCGCGGGTTGGGTCCCGGGATTCACTGCGCTCGTCCCTGGCGTGGGGATCGGGGTGATCAGCCCTGCTGCTCGGGGGTGCGCTCCTCGAATCGGTCGTCGATGAAGGAGGCGAGCTTGCGGGATCGGACGGGGTGCTGGAGCTTGCGGATGGCCTTGGCCTCGACCTGGCGGACGCGTTCGCGGGTGACCTTGAAGATCCGGCCGACCTCCTCGAGGGTGTAGGTGTAGCCGTCGCCGATGCCGTAGCGGAGCTTGAGGATCTCGCGCTCGCGGTAGGTGAGGGTCTTGAGGACCTGGTCGATGCGCTGGGAGAGCATCTCGGAGGCGGCGGTGTTGGAGGGGCTCTCCTGCTTCTCGTCCTCGATGAAGTCGCCGAAGTAGGAGTCCTCGGACTCGCCGACGGGGCGGTCGAGGCTGATGGGGTGGCGGCTGATCTTCATGACGCGCTGGACGTCGGGGACGGACATGCCGGCGTGGGCGGCGAGTTCCTCGATCGTGGGCTCGACGCCGTGCTTCTGGAGCAGCTCCTTCTGGATGTTCCGGAGCTTGCTCATGGTCTCGATCATGTGGACGGGGATGCGGATGGTGCGTGCGTGGTCGGCGATGGCGCGGGTGATGGCCTGGCGGATCCACCAGGTGGCGTAGGTGGAGAACTTGTAGCCGCGCTTGTACTCGTACTTGTCCACGGCGCGCATGAGGCCGGTGTTGCCTTCCTGGATGATGTCGAGGAAGGAGAGGCCGCGGTTGCGGTACTTCTTGGCGATGGAGACGACGAGCCGGAGGTTCCCGGCGGAGAGGTCGCGTTTGGCCTGCTCGTACTCCCAGTACACGTTGTCGAGCATGGCGACGAAGCGGGCGAAGTCCTCGGGCTCCGCCTGGATGAGCTCGCGGAGGCCCTCGAGCTCCTCGTTCATGACGAGGATGTCGTCGGGGTCGTAGCGGTTGGGGAATCGCTCGGCGCGGGCGATCTCGCGCTGGAGGTTGCTCATCTTGTGCGAGATGGAGCGGAGCTTGCGCAGCGCCGGGACGATGCGGCTGGTGCGGAGCGAGCACTCCTCGGTGAGCGCGGACATGCGGCGGCGGCGGAGGCGGATGCGGGCGACGGCGGCCTCGGCGACCTTGCGGTCGCCGGCCTGGCGCGCGGCCTCGAGCTCCTGCCACTGCCGGCGCCCGATCTCGAGGAGCTTGTGGAGCGTCTCGACGTTGTAGGGGATGCGCGCGGCGATCTTCTCCTTGGCGTTGTCCTCGGCGGTGGAGACCTTCATCGTGCGGTCGAATGGCAGGGCGCCGCGGTGGACCTGCTCGAGGGTCTCGACGCAGTGCGCGACGGCGTAGTCGCACTCGAGGCAGCGCCGGCGGAAGATCATGCGCGTCGTCTCGATCTTCTTGGCGAGGCGGATCTCCTCCTCGCGCGTCAGCAGGGGGATCGCGCCCATCTGCGTCAGGTACATGCGGACGGGGTCGTCGATGCGCTTGGAGTGCTGCTCGGCCTCGAGCGCCTCGGCGAGGGCCTTCTCGGCCTCGAGGTCGCGCTTGAGCTCGGGGGCCGCGGCGGTCGGGGCCCCGTCGTCGTCGGCGCTGTCATCGGCGGCGCCGGCGTCATCGGTGTCCTCGCCGGCGATATCGGAGGGGGCGAAGGGGTTGGCGGTCTCGGCGCCGGGCCTGGCGCCCTCGCGGAAGAGCCTGGCGCGCCACTCGCGGAGGTCGATCATCTCGATGTCGAGGCGGTCGATGCGGACGAGGAGGAGGTCCATCTCCAGCGGATCGACCATCTCGTCGGGCAGCGCGGTGTTGAGTTCCTCGTAGCTGAGCCATCCGCGCGAGGCGGCGAGCTCGAGGAGCCGGGACAGCGATGGGTGGAGTCTTTCGATCACGTGAGGCCTCTCGCTGCGTACGAAGGTGAACACCCGGGGTCGCTTGGCGCTGGGCCGGGCGGGGAACGGTCCTGATTGGAATGCCGGGTCGATCCCTTTCGGGAGCGGTCGGCGCGGGGACGGCCCTGCCGGTCACGCGCTATGGCGAGACGGGCCTGGGGAGTGCGAGGGGGTCGCCCCCGGTGGATTGATGGCGTTGTCGCCTGGCCTCGATGAGGTCGGCGAGCCGTTGGTTGTCGTCGGTCGCTGTGGCAGCGGTCTGCTCCGTGGCGATGGGCGTCGGTCCGGCGGGCGCCCCCTGGGGGGTCCTGGCGTCGCTCCCCGGGCCGGTCATGGAAGGCGAGCCGGCGCCGGAAGTCGAGCCGAGCGCGGTCCGATTTTCGCGCCGGCGCCACTGGAGGAGGCAGTCGAGCAGGTGGGCGCGCAGCTCGTCGCGGTTGTGCTCGCAGAACTCGTCGGCGGCGCGGGCGGCGCGGGCGGCGAGCGCCCTGGCCAGCGGGTCCTCGATCAGGTCCAGCGCCGCGCCGAGCACGCCGGCGCTGTCGGCATCGGCGCGGCGTTCGATGCACTGCGCGATGGCGCGCGTGGCGGCGGTGGGCGCGGCGTCCGGCGTGAGCAGGTGGTGGTCCTCCGACGCGACGCAGTGGATCAGCGTCGGGTCGGCGAGCAGGCAACCCAGCGCGTGCTCGTACGAGGTGAGCCGGATCGCGTTGGCCTCCTGCGTTGCGTTGTGCGCTGCGTCCTGATCGTTCTCGCGGACGAACTCGCGACGCTGCCGGCGCGCGGACGCGGCGGCGACGGTGTCGATGACGAGCCGCTCATCGACGCCGACGAGGTTGGCGTAGCCGCGGACGATGAGCCTGCGGCGGATCGGCGCGACGGCGGCGAGGCCCAGCTCGACGAGGCGTTCGATGTCCCGCTCGACGGCCCCGGCCCTGGCGGAGACGCCCGCGCCTTCGAGGCGCTCGCGGAGCCTGCGGAAGCGGAAGGCGAGCGCGTCTTCGGCGGTGTCGATGATCTCGTCGAAACGCCGGCGGCCGCCGGGCTGGCCCAGCAGATCGGCGGGGTCGGCGCCGTCGGGGAGGACGGCGATCGAGACATCGACGTTGGAGCTGAAGAAGACCTCGACGCCGCGGTCGGCGGCCTTGAGTCCGGCGGCGTCGGCGTCGAAGAGCAGCACGACGCGGTCGCAGAGCCTGCCCAGCGCGAGCGCGTGCTTGCCGGTCAGCGCTGTGCCGAGCGTGGCGACGACGTGGCGCACGCCGGCCTGGTGGCAGGCGATGGCGTCGGTGTAGCCCTCGACGATGATGGCGCGGCGTTCGCTCTGGATCGGGCGCGCGGCCTTGTCGAGCGCGAAGAGCGTCGATGACTTGTCGAAAAGCGCCGTCTCGGGGGAGTTGAGGTACTTGGGCTCGTCGTCCTCGTTGATGCGGCGCGCGCCGAAGGCGATGGGCCTGCCGATCTGGTCGAGGATCGGGAAGATCACCCGGTTGCGCAGCGCGTCGTAGAGCCCGCCTTCGTCGCGGCGCTTGAGCAGACCGGCGGCGAGGAAGTGATCGGGGTTCAGGTTGTTGGACCTGATCGTCAGCAGGAGCCCGTCCCAGCGGTCGGGGGCGGCGCCGAGCTGGAAGCCCTCGATGGTCTCGTCGTCGAAGCCCCGGCCGGCGATGGCGCGGCGGGCGGCGGCGCCGTGCTCGGCGTGATTGAGGATGGACCGGAAGAAGCCCTGCGCGAAGGCGTTGGCCCTGGCGATGTCGTCGCGGGTGGCGTGCGCATCGCCCGCGGCGCGTTCGGCGTTGGCGGCGCTAGGCTTGTAGGGGGTGAGGGTGATCCCGGCGCGGTCGGCGAGGCGCTGGAGGGTCTCGCGGAAGTCCATGCCATGGAAGCGCATCATGAAGTCGTAGGCGTTGCCCCCGGCGCCGCAGGCGAAGCAGTGGAAGATCTGCTTGTGGGGGACGACGGTCATGGAGGGCTTGTGGTCGTCGTGGAAGGGGCAGACGGCGACATACTCGCGGCCCTTGGCGTGGAGCGCCAGGTGCTCGCCGATGAGCGCGACGATGTCGGTGGCGTCGAGGACGCGCCGCCTGTCGTCGTTCCATGCGGTTGACCGTTCGGTCGTCATCAGCCCGCGCTCACCCCGGAAGGGACACGCTCAACAGCGGCGGGCAACGTGCGACCACGTCACAGCGCCGGCGCCCAGCGGGAGTCCGATGCCTCTGATCGAGCGATGCCCGCGCTCCCACTCCCCAGCCGAAGCGGGCGGACACCTGGGCCGTCGGTGGCGTTCGCGGAGAAGATTGATCCGGGCTCGGCTTCCTCCTGCCAAGGTTGGCGGAGGCCCCATTGCGAGCCGTTGGGATCCGTGTGCGAACACGCCGTGCGGTCACTTCAACGCTAGCACACGGCGCCATCCGGTCAACCGATGCAAACGGAATAACCATTAAATCGACGGAGCGTCGGCCCCTGCGGGGCGCCAGACGGGGGTCGGGGCGGCGTCGGGGCTGTGGTATCTTCTTTGCTATGCGCTGCGAGGCGAGGTTTACAGGACGTGTGCAGGGCGTCGGTTTCCGGGCCACGACGCGCGCGATCGCGCGTCGGCACGGGGTCCGGGGCTGGGTCCGCAACGAGCCGGACGGTTCGGTCAGCGCATCGATCGAGGGGGACGCCGAGGCCATCGACGCGTGCCTGGCTGAGCTCGGCGAGCGGATGTCCGGGTATCTCCGCGGCGTCGAGGCGGAACGGTTCGGGGACGAGCGCGGCTGCGTCGGGTTCGAGATCCTGCGGTGATCGGCGAGGGTCCGATGCCGGCGCCGATCGCCCGTGCGGAGCGGATCGCGTCCATCGATGTCCTTCGGGGCGTGGCGCTGCTTGGCATCCTGGTGATGAACATCCCGTTCTTTGCGCTGTCGCCGTATGGATGGCCAGATCCGTTCGTCAGCGGCGGGCGCGAGGGCGCCGATTTCTGGACGTGGGTCGTCCAGGAAATGCTGTTCAACATGAAGATGATGGCGATCTTCTCGATGCTCTTCGGCGCGGGGATCGTGATCTTCGCCGAGCGCGCCGGGGCGAGGGGGGTCAACCCGACGGGGCTGCACTACCGCCGGACGTTCTGGCTGCTGCTGATCGGGCTCGTCCACGCGTACCTGATCTGGTTCGGGGACATCCTGGTGACGTACGCGATGTGCGGCGCTGTCGTGTTCTGGTGCCGCAGGTGGCCGGCGGGGGCGCTGCTGATCGTTGCGACGGTGATGATGGCTGTCCCCGTGCCGATCGGCGCCGGCTTCGGCGCGGAGCTGGAGCGTTCCCACGCGGCGATGGTCGGTGCGATGGATGCGGAGCGTGCAGGCGCCCTGCTGAGCGACGGGCAGATCGCGGCGCTGGAGCGCTGGGTCGCGGCGGGGTACGACGAGTTCTACCCGGATGAAGCGATGCTCGAGGCGGAGCGACGCCTCCGGGAAGCGGGGGGCGTCGCGCTGCTGCGCGAGAACGCGCGGTACAGCTCCGAGCAGCAGACGACCGTGTTCCTGACGTGGGGGTTCTGGCGCGTGGGGGGGATGATGCTGCTGGGGATGGCGCTGCACAGGCTGCGTGTCCTCGACGCTTCGAGATCGCTGCGGGTGTACGGCTCGATGATCGCGCTGGGGTACGGGGTCGGGCTGACGCTGGTGTGGATCGGGGCGCGGGCGCTCGTGGCGCACGGGTTCGATCCCGCGGCGTTCTTCCGCGCGGACGGGAACTGGAACTACTGCGGCAGCCTGCTGGTGGCGCTGGGGCACGTGGGGCTGGTGATGGCGGTGTGCCGGCTGGGCGCGCTGCGGCGCGTGACGGGCGCGCTGGCGGCGGTGGGGCGGATGGCGCTGACGAACTACCTGATGCAGTCGATCGTGTGCATGTGCCTGTTCTCCTGGTGGGGGCTGGGGCTGTGGGGGACGATGAGCCGGGGCGAGCTGATGCTGATCGTCGGCGCGATCTGGGCGGGGCAGCTCGCGCTGAGCCCGGTGTGGCTGGCGAGTTTCCGGTTCGGCCCGGCGGAGTGGCTCTGGCGCTCGCTGACCTACGGCAAGCGACAGCCCATGCGGATCGTTGGGGATTGAGCGGGAAAGCCTCGACAGGCGCGGCGGGCTCCTGTAGGCTCGTCGCGGCGGCGCCGGTGACGGCGTCGGATGGAGGACGAGCGAGCCATGGCGACGAGTTTCGGCGCGCTGTGTACGGATTTCTACGTCAACTGCCAGCTGGGCGTGAAGCTGGATCTGCCGGATTCCCGGGAGACCCTGCTCGATCTGTTCACCCGGCTGGGACGCGACGAACCGTCCATGAAGCGGCTCAAGAGGTACCCCGACGAGCTGGCGATCGAGTCCCCCGAGCGGGGCCGAAGGCGGCTGTGGATGGGTGTCCAGCAGCGGCTGATCCGCTCCGGGGTCGTCAACCCGGAATCGGCCGAGGATTCGCTGACGCTGCACCGGCTCGTGCTTCGCACGGCGCCCTTCTATCTCGGGATCATGCCCATCGACATCGATCACCTGGAGCTGACGTACGGCTTCGACCTGGCCGCGAGGGCGAACCACAACGCGGTGGTGTGCGAGGCGCTGCTGGGCGGCTCCCCGCTGGCGCGGCTGATCGACCACAAGCGGATGAAGCCGATCGAGTTCCAGCCGATGCTCGGCGTGTCGCTGAGCGACAAGGGTGACATCCAGGCGTACGTCGAGGTCAAGACCCGGACGACGATCCGGCAGGCGCGCAGCGGGAACCACCCGGAGGAGCCGATCAGCGTGTTCGTGACGGTCCGTCAGGGCGGCGATTTCGACGACGTGGAGTCGCTCGGATCGAAGCTGGAGGAGCTGGCGTCGTACGCGGACGAGCTGACGCAGGGCAGGGTGGCGGCGAACGTGCTGACGCCCCTGCGCGAATCGATCGCTTCGCATCAGTTCTGATCCCCGGCGCGGGATCGTGAATCAGCTGGACATCCCGAAGTTGGACAGGAGGATGCCCAGGTCGGCGGTGTCCACGATGCCGTCCTCGTTGATGTCGGCTGGCGAGGCGCCGACGTCGCCGAAGCTGCCGAGGAGGATGCCCAGGTCCGCGGTGTCCACGACGCCGTCGGCGTTGATGTCCCCGGGGATGAGCGGCAGCGGGAAGAACGCGACATCGGCGCCGTTGATGAAGCCGTCGTAGTCGATGTCGAAGAGGCTGAAGTTGAGCCCGAAGTTGAGGAGTTCGACGGAGTTGTTGACGGTGAGGTCGGCGTCCTGCGCGCCGCCGTCGAGGACGCTCAGCGCCAGGAGCTCGAGGTCGCGGTCGCTCGGGTCGATGATCCCGTCGCCGTTGATGTCGGGGCGGCGCGCGTTGAAGCCGATGTCGGTATAGACGTAGAGCGAGGGCGAGCGGCTGTCGGGGTAGGCGGTCCCGACGATGGCGGTGGCGCGCCAGGCGCCGGGGTTGAGGAAGGATGTCGGGTCGTCGCCGGCCCAGTTCTGGGTGAGGACCTGGGCCGCGCCTGTGAGCGTGCCCGAGGCGCCGGCGATGATGTCGTCGAGGGCCTCCTGCACGGAGGTGTGGTTGGCGACGTTGAGGTCGATCGGCTGCGCGGGCTGCCCGGTGAGCAGCGCGGCGCCGTAGGGGGTGAGGGGGTACACGAGCGAGACGAGGGTCTGATCGGTCATCGTGTCGTGCTGAAATCGGAGCCTGACGACGGGGTCGTAGAGTCCGAAGTCGGAGCCGCCGAACGCGGCGCTGGCGTCGCGGTAGCCGCTGGCGCGCTGGAAGAAACGTCCCTCGACGATCATGGTCTCGCCCGCTTCGAAGAGCATGTCGCCGTCGTGGTTGTTGAGATCGCCGGGCGCGATGGCGACGTTGAAGCAGCCGCAGAGCTTGAGGGTGAAATCGCAGCCGGTGCGCTCGAAGAAGGGCTCGGTGAAGAAGTTGTTCTCGGCGAGCTGGAAGACGTCGATCGGGACGCGGGTGCGCGTGGCGTCGTTGGGGATGGCGGCGAAGCGCCCGGTGTTGCCGAGGAATCGGTACACGGCCTCCTCCCAGAGCTCGCCCCCGGTGTTGATGTCGTTGTCAACATCGATCTCGATGAAGCCGTAGAGGGGATTGTTCCCGAATCGGTAGGGGTCGTACGGGAACCCCCCGAGGCCGAGCGTTCCCGGCGGGTTGACGAGCCCATCGAAGAGCAGATCGATGCGGAGGATGTCGGGGTTGTTGGTGGTCGCGCCGGTGTAGGGATCGGCGAAGGGATCGTCCGGCGCCCAGCCCTTGAGGGTGACGCGTCGGAGATCGGGGAGGTTGGTGTTGGGGAGATTGAGCGGGCCGAAGGTGGCGGCCTCGTCGGTGCGGCGTACGTGGACGTCGCCCGGGGGGTCGTTGTAGGTGCGCTCGAAGGCGGCGGGCCCAAGGATGTAATCCGGGTCGCTCGCGCTCGGTTCGGCTTGCGCCAGCGCGTTTGAAACGGCGAACAGGATGATGACAGCCGCGGGGCGGATCATGGCTTGGAGTGCCCGTTGACGTGCGCCTCGAGGCCGGCGCGGTCGATGCGGTAGCGGAGGCTGCCGCGGCTCATGCCGATGAGTTTGGCGGCGCGCGAGACGTTGCCGTTGCAGTGGGCGAGCGCCTGGATGATCAGGGTGCGCTCGACCTCGTCGGCGGTGTGCAGGCCCTTGTCGAAGTCGAAGCGGATGCCGCCGGCGGAGGACTGCGCCGGCGCCCGCGGCCCGGCCTGAGCGGGTGGGGTGGGGAACGCGCCGGGGTTAAGGCCCAGGTGTCCGGGCTCGATGGTGTCGGCGTCGCAGAGCATGACGGCGCGCTGGACGGCGTTGATGAGCTCGCGGACGTTGCCGGGCCAGGGGTGGCGGCGGATGGCCTCGATCGTCGCTGGGCTGAAAGCGACGCCGGTCTTGCCGAAGCGCGCGGCACTGCGGGCGAGCTGATCAGCAGCGATGAGTTCGGCATCACGATCTCGCTGGCGAAGCGGGGGGATGGGGACGGTGAAGGCGCTGAGGCGGTAGTAGAGGTCCCGGCGGAAGTCGTTGGTCTCCGCGCGGGCGGCGAGGTCCTGGTTGGTCGCGGCGATGACGCAGGCGCGGACGGTGCGGTCCCTGGTCCCCCCGACGCGGCGGTACACGCCGCGCTCGACGACGAGCAGCAGCTTCGCCTGGAGCTCGATGGGCATGTCGCCGATCTCGTCGAGGAAGATGGCGCCGCCGTCGGCCATCTCGAAGAGCCCGGCGCGCGCGGCGCGGGCGTCGGTGAAGGCGCCCTTCTCGTGGCCGAAGAGCTCGGACTCGATGAGGGTCGCGGGCAGCGCGGAGCAGTTGACGTGGACGAAGGGCGAGTCGTCGCCGGCGCCGGTCGCGATGGCGTGCAGACGCCGCGCCAGGACGCCCTTGCCGGTCCCGGTCTCTCCCAGGAGCAGCACGGCGGGCAGCTCGCCGTGCTCGGTGCGCGCGCTGAGCACGCCGGCGAGGCGGTCCACGAGCGCGAGGGTGTTCCTCCAGGCGTCGCTCTCGCCCAGGGTCTGCGCGTCGGAGGGCGCCCGGTCGCGTTCGAGGCGCTCGTAGAGTCGGAGCCGGCGCTCGGACCGACGCCGGGCGATGGCGCGCTCGACGAGCAGGGTGAACTCCTCGAGGCTCAGCGGCTTCTGGAGGTACTCGTCGGCGCCGAGCTTCATCGCCTCGACGGCGCTCTCGACGGCGCCGAAGGCGGTGATGACGATGACGGCGCCCTCGTAGCCGTCCTCACGGAGCTCGCGGACGAGGTCGATGCCGTTGTCGCCGGCGAGGTTGATGTCGGTGATGACGACGTCGAAGTCGGTGGCGGCGAGTCGCTCGCGCGCACGGTGGAGCGAGGCGGCGTCCTCGACGCGGTGGCCGTGCGCTGTGAGCTTGCGGCGGATGGACAGCCTCAGGTTCTCTTCGTCTTCGATGACGAGGATGGATGCCATGTCGAGGTCCGTCCGTTCGTGATCAATCGTCGCTGTCGCGATCATCGGCCTGCGTGTCTCCTGGCGGTTCGAGCGGGAGCCGGAGCGTGAACCGGGCGCCGGCGGGCGCTGCGGCCCCGGCGGCGCTGATGTTCTCGACCCGGATCGAGCCCCCGTGGGCCCGGACGACCTGCCTGGCGACTGCAAGACCGATGCCGGTCCCGTCCCGTTTCGTCGTAAAGTGTGCCCTGAAGATCCGGTCCTGCAAGGGCTCGGGCACGCCTTCGCCCTGATCGGCGACCTCGATCCTCCAGGCGCCGTCGCCGTTCTCGGACGTGGCGCGGACGGCGATGGTCGAGTTGCGCGGCGACGCCTGGATGGCGTTGGTCAGCACGGCGACGAGGGCGTGCTCGAGGTGGCCGGCGTCAAACATCGCCGATTCCGGCGCGTGAGCGTGGTCGATCTCGATCCGCAGCGCGTGCAGGTCGCCGGCGGGGCGGAGGGTCTCGACGACGCGGTCGAGCCAGCACACGACCGGCTGGGGCTGCGGGATGATGGTCAGCGGCGAGGTGGAGCGGAGGATGTCCGCCAGCCAGGATTCGAATCGATCGACCGCGTTCATGATGCGGTCCTGGTTCTCCGCGAGTTCGCCGGAATCGGGGTTCTCGGACAGTTCCGAGCGTGTGAGTTCGGCCAGGCCGCGGATTCCCGCCAGCGGATTGCGCAAATTGTGGACAATCCGGCGGAGCATCTCCCGGGTTGCGGCCAGACGTTCCCGCTCGACGCGCTCCTCGAGGAGCTGCTCGATGTTGGCGGCCATCCGGTTGACCTCGGCGCTGAGCAAGGCGATCTCGTCCTGCCCCGAGGCCGGCAGGCGGTGGGCGTAGTCGCCGGCGCCGATGCGAGCCGCGGCGAGGCGGAGCTGGGCAACCGGGCGGACGACCCAGCGGCGCAGCAGCAGCAGCGCCAGCGCGGCGGTCAGGGCGGCGGCGAGCAGCGCCAGCGCCAGGACGGTGACCAGGCGGGCGCGGATGCGGCCCGCGTGCTCGCTGGCGAGGCCGGCGTCCGCAAGGGCGCGGGACTTGACGCGGTCGAGCAGCGCCAGCGCGGCGTCGTCCTGCTCGTCGCTGACACGGTGCACGATGTTGCGCAGCGCGCCGGCGCCGATGCGGGCGAGGCGATGCTCGTCGGAGCCGAGATCGGCGAGCTTGTCGAGGGCG
>JACKHE010000002.1 GCA_020639135.1 Phycisphaeraceae bacterium
AGTCTGAATCGTGGCCCCGCCGGGTCGCGATGACGCTGGCGCCGGGCAAGTCGGAGCTGATCGACTTCATGGTCACCGACCTGGAGGAATCGATCGTGTCGCTCCGCGAGACGGCGCCCAAGCTGTGCGACAAGGGCGCCCGGCAGGACGCGGCGCTGGAGCTGGCCGAGCTGACCGAGGGGGTCTCGCGCACGGTGGAGTTCTTCGAGTTCGAGCAGCTGGGGACGCTGGTGGACTCGCTGCACCTGTTCGCCGAGCGCGTCAGCGACCTGAGCGAGGAGCAGGTCGCGCAGGCGCTGCCCAGGGTCATGGCCATCACGCAGCTGGTCGCCGAGCAGTCCGACGGCCTGAAGATCGGCGAGGTGGTCACGTACGACATCAGCGAGTTGTGCGCACGGCTGGTTGACCTCGCGCTGGGGCACGAGCTGCTGCCGGAGTACCGGGTCGCCGCCGACACCCCGATCGACGAGGTGTTCCGCGTTGATCAGGTGCACGGCGCGATTCACTCGACCACAGATGACGCTCCGGCGGGCGCCGCGCCGGCCGCGGAGGCGGTCGCGGAGGTCTCCAGCGCCGGCGCAAGACCCGACGAATCGTCGCCGTCTCCGGCCGGCCCGGACGGGTCGGACAGCGCCGCGTCGGCCCAGACCTCGGGCCCGGCGAAGGTGGAGCAGACGATCCGGGTGGAGGTGAGCCGGCTCGAGGCGCTGCTGAACCTGGTGGGCGAGCTGGTGATCCAGAAGAACCGCGTGGGCGCGTTGTCGAGGTCGATCGTCTCCGCGGAGGCGGTGACGCAGGACATGCGCGAGGCGATCTCGCAGGGCTCGAGCGACCTGGACCGCATCACGGGCGACATCCAGGTGGCTGTGATGCGGACGCGGATGCAGCCACTTGACAAGATCTTCGGGAAGTACCCGAGGCTGATCCGCGACCTGGCGAGGAAGACCGGCAAGGAGATGCAGCTGGTCGTCGAGGGCGGCGACGTCGAGGTGGACAAGTCCGTGATCGAGGAGCTGGGCGATCCGCTCGTGCACCTGATGCGCAACAGCGCGGATCACGGGATCGAACTGCCCGAGGCACGGCAGGCCGCCGGCAAGGATCCGAAGGGGACCATCCGTCTCAAGGCGGTGCACGAGGGGAGCCACGTCGTGATCCAGATGATCGACGACGGGGCCGGCCTCAGCCGCGAGAAGCTTCTCAAGAAGGCGATCGAGCGCGGGCTGACGACCGAGGAGGACGCGGCGCAGCTGAGCGACCGCGAGGTGTACCGGTTCATCATGGCCGCGGGGTTCTCGACGGCGACGCAGGTCTCGGACATCTCCGGGCGCGGCGTGGGGATGGACGTGGTGCGCACGAACATCGAGGCGCTGAAGGGGACGATCGATGTCGATTCGACGCCGGGCCAGGGGACGACGATCACGATCAAGATCCCTCTGACGGTGGCGATCATGCCGGCGATGATGGTCGGCGTCGGTGGCGAGCAGTACGCGATCCCGCTGAGCTCGATCCTGGAGATCGTGATGCCCGAGAGCGAGCAGATCTCGACGGTGCACGGGCGCCGGGTGATGCGTCTGCGCGACTCGGTGTTGCCGCTGGTGAGCGTGAGCGAGCTCTTCGACGTCCCGCGGACGGGCCGTCCCGCGGGCAAGTTCGCGGTCGTGGTGGAGCTGAACGACCAGATCGCCGGGCTGACGGTCGAGCAGCTGATCGGGCAACAGGAGGTCGTCGTCAAGCCGCTGGACGACGATATCGCCGGCGACGGTCTGCTCAGCGGCGCCACGGTCCGTGACGACGGCGGCGTGAGCCTGATCGTGGATATCGGAAGGATGATCTCGTCTGCGGCGACGCACGATCGCGCGCTCATCGCCAGGCAAAGCAACTAACCACTCAGGAAGGGACCGGTTTCATGGATCCGAAATACATCAGCGCGTTCATCAAGAGCATCAGCAACGTCTTCTCGACGATGCTCCAGCTCCCGGTCGAGGTCGGCGAGCCCACGATCAAGAAGGGCGACGAGACGCCCTTCGATGTCTCGGGCATCATCGGGATGTCCGGCGAGGTCGTCGGCTCGGTGGTCCTGAGCTTCCCGGGCGACGCCGCCGAGCGCATCGTCGCGATCTTCACCGGCGAGCAGGTCGGCGTCGATTCCGAGGACTTCCCGGACGCGATCGGCGAGCTGGTGAACATGGTCGCCGGCGGGGCCAAGGGCATGTTCGAGGGCCGCGAGGTCAGCATCTCCTGCCCCAGCGTCGTTGTCGGGAAGAACCACAGCGTCAGCAGGCTCAAGGACGTGCCTTGTGTGCTCATCCCCTGCTCGACGGATTGCGGCGAGGTCGTGATCGAGGTCGCGATCCAGGACCGCAAGGCGAACGAGGCCTCCGCCGCCCCGGCGCAGGCCAGCGCGTGAAACCATCCTGACGAACCACCCGAGACTCCCGCTTACAGGAAACGCTGCGATGAAAATCCTCCTGGTTGATGACTCGAAGACGATGCGGAACATCCAGAAGTCGGTGCTGACCCAGCTCGGCTACACGGAGATCGAGGAGGCCTGCGACGGGCAGGACGCGCTGAGCAAGATCGGCGCGTTCCAGCCGGAGCTCCTCCTGGTTGACTGGAACATGCCCAACATGGACGGGCTGACCTTCGTCAAGACCTACCGGCAGACGCACAAGTCCACCCCGATCATCATGGTCACAACCGAGACGGAGCGGTCGCGCGTCGTCGAGGCGATCAAGGCCGGGGTCAACAACTATGTCGTCAAGCCCTTCACACCCGATCTGCTCAGCCAGCGGATCAATGAGACACTGGAGAAGGCCGCGGCGGCCTGACGACCGGTCCGATGTCCGAGACCCGGGAAGAAACTCCGTTCGTGATCACCGTCTCCGATGACGGCCTCTCCTGCGAGGTCGGCGTCCGGGCTGGGTTCGATCCGGAGTCCACGGGGCAGGCGCTATGCCTGGGCGCGCTGCGGGAGCACGGCGTCAAGATCAACGAGGAAGTCGAGACCCGCGTCGGTGCGCTGATCAACCTCCACGCCCTGGACAAGGGGACGGAGCACCGGCTCCTGGTCGCCGCGGGGAGGCCTCCCGAGCACGGCGAGGACGGGTGGCTCGAACTCGAGCCTGGTTTCGATCCGGAGAAACGCGACGGCGGGTGCGGCATGACCGACAGCGCCGACCAGGTCCTCACCCGCGGCGACAACCCGCCCGCGGGCTGCGCCGTGGATCACCACGCCCGCTCGGCGTTCGCGGTCGCCAAGGCCGGGGAGAAGATCGGGGTCCTGCACAGGCCCAGGCCCGGCGAGGACGGGTGGAGCGTCACCGGCGAGACCCTCCCCGCCAAGCAGGGCAAGCCCTGCAATCTCAACACCGACGATTCGGTCGTCGTGCACGACAACGGGATGGTTGTCGCGGCGATGTCCGGCGTCGTGCAGATCGACGGTCGCAAGATCCGCGTGCTCCAGGAGCTCGGCATCCACGGCTCGGTTGACTTCCACACCGGGAACGTGGACTTCCCGGGCGATGTTGTCGTGGACAAGGGCGTCAAGGACTGCTTCGTCGTCAAGGCGAAACGCGACATCAGCATCCGCGGGCTCGTCGAGGCCGCGACGGTCCACGCCGGGCGCGACCTGCACCTGCTCGGGGGCGCGGCGTGCCGGGAGAAGGGGACGCTCTTCGCCGATCGCGACCTGTACGCACGGTATCTCAACGAGTGTGTCTGCACCACGGGGCGGAAGCTGTCCGTGGACAAGGAGGTCATCAACGCGCACGTCGCCGTCGGGGCGGAGATGGTGTCGCCCGGCTGCACGATCATCGGGGGGACGACCTTTGTCACGGGGCGGTGCGAGGTCGCCGAGCTGGGCTCGGAGCGGAACATCCCGACGGTGGTGACGCTCGGCGCCCAGCGGGACGCCGAGAATCTGTCAACCAGGGCCGACGAGCTCCTCGGGTTGATCGGGGAGAAACTCGGCAAGGTCCAGGCCGAGCATGACCAGTACCAGCGCAACGCGGCGAAGCTGACACCGACGCAGGCCGAGACGATGACCGAGCTCCAGTTCGAGATCGGATCGTTCAGCCGGCTCCAGGAGACGCTTTCGAGCGCGGTCTCGGAGCTGTCACGGGTCGTCGGGACAGTCGCGACGATCGACCTGACGATCCACAAGCAACTCTGGCGCGGGGTGACGATCCTCCTCGACAAGTGGGAGGCCACGATCGAGGAATCGATCAAGGGGCCGATCCGGATCCACTGTGAGCCGGGAAAGAAACCGGTCCTGACGGATCTCACCTCCAACTCAACCGTAGAACTGTCCACGGTGGCCCGTGTTCGTTCACGGATCGAGGAGCCGTCGGCCGATGAGGCCATCGCGGCCTGATTTCCGCTCGAACGGGGGGCGCCGGCCGCTCCGGGATCGCCCCGGGGGTTCCGACTGGTTCAGGTGAATCTCGACATGCCCGGATCGAAGCCCATCGTCATGGTCTGCACGGCGCTGCTCCTGCTCGCCGGATCGGCGTCGCTGTGGCCGGCCTCGGCGCAGGACACCCCGTCGCCACAGGACGATCCGCTCGTGTTCACCCCGATGGAGCCGGGTCCGGTGATCGTGGTGCTGACCTCGGGCGAGCAGCTCCGGGGCGAGCTGATCGAGGACCGCCCCGGGTCGATCAAGATCAAGGTGGCGGAGATCGAGGTGCGTGTCCCCCGGGACCGGATCGAGGCGGTGTACCCCGAGAACGACCTGATGGAGCGGTACCGGCTGCTCCGCGAGGCCATCGGCCCCGACGACGCCGAGCAGATCCTCTTCCTGGCCGAGTGGCTCCGCCGCAACGGGATGCTCGACGAGGCGCTCCACGAGGCGAACGCGGCGCTGGCGGTGGACCCGACCAACGGCGAGGGCATCCGGCTGCGTCGGCTTGTCGAACAGCAGATCCGGATGCGCGACCGGGCCAACGCCCGGCGGGGGGAGGCCGATGACCAGGGCGAGCAGGCCGGCGAGGATCGCGCCGGGGAGCGCTCGTCTTTCCCGTTGATCACGCCCCGGGATGCGAACCTGATCAAGGTCTTCGAGGTGGACCTGCGGAACCCGCCGAAACTGGTCGTCGGCAAGCCCGCGATCGATGCGCTGCTCGACGGCTACGGCGGGCGCCTCGGGGCGCCATCGAGCGAGGAGGGGCGGGCGACTTTTTACCGAAAGCCGCCGGAAGAAATCCTGTCGATGATGTTCCGGCTCCGGGCGCGCGAGCTGTACGACGACGTCGAGGTGCTGGAGCTGCCCGCCTCGCTCAAGCTGTTCCGCGACACGGTCAACTCGACGTGGCTGGTCAACTCCTGCGCGACGACCCGATGCCACGGCGGGCCCGATGCGGGGCGGCTGATGCTCGCCAACCGCAAGCCCTCGGCGGACCTGCCCTTCCTGACGAACCTCCTGATCCTCGAGCGGCACACCCTCGACGACGGGACGCCGATGATCAACTACGAGTCGCCGGAGTCGTCGCCGCTGCTCCAGATGACCCTGCCGCGGCGCGAGTCCCTGTTCCCGCACCCCAGGGTCAAGGGCTGGAAGCCGGTCTTCTCCAACGAGCACGCCCGCCGCTTCCAGCAGGCGGTGCAGTGGATCGAGATGATGTACAAGCCCCGGCCCACCTACCCCATCGAGTACACCGCCCCGGCGGGGATCTCCCCCGGTGTCGGCGGCGATTCCCCGGACGATTCCGGCGACTTGATGGAACCCGGGGACGCCCCGGTCGAACGGTAAGAGCGGCTCCGGGGCGGGCCCCGGCTGCGGCTGAACGCCCCGGATGACCGCTTCCGCCGGTACGGGACCGCGGGGGTTCGCGTGCTACACTCCGTGGCTTGATGGCGGGTGGGAATGCCCCGGGCCATCCGGAAAATGGAATCATCACCACCGCCGTGGCGGTCAGGAGCCGGGATGACGCAGCAGAAGTTCAGCACAGCGCGTGGGTTGGAGCGATCTTGGGGCGGGATCGTCTCCGGGGCCGGCGGGTGGAGGCGGATGGCCTCCCTGCTGGTGGTCGGCGCCCTGTCGCTGACGGCGCTGACCGGGTGCGAGGACGAGTCGGACCAGGCGAACGCGACCGTGAACCGGGCCGCGAACCTGATGGCGGCGGTCAACGCCGGCGGCGCCGAGTCGGCCAACGCGCCGCACCGCGCCGACACGTACGAGAAGGTCATCGGGATGCTCCGGCCCGTGGTGAGCTCGGGCTCTGGCGCCGCCAAGGGCGCCGCCCAGGTCATCACGGCGCAGGCGATGGCGGGCAAGGGCCGGTTCCAGAGCCTGGCGGCGGCGGACATCGAGGACCGGTGCTCGTCGCTGATCAGCAAGGCGCACAACGAGGCCGACCTGTTCGCGGCGCACTCGGCTCTGGCGGCGGCGCTGTCGGCGCACGACCCGCAGCCGGAGTTCGACGATCTCGGCTCCCGGACAAAGCAGGTGGCCGACGAGATCGAGTCGGTGCGAGCGAGGATCCGCGGGATCGACGAGCGTGTCGCGGAGCTGCAGAAGCGCTCCGGCGCGGCGCGTGACGAGGCCGCCAGCCGGCAGCGTCACGAGACCGAGCTCCGCGCCGAGGCGGTGCACGTGGACGCCGAGCAGCGCAGGACGCTGATCGAGCAGGCGGTGCGGTACCAGCGCGAGTCTGACGCGTTCGAGGCGGAGTACGTGATGGTGGACGCCGGGATCGAGCAGCTGCACCGGACGCGCGAGAGCGTGCAGGCGGACCTGGACCGGCTCTCGACGCAGCGGACCCTCCTCGAGGAGGCCGAGCGGAACGCGCAGCTGCGATCGACGGTGGCGTCCGACGAATCGAAGGAAGCCGAGAACAAGGCCTTCGAGGCCGCGCGCCGGCTGCGCAACACCGTCCGCGAGATCGAGACGCTTCGCGCGGGCGACCTGGCCGACGCGTACAACCAGGCGGAATCGACGCTGGACTCTGCCGCGTCAACGATGGCCGCCGGCGGGCGGTCGGACTCGTCCCGCGACGGCAAGGACGCGAACAGCCTGAATGAGGGCCTGATCCACCAGGCGCTGGGTGAGGTGCGCAAGTCGAAGGCCGCCGGCGCCGCGAGTTACGCGGCGCTGCTCAAGCGGCTGACGGAGCTGCAGCCCGACCCGCCGGAGCGGGGCGATTACGTCTCGTTCCTGGCCAAGGCGAATCAGCAGCGGGACGAAGCGATCCGGGGCGCCGAGGATGCGTTCGTGCAGGCGGCGGACGCGCTCGAGCGTGTCGGGGGCTCCGACGCGATGCGCGACCGCATCGCGAAGGTGGTCGCGGCGCTGCGCAACGAGTCGCCCGACGCCGGGCAGGACAACAACGGCGCGCTCGAGGGCGCCGGGGGCTGAGCGGCGCGCCGAACCCCAGCCGCGTCGCCTTGCATCGAACCTGACGCATGACTTCACCGACACCATCACCAACCTCGGCAGGGGAATCGTTCACGATCGATCTCCCCGAGGTCCGCATGCACGTCGTCCGCCCCGACGAGCCGGTCACGGGGCGGGTCGTCCGGTCCGAGCTGTGCACCCACGGCGGCGCCAAGGCTTCGGGGATCATCCGGCATGTCGAGATCGACGTCTCCGGGACTCCGATGGCGGGGGCGTTCCGCGCGGGGCAGTCCTTTGGCGTCGTGACCCCGGGCGTTGACGAGCACGGCAAGCCGCACAAGATCAGGCTGTACTCGATCTCCTCGCCGACCGGCGGGGAGGACGGCTCGGGGAACATCGTCGCCACGACCGTCAAGCGGCTCTTCCATGAGCTGCCGGACGATCACCGGCTGTACACGGGCGTGACTTCGAACCACATCTGCGACCTGCAGGTGGGCGACGAGATCCTCGTGACCGGGCCCAACGGCAAGCGGTTCCTGCTGCCGTCGCGCCCCGACGAGCACGAGTACGTCTTCATCGCCACCGGGACGGGCATCGCGCCGTTCCGGGGGATGGTGCGCGAGCTGCTGGGCGCCGGCCCTGATCGGCGCGTCACGCTCGTCATGGGCTCGCCCTACGAGACCGACCTGCTGTACCACGATGACTTCCTCGCGATGGAGCGCGAGCACGAGCGATTCACCTACGTCGCCGCGATCAGCCGCGAGCAGGTGGGCGCGCGCCCCAGGGAGTACGTGGACAGCGCACTGCGCCGCGTCGCGGCGACCGTCGCGCCGGGGCTCCGCTCCGGCAGGGCGCTGGTCTATGTCTGCGGCATCGCGGGGATGGAGCTCGGCGTGCTGCGCGCCCTGGCCGACATCCTCGGCGACGACCCCGCTGCGCTGGCGCACTACATCGAGTGCGATCCCGGGACCCTGGCCAGCCGGGACGCCTGGGACCGCAGGATGATCCACCGCGAGATCAAGACCACGCGGCGGATCTTCCTCGAGGTGTATTAGCCTCATCCGCATCTCGGAAATACCCGATCCACTGGCGCCGGGGGCCGCTCGCTCTCGCATGACTGACCATGACGACACACGTTCTGCGCACCCCGGTTTCCCTGCTCGCGTCGCTGGCCTGCGCGACGGCGCTCGGGGCGGGGGATCTGCTGGTCAGCAGCGACTTCGGTCACGAGGTCCTGCGCTACGACGCCGAGAGTGGCGACTTCGTTGATGTGTTCGTTCCGGCCGCGATGAGCGGGGGGCTGAACCAGCCGCACGGCATCCTCGCGCTCGGCGGCTCGGTGCTCGTCGCGAGCTTCGGGACGGATCAGGTCATGCGGTACGACCGCGCGAGCGGCGCCTTCGGTGGCGTCTTTATCGGCGGCGCCGACGGTCTGTCATCCCCGGTGACGCTGCGGCTCGGGCCCGACGGCGCGCTGTACGTCGCCAGCCAGGGCAGCGACGAGGTCCACCGCTACGACGCGGCGACCGGCGCGTTCATCGATGTCTTCGTCGCTGCGGGCAGCGGCGGGCTCGACGGGCCCAGCGGCATGGTGTTCGGCGCCGACGGCAGGCTCTACGTGGCGGGGCGGTACAGCGCCAACGTCATCGCGTACGACGCCGCCACCGGCGCCTTCGACGAGGTGGTCCTCGACGTCGCGGACGGGCTCACCAGCGGCGACACCTTCGGCATCGCGTTCGACAGCGAGGGTGACCTGTACGTCGCGTCGGGCGGGCAGGTCCTGCGCGCCGATGTCGCGGCGCACACGGTGACCGGGTCGATCGGGGTCGCGTCCATCGGGCTCGTGCTCGGCCCCGACGGCGCGCTGTATGCCGCCAGGGGCGGCGCGAACCAGATCGCGCGCATCGACCCGGTGGCGGACGCCGTCACGGACACGGCGTTCCTGGGCGCCGGCGCCGCGACGCCGAACCTGGTCAACTTCTTCCACTTCGCGCCGTCGAACCCCGCGGATCTCAACGGCGACGGGGTGGTCGATACGGCGGACCTGGGGATCCTGCTGGGCGCGTTCGGGTCGGCCGGGGGCGCGGCCGATCTCAACAACGACGGCGTCGTTGATACGGCGGATCTCGGGATACTGCTCGCGCAGTTCGGCGCGGGCGGTTGACCGGTACGTTCAGGGGCAGGTTGACCCGAAGGCCCCGAGGAGGATGCCCAGGTCGGCGGTGTCCACGACGCCGTCGCCATTGAGGTCGCCCACCGGGCCCGCGGAGCCGAAGGAGCCGAGCAGGATGCCGAGGTCGGCGGTGTCCACGACGCAGTCGCCGTTGAGGTCGCCGGGCAGGGCGGGGGCGCAGTTGTCGGGGACGCCGTCGAGGTCCATGTCGATCATCGGGTCGTTGAGGATCTCCTGGAGGTCGGAGATCATGTCGTTGTTGCAGTCGCCGTTGGGTCCGGTGTACCGGGCGAGGAACTCGGTGAAGTCGTCGTCGTCCACGTCGGCGTCGCCGTCGAGGTCCATCGCCTCCAGGCCCGGGACGAACGCGGGCGCGTGGTATGCGGCGCTGAAGGCGAAGAAGTCGTCGAGCTCGACGTCGCCGTCGCCGTCGTCATCGCCGAGGCGCGCGTCGGGATAGATCGTCCAGGTCTGCCGCGTGGCGTAGCCGCTGATGGTGCGGGTCGCGCCGCCGGTCCATCTGGTCGAGATCAGGTCGAGCGAGGTGGCGGAGCCGAGCCCGAAGTGGAGGACAGTGTCGTTCTGGCTCTTGTAGGTGTTGCCGCCGGCGAAGACCTCGCGGAGCCAGCTCGTCGCGCCGGAGGTGACGGTGACGACGGCGCCGATGGCGTGGGTGTTGGCGCCCTGACCGACGACGTGGAACTTCACCCACTCGTTGGTCAGCGGGTCGTTGTTGATCAGGAGCGACACCTGCTCGCCGCGGTTGGGCACGAGCAGGTCGAGGTCGCCGTCGTTGTCAACATCGGCGACCGCGAGCCCGAAGCTGAACCCCGGCAGCGCCACGCCGAGAGCGGGGCCGAAGTCGCCGACCGGGAAGGATCCGAAGTTCAGGTAGAGCCGGTTGGCGCCGTCCTGGTTGCACACGTAGAGGTCGGAGTAGCCGTTGTTGTCGGAGTCGTAGAAGTGCGCCGCCCAACCGGTGCGGAAGGAGCGGACGCCGCAGACCGCGCCGGCCTCGGTGAAGACGCCGCTGCCCTGGTTGAGGTAGAGGTTGGTGCCGAGCGGGATGTTGGTGGGATACAGGTCCTGGAGCCCGTTGCCGTCGAAGTCGCCGATGGCGACGCCCATGGAGTCGTAGTTGGCGGCGACGCCGGCGGTGCCGGTGATCTCGGCGAAGACGCCGCCGTTGTTCTGGAAGAGGTGGTTCTGGAATCCGGGGGTGTAGCCCTTGTCGGTGGAGAGGTAGAGATCGGCGTCGCCGTCGAGGTCGTGATCGAAGAAGATTGTCTGAAGCGTCGGGGAGCCGGGGTCCTGGACGCCGAGCATCGCGGCGACATCGACGAACGTGCCGTCGCCCATGTTCTTGTAGAAGTGGTTCTCTTCGGTGGTCTGCCCACCGGTGTTGGTCAGCGTGTTCACATAGTTCGAGACGTAGAGATCGACCCAGCCGTCGCCGTCGTAGTCGGCCCAGGCGGATCCCGAAGTGGCGCCCTGGGTTGTGCCGCCGACGCCCGCGGTTGCGGTGACGTCGGTGAACGTGAACCCGCCGTCGTTGCGGACGAGGTAGTTGGGGCCGACCCAGGCGCCGAGGAAGATGTCAATGTCACCGTCGGCGTCATAATCGGCGGCGCAGATGGCCGACGCCTGGATGAGGGTCGGGATGCCGCTGCCGGCGGTGCGGTCCGCGAAGTTGCCGGAGCCGTCGTTCTCGAAGACGCCGACGACGGTGTCGGCCCTGCCGATGACCACGATGTCGGGGTCGCCGTCGTTGTCGAGATCCGCGAAGAGCGCGCCGACACCGTTGGTGGTCAGGTCAAACGCGCTGTGCGCGGCGACCGGGTACACCAGCCCACGGGCGACGGATTCCTCGGTATAGGCGGCCGATGCTGTGGCGGCGGCGCCCAGGAGGCCCGCGACGACGGCGACGATCGAAGTTGGAGCGGAAGGCGCAGTGAACCGCGCCGGGGACCGTGTTCCCTCGGAATGCATTGGCATACCCCCTGCATGGCGCCGTTGGAGCGCCGATCAACGTGCTTCGATTCGATCCCCCGAACACGGGATCGATTGATGGACCGATCCCCCCCAGGCCGACCGGAAGGCCGACCACTCAATCTACCACAGGCTTTTCGGGATTCGCACCCAAAAAAAGTCAGTATCTCTTCTGAATCCCTGCCGGGACGCCCTCCTGGGCCTTGATACGGCGCCTCGGGAGGTCCCACCGGTGCGTTTACCCAACCGGCGGCAGGCCCTTGCTCCGCCAGAGGCGGTCCAGGTCTTCGCGGGCGATCGGGGTCACCACCAGCCCTGTGCCGAGTTCCTTCCGCACGATGCCGCCATCGCCGTCGAGGATGACCCGGTCCTCCTCGGCGTCCTCGGTCCGCTTGGTGATGAGGGTCCAGCGGGGCCGCTCCGGCTGGGAATCGGGGGCGAGTTCGAGCTGATCGCTGCGGAGGGCGATGTCCGTGCCGGTGGTCTGGTACTGGTAGAACTGCATGGGATCGATCGCCCGGGCGTTGACGAGGAGCGCGGGCAGCAGGTAGGCCTCGACCTGACTGAGGTACCCGATGGCGGGTTTGCGCCACTGGTTGATGATGGGTGTGGAGGCGGGGACGTCCACGGTCACCTTGATGTCATCCCCCTCGCGGATGCCGGTCTCGGTCCAGCCGGTCTCCTTGTCACCTTCCTTGACGAGCATGCGGATCGCCCAGGCCTCGCTTTCCCGGTCCATACGCAGGAAAAAGATGGATTCGCTCTCGATGATCGAGGGTTTGTTCAGCACCCGCGCGTGGACGCTGACGATGTAGCCGGCCTCCTCGTCGATCGCCGTCCAACGTGCTTTCGGCTTGCGCGGATCGAGCTCGCCCCGGAATCCCTCGCGCATCGAGATGAACTGGAATGCGACCTCCTCGGCGTCGCTGGAGGAGCCGCTGACCGCGGGTCGGTACACCCGGTACAGCACCGGGTCGGCGTGGAGGGCGCTCCGGTAGTCCTCCGGCGTCAGGGCGGCGAGGAAGGATTCACCGGCGTCGAGCCCGGCCTTGCGCTCCACCGCGATCGCACCGGGATCCCGGAACCGCGCGGTGGCGATCGCGCGCTCGGTGATCGCCCGGGCGTCCTCGAAGACCCCGTCGGTGGTATCCAGCTGGAAGACGGCGAACTGCCCGGGAGCGGTGTGGATGATCGTGTAGCCGGTGATGAGCTCCCCGCCTTCGATCTTGCTCACGGCGGCGTAGAACCGGTCCGCGGGGCGGTCCCCGATCAGCAAACCCCTGTCACGACTGATGATGCGGCTTCCGGAGCCGACCACCTTGCCGCTGCGGCCGTCACGCTGGGTGCGGCGGCTGAGCAATCCCTCGATCAGGCTCTCCGCGACGCCGTCGGCTGTCAGATCCAGGTCCCGGCTGCTGCGGACGGAAAATGAGAGCAGCCAGGTGTTGTCCCTGGCCTTGGCGCGGAACCCCTTGCTGGCGGCGCCGAGTTGGGTGTCCTCCACAGAGCACCCCAGGGGCAGATGAACCGTAAGGCCAATGCTTTCAATGTGATACGGCGTATCCGCGAGCTCTGCCGCGCTTTGGGCACTGGCGGTCGGGATGGCCTGCGGGATCACCATGAGCAGCAGGGCGACTCTCAGCAGGGTGAGGAGTCTCCGGGGGGTCTTCATCAGGATTGGCATGACAGGTCCTCGAGATGTGTGGTGGACGCCGCGTGGTTGGGGCCTGTGCGGCGTGCCGACAATCCGCTGTTGTACCGGAGAATCGGGTGGAAATGGCGGGGGGCTTGATCGGGCGGAGGATGTGGATGGTCGCGCGGGGAGGCGACACGGCGGGCCTGGGGATGATTTGCGGAGGAAAATCGCATTTCAGGCGCCCTTGACACCGTCTGGGAGATCCCTACATTTCCGGGTTCCCCGCTGCCGAAGGGCGGCGTGGTGGGGCGTGTCCCGCACGTGATCGTGCAGGGCTCAATCTTGTTCGAGCAGTGGAGGACGGCCCAGCGGGCGTCGCCGCCGCGTGCTCCCGATGGACCGGGGGCGAGACGCGTCGGTTTCCCGTTGTACGTCTTGCCGAGTTTTTGTTTGCTCACCCGCGTCGTGCGTGCGTCACGGGTGAATGATTCGATCGCACCAGCCGGTCATTGATCGGCGATCTCTGGAAGACCCATGAGCGCAGGCAGGATCCGGATCCGAATGGAGGCCTACGACCACCAGGCCCTCGATTCGTCGGCGAAAGAGATCGTGGACCACGCCAAGCGCACCGACGCGAAGGTGTCCGGCCCGGTGCCGCTGCCGACGCGCATCGAGCGCTACACCGTCCTGCGCAGCCCGTTCATCGACAAGAAGTCGCGCGAGCAGTTCGAGATCCGGACACACAAGCGCATCATCGACATCCTCGACCCCAACGCGCGAACGATCGAGGCGCTCAACCGGCTCGTCGTTCCCGCGGGCGTCTTTGTGAAGATCAAGGCCTGACGGCCAACGAAACACCAGGCCGAGTCCCGGGAACGGGGCCCGGCCTTTTCAATCGACTCGCGTTCCTCTGCGATCGTCCCGGGTGTTCCGGGCGGGCGCACGAACAATCAGGCCGGCGGCTTCAACAGAAGCTGCACCGGCGGGAAACGGACGGACGCTCA
This sequence comes from Phycisphaeraceae bacterium, assembly GCA_020639135.1. Classification (GTDB taxonomy): domain Bacteria; phylum Planctomycetota; class Phycisphaerae; order Phycisphaerales; family UBA1924; genus JACKHE01. The sequence continues at coordinate 14,136 of JACKHE010000002.1, forward strand.
TGGGCACGATGCTGCTTGGCAGGAAGGTCGGCATGACACGCTTCTTCACGGAAGAGGCGAAGAGTGTGCCCGTGACCGTGATCCAGGCGGGGCCCTGCGTGGTCACCCAGATCCGCACGGCTGAAAAGGACGGCTACAACGCGGTCCAGATCGGCTTCATGGACATGCCGGCGCGGAACTCCACGATGCCGCTGATCGGGCACGACGCCAAGGCCGGGACCACCCCGAAGCGCTACCACCGCGAGTTCCGCGTCTCCGAGGAAGAGCTGGCGAACTACGAGCTCGGCCAGACGTTCGGCCCCGAGGTCTTCGAGAACTGCGCTTTCGTCGATGCGATCGGCATCAGCAAGGGCAAGGGATTCCAGGGGCAGATGAAACGGCACAACTTCGCCGGTCTCGAAGCCTCGCACGGCGTCGAGCGCAAGCACCGCACCGGCGGTTCGATCGGCGGCGGCGGCACCAACCGAGGCACCGGCCCCAAGCTCATGAAGGGCAAGCGCATGGCCGGCCACATGGGCGCCGAGCGCGTCACCGTCCGTTCACTGGACATCGTCAAGATCGACCCCGACAACGGGCTGATCCTGGTCAAGGGTCCGGTCCCGGGTCACAACAACGCCATGATCGAGCTCCGCACGCCTTCGAGGCTGTTCACGCCCAAGGCGCGGAAGCAGAAGGAGGCGGCCGGCTGATCGGCCGCACGGATCAGCACTGAACCATGGGCGGGGCGTCCGACGGCTCCCCGCTCGCCCGGAAGGTCCTGCGAAACCCCCGGGCGCCACAACGCACGCAACCACAAGGCCGCCGAGTCAACGCCGGCGCCACCCCGAAGAGGGTCGGCCCCGGCCAGGGCGAGAGGCGGTGGAGGCAAGGATCGAGCAATGGAAGTTCCTGTTCTCAATCAACAAGGCAAAGAGATCGGCAAGATGTCGATCGACGAAGCATCCCTTGGCGGTTGCGTGAATCCGGCGCTGATCAAGCAGGCGTACGTCCGCTACCACGCCAACCAGCGTCAGGGATCCGCCAGGACCAAGAGCCGCGGCATGGTCGAGGGCTCGACCCGCAAGCTGTTCCGCCAGAAGGGCACCGGCCGGGCGCGCATGGGCGCCGTCCGGACGAACCTGCGCAAGGGCGGCGGCGTGACGTTCGCCAAGACCCGGACGCGCGAGGACTTCCGCAAGGACATGCCGGTCAAGATGCGTCGCAAGGCCAACCGCAACGCGCTGCTGGCCAAGCTGCTCGACGGCGAGGTCAAGGTGCTCGACACGCTGGCGTTCGATTCGCCCAAGACCAGCGACTTCCTGAAGATGCTCGACGCGCTGGGCATCAACCGGACCTGCCTGGTCGCGCTGAACATGCACAACACCGAGGCGATCCTGTCGTCGCGGAACATCAAGCACGTTGACGTGTGCCCCGCGCACGAGCTGACCGTGTTCAACATGCTCAACCACCGCTTCCTCGTGATCGCCAAGAGCGAGCTCGAGAAGTGGCTCTCCGGGCCCAGCTCCAGGACCGACAAGTCCGCCAAGGCCGGCGCCCAGAAGGGGGCGAACTGATGCAGAATCCCACGCACATCATCAAGAAGCCGCTCCTGACGGAGAAGGGGACGTTCGCCTCGAGCGAGTTCAACCGGCACTGCTTCCTGGTTGACCGCCTGGCGCGCAAGGACGCCATCAAGGCCGCCGTCGAGGAGCTCTACGGCGTGCGCGTGATCGACGTCGCGACGCAGAACCGCAAGGGCAAGCGCAAGCGCACCCGCTTCGGCTGGGTCGTCGAGTCCACGACAAAGAAGGCCACCGTCAAGATCCACCCGGAAGACACCATCGAGCTGCTGTAAGGACGATCCGATGCCGATTCGCCAATACAACCCAACCAGCAACGGGCGCCGCGACGCCTCGGTGAACATGCACGCCGAGGTGACCAAGCTCCGCCCCGAGAAGTCGTTGTGCGAGCCGCTGAAGAAGCGCGGCGGGCGCAATCACCACGGCAAGATCACCGTCCAGGGCCGCGGCGGCGGGCACAAGCGCAACTACCGCCGCATCGACTTCAAGCGTCGCGACCGCATCGGGATCCCCGCGAAGGTCATCGGGATCGAGTACGACCCGAACCGCACGTGCCACATCGCGCTGCTGGAGTACGAGGACGGCGTCCGCCGGTACATCCTCGCCCCGGTGGGGCTGACGGACGGGGACAAGGTGATCGCGACCGACGAGGCGATCGACCCGCGTCCGGGCGTCTCGATGCTGGTCAAGCACATCCCGACGGGTCTGAACATCCACAACATCGAGCTGGTCCCGGGCAAGGGCGGGCAGATGTGCCGCAGCGCCGGCGCCTACGCGAGGCTGACCAACAAGGAGGGCAAGTACGCGACGATCGTGCTGCCCTCGGGCGAGATCCGTCAGATCTCCGTGGACTGCCGCGTGACGATCGGCGTCGTGGGCAACATCGACCACCAGCAGCGCAAGCTGGGCAAGGCGGGCAAGAGCCGGCACATCGGCCGCCGCCCCAAGACCCGCGGCGTCGCGACGAACCACAACGACCACCCGCTGGGCGGCGGCGACGGCAAGTCCAAGGGCAACCGCGCCCCGCAGTCGCGTTCGGGCGTCCCGTCCAAGGGCGGCTCGACCCGCAACCGCAAGCAGCATTCCGAGAAGCTGATCATCCGCCGGCGCAAGTCGAAGCGTTACGGACAGCTGAAGTAACCCGAGCACCCAACACCGCGGGGCGGAGGCGCCCCGGAGCACCAGGCAGGATCACAGACGATGTCACGATCACTGAAAAAAGGCCCGTACGTGGACGAGCGGCTCTACCTGAAGGTGGAGAAGCAGACGCAGCAGGGCGTGCGCAAGCCCATCAAGACGTGGAAGCGCGCCTGCACGATCGTCCCCGAGTTCGTGGGGCACACGTTCCAGGTCCACAACGGGCGCATCTTCCACGAGGTGTTCATCACCGAGGACATGGTCGGGCACAAGCTCGGCGAGTTCAGCCCGACCCGGATGTTCCGCGGGCACACGAACAAGAAGGAAGGCATCAAGTCCGGCAAGTGATCGGAGTGCAGCACACGTTTTCGTAGGAAACCACCGTGAAAATCAACGCGACAAAGCTGAAGAAGGCCGCCGACGGCGCGGGGCTGAGCCCCGAGCAGCTCGCCCAGGCGATCACCCGCCCGGGCCTGGGCGCGCGGACGGCGCCGTCGGCGATCAGCAACTGGATGACCGGCCGCGACCACCCCAGGGCGAAGACCGAGGACATCCGGCGTCTCGCCGCGGCGTGCGGCGTGACCCCCAAGGACATTGTGACGTTCCAGTCGCGCTCGCGCTTCATGCGTTCGAGCTCGCGCAAGGCGAGGCTTGTCGCCGACCTGATCCGCGGCAAGCGGGTTGACGACGCGATGAACCTGCTGCGCTTCAGCGACAAGCGCGCCGCCGACATGATGACCAAGACGCTCAAGGCGGCGATCTCCGACGCCGAGCACGGCGACGCGGACATCGCCCGCCTGGTGGTGTGCGAGTCGCGGATCGACGGGGGCCCGATCATCAAGCGGTTCCAGCCCAAGGACAGGGGTCGGGCGCACCCGATCCGCAAGCGCACCAGCCACTTCGTCATCGCCGTTGAGGAGTCCGCGTAAATGGGACAGAAGACACATCCATTCGGGTTCCGCGTCGGGATCACCGAGGCGCACAAGAGCCGCTGGTACGCCCCCAAGGCGCTGTACGGGGAGCTGCTGGTCGAGGACTACAAGATCCGCAAGTTCCTCGATCACCGGCTGAACCGGACCCCGCCGTTCGCGGCGGTCTCCGACCTGCAGATCGACCGCACGCGCGAGGAGCTCAAGATCATCATCCGCACGGCCCGCCCGGGCCTGGTGATCGGGCCCAAGGGCGCGGAGGTGGACCGCCTGGCGGAGCAGCTCCAGTTCATGACGGGCCGCAAGGTCTCGATCTCGATCATGGAGGTGAAGAACCCGGACATCGAGGCGCAGCTGATCGCCGAGGGCGTCGCGGAGCAGCTCAAGAAGCGCGCCAGCTTCCGCCGCATCGTGAAGATGCGTTGCGAGGCGGCGATGCAGAACGGCGCCAAGGGTGTGCGGATCCAGGTCTCGGGCCGCCTGGGCGGCGCGGAGATGAGCCGCACGCTCGACAACAGGCTTGGCGCGCTGCCCCTGTCCACGCTGCAGGCGAACATCGACTACGGGTTCGCGGAGGCGAACACGACCTACGGCGTCATCGGCGTCAAGGTGTGGGTGTACAAGGGCATGTTCACGGAAGAGAGCACGCAGGAGATCGAGTCCAACGCCGCGGGCGCCAGGCCCCGGGCGCGGGGCCGCAGGTGACCGAGGAATCAAGCGTCCCGCCGGGGGAGTCCCGCGGCGTGGCGAGAGGAAAGTGACCCATGGCGAACATGCCCAAACGAGTGAAGTTCCGCAAGGAGTTCCGCCGCGCCCGGAGCCGGAAGGCGACCAAGGGCAACTACGTCGCGTTCGGCGAGTACGGGCTCCAGGCGCTGGAGGGCTGCTGGCTCCCGGCGCGCACGATCGAGTCGGGCCGGATCGCGGCGCAGCACTACCTCAAGCGTGAGGGCAAGGTGTTCATCCGCGTGTTCCCGGACAAGCCGGTGTCGAAGAAGCCGCTGGAGCAGCGGATGGGCAAGGGCAAGGCGGACGTGGACTACTGGGCGGCCAGGGTCAAGCCGGGGACGATGCTGTTCGAGATCGCCGGCGTTTCGGAGTCGGACTCACGGGAGACGATGCGTCGCATCGCGATGAAGATGCCGGTGCGTTGCCGCTTCGTGGGTCGGAGGATCAGCGTCTGACGAGCGGCCGTTGAGGCCGCCGACGACAGGGACCGGAATGATGAAAGCAAACGAAGTTCACAAGCTGAGCGACGAAGAGATCACGGTCGAGCTGCGCAGGCTCCACCGGAAGATCTTCGATCTCCGCACGCAGGCCGTCACCGAGAAGATCGAGGACGTGACCCAGTTTTCCAAGCTCCGCAAGGACATCGCCCGGCTGAACACCGAGCGCTCCGTGCGTCGCATCAAGTCCACGCAGGAGGCCTCGGCATGAGCGCCAGCAAGAACGAGACGCCCACGGGCGCCAGGGTCGGGATCGTCGAGTCGGACAAGCGCGACAAGACCCGCCGCGTGACGATCCACTACGTCACCAAGCACCCCAAGTACGGCAAGTACATCCGCCAGCGGACCGTGCTGCACGTCCACGACGAGAACAACGAGTCCAGGCTCGGCGACCGCGTCGAGGTCGCCCAGTGCCGGCCCATCAGCAAGACCAAGTCCTGGAAGCTGCTCCGCGTCGTCGAGCGGGCCCCGGACACCATCTGACCAGGAACACCCACACCTCAGCCCCGCAGCCCGGGGCTGGAGCAACCGCCATGATCCAACAAGAATCACGATGCGAGGTCGCGGACAACTCGGGCGCCAAGATCGCCTACGTCATCCGCGTGCTCGGCGGCTCGACCGCGAAGGGGCGCTACACACGCCGCACCGCCGGCGTCGGCGACCGCGTCGTCTGCTCCGTCAAGAAGGCCCTGCCCGGCGCCGACATCAAGGCCGGCGACAAGGTCAAGGCCGTCGTCGTCCGCACGAAGTACCCCACGCGCCGTCCCGACGGCTCGACGGTGCGTTTCGACACGAACGCCGTGGTGCTCATCGGCGAAGACGGAAACCCGAAGGGCACCCGCATCTTCGGCGCCGTGGCCCGCGAGCTTCGCGACCGCAACTACATGAAGATCGTCTCGCTGGCGACGGAGGTGGTGTGAGATGCCCAGGCACGTGCGTAAAGGCGACACCGTCATCGTGACCAGCGGCAAGGACAAGGGCAAGACCGGCGCGGTCCTGCACGTGTACCCCGCCGACGACCGCGTCCTGGTCCAGGGCGTGAACATGGTCACCAAGAACATCCGCCCCACCCAGGCCAACCCGCAGGGCGGCGTGGTCCATCGCGAGGCGGCGATCCACATCAGCAACGTCTCGCCCGTGATCGACGGCAAGCCCTCCCGGGTCCGCTTCGAGCGCAAGGCCGACGGGAGCAAGGTCCGTGTCGCCGTCCGCGGCGGCTCGGAGCTGGGCGTGGTTCACGGCCCGCGCGAGAAGAAGCCCGGCGGCGCCCCGGCCCCCGCCGCGACGCGGAAGAAGACGGCGAAGAAGGCCTCGAAGAAGGCTCAGGCCAAGAAGACCGCCAAGAAGGCCGCGACGAAGAAGTCCACCAAGAAGACCGCGAAGAAAGCGGCCAGCAAGAAGAGCGAGTCCTGACCGATGAGCGACACCAAAGCCCCAACCCGTTCGGCGCCGCCGCGGCTCAAGACGCGGTACGACAGCGAGATCCGCCCCGCGCTGGGCAAGAAGTTCGGCTGCACGAACTCGATGAGCCAGCCCCGGATCGACAAGGTCGTGCTCAACGTCAACATGGGCCGGCATCTTGACGGCACGAAGATCCCCGCGAACGTCAAGGACACGGTCATCGACACGCTGACGACGATCAGCGGCCAGAAGCCGGTGGTCATCAAGGCGAAGCGGTCCGTGTCGAACTTCAAGGTCCGCGAGGGCTACGAGACGGCGTGCCGCGTCACGCTCCGCCGCGAGCGGATGTGGGACTTCCTGGACCGGCTGATCAACCTGTACACGCCCCGGATCAAGGACTTCCGAGGCCTGAAGGACAGCAGTTTCGATCCCGACGGGAACTACTCGATGGGCCTGAACGAGCAGGCCGTGTTCCCGGAGATCGACATGGGGAAGGCGAACTTCATCCACGGCATGAACATCAATGTCGTGTTCCGCAACTCAGACGCCGAGAAGAGCCGGTTCGCGCTGGCGGAGCTCGGCATGCCGTTCCGCAAGCCGGAGGAGAGGTAAGCATGGCCACCAAAGCGCAGATCGCCAAGTCCCGTCGCGAGCCGAAGTTCAGCACGCGCAAGGTCCGCCGCTGCGAGATCTCCGGGCGTCCCCGGGGCGTGTACCGCAAGTTCCGCGTGAGCCGCATCGTGCTCCGCGAGCTGGCGCTGAAGGGGATGGTTCCCGGGATGAAGAAGTCGAGCTGGTGACCGATCGGGGGCGCGCCGCGAGGGCGCCCCGACACGACCGAGACTGGAACAAACACAGATGGCATTCAACGACCCAATCTCCGACATGCTCACCCGCATCCGCAACGCGGCGCGGAACCGCATGAAGACCGTCAACTGCCTGAACAGCAAGTCTTGCCGCGGCATCGCCGAGGTCCTCAAGAGCGAGGGCTACATCACCGGCTACGACGTGATCGAGGACGGCAGGCAGGGGATCATCCGCGTGCAGCTCAAGTACGGGCCGCGCGGCGAGACGATCCTGCACTCGCTCAAGCGCGACTCCAAGCCCGGGTGCCGCGTGTACCGCAAGGTCGAGGAGCTCGAGCGTCCCCAGCAGGGGCTGGGCATCAGCATCGTCTCGACGTCCAAGGGCGTTTACTCGGACCGCCGGTGCCGCGCCGAGCGCGTCGGCGGCGAGCTTCTCTGCACCGTTCACTGACCCCGAATCACCATGGGCGCCGGGAAGTCCGGCGCAGACCAGAAATCGGAGCGACAGCGATGTCCCGCATCGGAAACAAACCAATCAGCGTCCCCGGCGGGGTCAACTGCACGATCAGCGGCCGCGAGGTCACGATCGCCAAGGGCGACAAGTCGCTCTCGATGACCCACCGCCCCGAGATCAGCGTCGTATGGGACGAGGGCGAGCGGAGCATCTCCTGCGCGCCGGCGCCGGGCTTCGAGGACAGCCGGCAGGCCAGGGCCTACTGGGGCATGACCCGGGCGCTGCTCCAGAACATGGTCACCGGCGTGACCGAGGGGTACAAGAAGTCCCTCGAGGTCGTGGGTGTCGGCTGGGGCGCGAGCATGAAAGGCGCCGAGATCGAGATGAAGGTCGGCTACGCCAACCCCATCGGCATGCCGATCCCCTCCGGCCTGGACGTCAAGGTTGACAAGCAGTTCATCCACATCGAGGGCCCGGACAAGCAGAAGGTCGGCCAGTTCGCCGCCATGCTCCGCTCCACCCGCAAGCCAGAGCCCTACACGGGCCGTGGCGTCAAGTACACCAACGAAGTCGTCCGCCGCAAGCAGGGCAAGGTCTTCGGCTCCTGACCCGGATCCATCGCCCGCACGCACCACGCGACACGAGCACCGCAGCCATGAACAAGAACAAGCTCAAGACAACCCGCCGCAACCGCCGACGCGCCGGCATCCGCAAGCGCGTGATCGGGATGCCCGACCAGCCGCGGCTGACGGTGTTCCGCTCGAACAACCACATCTACGCGCAGGTCATCGACGACATGGCGCAATCGACGATCGCCTCGGCCTCGACGCGCGACAAGGGCGTGTCGATCAGCGGCGGCGCCGGCAACGTCAACGCCGCGAGGGCGGTCGGCAAGGCCATCGCCGAGCGGGCCAGGAGCGCCGGCGTCTCGAAGGTGGTCTTCGACCGCGGCGGCTTCCTCTACCACGGCCGGGTCAGGGCGCTCGCCGAGGGCGCCCGCGAGGGCGGCCTCGAGTTCTGACCCGCGTTCCCGTCAGTTCAGCACACGGACCCAACAGCACCGGACAGCACCAGCGGACGACACGTCCGAAACACCGAACGGCAGTACAGCGATGCCCGAACTCCTCGAAGAATCCTCACAACTCGAAAGCACCACGGTCGGCGTCTTCCGCACGGCCGCGACCGTCAAGGGCGGTCGGCGCTTCAGCTTCAACGCGCTCGTCGTCATCGGCAACCGCCGGGGACAGATCGGCTGGGGCTACGGCAAGGCCAACGAGGTGCCCCCCGCGATCGAGAAGGCGCAGAAGTCCGCCAAGCGGAACATGTCCGAGGTCACCCTCCACGGCGGGACCATCCCGCACGAGGTCGTCGGCGCGTTCGGTTCGGCCAGGGTCAAGCTCATGCCCGCCTCGCCGGGAACCGGCATCGTCGCCGGCGCCACGGTCCGCGCGGTCCTCGAGCTCCTGGGCGTCACCGACTGCCTGACCAAGTGCCAGGGCTCCAACAACAAGATCAACGTTGTCAAGGCGTGCTTCGACGGCGTCCGCCAGCTCCGCACCCGAGAGATCGTCGCCGATCTCCGGGGCGTCCAGATCGACAGCACCACCGTCGATGAGATGCTCGAGCGCGGCAAGGCATTCATGCCCACCACCAGCGGCGGCGAGAAGGCCAAGGCCCCGACCAACACCATCGGCCAGGAGCGCGGCCGCGGCGGCCGTGGTCGCGGCGGCGGCGGTGGTCGCGGCGGCCGGGGCGGCCGGAGCAGGGGCCCCGCTCCCGAGGAGTCCTCGGCGGCCGAGGGCGGCGACCAGTCCTCGAGCGACGACGCGAAGTAACAGGAACCCACACCGCGCCGGCAGCGGCGCCCGGCGGCACACGCCGTTTTCAGACGATCCACGTCCCATCAGGGGAGCGATTCAGCCATGATGATCCACGAAATCACAGCGCTCGTCGGCAAGGACAAGGCGCGCAAACGCATCGGCCGGGGCCGCGGCTCGGGCCGGGGCAAGACCTCCGGTCGCGGCCACAAGGGCGACGGCTCACGCTCGGGCTACCACGGCAAGGGCGCGTTCGAGGGCGGTCAGATGCCCTACTTCCGCCGCCTGCCCAAGCGTGGCTTCACGAACATGAAGTTCATGACCCAGTTCTGGATCGTGAACCTCCGCGACATCGTCGCGCACCCGTCGTTCTCGGGCGGCGGCGACGTCAACGCCGGTGCGCTGATCCAGGCGGGCCTCATCCGCGACACCAAGCGCCCCCTGAAGATCCTGGGCGACGTCGGCGAGGCCGGCAAGCTGGGCGTCAAGCTCAACGTCACCGCCGAGCGCGTGACCGCCAGCGCCCGCAGGCACATCGAGTCCGCCGGCGGCTCCGTCCAGGAGCTCGGCACGCGGCGCGACAAGGTCCGCGGCGTTGACCGCGACGGCGGCGACAGCACGCCCAAGAACCTGACGCTGAAGCTGCACCGCGTCCGCAAGGGCGAGAAGCGTCGCGAGGAGTTCGCGGCCAAGGCGCAGTCGATCGCCGGCAAGAACAACCCGAACGCCGCCGCCGCCGAGACCAGGGCTCAGGGCAAGGCCAAGAAGCCCAAGAAGGGCGCCGACGCCGAGTGACGGAGTGATTCAAGGACGATCGGCGTCGCATGAAGCGGCGCCAGGACCGGGCGCCCCGCCGGGGGGCGAGCAGAGAACCGATTGATGCTCAAGGCAATCGCCAACATCTTCAAGATCCCCGAGCTGCGCAACAAGGTGCTGTTCACCATCGCGATGCTCGGGGTGTACCGCATCGGGTTCTGGATCCCGGTGCCCGGCGTCAACCAGGCCAGGCTGCGCGAGTTCTTCGAGGCGCAGTCGCAGCAGGGCTCCGGCGCCGGCCGGCTCGCCGATTTCGTCTCCATCTTCTCGGGCGGCAGCCTGGGGCAATCGACGATCTTCGGCCTTGGCATCATGCCCTACATCTCCGCGGCGATCATCTTCCAGCTGCTGACGTCCGTGATGCCGGGCCTGAAGAAGATCCAGGACGACGGCCCCTCGGGCCGGCAGAAGATCACCGAGTGGACACGCTACGCCACCATCGGGCTGTGCGTCATCCAGGCGTTCTTCTGGCTCGGGTTCATCCGGACGCAGAGCCTGGTGTACCTGCACTGGAGCAACAACCCGCTCTGGTGGATCACCGCCGTCGCGGCGATGACCGCCGGGACCACCTTCCTCATGTGGCTCGGCGAGCAGATCGACAAGTACGGCATCGGCAACGGTGTGTCGCTGATCATCACTGCCGGCATCCTCGCCAAGATGCCCGGGGCCTTGATGTGGGTCGTCAAGTTCTCCCCCATCGGGCAGTTCGGCTTCGTCCGAAACACCCTCGGGATCGAGCTCAACGACGAGCCGCAGCTGAGCTGGATGGGCGTGATCTTCCTCTTCGCGGCCTTCTTCTTCGTCGTCGCCGGGGCGGTGCTCATCACCGTCGCCCAGCGCCGCATCCCGGTGCAGCAGGCCAAGCACACAAGGGGCCGCCGCGTCTTCGGCGGTCAGCGTTCGTACCTCCCGCTGCGGATCAACCACGCCGGCGTGATGCCGATCATCTTCGCTTCGTCGCTGATGATCTTCCCGTCGGTGATCTTCGGGTACCTCAACACGAGCATGCAGGCGGTCAACGGCCTGGAGTGGCTCAAGGACGCGATCAAGTTCGCCAGCGACAGCCTCTCGATCGGCGCCTTTCCGTACATCTTCCTCTACATCGTGATGGTGTACTTCTTCAGCTACTTCTGGACCACCGTCCAGTTCAACCCCGAGGAGATGTCCAAGCAGCTCCGCGACCACGGGTCGTTCATCCCCGGACTCCGGCCCGGACCCCGCACGGCGGAGTACCTCGAGACGGTCATGGAGCGGATCACCTACGTCGGCGCCGGGTTCCTGGCGGTGATCGCGGTCATCCCCATGATCGTGCAGAACAAGTTCCAGATCCCGTTCATGGTGGCGGCGTTCCTGGGCGGGACGGGCCTGCTGATCGTCGTCAGCGTGGGACTGGATTTCGTCCAGCGGATCGAGGCGAACCTGCTCATGCGGAACTACGCCGGTTTCCTCGGTGGCGACGACACCCATTCCTCCAAGAAGATGCGGGGGACGCGATGAACCGGGCCCCGCTTGTCCAACCCGTGGCCGGGGCTACACTTCCGGGCAGCCGGGAGGGCGCCGGGCTGGGCTTCGCCGAGTCGGCGAGCGGCAATAACAAGACAACTTCCTGCCGATTCAGGGCTTGCGACGATTGTCGCGTCGTCCTCACCGGCGGGTCAGGATCAATCAGGTAACCAGGAACGAATCGGAGGCGGCCGGGCCGCGGAGGCCCAAGCATCGAATGGCGAAACAGGACGACAAGCTGGTGCTCGACGCCGAGGTCGAGGAGGCGCTCCCGAACGCGATGTTCAAGGTGAAGCTGCCCAACGACCAGTCGGTGCTCGCGTACGTCTCGGGCAAGATGCGCAAACACTTCATCCGCATCCTGCCGGGCGACCGGGTGACCGTCGAGATCAGCCCCTACGACCTGACCAAGGCCAGGATCACGTACCGCCACTGAAACGCACAAACACACCTTCCCGCAGCGGAACAACCGACAGGACGACCGACATGAAAGTGAAATCCAGCGTGAAAAGGATCTGCAGCAGTTGCAAGATCGTCCGCCGCAAGGGCAAGGTCCGCGTGATCTGCAGCTCCAACCCCAAGCACAAGCAGGTCCAGGGCTAAGTAGCAACACCCGCCGCGCGATGGCGCGGCGTCTGAAGGAGCATCGGCAATGCCCCGTATCGCAGGCACCGACATCCCCGACCGCAAGATGATCCGCTACTCGCTGCGGTACGTCTATGGCATCGGCCCCAAGACCGCCGACGACATCCTCGCCGCGACGGGGATCGATCCGACCATCAAGGCGATGGACCTGACCGACCAGCAGATGAGCGAGATCGTCAACTACATCGACCAGAACCTCCAGGTCGAGGGCGCCCTGCGCCGCAGCGTCGCCGAGAACATCACCCGGCTCCGCGAGATCCGCTCGTACCGAGGCGACCGGCACCGCAAGGGCCTGCCCGTGCGGGGCCAGCGCACCAAGTGCAACGCCCGCACCCGCAAGGGCCGCAAGAAGACCGTCGCCGGCAAGAAGGGCGTCAAGTAATCCGTCTGTGACCACGTCGCGGGGGCCCGTCCCCCGCGTTCACATCCCAATCACGCTGCGATCGGATCGGCCCGTGGCAAGCGCCGGCGGCCGGGCGACAACCGGAGCACCAGTTCGATGGCCAAGAAAACCAAGAAAGTCCGCAAGAACATCACCCGTGGCGTCCTTTACGTGAAGGCCACGTTCAACAACACCATCGTCACGATGACCGACACCAACGGCGAGGCTCTCGCCTGGGACTCGGCCGGGACGATCGGGTTCAAGGGCGCCAGGAAGTCCACCCCCTTCGCCGCCACCCGCGCCGGCGAGTCGGTGGGCGAGAAGGTCCGCAAGATGGGCATGGTCGAGTGCGAGGTCCGCGTGAAGGGCCCCGGCCCCGGGCGCGAGTCCGCGATCAGCGGCGTCGCCAGCCGCGGCATCCGCGTGACCGCCATCGAAGACCACACCCCGGTGCCGCACAACGGCTGCCGTCCCCGCAAGAAGCGCCGCGTCTGACGCGGATCCGAATCAACCGTCCCCGCTCCCGGGACAGAAGACTCCCCGATCAGGGCTCAGCAGCCTGCCGGGGGCGTCGAGAACCCGGGGGCCCGTTCGTCACCCACACGAACCCTGCTGAAACCCTGGAGCAAGTGTCATGAGAATCCGCTGGAGAGGTCTGGAGCTGCCCAGCAGCGTCGTCGTCGAAGAGAAATCGCGCGCCGCGACCTACGCCAAGTTCACCATCGAGCCGTTCGAGCGCGGCTTCGGCACGACGGTCGGCAACAGCCTCCGCCGCATCCTGCTCTCGAGCCTCGAGGGCGCCGCGGTCACCGCGATCAAGATCAAGGGCGCCGAGCACGAGTTCAGCGCCCTGCCCGGCGTCCTCGAGGACGTCGTGGACATCGTGCTGAACATCAAGAGCCTGGTGGTGGGGATGGAGGGCGACGAGCCCAAGACCATGACCCTCCGCGCGACCGAGCCGGGTGAGGTCACCGCCGACCTGATCGAGGCCGACACCGCGATCACGATCCTCAACAAGGACCTCGTGCTGGCGACCATCACCGAGAAGACCAGCCTCGAGATCGAGTTCACCGTGGAGAAGGGCCGGGGGTACGTCCCCGCCAACGAGCGCCGGGCCTCGACCGACGACCAGGAGATCGGCGTGATCCCCGTGGACGCGATCTTCTCTCCCGTGCAACGGGTGCGGTACAAGACCGAGAACACCCGCGTGGGTCAGCGGACGAACTACGACAAGCTGATCCTTGAGATCTGGACCGACGGCTCAGTGACGCCCGCGATGGCGATGGTCGAGGCCGGCAAGATCCTCCGCAAGCACCTCAACCCGTTCGTGCAGTACAACGAGGTCGGCGCCGAGTCGATCTCCGAGTCCGCGGCGCTCAAGGCGAGCGTCGATGACGAGCTGATCCAGAAGTTCAACATGACGATCCACGACCTGGAGCTCTCGGTCCGGGCGAGCAACTGCCTCGAGTCCGCCGAGATCAACACCGTCGCGGATCTGGTCAAAATGAGCGAGGCGGAGCTGCTCAAGGTGCGCAGCTTCGGGAAGACCTCCCTGCGTGAGGTCAAGCGCAAGCTGTCCGAGATGAACCTGAACCTGGGCATGACGCTCCCCGAGGGTGTCGAGGTCCAGACGTCCGCCTGATCCCCGAACCACCCCGCGGGCGACAAGCCGCCCGCCATTTCCCGACCGGAGTTCCGTCATGCGTCACCGCAGAGCAGGCCACAAACTCGGGCGCACGAGCACGCACCGCACCGCCACGCTGCGCAACCTCGCCGCCGGCCTCATCGAGCACGGGCAGATCACGACCACCGTCCACAAGGCCAAGGCCGTCCAGCCCTTCGTCGAGAAGCTCATCACCCTCGCCAAGCGCGGCGACCTGCACTCGCGCCGCTTGGTCATCGCCCGCCTCCGCGACCGCGTCATGACCGGCGACGAGTCCGCCGTCGAGCGCAACCGCTACGGCGAGCTCCGCAAGGGCCCCAAGCTCATCAAGCACCTCTTCGAGGAGGTCGCGCCCCGCTTCGCCGATCGTCCCGGCGGCTATACCCGCATCGTCAAGCTCGGCAAGAAGCGCATCGGCGACAAGGCCGAGCTGTGCGTCCTCCAGCTCTGCGGCGACGAGGACGGTCCCGAGATCGGCGGCCGCCTGAGCCACCGCCGGCGCATTGCCGACAAGCGCACCGCCTACGCCGCCAAGCTCCGCAAGGGCTTCGCCGCCCCCGCCAAGAAGGAGGCGAAGGCCGAACCCGCCCCGGAAACCCCCGCGGAATCAGGCGGGGAGTGAGCAAACTGCAAAGCCGAGGGATTCCGATCCCTCGGCTTTTTTACTGCGCTCGTCGGTCCCCGATCGGGTTTTCGATCTCACCCTGCGCGGGTGTTATGATGCCACCGATGCCAGAGTCGCCCGGACTGCTCGAATCACTCGACACGCTCGAAGCGGAGGGCGTCGCCGCGCTGCAGGGCGCCGCTGACGCCGACGCGCTCGAGGCGTGGCGGATCGAATACCTGGGCAGCAAGGGCAGGATGAAGGGCGCCGCCGCGGGGCTCAAGGACGTCTCCCGCGAGGACAAGCCGGCGGCCGGCAAGCGCCTCAACGAGGTCAAGCAGGCTCTGGAGGAGGCGTTCAAGTCCAAGCAGGCCCAGGTGGGTGGCGGCGGTGGGGGGAAGGCTTCCGGCGGCCCCCGGATCGACATGACCGAGCCGGGCGTGATCCCGGCGCTGGGCCGCCGGCACGTCATCAGCCGCGTGACCGACGAGCTGTGCGAAGTGTTCGGCAGGATGGGTTTCGAGGTGGTGACGGGCCCCGAGCTCGAGGACGACCAGCACAACTTCGTCAAGCTCAACATCCCGCCGGAGCACCCGGCGCGCGAGCCGGTCGAGAACTTCTACGTCGATGACCCGCAGTCCACGAAGACGCCGCGGATGCTGAGGTCGCAGACCTCAACGGTGCAGATCCGGACGATGGAGTCGCGCAAGCCGCCGCTGCGGATCATCTCCCCGGGCCGGGTGTACCGCCCCGACACCGTGGACGCGACGCACTCGTTCATGTTCCACCAGCTCGAGGGGCTGTACGTCGATCGCCGGGTCTCGATGGTGGATCTCAAGACAACGCTCTACAGCTTCGCCCGCTCGTACTTCGGCGCCGACGCCGAGATCCAGCTCGTTCCCAGCTACTTCCCCTTCACCGAGCCCAGCGCCGAGTTCTACATGAAGATCCGCCTCCGCCCCGACCAGCCGGCGAAATGGGTCGAGCTGGGCGGCTGCGGCATGGTCGATCCCGCCGTCTTCGAGGCCGTCGGGTACGACCCGGAGGAGTGGACCGGCTTCGCGTTCGGCTTCGGGATCGAGCGCATCGCGATGGGCAAGTATTCCATCCCTGACATCCGCATGCTCTTCGAGAACGACGTGCGGTTCCTGAAACAGCTCTGATCGGACACGCCGGAGCTCAACCGGCGCCCGATGATTCCAGTATCAGATCATGCGTGACCGCGCCGGCGTCCGGCGCCTTCCGCTCCACCGTGGGGACCACCGATGACCAACGAGCACAATCACGATTTCGATCACGACAACGACGATGTCTTCATCGCGGAAGCGGATGAGTTCGACGACGACCTCGACGCCGAGCTCCCGAAGTGGCCCAAGGTGGTCGGGATCATCTCGATCGTGTGGGGGTCGATCGGGGTCATCTGCAACGGGCTGGGCGTCGCATCCTCATTCCTCTCGCCGATGATGGCCGGGAGCGCCGGCGAGGGGCAGATGCCGCCGAGCGTGACTGATCCACCGATGACGGTGATTCTTGCGTCCGTGTTCGGCGTGCTGCTGTCGATCTTCCTCGTTGTCGCCGGTGTCATGACGGTGCTCCGCCGGTACGCCGGGCGCAGCATGCACCTGATCTATGCGCCGCTGCACCTGATCTCGATCGTTGTGGGCGTCATGATGCAGCTCGAAATCCAATCGCAGAACGCGCAGTGGGCGAAAGATAACCCCGATACGATTTTCGCTCAGCAGCAGCAGGTCGGCGGGATCGTCGGCCTCGTCATGCTGGGCATTTTCACGGTCATCTTCCTCATCTGGCCCGTCTTCTGCCTCGTCTGGTTCGGCCTCAAGAAGAAGACCCACCAGGACATGACCGGCGGGGTCAACATCGATTCCATCTGATCAGAAGCCGCGTTAACCCACGTCCCGCTTCTGGAACAGGATCACCGACAGCGCCAGCAGGCCCGTCACCTGCGCCAGCATGTACGCGCCCACCAGCGCCACATACCGCGGCGGGATCGTGTGCGCCTGCGTCACCGCGTCCACCAGCCAGAAGAACTGCAGGTTCGGCGCGATCCCCCACGCCACCAGCGACGCGTAGTTCGTCCGGGTCGGCTCCAGGAAGAGGTAGTCCCCGGCGCGGGGAGGCCGCGCGAGCTCGATCGAGCCGCTGTTGACGATCTCGTAGAGGTCCTGCCCCGCCTGCCTGTCGTCGCGGATGACGACCGATTTGGGCGAAGCGGACTGGTCCAGGTCCGTCTGTTTCTTCGGGTCGCCCACGAATCGGTCCATCGTCGGGTTGATGATGCCGAGGCCGTTGGGGCTGGGGCCGTAATAGAGGATGTCCCCGGTGCCGATACTGCGCCGGGGGGGCTGGTCGAGCTTGATGCGCCAGACGTCGCCGGCGTCGCGGAAGTCGCCGTTGTCGTCGCTGACGACGGTGGTCTCGCGGATCTCGGCCAGGGGGTGGTTGGAGAACGCGCCCCGGCCCAGCATGTAGTTCGACAGCAGCCCCAGCAGGAAGAACCCGGCGCAGACGACGATCGTCATCACCTGTCCGAGCCGCGTCGAGGCCGCCAGCGCGATGGCCGTCAGCACGGGCATCGCCAGCAGGATGCAAGCACCGGCGAGCATCACCTGCGGCTTCCAGTCGGCGGCGATGGACTGCACGATCCAGCCCTTGCCGATGAGCAGCGTCATCAGCCAGGCGATGACCAGCAGGGGGGCCATGGCGAACGTCGCCGTGGAGGAGAAGACCCAGCCGTAGAAGAAGTTCCCCCAGATCCCCAGCCCGATCGCCAGCAGCACCGCCAGCGACGAGAACACCACCACGGGGCCGTCGATGTGGTCGCGGGCCGTGGACATCACCTGATGC
Source organism: Phycisphaeraceae bacterium (assembly GCA_020639135.1). Lineage (GTDB taxonomy): Bacteria > Planctomycetota > Phycisphaerae > Phycisphaerales > UBA1924 > JACKHE01. Next base: position 31,943 of record JACKHE010000002.1, read on the forward strand.
CGGATGGCGAACTGGAAGAAGATCAGCAGGATGAGCGTCGCCAGCAGGACGGCGGCCGTGGTCCCGAGATACTTGCCGATGATGAACAGGGGCCTGCCCACGGGCTTGGAGATGACCGTTAGGACGGTCTTGTCCTGGATCTCCCGGCTCAGGACGGCGGTGGCGACGAAGGCCGCCATGAGCGTTGCGACGACGAAGACGGTCGCTAAGCCCATATCCAGCAGGAGTTTGTTGTCTCCGGTAACCTCTGCGGATTTGTCGTAACTCATGCTGTAGGCGCTGAGCACGGTGTTCATCGCCTGGAGCAATCCCCCGGCCATGATCAGGACGAAGTAGATCGGCTGCCGGACGCTCTCCAGGAACGTGTTGAGCGCGATGGCGAGGACCTGTCGGTGCATGAGGCCTGTGCGGCTCCGGGCCACGGTCGCCTGACTGGAGGCGTCCGCCGCGAAGTGGGGGGATCGTGCGGGGAAGGCCGAAGAAAAGAGGGCCTACTCAAGTCGTGCAGGAGAACATAAAGCCCTCAGGTGCGTACTTCAACGGACGTGCGACGCCATGCCGCCCCCTGATCCCCCGGAGGCGGCTGACGTGATTCTTCCAGCGGCAGACTCCTACGTCCACCCAGCCGATCGGTTCGTTCGGGCTTCTTCACCCCGGACCGACGCCCCGGGGTTGGCCGGAGGGCTCGGAACCGCAACAATGGCCCTCCCGGCCCCTCCTCCCTCCCGGCACGCCCGGCGGATCCACCAGATATTGGCGGTCTGACGATCGATCACGACAGGACGACCACCCGGATGAGATCAGACGAAGTCGCCTTCAAGAGAGCCACCGGGGTCAGCCTCGTCGGCTTCGCCCTGCACACCCTGCTCACCCTCGCGCTGCTGCTCTACGGCATCTTCGCGCACGACCCCTCGGGGGTCACCGCGTTCACCGCGGCGGTCCTGGGGCTGCCCATCTGGCTCGCCATGGCGCTGCTGTTCCACCAGCACCGCCTCGAGCGGATCGAGGCGGCCGAGGCCGAGGCCTTCGCCACATCCTCCGCGGCCCAGGCCTCGGTCTTCGACGAATCGAGCGACGACCTCCGCACCGCCGCCCGGCGGCTCTCCTGGATGCACCGTCTGCTCATGCCGGGGTTCAGCCTCCTCGTCGGTGGCCTGTACGTCGCCGGGGGTCTGTGGCGTTTCACGATCGCCAGCGCTGACCTCGAGCCGGACGGCTTCATCCCCGCGACGGACTACTCGGGCTGGGCTGTGGCGATCGGGCTCGCCATCGGCGTCATCGGATTCGTCTTCGCCCGGTTCGTCGCCGGCATGGCCAAGCAGGAGGTCTGGGCGAACCTCCGCGCCGGATCCGGCGCCATCGTCGGGCTCTCGCTCATCGGGCTGGCGATGGCCGTCGCCCACGGCGCCGAGTTCGTCGGTGTTCACCAGCCGCTGCGCTATCTCCAGACCGTCATCGCGGTCTTCATGATCCTGCTCGGCGCCGAGATCGTCCTCAACTTCATCCTGAATATCTACCGCCCCCGCCGCGCCGGCGAGATCCCTCGGCCGGCGTTCGACTCCCGGTTCCTCAGCTTCGTCGCCGCGCCGGACCGCATCGCGACCTCGATCAGCGACGCGATCAACTACCAGTTCGGCTCCGACGTCGCGTCCACCTGGTTCTACCGCCTGCTCAGCCGGACGCTCCCGAGGCTCGTGTTCCTGGCGCTGATCATGTTCTGGGGGCTGACGGCTTTCCGCGTGGTCGATCCGAGCCACAAGGCGCTGGTGCTGCGGTTCGGCTCCCTGACCGGTGAGGTGGGCTCGGGGCTGGTGATCAAGGCGCCGTGGCCCATCTCCACGGTCGAGTCCTTCCCCGCCGAGCACGTCAACGAGCTCTGGGCCGGCACGCCCCAGGCGCACGATCACGGCCCGATCCTCTGGACGACCAAGCACACCGACGGCGACGAGCGGTTCCTGCTGGTGCAGCCGACGCCGGGCGTGCTGGACACGCGCGGCGCGGGCGACCTCTCGCTGATGGCGTGCGAGGTCCCGGTGTACTACGTCGTGGAGGACCTGGAGAAGTTCACGAATGTCGCGTCGGACTGGATCGACCCCGATGACCCGGACGCGATGCGCAAGGACGTGCTCAAGGCCGTCGCGACATCCGAGGTGATGCGGTATCTCTCGACGCTCAACGTCGAGCAGCTCATGGGCGAGAACCGCGACGCGATCAACGCCGAGATCTTCCGGAGGGTCAACGACCGCTTCAACGACCCCGACGGCCTGGACGCGGGCGTCCGCATCCTGTTCGCCGGCCTGACCTCGGCGCACCCGCCTCGGGACGAGGACGTGGCGCTGAGTTTCGAGAAGGTCGTGACCGCCGACATCCGGAAGGCGAAGGACATCGAGCAGGCGAAATCGAAGGCCGTCGTGGCGCTCGCCGAGGTGGCGGGCTCCGTGGACAAGGCCGAGGAGATCGTCCGCGAGCTTCGGGCGCGCGAGGCGCTGACCGACCCCGACGAGATCACGGCCGCGGACCACCGCATCGAGAGCCTGCTCGACGATGCGGGGGGCGAGGCCGCGGTGGTGCTGCTCAAGGCGCGCGCTGATCGCTGGAAGAGCGTGATGGAGTACCGCGCCGACGCGGAGCAGCAGTCGAGCCGGATCGCCGCTTACAAGGCCGCGCCGTCGGTGTACCTCGCCAGGATGTACCTCGACGCGCTCCGCGAGAGCGTCGCCGGCGCCAGGCTCTACATCACGACGTCGGACGATCCCGACGTGCAGTACGACCTGACCGAGATCCAGGCCAACATCGACGTTTTCGGAATCCAGAAAGCGACGAAGGAGTAGCTTCGTGAGATCCTCATTCACCCTGATCCTCGCGGCCGCCGTGGTGCTGGTCGTCGCCCTCTTCATGCTGACGTTCACCGTCCGCTTCACCGAGGTGGGCGTCGTGACGACCTTCGGCAAGGCCGACGAGGGCAGCATCGTCACGTCGCCCGGGCTCAAGCTCCGCTGGCCCTACCCCATCCAGAACGTGACGCTCTACGACACCCGGTCGCGGTTCGTGCAGCTCTCGAGCGAGCAGCAGCAGACCTCCGACAGCCGGCAGATCGTCGTGGAGTCCTTCCTGCTCTGGAAGGTCAGCGATCCGCTGAAGTTCTACCAGCGCTTCAGCGGGCAGAGCACCGAGGCGCGCGAGCACTACGAGGCCGCCGACCAGCTCCTGCGATCGCTCCTCCGCGCCTCGATGTCCGAGATCGGCGGCTACCGGCTCGACCAGCTCTTCTCGGCGCAGGTGAACTCCAGCAAGCTCCCCGAGCTCGAGACGCGGATCCTCCAGCGGCTCTCCTCGTCGGGTAGCGCCGGGGCCGGGGGGACGAACCTCAACGACTACGGCGTCGAGGTCAGCCTCGTCGGCATCACCCGCGTCGAGTTCCCCGAGGAAACAACCAAGGAGGTCTTCGAGCGGATGAAGTCCACCCGGCAGCGCATCGCCGCGGACGCCGAGAGCGAGGGCTCCGCGCAGGCGTACGCGATCCAGAACGACGCGGAGACCTCCGCCGCGCTGATCCGCGCCTTCGCCGAGCAGCGCGCCGCGCAGATCCGCAGCCAGGGCGACGCGGAGGCGGCGCGGTACCTCGCCCAGCTCTCCGAGGACCCCGCGCTGGCGGTGTTCATCGAGAAGATCAAGATGATGAAGAACCTCATCGCCAAGCGCACCACCCTCGTGCTGCCCACCTCCATGCCCGGCATGGACCTCTTCGACCCCGCCTCCGTCACCACGCTGGAGCCCTCGTCCGGGCGCCCCTCGGCCTCGGCGGACAACCGATGAGCGAGAACCCGGACGCCAACAACCCGATCCCCCCCGAGCTGCTGGGCAGGGCGCCCGCGCCGGCGCCGGAGCCGGACCGCTACTCCATGGACCCGGCGCAGCAGTCGCTCGCTGATGCCCTGCGGATCACGTACCGGCTGCTCCAGGTCGTCATGCTCCTGCTCGTGGCGCTCTTCCTGGGCAGCGGGTTCCAGACGATCGGCGCGTCGGAGCGCGGCGTGAAGCTGGCCTTCGGGCGCATCTCGTCGTCCGACGTGACGCCGGGCTCGGTCTGGAACTGGCCGTACCCGGTCGGCGAGGTCGTGCGTGTCTCGACGGCGCAGCAGGTGGTCAACGTGTGGGAGTCGTTCTTCCCCAGGCTCACCCCGGACCTGGAGAAGCGCCCCAGGGAGCAGCTGGCCAACCTCAAGCCGACCCTCAAGCCCGGGACCGACGGCTCGCTGATCACCGCCGACGGCAACATCGCCCACACCCGCTGGGAGGTCGCCTACCGAATCGACCGGGTCACCGAGTACATCGACAACATCTACCAGCCCGACGAGAAGCGGATCGTCCGCGCCGCGGTCGAGCGCGGCGTCGTCCGCGCCGTCGCCGAGCTGGAGATCGACGGGCTCCTCAAGCAGGTCGCCTCCGTCGAGGAGGGCGGGGCGGGCTCGACCGGCGCGCTCTCGACGCGGGTGCGCTCCATCGCGCAGGAGACGCTCGACGCGGCCCGCTCCGGGATCCAGATCGAGGAGGTCATCCTGACCGACAAGATGGCGCCGCTGCCGGTGTACAAGACGTTCAGCGAGGTGACGGCGGCCTCGTCGCGCGCCGCGCAGCAGCGTGAGAAGGCGGCGGAGTTCCGCCTGCACACGCTCAACCAGGCGGCGGGGCTCGCCAACGGCGTGCTGCTGAGCGCGATCAACGAGTACGAGCGCGCCAGCGAGCTGGGCGAGCCGGACCGGGCCGAGCAGATCCTCGCGAGGATCCACACGATCATCGACGGCGAGACCGTCACCGACGAGAGCGGGCGCGAGGTCTCCGTCTCCGGCGACGTCACGTCGATCATCAACGAGGCGAAGCAGTACCGCTCGACGGTGATCGCCGAGGCGCGGTCCGCCGCGACCACGTTCCAGGCCAAGCTCGCCAGCTACCGCGAGAACCCCGAGGTCTTCCTCGCCAACGAGCGCCGCATGGCCTGGGAGGCGTTCCTCGCCAACTCGCTCGCGGAGATCGCGATCCTCCCGCCCGGGACCGGGCTGAGCATCCTGCTCAACCGCGACCCGGACATCATCAAGGAGCTCGAGCGCGAGCGCGGCGCCCGCCAGGCGGACCAGACGCTGCAGGAGCGCGTGCAGTTGCAGCAGGATGCGATGGAGGCGAAGAAGATGGAGGACAATGGCAACTAAGGCGTCCAGCGCGCACCCGGTCGTCGCCGCCCAGGGGCTGACCAAGGTCTTCAAGGACTTCTGGATGCGCTCGCGCGTCCGCGCCGTCGATGCGCTGGACCTGGAGGTCCACCCCCACGAGGTCTTCGGGCTGCTGGGGCCCAACGGCTCGGGCAAGTCCACCACGATCAAGATGATCCTGGGGCTCCTGCACAAGTCGTCGGGCAGGCTCGCCGTCTTCGGCAAGCCCACCTCCGACGTGGCGATCAAGAGGCGCATCGGCGTGCTCCCGGAGGAGTCCTACCTCTACCCCTTCCTCAACGCGCGCGAGACACTCGACTACTACGCCAAACTGTTTCAGCTCGACCACCGAGTGCGCACGAAGCGCATCGACGAGCTGCTGGACATGGTGGGCCTCAGCGCCGTTCAGCACCGGCAGATCCGAGAGTACTCCAAGGGCATGCAGCGCCGCATCGGGCTCGCTCAGGCCCTGATCAACGACCCCGAGTTCCTCATCCTCGACGAGCCGACCACCGGCCTCGATCCCATTGGCACGAGGCAGGTCAAGGACCTCATCATCGAGCTGGGCCGGCGCGGCAAGACCATCCTGCTCTCCAGCCACCAGCTCTCCGATGTCGAGGACGTCGTCGATCGCCTGGCGATCCTCTACGGCGGCAAGAAGCGCGCCGAGGGCTCCGTGGACGAGCTGCTGGAGGCGCGCGACCGGATGACCATCGAGACCGATGCGCTCGACGACGACCTCGTCAGCGAGATCGACCAGCTCATCGTCCGACGGACCGGCCACGCAATCCGCCGCGTCGCCAGGCCCCGGCAGCGCCTCGACGAGCTCTTCGTCGGGATCGTCGAGCAGGCGCAGGCGGAGCGGCTCGTCACGCACGGCGCCGCGGCTGGCGGCGCGACCGCGGCGTTCCTCAGGGGCGATGGCGATGACGCCGTCGAGACCGGCGAGGCGCTGATCGAATCGCTCGTCCGCCAGAGCGAGCCGGCGCCGTCGGTCCGGGGGCGTGACGAAACATCCCCGCCGGCTGCCGCCGCCGAGCCGGCGCAGGACCGGTCGATCATCGAGGATCTCGTCTCGGGCGAAGAGCCCCCGGCGGCTCCGCAGCCCGCCGCGGCGCCGGCCCCCGCGGGCGGGGGCGACGTCGAGGTCTCCGGCGACGTGGACCTGGGCATGATCGGATCGCTGCTGGGCGACACCGACGACGGCGATGGCGATGACTCGGGCAACGACAAGGGCCGCAAGGCATGAGACTCGGCGAGCACATCGCCAGGCTCGACCGCGTGCAGCGCTCCCGGCGGTTCCGGATCATCGCGAGCGTCGTGGTGCTCGTGCTGGGCGTCGTGACGTTCGCGACGTGGTACGTCGCCGTCCACGCGCCGTCGATCGAGCGGCAGACCGAGGCGCTGCGCCTTGCGCAGCCGCCGGCGCCGACCGCCGCGGGCTCCGCCGAGGCGCCGGGACCGACGATCAACGCCCAGGCGACGATCCGCGCGCTCCGCTCGACGAGCGCCATCGGCTCGGTCGCGCTGGGGTGCGTCGTCGGCGTGGCGCTGTGGGAGCTCGTCATCTGGCTGGGGCTGTGCCTGTGGTACGTCGCGCTGGCGCTGGTGACGGCGGCTGTCGCGATACCGCTCTATTTCTTCGCGCCGACGCACGGGCTGGGACAGCTGCTCATCGGCGGCGTGGCGTTGTCGGCGAGCTTCTCGGTGCTCATGCGCGGCGCCCTGCTCGCGCTGGGCGGGGGCGGGCCGACCTTCGCTGTGGCGCGCAACGTCCTGGCCGAGGCGGTGCGCATGAAGATCAGCCTGGTCTTCATCGTGCTGCTCGTGTTCCTGCTCGCAGGGATGCCGATGCTGCTCGACCCGGAGTCGCTCCTGCGCTACCGCGTGCAGTCGTTCCTGCAGTACTCCATCTCCGGATCCTTCTGGGTGCTGGCGCTGCTGACGCTCTTCTTCTCCGTCGGCACCGTCGCCTTCGAGCAGCGCGACCGGATCATCTGGCAGACGATGAGCAAGCCCGTGAGGCCCTCGAGCTACCTGCTGGGCAAGTGGCTGGGCGTGGTGATGCTCAACCTCGTGCTCCTGACGGTCACGTCCACCGGCGTGTTCCTGTTCACCGAGCACCTGCGCAACCAGACCGCCGTCGGCGAGTCCGAGCCCTTCATCAACGCCGACGGCAGCGGCGAGATGACCCCGGACCGCATGATCCTCGAGAACCAGGTCCTCGCCGCACGCCGTGCCGTCAAGCCGACGTACCCGCCCATCCGCCCCGAGGACGTCGCGGCGCAGGTGCAGGAGCGCATCGACGATCTCCTGGCGCGCGAGCCGGAGTACCGGCAGCGGCCCGAGGCCGTCCGGCAGGTCGCCAGGGAGTTCGAGAACGACGAGCTCCGCAGCGCCTACGAGCAGCAGCGGTCGATCCCCGCGGGCGGCGTCAAGCAGTTCCGGTTCGACAACCTGCTCCCCGCACGGCGGCGCGGTGAGCGCGAGCTGGCGCGGGGCGTGGCGATGGACCACATCACCCCGCTGGTGATCCGATTCAAGGCGCACTCGGTCGCGGACAACCCGCAGTCGCTCTACCGCCTGCAGTTCTTCTTCGCCACCGGCTCGATCGTCAACGAGACGCCGCTGGACGTCGCGCAGACGATCGAAGTCAACCCGCTGGTCATCGACGACGAGGGGAGTCTCGTCTTCAACGTCGTCAACGGCGACGCCTCACGGAACCTCCCCAACCAGTTCTCGGTCCGATTCGGCAAGGACGCCTTCGAGGCGCTCTACTCCGACGGGGGCTACCAGACCAACTTCGCGCGCGTGATCCTGCTCCAGTGGTCCAAGCTCGCGTTCCTCGCGGCGGTCGGGGTGGCGGCCTCGACGTTCCTGAGCTTCCCCATCGCGTGCCTCGTCGCCGTGCTGGTGCTCATCGCCAGCGAGACCGGCGGCTACCTCGCCGAATCGCTCGACTTCTTCCCGATCCGTGACGGCGACGAGTTCAAGCCGGTGAACCTGGTCATCCAGGTCATCGCCGCCCCGATCGCCAGGGTCTTCCAGCCCTACGCGGAGCTCAAGCCGGCGCAGAACCTCATCGACGGTCGGATCATCCCCTGGGGCGGGATGCTCAGTGCGGCGAGCGTGATCACGCTGTGCTCGGTCGCGCTGCTGGCGGCGGGCTGGGCGGTCTTCCGCAAGCGCGAGCTGGCGCTCTACTCGGGGCACTGACCATGAGGGATCGCGGCGCATGAAGCACGACACACGCATCCAATGCATCGCGGGCCTCGTCCTGGCGCTGTGCGCGGCGCTCTCCGTCGCGCTCAGCCCGACGATCGCCACCGAGGCGGGGCGCGCGCAGCTGGTGTATTCCGACACCGCGCAGGAGGGCGACCCCCCGGAGATCGCGCTGGCGATCGCGATGGGCGCGTTCCGGGGGCTCTTCGTCAACATCCTCTGGATCCGCGCCGAGGACCTGAAGGAGGAGGGGCGGTTCTACGAGTCGATCGAGCTGGCGCGCGCGATCACCCGGCTCCAGCCCCGCTTCCCGCGCGTCTGGGGCTTCCACGCCTGGAACCTCGCGTACAACATCTCCGTCTCGACCGACACCGCGGCCGAGCGCTGGCGCTGGGTCCGCGCCGGGATCGACCTGCTCCGCCAGGAGGGGATCCCCAAGAACCCGAGCGACATGCAGCTCCAGCGCGAGCTCGCCTGGATCTTCGTCCACAAGGTGCAGGGCATCTCCGACGACGCCAACCGCTACTACAAGCGCGAGATGGCCAGGGAGTGGACCGCGATCATGGGCCCCAACCCGCCGAGGCCGCGGCCCGACGACCCGGACGTCGTCGATCTCCTCGCGGAGATGCAGTCGGAGGCCAAGCCGGGCGACCCGCCGATCGACCGGCGGGCGCTGCTGCGCGAGGCGATGGTCCGCCGCCGGCTTTTCGTGCTGTCACAGATCGACTCCGCCCCCGACGCGCTGGACGAGCGGACGATCCGCCGATTCCTCGAGAGCGTGAACCGGAACCCCGCCGAGCCCGTCACCGACGAGCAGGCAAGGGAGCTCACCGACACCCTCGCCGAGATGGTCGAACGTCTGGACCGGGAGGCGGGCCTGCAGCTCGACGTGAACCTGCTGACGACGTTCGAGCTCCGTCGGGCGCTGGCGCTGTCGTGGGCGCAGCCGGAGTTCGGCCTCGAGCTCGCCGACTCGGTCCGCAACAAGGCCTTCGACGAGATGATCCAGGAGCCGAGGTACGAGCGCGCCTGGCCCGTGCTGCTCACGCACGTCCGGAAGATGGTCATCACCCGCGAGAAGAACATGGAGATCTCGCGGATGAAGCGGTACACGCGCAAGTACGGCCCGCTCGACTGGCGCCACCCGGCCTCGCACGCCGTGTACTGGGCGACCCGAGGCGTCGAGACCGGCCTGGCCCGGGTCAACACCGCGGACTTCGACCAGGCGAACACCGACCGGATCATCGTCCAGGCGCTGCAGGAGCTCTTCCGCTGGGGCGACATCTACTACGACATCCTCAACGACACCTTCGTCGCGATGGTGGACCTCGACTTCACCGACAGCTACGGCGACACCCTCAAGGAGCTCGAGGAGCGGGCGACCAAGTTCGACGACATCGCCAGGGGACACCGCCTCTACGGCGTGGGTTACCGAAACTACCTGATCGATGTCGTCCGCGTGTACTACCGCATGGGCGACTTCGCCACGGCGCAGCGCTATTTCGATCAGTTCAAGACGTGGGAGGGGCACAACCTCTCGCAGGAGAGCCTCTTCCGCGGCCTCTCCTCGATGACGCTCGAGGAGTTCGCGCACTACGACATCGAGGAGCAGATCGAGGTGCCGCAGTACGCGGTGACGGAGGTCACCGCGGCGCTGCGCGACGCGTACCTGCGGGGCCTGCTCAGCGGCGACGCGGAGGTCTTCCAGGGGCAGCTCCAGTACGCCGCGGACGTCCACGCCAGGTACATGAAGGCGCAGAACCGCAACACGATGGCGGACCGTGAGAACCGGATGCTCCAGATGCCGCCCCGGTTCGTGGATGTCGCCTCCGCCGTGCTGGTCAACACGCTCGTCACGGGGCTGGTGGGCCGCGAGGAGGCCGCGCTCATCTGGCGCCGCTGCCCGCTGGGGCTCCAGCAGGCGACGTTCGACGGCCTCTCAGCGGCGCTCAACGGCGCCATGCCTCTGGAGGAGTTCCGGCGATGGTTCCCCGAACCCGAGGGCATGGCGCAGTACCGCATCGACCGCGAGAAGCTGGAGCAGCAGCAGGACGACGTCGAAGGCCGAAAGGAAAACCTCAGCGTCGAGGAGCAGTGACGCGCCACAATCACGGGACCACCGATGCACACCTTCCAGCGCAACCCCGACGGCTCCGCCTCGATCCTCGTCGAGGGCGGCGAGACCCTCGCGATCCGGCACATCATCGGGATCGGCCGCAACTACGCCGCGCACGCCGACGAGCAGGGCGCCGAGCGTCCAGACCGGCCCATGCTCTTCACGAAGAACCCCGCGTCGGTGGGCCTGCCGGGCGAGGACATCGTGATTCCCCGCGCCTGCCAGGACCGCGAGCAGGTGGACTACGAGGGCGAGCTCGCCGTGGTCATCGCCCGGCCCGCACGGGATATCGCGGCGAAGGACTACGCGTCCGTGCTGCTGGGCTACTGCGTGGCCAACGACGTCTCGGCGCGCTGGTGGCAGAAGCAGGGCGCCGGCGGGCAGTTCCACCGCGGCAAGTCCTTCGACACCTTCTGCCCCCTGGGGCCGGGCGTGATCCCCGCGGCGCAGGTCCCCGATCCCCAGGCGCTGCGCCTCGTCACGACGCTCAACGGCGAGACCGTCCAGGACGCGCCGACGAGCCAGATGATGTTCCCCGTGCCCACCCTCATCGAGGAGTGCTCGCGCGGGACGACGCTGCTGCCAGGGACGGTCATCCTGACGGGCACCCCCGCCGGCGTCGGCATGGCGCGCGAGCCGCAGCGGTTCCTCCGCGACGGTGATGTTGTCGAGGTTGCGATCGAGGGCGTCGGCGCCATCCGCAACACCGTCCGCGCCGAGTGAACACTCCGGTCAGTCGATCATCGGGTTGCGATCCCGGCCGAGGTCCCACCCGGAAGGATCGGGCCCGGTGAGCGAGGCCAGGTCCAGGTCCGCGATCACCAGCTCCGGGTGATCGCTCACGTCGCGCAGTTTGCCGCCCGGACCCGCGAAGTGCGAGGCCCCGAAGTACGCCTGATCCCACGGGCGCTCGCTGCCCTTCCTGTTGGAGCCCCCGATGAAGACGCCGTGGCGGGCGGCGTCCACCTCGAACTCGATCGCCCACATCCGTTCCGACTTGGCCCCGAACGTCACCGCGGGGGAGAGGATCACCTGCGCTCCGGCGCGCGCCAGCCCCTCGGCCATCCTCGGGAAGTGGCGGTCGTAGCAGATGCTCACGCCGAGCCGGCACACGCTGGTCTCGAAGACGGGCAGCAGGGAGTTCTCGCCGTGGACCCTGCGCGAGGGCGGGTTGTACGGGTGGCGCGCCGGGCCGTAATAGAACGACTCGTCAAAGGCGCCCTGCTCGTTGGCGCCGCAGGGGATGTGCGCCTTGCGGAACCTGCCCAGGACGTCGCCGTCGCTGTCGATCACCACCGCGGTGTTGAAGCGGTCGCCGGTCGAAGCGCAGCGCTCGTAGATCGGCGCGACGATCACGACGCCCAGCCGCCTGGCGAGTCGCCGCATCCGCGTCGCGCTGGGCCCCTCGTGCGCATCCTCTGCAAGATCCAGCCACATGGGATCGCGCCGCAGCGCGAAGTACGGCGCCGGGAAGAGCTCCCCGAGGCCGATCAGGTGGGCGCCGAGCCCCGCGGCGTGCTCGATCAGCCGCTCGTGGTGGTCCAGGTTCGCGTCGCGGATCTCGTCCAGCCGCCCGGCGAGCGCGGGCAGGTCCTCGATGCGCCCGGGCATCTCGCCGAAGGCGCTGACCGTCTGCGTCATGGCGGCTCGGACGACGCTCATGCCCCGTCGCTCAGGCTCAGGATGACCGAGAGCAGGGTGTTGATCCCGTCGGCGCACTGCTTCGGCGTGGACAGCTCGCGCGGGCTGTGGCTGATCCCGTCGTTGAGCCCCGGGACAAAGATCATCGCCGCCGGGCACACCGACGCCCACTCCTGCGCATCGTGCCCGGCGCCCGCGAGGATCCGGCGGTTCCGCAGCCCCCGGGCGTTCGCGGCGGCCTCGATCGCGTCCTGGACGGCAAGGTTGAACACCACCGCCGGCGTGCGCGCGGTCTGCACAGAGTCGATCGTCACGCCCAGCTCCGACGCGATCTCGCGCTGGAACGCGTCGAGGTCCGACTCGGCACGCCGCATCATCGAATCGTCGGGGTTGCGCAGGTCCACCGTAGCGATGACCCGGCCCGGGATCACGTTGACCATGCCCGGCTCGGGGTGGATCACCCCCATCGTCGCGCGCATCTCGGCGCCGTATTCGCCCGAGGCGCACATCTCGTGGATCCGGCAGTTGATCCTCGCCGCGGCCAGCCCGGCGTCCCTGCGGAACTTCATGGGCGTGGCGCCGGCGTGCGCACTGGCGCCGGTGATCGTCAGCCGCCGCCACGAGATTCCCTGCACCCCGGTCACGACGCCCAGGTCGTACGCCTCGTGGATGAGCGTCGGGCCCTGCTCGACGTGGCACTCGACATACGCATGGGGCCGGCGCCTGCCCACGGGTTCATCCCCGAGGAAGCCGATCGATTCCAGCTCGTCCCGCACGCGCCTGCCGCCCTCGTCGGTCAGCGCGTAGGCCTGCTCCAGCGGGATGCGCCCCGCCGCGACGGCGCTGCCGAGCATGTCGGTCCCGAAGCGGCAGCCCTCCTCGTCGGTGAAGAACGCGATCGTCAGGGGACGACGCGTCGTCACGCCGTGGTCGTTGAGCGTTCGGACGACCTCGAGCGCCCCCAGCACGCCCAGCGCGCCGTCGAACCTGCCGCCGGTGGGGACGGAGTCGATGTGCGAGCCGCTCATGACAGGCGCGAGGCCGCCATCCAGACCGTCACGATCCGCGTACGTGTTGCCGATCGCGTCCACCCTGACGCGCAGCCCTGCCTCCTCGAACCAGCGTTTCACCAGCCGGCGGCCGTTGCCGTCCTCGGGGGAGAGCGCCAGCCGGCGCACGCCCATCACGTCGGCCCCCTCGTCGTGGTACGCGCCGATCGCCCCCAGCTCCTCGATGGAGGCCATCAGGCGGTCGGTGTTGATCTCCAGTTTCGCGCGCGCGTCGGTTGTCACAGCTTCTCCCACAGCCGCGCCGCCTGCTCGCGACAGTTGGCCAGCGCGGATTCCTCGTCGATCAGCGTGCAGCGCCCGCGGTCGAGCGCGAGCCTCCCCCCGGCGATCACGGACTCGACATGCGCCCGGCTGACGCCGTACATCAGGTGCGCCGGCCAGTTCTCCGCGGTGATCGGGGTGGGGGGGTTGTAGTCGAGGATCACGAGGTTGTTCCCGGCGTCGCCCTCGAAGCCATTGGACGCGAGGTATTCGTGCACGGCCCGGAGGCGGTCGTACGCCGCCCTGGGCGACATCCCGCCCTCCTCGCGCTGCGCCATCAGGAACGCCGCACGCGCGGCGCCCAGCGCGTCGGAGTGCATCCCGTCGGTCCCGATCATCGTCCGATCGGGGAAGGCGCCCGCGTCGAGCGCGCCGACGGCGTTGTTCTGGTTCGACTCCGACTGCTGCGACACCCACGCGGCGGAATCGGCGATGATCGCGCGCTCGTCGTCGTCCAGGTGGATGCAGTGCGCGAGGACCGTCTCGGTCGGCTCGAGGACCCCTGCGGCGTGCAGCCGCTCGACGACCCGGCAGTTGTGGTTGTCCTGGCAGAACTCCTGGTCGATCTCGTCCTCGGCGACGTGGATGTGCAGGCCGGTTCCGAACTCCCGCGCCATCTCGACGGCCGCGGTCAGCAGGGCTGTCGAGACGGTGAACGAGGCGTGCAGGCCGACCAGCCCCTGGTGGGACTCGAGGTACGCCCCGGTCTCCCGCAGACCCGCGTCGCGCCGGTCGGGCCCGTCGCGGTCGCTCAGCTCGTAACAGAGCAGGTGGCCCAACCCGGCGCCGTCGAGAACCTCCGCGATCGCGTGCAGCGAACCCTCGGCGCAGTTGGGCGAGGCGTGGTGGTCGATGATGAACGTCACGCCGCTCCTGAGGGCATCGATCGCCACGGCCTGCGCGCAGGCGCGGACCATGTCGATGTCCAGGGCCTTGTCGAGACGCCACCAGATCAGCTGGAGGATCTCGAGGAAGTTCTCGGGAGGGCGCGGCGGCGCTGGCATGCCACGCGCCAGCGCCGAGTAGATGTGGTGGTGCGCGATCGCGAACGAGGGCGTGACGATCCTCCCCGCACAGTCGATCACGTCGGCGCCGCCCGGCGTCTGCCCGACGAACTCGATCCCGCCCTTGGGCTTATCGCTGACGAGGATCGTCCCCGTGCGCATCGACGAGCAGGCACGGTCGATGTAGGTCGCGTTGGTCAGGGCGATGGGCGGCATTCAGGCGAAATCGATGGACGCCTTCGCGGCGTCGTCGGTCATGGGGAGCGACCTACGGCGGACACCGTCGAAGGCCGCCAGCGCGTTGGCGACGGCCGGCGCGGTGGGGACGAGCCCGATCTCGCCGACGCCCTTGGCGCCGTAGGGGCCGAACTCGTCGGGCGCCTCGACGCCCCGGACGATGATGGTCGGCGTCTGCCGGGCGCGGAGCACGCCGCACTTGCGCAGGCGCGTGGAATCGACCTCGCCGTTGGTCTGCGGCAGGTCCTCGGTGAGCGCGTAGCCCAGGCCCATGTGGACGGAGCCCTCGATCTGCCCCTCGAAGAGCGTGGGGTTCATCACCTTGCCCGCGTCGTGGGCGGCGATGACCCGGTCGATCTTCCCGGCGTCGTCGAGGATGACGACCTGCGTCGCGTAGGAGTACGAGTAATGCGTGCAGATGGGCTTGCCGTTCTCGTAGCCGGGCTTGTTGGTCCAGTCGCAGACCCACTCGCCGAAGAACTCCTGCCCGACGACACCGCTGAGGCCGCCGCCGTTCATCGCGGCCTTGAGCGGTTTGCACGCCTCGATGACGGCGTTGCCGACGAGGCTGGTGGCGCGCGAGGCGGTGGTCATGCCGCACGGCGCCTCGTATCGCGTGTCCACGTGGACGGTGCAGATATCCGGGGGCAGCCCCGTCTCCTGGCAGAAGGTCTGGACGGCCATGGTGTGGACGCCCTGACCCATCTCCGTCCAGCCGTGGTGAATCTCGACGTGGCCCGGGGACTTGACGATGATCCGCGCGGTCCCCGAGTCGGGCATCCCGTTGCCGATGCCGGTGTTCTTGAGGCCGCAGGCGATGCCGGCGAACTTCGCGTTCCGAAAGTCGTCCCTGACGGCTTCGAGGGTCTGGCGCACGCCGATGCCCGAGGCGAGGACCTGCCCGGTCGCGGTGGAATCGCCCTCGGTCAGCGCGTTGTCGTAGCGGAGCTGCCACCGGTCGAAGCCGCCGACCTCGCAGAGCTCGTCGATGGCGCACTCGAGGGCGAAGGTTGCCTGGTTGGCGCCGAATCCCCGCATGGCGCCGCACGGGAGGTTGTTCGTGTACACGCAGGTGGCGATGACATCGACGTTGGGGACGAAGTAGGCGCCGGTGGAGTGCCCGGCCGCACGCTCGAGGACCTTCATCCCAACCGAGGCGTAGGCGCCGGTGTCGCCGGTGATGCGCGCGCGGACGGCGAGGATCTTGCCCTTGTCATCGCACCCGATCTTGTACGCCATGTGCAGCGGGTGCCGCTTAGGGTGCATCCGGATCGATTCGTCGCGCGTCAGCTCGATCTTGACGGGTCGGCCGAGCAGCCTCGCCATCAGGGCGGCGTGGCCCTGGACGCACAGGTCCTCCTTGCCGCCGAACCCGCCGCCGTTGGGGACCAGCTCGATCTCGACGTCCTTCTCGTCGAGCCCCAGCAGCAGGGCGACCTGCCGGCGGTCCTCGTATACGCCCTGGCTCTGCGAGAACAGCCGGACGCCGCGAGCGGTGGGCAGCGCCAGGCAGGCCTCGGTCTCCATGAAGGCGTGCTCGATGCGCTGGGTGGTGTACTCGTGCTCGACGACGTGCGCGCACCGGGCGAAGGCGGCTTCGGTGTCGCCCTTGATCGCCTTCGAGACGGAGAGGACGTTGCCCTTCTCGTGGATCTTCGGCGCGTCGGGCTTCAGCGCCGCGAACATGTCGGTGACCGGCTCCAGGACTTCGTACTCGATCTCGATCGCCTCGGCCGCGGCGCGAGCCGCCCGCCGGGTTGTCGCGGCGACACAGGCGATGACGTCGCCGACGTAGCGCGTCGTCTCACCCTGCGCGACGAGCAGGGGCCAGTCGGGGACGATCAGCCCCACGCTGCGCTGCCCCGGGACATCCTGCGCCAGGAAGATGCGCTCGACGCCGGGGATCGCCTCCGCGGCGCAGGTGTCGATGCGCCGGACGATCGCGCGGGGGTGATCGCTGAGCCGGACGGCGCCGTGCAGCTGGCCATCGACGCTCATGTCGGCGACGAAGGGGCGCCGGCCCAGGACGAGGGGGCGGACCTCGTGCTTGACGAGGCGTGTGCCGACGCCGCCGGTCTGGGGATCGCCTGAGATCGGTTCCCCGGTGCGCAGGGCCTCTCCGGCGCGCCTGATGGATTCGATGATCTTGGTGTACCCGGTGCAGCGGCACAGGTGCTGGTTGAGGGCCGCCTGGACGTCCCTGACGCTCGGGTCCGGGTTGGAATCCAGCAGGTTCGCCGCGCGCGTGACAATCCCGGGGATGCAGAACCCGCACTGCGCGCCGCCGCAGACGGCGAAGGCGTCGGCGATGGTGTCCATCACGCGCTGGTCGTGGCCCTCGATGGTGCGCACGTCGCAGCCCTGGGCCTTCTTCATCGAGATGACGCAGGAGAGGACGATCTTGCCGTCCATCTCGACGGCGCAGCAGCCGCAGGCGGCCTGCGGTGAACACCCGTCCTTGACGGAGGTGACCCCCGCCTCCTCGCGGAGGTAGGTCAGCAGCGAGGTCGAGGGATCACCGGAGAACTGCGCGTCGGAGCCGTTGAGTCGGAAACGGATCGTGGTCGTCGCGTCGGTATCGTCCGGCTTGCGGATCATGCCGAGGCCACCTTCGCGTTGAAGACCTCGATCTCCCGGTCCCATTCCTCGGCCTGCGCGTACATCTGCGCCCAGAACCCGGGGTCCCACAGCCTGCGGAGGTCCTCGACGTCGCGCTGCTGCTGCTCGACCCAGGTGAAGTACTTGAGGTTGTGGATCGCCTCCCGGTCGTCGAGCGTGAGCTCCTTGCAGTGGTCGGGCTTGCAGCCCTCGAGCCAGGCGCCGAAGTGCCGGGCGGCGGCGGTCGTGTCGTAGGCGCCCTGCTCGGCGCGCTCCTCCTCGATCCGGCTGGCGTAGAGGTCCATCGAGTCGGTCATGGGGAACGCGACGACGTCGCGCGGGCCCAGGCCGAACAGCCTGGCCGCTTTGATCGAGGCGACGAGATTGCAGATGCCGGAGATGCCCAGCAGGTCGAGCCGCCCGATCGTCGCGTCGTCAACGCCCATCGTCGAGAGGAGATCCCGGCCGGCGTCCTCGTTGAAGCAGCGCATGAGGTCGATGCACTGCTGGTCGTCGATGGCGACGACGGCGTCGGTGGCGCGGACGTTGTGGATCCAGGGGACGTGCTTGTCGCCGATGCCCTCGATGCGGTGCTCGCCGAAGCCGTTGCGCAGCAGCGTCGGGCACTGCAGCGCCTCGACGGCGACGGTGCGCATCGACGGGGCGATCGTCTTGAGGTAATCCCCGGCGGCGATGGTCCCGGCCGATCCAGTGGCGCTGACGAAGGCGGCGAGGCGGTCGCCGGGACCGGCGACGGCGCGGAAGGCGTCCTCGAAGGCCGGGCCGGTCACGTTGTAGTGCCAGATCGGGTTCCCGAACTCCTCGAACTGGTTGAAGATGATGCACTCCGGTCGCGTGCGCCTGATGTCCCAGCAGGCGTCGTAGATCTCCTTGACGTTCGATTCGGAGCCGGGCGTGGCGATGATCTCGGCGCCGATGTCGCGGAGCCACTCGAACCGCTCGCGGCTCATCCCCTCGGGGAGGATCGCCACAGCCTCGCACCCGAGCAGGGCGCAGTCGAAGGCGCCGCCCCGGCAGAAGTTGCCGGTCGAGGGCCAGACGGCCTTGTGGTGGAGCGGGTCGAATCCCCCGGTGATGAGGCGCGGGATCAGGCAGCCGAAGCCGGCGCCGACCTTGTGCGCCCCGGTGGGGAACCACTTGCCGACGAGCCCGACGAGCCGGGCCTCGACGCCGGTCAGGGACGGGGGGAACTCGACCCAGTTGCCCCTGTGGAACCCGCCCCCGGTCTCGACCGGCTCGTTCTTCCAGGTGATGCGGAAGAGGTTGATCGGATCGACATCCCACAGGCCCACGCCCTTGAGCCTGTCGCGGATCTCGCCCGGGATCAGCGACGGGTCCCGCATCTGGGCGAAAGTGGGGATGACGATGCCGCGCTCGCGGCATCGGGCGACGGCGTGGTCGAGGGCGGCGGCGTTGGGGGCGGTGGTCGTCATGTGGTGGGGGGGCTTTGGGGGATGTCGAAGCGGGGATTGTAGCAAACCAGCGGCGATCTCCCGGCGGTTTTTGTGCTCATCGGCGGGGTTGATCCGGGAGGCGACAGCCCGGCGCATCGGGCGTTTTCCGCAGCCGGCGCTATACTCGCTGTCCACGACGGCTCCCGCCTTCCCAGCCCGCAACTCCGGACCACCAATGACCGCCGCGACCCCCCAACCGACGCTCTCGACCACCCCCCCGACGACCGCCGAGGTGCGCCGGCAGTTCATCGACTACTTCGTCCGGAAGCAGGGGCACACCTTCGTCCCCTCGTCGCCGGTCGTGCCCCACGACGACCCGACGCTGCTCTTCACCAACGCCGGGATGAACCAGTTCAAGCCGATCTTTCTGGGCGACCTCGCCCCGGGCGACAAGCGGGCGGGCTGGACGAGGGCCGTCAACACCCAGAAGTGCATCCGCGCCGGCGGCAAGCACAACGACCTCGACGACGTCGGCAAGGACACGTATCACCACACCTTCTTCGAGATGCTCGGCAACTGGTCCTTCGGCGACTACTTCAAGAAGGAGGCGATCGAGTGGGCGTGGGACCTGCTCGTCAACGTCTGGGGCCTCGACCCGGGGCGGTGCTACGCGACGTACTTCGGGGGCGACGAGGCGCTGGGGCTCGACCCCGACACCGAGGCGAGGGACCTGTGGCTCAAGCTGCTCCCCGAGTCGCGCGTCATGCCCTTCGGCGTCAAGGACAACTTCTGGGAGATGGGCGACACCGGCCCCTGCGGCCCCTGCTCCGAGATCCACTACGACAGCAGGCCCGACGAGGAGCGAGCCGCGAAGGACGGCGCCGCGCTCGTGAACATGGACGACCCGGACCTCATCGAGATCTGGAACCTCGTCTTCATCCAGTACAACCGCAGCGCGTCGGGCCTGGCGCCGCTGCCGGCCAGGCACGTCGACACCGGCATGGGCCTGGAGCGCATCGCGCGGGTGCTCCAGGGCAAGCGGTCGAACTACGACACCGACGCCTTCACCCCGATCTTCGAGGCGATCCGGCGCATCACCAACGCTCCGGCGTACACCGGGATCCTCGAGGACCACAAGGACATCGCCTACCGCGTCGTCGCCGACCACATCCGGACGCTCGTCTTCGCGATCACCGACGGCGCCGTCCCCGACAACGCGGGGCGGGGTTCGGTGCTGCGCAGCGTCCTGCGCAGAGCGGCGCGCATGGGCCGGCAGTACCTGAACACGACGGAGCCCTTCCTCTACAAGCTCGTCCCGGCGGTGGTGGAGTTGATGGGGGAGGCGTTCCCGGAACTGCGGAAGGATCCGGGGCGTGTGGCGGACGTGATCCGGGGGGAGGAAGAGAGCTTCGGGAGGACGATTGGCGAGGGGCTGTACCGATTCATCGAATCAGTACTTCGTGCTTTTGAACATACCAAAGTAAAACAATCAGCACTGCCTGATTACTGTTCAAGCGCTTCAGTTCTGACTGATATTGCTCGGGGTTCCATAAGAATCATTGGGGTTGATGACAAGGGCGCAGAATATCCACTTGACTCATTTGGGATAGACGGTCCTCATACTGAGGGATATATAGAGAAAAACTTCGAACATCGACCTCAAATCTTGCCTACTGACGCCTTCAAACTCCACGATACCTACGGCTTCCCCATCGACCTCACACGCGTCATGGCCGAGGAGCGGGGGCTCACCGTCGATGTCGAGGGCTTCGAGCGGCTCATGGAAGAGGCCCGGGAGACCGCTCGCGCAGGCGGCAAGGGATGTGACACACCTCCCGCGCTCGTCATGGATGCCACGGCCATCGGCCACTGCAAGAACCTCGGTGTGCAGCCCACCCACGACGACGCGAAGTTCGAGAACAAGCGCCTGATGACCGCGACGGTGCGCGCGATCTGGAACGGCCGCGACTTCGACGAGAACGCCGAGGCCGGCGCCGTCAACAACGCCGCCCGGTTCAGTGTGATCCTTGACAGGACGAGCTTCTTCGCGGAGATGGGCGGACAGGTCGGCGACATGGGGCGCCTGCGCGTCGTGCGCGAGTCGAAATCGAACGCGCGCGACTCGAACCACGGCGGGGAGTTCGAGGTCCTCGACACCAGGGCCTACGGCGGCTTCGTCACGCACTTCGGCCGCGTGCGCAAGGGCGAGATCCGCGTCGGCGACACCGTCGAGATCGTCCTCGACACGCAGCGCCGCGACCAGATCCGCGCCAACCACACGGCGACGCACTTGCTCAACCTCGCGATCCGCGACGCGGCCGGCGAGGGCCACGACCAGAAGGGCTCGCTCGTCGCGCCGGATCACCTGCGGTTTGACTTCAGCGCGAACGAGCCCCTCAACGACGACCAGGTCCGCGGCATCGAGATCATCGTGCGCGACGCGATCGCGCGGGACCTGCCGGTCTATGCCGAGACGGCACCGCTGGAACTCGCGAAACAGGTCAACGGCCTCCGCGCCGTTTTCGGCGAGGTCTACCCCGACCCGGTGCGCGTCGTGTCGGTCGGCGTCCCCATCGCGGACCTGCTGAGCGATGCCGGCAGCGCGAAGTGGAAGGCGACCTCCGTCGAGTTCTGCGGCGGGACGCACCTGGACTCGACCGCCGGCGCGAAGATGTTCGCGATCACCGAGGAGACTTCCGTCGCCAAGGGGGTGCGTCGCATCGAGGCGCTGACCGGCGATCGCGCCGAGGCGGCGATCCAGGCCGGCGACATGCTCATCGACAAGGCCGAGGCCGCGGCAACGCTGCCCGACGATCAGCTCGCCGAGGCGGTGCGCGCCATCGGCGCCGAGGTGGACGCCGCGCATGTGCCGCTGGCGAAGAAGCGCGACGCTCGTTCGGCGCTGGAGAAGCTGGGCGAGCGCGTCAAGGCGCTGCGCAAGCAGGCGCAGGCGTCGGGGCGCGAGTCCTCGGTGGACGCCGCGCGCGAGCTGGCGGCGCAGGCGTCGGGCGCCGTGATCTGCGGCGTGATCCCGGCGGGCTCAGACCGCAACGCGCTGCTGGCGGCGCTGGACGTGCTCAAGTCGAAGCACGCCGGATCGGCGACGCTGCTGGCGAGCCCCGACGAGGAGGCCGGCAAGGTGACGATCGTCGCGGCCGTCCCGCAGGCGCTCATCGACAGGGGACTCAGGGCCGGCGACTGGGTGCGCGAGGCGTCCCAGGCGTGCGGCGGCAAGGGCGGCGGGCGCCCCGACTCGGCGCAGGGCGGCGGGACGGAGCCGGGCAAGGTGGGCGAAGCCATCGCCGCGGCGCAGGCGTACGCGATGTCCCGGCTTGGCCCCGGCTAATCCCGCTGCAGATCAAAGTGAGCGGTGAAGGCGAAGGCCTCGCCGTCCTCGTGCTCGCCCTCGACGTTGACGGTCAGCGCATCGCCCTGACGGGAATAGACCATCGAGGTCACCACGCGCTGTTCTTCGCTGGTCGCCTTGAACACGGCGCGGTGATCGCCGACTGATTCGAGCAGGAACTCCAGCGGATCTTCCTTTTCCCAGGGCTCGAGGGCGCCCGGGTGGAAGTGGCGGAATCGCAGCAGCACGCGGTCCGGATCGTCGCCCTCGCCGGGCTCCTGCCGGATCTCCAGCAGCTCGTACACGCCCGGCCCCCGGTCGGACCACAGGCGGAAGACGCCGAGCATGTGACCGGCGGCCGGCGCGGTCCAGCGCTCCTCGGCGTGGGAGCCGAAGAGCTCGCCCTGCCAGGTCCCGGCGATCCATCCAAGATCATCGATGGTCGGCGACGCAGCGAGGGAGGTCAGCGCCAGTGAGAAGGCCAGCAGACCCGCGCCCAGGCGCGGGAGCCGGCTCGCGCGGCGTCTCGAGATGGCGCATGAACCAGCCACCGGCTCAGCGCAGCCTCTCCTGCGCCTCGACCAGCAGGTGGGCGCCGTTCTCCAGGCACTCCCCGGCCTCGTCGTAGTAGCCGTCGGCGGCGATGGACCAGGCGCGGTTGATCTGGCGCTCGGCGGCGGCGAAGCGGTCCATGAGCTCGGCGTAGCCCCCGAGGCCCAGTCGGCCAATGAGCGCGGGCCGGGCATCGACGAAGTCGGCGAGCTGCTTCTTCTGGAGGCTCCCGACGCGCTCGACGATCAGGTGCGTCCGCTCCCGCTCGCTCGTCAGCCTGGCGAGGTCCGAGCGGAGGCGGTCGATCTCGAGCCGCGTCTGCGCCAGCAAGCCCTCGGGGGAGTCGTGGTGCGACTCGTGCTCGACGCCGGCGTGGGCGGCGATCTCCTGTTTGGTGGCGGTGCGGACCATCATCGAGCCCGTGAAGAGCCCCAGCGCGCAGAGCCCGAAGACCCAGTTGTGTTTCCAGCGCGTCAGCGAGAAGGACTTGACGTTGACGTAGGAGACCTTGCGCGATTCGCCGCCAACCTCCAGGGTGTTGGACTTGATCTCGGCGACGGCCTCGGGGGTCAGCGGCTTGTCCGCGTCAACGACGGCGTGGAGCGCCTCGGACTGGGCGAGGTAGTCCTGCGCGGTGATGGCGCCGGACTGGTACTGCGCCTTGAGATCGGCGACCTCCTCGTCGCTGGTGCGCGTGGCGCCGGCGGGGTTGTTGGAGATGAGGTACTCGGTCTGGCCGCTGTCGCTGACCCCGGTCTGCCAGGCGTTGTCGGGCATGCCGACGGGCGCGAGGTAGGAGGTCGCCGCGGCGAGGAGCCCCGCGAGGAGCGTGACGGTCATGAGCAGGTTGCCGATCAGTTTCATGGTTTGGTCTCCTGGCGCTCGATCAGCTCCCGACGAGGACGAACATGTTGACGCCCAGGCTGAGCAGGGCGTCGCCGACGATGAAGCCTGCCGCCAGCGGCACGCCCCATTCCTCGGCGAAGGTCCGGCCCTTCCACCTGGCGACGATGATGTTGATGACGCAGCCGATGCCGTAGGTGGCGATGTAGTTCATGGGCAGGTACATCGAGAGCCCGACGAGCACGCCGAGCCCCGAGAATGCGCCCAGGCCCAGCAGGCCGCCGAGCAGCGCGCCGAAGCCGTAGAGGGCGTAGGGCATCTCGCCGCCCTGCACGCCGGTGATGATCGCCTGCAGCGCCTGGGCCTGCGGCGCGGTGGTGTCGGTGCCGTCGCCCATGGGGATGCCGAACTTTTCCATGTTCGACGCGGCGATGAGCAGCAGGACGAACATGGTGATGACGGGCCCGGCGCCTGTGGAGATGATCTCGACGATCTGCTGCCTTCTGGGCGAGCCGCCGACGAGATATCCGGTCTTCAGGTCGGCCATCATGTCCGCGGCGCAGGTGATGGCCACGCACAGCGCCGATCCGAGCATCACCGCAGCGAGGACGTCGCCGGTGCCTCCCAGCACCATCACCAGCACCACCGTGATCAGGGCCATGCCCGAGATGGGCGACCAGTCGGTCATGCCGGTGCACTGGGCGATGATGATCCCGGCGAACCAGATCCACGCGATGCCGATGAGCGCGATGATGGCCGAGCGTGCGAAGCTGGGCAACCCCAGCTTGGCGAGGATGCCCGGCTTGGCGGACAGGGTCGCCATGAACTCCGCCTTCTGCGAGTCCGTGAACGCGCCGCTCTTCCACTGCTCGAGCGAATCCTGCGTCTCGAAGCCGACGGCGTAGCCCCAGTATTCGGTGGTGTCGACGCTCGGGCAGACCTCGTTGTGCGTGATCGGGTCGGTGTGGTTGATCGCCTCCGTGGCGGTGTAGTTGGAGGCGAAGAAGAGGAACGCCCCGCCCAGGAGCACGGCCACGAGCAGCACGCGCAGGCCCAGCTCGTCCTTGCCGACCTTGCTCGACGAGCCGCCGCCGCTGGCGGCGATGGACTTGAATGCCTCCTTGATCGCGGGCAGCGACGCGACGACGCCCATCATGGCGCCGCCCAGCAGCAGCCCGATGCCCAGCGGGCGGTTGATGTTGCGATAGCCGAAGTTGGCGGCCTCGTGCGCGGTGATGGTCTCGGGCATCCACCCCATCATGAACATCAGCGGGTTGATGAACAGGTACGCGATGACGCCGCCCGCAAGCACGAAGAGCCCCGCGCGGCCGGTGAGGTACCCGGCGCCCAGCGCGAAGGGCGCGATGGCGAAGAGCAGCTGCATGTGGTCGGGGAGCCCCAGGATCCGGCCCGCGTCAACGTTCTCGTCATCGACGACGAGGTCCGGGCGACCGCCTCGGTCGCGGTCGGACTTGACCGTCAGCACCGGGTCCTGCGTGCCGTAGCCGTTGTAGCCGAAGTCCAGTGTCCCGGCCTGCGTGTCGATCTGCTCGCCGATGCGGATGCCCAGATCGGAGTAGCCCCACATGGGTTTGGCGGCCCAGCCCGCCTTGCGGGAGCGGAGGTCGTCCCAGGAGGCGCCCTCGACGCCGGTCGTGACGGCGAAGACCCGGTCCGGGAGCACGTCGGGGTAATCATTGAGCGGGTACTCGCCGACGGCCCCCTTGGGCAGCGTCGCGTTGATCGCCGCGAGCGAGGCCGCCTTGGCTTCGTTGACGCGATCCTGGATCTCGTCGGCGGTGTGTTTCGCGTCGCTGATCGCCTGGCAGTCCGCGCCAGATGACGACAGCTCGTCCACGTGCTTCCTGGCGTCCTTGAGTTCACCCCGGACACGGCCGTGCTCGACGAGCGCGGTGGGGGCGTTCTGATTCGTCATCCAACCGTTGATGAGGTTGGTCAGGAGGATGTCCTGATCGGTGATCTTCTCCTCGAAACGGAGGTGCTCGAGCTCGTCGAGGCGCGCCTCGCCCTCGACCTGGGGGAGCTGCGCGGGTGCGGCGATGATGGAGGCGATCACGATGCCGATGACGAGCATCAGCGCCTTCTTGGGTCCGGCGCCGGGGGACTTGAGGATGGTGCCCACCGCGACGGCGCTGGGGAAGCGGAGCCGCTCGATGTCGAGCATCTGCTTGCGGAGCGGGACGATGAAGGCGCAGCCGAGGATTGCGCCGGCGACGCAGGCGATGCACAAGAGGATGAAGTTGATGTTGGGGCTTGTCCCGGCGACGAGCGGGATGCCGAGCAGGAACAGCACCGGGACCGTGAAGATGACGCCGGAGTTGGGCGTGTTGACGGCCGAGCCGACGGTCTGAGCGATGTTGACCTCGAGGATCGAGCCTTTCCTGAGGACTCCTCGGAGGACGCCGAAGCCGAGCACCGCCGCGATGGAGGACCCGACGATCGTGAACCCGATCTTGAGCCCCGCGTAGGTGATGGCGGCGTTCATGATCGCGCCGACGACGACGCCGAAGACGATCGATGCGATCGTCACCTCGCGGTACTTGCCCCTGGCGCGTGGGGCGCCCTTGGGTGCGGGGGTCGTCTGGGGTGCGGGTTCCGGGGTGTTGTCCATGGAGCGGGTCTCCGAACCGGCGTGGTCGCCGGTGGTTGATCGGGCCATGTTGAGGAAAACTCGCCCCGCGCACAACCCCCTTGTGGATCAAATGCTGCGGCCGCGCGTCCCGGGCCGGGATTCAGTCGATTGAATCCGTCGTGTTGGCCAGCAATGCCGGTCAGATCTGTCCGGCGAGGAACTGCGCCGCCAGGTCCTCCGCGTCGGCGTCCTCGGCTGACGAATCCTGCGAGGAGCCCCCCGCGTACTGGGGCCCGCCCATCGCCTTGATCCGGGCGCGGAGGTCCCCGATGAACGAGATCTGGAGACCGAAGTTCTCGACAACCTTGACGGCGATGCCCGAGCCGATGGGCTTGTTGTTCACCAGCAGCTCCAGCTCCTCGTCGGCCGATTTGGGCAGTTCGATGATCGAGCCCGGGACCATGGAGCGGACGTCGCTGAGCGCGATAGCGCGGCGACCGATCTCGACGACGATCGGCACTTCGAGCCTGAGGATGGCGCTGATATCCGAGGGCATCTCGCCCTGACTATCGGCGATCCCGGGGGGCGGGCTGCAGCCGCCCGATCAGCCCTGATACCGGCGGAAGATCAGCGTGACGTTGTGCCCGCCGAATCCGAAGGTGTTGTTCATCACCACGTTGACCCTGGCGTCGCGCGCCGTGTTGGCGGCGAACTCAAGGTCGAAGCCCTCGTCGGGCTCGTCGAGGTTGATGGTGGGGGGGATCACGCCGTGGCGGATCGCCCCGAGGCAGGCGAGGGCCTCGACGCTCCCGGAGGCGCCGAGGCAGTGGCCGTGCATGGACTTGGTCGAGCTCATCACGAGCCGCCCGCCGGCCGACTTGCGGGCATGGTCGCCGAAGACCGCCAGGGCGGCGTTGACCTCCGCGGCGTCGCCCAGGGGCGTCGAGGTGCCGTGGGCGTTGACGTAGTCGATTTCCGTCGGGGTCAGCCCGGCGTCCTTGAGCGCCCAGGTCATCGACCGGGCGGCTCCCCGGCCCTGCTCGTCCGGCGCGGTGATGTGCGTCCCGTCGCTGGAGGCGGCGTAGCCGGCGATCTCCGCGAGGATTTCCGCCCCGCGGGCCCTGGCGTGCTCCAGGGTCTCGAGCAGCAGGCAGGCGGCGCCCTCGGACAGGACGAACCCGTCCCGGTCCTTGTCGAAGGGGCGCGAGGCCCGCTCCGGGGCGTCGTTCCGGCTGGACAGCGCCTTCATGCAGGTGAACGCCGAGATGCAGATCGGGGTGACGGCGCCCTCGGTCCCGCCCGCGATCATCACGTCAGCCTCACCCCGCTGCATCATCCGGACGGCCTCGCCGATCGAGTGCCCCGACGAGGCGCAGGCCGTGGCGTGCGCCGAGGAGGGGCCATGGAGGCCGAAACGGATGGAGACGTGCCCGGCGGTCGAGTTGACCATGAGCTTGGGCACGGTGAAGGGGCTCAGTCGCGTGGGGCCCTTCTGCCGCAGGACGTGGACGCCCTGCTCGATGGTCGAGATGCCCCCGATGCCCGAGCCGATGACGACGCCGCAGCGCTCCGGGTCTTCCCTGGAGAAATCGATGCCGGAATGGCTGACGGCTTCGACGGCCGCGGGGATGCCGAGCATCGTGACGCGGTCCAGGCGCCGGGCCTCGCGGACATCGAAGTGCTGCTCGGGGTCGAAGTCATGGATCTGGCCGGCGATGCGCACGGGCCACTCCCCGGGGACCTCGTCGAACTCGGCCCCGGTGATCATGGAGATCCCGCTCCGGCCGGCGACCATCGCGTCCCAGGTCGATGCGGCGTCGAGCCCCAGGTTGGTGATGGCGCCGACGCCGGTGACGACGATGCGTGGCTGTTCCGAGTTGTTGCGCGCGGCGCCGGTCATGGTTGCATCAAGAGCCGGAAAGCCGGTCAGTCGTTGGCGTTGGCGACGAGGAACTCGATGGCCTGACCCACGGTCTGGATCTTCTCGGCGTCGTCGTCGGGGATGGTGGTCGAGAAGTTGTCCTCGAGCTCCATCACCAGCTCGACGGTGTCGAGGCTGTCGGCGTTGAGATCGTTGACGAAGCTGGTCTCGCGAGTGATCTCGCTGCTTTCGACACCGAGCTGCTTCGAGACGATATCGATCACCTTCGCTTCAATTTCTGCTTCGGTCACGGCGGTTCTCCGGAAAGGCCGACGGGGGGGCAGGAAACGGCCCGGCCCCCACGGGTAAAGGATTAAGGGACGAATATAGCCTCACGATCGAGGCACGCCAACGTCGGGGCCGCGGAAACGGGGCCCCGCTTCAGGGCCTCCCCGCGGGGCGGCCCCGGGGTCTTCCATCAGCACATCGTCAGCCCGCCGTCCACACACAGGCACTGCCCGGTGAGATAGCCGGCCCCCTCTGAGGCGACGTAGGCCACCGCGTGAGCGATGTCCTCGACCGCGCCGAGCCGCTTGACGGCCAGGTTCGCGGTGAGCTGGGTCTTGATGTTCTCCGGCAGCCCCGCGGTCATGTCGGTCTCGATGAACCCGGGGGCGATCACGTTGACGGTGATCCCCTTGCCGCCGATCTCCCGCGCCAGGGACTTGGACATCCCCACGAGGCCCGCCTTGGCGGCGGCGTAGTTCGCCTGCCCCGGGTTGCCCACCACCCCGCTGGTCGAGCCGATGTTGATGATCCGGCCCCACTTGTTCTTCATCATGGGGCGGATCGCCGCCCGGCAGGCGACGAAGCACGCCTTGAGATTGACGTTGATGACGGTGTCGAAGTCCTCGTCGCTCATTCGGAGCGCGAGGTTGTCCCGGGTGATCCCCGCGTTGTTGACCAGGATGTCCAGCCGGCCCTGGTCCGACGCGATCGACTCGATCGTCTCGGCCAGCCTGCCGCTGTCCGCGGCGTCCACGGCGTGCACCGACGCCGAGCCGCCGGCCTCCTCGATGAGCGATCTGACCTCGCTCAGCGGGCCGGCGCTGCGGCTGATCAGCGCGACGTGGCAGCCGGAACCGGCCAGTTGCAGCGCGATCGCCTTGCCGATGCCTCGGCTGGCGCCGGTGACGACCGCGACGCGGCGTGGGGCGTTGTTGGCGGGTGTATCAGCCATGGAGCGCGTGGATTCCTCGCCCGGGGCTGCATGATCGCCGCCGCGGGTCTGCGGGTAATTCGGACGACTCAGCGGAGCCCCCGGCGTCCGCCGCCGCGACCCCTGCTGCCGCCGCCGCGGCGCCGCGAGTTGTTGTCGCCGCGTCTGGGGTCATTGAGGGTGGGGTCGAAGGTGTCGTCGATGATGGCGCCGGGTTCGGGGATGTCCCTGGCGGCGAGGCTGCCGCCGTCGAGTTCGACGGCGGTGAGCGCATCGGCGGGGGTTTCGAGCGCGATGCCGGCGAAGAGCCAGCCGTTTCCGAGCCGCTCGCCGGACCAGCCGAGGAGGTAGGCGCCGTCGGCCGATTCGATGCCCAGGCCCACCTTGATGCTCTCGCCCTGCTCCTCGAGGGTGCAGACGCGCACCTTGGTGATCGACTCGGTGCTGCTCTGCCAGGCGCCGCTCTCGACCAGTTCATCGAGGATCACCTGGTTCGGCTCGTCGAGCATCGGGTGCAGCGCTCTGGAGTCGCCGTTGGCGATCGCGGCGGCGAGCGCGGCGACGGTCTCGGCGATGTCGCTGCCGGACGGCTCGTTGATCTTGGGGAACTCCACCTTGGGGTCGAGCTCCAGGCCTTCGAGGGCGTTGCGGGATGCGGTCTTGCGCGACGGCGCGGGGGTCGATACCGGCGCCGGGTCGGAGGCCGGGGCCTGCGCCTGCTGGGTCGGCGTCGGCCTGCCCGCCGCGCCCTTGCCCTTGCCGAGGGATTTCTTGTCGTCGCAGCCCGTGAGCGCGATCGCGGCCACGAGCAGGCCGGTCAGCGCCAGGCGCCGGGTTGCGCGGCGGAGGGATTCAGAGTTGTCATTCGCCGGGTTCATCATGCTGCACCACCTTGACGCCTCGGTCGATTCGTCGCATCAGCCCCATCAGGGTCTTGCCCGGGGCCATCTCGTGCCAGTCCGCCCCGCCGGCCTGACCGGCGAGCCACAGGCAGTTGTCCGCCCACCGGACCGGGCGGGTGAGCTGCTCGACAAGCCGCCGTCGGATCATCTCCTCTACGGTAGCCCCGGAATCCTCGTCCTGCCCGTGCCCCGCCCCGGTGACATTGGAGCAGACGATCGAGCGCGGGGGGCGGATCTCCGTCCGGGACAGGGCCTCGGCCAGCCGCTCGGCCGCAGGGGCCATCAGGGGCGAATGGAACGCCCCGGCCACCTCCAGCCTCGTCGCGCGGAGCCCGAGTTTCGATGCCTCGGTCTCGGCCCGCTCGCACGCCGCGGTGTGCCCGCTGAGGACGATCTGTCCAGGGGCGTTGAAGTTCGCGGGGACCAGGATGTCGTCGCTCGCCGCGGATTCGCAGACCCGGTTCGCCTGCTCTTCGTCGGCGCCGATGAGGGCGACCATCGAGCTGTCCACCGCCTCGGCGGCCTCCTGCATGGCCTTGCCGCGCAGGGTCACGAGCTCGAGTCCGTCGGCGAAGGCGATCGAGCCGGCCAGGTGCAGCGCGGTGTATTCACCCAGGCTGAGCCCCGCTGTTGCGAGGATGTCGATCTCCCGACCCGCGTTCTGGGCCTCGGCCACCAGCGCCTGGTAGCAGGCGACGGAGACGGTGTAGATCGCCGGCTGCGCGACGTCGGTGCGGTTGAGCACGTCGGCCGGTCCGTGGAAGCACAGCTCGCTGAGCCTGGCCCCGAGGCGGTCGCCGAGGATCTCATCAGCGGCGCCGAAGGTCTGCGCGGCGGCGGCGGCGTGGTCGAACCACGCCTTGCCCATCCCGATGCGCTGGGCGCCCTGTCCGGGGCAGAGCAGGATCACCTGGTTGGCGGTCATATGCGGGGTCGTCCTGTGCGGGATTCGAACCGAGGTTCGGCGATGGGGGGTGAGATCCGGGGTTCGGCGGGCGGGTCGGTTCAGACGCGCCAGAGGCTGCTGGTCCAGGTGAGCCCGCCGCCGAAGGCGACGAACATGACGAGGTCGCCCGCATGGTACAGGCCCTTGGCCCGGGCCTCGTCGAGGCACAGCGGCACCGATCCGGCGCTGCTGTTGCCGTAGTCCTGGATGTTGACGTAGAGCTTCTCCTCGGGGATGCCAAGCCGCTCGCGGGAGGCGTCGAGGATGCGCAGGTTGGACTGGTGCGAGATGAACAGCGCCACGTCGTCCACGCCGATCCCCGCCTGCACGCAGGTGGACTCGATCAGCCTGGGGAACGTCGATACGGCGAACTTGAACACCTCGCGGCCCCGCATCTGCAGCCTGCCGTAGCGGATGTCGCACAGGTCCGCGCCCTCGGGCATGTCGCGCTCGGCGTAGGGCAGGTGCAGGTCGGCCCAGCCGCGGCCGTCGGCGCACATCTGCGAGGCGATGATCCCCTTGCTCGTGTCGTCGGTGGCGCGGAAGACGGCCGCCCCCGCGGCGTCGCCGAAGAGCACGACGTTGTTCCGGTCGGCGATGTCCACGATGTTGCTCATGACGTCGCAGCCGATCACGCCGATCGTGCGGTGCTCGCCGGTGCGGATCAGTGCGCTGGCGATGTTCATCGAGTACACGAACCCGGAGCACGCCGCCATCAGGTCGAACGCCCCGGCGTTGACCGCGCCGAGCTCCGCGGCGATCTTGCACGAGGTCGAGGGGCAGCGCGTCTCGCCGGTGACCGAGGCGAGGATCAGCAGGTCCAGCTCGGACGGGTCGAGCCCCGCGTCCTCCAGCGCCCGCCGCATCGCCGTGCGCCCCAGCGAGAGCACGCCCTCGCCCTTGTCGGGGTCGCAATAGCGCCGCTGGCGGATGCCGGTGCGCTGGGTGATCCACTCGTCGCTGGTGTCCATGTAGGCGGAAAGGTCGTTGTTGGTCAGCACGCCCTCGGGCAGCGCGCTCCCGACGCCGACGATCTCGACGCCGACGCGCGCTGTCGCTGGCATGATGGTCCCGGGATCGGCCGCTGTGGTCGCGTTGCTCATGCCGGGGTCCTGACCTGCGCCGTCTGGTTCGCCGCGGCGCGGGGCTCGATCAGCGGGGCCAGCGCGGTCAGCCTCTGGCCGATCTGCGCGTTGACGCCGGTCTCGACGAACTCGCGCGTCTGCGTGATCGCGGTCTGGATCATCCGCGCCTTGGCGCTGCCGTGGCAGATGATGCACACCCCGTTGACGCCCAGCAGCGGCGCGCCGCCGTACTCCTGGTAGTCGTTCTTTTTCTTGAGCCGCTGCGCGATGGGCTGCATCCGCATCGCGAGCTCGGGGTCGGCCTCGAGCACCGCCGCGCCGATGCCCTTGAGCAGCGACATCGACAGCCCCTCGGCCAGCTTGAGGATCGTGTTGCCCACGAAACCGTCGGTGACGATCACGTCCGCCGCGCCGTCGAAGAGGTCGCGCCCCTCGATGTACCCGATGTAGTTCGTCCCCTCGACGATCGCCAGCAGGTCGCGGACGAGCTTGGTCATCCGCGTGCCCTTGGCCTCCTCGGCGCCGATGTTCAGCTGCGCCACGCGGGGGTTGGCGATCCCCAGCACGTGCTTGGCGTACGTCTCGGCCATCACGCCGTACTGCGCCAGGTGCAGGGGCCTCGGCTCGGGGTTGGCGCCGGCGTCGCAGACGACGATGGGCCCGTGGAACGTCGGGAGCGTCACGGCGATGCCGGGGCGGTGGACGCCCGGCAGGCGCTTCATGTGCATCGTCGCCGCGGCGACGCACGCGCCGGTGTTGCCCGCGCTCAGGACGCCGTCGAGCCGCTGCTCGGCCGGCGTCTTGGGGCTGGCGAGCATGCACATGCGCACGATGGAGGAGTCCGGCTTGCAGCGGACGGCCTCGACGGGCGATTCGTGCATCTCGATGACGTCCGGCGCGTGCTCGATCCTGAGGCGCGGGTCGTCCACGGCGCGCTCGCGGAGCGCGGATTCGATGATGGATCGGGGGCCGACGAGGGTCAGCTGATCGCCGGGGCCGAGCTCGGGGAGCGCCGCGATGACGCCCTCAAGCACCACGCCGGGCGCGTGATCGCCCCCCATGACGTCGATGGCCAGCCGCACGGGTTCAGCTCTCGTTGATCGGCTTGATCTTCAGCCCGGGGCGCACGTAGCCGCAGTCCGCGCAGGCGCGGTGGGGCAGACGGGGGGCGCCGCAGTTGGGGCAGGTGACGGACTGGGCGCCGCGGAGCGCGTGATGGGAGCGACGACGGCGTGTCCTGCCGGGGCTCGTGCGATGGGTTGGCTGCATGGAAAATCGCTCCTGGTCAGTAGCGCAACAGTCGTGCGGGTCAATCGCCGCGCGGACCG
The DNA here is from genome assembly GCA_020639135.1 of Phycisphaeraceae bacterium. Taxonomy (GTDB): domain Bacteria; phylum Planctomycetota; class Phycisphaerae; order Phycisphaerales; family UBA1924; genus JACKHE01. Next base: position 65,389 of record JACKHE010000002.1, read on the forward strand.
CCCCGGCCCGCAGGATCCCGGGGCCGACGCCGATCAGCGCAGTGGACAAGGGTACGCCGGCCTCTGAGGGGTGTCAAAGCGACCAACGCGTCCGCAGACCACCCCGAATCGCCCATTGGAGGCCCCCAGAGGCGGAAATCAAACCCCGCGGGAACCCGGTCCGCGGCGTTGGACTCGCCCCGAGGCGCCGCTACACTGGACCTTCGCCGGGGCAAACAAGCCCCCGGCGGGCGGACGAGGCCGAATGGCCACCGATCCCCGCCCCCCTAGCTCAATTGGCAGAGCAGCTGACTCTTAATCAGCGGGTTTCAGGTTCGAGTCCTGAGGGGGGTATTGGTCTGCGCTGAATCCGGATCGCCTGGTCGACGAAGCGAATCCTGAACCCAGCCGATTGATACTTTTTTTACAGCGAGGGATTGCCGTGATCAGAACCATCCTGATTCTCGCGTCGGTCATTCTTGCGACATCCTTGATAACTTCAACAGTTTGCGCCGCGACCATCGCAAACCGGAACCCCACAGGGGAGACATTCCCTAGGGTCACCGGCCAGAGTCTCGAACAGGAGCCGGTTGTGCTGCCGGACGAGTTTTCCGGGAAGCCGGTCGTGCTGCTGATTGGGTACCAGCAGCGAACCCAGTTCGACATCGACCGCTGGATGCTGGGGCTGCTCCAGACGGATCTTCAGGCGCGGATCGTCGAGGTCCCGAAGATACCGGGTCTCATCCCGAGTCTGGGCTCCGGTTGGATCGACGACGGGATGCGCGCCGGGATCCCGGAAGAGGACTGGGGCGCGGTCGTCACGCTCAACGGCTGCGCGGCCAAGCCCGTGGCGGAGTTCACCGGCACCGAATATGGAAAGCGAGCCCGGGTGATCGTCCTCGCTTCGGAGGGCCAGGTCGTCTGGTTCAGCGACCGCTGCTACTCCGCTTCGCAGGCGCTCGAAGTCGCGGATCTTGTCACCACGTTGCAGGGTGATCGAATCCGATGTGTACTCGATCCATTCTGCGGCGATTCGATTGATGATGCTTCGGTCCGAGATATCAATGAGAACAACTTGCTGATCAGCGGTTGTTTCATATCTTGATTGTCCGGTCGTACAGGAATCCGCGAGGAGGATCTCTCTCGAAATCCGATTATTTTCTTGCACCACCCGGGCAGTTTCGTGCTAGTTTGGGAAAACGCACATCTTTGCAGGACACGTCAACAGGCAGCCGAATCACCGGAGGGGAATCATCATCATGCTGTTCAGACCAACGCTCGCCGCGATAGCGGTCTTCGCCATTGTGCAGAGCGCCGACGCTCAGACGTTCTACGACGTCTCCGGCGGCACGATTGACTTCGCCAAAGTGGCTTTCGCCGATCCCAACGACTCGGCCAACTGGGACATCATCACCGGCTCCGTGGCGATCACCCGCGCCTCGGTGCAGGGCATCTACAACCCCCTCGCCGAGGGCGGCTACAACCCGAGCACATCACCGCTCGGAACGCTGTGGCTCTTCGGGAACACCGTCCAGGACGTGCGGGATGGAACCGTGGACATCACCGATTTCGACATCTGGAAGACAGCGGCAGCGGACAATCCCCCGGCCACCGTGGGCGTGGACGCCGTGATGTACCTCGTTGATGACGACGCGTACGTTGACATCCGCTTCACCGCGTGGGGCGCTGCGGGCTCCGGCGGCAGTTTCGCCTACACACGAGCGATTGTACCGTCACCCGGTCCGCTGACGATCCTCGGCGCAGCGGGATTGATCGCCTCCCGTCGCCGGCGCTGAATCAGCGCCGACGCCGCAGCAACGTGATCCCGCCCATCTCCAGCGGAGCCACCGCGCCCGGAAATGGGACCTGGCCCGGGCGCCCAACCAGGCACATCGATGTCGGGCGCCGGCGTTTCCCGACTGGTCAACCCCTCAGTCTGTCGCACGTCCTCACCAGCAGCTCGATCACCGAATCGAAGAACCTCCCAGTGCGCTCGTCCGTGAAGCCGCCGTCGGCGGTGAAGGCCTTGCTGTGCATTCCCACCGCGGCCTGCATCGGGACGACGTGGACGCCGATGTTGGCGAGGATCAGTCGTCCGCGCGATCGCCGTCCTTGATTACGAAGCACGCTCTGAGCCTGGCGACCTCGGACGCGAGACCAGCGAGTTCGACGGAGCGGAGCACCTCGTTGAAATCCTTGTACACCTCCGGCGCCTCGTCGATCGGGTAGGAGCCGCAGTTGTGCAGGATGTCGCGCTGCTCAAACGAGTCATTGACGCGCTGCTGGTCGAGTGTGCGCGTCGCCGCTCGGCGCCCCAGCACACGGCCGGCGCCGTGATTAATGCTGTAGCAGGATTGCTCAGCGCCCTCGTCGGCGACCATGACCGCGGACCCGGCCTGCGGGTTGCCGGGGAGCAGGATCGGGTGCCCTGTCTCGTGGAAGGGTGTGCCGCGGAGGGCAAAGTGACCCCCGGGGTACGCCCTGGTGGCGCCCTTGCGGTGGACCCATTGTTTCGTGTTGTTGATGATCTCCTGTCGCGCGATGTTGTGGCTGATGAAGTACACCATCCTTCCCTCGATCCCCGGGAAGACCTCCTGGAATGCTTCCAGCACGAGCGCGTTGATCAGCAGGTGATTGAGCGTGGCGAAGTTCGCGCCCAGCGCCATGTCGTCGAGATAATCATCCGCCTCCGGGGTGCCCAGCGGCGCATGCACGAGTTGTTTGTCATGCCCCGGCAGCGGGATGCCCCACTTGTCGAAGTGCCGCTCAAGGGACTTGAATTGCGCCGACGCCAGGTTATGGCCCAGCCCTCTGGAGCCGCAATGCGAGAGGAACGCGACACCTCGATCGCGGAGCCCGAAAACGTCCGCGGCCTCGCGAGCGCGCTGTGACTGCGCGACATCGACGATCTCGCACTCTCCGAAGTGATTGCCCCCGCCGAAGGAGCCGAGTTGGCTGATCTTTTCCGGGAATCGCGCCCGGAACCGCTCATCAGCGAGTTGAATCTCCAGTCGCTCTCGGAGCGCATCGATCGAGCCGCCGTGTCCCCGGTGTGCGCTGTCCTCGCACCGGTCCGCCCACTGTGGTGGGATGCCCATCCGCTCGCAGACCTCGCGCGAGGCGCCCTCGGTGATTGCCTGTGCGCCGAGTTCGGTTTCGACCGGACGGCTCTTCGGCACATCGCGCTGTCCCATGCCGGCGCCGGTGGGGATGCGCTGGCAGATCGCCTTGATGAGCGCCTGCCTGGGTTTGCGATCGCGCACCGCGTCCTCTTCGAGATCGACCGCGAGGAGACTCATCGAACACTTGATATCGACGCCGACCGGCCCCGGATAGATGTGCGTGGGGCTTGTCATCACGCACCCGACCGGGGCGCCATAGCCAACGTGCGCATCGGGGTTGAGGACGAGGCCCGAGATCCCCGGCGCCATCGCGGAGTTGATCGCCTGCTGGATGCAGCTCTCGTCGAACGTCGCGCGGATCGCGGGTGTGCCGATTACGGTCACCGGCTTGCGGTGGTCGGGCAGCGGCAGGATCGCGGTCGCCTCACCGGTCTCGATGAACCGTGAACACTCGGAAGCGGCAGTCATCGCTATCCCCTCAGGCTGTCGCACGTCCTCACCAGCAGCTCGATCACCGCGTCGAAGAACATCCCCGTCCGCTCGTCCGTGAAGCCGCCGTCGGCGGTGAAGGCCTTGCTGTGCATTCCCACCGCGGCCTGCATCGGGACGACGTGGACGCCGATGTTGGCGAGGATCTCGCGGACGTGATCGAGTCCGCGGAGGCCGCCCAGGGCGCCCTCGCTGGTGGCGATGAGGGCGGCGACCTTGCCGCGGAAGGCGACGCCGCCTGGGGTGTCGCCGTCGGGGCGGGAGCACCAGTCGATGGTGTTCTTGAGCAGGGGGGTGATGGAGGAGTTGTACTCGGGGCAGGCGATGAGCATGCCGTCGTGCTCGAGCATGAGCGTGCGCAGCCGGCGCGCGTTCTCGGGGACGCCCTCGCCGGCCTCCAGATCGCCGTGGTAGAGGGGCATGGGCAAGTCGTTGAGGTTGATCAGCGTGACCTCGGCGCCGAGCAGCTCGGCCTTGCCCGCGCCGAACTTGACGAGCCGCTGGTTGATGGAGCCCTTCCGGGCGCTGCCGGAGAAGGCGAGGATGCGTGCCATGGTGGGGGGTCTCCTGTCGTGCCGGGGCCTTGGATGCCGACAACCCGCGACCGGTCACGGATCGCGGCGGCGATGATACTGGCTCCGACGCGGCAGGCGGCGCCCGCGCAGGGAATGCGTTACGGCGCGCAGGTCTCCCCGAAGACGCCCAGCAGGGCGCCCAGGTCGGCGGAATCGACGAGCCCGTCGCCGTTCAAGTCGGCGAGGCAGGGCATGTCAACCGCCAGCGGCGAGTCCAGGCTGAAGAGCAGCTGGTACGAGCCGCGTGTGCCGTGGCCGATGCCCCCGACGCCCGGGCCGGGGTTGTCCGCCTGCCCGTCGAGATCGAGATCGTTGCAGCCGGTGACCGCGAGGTGGATCTGCCCGGTGGAATCCGCCAGGCACGAGAGGCTGGGCCTGCCCATGCCCTGTGGGCCGGTGTTGGTGATCTCGATGATCTCGCCCGACTCGTCGAGGCACGCGAGCGTGGCGCACGTCGGCGTCCCGTCCGCGCTGAGGCCGCCGACGATCATCGCCCGGTACACCGAATCCGGCGTCAGCCCGGAGATGCAGTAGTAATCTCGGTCATCGCCCGATTCGCCGAGGTAGCCATCGACGAAGGAGCCGCAGTCATCGAGCCCGAGGCAGCCCTCGGCGTCGAGCATCGTGCAGATGCTGTTCATGTTGTTGGGCTCCTCCTCGAAGCAGCCCCGGACGCCCTGCGACACGACGATCGTCGCGACGCACTCGCTGGTCAGCCCGCTCGAACCGTCGGTCGCGAGCAGCCGCACGGGGTACTCGCCGGGGGCGGTGTCCAAGGGCAGCGTGCAGGTGATCGGCGCGCAGGCCGTCTCGCCGGCGCCACCCACGATCATCGCGAGATCATCGCAGAACGCGGGCAGCTCGATGACCTCGAGCGTCACCGCGCTGTCGGGGCAGCCGGGCTCGGCGCAGATCGTCAGCGACACCTCGCCGCCGGGCTCGGCGCCGACATATTCGCCCGGCTCGGCGAAGCACAGCGGCGCCTCCGGGCAGCCGCCGGTGTCGAGCACGTGGATCAGGATCGAGCACTCGGTCTGCTGCCCGGTGGACAGGTTGGTTGTCCGCACACGGACGGGGTAGGTCCTGCCCGCGTGCTCGGGGCCGGGCGTGCCGGTGATCGGCAGGCACAGGGTCTCGCCCCGCCCGCCCTTCTGGTGTCCGGCCGGGTCGATGAAGGGCGGCCTGCCGATCATCTCGATGCGCACGTAGCTCGTGTCGCAGCCGGGGTAGCCGCAGAACTCGAAGTTCACCGGCTCGCCGACGGCGACCTCGACTGGGCCCTGCTGTGTGAACCAGCAGGCGGGCTCGTCGGGGCAGAGGACGATCAGGGTGATCTCGCACTGCGAGACTTCCCCGGTCCCCAGGTCGGTGATGTTGAAGACCTGCACGTGCGTCGATGGCGTCGCGATCAGCGGCGGCGCAAACGTCAGCGTCTCGCATCCCTGGCCGAAGAAGGTCCCGTTGAGCGGGGACAGGTACGCCGGCGCCATGTTCGACGGGTTGTAGAAGATCTCGTTCTCTCCGTTCTGCGCTGTGGCGCAGAGGTCGAACGAATCCACCTCCCCGGGGTACACGCTGATGACTTCTTTCGAGATCTCGCAGACCGGCGGCTCCGCCTCGGGGACGACGATGTTGAACTCGCACATCGCCTGCGCGCCGGAATCCACATCCTCGACAAGGTAGTGCACGGTGACGGTGGTCCCCGCAGCGCTCAGGGGCGGGTGGACGTCGCCGTAGGCGCAGCCGCTATCCATGAACTGCGCGCCGCTGGCCGCCTGATCGAGGATCCAGCCCGGCGCATCAAGCGCCGTGAACTCGACGACGTGGCCCGGGACTCCAGAGGTCACGCAGATCTGGTATTGGTCGTTGCCGGTGGGGGGGATCACGATCGAGCCGCTCGCCGGGATGAACTCGCATGTCGGCGGGTCGTTGCTCACCGGCCCGACGTTGATCACCACGTCGCACACCGTAGAGGCGGTGCTCTTGGCGTCGGTGAGCAGGAACGAGAGCGTGTGCTGGCCGACATCGCCCATCCCCGGGGAGCACTCGTAGGTGTTGCACGCGATCGAGCCGCCCCTGGGGACGCCGGTGGCGCCGGTCAGCTGCACCCACGGGGGCAGCAGACCCATCGGCTGGACATCGGTCTCGCCGTCGCACTGCGTCTCGGCGCAGATCTCGAAGCTGAAGACGCTCCCGGGCGTCGTCTGGATCGGGCTCATGGGCGAGACCGTGCAGATCGGCGCGTTGTCGCACGCCACGACGTTGATCGTGATCGAGCACGTCGTGGTCTCGCTCGTCGTGGATTCGGAGATCAGGAACTCGAGCGTGTGCTGCCCGGCATCTCCCAGCATCGGGGTGCACTCATACGTGTTGCACGCGATCGAGCCGCCCCTGGGTACGCCGGTGGCGCTCGTCAGCTGCACCCACGAGGGGAGCACGCCGATCGGCTGCACATCCGTCTCGCCGTCGCTCTGGGGCTCGCCGCAGACGACAAAGGAGAAGACGTCGCAGGCGTCAACCGTCAGCGGGCCCATCGGTGTGATCGTGCACAGCGGCGCCGGGCCCTGCGAGGGGCCCGCCTCGATGGTCACGGAATGCGCCGTCTCCATCTCGTTCTCGTCGTCGATGATCACGAACCGGAGCACGTGGACCCCGGGGCTGTCTGGGGTCGCGACGTACGTCACGCACCCCTGCGTCGAGCCCTGCCCGTGGGCGCGACGGCACCACGCCGGGGCATCGAGCAGCTCGATCTCGATGTCCCCGCCCACGAAGGACTCGCCGCAAACGGTGAACTCGACCGCCTCGCCGACCCCGACCTGGAGCGATCCCCTCGGTGTCGATGTCGCGGCGGGTGGTGTGAGATCGCTGCCGGCGCCGAGCGCGGCGCCGGGGATCAGCATCGCCAGCGCCAAAGTGGACAGGATCACTTGATGGAACGGGATCGACATGACGTGCCTCGCTGGGGTTGTCGCGCCGCGGGGCGGCGCATCAGACAACATCCAGCGTACAGGTCGTTGGCGGCGTCTTCCGGCAGAATCCGGGTATTGGCGTGTCCTGAGGCTCCGTGGGCTCAGGCGGCGTGCTTGTAATCGACTTCCTTGACGACCTCGGTCAGGGTCGCCGGGGCGTCGGTGCGCTCGCACGCCACCAGCGCCAGGTCCGAGCCCTCCGGCGCGGTGCGCACGACGCGGAACCTGAGCGGCTCGCTGCGCTGCCCGTTGCGGACCTCGAGCGTCTCGCCAGCGCCCGGCGCGCGGCGCTGCTCGATGAGGAAGGACATCCCGTTGGTGGAGACGTCGTTGAGCCACCCCTTGCGGGTCCGCCTGGCGCTCTCAATCTTCCAGCGGAGCCGCTCGCCGCAGCAGTTCACCCGGGGGTGCTCTCGTCTCTCCCAGATCATCCTGGGCTGCTCGGACTCGGCGAGTTTCAGTTCGACATGCATCGTGTGCTCCCCCGTCGTGATTGCGTTCGCCCGGCCGGTCACGCCAGGATCTCCAGGTACACGCGGCTCTGGCCAAGCCCCGGGTCGTTGACGCAGCGGACGACGACGGCGCAGCGGAAGCCGTGCCGCTCGGCCATCTCCTTCGTCGCCGGCTTGAGGTGCTCGCCGAGCTGCGGCGCATCGACGCCCTCGGTCAGCAGGACGATCCCGTTGAGGGAGCGCTCGACGATCGTGCCCTCGCTCGTGTGCGAGTCGCCGCGCAGGCGCCAGCGCAGCGTCTTCTGCGTCGTCCAGCGCTCGGAGCCGCGACGCTCCTCGTCCGTGCACATGGATTTGCTGATGGGCATCCCCGAACCTTTCCGGCGCCCGCGCGTCCGTGCGCGGGTCTTCCGGCTTCTCTCTTCGGGTTTCTGGGACCCGATCTGAAGTCCCGGAACCACACGGCGGGCGAGCGCGGCTGGTCCGCGTCGGGTCCGCCGCTGATATTGCCCGCACGGTCAGGTTTCAGCCGCCGATCAACGCCGCGATCCGGCCCGCCAGCGCGGCCCCGGCGCCGTGATCGAACGCCCCGGGTTTCCAGACCACGCCGAGCCCGCCGTCCTCCGGGCGATCGGGGAACCTCGGGATGATGTGGAAGTGGACGTGGGGGACTTCCTGGTGCGCCGCCGCGCCGTTGTTCTGGAGGATGTTGAAATCACTCGCGCCGGTCGCTTCGCACACCGCCCGGCAGATCCGCGGCAGGACTCGTCCGATCGCCGCGGCGGACTCGTCAGACAGCATGTCGATCGTCGCCACGGGCTCCCTGGGGACCACCAGCGTGTGCCCCTCGCTCAGGGGTCCGATGTCGAGGAAGGCGAAGACGCGCTCGTCCTCGTACACCTTGTGCGAGGGGATCTCCCCGTTGATGATCTTCGTGAAGATGGTGTCGCCCATGGGCCGAGCTTACCCGACGCCGGCCTCGACCGCCGCCCCGCCAGGGACGCCCTCGGTGAGCGTCGGCGGCGGCAGGCGCAGCCATCGGGTCAGCCAGATCGCGCCGAGATAGAACGGGATCGTGTCCAGCAGCGCGATGACCGCCTTGAAGACGTAGCCGGTCGCGATCAGCGCCAGGATTGCGCCGGTGGTCATGGTCCCGGCGCGCCAGGCGCTGCCGAAGGTGATCAGGATCACCGCGATGGTGTCCACAAGCTGGCTAACGAGCGTCGAGCCGTTGTTGCGGAGCCACAGGCGCCTGCCGTTGGTCACGCGCTTCCAGAAGTGGAAGACCTGCACGTCGATGAACTGCGCCGCCAGGTACGCGATCATCGACGCGGTGACCGCCTTGAAGGCGAAGGCGCGGACGTCAAAGAAGACGGCCTCGTTGCCCAGCGGGGTGTCGGTCGGGAACCCGGGCCACGCGCCGCCGAGCCACAGCACCAGCACGACCCAGAGGTTCAGCAGCAGCCCCACGAAGACGACGAAGTTCGCACGCTTCCTGCCGTACAGCTCCGAGATGAAGTCCGTGCACAGGAACGTCAGCGGGTAGGGCAGAACCCCCACGGCGATCGCCAGGGGGTGGTCCCAGCGCTCCGAGCCCTTGATGAAGAACGCCACGTTGAGGAACCGCGTGATGCCCAGGATGTTGAGCATCGCCAGTGTCCCCAGGAACAGCCCCGCCAGCACCAGGAACACCCGCTCCCGGCGCTCGTGCAGCGTCGCGATGGGCAGTTCCGGCAGCCCCTCGTAGCGGTGCTGCTGCGTCGGCAGGGGGGAATCATGCATACCGGGGCAGCATACCCCAAGGCGGATTCGCCCCGGCGCCGCCGCGGTATGATGCCGCGATGGAGGTGGAGACCCCGGAGACGACGCGGCGAACGGGCCAGGCGCCGGAGATCCGGACGCTCGCGCCCCTGCTCGTCAACCAGATCGCCGCCGGCGAGGTCGTCGAGCGACCCGCCAGCGTCGTCAAGGAGCTCGTGGACAACGCGATCGACGCCCGCGCGACTCGGATCCGGGTCGATCTTGAAGATGGCGGCATCGAGCTGGTCCGCGTCACCGACGACGGCGTCGGCGTCGGGCAGGGTCAGCTTCTCAAGGCGCTCGAGCCCCACGCCACCAGCAAGATCCGCGAGGCCGCCGATCTCGACTCCATCGCGACGATGGGCTTCCGGGGCGAGGCGCTCGCCTCGATCGCATCCGTCTCCAGGATGACCCTCCGGTCGCGCACCCGCGATGAGCAGCACGCGGCGTCGCTCTCGTGCGAGGGGGACGTCTTCAGCGACGTCCGCCCCGAGGCGGGCCCGGTCGGGACGGCTGTCACCGTGCGGAACCTGTTCTTCAACACCCCCGCCCGGCGGAAGTTCCTCAGGACCCCCCGGACCGAGCAGATGCGCTGCGCGGAGATCGTCCGGGACCTGGCCATCGCCCACCCCGCGATCGGGTTCGTCCTGACCATCGACGGTGAGACGAGGCTCGATCTTCCTCCCGGGCAGGGCGTCCGGGACCGCGCGATCGCCGTGCTGGGCAGGGAGTTCGCGGATCAGCTGCTGGAGCTGACGGCGGACGAGTTCGACGACGCCCGGGGGATGACCCTGTGGGGCCTGGCGGGCCTGCCCGAGATCGCCCGGCCCACCATCAAGGGCCAGCACGTCTTCATCAACGGCCGGCCCGTCCGGGACCGGACCATCCAGCACGCCCTTCAGGAGGCCTACCGGGGACTGATCGAGCCCAGCCGGAAGCCGACGGCGGTGCTGATGCTGGAGATGGACCCCTCGGCGGTGGATGTCAACGTGCACCCGGCCAAGGCGGAGGTGCGGTTCCGGGACGCGTCGATGATCCGCACGGTGATCCTGCGAGCCGTGCGGGCGGCGCTCTCCCGCGCGGACCTGACCCCCAGGTGGGGTGGGCCGCACGGCGATGCGCCACGCGGCGCCAACCACAACATGTATGGCGCAGGCGCAGGATCTGGTGTCTCCGCGTGGCAACTCGCGGAAACGTTACGAAGCATCAACCCACAACATCTTGGGTCTTCTTACGACATCGACGCGCTGCGCGCCGCGATCGCGCCGTCGTCCGTGGACACGTCGCAAGACGAACCGGCGATGACGCTGCCGACACCCGTGCGGCGCGACCCGGTGCTGCAGGTGCACAACAGCTTCCTGATCACGCAGGACGAGCAGGGTGTGGTCATCATCGACCAGCACGCGCTGCACGAGCGCGTGATGTTCGAGAAGCTTTTAGCCCGTATTTCAAGGGGAAAACTGCCCTCGCAGCGGTTGCTGACCCCAGTCGTGATCGACGCGAGCGCGGCCCGGATCGAGGCGCTGGAGCGCTCCCGCGAGCTGCTGGACCGGCTCGGTTTCGAGGCCGACGCGATGGGCCCCGAGACGATCGGCCTGCACGCGTACCCGGGCTTCCTGGACGAGCGCCGCGTCGAGCCGCGTGAGTTCCTGGAGGATTTTCTGGATCACGCAGAAAAAAATGAACTCGGGGGGGACAACGAGGATGCGCTGCGCGATATCCTGGATATGATGTCGTGCAAGGCCGCCGTCAAGGCGGGCGACAACCTGACGCCACAAGAGCTCGAAGAACTGCTCCTGATGCGGGAGCAGGTGGAACGATCCAGCAACTGCCCGCACGGGCGACCCACCACGATCCGACTGACGATCCGAGAACTCGAACGACGATTCGGACGGGGCTGACGATCAGCCGGGTCCGAGAACACGCCATCTCAAGACGGCGGTTGTCGCGGAAACAGATCCACCCGATTCAGAGAACATCAAGGGACCACAACCCACCGTGTCTCTCCGCCCGGACTCGGATTCGGAGCCGATCCGGGCGAACGCAACACCCCTTCCCACCTGGAGGAAACCCCCATGCTCCGTCGAATGACCGCCGCCGCAGCCTGCCTCGGCATCGCCGCCAGCACGCTCATTGCCGGCTCCGTCAAAGTGGACAACGAGCTGCCCTACTACAAAACCGCCTCGGGCGTCTCGGGCTCGCTCAAGAGTGTCGGATCCGACACCATGAACAACCTGATGACGCTGTGGTTCGAGCGCTTCGAGAAGTCCTACCCCAACGTCTCCACCGAGGTCGAGGGCAAGGGCTCCTCCACCGCGCCCCCCGCGCTGATCGAGGGCATCGCCCAGTTCGGCCCCATGAGCCGGCCCATCAAGGACTCGGAGATCGACAAGTTCGAGAAGCGCTACGGCTACAAGCCCACGCAGCTCCGCACCGCCATCGATGCCCTGGCCGTCTTCGTCCACAAGGACAACCCCATCAAGGGCCTCACCCTCGAGCAGGTCGAGCAGATCTTCTCCGTCAACGGCGCCGACATGACCTGGGGTGATGTCGGCCTCAAGGGTGAGTGGGCCAACAAGCCCATCTCGCTCTACGGTCGCAACTCCGCCTCCGGCACCTACGGCTTCTTCAAGGAGGTCGGCCTCGGCGGCAACGACTACAAGCCCACCGTCAAGGAGCAGCCCGGCTCCTCCGCCGTAGTGCAGGGCGTCGCCACCGACAAGTACGCGATGGGCTACTCCGGCCTCGGTTACGCCACCGCCGACGTCCGCGCGATCCCGCTGGCGATCGACTCCCACGAGCCGATGTTCGCCCCCAACGCCGAGAACGCCAACTCCGGCGATTACCCCCTCGCCCGCTTCCTCTACCTGACCGTCAACTACAAGCCCGGCTCCAAGCTGGAGCCCCTCCGCGCCGAGTTCATCAAGCTCATCTACACCAAGGAGGGCCAGGAGATCGTCGTCAAGGACGGCTACTTCCCCGTCTCCGCGGACCTCGCCCGCGAGGATCTCCGCCGTGTCGGCATCTCCCCCAGCTTCTGATCCGATCCCCTGATTCCTCGGAGTCTCCTCCAGGAGAGTCCGCCACGGATGAGTTCAGCATGATTCTCTAGACTGTTCCCATTGCAGGCCGTCGGCGGCAGCTGGCGGCCTGTTTTTTCGATCGAATCTTCCCACCGAGACGCGCCGCTCCCGCGAGATGCCAACGCCCGAAGCGAAGAACCAGAGCAGCCCCCGCAGGACAATGCGTCGTGTGTACGTGATCGATTCGATCGCGCACACCGTCATCAGCGTGGGGGGGCTGGCCGCGATCGCCGCGATCCTGGGCATCGTCGTTCAGCTTGTCGCCGTCAGCGGCGCGCTGTTCCTCCCCGGCGATCTCCGCGTGGACAAGGCCGTCGAGGCCCCGGGCCTGACCGGCGCCGCGCTCCTGCGATTTGACGAGCACCGCCAGGCCGTCATCGCGATGGACCACCACGGCGCCGTCACGATGGTGGACGCCCACACCGGCGATGTCGTCGCCAGGTCGTCGCTGGACCTGGAGGGCGCCACGATCACCGCGACCGCGTGGTCGCCCCGTTCCACGGAGGTGGCGATCGGGCTCAGCGACGGTCGCTACGCCGTGGGCGACCTCGGTTTCACCGCACGCTACATCGAGCCGGGCGAAGACGAATCGGCGATCGAGGGCGTGATCGAGACCACCCCCATCGGTCAGCGCCGCGCGACGCTCCCCAAGGTGGACTTCGTCAAGCCCAAGACGATCAACGAGGGCGACGGCGCGGTGATCCTCATCGACGACGCCGAGACCACCCACGGCGAGAAGATCGTCACCCTCCGCGCCGACGGCGCCTGCGCCCTGCAGTCGATCCGCAAGACCACGCCGCTCAATGGCTCGGCGCCGACGATCCGCGCCCGCTCGTACGACATCCCTTACGCCGCGCCCGAGGGCGAGACGGCCGAGCCCGGGTGGCTGTTCATCACAGAGAACGGCGATTCGGCGCTGTTCATCTGGGCGAGCGGCTGGTGCCGCCGGTACGACCTCCGGAACCCGAACGAGATTGCGCTCGCCGAGACGCTCCGGATCGTGCCCGAGGGCCGCCGCATCACCTGCGCCGAGCTGCTCATCGGCGACCGCACCGTCGCTATCGGTGATGACCACGGCGGCGTCGCGGGGTGGTTCGCCGCACGGACGAACTCCTTCGAGACTCCCGACGGCGCCGTGCTGGTCAAGGCGCACGAGCTCCGGTCCTCCGGGCCCGCGGTGCAGCAGCTCGCCGTCAGCCCCAGGGACCGGCAGATCGCCATCGCCGACGCCGAAGGCAAGGTCACCATCCGCCACATGACCAGCGAGGCGGTGGTCGCCGGCATCGACACCGAAGATCAGGCGTTGCGCTTCGACGGTGCGCTGCGCATCAGCCCCAAGGGCGACGCCGTCGCGTCAGTCGATCGCTCCGGCAGGCTGCTCTGGTGCGACCTCAAGGCCGCGTACCCCGAGGCATCGATCTCTGGGCTCTTCGGCAGGGTCTGGTACGAGGGGGAGGCCGCGCCTTCGTACGTGTACCAGTCCTCCTCCGGTGACGACGCCGCGGAACCCAAGCTCAGCCTCATGCCGCTGATCTTCGGGACGCTCAAGGCGACGGTGTACACGATGCTCATCGCCGCGCCGATCGCGATCTTCGCGGCGCTGTGCAGCGCCGAGTTCCTCTCGAAGCGGCAGCGCGGGATGATCAAGCCCGGTATCGAGATGATGGCCTCGCTCCCCAGCGTCGTGCTGGGCTTCGTCGCGGCGATGGTCCTGGCGCCGATGGTCAGCGACGCACTGCCTGGCGTGCTGCTGCTCTTCGGCGGCGTGCCGCTGGGTGTGCTCCTCGGCGCCCACCTCTGGCAGTACGTCCCGGTGCGCATCAACGCCAGGACCAACGAGGCGCACCGGCTACTGATGGTCGCGGTGATCGCGGCAATCACCGGCGCCGCCTCGATCGCGCTAGGCCCCGTGATGGAATCGCTCCTCTTCAGGCCCACAACCAACGACATGCTCGTCATGAGCGGCTCTTTCGAGTCGCTGCCCCGCGCCGAATGGCCCGGGTGGATCGGCCGTCGCGACACCCTCAGCGCCGACGACGGCCGCAGGCTCCGCGAGGTCGGCCTGGCGTACCGTGACGGCGAGGTGGTTCGGCCCGTCGGCAGCATCGCCGATCCCGAGATCGCGCAGCGCATCCGGGACGGCGGGTTCAACCGCGCCAGCCTCCGCGCGTGGCTCGACGGCGTCATCGGCGGCCCCTGGCCCGGTTGGTTCCTGCTCGGCATCCCCGCCGGCGCGATCCTCATCGCCTTCGGCAGGGGCAGGCTCAGCGCCTACACCGACTTCGGCCGGGGCAGCGCCACCGAGGGCATGCTCGTCTTCGGGGCGTCGGTCGCCGCGACGATCGGACTGGCCGCGGTCGGCGCGTGGGCGCTCTCGGTCCTCGGTTTCGATGCGCGCGACTCGATCCTGGGGCCTTTCCAGCAGCGCAACTCGCTTGTCGTGGGCCTGGCGATGGCCGTCGCGGTGATCCCCATCATCTACACCATCGCCGATGATTCCATGACGAGCGTCCCGGATTCGCTCCGCTCCGCCTCGCTCGGCGCCGGCGCCTCCAAGTGGCAGACCGCGGTGCGCGTCGTGCTCCCCGCCGCGGGCTCGGGCGTCTTCAGCGCGCTGATGGTCGGCCTGGGCCGCGCCGTCGGCGAGACCATGATCGTGCTCATGGCCACCGGCAACACGCCGATCATGGACCTGAACATCTTCGAGGGTTTCCGCACACTCGCCGCCAACATCGCCGTTGAGCTGCCCGAGGCCCCCCGCGGCGCCGCGCACTACCGCATCCTCTTCCTCTGCGGCGTCGTCCTGCTCGTTATGACGCTGTTCGTCAACGCGGTCGCCGAGATCGTCCGCCAGCGCTTCCGCAAACGGAGCGCCGGGCTGTGACCACGACGACGACACCCATCATGCGGCGGCGCGGCTCCCGCGGCGGGCGGGGCGAGCCCATGGTGTGGGTGTCCCTGCTGGCGCTGGGCTCGTGCGTGGCGATGATCGTGGCGCTGATCGCGCTCATCGTGGGCCAGGGGTTCTCGACGTTCTGGCCCAGACCCATCGAGGAGCTCACGCTCACCAGCGGCGAGATCCTTCTCGGCGTCCCGGTCCGCACCGAGAGCGCCGGCGAGACCGACAACCCCGACGGGCCGCCGGCCAGGCGCACGCTCTTCCGTGTCGGCAACAAGGAGATCACCGGCCAGCCCTTCCGCTGGATCCCCGAGAGCGAGATCGTCAGCTCGACGCTCCCGACCGACGCCGTCCTCGTCGAGCGCACCGCCTGGGGCGTCTGGCTGGGCCGGCTGGAGCAGATCCTGGAAGTCAGCGGCGACGAGCGCACGGTCGTCGCCGAGGGCGACGTGGCCTGGGCGCAGCTCCCCGCGGCGCTCAAAGCAGCCCGCCATCGCGCCCGCGAGATCGAATCGCTCCGCGAGGGCGACGTCGGCGAGATCAACGCGAAACTCGAGAGCGCCCGCCTGAAGTTCCGCGTCGCGCAGCTGCGTCACGAGGACGGCGACCTGAGCGACGAGCAGCTCAAGCGGGCCGAGCAGACCCTCGCCGAGCGCAGCACGGAGTTGCAGGCCGAGTACGACGGCATCCGCGCCCGCATCGACGAGCTCGACCGCGAGGACTCGCGAAGCCGCGTCGTCTTCCGCGAACCGGGCAGCGGCGCCATCTCGCCGCTCTCCTCGAACCAGCTCGACGAGCCGATGCGGCTGACGCAGGTGGTCCGCGTCGTGCGCACGAACAACCTCTCGCTCGCCGGCAGGCTCGGTGTGTATTGCTCGCGCTGGTGGGAGTTCCTCTCGACCGGGCCCCGCGAGGCGAACACCGAGGGCGGCGTCCTGCCGGTCATCCTGGGCACCGTCGCGCTGACGATGCTGCTGAGCGTGATCGTCGTCCCGCTCGGCGCTGTCGCCGCGGTGTACCTCCGCGAGTACGCGCACCAGGGGTTCATGACGTCGGCGGTCCGCATCGCGGTGAACAACCTCGCGGGCGTCCCGAGCATCGTGTACGGCGTCTTCGGGCTCGGCTTCTTCTGTTACTCGGTCGGCGGCTGGATCGACACCGGGCCCCGCGCGCCGATGTCAACCGGCTCGTGGTGGACGCTCGCCGCCGGCGCCGGCGTCGCGCTGGCCGGGACGATCACCCTCATGATGAGCGCCCGAACCGCGCCGGGGGTCGTCCCCAGCGGGCGCCAGCGGACCTACGGGATGCTCGCCAAGGTCGGCTGGCTGAGCGTCGCGCTGCTCGTGATGGCGCTGCTCGCGACCACGCCCTATTTCAAGGGCTTCTACCGCGCGATGGCGCCGACGCCCAAGTTCGGCGCCAAGGGCCTGCTCTGGTCCGCGTTGACGCTGGCGCTGCTGACGCTGCCGGTGGTCATCGTCGCGACCGAGGAAGCCATCGCCGCGGTGCCAAGGTCCATGCGCGAGGCCAGCGCCGGCTGCGGCGCTTCCAAGTGGCAGACGATCCAGCGCATTGTCCTGCCGCGCGCGGCGCCGGGCATGATGACGGGGATGATCCTGGCCATGGCGCGCGGCGCCGGCGAGGTGGCGCCGCTGATGCTCGTCGGCGCGGTCAAGCAGACCTCCGACTCGGTGATCTCCGCCGAGCCACCCTTCGTGCACCTGGACCGCCCCTTCATGCACCTGGGCTTCCACATCTACGACCTGGGCTTCCAGAGCCCCGACTCCGAGGCGGCGCGACCGACGGTCTGGACGACAACGCTGCTGCTGATCGTGATCGTGCTGATGCTCAACACCACGGCGATCCTGCTCCGCGGCAGGCTCCGCCGCAGATTCAGGACCGGGGCGTTCTGAGCCCCCCCGACAGATCCAACGGACTCTTCCGATATGATCCGATTCCCTTCGAGCCTGCGGAACCGATTCCCTGCACTGAAAGAGCCGGTCGTGGTTGACGCCCAATCCAAGAGCTGGCAAAACGGCTCACCGAACGACGAGCCGCCGTTCCCCGCGCGCACGCCGAGTTATGACGTGCTCGAGGCGATCCGAGCGGGCCAGCCCGTCAAGGCGACAATCCACGAGGCGCTCGACGGGGAGGACCACTGCGTCGTCTCCAGGGACTTCCGACTCTTCTACGGCGACTCCCAGGCGCTCTTCGATATCTCGATGCGGGTGCCTCGCGGCAGGGTCACGGCCCTCATCGGCCCCTCGGGCTGCGGCAAGTCCACCTTCCTCCGATCCGTCAACCGGCTCAACGACCTCATCGAGGGCGTCCGCGTCGAGGGCGAGCTGACCATGAACGGCCGCCCCGTGTACGACCCAGACGTGGACGTGATCGACCTGCGCAAGCGCACCGGGATGGTGTTCCAGAAGTCCAACCCCTTCCCGATGTCGATCTTCGAGAACGTCGTGTACCCCCTGCGCATCGACGGCGAGCGTCGCAGGAAGGTGCTCGCCGAGGCGTGCGAGCGCGCGCTCCAGGGCGCCGCGATCTGGGACGAGGTCAAGGACCGCCTCAACGAGTCGGCGCTGGGGATGTCAGGAGGCCAGCAGCAGCGCCTGTGCATCGCGCGGGCCATCGCGGCCGAGCCCGAGGTGCTGCTCATGGACGAGCCCTGCTCGGCCCTGGACCCGATCGCCACCGGCAAGATCGAGGAGCTGATCCACGAGATCAGCCAGCGCTACACCGTGCTGATCGTCACGCACAACATGCAGCAGGCGGCGCGCGTCAGCGACTACACCGCCTTCATGTACCTGGGCCGCCTGGTCGAGATGGGCCCCACCGGCGACCTCTTTCAGACGCCGAGGCTCCCCGAGACCGAGCAGTACATCACGGGCCGCTTCGGCTGATCCGCATTCCGGCGGACAACGTCCGAGTTCGGTTCTCACCCTCGCGGGTGCGCATCGCGCCGAAATCCCAATAACCCGCTCATTTCCCGTGCGACCGGCGCCGATCGGAGATCTAGAGTACCGCGCACACGCCGGGAAGGGGTCGGCACGGCCGCCGGCCACCGGCGCGGCGAACGCCGATTTCTCCGAAAGATTCGCAGAACATGGACGCCACACCCAGGGCGATCGCGCCCTCGATCAACGGATGGAGCGCTGAATACCTCGAGGCCCAGCACCAGCGCTGGCTCGATGACCCGGCGAGTGTCGCGCCCGACCTCGCCTCCTTCTTCCAGGGATTCGACCTTGGCAGGGCCGGCGAGAGCGGCGCCGCGGCGACCACGATCGGCGCCGACACCTTCGCCGTCGCGCACCTGTGCCGGGCCTACCGCGAGGTCGGGCACCTCGCCGCGAAGCTCGATCCCTTCGGCGTCGAGCGCGAGCGCCCCCGGCAGCTCAGCCCCGCCTTCCACGGGCTCGGCGCCGAGCACCTCGACCGCTCGTACCACAACCACGACATCCCCGGCCAGGGCGCCATGACCTTGCGCGAGATCATCGCGTGGATGGAGGAGACGTATTGCGGCTCCTGCGGCATCGAGTTCTGGCACATCGACAACGACTCCGAGCGCGCCTGGCTCCAGGAGCAGCTCGAGACCACACGCAGCCGCCCCGGCTTGAACAGCAAGGAGCGCCTCCACGTGCTGCTCCAGCTGCACAAGGCGGAGATGTTCGAGACGTTCCTGCACAAGCGCTACCGGGGGCAGAAGCGGTTCAGCCTCGAGGGCGGTGAGTCCGTCATCCCGCTGCTGGACTGGATCGTCCAGAAGGCGCCGGGGCTGGGCGTGTGCGAGATCGTCTTCGGCATGGCCCACCGCGGGCGCCTCAACGTCCTGGCCAACATCCTGGGCAAGACCTACGAGCAGGTCTTCACCGAGTTCGAGGAGAACTGGGACGAGGACTTTGTCGAGGGCGGCGGCGACGTCAAGTACCACCTGGGCTACTCCGGCGACCGCAAGACCGTCAGGGGCGAGGACATCCGCCTCGTGCTCTCGAGCAACCCCAGCCACCTCGAGGCGGCCAACGGCGTCGTGCTCGGTCGCTGCCGCGCCAAGCAGCGCCTGCGCACCGACGAGGAGCGCAGCGCGACGATCCCGATGCTCATCCACGGCGATGCGGCCTTCATCGGCCAGGGCGTCGTCGCGGAGATCTTCAACATGAGTCAGTTGAAGGGCTACACCTGCGGCGGCACGATCCACGCGGTGATCAACAACATGATCGGCTTCACGACCGGCTCCGAGGACTCCCGGTCGTCGCACTACTGCACGGACCTGTCCAGGGCGATCAGCGCCCCGGTCTTCCACGTGAGTGGCGAGGACCCCGAGGCGGTCGTCCACATGGCGGAGATCGCGCTCCGGTACCGGCAGAAGTTCAAGAAGGACGCCGTCATCGACATGTGGTGCTACCGCAAGTGGGGCCACAACGAGGGCGATGATCCCTCCTACACGCAGCCGCTCATGGCCGATCGCATCAAGTCGAAGAAGAGCGCGCTCGCGTGCTACGCCGAGCGCCTGCTCGCCGAGGGCGTGATCGACGACGCCGACATCACCCGGATGCGCGACCAGCTCAACGGGCAGATGGAGCGCGCCCAGTCCGCCGCGACGCAGATGGGCGTCGATCCGACCATCGATCCCGGCTCGTGGCGCTGGCAGGGCTTCACGCACCAGTATTCCTTCGATGCGCTCGAGACCGGCGTCGATCGACAGACGCTGCTGGACATCGCGCAGGTGATGACCACGACCCCCGAGGGGTTCGCCCCGCACGAACGCCTCGCGAAGCAGCTCGCCAGGCGCACCGAGAGCGTGGTCAACGACGAGCCGCTCGACTGGGGCACGGTCGAGAGCCTCGCCTTCGGCTCGCTGCTCGTCGAGGGCGTCGCCGTCCGGCTCTCGGGTCAGGACAGCCGTCGCGGGACGTTCAGTCACCGCCACGCCGTCCTGCGCGACATCACCAACGGCGAGCCCTACGTCCCGATGAACCACCTCCGCGAGATGGGTCTCTTCGGTGTCGAGGGCCGCGAGCCCGGCACGATTGGCGCCGATGGGAAGCCGCGCCAGGCGAAGTTCTGCGTGTACGACTCGCCGCTTTCAGAGTACGGCGTGCTCGCGTTCGAGTACGGCTACTCGCTCGCCGACCCGCACATGCTCGTGATCTGGGAGGCGCAGTTCGGCGACTTCGCCAACACGGCGCAGGTGGTCATCGACCAGTTCATCAGCGCCGCCGAGCTCAAGTGGCAGCGCTGGTCCGGCCTGACGCTGCTGCTGCCCCACGGCTACGAGGGGCAGGGCCCCGAGCACTCGTCCGCGCGCCTGGAGCGCTACCTCCAGCTCTGCGCCGACGACAACATGCAGGTGGTCAACCCCACGACCCCCGCGCAGATGTTCCACATGTTCCGCCGCCAGGCGCACCAGAAGCACCGCAAGCCGCTGGTCGTCATGAGCCCCAAGAGCCTCCTCCGCCATCCCGGGGCCACCAGCCGCGTGGATGAGCTCACGCACGGCTGCTTCCGCGAGTTCCTCGACGACCCGGGCTTCGTCACCAACGAGCACAACCGCGCGGACGTGCGGCGTGTGGTCCTCTGCTGCGGCAAGGTGTACTACGACCTCGTCGATCGCCGGCGCGAGCGGGGGCTCGAGGGCTCGATCGCGATCATCCGCGCCGAGCAGGTGTACCCGCTGCACGCGGCCATGCTCGAATCGATCGTGTCGCAATACCCGGACGGCGCCGACCGCGTCTGGGTGCAGGAGGAGCCCCGCAACGCGGGCGCGTACCAGCACTTCGACCTCGCCGTGCGCGAGGCGCTGGGCTGGGCGCCGCTGCGGTTCATCGGCAGGCCGGCCAGCGCGTCCCCGGCGACCGGCTCCCGCAAGCAGCACCTGCGCGAGCAGGAGTTCGTGCTGGGCGAGGCGATCGACGAGGTGGGCGTGGCGCAGCAAGGCAGCGTGAAGACGAGATCGAACTGACAGGATTCAGCAGGAAGGGTCAGGACAGGCCATGACGACGACGAAGGACCGAGCGATGACAACCGACATCATCATCCCCACGCTGGGCGAATCGATTGCCGAGGGGGTCGTCGCCGCGTGGCTCGTGGACGACGGGCAGTACGTCGAGCGCGACGCACCGCTGATGGAGCTCGAGACCGACAAGATCACCATGGAGGTCCCCGCGCCGGCGTCCGGCATCGTCCACACCGCCGCGAAGGTCGGCGACACCGTCACCGTCGGCGCCACCGTCGGCGCGATCGAGGAATCCGCCGAGAAGCCCGCGCCCAAGGCGCCCGCCGCGACCACCGATGCAGCGCCGGCGCCCATGCCGCAGCCCGCGCAGGCGACGGTCCCCGAGCCGACCAGCGCCGCCGGCGGCGCCGAGGTCCACGCGACGCCCCTGGCGAAGAAGCTCGCCGGCGACCTGGGCGTCGATCTGTCGAACCTCACCGGGACCGGCCCCGGCGGCCGCATCCGCGAACAGGACGTCCTCGCGCTCACGAAAACCAACGGCGCTCCCAAACCCACGAGCGCTCCGCCTCCCTCTCCCTCAGGGAGAGGGCCGGGGAGACGGGATTCCCATGAATCCACCGGCGACCGCGAGACCACCCGCGAGCGCATGTCCCCCCTCCGGCAGAAGATCGCCTCCCGCCTCGTCGAGGCGCAGCACACCGCCGCGATGCTCACCACCTTCAACGAGTGCGACATGACCAACGTCATGGCGCTCCGATCGAGGCACAAGGACGACTTCCTCAGGAAGCACGGCGTCAAGCTGGGCTTCATGTCCTTCTTCGTCAAGGCCGCGGTCAGCGCGCTGCGGGAGTTCCCCCTCGTCAACTCGTACATCGTCGAGGGCGAGCAGGGCCCGGAGATCGAGAAGCACGGCTACTGCGACATCGCCGTGGCCGTGGGCACCGACAAGGGCCTGGTCGTCCCGGTGCTCCGCAACTGCGACAGCCGGTCGTTCGCGCAGGTCGAGCAGGGCATCCTCGACCTCGCCGACAAGGCGCGCAGCGGCAAACTCGCGCTGGAGGACATGCAGGGCGGCACCTTCACCATCAGCAACGGGGGCGTGTACGGCTCGATGCTCTCGACGCCCATCCTCAACCCGCCGCAGTCGGGCATCCTGGGCATGCACAACATCATGCGCCGCCCCGTCGAGCGCCCCGACAAGCCCGGCAGCGGCGAGGTCGAGGTGCGCCCGATGATGTACCTGGCCCTGAGCTACGACCACCGCATCGTCGACGGCGCCGGCGCCGTGGGCTTCCTCAAGCACATCAAGGAGTGCATCGAGAGCCCCGAAAGGCTGCTGCTGGAGGTGTGAGGGTCAGGCCCCCGACGCCGCGATCGCCATCGACGCCTTGCGGAACTCGTTCATCGTCACCAGCCCGACGATGAGCAGCGCGATCCACACCGCGAAGTTCACGAACGGGATCAGCCCCGCCAGCAGCCCGACGGACATCAGCACGCACATCCCCAGCGCCAGCGCCTCGTTGACCTTGGGGGCCGCGATGTTGTGACGCTCCGTGTACAGGTTGATGTCCTTCGCCAGCCCCCACACCGAGATGTACACCCAGTAGAAGTTGAACAGCGGCACGAACGACAGCCCCACCGCCAGCGCCGGCGAGGTGCGCGCCTGACCGTCCTGGATCTGGTCCCAGGCGCGGTACATGAAGATCGCGGCGAAGACCGCCGACGCGATGATCGCGGGGAATCCCAGCAGCGAGAGGATGATCGTGACGATCAACACCGCACCGCCGATCGCCAGGCCGAGGTACCACCAGTACAGCGTGTTGAAGCTGCCCGGTGGGTAGCGTTTCGTCGGTGGCGCCTGGGGTGCGTTCTGTGTGGTGTGCTGCGGTTGTGTCTCGCTCATGGCACGATCATGCCATCCAGCAGCCGATCCAACAAACCCACGCACCCAGGCTCGATTGTTTTCCACATCCGCTCGAAAGCCGCGTCACCCTGCCCGTAGGGGTCCGGCGCGTCCCGATCCCGCCCCCGCAGCGCCGGATCGAACGACCGCAGCAGCCTGATCCTTGATCCATCCGCTCCCGCGTCCAGCAAGTCCATCCGGTTCTCGGCGTCCATCGCGATCAGCCAGTCGAACCGCGTGAAATCCGCGTCGGGATCGAGCTGCCTCGCGATCGAGGGCAGCTCGACCCCCCTCGACCGCGCGACCCGAATCGACCCCTCGTTCGGCCGCCTGCCGATGTGCCAATGGCCAATCCCGCAGGAATCGACGTCGAATCGGTCAGCGACGCCGCGCTCGCGCGCGAGGTGCAGGAACAGCCCCTCGGCCGCCGGCGAGCGGCAGATGTTGCCCAGGCACACGAAGAGAACGCCGGTGGGTCTTGGTGACGGCATCGTGTCATTGTGCCCCGCGCGGGCCGGTCGGGAAAGCCGCCGATCCCGCGTACAATCGGGTCGTGAAGACCACTACTGATCAACCGGCGTTCCTGACCGACCTCGACGACGATCAGCGGGCCGCCGTGCTCCACGACGGGGGGCCCTGCGCCGTCCTCGCGGGCCCCGGCGCCGGCAAGACGCGCGTCATCATCCACCGGCTCAGGCGCCTGCTCGCGCCGCCGGAGGAGGGGGGCCTCGGCGCCGCCCCCGAGTCGATTGTCGCGATCGCCTTCACCAACAAGTCCGCGATCCAGCTCCGGGACCGCCTCGCCGAGGCCGTGTCGCCCTCGGTCGCCTCACGCGTGCAGGTGGCCACGAGCCACGCCTTCGGCCGCCGGCTGCTCGACCGCTTCGCCGACACGATCGACCTGCCCCCGACAAGAACGGTCTGCGACAGCGCCCAGCGCCGCCGTCTGATGCGGTCGATCATGATGTCCAGCGACGCCCTCAAGGATCGCCGCGCCGAGGGGATCGAGAGCCTCATCACCCTCGCGCTGCGCTTCGCGGAGCAGTGCCGGACCGACGGCGTCGAGCCGACGGCGCTGGTCGAGTATTGCCGGAGCCGCCTCTCCATGATCGAGCGGGGCGAGGTCGAGTTCCAGGACGGCAAGGCGGAGGAGGCCGAGCGCGCGCGCCTGGGCCGCGACATCGACCTGGGCCTGCTCTGCGGCGAGTTCCGCACGCGCCGCCTCGACGCAGGGCTGCTAACGCTCGACGACTACATCAACCTCCCCGCGAAGATCCTGCGCGAGCAGACGCTGCCCGCCGCGATCATCCACGACGAGATCCGCCACGTCGTCGTCGATGAGTTCCAGGACTGGAACCCCTCGCAGATCGAGCTGCTCGCCCGGCTCATCCCCGGCGATTCCGGCGGCGCCCCCGGGCCCGACCTCTTCGTCGTCGGCGACGACGACCAGTCCATCTACGCCTGGCGCGGCGCCGACGACCGCGCCTTCGAGCGCTTCGCCCGCCGCTGGCCCGGCGCAACAACGCTCACGCTGGCGCGCAACTACCGATCGGCGCCCATCATTGTCGAGACCGGCAACGCGATCATCGAGGGCGTCCAGGATCGCTTCGCGCCGGACAAGCACATCGAGCCCAGCCCCGGGTGGGGCGTCTCCGACGGCCGGGCGGCGGGCTCGCTCGAGGGCGTCATCGTCGATGACAACGCCGACACCGGGCTCGTCATCGCCGCGATGATCACCGAGGACCGCGCCCGGCGCGAACAGGAAGACGGCGAGGCCCCCCGGTTCGCCGAGTACGCCGTCATCACGCGCGCGCAGGCCGAGGTGGACGCCGTCGCCAATGAGCTGGAGATCGCCGGCATCCCCGTCGATGCGCGCCGGAAGGCGACGCCCCTTGATGACGACGCGGTGCAGGACCTCCTCTCGTGGATGCGGCTGCTCGACGACCCCGGCAGCAGGCCCGACGCCCAGCGACTGCTCCTTCGCCCGCCGCTGGCGGCGCCGACGGAGGACGTCGAATCCTGGGTCAGCACGCACAGGCAACTCGCGTTCCAGATGCGCGAGGCGGCCCCGACTCTGCTCGAATGGCTGCGCGCCGAGCACGGCGATCACGAATCGGTCGCGTGGCTGCTGGAGCGGTTCGACGCGTTCCGCGCCCGGGCGGCGCTGGGCGAGCGCGCCGACACCGTCATCGAAGCGGTCATCCGCGAGGCGAGCCTCGCCCACGCCGAGGGGCTCGACGGTCGCCAGCGGGCCAGACGCATCGAGAACCTCGTGCGCATCCTCCGCTTCGTGCGGCGAGTGACGCCGAACCTGGACCAGCCCCGCGGCCTGCGCGAGTTCTGGCGCTACTACAACGACCTCGATGAGAAGGAGCAGGAGTTCGAGACCCAGGGCGAGGGCAGCGTCGATCCCACGGAGGAGGACCGGGAGTCCGGGATCAACGCGGTCACCGTCATCACCGCCCACAGCGCCAAGGGGCTCGAGTTCGACACGGTGTTCCTGCCCAAGGTCCGCCCCGTGGGGTATCCCTCCACCGACCGGTCCGACGGCGAGGACGTGGAGCTCCCCCAGGCGCTCACCGGCAGGACTCCCACGCCGCACGCCGACGAGGAGCGCCGCGTCTTCTACGTCGCCTGCACACGCGCCGAGCGACGGCTGGTGCTGATTGCCAAGGCGAAGAAGGGCACGACCAGGGGCGGCTCCGGCGATTACTACATCGAACTGACGCAGGACCACCCCGAACTCCACCTCCACGAGCACGCGGGCGCCACGTGGCTGGAATCGCTCGGTTCCGATCCGCACACGATGGCGCTGGGCGGTTCCAGCGACGAGCCCGCCTCGATCTGGCTCCGCCGGCAGCGCGAGCGCACAATGCTCGGCGCCGTCAGCGATCTCCACCGCGCCACCAGCGCCGGCGTCACCGCCGAGCAGCTCGAATCAATCTCGGCGGACCTCCGCGCCAGGACGGCGCTGCTCGCATCGATCGAGCACTGGCGCGCCACCGGCAAGGCGCCCTCGCTCCGGTTCGATGAACCGGCGATCCGCGCCCAACTGGAGGCGATCGACGAGCGGATGAGCCGGGGCGATTTCGCCGACCGGCCCGTGACGCGCCCCATGAAGGGCCCCCTGCACCTGAGCTACTCGATGATCCGCGCCTACCTCGATTGCCCGCGGTGCTTCTACCTCAAGTACGTCCTGCGCCTCGACGAGCTCAAGACCCCGCAGCTGGAGGTCGGCAACATCATCCACAACGCGCTGGAGTGGCACGCCAAGGCGAGCGCCACGGCCGAGGCGGATGGCCTGCCCGCGCCGGGCGTGGATGCGCTGGTCGAGCGCGCGCTGACCGCGGCCCGTCGTCAGCTCACCGGCGACGAGGGCGACGAGGGCCGGCTCGAGCAGATCGAGGCGCAGCTGCGCCGCTACGCGCAGGACTTCAACGACGACGCACAGCTCCTCGAGGCGGAGATGCGCGTCACGATGCCGTGGACAATCGAGGGAGCGGGCCAGCCGCACGAGCTGACCGCCAAGATCGACCGCGTGGACCTGCTCCCCAGCGGCGCCCACAGAATCGTCGATTACAAGACAGGCCGGGCGTCGAAGACGCTGGCGGAGCCGAAGAAGGACGACCTCCAGCTCAACATCTACCTGCTGGCGCTGATGCACGCGATGTCGATGGACGAGATCCCCGAGGGCGCCGCCGAGTACTGGCTGCTCGCCACCGGCGACCGCGGCGTGCTGCCCTTCGCCGCGATGAAGCTGGACAAGGCGCGGCAGGCCATCAACGACGCCGCACGCGGCATGCTCGCCGGCGAGTTCGGGCAGGGGAAGCATTGCAAGGGGCTGTGCGGGATTCTGGATGGGTGAACCCCAGACCGCGAGTCCGACGCCGGCGATGAGCTGGAGGGTCTCGATCCGCCGGCTGCTCTACGTGCTCTATTCCGTCGTCGTGGGCGCGATCATGACGACGTCCACGATGTGGCGACTCATGCACGGGTTCGGCAGCGATTGGATTGACGGCATTGCGATCGGTTCAGCGCTCGGCGGTATGGCCGGTTTATTGCTGTCCCCATTCTTCATGGGGCTCCTCTACAGAAAAAACGCGATCCATGTTCTGGGCGCAGTCGTGGCGCCGATGCTGTGTGTCGGCCTGATCAGCGACGAGTTGATGACCGTGATGGTCCTGACCCTGCTGTGCTTCGTGGTGGCGACGGTCGCGGCCAACCTGCTCCTGCCCGATCTGATATCGCTCGGCGCAGCGCAGGTGAGAGCCTGCAACCGCTGCGGCTACGATCTCAGCGGCATCCCGAACCAGGAGCGATGCCCCGAATGCGGCTGGTGTTTCGACGCCGACGCCGGGCCGCTCGATCGTGATCATCCCTGTTCGCAGTGCGGATATCGCAACGAGAACCCGTACGTCGCGCAGTGCCCCGAGTGCGGCGCACTCCGATCAAATCAGATGAGCCGTATGGAACCGTCCGGAGTCGCCAGCGAATGAGGCTATAGAAATGCGGCGCCCTGCGGGGCGTTCCGAGAACCGAGCGGTCGAGATGCCAGGATCACCCAGAGTCAGACGCGAGCCGCCGGATCGGACGGAGCGATACGCCGAACAGGGCGCCATCGTCGTCGGCTCCCTGATGTGCGGTTCCTTGGTGTACGTGCTGTACGAGTTGGCATACACCGGCCCGGGCGATTCGGCGGACTTCGCCGTAGGCGGCGGGATCGTCGGCTTCATTCTTTCGCCGTTCCTGCTCCTCGGGCTCCGGAAAAAGAGCGTGATGCCGGGGTTGGCCGCCGTTTACGGACCCACGTTCCTCGTTGCTCTTCTCGCAGGCGTCTGGGCGAGGGAGTCATTCGTCGGGATGTATCTGGCTCACTATCTCCCGATGCTGAGCGTGATCCTGATGTCGTTCGTCGCCCGGCTCGCGTTGCCGGATGCCTGGAATCACCCGCTGCATTGCTGTCAGCGCTGCGGATACGATCTCCGGGGGCTGACGGACGGCGATCCCTGCCCCGAGTGCGGCGAGAGGGATCTCGCCGCGTTGGATTCAGATTCACCACATGACCGCTGACCCCGGCAAACCCGAACGGGCGTTCCCGACCCGCTGGGGGATCTACCGCCGGCAACTGCTGTTCGTGCTCTATTCCATGCTCGCCGGCGCCCTCTTCGCGACATCAGCGATGTACAGCGTGATGGGAGGTTTCGGCGGGGACTGGATCGGCGGGGTCGCGGCCGGTTCGGCGATCGGCGGGACCGTAGGATTCATCCTGTCGCCCATCTTCGTGGGTTGTCTCTACCGGAAGCCCGCAGGAGCCGTCTTTGCGCTTGTGGTGCTCCCGACGTGGTTCCTGAGCTTCGCGGGCGACCCGCTGGCGGCGCTCGTCGCAACGACATTCTGCTACATCATGATGTCGGCGTTCGGCAAGACGATGCTGCTCGACATCTGGCGGCATCCGACGCACTGCTGCCTGAACTGCGGCTACGACCTCCGGGGCCTGCCCGACGGTCGGCCTTGCCCGGAATGCGCATCGCGATCGCATCTCCGCGCGGGGCCGTTGGACCCTGAGCATCCCTGCCAGCACTGCGGCTTTGTCAATCAAACGAGGTTCGAGATCAGGTTCTGCCCCGGATGCGGTGCGGGACGGTCATCCCTGATTGCCGAACCGGATCACCGCGACGCCGACCCCGCCGGCTGATTCAGAAGCATCTCCGCGTACTTATTCATCGAGTCGCGCAGCTGCTCGAAATCCTCCAGCACGTACAGGATCGGCTGGTAGTGGTCGATCTCGAAGGCCGTGTTGCACACCGTTTCCATGTCGAAGGGGCGGCGTTCGACGTCCTTGCTCTCGAGCGCGTGGTGGCCCTCGCCCTCGCTGGAGATCAGACCCGAGCCGTACAACTTCAACTTGCCGTCCTCGTGGATCAGCCCGAACTCGACGGTGAACCAGAAGAGGCGCGCCAGGCGCTCGGTGTGGACGGGATCGTCGGTGTGCAGGGCGGCCTGGCCGTAGGTCTGGAGGAAATCGGCGAAGACCTCGTTGGCGTGCAGGGGCACGTGCCCGAAGATGTCATGGACGATGTCCGGCTCGGGCAGGTACTCCAGCTTGTCCTTGGGACGGATGCTGATCGTCGCCGGGAAGACCCGCTGCGCGATGAACGCGAAGAAGCTCTTGGCGGGGATGAACCCGGGCACACCCCGGCTCGACCAGCCGGTCAGCTCGCCCAGCCGCGCGTTGACCTCGTTGAGATCGGGGATCCGGTCCGGCTTGAGGTTGATCGCCCTGAGCCCGGCCAGGTAGATGTTCGACGCGAACTCCGGCAGCTGCTTCATCCGAGCCTCGACGAGCAGGCGCCACACCTCGTGGTCCTCCTCGGAGTATTTCTCGTAATGCTGCGTGATCATCATCGACTCGATGTCGATCTTGTCGGGCGGCATGCCCTGGCTGCGCTCGGCCGCCTTGAGCGCCTGCTGCGCCTCCTCGCCATCGATCACGGGATGCCAGATGCTGCTCATGGGTCGCTCCAGTCTGGGCGGCTCCGGTACGGATCCAACGCCGGAGCCAGCAGATATTGCATTATACCGATGGCTCAGCCGGCGGTTCGCCGGGGATCCTCGGGGCGCTCGTCCCACTTCGCCCGGTACGCGACGAGCCTGCCGTGCAGCGATTGGTCGTGCAGGGCGAGAATCTCCACCGCCAGCAGCGCCGCGTTGACCGCGCCGGCCTTGCCGATCGCCAGCGTCCCCACGGGAACGCCGCCGGGCATCTGCACCGTCGAGAGCAGCGAGTCCAGACCATCCAGCGCGGAGGTCATCGGCACCCCCAGCACCGGCAGCGTCGTGTGCGCTGCGCACACCCCGGCCAGGTGCGCCGCCGCCCCGGCCGCCGCGATGACGACCTGCACGCCGCGCTCCCGCGCCCCGCCGACGACCGCAGAGACCTTCGCCGGATTGCGGTGCGCCGAGAGCGCCTTGCACTGGTGAGCGACGCCGAAGTCGTCGAGCGTCGTCGAGGCGTGCTCCATGACCGGCCAGTCGGAGGCCGAGCCCATCAGGACGAGGACCAGAGGGTTGTCGGAGTCAGGCATGCGCCCAAGGTACCGGCGCCGGCGCCCGGGCTCCACCTGGCCACAGTTTCCACATTGGCCGTTCGCGGCCAGGGGTGATCATGATTATTCGGTTCATTGAGCGGGTTTCTCTGTTGCGCACACCGTTTGCATGATCCGTGCGTCACGAGTCTGTGCCCCAGGGGGCGGCGACATGTTGTCGCCGAATACAGTGCGGATGTTCCCGCGGGATTGGGTCAGGCACAGCGTCGGTTCACACACCCACGGAGAACACCACAATGACCACGACCCTCCCCGCCGCCCATGGCCGAGCACGACGCCGGCTCGCGATCCCTGCGCTGGCGATCGGCGCGATCCTCGCCTCGGCGCCGACCTCGATCGCCAGCCGGGGGCCCTGCTGCTGTCCGGGCGATCTCAACGACGACGGCATCGCGGATCAGCGCGACATCCAGTTGCTGATGCTGCTCTTCGGACCCTGCCCCCCCGGCGGCCCCTGCGTCGGCGACTTCAACGGCGATGGGATCATCGATGCCCTCGACGCCGTGATCCTCGCCGGCCTGGCCGGGCCGTGTTGCCGGGGCGACCTGAACCATGACGGGCGCATCGACGCCTTCGACATGGCGATCCTGCAGTGCTCCTTCGGCTTCTGCCCGCCCGACCCCTGCTGCCCCTACGACTTCAACCACGACGGCGTGGTCGATGTCAACGACCTCAACCTCGTCATCGCCAATATCGGCGGCTGCAACGGGCCCGTCGGGTGCCCCTGCCCCTGGGACCTCAACGGCGACGGGGTGGTTGATCTCAACGATGTCGCGATCGTCAACGCCAACTTCGGGATCTGCTGCCCCGGCGATTTCAACAACGACCGCCTCGTCAACAACCAGGACCTCGCCATCCTCCAGGCGAACTTCGGTCCCTGCCCGGTCACTGGCTGCCCCTGGGATCTCGACGGCAACATGATCGTGGACCTCAACGACCAGGCGATCCTGCTGTCCCTCTTCGGGCCCTGCTGCCCCGGCGATCTCAACGCCGACGGCTGCACCAACGGGCAGGACCTCGCCCTGTTGCTCCCGCTCGTCGGGACTGCCTGCCCCGGTCCCGCCGGGTGCTTCGGCGACTTCAACGGCGACGGCGTCATCGACCGCCTCGACGTCCTCCGTCTGCTCGCCTGGTTCGACGCCTGCTGCCCCGCGGACCTCAACCGCGACGGCGTCGTGGACCTCGCCGACGCCAACATCCTCGCCGGGCTCTTCGGGCCCTGCTGCCTCGGCGACCTCAACGGCGACGGCCGGGTGGATACCGCCGACCTCGGCATCCTCCTCGCCAACTTCGGGACCGGCGGGCCGATCGGCGATCTCAACAACGACGGCTTCGTGGACACCGCCGACCTTGGACTGCTGCTCTCCAACTTCGGTCCCTGCGGCTGCTGACAGGATCATCAGGACAGTGACGCGCGTTCGATGACCGACGGCGCCCCCGGGTCAACCGATCCGGGGGCGTTGTCGCATCGGC
This sequence comes from Phycisphaeraceae bacterium, assembly GCA_020639135.1. Classification (GTDB taxonomy): domain Bacteria; phylum Planctomycetota; class Phycisphaerae; order Phycisphaerales; family UBA1924; genus JACKHE01. Next base: position 97,192 of record JACKHE010000002.1, read on the forward strand.
ACGTTCACCACCGGGCCGCGCTCCCGCTCCGGGGCTGGTGCAGCCCGTGGAACCCGAAGAGCGGCGTCAGGAAGTTGAGCGCCGGCCCGACGACCAGCGCGATGGCGCCGGTGTACGCCGCCGAGCCCAGCCTCGACGCCAGCTCGGGCCTGGCGTGAAAGACCAGCGCCGGGTCCCACCACGACCGCGCCGCAAGGCACGCGACGACGACGATCTGCACGATCACCGAGAGCAGCGCCGCGAGCACGAGCATGGTCAGCGGGCTCCGCCGGTACACCATCGCGCGGAGGTTCCCGACGGCCGAGGCCCCGAGCATGCACCCCAGCGCCGTGGGCCCGACGATGGTCAGCGTCTCGATGTTGTTGGCCGCGAGCCGCTCGCTGGTCAGGTCGAGCGCGACGCCGACGCACATCGCCGCCCAGAGCGCGGTCGCCCGCGGCGCCGTCAGCGCGATGTAGGTCACGAGGACCAGCGCGAAGCTCGGCGCCATGCCCGAGTCGCCGAGCTGGATCGAGGGGCGCAGCCCCAGCTCAATCCCCATCGTGATCCACGCCGCCAGCGCGAAGACAACCCAGTTCATGGCGCGCCCCCCGGGTCGTCGGGGATCCTGGGGCAGCGCAGGATGACCTCGCCGATGGTCTCCGAGGGCTGGTCGGGCGTCACGCGGATGCGCAGCCGCTGGTTGGGCTTGGTCTCGATCTCGGTGACGCGCCCCAGGATCAGCCCCTGCGCGCTGGCGGGCCACGCCCGGTCGCGCACCGTCACGACCTGCCCCAGCACGATCCCCTGCGCCTCGGCCACGAGGTCGCCTTCCAGCGAACCATCACCCGCCGGCTCCAGCTGGCACGCCCACGGCCCCAGCCCGTCGCTCGTGAGCACGACCGCGTCGATCAGCCCCGCGCGCGGGTTCGTCACCGGGAGCACCGTGGACATCCCCCGCGTCACCTCGATCACGCGCCCCACGAGGTGCACCCCCCGCGTCGTCGCCACCGACGACCGCGCGACCACGCCCCGATCGGTCCCGGCGCGCACGCGCAGCAGCCCCTCGGTCAGATCGCTCGGCCCGCCGATCACCGGCGCCGCGACCTGCATGATGTCCAGGTTCGACGCCAGTTCCGCGCCGCTCTGGAGGTCGCGCAGCAGGCGCTCGAGCTCGGCGATGCGCCCGTCCGCCTCGGCGAAGGCGGACCTCCAGCAGTCCAGCTCCAGCCGCAGCGCGCGCAGCGTCTCGTCGTCGGCCTCGCCCCGGACGCGGGGCGGCCGCAGCAGGTGCGCGACGATCGAGGCGGGGTGCTGGACCGGCGCCAGCGCGAACTCGACCGGCGTCGTGAGCCCGCCCAGCCAGCGCGTCGTTCGGTACGGCGCCAGCGCGAGCACGATCAGGGCCAGCGTGGTCAGCGTCAGCGTCCGGTTGGGAGTGAAGAGTCCTCTGGGCATCCGCGCTCCGCCGGGGGCCCCGTCAGGTCGGCGTCGCGAACGCAACGCCTGCGACGGCTCAGAAGTCCATTTCCGATTCGAGTGTGCCCTTCCACTCCTCCAGGTGCTCGAGGTAGATCGCCGTGCCCCGCGCCACGCACGTCAGCGGGTCGTCGGCGATCTGCACGTCGAGACCCGTGCTGGTGGACATCACGGCGTCCATCCCGCGCAGCAGCGCGCCGCCGCCGGCGAGGGTGATCCCGTTGTCCACGAGGTCCGCCGCCAGTTCGGGCTCCACCTTCTCCAGTGTGCGGGTCACCGTCTCGATGATGTTCTGCAGCGGCTCCTGGAGCGCCTCGCGGATCTCCTCGCTGGTGATGACGATCTTCCGGGGCAGCCCCGAGACCATGTCCCGCCCCCGGACCTCCATCGTCGTCTCCTCGCCCACCGGAGCCGCGGAGCCGATCTCGATCTTGATGCGCTCGGCGGTCTGCTCGCCGATCATCATGTTGTACGTCTTCTTCATGTGGCTGATGATCGACTCGTCCAGGTCATCGCCCGCGACGCGGACCGACTCGCACACCGCGATGTCCGCCAGCGACATGATCGCCACCTCCGTCGTCCCGCCGCCGATATCGACGATCATCGAAGCCGTCGGCTCGACGAAGGGCAGCCCCGCGCCGATCGCCGCGGCGATCGGCTCCTCCAGCAGGAAGACGCGCCGCGCCCCGGCCCGCTCGGCGCTGTCCAGCACCGCACGCTTCTCCACCGCCGTGATGCCGCTGGGCACGGAGATCACCACGCGAGGCCCGAAGACCTTGCTGCGACCATTCACCTTGCGGATGAAGTAGCCCAGCATCGCCTCGGTGATCTCGAAGTCGCTGATGACACCGTCCTTGAGAGGCCGCACCGCCGTGATCGAGCCCGGCGTCTTGCCGAGCATCTCCTTGGCCATCCAGCCCACGGCGTTGCCGTTGTCGAGCACGCGGCCCGTGTTCTTCTGCACCGCGACGACGCTCGGCTCGTTGAGCACGATGCCCTCGCCCCGGACCGCCACGAGCGTGTTGCACGTCCCGAGGTCGATCCCCATGTCAACGCTGAACCAGCCCAGGATGGATTCGAGACTCAGCAGCGGGGGGCTCCCCGAAGCGCCGGCGCCGACGCTTCTCTCAACGGACAAACGACAGCCGCAGCAGGGTTTGCCACGGTTCGACTCTGGGCTCAGATCGGCCTGATCTCACCCCAGGCTGGAAGATTATCGGATTGTCTGGTCCGGCGCCTGAGCCAAATCCCGCGCCTGGTTCAGGTTGTGACAACGCCGGATCACTGAGGATCCGGCGTCGGACGATTTCTCGGTCGTTCTCTGGAACGCGGGGGCTCGGGATCTGCTTACTTGAGCTTGATCCGGCCCGGTTGCTGGAGCTCCGTCAGCGGCGCCGCGGCGCCCTCACCCGGGGTCAGCTTCATCCCGTTCTGCCACACCACGAAGCAGGCCGCCCCCAGGCAGACGACCGCCAGGAAGAGCAGACCCGTGTACACGTTCATTGTCGCTTTCCGGGGCCCCATCGCGCCCGGCATGTGCATTCCAAGTTGACTCATCGTGGCTCTGGCCTCGTTCGGGAGTTGATTCGTCGGGGGTGCTTGTCGGGACGATCAGCGGGTGACCACGGTGACCAGGTCGCCGGGCTCGACGCTCACGTCGCGGTTGAGGGTGTCCACCGAGCCGACCGCCGTGTTGAGCGAGACGGAGTTGACCACCAGCTTGCCCACGAACGAGCCGCGGCGCGAGATCGTCAGCTCCATCCCCTCGCGGATCCGGTCGTTGGAGCCGGCGTCGATCGCGGCCAGCAGCCGCCCGCTGCCCGGGTCCCGGCGGATCTCGGTGATCCTGGCGCGGACCGCGGTGTTGCCGTCGTTCTGCCCGCCGCCGCTCCCGCCCGCGACCGAGGGCGACGAGTTGCCGTAGGTGTCGCGGAGCTCCTGGAGCTGCTCCTGCAGCGCCCGGTTGGTCTCGATCGCCACCTCGAGCTGGCCCGAGAGATCGCTGATCCGGTCGGTCAGCTCGATCTCCCGCTGGATGAACCGGAGCCCCTCGGCCCGGCGCTCCTTCACCTCTTCCTCGAGGCTCTTGATGATCGACGCCTGCGTCGAGACCGTCGCGCCCAGCTGGTCGATCTTGCTCATGACCGAAGCCTGCTGCGCCTCGGCCTGCTTCGCGTCGGCGAGCAGCCGCTGGTTGTCGCGCTCGAAGTCGGCCAGGTCGTCGTCACGCTCGCGGAGCTGCGACTCCATCTCGTCCAGCCGGGACTGCAGGTCCGTGGACACGGAGGCCGCCTTGGAGTTCGCCTCCGAGGCCGTCGCGTTGGCCGCGGCCGCCCTGGCCTCGATTTCCTTGTAGCCCGCCACGATGCGGTCGGCGTTGGTGCTGTACGCCACCGACAGGGCGGCGAGAAGAACGGCGAGGATCGCGGCGAAGACCACGAAGATCTTGGTGATGATGTGCACGGTGGGACCCTTCGGAGCTCTCGAAATTGTTGGCCGGTTTCACTTGCGGCGGACTGACACCCGTACCGCCTGCCGAGACGAAGCGACAACACGGCCGCGGGGGTCATCATACCCCTGAGTCCGCCATTGTCGCCGGTCAGAATCGGCCTTTTCGTCGCATCCAAGCGAGCGATCCGGCCCCTGTCATTGTCCTACGCACCCGGAGCAACGGCGGATCCCGCCGAGGCCCGGCTCCGGGGGGCGGTCCTCCGCCGGCCCCGGCAATCACCTAGATTCGACCCTGCACGCCAGGAAGTCAAGCAGGCCGATGGCTCGCAGACCCGGGCAGCGGGAATCCGATTCAGAAGCCGCCTGAACCCGCATCCGACAGCCCGGAAGGCTGTCCGACCGCAGCGGTGATCCGCAGCACACCCGCGGCCGCCGCCACCCGGACCAGATCGTTCGTGTCCCCGGACATCATCGTGTCGAGGTAGGCGAGGCTCCGGCTCCCGCCGATCCACCCGAAGGCGTGGGCCGATTGAGCCCGGATCGCCGGGAACTTGTCCTGCCAGTACTCCTCCGCGATGAAGGAGCCACCCTTCTCCCCGAGCATCGCCGCCGAAGCCGCGGCCCCAAGCCTCACCTCGGCGGGCAGACGATCCTCCCCGGCGGCGTCCGCCAGATAGATGAGCTGATCGAGTGACCGTAAGTCCTTGATTTCACCGATGATCTGCACCGCGAGGGCGGAGATCTCCAGATCCTCGGGCCGTGCCGGGAACAGCGATGCCCGCAGCGTCTCGACCCCGGTCTCGTCGCCCAGTTTCACCAGCGCCTCGGCCACCTGGAGCCTCAGCAGCCGGACCTGAGAGATCGACGCCATCGGCATCGGATCAGCAGCAACCGATTTGAGCATCGGGATGGCGCTGGAGTTGCCCATCTCGCCGAGGATGAAAACCCCCTGCGCCCGCTGCCGGGTGTCGTTGGAGTAGCAGAGCTGGGCGATCGGCGTCGGGTCGATCGAGGCCCCGCACCGGGTCATGCCGTAGATCGCCGCGGCCCGCACGACCGGGTCCTCGTCCCGCAGGAGGGGCTTGAGCAGGTCCCGGGAGGCCTCCAGCTTGAGCCGCCCGATCGTCATCGCGGCCGTGAATCGCACCCCGGGGTTGTCATCCAGGAGCCCCAGCCGCGCGACCGGCTCGACCCGTCCCGGGGCCAGCGAGAGCGCCTCGATCGCGTTCGCCCGCATCTGGGGCAGTTCCGCGGCCGAGGCGTCGAGAAGGATCGTCATCGCCCGCTCCCGCACCTGGGACCGGGCCAGAGGGGAGTAATACGTCTCAGGGCCGGCGGCCAGCGGCGTCTTCTCACCGGACTTGCCGAATGGCGCCGCGGAGGCGGTTTTCGAGGAGGCGCAACCGCCCATCGCCAGCAGCAGCACGCAGACCCCGATCCAGGGGGCGACGAAGGCGATGACGAGCAGGAATGTCGAGCGTTCCCGTCCGCGGCACGTCACCCGGGCCCTGGCGACGCCGGCCTGGACCGTGCGGAGCCAGTCAGGCCGATCCGCGGGGATCAGGTTCGGCATCATCCGCGGCGTGTTCCTGGCGATCTGGCTCCTGGACATGGACGCTCCCCTGCGATGAACCGGCGACATCGACGCCCCGACCGACCCCGGTCGATCGAGCGCCAGCAGGGACCATCGGCAGGATGAAGGCGAGGGCTGTGAAAGCAAGGGTGAGCCAGTCGATGATGTCGCCAAGGAACACAAACGGATGACCGCCGTCCGGCAGGAACACCCGCATGGGTACGAACCGCTCCGTGTGAGGTTCGGCGTATGGCGTTGGCAGATTGTCGTCAGGAGCGGTAGGGGACGGACGCCCATCCGGGGTCAGGAGACACGAGATCCCGGTGTTGACCGCCCTGACGACCGGCAGGCGCTGCTCGGCCGCGGTCCAGGCCATCAACTGCCTGTGCTGCGCCCGGCCACCGGTCCAGCCCCCGAACCAGCCGTCGTTGGAGAGCTGGATGATCAGATCCGCCGGCGCCTGACCTACCGCACCGCGAACAAGACGCCGCATCACCTGCGGCATCGTCCCCTCAAAACAGATCGGCGTCGCGATGCGCACGGCGCTCCGCTGGCCAGTCTGCCAGTCGAATGCAAGATCCGGGATCTCGAAGATCACCGGCGCCTTTCCCGCGTCGAGGCCGAAGCTCATTCCGCTCGCGCCGATCGCCAGCAGCTTCGACTCCAGCCAGTCGCTCGCGGAGATGTACGGCATCACCTCGCCGAAGGGCGTCAGGTGCAGCTTGTCGTACCGCGTGGGCGACACCGCGCCGTCGATGATGAGGAAGACGCTGTTGAAAAGCGCATCCTGATCGACCGAGACCTGGCCGGTGTCGTCGTCGATCTCGATGCGCAGCCCCTCAACGCCGAGCGCACCGACGAGCATCGGGATGCCCAGCTCCCGCTGCAGTTCGAGGAGCCGATCGTGGAAGTACGTCGTCGGTGTGCCGTCGGGATAACGCAGCCGAGCCGCGCGTTCGACCGCCACCGCGTCCGGGTCCAGCGCCATCCCCGGGAACATCGTCTCGGGCCAGACGATCAGGTCCACGGACGGCGCCTGCGGGCCGGTCGCCCCCTCGCGGGTCAGCTCGATGAACCGATCGAAGTCCGCCTTCTTCTGCTCCGGCGACCAGGCGATCTTGTTGCTCTGCGGAACATCGGTCTGGAGCACGCCGATGGTCACCGCCCTCGTGCTCGTGGAAGCGTACAGCCCCGCCCAGCCGATCAGGAACAGCAAGGGCGAGACGAACACAATCAGCACGAACCAGGTGACGCCGCGACGCCAGCGCCTCCGCTCGGATTCAGATCGTTCCGGCCCCGGCGGGCGCTTGTAAGTGCGCCAGTAGAACAGCAGATTCCCGAGCAGCGCCCCGCCGAGCGCGACGCGCCAGCTCGCCGCAGAGACGCCCCACGCCGCCACGACCGGCATGTACCGGTCCGCGGGCGTCGCCAGCCGGAACCACGGGTAGCCGTGAAAGAGAATGTCCGAGCGCAAGACCTCCAGCCCCACCCACACCGTCGGCGCCAGCACGAGCCAGAGGATCGGGTGGGCCGACAGCGTCCAGCGCCGACCCGCACGCCCCATGATCCAGACGAACAGCGCCGGATAGAGCGACAGGTACGCCACGAGCGCCGGGAACCCCGCGACGGAGACATCAACCAGCCAGCGGTGTTCGAACGCCCAGAAGGGGGTCGACCCGATCCCGGCGAACAGCCCCGCACGCCAGGGGAGTCGCGTCCGCGCTGCGCACCAGACGAGCGGCGCGAAGGCGAAGCTGACAGAGCCGATGCCTACCGGCGGGAACGCCAGAACCATGAACACGCTGAACAGCAGCCCGCACACCAATGCGCGCTTCCGCTCTGCGATTGGTTGTCCGGTTCCGGGCATCGCCCAAGTCTAAGAAAATCCCGGGCCCGGGTTCACTTGCCCGCGTAGTCGATCACCCGCGCGATCTCGTTGCGCAGCTCGTGCCGCGGGATCACCCGGTCCACCATCCCCTTGTCCTGCAGGTACTCCGAGCGCTGGAAGCCCTCGGGCAGGTCCTGGCGGATCGTCTGCTTGATCACGCGGGGGCCGGCGAAGCCGACGAGGGCGCCGGGCTCGGCGAAGTTCACGTCGCCCAGCATCGCGAAGCTCGCCGTCACGCCGCCGGTGGTCGGGTCGGTCAGGACGCTGATGAACAGCCCCCCGGCGTCGTCGAACTGCGCCAGCGCCGCGGAGGTCTTGGCCATCTGCATCAGCGACAGCCCCGACTCCTGCATCCGCGCGCCGCCCGAGCAGCTGACGATGATCAGCGGCAGGTCGTTGTCCGTCGCGTACTCGATCGAGCGCGTCAGCGTCTCGCCGACCACGCTGCCCATCGAGCCCATCATGAAGCTCAGGTCCAGGCACGCGAGCACCGCGGGGCGACCCTTGATGAACGCCCGGCCCGCGATGATCGCGTCGGGCCTGCCCGAACGCTCCACCTCCGCCGTGATGCGGTCCGGGTACTTCTTGAGGTCCACGAAGTTGAGCGGGTCGGTGCAGCGCAGGTCTTCAAACATCGGCTCGAACGTCTCGGGATCGACGAGCTGCCGGATCCGCTCCTGGGCGCCGATGCGGTAGTGGTGGCCGCACTCGGGGCACACGTGCAGGTTGTTCTCCAGCTGTTTGCGGAAGATCATCTTCGCGCAGCCGGTGCAGCGGAGCCAGAGCCCCTCGGGCACGTTGGACCGCTTCCCAGCCCCGGTGGGGCCCGGCAGCGTTCGGCTGAGCGTCTTGAGCGGCGCCTGAGCGGCGGGCGCGGCGGGCGTGGTGGTTTCTTCGGCCATCGGGGGTGTTCTTGGGCGTCGAGCCCTCGGCGTTGCCGGGCGATCGGGTCGGGCAGTCCGGGTCGGTGCGGTTCCTGTTTCTGGAGCCCAGAGTGTAGCCGCCGGGGGGGCACGATCACATCCTCAGGACATGACAGCCACAATCAAATCCGCGGATTCCTGCATTCCAGGCCCGATATCAGCCGGCGTCCGCCGCGTCGTCACGCAGGGCACGGATGATCCCGAGCCGTTCGCCGGCCGGCCTGCCGAAGATCGCGCTGGCGGCGACGAGCGTGTCGCACCCGGCCCGCCGCACCGCCGCGGCGTTCTCCGGGTTGACCCCGCCGTCCATCTCCAGCCGCTGGGCGCCGCGGAGCCGTTGCCGGATCCAGCGCGTCGTTTCCAGTGTCTCCGGCATGAACTTCTGCCCCGAGAACCCGGGGTTGATGCTCATGACGAGGATCATGTCGAACTCGGCGAGCAATGGCTCGATCGCCTCGACCGGAGTCGGCGGGTTGATCGCCAGCCCCGCGGTCATCCCGGCAGTGCGCACCCGTTCGGCGATGTCCCGCACGTCGTAGTGGGGGGGCGCCGTCGGTTCGCCCTTGCTCTTCATGATCCCCAGCGCCGGCTCGATGTGGAACGTGAAATGGTCCGCGCCGGCGTCGGCGAATGGCTGGATGAAGTCCTGCGGGTCGGTCACCATCAGGTGGACATCCAGCGTGACCTCCGGGAACGCCCGCCGCATCGCGCGGATCATGTCCGGGCCCATCGTCAGGTTGGGGACGAACTTCCCGTCCATCACGTCCAGGTGCAGTGTTCGCGCGCCGTCGGAGCCGACCCGGCCCCCGACCTCGTCGTGCAGCACGCTCCGGCACTCCTCGGCCATGTTCGCGAAGTCGGCGCTGAGGATCGACGGCGCGACGATCGGCAGGGTCGTGGGCTCGAGGATCTCGTTGCGGGGGGCGCGGGCCATGCGGCAACGGTACCCCCGTGGCCCGTCAGCCGCGAGCAGCGGCGGCGTGGACCGACGCGGCGCTGACCAGCGCCCGGTAGATCTCGATGCCCAGCGCGGGCTCGGCGGTCCGCTCGGGGTGCCACTGGACGCCCCGATAGAAACGCCGCGAGGCGTCGTCGATCGCCTCGATGATCCCGTCGGGGGCCCTGGCGACAACGCGCAGGCCGCCGGGGTCGCAGACCGCCTGGTGGTGCTTGCTCGTGATGACGCCACTGGTCACCCAGGGATCCGGAACGCAGGGCTCGACACCGTGGGTCCGATCGTCGGCATGGTCCGCGCTGGTGGGGCACGCGTCGGGCAGGTGCTGATCCAGCGTCCCGCCGGCGAGCAGGGCCATCCACTGCATCCCGAGGCAGACACCGAGCGTCGGCTTGTCGGGGTGACGCGCTGACAACTCGCGCAGCAGGGCGGTCTCGAAGGCCTGCCGATCGGGATGGACCACGACGGCGCGGGGGTGCGTCGCCTCGCCGAAGGGCGCCATGTCGGGGTCCTCGCCCCCGGTCAGGACGAAGGCGTCGCAGAGGTCGGCGTACACCGGCGCCAGGGCCGGGCGGTTGGGCAGCAGCAGCGGAACACCGCCGGCCTGCTCGATCGCGCGTGTGTACGTCCCGGGGCAGACGGACCGCCCGTCGATGGTGTCGCAGGTGAGGCCGACGAGGGGTGCAGACATGCGCGGAGTCTATCGGTGATCGAGCCGTCAGACGTTGACGAAACAGCGCCCCTGTGATACGTTGCGCTATGGGCCACAACCTCGAAAACGAGAAGATCATCGCGCAGGGGATCACGTTCGACGACGTGCTGCTGATCCCCAGGCGCAGCTCGATCCTCCCCGGCGACACCGACACCTCCACCCGCCTGACCCGCGAGATCCGGATCAACATCCCGCTCGTCTCGGCGCCGATGGACACCGTCACCGAGGCGGAGCTCGCCATCGCCCTCGCGCAGGAGGGCGGCGTCGGGATCATCCACAAGAACCTCCCCGTCGAGGCGCAGGCGCGCGAGGTCACCAAGGTCAAGCGCTCCGCCTCCGGCGTCATCGACGACCCCGTGACCCTGGGGCCCGAGGAGACCGTCGCCGACGCGCGGCGCGCCATGGCTCGGCACCGTGTCTCCGGGTTCCCGATCACCGACCAGGGGGGCCTGGGCGCGCGCACCGCGGGCAAGGTGCTCGGCATCCTCACACGCCGCGATCTCAAGTTCATCGAGGACGAGTCCACGCCCATCGCCGAGGTGATGACGAAGGACAACCTCGTCACGGCGCCCCCCGGCACCACCCTCGAGCAGGCCAACCGGATCCTCAACAAGAACAAGGTCGAGAAGCTCCTGCTCGTCGATGACAAGATGAACCTCGCCGGGCTCATCACGATGCGCGACATCGACCGGCTCAGCCAGTTCCCCGCCGCCTGCACCGACGACCACGGGCGCCTCCGCTGCGGCGCCGCGGTGGGCGTGCACCAGCTCGAGCGCGTCGAGGCGCTGCTGGCGGCCGGCGCCGACGTGATCGTCGTGGACACCGCGCACGGGCACACCGAGAACGTCCTGAACACGGTGCGCGAGGTCAAGGCGATGCGCAGCGCCGGCGCGCACAGCGTCCAGGTCATCGCCGGCAACATCGCCACCGAGGAGGGCGCGCGGGACCTCATCGACGCCGGCGCCGACGCGGTCAAGGTCGGCATCGGGCCCGGCTCGATCTGCACGACCCGTGTCGTCACCGGGGTCGGCGTCCCCCAGATCAGCGCCGTCATGAACGCCGTCAGCGTCGCCGAATCGCTGGGCGTCCCGGTCATCGCCGACGGCGGCGTGCGCATGAGCGGCGACATCGCCAAGGCGCTGGCCGCCGGCGCCAGCAGCGTCATGATGGGCTCGCTCTTCGCGGGTCTCGACGAATCCCCGGGCGAGCTCGTCATCAGCAGGGGGCGACGGTACAAGAGCTACCGTGGCATGGGCAGCGAGGGCGCCATGTTCGCCGGCAGCGCCGATCGCTACGGTCAGGCCGACAAGCTCGAATCGAAGATCGAGCAGATCAAGTTCGTCCCCGAGGGTGTCGAGGGGCTCGTCGCCTACCGGGGGCCGCTCGCCGAGTTTGTCTATCAGCTCGTCGGCGGGGTCCGCAGCGCGATGGGCTACTGCGGCGCCGGGACACTGGACGAGTTCCGGCAAGTCGCCAGGTTCTGCCGGATCTCCTCGGCGGGGATGGTCGAGAGCCACCCCCACGACATCCGGATCACCAAGGAATCCCCCAACTACACCGCCGAGGTCGCCCGGGTCTGAACCCGCGGGGGAGTGGATCCGATCCCCCGGTTCCGGGGCGCCGTTCAGGGTTGACTAACCCCATGTTCGGCAGTGATTTCCGTTTTTTCAACAGAATGGATACCGCACGCTTGCGTACGCAACGAGGCCCGATAACATGGGCTTCATGGTTATCGGTCCTTGAGGGTTTCCCCGGGGTCCGGCTGATCTGACACCGACCTCGATCGGCTCTCAATCCTCCCAGAGGGCCGGTCGAATCCCGAAAGGGAGAACCCCGCCGCTTGCGCAAGCGACGGGGTTTTTTCGTGGATTGCGGGGATCATCGATCCCGGGATTCGCTTCGCTCATCCCGGGCGTGGGGGGATGCGATGCGAAATCACGTGTTGAACAGGAAGTGCGTGATGTCGCCGTCGCGCATGACATAGGCCTTGCCCTCGACGCGGAGCTTGCCGGCCTCGCGGATCGCCTTCTCCGTCTTGTATTCGACGAGGTCGCCGACGGAGTACACCTCGGCGCGGATGAAGCCGCGTTCGAAATCGGAGTGGATCACACCCGCGGCCTGCGGCGCGGTGGCGCCGACGGGGATGGGCCAGGCGCGGATCTCCTTGGGCCCGGCGGTGAAGTAGTAGTGCATGTCCAGCAGCGCGAACGCAGCGCGCGCGACGGCGTCGAGCGCCGGCTCGCTGAGTCCGACGGATTCGAGCATCTCCAGCCTGTCCGCCTCGTCGAGCTCCGACAGCTCCGCCTCGATCTTCGCGCACACCGGGACGCACAGCATCCCCTCCGCCGCGGCTCGCTCGCGCACCCTCGTCGCCAGGGGGCCCTCGCCCCGGGGGTCGTCCTCGTCCACGTTGGCGATGAAGAGCACACGCTTGGCGGTGATGAGCCCCAGCCCCTTGAGGATGCGGCGGTGCTCGGGGTCGTCGTGGATGACACCCTCGGCGAGGATCTGCCGGACGTTCCTGCCCTGCTCGAGCCCCGGCCGGATCGCCTGGAGCAGCTCGAGCCTGGCGATGGCCTCGGGCTCGCGGGTGCGGGCGTTGCGCTCGGCCTTGGGCAGCGCGCTCTCGACCACCTGGAGGTCGGCGATGATCAGCTCCGTCTCGATCGTCTCGATGTCGCGGATCGGATCGACCGAGCCCTCGACGTGCGTGATGTCCTCGCCCCCCGGCGCCTTCTCGAAGCAGCGGACGACGTGGCAGATCGCGTCCACCTGCCGGATGTGCGAGAGGAACTTGTTGCCGAGCCCCTCGCCCTGGCTGGCGCCCTTGACGATCCCGGCGATGTCCACGATCCGCAGCGGCGCCGGGAGGATCTTCTCCGACTTGATCAGCTCGCTGATCGTGTGGAGCCTCGGCTCCGGGACGGAGACGACCCCGACGTTGGGCTCGATCGTGGCGAAGGGATAGTTCGCCGCGTGCGCGCCGGCGGCGGTCAGTGCGTTGAAGAGGGTGGACTTGCCGACGTTGGGCAGCCCGACGATGCCGACTTCCATGGTGAGTTCCTGCGTGTTCCGGGGCGCTGAGAAGGGCGGATCGTAGGCCGATTCCGCCTACAGCGCTCGGCGCCAGTCGGGCCCGAATGGCGCCCAGGGGATGTCGAGGGCGACCGCCTGAGCGAGCCTGGATTCGTACTGACGGCGCGGGATCGCCACGCAGCCGAATCGCTCGAGGAAGGGGTTGGTCAGCTGCGTGTCGAAGAGGGTGAACCCCCGCTGGCGGAGGTGGGCGACGAGGTGGACCAGGCACGCCTTGCTCGCGTCGGTCCCGCCCGGCGGGGGCGCGTGGAACATGGATTCGCCGAGAAAGGCGGCGCCGATGTGGACGCCGAAGACCCCGCCCACGAGCTCCGGTTCACCGGTCATCGGGTGGGGGATGAAGGCCTCGACACTGTGCGCATGGCCCGCCTCGTGCAGGAGCACGTAGAGCGCGGCCAGGTCCTCGCTGATCCACACGCCGTTGTCCTCGCTCCGGGGCAGGGCGCAGGCTCGGACGACCTCGGCGAAGCGCGTGTCGCAGGCAATGACGAAGGGCGCCGAGTTGAGCCGCTGCGTCAGCCGCCTGGGCACGTGGAACGCGCCAAGCTCGAGCGGGATGACGCCGCGCTGGGGCGCGGTGTAGAGCCCGATCGCCCCGGAGTCTGGGTCGGCCATGGGGAAGTCGCCGGCGCGGTAGGCGTCCAGGAGCGCTTCGATGATCCGCTGCTTGTCCGGGCGGGCGCGCATGCGACGGATCTTAGGGCCGGGATCGGCGCCAAAAAAAGCGCCGATCGCTCGGCGCTGCGGGTGTCTGGTTGTGGAGCGCGATCAGTTGCCGAAGTTGCCCAGCAGGATGCCCAGGTCGGCGGTGTCGGTGACGCAGTCGTTGTTGAGGTCGGCGTCGAGGCGTTCCGAGTTGCCGAAGAGGTTGAGCATGATGCCCAGGTCGGCGGTGTCCACGGCGCCGTCGCCGTTGAGGTCGCCGGTGGTCAGGGTGGGCACGATCTTGATGATCTGCCCGACGCCGTAGTTGATGACGTACAGCTCGCCGTCGGCGTCCTGCGCGAACGCGGAGACGCCGTTGAAGAAGAGACCGCCGGAGAAGATCTCACTGACATGCTCGCGCAGGTCCGAGGCGACGCCGCCGCTGACGTCCATCGACCAGACGTGCGAGTTGACGAAGTCGGCGAAGAAGTAGCGGCCGCGGTTCTGCGGCATGGCGGCGCCGCGATAAACGTACCCACCGGTGATGGAGAATCCGGTCCCGTGGCTGTACTCGTGGATGGGCTCGACGAAGTTGGGGAGCGGGCTGGGGATGGACGTGTTGAAATCGTGCATGCCCTCGCGGTGGCGCCATCCGAAGTTGAGGCGATCCGCGGCAACGCTGGGGTCGTAGTCGCCGCTGAGGTAATCGACCTCTTCCCAGAGGTCCTGCCCGACGTCGGCCATGAGCATGGCGTTGGTGGCGGCGCAGCCGAAGGAATCGAAGTTGTACTTCCAGGGGTTGCGGACGCCGAGGGCGAAGATCTCGGGGAGCGTCCCGGCGAGGGCGCCGCCGGCGCCGAGGAAGGGGTTGTCGGCGGGGATGAGGTAGGTGTCGTTGACGGGGTCGCTGACCTCGACGTCGATACGGAGCAGCTTGCCCAGGAGGACGTTGATGGACTGGGCGCGGTTGTTGGGATCGCCGCCCGATCCGCCGTCGCCCATGCCGATGTAGAGCATGCCGTCGGGGCCGAAGGTGATGTGCCCGCCGTTGTGGTTGGCGAAGTCCTGGTCGATGGTGAGGATCTCGATCCGGGAGTTGACATCGACCGTCAGGGCGCCCGGGGCGGTGCGCTGGTAGCGGGCGATGACCGTCTCGTTGTCCGGGTTGATGCCGCCGGGGAAGCGGGTGTGGTTGATGTAGATGGAGTCCTCATCGCTCCGCCCGACACCCTGGGGGGGGATGGCCAGGCCGAGGAGGCCGCGCTCGTTGGCGGTCGAGCCGATGGTCCCGGCGATGTTGACCAGATCGGGCAGGGTGAGCACGCCGTCAACGATGACCCGGATGCGCCCGGACTGCTCGACGACGAACTGGACGTTGTCGTTGGCGGGGTCCTGGATCATCTCGACGGGCCGGGAGAGGCCCGAGACGTAGAGCTGCCCGGCGACGGTGGCGGAATCCGCGAGCGCGCCGGTTCCGACAGTGGCGGCGGCGGTCAGCCCGGCGAGAACGCCGCAGCGGCGCAGGATGGTGACGGTCGTCGCAACCGAGGCGACAGCGGCGCCACCGATGATGAGCCCAAGGCGGTGCTCCATGGTTCGATCTCCTCTCGACTGCTGGACAGATCGGGCCGCTGGCGTGTTGGGGCAGCGGTCCGCGTGGGTGGACGGTGCTGGGCGGGTCGGGGGTCTCTTCCCTGCTCTCGACATGCGATCGCGGCGGCTTGAGCGGGCCAGCGGACGATCGTGTCGGGAGGGGAAAATCAGCCCCACGGGTTCAGAATCTCGGGCCGGGTCGGATCTTCGGACCTGCGGCGCCTCCTGGCGAGTCTAGCCCGGGCGCGACCCCGATCCAACGCCAAATCACGCGTGGCGCGCCGCCGTCGTGTCCCGAGGTGATCGCTGCGCGGGATGGTTTTCGGACACCAGGCGGAAGCCGCAGGATCAGCCGGCGATGCAGTCGAGGCCGAAGCTGCTCAGCAGGATGCCCAGGTCTGCGGTGTCCACGATCATGTCGCCGTTGAGGTCGCCCAGGGGCCCGGCCGATCCGAACGCGCCGAGCAGGATGCCCAGATCGGCGGTGTCCACCACCCCGTCGCCGTTGAGGTCGGCAATGAACGAGCAGGGAGCGATCAGCGCTGCGGCGAGCGGCCCCTCGGCGCCGGGCTTGAACTGCGTCAGCGTCAGCACGGACGGCCCGCCCGCGGAATCGGCGGTGAACCAGAAGGTGTACATCGTGCCGTAGCGGATGGTGTTGGGGAACGACTCGCCGGCGTTGGTGTCGGGGGCCGGGGCGTTCCAGGTGATCGCGTCGGGACCGAGTGTGGGGGTCCAGTCGCCGGTGGCGAACAGGGGCTCCTCGTCCTCGACCGGGGCGTGGAAGCCGAAGTCGGTGATCGTGACGCCCGGCCCGATGGGCACGGAGAACGATCCGATCTGCCGGTCGAGGTTCATGTTGTAGATGTTGTATTCAAACCGGTTGTGCGTGGCGTCGATGGGAACGACGCGGACCGCGACGCGGACCTTGCCTTCGGTCGTCGGCGATGCGGTGACGCTGTCATCGCCCCAGTCGTCGATGACCGGGTTCTGCTTGAACGCGGTGATGGGCTGGAACGTCCAGTCTGGATCAACACCGGGCTCGATGAAGAAGTACTGGCGGTAGCCCCAGTTGTTCTCGATGTTCTCGTCGCCGGCGACGATGTAGAACCCCTCGAGATAGAACTTGTTGAACGACGTGGCGCCGAGGATGTCCGCATCCGAGATGCGCAGGCGGTGATCGTCGTTGTCGTGCGGGGCGAAGTTGGAGAAGTGCGTCATCACGCAGTCGCCGGGATCGCCGGCGGGGTAGCCGACCATGCCGGTGTCGAAGTGCGAGCCGCAGGGCTCCCAGTATCCGGTCAGGGGGTTGATCTCGGAGCGCGGTCCGAGGTACTGCCGGTTGGCGTTGGTGAAGTTGCCGTAGGTGTCCTGGCAGCCGACGCCGAGGAAATCACCCGGGTCGTCGGCGCAGTTGTCGTTGGTCGAGAAGAACCCGTGCTTGATCCAGGCGAGGCCGATCTGTTCGAGGCGGCCGTTGCGCGTGCGGTAGCAGTTCTGCCCGATGAAGGGGTGGCGGTTGTCGAGGGTCTCGCCGGGGAAACCGGCCTGGAACCAATCCACGTTCACGGTCCCGACGTTGCGGCTCGTGGTGAGGATCCCCAGGCCCATGCGGCCGTTGGGATAGACGCCCTCCCGGCCCCACTTCATGGGGTCGGTGGCCTGGATGATCTCGACGTCGAGAACACCGGCGCCGCCGCGAACATCGGCCCCGGCGCCGGGCGAAGACAGGTGCAGCGCGAGCAGCGCCGCGGCAAGAGCGGGGGCGGCGCTGCGGATCAGTCGTGTGTGGCGCATCTCGATGGCTCGTTGATTGGCGAGAGTGTCGAACCGCGACGAGCTTACCGGGCGCGGTTCGATTCCGGCAAGAAAAATCGGGAATCTCCCGCTCCGGCAACGCGTTGCGCCGCCGCAGGGGTCAGCCCGCGAAGCAGTTGCTGCCGAACTCCGTGAGCAGCTGACCCAGATCGGCGGTGTCCACCACCATGTCGCCGTTGAGGTCGGCCTCGGGCCCCATCGTCCCGAACTGGCTCAGGAGCACGCCCAGGTCGGCGGTGTCCACGACGCCGTCGCCATTGATGTCGGCCAGCAGCGAGCACGGCGCGCTGACGGCGGCGGTGATCGTCCCGTCGGCGCCGGGCTTGCGGTGCGTCAGCGCGACCTTCGCGGCCGACGGCGCCACGTCGGTGGTGAACCAGAACGTGTACATCGTCCCGTAGCGGATGGTGTTGGAGAAGTCCTCGCCGGCGTTGGTGTCGGGCGCCGGGGGGGTCCAGGTGATCGCGTCGGTGGTGACCGTCGGCGTCCAGTCGCTCATCGAGTAGAGGACCTCCTCGTCCTCGGGGTGGGCGTGGAAGCCGAGCAGGAAGAGGTTGATCCCGTCGTTGATCGGGACGCTGAACGACTCGAGCTCGCGGTCGATGTCCATGTTGTACACGTTGTACTCGTACCGGTAGAACCCGGAGCCGAGATCGACCACGCGCAGCCCGACGATCGCGTCGCCGTCCGCCGCGGGCAGGGTGTAGTCGAACTCGTCGGCCCACTGCTCGATCACCGGCGACAGGACCTGCGGCCCGATGTCGGTGAAGACCCAGCGGGACAGCCCGAAGTCGTAGTCGAGCTGCGTGCGCTCGTGGCGCCAGTTGTTGGCGGTGTTCTCGTCGCCGGCGACGATGTAGAACCCCTCGATGAAGAGGTCGGTGTTCGCGTCGGCGTCGAGGATGTCCTGGTCGTACACGCTCAGGCGGTGCTCGGTGACGGTGTGCCCGGAGGTCCCGTGCGTGCGGATGCAGTCGCCGGGGTCAGACGCGGGGTAGCCGATGAGCCCGGTGTCGAAGTGCGAGCCGCAGGGCTCCCAGTAACCGGTCTGGGGGTTGACCTCCGAGCGCGGCCCGAGGTACTGCTGGATCTGGTTGGAGACGGTGTCGTAGGTGTCGAAGCACCCGACGCCCAGGTGCTGCCCGTCGGGCTGCGGGTCGCACATGGCGTTCTCGGAGAAGAAGCCGTGCTTGATGAAGGCCTGCCCGATCTGCTCGAGGCGGCCGTCACGCAGGCGGTACATGTTCTGCCCGATGAACGGGTGGCGGTTGTCGAGGACCTGCCCGATGGCGCCGGGGGTGTACCACTCGACGGGGACCGTCCCGACGTTGTGGGACTGCGTGCTGATCGCGAAGGCGGCGTAGCCGGTGGGGTAGGAGCCGACCCGGCCCCACTCCCTGGCGGCGAAGCACTCGGAGATCTCGACATCGATGATGTCAACGCCGGCGCTGGAACCGGTCATGGGCTGCTCAGAGGCGCGCTCGGCGACCCTGCCCACGCTCTGCGGCTGCTGGGCGACCGAGACGGCGACGAACGACAGCGCGATGGCCGCGCCGGCGGCGCCGATGGCGACGAACGAAATCGGTTTGTGCATCCTGACCTCCCGCCAGCCGGGCGCTGGGATACCAAAAAAACAGCCCGGTGGATCTCAATCAACTCTAACCCAGCATTTCGAACCGGCAACGACTCTTCGGGAAAGTCGCTGAGTCTCTATAGTTCAGGCGATGCGAGCGCCGCCCCGGGGCCAATGTCCGGATTGTTTCGTCCTGTTTGGTGCGCTTGTGGCGGCGCGCGGTGATTCTCGGACGTGCCCGCGCGGCGTTCTGCGCCGAACGCTCGGCGCCGGGGCGCCCCGTTGTGCCGAAACTACTTTGTGATGAGCAATATTCCCCTGCCCCAACTGCTCGCGCCGAACCCGCCCGGACCCGGGATCAAGCGGTCGCGCAACGCCGTCCGCCGGGCGGTCACGCTCGTCGCGCTCAACGCGCTGATCATCGCGCACATCATCCAGTGGAAGATCAGCGGCCGGACGGTCTCGCCGGTCGAGCCGAGCGAGGCGATGTACACGCTCGAGCGGGGGCTGGTCAACGCGGGGTTCATCTTCCTCGTCCTCGCGATGTTCTCCGTGCTCGTCGCGGGGCGATTCGTCTGCGGCTGGGGCTGCCACATCGTCGCGCTCCAGGACTGGTGCGGCTGGATCATGAAGAAGCTCGGCGTGCGGCCCCGGCAGTTCCGCACGCGGCTGCTCGGCTGGGCGCCGCTGCTGCTGGCGCTGTACATGTTCGTCTGGCCGACGGTCGAGCGCGAGGCGGTCGTCCCGCTCATGCAATCGTGGTGGCCCGCGGGGCTGGTGTACCTGGGCGACGCCGTCCCCAGGCGACCCGATCAGCTCATCAACGCGACACTGACCGACGACTTCTGGAAGACCTTCGCCGGGATCTGGGTCGCGATCCCGTTCCTGCTCGTCATCGGCTTCGCCTCGGTGTACTTCCTCGGGGCCAAGGGGTTCTGCGCGTACGGCTGCCCCTACGGCGGGTTCTTCGGCGTGCTCGACAAGCTCTCCGTCGGGCGCATCGTCGTGGATCACGACAGGTGCCAGGGCTGCGGCCACTGCACCGCCGCCTGCACCTCGAACGTGCGGGTTCACGAGGAGATCCGCGAGTTCGGCATGGTCGTCAGCCCCGGCTGCATGAAGGACATGGACTGCGTCAGCGTCTGCCCCAACGAGGCGCTGTCGTTCCGGTTCGCAAAGCCATCCATCTTGAAGGGCAAACCCAGGGACAAGGCGCCGAGGCGGGTGTACGACTGCTCGCTCGCCGAGGAGCTCTTCGTCGCCGTGGTCTTCGCGGCGGTGTTCTACGCGACTCGCGGCGCCTACGGGATGATCCCGATGCTCTTCGCGGTGGGGCTCGCCGGCTGCGGCGCGTTCCTCGCGTGGAAGGCGTGGCGCGTGCTGCGGGACAGGGATGTGCGGCTGCACTCGTTCCAGCTCAAGCGCGCCGGCGGGATCCGGCCTTCCGGCTGGGCTTTGATCGCGGTCGTGCTGCTCGCGACGCCGGTGGTCGCCGACGCCTTCCTCGTCAAGGCGATCCGCACGGCCGGCGACTTCGACGACCGCCGTGTCGCCGTCCCGGGGCACATCGTCTTCCAGGGGCACTTCAACATGGTGCAGGAGGAGCACCGCGCCGCGGCACGGCGGGGCATCGAGCGGTACGAGCTCGCCAAGCGTCTCTCCTTCGGTCTCGGCGCCATGCACACCGCCGGCGTGGACGGGCGCCTCGCCTGGCTGCGCCTGACGCTGGGGCAGGTCGATGCGGCCTCGGCGATCCTGACGAAGATCGCGCAGGACCATCCCGACGACGAGCGCCGCATCCTGGAGGCCGCCCTCGTGCTGCGCATGCAGGAGCGCTACGAGGAGGCGATGTCGCTGTACCGCGGAGCGCTTACGGCGCACCCGGAGTTCGGCGAAGTCCGGCGCGAGCTCGCAGGGATGCTGATCGTCCTCGGGCGCGACGCGGAGGCCGAGACGGTGTACCGCGATGGGGTCGAGCGGACCCCCGACGACACGGCGCTGCGGTCGGCGCTGGGGCTGTACCTCGTTTCGCGCGGCAGGTCCGGCGAGGCGATCCCGCAGCTGCGCCGCGTGGTTGAGACGCAGCCCGAGAGCGCCTCGGCGCACAACGACCTGGCCGTGGCGCTCTTCGAGCTGGGCTCGACCGACCGCGCCGTCGAGACGATGGAGCGCGCCTGCGAGCTCGACCAGCGGGACCCGCACTACCCGGGCGTGCTGGCGCAGATGCTCGATCGGCTCGGCCGTGCGGAGGACGCGCGGCGCTGGTGGGACGAGGCGACACGCCGCGAGGCGGCCCTGGCGGCGCCCCGGCAACCCTGAATCGCCGCACCGGGGCCGGTTTTCAACGGATCCCGGCGAGCCTGACGATACCCCCTGTGGTGGACGCCGCCGGCGATCGGTGCGCCGCGGCGCCGCTTGCAGGAGACCCGAAGCGATGACCATCTCCAGAGCGCGTCGGCGGATCAGCCTGGCCTACATCGCGCTGGCCGTTCTCTCGGCGCTGGCTGCCGTTGTCGCGCCCGGATGCGGCAGCGTGCCCGGCCCCGCGCAGGTCAACGCGCCGACGATGCATTCCGTGCACACGCCGCTGCGCGTCATGGTGGAGGCCGAGGGCCTCGACGGCGTGGGCTCGCTCTCGACCGGGCAGCTGCAGGTGATCAACAGCGGCAAGTCGGCGCTCATCGGGCTCCTGGGCGAGGTGCCGCACTTCGCGTACATCGCAGAGCGAGACCCGAAGTACCCCGTGTACGACAGCCTCGTCGTCAAGATGGAGTACCTCGAGACGCAGACCGAGGGCCAGCCGATCCGCAGGCTCAACTTCGAGCCCGGCGCCGCGCAGGTCGAGCACAACCCGAAGCTCCCGGACAACATGCCGGGTCTCGACGCGAACGTCGCCTTCGTCGGCTGCCGCGTGACGCTGCTGCTGGACCGCAACGAGCCGGGGCTTCCGCGCAAGTCGATCGCCATCGGCCGCGGCGAGGCGCGGTGGAGCGCGACGAAGAAGTACGTGCTCTGGGGCAAGCGCAACGCGGGCAGCCCCACGCACGCGATCTACTGGACGATCGAGAAGGCGGTGGCGAACGCGCTCGAGGACATGCTCAGCGGCCGTCGCCTGGCGCAGGTCGAGGGGCACATTCGGGCGCTCGAACTGGCGCGGGACGCCGAGCGCCGGCGGAAGCTGGCGGGGATCGAGCCGGACGGGGCGGATTCCCGCTGACGGTCGTCTGAATCGATGACCCCGAACCGGTATATGCAATGAAACATCGTGTTTTTGGGAACATCAGAAACCCGGATCCGGGTAGTGTGTCAACCGGACCCCCGCGTGACGCGTTGGCGGATGCCTGAAGACATCGATCGGAACGTCATCACGCGCTCCATGAAGGAGACGGAACGATGATGCAGAATCGTAATACAGTTGGTGTTTCCATCTTCGCCGTGATGACGCTCGGCGCGGCGAGCGCGCCGTGCCTCGCCGGCGGGTGCCCGGCTGACCTCAACGGTGACCAAATCGTTGATTCCGCCGACTTCGGGATCTTGTTCGGCAGCTATGGGGCCACGGGACCCGGACTGTTAGCGGATCTCGACGGTGACGAACTCGTCGGGCAGTCCGACCTCGGGATGTTGCTCGCGGTCATTGGGAGCCAGGATTGCCAGAACATCGCCGGTCCCGGCGGCGGCGTGATCAATGCAGCGCGGGTCGATACCTCCACGGTCCGGCTCGGCGAAGATTCGCTGAGTCCGGCGTACGACGGCGGCGTCACGCACTTCTGCTTCGAGATCTCGACCGACGTGCTCGGCGATGATCGCTGGACCACCTCGGCGATCCATATCGTGCTGGATCCCGGGGCGCCCTTCGAACTCTACCACTACCCCCCGCCGTTCGGCGGTGTCACGGTCAATGATGGGTTCGCGTTCGCCGCGCCTTCGGTCATCTACGCGACCGCGGTGCGATCGCTTTACGGGGGCGCCGCCTACGACCACGACACCGTGGTCACAGACCCGGACGAGTTCTTCGTCGATCCCTGGTTCACGAAGTTCCCCGACGAGCACACCAGCGGGCTGATCGCGCGGATCGGGCTCTTCAAGACCGGCTCGGCCAGCGACCCGGTCATCGTGCCGTCGGGCTCCTGCCCGGCCGCGACGCACATCGGGACGGTCGTGCTCACCACGACCTATGCCTCCACCGAGGGCCAGATCTTCACCAACACCTACGACATCATCCAGGACCCCTTCGTCGGCGACATCAACGGCGACCTGACCGTGGACACCGCCGACCTGGGATTGCTTCTCGGTCACTTCGGCGGCGACCACCCCTACAGCGATCTCAACAATGACGGCGTCGTGGACACGGCGGACCTGGGACTCCTGCTCGGCGAGTTCGGGATGTCCTGCCCCTGAACGCCCCTCAGCGGCGCCTGCGTCGCCTCCATTTCGATGGAATCCCCGGTTGATGCTTTGGATCCGGTCGGGTTCCCGATACACTCGGTGGCCTGTACGGGACCCTGATATCGCATTCATCAGGGCCCTGTCGCCGTGTCGTGGCGCCCGGTTTCCGGACGCCGCCGAGCCCTGACCGACCGACTCCAAACCCGGATCCCGCAACACGATGCAGCACCCCAACCGATCCATCGTCGCTGTCGCCGCCTTGATCACCGCCCTCGCCGGCGCCGCCATCACCGGCTGTGAGCACGCCAACACCAGCCTGTCTGCGGCGTCGGACTCCGTCACCACGGAGCTGACCGCCAACACCTGGACCGGCAGCACGCAGTACGAGCCGGCGATCGCCGCCGACGCCGAGGGACGGATGCTCGTCGTGTGGTCGAGCCGGCGTCAGGAAGACGGCGCTTTCGGTGTCTTCGCCCAGCTGGTCGATCCCCTGGGCCGAGCCCTCGGGACGGAGATCCACGTCAACCAGCACATCGAGGGCGCGCAGGCCAGCCCGGCTGTCGCTTTCGATCCGGCGTCCGGCGCCGCGCTGATCGTCTGGGAGAGCAGCCACCAGGACGGCTCGGGCTCGGGCATCGTCGGTCGGTGGTACGAGGCGACGCCGCTGGGCGCGGTTGCGACATCGGACGAGTTCGCGGTCAATGCGACGAGAGCCGGCGAGCAGAACGCGCCTTCCGTGGCGATCGATCAGGCTGGCCGCGCGCTCGTCGCCTGGACCTCGACTGGCGATGGTCAGTCATCCGCCGTCACGCGCGCGTTCGATGCGCAGGGCAGGCCGCTGTCCGAAGAGATCGCGCTCGGCGCTCGCGGAGCGCACTCGCCGATCGTCACCGCAGCATCTGACGGCTTCCTCGTGGTCGGCTCGGCCCGGGATGATTCCGGCAGACCCGCGCCGCTGTGGATGCAGCGCCTCGCGTCGGACCTGACCCGGGGGAAGGCGATGCCGATCGCCGAATCCACCTGGGCGCAGGACATCGAGCCCTCGATCGGCGTCGATGCGAAGGGCCGGGCGACGATCGCCTGGATGCGCCGCGGCGACCGGGGCTACAACGTGATGCGCCGCGGCTTCGACGCTTCCGGCAATCCCGCGGGCGCCGAAACGGTCGTCGCCGAGTGCGGCGAGGGGTGGCTCAGCGGCGTGGCGGTCGCCTCGGCGCCCGACGGGCGCACGATGGTGAGCTGGAACGTCGAGGAGCGCTCCGCGCCAGACCCCGAGGAGTGGGGGGAGCGCGAGGCCCGCGGCTCGGACATCCTGGCGCAGCGCTTCGACGCGCGAGGCGTCGCCCTCGGCGAACCCGAGCGATTCAACACCATCGACGAGGGCCGCCAACGCCTGACCATCGGCTCCGTCGCGGCGCGGTCCATCTGGACCGGCGCCGATCAAATCGCGCTGGCGTGGAACGGCAGAACAGACCGTGATTCCAACGGCGTCGGCGTGACACTGCGCCGCCCCGCGTCGTTGACGGCGCCGGAGCCGATCGCGGTGGCGCCCAGGCCCGCGGTCACGCCGGGCTCCGTCGCCGCCGCAGACGAGGCGGCGCCGGTGTGGGATCCGAACTTCGTCCCCGAGCCGCCGGACGTGAACGTCAGAGGCGTTGGGCCCGACTTCGGCTTCATCGGCACGCAGAACACCGGCTGGCGCCCGCCCGATCCCGAGGTCGCCGTCGGGCCCGATCACGTCGTCGTCGTCGTCAACGGGCGCATCATCTTCCGCCGCAAGAGCGACGGGGGGCAGACCTTCAGCCAGGACATCGTCGGCGGCGGCGGCTTCTGGGGCGCGCAAGGCGCCGGCGGGTTCGTCTTCGATCCCATCGCGCAGTACGACACCTACTCCGACCGCTTCATCGTCGCCGCATCGGAGCGATCCGGCTCGCAGCAGCTTCTCGACATCGCGATCTCCGATGACAGCGATCCCAACGGCTCCTGGAACAAGTTCCGCATCAACGTCAGCTCCTACGGCGGCGACATCGACTACCCGATCCTGGGAATCGATCAGGACGCGGTGTACCTGACGTCCGACTTCTTCGCCTCACCGATCGGCAACTGGATCTTCATCCTCGACAAGGCCGACCTGATGGCCGGGACCATCAGCATGAACGCGGTGCAGGCCGCCGGCGGACCCAACGTCCTGGGCGCCATGATGAACTACGACGCCGACTCCCCGGCGCAGTACTTCGCCACGACCTACTTCGGCGGCTCAACGCAGATCCTGCTCAAGGCGGTCACCGACCCGCTCGGCTCGCCCGTCCTGCACGAGTACGCCCTCGGGGTGCCGCTCGGCTACACGCAGCCCCCGGGTGCCGACCAGCTCGGGACATCCAATCTCGTCTCGACGGTGGATTTCCGCATCAAGCACGGCGTTGTCCGCAACGGCTCCATGTGGGTCGCGCACAACACCAACGACCCCGACGGCGAGGGCGGGCCCTTCATGCAGGACCCGATCGCGCGCGTCCGCTGGATGGAGATCGAGCTCAACGGCTGGCCCACCAGCGGCTCCAACCCCACCGTCAGGCAGGCCGGCACCATCAACGCCGGGACCGGGATCCACACCTGGTGCGCCGACATCAGCGTCGATGACGCGGGCAACGCGGGCATCGTCTTCTGCCGGTCTTCCGCGGACGAGTTTGTCTCGGTCTCCAGGGCCGTCCGCCGCTCGACCGATCCCCTGGGCACGTTCCGTCAGCCGGTCTTCATGCAGATCAGCTCAACCCCCGAGGATCTCGACCGCTGGGGCGACTACTCCGGCATCCAGGAGGACCCGGTCGATCCCGGCGTCTTCTGGGGCCACAACGAGTATCGCACGACGTCCTGGCGCACCTGGGTCGGGCGGTTCAGCCCCCAGACGCCCAACCCGATCGACTTCACGCTGCTCGACCCGCCGGACGGCGCCCCGGCGGTCGAAGTCGCACCCACGCTGGATTGGGAGTCCGCGCAGGACGCGACAAGCTACGACGTGACCATCGCGACCGATCCCGACCTGGTGAACACCGTCGTCACCACGAACGTCGTTGCCTCCTCGTGGGCGGTCCCGAACGCGACGCTCTCGTGCGACACGCTGTACTACTGGGGCGTCACCGCCAACGGCGTCGGCGGGACCACGACCTCGACCCCCGGCGTCTTCTCGTTCACGACCGGGCTGATCGCCGACCTCAACAACGACGGCGTGGTGGACACCGCGGACCTCGGACTCATGCTCGGCGTCTTCGGTTCGGCCGGCCCCCTGGGCGACCTCAACGGCGACAACATCGTGGACACGGCTGATCTGGGCGTCCTGCTCGACGGTTTCGGGCAGGGGTGCAACTGATCGAGGGGTGAATCGCTCCGGTGGATAGCCGCTCCCGAACAAGCGTGGCCGCGCTGCTGGCCCTGTGCGGCTTTGCGGTCGGCGGCGTCATGTCGCGCCAAGGCGGTCATCCGCCCGCACCTGGGGCGGTCGAGCCGGAGCGGTCGCCGGGGAGCCTGCTCGCCGAGCGCACCGGCGCCGATTGGCCGGTCTTCGATCCGGACTTCACGCCCGAGCCCCCCGAGATCGATGTCCGCGGGAGCGGTCCGGACTTCGGGTTTCTGGGCGACCAGAGCACCGGGGCCAGGCCGCCCGATCCCGAGATCGCCGTCGGCCCCGATCACGTCGTGGTGGTCGTCAACTCCAGGCTGACGATCCGCAACAAGTCCGACGGCTCGCAGACGTTCGCCAGGACGCTCTCCGGCCCCTTCGGGTTCTGGGGCGATGTCGGCGCCGGGACGTTCGTCTTCGACCCGGTCGCGCAGTACGACACGCACACCGACCGCTTCGTCGTTGCCGCCGGCGAGCACACCGGCGGACGCATGTACCTCGACATCGCGATCTCAGACGATGCCGACCCCAACGGCGCCTGGATCAAGCACCGCGTGGACATGACCGACTTCGGCACGGGGATGGACTACCCGATCCTCGGGATCGACGAGGGCTCGATCTCGATCACGTGCAACTTCTTCGGCGAGCCGCTCGGGGCGTGGATCTTCATCTTCGACAAGGCGCAGCTGCTCGCCGGGAAGGTCGCCATGAACCCGGTTCGGGTCTCGACGTTCAACCCACCGACCGGCGCGGTCATGAACCCCGACACCGCCCCGCCGGCGCAGTATTTCGTCTCCCCGTGGTCCGATGCGAACAACCTGCTCCGGCTCCTGGCGATCACGGATCCCAACGGCGCGCCGGCGCTCACCGAATACCAGCTCTCCGTGCCGACGTTCAACGGCCCCGTGGACGCCGATCAGCTCGGGACCACCAACCTCGCCGACACCGTGGACTGGCGCATCAAGCACGGCGTGGTGCGCAACGGCTCAATGTGGATCGCGCACAACACCCGGGTGACCGAGCAGGGCCCGGGCGGGCCCTTCGATGTCCGGATGACCAGCAAGGCGCGATGGTACGAGATCGCCCTCAACGGCTGGCCCGCGAGCGGGAGCGAGCCGACACTCACGCAGACCGGACTGATCGACGAGGGCTTCGGTGTGCACACGTGGTGCGCCGACATCAGCGCCGACAGCGCCGGGAACGCGGCCATCGTCTTCAACAGGTCCTCCGCCGACGAGTTCATCTCGGTCAGTCGGGCCGTGCGTCGAGCGACCGATCCCCCCGGGACGTTCCGCCAGGGCGTCGTTCTCAAGAGCAGCACGAGCCCGGAGACCCTCGACCGCTGGGGCGACTACGCCGGCATCCAGGAGGACCCGGTCGAACCGGGCGTCTTCTGGGGGCACGGCGAGTACCGCACGACGTCCTGGCGAACTTGGGTGGGAAGGTTCAGCCCCCAGACACCCAACCCGATTGATTTCTCACTCGAATCACCGCCCGATGGCGCGGCAGGAGTCAACGTCGCGTCGCTGCTGAACTGGGAAGATGCCGAAGACGCCACAAGCTACGACGTGACAATCGCAACCGACCCGGACCTGATCAACACCGTTGTCACCACGAACGTCATTGCCTCATCGTGGTTGATCCCAAACGGCACGCTGGACTGCCACACGGTGTATTTCTGGGGGATCACCGCCAACGGCATCGGCGGAACCACGACCTCGACCCCCGGCGTCTTCACATTCACGACCGGTCTGATCGCCGACCTCAACAACGACGGCGTGGTGGATACCGCCGATCTGGGGATCCTCCTCAGCGCGTTCGGCTCAGGCGGCCCCGTGGGCGACCTGAACGGCGACAACGTCGTGGACACGGCTGATCTGGGCATACTGCTGACCGGCTTCGGGCAGGGATGCGACTGATCGCTGCAGGGCAGTGATTCTTCACGGAATGCAAAAGCAACAGCGGCGCCGGGACTCGCCCGACGCCGCTGCGGTTTGTATCCGATGTTCGGCGTTCGGTGAACGCCGGGTGGATCAGAAGAGGAGCTGGAACTGGGCGCGGATCGCGACCATATCCTTCTCAGCCGAGGGCAGCAGGCCCAGACTGGAGCCGAGCGCCGAACCGAAGCCGGCGGCCGTGCCGTTGACGAGATCGTTGTTGTCGGTTTCGTTCAGGTACCAGCACAGATCGAAGCTGAGCTTGGCGGCCTGGCCGTGCATGTAGTAGTTGGCGCCGAGCGTGATGGTGCTGAAGTCATCGTTGTTGGCCCGGTTGCTGTCCGGGGAAACCATGTCGAAGCGGCCGAAGAGTTCCCAGTCGTCCGAGACGAAGACGCCGCCCTGAACAAGCCAACCGAAGTCGGTGCTGCTGGCGCCGCCGTTGACCTCGGTATCGGTCCCGACGAAAGCGATGAAGCAGTTCCAGCCGTCGCCCTCGGCCATGCCGTCAATCGTGTAGGCGAGCTGCTTGGTGCCGCTGGAGGCGGGGGTGTCCGGGCCGTCCTGGAAATGGATGGCGCCACCGAGCTTGGCGCCGTATTCGGAGCCGCGGGCGCTTGTGAAGTCCCTGAACTGATCCCAGGAACCGGCGGCCTTGAAATCAACTCGGGCGGTGAGGGCGAAGTCGGCGGGGGAGGCGCCGAAGTCGCTGTTCGCCGAGCGGAAACCGTCGGTGAACGCGACCTCCCAGGACCACTCATCCTGCTGCTGCGCGAGGGCGATGCCCTGGCTACGGCCCTGGCCGAAGACCGCGTCCACCACGGAGCGATCCACCGCGAGCGAGTCCTGCTCGTACAGGGCATCTTCGGTCATGAAGCCGGTCCGGCCCTGACCCCAATAGAGGGTCATACCGTCGCCAATGTCCGTGTGGACATATGCGTCTTCGAGCATGAAGCCGCCACCCGCAGGGCTGAAGTAGCCTTGGATCGCATAGCCGAACTCGCCGTAGATCTGGCCTTCCCAGCGCAGCATGGTGCGCGGCAGGGAGAACCCGAAAACGGAGTCATCGCGCGGGGCGACCTCGTCGTTGAAGTTCGCGGTGTAGCGGGTCTGAGACTGGCCGGACATCTTCAGCGTGAAATTGCCATCGGCGGAGGAAAGGAAGAAGTGCCCGTCGTGCCCAGCGGTGCCGCCGCTCTGGAGCAGGCTTGAGCGTGATTCGGCGTCGGCGATCATTTCGGCGACAAGCGCGCGAACCCCGTCAGCATCATCGGCCAGTGCGGTGGTTCCACCAGCGGCGGTCGCCAGCGCGGCGATCGCCAGAATGGAGGTTCTGATCTTCATCGATGCATTCCTTTCTGAAGGAGGAAAACCGGGGTTGTTCTGATCCGGTACGAACGTGCCTTGCTGCGAACGCGGCTTGGGGCCCCCCAGCCTTTAAGTTTGATAGCACTAGCATACAAACCGATGAGGATCCCCATGGTCATCCACCGGAGCTGCGGTGTGAGCGCACTGCTTGAATTCCTTATGAGGGCGAAGCGTATGACCGTCAACGGGCTGTAATCGGCTGTCAATTAAGAGATTGTGAATCAATGACCTTGGCCGACGAAGCCGGCAGCGCCCTGAGAACAGGGCCGTATCCCGGAATCCAACGCACCCGCGGCCTACTGGGTCGGGCCGTTGCGACAATGAAAAAGGCGTGCTCCGGAGATCTCCGGAGCACGCCTGAATGCTGATCAAGATCAGACTCGAATCAGAAGAGAAGCTGGAACTGAGCGCGGATCGCGATCTCGTCGTTCTCAGCGCTCGGGGTCAGGCCGAGGCTGTTGCTGGCGGCGATGCCGTTGACGAGGTCGTTGCCGGCGGAGTCGTTGAGGAACCACTGCAGGTCCACGGTGAACTTGGCGGCCTGCCCGTGGATGTAGTAGTTGGCGCCGACGGTGATGGTGTTGAAGTCATCGTTGCCGGCACGGTTGCTGTCGGGGGAGACGAGGTCCCAGCGCCCGAAGACTTCCCAATCGTCGGAGACGAAGATGCCGCCCTGGGCAACGATGCCGAAGTCATCGGTGTCGGTGCCGACATCGGGGGCGGTGTGCAGGCCGACGAACGCGACGTAGGCGTTCCAGCCGTCACCCTCAGCCTGACCGTCGATCGAGTACGCGAACACGTCGGTCTGGTTGGCCAGAGGGGCGTCCGGGCTCTGCTGCCAGTGGGCGGCGAGACCCAGCTTCGCGGCGTACGCGGAGCCCGAGGCGGAGGTGAACTGGTCGAACTGCGACCAGTCGCCGTCAGCCTTGAACTCCAGGCGGCCGGTCAGCGCCCAGTCCGCGGGGGAGGCGCCGAAGTCGCTGTTCGCGGAGTTGAGGCCGTCGCTGAAGCCGGCCCACCAGCGCCAGTCCTCGTTGGACTGGTGAAGCCAGATACCCTGGCTGCGGCCCTGACCGAAGACCGCGTTCACGACGGACTGATCAGCGGCGAGGGAGTGGGTCTCGGACAGCATGTCCTCCCAGAGAACGGGCATGCGGAGCTGACCGAAGAGGAGGGTCAGGCCGTCGCCGAGGTCCGTGTGGATGTAGGCGTCCTCGAGGGTGAAGCCGCCGCCGGCGCGGTTGAACATGCCCTGGATCGCGTAGCCGAACTCACCGTAGATCTGGCCGTCGAAGCGCAGCGCGGTGCGGGGCTGGTTGAAGCCGGGGGTGAAGTCATCAACGGCGTTGTCGTCGTTGAAGTTCAGCGTGTAACGCGTCTGGGACTGGCCGGAGAAGTTCAGGGTGAAGTTTCCGTCGGCGGAGGAGAGGAAGAAGTGACCGTTGTGGCCCGCGGTGCCGCCGCTTTGCAGCAGGCTGGAGCGGGACTCCGCGTCGGCGATCATTTCAGCAACCAGAGCGCGAACACCATCGGCGTCCGTGGTTGGCGCCGCGATCGCCGAGGTCCCGCCAGCGGCGGTGACCAGAGCGGCGATGGCCAGCATTCGTGTCTTCAAGTTCATCGATGCATTCCTTTCTGCAGAAACGGTAGGAGCGGGGGAGGCCCTATCCGGTTAGCCGTCCGCCGATCACAAGACCAGCGGCCCCCGGGCCCAATCGACTTGGTAAGCACTCACATACATATTGTTACCGCACACTGTATCGGCGATCAAGAGGGCCTCAGGACGGAATTTCGCGCCGGTGCACAACTCTCGGACGCGAAAAACGCCGATCGGCATGTTCCTGGAGTCCGAGAAAACCATGATTTCTGGCGATTCCCGGGCAGGTCCGCAGTGACGTGCGGGCCCGCAACCTGGGCGACACGAGCCCTGATATCAGCCGTAAATCATTGATATCATTGATCTTGAATGGAATATCGGGTCGCGTCTCTCGGGGTGATCAGTCACCGGTCAGCGCCCGAGCTGTGCGCAGTTCCCCATGATTGGGGGAGTCAGTCGTTGACGCCAGGTGGGCCCACGCCGAGGGATCCTTCAATGAAAAAACCCGGTCCTGCCGGACCGGGTACCCCTGTGGAAAAGTGGGCGATACTGGACTTGAACCAGTGACCTCCTCGATGTCAACGAGGCGCGCTAGCCAACTGCGCCAATCGCCCGTGAACACTCGATTTCCGGCGCTTGGGCACCGTCCGTCGATCCCCGCGCCGGCGGCTTGGGGCGGTCATGATAGCCGGGATTTCGGCGTTCGCCAGTGGGGGGTTGAGTGGGCCTGAGGGTTCGATCCGGGGATTTCTTATGGTCTGTAATCCTGAACTCCCGGGTACGCTGGCAGCCGTCAGGGCCGCTTTCCGCCTGGAGCCCGGAGACACACCATGAGACTTCCCTACACCCTTGCCGTGCCGATCCTCTCGGCATTCCTGTTCGCAACCGGTTGCGCGACGGCCCCGGCGCCGCTGGCGCCGCAGACCCCGGGGGCCACCGGGGCTAGCCTCTACGGCGGCTTCGGCGACTACTCGCGCCGCGTGACCACAACATCTCGTGCCGCGCAGCGGTGGTTCGACCAGGGGATGCAGCTCCTCTACGGGTTCAACCACGACGAAGCGGTCCGCGCCTTTCTCGAGGCCGCGGCCAACGACCCCGGCTGCGCGATGGCGTACTGGGGCATCGCGTACGCCAACGGGATGAACATCAATGATCCTGACATGACCGAGCAGCGGTCGCGCGACGCCTACAGCGCGATGACCCGCGCGATGGAGCTCATCGACACCGTCACACCCGCCGAGCGTGCCCTGATCGAATCGGTGCACGCGCGGTACGCGTGGCCCCCGCCGAGGGACCGGCGCCGTCTCGACGAGGCGTACGCCGAATCGCTGGGTAGCGCGTGGGCGAGGTTCCCCAACGATCCGGACATCGGCGCGCTGTACGCCGAGTCGCTGATGGACCTCCAGCCCTGGGACTACTGGACGAGCGACGGCGAGCCCAAGGGCCGCATCGAGGAGGTCGTGGACACGCTCGAGCGTGTGATCGCGATGCGTCCGGATCACGCCGGCGCCAACCACTTCTACATCCACGCCGTCGAGGCCTCGCAGGACCCCGATTGCGCCGTCCCCGCCGCCGAGCGTCTGGCGCATCTCGTCCCGGCTTCTGGGCACCTCGTGCACATGCCTTCGCACGTGTTCATCCGCGTGGGCCGCTACGACGATGCGGCGCTCGCCAACGAGGCCGCGATCGACGCGGACCGTGCCTACTTCGAGGCCGCGAACAAGGAGCAGGGCTTCTACCAGCTGTACTACGCGCACAACCTGCACTTCCTGGCGTTCGCGTCGATGATGGAGGGTCGTTACGAGACCGCGATCCGGGCGGCCAACGAGCTCGAGAGCCAGATCCCCGAGGAGTTCATCCGCCAGATGCCCGAGCTCGTCGAGGGGATCATGTCCACGTCGCTGCACGTGATGATCCGCTTCGGCAGGTGGGAGGAGATCCTGGAGGTCCCCGAGCCCGCCGAGTTCCGCCTGCTCAGCCGCGCCGTGAGGCTCTACGCCCGTGGCATCGCGCTCTCGGCGCTGGGCAGGACCGGGGAGGCGCGCATCGAGATGGCCGCATTCGAGGAGGCGATCGCCAGGGTCCCGGTGGACTGGTGGGTCTTCAACAACCACGTCCACGATGTGCTGCCGATCGCGCGGGCGATGCTCGAGGGCGAGCTCGCCTACCGCGAGGGCCGCACGTCGGAGGCCTTCGAGATCCTCCGTCGGGGCGTCGCCGCCGAGGATGCGCTCGTGTACGACGAGCCCCCGGGGTGGATGCTCCCGGTCCGGCACGCGCTGGGCGCGCTGCTGATGGGCGACAACCGCTACGGCGAGGCCGAACGCGTGTACCGCGAGGACCTGCGCCGCAACCGCGAGAACGGCTGGGCGCTGCTGGGCCTTCAGAACGCGCTCAAGGCTCAGGGCAGGACGGCAGAAGCCGATGCGCTGAACATGCGGATCGCCGCGGCGTGGCCCCGCAAGGACGTGTCGCCGACCTCATCGTGCTACTGCCAGCCGGCGACGGACTGATCAACGACCGTGCCACAACTCGAGCCCGTGCCACGACACGAGCCCGTGCCACTACAACGCCGCTGCGGCGTTGTAGTGCTTTCACGAGGTGCGTTTCAAAGACACTCCAGCGCCGAAGAGGCGTTGTCGTGGCACGGAGCGCGGTTGTTGGGCTTGTTCCTACGCCGGTTGCTGCTGAACCCGGGGCTGAGGCTCTCGCTTCGCCTTGACCTTCGGGTTGAAGCTCCGCCAGTGTTTCCACGGCGTCAGCCCGATCGCCATGACGACCAGCTGCGACGAGACGAACAGCAGCATGTAGAAGATCGCCGAGTCAATGAACCCGTAGGAATGCAGTCCGACACCGAGCATGTTAGTCCCGAACCAGGACCACGACGTGACGATGTTCCCGCACACCGCCAGCACGGCGACGCCGCGCTCGCGGATCATCCCGCCCCAGCGCGCGTGGAGGATCAGCAGGTTCATCAGCACGATGAGCACCGCGCCGTTCTCCTTGGGGTCCCAGCCCCAGAAGCGGCCCCACGATTGGTCGGCCCAGATGCCCCCGAGCACCGTGCCGACGAAGCTGGCGACGGCGCCGAAGCAGATCACCCCGTAGATCATGCGCGACAGCGCCTTGCCCCGGTCGTCCCGGAGCAGCGGCGTGAGGACGCCGAGCAGGATGAAGGCGATGGCGAGGAATCCGGCGAGGAACGTGGCGGAGTACCCGATGGTGACGACGACGACGTGCGTGGCGAGCCAGAAGTTGGAGTCGAGCACCGCCTGCATCATCTCCATCGTGTCGCCGGTGTTGGCGAGGTTGTGCGCGACGATGAGCGTGGTGAAACCGATGATCGCGCTGGCCATCCCGGCGAGGCCGATCCTGTGGATCTTCTCCAGGATGATGCCGATCAGCACGCACGCCCAGCCGATGAAGACCGCCGAGGAGTACAGGTTCGTCACCGGCGGTCTGCCCTGGAGGACGATGCGGAAGATGAGCCCGCCCGTGTGCACGGCGAAGGCGATCAACAGCACGCACATCGTCGCGTTCCACAGCGACTTCGACCACTCCCGCTTGGCGAGGCTCGCGAGCATGAACCCCGCGCCCGCGAGCAGGAACGCCAGCACGTACAGCAGCATGGACTGGTAGAACGGCTTGAACTCGTTGAAGAAGACCTCGGACCTGGCCTTCTTCATCGATGAGCCCAGCCCCGGCTCGATCAGCCCCCGGTAGTCCTGAACCGCCTTGTTGAACCCCGCGGCGTCGTCCTGCGCGTACGCCCGGAAGATGTCGTTCCAGCCCCGCACCGCCGGGTTGTCCAGCGTCTGGGACGACATCGTCATCACGAACATGGGGCGCCACTCCTCGCCGTCTTTGAGCGGGGGCACGGTGTAGGGCGCCTCGACCCGCGCCGTCTGCAGGTACAGCGAGACGCGGTTGTACAGCGTCAGCGCCTGCCGCTGGAACGGATCGCGGTTCTTGGCATCGACCTGGAACGCCAGGTCGGCCTGCTTGGAGATCTCCTCGAAGTTGGGCGAGAGCTCGTCGAAGCTGAACCGCTTCTTCCCGCCCTCCTGCGCCGTCTTGAAGCCCAGCAGCGCGACCAGGTCCGGGTGGTCGATGCGGAAGATGTCCTGTTTCGCGGCGACGTCGGGCCTGGCCAGCACGTCGGCGTACCAGCGGATCGCCGGAACGCGCTCGCCGTTCTCGACGAGCGTCTGGCGCCCGCTGATGACCATGAGCGTGTTGCGCGCGTAGGTGTCCAGGGGCTTGATGCGCCCCGACGCGGAGACGGGGATCTCGCCCAGGGCCTCCCAGTCCATCGGGCCCTCGATCTCGCGCCCGGAGTAGGCGCCGGCGAGGATGAGCGCCGCCAGCGCGATCATCAGCCATGGCATGAGCCGTTGCGGGATCGTCATCGCGATTGCCTCCTCAGGAATCCGCCGAGCTTGATGCCGAAATGCCAGAGCATCCCGATGGTGACCACGCTGCACGAGATGTACGGCAGCAGCCAACCGGGGTTGCGGACGACCTGGAGCACGGTCCCCGTGTCGCCCTGCAGGAACGAAGACTGGTAGAACGTCTCGCCCCGGTGGCGGAGCGGGTGGTTCATCCAGATGTGGACGTTGCGATCGACGTGCATTTCCGGGTCGATCAGGCGGACGTCGCTGGAGAAGTTCCGGGGCCGGTCGGTCCCGACGAACTTGTCGTGCTTGAAATCGATCAGCCTCAGCTCGTAGGGCCGGTACGTCCGCTTGAAGCGGAGGAAGATCGAGTACGCCTTGTCGCCGACGACCACCGTCTGGGGGTCATCGATGAAGACGGAGACGAGGAACGACCCGATCGCGCCGTCGTCGCCCAAGAGCGTGACATACGCTGAGGGCACGTCCACCGTCGCGCCGTTGACGCCGGTCGCCGTCGGCGTCTCGACCGCCGCGATCTGCGTCCCGAAGCCGGTGTTGGCGCGGGAGCGCTGCTGCGGCGTGGACTGCATGGGCCCCAGGATCTGCGAGTTGGGCATCCACGCCTCGACGAGCACCTTGAACGGCAGCAGGTTGTGGCTGATCACCCGCCCCGGTTCGCGGAGGTACGACTCGGGCACGACGACCACGAGGTCGTCCTTCGAGTCCGAGCCGTCGATGAGCGCCAGCTCCGCCTCCCGGGTGTCCTCGATGTAGTTGGAGCTCCCGCCCTCGACGATGGTCATGTTCCCCTCGCGCGCGAAGGCGCCGGTGACGAACTCGCCGACGAGCAGGAGGATGACGCCCAGGTGGGTCAGGATGATCCCCATCCGCTTCCACGTGATCTTGAATCGGACGATGTGCGCCGCGAGCAGGTTGATCAGAATCAGCGTCCCGAGCGTCAGGCCGCCCGGGAAGAAGATCGCGCCGGGGATGTGCACCTTGCTCTGCGGCGCGAACAGCCGCAGCGGGACGCGCACGAAGAGCGATCGGAAGTACTCGTCCACGACCGTCCAGATGCCCTGCTCCGTCTGCGCGAGCGTGCCCGCGAGGATCAGGAACATCGACAGCGCGAAGAGCACCACCGTGATCTTCAGCGACGCGATGGGTTTGAGAATCCGCCTGAGTCCGTTCATTTGACCGCCGCTCCGAGCCCGACCTCGCGAACGAGCCGGTTGAATCCGTCCATCTCCGCCCCCGCTCCATCGGCCGAGCCGGTCATCTTGAAGTAATACGTCGAGGGGCCCGCCGGGACGATCGCCGCAACCATCCGGCTGCCGCCGTCCGGTGTGCCGAGGTCCACCGTGATCGGATCACGGTTGATCACGCCGGCCGAAGCGTCGAGCGACTCCACCGGCGCCAGGCCCATCTGCCCGCGCCAGCGGTTGATGTTCGCCAGATCGCCCCCGGCGCCGGCGTTGAGTCGTGTCACCGTGATCCGCGCCCCGCCGGAATCGTTGTCCGCGAGGTACGACGCCGAGAGGATCGGCGAGGCGCTCTCCTCGTGCTTCCAGTTCATTGGCAGCGACCACCCCGCGAGCCGCTCGTCAACGGAAGCGCCCGCGACGGGGCCCCCGGGGGCGCTCACTGGGTGATTGTGTTCGGCGTGCGTGTGTGTTGAATCGAGATGGATCGACCGGGCGAACTCGATGAACGAGGGCCGGATCGCCTCGATCGCCAGCGGCTGGTCCACCGCCTTGGCGAACCAGGTCTTCCCGTCGCCGGGGGGCACGATGGCGCCGAGCAGACGCGAACCGTCCGCCGACTCCATGTCCACGATGGTCACCTCAACCCCGTCAACAATTGTCGTTTCGAGCAGACCGGGCAGGTCGGGCTCCGTCACCGGCGCCAGGCCGATCTGCCCGCGCCACCGGTTGACATTGGCGAGCATCCCGCCGACGTCCCCGGGGAAAGCCGAGAGCGCGATCTCGATTCCCGCATCGCCGGCGCGGAACGTCGCCAGGCGCATCGCCTGGGTCGTCGGCGCCTCGGTCCAGCCTTCGGGCAGCGTCCAGACCACCGTCGGCTCGGTCATCGGTGCTGACGTCGTGGACACCGGCGCCGGCGTCGGCGCCACGGCCACCGCACCCGGATCCTTCGGCGCCCGGTAGGCGTGGATCGTGTCCCGATCGCAACCGGCGACGCCGGCCACGATCAGCGTCAGGGCGGCTACACGTTCAAGGATTGTGCTGGTCCCCTGACGCGGCCAGGAGCTCATCCCGGCGGTGAAAACACTTCGTTGCTTCTTCATCATTGCCTTGCTGTTGGTGTGCCTGGCCCAGCACATCGTAAGCCTCCGCCGACTGCGGGTCACGCTCGATCACGGTCCGGCAGAGCCCGATCGCCTCGTCGATCCGCTCGTCGCCCTGCATCACGCGGACCCTCGCCAGCCCCAGCGCCCCGGCGTTCGATCCCGCGTTCCTGGCGAGCAGCGCCGTGTACCACCGCTCCGCCTCGTCGGTATTTTTCGTCAGCAGCGCTACGTGCCCCATCCCCGCGAGCGCCTCCTCGTTGACAGGGTCCAACTCCAGCGCCTCCCGGAGCCGCCTCGTGGCGCCCTCGATCATCCCGTGATCGGCGATGCGGACCGCCAGCCTCGCCAGGCTCGTCGCTCGGTCAACTTCTTCCGACTCCGCAGGCGCGGCGCCTTCGCTCAGGCGACGCCCGAACTCCGCCTCGTCGATCACGCCCGCCGCGAGCAGCGCCGCCGACTCGATCTCGATCCGGTTCCGCAGACCCAGCGCCGCGGCCGCGTAACCGACCCGCCCGGCGGAATCGCAGATCACCACCGTCGGCTGCACGACGACGCCGAACCGCTCGAACAGCTCGCCGTCCCCGTCGTTGATCACCAGCAGATCGCGCGTGACACCGCGAACGCTCGCCGGGATCATCCCCGGCTCGCTCCCCTTGGCGGCGACCCACACGAGCCGCGTCGGTTTCTCCCGGAGCCGTTCGTCGCCGAGCACCGCCCGAAGCAGGTCGCTGACATCGGGCGTCCTCGGGGACGAGCCGCGATCAAAGAGGATCGCCGTCACGCCCTCGCCCGGCGAGGCGAACTCGAAGACCCGCCCGTCCACCGCCGTCGCGGTGATCGCCGGCAGGCGGTCGCCGATCGCGACATGGACCGCCAGCGCGGGCGACCCGGAGCAGACCAGGCACAAGGCCAGCAGCGCGGTGCGCGCCTTCCGTGACGCCGATTTCATCGCTGGGCATCGCATCGTCGCGCCCTCCATCAACGATTGTAGGACCTTGGCTCGTGGCACCCCGGCGCGCAGGAGCCACCGGTCGGTGTCACTTCGAAGTTGATCGGCAGCATCCACCCCCCGGGGCCGAACGGCACGGCGTCGCGGATGTGGAACTGGTGCTTCGACGCGTGCACCTCGTGACAGGCGCGGCAGGTCCGTCCCTTCTCCTGGTTGACATGCAGCCGGTGCAGGTTCCGGTTCCCGTCGCGGAACTGCGTGACGCCGAAGCCGGCCTCGTCGGTGACCATCTCCGGCGCGTGACAGCTGAAGCACAGCGCGTACCGGTCCGCCACGAACGGGGCGTAGAACTCCGGCGGGTAGTCCTTGATCAGCAGCCTCGTGTGGTCCCCGGCGTGGGGGTGGTGGCAGAATGTGCACGAGCCCTCGCGGATCGGCCCGTGGTGATCCGGGTTCTCCGCGAGCAGCCTGGCCATGTTCGTCAGCGTCTTGCCGTCCGCCGTCCGGATCTCCTGGTTGTGGCACTGCAGGCACCCTTCGGGCTGCGGGCGCCGCTGCAGCTTGGGCAGCGCCGAGCCGTGCGGCGAGTGGCACCGGGTGCAGCCAAACGCCTCCAGCGTGGGCCCGTGCACGACCGGGGAGAGCCCGATCGATCGTTCGATCGACTCGTGGCACTCGAAGCAGAGCCCCGGGACGTCCTGCGTGAGCTGGAATGTCGAATCCGACGCGTGCGGATCGTGACACGTCGTGCA
Organism: Phycisphaeraceae bacterium; assembly: GCA_020639135.1. GTDB lineage: Bacteria > Planctomycetota > Phycisphaerae > Phycisphaerales > UBA1924 > JACKHE01. The sequence goes on from JACKHE010000002.1 coordinate 136,965, forward strand.
CCCGTTCACCACCGGCTCGTGCTTGTACTGTTTCGAGGTCGCGCCCGAGTCGAACCCGTCGTGGCAGCCCAGGCACAGCCTGTCCGCGGGCTCCCGGAGCAGCGCCGGCCAGCCGCTTGAGTGCGGCTTGTGGCAGATCACGCACGCGCGCGCCGCCACCGGGCCGTGGATGTGCAAACGCTTGGAGTAGTCCTCCTCGTGGCACCTCGTGCACAGGTTGTCCAGCGGGTCGAGCGCCAGCAGCCCCGGGAACTCCGACCCGTGCGAGCTGTGGCACGACAGACAGTCGCCGCTCGTGATCGGCTCGTGCATCGACGTGCCCTGCATGATCGTGTGGCAACGCAGGCACAGCGCCGAGGCGCTCTCCTGGAGCGAGAAGAGGTGTTTGACCTCGTCCGTGTACTCGTGGCACTCCAGGCACTGCTGCTTCTGCACCGGCTCGTGCGAGACCTTGAACTGCTCCATCTCCTGATGACAACCCACCGCGACACACGTCGGCGTACGCCCGACTGGTCCCTTCATCTGTTGCGCGAGCGCGGCCGGAGACGAGCAGATCAACAGCAGCCCGCCGCCGACGATCCACGGCGCGGAACGACCGCCGGGCCGAGAAGAAAACCGAGAGCCGCGTTCCGGGATCCCCATCTTCAGCACCCCGCGAGGGCGTGGGCCCGAGCACAATCCACCGATAACTGGACTAAGATATCCAGATAACCGACATGAGGCAAGGGAATCGGCGTATCCGTAGCCCTTCCCGCACTTTCCCCGGTCCTGCGTGGCAGTGAGGGGGGGGTACACTCAGCCCGATGGCAGGCGACCTCCGACAACGCGCCCGGGAGATCTTCCTCAAGACCCGCGCCCTCTCCGGCGCCGAGCAATCCACGCGCCTCGACGATCTCTGCGGCTCCGACGATGACCTCCGCAGCGAGGTTCAGACCTTGCTCCGGGAGGAGATGGAGCAGACCGAAGCCGGCGAGGCCCCCTCCGTGTTCGTCGCCAGCGACGACCATTTCGAGACCGAAGAATCGCTCATCGACCAGCGCATCGGCCAGTACCGCATCAAGGCGGTCATCGCCGGCGGGGGTATGGGGACCGTTTACGAGGCCTACCAGGAGCACCCCAAACGCGTCGTCGCGCTCAAGATCATGAAGGCCGGCATCACCTCCAGGGTGATGCTCCGCCGGTTCGAGTACGAGAGCCAGGTCCTCGCCCGCCTCCGGCATCCCGGGATCGCGCAGGTCTATGAGGCCGGCGCCCACGACGACGGCAAGGCCCGCGTCCCGTTCTTCGCGATGGAGTACGTCCCCGGCGCCAAGTCGATCATCGACTACGCCCAGAGCCGCGGCCTCGACACCCGCGAGCGTCTCGAGCTCTTCATGCAGGTCTGCGACGCCGTCGCCCACGGGCACCAGAAGGGTGTCATCCACCGCGACCTCAAGCCCAGCAACATCCTCGTCGATTCCGGCGGTCAGCCCAAGATCATCGACTTCGGCGTCGCGCGCTCCACCGACAGCGACCTCGCCGTCACCTGCCAGACCGACATCGGGCAGCTCATCGGCACCGTCCAGTACATGAGCCCCGAGCAGTGCAACGCCGACCCGCACGACCTCGACACCAGGTCGGATGTCTATGCGCTGGGTGTCGTGCTCTACGAGCTGCTCACCGGCGAACTGCCCTACGACATCCGCCAGTGCGCCATCCACGAGGCCGTGCGCGTCATCCAGCAGGACGTCCCGCCCCGCCCCAGCACGATCTTCAGGACGCTCCGCGGCGACGTCGAGACGATCGTTCTGACCGCGATCGAGAAGGACCGGGAGCGCCGCTACCAGTCCGCCGCGGCCCTGAGCAAGGACATCGGCCGCTACCTCGGCAACCAGCCGATCGAGGCGACGCCCCCGAGCACCATCTACCGCTTCACGAAGTTCGTCCGCCGGAACCGGACGATGGTCGCGGCGGTCACGCTCGTCGCGCTGGCGCTGGCGGGGGGCTCGGTCGGCACCTCGGTCGGGATGTACCGCGCCGTTCAGGAGCGAGACCGCGCCGAGCTCAAGGCCCAGGAGGCGCTGGAGGTCAACAACTTCCTCAACAACGACCTGCTCGCGCAGGCCGACCCCGAGAACCGGGGACGCCGCGTCACGGTGCGCGAGGTCATCGACATCGCCAGCGAGCGCATCGGCGGACGGTTCACGGACCAGCCGCTGGTCGAGGCCTCGGTGCGCATGACGCTGGGCCGGGCGTACCAGGGGCTTGGCGAGATGGACCTGGCGCTCCCGCACCTGCGCGAGGCGATCCGCATCCGCGAGCGCGAGCTCGGACCGCGCAACCGCGAGACGCTCGAGGCGCGCAGCCAGTACGCCTCGTTGCTGGAGACAACCGACAAGTGGGAGGAGGCCGAGCAGGAACTCCGCGATGCGCTGCGCCTCTCGGGCGATGCGCTGGGCGAGACCGACCCGCTCACGCTCCAGATGACCCGGCAGCTCGCCGCGACACTCGGCGATCAGGGCCGCAACGCCGAGGCCGCCCAGATCCTCGAGGACCTCCTCGAGACGTACAAGTCGCGTCAGGAACAGGCCGACCGCGACGAGAACCTGGCGCAGATCGAGACGATGCTCACGCTCGCCGAGACGTGGCGGATCCTGGGCGAGCTCTCCCGCGCCGAGGCGCTCTACCACGAGGTCATCGACGCGTATGAGGTCGCCTACCGCGTCGAGCACCCGCGCATGCTCAACGCGATGAACAACCTGGGCCTCGTGCTCTGGGAGGAGGGCCGGCTGGGCGAGGCGGAGCAGATGTTCCGCGACACGCTCGACGGTCGCGTGCGCGTGCTGGGCGAGCTGCACCTGGCGACGGCGCGCACCTGCGACAACCTGGGGCTGATCCTCTCGGAGCAGGGCAAGTTCGCCGAGGCCGAGCGTCTCCAGCGCCGCGCGCTGTCGATCCTCGAGCAGATCCTCGGCCCGGACAACCCCGACACGATCATCTGCGAGAACAACCTCGCCGACACCGTCGTGGGGCTGGGCCGGCTGGACGAGGCGGAGACGATCATGGCCGACGTTGTCCGAAGGGCACGCGCCGCGCTGCCCAGCGGGCACTGGCACCTGGGCGTCTATCTCAAGAGCCACGCCGAGACGCTCATCGACCTGGGACGCTTCGAGGAGGCGCAGCAGTCGCTCGACGAGGCGTACTCGATCCAGCTCGCCGCGTTCGGCCCCGACCACAAGCGGACCCAGGACGTCATCCGGGTCATGGTGGATTGCCTGAGCAAGTGGGGCCGGGCCGACGACGCGAAGAACTGGCACGCCCGGCTGACGCCCTGAGCCGGCGCCCGACGCCGCCCGCCGCGGGCCCTACACTCACCGCGTCGATCGCACCGCGGCACGGTTGCCCGTCGGCGATTCGCCATCAATCCTCCCCGCATGTCCACCATCGACTCCAGCCAGCCCCGGATCCCACTGCGCCTCAAGAAGGTCAGCGGCCCGCCCATCGAGCCGCTGGAGGTCGCACCGACCGGCCGGATCGTCATCGGCCGATCCTCCGGGAGCGAGGTGCAGCTCAACGACCCGATGATCTCCCGGCGCCACGCCAGGATCGGATTCTCGGGGGGCGACTGGATCATCGAGGACCTTGGCAGCCGTCACGGCACCGAGATCAACGGCGTGCGGCTTCCCGCAAACTCCCCCTCGCCGCTGGCGGACTACGACCAGGTCTCGCTGGGCCCCTGGACCTTCAGCGTCAGGACCAGCGCCGACAAGGCGGTCGGCGAGTCCACCATCGGGACCTCCGGGACCGGCGGTGAACGCGTCGAGCGCATCGTCTCCTCGGACCTGGGCGCGCTCGCCAAGGAGCGGCTCGACCTCATCATGGACTGCGCCGCGGCGATCCAGGGCGCCTCGGACTTGCGCGAACTCGCCGACCATGTGCTGGAGGTCGCCGTCGCAGGGACCGGGTTCTCCAGAGCGGCGCTCGCGCAGCCGATCGATTCCTTCGACAGCGTCGAGCTCCTGGGCTGCCGGGACCGCGACGGCGCCACGGGCGGGGAGATCTCCATCAGCCGGACGATGCTCCGCGAGGCGTCCAGGGGCGAGCTCGTGCGCATGGCCGACGCCCCCGACATGCAGCAGGCGATGAGCATCATCTCGCTGGGCATCACGTCGGCGATCTGCTGCCCCGTCATCGTCGGGCGCCGGATCCTCGCGTACCTCTACCTCGACACCCTCCGCGACACCAGCGGGGTCCAGCCGGACGCCGCCTCGTTCTGCCACACCATCGCGCGGATGACCGGCATGGCGATCGCGACCGTCGAGCGCTCGCAGCTCGAGCGCCGGCAGCAGCGCTTCGAGGCCGACCTCCAGGCGGCGCGCGAGGTCCAGCAGCGGATGATGCCCGCCGAGTCGGACACCATCGACACGATCCGGTACGCCATGAAGTCCAGGCCGGGGCGCGTCATCGCCGGCGATCTGTTCGACATCACCCCGATCGACGAGAACCGCACCGCGTTCTTCCTGGGCGATGTCTCCGGCAAGGGCATGCCCGCCGCCATGCTCATGGGCATGGCCCAGAGCAACCTCGCCGCGGCCCTCCGGCACGACCCCGATCTGGGCCGCGCCGTCACCGAGGTCAACAGGCAGGTCCACGCCAGGTCCTCCGACCGCGAGTTCATCACGCTCTTCGCCGGGATCTACGACCGCGCCAGGCGCGAGATCGAGTTCGTTGACGCCGGTCACGGCTACGGCCTCCGCTGTCACGCGGGGGGCGATGTCGAGCGCATCGTCTCGGAAGGCGGGCTCCCCCTCGGGATCGATCCCTCCGGCATCTACCGCCCGGAGCGCCTCACCGGCGTCGAGCCCGGCTCGCGCATCGTCGTCTTCAGCGACGGCGTCGTCGAGCAGACCGGCCCGGTCGGGGAGGAGTTCGGCGTCGATCGCGTGATCGAGCTGCTGCGGTCCTCCAGCGCTGTCGAGACCGATGTCGCGTCCCTGCTCGACGCCATCATCGAGTACGCCGAGACCGACGCGCTCAGCGACGATGTCACCATCGTCTCCATCGAGCCCTTGTGATCCGGCTCACAGCAGCGGGCTCAGCAGCCGCGCGAACTCATCGCCCAGCCGCGCCAGCCGACCCCGCGACCGCCACTGCGCCTGCGGCAATGGCTTCGACTCCTCGATGCACTTCTGGTGGAACCGCTCGAGCTCGCGCACGGCCTCGGCGCCAAAGAACAGCTGCATCAGCTCGAAGTTCAGCGTGAACGATCGGATGTCGAAGTTCCCGCTCCCGATGAGCGTGAAGGCGTCATCGACGGCGAGCGTCTTGGCGTGCAGCAGCCCGTTGGTGTGCAGGCGCACCCGGATCCCGGCGTCGATCAGGGCGCCGAAGTACGACCGCGCCGCCGCGTTGACCAGCGGGTGGTTCCCCTTCTCCGGGATGACCAGCTCGACCCGCACCCCGCGCAGCGCCGCCACACGCAGCGACGCCATGATCGGCTCGTCCGGGACGAAGTACGGCGTCGTCATCACCAGGCGCTCCTGCGCCTCGTTGATGCACGCCAGCAGCAGGTCGGAAAACGCCGTGTTCTCGGCGCCCGGCCCGCTCGGCGCCGACTGGATCGACACGTCCCCGACCAGCAGGGGCGTCATCGGCGCCGTTCCGAAGTCGAGTTGCTCGTTCGGGCGCTCCGCGGTCCAGTCCTCAAGGAACACCCGCTGGAGCTGGAACGCCGCGGGGCCCTCGATCCGCACCGAAAGGTCGCGCCACGCGCCGATCCGCCGCGAGCCGTAGTCCGCGTTGATGATGTTCTGCGACCCCGTGAACGCCACGCGGTTGTCGATCACCGCGATCTTCCGGTGGTTCCGCAGGTCGATCCGCGCCAGCAGCGCACGCAGCAGGCTCACCGGCATCGACGCCGTGACGCTCACCCCGGCTCGGCGGAGCTCCCCGGCGCCGCGCTTGAGGAACGCCCGCGATCCCGCGGCGTCCACCAGCAGCCGGCACCGCACCCCGCGCGCAGCCGCCCGGATGAGCGCTGCACTCACCCGTTGGCCCGATTCATCGCTGGAATAGATATAGTACTCGAGATGCGCCGAGTGCTCGGCCGCGTCGATCGCCTCCACCAGCCGGTCGAGGAACACGTCCGTGTCGTCGATCAGCTCGATCGTGTTGCCGCCGAGCGCGCGCATGTCGCTGACCGTCTGCGTCAGCCGCGTCAGGTCCCGCTGCTCCTGCGGCACCTGCGCCGCGGCGATGGCCCCGTCGAGCTCGACCATCGGGCGCAGCGCGCGGATCCGCTCGACCGCCGCGAGCCGCCGCCTGAGCCGCTTCCGCCCCAGGTGCGTCTCCCCGATGAGCAGGTAAAAGAACACGCCGACGAGCGGCTCGAAGAAGATCACCATCAGCCACGCCATCGCCGCCTGGGGCGACTTCTTGCGCATCACCACCGGGATCATGACCACGCGGACGATCCACTCCAGCGCAAGGTACGACCATGTCAGGACATGGACCCAGGTGGTTGCGGTGCCCGATTCCGGCGGCATCGCGGAAGGATACCCCATCGCGACCCCGACATAAGATTGTGCCGCCGTTTCGATCACGGGCTCGTGTTTCCTGAGCAGTCCCGCTTGTCCTGACGACACGCAGTCGCCATCATGGCGCCATGCCCACCCAGACGTGCGGATCCTGCGCGACTCAGATCAGGTACGGCCCCAAACACCAGGGAAAAGCCGTCAGGTGCCCCAAGTGCGGGAGCGCAGTCCACCTCCCCATAATCCCTACGAACCCCACGACTCCGGAAGTCGTGGAGCCCGAACCGCTCGGGTACGACATCGAGCCCCAGGCGCCGCGAACGGCGCCGAGCCCGGCGCCCGCCCCGACCGGCGCGGCGCTCCCGCCCCCCTCGGCGACAGGGGGGATCACCGGGCTCCCGGACCGTCTCCGGTCCGCGCGGGTCCAGCGGGGGTTCTGGCAGGACGTCGGGAAGAGCTTCACGTTTCTCTCCGAACTCGACAACTCGGTGGTGATCATCGGCTACGCCTTCCTGATGACCATCTACCCGGTCTTCGCGTTCATGCCGGTGATCGGCATCGGGGCGATGTTCGTGTTCTACGGCATGCTCTTCGCCTTCTACTTCGACATCGTGCAGACCACCGCCGGCGGCGAGGATGACCTCCCATCGCTCTCGGAGTGGGACGGCTTCGTGGACAGCGGCGTCTTGCCGGTCCTCAAGTTCGTCGGGACGAGCGTCGTCGCGTCGCTGCCGGGGATCGTGGGGATCTTCGCATTGGGAGGCTTGCGCGAGGGTCAGCACATCATCGCCGTCATCCTCCTGTTCGCGATCGGCTGGTTCTTCTGGCCCGCGATCGTGCTGGCCGTCGCCACGCTCGGGTACGGGCTGGTGCTCCGGGTGGACCTGCTCGTCCGCACCCCGTTCGCATCGTTCGGCGCCTATCTCGCGATCATCGGGATGCTGATCGTCGCGATGTTTCTCCAGTGGTTCGGCGCCTCCGCGTTCCTCGGGGACACCACCCACCAGGTCATGAGCCGGATGAACATCGCGCCGGCATCCGTCCCCGGATTTTTGTTCGGCGTTTTCGAGAGCTTCGTCATCAACGCGATCAGCATCTCATCGACCGCTATATCAATGCGCCTCATCGGTTTATATTACAGGCACTACAGCCCGAGCTTCCCCTGGTCCGCGGGGTGAGCGCACGCGGCGGGACAGGAGCCGGACACATTCCTGCTTGGCGTCATCATGATCTCCAGTAGCATGCCGGGGAGTCCCACCCCGGTCACGGACGATCAGAGCGAGCACGAATTTCCGGAGCCCCCACGATGAATCCGACCCGCACGCATGCACGATGCGCCCTCGCTGTGCGCCTGCTGCTCGTTTGGCCTCCCATGGCGTTCTGCGTCACGGCGATCGCCGACGACGCGCCGGCGCCGCAGCCCGACGAGCGGTTCTACCACGTCTTTGATGGGAAGCGTCTGCCGCTGGAGCTTGACACCTCGCGATTCGCCGTGCTCGCCGACGATGCCGCGGCGCGATCGCTGGGCGCCTCCCAATCGATCCCCATCCCGGGCTGGAAACTGATCGCGACCGGCCCCGATGAGCGGACGAACGAAGCGCTGTGCAGCGCGCTGGCTGAGCAGTCGGTGCGGGACGATCTCGGCTTCGTTTCACCGGTCTTCATCGGCGACGACGGCGGCCCCGTCATCGTTACGCCGACCCTGCTGATCCGCATCGATCCCGCGATCCCCGAGGCCGACGCCGAGCGGCTCATCGCCGGGCGGTTCGCGGGGCCGATCCTCGAGCGCGACTGGGCGAACATGAAGGGCGCCTACCGCGTCCGCGCCGAGTCGCGCAGCGGTCTGAGCGTCCTCGACGCCGCCAACGACCTCGCACAGACGCCCGGCGTGCTCTGGGCCGAGCCCGACATGATCTTCACGGGCCGGGGCGGGCTCCTGCCCAACGATCCGTTCTTCAACCAGTGCTGGGGCCTGCGCAACACGGGCCAGAGCGGGGGGGCCGCGGGGTTCGACATGGACGCCCCCGACGCCTGGGACCTGACCACCGGCGACCCGTCGATCATCGTCGCCGTGCTCGACGTGGGCGTCGATCCCACGCATCCGGACCTCAACCAGGTCGTCGGCGCGGACTTCACGTCCGATCCCGATCTCAACGGCGCGCCGGTCAACCAGTGCGACCTCCACGGCACCGCCGTCGCCGGGTGCGTCACGGGCGCGATCAACAACAACCTGGGCGCCGTCGGCATCGCGCCCGATTGCCGCATCGCATCCGCCCGGCCCTTCATCAGCAACGTCCCCTGCGACGGTGGCTGGACCTCCGCGGCGAGCTGGACGGTCAACGCCCTCGCCTGGGCGGAGTCCATCGGCGCCAGGGTCTCCAACAACAGCAACGGTTACGGCTTCACCTCATCGTCCATCGCCAACATGTACGTCAGCACGCGCAACAACGGCATGGTCCACTTCGCCAGCGCCGGCAACAACGCCTCCTCGACGGTGACCTATCCCTCATCGCTGACCACGGTGAACTGCGTCCTGGCGCTCAACCGCTTCGGGAACCGGGCCAACTTCTCCAACTGGGGCATCGGCTCCGCCTTCTCGGCGCCGGGCGAGGCGATCCTCACCACCGACCGCCAGGGCTCGGCTGGCTACGTCAGCGGCGACTATGTCGTTGTGGACGGCACCTCATTCGCCTCGCCCTACACCGCCGGCGTCGCCGCGCTGGTCCTCTCGGTCGATCCATCGCTGACCGCCGCGGAGGTCGAGCAGGCGCTGGTGGACGGCGCCGAGGACCTGAACGCGCCGGGCTACGACACCGATTCCGGCTGGGGGCTCGTCAACGCCCGGGCCTCGATCGACCGGGCGCCGGGGGACTTCGCGATCACCGACCCCGGATGCGGGGCCGGCTTCGGCGGCGCGACAATCCGGTGGGAGGCCTCGCTGCTGGTGGACACCTACACCGTCGAGATCGCGACAGACCCGCTCTACACAAACGTCGTGCACACGCAGTCGGGCATCGCTGCGACGCAGCACACCGTCCCCCCCGGAGTACTGGCGCCTTGCGCCGACTATTACGTCCGGGTCACGGCGGTCAATCCCTTCGGGACGACCACCGATTCGTCCAGCCCCTGCGCGTTCACCTTTGCGCCCTCCGCGGATCTCAACGCCGACGGCGCCGTGGACACCGCCGACCTCGGCGGGCTCATCGGCAGCTTCGGGAACACCGGCCCCTTCGGCGACATCAACGGTGATGCGACGGTGGACACCGCCGACCTGGGCATCCTGCTCAACCAGTTCGGCGTCTCGTGCTCAGGGCCCTGACGGGAGCGTCCGCTCATCCACCGGCCCCGCGTCGAGGCCCATCCGCGCCAGGTCCGCCTCCGCGGCGATGAAGCCGAACGCGGCCCACTGATCGGTGCGGACGATCCGGCGCAGGATCTCGATCGCCGAGCGCGAATCACCGCGCGCCATCAGCTCCGCCGCGACGCCGTACGCCAGCGTCGCCCGGGTCACGCCGTCGCCGTCGGCCGTCAGCGCCCGCTCCAGCGGCAGTTCGCCCTTGGCAAAGAGCAGCGCCCGGAGGTAGGCGCCGTTCTCGATGATGTCCATCCCCTCGTGGATGGGCGCCAGCAGCGCCGCGGCCTCGTCGTCGCGCCCTTCCCGGCGCAGCGAGCGGTAGAGCCACGCCGTCGTCGCCACAAGCATGTCGTCGTTCCAGGTGGAACGCTTCAGGCACTGGTCGAACGCATCCGCGGCGCCGCCGTAGTCACCCTTGCAGTACAGCGCGACGCCGAGGTGGTACCAGATGTTCCCCTGCAGCGTACTGCGCGGCTCGTTCCGCGCGTTGGGGAGCCCGTCCGGCTCGATCACATCAGGCTTGCCTGCTGTCAGCGCCGCCGCGCGGGTCAGGTCCGCGACCGCGTCATTGAACCGGCGAAGACTCAGCGCGCGGTGCCCCCGGTGCCGGAGCAGCCGGGCGCTTTCGGGGTGCAGCGCCAGGCCCCGTGTGTAGATGCCGATGGCCTCGCGATACCGGCCCAGGTACGCCGTCCGGCGCCCCAGCCACACGATCGCGTCCTCGTTCTCGGGCGCCTTGTCGAACTCGGCCTGCGCCAACGCCAGACGCCGCTCGAACAGCTCGCGGGTCTCCGGCGCGAGCGTCGGCGGCGTCAATGGCCGGCCCAGCAGCGAGACCGCCTCGGGTCCCCGGTGCGCGGACCGCGGACCGCCCCCGCCGGCGCATCCAGTGAGAGCGGGGAGGAGGATCGAACAACCGGCAAGGCCGAACAGGAATGCGAGAGCCGGGCGCATATCGGGCCATCCTAACGGATCACTCCCCGCGGGATGTCTTTTTCCTGTCCCGGCGACATGGAACCTGATAGCCTGAATCGCGGAGAACCTATCAGCCCCGGCGCGGTCCCGCCGGGATGCGCCCGACCTTCTGTGGAGAGGATCACACCGATGCCCCAGTCAATCGCCATGTCCCTGCTCACCGGCGCCGCGCTCTCGGCGGTCGCGCTCACCGGCGCGGTCGCCGTCGAACCCGCCCCGCAGGCGGTCATCACCGCCCCGGCGCCGGACGCCGTGCTGCTCGATCTCAACGCCCCCGAGGCGCAGGCCAGGGGCGCCGACGTGACCCTGCAGAACGATGCGCTCATTGACGGCGGGAGCGCGATCCTCCAGTTCGGCTTCGCCAACGGCGAGATCGGCGCCGCCCGGTACAACATCGACCCCGGGCTCTTCCCCATCAAGATCAAGCGCGTCCAGATCTTCTGGGCTTCGGCGCTCTCCAACGGGACCCAGTCGCTCCAGGACTCCATCCTGATCTACACCGGCAACTTCAACCTCCTGGCCAACCTCGAGGGCCCGGTCATGACCGACGGCGCCCTCAACGAGTTCGACCTGGAGCCGCTGAACATCGTCATCAACAGCCCGACACAGCTCACCGTGGGGCTCCAGTTCTTCGATGCGCCCAACGGCGATGTCCTCAAGGGCACGCTCGCCACCGACAACAACGGCTGCCAGTCCGGGCTCAACTGGGTCTTCATCCCCGGGAACGGAAGCTGGTTCAACCTCTGCAGCTTCGGCGTCTCCGGCGACCTCGTCATCCGCACCATCATCGACCCCATGGGCGCTCCCCCGGCCTGCCCCGAGGACCTCAACGGCGACAACGTCGTTGACACCGCCGATCTGGGGCTCCTCCTGGCCGTTTTCGGTCAGACGCCGCCCTCCATTGCCGAAGCCGACATCAACAACGACGGGACCTGCGACACCGCGGACCTCGGCATCCTCCTCGCCGCGTTCGGGACCGCCTGTCCCTGATCTGATCCGGCGCTGACAACCCGATCCTCACCCCACGGCCGCGCCATTCGCGGCCGTTTTTTCCATCGGTTGGCCGTCCACCTACACTCCGCGACGTGCTGCGACCGGCGATCCATCTCGAGACCTTCGGCTGCCAGATGAACGAGCTCGACTCCGAGCTGGTCATGGGGCAGCTCAGCGCGCTGGGCTACCGCTTCGTGGACACCCCGGACGACGCCGCCGTCGTGCTCTACAACACCTGCTCCGTCCGCGACCTCGCCGAGCAGAAGGTCCGCTCCCGACTCGGCGAGATGGCGATCCGCAAGCGCCGGGAGCCGGCCCTCGTCGTCGGCGTGCTCGGCTGCATGGCCGAGCGCGAGGGCGAGGCCCTGCTCCACCGCGTCCCGCAGGTGGACATCCTCTGCGGCCCGGGCGAGCTCGACAAACTCCCCGCGCTGCTCGACAACGCAGTCCGCACCCGGGTCTCGCTCGTCGCCGACCTCGTCCCCGACGAGTCCGACGAGGGCCACCGCGCCAGAGCGGAGCTCGCCGCGAGCCGATCCGCGAGGGCCGTCGCGCTCCAGGGCGCCGCCAGCCGCAGATCAAGCACCCTCGCCGCCGCCGGGGACACGCTCGAGCTGCTGGACCTCTCCAGGTCCATCTCCCCGGTCGATCATCACGGCTCCGCCTACGTCCGCATCACCCGCGGGTGCAACAAGTTCTGCACCTACTGCGTCGTTCCCAACACCCGCGGCGCCGAGATCCACCGCCCGCCCGACCACATCATCGACGAGTGCCGGCGCCTCGCCGACGCCGGAGTCATCGAGGTCACGCTGCTGGGTCAGACTGTCAACCACTACCGCTTCGAGCACGGCTCGGCGGTGACGGTGGGGGGGGTGGTCCAGCCGCAGAAGGGGCGCTCCTACCTGGGCGGCCACCGCCGCGACCCCTTCGCGGGCGAGCGCGTCACCACCTTCGCCGACCTGCTCAGGCGGATCCACGAGGAGGTCCCGGCGATCCGCAGGCTGCGCTTCGTCACCAGCTTCCCGCGAGATTTCGGCGACGACGTCCTCGAAGTGATCCGCGACTCGCCCAGGATCTGCCGCTACCTCCACGTCCCCGCGCAGAGCGGCTCCAACAGCCAGCTCGAGCGCATGAACCGGGGCTACACCGTTGAGCAATACGTCGAGTTCATCGACCGCGCCCGCGCATTCCTGCACCAGCCCGAGATCGGCAGGCCCCTCATGCTCGCCGGCGACTACATCGTCGGGTTCAGCGGCGAGACCGAGGAGGACTTCGAGGCGACCAAGAACCTCATCCGCCGAGTCCGGTGCAAGAACAACTTCATCTTCAAGTACTCCCCGCGCCCGGGCTCGCCCGCCTACGACAGGCTCCCCGACGACGTCCCCGACGAGATCAAGCGGCGGCGCAACAACGAGCTGCTCGCCATCCAGCGCGGGATCAGCGACGAGATCGCCCGCGAGCACGTCGGCGGCGTCTTCGATGTCTTCATCGAGGGCATCAGCGCGCAGGAACGCAAACGCATCGCCGCGGCGTCGTCCTGCGATTCCGCCGGCGGCGTCGCGCTGACCGTCGCCGGGCGATCGCTCACACAGGCGAACACGAGCCCGGCGAGCGATCCGGCGCGCGATGCGCCGCTGCAACTCTCCGGGAGAACCGAGGGCGACTGCATCGTCTTCTTCGATTGCCCGCAGGGCGCCGCGCCGGATGACCTGATCGGGACCATTCGCCCGGTGCGCGTCGGGCGCGGCGATGGGTTGAGCCTGTACGGCTCGCTCGAAGGCGCCGCCTCGCCGGCCGCCGCCGTCGGTTCCGCCTCCTGTCGGACGCGCTAAATTCCTGAAAAGAAAAGGGTTTTGGGGGTTGATCCGCCCCCGGGACTCCGCTATGTTCGCAGTGTTCGGTCGTCGCAAGCGGCCGACGCGCAGGTGAGATTGCGGAGTCAGAACCCGATCTCAATCACAGTCCCGCAGCACACGCCGTGGAACGCGTGCGCTGTCGAAATGATCGCCCTGGTCGCACACCGGGTCGGTCCGATCGCCGTGCGTTTGTCCGGCGATCAGGAGAGAGTCAGATGCCCAAGCGATCCATGATCGCCCCGATGTTGACGTGCGCCCTGATCGGCGCGGCGACCACCGCCAGTGGCGCCGTCACCTTCACGTTCCAGGATCCCTCCAGCGCGCGGGAGTTCCAATACACCGAGGGTGACCAGTTCTCCGACGGGCACATCGCCTACGACGCGCCGCTGAGCCTCACCGTCGATGCCTCCGACCACGGCCTCGCCCCCGTCACCTTCGACGCCGTGCTCCAGATCGACCTCGCCGTGGGTGTCGCTTCGGACCTCGGGTTCGGCTCCAACGCCAACGTCTCCGGAACCTTCCGGTTCTTCAGCGTCAGCCGCGGGCAGCCCGACCTGATTCTCGAGGGGATCGTCAGCGGCGGTGACTTCCTGGTCCTGTCCTCAACCGGCGCCCAGGTCTCGTCGAGCTCCAACGGCTCGCTCGCGCTCAACGCGGGCCCAGTGCTTCAGGGTTATCTCGACGGCGCCGGCCTCGCGCTCGCCGGGCAGATGGATTCCGCCTTCTCCCTCAGCAGCATCAGGCTCGGCGGCGGCATCGCCGGCGTCCCGGGCATCAACGAGTTCGGCTACTGCGAGAGCTTCAACGCCAACGCCGCGTACGTGGGCAGCGCCGAGGTCATCCCGGCGCCCCCGCCGGCGCTTCTGACGTTCTCGGCCATCGGCCTGACGGCGCGCCGTCGGAACCGCTGGCGCATGGACCTGTAAGGCAGAGAGAGCGCGATCACGCCGCTTCCGCGACCCCTTCTCCCGGGGCGCGGCCTACCGGGCGTGGTCGTTTCCGGGTGAGGGAGAGCAGGCGGCGTCGGCGCACTCCTTCGTCTCGACGCCCCGGACGTGAAGCTTTGCGAGTTTCGACTCGGAAAGCTTTTCGTCTTTGATGGGGGCGTACGCGCCGCGGGATTCGAGCAACCCGCGGAGCCCCTCCGGCGTGTCGCCGTCGAACTCGGGGCGCATCCCCGCGTCGAGGATCAGCCGCATCGCCGACTCCACCCCGGAGCCCTTCGTCAGCAGGTACCCGTCCACAAAGAGCGAGTTGGCGGGCTCCAGCGCCGCCGCCTGAAGCGAACGCAGGTGCTGCTCCCGACCCGCGGCCATCCGGATCTCCGCGCTGGGGTTCACCAGGCGGAAGACGCAAAGGATCCGCAGGCACACCGCCGGCGTCAGCGGGGCGCCGTGGTGCTCATCGCGGAGAACGCGGTTGCCCTCGATCGGCAGCAGGAAGTTCACCGGGATCGACTCCGCGCGCAACTCCCGGAGCGCGTACATCGTCTCCACGAGATCCCCGCGCGTCTCGCCCATGCCGACGATCACCCCCGAGCACAGCCCCAGCCCCGCGGCCTTCGCCGCGTGGAGCGTCTCGACGCGCTGCGCGTAGGTGTGTGTCGTGCAGATCTCGGGGTACATCGCCTCGGATGTATTGAGGTTGTGGTTCAGCCGGTCCAGCCCTGCGTCCTTGAGACGGCGCGCCTTCGCCTCGTCCATCAGCCCCGCCGACAGGCAGGTCTCCAGGCCGAACCGCGACTTGACCTCAGCGATGCAATCGACCATGTGGTCGATCTCCGCGTCGGTCGGGCCCGTTCCCGCCAGCGCCATGCAGTACCGGAAGGCGCCGGATGCCTTCGCCTGCGCCGCCTCGGCGAGGATCGACTCCTTCGACTGCAGTTTGTACGCCCGGATCGGCGCCTCGGAGTCCTTCGACTGACCGCAGTACCCGCAGTCCTCCGGGCACGCGCCGGACTTGACGTTGTTGAGCCGGTGCACCCGCACCAGGTCGCCGAAATAGCGCCGTCGGACGAGCCCCGCGGCCTGCACGAGCGGCCACAGCTCCTCGTGCGGATCGCCGCCCAGCAGCGACAGCGCCTCCTCGCGCGGGATCGCCTCGTCGGCAAGGCCCGTCTCGGTCAGCGCCGCGTATCGATCGCTCAGCCCCTGCGTTTTCGCCGATGGTTCGGTCAGCATCGCCACACTGTACCGATTCGATCGCGGGTCGAGGCGCTCAGTTCGACGGCCCCGCCGCCCTCGGCGCCGCAGGGCCCAGCCACTCGTCGGCCATCAGGACAATCCGCTCCTGCATGTCCTTGACCCGCGCGATCGGCACCTTCGTCGGGATGTCGTTGACCAGCACGCTGAAGACCACCACCGCGCCGGACCGATCGTCCACCACATACCCCGAGATCGATGAGACCCCGTCGAGGTACCCCGTCTTGGCGTACACCTCGTGCCCCGGCGTGTTCTTCGTGAACCGCTTGCGCAGCGTGCCGGTCTCGCCGGGCCTCGCCAGGCTCTCCAGGAAGGGGCCACGCAGCTCGTTATCCTCGTACAGGTCCGACAGCCAGGCCGTCATCAGCCGGGGCGTCACGCCGTTGCCCCGGCTCATCCCGGAGCCGTCCGAGGCGACGAGCTGGCTCGCGTACCCGGGGCCCAGCCGCTCCTCGAGGATCATCCGCAGGATCGCCGACCCCGCGTTCCAGGAGCCGGGCTGCCCCGTCACCTCCCGCGCGATGCCCTTGAGCATCGACTCGGCGTAGAGGTTGTACGAGTCCGTGTTGCAGCGCTCCAGCGCAACGCGCATCGGCGTCTCGACCACCGCGATGGTCTTCGCCGGCGGGAGTTCCTCGCCCTCGGCCACACGCCGGACCGCCGGGTGGCCCAGCCCCGCCGAGTTCAGCCGGTCCGAGAGCAGCCGTCCGAAGATTATCGGCATGTCGTGCTGCGACACCCACACCGGCTCCCTCGCCGCCCAGCGCACATCGCCGAAGAGCGTCATCTCGTTCGTGTCGTCGGGGCGAGAGACCCAGATCGTGTTCGACCCGTTCTGGCTCGTCTTCGCGTTGTTGCGGATCACGTACCAGGGCGCGAAGGGCTCGATCTCCACGCTCGGCGCCTCGCCTTTCTTCGTCGGGGAGGGGTACACCGCCAGCACGTTCGTGAAGAAGTTCAGCCCGCTCACCTCGGCGCAGTACCACCGGTTGAGCTGGTCCTTGGGCCAGTCCGGGTGCAGCGTCTGCGAGTCGAACCACCGATCGTCGATCACGATCTCCCGGATCGGCGCCGAGTCGATCCCGCCGGAGCTCTTCACGGCCTCGACCCACGCGGCGAAGAGGTCCTCGATCCCGAGCCCCATCTCGTTGAGGGCCTTGGGATCGCCGAAGCCGGGATCGCCGGCGCCGATGACGAACAGCGTGTCCCCGTCGCGCTCGAGCCTCGTCGTGAACTTGTAATCCTTGCCCAGCACCGCCAGCGCCGCCCCGGACGTGATCATCTTCATGTTCGACGCCGGGATGAACCGCTCGTCCGGCGATTCCTCCGCCAGCACCGTCCGTGACATGGGGTCATACAGCACCACCCCGACCTTGCTCGAACGGAGGTTGGACTGCCCGATCAGGATGTCCAGCTCGCCCTGGAGCGGCTGCCCCAGCGCCGGGGAATGACCCGCGAGCAGCGCCACGATCCCGGCCAACACCAAACACCGCGTCTTGCTCATCCGCATCCCATCAATCTCCGTCTCGATCGGGATTTTCCGTGCCTGACAGCCCCGAGGATATCGGTTCGAGCCCTCCCGCGCCTGCACCACACACCCCCGCCTCGCCATGATGAACTCCGGCGAATCCCGGGATCCCACCGTCATTTCCCGACTACACTGCGTTCTGAGCCCCTGAGCCGAGAGACCAACCCACAGATCCACCCGGAGGCCCCCCAGTGACCACCGAAGCCACCCCCGCGACCACCAAGCCCCAGATCACCTTCGAGGACTTCGCCAAGGTGGACCTCCGCGTTGCGAAGATCACCCACGCCGAGCCCCACCCCAACGCCGACCGCCTCATCAAGCTCCAGCTTGACGACGGCTCAGGGACGCCCCGCCAGATCTGCGCCGGCGTCAAGGCGTACTACGAGCCCGAGCAGCTCATCGGCCGGCACATCGTCATCGTCGCCAACCTCGCCCCCCGGACGATCCGCGGCGAGGAATCCAACGGCATGCTCCTGGCCGCCAGCGACGCCCCCAAGGACGACCCCAACGCCGAGCGCCACGTCGTCCTGCTGACCCCGATGGCCGAGATCGCGCCGGGCTCGACGGTGAGCTGAGCACGATGTTCCGACGCACAACAATCACACGCATTACCGCGCTGGGCGCTCTGCCTGCCTTGCTCGCCGGCTGTCAAGCCGCGCAGCCGGTGAGCGAGCATGATCCGGCCCCCTACGTCGCCCCGTTCCTGATGTTCATCGGCGACGCCGACGCCGCGATGGCCTACTACACCGCGACGATCGACAACTCCGAGATCGTCGAGCTCACCCGGTTCGGCCCCGGCGAGATGGGCGAGCCGGGCAAGGTCAAGCTCGCGGTCTTCACCCTCGACGGCCAGCGCGTCCTCTGCACCGATAGCCCCCCGGTGCACGACTTCACGTTCACGCCCTCGATGTCCCTCTACGTCGCCTGCGCCGACGAGGACCAGATCCGGCGCTACTACGAAGCCTTCATGGACGGCGGCCAGGCCCTGATGCCGCTGAGCAATTACGGCTTCAGCCGCTCTTTCGCGTGGGTCCAGGACCGCTTCGGCGTCTCGTGGCAGCTCAACCTGCCGTGATGGCTTCGCGCAGCGCCCATTCCTTCTCCGCGTAGCGCCAGGGGACCCACAGCTTCGCGCCGTCGAAGAGTCGCAGCTCCGCGGTGCGCTTCTCGCGGAGGACGTGCTCGACCTGCTCCCAGGGGATCGAGGCGCCGGCGCCGTTGGCGACGGTGGGGATCGCCAGCTTGATGTGCAGGCACTCGTCGTCGGCCGCGAGGACGACGCCGTTGTTGATGCGCATGGACTTCGTCCCGAGGCTGATGGAGGCGATCCGCGCCGAGCCGTCCGCCGGGAAGGCGCCATCCCGGAGCGGGAACGCCCGGCTCAGCCGCGCGAGCGTGCCGATCCGTCCCATCGCGAACGCGATGACCCGCATGAGGAGGAACGGGAACACCACCACCCCCAGGGCGACCGGGATCCCGATGGCAGGCGACGCCGTCACGCTCACCAGCGCGCCGACGACGAACGCGTCGGTGACGAAGAGCACGAAGAGCAGGATTGAGAGGTTGCGCTGGGTCATCAGGATTGCCCTCCCCAACCCGGTGGCACGGGCGTCCCGTCGGTGTCTTCACAGGCTATCTGATCAAGCCTTTCGACACGATGTCCACGCCGTCGGTCAGTCGATCACGCAAACTGGGCGGCAGTGCGGTCCGCACCTCATGGATGAGTTTTTCCCGATCCTGATCCCCCCCAAGCACGAACCAGAGTTCGTTGATCCAGATCAGGATCACGGAGCATGGGAATCTGGTGAGCAGCCCTTCCCTTCCATGGATATCAACGAACCGCGCATTGTGAATTGTCAACTTGAGATCATCTAGGGCGCAGTGTTCTTCGAGTAGTTTGGATCCCCATCGCATCGTGATGCTCGCTGATCGGGCGCTCTCGTTGATCAGCAACACCCGTCGGGGTCTCCGCGTCTTGATTCCCTGCCGAATAAAGAAGCCTCCGGCAATGAGGAATGAGACAGTGATCGCAAGAATAATCAGCAAATCGGAATCGAAATTATTGATGTTGTAAAGAGGATCCATGAGAAAAATTGCGCAACCGATGCCGCCAAGGACGAACATCGGAATACTGAAGTAATAGAACATACGCGACGTTGCGAGCATACGTTCTTCGTACCTGAATTCACTCTGCTCTCGGGTCGGCGCCGCAGCGAACGGGTACGCTTCCCCTGTAATCAGAGTGGGTCCCAGTTGCGAAACCAGCAATCGCTCGTCAGGTCCGATGTTCACCGCTTCGCCGTCCGCTTCTTCTTCGACGCCGCCTTCTTCCGGCCGACCTTCTTCGTCGTTTTCTTGGCGGCCTTCTTCTTCGCCGGCGCCGGCCCCAGCTTGTCCCTGAGGTACGCCCCGGTGAAGGACCCCTTGACCTTCGCGACGTCCTCGGGGGTTCCGGTCGCGACGATCGTCCCGCCGCCGTCGCCGCCCTCGGGGCCCAGGTCGATCAGCCAGTCGGCGCACTTGATGACGTCCAGGTTGTGCTCGATCACCACCAGCGTGTCGCCGCGGTCGGCCAGCCGGTTCAGCACCGTCAGCAGCTTCTGGATGTCGGCGAAGTGCAGCCCCGTCGTCGGCTCGTCGAGCACGTAGAGCGTCCCGCCGCCCATGCCGGTGCGCAGGCGATCCACCGGCCCCTCGGCCGTCCCGGCGCCCTTGCCCAGTTCGGTCGCGAGCTTGACCCGCTGCGCCTCGCCGCCGCTGAGCGTCGTCGAGGGCTGGCCCAGCTTGACGTACTCGAGCCCCACGTCGCGCAGGCACGCGAGCATCCGCTGGATCTTCGGGTGCGCCTCGAAGAACTCGCAGCCGTCCTCGACCGTCATGTCCAGCACGTCGGCGATGGTTTTCCCGCGGAGCCTGACCTCCAGTGTCTCGCGGTTGTACCGCGTCCCGCCGCACACCTCGCACTCGACGTACACATCGGGGAGGAAGTGCATCTCGATCTTCTTGGTGCCCTGCCCCTGGCACGCCTCGCAGCGCCCGCCCTTGACGTTGAACGAGAACCGCCCCGGCTGGTACCCGCGGATCTTCGCCTCCTTCGTCTTGGCGAAGACCTTGCGGATCTCGTCGAAGACGTTGGTGTACGTCGCGGGGTTCGACCGCGGCGTCCGGCCGATGGGGGACTGGTCCACCTCGATGATGCGGTCGATCTTGCTCAGCCCGGTGACCCGGCTGTGCTCGCCGGGGCGGACCTTCGTCCCCAGCAGGTGGCGCCGCGCCGCCGGGAGGAGGATGTCCGTCACCAGCGTGCTCTTGCCCGAGCCCGACACGCCGGTGACGCAGACGAACCCGCCGAGCGGGAACGCGACGTCGATCCCCTTGAGGTTGTTCTGCCGCGCGCCCTTGACAACAACGGCCTGCGACTCGCTCACGGGCCGCCGCTCGGTCGGCGTCTCGATCGACTGCCTGCCGGAGAGGTACCGCCCGGTGATCGATGCGCTGGCCTTGCAGATGTCACTGACCGTCCCCGCCGCGACGACCATCCCGCCGTGGACGCCCGGGCCCGGCCCGATGTCGGTGACGTGGTCGGCGTGGCGGATCATGTCCTCGTCGTGCTCGACGACGATGACGGTGTTGCCGATGTCGGCCAGGTGCCGAAGGGTCCCGATGAGCCGGTCGTTGTCGCGCTGGTGCAGTCCGATGGTCGGCTCGTCGAGCACGTAGCACGCGCCGACGAGCCCCGAGCCGACCTGCGTCGCGAGCCGGATCCGCTGCGCCTCGCCGCCGCTGAGCGTCCCGGTCTTGCGGCTCAGCGACAGGTACCCCAGCCCCACGGAGGAGAGGAAGCCAAGCCGGGCGCCGACCTCGCGCACGATCGGCGCCGCGATCGTCTCACCGGAGGTGTCGAGCTGCAATCCCTCCATGACGCGCCGGGCCTGCTCGATGTTGAGCCTCGTGAAATCGGAGATGTTCAGGAGGTGCGGATCATCGCTGAGCCCCTGCGCCCGCCGCGCTTCGATGACCTCCCCGGGGATCGCCTCGCTGGTGCGCACGAAGACCGACAGCGCCTCGATCCGCAGCCGGTCCCCCAGGCACGAGGGGCACGGCGTCTGGAGCATGAACGTGCTCAGGAACTCCTTGACGCTCTCGTTGTCGGTGCTCTGCCACCACGCCGCGATGTTGGGCAGCACGCCCTCCCAGCGCTTGGCGTTGAACTTCTTGTGGTCCGCGCCGTTGGACCCGTGCAGGAGGATCCGCTTGCGGTCGGCGTCAAAGTCCCGAACCGGCGCCGTGAACGACACGCCGTAGTCCTTGCAGAACTTGCGCAGCCTGCGGTTGAACCAGGCCCGGACGGGCCCGTTCTTGGCCCAGGGCTTCACCGCAGCCTCGCTGAGGCTCAGGCTCTCGTCGGGGATGACCAGCTCCTCGTCGAACTCGACGACCGTCCCGAGCCCGTGGCACTCGCCGCACGCGCCGAAGGGGGAGTTGAACGAGAACAGCCGCGGCTCGAGCTCCTCCAGCGCGCACGCGGGGTGCGCCGAGCAGGCGAACTTCTCCGAATAGACATGGTCCGTCCACGCGTCCGCGCCCGGGTCGGTCTGCTGTGCGACGATCACCGAGCCGTCGCCCAGCTTCAGCGCCGTCTCGATCGACTCG
Organism: Phycisphaeraceae bacterium; assembly: GCA_020639135.1. Classification (GTDB taxonomy): domain Bacteria; phylum Planctomycetota; class Phycisphaerae; order Phycisphaerales; family UBA1924; genus JACKHE01. The sequence goes on from JACKHE010000002.1 coordinate 159,038, forward strand.
GCCAGCCGCTGCCGCGAGTCCGGCTTGATGACCACGCGGTCCACCACCGCCTCGATCGTGTGCTTCTCGTGCCGCCCCAGGCTCAGCGGGTTCTCCCCGCCCTCCTTGAGCGCCTCGCGCAGGTCCACCACGGCGCCGTTGATCCGCGCCCGCACGAACCCCTGGGAACGCAGGTCCTCCGCGATGTCCTTGTGGAAGCCCTTCTTGGCGCGCACCACCGGCGCCAGCACCAGCGCCCGCGCTCCCTCTGGGAGCCGCAGCACGGCGTCAACGATCTGCGTCACCCCGGTCGCCTCGATGGGCAGGCCGCAGCGCTCGATCACCTCGCCGGTGCGCTTCTTCTTCGTGGGATACCAGCAGGTGGGCTGCCCGCAGCGCGCAAAGAGCAGGCGGAGGTAGTCGTAGATCTCGGTGCTCGTCGCGACGGTGGACCTGGGGTTGTGCCCGCTGGAGCGCTGCTCGATGGCGATGGTGGGGGGGAGGCCCTCGATATCATCGACGTCCGGCTTGCGCATCCTGTCGAGGAACTGCCGCGCGTAGGCGCTGAGCGATTCCATGTACTTGCGCTGGCCCTCGGCGAAGATCGTGTCGAAGGCGAGCGACGACTTGCCCGAGCCGGAGAGCCCCGTGATGACGCACAGGCGGTCGCGCGGGATCGTGACGTCGATGGAGCGGAGGTTGTGCTCCCTGGCGCCGCGGACGCGGATCTCGCCGATGTTCTTGCTGCCGATGGGGTTCGCCACTGGCGATCGCGCTCCAGAGGAAGGGTCGGTGCATGACAACCGCCCCGCCAACAACGCGGGCGCGTGTGTCAATGATGGTAGGAATCCGGGGCCTGCCAGTCAGCATTGTGTTTCCTGACCGGCAAACCGCTCACGAGGCGCGCTTGAGCAGGCTCCGCTCCACGGATGTCAGGTACCGCTGCATCGGGAGCATCTGCTCCCGCAGCGCCCGCTCCGTCGGCCAGGGCATCGCCAGCAGCCCGATCTTCATCGATTCGCCCTCGCGGATCGTCCGGCATTGCCGCAGCTCGCAGCCCAGCGTGGTCGGTTCCGACTCGCCGGGGATCTGGAACCGCAGGAACCACCGCCCGAAGATCCGGAACTTGCTGGGGCGGTCGAACTCCAGCAGCACGCCCAGCCCGGTGTCCGAGGCGTCCACGATGCGGCCCTCGAACCGGGCCGCGCCGACCGGCGACGAGTTCAGGTCCTTGCTCGCCTCGTGCATCGTCACCGAGATCGGCGTCTGGAGCGCCAGCGATGTCCGGTACCGCGAACGACGCTGGCCCTGCCTGATCTCCGCGGGGAGATTGATCGCCATCCCCACCAGCGTCTTCTGCTCGTTCAGGCGGACCTTGCAGTGCATGCTCGCGACCGTCGCCGTGAACATAAACAGCTCGTGGCCGATCGAGAAGAAGCAGTCCACCGCGGTGCCCTTGCCCATCTTCACCGGCTGCCCGATCGTCTGCGGCTCGTCCAGGTACAACCGTTCGCCGTCCGTGCACATCATTCTCGCGCGCGCCACCGGGATGGCCACATCGCCCGTGTGCTTGTGGATTTCCAGCGGTGTGTTGCGCTCACAACCCCACCGGAGCAGATCGGCGTCGGTCGGATTGTTCGGTGTGGCGTGGTCCATGCGGCGTCCGCGGTCAGGCACAAGGGGTATTCCCGGAGGCGCAGCCTCACCCCCCGGATGATCGGCACATCCGGACGCACACTCGATCCGGGCCGGAGAGAAACACCCCCTCTGTTGGGTGATAACCGTCCGGACCTGATGGGATCCGGCTCAGTCCCGCCGTCGCGTCCGGGCCTTCTTCCTCGATCGGGGCCTCGTCCCCGCCGCCCCGGGGGCGGTCCGCTTGCCAGAGGGCCCCTTCTCGGCGGCCTTCTCGGCCTCCGACCTTGTCAGTTTTCCGCCAGACACGGCGAGGTCCGGATCGTTCTCGATTGCCTGAATCTGGTCCCGCAGCGACGCCGCCGACTCGAAATCCAGCGCCTCGGCCGCCCCGAGCATCTCCTCCTCAAGCAGCCGCAGCAGCTCATCGCGCTCGAACTCCGGCTCGCTCCGCTCGACCGCCTGCCTGGCGGTGCGCCGGGCCTTGAGCTCGGACTCGATCCCCATCCGGATCGCCTTGACGATCTGCGTGGGGGTGATGCCGTTGGCCTCGTTGTACGCGAGCTGCTTCTCGCGTCGGCGCTGCGTCTCGTCCATCGCCCGCGTCATGGCCTTCGTGACCTTGTCGGCGTACATGATCACGTGGGCGTTGACGTTCCTCGCCGCCCGGCCCATCTGCTGGATCAGGCTGGTCGGGCTGCGGAGGAACCCCTCCTTGTCGGCGTCAAGGATGCACACCAGCGAGACCTCGGGAAGGTCCAGCCCCTCGCGCAGCAGGTTCACACCCACGAGCACGTCGAACTCGCCCTCGCGCAGCGCGCGCAGGATCTCGATCCGGTCGAGCGTCTCGATGTCGCTGTGCAGGTACCGGACGCGCAGCCCCTTCTCGTCCAGGTGCTCGGCGAGCTGCTCGCAAAGCCGCTTGGTCAGCGCCGTGACCAGCACCCGCTCGCCCCCATCGACGACCTCCTGGCAGCGCTCGATCAGGTCCGGGACCTGCGTCCGGGCCGGCAGCACCTCGATCGTCGGATCGACCAGCCCCGTGGGGCGGATGATCTGCTCGACGACCTCGCCGGCGGTCTGCTCCAGCTCGTAGGGCCCGGGCGTGGCGCTGACGTAGAGCGTCTGCTGGACGACCGACTCGAACTCCTCGAACCGCAGGGGCCTGTTGTCGATGGCGCTGGGCAGGCGGAACCCGTGATCGACAAGGACCTCCTTCCGGGCGCGGTCCCCGTTGAACATCGCGCGGATCTGCGGCAGCGAGACGTGGCTCTCGTCGATCATGCACAGCCAGGGGCGCTTGCCACCCGGGCCGCTGCGCGTGGCGCGCGTCCACCCCGGCGTCCAGTCGAAGTAGTCGAGCAGGGTGAAGGGCGTCTCGCCGGGCGCCCGGCCGTCGAGGTGGCGGGAGTAGTTCTCGATCCCCGAGCAGAAGCCCAGCTCGTCCATCATCTCCATGTCGTAGCGCGTGCGCGCCAGCAGCCGCTGCGCCTCGAGCAGCTTGCCCTGACTGCGCAGCTCCAGCACCCGCGCCTCGAGCTCCGTCTTGATGTTCGACAGCGCGCGCTCCAGCTCGTCCTCGGGCATGACGTAGTGCACCGCCGGGTACAGGAAGAACCGCTCCTCCTCGACGATCGTCTCCCCCGAGACCGGGTCGATGAGGTGGATCGACTCGATCTCGTCGTCGAACATCTCAAGGCGCACGCCGAACTTCTCGTACGCCGGCCACACCTCGACGGTGTCGCCCCGCACGCGGAACCTTCCGCGGACGAACTCCGCGTCGCCCCGCTCGTACTGCATGTCGGTCAGGCCCAAGAAGAGCGCCCTCCGGTCGATCGTCGCGCCCCTGAGGAATGGCATCACCTTGTCGCCGTACACCTCGGGCGAGCCCAGGCCGAAGATGCACGAGACCGACGCGACGACGATCACGTCGTTGCGCGAGAGCAGGCTGCTCGTCGCCGCCAGCCGCAGCCGGTCGAGGTCGTCGTTGCGCGAGGCGTCCTTCTCGATGTAGATGTCCCGCTGCGGGATGTACGCCTCCGGCTGGTAGTAGTCGTAGTAGCTGACGAAGTAGCACACCGCGTTGCGCGGGAAGAGCTCGCGCATCTCCTCGTAGAGCTGCGCCGCGAGCGTCTTGTTGTGGCTGATGATCAGCGTCGGGCGCTGCAGCCGCTCGATCACGTTGGCCATCGTGAACGTCTTGCCGGTGCCGGTCGCGCCGAGCAGGCACGCCGCCCGCTCGCCGCGATCGCCCAGGGCGCCGACCAGCGCATCGATCGCCTGGGGCTGGTCGCCCCGGGGCGTCATCTCCGAAACGATCTCGAATGGCTTGCCCCGCGTCGTCATGCCCGGTGCAGGGTCACCGTCTCCCCGGCCCTCGCCTCGCCCCCGGTCAGCACCCGCGCGTACACCCGGCTCTCACCGGGGTGGTCGTCCTGGTGGATCCGCCGGAACTCGCTGTCCGTGAACGACGCCCGGATCGTCGAGCACGGCGTCGTGTATTTCGTGACTTCCAGCGCCACACCACCATCGAAGACGAGCCGGCTCCCGGGCGTCACCAGCGACCAGTCCAGCCCGCGGATCGTGATGTTCTCCCCGGTCGTCCCCGGCGCGACGGGGTGGCCCTCGGCCTTGAGCCGCTCGATGATCTCCATCGAGAACAGACACACCGCCTGGTCGGGGCCGCCGTGGTGTTTGGTGTCGTTGTGCCCGTCGCCCTCGATCCCCTGCGCGCCAATCCGGACCCCGGGTGTCGGCAGTTTGGGGACGCCGCCCCTGGAGATGCTCAGCTGCTCGACGACTCCCTGTGTTCCGTTGTCATGCATGCCGAGATGGTACGCCGGATCGTTCGCGGGGTTTGGCGGGTACGATGAGGACCATTCATGCGTCATTTCCTCGACAACCTGATCGAGCTCTCCCTCGAGATCGCCCCGTGGCTTGTGGTCGGGCTTGTCGCCTCGGGGCTGCTCCAGGCCTTCTCGCCCCGCAGGCTCGTCGCCAGGCTCCTCGGTCGGCCCGGCATCGGCTCCATCCTCCGCGCCGCGATCCTCGGCGCGCCGCTGCCCCTGTGCTCGTGCAGCGTCATCCCACTCGCCGTGGACCTCCGCCGGCAGGGCGCCAGCCGCGGCGCCACGGCCTCCTTCCTCGTCAGCGTTCCCGAAACGGGCGTCGATTCCGTCGCCGTCTCCTACGCCATGCTCGGACCATTCATGACGATCGCCCGGCCCATCGCCGCGATCGTCAGCGCCGTCTGCGCGGGGCTCGGCGTGGAGCTCGTCCGGGACGAGCCGGCCAGAGCCGAACCAGCCATCGAGCACGGGCACGCCTGCTGTTGCAGCGAACCGGGGCCGGCGCCGAAGCAGTCATCCTGCTGCCATACCCAGGCGCCGCCCAAGACGTCTCTCGCGGCGAACCTGATCGAGGGCCAGCGCTACGCGTTTACGACACTCTTCGGGGATATCGCCAAGTGGCTCGTCGTCGGCATCCTCGTCGCCGCGGTCGCGATGACCTTCATCGAGCCGGATCAGATGGCACGTTGGGGTTCTGGGATCTGGGCGATGCTCGCCATCACCGCCGTCGGCATCCCGCTGTACGTCTGCGCGACCGCCTCGACCCCCATCGGCGCCGCGATGCTCTACGCCGGGATCTCGCCGGGGACGGTGATCGTCTTCCTGCTGGTGGGCCCGGCGACGAACATCGCGACACTCGGCGTGGTGCGTAGCGAGTTCGGCAACGCCGGCGCGGTGCGTTACTTTGCCGCCGTCGCGGGCAGCGCCATCGCGACGGGCCTGCTGACGGACCTGCTGGTGCGGGATCTTTCCATCAAGGTCGCCGAGCACGTCCATGAGCATGCCGAGCTCGTACCGGTCTGGCTCGCCGCGGCATGCGCGATCGCGCTCATTGCCATCGGCGCCTGGAACGCTGTCAAGCCGATGCTCCGGAAGCAAGGCGGCGGGCATGCGGCGCACTGCCATTGAGACGTTGTGTCATCCCCGCGTCGCCGTCAGCAGCTCCCGCGGCGACTTCCTCGAAAGCCGCGCCGCCGACGGCCACGCGGCGCCCAGCGCCGTCAGCACCACCGCGGCGCAGCCGAGGGCGATCGGGACCATCGGCGGGACGACGCGCAGGCGCAGCCCGGCGATCAGTTCGTAGATGATCTGCCCCGTCGCGGCGCCATGCAGGCCCAGCCCGACGCCCAGGACGCACGCCGACAGCGCGATGATGACCGTCTCTCCGACGACGAGCCTTCGGAGCAACCCGCCCTGGGCGCCGATGGCCCGGAGCACGCCGAACTCGTACCGCCGCGCGTCGATCCCCGCGATGACGACGCTGGCGACGCCGAAGCTGGCGATCAGCAGCGCCCCGACCGCGACGATCGACATGACGCGCATGGTCGTCCGGCCGATCCCCTGGATGGAGTCGCGAACGCTCGCGCCCGAGCCCACCGCCAGCAGCGACCCACGCAGCGCCGATTTCATCTCGCTCACGGCATGCCGCGGATCGACATCGTCGTCGAGATCCACCTGCAGCAGGCTGATCGCGTCGTTGCCGAACTTCTCGATGAGGTCCTTGCGCGACCCGAAGACGGCGCTGATGGACTGCTGGGCGCGCTCCTGCCCGATGTCGTAGTACTGCGCGACGAGCTCCAGCCCCGGCGACGAGACGACCCCGACGATGTCGAAGGCGTACTCCCGGCCGTTGAACTCCAGCGTGACCGTGTCCCCGAGCCCGAGCCCCCGCGCGACGTTGAACTCGCGCGCGACGACGACCGCGCCGCCCTCCTCCAGCCGCCGGATCGCCTCCTCCTGATTACCCTGGACCCATTCCATCGACACCATGTCGAAGAAGAGCCGGGGCTCGAAGGCGATGAACGACGTCTTGACGTCCACCAGGGAGCGCATGCCCAGGACGCGCTGGTCCAGCCGCTGGAGCGTGATCGCCGTCGTCCGCTCGACGAATGGCAACGCCTCGATCCTGTCCTTCGCGTCCGGCGGCAGCCCCGCCGGGCCGCTGACGAACGCGTCGGGGAACCGCACCGCCCCCAGCCAGTCGCGCAGCATCGCGTTGCCGTTGGTCCACAGCGACACCAGCAGCGACAGGCCCACCATCAGCGACCCCGCCGTGAACCCGTGCCGCAGCGGCGTCGCGCGGATCGTTCCCGACAGCATCCCCCTGGGAAGCCGCAGCGCCGTGTTGACCACGGCGCCCAGCAGCCGCATCACCAGCAGCGTCACCGGCGTCCCGAGCAGGAAGTACCCGGCGAAGAGCGCCGGCGTCGAGACGAGGTTGATCAGCCAGAACTCCAGCTGCCCGTCCCGCGTCGCCAGCGACGACACGATCGCGATGACGATCAGCGCCAGCCCGGCGGCGGTCGATCCGATCACCCCGGCGGTGTTCCGAGGCGTCGCGCGGATGCGCATGGCCGCCAGCGGCGTGACCCGCGCGGCGCTGAGCGCCGGCCACAGCGCCCCCAGCAGCCCCGCGCCGACCGAGCCCGCGATCGACAGCGCCAGCCCCAGCGCCGAGATGTGCAGACCGGCCGGGAGGTTCTCCCTGAAGACCACCGAGGCGGCGTACGCGATGCCCAGCCCGAGGGGCGTGCCGATCAGCGCGCCGATCCCGCCGATGACGATCCCCACGCTCAGCTGGGACGCCGCGATCTGCGCCTTCCTCGCGCCGACGCACCGCAGGATCGCCAGCTCCCGCTGCCGCTCGAGCACGCCGGTCGTCAGCCCCGTCAGGATGATGAACGACGCCGCGAGGAACGTCAGCGCCGCGGCGAAGACCATCCCGATGTTGGACGAGTGGACGTTCTTGGCGAGGCTCGACGCGGCTCGCTCGGTCGTGCGCAGCACCAGCCCCGGCGGCAGGTCGTCCATGTGCCGGCCGCAGAACGAGGTGGGTTCGACGCCCTGCCTGAGCACGAGCTCGATCGTCGAGAGGCGCCCGGAGTCCCCGGTGATCGAGGCCAGTGTCGGCCGCGTCACGAACGCCTCGGTCCGCGCGATGTTCCCGAAGAGCGGCCGCGCGAAAACGCCGACGACCGTCAGCGGCTCGTCCGTGTAGAACGACATCGTCTCGAGTCTGCCCCCGACGCTGACATCGAGCTGCTCCGCCAGGCGTTCCTCGATGACGACCTCGCCGTCGCGCTCGACCGGCCTGCCCAGGATGTACTTGTGCGGGAGCGTCCGCTCGTCCACCCCGGGCTCGACGCCCCAGCCCACCGTCACCATCGGCTCGTCCGAGCCCGGCTGCGCCAGCGGGAGCGCGCCCTTGCTGCGCCCGGACGCGATGCGGACCCCGTCCCAGCCACGCACCGTCTCCAGGAGGGACTCGTCGAACGGGCGCTCGCCGACGTGCCGGATCCTCGCATCGGCGGCGCCGACGGCGTACGCGGCGCGCAGCGCCATCCCCGCGTTCACCGAGGCGATCGCGCACGAGACGCCCACGACCAGGGCCGCGCTGAGCGACACCGCGGCGATCAGCAGCGCCGTGCGCCGCCACCTACCGGACAAGCTGTTGATACCGATCCGCCAGGCAGACCGCATCGATGTGCTCCGAATCGATTTCTCCGACCACCGCGCCGTCGCGCAGCACGCTGACGCGCCGGCAGTGCGCCGCCGCCGCCGGCTCGTGCGTCACCATCAGCACCGTCATCTCGTGATCCCGCGCGATCGCGCCGAGCGTGGACCACATCATCTCGCTCGAGACCGAGTCCAGCGCCCCAGTCGGCTCGTCCGCGAAGAGCACCCGGGGCTCGAACAGCAGGGCCCGCGCGATCGCCACGCGCTGCTGCTCGCCGCCCGACATCGCCTCGGGGCGGTGGTCCGCGCGGTCCAGAACGCCCAGGGCGTCGAGAAGCTGCTCGCTGCGCTGGCGCCGCCACGAGGCGGGTTCGCCCGCGAGTTCGCCGGGCAGCTCCACGTTCTCTCTCGCCGTCATCGTCGGGATGAGATTGAACTGCTGGAAGACGATCCCGATCTCACGCTGGCGGAACCGCGTCAGCTGCCGGTCGTTGAGCCCCGAGATCCGCTGACCCGAGACGACGATCTCGCCGGCGTCCGGCGTGTCCAGCGCCGCCAGCAGGTGCAGCAGCGTCGATTTTCCGCTCCCCGAGGCGCCCATGATCCCGAAGAATCCGGGGCCCTCGATCGACAGGTCAACGCCGCGCAGCGCTTCGACAGTCCGTCCGCCCTGCCGGTACGTCTTCTGGACTGCGGTGCATCGGATCATGGGGCGGCCGGGTCGTGCTGGGATCGTTCGAGGCACGCGAGACCCCGCTTGTTGGGGGTTCGCCGGAGCCGATTGCGTGGATTCAGCCCTGCCGGCTCGCGTACGCCGCGGCGTCGAGCAGGGCGTCGAATCCCGAGGCGTCCGACGCCCTGATCCGCACCAGCCAGCCCTCGCCGAAGGGGTCGGAGTTCAGCAGCGACGGGTCGTCGGCCAGCCTCGCGTTGACCTCGACGATCTCCCCGGGAAGCGGGCTGTACACGTCCGAGGCCGCCTTGACCGACTCGACCTCGCCGATCGAGTCCCCGGCGCCGAAGGAATCGCCCGGTGACTTCATCTCGACGTAGGTGATGTCCGTCAGCTCATCGACGGCGTGCTGGGTGAGCCCCAGCTTGTACGTGTCGCCGTCGGGCTTGAGCCATTCGTGCGATTCGGTGTACCGGCGGTCGTCGGGTGTGGTCATGGTGGCTCCGGCCTGCTTGAGGATCACAGGAAGGCGTGCTTGACGGTTGGATGAGCGGGCCCGGTTGGCCCGGTCTCCGTCCGGATCGGCGGATCCGCCAATGCTACCGGGACTCGGGCCGCTGGCAACCGGTCGGCGCCGGGCCGGCCAGGTCCGGTTTTCACCCGATCGAGGATTCCGGTAGAGTGCCGCGTCAGGGCCACGCCGCATGCTGCTGATCTTCTCCGCCGCCACATACCGCGCATCGATCAAGTCGAGCCGGCGAAAGCTCCAGCTCGGCGATCTGCCGCTTCTCGCGCACGACGAGTTCGGGCTCTCGGGCCTGCTCGTGACCACCGATCTCCTTGCCGGCTGGGACACCCACGACCTCGACCGGCTCCGCGTGCAGGCCGACAAGTCCGCCTGCCCCTGCCTGGCCCTCGTCGAGCCCGATCCGCACGACCTTGGTGTGCTGAGCAACGAGAAGGCCTCGGAGTCGGTCGATCGCATGAACCGCGTGCTCCTTGCGGCGAACCGCCTGGGGTGCAGCGCCGTCGGCTTCCGCGTCTCTGGGTCCAACGACAGCGCCGCCACCGACCGGCTGGTCCGGCGGCTCAAGCTCGTCGTCGCGCAGGCGGAGAAGCTCGACGTCAACCTCCTGCTCGCCATGGCCAAGGGGCCCACCGAGACCGCCGAGGGGCTCATCGACACCATCAAAAAGGTCGGCGGCTTCCGCATCGGCGCCCTGGCCGACTTCCAGGACGCCGGCGCCACCGACGACCCCGCCGACACGATCCGCAGGCTCGCTCCCTACGGGCCGCTCGTCATCGCCTCCTCCGTCGAGTTCGACGATGACGGCTCCCACACCCGCTACGATCTCGGCGTGTGCGCCGGCGCCCTCGCCGAAGTCGGCTATGACGGCTCCATCGCCATCGAATACCGAGGCGTCAAGGCGATCGAACAGAGCATCGAATGGACCAAGCAGACGGTCGAGCGGGCGCTGACGGAATCCGAATCATGACCAGCAACCTCCTGGAACCCGAGTTGAAACCGGACGCACAACCGACCAACCCGACCGGGCGACCCCAGGACGGCGTCAGGCCCACCCTCGGCGCTCCGGACGCCGAGATGGCCCTCATCGTCACCATCGACGGGCCCGCAGGCGCCGGAAAGTCCACTGTCGCGCGCGAGGTAGCCAGGCGGCTGGGGCTCGAGTTCCTCGACACCGGCGCCATGTACCGCGCCGTCGCTGCCCTGGCGATCGACCACGGCATCGACCAGGCCGACGAAGAAGCCGTGGCGAAGCTCACCCGCGACGCCGATCTCCACTTCGACTGGACCACCGACCCCCCGACGCTGCTCGCCTTCGACCGGCCGATCATGGACCGCCTGCGCGACCGCGATGTCTCGGCGCTCGTCTCGCCCATCAGCGCGATGCCCGAGGTCCGCGACGTGCTCGTCTCGCTCCAGCGCCGGATCGGGGGCCGCCACCCGCTGCTCGTCACCGAGGGCCGCGATCAGGGCTCGGTCGTCTTCCCCCAGGCCCCGGTCAAGCTCTACCTCGACGCCTCGCCCCGCGTCCGCGCCATCCGCCGGGCCGAGCAGATCGGCGAAGGCGCCGACATCGACGCCATCGAGCGCAAGATCATCGCCCGGGACGAACGCGATTCGACCCGCGCCGTCGGCCCGCTCGTCAGGCCCAATGGCGGCATCGTCGTGGACAGCTCCGACCTGCCCTTCGACGTCGTCGTGGACACGCTCGTCGGGATCGTCCGCGAGAAGGTCGGCGGCGAGCTCCTCCTGGCCATCAGCCGCCGCGCGGGCAATGGCTGAGCGGCGCGACGCCATCGGCGCGGCGCGCCCCCGCATGCCGATCCACCAGCGCGCGTTCTACTGGCTCTGCTGGTGGATCTCCCTGCTGACGGTCACCGTCCTGTTCCGCTACCGGCGTTTCGGCAGGCGCAACGCCCCCCGCGAGGGCGCCTTCCTCATCGTCGCCAATCACGAGTCCTACCTCGACCCCGTGCTCGTCGGCTGCGCGATCGACCACCAGCCCGTCACCCCGCTGGCGCGCCGGTCCCTGTTCGACAACATCTTCTTCGGCACGCTCATCCGCCTGCTGGGCTCCGTCCCCATCGACGAGACCGGCGGCGACGTCGCCGCCATCAAGGAAGGCGTCCGCCAGCTCCGCGCGGGCCGAATCGTCTCGCTCTACCCCGAGGGAGGCCGCTCGCACGACGGGACGATCCAGCCCTTCAAGCGCGGCGCCCTGCTGCTGATCAAGCGATCGACCGTCCCCATCCTCCCGGTCGCCGTCGCCGGCGCCTACAACGCCTGGCCGCGCAGCAAGCGGTTCCCCCGCATCTTCGGCCCCCGCGTCGCGGTCAACGTGGGCGAACCCATCGCGCACGAGGACCTGCTCAAGGACGGCGACGACGCGGCCCTGCGCAGGCTCGAACAGATCATCGCGGGCTTGAAAGCGGAGATCGCGCCGATCGTCGGCGCCTGATCACGCCACCCCGACCGCCAGCGCGTCACGATCGGAGAGCATCCCCCCGTCGCTGCGCTGTTTCACGGTGCCGTCGCGCTTCCACGACCGCTCGCACCGCGGCTCATCACGCAGGTCGTGGACGACCACGCCCGCGCCGTTGGGGTCCAGCGACACCCGGCTGACGCCGATGAGGTCCGCGATGTCCGCCGGGTCAAACCGGTCGATCACGCCCTCGGGGTCCGGGAGCGTCACGCCGGCGTCCAGCGGCGCCTCGACGCCCTTCGCCTCGCGCGCGACCTCCAGCGCCTTCAGCGCCGCCTCCCGCGAGGTCATCACCCGCGGCCAGCCCTCGTCGATCTCGGCCCCGAACCCCTCGATAATCGTTTCCAGGTGCACCGTTGAATCGTCCGAGACCTTGCGCAGCGCCCGCCACGCCTCGTCGGCCGTGTGCGGCAGCAGGGGAGCGAGCAGCCGGCACAGACCCTCGGTGATCGCGGCGAACGCCGCCTGCGTCCGCCGGCGCCGCTCGGAATCGGGCCTGTCGCAGTACAGCCGGTCCTTGACCGCGGCGAGATACACCGCGCTGAGCGTGTCGTTGCAGAACTGGTAAAGCCTGGTCTGCGCCGACTTGAAATCGTAACGCTCGTACGCCGCGCGCACGAACGACGCCAGCGCGTTGAACTGCCCGATGGCCCACGCGTCGATGGACGTGGGGGGGAAGGCCGACACGTCGTTGGCGCCGCCCGGCTCGAAATCATCGAGGCAGCTGAGCATGAACCGCAGCGTGTTGCGCACCTTCCGGTAGCTCTCGCCGGCGGTCTGGAAGAACTCCATGTCCACCTTGATGTCGTTCTCGAAGGCGAGCGATGCGACCCACCACCGGCACACGTCGGCGCCGTACTCCTTGAGCAGGTCCTCCACCTCGATCGCGTTGCCGAGGGACTTGCTCATCTTGCGCCCGTCCTTGGCGACCATGAACCCGTGCGTGAGCAGCTCGTTGAAGGGCGACCGCCCCTCGCAGCCCAGCCCCACCAGCAGCGAGAGCTGGAACCACCCGCGGTGCTGGTCCGAGCCCTCCAGATAGAGCTGCACCGGGAAACCGAGCCCGCGCTGCTTCATCACCGCGCGCCACGACGAGCCCGACTCGAACCACACGTCGAAGATGTCCTGCGACTTCTTCAGCGCACGCACGTCCAGCCCATCCGGCGCGTCGGGATCAGCCGCCGCGTCGTACGAGCCCAGCAGCTCCGAGGGCGATTCGGTGAACCAGCAGTCGCTCCCCCTGGCGCGAACACGATCGGCCACCGCGCGGACGCTCGCCGGCGTCAGCAGCGCCCGCCCGTCGGGCGTCTCGAACGCCGGGATCGGCAGCCCCCACGACCGCTGGCGGCTGATGCACCAGTCCGGGCGCGAATCGAGCATCCCGCGCATCCGGTTCCGCCCCCACTCCGGGATGAACTTCACGCCGTCGGCCGTCGCCTCGAGCGCCAGCTCACGCAGCGACTTCCCGCCGCCCTTGCGCGGCTCATCGACGAAGACGAACCACTGCTCCGTCGCGCGGAAAATCACCGGCGTCTTGCCGCGCCAATCGTGCGGGTACGAGTGCATGAACCTGTTGGAGTGAAACAGCCGTCCCTCGTCGCGCAGCCGGTCCGCGATCGCCTGGTTCGCGTCCCACACCAGCTGCCCGCGCAGCCAGTCCGGCGCCGAGTCGTCGTAGGTCCCGTTGCCCAGGACCGGGCAGTAGATGGGCAGCGCTTCGCGCAGGCCCGTCTGGTAGTCCTCCTCGCCGTGCCCCGGCGCGGTGTGGACCAGCCCCGTGCCGTCCTCAAGGGTGACATATTCCGCCGGGACAATGCGGTAGAGCGTTGGCCGCTCGGCGCCCGCGATCCGCTCGCGCAGCTGCACGTGCAGCCGGTCCGTCAGCGCCTGCTCGTCCGTCAGCGGATGCCGATAGCGCAGCCCGACCAGCTTCTCGCCGGTCGTCGTCGCCAGCGTCCGGACATCCGTCGCGCCGGGCCCCGCCGTCACGCTCGACAGCAGGTCCTCCGCGACCACCGTCAGTGTCCCGTCGATCTCGGCCAGCGCATAGGTGAACCGCGGATGCACGGCGATCGCCAGGTTCGCCGGCAGCGTCCACGGCGTCGTCGTCCAGATCATGAACGTCGGCGTGCGCGGCAGCGCCCCGGGCTCGAGCCCGAACGCCTTCGCCACCGCGCCCGGATCCAGCGCATCGAACTCGACAAAGACCGACAGGTCCTCGCGGTCCATGTACTCCAGCTCCGCCTCGGCCAGCGCCGTTTCGTTGGCGACGGACCAGTGCACCGCCTTGAGGTGCCGCTTGACCAGCCCCTGCTCGACAAGCTCCGCGAACCCCTCGAGCACCGACGCCTCGTACGCCGGATCCATCGTGACGTAGGGATGCTCGTAATCCGCGAGCGTCAGCAGCTTCTCCATCTGCCCGCGCTGGAGCTTGATGAACTTCTCCGCCGACGCCTTGCACTCGCGCCGGATGGCGAGCCGGCGCGCGTCGTCGTCCAGCGCCAGCAGCTTGTCGATCTTGCCGCTCTCGACGAGCCCCGTCATCACCTTGTGCTCGATGGGCAGCCCGTGGCAGTCCCAGCCCGGCACGAAGGCGCAGTCGCGCCCCAGCAGCGTCTGCGAGCGCACGACGAAGTCCTTGAGGCACTTGTTGAGCAGGTGCCCGATGTGGATGGACCCGTTGGCGTAGGGCGGCCCGTCGTGGAAGACGAAGGGCGCCGACCCGGAGCGGGCCGCGCGGGTCCGCTCGTACAGCCCCAGCCTACCCCAGCGCTTGAGCGACTGCGGCTCGTTCTGCACCAGGTTGGCCTTCATGGGGAAGGCCGTCTTGGGCAGGTTCAGGGACTTCTTGTAGTTACGCTGCTCAGCGGCGGTGTCGGTCATCGGAAGCTGCTTTTTCGAACGGATGCCAGAGAAACGCGGATCATCCACCTCGGGCGGTGGGGACACGATGGTATCGGTTGAAATCGCCCCGAATTGACAAGGAAGCCCCCTCGAACGCCCCCGGGAGCCTTCGGACACGCCAAAACCTAAAGAAGGCCCGTTCCGCGGGCCTTCTGGTGGATGAGATCCGGCCTGAACCTGCCCCCGCTCAGCCCTCGTCCGGCTCCTCGTCGGACTTGTGCTCGAAGATCGTCTGCGTCCGCAGCACCAGCCCGGAGTTGGCGATCAGGTGATAGCTCTGCGCGTGCACCTCGCGGCGGAAGCGCTGGACGTCCAGGATCGAGGCGCACTTGCCGCCCTCCGGCTCGTCCCACAGGTGCATCAGCGCCCCCGACTCCTCGCCGAACTCTGTCAACTCGCGGTACGTGGCTTCATAAAGATTCTGCGGCAGGGTCTCGGTCTGGACGGTCGCCATGAAGTTGATCGTCTCGGAGAGCTCCTGCTCGTGGTCCTTCTCGCCGGCGCAAGGGATGGTGGTCTCCAGCCCGCGCTCGGGAAGGTTCGTGTCCGTGAAGGTCACCAGTTCGGCGCCGCACTGGCCGTCGTGCTGGAAGCGCATGCAGTGCGCGCCGGGCATGATCCAGGCCTCGAAGTCGTACTCGCCGTGGGTGATTCTTCGCTGGCCCTTGATATCGAAGAGCTCAGGATGGAGCGCCCTGCGATAGACCAGCAGGCGGTAGGCCTGCAGGGTGGCCAGTTTCAATGGAGTGTTCATGGTGTTCCTTAGCTTGAAGCCGATATGTCGTACGTGGCAATCCGTGCTCGGTCGCGACTCTAGGCAGACGACCGTTTGAAGCCATGCATTGTGCTGAAAACCACAACTCTGGCAACGATTTTTTTGGGAAAAGTGAGGCGCCCTTTGCGTTCGCTCGATCCGGCCCCACTACATCGTGGTGCTCTACGCGGGATCCAGCCGATAGGTTCTTCGGAAATCCTTTTCTTCAGACGATTTCCGCCCGTGCGCACCCACCGCAATCGACAGTTTTTCCACATCTGACGACACCCTCTCCCGATGCCCTCGCTTGATGTCAGGCTCCGACTCGTCAGGAAACTGCCCCGACCGGCGCAGATCGCCGCGCTCGAGGCCGCTCTCACCGTCGCCGGGACCACCGAGGGCAGCGAAATCGCCCTCCAGCTGCTCGAAATCGCCGCGACGGAGAAACCCCTCCTGACCGAGGGCGGCGCGACGGGTCTCTTCCGCCGACGCCGGCGTCCGGCTCAGGCGGTCCGCCCCATCCTGGCCCTGCTCAGGGCCTGGCCCATCCTTGGCGAAGACGAGCGGGCCGCCGCTGTCGCCATCGCCGGCGGCAACATCGCCGCGGTCCTCGACCTGATGGCCGACGATCGGAACTTCGCCCATCGGATCGCGGCCGCCAGGATCGCCGCGCGCCACCCCAGCGCGGAGACCATCCCGGTCCTGTCGCGGCTCATCATCGATACCGACGACGATGTCCAGGTCGCCGCCGAAAAGGCGTTTGAAGCGATCAGCATCGCCTCCTCCGCGCTCGACACCCACACGCTCGAAGCGCTGGATCAGGCCCTCGCCGAGGCGGGCCGGGGCTTTGCCGACCACCGCAAGCCGGGGGTGCTCACGGCGATCGCGGCCCAGCTGCACCGCCCCGGTCCGAGGCTCTCAAACTGGCTCCTCGACGAGCACCAGACCGGGCTGCTCGCGCTGCGCGGGCTGATCCGCCGGGACAAGACCCCGGAAACCGCCATCGCCGCGATCCGGCTGCTGGGTCACCCCACGCTGCACGGCGCCGCGAGGTCGAGGCTGGAGAATCTGACGAACCCGGACGCGAGGCGCTCGATGCTCGCACAGTGGCCCTTCCTGCTTAACCCGGTCGCGGCCCGCGCCGTCTCGGCGCTGCGGCGTAGCGACCAGCTGTTTCCCGGCGACGAGGAAGCGGAGGGACTCGGCGCCGAGTCGAACATCGGCGTGTGTGTCTGGGCGACCTCGATGCGCATCGCGCCGGCCGAGCGTGCGCGCCTCCTGACGAGGATCGCGCTGCGCGACGACGAACGGGCAGCGCTGGCCGCCGTGCGTCGTCTCGGCGCGCTCCCCAGACCGGACGCGGAGGCGCGGAGCGGCCTGTTTCAGGCGACGACGGTCGGCTCCAGCGCCATCGCGTGCCTGGCGGCGTCGGCGCTGGTCGATGATCACTCCCCCGCGGCGCGGAACTGGATGCAGGGACTGGGTCGCTCCCCGCACCGAGCGCTGCGCGAGATCGCCGACCTGTCGATCCGCCGGTTCAACCCCTGGGCGACGGTCCAGGAGGACGATCCGCTCGGCAACGTCCTCGAAACAAAACGCGCGCTGCGGAACGACACCGAGTCCACCCTCGAACGCATCCGCGAGTTCATCCGCAAGGGCGACCCCGAGCGCCGGCTCCGCGCCATGCGGCTCGCGACCCGGCTCGGGATCGACGCCCACGTCGAGCTCGAGCTGCTCAAAGCGCTGACCGAGGACGACCCCAAGGTCGTCGCCAGCGCGACGCTGGCGCTGCGCCGCATCCGCACCACCGCGGCGCGTGCGGCGCTGCTGGCGTGTGTCGATCACGAGGACCCGAGGGTCGTCGCCAACGCGATCGAGGCCCTCGCCTGGCGCCAGCCGGACCACCCGCGCGTGCTCCTGGCCGCCGAGCATGACGTCGCGCGCACGAGGGCGAACTCCCTCCGCGCCAGGCTCGCGACGCTCAACGATCGCAACGCGCAGCTGCGCCTGCGCGACATGCTCGGCGATGACCGCCCCGAGCACCGGCTCTCGGCGCTCTGGGTCGCCCAGCGCACCGGGCAGACCGGCCTCTCCAGGGACATCGCCCGCCTCCTCCGCGACGAGACCGACGAGCGCGTCATCGCCAGGGGACACCGCTGCGCCAGGCTCCTGCTCGCGCAGCTCAGGCTCGACGAGGGCGCCGTCATCGATCGCGAAGCCAAGTCCGACTCCGGGATACGCCGCTTCGAGATGCTGGAGGAGCTCAAGTGACCGGGACGCTCGCCGATGCCACGACCCAGCACTGGAGCGGCCTGCTCGTCTTCGGCGGGATCGCTCTCGCGGCGCTGACGCTCGCCTGGGCGGTGACCTGGTGGGTCTGGCGCAGCCCCCCCGCGCTCGAGCCGCACGAGTACGCCTTCCGCGCGATCGCCCGGAGGCTGCGCCTCACCGCCAGGCAACGCGCGATCTTCCGGAGGCTCGCCCGGTCGATCGACGCCGATCCCATCGCGCTGCTGATCTGTCAGGAGGCGTATCACAAGGCGCTCCGGCGAGACGAGGGAGTCTCCGAGCACGACGCGCACGCGATCGAGAACCTCGTCTTCCGCAAACGCCGCCGTCTCTCCGGCGTCATCCACGGCGGGTCCGCTTGACCCGGGGCGGCGCCCCGCCCATGCTGCCGGCACACGCGGCGCCGGAATCGTTCAGCAAGCGGGACAAACGATGCGCAAGCACATCCTGACGATCCTCTTCGTGCTCGTCCTCGCCGTCACCGGGCTCCTGCTGGTCAGCGTGCGGCTGTTCGTCTCGGGGACCGCCGGCTTCGACGACTGGGTCATGCGGCAGGTCATCGCCGTCGCGCAGACCTACCTCGTCCCGTCCATCGAGTTCGATCACTTCCGGTACACGCCGCCGGGGACCGTGACGTACGGGGGCGTGCGCCTGACCTCGCCCGACGGGACGCGCGTCGTTGACGCCGGAGAGATGGTCGTCACCCTGGGAGAGATCCCCAGCCGCGGCAAGCCGATCGTCATCTCCGGTGTGACCATCCGCGACGGCGAGCTGAACCTCATCGCGACTCCGGATGAGCCGGGCGTTGAGTTCAAGGGGCTCGTCCCCTTCGTGAAGAAGTCCAACTACCGCCAGCAGGAGTCGCTGCCGCAGGAGGTCCGCCTCAGCGAAACGCTCGACCTGCGCGCGATCACGCTCGACAACGCCTCCGTCTCGTTCGATCCGGGCGACGGCGAACCCCCGATGCGGCTCGACGGCATGTCGCTGACCATCAACATCGAACCCAAAGCCGCGGACGGCGAGGTCTGGCACACGCTCGACATCGACATTGACCGCGGCGATCTCTTCGGGCTCGTTGTTGACGGCCGCATCAACCTCGACGATCTCAAGGTCGATCTGAACAACCTCGATCTGCGCGTGGACGTGGGGTCCGGTTCCGTCTCGGCGCTCCCGCCGCAACTCCAGCAGATCCTCAGGGACCACGACGCCAGGGGGCAGCTCGCGATCACGCTGAGGGGAACGGCCGGCCTCCGCCAGTGGCGCGAGAGCGACTTCAACGGCGCCGTCAGCATCGACCGCTTCAACATCGGCCTCGGCGAGTACCGCGTTCCGATCGAGCAGGCGCGGATCCCGTTCAAGATGGGTGACGGCGCCGCGCTCCTGGGGCCGGCGCAGCTCAACACCCTCGAGGGCGTCGTCACGGCCCTGCTCAGCGCGGACATCCAGCGGCAGACCATGCCCGCCCAGATCGACTGGACAACCGACAGACTGAACCTCCGCGAGCTGCTCCGCACCGCGTCGCCCAAGGGCGAGACGCCGAAGCTCGCCGGCATCCTCGCCGCGTTCGGCTCCGCCAACGCCGACCTCGGCGACCTCCCCGGCTCGATCGACGGCCGGGGCGAGGTCCATATCAGCAAGGGGCGCCTCGTCAACGTTCCGGGCGTGCGCGAGATCAACGATGCGCTCGACCTCGGCTCGCTGACCAGCGGCAAGGAGTCGCTCAGCGACAGCTTCGATATCGAGTTCCGTCTCGACGACCGCGGCGTCATCGTGGACAAGTCGGAGCTGGAGACGTCGTCGCTGCTCGCCAGGGGGACCGGCATGGTGTACTACAACACCGCCCTCGACCTGCGCATCAACGCCGGGCCCATGGAGAAGGTGCAGTCCCTGCTGGGCAGGGTCGGCAAGGCCATCGGATCCATCACCGATCAGCTCGTCACCTACCACGTCACCGGAACAGTCCAGAAGCCCAAGGTCAGCGTCAAGCCCCTCGGCTTCGGCCTGTGACGACCCGGCGCATCAGTCGTGCGGTGGCGCGGACGTTTCGAGCGCGAACGGCGCTTCGCCGCGCAGCCGGCGCGCGATGTCCACCGCGATCCGCCAGTCCCGAGCGATCGTCTGGTGGCTGAAGAGCCAGGGGCCGTGGACCCAGTAGGGATTCATCCCCTCCGGCGAAGACCTGGTGGCGCCGACGATCTCATCGTTCGTGCGCGCGTAGCAGATCAGCTCGTAGTCGCGATCGGCGTCCGCCGCGTCGAGCGCGCGGAGGAAGCCCGAGCCCGCGCGCATCTCCCGCGTCGGCTTGTCGATCGTCAGCCGGTCCGCGAGGCAGGCGCCCCGGTGGGGGGTCCCGACGGTGAAGAGCCGCTTGAGCCTCAGCCGCTTGCGGTGCGTCCCGTCGGTCCGCAGGTCGCTCGCCCATGCATGGCGCCCGACCAGTCCGCCCATGGAGATCCCGATCGCGTCCACCTCGACCGTCCAGTCGGGGTCGTCACTCGGCCACTGCCGCTCGATTATCGTCACCGCCCAGTCGGCGGATTCCTCCAGCGAGCCGTCGAAGAAGAACGACACCCCCAGCGCGTCCGACCGCACGCCGGAGGTCATCGACACCATCCGGCCCGTCAGCACGCGGACCTGCACGTGGTACGGTGCCCGGTAGCCGCCCAGGATCACCAGGGGCCGCTCCAGCGGCTTGTGGTCGTGTCGCATCGCGCAACGGGCATCGCGCGCCCCCGTCTCGGTGATCGGGAATCCGGGCTGGATCGGCAAGGCGCACCCCCCGAGGCAAACCGACAGCACGGCGAGCGCCAGCAGCGCGATCGCTCGCCCGACGCCGCGGGTTGTATCCTGATGGTTCGGCATGTCAACGACGCCAACGATACTGCTCATCGGCCTGCGGGGTTCGGGCAAATCAACGCTGGGGCGTCTGCTCGCGCGGCGGCTGGGCGTCGGGTTCGACGATCTCGACGAGCGGACCCTCGCGCGCCTGGGCTGCGCGAGCGTCGCGCAGGCGTGGGCGAGCCTGGGCGAGAGCGCCTTCCGCGCCGCCGAGGTCGAGGCGCTCCGCGAAGCCGCGGCTGGTGGGGGGGTGATCGCGCTCGGCGGCGGGACACCCACGGCTCCCGGCGCCGGCGCAGCGATGCTCGCCTGCGGCGCGATCACGGTGTACCTCCGGGGGGAGCCCCCTCTGCTGCGCGCCCGGCTCGAGGGCGCCATCGGCGACGACCGCCCCAGCCTCACCGGCGCCGACCCGCTGGACGAGATCGAACGCGTCTTCGCCCGGCGTGATGCGCCGTACCGGGAACTGGCGGATCACACGCTGGAGCTCGTCGCGCACGAACAACCCGACGAGACGTTGCGGCGCCTCGTCGGGGTGATCGGGTGATTGCATTCTGCCAGGGGCAGTCGATTGGTCGGGTTATGCCGCCAGGGCGTACCGGCCCTGCGAGAGGCGCGCCTGGAGCTGCTCCTCGTCACCCTCCCGGGCGAATCGGGAGAACGCCGCGGCCAGGCGGACGGGCCCGATCTCGTCGGGGTCGCTCATCCAGATGACGTTGGCGAAGACGAAGACGGAGCGGCGCGCGGTCGAGCGCTCCGAGGCGGTCTGGGGCAGGTCGATCCGGAGGGCGACCTGCTCGCCGGGCTCGATCCCGCGATCGAGCTCGAAGCGGATGCCGCCGCGGCTGATGTCGTACGCGTGGCCCTCCCACAGGAACTCGTCGGAATCGAGGGGGCGGACCATGATCCTCGAATACATCGAGGGGAGCTGGTACCGGGTGAACTTGCGTCGATCGATGCCTTCGGTGGCCATGTTGCGGTCTCCAGGTGTCGTCGGGGCGCTCGCCCGAGGCCCGTCGTCTCGATCTGCATCGGCGCAACAACCCCTCCACTTGACAGGATCCGCAAGGCGGGAAGCCAAACGACCGAAAACCACGAGTTGAGGCTGGAATCAGCCGGGCGAATCGGCGTTGTCGCGCCGGGATTCGCCGAAGAGGCCGATCCGGACGGCGTGGATCCGCACCCCCATCCGCTGCTCGATCGAATCCAGCAGGGCCCGGGGCACGCTCTCGATCAGCTTGGCGCCGAGGTCATCGGGCACGTCGAGCACGCGCCCGTCCTCGGTGGACAGGTGCAGGTGCTCGTGCAGGTCGGCGTCGTACCGCGCGCCGGCGTCGCTGCGGGTGGGGGGGAGCTTCCGGCACAGGGTCGCGCCGCACAGGGCTTCGAGCGTGTTGTACACCGTCGCCAGGCTCAGCCCCAGCCCGGGGCGCTGCTCGCGGACCATCCAGAACAGCTCCTCCGCGGTGGGATGGAGCTCGCACATCGACAGCGTCTCGAAGATCGCCTCGCGTTGCCGCGTGCAGCGCAGTCCCTTGCGCTTGAATAAGGTCCGTGTGTCGCTCATCGACCGTTGACGCTCCGGGACAGGCGCCCGGGAGGATGCCCGGGGCGTGTTGATTCTTGGGCGCCGCGGTTGTTCTGGCAAATCTGGGCCGGGATCAGCCCTCACGACGCTGGATCGACTGCGCCAGCTCGGCGACGCGGCGGACCGCCTCCATCGCCGCGTGTGACGATCCGGACTCCCGCATCGTCTTCAGGGCGTCGTTGGCCGCGTCCCGGAGCTCACCCTGACCCTCCACGCCGCTGGCGTGCGCGATCGATTCGCACACGATGCGAAGGTTGGGGATGTCCCCCCGGATGATCGAGCCCTCGAGCGCGTCGATGCGCCGCTGCATCGCGTCCATGTGCGAGAAGACCGCCGACTCGAGGTCGCCGGGCGTCTCGCTCGCCTCCGGGTGGAGGCACCGGTGGATCAGGTCGAACAGCCGCGGCTTGTTCAGCGGCTTGAGCGCGATCTGGGCGACGCCGAGCTCCGTCAGCGCGCCGTCGCGCTCCTGATCCGGCCTGTTCATGACGATCGCGATCGGCGCCGCATGACCGGCGGACCGGATCTTGTCCAGCGCTTCGCCGATCGCCACGCCGTCGAGCTCGGCCTCGCACACCACCAGGTCGAACGCCTCGCGCCGGATCGCGTCCAGGCCGGCGCCCAGGTGCCTCGTGGTGACCACGTCGAGATCCTGCCCGGCGAGGAACCGCTTCACCTGGTCGCACGCGGCGACGGAGGGGTCGATGTACAGCAGCCTGCCGGCGAGGTCGGGGAGCTGCCCGCCCCTCTGGGTTGCCGGCGCCGGCGCGAGGTTCACCGGCTCAACGAGCTGGAAGTACGTCTCGATGTCGATCTCCCGATCGAACCGCACGCCGAGCTCGTGGATGGTCCCGTCCACGTGCCGGCAGGTCACGATCTTCCCGGGGAACGCGAGCAGCTGCTTCTTCCGCGTCTCCAGGACGACGGTGCACTCGGCGCCGTCGTAGAGGAACCCGCCGTGGATCAGGCCCACGCCCTGCTGCGAGAGGTTGCGCGCCCCGACGAGGTAGCGCGCGCCGCCGCCCCCGGGGTGCTGCACCTGGATCGCAACCGCCGGGGGCCGGTAGGTGTGGCGTCGGTGCGCCCGGCGGTCCTCGAACGCCGAGTCCCCGTCCGCCCCCGCGCCGCTGTGCGACGACCGGTCCATCTTGTCGAGCAGCTTGCGGCGCTCGGCGGCGCTGAGCCTGACGGTGTCCTGGAATCGCTTGTTCATCGGCCGCTCCGGGTCGCCTGGCGTCAGACCATCTTCTCGCCGGGGTCCTCGCCCGGCTTGGCGCCCGGGGCGCTCTTCGAGTCGATCCGCGAGCACACGCTCAGCAGGCGCTGGATCTCCGAGATCGACTCGTTGATCGACATCGACGCCGACAGCTCCGTCACCGCCGCCTTGGCCGTGGTGGAGATCGGCGTGAACCCGTACCCCGAGCCGGTCTCCATCAGCGTCCGGCACGTCGTCAGCGCGCCGTCGTACTCGTCGTTCTCGATCGCCTGCCGCAGCTGCGCCGTCAGCTCCTCGACGTAGCCCAGGTAATACTCGACGAGCTCCACGGCGTCGGGGTTGCTCGCCAGCTCGGAGTAGATCGGCCCTTCGCCCAGCGCGTTGGTCTCCGACAGGCAGGCGCTGAGCACCGCGATCAGCTTCGCGGGGCTGTAGGGCTTGGGAAGCGTCTGCACCTGCCCCAGGTCGCCGTCGGCGGCGCTGTCCGTTCTGCCCGCGTCACCGCTGTTGGTCACCAGCACGACCGGGCCCTTGAACCCCACGTTGCGCAGCGCCTCGATCGCGGACTCCTCGCCGGTATTTTCGATCGCGCTGCTGCACATAATCAGGTCGATCGCGACCGACTTGACCTTCTCGATCGCTTCCTGGATCTTCGACGCCGTCTCGACGGTGACCCGGGAGTTCTTCAGGTGGAAGGCCACCAGCTTCGCGTCGGCCGGCGTCGAGTCCACGTACAGCACACGCCCGACCAGCTCGTTCCGCTCGTGGACGTCGGGGTCGGGGTCGAGCGGCGTCTCACCCGGCAGCGTCAGGTAGCGCCTCCGGTCGCACGGCTTGTCGAACTGCACGCCGATCTCGTGGCTCTGCCCGTTGACGTGGCGGCAGCTGGCGACCTTGCCGGTCAGCGTCTCGACGCCCTTCCAGATCGTCGGCGTCTGCACGACGACCTTGCTCCCGGGGTACAGGAACCCGCCGTGGATGAACGCCAGCCCGCCGGAGGAGATGTTCCGGATGCAGACGAGGAACTTCCCGATGCCCCCATCGGGGTGCGTCACCTGCACCGGCACGTCCACCAGGTGCAGCGGCGAGCGGTCCTCGTTCCGTCTCGAGAGTTCAACAGATTGCGATTTCGAATCCATGTCTCCGAGCAGGGCGCGCTGCTGCGCCTCGTTCATCCGCACGGTCTTGATGTAGTCCTTGCTCATCGAAGCGGGGCTCCCGGTTGACGCCGCAGGGTCAGCGCATCGCGGCGTCCTCCCGGTTCATCGTCAGGAATCCCCCGCATCTCAAGGATTCCACGGCTCGGGCGCGCACCCGGGGCGCCGATGTCAACGGTCACGCCGCCGCCGCGATCCGCCCGACCGATAACGCGGGGGCCCTTCACGCCACACCGAGCGGCTCCAGCCTCTCGCAGGCGTTTCGGAGCCGCTGCAGCGCGGGGTCTGATTCCTGGATCGAGCAGGTGCGGTTGAGCGCGAGCACGGCGTCCCGCGCGACCTGTTCCAGCCGTGGGTAGCCGTACCCCCCCGCGGACTGCGCGATGCCGTTGCAGCACTCCAGGACCTTTTCGAGCTCATCATGCTCGACGCCCTCGGCGAGCGCCGAGAGGATGGTCCCGATGTACTGCATGTAGCTCTCGACCAGGGCGATCGTGTCTGGGGTCCGCACGAGCTGACAGGAGAACGCGTCGCGGATGCTCGACCC
Organism: Phycisphaeraceae bacterium; assembly: GCA_020639135.1. GTDB lineage: Bacteria > Planctomycetota > Phycisphaerae > Phycisphaerales > UBA1924 > JACKHE01. Next base: position 184,150 of record JACKHE010000002.1, read on the forward strand.
GCCGCTCAGGCATTCACAGAGCACGCGCACCAGACCGGCGATCCTGGCGGGATGTTCCAGGATCTCGTCCGCCCCGGCGTCGAGCGCGGCTTTCGCCCGCTCGCCGTCGGCGTCACCTGTGATCCCCACGATCGGGCCCTTGTAGCCCGACCGGCGGATTTCCTGCAACGCCGCAGCGGGGCCCGCGCCCGAGGAATCGATGTCCAGCAGCACCGTGTCGATCGGCCCCGACCGCAGCGCGATGAGCCCCTCCGTGACGGAGCCAGCCGCGGTGACGCGGACCCGCGATCCCATGACCAGACTCTCCACCTCGGCGACCTTCGCGGCGTCCTCGGCGACCATCAGCACGGTTCCGCGGAGCACCGCGAGCTTGGCGGCTTCGGGCCCGCGTTCGACGGGCTGCTCGCCGGGCGGGGTGAGGTACCGCCGGGTGTCGATCAGCTCGTCGAACTGCACCGAGAACTCGTGGATGTGCTTGACCAGATGACGGCAGTTGACAATCGATCCGACCAGCGTCTCGTCGATGTTGAGCACCGTTGGCAGCGTGATCGAGCAGCGCGACCCCGGGTACAGGAACGCGCCGTGCAGGAACGCGATCCCGCCGTTGGAGATGTTCCTGGTGCACACGAGGTACCTGGCGGCCTTGCCATCCGGCGTGGTGACCTCGATCCGGACATCCTTGAGGTGGCACTCGTGCCGGGTGTGCTGGCGGCGGGAATCCGGCACGCCGCGCGTCGTCTGCTCGATGGACCGCAGCAGGTCATGCCGCTGCCTGTCCGTCAGCCGGTTGGTGTTGAGATAGTCGCCGCTCATGCCCGCTCCGGCGTCGCCCCCACCCCCCCGGAGGCGACCGCGACTGCATCGGATCGTTCGTTCGTCCAGTTCAACACCCCGGCGCTGACCGGCTCCTGGATTCTCGGCTGTCACACGATCCGGGGTCGGGGGGGTGGCCCCGGTGGTCCGATCTGATCTGTCCTCTACGATTGGGGCATGCTGCCGAGAAAGCCCACGATGCAGATCGCGATCGGCGATGACCGGACCGGGATCGTCCGGATCGGGGGAGGCATCCTCGCCACCGACGGCGCCCCGACCACCCCGGCGCCGGTCTCCGTCCAGACAATGACGGCCGGGTACACGCACGACATCGATCGCTGTGTCGCCGAGATCAATCGGTTGCGGGCCGCCGGCGCCGACATCGTCCGCGTCGCGACCCCCGAGCGCAAGGACACCGCGGCGCTGGGGGAGATCCTGAACCAGACACGAGTTCCCATCGTCGCCGACGTGCATTTTCACTTCGAGCGCGCCCTCGAAGCCGTCGAGGCCGGTGTCCACAAGATCCGGCTCAACCCCGGGAATATCGACGACCGCGATCAGGTCAACGCCGTCATCGACGCCTGCCGGGAGCGCGGCATCCCGATCCGTGTGGGTGTCAACGAGGGCTCGATCATCGAGCGCCGCGACAAGAAGAAGCGCCTCGAGGAGCTGGGGCGGTTCTTCTCCGACAAGAAGGACGGCCACCTCATCGCGCTGATGATCACCAAGCTCGAGGAGTACCTCGAGATCTTCCGCGATCGCGACTTTCACGACGTGTGCATCAGCGCCAAGCTCATGGACGCGGCCTCGACGATCGAGGTGTACCGCGCCATCAGCGAGCGCTTCGACGAACCACTGCATCTAGGGGTCACCCACGCCGGGCCCAGGGAGACCGGGGCGATCCGTTCGATCGCGGCGATGTCGGCGCTGCTTGCCGAGGGCATCGGCGACACCTTCCGCATCAGCTACGCCTCCGACCCGATCCACGAGGTCGAGGACGGCCTGGAGCTCCTGTGGTCGCTGGGGCTGCGCGAGCGCAAGGGGGTGGACCTGATCGCCTGCCCGACCTGCGGGCGGATCCAGGTGGACCTCTTCGCGCTCGTGCAGGACGTGCGGCTGAAGCTTGCGGAGACGATCGAGCTGCCGATGAAGGTGGCCGTCATGGGCTGTGTGGTCAACGGCCCGGGCGAGGCGGAGGGCGCCGATGTGGCGGTGTTCGCCGGCGATCGGCGGGGGATCATCTACGTGCAGGGTGAGCGCGTCGCGAACGTTCCGGAGGCGGAGATCCTCGATCGCCTGCTGGCCGAGTGCGTCCGCCTGCAGGACCGGATCCGCGCCGGCGAGACGAAGCTCGGCGACAAGCGGGTCGAGATCATCCCGCCGGACCCGATCGGCGAGCTTGGCTCCGGCTTCGAGCGTATCGCCGGCGGGCAGGTCGAGCGATCGACGCCGCTGACGATCTCCGGCGCCGACCCGCAATCGTAAGAATCCGCGACTTGCGATCCGGCGGGTGTGTTATCCTGTTGTTCAAGCACGCACGTCTGGCGCCGGGACACCGGCGCCGAGGGGAGCCAAACAATGCCGATGAACGGTGGTCCCATCTCCGACAGGGTCAACCCGGGTCACGTCACGCCGCTGCAACAGGCGCTGGCGCGGGTGAACCAGCGGCTCCTGGGCGAGGCGGACCTCGCGATCCAGCAGGTCCAGGACGCCATCGCGGCGCTGAAGTCCTGCGACCGTGAGGCGGCGCAGCGGGTCCGCCGCGCCGACGACATCGTTGATCGCGAGGAGGTGGACATCGAGGAGGATTGCCTGAAGATCCTCGCGCTGCACAAGCCCGTTGCGATCGATCTCCGCAGGACCACGCTGATCCTGAAGGTCAACGAGGACCTGGAGCGCATCGCCGACCACGCGTCGGGCGTCGCCAAGGCGGTCAGCTACCTCGACAAGGCGGACAAGCCCGTGTGGCCGCCGGCGCTGATCGCGATGACCGAAGAGATCCACCCGGTCATCGCCCGCGCCAAGCGGGCCCTGACCGACGAGAGCAAGGGCGCCTCGCGCGAGCTGATCGCCGGCGACCGCACCCTGAACAAGCTCGCCAAGAAAGTCTTCGAGCAGGTCGAGGCGGGGATCGCCGAGGACGCCTTGAGCGAACGCGCGGGGCTGCTCGCTTACCGCGCCAGCCGCGACCTCGAGCGCATCGGCGATCTCTGCGTGGATATCGCCGAGGACATCCTCTACTTCCGCACCGGCGAGATCGTCCGGCACACCAGCAAGGACAAACCGCCAAAGGCCGCCCCGCAGGCGTGATGCCCGCGCTATTGCGGGACCGAGGCCGCCGCGTCGATCGCGTCGAGCATCTGCGTCATCACGCCCAGCGCCCGCACGCACCGTGCCTGTTCGCGGATGACCCCGTCCGGGTCCCGCGCCTCGATCGCGTGCCGGATGCCCGGCAGCGCCCACGCCGCGTACCCGCTCGTCTCGTCCGGCGCCGCGTAGAGATTCCGATGCCAGGGCCGATCGGGAAGCCCGCTGGGCGCCAGCCAGGCGCGGTCGATCGCGAGCAGGAGCGCGTTGGTGGATCGGAGCGATTCCGGTCCGAGCGTCCCGGCGGCCGACTCGCGGCGCAGCTGCTCCATCACCTCCCGTGCCCGGCCCTGGAACATCGCGATGCTGTTGCGCAGCGGCGAGAAATCGGCGTCCACGCCCAGCTCCCGCGCCCGGTCTTCGAGCGTGACGACCGCGCCCTGAGCGTCGGCGCCGAGGCCCGACGGGTCCAGCGGGATCAGCGCCGAGTCCGCGAGGCGGACCGCAAGCATCGCCGTCATCCGCGCGAGCATCCGCGCCGGCTCGTAGTCCCCGCCGACGATCTGGTGGTACCAGTTGATCGTGTCGTAGTTCGAGTGGTACGCCGAGCCCTCGCTGCCGGAGGCGCCGAGGTTGATCGACGGGATGCACAGGTGCGACAGGAACCCGACGTGATCGGAGCCCCCGCCCAGGCGCCCGATTGGGATGGGGTCGGCGCCCTCGGGCTCGATCGGCCGGCCCTTCGTGTCGGGAACGACCCGCGCCAGATCCCACAGCAGCGGCTGGAGCGAGGGCGATGCCCCGGCGTGGAACTCCGGCCCCATCGCCGCGGCGTCGAGGTTGATGTACGCGACGGCGTTGGCCATCAGGTCCGGCGTGTGCGCCTCGCACCACTCCGTCGAGCCGATGATGCCGAACTCCTCTGCGCCCCAACACGCGAAGACGATGCTGCGCCTGGGCCGCCAGCCCGACCCGGCCAGCTCCGACAGCGCCCGGGCCGTCTCGATCGTGACGATCGTCCCCGAGAGCGGGTCGCCGGCCCCGAAGCCCCACGCGTCGTGGTGCGATCCGATGATGACCTTCTCCTGCGGGAACTCGGCGCCCTCGAGCGTCGCGATGATATTCGCCGTGGTCATGATCTCCCGGGCCTGCTCGACCTTCAGCCGGACGGTCAGCGCCTCGCCGCCGGTCAGCCGGTACACCGGGTCCATGCCGCCCTGCCACTCCTCCGGCGCCTCGGGGCCCTTCATCCGCGCGAAGATCGGCTCCGCCGCGGCCCACCCCACCGGCTGCACCGGGATCCGGGGGAGATCCAGCGCCTCCGGATCGAGGCGCTCGGCGCCTTTGGTCGCCTCAACGAACGGGGTCAGCGGGTCGCCCGCGTAGGGGAGCGTCTTGATCGAACCGCGCTGGATCTGGTGCGGCGTGCCGTACCCGCCCTCCGGGTACATCGCGCCGCGGTTGTAGCCGTTGTCGTCGGGGTCGGTGAAGATGATCAGCCCGGCGGCGCCGGCTTCCTCGGCGTACTTCGCCTTGTACCCGCGGAAGTTCCCGCCGTACCGTGCAAGAACGATCCTGCCCTCGCACGAGACGCCGAGCTCCTTCAGGCGCTGGAAGTCCTCCTTCGTCCCGCGGTTGGCGAAGACGACCTGCGCGGTGACGTCGCCCGAGCCCGAGTAGGCGTTCCATCCCAGCGGGTTCAGGTCCGGGTGCGCGGTGAAGGGGTCCTCCGCGATCGCCGGTTCGAGCAGCTTGAGATCACGCTGATCCGGCGTGACGATCGAAAGGCTCGCATCGACCGGCCTGGCGAGGTACGCGTCGAAGTCCTGCGTCTCCACCTTCAGCCCGTACGACTCGAAGAGGCCGCGGATCCGATCGATCGTCCTCGCATCGCCGAGCGTGCCCGCGACGTGCGGCTCCGCGGCGAGCATCCCGTGCGTCCGGCTCAGAAACATCGTGCTCGGCGCCGCCAGGACCTGCGCATCCGTCAGCGGCTCCTCCGCAAGCACGGCCGCCGGGACGGCCAGCGCCGCGACAACCGCGACGCGGGCGAACACTCCGGAGGAGGCAGTCATTCGTTGGGCGCCGGCCAATCAGAGGTTCTCGTTGATCTTGTCAACAACGATCTGGCTGTAGGACTGGTCGCCGAAGACATCGATGCGGACGCGGATGTTGGTGTCGTTCTTGCCGGCGCGCTCCAGTCTGACCGAAACGTCCTTGTCGCCGGTGGAGACGCCCTTGATCGTCGCGTTCTCCGAGTCCTGCTCGACGGACTTCTCGCGGATCTCCAGATCCTTGAAGGCGGCACGGGTCGCGCGGGCTGTGTCCGACAGGCTCGCGTGGACCACGCCCTTGTACTCACCGTCCACGAAGCGGTACCCCGCGTACGCCCCGGCGCCCGCGGCGACGTACCAGCACCCGCCCGAGGCGAGCCCGACGATCGGAGCTAGGATGAACAGGGCGGCAACGCGGTGAGACTTCTTCATCAGGATCACTCCAGTGCATTCAAACCAACAGTACAGCGGACGGATTCAGGGCCGACACCATAAAGGCTGGCGACCGTTCCTGCGAGCCTTCACGCTCGTCCTGGCCATCCCGGCGGCCGCCTCCGCCGCGCCCCGTGCCTACACCGGCGGCGTGGTGGCCGCGGACCACCCCCTCGCCTCGAAGGCCGGCGCCGAGATCCTCGCCCAGGGCGGCAACGCCGTGGACGCCGCCGTCGCCACAAGCTTCGCGCTCTCGGTCGTGCGTCCGATGTCCTGCGGCATCGGGGGCGGGGGCTTCATGATCATCCATCTCCGAGACAACCCCGAGACCCCCGGGCTCGACGATCCCATCGACATCGCGCTCGATTACCGCGAGACCTCGCCCCTGGCGATCCACGAGGACTTCTTCGACCGCTGGCCCGACCCGGAGGCGAGCGAGTTCAGCGGCGCCGCCGTCGCGGTCCCCACCACCGTCGAGGGGCTCCTGGCCGCGCTGGAGCGCTTCGGCACGATGGGCTACGAGCAGGTTCTCGCCCCGGCGATCCGGCTGGCGCAGGACGGGTACACCCAGGACGATTTCGAGCGTGAGGAAGTGGACGGGCTCGCCCAGTGGTTCGAGGAGAACCCGGCCCGCAAACGCTCGCACCGCGCCGCGTACGACCGCGTCGTCGCGATGCGCCCGACGATGCCCGCCGAGATCGTCATGAACCCCGAGCAGGCCCGGACGCTCACCATGCTCGCCGAGCAGGGCCCCGAGCTCTTCCGCACCGGCAAAATCGCCCACGCCATCATCAACACAACCGAGCCCATGGGCGGCGTCATGACCATCGCCGACCTCTCCAGCGACCGCCTGCGCTGGCTCGAGCCCATGCGCATGACCTTCCACGGGCGCACGATCCTGACCATGCCGCCGAGTTCATCCGGCGGGATCGTCATGGCGCAGACGCTCGGCGTGATCGAACGCTACGAGAAGCTGCACAGAGTCAGCCTCGAATCCATGGGGCCCAACACCGCCGACTCGGCGCACCTCGTCGTCGAGGCGCTCAAGCACGCCTTCGCCGACCGTTCCCGGTGGCTGGGCGACATGCCCCCCGATGACCCGAGGATCACCCGGCTCCTCGCGCCCGAGCACCTGCAGGAGATCGCCTCGAGGATCCAGCCCGGTTCGATCCAGAAGAACCGGACCTACGGCTGGCAGCCGCCCGAGGGTGAGCAGGGCGCCGACGGGCCGCTCCCCGATGATTCCGGGACGAGCCACATCAGCGTCGTGGACGCCGCCGGCAACGCCGTCTCGATGACCGAGACGATCAACCTCGCGTACGGCTCGCGCATCCTCCTCGACGAGTACGGGTTCTTCCTCAACAACGAGATGGACGACTTCAGCGCCCGCCAGGGCGCGGCCAACGCCTTCGGGCTCTACCAGTCCGACGCCAACCGGCCCGGACCCGGAAAGAAGCCCCTCTCCTCGATGACCCCCACGATCGTCCTCGACGAGCACGGCGACGTCGAGCTCGTCCTCGGCGCCTCCGGTGGACCCCGGATCATCACGGGAACGCTCCAGGTCCTGCTCAACGCGATCGTCTGGGGCATGGACGCCGAGCGCGCCGTCAGCGAGCCGCGCTACCACCACCAGTGGCGTCCCAACGTCATCGCCTTCGAGGAGGACCTCGACGCGCGGAACATCGACCCGGGCGAGCGCTCCCCGTCCGGGTTGCAGTCGCTCATGGGCAAGGTCGCGTCCCTCCAGGCGCTGCGCCTGGGGCTCGAGAAGAAGGGCCACAACGTCGGTGGCATCAAAACGGTCGGCGCCGTCCAGCTCGTCCGCAGGGCGCCGGACGGAAACGGCTATCAGGCCGCGTGCGACCCGCGCAAGGGCGGCGAGCCCGCCGGGCTGGAGTGAACGCATGAGCGACGGCGATCGGCACGCGGTCACCGGGGCGTTCGGCTACTCGGGCCGCTACATCGCGCAGCGCCTGCTCGACGACGACCGCGACGTCATCACGCTGACCAACTCCCCGGCGCGGGATCACGACTTCGGCGATCGGATCCCGGCGCACCCGCTGTGCTTCGACGACCCCGAGGCGCTGGCGTGCTCGCTCGAGGGCGTCGGCGTCCTCTACAACACCTACTGGGTCCGCTTCAACCACAAGAGCTTCAACCACGCCGACGCCGTGCGGAACACGATGATCCTCTTCGACGCCGCGAAGCGCGCCGGCGTCCGGCGCGTCGTGCACGTGAGCATCACGAACCCGTCGGAAGACTCGCCGCTGGAATACTTCAGCGGCAAGGCCCGGCTCGAGCGTGCCCTCCGCGAGTCCGGGCTCTCCCACGCGATCCTGCGCCCAACCGTCCTCTTCGGGAAGGAGGACATCCTCATCAACAACATCGCCTGGGCCCTGCGCCGGCTCCCCGTCTTCGGCGTCTTCGGCGACGGCGCCTACCGCCTCCAGCCCATCCACGTCGATGACCTCGCCGCGCTGGCCGTCGAGCACGGCGCCGGCCAGGAGAGCGTGACCATCAACGCCATCGGCCCCGAGACGTTCACCTACCGCGAGCTCGTCAAAGCAGTGGGTGTGGCGATCGGCAGGCGCAGACCCATCTTCGGGGTCCCGCCGGGGCTGGGCTACCTCGTGGGCAGCGTGCTCGGCAGGCTCGTCGGCGATGTCCTGATCACCCGGGAGGAGATCCGGGGCCTGATGGCGGACCTGCTCTGCGTCGAGACGCCGCCGACCGGGCCAACCAGGCTCACCGAATGGATGTCAACGTGCTCCGGCACACTGGGCCGACAATACACCAGCGAGCTCGCCCGCCGGCGTGACCGCGACACCGCGTATCGCAGCAACTGATTCAGGAGCGAACACCATGAAACAGAACGAAGGCGGCATCGACCGGATCGTCAGGGCAATCCTCGGCATCGCCGCGCTGGCGATCGCCTTCACCACGCTCGACGTGATGGGGGGGACGCTCCCCGGCATCATCGTCGCGGCCGTCGGCGCGATCCTGCTCATCACCGCGATCATCGGGTATTGCCCGGCTTACAAGATCTTCGGGCTGCAGACGTGCCCGCTGAAGAACTGCCCGGCGAACTGCGGCGGGGATGGGTGCAGTTGACCGTGCCACGACCTAGCTCCGCTAGGTCGTGCTCTCCTCCGGCTCATCAATACATCGGGTGATCGATACCGATCAGGTCCGGTCGTCGGTCCAACCACCAGCCCGCCGAGGACCAGCGGTAGTCCTCCGCATTGCTTACAAGCCCCCGTTTCACCGGGTTGTGGTTGATGTAACGGACCGTCTTCCAGATCTCCGACTCGTCGCGAACATTCCGATCAAACCCGCCCCCGCGCGCCCAGTATCGGAGTATGCCCCTGGCGTCGGAGATCCGAGCCAGCCAGGGTGAATCGTTCGCACGCCACTGATCGAGCACCGAGCATGCGAATCTCGATTTGATCGCGCTGAGCGTTTGTTCTGTAGTTCCCCGCTCCAGGTCAGGACAGAGTAGCAGATGCACGTGCTCGGGCATGATGACCCAGGCGAAGAGCTCGAATCCCAGTCTCGTCCTTGCCCCACGGATCCTCAACGCCAGCGCATCCCGGTGTCGCGGGTCCTGCAGGAGCGGGAGACGTTCGTGGCACGAGAAAGTGAGAAATCGAGGCTGACGCGGTTGCTCCCGACGCCGGAGAAGTTTTCGGTGCGGGAGTGAGAACTCAGTATTCGGTCGGTCGCGTGGCATATTGAGAAGTGATCGGGACTGAGCACGACCTACCGGAGCTAGGTCGTGGCACGGCTATCCCAGCTTCCGCTTCACGAACCTCCCGAATCCCTTCTTCCCGACCACCTTGTGGTTCTTCACGACCACCTGACCCCGGCACAGGGTCGTGTGCGCGAAGCCGCCCAGCTTCATCCCCTGGAACGGGCTCCAGTCGCAGTTCGACTGCAGCTTCTTCCAATCGACGCTGATTGTCCGCTTCGGGTCGATGATCGCTACGTCGGCGTCATAGCCCGGCGCGATGCGGCCCTTGCTCTCGCCCAGGCCCATCACCTGCGCCGGCGTTGTCGCGCAGCAGTCCACGAGTTTGTTCATCGAGATCCGCCCCGCGCGCACGCCCAGCGTGTACACGATCGGGACCATCGTCTCCAGCCCCGGCATCCCCATCGGGATCTTCGTCCAGTCGCCGTAGCCGTCCTTCTTCGTGCCCTGCCACCACAGGTCCTTCTGCGCCTTCGTGAACGAGCAGGTGTCGGTGGAGACGACGCACACCTCGCCGTCGGTCCCGGAGCCGCCGGTCTCGAGCGCCTTCCACAGGCGTTCGATGTCCGCCTTCTTCTTGATCTGGGGGCAGCAGGCGTAGAGGTGGCCGTTCTTCTCGGCGAACCGGGAGTCGTCCAGCACCAGGTACTGCGCGCACGTCTCGGCGTGCACCGGGATCCCCCTCGCCTTGGCCGCCTTGATCAGGTCCGCGCCCTCGCCGGTGGACATGTGGACGACGTACCCCTGCCCCCCGGTGACCTCGCACCACTTGATGAACCGCTCGATCGCCTCGGCCTCGACGAAGTTCGGGCGCGTCACGGCGTGGAGTTTCGCGCCGTGCTTGCGCATTTTGGCCGGTGAGTGCTGGCGTTCGATCAGCAGGTCGAGGACGCGGGGCGACTCCGCATGGACGAGCAGCATCCCGCCCATCTTCCTGCAGTTCTGCAGCGCCGCGTACAGCAACGCATCATCGCTGTTCCACCCCTCGCTCTCGTAGATCATGAAGCTCTTGAACGTCGGGAGGCCCCGGTCGATCATGCCCTGCATCTGCCCGACATGCGCCTTGTCCGTGAGCGCGACGTGCCAGGTGTAATCGACGTACGCCTCGCCCTTGGATTTCTTGTGCCAGACCTTGTCCGCCTCGTCGAGCGTCATCGTCTTGCTGGGGATGGCGAAGTCGATAACCGTGGTGATCCCGCCGCAGGCGGCGCCCCGCGTGCCAGAGTCGAAGTCATCGCAGGACACCGAGCCCCCGAAGGGCAGCGCCAGGTGGACATGCACGTCGAGGCAGCCCGGGATGACGTCCATCCCCCTGGCGTTGATGGCGGTCGCCGACGCCGGCGCGCCCAGGCCCGCGCCGACCGCCTTGATGCGCTCGCCCTCGATGAGGATGTCCGCGACGAAAGACTCGCTGGCGGTGTGGATCGTGCCGCCCCGGATGATGGTGTGCTTGGCCATGCGACAAGGATATCGCGCCGGCGCGAATCCCGATGGGCTCAGCCCCGCGCGCTGTTGGCCGCCTCGACGATCGCCGCCGCCCTCGCCGGGTCGATCTCGTTCGCCCAGTGCCCGTCGAACTTCATCGAGGAGCCGACGATCACCCCGTCGGCGTGCCGGTACATCGCCCCGATGTTCTCGGGAGTCGCGCCGGACCCGACGAGCACGGGCAGCTCGGGGCAAGCCTGTTTCGCCTCGATCAGGTCGGCCGCGTCGGTCGCCGCCCCGGTCGCCGAGCCGGTCACGATCAGCCCATCTGCCGCGAAGAACTCCGCCCCGTGCGCCGTCTGCGCCAGGCTCACGTCCGACGTGATCGCGTGCGCCGAGTGCTTCTTCTTGACGTCGGCGAAGATCGCCACGTGCTCGGCGCCGAGCCTGCGGCGCTCCCGGAGCAGCGCCCCGGCGCTCGCCGTGGGCATGAGGCCCTCGTCCGCGACGTGCGCAAAGACGAAGTTCTCGGCGCGGATGAACTGCGCATCGACCGCCAGAGCCACGGCCAGCGCCGCGATGTTCGCCCCCGCGAGCACCTGCACCCCCAGCGGGGCGCTGGGCGCCGCCGAGCGCACGGCGACCCCGACCGCCGTCATCGCCGCGACGATCTCGGGCCCGACCTCGCCCGGCAGGTACGGCCGGTCGTGCATGTTCTCGATGCACAGCGCGTCGAAGCCGAGGTCGAAGAGCGTCTCCGCCTCCTCCGCGGCCTTGTCGATGACTTCCTCGAGGGGGGCGCCGGCGAAGGGCGTCCCGGGCAGCGCGCGGACGTGGATCATCCCGATCAGGGGTCGATCGACGCCGAGGTGGTGGGCGATGTCGGGCATCGGCGAGAGTCTATCCGTCGCGGCGACACCGCACGAAGCCGTGAACAATCAAAAAAGAAAGCGGACCGGCCCTCCGGGTTCCGCCGGCGTCTCCTCCAGTCGCCGGCGTCTCGACCATCGGGTCGGTCCGCTTTGCTTGTCACGAGCGCCGGAGCTTGCCCGCTCCGTGGCAGATCTCCGGGCCGTGGGTGATCCTGACTCGGACTCCGTCCTTCATGTCCGATCCGGACACATGGCGGGGAAAGGCCGAAACTTCACCAGGATCGGTGTGTGGAGCGTGGCCCCGTCGCCGGGGCTGGCACGAGAATACCGGCGCCGGCGTTGTCAGTCACGCGGATTTCCGCATGGAATCTGGAAAAACGGGGACATGTCAGATTCCCGGATCCGCCGGGAATCCGCGGATCAGCGGCGCAGGATCACCCTGGTGCGCACCAAGGGTCGCTCCGGTCATGGATGGACAAAGATCAGCACGGCGCACCATCGAACGGCGATCGCCGTCTCAGTCCAGCTTCAACTCGCCCTTGATCACCATCTCGGCGACGGTCGCGAGCTGGATACGCTCGCTCCTGGCGTGGTGCTGAAGCTTGGTGTGCGCCTCGGGCTCGGTCATGCCGGACTCGGAGACCATCTTCCACTTCGCCTCCTCGACGAGGCGCCGGTGGACGAGGTTCCGCTCGAGCTGCTCGATCCGGGTCTGCATGGATCTGATCGCGAACGCGCAGGAGTACGCCGACTCGATCGTGGCGCGCAGGCAGGTGTCCGGCGCCTCCTTGCCCAGGACCGCGACGGCGCCGGCCGAGTTGAACGCCAGGACGTGCGCCGGTTCGAGAGAATCCGCGATCACGAAGACCGCGCAGTGGGTCTGGCTCCAGATCTTCGAGACGGCGTCCAGGGTCTCGCCGTCGCCGTCGGGCGTCACGAGCATGACCAGGTCAGGGTGATGCTCGCTGCTGAAGGCGACCGCCTCATCGCCGCTGCTCACCTGCCCCGTGACCTTGTACCCGAACCCCTTCAGCGCCGAAGCGAGAGATTCCCGCGACTGCGCGTTGGCGTCGGCGACAAGGATGGAGCGGGGGCTCTTGTTCGCGCTCTCGTCCGGGAAGATCGGGACGGTTTTCCGTGTTTCAACTGGTGAAGTCGTGTTCATAGGGATCTCGTAGAACAAATAACGTCGTGCGCCGCGGGAGATCGGGTGCGCCGTCCCCCCGCGCCGACAATGGTCCGTTCGTGATGTGCGTGTGCCTCAAATCTTGGCGGCGTCAATATGCTGCGCCGGCGTCCGGGAAAGCACCTGAGTGTACCGTGCCCCCCCGAGCGTCGATGCGGACCAGCATGACCGGGTTTCGGTTTTCAGTCAAGTGATTGAACATCCCCCGCCCACGCTAGTCAAGGTAGTCCTCATCCCGCATCTTTTTCGGGAGGTACGTCTCCGTGATGAAACTGAAGTCCTTGCTCGACAGGGCTTCCAACTCCAGCTTCACCCCCTTGCGGAGCATGTGGTTGATCTCCCGCTGCCAGTCTTTTTTGGCGAACCACGGGTACTCCTTGATCTCCTTCGCCCTCCGGATGTCCTGATCCGTGACCTTGATGGTGACTTCCGGCGGCAGACCGAAGTTTTCAGCATCGAAACTCGACATCCCGATGAACTTCGCCTCCGGGATCGCCATCCGGGCGCTCTCGAACGCCAGGTTGATCGAACCCTGCTTGACCACCGAGTAGATGTAGTAACCCCACGGGTCGTTATCCACCAGAACGAACACCGGCAGCCCCTGTTCGTGATGCAGGCGCCAAAGGAGCCGGCGGACTCCCCGCGGGGGCTGACCCCCGCCGTGGATGATCAGGCAGTTGTGCTTCTTCCAGAACCGGTCCTCGTTGAACCGGCGCCACACGGCGCCCTTCTCGATCAGCAGGACGTACGACGCGGCGCATTTCTTGAACTGGATGACGTGGTCCTCGACGATCGAGGGCACCGCGTAGCCCCCGGACCCCATCCGCGACAGGTCGATCGTGTCGCCCCGGTCCACGATCGTCATGGGGCCCACCATCGCCCCCTTGGGCTCGGCGTACAGCCCCAGCTCCTCCCGGAGCGAGGCCAGCCCCACCTCCAGGTCCTCGATGATCGGGTCCGATTCCGCCTGCTCGTCGAAGGTGTTCTCCTTCGTGCCCTCGATGGTGTGCTTGCAGTGGTAGAACAGGTCGCGGATGGAGGTCGTCTTCTCCTGCCGAAGCAGCTCCGAGCACCCCGACGCCACCAGCGTCGTCTGCATGAACTTCTTCGCCTGCCCCAGGTTGAAGAAGCTCCGGCGCTGCGTCGCGTCGCCCATCTCGATCAACCCCGTCTTCTCCGAGAAGCTCACATTCGACAGCGTGCGCGACGGGATGTCCAGGAACGGGTCCTCGCCGCCGGCCGCCTGCCCCGCGACGTCATGCGCGAACGACCGGATCCGCGTGGCCGTATCGGCGCCGGCAACCCGGCCGCGTCCTGCACGCGCCTTCTTCGTCGCCCCCGGCTTCGAGGCGGCCTTCTTCGGCGCAGCCTTCTTGCGGACGACTTTCTTGACGACTTTCTTCCGCGTCGCTGATTGGGTGGTTTTCTTCTTCGCCATGGGTTGCGTCCGCTCGCAGCGGTAGGGTCACTCGCCGAACAGGCCGGCCTGGGCGCCGCTGGACGGGCGCCGCGAGGCTTTCTTCTTTGTGGGTTGCCGCTTCTTCGTCGCCGACCCGCCGGCGGCGGGTTTGCCGGCGTTCGACCGGGCTTTCTTCTTGTTCGAGGGGCGCTGCGCTGCCTCAGGCTTCATCGCGGTGGGCGCGGACGCCGGCGGGTTCCCAACGGACGAGTCCAGGATGATCGTGTCGTCGTCGGCGCGGCCTGTGATGACCGGCTCGATCGGCATCCCGTCCTCGTCGAGCGTGACGTCGGCGTATTCCGTGCGCGACGCCGCGACCGCCTCGAGATCGTCGCGCACTTTCGCCGGGTCGAGCCCGGGATCGATCGTGTGCAGCGCCCGCGCGACCTCGCCGATGTAGCGCGCAAACGCGTCCCGCCGCTGGCCCTCGCGGCGGATCCGCTCCCGCTTGCGCACGTAGGAGCCCAGCTTGCGCCCGCACTCCTGCAGCGCCAGCTTCATCTCCTTGCGGATCTCGTCGTAGTCCGCGATCGCCTCCTTCGACTCGCTCGTGAACGGCACCCACACGCTCGCCATGTGGATCATCACCACCAGTGGCCCCTGCGGCGCCGAGCTCCGGGGCTGGGTGAGCCCGTAGTTCTTCCAGCTCGTCTCCACGAACGCCTTGAACGCCGAGCACGCCGACTGCTGGTACAGCAGCGGCACCCGGTTGGCGAACCGGATCACCCGCGCCGTCTCCTCCGCCTTGAGGTCGCCCCCGAAGGCGATGCCGGCCTCGATCTGGAACGGGTTGCCCCGGTACACCGATGGGGGCCTCGTCGCCGCGGTGTAGAACTCGGCGCGGACACCCTTGAGCAGCCCGGCCAGGATCTGCCGCGTCCCGATGGGCGCCAGGCAGTTCAGCGGCGGCCCCATCAGTTTCACGTTCTGGATCGCTTTGTGCAGCGCCTCCGCCTCGGCGTGTCCGACCGTGCTCACCCACGTCCGCGTCGTCAGGCCCGCAAGCTCGCAGATCTCCTGCGACGCCTTGGGGCTCACGCGGCAGAACTCCTTGGTCAGGAACCCGCCGAGCTGCTTCTGCGAGGTCTGCTTGCACATGCGCATCAGCGTGCCCAGCTCGACGCCCTTGGGATGCGGCTTGATCTCCTCCGGCTCGGGGGGCAGCTCGCCGATCGTCCGCGGATAGATGATCGTGTCGCCGATTGTCGTCGTGTGTTCGAGCGCCTCGGGGATCTCCACCTCGGGGCCGCTCTCGCTCTCGCTCTCGAGCAGCGGCTCGACCGCGGCTTCGTCGGCGGCGGACCTGGTGGGGGGGATGTACATCAGCAGCGCGTGCGGGTTGGCGATCGCCGTCTGCTCGATGTACGCGTCCACGCTCCCACGCCCGCGCTGGTGCTTGCCCTCGAGCTCGATCACCACGCGCGTGCCGGTGTGCTGCGGGAAGTCATCCGTCTCCTCATCGACGGAGACCTCCGGCTTGTTCTTGGTCGTGTCCATCGCCAGCTCGACGTGGTGGGCCTTCTGCCCCTTCTTCGAGCGCGTCGTGATGATCATGGGCCGGCCGGTGGTCATCAGCCCGTACATCCCCGCCGCCGAGATCCCGATGCCCTGCTGGCCTCGGGACATCTTCAGCCGGTGGAACTTCGAGCCGTAGAGCAGCTTCCCGAAGATGTTGTCGATCTGGCGCCGCACGACGCCCGGCCCGTTGTCCTGCACCGTCACGAGGTAGCGCGACTCGTCGATCTGCGGCAGGTGCTCGATCCGGACCGTGAGCTCGGGCAGGATCCCCGCTTCCTCGCAGGCGTCGAGCGCGTTGTCCACAGCCTCCTTGACCGTCGTCAGCAGCGCCCGACGGGGGTTGTCGAAGCCCAGCAGGTGCCGGTTCTTGGCGAAGAACTCCGAGACGGAGATCTCGCGCTGCATCCCGGCCATCGTCTCGGCCGTGGCGTTGGCGCGTTTCGTCCCGGCTTTCCGCCGTGGTTTGGCGTCCCCGGGGGCTTGACCCGGCCGGGTCTTCGGTTTCGATTTCGGCGGCATCCGTGCTCTTTCCTGAGGGTTCCCGCTCAGGATAGCAAGCCGCGCGCGCCGGCGAACCCTCCGCCGGAAATGAACAGGGGCGGGCCGTCATGGCCCGCCCCCGGAGTGTTGGCACGGAGCGTCAGAAGATCGTCAGTTGCAGACCTGGCCGAACACACTGATCAGCGAGCCCAGGTCCGCGGAGTTCACGATGCCGTCGTTGTTGAAGTCGGCCCCGGGCGTCGAGGTGTTGAACAGCCGGATCAGCATCCCGAGGTCGGCGGAGTCCACGATGCCGTCACCGTTGAGGTCCTGCACGAGACGCTTCTCGAACCAGCGGGAGTCCGGGCTGGACATCATGTCGCCGTGGCTGGTCTCGGCGACGACGCGCCAGTAGTAGCGCGTGTTGCACTGGACGACGCCCTCGGGGATCTCGTAGCTGGTGCCGACGATCGGGCCGGAGCTGAACGTCTCGCCGTTGACGAAGTCGGGCCTCGTCGAGATCTCGACCCGGTAGCCGGACTCGAGGTCGCTGAAGTTCCACTGCAGGATCGGGATGACGTTGTGGATGAACCCGTCGTCGGGCACATACAGCCTGGGCCCGTCGCTCGGCGGATCATCGTCCGCGGCGAGCGTGATCTTGCTGATCCACGTGTTCCAGCCGTCGAGGCTGTACGGCGTGTGCGACCAGAAGACGCCGGGCTGGCCGGGATCAGCCTCGATCCCGACGTACGCGCCCCAGGCGCCGGAATCGACCGCTTCGGGGCTCGTCAGGAAGACGTGGTGGGGGCGGAACTCGTTGAGCGGGTCATCCGCGAATCGAACCGCGCGGGCGACCTGCACGTGCTGGGTCGGCGAGGAGATGCTGAACACGATCGCGGCGTTGCCCTGACTGTCCACGGCGATGTCGGGGAGGAACGCGTACGTGCCGACGCCGGGATCGATCTCGCCGGTCTGGCGCAGCGACGGGACCTGACCGCTCAGAGGCCAGCCGTTGAGCGCGATCTCGTACCACCGGACGACCGAGCGGCCGTCCTTGCCGACGGCCTGCGCCAGCCAGCACGAGTCGTTGACGACCTTCGCCGAGCGGAACGACATCCCGCCGAAGTCGATCGGGGCGCCGCCGAGCTGCGGGGCCAGCGGGGGAATGGCCTGTCGGGGCACGTCGATCCAGCGGTTCATGATCGGGCCGAGCCCGAGCGCGGGGTTTGTCCCCGCGAGGTTGATCCTGCGGAGGTCGTTGTCCAGGGCGTTGGCGACGATCATGCGCTCGTCGCCCGTTCCGTCGGCGTTGTTGCACGCGAACCGGACCAGGCCGCTGGAGACCTGGCCGCTGATGAAGTGGTTCACGTTCGGCTGGAGCAGTTCGGCGAGCGTCGCCTGGGAATACCACGATCCGGTCGGGGCCGGCGAGGCGATGATCAGGAAGATCCCGTCCTTCCAGGCGCCCATCGACATCCACTGGAGGTCGCCGATCCAGAAGTGCCGCACCTCCCAGCCGTCGTCGGGATCGGCGGTGTTGGACACCGCGTAGTTGAGATGCATCTGCCCGTTGTCGAGCCGCGCCAGCGCCGCGACGATGAACCGCTGCGAGTTCGAGTTGTACACCGTTGACACATCCTGCAGCGCACCTGCGCCCGAAACCCAGCTCCACAGCCCCCCCGGCCCCGTCAGCGACTCGAGTCCCAGAGGCTGCGTGTTCTTGCTGTACCACGCCACCTCGCCGGAATCCACCGCGACGATCAGATCGGGGCTCACCGCGATGTCCGGGCTCGCCAGCGGCGCACCGTTGTCGGCGAACGCGCTGAAACCGTTGTCGTACGCGCCGAAGGACGGCTGCGCGATCGCTGAAGTGGTCGCCGAGGACCAGGCGCACGCCAGCGTCACCAGCGTTGCGATCCGCGTGATCCGAGATGCGCCGCGCTTGAGCGGCTGGTCAACGAGGCCTCCAGGGGGCAGTGACATAATCGGGCTCCTGTGCGTGCGGCCCGCCCATCCGGCCTGATCATGGCCATCTGCGCGAGCCGGGACACGTCACAGATCGGGTCAAAAAACACCGTCCGGAAGGTGGATCCAACCAGTTGATCACAATGGCGTCCTGCTGTAGCGGTCATTCCGGTTGATCGGAACATGTCAAACAGTTGACGACGACCGGCGGCGACGCATGCCCCATTCCGCACAGTTCGCGCTTGCAATATTGAACCGTTATTGAGACTCTTGTCCTCATGTTCGGCAGGTTGACAGCGATCATGGTTACGATTCCCGTCACGTGTTCCTGGACTTTGTCCGCGCACGCCGGGGCGCCCTGCGTACCGCAGTGGGATCCCGCCGTCGCAAACCCGGGCCTCAACGGCGAGGCCCTCGTCGTCGCCACCGACGACCAGGGCGACATGGTCGTCGGGGGCCTCTTCACCGGCATCGGCGCCAGGGCATTCGCCAGATGTGCTCGATGGGACGGGGCCTCCTGGTCGGCGTACCACAGCGGCTTCAATGATTCCGTCCGTGCGCTGGCGATGTTCAACGGCGACCTGCACGCCGCCGGTCACTTCACAATCGCGAGCATGTCCCCCGCGATGCACGCGGCGCGATGGGACGGCTCGTCGTGGATTCCGCTCGCCGGCGGGCTCGACGCCAACGCGCTCGCCCTGGCCGTTTCCTCCGTCAGCGGCGCGCCGCTGCTCTACGCCGGCGGCGCGTTCGCCAACGCCGACGGCTCGCCCGCCAAACGCATCGCCTCGTGGGACGGCGCGAGCTGGTCGCCGCTCGGCTCCGGCGTCACCATCCCAGGGCAGTCCTCGGCCGTTTACGCGATCAAGGAGTTCGATCTCGGCTCCGGCACGCTCCTGGCCGTTGGCGGCCTCTTCACCGTCGCGGGCGGGCAACTCGCCTCCAACATCGCCGTCTGGAATGGCGCATCGTGGTCGCCGCTCGCTTCGGGGCTCGACGGTCCCGTCCGCGCTCTGGAGGTCTTCGACGACGGCTCCGGGCCAGCCCTGTACGCAGGTGGCGATTTCGAGATGTCGGGCGGCGTGCTCGCGCGGCGGGTCGCCCGATGGAACGGTGCGACGTGGACCGCGGTGGGGGGCTCCGGGTCCTGGGGGATCGGCTCGTCCGTCCGGGCGCTCACCGTCTTCGATGATGGCTCGGGCGCCCGCCTCGTTGCGGGGGGGAGCTTCACGATCGCCGACGGCGTCGTCGTCGATCGGCTCGCCGCGTGGGACGGCGCGCAGTGGCAGCCGACATTCGGGGGCGCCGACGGCATCGTCAGCGCGCTCGCCGTGGGCAGCGGCCAGACCCAGGATCAACTCCTGCTCGGCGGCGCCTTTACGCTGGGCGGCGGGATCGTCGCCCAGCGCGCCGGGATCATTACTGGATGCGCCGATCCGGCGATCCCCGGCGATCTCAACAACGACGGCGTCGTTGACACCGCCGACCTGGGCGTGCTCCTGACGAGCTTCGGCTCCTCCGATCCGATCGCCGACATCAATCAGGACGGCGTCGTCGATACGGCGGACCTCGGAGTCCTTTTGACAAACTTCGGCGCCGGCGCCTGACCCGATCGCCGGCTTCCGACTTCTCGCTTGGTTTCATGGAACCGGCTCCGTGAGATATCGGAATAACCGATACGCGCCGCCCTCACGATCCCCTAGAATCTGGGTGCGGGTCCGGTATCCGAGGGAGACCAAGCCATGACGATCCACCGGGAGATCCACGCCGTCGCCGTGTTCGCCGGGATGTTCGCGTGCCTCGGCTTCGCCGCCGGGGCCGATGCCGAGACCGGGGGCGGCGTGCAGGAGATCGGCCGAGCGTCGATCTCGCCGGTCTCCGGCGCCGGCGTCACCACCATCGACCCCGCCAGCCGCACCCTGCTCTATCTCGATCCCTTCGACCGTTACCCCACCAGCGATGACCCGGTCTTCGATCGCTTCCAGGTCTCGATGCACGACCGGGCGAACGGCGCCGGCGGCTTCTGGACCGCGTTCGACAAGGAGTTCCTCACCTCACTCTTCATCGCGAACCAGATGGACGGCGCCGGCGCCCCGGATCCGCTCCCACGCTGGTTCGGCGCCGACCTGATCGATGCGCAGGGCAAGGCCATCCTCGGCGACATCACCGGCGACTTCCAGGTTGATTCCGCCGATCTGGGAATCCTCATCGGCTCCTTCGGCCGTGTCGGCGAGGACATCGCCGCGGATCTCAACAACGACGGCCGGGTGGACACCGCCGACCTCGGCCTCCTGCTCGCCGCGTTCGGCCAGGGGCTCGGCCCGTTCTGCATCTACGAGGTCGCGCTCGCGCGCGAGATCACGCCCGACGGCGTCATCATCCCGCAGGCGACGCTCGACATGGCCCCGGCGATCGGCGATCGCATCGCGATCCCCTCCGACGCGGGGCCCTGCGGCCTCTGTGACGAATACCGATTCCTTCCCGACGGTGAACCGCTGCCGGTCTATGGCAAGTGGACGCTGGTCGAGGACGGCGCCGGAAACGCCAACACCGCGGAGTACATCGCGCAGCCCATCTCGCAGTCCTGTCAGGGGTGGGGCGACGAGCACGCGCTGGTCCTCGCGCGCACCGAGTCGCAGCTCAACATCCCGACCTGCTGCTTCTACTCCCTGTTCTCACCGCTCGGCCGGCAGACCACCGCATCGCCGATCGAAGACGTCCGCACCCAGGCCGACCTCTTCCTCACCGGGCACCAGACATTCCTCTGGTTCCAGGGGGTCAACAACAGCATCATCCCCTCGTGGGACATCATGCTCGGCGGCGTCGCGCTCTTCCTCGATCCCAACCTGCTGCCGTTCGCCAACCAGGACGGCGAGCTCGATTGCTTCATCGTCCGGCAGTCGTCACAGGCGTCCAGCACCGGACAGCCGCTCTTCTTCGGAACCGTCCCCGACCCGATCAGCGGGGCCGCCGGCAAGAAGGCGCTCCTCGGCGAGTGGTTCACAATCAGGATGGTCCAGCACGCCAACTCCACCTTCGAGCTCTGGGTCCGCGACAGCGAGACCATGATCCTCAACGATCCCAACCCGGGTGATGACAGCGACGGCGTCGCCGACGACGGGTTCGCCAGGCTCGTCCCCGACGGACCATACGGCCCGGCGATCTGGAATCAGCAGCCCGGCATCGCGGCGCCCAACCCGTTCCTCGTGGCGACCCCGGCGCTGCGTCAACTCCAGTGGCTCTGGGGCGGCGATCCCTCTCCCGCCGAGGACCCCGAGTATGTCCCCGCCAACTGGTTCATGGACAACCTCAGGGTGACCGGCCCCTTCTGAGACCGGCCCGCCCCGCCCTCCCGGGCAACTCCCGTGATCGCACGCTGGCCCCGCCGACTCGCCGCGCTACGCTATGACCCCGCGCGGTTCGAGGTGACGATCGCGCATTGACAACACCGACAACGAACGCCATACGGAGCCGCACACCGTGGAGACGACACTCATCATCCTCAAACCCGACGCCGTCCAGCGCGGGCTCATGGGCCGCATCCTCTCCCGCTTCGAGGACAAGGGCCTCCAGATCGTCGGCTGCAAGATGATCCGGATCTCTCAGCAGACCGCCGAGCGACACTACGAGTCCCACAAGGGCAAGCCCTTCTACAACGGCCTCGTCGCCTTCATGACCAGCTCCCCGGTGCTCGTCCTCGCCATCCGCGGCGTCGGCGCCATCGCCATGTGCCGCAAGATGATGGGCGCCACCTTCGGCTCCAATGCCGAGGCCGGCACCATCCGGGGCGACTTCGGCGTCTCCAACTCCTTCAACCTCATCCACGGCTCCGACAGCCCCGAGGCCGCCTCGCGCGAGCTCGAGATCTTCTTCGGCGCGGGTGAGGTCCTCGACTGGGATCGCGCCGGCGAGAAGTGGATCTACGACCTCAGCGGCGGCGCCCCGGAGTAACGCCACGCGCCATCGACAACATTGGAACCGTTCCAACAACGCGCCGATCCCGGCGCGTTTTTCATTGGACACCCCGCGCAGCGCCGATTCGTGGGGCGATCCTGGCCCACCCCGGAGACAGTCCACATGACCGGCGCCGCGCTCCCGAAACCGCTGAACATCACGAGCTGGATCATGCAGAGCGTCGCGGCGATCGTCTTCCTCGCGATGGGCGCGTTCCCCAAGCTCACCGCCGACCCCTACGCCGTGCAGCTCTTCGAGAAGGTCGGCCTGGGCGAACCCGGCATGTACGCCACAGGCGTCGCCGAGTTCCTCGCGGGCGTGCTCATCCTCATTCCAAGAACCAACTGGATGGGCGCCGCGCTCGGGGCCCTCATCATGCTCGGCGCCATGGGCTCGCACCTGTTCACCAAGCTCGGCATGGTCCCAAAGTTTGTGAACCCGCAGACGCAGGCGGTCGAGTCCAACCCGCTGCTCTTCCCCTTTGCGATGCTGCTCTTCGGGCTCTGTCTCGGCGTCGTCGCGCTGCGCCGGCTGCACCCCGCGTCGGCGCCGGCGCCGCAGACCGAATCGGAGCCACCGGCCGAGCAGGACTGAGTCATCCGGCGCGTCAGGCGTCCGAACCGCCGGCGTCGATCAGCGACCGCTTCGCCCAGGCCAGAGACAACGCCACACCGCCGAAGAGGATCGCGCCGACCGTCTGGTGCGTCGCGGCCACGAACAGCCGCACCGGCGGCGCCTCGGCGCGGTTCTGGTGCATCATCGCGATGCCCAGCGCGATCATCCCCAGCAGCAACTGGACACCGACGAGGCTCATGTTCGTCAGGGCGATCCGCTTGAGCCGCCTCGGGGCTTCCGGCATCGCGCCGATCCGGCTGCCGAGCATGAACACGTGCGCCGCGACGACCAGCGCCCAGCCCGCGTGCGTCAGCGCGCTGTGCATCGAGAGCGTGGCGCCGCTGAAGTGCCGGATCATCCCGCCCAGCGCGATCTGCACGAGCACGATCCCCAGCGTCACCCAGCACAGCCGCACGAGCTTCCGCACCCGCGGCGCCGGGGTCGCCGCGTGACCGTCATTCCACCCGGGCGACAGCACGGCGGCCAGCACGGCGAGCAGCGCGAAGATGCCCTGCGCCGCGACGCCGTGGAACAGCGCCAGGACCCGGCTGGATTCGGTGACCCGGATCCCGCCGAGCCCGCCCTGGATCGCGATCAGGACGAACGCGATCACGGCGAGCTTCTTCGCGAGGGCGCCGCCGCCGCGGATCGTCAGCGCCATCAGCGTCAGGACGGTCAGCCCTTCCAGCACGCCGAAGAGCCGGTGCGTGTGCTCGAAGTACACCCCCCCGGTCATCTTCGAAAGCGGGAAGAGGAACATGTTGGACCCGAAGGTGTTGGGCCAGTCCGGGACCGCCATACCTGAGTCGGAGGTCGTGACGACGCCGCCGACGAACAGCAGGGGGAGCATTGTCAGCGCCGCCAGGACGCCGAAGCGGGCCCGCCACGCCGGGGCCGACTGATCGCGCCCGCCGCCGCCGGGCGACACCGCACCGCCGATCCAGACCCCGACAACCCCCAGCACGAGCGAATACGCCAGCCAGCCGAGCACGATCACGCCCGCCGCGGGCCTCGCCTGCGTGGTCTCCCCGGAACTCTCGAAGAGCAGCGACCCCAGCACGAGGAGGTTGACCAGCCCCATTGTCAGTCCGGTCGTCAGGCCCAGCCGGAGCTTGGCGCGTGATGGTCCCCACATCCCCGCCAGTGCCGAGCCGACCGCCTGCACGACCAGCAGCAGCAGCCCGACAACGATCGGGGGCGTCGAAAGACCCGGGAAATGCAGCAGGTACCCCAGCGTCCAGAGGCACGCGCTGATGGCGAAGCCAATCGTCAACCCGGCGCTGACCGGGGCGTCGTGACGGGATGAGGCGGGATCCGGATGGGTGGTCTGGCTCATGAGGCGGATGCTAGCGGGGGGGTGGAGGAGGCGAAATCGGGGCGGAGCCCGTGATGAGACTCTGTCTCAATTGAATGTCAGGGTGCGGCTGTCACTTGACACCCGGCTGTGATTCCGTAATGACTACGGTCCAGCCGGAATCGAGGGAACCCCGAACAGGTGGCCAAATCGCCCCCCAGAGCCCCGCAAGTGGAGTTTTCCACCAGTCAAGCGGGCTCTGGCCGAAACGATACAGTGGCCCCCTTCCAGGATCGGCGCCCCGGTCGAATCGTCGCCCGGCGTCAGAACACGAGGCACGCGCACCCGAGGTTGTCGCGGTGGTGTGCAACAGGATGTCAGGAGTGAACGTGGCGATATTCCCGAAGTGGACCAACTCGATCCCGGCGTTTGCGTTCCTTTCGGCCGCGTTCGGTGTGGTCGCGGTCGTGTCCGGGTTCTGGGTGTACGCGACGCCGAAGTTCTGGGAGGCCGGCTACCAGCCCGAGCAGCCCATCAGCTACAGCCACCAGCTGCACGCGCAGCAGCTCGGCATCGATTGCCGCTATTGCCACACGAATGTCGAGAAATCGCGCATCGCGAACGTCCCCTCGACGAACACGTGCATGAACTGCCACACGATCGTCGATGCGCAGCGCGGCTATCTCAAGAAAGCCACCGCCGTTGAAGGCGAGTCCGTCCACTTCAAGAGCGCCGCGCTCCAGGCCCTGCGCTCCTACGCCGCCAGCGGCGACCCGGCGCCCTGGAAGCGCATCCACAAGCTCCCCGACTACGTGCAGTTCAATCACGCCGCCCACCTCCAGGCCGGCGTCAGCTGCTTCTCCTGCCACGGGCGCATCGATCAGATGGCGATCGTGTACCAGCAGAACCCCCTGTCGATGAAGTGGTGCCTGGACTGCCACCGCAGCCCGGCGCACAACCTCATCGACAAGACGCAGGGCCGGGTCACCGACCTCGCCTGGGTGCAGGAGCAGCTCAACCAGGACGGGTACGCCACCAGCAGCGGCTCGCTCCTCGCCGAGAAACTCAGCGACAGCTCGCGGGGCGCTCCCCCGACGCACTGCAGCGCCTGCCACTATTGATCCCCTCGACGATCCCCGCTCCCGCACGCAGGCCGAGCAAGCCTGACCCACGATCGACCAATCCTTCCCGCCCCCGATCAAGCGAACGACTATGAGCAACGCCCCACAATGCCCTTCCAGCGTCGGCCACGAGCCGGCGAGCCCTGGCCTGGCGACCACCGGACGCGCGTACTGGTCCAGCCTCGATGAGCTGGCGCAGACCAACGAGTTCAAGGAGTTCGCGCAGCGCGAGTTCCCCGCGTTCGCCTCCGAGATGCTCGCGTCAGACCGGCGCACCTTCCTCAAGCTCATGGGCGCCAGCGTCGCGCTCGCCGGCGCCGCGGCCACCGTCCCCGGATGCCGCAGGCCCGACCACCGCATCCTCGCCTACAGCAAGGACCCGGAGCACGTCATCCCCGGGCGCCCCCTCTACATCGCCAGCGCCATGCCCCTGCCCGGCGGCGGCTGCGAGGGTGTCCTCGTCGAGACCCACACCGGCAGGCCCACCAAGATCGAGGGCAACCCCCTCCACTTCATCAACCGCGGCACGACCAGCGTCCGCGCCCAGGCCTCCATCCTCGACCTGTACGACCCCGACCGCGTCCCCGGGATCCTCGACGTCCAGAACATCACCTGCGTCACCCGCAAGAGTGATTCCGTCGGCGAGGACGGCCTCCCCGAGCGCATCGCCTCCGGCTGGGACGAGTTCGACGCTTATATCAACAACGCCTTCCACCGCTTCGACGCCGCCGATTCCAACGGCGCCGGGCTCTTCTTCCTCGTCGGCAAGGCCTCCAGCCCGACGCGCGACGCGATGCGCTCGCGCATCCTCGCCCGCTGGCCGCAGGCCGAGTGGCTCCCTTACGAGCCCGTCGATGACGAGTCGGGCCGCGACGGCTCCGAGATCGCCTTCGGCGCGCCCCACGCGCGCCGCTACGACCTCGACAAGGCGAAGATCATCGTCGCGCTCGGCGCCGACTTCCTCGGCGACGACGGCGGAGTCGCCGAGACCCGGGGCTTCGCCGCGGGCCGCAAGGTCAACGAGGAATCGACCAGGCCCCAGCTGTCGATGAACCGGCTCTACGCCATCGAGTCCAACCTCACGCTCACCGGCGCCGCCGCCGATCACCGACTTCGCGCCAAGCCCAGCGAGGTCGAGCGCCTCGCGCTGCGGCTCTGCGCCGAGACCCTCCGCCGCGTCAGCGCCGGCAGCGCCATGGCCGACACCGCGGCGCGCCAGGGCGAAGGCGAACTGTTCAACGGCGACGCCCACCGCAACGAGCTCGCCGAGGAGTGGATCGTCGAGGCCGCCAAGGACCTCGTCGCCAACCCCCGCGCCGGCGTCATCGTCGGCGGCCCCGGCCTCTCGGCGCCCACCCGCGCCCTCATCGACGCCACCAACGAGGCCCTGGGCGCGGGCGGCGTCACCGTGTACTACACCGAGATGACCGGCGACGAGCGCGAGTCCTCGCTCCGCTCCATCACCAGGCTCGCCGGCGCCATCCAGGCCAGGCAGGTCGCCGCGCTCGTCGTCCTCGGTGCCAACCCCGTGTACGACGCCCCCGCCGATCTCAACTTCGCCGGGCTCTTCCAGAGCGTCCCGGTCACCATCGCCTGCAACGACTCGCAGAACGAGACGAGCGTCCACGCCCTCTGGTCCTGCAACCGCGCCCACTACCTCGAGGCCTGGGGCGACGTCCGCGCCGCCGACGGCTCCCACACCATCATCCAGCCGATGACCGAGCCCCTCTTCGGGGGCCGCTCCGACATCGAGTTCCTCGCGCGTCTCGCCGGGAGCGACGTCACCGACGGCTACGAGCTCGTCAAGGCCACATGGACCTCGGGCCCGCTCACGTTCTCCGCCAACGCCGACAAGGCGTGGAAGCGCATGCTCCACGACGGCGTCCTCGGCCCGCGCACCGCGCCCGCGACGCCCCGCGTCAACGCCGGCAAGGTCGCCCAGGAGCTCGGCGCCTGGACGCCCGCGGCGACCGCCGACCTCGAGTTCGTCTTCAAGCCCTGCGCCAAGGTCTCCGATGGCCGTGGCGCCAACAACGGCTGGCTCCAGGAGCTCCCCGACTCGATCACCAAGATCACCTGGGACAACCCCGCGCTGATCAGCCCCGCCACGGCCAAGGCACTCGGCGTCAAGGACCTCCAGAAGGGGCTCAAGGCGCACTCGGGCCAGAACGTCACCGTCACCATCGCCGGCCGCTCCGTCGTGCTGCCCGTCTGGCTCTCGCCCGGCATCGCCGACGGGACGATCGTCCTCACCCTCGGCTACGGCCGGACCCACTGCGGGCGCATCGGCGACGGCGTCGGATTCGATGTCTATCCCCTCCGCGCCACCGACTCGATGCGCTCCGCCTCCGGGACGCTCACGCCGGGTTCCGGCTCCGTCGAGATCGCCTGCGTCCAGGACCACTGGTCACTCGAAGGCCGCACGTACTACCGCGAGGCCGACCTGGATCTCTTCAGCGAGCGGCGCTCCGAGACGCAGACCGTCCACGACGCGTACGGCCGAACCAAGCATCTCAACTTCGCCGAGCGCCTCGGCGAGGAGACGCACACCCCGACCAACGAGACCATCTACCAGGAAGACCAGCGGCACCACTACGACAAGGGCCCGCAGTGGGGGATGGCCATCGACATGAACGCCTGCACCGGCTGCGCCGCGTGCACGATCGCCTGCCAGGCGGAGAACAACATCCCCGTCGTCGGCAAGAGCCAGGTCCTCAACGGCCGCGAGATGCACTGGATCCGCGTTGACCGCTACTACGCCGACCGGCCCTTCACCGGCGCCGAGCACGGCGGGGCCAGCGACGCGCAGACCGGCATGGGCGACGTGGACGTCGCCATCCAGCCCGTCAACTGCATGCAGTGCGAGAACGCCCCCTGCGAGACCGTCTGCCCCGTCAACGCCACCTCCCACGGGCCCCACGGCACCAACGACATGGTCTACAACCGCTGCATCGGCACGCGGTACTGCGCCAACAACTGCCCCTACAAGGTCCGGCGATTCAACTTCTTCGACTTCGCGACCAAGCGACTCAACGGCGACTACATCGGCAAGAGCGTCCTCGGCGGCGTCGTCAAGGAGGGCCACCTCATCCCGCCCAGGCTCCGCGAGCACATCGAACACGGCGCCGGCGCCATCCAGATCATGCAGTACAACCCCGACGTCACGGTCCGAAGCCGCGGCGTCATGGAGAAGTGCACCTACTGCATCCAGCGCGTCAACTGGGCGCGCACCGAGGCCAAGCTCGACGGCGTCTGGGGAGACCAGCCCGGCGAGCCCGTCATGCCCGACGGCTACGTCAAGACCGCCTGCCAGCAGGCCTGCCCCTCGCAGGCGATCGCCTTCGGCGACATCCTCGATCCCAACAGCGCCGTCTCGAAGGCCAAACGCAGCGCCCGCAACTACAGCATGCTTGACTATCTCAACGTCCTGCCCAGGACCACCTACGGCATCCGCCTCCGCAACCCCAACCCGGCCATCACACGCCCCGAGGTGATGGACCCCTTCCAGCACCACGGCGGCGCCCACGAGGACGCCGGGCACAACCAGAACAACAGCGCCGAGCACCACGACGAGGGCCACGTCATGAGCCTCCCGGTCTTCGGCAACCACCCCGAGCCCCGCGCCACGATCGCGGCGGCGTTGCAACACGGGATTGACACCATGATCACCAGCGCCGGAGGCCTCGCATGAGCGTTGTCGCCCCACCAGACGAGACGATCAACAGGCTCCGGGCGGGCCTCGGGCAACAGGCCGACGGCTCCGGCGACGGCACGATCACCAGCGATCCCGCCGTCCGCGCGCCGCTCGTCATCGGCAAATCCGCGGGGTCCTTCCACGAGGTCACCGAGACCGTCTGCGGCTGGGCCGAGTCCAAGCCGCCGCTGGCGTGGTACCCGCTCTTCGCCATCGCCTCGACCTTCGCCGGCATCGCGACCCTGATGATCGCGTACCTCATCGTCACCGGCGTCGGCGTCTGGGGCCTCAACAACCCGGTGGACTGGGGCTGGGCCATCGTCAACTTCGTCTGGTGGGTCGGCATCGGCCACGCGGGGACGCTCATCTCCGCCATCCTCTGCATCCTCAAGCAGAACTGGCGCACCAGCATCAACCGCTTCGCCGAGGCGATGACCATCTTCGCCGTCATCTGCGCCGGCACCTTCCCCGGCATCCACGTCGGGCGCGTCTGGTTCGCCTGGTTCCTCTTCCCCATCCCCAACAGCAACGGCATCTGGCAGAACTTCCGCAGCCCGCTCCTCTGGGACGTCTTCGCCGTCGGGACCTACTTCACCGTCTCGCTCCTGTTCTGGTACATGGGGATGATCCCCGACTTCGCCACGCTCCGCGACCGCGCCATCGCCAGGCTCGAACGCAAGGAGAAGTTCGGCTTCATCACCGTCCCGGTCGGCAAGGTCGCCGCCTTCGGCTACGGCATCCTCTCGCTCGGCTGGCGCATGAGCTTCCGCGGCTGGTGGAACTACGAGAAGGCCTACATCCTCCTCGCCGGCATCGCGACGCCCCTCGTGCTCAGCGTCCACTCCGTCGTGTCCTTCGACTTCGCCGTCGCCATCCTCCCCGGCTGGCACACCACCATCTTCCCGCCCTACTTCGTCGCGGGCGCCATCTTCTCCGGTTTCGCCATGGTGCTCACGCTCCTCATCCCCGCCAGGTCCATGTACCCCGGGATGAAGGACTTCGTCACCGACCGCACGCTCGAGAACATGTGCAAGATCATCACCGTCACCGGCACGATGGTCGGCTTCGCCTACGGCATGGAGTTCTTCATCGCCTGGTACAGCGCCAGCTACTACGAGCAGCAGGCATTCATCATCCGCGCCACGGGCTCCTACTGGTGGGCCTACTTCATCATGATCTCCTGCAACGTCATCACGCCGCAGGTCTTCTGGCTCAAGTGGGCGCGAACCACGCCCTGGTTCATCTTCATCATCTCCATCTTCGTCAACATCGGCATGTGGTTCGAGCGGTTCGTCATCGTCTCCACGCTCTCGGCCGACTTCATGACCAGCTCCCACGGCTACTACTCGCCGACCTACGTTGACGTCCTGACCTTCTGCGGCAGCCTCGGCATCTTCCTCACGCTCTTCCTCCTCTTCTGCCGCTTCTTCCCGATGCAGGCCATCAGCGAGCTCAAGAACGTCATGCCGCAGGCCAGCCCGCACCCGCACAACGACGACCACGGGGGGGGACACTGACATGACCTCCAAGAGCAGCAACAACTGGGGCATCCTCGCCCAGTACGAGGACCCCGCGGCCCTGACGCACGCCTGCGAAAAGGTCCGCGACGCCGGGTACAGCAAGTGGGACGCCTACTGCCCCTTCCCCGTCCACGACCTCAACGAGGCAATGGGCCTCCCGCGAAGCAAGGTCGGCTGGATCGTCATCACCGGCGCCTGCACGGGGCTGCTCATCGCCGTCCTGCTCCAGTGGTGGACCAGCGCCGTGGACTACCCCATCACCGTCGCCGGCAAGCCCTTCTGGGCGTGGGAGCAGTTCACACCCATCATGTTCGAGCTCGCCGTGCTCGTCTCCGCCTTCGGCGCGATCTTCGGCATGCTCGCGCTCAACGGCCTGCCCCGGCTCAGCCACCCCCTCTTCGACAGCGAGCGGTTCCTCCGCGCCAGCGACGACGCTTTCTTCATCGCCATCGAGAGCAAGGACGCCAGGTACAGCGAGACCGCCACGAGGTCACTCCTCGAATCCGCCGGCGCCACCAGCATCGAACTGATCCAGGAGGACCAGGCGTGACCAGGCCCGACATCAACAACCCGGCCGGGAAGCGCCTCGCCCTCGCCGGCGCCTGCGCGCTCGCCTGCCTCGTCGCCATGCCGATGGCAGGCTGCCGCGGCGACCGCACCGCCAAGAGGCCCCGGCAGTTCTTCCCCGACATGGACGACTCGCCCAAGTACAAGGCGCAGTCCGAGAGCCCCGTGTACGCCGACGGCCGCGCCATGCGACAGCCCGTCGCCGGCGTCGTCGCTTGGGGCTCCTCCACCGACGCCAACGACCCCGACCGCCGCTGGGTCTTCCAGGACAACGACGCCGTCATGCTCGGGATCAACCCCGACGGCTCCTACGTCGAGGTGATGCCGATTCGGGACATCCTCGGCCTGGCCGCCAACGACCGGCTCAGCGCCGCCGACGTCGAGTCGTTCATCCAGCACGGCAAGGAGCAGTACTCCATCTTCTGCTACCCCTGCCACGGCGCCGCCGGCGACGGCAAGGGCATCGTCGGCAATCTCTGGTCCACGCCCCTGCCCTCGTACCACGACGCCCGCTTCCAGCGCGGCGGCGCCAACGGGCAGGACGGCTACATCTTCCACACCATCCGCAACGGGCTGCCCAACGCCCCCGGCGCGCTCCCCGCGCTCAAGATGCCCTCCTACGCCGACCGCGTCTCCGAGCAGAACGCCTGGTCCATCGTCGCCTACATCCGGGCGCTCCAGAAGACCCAGCAGGGTGAACTCCGCGATGTCCCCGAGTCCCGCCAGGACGCGCTGATCGCCACCAAGGGCGCCGCCCTCCGCAGCAGCGCCGAACCCAAGAACGAGGAGCCAGCCCAGTGAGTCACGCTTCTTCCTCCGGCGCCGGCGCGCTGCTCAAGGGCGACAACATCACCGCCCCCAAGGGCTCGACCCTCTCGATGGGGCTGCTCGGCCTCGGCGTGATCTGCTGCGCGATCACCCTGTTCATGGCCTTCATGAACATCCGCTCCGAGGACGCCGCCGCCCACCTGACCGGCAAGCAGGCGCTGGCCGCGTTCCACATCGGGTTCATCATCACTCTGGGCATCTCGCTCGGCGCGCTCGTCTTCGTGATGATCCTGCACCAGGTCGGCGCCGGCTGGTCCGCGCTCATCCGCCGCCAGCTCGAGCACCTCATGGCCGGCATCTTCCCGTCGGTGCTCCTCCTCGCGATCCCGACTGTCTTCGCCGCGACCCTGTTTGTCCCGGGCGAGCTCTTCCACTGGATGGACGGCCACGTCCACGACGACCCGATCTACCAGGCCAAGTCCGCCTTTCTCAATGTCAACTTCTTCCTGCTCCGCGCCGTCATCTACTTCGCCGTCTGGACCGGCCTCTCCGTCACGCTCTACCGCCAGTCCCTCCGCCAGGACGCCACCGGCGACCGCTGGATCACCGCCAGGTCCCGCCGCCTCTCCTCCATCGGCATCGTCCTCTTCGCGCTGACCACCGCCTTCGCCGCCTTCGACTGGATGATGAGCCTCGACTACCACTGGTTCTCGACCATGTTCGGCGTGTACTTCTTCGCCGGATTCGCCGCCCCCGCGCTGGGCATGCTCACCCTCGTCCTCGTCGCGCTCCGCCGCGCCGGCAAGCTCCACGGCCTCGTCACCGACGAGCACCTGCACGACCTCGGCAAGCTCATGTTCGGCTTCGTCGTCTTCTGGGGCTACATCGGGTTCAGCCAGTACTTCCTGATCTGGTACGCCAACATCCCGGAAGAGACGAGCTGGTTCATCCGCCGACGCACCGACCTCTGGGGCTGGGTCGCCGTCGCCCTCGTCTGGGGACGCTTCGTCATCCCCTTCATCCTCCTGATGAACCGCGCGATGCGGCGCAACCCCGCCGTTCTCTCCTTCGTCAGCGTCTGGCTGATGCTCTTCTTCATCCTCGACATCTACTTCGTCGTCCGCCCCGAGGCCCGCGTCGGCGACGACGGCGGCGCCCTGTTCACCTGGCTCGACGCCGTCGGCATCCTCGGGCCGATCCTCCTCTTCCTCGGATTCCTCATCCGGCGGATCGCTTCCTCGCCGCTGATCCCCGTCAACGACCCCAGGCTCGCCGAATCCGTCGGGCACAAGAACTTCATCTGAACCCGCGACGATCCCGCCGACAACCAAGAGCACGCCAATGTCCACCGAAACCCCGCACGGCAACCACGAGCACGACAACTGGGAGGAGCAGGCCCGCACCGCCCACGCCGACGACGCCTGGCACATCCACTCGGGCGAGGCCCCCCCGCAGCACGAGCACGGCTCCAAGGCCAACCCCTTCGGCATCCTGCTCTTCTCCGTCGCCTCCATCGTCTTCGTCGTCGCGCTGGTGATCATCGTGCAGATGTACTTCAACCAGCGCGTCCGAGCCCTGCGCATCGAGCGACAGGAGCACGTCGATTTCACCAAGTCCGTCGTTGACCAGAACCAGCACGCCCAGCAGATGATGGGCGACTACGGCTGGCTCGACGCGGGCGCCGGCGTCATCCGCCTGCCCGTTGACCGCGCCATCGAGATCACCGCACAGGAGTACGCCGGCCAGCAATGAGCCACCGACGAGAGTCCATCACGACGCTCGCCCGGCGCCTCCTGACGCCGGCGCTGTGCTGCGCCCTCTCCTCCAGCGCCCTCGCCCAGGCATTCCTCAAGGACGGCCCCGAGGAGTTCCAGGGCGTGGACATCACCGAGCACCGCGGCGACACCATCCCGCTGGATGTCCCCCTGACCACCGCCGACGGCCGCCAGGTCAACCTGAAGGACTACATCGACGGCGAGAAACCCGTCGTGCTCATCCTCGCCTACTACACCTGCCCCATGCAGTGCCAGCTCGTGCTGAACTCCGCCATGGACGCCTTCGGCAAGCTCAAGTGGGACCTCGGCGACGAGTACCGCGCCCTGACCATCAGCTTCGATCCCCGCGACACCACCGAATACGCCGCGCAGTGGAAGACCGACCTCTACCGCGGCTACGAGCACCTCAAGAAAAAACCCGTCGATGACAATGGCTGGGAGTTCTTCACCGCGAAGGAAGCCGATTCGAAGGCCGTCGCCGACGCCGTCGGCTTCGGCTACAAGTTCGTCCCCAAGGCGGGCGACTACGCGCACCCCAGCGTGATCATGGTCCTGACTCCCGACGGCGAGATCTCCAACTACCTCTACGGCGTGCACTACGAGCCCGACCAGCTCACGCTCGCCCTTCAGGACGCCGGATCGGGCAACGTCGGGAGCCTCTACGACCGCGTCCTCTTCCGCTGCTTCCTCTTCGACCCCGACTCCAACTCCTACGTCGCCAACGCCATGCTCATCATGCGCATCAGCGGGGGCCTGACGGTCTTCGCACTTGGCGGGGGGGTCGGCCTCATGCTCTGGCAGTCACGCCGCAAGGCGAAACGCAAGGCGATCCGCGCCGCGAACCAGGAACACGACAAGCAACCCGCGATCGGCGCCAAGCCGCTGCACGCGTAAGACCACTCCGACCCGAGCCCAGACCACGATGAACGCCCTCAACCACATCGCTTCGACGCTCGCCGCCAACCCGATGGCGAGCAACGCCGACCTGAACCTTCTCGAGCGCCTCATGCTCTCGGCGCGCAGCAGCGATTACGCCGCCACGCACGACATGGTGTACATGGTCATCTTCTGGCTCAGCGTCGCCTTCTTCGTCGTCGTCATGGGCCCGTACGCCTACTTCATCGTCAAGTACCGCCGAAAGCCCGGCGTCCCCGCGCAGCGCTCCGTCTCCCACAACACCCCCCTCGAGCTCGCGTGGTCGATCTTCCCGCTGATGCTCCTGTGCGTGCTCTTCTTCCTGGGATTCGAGGTCTTCATCGACGGTCAGGTCGCCCCCGCCGACGCCGAGACCATCAACGTCCACGCCAAGAAGTGGAACTGGAGCCTCGGCTACGACAACGGCGCCCTGCCCAAGTCCGAGGACTACGTCAACCTCGTCGGGACCAGCGTCCCGGTCTTCGCCATCCCCGCCGGCAAGCCCATCCGCCTCGTCCTCGAGTCCGAGGACGTCATCCACAGCTTCTACGTCCCCAACTTCCGCAAGAAGATCGACGTCTTCCCCAACCGCTACACCACCATGTGGTTCCAGGCCGGGAACGCCGGCGAGCGCCACTACGTCTTCTGCGCCGAGTATTGCGGCGACCAGCACTCCCAGATGGCCGCCATGCTCGACACGCTCAGCCCCGAAGATTACGACAAGTGGAAGACCGACCACGTCCTCAACCCCAAGGACATGTTCCCCGCCGACTACGGCGCCTTCCTTTACAAGCAGCAGGGCTGCAACGCCTGCCACACCGTGGACCGCGCCAAGTCCGCCGGCACCGGGCCGCCCTGGTGGGGCATCTGGGGCCGGACGGAGAACATCGAGGGCGGCGGGCAGATCACCGTCGATGAGAACTACGTCCGCGAGTCGATCTACACCCCCGCGGCCAAGATCGTCCAGGGCTTCCCCAACCAGATGAACAGCTTCCAGGGCCTGATCGACCCCGAGGGCATCAGCGCCATCTTCGCCTACATGCAGACCCTCTCCGACGAGGGCCAGGCGAAGTACGAGAAGGACAAGGCCGCCTGGGAGGCGGCGAAGAAGGCCGCCGAGGAAGCCAAGGCCGCCCAGAACTGAGTCCCGAGAGCGACACCACCCGGGCGAGCCCAGCGCGACGCCCGCAGCAGCAGAGGAATCGGCGCCATCCGTCACCGGCGCCGGAAAGGTTCAACGAAGCGATGACCACCATCGACGCATCTTCAGGCGGGGTCGGCGCCCACGCCGGCGAGCACCACGGCGCGAGCTACCTCCACCGCAAGGGCGGGTTCATGGTCACCGTCTGGGACTGGGCCACCACGATCGATCACAAGAAGATCGGCGTGATGTACATGTTCGCCACCACGTTCATGTTCTTCCTCGGCGGCATGTTCGCCCTCATGGTCCGCCTCGAGCTCTTCACGCCGACCATGACCAACGACGCCGGCCAGATCGTCGGCCAGCTCTTCGCCAACGACGTGTACAACCGCATGTTCACCCTCCACGGGGTGATCATGGTCTTCCTCTTCATCATCCCCGCCATCCCCGCGGCCTTCGGCAACTTCCTCCTCCCGATCATGCTCGGCGCCAAGGACGTCGCGTTCCCCAGGCTCAACCTCATGAGCTGGTACATCTACCTCTTCGGGGCCACCCTGGCCGTCGTCGCGCTCATCGGCGGCGGCGTTGACACCGGATGGACCTTCTACACCCCCTACAGCATCACCGGGACGGCCATGCACCAGCAGGTCTTCCTCGTCACCCTCGCCGCCTTCATCCTCGGGTTCTCCTCCATCTTCACCGGCCTCAACTTCGTCGTCACCGTCCACAAGCTCCGCGCGCCGGGCATGGGCTGGTTCGACATGCCCCTCTTCGTCTGGGCCATCTACGCCACCAGCCTCATCCAGGTGCTCGCCACCCCGGTCCTGGGCATCACCGTCCTCCTGCTCGCCATCGAGCAGGCCTTCCACATCGGCATCTTCGACCCCGCCCTCGGCGGCGACCCCGTCCTCTACCAGCACTTCTTCTGGTTCTACTCCCACCCGGCCGTGTACATCATGATCCTCCCCGGCATGGGCATCATGTCAGAGCTCGTCACCGTCCACGCCAGGAAGCGCATCTTCGGCTACAAGGCCATCGCCTTCTCCAGCCTCGGCATCGCCGCCGTCTCCTTCATCGTCTGGGGCCACCACCTCTTCACCGCCCAGACCGCGATGGCCAACGCCATCTTCAGCGCCCTGACCTTCTTCGTCGCCATCCCCTCCGCGATCAAGGTCTTCAACTGGGTCGCCACCCTCTACAAGAGCTCCATCGCCTTCACCACGCCCATGCTCTACGCGCTCGGCTTCATGTTCACCTTCACCATCGGCGGCGTCACCGGCCTCTTCCTCGCCACCATCGCCACCGACATCAACCTCCACGACACCTACTTCGTCGTCGCCCACTTCCACTACGTCATGATGGGCGGCGCCGGCATCGCACTCTTCGGCGGCATGCACCACTGGTGGCCCAAGATGTTCGGCAAGATGTACAACGAACGCGCCGGCATCCTCGGATTCTTCTTCGTCTTCGTCGGATTCAACACCACCTTCTTCATCCAGTTCCTCATGGGCTCACAGGGCATGCCACGCCGCTACGCCACCTACATCCCCGAGTTCGAGATCTACCACCAGATCAGCACCGTCGGCTCCTGGCTGCTCCTGATCGGCTTCCTCATCCACCTCGCCAACTTCACCCACTCCCTCCTCAAGGGCCCCAAGGCGCCACGCAACCCCTGGGGCGGGCTCACCCTCGAGTGGACCACCGACTCACCGCCCATCGAGCACAACTTCCACCACGAGCCCGTCATCCACCACGGCCCCTACGACTACGACGACGTCGTGCCGCCCTTCTGCGACGAGAAGGACTTCCCGCTCCCCGCGCCCCTCAAGCCCGGCGCCGCAAAGCACTGATTCGATCCCCCGGACACCAGACGCATGACCACCGCGACACCGACAGCCAGCACGCTCCCGTACCACGAGACGTACACCCATCAGGAGCACTGGAGGAACCAGGAGGACGAGTTCGAGGGCGCCAAGCTCGGCGTCTGGCTCTTCCTCACCACCGAGATCCTCCTCTTCTCCGGCATGTTCTGCGGATACGCCATCCTCCGCATCTTCTACCTCGAGCACTTCACCGCGGCCTCGGCCCACTACCTCAACTGGAAGATCGGCGCCGCTAACACCGCCGTCCTGCTCATCAGCTCCTTCACCGTCGCCATGAGCGTCAGGGCCGCGCAGCTCAACAAGCAGGGACAGCTCATCATCAACCTCCTCATCTCAGCCGTGTGCGGCGTCATCTTCCTCGTCGTCAAGCTGGGCTGGGAGTACTACCCCAAGTACATTCACCACGAGCTCCCCGGCAAAAACTTCGCGTACGCCGACCACACCGGCGCGTACATCGCCAACGCCTCCGACCCCGTCTTCCTCGCCATCTACTGGGTTGCAACCGCCATCCACGGCTTCCACGTGCTCGTCGGCGTCCTCCTGCTCCTCTGGGTCGCCTGGCGCGCCGGCAAACGGCACTTCGGCCCCAAGCACTACACCGCCGTCGAGAACGTCGGCCTCTACTGGCACCTCGTTGACCTCGTCTGGATCTTCCTCTTCCCGCTGCTGTACCTCGTCTGAACCGATCGGAACCGCAACCCATGAACGCCCACGCTCACGCCCATGCCCATGCCGCCGAAATGCCGCACGAAGACCCGGGCCACCACCACATCGCGTCGTTCCGCTCGCTCTTCGCCGTCCTGGTGTTCCTGCTCATCATGACGGCGCTGACGGTCTTCACCGCCAAGTACGTCCACATCGGCGAGATCGGCAACCTCGTCCTCGCGCTCATCATCGCCGTCATCAAGGCTTCCTTCGTCTGCGCCATCTTCATGCACCTGCTCCACGACAAGCTCCTCAACTCCGTCGTGCTCCTGCTCTGCCTCTCGCTCGTCGTCTGCTTCATCGGGTTCACCGCCATCGACATGACCTCCCGCGGCGCCCTCGACCCCACCCGCGAGCACTTCATCGGCCCGCCCCCCGTCGCCGAGGCCGAGATCAACGCCGCCATCGAGAAGGCCGCCGCCGAGCACGGCGAGCACGCCACCGAGCACGCGGGCGAAGGCTTCTCCGAGGAGTTCGCGCCGCCGGACCAGCCGGACAAGGCCGCGCCCGAGCAGACCGAGCACCACTGACCCCGCGCCACCGCGCGCAACCCTCCCGGTTCCCATGCAAAGCAAGACGCAGCGAATGATCGGTGTCGCCCTCGTGGCGATCTCGACGATCGCGCTGGCCCTCTCCGTGCCCCCGATGATCCAGCGCATCCGCGCCCACAGCGCATCCGTCGCGCCGCCGCTGTGGCAGGGCGAGATCTTCGGGCAGACCGAGTTCGAGCACCTGGGCAGACCCTTCTCGCTCACCACCGTCGAGCTCCCCCAGGGCGACCCCCGCCCCGGCGCCGAGGTCGTCATCCGCTGGGGCGACGAGGAGACGACCCTCCTGACCCAGGGCCTCGACGACCCCAGGCTCCCCGGGCTCGACCGCCACCGCGACTGGCTCCGCATCGTCGCCTTCCCCGAGAGCGCGGAGATCGGTTCTCCCGAGGCCGCCTACGAAGCCGCGAAGGCGCTGCGCAGCGACACCGACGCCTGGCGCATCGTCATCGTCGCCCGCCGCCCGACGACGCAGCGCGACCCCGACGAATGGAAGGCCGTCCGCGCCAAGGACTGGCGCCAGTGGACCTACACCTTCATCGAGCTGGGCGACGCGGGACTGTCGCGCACCGACCGCATCTACGCCGACCTCGACGAGGCGGGCTGGGAATACTTCGCCGCGGGCATCGTCACGCCCGGCGTCTTCCGCGACGCCTCCAACGCGCTCTCGGTGATGAACTACCCGAACTACAAGGGCGTCCACGACGTCATCGACGAGATGGGCTGGACCTGGGCCGCCGTCGGCGTCGAGGCCATGGTCCTCGTCCTGGGCGGGCTGATGATCCTGCTCTCGCTCGGCTCCAAGGGACACGTCGATCGGGTTCTCGCCGCGCACGACCACCGCGCCGCCGGCGACAACCCGAGCCCCGCCTGAGCCCGCGCTTCCCTGTGATCGCGGCCTATTGTCGCTCGCGATGAGCGTCACCGCGACCGAGCAGGTCCTCGAACAGCCCGGGATCGACAACGAGCCGACGGATCCGGCCGGCGCCGGTGCGCCGACACCGCCGGCGCCACTGACCCACGCCGCCCGGCGTTACTGGGCGGTATTCCTCTCGCACATCACGATCGATCTCTTCCCGATCTTCCTCGTCTCGCTGGGCCCGGCCCTCAAGGCCCGGTTGCTGCTCAGCGACGAGCAGTACGCGGTCTTCTTCGCCATCAGCCCTATCATCAGCGGGCTCTCCCAGCCGCTGCTCTCGTGGATCTCCGACAAGTACAACACGAGGATCCTCGGACCGCTGGGGCTGATCGTCGCCGCGCTGTCCATCTGCTCCATCGGCTTCGCGCAGGAGTTCTGGCACCTGATCGCGCTGCAGGTCATCGGCATGACCGGCGTCGGCGTGTACCACCCCGTCGGCTCCGCCGTCGCCGGCCGGCTCAGCCGCGCCGCCATGTCGCGCTTCGGCTCCGCGCGGCGCGCCCGCGGCATCGGGCTGTCGATCTTCTTCACCGGCGGCATGATCGGCGGCTTCACCGGCCCGTTCATCGCTTCGTCGATCAACGCCTCGCCGCGACTGGGGATGCCGTGGCTGCTGCTCGTCGCCGCCCCGGCGGTGCTCGTGGGCTGGGCGATGTGGATTGCCATCCGCCGCGTCCCGCACCGTTCGGGCAGACCGGTGGTGGAGGACCACCCCGAGGCCGCCGCGGCCGGCGCCGCCGACCTCCGCCGCCGATGGCGCGCTGTCTGGCTGCTGCTGGCGATCAACAGCTGCCGCTTCACCGCCAACGTGGGGCTCTACTTCCTCTTCACGAAGTGGGCCATGCTCCAGATCGTCGGGGGCGGCGCGCTCCGCACGCTGACGCAGGCCGAGGGCGACGCCGCCTCGGTGCTCTCCTCCAGGCTCGTCAGCGCTTCGACGCTCGGCATGACCGCCGCAGGGCTCCTCGCCGGCTGGGTCATCCCCGCGGGCAGGGAGAAGAAGCCGTTCCTCTGGATCAGCCTCGCGTCGGCGCCCTTCATCGCGCTCATGCCCTGGGTCGGCTGGTGGCCCATGCTCTGCTGCGCCTTCGTCGCCGCGCTGGGATTCTTCATGCCGGTCCCGCCCGCGATCGGACTCGCCCAGCGGCTGCTGCCGCACGCCACAGGATTCACCGGCTCCATCCTCATGGGCTGCGGCTGGGCGATCTCGTCCCTTGGCCCCCTGGGTCTCGGCTGGCTCATCGCCCGGGATCACGCCATGTGGCTCCGTCAGGCGCTGGGCATGAACGGCATCGAGCTCGGCTTCGGCGCCGTCTCGCTGCTGCTCGTCGCCGCTGGAGTTCTCTCGTTGCTGCTGCCCAACGAGTTGCTCGAGGCCACGGCCCATCACGAGGACACCTGACAGGTTGTCCACGGCGAGCGACATGGCCCACAGGTACAGTGCCGTCATGGAAACCGCCGCTGTCGAGCCGAAAACAAGCATCACACCCATCGAACGCGTCGCACCCGAATCCCCCATGCGGGATCTCATGGAGGGCGACGAGCGACGCGTGATCCGGGTCCACCAGCACGGCTTCATCGCCCTCGTGGATGTCATGCCCCGCCTCGCCCCCGAGGGCCAGAGCGCCGACGCGGCCATCGTGCAGGCCGCCCGGGTCTCCTACGGCCAGGGCACCAAGCGCATCACCGAGGACCGGGGGCTGATCCGGTACCTCCTGCGCCACCGGCACACCACCCCGTTTGAGATGGTCGAGTTCAAGTTCCACTGCCGAATGCCGATCTTCGTCGCGCGCCAGTGGATCCGGCACCGCACGGCCAACGTCAACGAATACTCGGCGCGCTATTCCGTCGTCCCCGATCGCTTCTACCACCCCGCGCCGGAGGAGGTGCGCGAGCAATCCGCCGCCAACCGGCAGGGGGGTGAGGAGACGATCGACGCGGCAACCGCCGAGCGCTTCCTCGAATACCTGGACCGCTCCGAGGCGCAGTACGGCGAGTACGAGAAGCTGCTCGAGCAGGGTGTCTCGCGCGAGCTGGCGCGCATCGCGCTCCCGCAGAGCGCCTACACCGAGTGGTACTGGAAGTGCGACCTGCACAATACGCTCCGCTTCCTCTCGCTCCGCATGGACAAGCACGCCCAGAGCGAGATCCGAGACTTCGCGTGCGCGATGATGCGGCTCATCGAGCCCCTGTGCCCCATCACCGTCGAGGCCTTCCGCGATTACGAGATGGGCGCCGTGCGTCTGACGCGCCTGGAGATCGAGGCGATCCGCGCCGGATCAACCGAGATCGACACCACGAACTCACGCGAGCAGTCGGAATGGGCCGCCAAGCGCGAGGCGCTCGGGCTGGGCTGATGTGGTTCCTCAGCCGTCCTTGTCCTGCTGCTCCTTGAG
This sequence comes from Phycisphaeraceae bacterium, assembly GCA_020639135.1. Taxonomy (GTDB): domain Bacteria; phylum Planctomycetota; class Phycisphaerae; order Phycisphaerales; family UBA1924; genus JACKHE01. Next base: position 226,224 of record JACKHE010000002.1, read on the forward strand.
CAGCTCGAGCAGCTGATCCACCGCGGCGTTGTCCCCGCCGGCGTCCGTCGTCGCACCCTGGACAGGCTCCGCACCCTCGCCGGGCTCGGGCGGCGCGCCCTTGACGATCCGGATCGGCGCCGTGCGCTGCGCCTGCTGCTGCAGCCTGACGTACTCAGCCTGGCTCATCTCGCCGCTGGGCGTGATGACCATCGGCGCCTTGGCTCCGGACTGCCGGATCGAGGCGCGCTCGGCGCCCAGCGCCGCGTCCAGCCCGCCCTTCTCGAGCATCCGCTGCGCATCGGCCGGCAGCCCGCCCCCGGGCATCAGGACCGTGCCCAGCCCCGAGTCGTTGAGCTTGTCGATCGTCTTGGGCAGCATGTACGCGCTGAAGCACAGCGAGCCGAACATGATGCACATCTTGATCATCCGTCCACGCGGGTTGCGGTAGTAGCTGGTGCTCATGCCCACCAGATCGGCCCGCAACGCGTCCCACGCCGCACCGGGGTCGGTCTGGGGGGATTGCGCCGGGCGGATGCGATGCTCGTCCGGACGGCGCAGCCCCGGGTCCGATCACATCGCTCCGGAATCAGGCCCGCCCCGCCGCCCGATCCCGCGCCGCGACGGCCATCGCGTCGCACCGCTCGTTCTCGGGGTGCTCGTTGTGCCCCCGGATCCAGTGGTATCGCAGCTCGTGCACCGCGCGCAGCTCGTCGAGGCGCCGCCAGAGGTCCTCGTTCTTGACCGGCTTCTTGGCCGCGGTCTTCCAGTCGCGGCGCTTCCACTGATCGAGCCACTCGTTGAGGCCGTTGAGGACGTACTGGCTGTCCGAGTACACGTCCACGCGCGAGGGCTGCTTGAGCGCGGTCAGCCCCTCGATGACCGCGGTCAGCTCCATGCGGTTGTTGGTCGTGGCGGGGTCGCCGCCGGAGTCCTCGCGCTCGGCACCGCTGGCGTGGTGGCGGAGGATGTACGCCCAGCCCCCGGGCCCCGGGTTGCCCGAGCAGGCGCCGTCGGTGAAGAGTTCCACGTGGAACTTGTCTCGGGGGTCGTCGGGCATCGGGTCGAGTGTACCGGGATCGTTCCCCCGCGGCGCCGGTTGCGGTACAGTCCGGCATGGGAACCCGGACCGCACCGCCACCGTCCCGAACCATGACCACCACACCGCTTGAGGTCGCCGTCCACCGCTTCGAGGTCCGGCCTGCGCCGGGGCTGCCCGACACGCTGGGCGAGTCCGTGCGCCGCAGCGCGGTCGGTCTTGGGATCAAACCGGAGCGCGTGCGCACGGCGGCGGTGTACCTGATCGAGGGGGCGCTGCGCGATGCGGATCTCGCGCGGCTCGCGCACGACCTTCTGGCCGATCCTGTGACGGAGGTCGCGACGATCGGCGCCTCGGTGGCTGACGGCTGCTGCACGATCGAGGTGCTGCCGCAGCCCGGGGTCATGGACCCGGCGGCGCAGACCGTGCGCACGGCGGTCGAGGAGTTGACGGGTGTCCAGGGCGTCCATGTTGCGACGGGGCGGCGGTATGACTTTGAAGGGATCACGCCCGAGCAGGCGCAGGTCATCGCCCGGCGCCTGCTGGCGAACCCCGTGGTGCAGGACATCCACACGGCGCCCTTCCACCCGGAGGCCTTCCCGCACGGGCACGCGGCGACGCAGCGCGTCGAGACGGTCCCCATCCTGGGCCTCGACGAGGCGGCGCTGGTCGAACTGAGCAAACAAGGGGCGTTCGCGCTCAACGGCGAGGAGATGCGCGCGATCCAGGCGCACTACGCGGAGCTGGGCCGCGAGCCGACGCTGATCGAGCTGGAGACGCTGGCCCAGACGTGGTCGGAGCACTGCGTCCACAAGACGCTCAAGAGCACGATCCGGTACCGCTGTCAGGGCGACGAGACGATCGAGTGGTCGGGCCGGCCCGGGGTGACGGTTCACGGCGACGGCTCGGTCACGATCGACAACCTGCTCAAGTCCACCGTGGCCGCGGCGACGTTCGAGCTGATCGAGGACGGTCTCGACTGGACACTGAGCGTCTTCGACGACAACGCGGGGGTGATCCGGTTCGACGACGAAAACGCGGTGTGCGTGAAGGTCGAGACGCACAACCACCCCAGCGCGATCGAGCCCTACGGCGGCGCGGCGACGGGGGTGGGGGGGTGCGTGCGCGACATCATGGGCACGGGGCTGGCCGCGAGGCCGATCGCCAACACCGACGTCTTCTGCGTCGCGCCGCCGGACATGCGGGATGTCCCGGTTGGATGCCTGCACCCGAGGCGCATCCTGAACGAGGTCGTCGCGGGAGTGCGCGACTACGGCAACCGGATGGGCATCCCGACGGTCAGCGGAGCCGTGCACTTTGATGCGCGGTACGTCGGCAACCCGCTCGTGTACGTCGGCTGCATCGGCGTGATGCCCAACGACAAGGTCTTCGGCGCGCCGAGGGCGGGGGACCGGATCATCGCGCTGGGCGGGCGCACCGGGCGCGACGGCATCCACGGCGCGACGTTCTCCAGCGAGGAGCTGACCGACACGCACGCCGACGAGTTCGCCCACGCCGTCCAGATCGGCAACGCGATCGAGGAGAAGAAGACGCTCGACGCGATCCTGCGGGCGCGCGACGGGTTCGAGAAGCCGCTGTATAGCGCGATCACCGATTGCGGCGCCGGCGGGTTCAGCAGCGCGGTCGGGGAGATGGGCGAGAAGCTCGGCGCGAGCGTCGATCTTTCGAAGGCCCCCCTGAAGTACGCGGGGCTGACGGCGACGGAGATCTGGATCAGCGAGGCGCAGGAGCGGATGGTGCTGAGCGTGCCTCCGGAGAATGTCGCGAAACTCCAGCGGATCTGCGACGAGGAGCACGTCGAGCTGGCGGACCTGGGGGAGTTCGGGACTGAGGGAGCGGAGCTGATCCTGAACTTCGGCGATCTCGAAGTCGGGCGCCTGCCGATGGGCTTCCTGCACGATGGTTTGCCCAGGCCGACGCGCGAGGCGGTGTGGACCGCGCCGAGCAAGCCGACACCGAAGCAGAGCGCTGACGTTGATTTCGAGGCGACGCTGCTCAGGCTGCTGTCGAATCCAAAGATCGCCTCCAAGCGATGGATCGTCCGCCAGTACGATCACGAGGTGCAGGGCAACACGATCATCAAGCCGCTGGTGGGACCGGGCGGGATCGGGCCCGGCGACGCGACGGTGATCCTGCCGGTCCCGGGATCGAAGCAAGGCCTCGCCATCGCCTGCGGCATGGCGACGAGCGTTGGGGATCCCAAACAGGGCGGCGATCCCTACGAGATGGCGAAACACGCGATCGATGAGTGTGTGCGCAACCTCGTGTGCGTCGGCGCCGACCCCGATCGCATCGCGATCCTCGACAACTTCTGCTGGCCCAGCTGCGGCAAGCCGGGGAACCTCGCCTCGCTCGTGCGCGCGGCGGCGGGCTGCTACGACGCGGCCAGGGCGTACCGGACGCCCTTCATCAGCGGCAAGGACTCGCTGAACAATCAGTTCATGACGGAGACCGGCGAGACGATCGAGATCCCGCCGACGCTGCTGATCAGCGGCGTGGGGATCGTGCCGGACGTGGGCAGGTGCGTGACGATGGACGCGAAGCCGCCGCAAGGCGAAACGAGCAGTTTGATCATTATCGGCGATGAGCCTTCGTTCGGCGAACGGAATCCGAAGATTGATCTGCAACGAGCCCGAGCAGCGGCGATCGCGGTGTCATTGATGATCGAGCGGGGGTACGCGGTCGCCGTGCATGATGTGTCTGAAGGCGGGCCTCTGGTCGCGGTGGCGGAGATGCTGATCGCGGCTGGTGGAGAACTTGGTGCGGCTGTTGACTTCCCAATGATCGTGCCCTGTTTTGATCCCGGAAAGCACACCGAGCTTCAATACGATCGCCACCAGTTGTTGATGGATCAACCAGGGCGATATCTCCTACAGATCGCGCCAGGTATCGATGATTGGTGTAGAGATGATCGGGTATGGGAGTGCATTGGAGAGGCCTCTCACATAGTCGGATTGAACTGTCATCGAGACGAGGATGATCTCTGGGATGGCGAAGGAATCTTCTCGACCTACATTGGTTGCATCGATCGATCTGGTGTGTTGTGGACATGCGACATCGAGATCCCCGTCGCCAGACTCACCGAAGCCTTCCACGCCCCCCTCGACTGGTAACCCATGCCCACCACACTCATCATCCGAACCGCCGGGACGAACTGCGATCAGGAGATGATCCGGGGGTTCCAGCTCGCAGGCAGCGACACGCGCGTCGTCCACCTCGACAGCCTGATCGCCGACCCCGCACCGATCGAGTCCTGCGACCTCATCGGCTTCCCCGGGGGCTTCTCCTACGGCGACGACATCGCCTCGGGGCGCGTCTTCGCCGTCAAGGTGCGCGAGCGGCTCTATCCCGCGCTGCGCGAGGCGGCGGGGCGCGGCGTGCCCATGCTCGGCGTGTGCAACGGGTTCCAGGTGATGGCGCAGGCGGGGCTGCTGCCTGATCCATTGACAGGCGGCAAACCCACCATCGCGCTGACCGGGAACATCGGTGGTCGCTTCATCGACGACTGGGCGCGCGTGGAGGTCGATGCGGAATCGCCGTGCGTCTGGACGCGCGGGCTCGACCTAGGGCTGAATGGCGAGGAGCGCGCGCACGCGCTGCGCCTGCCGCTGGCGTCGGGGGAGGGGCGGTTCGTCGCGGCGAATGAGGCGCTGCTGGCGCGGCTGGAATCGAATCATCAGGTCCCGCTGCGGTACGTGGACAACCTCAACGGTTCGCAGGGCGCCGTCGCGGGGGTGTGCGACCCGACGGGTCGGGTCTTCGGGCTGATGCCGCACCCGGACCGGTATCTCGAATGGGTACACCATCCCTACTGGACCCGGCTCCCGGCTTCGGTGCGCACGGGCGACACGCCGGGGCTGCGGCTCTTCCGCAACGCGGTGGAGTCGGTGGTGATGGCGGGGGCATGAACGGGGAAGCAACAACAGGGCCCGGGATCGTCGGGACCCCGGCGGAGCTCGACTACGCGCCGGTGGATTGGGCGCTGGGGTACGAGCATGCCTGCGCCGTGTGCGGCTACAGCCTGCGGGGGCTGGCGGTCAACGCGAACTGCCCGGAGTGCGCGACGCCGGTGCAGGATTCCCTGCGGGGCAAGCAGATGCGCCACGCGAACCCGGAGTACGTGCGGCGTCTGCGCAGCGGGGCGCGGATGATCACGCTCGGGGCGCTGCTGCCGATCCCTGTGATCTTCCTGGCGATGATGATGATGACAGCGCTGACATTGGTGGGACCGGTGCTCGGGTCGGCGCTTGGGTTGATCCCCCCGATCGTCGGCGTGGTGCTGATCTGGTCGTCCTTTCTCTTCGGCTGGCTCCGGCTGACCACGCGGGAGCACCGGGTCGCCTCGGATTCCAAGGCCGAGCGGGTCCGGGCCCGGTGCCGGCAGTTGTCGGTCGTGATCGCGCTGGCGATCCCGGGGAGTTATGTCTTCGCGTTCAGTGGCGGGATGATGACGCTGGCGACACTCCGGATGGGTGGGGTGCAGGCCTCCGGCGCGCTGACGATGATCTCGTCGGTCACGGTTTATGTGCTGATCACGGCGCAGTTCTGGTACGCCGCGAAGCATGTCCGGCACGTGTGCTCGCGGCTGCCGGCGACGGGTCTGCCGGCGTACGCGTCGGTGGTGTTCTGGTTTGTCGCCGTGTCGATGGGGCTGTCGATCATCCAGAGCGTGACGGGGTTTTTCGTGCAGCGGTCGGTGATGGCGCAGCTGGCGCAGGCCGCGGCGTCGCCGCCTCCGGGGCAGGGCGCCGCGCTGCCGGCGTTGCCGACTATCTGGATGTTCATCACCGGCATCCTGTTATTCCTGCTGTTCCTGCTGAACTTCGCGATCTACGTGATGTACATCGGCCTGTACGCGAGGCTGTGGTCGCACCTGTCCAAGCAGGTCGCGCGGGCGGCGAGCCGGGGGTGAATGTAAGATTCGCGGCGCCGGGGCGTGGTACACTCCAACTGCGATGGCTCACGACGAACCGCGGGAACATGTTGTCGAGAGGCCGAGCGACCTGCCGGGGTCGCCGATGTCGGCGGTGATCGGGTTTGACTGCGCGTGCTCGTTCTGCGGGTACAACATGCGGGGGCTGGCGCTGGGCGGGCGGTGCCCGGAGTGCGGGGAGCCCGTCCCGGAGGCGATCCGATGGAAGCGGCTGGTGTTCCAGCCCGCGGCGTTCCTGCGCCGGCTTGTGATCGGGGCGACGATCGGCTACGCGGGATCGATCGGTCTGTTGTGCTGGCTGATCACGTTCGTTGCCAGCTTCCTGCGCGATGCGGAGCACTGGGACAACGGAACTGATCACTACCGGGTGGTGACGTGGCTGCTGTACGGGCTCCCGCCGGTCGCCCTGGGGCTGCTGCATCTGAGTGTCGCGGTGATCACGTGGCGCTCGCCGGCGATGTGCTACCGGAAGAAGGGCGTGGAGATCGCGGCCAAGTGGAGCGCGGTCATCGGCGCTGCGACGATGGCGCCCATCGCGACGCTGTGGGTGTTGTTCGCCGAGGCGGAGGGCGAGTCGAACCCGCTGTTCATCGCGTTCTTCTGCTCGCTCGCGGTGTGGCTGCTCGTGTCGGTGCTGGCGTACTTCGAGGGGATTACGCGGATCCGGACGCTGGCTTCCATGACGCCCGGGGGGAGCTGCCGGTGGCTGACGAAGCTGCTGCTGTGGTATCCTCTGGTCATCTTCGTCCCGATCGGGGGTGTGCTGCTGTCGCCGGTCTGGTTCGTGATGCTGTGGCTGCTCTTCCACCGGCTGCGGCGGGCGTTCCGGGAGACCGAACGGGAGGGCGCGGCGATGCGGCGGCTCGGCGAGGAGGCCGCGGCGCGCTTGCAGACCGAGACGCTGTACACGGCGCACTGGCGCTGAGGCCGCCCATGACGAGCCCGGAACCACCGATCACGATCGAGAGGCCGAGCGACCTGCCGGGGTCGCCGATGTCGGCGGTGATCGGGTGGGATCAGTCGTGCCTGACGTGCGGGTACAACCTCCGGGACCTGGCGCTGCGGGACGCGTGCCCGGAGTGCGGCACGCTGGTGAACATCGCGATCCGCCGGACCCGGATGGTGTACCAGCCGGTGCGGTGGATCTCGCGGCTGCGGTGGGGGTCGCTGTTCGGTCTGATTGGCGTCGTGCTGGGGTCCATGCTGGCGGCCCACGTGGGTCTGATGATTGGTATGGTTTTTTGGGGCTCGTCCCTTTGGGACCTGCTCTGGTTCTGGATGCCGTTTGTCGGTTCCTGCGGCGTCGCCTCGCTGGCGCTGGGCCTGCTGCTGCTATCGTGGGGGGCGCCGACAGGGTGCAGACGCAACATCATCGCCGAGCGGATCGTCAGGGTCGCGGCCGGGCTCGTGCTGCTCGCGGCGTGCACGATCGCGGTGGCATCCACCGTCAACTGGTGGTATTCCCTGGCCCCGGGCACGAGTTCTTACGGCTATGTCACGATGACATCGTCGTTCGATGCGGCGAATGGCGTCGCCTGGTTCGGGTTGACGCTCGCGTCGCCGTTTCTTTATTTCGCGGGGATCGCACAGCTCAAGGCTGTCGCGCGGCTGATCCCGTCGGCGCGGTGCATTCGATACCTGCGCTGGAACTTCTGGCTCTCGATCGGGTTCGTCGTCGTGTTCTTCCTCGCGTATATGTCCTGGGTCCTGATCATGATGTCGAGCGCCATGCGCGCCTCAGCGGCGTACCAATCGAATCCCAACGCGCCGCTCCCGACCGATCCTTGGTACGACTGGATCCCGGCGGCCATCATCATGGGGTACACCGCGTTCTGGTTCATCCAGTCGCTGGTGGTGTTCGTCACGCTCCACCGGGCGCTGTCGAGGACGCTGCGGGAAGCCGTGCGGATCCAACTCACGCTGGCGCAGCGCTGAGCGGTCAGCGCGGGGCGACGCCGTAGTTCTTGACCCAGTGCACCACCGTGCGGCCCACGATGTCCGTCTCGATGTTGACGCCCGAGCCCGACTGGAGCGAACCGAGGGTGGTGACCTTGAGGGTCGTGGGGATGAGGGCGACCTCGAACTCGTCGTTCTCGACATCGACGCCGGCGATCGTCAGCGAGACGCCGTCGAGGGTGACGGAGCCCTTGGGGGTGACGCATTCCATCAGCTCGCGCGGGGCCCGGACTCGGACGCGGCAGCCGTCGGCGTCGAAGGCGACGCCGGTGACCTCGCCGACGCCCTCGACGTGGCCCTGGACGATGTGGCCGTCGAGCATGCCGCTGGCGCGGACGGAGCGTTCAAGGTTGACGCGGGCTCCCTCGGTCAGGGCGCCGAGTGTTGTCCTGGCGAGGGTTTCGGGGATGACGTCGAACACGAGGGGGGATTCGTGCGAATCGGAACTCCCCGGGGCGTGTGTGAGGCAGACGCCGGAGACGCAGACGGAATCTCCCGGCTTGATGTCCCCGAAACCGGCGGCGGGGGGGACGATGTGCAGCCGGACCCCGGCCGGGGATTGATTGATGGCGGCCACGCGGCCCATTCCTGCGACGATGCCGGAGAACATGCCACGAGGATAGGCCGGAACGGCGGTGGGCCTCCCCCGGGCGGCGGATGCTTGACCCTCGGCTGGTGGCTCTCGATACTCCCATTCCCGCCCTGCGGATGCCGGGGCCCGCTGACGCCTGGATGACGCCCCCGACGCGTGGGGCCTGCACAGAGGAAGTTCGCCTGATGAACCGGAATCATCGTCGCTGTGTCGTGACATTCGCCCTGCTGGGGAGCGCCTTGGCGCTGTGCCTGAGCGGCTGCGCGGGGTCGTCCTCGAGCCGGGAGCAGTCCCGGGCCGAGACACCCCGTCAGAAGGCCCTGGATCGGGCCGTCGTCGAGCAGTCGAGGTCGGACGCGAGGAAGCAGGAGCACGACGCGGTGGAGCGTCTGGGGTACCGGATCGCCTGGCGCGGGTTCCCCTTCTTCGGCTCTGATCTCAAGGTGCGGTTCGCGGAGCTGCTGGGCGACTCGATCGCCGTGCTGGACGATTCGAACACGGTGACGGTCATGGACCCTGTGACGGGGCGGAACCGCTGGAGCACGCGGCTTGCCGGCGACCTGACGCGGTTCGTCGGCATCGCAAGGCACGAGGGCACGCTGCTGTGCGCGAGCGACACCACGCTCTACGTGCTGGACATCCGAACCGGGACGATCAAGGACAAGCAGCGGCTGGCGGTTGTGGTCAACACGGCGCCGGTCATCATCGGGCACATGGCGATCTTCGGCTGCACCTCCGGTGAACTGCTGGGGCACAACCTGGAGACCGGCTACAAGCAGTGGGGCTACCTGCTCAACGGGTCGATCACGTCGGAGCCGGTCCCCGCGGGGGTTGGTGTCGCGGCGGTGAGTCAGGGCGGGGACGTGCTGATCGTCAACCCCGGCACCGGCGCCTCCTACGGGCGGGCGCTGATCTTTGACGGGCTGTCGAACAACCCGGTCGCCGGCGCCGACACGCTGTTCGTCGCGAGCCGGGACCAGTCGGTGTACGCCTTCGAGGCGTCCACGGGCCGGCGGATCTGGCGATACCGCTCGCAGCGGCCGATCACCGACCAGCCCGCGGCGCACGACGGCCGGCTGTACGTCGCGATCCCGGGCGAGGGGCTGGTCGCCTTCAACGGCGCGACCGGCGACGTGATCTGGACAGCGCCGGACGTGCGCGGCGAGCCGATCGGCGTGCACAAGGGGCGGCTGATCGTCTGGAACGGCGCGGACGCGACGGTGGTGGACGATCAGCGTGGCGACGTGATCGAGACGGTGCACATCCCGGGGCTCAAGGCGCTGAAGATGACCAGCTTCGTTGATGGCGACCTGTACGCCGTGACGCCGGACGGCGCGGTCGCCCGGTACACGCCGGAGAACTGAGCGGCGGACCCAGCACGCCAGCAGGAGCCCAGGCCCGTGCCCGAACTCGTTCCCGTCAAGCGGGCGCTGCTCTCGGTCAGCGACAAGACCAACCTGGTTCCCTTTGCGCGGGCGCTCGCCGAGCGGGGCGTCGAGATCATCTCCACCGGCGGTACGGCGTCGGCGCTGCGCGAGGCGGGGATCGCGGTGATCCCGGTGTCGGAGGTGACGGGGTCGCCCGAGATCCTGTCGGGTCGGGTCAAGACGCTGCACCCCGGGATCCACGGGGCGATCCTGGCGCGGCGCGGGGACGCCGAGCACGAGGCGCAGCTGCGCGAGCACGGGATCACGCCGATCGACCTGGTGTGCGTGAACCTGTACCCCTTCGAGCGGACGGTGGCGCAGCCGGGCGTGACGCGCGCCGAGGCGGTCGAGCAGATCGACATCGGCGGGCCGTGCATGGTGCGTGCGTCGGCGAAGAACGCCGATGGCGTCGCGATCGTCACGGATCCGGAGCAGTACGCGTACGTCCTCGACGACCTGGAGTCGCACGGCGGGGCGACAAGCGCGGGGCTGCGGATGCGGCTGGCGCGGGAGGCGTTTGCGCGCACGAGCGCGTACGACGCGGCGATCGTCGGGTACCTGTCGGGAGATCAGGAGGACGGTGGGCCGCTGCCCGGCACGCTGCGGATCGAGGCGGCGAAGGTCGCCGACCTGCGGTACGGCGAGAACCCGCACCAGTCGGCGGCGCTGTACCGGGATGCGCGGGGCTCCGCGGGGACGGTGGTCGGTGCGACGCAGCTGCACGGCAAGGCGCTGAGCTACAACAACATCGCCGACGCCGCGGCGGCGCTGGAGCTCGTGCGCGATTGCAAGCGGTTGAGGCCCGGTTCGGTCCCGGCGGCGGTGATCAAGCACGCCAACGCGTGCGGCGCGGCGGTGGCGCCGGCGTGTGCGCCCGCGGTCGCGGCGGCGCTGGCGGGTGATCCGCTGGCGGCGTTCGGCGGGATCATGGCGGTCGCGGGACGGGTGGACCTGGGGGCGGCGCAGTTGTGCTGCGCCGATGACGTCTTCCTGGAGGTGATCGTCGCGGAGTCATTCGCGGACGATGCGCTGGAAGCGCTGACGGCGCGATGGAAGAACATCCGGCTGCTCGCCGCGGGGCCGGAGGTGGGCAGGCCGGGGCGGTTACAGTTCCGGTCGATCCCGGGCGGCGTACTGGCGCAGGAGACGGACTCGGCGGCGATCGATCCGAACGCGTGGAGCGTCGGCGCCGGCGGGGCGGTCGATGCGGGGCGCCGCGCCGATGCCGCGGTGGTGTGGACGGTGTGCAAGCACCTGAAGTCCAACGCGGTGTGCATCGGCGGGGCGGACGCGGCGAGCGGGGTCGTTTCGATCTTCGGGGTTGGCGCGGGGCTGGTGGATCGCGTCTCGGCGTGCCGGCTTGCCGTCGAGAAGGCGGGGGCGCGGGCACTGGGCGCGATCGCGGCGAGCGACGCGTTCTTCCCGTTCGCCGACGGGCCGGCATTGCTGGTCGATGCGGGGGTGTCAACGATCGTCCAGCCCGGCGGGAGCAGGCGGGACGCGGAGACGCTGGAGCTCTGCGAGAAGGCGGGCGTGACGTGCCTGCTGACCGGGATCCGGCATTTCCGCCACTGAAACACAACCGGTAGGGCCCCGTCCGGATATCCGCCGGCATCAGCGAACTCGCCGCCCGGTTTTGCCGAAGTATGGGTAAGCACATTGAACCGCCGGGGATCCGGTGGTAAGTTTTTGGCAGAGTCCGGGCGTCTCCGCTCGCTCGACGCGGATGGTTCGGTCGGCGGAACGCACGGATCGCGGAGGCCCGTTTGTCCAGACGCCGGAGCAAATCACGCATCACCCGGACCGCCGGCGGCGGCGCTGAGAGCGCGCCGTCACACCCAGCCCCGGCGTCGATGCCGATCGTGGCGCCGGCGCCCAGCGGACTGACCGCGAAGGTCCTCGTCCTGAACAAGCATTACCTCGCGGTGCGCGTCACGAGCGCGCGCCGGGCGTTCGTGCTGCTCTCGCGCGGGATGGCGGAGGTCATCCACGTTGACGAGGGCCGGTACGCCAACTTCGACTTCGACACCTGGGCCGAGATCAGCGAGTTCCAGCAGGAGTTCGAGCGCGACCGGCACGACTGGGTGCGCACGGTGCGCTTCGACATCGCAGTCCCCAAGATCATCCGCCTCATCGGGTACGACAAGCTGCCGCAGCAGTCGGTCAAGCTCAATCGGCGGAACCTCTTCGCGCGCGACGCCAACAAGTGCCAGTACTGCGGCGATTCGTTCCCGACGAGCGAGCTGACGATCGATCACGTCAGGCCCCGCGCGCAGGGCGGCGGGGAGTCGTGGACGAACCTCGTCTGCGCCTGCGTGCCGTGCAACGCGCGCAAGGGCGGTCGCACGCCCGAGCAGGCGGGGATGCGGCTGATGCGCAAACCGGTGAGGCCCAAGCGGAACCCGCTGATCGCTGTGCGGCTGGGTCAGGACAAGTACGCGTCTTGGAAGGCGTTCCTCAACGACGCGTACTGGTCGGTCGAGCTGCGCTAGGGCTTTCAATACCATCTCCTCCGTCTGACATGTCCCATGGCTGTCGTTCGCCCTCAACGAGCCATGTTGGCCCCGTTTTCTGATTGTGCAATGTGAGGGGATACCTGATAATGGATCCCGTGCGCGTCGCGGCTCGTTCCGGTCGGACGGACCCGGGGGGACATCGCGCCTGATCAGCGCGATCCAGAGCACTCTTTGAAGGAGAGATGATGAAGACCGAGGCAGCAGTCGTGGCTTTCGCTGTGGGCTTGTCGATGGCCCCAGGCGCCACGCCGCAGCATCTCCGACAAGTTGAGCCCGGGATGCATGTGACGCCTGTGAAAGTCGCGCTGCTGAATCCCGACGGGACGGCGCAGGGTGACTGGATCGATTATCAACAGGCCCTCAAGCAGCGCGGTGGGGCCTGCTCGATGGATGAGCTGTTGTCGTATGACTGCTTCCAGGCGGACACCGACGGCATCACGCCGATCGGTGGCGACACGGATTGCGGGCTGCCAATGCCCAGCACACGCTGGAGCTTCACTGACGATCAATGCATCAGTCTCACGGCCGATGATTTCACGCTGAAGCCCGGCCATGGGGACACGATCACGCGCATCACCGGCGCGTTTGAGTGGATCGGGGACGGCAACCCCGCCAACAGTGAGAACTGCTTCATTCTGATCCGGATCTACGACGACATCGATTCAACCTGCTCCGGGCCCGCGGTGTCCAACATCCTCGGCCTTCCGATCGCCATGTCCCTGGGAAATCTCCAATACAGCCCGGGGTTCTATTACACATTTGATGTTGACATTTGTGCGCTGCTCCTGACGCCCAACGGGATCCCGGCGCCGACCGATGGTTCGGGTGGCGTCCAGATCAGTATTCTGCAGAGTTACAACCTGTTCACAGGGGCGTCAACGCCGGCGACTTGTGCTCAGCCAATGCTCTGGGGCACGGCGGCCAACCGACCCGGATCGCAGAGCAACCTGCCCTACTGGGGCGACGCGGACCATTCGAACGCCTTTGACCCGGGGACGGAGTGCTTCGACTTCACCGGCAGCGTTCCTTGCCCAGACAACCTGGGCAACATGATCGCGCTGTACACCAATGATCCTTGCGATGGGGTCGTGTGCGCCGACGCGAACGCGGACGGCGTTGTATTCATCACCGATGCCGAACCGCTCATTGAAGCGATCCAGGACCCCGTGCAGTACGTCATCGATTACGCCACCGATCCGCTATGCAGCAGCGATACAGATCTCAGCGGTGATCTCAACAACTTTGACATCGGACCGTTTCTCCATGATCTCGACACCGGCATGGGATGTGGAACGAACTACGCGCCCAGTCCACAGTCGGTGCGTCTCTTCCTCGCGGAGGAAGGGCTGTCGGATCCGAACGATGAGTTCAGCGCGGCGGTGACGCCCCAGCTGGTGAACCCCGAGATCAGCTTGAATAACGCGTTCCCGAAACGGCTCTACCTGTGGATTGATCTGGAGATCGCGAATACGGAGATCAAAGGGTTCTCGTTCAATGTTCAGACCAGCGGACAGGCGGTCATCACCGAAGCCGTCCTGTACAACATGCTCATCATCCCGGCATTCAGCTTGACATGGAACTCATCCCCATACGGGCTTGTCCAGGCCACCGACACATCCGGGAACGGGACACGGTGGAGCGGCGCCAACGCGATGGCGGTCTTCGAGCCGGGGGCTTCGAACGGGATGTTTGCTGTGTCCGATCCGCACTACAACGCCGCGACCGGCGCCAGGCTGCTTGGGCACATCGAGGTCCAGGGGTCTGGCGAGGTCTTCCTCGAGATCGGCGATAAGGGGATCGCGAGCGTTTACGATTCACCGGGCCCAGATATCTCGCTCGGATTCGGCGATGAGGCCGATGGGCTGAACGGCGCCAGCTACAACACCGGCAGCTCGATGGCCGACGCGACAGCCAGGTGCGTGGGCGACCTCAACGGCGACCTGGTTGTGGACACCGCCGACCTGGGCATCCTGCTCAGCCAGTTCGGCATGTCGGGCAGCGCGGACCTCAACAACGACGGCGCCGTTGACACGGCGGACCTGGGCATCCTGCTGGCGCAGTTCAACACGACGTGCGGCGCCGTCATTTAGTCGAGTTGTACGAACCGACCCCACGAACGCCCGATTCACGCGGGCGTTTTTCATGCTTGTGCTGATGCTCAAACGCGGGAAGATCGGTGACGGCTGCATCCCCGCGAGGGATCGGCCTGCAACGCCGGGGAAAACCCTTGGGCTGCCCGCAAAGTGTTGTACCCATGGCCGCAATCCAGCCTGCGGGCCATGTCAGAAGGCTCTTTCTCGTTGTTCCACGAGAGTGAACCCGCCATACTGGACCGCAACGTCCAGCGGTGCACGCCGCAGTGGTCTCCGGGGGGGCCGCGCCCGACCAACGCGGCGACAACTCAGTGAACAAGGAGAGACGATGAAGCTCAAGACAACCACCCTGGCGATCGCTGTCTGTATTCCCATCGGGGCCGGCGCCCGGGCGCAGGAGCTTCAGGCGATCCAGGCCGGGGTGCACCTGACGCCGATTCGAGCCGCGGTGCTCAACGCGGACATGTCCATGCGGACCGGCTGGGTGGACTACCAGGAGGCCCTCAACCAGCGAGGGAGCCTTGCCTGCTCCGCGGCGGAGGCCCTCTCCTACGACTGCTTCCAGGCGGACACCGACGGGACCTCGCCGATCGGCGCCGACACCGACTGCGGGCAGCCCACGCCCGATTTCCGGTATTTCTTCGGCGAGACCAGCTGCAGCCAGCGCACCGCTGACGACTTCACGATGGAGCCGGGCTTCGGGGAAAAGATCACCCGTATCACGGGCGCGTTCTACTGGTACGGCGACGGCAACCCCGCCAACAGCGAGCAGTGCTTCGTCGTGATCCAGATCTGGGACGACCTCGACGCGACCTGCACCGGTCCGGCGATCGACAACTTCCTGGGCAATGTGATTGTCGATCTCGGGCCGCTGCAGAATAACCCGGGGTCTTACTACGCCTACGACATCGATGTGTGCGCGGTGCTCGGGGGCATCGGAATCCCGGCGCCGGCGGACGGCTCGGGCGGCGTCGATGTGATCCTCGCCAATTCCTACGACCAGATGCTGGGGCAGGTCACGCTCGCCACGTGCGCCCAGCCCATGATCTGGGGCACCGCGGCCAACCGCCCCGGTTCGCAGCAGAACCTGCCCTACTGGGGCGACGATGACCAGTCGTTCGATTTCGATCCCGGGACGGAGTGCTTCGATTTCACCGGGCTCGCAGACTGCCCCGACAACTTGGGAACCATGATCGCGCTGTACACCGCAACCGGCGACCCCTGCGCGGTATTCGAGTGCGCCGACGCCAACGTGGATAGTGTTGTAACGGTGTTCGATGTCGATCCCTTTGTCGTGGCGGTCCAGGATCCTGCGCAGTACGAGATTTTTTTCCCCGGCATCGACCCGCTCTGCCCGTGCGACACCGATATGAGCGGCGTGCTGGACAACTTCGACATCGGGCCGTTCGTCAGCGCTGTGTCCGGTGGTGGCTGTGTCGGCTTTGGCCCTAGGAATGAATCGGTCCGAGTTTTCCTCGCGACGGATGGGCTCTCCGACCCGAACAATCCGCAGAGCCCCGCGGTGACGCCGCAACTGGTGAACCCGGAGCTCATCATGAACAACGACTACCCGCGGCGGCTGTATTTGTGGATCGATCTGGAGACCCTGGACATGGCAATCAAGGGGTTCTCATTCAATGTCCACACGACCGGTCTGGCGGAGATCACAGACGCCGTGTTGTACAACAACATCTTCAGCATCATCGGTGGCACAACGTGGAACTCCTCGACGCCGGCCGGTGTTGTCCAACCGGCCGACACCTCCGGCGACGGCACGAGGTGGAGCGGCGCCAACGCGATGGCGGTGACCGAAAGTGGCGCATCCAATGAAGCAATCTCGTTGACATTCGATCAGCACTACAACGCGACGACCGGCGCCAAACTGCTGGGGCACATCGAGATCCAGGGCCCCGGCGAGGTCTTCCTCGAGGTCGGCGATAAGGGGATCGCGAGCGTTTACGATTCTCCGGGCCCAGGTATCTCGCTCGGCTTCGGCGACGAGGCCGATGGGCTGAACGGCGCCAGCTACAACACCGGCAGCTCGATGGCCGACGCGACAGCCAGGTGTGTGGGCGACCTCAACGGCGACCTGGTTGTGGACACCGCCGACCTGGGCATCCTGCTCAGCCAGTTCGGCATGTCGGGCAGCGCGGACCTCAACAACGACGGCGCCGTTGACACGGCGGACCTGGGCATCCTGCTGGCGCAGTTCAACACGACGTGCGGCCCCATCTCGTAGTCGAGTCGAACAGTCCAAACCCACGAACGCCCGCTTCACGCGGGCGTTTTTCATGCTTGTGCTGATGCTCAAACGCGGGAAGATCGGTGACGGCTGCATCCCCGCGAGGGATCGGCCTGCAACGCCGGGGAAAACCCTTGGGCTGCCCGCAAAGTGTTGTACCCATGGCCGCAGACCAGCCCGTGGGCCATGTCAGAAGGCTCTTTCTCGTTGTTCCACGAGGGTGAACCCGCCATACTGGACCGCAACGTCCAGCGGTGCACGCCGCAATGGTCTCCAGGGGGGCCGCGCCCGACCAACGCGGCCACAACTCAGTGAACGAGGAGAGACGATGAAGCTCAAGACAACCACCCTGGCGATCGCTGTCTGTATTCCCATCGGGGCCGGCGCCCGGGCGCAGGAGCTTCAGGCGATCCCCGCAGGCGAGCGCCTCACGCCGATCCGGGCAGCGGTGCTGAACGTCGACGGGACGATGAAGACCGGTTGGATCGACTACCGGCAGGCGCTTGCGCAGCGTGGAGGCGTCGCGTGCTCGATGACCGAGACGCTCTCCTACGACTGCTTCCAGACGGACACCGACGGCGTCACGGCGATCGGGGCGGACATTGAATGCGGCCTGGCAACACCCGACTTCCGGTATTTCTTTGGCGTGGATAACTGCGCGCAGCGCACCGCGGACGACTTCAGCCTGGAGCCCGGCTCCGGCGACGAGATCACACGCGTCACAGGCGCGTTCTACTGGTACGGCGATGGCAACCCCGCCAACGAGGAGCGCTGCTACGTGGCGGTCCAGATCTGGGACACCATCGACGAGACCTGCTCCGCGCTGGCGGTGAACGATTTTCTGGGCGGCGTCATCATGGATCTGGGGTTCCTCCAGAACAACCCTGGGTCGTACTACTTCTTCGATTTCGACGTGTGCGCGCTGCTCGGGGGTGTCGGCATCCCCTCCCCCCCCGACGGGCAGGGCGCCGTGGACCTGATCCTGGGGAAGGAGTACGACGAGATGCTGGGGGTGACGCTCGCGACGTGCGCCCAGCCCATGCTGTGGGGGACCGCGGCCAACCGGCCGGGCTCGCAGCTCAACCAACCCTACTGGCGCGACGAAGACCAGAGCTTCACCTTCAATCCGGCGACTGAATGCTACGACATGACCGGCGCTGTCGCCTGCCCCGACAATCTGGGCAGCACTGTGGCCCTGTATACCGCGTTCAGCGATCCCTGCCTCGGGTCCGTCTGCGGCGACGCCAACTGCGACTCGCTGGTCGGCCTCGACGATCGAGACCCATTCATCGCCGCGATCATGGACCCGGGGGGATACGCCGCGTCGTTCCCGGGTTGCGACCCGTTCTGCACCGTGGACACCAACAGGGACGGCGTGCTGAACAACTTCGACAGCGTCGGGCTGATCTCCTTGCTCTCTGGGGGCAGCTGCGATGGCTTCTCCAATGGGCCCACGGAGACTTACCGGTTCTTTTTCGCGGAGGAAGGCCTTTCGAATCCCGCCGACATCGACAGCCCCGCAGTGGCGCCTTCGCTCGGCAACCCGGCCATCATGACCGACGGCGCCACGACCCACCGCCTGTATCTCTGGGTGGCGTTCCCAGATCCCATTGGCAACACAATCGAGAACCTGAGTCTCAATGTGAATTCGACCGGATCGGTGTCGATCTCCGAGTTTGTGATGTACAACACGGCGTTCGAATCCATCGGCGGCTTCCCCTGGTTCGACAATTTATTCCCGTCGACGGACACGTCGGGAGACGGGTCGCGGTGGAGCGGAGGCAACGCGTTCGGAATCGTGGGAGGGGGAATCGGTTTGGTCAACGACTTGCTCGCGATGTTCGATCCGCATTACGAGAGCGCCACCAATGCGACCCTCGTTGGGCACATCGAAGTCCAGGGCGTTGGCGAAATCTTCCTGGAGGTCGGCGATTACGGCATCTCGTCCGGGTCCAATCCTCTGGCGCCGGGGCCCAATATCAACCTCGGCTTCGGCGACGAGGCGGACGGGCTGAACGGCGCCGACTTCGCGACGGCGAGTTCGATTGCGGACGCGACGCTGGTGGCGCCGGTGTGCGTCGGCGATCTCAACGGCGACATGAACGTTGACACGGCGGACCTGGGCATCCTGCTCAGCCAGTTCGGTTCGCCGGGCAGCGCGGATCTCAACAACGACGGCGTGGTGGACACGGCGGACCTGGGCATCCTGCTCAGCCACTTCAATACGATCTGTGGCGATGTGAAGTGACGACGCCGAAAATCGGAGCCCTCGCACGCCCGCACCGCGCGGGCGTTTTTTCTTCCGGCTCACGTGGATGCAAAAAAAGGCGCCGGCCGAGGCGGATGTTGTGCGGGCCCCCCGCGCAGCATCACAGCGACGGCCGGCGCGCGAGGAGACTGCATCGTCGCGAGGAAGCCGGGACGGATGAGCGGTTGTGGTGCAGGCCGTCAGGTGACGGTCATGTACCGCTCCAGATAGGTAATCGTCTCGACGAGGGTTCTGGCTTCAGCGGCGTTGAGGTCCCCGATGGAGACCATCCCGACGAGCTTGCCGTCCTGGACGATGGGGACGTGGCGGATGCGCTTTTCGCGCATGAGTGTTCTGAGGTCGTCCAGGGGGGTCTCTGGCGGCGCCGTGTGGACGCTGCGGGTCATGACGTCCCCGACCGGCGTCCGCTCGGGATCCCGGGAATCCGCGACGACCCTTCTCAAGACGTCGCGTTCCGTGAAGATACCGAGCAGCCCCCCGTTCCCGTCGAGCACGACCAGCGAGCCGACGTGCGCCTCGTTCATGCGCCTGGCGGCCTCGAACACGGTCGTCTCGGGCGCCACGGCGGCGACCGGCGCGTCGCCCCCGGGCAGGTCGCCTCGCTTGCGCGCGGCGAGCAGGTCCGACACCTTCGGCATGGTGGTCTCCTTTCCATGCGAGCGGGCCGTCGTCCTGCGAGTACAGCCTGCAGGCAAGGCTGCGGCCCACTCCGTGAACCGATCGGATCGATTCTCGCATATCGGGGTCCGGAACGCACGAAAAAAAACAGAACCACATCGACACGGGGGGAACTGGACCGGCTGGGTCACTTCCACCGTGTGACGTGCCAGTTCTTTTTCCCGCGTCGCAGGAGAATCGCCGAGTCGTGCAGGAGGTCCGCTTGCGTCAATCGCCGCTCGGTATCGGCCTTTTCGCCGTTGACGCTGATGGCGCCGGCCCCAAGGAACTCCCGGGATTCCCGCTTGCTCTTACAGAGGCTCGTCTCGAGGAGGAAATCGACGAGGCCGGCGCCGTCGCCTTCGAGCTGCGATCGCGCGTGGTCGCTGGACGGGGCGCCCTCGAAGAGCTCGTTGAGCGTGCGCTCGTCGAGGCCGGCGACGTCGCCGCTGAAGAGGGCGTGCGCGGCTGCCGCCGCACGCGCGGCTTCCTCCCGGCCGTGGAGCATCGCGGTCATGTGATCGGCCAGCGCGGTGTGCGCCTTGCGCGCGCCGGGGTTCTGCGCGTGCTCGGCCTCGAGGGCCTCGATCTCCTGCCTGGGGATGGTTGTGAAGAAGCGGAGGAATCGTGGGGCGTCCTCGTCGGAGGCGTTGAGCCAGAACTGGCGGAAGGCATACGGGCTCGTGCGATTGGCGCTGAGCCAGACGGCGCCGGATTCGGTCTTGCCGAACTTGCCGCCGTCGGACTTGGTGACGAGCGGGCAGGTGTAGCCGTGGACCTCGGCCTGTGCGAGTCGGCGGGTGAGATCGATGCCGGCGACGATGTTGCCCCACTGATCGGAGCCGCCGACCTGGATGGTGACGCCGTGGTCGGCGTGGAGGCGGTAGAAGTCGTACGCCTGGAGGATCATGTAGGAGAACTCGGTGTAGCTGATCCCGTGCTCGCGCTCCTGAAGGCGGGCTCGGACGGATTCCTTCTGGATCATCATGTTGACGGAGAAGTGCTTGCCGACATCGCGGAGGCACTCGATGTAGCCGAGGGGGCCGAGCCAGTCGGCGTTGTTGATGATCCTGGCGGCGTTGGGTCCCTCGAAGGCAAGGACCTGCTCGATGATGGGCCGCTGGGCCTCGACGTTGGCGGCGATGATCTCGGGGGTGTTGAGGGTGCGTTCGGCGTCCTTGCCGGAGGGGTCGCCGATCATGCCGGTGCCGCCCCCCATGACGGCGACCGGGGTGTGCCCGGCGTCCTGGAATCGCTTGAGGAGCATCAGCGGGACGAGGTTCCCGATGGTCAGCGAGTCGGCGGTGGGGTCGAAGCCGGCATACACCAGCCGGCCGCCCTGCGGGAAACTGCCGCCACCACCGTCGGAGAGGTGGCGGATGAGGGCCTCCTCGTCGGTGGTCTGTTGGATGAGACCCCTCCAGCGGAGGTCCTCGAGCAGGTTGGCGCCGGATGTGTTTGGCATATCTGGTGATCAGAATATCGATCGGCGATCGACCCGTTCCGGGGGGAATAGTCGGGGTCGAATCCGGTTCAAAATACTGACGCAAAGGCTTGATCGAGATACCGAACAAGAATATCCTGAATACAGAAAGATTCCTGCGAAACGGGAATACGACCGGACGGCGTTTGTTCTTGAGAGTCAATCTCAATACCGTCCGGCAAGCAAGACACCGTCCGGCGAGAGCCGGACCCCCACCAATCCGAGATGCTCAGAGGAGGAGCACCATCATGAGACACGCGATCATTCTCCCGACGTTCGCTGCGCTGACGCTTTCGGCGAGCAGCGCTTCCGCACTCGTCAACCCGTTCACGGAGGACTTCGTGAGCGATTCATCCAACTGGTTCAACGCCGCGGTGACGGGGCCGGTGGACTGGTCGATGGTCGGTGGTCCCGACGGGGGTTCGCACGCGACGACGGTCGGCAACTTCCTCAACAACGGCGACGGCGACATGCCGGCGCTGTTCCGCGGCGAGGAGGGCTTCGGGTCCAGCGGCGGCGCGTTCGTCGGCGACTGGATCGGCGGCGGCGTGACGGAGCTCAGCTTCGCCGTCCGGCACAACGCGCCGGTCCCGCTGACCTACTTCGCGCGGTTCGCGCCGAGTTTCGCCCCGGGCGCCAACGCGGTCGAGTTCGTCCCGGTGCTGCCCAACGTCTGGACGACGATCACGGTTCAGATCGATCCGATGACGCCGTTCTTCTACGAGGGCACGACGTTCGGCTCGACGTTCTCGAACATCGGTCGCGTGCAGATCGGGCTGTTCGGGCTGACCGGGCTCGCGGGCGTGGACCAGGACTACACGTTCGATCTCGACAAGGTGACGATCACCCCGACGCCGTCGGCCGCCGGGGTGCTGGCGCTGGGTCTTGTAGCGGCGGGCTCCCGCCGGCGTCGGTGAGTTTTCGGCCAGGAACGCCGATAGCATCTTCTGGAATCCTCCCCGGGGCGTCCGGCTCCCGGATGCCCCGGCTTCTCGCAAATCCCGGCCGATCGGATCGGTCGGGTCAAGTCTGGAGCGAGTCATGAATCGCTTCGTTCAACCCGCAGTCCCCCGGCCATGGAACAGGGCCTTTACGCTTGTCGAGCTGCTCGTGGTGATCTCGGTCATCGGGCTGCTGATCGCGATCCTCATCCCCTCGCTCGGCGCCGCTCGGCAGAGCGCGCGCCGGGTGCAGGACCTGTCCGTGGCGCGGCAGCTGATGATCGGGTACACCGCGTACGCGGGGGATCACCGGTCGATGGTGATGTTCGGCTTCCTGCGCAACGACCCCGAGACGGGCAAGCCCGTCAAGGCGATGGACCTGAACGGTTTGCCGATCTCGGGACTGGCGGCGCAGCGGTACCCCTGGCGGCTGATGCCGTACCTCGATTACAACGCGACGTTCTTCTACCAGAGCCTCGATGACTACGACGAGGACTTCATCGATCCCTCGTTCGATTTCACGTACGAGTTCTCCGCGGCGCCCTCGTTCGGGCTCAACCAGGGCTTCGTGGGGGGGAGCTCCGACAGCGACGGCACCCCGAGCATCGAGCACCCCCGGACGTCGCAGACGTTCGGTGACTCCTGGTACGTCCGCCGGATCAGCGATCCGGAGCACCCCGATCGGCTGATCACCTTCGCCACGGCCTTCGGGCGCAGCGCGACGATCTACGACGAGGAACTCAACGGGAACTACAAGGTCACGCCGCCGTATATCCATCAGCGGGTGTGGCGGTCGGCGCCCCCTGACGACTCGATCGTCTCGTCCGGAGAGGTCGGGAACATCGACCTGCGCTACAGCGACGAGGCGGTCATCGGGTTCTTCGACGCCCACGCCGACTCGCTGGGCTGGGAGGACCTTCAGGACATGCGGCACTGGGCGCCGACGGCGGAGACGCCGGATTGGACGCTCCAGCCGCTGCAGTAGGGGACAGGCAAGCAAGACACCGCCGACGCGGTGGGAAGAGAGACACCGATGCGGATCAACCGAAACCTCGCGGCCCTGCTGGGCGCGCCGGCGCTGGCCGCGGGCGCCCAGGCGGGCGTGGTGAATATCCATTTCGACAGCCCGACGCACGATCGCTGGAACTACCCGTTCAACTTCACGCCCGGCGTCCGCGGCAACGCGTCCACGTTCAACGCGATCAACGAGACGGACTTCGATGACCGGGACGGGCAGATGTTCATCGGGTTCGACACCGGCGCGCAGCTCGACGCGGGGCTGGGCGAGCCCTACTACGTCATCGTCAGCGCGGTGATGCGCATCGCGACCACCGACGGCGGATTCATCTTCGACGACACGTACGACTCCATCACCACCTACTCCGACCCCATGAACCCCGAGGCGCTCAACGGCAGGCCCTGCGAGATCTTCGGCGTCGGGTACCGCGGCGGGTTCAACATCAACTCGTACGTCGAGACCTCGCCCTTCGGGACGCCCAACGGCACGAACTACACCGCGGTGCGCAACGCCTACATCACGGACTATCCGGGCGGCGTCGCCGAGGACGTCTCCAACCACATCTTCGGCGAGAACATCGGCGGCACGGTGTACCCCGCGCGCGAGGTGACGCCGTTCTCCGTCGGGGTGGCCGAGGGCGTGACGCCCGGGGCGATCGTGCCCTTCGACACGGATTTCGTCTTCACGCTCGACCTCGGCAACCCGGACGTGGACCTGTACCTCCGGCAGGCGTGCAACGCGGGCAAGCTGCGGCTGATGCTCAGCTCCACCCACGCCGCGGTCATGCAGGGCGGCGAGTTCGTCAACTGGTACACGAAGGAGAACTTCTTCGGCGATGGCTTCGCGGCGCGGCTGGACATGACCGTGATGACGATCGACCCGCTCGTCGGCGACCTCAACCTCGACGGCGTGGTGGACACCGCGGATCTCGGGTTGCTGCTCGGCGCCTTCGGGACGCCCGGTCCGGTCGGGGACATCAACGGGGACATGGTCGTGGACACCGCGGATCTGGGGCTCCTGCTGGGGAACTTCGGCGCGTCGGTCTCGTGACGAACGAGCCTGAGATTCCAACTTTGATCGTCATGGCGCGGCCGAAATGACGAGATGATGCTCCGAAATCACGATTGAGACAGCCCCGGGCTCGAACGGATGGCATTCGTTCTTGCGATGCGGGCGACTTTGGCTGACAATCGGATCGTGGGGATGGTGTTGAGCCCGGATGGGGGGCGCGCGCATCCTGCGAACCGGGTTTCTTCAGCCCGGACAATCGGGGAGATCGCTCTCGATGCATGAGCAGAGCCTTGGCCGGTTCACGCTGGTCCGCGAGCTCGGTCGCGGCGGGATGGGCGTCGTCTATCTGGCGACGGACGACTCGCTGGGTCGGAGCGTCGCGATCAAGATGCTGCCCGAGGCGATGTCGTCGGACCGGGACCGCCTGGCCCGGCTCGAGCGCGAGGCGAAGACGCTGGCGTCGGTCTCGCACCCGAGCGTGGCGACGATCTTTGCCCTCGAGGAGCGCGACGACGGCTCCCGGTTCCTCGTGCTCGAGTACGTGGACGGCCAGTCGCTGGGCGACATCATCCGCGACGGACCGCTGCCGCTGAAGAAGGCGCTGCGGTACGGACGGCAGATGGCCGAGGCGCTGGTCGCGGCGCACCGCCAGGGCGTGGTGCACCGGGACTTCAAGCCGAGCAACGTGATGATCACCGCCGGCGACCGTGTGAAGGTGCTCGATTTCGGCCTCGCCAAGTCGCACCTCATGGGCCCGGAGGCGATGCCGACGGAGGCGCCGACGCTGACGGCGTTCAACACGCAGCCCGGCGTGATCCTGGGCACCCCCGGCTACATGAGCCCGGAGCAGGCGCGCGGGCTGGAGGTGGATCACCGGACGGACGTTTTCTCGTTCGGGTGCGTGCTCTTCGCGTGCCTGACGGGTTCCGGTCCATTCGGCGGAGAGACGCCCAGCGACGCGATGGCGGAGATGCTCACGAGCGAGCCGGCGTGGAGCAAGCTCCCGGAGGGGACGCCGACCCGGCTGCTCGAGCTTCTCATCAGGCTGCTGACCAAGGGGCGCGAGCAGCGCATCGGCGAGATGTCCGCGGCGCTGGAGATCATCGACGAGATCCTCGACCAGTTCGGGACGATGGCCTCGTCGGCGTCCGCGTCGATGCTGGCGCCGCCCTCGAACATCCCGGTCTCGATCACCAGCTTCGTGGGGCGCGACCAGGTGCTCGAGGAGCTGCGCGCGCTGTGGTCTTCGGCGCGGATGCTGACGCTCACGGGCTCCGGGGGGTGCGGGAAGTCGCGTCTGGCCAGCCGGTTCCTGGAGGAGGCGTACCTCGACACCGCCGACGGCGTGTACTTCGTGAACGTCGGGTCGCTCACCAGCGGCGAGCTCGTGCAGCAGGCGGTGCTCTCGGTGCTGGGGCTCAAGGAGGAGCAGAACAAGACGGCGCTGGGAACGGTCGTGGATCACCTGCGCTCTAAGGAGCTGATCCTCTTCCTCGACAACTGCGAGCACCTGATCGACGACGTCGCGGCGGTGGTGGACGAGGTGCTGCACCAGTGCCCCGGCGTCAAGGTGTTCGTCACGAGCCGGCAGAGCATCGGTAATGCCGGCGAGCAGGTCTATCACGTGCCCTCGCTGGGCGTCCCCACGGACACGACGGCGATCGCAGCCGAGCAGGCGCGGGGGTTCGAGTCGGTGCGGCTGTTCGTCGATCGCTCGGTGACGGCGTCGCCCCGGTTCAAGCTGACGGACGACAACGCGCCGACCGTGGCGCAGATCTGCCGGCAGCTCGACGGCATCCCGCTGGCGATCGAGCTGGCCGCGGCGCGCGTGCGGGCGATGCCGGTTGGGCAGGTGGCGCGCCGGCTGGACGACAGCTTCCGCCTGCTGCGCGGCGGGTCGAAGACGGCGCTGGAGCGGCACCAGACGCTCCAGGCAACGATCGACTGGAGCTACAGCATGCTCACGGTCGAGGAGCAGATCCTGCTGCGCCGCCTGAGCGCGTTCAGCGGTGGGTGGTCGCTCGAGGGCGCCGAGGCCGTCGGCGCGGGCGAGCACATCGAAGAACTCGACGTGCTCGATTACCTCTCGCAGCTCGTCGAGAAGTCGCTCGTGGCGTACGAGGAGAAGGACGGCGTCGCGCGGTACCGGCTGCTGGAGACGATGCGGCAGTACGCCACCGCCAAGCTCGTCGAGACCCCCGAGGCTGTCGAGGTCCGGGACCGGCACGTGCGGCACTACGTCGAGCTTGCCGAGATGGCCGAGCCCGAGCTGCGCGGCTCGGTGGAGTGGATCCAGCGGCTGGCGATCGAGATGGACAACATCTTCGCCGCGGTCAACTGGGCCATGAGCTCGGGACGCGACGCGACGCCCGCGCTGCGCCTCGTCGCGGCGGCCTGGCGGTTCTGGGAGATCCGGGGGCTCTACCTGACCGCGACGACGCTGCTGCGCGAGGCGGTCGCCAAGGCTGATGAGTCCACCGACCAGCGCACACTCCGCCGGGCGCTGTACGGGCTCGGTGCCCTGGAGATCCGGCAGGGGGCCTTCACGGAGTGCGAGGCGACGTTCAACCGGTGCAGCGCCATCAGCGAGGCCGCCAACGACACCGAGGGTGTCGGGCTCGCCGCCAACGGCCTGGGCATCCTGACGATGAACACGGGCGATCTCGACGCGAGCCAGAAGCATTTCGAGGCCGCGCTCGCGGCGTTCCGGAGCCTCAACGACCCGGCGGGCTCGGCCATGGCGCTGGGCAACCTGGGCGAGCTGCACCTCATGCGCGGCGACCTCGAGGCCGCCCGGCCCATGATGGAGGAATCCGTCGAGCTGGCGCGCAAGCACCGCACGTTCGCGGCGTACATGATGCCGGATCACCTCCGCGTCGTCGCCCGCCTGTGCATCCAGACCAAGCGGATCCCCGAAGCGATCAAGCACCTTCGCGAGTGCTTCGCGCTGATCAGGGAGTTCCAGTCGGCGCTCGACACGGCGTACTCGCTGGAGGCGATCTCCGAGCTGGCGATCGCCATAGCCGAGGCGGCCGATGCGCCAACCGCCCGTTCGGTCATGGAGTTCGCGGCTTCCGGGGAGGGCTCCGCGGACGGGCTGCGCCGCCGGATCGGCAGCCCCGTCCCGCCTGCCGAGAAGGACGAGCGGACGTCGATCATCCAGCAGGTCCGCGAGGCGCTGGAGCCGTCGGAGTTTCAGCGGCTCTTCGACGCGGGCCGCTCGCTCTCGCTCGCGGGGGCGATCGGGTCGGCGATCGTCTTCCTGGGTTCGCTGGACCTGACCGCTCCGGAAATCAAGGTGCGGAAGGTCGAGCCGGGCGCGGCGAAGGAACACGCCTGACCACACGAAGTCCCGCCGGCGCTCAAGCGATCCGAATCCAACGAAAAAGGGACTCGCGATTGCTCGCAAGTCCCTTGGAATCAAGAAGTAGCGGGGGAGGTCTTCGATTTGTCAGGCGTGGTGCGGGCGGTGGAGCTGCGGTACCGATCAGCGTGAGGCTAGTACGCGTACCGCGTCTCTCGGGGCCACAGACGGAGATACCACCTCCGGGATACGCTGTACCGTGTGATGGACTACGCGAAACTTCCTTGGCAGCCTGAGTACCAGACGTGGCGTGTGCAACGCTCGGCTCGCGAACCGCTCGTGCGGTTTATTGCCGATGGTCTGCGTGCCTTGGGCTGCCGCATCATCTTCGTATCCGACCCTAGTACAGCGCCGTTCCGGTTGACTTTCGAGACTTCCGAGGGCGAGCGCATGGGCATCGTCGCCTACGCCTTCTTTGCCAACTGCGAGAAAACGAAGAACCGGCCGGATGACGAGTGGCGCTTCCAAGTGAAGTACGGCAGCAGCACCGAAGGGCTTCACGTGCTGTGGCAAGACCCACTCGGTCTCTATACAACGTTGATGATCGGGATCTCGCCCGATGCCGGCTTGTTCGTCAGTGCCGATCCGGTCCTGAACAGCCCGACCCGCTTCTTCAAGTCGATCGAGTTCAAGGATGATCATGTCGAGAACATCCTGCGCGACAAGTGGCACGCATGGGAACGTCCGGTGCGTCCGCGTACGCTCCGACCGGAAGAAACGGATCAGATCGAAACGCTCGTTGGTGGCACCGCCGATCAGTTGCTCCGCCTGATCCGATTCGAGCGAGAGGCTTTGGGCGAAGATCAGGGACATCGCCAGTGGCTGGCTGAACAGCCACTCGAGCGTTTTTCGCTGTTGACGCCCACAACGGCCAACCCAGGGACGATCGTCACGCCGTCGAAGGTTCACCAACTCGCTCGCGAGTTCGCACTGCCCGAGAACGCAGTATTCGATCTCATTGCATCGACACCGCGATTGAAGATGGCCGTGCGTGGCTGGGTTGCCGAGGAGCACCTTCGTATGGCGCTCACGGAGATCGATGGCGTGACCGACTGTCATCGGATGACGGGTGATCGGGAGAGCGATGTCTCTCTCCGATACAAGGGCTCGGCGCCTATCGCGATCGAGTGCAAAAACGTTCTGCGGAAGACGACAGCGGAAGGGCTCGCCAGAGTGGACTTCCAGCGAGCCAGAGCGTCCATATCCGATCCCTGCTCTCGTTACTACTCGGATCAGGACTTCGATGTTGTCGCGGCGTGTCTCCATGCAATTACAGATCGCTGGGAGTTCCGTTTTCACTCATCGAAGACACTGGCCGCGCACGAACGATGCGAAGGGAAGCTGGACCACAAGGTCCGGGTCGGAGATGATTGGGTTGAAGATGCCGAGCGGTGTCTCGCAGAAGTCACCTCAGCCGCCTAGTTGGAGCACGGATGCGCAAGCCTCAGGTTCTCAGTCTCTTCAGTGGAGCAGGCGGTCTCGACTACGGCTTTGAGGCCGCTGGATTCGAGATAGGCGTCACGGTTGAGATGGACCGGGATTGCTGCGCGACGCTGCGCACTCACCTCGGCGATCGAGTGATTCACCGCGACATCTTCGAGGTGCCGACCGATGAGATGCTAAGCGTCTGCGGTCGACGAAAAGGCGAGGTCGAAGTGCTGATCGGTGGGCCTCCATGCCAACCGTTCTCGAAGTCGGGATTCTGGCGTACGGGTGACGCCGGAAG
Source organism: Phycisphaeraceae bacterium (assembly GCA_020639135.1). GTDB lineage: Bacteria > Planctomycetota > Phycisphaerae > Phycisphaerales > UBA1924 > JACKHE01. Next base: position 255,491 of record JACKHE010000002.1, read on the forward strand.
ATTGGAAGATCCGCGAGCTGCCACGCTCGACGCCTATCTCCGGGTGCTGGAGGAGGTGACACCGGAAACGATGTTGCTAGAAAATGTCCCCGGACTCGGGTACGAGGGGAAAAGTGAAGGTCTTCAGTTACTGCTTGACAAAATCGACAAGATCAACCAGCGCCAGGGCACGAGCTACGCCCCGAAGTTTTCCGTTGTCGATGCGTGCGCACATGGCGTGCCACAACGCCGACAGAGATTCGTGATCGTCGCATCCCGTGATGGCAGCTCCTTCGAGTTCCCACAGCCGACACACGCCGATCCCGAGGATGGGCTAATCGCTCAGACACTTGAGCCGTATCGCACTGCCTTTGATGCGATCTGCGATGTGGAGTTCGATCCGGGTGAAGACCTGGCACTCCGCGGCAAGTGGGCGAAGCTCCTACCGAGTATTCCTGAAGGGATGAACTACCTGTACCACACGGACCGGGGCGAGGGCCTTCCACTCTTCGGCTGGCGTCGGCGCTACTGGAATTTCCTGCTCAAACTCTCGAAGCGGATGCCGTCGTGGACCATCCAAGCGCAGCCTGGCCCATCGGTTGGTCCGTTCCATTGGGACAATCGCCGACTCAGCGTGCGCGAACTCAGCCGTCTTCAGACGTTCCCCGACTCGATCGAGATTGTCGGCGGACGGACATCCGCTCAGCGTCAACTCGGAAACGCGGTCCCGTCACTAATGGGCGAGGTGTTGGCGCGAGAGATCCGTACCCAACTGCTCGGCCGTCGCGTCAACTCGAAGCTACCGAAGCTTCTCCCACCCAAGGCGGAACATGTCCCCGAACCCGAGCCGACCACTGAAGTGCCTCAAGAGTTCCTTCACCTGGTGGGCGATCACGAGCCGCATCCCGGAACAGGTCTTGGCTCGGGTGCACTTTCTCGGTAGTTGGGGCAGCGAGAGTCCCTTGTGACTCTTAATGTGCAATCAACAGCTCATCTCATACTGAAAGATAATGTGGGTGGGATGCCTTGTAGGACCCGCCACTCTGATTAAGTACACCCCGAGAACTATCCCCCTTGTCGCAACGGAGGCTGCGTACAGATGCAAGCTCATGAGGCCTTCAGTCTCCTCCGCGGCAACGGCCAGCCGTGGCTGTTCGTTGTCCAGGCTGTCGAGATCGCATCGTCTCCCGACATGGTCCGCGATCTCCTCCGGTACACGGTTTACGGCGAGATTCCCCCACGGCCGCTCCCGCCGCGACCGTCGATCGAGCATTGGGTGGCGATGTACCGCAGCCACCGGTCGATGCAGAACGGTATTGCGGCGGGTCTGGGCTTGCCCGCAGAGCTGCTTGCATCAGAAGGGCTGGACGAACTGCGGGCCATATCGCGGATGTCTCGGGATGAAGTTGCAGCTGATGTTGCGGAATTTACACGCGAGGAACAAGAGGAATTCTTACGCCTATTCATCGGCGTCCCGTTCCCTCCAGACGACGCCACACTCCGCACCATGATTGCTGAGCTCGATGCCGAAGATAGATCTGAAGATCCCGACGAGGACTTACAGTTCGACGAGCTCATGGCCTCGCCCGCTGGGCAGTTCTTCTTCCGAGTCTGGTGGCCCTGCTGGGTGCTCTACCACGACTACCCGCCACGGCTCTTGCGAGCAGCTCGACATGGCGACATGAAAGCGCTTGATCGTTTGCTCCGTCTGGACAAGTTCGCGGCAGGTGATCCGGGCGTTGCTCGCGTCATCGGCGAAATCATGTCGTCAGGATCGGCAAACAATAAGAAGCAGCTCAGCAACGCGCTCGCTGGTCAACCAACCGTGAAACTCACCGATGCAAGCATCCGTGCTGGACTTGGTGCGTTGATCTCTCAACTTGCATTCCTGGCCCACACGACGGTCACCGCACCGCAGATCCAAGCCTTGTTCGATGCGATCGAGCGTGTTCGCACTGGAAAGCCAACCGACACGAAAATCACCGCCACAGGTGAATCATGGTCCAAGGCCATCCAGCGAGGTCGGAACTGGCCGGGCATGCCGACTCGCCCTGCCGGACAGTAATTCGCTTATCTGATGTCCGGGTGTCCGCCAATCCCGCCCGTAATTTCGGGCCGTGGTCGATGGACAAGGACATCACGAGCAGGCGGACAAGGCGGGGCTGCGAGGCTCGGGAGCCTCGCAGGGCGTCGCGCCTGCTCGAGGCCGACGATCCGGCTGGGAACCCAGCTACGCGATAACCGACGAGGTGCCCAGGAACAGTGACGCGGCCCACCGAATACTCGCGGGTCTGATCGCCCGGAGGTTGGCGGTTGGGACGACAGGCGCCGTAGATCCCCAAGCCCAAATCGAACCCGGAAGGGGGGGAGGGGCGGCTGTCACGGCGAGTAGGCCCGGCGCCAGCCGAGCGGGCCTACTCGCCGTGGCGGACGCACCGTCGCATTCTCAGGCAATCTCGGATGCCTCGGGCGGAGGCGCCGAGTGAGTGGACCCGACGCAACGGCTCCAGCCCAACCCCCCTCGACTAACAGGGGGGTTGTTAGACCAGATGACCGGGACTCTGGCGGTGTGGATTATCTGAAGCTGACCGTATGGGCACCTGTCCGGGATGTACTCGATGTCCTGGAGCGAGGGGTGCTGGATCGATACGGCTGGAGCATCGATCCTTTCAGCCCACAAGAACATTGGGAAGAGTCGATTGCTACCGGACGTGCATGCCGGATTTATCAATCCGGGAGTATCGACGTCATCGAATATCTGGATGATGTCACACAGGAATCCACGTTCTGTACCGTCGAGGTCAAGGGGCAGGCCTGCGAACACCTGGGCAATAGCGGTATTCGGTTGGTGCTGGATGATCTCGGAGCGTGGTTCCGCATCCGCGCCTCGCGTGTGGATGTCATGGCGCACACAAACTCATTCACACCCAGAACAATCCGTGATGCGGTGCAATCAGGGGATATCTCCTCTCGGAGCGTGAGTTGCGAAAACCTCGTGTATATCGAATCCGCCGAGGGAGATACCTGCTATCTGGGGATGAAGCCGAAACGCCGTGGTGGCCTCAAGCGAAGCGGGGAACGCGTGCTTCGTATCTATGATCGGAGAGGACCGTCTCGCGTCGAACTGGAAATGCTTGGCGACTACGCGCACGGCGCCGGTGACGAACTCCGCAATCATCCGATCGAAGAATGGCCGAGACTGCTGCGGGGAATGATTCGGCATTATTGCGACTTCGTAGATCGAACTGCGGATAAGCGAGTTACCCGATGCCCGCTCATGCCTTGGTGGGAAGAATTCGTCGAGGGTGTGGAAAAGATCAGTGTGCGTCCTGCGGGGCTACTGCTTGAGGGGACACCAATCGGAAAAGTGGACGGAATCTTCGAGCGATATGCACGACGGTTGTATGCAGCGATTGAAGCATACGGAGGGGGTTGGGTCGAGAGCCGTATCAGGCTCCACGGCCGGAAAAGGCGCGATTCAACTCACGAACTCCTCGTGGCTGAATTGGAGAGGTTCAAGGGCACAGGTCTTGCAGGCGTGCCAGATCGCGATGAGGCAATCCCAATCTGAACTGGCGCTGAATGCCTAATTCAGATACTCTCAATGCATCCAAGGCCGGAGGCATCATCTATGACGCGAGCAATCGGGTACGTACGGCGTTCCACAGATCGCCAGGATGAATCACTCGATCAGCAACGAGCCATGCTCGAAGCATTCGCTGAATCGAGGGGATGGCAGCTCACCGCGATATACGAAGATGACGCGATCAGTGGGAGCGAACTCAATCGCCCCGGTCTCGATCGTCTCCTCGCTTCCGCCAGCGACCCTGAAATCGATGTCATCTTGGCGTGGGATCGCAACCGCCTCGCAAGACCAAAGGACGCCCTCGATGGTCTCCTCCTCGAACGCAGATTCCAGGAATCAGGCAAGCGGGTTATTTACGCGTCAACCGGTCAAGAATCAGACCGCTCATTCGCTTCCGGGCTGATCTCCTACGTCGAGCACTATCAGAATGGCGACTACCTCCGCAAACTGAGTCGTGACACCATGCGGGGCACCGTTGATCGGGCAAAGCGTGGTCTCTGGACTGGCGGTCCTCCACCATTCGGCTTCGATCGACTGATCCTCGATGGGGACGACCCCAAACGCATCGTTCGGGCGTGCAACGATGGGGGGCAGACGGTCCTCGATGCGGCGAGCGGCGCAGTGATAGACGAGCTCCCCAAGGGCAAGCCCCACAAGAAGCAGGACCACGAAGTTTCGACGCTGATTCCTTCGGAGCCAAGCCGTGTGCGTGCGATCCAGCAATTATTCCGCGACTACGCCGAAGGTGTCCCGACCCGGAAGCTCCGCGAGAATCTGAACTCCACTGGCTTCCGCACCTCGCGTGGCAGCATATTCACCGTCCAAACCATCACGCCGATGCTGGAGAATCCCGCGTATGTCGGGCGTTGTGTTTACAACCGCCGGACGCTGAGCAAGTGGCATCGCTACCAGAATGGGTCAAGTGTTGAACGCCAGGACGAGGGCGTGGAGCAACGAGCCCAAGACGATTGGATTACCTGCGAGGATGCCTGGACCGCACTGGTTGACGTTGAGACATTCGATGCAGTGCAACGGCGACGGGCAGAATCCAAGACAATGCACTCGCACTATCGCGGCAATTCCATGAAGAGCGAGTACCTGTTGACTGGCAAACTCTTCTGCGGCGTCTGTGGCGGCAAGCTGAACGGGGCAACTACCACGAGCGGCAAGGGCATCAAGACCCGGTACTACGTGTGCTGCCGGAACGCGACAGGCCACAAGGACGAATGCCCCAAGCGCTACACGGTCCCCGCCGATGTCGTGGAGGAGCACATCCTGACCCTCATCCGGCAAGACCTGCTCCGGCTCCGGGATGACGACAAACTCCACGAGTACGTCGAGGAAGAGCTGCGGCGCCTGCATGGACACCGGTTCGACGCCAGGGAGCAGCTGCAGCGCCGGCTCGCGAGCCTCGACCAGAAACTCGCCACCCTCCGGGATCACCTGGCCGCGATGTGGCCGGAGACCGCCGAAGCGATGGGGATCTACCAGCAGGCGGATGAACTCGTCCAGGAGCGACGTGAGATCGAGGCGGCTCTCGCTACGGCCTCTGATCAGGCCAGCCTGCCGCCAGCTGGCGACCTCCGGAAGCGGATAGCCGCCGAATTCGACGCTGTGGAGGCCTTGGTCGCCTCAGGGACGCTGGAAGAGCGAAGGAATCTCATCTCCTGCTATGTCAAAGAGATAAAGGCCGATCCAAACCAGCAAGTGGTTCAAATCGGCCTTTACCCAACTCTGTTGAGTCAAAGAATAGCGGGGGTGGGATTCGAACCCACGACCTCCGGGTTATGAGCCCGACGAGCTACCAAGCTGCTCTACCCCGCACTCGGTACGCGGATCGTTTGCCGCCGCGAGGCTGGTGTCAAGGCGGTGCGAGCGGGAATTCGGGATTTGCCATCGCCGTGTCGGTTCCGGGGTATTGGCGGGCCCGGGCGGGTTCGGGAGATTGTCATCCGATCGACGGAACCGTGCCGATCACGTTGCGTATAGGGACATGTGCGAGGGAGCCGGAGACCGGGGATCGGCCTGATCCATGTGTGGATTCGGGCTGAAAATCCGCTGCTCACCTTGTCATCAAGCGTTTTCGTGTATCATGCAAGATCCTTTGTGATCTGGAGATAGCGATGCCAAACAGAAGCCGAACCAAGATTCTCCGGCGCCTCATGATCCCCAGCGTGGTCGCGGTCGCGGGCCTGGCGGTGACGATGTCGGTCACCGAGACCTCGGTCGCTTTGAACAACCCGTACAAGCGCGCGATCGGCCTGAGCGTCTGGCAGGACATGGGGATCACTGGCAAGGGCGCGATCGTCGGCAACCTCGACGGCATCCCGCCGCTGGTGGCGCCCATCGCGCTCCCGACGAACATCTCGATCGCGCACGGCCCGCACCGCTCGTTCAGCAAGAGCAACATCATCTCGATCGCCTTCGAGAACGACGGCGTTCACAGGCTCACCAACGCAAACCTCCTTGAGCACGCGCACCAGACCGCAACGCTCGGCGCGATCGTCGGCTCCAACGTGGGCTCGGACGACGGCGATCCGATCGGCATCGTGCCGGACGCGCAGGCGCTGGTCGGCTGGTTCGCGCTGGACCGGGACGACTCCGGCTTCTTCACCGACGGCCCGGGCGTCTCCCCGACGAAGATCTTCGATTCGATCACCTACGCGCTCTTCGCCATGACCGGGCAGGAGTACGCCGACGTGGTGTCAACGAACCTGCTCGGACTCACCACGCCGTACCAGGTCGCGACGGTGATCAACTCCAGCTACGGCTCGCTCGGCTTCACGAGCCGCCGTGGCGAGGACAACATCGCGCGCATCTACAACGCCTGCGTCTCGATGACGGACGCGACGATCGTGGCGCCGACGAGCAACGACGGCAACCTCGAGGACAACAACACCGAAGACACGTCGATGGAGCTGACCAACCTGGGGCGGGTGTACTCCCCCGGTGGGGCGCTGAACACTATCGCCGTGGGCTACATCGACCGGGACTTCAACGGCGTCTCGTCGTACTCGGGCAAGGGCCCGATGCAGGGACAGAACTACGCCGACGAGGCGCTGGGCAACCTGTACCCGGTCGAGGACATCGACTTCGTGAACCCGTTCACACCGATGGACGCGGATCTGGAGTCCTTCTCCGGCGTGTTCCTCGACGTTCGCGCCGGCGTCGATATCGTGACGATGGGCGACATGCTGACGCTCCCCGGCGAGAACCTGGTCATCAACGGCGATTTCTTCAGCACCACCGGCAGCTCCGATTGGACCGGCGTGAGCTTCGCCAGCGCGATCGTCGCCGGTGCCTGCGCCCTCGTTCACGAGCTCGGCGATCGCGAGGGGCTGTCCACCAGCAGCGTCGTCACCAGGGCCGTGCTCCTGAACTCCGCGAACAAATCGGACGAGCGCCCCGGCGTCGGCTTCGACAACATGCAGATGGTCGATGCGATGGACGAGGACATGCCCGAGGTCACGACGATCGGGCTCGACGAGGAGCGCGGCGCGGGCTCGCTGGACCTGGTCCAACTGCTGAGCCAGTATTACCTGGGCGCGGTCGTCACCGACTACGAGCCGTTCGACGGCATCGAAGGGTTCACCACCACCCAGTCAACTCCTCCCGCTCCCGCGGACATCTACGACTCGCTCTCTTACACGTTCCCGGATGATGACACCACCTTCGGCGGCGGCACCGATCCGCTCCGTCCGTTCATCACGGGGACAGGGTCGCCGCTGAGCCTCTCGTGCCAGATGTCCTTCGGCGGCAGGCTCGATCCCGAGGACCCGGACACCCGGGACCCCTGGCTCGACGGGCGCGTCGAGACTCAAGTCGCTTCGCTGTATGGCCCATTCACCGAGGGTGTCGAAGCGGTCATCAATCAGGCCCAGGGCGGGATCGTGCCCATGGGCAGGCGTGACGACCCCGATCTCGGTGGCGACAACCCCGACCTCGGCGGCGGGACGCCTCCGGACATCCCCTCCGGCGACACCGGCGAGGTGGTTCCCTCCAGCGGCGGCGGGACCGGGGGGCGGCAGCAGTTCCGTTCCGGCTGGGACCACGGCATGGTCGGCGAGGGGCACATCGACCTCCCCATCGGGCCCATCACGCCCAACAGCGGCATCTCCGTCACGCTCACCTGGAACCGGACCGAGGAGTGGAACCTGAGCCCCTCGTCGTTCGCCAGCGCCAACGACATCATCGGATTCGGCGGCGGGGACATTTCCGCGGTTGATCCCACCCTGCTCAACGTCTTCGAGTACGAAGACCTCAACCTCGAGCTCTGGCGTGAGGCCACCGGCCCCGGCGCCCAGCGTCTGGTCGGTGCTTCAAGGGGCGTCTGGAACAACACCGAGTGCGTGTATTTCCCCTACACCGGTGGCCCCCCCGAGAACGGCGACGACGGGCCCTTCGGCAACACGGTCGCGAACTACTTCGTCCGGATTGTTTACGAGCAGACCCTCTACGACTACGGCGGCTTCTGGTTCTGCAACGGGCCGCCGACCTCGACACCCAAGCAGGCCATGGGCAAGTTCGGCTTCACCGATCAGCCCCGCTCGCAGGTCGAGTACGGACTGGCGTGGTACGTCGAGATGAACACCGACGGCAACCCCAGGCTGCAAGCGGCGATCAACCCCGAGACCCACGCCGTGGATGTCTCCATCCCCGGACTCAGGACCAACCTGGACCAGCTGTTCACCCCGATCGTCGGCGATCTGAACGCGGATTTCCTGGTGGACTACAGCGACGCGTCGCTGCTGCTGCAGAACATGGGATCGACGGACCCGATCTACGATCTCAACAACGACGGCATCGCCGATGCGCTCGACCTGACGCTCGTCACCCGAAACCTGGGGCAGATCGCCGAGCCTATCAAGCCGACCAAGGAGGCCAAGAAGGCCGAGCGTGATCGCCGCAAGGCGTACAAGAAGTCCGTCAACGATCGCCGCAAGGCCAACAAGAAGGCCAGCAAGCAGATCGTCAAGGACGCGAAGCAGTCCGCTCGGAGCAACAACCGGCGGTAAGTTCTCGTCCCGCGGTTCAAAGCCGACCACCGGCGGGCTCGATGCCCGCCGGTTTTTTTTCGCCAGAGCGGATCGCGATCGCGGCGCCGGCGCTTCAGCCGATACGCTCGGCGCCGCCCAGGTGCGGGCGCAGCGCCTCGGGGATCGTGATGGAGCCGTCCTTGTTCTGGTGCATCTCGAGGATCGGGATGAGGATCCTGGGGCTGGCGAGGACGGTGTTGTTGAGCGAGTGGCAGACGGCGGGTTTGCCATCGGTGGAGTCGCCGCGGTAGCGCATGTTGAGCCTCCGGCACTGGTAGCCGTAGAGTCTGCTGGCGCTGTGGGTCTCGCCGAAGGCGCCCAGGGGTCGGCCGTTGGCGTCTTCTTCACCACGGCCCGGCATCCAGCACTCGACATCGATCATGTCCGCGTTCTTCATGCCCAGGTCGCCGGTGCAGCACTGCAGCAGGCGGTAGGGGAGCCCAAGCCGCTGCAGGAGCGTCTCGACGAAGCCCAGCATCTTCTGGTGCCAGGCGCGACTCTCCTGCTCGTCGGCGCGGCAGATGACGACCTGCTCGACCTTGTCGAACTGATGGATGCGGTAAAGACCGGCGGTGTCCTTGCCGGCGGCGCCGGCCTCGCGGCGGAAGCAGGTCGAGACGGTGGTGTACGTCAGCGGGAGCGCCGACTCGTCGAGGATCTCGTTCTGGTGCAGGCCCATCAGCCCGACCTCGCCGGTGCCGGTGAGGAACAGGTCGTTGGACCCGCCCCGGGACTGCTCATCGACGAGGTACGCCTGGTCGCGTCCCGAGGGGAAGAAGCCGGTGCCGACCATGCACTCCTCGCGCACGATCACCGGCACGCTCATCGGGGTGAAGCCGTTCTCGCTCGTCATGAAATCAAAGGCGTAACGGAGAGCGGCCTGGTGGAGGCGCATGCCGTCGCCGGTGAGGACGTAGCTGCGCGAGCCGGCCATCTTGACGCCGCGTTCGAAATCGACCAGCCCGTGCATCTCGAGCAGTTCGAGGTGCGTCCTGGGCGGGAAGCCCCGGTTCTGCTCGAAGGACCTGCCCAGGTCGTATCCGGGTGGGCTCCATCGGCGGATCTCGACGTTGTCGTCGGACCCGGCGCCCTCGGGGACGTCGGCGTCCGGTGGCTGCGGGATCTCCAGCAGCAGGGCGCTCAGCTCCGGCTCGATCTCGGTGAGGTCCACGTCGAGTCCCTGGATCTTCTCCTTGAGCGCCGCGGGCGCCGCGCGGAGCGACGCAAGTTCGCGCTCCAGCGCCGATCTCTCGTCGCCCGAGGCGGCCTTCATCCTGCCCATGAGCTGGCCGATCTGTTGGCCGCTCTGCTTTTCGAGCTGCTTCTGCTCGGCGCGGAGCTGCTCCTGCTGGTGGACGATGGCGCGGCGGCGCTCGTCGAGCCCGAGAACCCGGTCGATGTCGATATCGACGTTCTTGAGCCTCGCCCCCTTGCGGTAGTGCTCGGGGTCCTCGCGCAGGTGCTTCAGATCGATCATGGGGGCGATGGTAGCACCCCGCGCCCCGGGTGTGGCGGGGGGAATGGGCGCACGAAAAACCCCGCCGGATCTGGTCGGATCCGGCGGGGCGGAATTGCCATTCAGTTGCGTTGCATTCGGCGCGTCCGGCGCCTCGGATTCGCCATCAGGCGCCGGCGACCCGGCCCTTGACGCTGCCCTTCGTCTGGATGCCGAAGATGTTCAGCATCTGGTACACCGCGGCCAGGCCGACCAGGGCATACACCCCCTTGGCCACAACGGCCGTGGAGCCCCCGAGCGCCGAGGCGATCAGGTCGGTCTCGAACAGGCCCCACATGGCCCAGTTGAGACCACCGGCCACGAGAAGCAGGGCACAGATCCAATCCAACGGTTTCATGGTGTTTCTCCTTGGGAGAGGTGAAAGGTACCGCCCCTGAGATCGGCGATCGTCTCCCTCCTGAACCCCGTGATTGCAAAGTCCGTCCGGCTGTATCCACCGGAGTGCCGGACAATTCACCCAGCCCCGACGACCGGGCGTCGTGATCGGACCTGGCGGGATTGTCATCGGATCGGACGCGCCCACGACCGGGAATGGCCGCGGTCTCCGATTCGGGCGGGCCGGCGGCCCGGGCCTTCGGTGGCATCCAATGCTGCGGCGAACACTCTCGAAGTCAGGAATTTCTTGATCCGGTTCTTGACATCGACCGAGAAAAGCGGTTGACTCTCCCGCACGCCCGGCGAGACCGGGCGGAAGACCGACCATGATCAACATCGCCAGCCTGAACAAAGAGACCAAAGCCAAAGGCGCCAGGAGCGTCCAAGGTGTCTCTTCGGCTGGCATGATCATCGGGTAACGCCGCACCCGCAGCGATCAAAGACCAGTTCTCAGCGAACCCTTGGACCTTGTCCAGGGGTTTTTTTTCGTTCCCACGTTCCCGAGCCAGTCAACACGCAACGACGCCCAGCGTCAGAAGGACACGGACCCATGACCACCACCACCGAAATCATCCAGGCCGCCTGCCCCGAGTGCTCCGCCAGTGTCGAGTTCACCCGGACGCCCCTCAACGGGGAGATCGCCCGATGCGCCGCCTGCGGCGCCGAGCTCGAGGTCACCTGCCGATCGCCGCTGCGGCTCGAGCTCGCGCCGGAGGTCGAGGAAGACTGGGGCGAGTGAGCGCGATCGCACGGACGCACCCGCACACCACACCACGAGAACCACCCATGCGCATCGCCATGCTCTACACCCGCCTCCGTGTTGAAGAGAGGCTCCTGCTCGACGCGTTCGACACCGCCGGTTTCTGTGTGGAGCCGATCGACACCCGATCGATCGTGCTCGACCCCGCCAATCCCGACGCGTGGTCGGCCTACGACGCGGTCTTCGACCGGTCGCTGAGCCTGACCGCCTCGATCAACATCGGGCGCGTGCTCGAATCGTTCGGGCTCCGCGTCATCAACCCCACCAGCGCGACGGAGGTCTGCTCCGACAAGCTGCGGACGACGCTCGCTCTCGAACGCGCCGGCGTCCCCACACCCGCGGTCCGCGTCGCGCTCGACCCGGAATCGGCGCTCGGTGCTGTTGGGGAGATCGGCTACCCCGCCGTGGTCAAGCCAACCGTCGGCTCGTGGGGGAGGCTCGTCGCGAGGATCAACGATCGGGACGCCGCCGAGGCGATCATCGAGCACCGCGCGGCGCTGGGCTCGGCCCAGCAGGGGGTGTACTACGTCCAGGAGCACATCGACAAGCCCGGGCGCGACCTCCGGGTTTTCGTCGTCAACCACGAGCCAATCGCGGCCATCGTGCGCACGAGCGAGCACTGGGTGACAAACACCGCCCGGGGCGCCGCCGCCGCCAACTTCGCGCTGTCCGATGAAGTCGTTGCGCTTGCCGCAAGCGCTTCGCGCGCCGTGGGCGCGGACCTCGTCGCGGTGGACCTGCTCGAGTGCCCCCGGCGCGGGCTGCTCGTCAACGAGCTGAATCATTCGATGGAGTTCCGCAACAGCATCGAGACGACCGGTGTGGACATCCCGGGTCGCCTCGTCGGGCGGGTGATCGAGATCGCCGGATCCGTCGGGACCGCATCGGTCGGGGGTGCGTCGTGAGCGATCCGATCCGCGCCTCGATCGTCGGAGGAACCGGTTACACCGGCGGGGAGCTGGCGCGCCTGCTCGTCGGGCATCCCAGCGCCGAGGTCCAGGAGATGACCTCCAGGTCGGAGGCCGGCCAGCCGGTCCACCGCTGTCATCCAAACCTCAGGGGCCACCTCGACCGCTGCTTCATCCCGCCGGTCGAGCTCCAGCCCTGCGATGCGCTGTTCCTTTGCATGCCGCACGGCGAGGCGGCCAGGGACATCGATCGCTACCTCGACCTCGCGCCGCTCATCATCGATTGCTCGGCGGACTTCCGCCTGCGCGACGCCGCGGCGCACCGCGAATGGTACGGCCAGGAGCACCCGGCTCCGGAACTGCTGAGCCGCGCCGTGTACGGGCTCCCCGAGCTGCACCGAAACTCGATGCGAGGGGCGCGGCTGATCTCCGGCGTGGGCTGCAACGCCACGGCCATGATCCTGGCGCTGCTGCCGCTGGCCAGGGCCGGGCTGATCGGATCCGTCCTGTGCGACATCAAGGTGGGCTCCTCCGAGAGCGGCGCCGGCGTGTCGCCCGGCTCGCACCACCCGGAGCGGTCCGGCGCCTGCCGGACCTACAGCCCAGCGGGGCACCGGCACAGCGCCGAGGTCTTCCAGGCGCTGGGCGAGATCGAACTCGACGTCACCGTCACCGCGATCGAGATGGTCCGGGGCGTGCTCTGCACGGCCCACGTCCGGCCGACGCGCGCCGTGGACGACCGAGAGCTGTGGGGCCTGTACGGCGAGGCTTACGCCGAGGAGCCGTTCGTGCGCATCGTGCGCGATCGGAGCGGTCTGCACCGGCTGCCGGATCCGAACATTCTCGCGGGATCGAACCACGCGGACATCGGCTTCGCCATCGACCCCCGATCGGGCCGCATCGTCGTGCTCTGCGCGATCGACAATCTCGTCAAGGGCGCCGCGGGCAGCGCCGTGCAATCGATGAACCTGGCGCTGGGTCTCGACGAGACGCAGGGCCTCACCTTCCCGGGGCTCCATCCCAGATGAACACGGCTTCTTCAATCACCGTCATCAAGATCGGGGGCGGCGAGGGCATCGACCTGGCGCCGATCCTCGAGGAGTTCGCGCAGCGCATCGCCGGGGGCGAGCGGATCGTGCTCGTCCACGGCGGTTCGCACGAGACCAACGTGCTCTCCGAGCGTCTGGGATGCCCGCCGCGCACGATCACCAGCCCCGGCGGGCAGGTCAGCCGGAGGACGGACCGGCAGACCCTCGACATCTTCACAATGGTCTATGCCGGCAGGATCAACAAGCGCGTCGTCGAGGACCTGCGCCGCCTCGGCGTGGACGCCGTCGGCCTCAGCGGTGTTGACGGCGGGCTGTGGACGGGTGAACGCAAGACAGCGATCCGCGCCGTGGAGAATGGCCGGACCGTTGTGATCCGAGACGATCTCAGCGGGAAGGTCGTTGACGTTGATGCGTCGCTGCTGCATCTGCTCCTGGGCGCCGGGCGCACGCCGGTGCTGACGCCGCCCGCGATCACACGCGACGGCGTGGCGATCAACGTGGACGCCGATCGCGCCGCGGCGATGACGGCCTCGGCCCTGGGCGCCGGGACGCTGCTGCTGCTCTCCAACGTCCCCGGCGTGCTGGCGGACCCCGCTGATCCCGCATCACTGATCGGGCGTGCGAGCGATCCCGAATTGGTCCGCGCCGCGGCGAAGGGCCGGATGAAGAACAAGGTCCTCGCGGCGGAGGAGGCGATCGCCGGGGGTGTTGGCCGCGTCGTGATCGGCTCCGCCAACGGCGCCGGCGCGATCGGCCGGGCGCTGTCCGGCGAGGGCACCGTCTTCGAGCGCATCACCGAGCGGGTCGGCGCATGAATCCAAGAGACGAGCATGACATCCAGATGCTCATCGACCTCGTCTCGGTGCGCAGCGTCTCCGGTGAAGAGGCGCGCGCTGTGGAGGTCTTTGTCGGGCACGCACGTCTGCTGGGGCTGAATGCCTCGGTTGACGCCGCGGGCAACGGCATCGCGCTCCGCCCCGCGATCGGCAACGAAACACACCGTGTCGTGCTGCTCGGGCACATCGACACGGTCCCGGGCGACTCCCCTGTTGGCGTCACCGACGGCGTGCTCCATGGCAGAGGCGCCGTTGACGCCAAGGGGCCGCTGGCGGCGTTTCTCGGAAGCGCTGCGCGGATGACGCTCCCCGATGGCGTCGCGGTCGAGGTCATCGCTGCGGTCGGCGAGGAGACCCCGGATTCGCCAGGCGCGCGATACATCCGCGACCGCAGGTCGCCCGCCGCCTGCATCATCGGAGAGCCCAGCGGCTGGGACGGTGTGACCCTGGGGTACAAGGGCAGGCTGCTCGTCGAAGCCGGCTGTGAGCGCGACTGGTCGCACACCGCCGGCGCCGAGGCGTCCGCCGCAGACACGCTGCACGCCTGGTGGTCCGGTGTGCTCGGCGCCGTCGGGAGTGACAACGCGGTTCGGCTCTTCGATCGGGTTCAGGCGACGATCCAGCGCTCCAGCGCCGACAACGACGGGATGCGTGAGATCGCCGGGATGACCTGCGGCTTCCGGCTGCCACCGGGTGTTGCGCCGGAGGAACTGGAATCGTCCGTCAGAACGATGACGCCTGACGGGATCCGTCTGCGGTTCCTGGGGCATACCCCGGCGCACGTCGCCGATCGGTCGAACGTCGTCGCCCGGGCGCTGACCACTGCGATCCGAGAGCATGGGGGGTCACCCCGGCCCAAGCTCAAGACAGGGACGGCGGATTTCAACATCGTCGGTCCCGCGTGGGGCTGCCCCATCGCCGCCTACGGCCCGGGTGATAGCGCGCTGGATCACACGCCGGACGAACGGATCGAGCTGGCGGAGTTCGTGCGATCGATCGGGGTGCTCACCGGCGCGGTGGAAACGATCGCCGGCGAGCTGGTGAGTTCAACGCCGCTGCTGGCCGAGTGAGTGCAGCACGGCGAACTTGGCGATGAGCTTGGCCGCGACAAACTCGTTGACGGAGGTGCCGTCCTGCGGCGCGACCTCGACGAGGTCGGCGCCGATGCACCGGACCCCGGTGTTGTCCAGCAACAGGCGCCTGAGCAGGTCCAGCGTGAACCACCAGCCCAGCCCGCCGGGCTCGGGCGTGCCGGTCGCCGGCGCCAGGTGTGTCTCCAGGGCGTCGATGTCGAACGTCAGGTACACGGGGCCCCGGAGGGCGGCGATCTCGGCGAAGAGCCTTTCGACCGCGGCGGCGTCGGTCGCCAGGAGCGAAGCCGGGTAGGTCGTGATCCGGTCGTCGCGTTGGGAGCGATCAAACTCCTTCTTCTCGGCGGATCGGATCCCGATGCTCAGGACGCGCACCCCCTGATCGAGCGCCCGCGCCATGGCGCAGGCGTGGGAGTTGGGGTTGCCCTCGTACTCGTCGCGCAGGTCGGCGTGGGCGTCGATGTGGACGACGGTGACGGCAGCCGCGTCAACGCCGCTCGCCCCGATCGCCGCCGACAGCAGCGGGGGGGTGACGCTGTGGTCGCCCCCGACGCCGATCACCAGCGCCCCGCACCCGTGCAGGGCTGACGCCGCGGCGCCGACCCGATCCAGGTATTCGGCGCCGGTCTCGCCGCCCACCGGTTCGACGGGGGCTGCGGAGTGGTACGCGATGGATTCGAGATCAACGCCCAGCTCGTAGTCCCACAGCTCGACCTGCGTCGAGGCGTCCCAGATGGCGGCGGGTCCCTCCGCGGCGCCGGCGCCATAGGACACCGCCCCCTCGTAGGGGATGGGCAGCAGCGCGATCTGCGCAGCGGACAACTCGGCCTGAGGCAGGCCGAGAAATCCGGTGGATTCGAGCACGGCGGAGTCCTTCACACGATCAGCCGACGGCGGTGAGCGCCTCGTCGAGACGGTCGGCGAACCGCTTCGCCTCCCGCTTCTCCCAGTGGCGCCGGTGGTAGGCGTCCCCGGCGATCAGCGGGAGCGCCAGCGTCGCTTCGGAGTAAACCATCTGCTCCATGGCGAGATCGACCTTGCCCCAGCTGCACGCCTCCTTGAGCGTCGAGCCCGAGAGGGCGCCGTCGCGGGAGTCGGCGACCGTGATCTGCACGGCGTACTTGTGCATGGAGGCGTCGCCCTCGAGGATCTCCGCGGCGACGACGATGTCCTGCGCGAAGTTCTTGGGGACGCCGCCGCCGATCATGAGCAGGCCGGATTCGCCGCTCATGATCTTGATGCGTGTCAGCTCGTGGAAATCACGGACGGAGTCGATGGCGACCTGCCGGTTGACGGGCCGCTTCGCCTGGTGCGCGACGAGGCCGAAGCCCGCGGAGCAGTCGCTGAATGCGGGGCAGAAGATCGGCACGCCATTTTTGTAAGCGCTGTGGACGATGCTCCGGACGCCGGCGGGCATGTGCTCGTCGAGATGCCGGCCCATCTCGCGGATGAACTGGCGGGACGAGTAGATCCCCGGCTCGAGGGCGTCGGCGATCTCCATGATCGTGTCGTCGCAGACGCGGAGGTTGTTCTCGTCGATGAGCGTGTCGTAGATGCGGTCGATCGAGAGCTCGCGGAGCTCGTCGTCGTGCGTCCCGGATTTGAGCGACTCATCGGCGATGTAGTGGCGGAACCCGAGCCCCTCGAAGAAGTCCTGATCGACGATGTTGGCGCCGGTGGAGACGATGGCGTCCACCATGCGGTTGTCGATGAGGTCCACGAGCAGGTGCTTGAGCCCCGCGGAGACGAGCGAGCCGGCGAGACAGAGGATGACGGAGCAGTCCCTGTCGGCGAGCATCGTGTTGTAGATGTTGGCGGCCCTGGCGAGGTCGCGCGCGGAGAAGGCGGTTTCGCTCATCTGGTCGATGAGCCCCCGGACGTCGTGGCGCGTGATGTCGAGATGCTCGACCGGGCTCGCGAGGAGCTGTTTTCGATCAAGCACTCGATGCCTCCTCGGTCAGCCCCGCGGCGGGGATCCAGGCGCCGGAGTATCCGGCGCGCGCGGACCGCATCGGGAAGCGTTCAACCTCGCGGGCGGTCACGTCGCCCAGATCGATTTCCTCGCGAATGAACTCGAGGACCGTCCAGGGGTCGGTGGCGCCGCAGGTGAACACATCCAGCGCGATCTGATTCTCCTCCGCGTAGCAGTGCGCTGAGCAGTGGCTCTCATCGAGCATGATCAACGCCGCAAATCCCGGGGGGGAGTTGTGGCCGAAGTGGTACCTGGATTGTGAAATGACTCTGGCTCCGGCGCGAGACGCTGCACGGGCCATGGCGTTCAGCATGGACTCATCGTCGTGGCAGACGTGGTCCGGAACGTTGAGACAATCAATCAGTAGATGTGTGCCTTTTCCCAACGCATAAAACCTCCGTATCAGGCGGCGCTAGGCCGGTGATGCTGGGATCTCGCACGGCGCGAGACGGGGAGTATATACATCCCGAACCCGATCAAGCGGGTGGGGACAAAATATCGTCCATCCGGGAGGGCGGATAGAATCCGGCCCAGCCCAGGAAGGAGTCCTTGTCCCATGGCCAAGTCCGGAAAGCCCCTGCGGAAGATCCTCGGCGCCATCAGCTGCCTGCTCGTGCTGGCGGTCGTGGTCGTCGTCGCCATCGTCTTCGTCGCCATCGATTCCATCGCCAGGGTCGCCATCGAGGAGGGCGGCTCCTACGCCACCGGCGTGACCACGAAGGTGGACTCCGCCGATGTCCGGGTCTTCGGCGGCTCCTTCGAGATGCGGGGCTTCGAGATCGACAACCCCGAGGGCTTCAAGTCCCCGCACTTCCTCGGGATGGCCGACACCAGGGTCGCACTCTCCCTCGGCTCGCTCGCCAGCGACACCGTCCGCCTCCCCGAGCTCACCCTCGCCGGCATCGACGTGTACCTCGAGGGGACCGGCTCCGGCGCCAACTACAACCAGATCCTCAAGAACCTCAAGCGATTCGAGTCCGAGGACCAGCCCAAACCCGGCTCCGGCAAGGGCCAGAAGAAGGCCGGGTCCGGGAAGTCCTTCGTCATCGACACCGTCACCATCGACGGCGTGCAGGTCAACGTCGCCGGCATCCCGGGCGTCGCGCAGACCGTGGGCGACGTCACGATCGACGTGCCGAAGATCGAGCTCCACGGCGTCGGCTCCCAGGGCGGGATGTCCCTCGCGGAGGTGGTCAACCTGATCGTCAAGACGGTCCTGAGCGCGACGATCGAGGCGGGCGGCGGGATCATCCCCGCCGACGTGCTCAACGATCTCGGTGGCCAGCTCGCGCAGCTCGAGAGCCTGGGCGATCTGGGCATCACCGCCGTCGGCGACGTCGGTGACATCGCCGGGCAGATCGGCGAAGAGGCGGCCAAGGCGGTCGGGGACGTCGCCGAGGGCGCCGGCAAGGCGCTCGACGATGCGGCCAAGGACGTCACCAAGGGCATCGGCGACCTGCTCGGGGGCGGGGACAAGAAGAAAAAGGACAGCGGCAAGGGCGGCTGATCCCGCTCCGGCGGCACTGATCGCCCGCTCATCCGGAATGATCCGGATTTCCATCGCCGCCGCCCGGGATTCTCGGACCCCCCGGCGATTTCATCTTGGAATCTGACTCCACCTGTGGTATTTCTGGGATGTCGTCCGGGGCGCGCGCCAGCGCCCGGGACCACCGGACGGCCAGGAGGAGAGACAATGAACCGGATGTTCACCCGCGCCCTGATCTCCGGCGCTGTCGCCGCCCTCGCCGGCGCCGCCCACGCCGCTACGCCCGGGTTCGTCGAGACCTTCCAGTCCGGCCTCAACGGCTGGGGCTCGAACCCCTCGCTCGTCACGCTGGTGACCTCCGGCGGCGCCGACGGCGCGGCCGACGCCTACGCCGCGGTCAGCGACACCGGGTTCTCCGAACTGCTCATCCGCCGCAGCGCCACCGACGGCCCGGAGTTCTCCGGCAACTTCCTCGCCGCGGGCATCACCGGGATTGCCTTCGACGTCAACGAGCTGGGCATCGACGACGGGCTGAGCATCCGCGTCGGCTTCGGCACGCTCGGCAACTTCTGGGTCTCCAACACGTCGATCGACCCTCAAGCCGACACCTGGGAGACGTTCAGCGTGCAGCTGATCGAGTCGAACTTCACCGAGGTCTTCGGCGCCGGCGGGACGTGGAACGCCGCTATGAGCAACGTCCAGCGCTTCCAGATCCGCCACGACGCCGACCCGATCGGCATCATGCCCGACCCGTCAACGGGCGATTTCGGTGTGGACAACATCAGGCTGATCCCGACGCCCGGCGCCGGGGGGCTGCTCGCGCTGGCCGGAGCCGCGGCTCTTCGTCGCAGGCGCTGATCCACCGCATCCAGGCGTGGTTGAACCGACCACCGGCTCCTCGCCCCGGGGGTGGCGGCAGCGTGTCCCTGCCCTTGATGTTTGGATATTGTAAGGTATTGTTCGGGGGATGCAAGCCGCCCCTCCCGAACTCGAAGTCCTCTTCATCGACATGAACGCGTACTTCGCGTCGGTGGAGCAGATGGACCACCCCGAGCACCGGGGCCGGCCCCTGGCGGTGACGCCGGTGCTGGCGCCGACGGGGTGCTGCATCGCGTGCTCGTACGAGGCCCGCGCCTTCGGCGTCAAGACCGGCTGCTGCGTGCGGGACGCGAAGCGCGCGTGCAAGGACATCGCGATCGTCCGGGCGCGCCCCGACCGGTACGTGCGCGTGCACCACCAGATCCTCGACGCGATCGACTCGGTGGTCCCGGTGACGCAGGTGGACTCGATCGACGAGTGCTGGACGCGGCTGCTGTCCAACGAGCGTCCGCTGGAGATCGCGCGGGGTCTGGCGCTGGGGGTCAAGGCGGCGATCCGGGAGCGCGTCGGCCCGCTGACGTGCTCGATCGGCATCGCGCCCAACCGGCTCATCGCCAAGACCGCCAGCGACATGCGCAAGCCGGACGGGCTGACGATCATCCCCCGGTCGAGCCTGCCCGGGATCCTCACGGGGCTGAGCCTCACCGATTTCCCGGGGATCTCCAAGGGGGTCAACCGGCGCCTGCGCGCCGCGGGGATCCACACCGTCGAGGACCTCTACGCGCGCACGCCCGAGCAGCTCCGCCGCGCCTGGGGCAGCGTGCTGGGCGTGTACTGGTGGCACTGGCTCCGGGGCGACAGGGCGGAGGGCCCGGCGACGCGGCGGCGCACCGTGGGTCATCAGCACGTCCTGGCGCCGCAGTTCCGCACCACCGAGCGCGCCCGGGGCGTGAGCCTGCGCCTGCTCTCGAAGGCGGCGCAGCGGATGCGGTCGCTCGATTACGTCGCGACGCGGCTGTCGCTGTGGCTGGAGCTGTGCAACGACCGGCCCTGGCGGGACTGGGCCCCGGTCGCCAGGACGAACGACACGATCGAGCTCAACCGCGTCCTGCTGACGCTGTGGAAGGACGCGCCGGGGGGCGCCGTGCTCCAGGTCGGCGTCCGCCTCGAGGACCTCGAGCCCATCGACACGCAGCTGCCGCTCTTCCCGGAGGAGCGGGCGCGGCGTTCGCTGATGGAGGCGATCGACCGGATCAACCGCAAGGGTGGCGCGGACACGATCTACCTCGCCTCGATGCACCACGAGCGCAAGACGGCGCCGCGGCGCATCCCCTTCGGCGCGCCGCCCGACCTGAACCTGCCCGACAGCGACGGCTCCGACTGGTAGGGCGCGCCCCGGTACACTGCGACCCATGTGCGGGCGCTTCACCATCCTGTACCAGTGGCGGGACGTGTACATGCTGCTGGAGAAGATGGGGCTGCCCCTGCCGGGAACGCCCTGGGGCGAGGTGGGCCCGGAGCGGCACTACAACGTCGCGCCGACGCGGGACATCCCGGCGCTGCGCGCCGGAGAGCACGGGATCGAGCCGGCGATGCTGCGCTGGTGGCTGATCCCGCACTGGGCGAAAAGCGACGAGATGAAGTACGCGACGTTCAACGCCAGGAGCGAGGACGCCGCGACGAAGCCGGCGTTCCGCACGCCGATGCGCCGGCGCCGGTGCGTGATCCCGGTCAGCGGGTTCTACGAATGGAAGAAGCTCGACGCGAAATCGAAACAGCCGCACTACATCACGCGAGCCGACGGTGAGCCGATCTTCTTTGCCGGGCTGTGGGACCGGTGGGAGGATCCGGAGAGCGACCGGGTGATCGAGTCGTGCGCGATCTGCACGACGAAGCCCAACGCCGAGATGGAGGCGGTCCACAACCGGATGCCGTGCATCCTGGAGCCGGAGGACGTCTGGGCGTGGTGCGATCCCGGGATGACCGACGCGGACCGGGCGGCGGCGATGCTGCGCACGCCGCCGGACGGGCTGCTCGTGATGCACGAGGTGAGCGGCCGGGTGGGCAACGCGAAGAAGAACAATGACGCGGCGCTGATCGAGGCGGTCTGAAGACACCGGGGCAGCGCAGAAAAAAAGCCGTGGTCGCCCAGTTAAGGACGGCCCCGGCTTCTGCCACACACCTTCCAATGGGAGGCGTGTCAGATTGGTGGCCGGGCTGTGTCCACCGTTCCCCCAATGCGGCAAGGTTCTTCAGGCCTTCCCGCGACGTGTATCCCCGCCCGAGCCCACGGGCGGTTCTTCCCGGCCCGGGCAGAAGCCCGAGCTGACGTGTAGTCCCTCGTGGGGACTTCCCTCCGTGCCCGCGCCGAAACGCGGGACTTCCACTCTTACGCCGATAGTGTACCGCCCGACATGTCCATTGCGAGCGGGAAAACCGTCAAATCCCGCAAAAACCGCGCCGTCCGATAACGCCGGGAGGGCCCCGGGAACGCGGTCACGAGACCGCCTGGTTGCTCCCGCCGGGGGTGGCCGCCCAGAGCATCTTGCGGACGAGGGTCTTCCAGAAGGTCGTCTCGGGGTTGCTGATGAGCCGCAGGTGGGCATCGTGCTGGGCGATGGTGACGGTGTCGCCGGTACGAAGCGGGGTCTGGGTCTGGCCGTCCATGACGAGGGTGGTGCCGCCCTGGCCGTCGGCCAGGTTGCCGTGCAGGAGCTTGAGCACGATGCGGACGCCGCCGTGGACGACCATGGGGCGGAACGAGAGCGAGTGCGCGGCGATAGGTGTGATGGAGATGCCGTTGACGCCCGGCGCGACGATGGGCCCGCCGGCCGCGACGGCGTAGGCGGTGGAGCCCGAGGGGGTGGAGACAACCACGCCGTCGCCGCGGATCGTCGGCCCGCCGTTGCCGTCGAGGGAGAGCCCGATCTCGATGACGCGGTAGGGCGGGCCCGCGGTGATGGCGCAATCGTTGAGCGCGGTGGACGTGAACGCGGGCTCCGAGCCGCCTGCACGTGTCACCGTCGCGCGGAGCATCATCCGCTCGGAGATCGGCAGCGGCCCGTCGCCCAGCAGCGCCGGCGCGGAGCGCTCCAGCGCCGCCTCGTCGAACTCCGCGAGGAAACCCAGCCGACCGAAGTTCACGCCCATGATCGGAAGGCCCAGCCCGACACAGCGCCGCGCCTGCGCCAGGAGTGTCCCGTCGCCGCCCAGGACCATGATCAGGTCGGCGCCGGCGGTTTCGTCGATCGGGGATTCGTCGGCGTCGATCACCCTCGCCAGCAATCCGTGACGCTCGATCATCGCGCTGATCCGGGGCAGCGCATCGACCGCCTTGGGCTTGACCCGGTTGACCACGAGTAGCACGGCTCTGGGCATCGGTCCGCTCCGGCTCCCGGTGGCAATCAGGCCCTGTCCGGCGTGAGGGCGCCCCTGGCCGGGACGGCGACCTCGACACGCGGCGTCGGTTGGCGACGCCCGGCGATCGCCTCGCGGATCGCCCGGACGATGGACTTGGCGTCGAGCCCCGCGCGCGCGAGCTGGTCGCTCCTGGAATCCTGCACGATCCACTGATCGGGGATCGCCAGGCGTGTCACGTTCGAGGCGTCGAGACCCATCGACTGCGCGGCTTCGAGCAGCGCGGCGCCGAAGCCGCCGGTGACGCCGTGATCCTCGACGGTGATGATCGGCGTCCCCTGACCCAGGAGCGTCGCGATGAGCGACTCGTCGATGGGTTTGGCGAACCTGGCGTCGTAGAGCGCCACGCGCTCGCCGCCTTCGACGGCGTCGATCGCATCGGCCGCGACGTGCGCGAGCGCGCCGAAGACGAGCACGGCGGCGTCGGGGGCGTCCTCGGCGGTCGGCCCGAGCAGGTGGCGCGCCTTGCCCAAATCGAAGGCGGGGCAGTCGCCGAGATCGACGAAGCGGTCCGTGACGGTGTCCCTGGGGTAGCGCACCGCGCTGAGGCCCTCCTCGTAGCCGCGGAGGAACTCGAGCGCGGCGATGAGCGAGGGCTCGTCGATCGCCGCGAGGATCGCCGCGTCGGGGAGCGTGCGGAGCAGCGCGACATCGCAGAAGCCGTGGTGGACGGCGCCGTCGCCCCCGACCAGGCCCGCGCGGTCAAGGCACAGGCGCACCGGGAGGCCCTGGAGCGCGACCTCCTGGAAGGCCTGGTCGAAGGCGCGCTGGAGGAACGTTGAGTACACGGCGAAGAAGGGCTTGAAGCCCGTTTTGGCCAGGCCCGCGAGCATGTCCAGCGCGTGCGATTCGCAGATGCCGGTGTCCCAGACGCGGTCCGGGTGGCGCTGGATGGATTCCGCAAGCCCCGTCCCGTCGGGCATCGCCGCGGTGGCGGCGACGACCGATTCGTCGCGATCGAGCAGGCTCAGCATCGCGTCGGCGTACGCGGCGGTGAAGCTGCGCCCGCCGGAGCGGAGCGCGACTCCGTCGTCGGACATCCTGAACGGCGCCGGCGAGTGGAAGCAGGTCGCGTCGCCCTCGGCGAAGCCGTAGCCCTTGCCCTTGACGGTCTTGACATGCAGGACCATGGGCCGGTCGAAGTCTCGGGCCTCGGTGAGCACCTCGATGAGCGTGGGCAGGTCGTGACCGTCCACGGGGCCGACAGTCATGAGCCCGAAGTGCTCGAACCAGGAGCCCTCGTTGATCCAGACCTTCGTCGCCTCGCCCGCGCGGTGGTAGGCCTCCTCGATGAGCGAGCCGCCCGGGATGTGCCCGAGGACCTGCTTGGCCTGCTTCTTCATCCCGGTGTACATGTGGCTCAGGCGGAGGCGGTCGAAGTACCGCGCGACGGCGCCCTGCGGCTTGGCGATGGACATGCCGTTGTCGTTGAGCACGACGAGGAACTGCCGGTTGAGCGTGCCGGCGTTGTTGAGCCCCTCCATCGCCACACCGTTGACGATCGACGCGTCGCCGATGAGCGAGACGACGCGGCGGCCCGAAGGGTTGTCCTGCGGGTTGAACGCGTCGCCACGGAGCGCATCGCCCTTGGCCATCCCGACGGCGGTGGAGATCGCCGTCCCGGCGTGACCGACGCGGAAGAGGTCGTAGGCGCTCTCGTTCGGCTCGGGGAAGCCCGAGATCCCGGCGCTGGTGCGCAGGCCGCCGAGCAGCCCCAGTCGGCCGGTCAACAGCTTGTGGGGGTAGCACTGGTGCCCGACGTCGAAGAGCAGGCGGTCGTGCCCGAAGTCGAAGACGTAGTGCAGCGCGATCGTCAGCTCAACGACGCCCAGGTTCGGTGCGAGATGACCGCCGCTGACGCTGACCTGATCGCAGATCGCGCGGCGGATCTCGCCCGCCAGCGATTCGAGCTGCTCCACGGTGAGCCGCCTGAGGTCCCGCGGGGATCGGATGGATTCGAGCAGCTGCATTCGGGTCTCAGCAAATGGTTCGCCGGTCTGCCTCTGGATGCGTCGGCGGAAAAACCGGGTGGGGGGATGATAGTGCCGACAGATCACCCGGGCCCGGATCCCGCGGGATCAGCGGGTCCTGCTCGCGAGGTACGCTGTCAGATCGATCAGGGTTTGCGCGTCGTCGCCGAGGGGCGATAACGCGCGGATCGCCTCCTCGCGCAGGCGGTGCGCCTCGGCCCTGGCAGCCCCGACGCCCAGCACGCCCGGGTAGGTCAGCTTGTCCGCGGCCTCGTCCTTGCCTGTCTTCTTGCCGGTGTGGGACTCGAGCTGTTCGACATCGATGAGGTCATCGACGATCTGGAACATCAGTCCCACGGCGTCGCCGTAGCGGGTGATGGCGTCGAGCCGCGACGCGTCGGCGCCGGCGACGATCGCGCCCATCCGGCAGGCGGCGCAGATCAGAGCGCCGGTCTTCTGAGCATGGATTACCCTGACCGCGGACGCGGGATCCAGCGCGGCCCCGTCCGCCGCATCGCCCACCGTGTCCAGCACCTGGCCGGCGATCATCCGGTTCGTGGCGCGGGCGAGCTCCCGCACGAGCGCGGCGGAGGTCCCGGGTGTCGCGTCCTCGCCCGCCGCCAGGAGCCCGAACGCCATGGACATCATCGCGTCGCCCGCGAGGATCGCGGTCGCCTCGTCGTATTGAACGTGCAGCGTGGGGCGCCCGCGGCGCAGCTCGTCGTTGTCCAGCGCCGGCAGGTCGTCGTGCACCAGGCTGAACGCGTGGATGAGCTCCACCGCGACCGCGGGGGTCAGCGCCGTGGCTCGATCTCCGCCGCACGCCTCGCACGCCAGAAGCGTCAAAGCGGGGCGGAGCCTTTTGCCGGCGCCGAGCGCGGCGTAGCGGACGGCGCTGCGCAGCGTCTCGGGGAACGAGGGCTCGTCGAGCCCCTGCTCGATGGCGCGCTCGACCTCGGCGACCACCACCGCGAAGTGCGGCGGGGGATCCACGCCCAGCGGGGTGTTCGGGGTCGAGGTCTGCGGGGTCATTCTCTGAGTCTAGGCGATCCGTCCTGCGGCGCACGGCTCTGAAACCCCGCGCGACGCGCCGCGTATGATGTCCGCGATGAACCCCGGACCGATCGAGACCGCGCGGCAGCTGATGGAGCAGGGGGGCTGGGTGATGTGGCCGCTGCTGGTCATGAGCCTCGCCTCGCTGGCGATGACGTTCGAGCGGGCGCTCTTCTGGCTGGCGACGAACCGGCCCGGGCGAGGCCGCTGGCTCATCACGCTGTGCGATCTCTTCCGGGCGCACAACCACGACGGCGTCCGTTCGGCGATCCGTGGAGATTCCTCGGTGTACGCCGCCACCGCCGGCGGGGTCCTCGAGCGGGGGACCTCCGACGCGGCGGTCATCGAGTCGGTCGAGGCCGTCCGCCCCGCCATCGAGCGATTCTCCACGGCGCAATCGACGATCATCACCGCGGCGCCGCTGCTGGGGATCCTCGGGACGGTGACCGGGATCATCCGGAGCTTCAGCCTGCTCTCGAGCGGGGTTTCACAGCGCGTGACGGACCCGTCGCTCGTCGCCGGGGGCGTCGCCGAGGCGCTGATCACGACGGCGTTCGGCATGGTCGTCGCGATCCTGGCGCTGATCCCGTACGCAATCTTCCGCGCCAAGTCGGACCGCTGCCTGGGCCGCCTCGAGGTCATCGCCGCGGCGGCGCAGCAGGGCGAGTTGGCTGCCGATGACGCCGACATCCGGCGTGCGCGCAGCGATCGCCCGGCGCGGATCCCCGCTTCGGTCGGCGGTTGATGATTCTGAAACCTGGCCGGTTGACCGGTATCAGGACGCGGCGACTTCCTGCGATTCCAGCAGGCCGTACAGCTCCTCGGCGTCCTGGGCGGCGTACACGCGCTCTCGGAAGTCACGCATGGTCATGAGCCGGCTGATGCGCGCCAGGGCCTGGATGTGGTCCGAGGTGCGGTCCGGCGGGCTGGCCAGCAGGACGATCAACCGGACGGGCTGCTTGTCGATCGAATCGAACTCGATGGGCTCGGAGGGTTTGCCGATGGCCATGACGAGCTTGCTGACGCTGTCGCTCTTGCCGTGCGGGATCGCCAGGCCCTGCCCGATGCCGGTGGTGCGGGTCTGCTCGCGGGACCACACCGCCGCCTTGAGCGAGTCCGGGTCCGAGACCTTCCCGCTCGCGGCGAGCAGATCAACGAGCTGATCGATCGCGTCCTTCTTGTCCGTCGCTTCCAGCGGCGCCTTGACACAATCAACACTGAGGATGTCCAGCAGGTTCATCCGCGATTCTCACTACGTTCGGCGTCCGATGGCGGTGTCGGGCTCCGGCGAACGTGCCAGGAGCCCTCGACAGGAGCGATTCTATCCACCCCATACCATCGGCGAAACCCCGGCCCCGCGCCAGCACAACAGGTTTTCCCCATCGGCACGCGGATTCCGGAGCGTGTTCGATCGGATTCAGGCCCGCGTGAACGTCGCGACGTACGAGCCGTCGGTGTAGCGGGTCGGGTTCTCGCCGGGCCCGCCGGTGGGGAGCGTGAACCGCTCCCGGGCGAACCGAAGCCCCTGACCCGAGCCCGCCCACGCCGTCTGCTGCTGGTTCTCGCGCGGGTCGATGCTGCAGGTGGAGTACACCAGCAGGCCCCCGGGCGCGAGCATGGGGATCGCGTTCTGAATGATCTGCCGCTGGACGCCGACGAGGGCGGAGATGGTGTGGTCGTTGGCGCGGTATCTCGCCTCGACACGCCGCGCCAGCACGCCGGTGTTGGAGCAGGGGACGTCGAGGAGGATCATGTCGGCCTGGCCCATCAGGCGGTGCGTCTCGTAGGGCTCGACGACCTCGACCTGCTCGTGCCACTGAAAGACGGAGCGGAGGGTGTCGCGACGGGGCCCGTTGGTGTCGGTGGCGATGATCCGCGCGTCGGGGAACGTCGCGGCGAGCTGCCTCGTCTTGGTGCCCTGCCCCGCGCACAGATCGAGCACCACGCCGGGTCGGGGGAGACACTCGGCGGCGAGCTGGACCGCCTCGCCGGAGGCCGCGTCCTGCGCCCAGATGTCGTCGCTGGAGCGGAGCAAGTTGTTCAGGTCCCAGCGGTTGCCCCGATAGACGGCGAAGCCCGGTTTCTCGTGCGGCTCCAGATCGCGGATGTCGGGGGAGGCGAGCGCGTGTCCGATGTTGAGCACGGTCGGCGCCGGCGCGATGTTGTGCAGGGCGATCGCCTTGGCCGTCTCCTCGGAGTAGGCCCGGCTCATGGATTCATACAACGCAGAGGGGCAGCTTGTGGCGATCCCGAAGCGCATGTGCTCGTCCGTCGGGAGCGCATCGGCGAGCAGCCGCAGCGCCGTCCCATCGGCGAGGGGGATCTCGTTGAGCGCCATGGTCCACCGCGGCACGCGCTGTGGCGGTTCACCGATGAGCTCGGCGATCTTCCGCAGCACGGCGTTGGTCAGGCGGCCGGCGCCGGGGCGGATCGTCCGCTTGGCCCACTCGACCGATTCGTCGATGGCGGCGTAGGCGGGGACGCTGTCGAGGAAGACGAGCTGGGCCGCGCCGGAGAGGAGCACGCCGCAGAGTTCGGGCTGGAGCTGCGTGAAAGGCTTGTTGAGGCGCTGCTCGATGAGCCAGCGGAGCGTGAGCCAGCGCCGGGTGGCGAACTCGACGATGGCGTGCGCAAAGACGTTCTGCCTGGGGCTGAGTCCGGTGCGGTCGAGATCGAGCGGGAACAGATCGGGGCAGCCGTGGGCGAGTGTGCCCAGGTGGCTACAAGCGCTGGCCCTCGCGGGGTCCAGAGGGCGTATGGAGACATCTCCGGATCGCCGGGCAGGGGTGGGATCTTGTGTTCTCAAACCGGGTCCATCCTAGGGAAAAGGAGCCTCCGATGCGAGATTAATCATGACGCAGGGCCACGATCGGGTCCTGCCGGGCCGCCACGGCCGCCGGGTAGATCCCGAAAATCAGCCCTGTGAGCGTCGCAACGCTGAATGAGAGGAGGACGGACCACCCCGTGACGGCGGTGGGGAGCGAGACATCCTGCTCGAACATCCGCCCGATGAAGGGCGCCTCGGGCAGCAGGGGGACCCCCCAGCCGACGAGCAGGCTAAGCCCGATCCCGAGGCCGATCCCCAGCAGACCGCCGATGGAGCTGAGCACGCCGGTCTCGACGATGAACTGGAGCTTGACGTCGCGGCGCGTGGCGCCCAACGCCCTGCGGATGCCGATCTCACGGGTCCGCTCGGTGACGCTGGCGAGCATGATGTTCATGATCCCGATGCCGCCGACGAGCAGGGAGATCCCGGCGACGGCGCCCAGCACGAGGCTCCAGGTCAGCGCGGTCTTGCGGGCGCTCTCGAGCAGCTCGTAGGGAACGATGAGCTGAACGTCGTCCATCTTGGGGTGCCGGGACTCGATCAGGCGTTTGAGGATGCTGTAATCGGTCATCACCTGCTCGCGGTCGCGCGAGGTCATGATGATCTCGTAGATCTGAACCTCCGAGGCGGAGAAGTTGCCGCTCTCGCGCCGGACGACGGTGTCGCCGAACGCGACGCGCGCCGTGGTCATCGGGATCTGCGTGTCGAAGTTGAGATCGCGGCCGATGAGCGAGGCGCCCGCGCCGCCGGCGAGCCCGACGGGCTCCAGCACGCCGACGACGGTCAGGACGTTCTGATCGATCCGGAAGGTGTTGCCGATGGGGTCGTCGAGGGGGAAGAGCGCCCGCGCGATCTCGTGCCCCAGGACGGCGACCATCGCCCGCTCGTCCATATCGGCGTCGCTGATGTACCGGCCCCGGGCGATGCGGAGGTTCATCGCTTCGAGGGCGCCGGGGGTGACGCCGAATCCCTGGCTGGCGCGCTTGCGGTCGCCCCGGAGGATCTCGCTGCCGAGGCTCTTGAAGGGTGTGATGGATTCGACGTGGGGGAAGCTGGCCTCGATGACGTCCAGGTCTTCGCGGGTGAGCCCGTAGCGGCTGACGAAGGATCGCTGCTGTCCGCCGGAGGCCTGCCCCGTCTCGGGGGGCTTGATGGACCGGACGATGATGTTCTTGGCGCCGAGCCGTTCGAGGCGCGCCAGGGCTTCGAGCTTGGACCCCTCGCCGATCGAGACCATGGTGATCACCGCCGCGACGCCGAGGATGATGCCCAGCGCCGTCAGGATCGAGCGCAGCATGTGCAGGCGGAGGTTGGTGAGCCCGAGTCGGACGATTTCGAGGAAGAACTGCACCGGGGGTTGGACCTGGACCCCCGGGGTGTGATCGGCGGGGGCGTCTGTATCATGATTGTGAGTCGCCGGAATCGGCGGGACTTTCAAGCGTACCGGAGATCCGGCGTCTGGTGGCGAATCAGGACACGAGCGTGATCATCGAGACGGAGATCGACACCCCCGGGGGGTGGGAGTTCGGGGTGCGGATCACGCCCGGGAGCGCCGAAGCGAGCACGCTGACGCTCCGGATGAGTTGGGCGGACTTCGAGCACTGGTCGGGCGGCGCCACCCCGCCCTCGGTTGTCGCCAGGGCCGTCGTGGAGCTGGCGATGGAGCGGAAATCCGCGGGCGCCCGGCTGGGCGATTTCGACGCGGCGATGCTGCGGCGCTGGTTCCCCGACGCCGACGAGACGCTGATCCTGCGGCTTCGTCGCAGCGCGTAAGCGGCGCCCGGTCAGCCCTGAATCCTGCCGGGATCCAGGACCATCGGCGCGCTCTCTTCGGTCGCCTCCTCGTCCTCCTCGCTCCGTTGCCGGATGATCTCGACGCCGTGGCGGAGCTGCATCTGGCTGGTCGAGTACGGCCACGCGGCGAGGGCGTTGATGTTGAACTGCCTCGTCCGGTCGTACTGCAGGGCCTCGGCCTCGACCATGCGGAACGCCTCGATCGTCAGGGGGATCCTGTTGGTGATCCCGACGATCGCGATCTCGCGCCGGCTCTTGAGCGGGATGCTCAGCAGCAGGTCCTTCTCGGGCAGGCGGTTCAGCGGCTCGTTGATCGCGAAGGACTCGGCCCGGTCCATCACCGCGTTGCGGAAGTCGTCGGTGTCGATCTTCACGATCTCGAAGGTCGGCGGGCTGCTGACCGGGTCGATCGGCTCGATGCGCTCACGCTTGACCGTGACACCCTTGAGCAGCGTGACGCCGCGATCCTCGGCGGCTTTGACGGCGCCGAGGGTCATGATCTGGTTGATCATGCGGGGCGCCTCGGCCTGCAGGGCCTCGAACGCCCTGAGCTTGCGGAGGTCCTGGACGACATCGGCCCTGGCCTCATCGAGCGATCTCGGCGCCGACGGGGCGGCCTCGATGACGCGGAAGAAGATCACGTCGCCGGTCGTCGCGGCCTGGAGCGGTCCGTAGGCGACGCCGGTCTGGACCTGGTAGCTGGATTCCGGGTCGATCTCCGGCGTCGAGAACGCCAGATCGACGATGGACACGTTGCGCGGGCCGATCAGGCGCGAGGCGTTGCCCACCACGGGGATCCCGCGCGTTTCGGACCTGGTGCGCCACTGCCTGGAGTCGTCCAGGGCGCTCGGGTTGGGCATGTCGGAGCCGTACTTGGCGCGGAGCTGCGCGCCGATGCGCTGGGCGATGACGATGAACTTCGGCTTGATCTCGTCCCAGTCCGGGGGGAGCTCGTACCGGCCGTTGGCGCCCTGGACGAGCCCGCCTCGGGCCTTGAGCAGCTCGGCGCGGACGAGCTGCTCGGCGTCGCGGAGGATCGCGTCGGTGCGCTCGTTGCGGATGTCGGTCTCGACCCTGGCGCGCTCCTGCGCAAACTCGCCGGTGTACCTGGACCGGTTCGCGCGCCACAGCGTGTTGGCCTCCACGGGATCGACAAAGACCGCGTCGGAGACCTCCTGCCGGCTGATCCGGAGCCACTCGAGGCGCACCCGATCCTCGGCGCGGTACCCGAAGCCGTACTCGCCCTCGCCGGGCAGGTCCTCCTTGTGGGAGGCGTACTGGATGAGCACCTCGTTCTCGTCGGGCTCGTAGGCGGGATCGATCAAGGCCTCGGATCCGACCGTATACCAGACGATCTCGGCGCCGTCGAAGTAGCGGTGGCACAGCTCCATCGATTCCTGCATCGCGGGCAGGTCGAAAGCGAGATAGGCGTCGTACATGCGGAGCACGCCCCTGGCCTTGGCGAGCGTGCGGTCGATCATCAGCGGCGGGAAGCCGTTGTTGATGGCCTTGGACCTCGCCTGCTCGAGCTGCATGGCGAAGGTCTGCCGCACCTGCGCCTCGATGTCGGGGAGCTGGTTGAAGTCCAGCTGGAAGCGGTTCTGGAGGACGTACTGCCGGGCGAGGAACCGCGCCGCGACAGCGAGGAACCCGCGGCCGTCCTGCGCGCCCCCGACGAGCCCGTTGCGCTTGGCCTCCCGGGTCAGGAGCAGCCAGTGCATCGCGATGTTGAGATCGCTGTCCTCGGCGCCGTCGGGGTTGTATCCCAACTGCAGCATCGAGTTGATGATCAGTGGGCTGATGGATTCGAGGATGCCCAGCTCCTGCTGGGCGTCGATCCGGTCCTGCTCGATGATCGTGCCGTCGTCCGTGTTGGCGATCGCGGACTTGCGCGGGTTGGCGCCGAACTGCTGGAGCGCCTGGGGGAGCAGAAAGACCACCATGAGCAGCGAGCCGCCGATGGCGAGGATCCACTTGTCGTACTTGCGGAGCAGCTTGAACATGGGCAGGAACCGTCCTTGTGCCGGCCGGGAATCGCGGCGGGACCGGGGGCGCCCTGCGCCGGTGCGCGGGGCGCGAAGAATCGCGCCGCGAGCCGGCGGGGCGTCCGCATGGGGACCACCCGCCGGCCCGGCGCGGGTTCAGATCAACGGTAGAACTCGACGATCAGGTTGGGATTGACCTCGAAGGGGATCTGGTCGCTCGTCGGCAGCGCGACGATCTTCGACGTCAGCTCGCCCGGGTTGAAGTCGATCCACTCGGGGACGATGTGCCCCACCATCGACTCCATGTTCTCCCGGAGCAGCTTGGCGATCCCCGGCTTGAAGGTCACCCTGTCGCCGACGCGCAGGTTGAAGCTCGGGCGGTCCACCTTCACGCCGTTGACCTGCACGTGGCCGTGCGCAACGAGCTGCCGCGCGGCCCAGATGGTCCTGGCGACGCCCATGCGGCGGACGACGTTGTCGAGGCGGCGCTCCAGCAACTGGAGCAGCACCTCGCCGGTGTTGCCCTTGCGGCGCGTCGCGTCATCGACGTACCGGCGGAACTGACGCTCCATCACGTGGTAGTGGTAGCGCAGCTTCTGCTTCTCGTTCAGGCGCACGGCGTAGTCGCGCATGCGGCGACCGCGGTAGCCGTGCATGCCCGGGGGGTTCAGCTGGCGCTTGGTGGTGTGCTTGGGGATGTCGGCGATCGGGACGCCGACGCGGCGCGAGAGACGCACCTTCGGTCCGGTGTATCGGGCCATCAGTCCTGCTCCGTCTGTTCGGCGGTCGCGCCACACTGGACGCTTCCGCGGTGAGCTTCCCGACCGGACTGGTTCGCCGACACCGGCGGACCCTGGGAAGCGATCGGCGTGAGTGCCCGCGGCTGCGGCTCAGGCCATGGTGATCCGGTCGTTTGGATGTGAGGCTGATTTCAGTCGCCCCGACCCGCCCCGTCAAGGCTTGGTGGCCAATGATTTGCCGATGCGGGTTCCGGTCGATAGCGTCCACAGACCACCCTGAGAGGACCCCATTGGCACACCGGATCCCACTGCCGCTGCTGACGCAACCATCTCCGGAAGGTGGGGGAGGCGGAGATCCTAAGGAAAAATGCGGCGTCTTCGGCATCTGGGGCGGCGATTCGCCGGTCCTGGCCGCGTATTACGCCCTCTACGCGCAGCAGCACCGGGGGCAGGAATCGGCGGGGATGGCCATCACCGACGGCGTTTCGATTCACAGTCATGTCGGCATGGGGCTGGTCCCCGAGGTCATTTCCGAGCCGGTCATCCGGGATCTGCAGGGCTGGCCCGGCAGGCCGGGCGTCGCCACGGCGCCTTCCGGCGGGGCTTCGGGCCGGCTGCTGGGCGTGCTGGGACACAACCGCTACTCGACCACAGGCGGCTCCGAGATGGCCAACGCCCAGCCCATCGTCGAGTCCTACATCGGTGGGCAGGTCGCCGTGGCGCACAACGGGAACCTTGTCAACGCGGCCCCGATCCGCCACGACTTCGAGCAGCAGGGCCGGATCTTCCACTCCACGAGCGACACCGAGGTCGTCGTGCATGTGCTCGCGTCTCCCGAGCAGCAGTCCGCGGTGGACCCGCTGGCCGCGACGCTGCGCCGGCTCCAGGGCGCCTTCTCGATCGCCTTCCTGTTCCCCGATCGCATCGAGGCGGCGCGGGACCCGTGGGGGTGGAGGCCCCTGACGCTGGGGCGCATGCCGTGCGGCGCACCGGTCGTCGCCAGCGAGACGGTCGCGCTGCACGCCATCGGCGCCGAGATCATCCGCGACGTCGAGCCCGGCGAGATCGTCACGCTCAGCGATCACGGCGTCTCGTCGAGGCGCTTCGCCGAACCCGCGCCCCGGCGGGCGCACTGCGTCTTCGAGCACGTCTATTTCGCCAGCCCCGCGAGCGTGATCACGGGGCAGTCGGTCCAGCTCGTCCGTGAATGTCTCGGCGAGCGGCTGGCGCAGGAGAGCCCTGTCGAGGCGGACTTCGTCATGCCCATGCCCGACTCAGGACGATCCGCCGCCAACGGGTACGCGCGGGCCAGCGGCATCCCGTACCGCGAGGGGATCGTGCCCAACCGCTACGTCGGTCGCACGTTCATCAAGCCCACGCAGGAGTCCCGCGCCGCGGCTGTGCGCCTCAAGCTCAACGTCGTCGAGGAGATCGTCCGCGGCAAGCGGCTGGTCGTCGTGGATGATTCGATCGTCCGCGGCACCACGACGCAGCTGAAGATGAAGCAGCTCCGCGACGCGGGCGTCAAGGAGATCCACCTGCGGATCTCCTGCCCGCCGATCCGGTTCCCGTGCTACTTCGGCGTCGATTTCGCCGAGCCGAGCCAGCTCATCGCGCTGAGCCGGACGGTGAACCAGATCGCCGAGTTCCTCGGCGTGGACAGCCTGGCGTTTCTCTCGCTCGAGGGGCTGCTGGACTGCGCCCAGACAGAATCCACCGGGCGCGAGCACTTCTGCACGGCGTGCTACGACGGCGACTACCGCATCGACATCGACCACCCGCTGACCAAGGGCATCCTGGAGCGGGGGCAACTCCCGATGTTCCAGCGGTCAACCTGACAGGATCGGGGATCGGGATCAGCCGAACTCCGGCGCCGGGGCGCCCAGCGCCTTCTCGCCCCAGGGGATCTCGACGATGTGGCGTGTCGAGCAGTAGGAGAGCCCCGCGAGGCGCCCCACCGCCGCGAGTTTCGCCGGGTCGATCCGGTAGCGGTCGTCGATGATCCCGTCCTCGACATGGACGCCGACGATGTCGCCGATGACGACGTTGCCGCCGTTGGGAGTTCCCGGCGCGAGGCGGATGATCTCTCGCGTCCGGCACTCGAAGCTGACCGGCGCGCCGGCGACGCGCGGGGGCCTGACCACGGCGCTCGGGGCCGGCTCGAGCCCGGCGAAGTCGAACTCGCTGACATCGGCCGGCACGTTCTCCGCCGTGGCGGACATCGCCCGCGCCTGCGCCTCGCCGACGATGTTGACGACGAACTCCCCCGTGGCCGAGGCGTTGGCGAGCGTGTCTTTTTCGCTCCCGTCCGGCCTGTTCGAGGGGCAGATGAGCAGCGTGCAGGGCTCGGCGGCGATGGCGCTGAAGAACGAGAAGGGCGCCAGGTTGAGGACGCCCGCCTCCGACTCCGTCGAGACCCACGCGATGGGCCGGGGGATGATGGCGCCGATCTGCAGCTTGTAGCGTTCGGAGAGGTCGAGCTTCGCGGGGTCGATGTGCATGGCTGGAGTGTATCCTCTGGTGGACATGACACCGACAACGACAATCCCCGTCACGATCGACGATGTCCGCTCCGCCGCCGAACAGATCCGCGGCGTCGCGCACCGCACGCCGGTGCTCACAAGCGGCGCCATCAACGAGCTGACCGGCGCCGAGGTCTTCTTCAAGTGCGAGAACCTCCAGCGCGTCGGGGCGTTCAAGTTCCGCGGCGCCTTCAACGCCCTGTCCAGGCTCGGCGACGAGGACAGGGCGCGCGGCGTGCTGACCTTCTCATCCGGGAATCATGCCCAGGCCGTGGCGCTCTCGGCGAGGCTGCTCGGGATCCATGCGGCGATCGTCATGCCGCGCAACGCGCCGCCGGTCAAGCTCGCGGCGACGCGCGGCTACGGCGCCGAGGTGATCGAGTTCGACCCCTCGGAGGAATCCCGCGAGGCGCTGGCGAAGCAGCTGGGCGCCGAGCGCGGGCTGACGATCATCCCGCCATTCGATCACCCGCATGTCATCGCCGGGCAGGGGACGGCGGCGCTGGAGCTCTTCGAGGAAGTGGGTGGGTTGGACATCATCGCGGCGCCCTGCGGCGGCGGCGGGCTGCTCTCTGGGACCTCGATCGCGACCAGGGCGATCGCCCCGGGCTGCCGGATCATCGGCGTCGAACCGGAGCTCGGCGACGACGGGCTGCGGTCGCACCGCTCCGGCGAGCTCGTGAAGATCGACGTCCCCGACACCATCGCCGACGGCGCCCGGACGAACTCGCTGGGCGAACTCACGCTCGCGATCATCCGCGCCAACGTCGACGCCATGATGACAATGCCCGACGATGCGCTGATCCGGGCGATGCGGCTCGTCTGGGAGCGGATGAAGATCGTCGTCGAGCCCACCGCGTGCCTGCCGATCGCGGCGCTGCTCGAGGCCGGGCGCGAGGGCAAGATTGACACGGCCGGCAAGCGCGTCGGCGTGATCGTCAGCGGGGGGAATGTCGATCTGACCAAGTGCGGCGATTGGTTCCGGTGATCTTGCCACTACAACCCGCTTTGGGGTTGTAGTGTTTCCCGGATTCGTGCTTTTCTGGAAGAGCACTACACAACAAAGCCTGTGTAGTGGCACTGATCATGTTGTGATCCGTTCGTGCCGGAGCTGCCCGCATGCGGCGGCGATGTCGCGCCCCCGGCTCGCCCGGATGTGGGTGTTGACGCCGCGCTCGCGGAGCGTCTCCTGGAACCGGCGGACGCGCTCGTCGGTCGGTCGATGGTAGGGCAGACCTTCGACCTCGTTGTAGCGGATCAGGTTGACGTTGCAGCGCAGCCGCTTGCACACCCCGGCGAGCTCCTTCGCCTGGTCGGCGGAGTCGTTGCAGCCGCCTAGCAGGATGTACTCCAGGGTGATCTCGCGCCCGGTCCGGTCGAACCACACGGCGCAGGCTTCAACAAGCTCGGCGATCGTCGTGTGCTCGGACCAGGGGATCAGCTCGCGGCGGAGGTCGTCGTTGGGCGCGTGCAGCGAGAGCGCCAGCGTGACGGGGAGCTCCAGCTCGTCCGCCAGCCGCTCGATCGCCCGGGGCAGTCCCACCGTCGAGATCGTGATCTTCCGCGCGCCGATGCCCAGCCCCCACGGCGCCGCGATGGTGCGCACGGCCCGCGTCACCGCGGCGAAGTTCGCCAGCGGCTCTCCCATCCCCATGAAGACCACGTTGGAGATCCGCTCGACGCCCGGCAGGCGGCCCAGCATCCAGACCTGCTCGACGATCCGCCCCGCCGAGAGGTTGCCGTCGAGGCCGCCGATCCCCGAGGCGCAGAACCGGCACCCCACGGGGCAGCCGATCTGCGACGAGATGCACGCGGTTTTGCGAATCTTCGACTCACCCGGGAGCGAGGGGATCATCACGCACTCGGTCTGCCGCGACGGGTCGAGCACGGGGAGTCCTGACGACGCCCCGTCATCCCACTGGACGAGCAGTTTCTGAACGCCGTCGCTGGCGCTGGCGTGCTCGATCGTCGAGCAGGAGGCGAAGGTCATGCCCCCGGCCAGCGCCGCGCGGTCGGAGGCCGAAAGGTTCGACATCCTGTCGGGGTCGATCACGCCCTTGCCGTAAACCCACTCGAGGACCTGCCCGGCGCGGAAGCGCGGCGATCCACGCTCTGCGAACCATTGCGAGAGCGAATCGTGCGTGTGCTCGAAGATGTGCCGGTCGGGGTGGCGCATGGGGCGGGTCGCTGATTCGGCGGGAGTCTAGGCCCCGGCGCCGTCCGCTCCAGCCGCGCGCCGGCATCTCCCTACCCGGCGGTCTTCCTGATCAGCCCGATGAAGAAGAGCATGACAAGGGCGCCCACCACCGCGACGACAATCGAGCCCGGGAGCCCCGCCGACTCGACGCCAGCGGCGTCGAAGATCATCCCACCGGCGACGGCGCCGAGCACACCGACGACGAGATTGCCGACCATCCCGAACCCGCGGCCCTTCATGATCAGGCCGGCGAGCCAGCCGGCGACGAGCCCGATGAGCAGAAAGATGATGATGTTCACGGGAGCGATGGTCCGGCGCGGTGCGAGATCGTTTCGATCGCCCCATGGTACCGACTGATCAGTTGTCAGGCGCGAACCGGCATCGTCGATCAGGCCGCCAGCCGGAGGGAAGTCCAGAACCCGACGAGATGCCCGATGATGGCGATCGGGTCCTGCGCCATACGTGACTTGGGCAGGAACGCGTTGGCGCCGGCGCGGATGCATTGGCTAGCGGTGGCCCGGTCCTCGTTGGCGCTGAGCATGATCGCGGGGATTTCCTTGTGCCTGGGGGAATCGCGGATCTGCTCGATGAGTTCGATCCCGGTTACACCGGGCAGCGTGTAATCAATGAGGATGATGTCCGGGATCAGACCGGATCCCGCGCACTCACCTGCGCAGATGCCGAGCATGTTCAGGGCCTCCTCCGCGCAGGTGACCGCGATCGCATCGACGTGCTCGTAGTTGGCCAGCGCAGTCAGCATCAACCCGCGATGCATGGGGTCGTCCTCGACGAGCAGCAGGCAGGGCTTGCGGCCTTCGGGTTTCGCAATAACAACCGGCGACTTCACCACCGGCGAACCGTGCGCCTCCCCGGATCCCGAGCCATGTTGTCCCCGCGGCCCCGCCTGCGACTGGAACAGGGTCGTCCTGGCGGCCTTCGAAGGGTTGTACACCCTGGTGCAGTTCCGGCCGCACCGCTTGGCTGCGTACACCGCGGTGTCCGCGGCTTTGAGCAGCGCGTCCGCGCCGGCGTACGCATGTTGCGAGTCAACGTCGATCGCCGCGACGCCCAGGCTGACCGTCACCGGCAACTCGTCGGGGCACTCGGGCACGTCCCGGAGGTCGAACGGCGCGGCCTCGATGGCCTTGCGGATCGCCTCCCCGATGCGGGCGCCGGCGACTCGATTCGCACCGCTGGCGATGACCGCGAACTCCTCGCCGCCGTACCGGCAGAGCAGACCCTCGGCGCCGACGGCTTCAGTCGCGCGCCGCGCGAGCTCGACCAGCACCGCATCCCCGGCCTGGTGGCCGTGATCGTCGTTGACACGCTTGAACCGGTCGGCGTCCATGAAGATGACGGCGAGCGCGCCGCCATTCATTGCGGCGTCGAACGCCCGCTTGAACTCCTGATCGAAGCGTTTCCGGTTGGCGACGCCGGTCAACCCGTCGGTGAGGTTCTGCTTCTCCAGCTCGGTGGCGGTGGACTCCAGGCTCTGCCGCTCCCGCTCGATCGAGATCTGCATCTCGATCTGCTGCTCCTGCGCCTGCGAGAGGATCCCCGCAACGTCGGGCTTGTGCCCGGTGTCGAGCTGGAACAGCCGCGAGAGCTCCCCCGCCCCGTCGGCGATCGACTTCAGGAGCTCGTCGGCGCGATCGACCGGGAGCTCGAACCACTCGCTGCCAAGCCGCTTGAACTTCTGGATAAGTGGCGCCGGCTTGCTGACCGTGAGCGATTCGGCGGCGAGCGTGCTCAGGGCGACGGTCTGCACCAGGTCCCGGTGCTCGGGCGCAGCGCCCTGGGGGTGATGGTGGTGGCGGACGACCTCGATCATGCTCCGGGGGAGGCGCCAGCGCTCCGCGAGCGCCGCGCCGGCCTCGCAGTGCGTGAACCCGAAGCGTTCCCGTTCGATGCCTTCGACGGCGTAGTGGTCGCCGTCCGCTTCCAGGATCGCTTCGTTGTAATCATCCCCGAGCGCCATCGACGCGGCCAGCATGCCGACGTCCTGGAGCATCGAGGCGATGAAGGCTTCGTCGGGATCGGTCGAGCAGGCGCGGTTGGCCGTGCTGCGGGCGCCGGAGGCGCCGTACAGCGCCCGCCGCCAGTGCCTCTGCAGGTCGAATCCCGACTCGTCGGCGCCGCTCCGGAAGGAATCGACGAGGCTGAAACCCAGCACCAGCGACCTGACCGTGTTCAGGCCCAGGTAGCCCATCGCCCGCTGGATGGTCGGGCAGGGCGACGAGAGCCCGTAGTAACTCGAGTTGATCGTGCGGAGCACCTTCGAGGCGATCGCCTGGTCGTTCTCGACGACCTTGGCGATCTCCTTGATCGAGACGTTGGGATCACGCGTCAACTCGAGCACCTCGATCGCCACGGCGGGGAGTGAGGGCAGCGAGGGACAGGTGATGACTTTCTCTAACAAAGCCGGCATCGGATGACTTTCTTGGAGGATTGCATCCGCACAGGAGTGTGCTGTGCAGTTGGGCAGGCGGCGAGCGGGCTGTGGCGCAGGGATTCACGGACAGGACACACCTGTATTCGGGTGGGGAAAACCACCACTTGATCAGGGGTGCGAGACACGCAAAGAGATTATTCAAACAACCGTCCCATCTCGCAGGCCGGGTTCTGATTCTCCCATGATTCCAAAAGAATGGTGATGCCAGAGATAACCCGTGTTCCACACGCGGTGCTTCATCGGACCTGCGATCGTCCCGGTGTTATCACGCGAGCGTGGGTGTTCCTGGGCCGGTAAAAACTGTTCCGTGATGCCGGGCCATGATCGGAGTTCGGGGGTGCGCTCTGGCATCTGCCGGATCAACACGGCGCCCTTGCGTCGTCGCTGTGGAGGATGACCGAACAGCGTTGTGGCGGCGCTGTCATGCACCGGCTCGCCAGTGAGCCCGGCATCGATCGCGCTCCCGACGCTGAATCGAGCGATTGAATCAAGTTCCCGGTCTGAAGGGAAATCCGGGACAATCTGGAACAACCCGCTCGGCAGCCGGTTTATGATTGCTGAGAGAAACGACCCCTGATGCTGGGCCTCGGCGTTCCAGGATGAACCCCGGGTGGCAGCGCACTGAACGAGGGTGAACCATGAACAACGCAACGCTCTTGAGCCGCCCGTCCACTCCGGCAAAGGTCGCCGTCCGCCGTCGCGGCGGATCCTGGCTCGCGCTCGGGACGGCCACCGCGGCCCTGCTCCTGGCCGGTCCGATCAGCGACGCCGCCGAAGCCGCCAGCCCCGCGACGCCAACCGTCAGCGCCGCAGACGCCGACAAGCGCAGGCCCGCGCAGAAGTCCGCCGCCCCCGCCAAGCGACCGGCGCCCTCCAAGGCGAGCCCGGCTCCATCAAACCGGTCCGGCGGCTCCAGCGCCAACTCGAATAGCCGGAGCCGCGGCTCGTCGAACTCCGGCGGCGCCGCGCGCAACAACTCGAACAGCCGCTCGGGCAACAACTCGGCGGACACCCGGACCGCCAGATCCCGCCCGGCCGCGCGGTCCAACAGGCCCGCGGCGCCCTCGGCGAACTCCGGATCGAACGCCGGATCGAACTCTACTTCCGGCGGCGCCAGCGACAGCGAGGCCCCGGGTCGCGACAGCGCGGCCCGCTCCGCCCGGAACAACACGCAGAACAACGCTCGGAACAACTCCCGCAACAACGCGCGCAACAGCACAGGAGATCGCCGCAGGCCCGCCGCATCCTCCCCGGACACCGACGCCAACGCGAACGCGCAGGCGACGCCCAGGCCGGACTACCGGTACTCCTACGACCGCACCAAGGCGAGGGAGGACCTCGCGAGAAACCGGCAGCGTGATTCAGCGGGGCGGGCCGACCGCGCCAATCGGGACCGGCGCGGGGACAACCGCGACAACGGCGCCCGCAGCGGCGAGCAGGATCGCCGCAGACCCGCGCAGCATCCCGACGACTACCGCCGCCCGGGCAACAACAACCACAACAACGGCTCTCACAACAACCACCACAACAACAACAGCAAGAAGATCGTCAACAACTACTACTACGGCTCTTCCGGTTATCACGGCTCGTGGTGGCGGCCCTTCTCGTACTTCTGCCCCTCGTACTCGATCGGCTACTCGTGGCGGCACGAGGGCCTGAGCTTTTCGATCGGCCTCGGCGGGCTCTGGGACGACTGGTGCGACCCGTGGCCCTATTACACCGTCGGCTACTCGTCCTATCGCCCGTATTACGGCTCGTATGCCTCGCCCGCTTCAGTTGTCGTGATCGACAACGACCCCGAGGTCGTGTACGTGCCGGTCGAGAAGGCGCGCCCGGTGTACGACTTCGACGCCGGCTGGGAGCACCTGGCGACGGGCCGGGACGAGGAGGCGCTGCAGTTCTTCTCCACCCGGGTCCAGCGCTGGGGCGATTCCTCCGCCGCCAAGGCGGGCTACGCGATCGCCGCGGCCCAGATGAACGACAGGTCCCGCGCGGTGTGGTCGATGCGCCGTGCCTTCC
Source organism: Phycisphaeraceae bacterium (assembly GCA_020639135.1). Classification (GTDB taxonomy): domain Bacteria; phylum Planctomycetota; class Phycisphaerae; order Phycisphaerales; family UBA1924; genus JACKHE01. The sequence goes on from JACKHE010000002.1 coordinate 297,880, forward strand.
GGATCGACGACGGCGAGCTTGGCTACCTGCCGCTGGACACGAGGCTGCTCAACCTGGCCGCCCTGCTCGAGTCCCGCTACGCCTACGACGCCGAGGAGGCCAAGTCGCCGAGGGAGCAGCGCGATTCGCTCTTCATGGTCGCGGCGCTGCGCTACATCCTGCACGACCCGTCGGCCTCGCTGGACGCGGCGTACGCGGCGCGCGACGCGGGCGACCGCGATTCGAGCCTCGATGCGCTCATCCGCGCCGCCGAGACGGACCTCGACTACTGATCCGCACCGACGACAACCCGGCATGATCCCCAACGCCAGCCCCGTTCCCGCCCCCGGAACGGGGCTGGCGGTACACTGGCGCGCATGACGAAACCGCCGGCGGCGATCCTGGTGTTCGATGACGGCCGCGGCGCCCTCGGGCCGTTGACCGACCTGCGCCCAAGCTTCGCCCTCCGCACCGGCGCCGACACGACGCTGGAGCGGATCGTCCGGTCGTTCCCGCTGCCCCTCGCCGGCGTCGCCGTGCCCGAGGTGATGCGCGGGATTGCCGCCGAATCCTGCGAATCGCGTCTGCTGACGGCGTATGAGGACGACGACGCCTTCCTGGTGAATGGCCGCAGCCCAATCCCCGATCCCTCCTGGGCCGGGCTGGCCCCGGGCGAGGCGGTCGTCGATCCTGAATCCGGCGATGTGGTCGCGGCGAGGCTCCGTGGCGCCGACGCGACGGCGCTGCTGAAGACGGGGCGCCTCCCCGGGGGGATCGACCGGTCCGAATCACAGCGCCAGGAGCTGCTCAACCACCCCTGGGACGCCGTACGGTTCCGCGACGCCGCGATCGCCGTGGACCTCATGGGGCTCACCGATCTCAGACCCAGGAAACCCCGCTTCGAGATCTGCGGGGATCACCCGGTCGAGATCCACGAGTCCGCGACGATCGCCGCTTCGGCGGTGCTCGACGCTGCGGAGGGGCCGATCCGGATCGGGGCGGGTGTGATGATCCGCCACGGAGCCGTGGTGCTGGGGCCCTGCGCCATCGGCGCCGGGTCGAAGATCCTCGAGCACGCGCTGCTCAAGGGGAATACCTCGATCGGCCCGACGTGCAAAGTCGCGGGCGAGCTCGACGGCGTGATCATCCAGAGCTTCACCAACAAGGCGCACGACGGGCACATCGGCGACTCGTGGCTGGGCTCGTGGATCAACCTCGGCGCCGGGACGACGAACTCCAACCTGCTCAACACCTACGGCGAGGTGACGGCGCAGGCCGAGCCGAACGCCCGCCGCGTGCGCACCGGGATGACCTTCCTCGGGTCGGTCCTGGGCGACCACGTCAAGACGTCGATCGGGACGCAGCTCATGACCGGCGCCGTGGTGGGCACGGGCTCGATGCTGGCCAGCACGGCGCCGCCCCCGACATGCGTGGGACGCTTCGAGTGGATCACGGACGCGGGTCGCTCGCGGTTCCGCCTGGACAAGTTCCTGCAGACGGCGCAGGCGATGATGGGGCGCAGGGATGTCGAGCTGACCGACGCGATGCGCGCCAGGTTCGCCGCGCTGCACGCCACGGACACCCCGACGTGAAGACCCTCCTCCTCATCGACGGCCACGCGCAGATCTTCCGCGCATACCACGCGATCCGCTCGCCCATGTCGTCGCCGGTCACAAAGGAGCCGACCAACGCGACCTTCGGCTTCGCCGGGATGCTCCTGAAGATACTCCGCGAGCAGAAGCCGGACTACCTGGCGATGGTCGTCGATGTCTCCGGGGACCGGCAGACCTTCCGCTCGGAGATCTACCCCGAATACAAGGCCAACCGCGACCCGATGCCGGAGGACCTGCGCCCGCAGGTGGGCCGGTGCATCCAGCTTGTCCACGACATCGGCGCCCCGATCCTGGGCGAGGAGGGCGTCGAGGCGGACGACGTCATCGCGACGATCGTCCGGAAGGTCCGCGCGGCGCACCCGGACGTGCTGATCCGGATCGTCTCCAAGGACAAGGACCTGATGCAGCTGCTCGAAGAAGGCCGTGTCGAGCTCTTCGATGCGCACAAGGACGAGGTCATCGACGTCGAGAAGCTGCTCGAAGACCGGCGCGTGCGCCCGGATCAGGTCATCGACCTGCTCGCGCTCACCGGCGACAGCGTGGACAACGTGCCGGGCGTCCCGGGCGTCGGGCCCAAGACCGCGGCGGACCTGCTCGAACAGTTCGGTTCCCTCGCCGGCGTCATCGAGCACGCCGACGAGATCAAGGGCAAGCGCGGCGAAAACATCCGCGGGTCGATCGACCTGCTGGGGCTTTCGAAGAAGCTCGTCACGCTCAAGGACGACGTCAAGGTCGAGTTCAAGCTCGACGACTTCCAGACACGGAACTTTGATCTGAACGTCCTCGATCCGATCTTCGCAGAGCTCGGATTCAACCGGCACCGCACGGATCTCAAGGAGCTCATCGCCGGCGGTGGGGGGGCGAAGGCGGAGCCGAAACAGATTGCCGCGCCGGCGTCCTTCGGCGGGCTCTTCGACGAGGCGCCGATGCCGGCGCACGCCCGGCCCGAGGGGGACTACCGCTGTGTGCGCACGAAGAAAGACCTGGCGGCGCTCGTCAAGGAGCTCGAAGGCCCCGAGATGATCGCCGTGGACACGGAGACGACCTCGCTCTCGCCGAGGCAGGCGGACCTGGTGGGGCTGTCGTTCTCGACCAAGCCCGGGACCGGGTGGTACGTCCCTGTGCGCTCGCGTCAGCCCGGCGAGCACCTCGACGGATCGACGGTTCTCGATGCGCTCCGGCCGATCCTCGAGGACGGCGACAGGCCCAAGTGCGGGCACAACATCAAGTTCGATCTGCTCGTGCTCCGCCAGGCGGGTGTCGAGCTGCGCGGGATCGTGTTCGACTCGATGGTCGCGAGCTTCCTGATCGATTCCTCGCGCTCCTCGCACGGCATGGACGCGCTGGCGCTGGCGCTGCTCAATCACCGCTGCCAGCCCATCACCGACCTGATCGGGACCGGAAAGGATCAGCGCACGTTCGATCGCGTCCCCCTCGACGACGCTTGCGCCTACGCGGCCGAGGACGCGGACGTGACGCTGCAGTTGCGCAACACGCTGGCGCCGACGATCGGCGTGATGCGGCTGGGCGAGCTCTTTTCGAAGACGGAGATGCCGCTGGTGGAGGTGCTGGCGGAGCTGGAGTGGAACGGCATCGCGTGTGATCCGGACGAGCTGGATCGGCAGGCGGAGGCGCTGGCCGGGCAGATCGACACGCTCCGCGAGCGGATTCTGGAATCGGCGCCGAGGCCCTTCAACCCGGATTCCCCGAAGCAGCTCGCCGGGATCCTGTTCAACGCGCCGGACGACCCCGACGAGCCGGGGCTGGGGATCAAGCCGCTGCGCAAGACGAAGACGGGGTACTCGACCGACGCGGAGGTGCTGGAGAAACTCGGGACCGACCCGGAGATTGAGTCGGAAACGCCGCGGCTCATCCTTGAGTACCGGCAGCTGACCAAACTCGTCGGGACCTACCTCGTCGCACTTAAAGAGGCGATCAACCCCCGGACGGGTCGGATCCACGCGTCCTTCCACCAGGCGGTCGCCGCGACGGGGCGTCTCTCCTCGTCCGATCCGAACCTCCAGAACATCCCGATCCGCACCGAGATCGGCCGGGCGATCCGAAAGGCGTTCGTCGCGCCGCCCGGGCGCGTGCTGATCGGCGCCGACTACTCGCAGATCGAGCTCCGGGTGCTCGCCCACCTCTCCCGCGACCCGGGTCTGATCGAGGCCTTCGAGAAAGGCGAGGACATCCACCGCGCCGTCGCGGCGCAGATCCACGGCGTCGAGCTCGCGGACGTCACCGGCCCCCAGCGCGACAGCGCCAAGATGGTCAACTTCGGCATCGTGTACGGCGTCACCCCCTTCGGCCTCGCGCGGCGGCTGGGGATCTCCAACACCGAGGCCGGCGCCATCATCGACGACTACAAGCGCCGGTTCGTCGGCATCACGACCTTTCTCGAAGAGTGCATCGCGCAGGCGAAGCGGTTCGGCTACGTCGAGACGATCCTCGGCCGGCGCCGGCAGATCACCAACATCGACGCGCGCAACCCGCAGCAGCGCGCGCTCGCGGAGCGCATCGCGATCAACTCGGTCGTCCAGGGCTCCGCGGCGGACCTGATCAAGCTGGCGATGCTCGATCTGCACCGGCGCCTGAGCCCGCACGCCCAGACGTGGCGCATCGCGGCGGGAGAGAGACCGGAGCCGGAGATCGACGGAGTCCTGATGCTGCTGCAGATCCATGACGAGCTGGTCTTCGAGGCGCCGGAGGAGGCGACGGAGGCGACGATGGCGCTGGTGGTGGACCGGATGCAGCGCGCGATGGAGCTGCGGGTCCCGCTGGTGGTTGAGGCGGCCTCGGCCCGGACGTGGTTCGAGAGCAAGTGAGCCCCGGCGCCCGCCCGATGGGGTGTTGTCCGGATAAGCGATGAAGACCCGGAAATCGAGCGTCTGCGCGAGCGCAACTTGGGGAGAAACCCGGCCGGCGGCCGGGCGACTTGACACGTCCGGGGGGTCGGCTACATTTCTCCACCCGGCCCGGCAACGAGCCGATGGAACCCCAATATGGGGCGGTAGCTCAATTGGTTAGAGTACCGGACTGTCGATCCGGTGGTTGCGGGTTCGAGTCCCGTCCGCCTCGCTTTGAAAGCCCCGCCGATGCGGGGCTTTTTTTTCATCATCCGCGACTGCCCGGCAGGAACGCCCGGTGCACGGGAGCGTCATGTACGAAGTCGCATCGACTGTCTAGCGAGCGAATTTCTTGACGGCCTGCTCGATCGCGGGTGCGGCTTTCGCGAGGTCGGCCGGGACCATGACCGGATGGAGTTCGACGCTCGCATTGAACGCCAGGAACCAGGGTTCCGCGATGGCGGGGATCTGTGACGCGTCCTGCATATCCAGGATGATGATCCCCGTGCGTTGCCCGTTGTCATCCATGAAATAGGCCGCTTCCGGTTTCAGGTCAGCCAGGATCGCCTGGATCGTCGGGCCGAGCTTGCCGGCCTTTGCGGCGGCGTTGCCCGCCTCGACCGGCATGTTGACCTTCATGAGGAACCGCATTGTTGATCTCCTTCTGTGTTCGATTCGCAGACAACGGCGCCGCGATCTCAAGGGCCAAGCGGGGCTGCTGCCGTCATGGGGCTGCGACTCCACAGGGCCATGATACACCCTGCTCTCGTATGGCTTACCGGGGAGGGCTGACGACCGCCGCGCCCTCGTCGATCATCCCGGGTCTCCCTGCGGCGATCCATTCCTGCATGAGTTCCCGCATCCGCCGGGCCGGCGCCGCGCCGAAGACCTCAGCCACGTCCTCGAAGTTCGGGACCGATTCCGGGTGGTTCGCCCGGATCCACATCCGGAAGGGGCGGAGGCGACGAGCAACCTCGGCGTCATCCGGCGACGCCTTCCACGGCTCCTTCAGGACAACGCGCCCCTGATCATCAAATACGTATCGCGCATGATGCCGCCACTCGGGCATCCCGACCGCGGCGATCTGGTCGTTCCGTTCGATCAGCGTGCATTCCACCACGCGGCCATCGATTCGGACGTCATGCACTTCGAGCGTCGTGCGCATCACGGCGTCGCCCTCGTGGGGCAGCATCGCCTCGTCCTTGCCGGAGAAGACGTAGGGCCCGAGTCGCCACACGATCTCGTTCGAGGTCATCGACCGCAGCGTTTCGATGTCGTGCGCATTGCTCGCGGCGAGGTAGCTGTCGAACCGCTGCCTCAGGTTCGCGTCCGAGCCGCACCCGGGTAGTCCGAGCAGCGCGATGATCCCGCAGCAGAGCTCAATCGTCAGGCGGATCTGCATGCCGGGCTCCTCAGATCCTGTGTGATGTCGGTCACGGCGTCTGACGGCCTGAGCTACCTGGGGCAATTGCTTCTGGAGCGCCTGCAGATTCCGATTCAGGCGACCAGTGCCCGAGCTGCGCCAGCGCGGTCAGGTTGTCCCACGTGACCCAGATCTCGGCGATGCGGCCGTCCTCGATCCTAAAGACGCCGCCGAAGTCGATGTCCATGCGGCGATCGCTCGCGGGGAACGGTCCCATCGGGCCCCGCTGCGTTCCGACAAAGTGACCGAAGAGGCCGACCCGGTCGCCCTCGGCGACGAGGCGTTCGACCTCAAGTCGTCCGTCGGGGAACGTCTTCCATTCCCGCGTGGCGAAGGCGATGAAGTCGTCGGCGCTGCGCACCGTGATGTCCGGCGTGGCCTGGCACCGGCGCACGAGGTCCGGCGCCATGGTGTCGCGCAGCCCGGCGATGTCGTGCTCGTTGTAGGCGCGGGCGTTGGCGAGCACGACGGCTTTGTTCCGGTCCAGCGAAGTCGAGGCGCACCCGGTGACGCCGGCCAGCAGGGCCGCCGTTGCGATCACTTCGGCGGGTGAAAAGCGATTCACGGTGATGCTCCTTCTCGTCAGGGTTTCCTGCCTCGGTCAGCCTGATTCGAGGGTCGGTTTCTGGCTGCGCTGCGGCGCGCGCCGGCGCCGCGGGTTGGATTCGACGCGTGATGGACTCAGCGCTGCGACTCACACCGGCCACGTGCACGCATCCTATTGACGCTGCATGCGGATCGCAAACAGGATGTGGTCGCTGTTGTGTTCGGCGCGGCGTCGGCGCTTCAGGATCCGGCGCCGATCCTCGCGGCGGCGATGCGCCTCCGGTCCGCCCGGCTCCCGGCCTCGACCAGGCGGGCGTTGGCCAGCAGCGCGGACGCCCAGTCCCAGGGCTGCCGGTACGCGAGGTACCGGGGCTCCCAGGCGGGATGAAACTTCGACTTGTAAAGGAGCAGACCCCGGTAGTTGTACAGGCGCTCCGCCCGTGTGGAGAAGAGGTGCAGCGCGCGCTCGACCACCCGCGAGCCGCGCTGGACGCCGACATCGCTCAGCGCGGCGCCACCGAGGCTGAACGAGGTGGCGCCGGACTCCGCGGCGGTCTGTAACGTGCGGATAATGACGAAGTCCATCAGGTTGTCGATGATTCCCGGGCGGTAGCGCATGAAGTCCAGTGTCGCGGGTCCGCCGGGTCTGGTCAGGAGGAGGTTCGCAAAGGCGACGATCGACCCCGAGGCGTCCCGGGCGACGCACACGGGGTGGCGCTGCAGGTAGGCGGGGGAGAAGCAACAGGCGCTGAACTGGAGCTCGCGCCCGCCCTTGGCGGCGAGCCACGCGTCGCTGACGGCGCGGAGCTGATCGATGGTCGCGCCGTCAAATGGCGGGTTGCAGACCTCGAACCGGATTTCCGCCTTCTCCATGTCCCGGATCGTCCGCCGGAAACCGGCGTTGCGCCCGCCCTGCAGGGTCCATCCATCGAGCGGGACGACGGCCTCCTGCGCGATCTTGAGGAAATGAAAGCCGAAGTCGTGGAGCCGGCCCATCCACTCCGTGGAGATCATCGAGAAGATGGGCTCGACGTCCAGCTCCTCGCAGTATCGGAGGAAGGCGTCGATCGCCGGCGCGGGGTCGGTGTTCTCGGCCGTGACCGGGTTCTTGAACACGATGATCCGGTCGCCCCGTCGCTGGAACAGAAAGATCGCGGTCGGCTCGTCCGGCCTGGCGGGGTCGTTGTGAAACCAGACGCCCTTGTCGCCACCGCCGACGAGCAGCGGATCGGCCGAGTCCGCATGCCGGCGGGCGAAGTCCTCCGCCCTGGCGATGTCCTCCGCTGTCGGGACGATGAACAGGCTGACGGGTCGCATCGCCTGGCGGACGAAGGCCGCGCCCACGATCGCCGCCAGGAGCACGCCTCCGCGGAGGAACCGGCTCGCCTCGGCCCTGTCGGCGAAGGTGGTCCAGAGGTCCTGCCGGTAGCGGATGTGCTCGAAAGCTGCGAATCCCGAGACAAGAAAGATCGCCAGCGCTCCGAGCCCCGCGGCGAGAGTGACCTCCCAACCGATCGGCGTTCTTCCGGATCTGGTGAACGCCTTGCGCACGCCGAAGAGCAGCGCCATGAGCAGCAGCGCCGCGACCGATTCCTCGTAATCGCCGCCCTTGAGCGGGTGCGCCAGGGCCGAGGCGGCCAGCATCACCATCGCCATGAAGTACGCCGACCGATACCCCCGGAGCAGGCCCCGGACGAGAAAGAGCATGATCGCGGCGGTCGCGACGGCGACCGCGTGGGACGCCTCGATCGCACCGAGCGGGACGAACCTGGCGACGGCGTCGAGGCGGTCGCGCAGCGCCGGCGTCGCGGCGCTGATCAGCAGCAGCGCCGCGTTGAGCATCACCGCGCCGGCCACCAGGCGACGCTGCCACAGACGCATCCGCTCGGAGCGACTGACAACGAAGACATAGATCGCGATCAGCGACGCCAGCCACGGCGTCAGGTAGAACCCGCCGCGGAACGCGACGATCGCCGCGGCCGCGGATTCGTGCGTGATCCCCATCAGGGCGAAACCCTTGAACCAGACGGCGTCGGCGCTGCCGAGCCCGCCCGGGATCATGCTGAGCATGCCGGCGAAGTGGCCGAGGTACACCGTCCGGGCCGCGTCGGTCGGGTCGAGCCCGACCCCGACGCTGGAGGCGAGCAGCCAGAACGACGCGAGCGTCAGCCCCCAGTCGAAGAACGACACCATCCCGAGGGGCGCCAGCGGCAGGTGATCCAGCTCGGCGCCGAAGCGGCGCCTCTTCAGGATCGGCGTCAGCGCCCTTGCCGCCAGGATCGGGAGCGCCAGCGAGGCGCCGAACGCGATCGCGACGCGGACGAGAAACGCCTCGACGCCGACGCCGATCGGGAGCCAGACCGCCAGAAGCCAGGCGGCGAGCCCGGTCGCCGAGCCCAGGTAATGCGCAACCATGCCGCGGGTGATCTCCGTCGCGGTCAGGCCGTACTTCCGGTAGGCGATCAGCCGCAGCGTCGGCCCGCCGAGCGGCCCCATCGCGATGAAGTTGGTCCACCCGAAGAGGACGGCCCCGAGCGACCAGCGCCGCCAGAAGCCGAGCCGGCCGCTCGAGCCGCCCGGAAAGGCGACGGCGTCGTAGAGACCCATCACGGCGAGCGCCAGGAACGCGGCGCCGCAACCGGCGAGCAGCTTCCGCCCGTCCGCACCGTCCAGCACGGCCCGCACACGCTGGATGTCCAGCGCGTGGAGTTCGTTCCTGACGAGCCAGAGGAGCAGCGCCGGTGCGCCGATGAGCAGCAGCCGCCTGCCCCAGCGCCAGATCGCCGCCAACCCGACCGGGTCCGGCGCGACGCACTGCGGGTTGGAGTCTTCGGTCTTCATGGTTCGGTCCGCCGCGTCGCCGGCGCCCGGCGCGCTTCAGATAGACTACCGAGACTCTCCCCTTCACATCCCGCCGTCCGGGCGAATCACCGGAGCGCCGCATGACGAAACATGTCGAGACCGCCGAATGCCAGATCTGCGGCGCCCGCTCGCCGATCGGCGCGATGTACGTCGGCGGCGCCATGCGGCACGCCGTCGCCGAGCGGATGCGGGCGGACCACCCCGACTACGACCCCGCCAGGCCGGTCTGCGCGGACTGCGCCGCGCGGTACCGCTCCGAATATGTCCGGACGCTGCTCGAGGAGGAGCACGGCGAGCTGACGGCGCTCGACGAGCAGGTCGTCGAGGCGCTGCGCGAGCAGGAGCTTGTCGCGGCGAACATCAACGAGGAGTTCAGCGAACGCCTGACCATCGGGCAGCGCGTCGCGGACCACGTCGCGAAGTTCGGCGGCAGCTGGACGTTCATCGGGCTCTTCGCCGTGATCATCGTCGCCTGGATGGGAGTCAACGCCACCGCGATGCTGAGCAAGCCATTCGACCCGTACCCCTACATCCTGCTCAACCTGGTGCTCTCGACGCTGGCCGCCCTGCAGGCGCCGATCATCATGATGAGCCAGAACCGCCAGGCAGCCAAGGACCGGCTCCAGGCGGAGTACGACTACCGCGTGAACCTCAAGGCCGAGGTCGAGGTCCGCCTGCTGCACACCAAGCTCGACCAGCTCCTGACGCACCAGTGGCAGCGGCTGATCGAGATCCAGCGGCTCCAGATGGACCTCATGGAGGAGCTGGATCAGCACAACCGGAATCAGCGGAATCATTGAACCGTCATGAATCCGGCCGAGCGGCGGGCGTACCCTCGCCGAACCATCACCAGCCCCATTCCGCAGGAGCCCGCATGCACAACCGCGCCCACGCCGCGCTGACCAAGGTCCCCGAGGTCACGCTGATCTTCTGGGTCATCAAGATCGCGGCCACGACGCTCGGCGAGACCGGGGGCGACGCCGTTTCGATGTCGATGAACCTGGGGTACCTCGTCGGCACGGCGATCTTCGCGGCGCTCTTCCTGACGATGGTGGTCATGCAGATCGTCGCCCGCCGCTTCCACCCGTTCCTGTACTGGGCGACGATCATCGCCTCGACAACGGTGGGCACGACCCTGGCCGACTTCGCCACACGCGACCTGGGAATCGGGTACGAGGGGGGATCCCTGCTGCTGCTCGGTCTGCTGCTGGGCTCGCTCGGCGTGTGGAAACTCTCGCTCGGGACGGTCTCCTTCCGGACGATCGCCACACCCCGCGCGGAGCTGTTCTACTGGGTCACCATCATGTTCTCCCAGACACTCGGCACCGCCCTCGGGGACTGGACGGCCGAGTCGCAGGCGTGGGGTTTCGGCGGCGCCGCGATCCTCTTCATCGCCCTGCTCGCGGTCGTCCTGGCGCTGTACCGATGGACGAGGGTGTCGCGGACGACAATCTTCTGGTCGGCGTTCATCCTGACCCGGCCCCTCGGCGCCGCGGTGGGGGACCTGCTCGACAAACCGCTGAGCGAGGGCGGCCTGGCGCTCAGCCGCTACGGCGCGACCGGGGCCCTGCTGGCCTTGATCATCGCGTGCGTCCTTCTGGTCCCCCAGCGTCCGGCTAGGCAGGCGCACTGACCCGCGCTCCCGGGAGTGGGCCGCGTGCTGGGGCAAGCGCACGCGGAGTTGATCGAGGAGATGCGCCGTGGGCATGGGGCGCTGCACGATCCCTACGGTTCGACGAGCCCGCCGGAGTTCTTCGCCGTCGCGACGGAGCTGTGCTTCGAGTGGCCGGCGGCGATGCGCTCCGCGAACCGGAGCAGTTCGCGCCGATCGCTGCGTTCTCCGGGCAGGATCCGGGCGCGTCGCTATCCTGACGTTCCCGAGACTCCAACAGCACCCGGAGCCCCCCGTGAACCGAGCCCGCGTCGCCGCCCTGCAGTATTTCGTCCGTCCGATCCGCGGCTTCGAGGAGTTTCGCGAGCAGGTGGCGGGGCTGGTGCACACCGCGGCGGACTACGACTGCGATCTGCTCGTCTTCCCCGAGTATTTCACCGTGCAGCTCCTGACGCTCGGGGACGTACGCCGCCCGATGGAAGTGCAGATCCGCGAGCTCGCGCGGCGGGCGCCCGATTACGTGGAGGTCTTCGAGAAGCTCTCGAGGGAGTGCGGGATCCACATCATCGCCGGCACGATCGCCTCGCCGGACCCCGACGACGCGGGCAAGGTGTACAACGACAGCTACTTCTTCGCGCCCGACGGCTCGCACGCGACGCAGGGCAAGATCAACATGACCCGCTTCGAGCACGAGGTCTGGAAGGTCAGCCCGCGCGACACCTTCCGGCTCTTCGACACGCCCTTCGGGCGCCTGGCGATCGCCATCTGCTACGACGTCGAGTTCCCGGAGCTGTGCCGGGCCGCGGCGCAGGCGGGCGCCGTGATCCTCGTCGTCCCCAGCTACACGGACGACCGCCAGGGGTTCATCCGGGTGCGGTACTGCGCCCAGGCGCGGGCGATCGAGAACCAGATGTTCGTGGTCAACGCGGCCACGGTGGGATCGCTGCCGATGGTCCCGGCGGTGTCGCTCAACTACGGGCAGGCATCGATCCTGACCCCCAGCGACTTCCCCTTCGCGCGGGACGGGATCCTGGCCGAGGGGATCCCGAACCAGGAGACTATGGTCATCGGCGAGCTCGCGCTGGATGTGTTGCGGCGTAACCGGGCGCACGGGACAGTCCGCCCGCTGCGCGACAGCCAGGGCATGAAGTCCCCGAAGATCGAGACGGTCCAGCTCCCGGCCGGCGGCGGGGCCGCGCCGCCCCCGAAGGTGCGGCGCCCACGACGACGGTTGGTGATCCGCAACACCACCCCGGAGCATTTCGCGGGCATCTCGGAGATCGCCGCGATGATCTATCCCGACATCTCGCCCTGGAACTCCGAGTATCTCACTTCGCACCTGAAGGTCTTCCCGCAGGGGCAGTTCGTCGCCGTCGAGCAGGGATCGGGGCTGGTCGTCGGGGTCTGCTCGGGGCTGGTGATCGACTGGGACGCGACGCCCGACACGAGCTCGTGGAACGCCCTGACATCGAACGGGTACTTCACCAACCACGACCCGGTCGAGGGCGGCACGCTCTTCGCCGCGGATGTCATGGTCAGGCCGGGCTACCAGGGGCAGGGCATCGGCCGCCGGCTGTACGAGCGCGGGCGGTTCGGTCTGGCGCGCCAGCTGGGGCTGCGGCGCATCGTCGCCGGGTCCCGGCTCCGGGGGTATCACCGGTTCGCCGAGCGGCTGACGCCGGAGGAGTACGTCGTCGAGGTCGTGCAGGGTCGGCTCAACGACCCGACGCTGTCGTTCCAGCTGCACCTGGGGTTCCGGGTGACGTCGGTGATCGGCGGCTACTTCGCCGGCGACCCGGAGAGCCGGGGGTACGCCGCGATCATCGAGTGGCTCAACGACGAAGTCGCCGACCCGGAGGACTACGACCGGGGCGACCCGCGCTTCGCCGGGCCGGGCTGATTCGGCGCCCGTCGGCTTGACTTCGCCCGGATCCATGTATTATTGCGGCTTGACGACCGGCCCTCGCCCCGACTTGCGCCCCGGCCACTGTGGCCAACCTTGACGGGCTCCGACCACTGGACGACGGCGTCGATCACAGGGCTCCCGCCCAATGATGCATCCAGACACCGCGCTTCGCTTCATCAGCGACGCCATCGGCCACGGCGTTGTCGCCACGCGCGACATCCCCGCCGGCACGATCACCTGGGCCCAGGACAAGCTCGACCGCGAGTTCACACCGGACGAAGTCGAGTCGATGGGCGATCCGTACCGTGAGATCCTCGACACGTACTGCTTCCGAAACCCGTTCGGACGCTGGGTGCTGTGCTGGGATCACGCGAGGTTCGTGAACCACTCGTTCCGCTCGAACTGCATCACCACGGCGTACAACTTCGAGATCGCTGTCCGTGACATCAAGGCGGGCGAGGAGCTGACCGACGACTACGGCTACCTCAACATCTGCCAGCCCTTCCGCCCGATCGACGAAGGCTGCGACCGCACCGTCGTGCACCCCGACGACCTGACCCGGTATCACCCGGTCTGGGACGACGCGCTGCGACAGGTCTGGCCCCGGATCCCCAAGGTCGATCAGCCCCTGCGCGGGTTCCTCGCACGCGGGCTCTGGCAGCGTGTCGGGCGCATCGCGCGGGGTCGGGAACAGATGGCTTCGATCCTCGAGTGCTACTACGATCCGGGCGCTTCGTTTGACAGCGGGGAAACAGGGCTGGTCGAGTACTCCAACGGTTCGGCCGCCGGGCTCGTCGGCTCGCACCGGCGCGGATCCAAGTGAGCGAGCATCACGCAGATCACCCGATCGTCCTCCCGCTCCAGATCCTCCCGCAGCCGGACGACGAGACGTGCGGCCCGACGTGCCTGCATTCCGTGTACCGGTACTGGGGCGAGGATCTTGAGCTCAAGGACGTGATCGATTCCGCGGCGTCGCTCAAGACCGCCGGCGCCGGGCGCGGCACGCTCGCGGTGATGCTGGGGATCGACGCGCTGACGCGCGGCTACCGCGCCAGGCTCTTCACGTTCAATCTGCACGTCTTCGACCCGACCTGGTTCGGCGAGGACGGCCGGGCGGATTCGCAACACCTCATCGGCAAGCTGCGTGAGCAGGCGGACGCCAAGTGCGTCGAGGATCCCCGTTTCCGGGTGGCGTCCGGTTCGTATCTCGAGTATCTCCGGCTCGGGGGCGTCATCCGCTTCCGCGACCTGAAGGCGAGGCTCATCGCCCGTTTCCTGCGCGAGGGCGTCCCGATCCTGACCGGCCTGAGCGCGACGTACCTGTACCGCTGCGCCCGCGAGTTCGGCCCGAACGACGACTACGACGACATCCGGGGCGAGCCCTGCGGGCATTTCGTCGTGCTGCACGGCTACGACCCGCAGACGCGCCGCGTCACGGTCGCCGATCCACTGGCCAACAACCCAGGGTTCGAGCAACAGCGCTACACGGTCTCGATCTCCCGGCTGATCGCCGCGATCATGCTCGGGGTTCTGACATACGATTCAAACCTGCTCGTGATCGAGCCCGCCGGCCGAGGCGCCTCCGGGGGACGCACGCCGTGAAACCCCTGCTCGTTGTCGATTCCCCCAAGCGCTGGCCGCTGGAGATCCCGGGGACCGAGCTGGTGTCGTCCTACGCGTACCTGTCCGACCCGGCGTTCGCCGAGGGCGCGGGCCGGAAGGTCTTCAATCTGTGCCGATCGTTCCGGTACCAGGCAGCCGGGTATTACGTGTCGCTTCTAGCCGAGGCCCGGGGCCACCGCCCGCTGCCGTCGGTCAGCGCGATCCAGGACCTGCGGCTCGCCCCGGTGCTCAAGATCGTCTCGCAGGACCTGGACGAGCTGATCCAGTCGAACCTGCGGCGGATCAGGTCCGACGAGTTCGACCTGAGCATCTACTTCGGGCACAACCTCGCCGCGGGGCACGACCGGCTGGCTCTGGCGATCTTCAACGCGTTCCCCGCGCCGCTGCTGCGCGCCAGGTTCGAGCGGGACGAGAGCTGGAAGCTCACGCAGGTCCGCGTCATCGGCCTCGGCGAGGCGCCGGAGTCGCACCGGCAGTTCATCGTGGACCAGGCGACGCGGTGCCTCCGCCGCACGCCGCGCCGGGGCAAGACGCCGCCCCCGACAAAGTACGACCTGGCGATCCTGCACGACCCGGACGACCCCATGCCGCCGTCGCAACCCGAGACGCTTAGGCGTTTCGTGGACGCCGGCGAGTCCGTCGGGATCGCTTGCGACCTCGTGCGCCGGGACGCGTATGGGCGGATCGCGGAGTACGATGCGCTGTTCATCCGCGAGACGACGTACGTGAACCACCACACCTACCGCATCGCCCGTCGGGCGGAGGCGGAGGGGATGGTCGTCGTGGACGACCCGGGGTCCATCCTGCGGTGCACGAACAAGGTGTTCCTCGCCGAGACGCTGTCGCGACACCGCGTCGCCACGCCCAGGACGCTCATCCTCTCCCGCGACAACGCGCTCGAGGGGCTCCGCGCGCTCGGGTTCCCCTGCGTGCTCAAGCGGCCCGACAGCTCGTTCTCCAACGGCGTGTCGCGGTGCGACGACGAGGCGGGGGCGCCGGACATGCTCGCCGCCTTCTTCGAGGACAGCGACCTGCTCGTCGCGCAAGAGTATGTGCCGACCGACTTCGACTGGAGGATCGGCGTGCTCGGGGGCGAGCCCCTGTTCGCCTGCCGCTACGGCATGGCCCCGGATCACTGGCAGATCGTCAAACGCGACGACCAGGGCGTCCACGAGGGCGACTCCGAGACCCTGCCGGTCGAGGAGGCGCCGCCGGACGTCGTCAAGCTCGCCGTCCGCGCCTCGAACCTCATGGGCGACGGCCTCTACGGCGTCGATCTGAAGGTGCTGCGCGGCAAGGCGGTGGTGATCGAGGTCAACGACAATCCCAACCTCGACGTTGGCGTCGAGGACGCCGCGCTGGGCGACGAGCTCTACCTCCGCATCCTGCGCCACTTCTTCTGGAAGCTCGAATCCCGATGACGCCCGAACCCGCGGACTGGTCCTACCCGCTCGGGCTCTTCGACGCGTTCGGCGTCGAGCTCGAGTACATGATCGTCGATCGCGGGACGCTCGACGTGAAGCCGATCTGCGATGCGCTGTTCCGATCGGTCACTGGGGGCGAGACGTCGGATGTCGAGCCCGACGGCCCGGGAGGCGTCGTGTCCTGGTCGAACGAGCTCGCGCTGCACGTCGTCGAGCTCAAAACCCAGCGTCCCATCGCTTCCCTGGACGGGCTCGCCGGCCGGTTCCAGGAGAACGTGCGCCGGATCGATGCGCTGCTCGAACCGATGAACGCCCGGCTCCTGCCCACGGCGATGCACCCCTGGATGGACCCCAACGCCGAGACGCGGCTCTGGCCGCACGAGTACAACGACATCTACCTCGCCTACGACCGGATCTTCGGCTGCCGCGGGCACGGGTGGGGCAACCTCCAGAGCACGCACATCAACCTGCCCTTCGCCAACGACGAGGAGTTCGGCCGCCTGCACGCCGCGCTCCGGCTCGTGCTCCCGCTGCTCCCGGCGCTGGCGGCGAGTTCCCCGATTGTCGATGGCCGGCGATCATCGCTGCGCTGCCACCGCATGGAGGTGTACCGGACGAACTCGCAGCGCGTCCCGATGATGGTCGGGCTCGTGGCGCCGGAGCCGGTCTTCACGCGTCAGGCGTACGAGCGCGACATCCTCGGCCGGCTCTACGAGCAGCTTCGCCCGCTCGATCCCGAGGGCGTGCTCAGGCACGAGTTCGCCAATGCGCGCGGCGCCATGGCCCGGTTCGACCGCGGCGCCATCGAGATCCGGGTGCTCGACATCCAGGAGTGCCCGAGGGCGGACATGGCGATCGCCGCGTTCGTGATCGAGCTCACCCGCGCTGTCGTGGCCGAGCGGTGGATGCGCTACGAGGATCAGCAGCGCATCACGACCGAGGCCCTCCACGGCGTCCTGCTGGAAACCATCCGCGACGCCGAGCGGGCACGGATCAAGGATCGATCGCTCCTGGACGCGTTCGGCGGCCATGGCGATGAGGTCCGGGCCGGCGACCTGCTGCGCGGCCTGGCGCCGCAGGTGTTGCCGGATCACCCTGTCTGGACGCCGCTGCTGACGCGGATGCTCGACGCCGGGACGCTCTCAAGCCGGATCGTCGCTCGGCTCCCCGAGTCGGCGACCCGGGAAGAACTGCACGCTGTTTACGCCGAGCTGGCGGACTGCCTCCACCGTGGGGAGCTGTTCGATGTCCCGTGATCAGCCGTTCTGGGCGCCGGATTTCGTGCTGCTGACCTGCGAGCACGCCGGCAACGAGGTCCCGCCCGCCTTCCGCAGACGGTTCCACGGGGCGAATGCGGTGCTCAAGAGCCATAGGGGGCTGGACATCGGCGCTCTCGGCGTGGCGCTGCGGATGGCGCCTCGAGTCCCGGCGCCGATCGTGTTCACGACCGTGACCCGGCTGCTGATCGACACCAACCGCTCGCTGGATCGGCCCGATCTCTTCAGCGAGTTCACGCGGGAACTTCCCGAGCGGGACCGCGACGCGATCATCGCGACGTACTACGCGCCGCACCGGGACTGCGTGGCGCGGACCATCGCCGCGGCGATCGACACCGGGCGACGGGTGCTGCATGTCGGGGTGCACTCCTGCACCGATGTCCTGCACGGAAGGACCCGGGATCTGGACATCGCGCTGCTCTTCGACCAGGAGCGGACCCTGGAGCGAGAGCTGTGCGAGCACTGGCGGGACGAGCTCCGACGCCGTGAAGGGGAGCTCCGCTACCCGTTCAACGAGCCTTACAACGGCGCCGATGACGGCTTCACCACGACGCTGCGGAACCGGTTTGATCCAGGCGCCTACCTCGGCATCGAGGTCGAGCTCCGGCAGGGGATGATCCTGCGGCCGGCCGAGCAGCGAGCGGCTGGGGACCTGCTCGCCAACGCGCTGCGGGCGGTGCTTCATGCTGCAGCCGGGGCGATCGGGAGCGACCGCTCGGGTTGAACTCCGAATCGGCGATGATGGCGCTGCCGCAACCGGTTCGTGCAAGGATCAACCCTGTCGCCGATCACGGACACCGAAGTCCGAACACCGTATGCTGTGGTGGCCGCTGCGGCGTTCTGCAATGACCTCACCGAAGACACCGAATCCGACACGCCGACGCAGACGGCTCGGCCCCTGGAAGGCCCGGCTCGCGCTGCTGGTCTTCTCGCTGCTCGTCAGCGCGCTCGTGCTGGGCGCCGTCGAGGGGGCGTGCCGGATCGCCGGGTACGGCGGCTATCCACCGACCTTTGCGAAGGTGGGCGTGCTGGACGATGGCTCGTCGCTGGTGATGACGCAGCAGACCGGCCCCGGGTCCTACTTCTTCGCGACCCGCTCCCGCGCGGGCTCGCTCAACGAGACCGCGCTGGTCATGCCCAAGCCGGCGGGGACGGTGCGGATCGTCGTGGTGGGGGGGTCGGCGGCCGAGGGCAGCCCCTGGTCACGCCATCTCGCCGCGTCGTCGTTCCTGCAGGCGATGCTGAGCGACTGCTGGCCCGAGCGCGAGGTCGAGGTCATCAATCTCGGGACCACCGCGATCGCTTCGTTCCCGGTGCTGGGCATCGCGACGGAATCGCTCCGCTACGACCCGGATCTCGTCGTCGCGTATCTGGGCAACAACGAGTTCTACGGCGCCTACGGCGTCGCCTCCCTGCACAGCGCGGGGCGAACGCCGGCGATGATCCGGCTCATCCGCGCCGTCCGTTCGCTCGGGATCGCGCAGTTCATCGACGACCACCGCAAGGGCTACGACACCTCCGACCCGAGAACGCTGATGGAGGCGATGGTCGGGCGGGCGACGATCGGCCCCGACGACCCGGCCCGCGATGACGCGGCGCGCAACCTCGGCGCCTTCGTCGGCGACCTGATCGACCGCTGCCGCAGTCGCGGCGTCCCGGTGATCGTCTGCCCGCCGCCCTGCAACGAGCGCGGCCTGGCGCCGCTGGGAGCGCCCGATCGCTCCGCGATAGACCCCGCGCAGCGGATCCTTCTGGAAGCGGCTCTGGCAGCCGCGCAGAACGCGCTTGAACATGACGACCCCGCTGCTTCGCGCGATTTCGCGGTTGGCGCGATCAAAGTCGATCCGAACGATGCGCTGGCGCATCACCTGCTCGGCCGGTCGCTCGAGGCGCTCGGCGCGCCGGACGCCGATGCGGAGTACCGCCTGGCCGTGGACCTGGACCCGATGCCGTGGCGTCCGCCGGGCGCCTCGGTGGACGCCGTCCGCCGCGCCGCGGAATCCCACGGTGCCGTGCTGTGCGATCTGCCGGCGATCTTCCGCGCCGCGAGCCCCGGCGGCGCGGTTGGGTGGGAGCTGATGGCCGATCACGTTCATCCGACGTTGCAAGGGCAGGCGCTGATCGCGCGTTCGATCGTCGGGGCGATGACCGAGCTCACGGCGCCGGTCAATGTGACATCCGAAGCCGCCGATGCTCTTCCGGAATGGGAGGCGTACGCGAATCGTCTCGGCGCCAGCGTGTGGGACGAGTACGCCGCGGCGCACGCGATGCGCACGCTCGGCCGGATCCCGTTCTACGAGCAGTCCAACCCGGGTTTCTTCGATCGCTTCGACGCACGCTGCCGGGAGATCGAGGCCGAGGCCCCCGCGTCCATCATCACGCAGCTGACCGCTTGGCGGGACCCCGCAACGCACAAGGGCGGGAGCCGCCCGATCGACGGCCTGGTGGCGCAGGCGCTCTTCGGACAGGGCGCGTACGCGCAGGCCGAACCGCTCTTCGACGCCGCGCGGCGTTCGGTGACGCCATACGGCTCGTGGGAGCTGCAATACACCGCCTTCATGCTGATGTGCCGCGGGCAGCTCCGTGGCATGCTGATGGAAGAGGACCGACGCATTGCGCAAGCGGCGATCTGGAAGGGGCGGTTCCTCATCCGCCACGGCTGGAGCGACTCCGGTTCCGCCGAACGATACACCGGCGAGATGCTCGCGATGCTCGGCGAGCACGAAGAGGCCGTCGGCGTCCTGCTCGATGGCCGCGACAAGCAGACCGAGGAGGGTCGGGTCGCGATCGACGGCGAC
The DNA here is from genome assembly GCA_020639135.1 of Phycisphaeraceae bacterium. Lineage (GTDB taxonomy): Bacteria > Planctomycetota > Phycisphaerae > Phycisphaerales > UBA1924 > JACKHE01. The sequence continues at coordinate 317,789 of JACKHE010000002.1, forward strand.
CTCGTGCGATCGCTGCTCGCGCTGGGCCGGATCGACGCCGCACGGGAGATCGTCGAAGCCGGGCTCCGCCAGGACGGGCGGTATGCGCCGTATTACCTGCAGATGTCGGCGCAGGTCGGTTCGGCGAGGGGCCTGAAGTGACGGCGATTCTCGGGATCAGCGCGTTCTACCACGACTCAGCCGCCGCGCTCGTCGTCGATGGCGAGATCGTCGCGGCAGCCCAGGAGGAGCGCTTCACGCGCACCAAGCACGACCACCGCTTCCCGTCGCACGCGATCGAGTACTGCCTGCGCGAGGGCGGGATCACGCCCGCCGAGCTCGACCACGTCGGGTTCTACGACAAGCCGCTGCTCAAGTTCGAGCGGCTGCTCGAGACGTACCTGGCCTACGCGCCGTCCGGTTTCGTCTCGTTCGCACGCGCGATCCCGCAGTGGCTCGACGAGAAGCTGCGGCTGCCCAGGATCATCCGCAAGGAACTCGGCGGCGGCTACCGGCGCGGCATCATCTTCGCCGAACACCACGAATCGCACGCGGCCAGCGCCTTCTTCCCCAGCCCATTCGAGGAGGCCGCGATCCTCACACTCGACGGCGTCGGCGAGTGGACCACGACCAGCCTGGGCGTCGGGCGCGGGAGCCGCATCGAGTTGCAGCGTGAGATCCGCTTCCCGCACTCGCTGGGCCTTCTGTATTCCGCCTTCACCTACTTCACCGGCTTCAAGGTCAACTCCGGCGAGTACAAGCTGATGGGCCTGGCGCCCTACGGTGAGCCGGCGTTCTACGACACGATCATGGAGCACCTGATCGACCTCAAGGACGACGGCTCCTTCCGGCTCGACGTCTCGTACTTCAACTACTGCCAGGGGCTGACGATGACCGGCCGGAAGTTCGACCGGCTCTTCGGGGGCCCGCGTCGGAAACCTGAAACGAAGCTCACCCAGCGCGAGATGGACCTGGCCGCGTCCATCCAGAAGGTCACCGAGGAGGTGATGCTCCGCTGCGCCCGGCACGCGCACGCGGTCACGGGGCTACCCAACCTCTGCCTCGCCGGCGGCGTTGCGCTCAACTGCGTCGGCAACGGCAGGCTCCTCCGCGAGAGCCCATTCGAGCAGATCTGGATCCAGCCGGCCTCCGGCGACGCGGGCGGCGCGCTCGGCGTCGCGCAGCTCATCTGGCATCAGCTCCTGGGCAACCAGCGCACGCCCAGTGCCGACGACTCCCAGCGCGGCTCACTCCTCGGGCCCTCGTTCACCGATGAGGCAATCGAGTCCTTCCTGCGCGAGACCGGCGCCGTCTATCGACGCATCGACACCGACGCGGCGCTGTGCGAGGAGGTCGCCCGGCTCATCGACGAGCGGCACGTCGTCGGGTGGTTCCAGGGCCGGATGGAATACGGACCCCGCGCACTGGGGTCGAGGTCGATCCTCGGCGACGCCAGGTCCGCCGAGATGCAGTCGGTGATGAACCTCAAGATCAAGTTCCGCGAATCCTTCCGCCCGTTCGCGCCCAGCGTGCTCCAGGAGCGGGTCGGCCGGTGGTTCGACATGCGCGACGGCGAGCCGAGCCCCTACATGCTGCTGGTTGCCGACGTCCACGCCGATCGCTTGCTCGATGCAGGCGCCAACGACGGCGGGCTGGTCGGACTCAACAAGCTCAGGGCGCTGCGTTCGACGGTTCCGGCGATCACGCATGTCGATTCATCAGCGCGAGTCCAGACCGTGGACGAGCGAAAGAACCCTCGCTATCACAGGCTGCTGCGCGCCTTCGAGGCCCGCACCGGCTGCCCGGTCATCATCAACACGAGCTTCAACATCCGCGGCGAGCCCATCGTCTGCACGCCGGCCGACGCCTACCGCTGCTTCATGGGCACCGATATGGACGCGCTCGTCCTGGAGCGGTTCCTCCTGCTCAAGAACGAGCAGCCCGAGAACGCACTGCCCAAACGCGCGGCGTACCTCTCCGAGTTCGAGCTGGACTGAACGCATGAACAGCGACCACGACAACCCGACGCCCCGCGAGCTGCTGATCTTCGTGCTGCTCTGGGTGGTCTTCTGCCCGCTGCTGGGATACATCGCCATGAAGCGCCCCGGCGCCATGCTCCCGGTCGGCGTCTTCACCCTGGCGTGCGCTCTGCTCGCGATGGCGCTCGATCGCGAGACGCCGGTTCGGCGTCAGCTGCAATCGCTGACGATCCCCGCGATGCTTGGCGCGCTGTGGCTCATCGGCGGCAGGGGGGAGTCGGGCTCGCCATGGGTCCTGTGGATCATGGCGGGCGTCGGCGCCGTGGGGACAGGCGCGATGCTCGCGTCCCGGCGCCTGGCGCTGGCGGTGCACCGCTATTGGACCGACGCGGCCAAGCCGATCGGGTGGACGGTGTCGATGGCGCTGCTTGGTGTGGTGTTCTTCCTCGTCTTCACGCCGCTGGGGCTGATCCTGCGGGCCTTCGGCTACGATCCGATGCAACGAAGATTCGACAAGGGCCGGCCGAGCTATTGGAGCGAGCACGCGCCCCCACCGGAGCCGCGGCGGTACTTCCGCCAGTACTGATGCGACGCTACGATTGAGCGGGACAACCATGACCGACAGCACAGCGCATCACGACGAGACCGATCCGGAAACGACGCCCGTCCAGCAACCAACCCTGGACGAGGCCGGCGAGAACGTCGGCCTGGCGCGCGAGCTGGTCGAGCTGATCCTGACCAACAAGAAGTGGTGGCTCGCGCCGGTGGTCATCGTGCTGCTGGTGATCGGCGTCCTCGTCGCGGTGGGCTCGACGGCGCTGGCGCCATACCTGTACCCGCTGTTCTGAAACGCTCCCCGGCGCCGGTCACACCCGCCCGCGGAGCATGCCGTGCCAGTACATCCGGGGCAGCCCGTACGCCTTGAGCGCGTACATGCTGTATCGCTCCTTGTTCTGATCGAATGGGAACGACTCGCAGGGGCCCTTGGTGTAATCGAACTCCGCGAGCACGAGCCTCCCGTAGCCGGTGACGACGGGGCACGACGTGTAGCCGTCGTAGCTCGCGGTGGCCGGGCGACCGGAGCGATCGGCGAGGATGTTCTGCACGGCCGTCGGCGCCTGCTTGCGGATCGCAGCACCGGTCTTGGAAGTCGGCAGGCTGCTGCAGTCGCCCAGGGCGAAGACGTTGCCGTACCGCGTGTGCCGCAGCGAGTTCTTGTCCACGTCCACCCAGCCGGCCTCGTTGGCGAGCGGGCTGTTCCTGATCAGGTCCGGGGGCCCCATAGGCGGCGTGACGTGCAGCATGTCGTACCGCATGACGGTCTCTGCGCCGGTCTCGGTGTGCTTGAACCGCGCTTCCTTTGCGGCGCCCCGCACTTCCATGAGCTCCGTCTTGGAGTTGATCCGGATGCCGCGCTCGTCGCAGAGCTTGAGCAGCGTCGGTGTGTAGTGGTCGCAGCTGAAGTGAGAGGCCTTGGCGTTGCAGAACATCACCTCGCAGCGGTCGCGGATCCCGTGCCTGCGGAAGTAGTCCTCGGCGAGGTACATGATCTTCTGCGGCGCCCCGCCGCATTTCACGCCTGTGATCGGCTCCGTGAAAATCGCCTTCCCGCCCTTGAAGCCGCGGATGGCGTCCCAGGTCGAGCGCACCGTGTCATAGGAATAGTTGCTGCACACGCCTGTGCCGGGCTTGCCGAGCACGTCCATCAGGCCCGGGATGGCGTTCCAGTTGATCTGGATGCCCAGCGCGACGACGAGATGCCCGTAGGTGACCTGGCGGCCGCTCTCGAGCGTGACCGTGTTGTTGTCAGGGTCGAAGCCCGCCACGCGGTCGCGGATCCAGTCCGCGCCGACCGGGATGTAGTCCGCCTCGTTCCGCTCGGACTCCTCGCGCGGGAAGACGCCGCCGCCGACGAGCGTCCAGAGCGGCTGGTAGTAATGCTTGTCCGATGGCTCGATGATGCCGACGCTCGGCGCCTTCTCCTCGAGGCAGAGCTGCGAGGCGACGGTGAGACCGGCGGTTCCGCCGCCGCAGATCAGGACTTCGTAGTGGTCGCTCATGCCCGGTCTCCTTCGTTGTTGGGCGATGCCTTGCCGAGGCGCCGGCCCTCGTCGAGGGCGGCGCCGAAGTGTTTCGCGAACTCGAGCAGGAACGCGGTGCTGCGCTTCGCGTCCGCGTTCGACAGCTTCGAGAAGGCGCCGAATGGCCCGACCGACCCCGTCGGCGCCTCGGCCGCCGCCACCAGGGCGCAGCCCAGCTGGCCGACCACCCCGACGGCGCTCGGGTGCAGCACGTCCGAGCGGAGGAGCGTCCCGAGCGATTCCAGCTCGGCGGTCGAGATCCGCTGCCCCAGGTACAGGATCGCCGCGATGCCGTTGCGCATCGCCGCGTCCACGTCGATCCCCCGCGCCGCGCACCGCGCGACCTCGTCGTCGAGCGTGTCGGTGAGCGCCGCGATGGCGTTGGGCCCCTGCGACGCCAGATCGGCGAGGCGCTCCAGGGCCGAAAGCACGCCGGGCTCGGTCAGTTTCTCGAGCAGACCAAGGAGCCGGCGCCCGCGCTCATCGACATCGACGCCGCGCTCGCGCAATCGACCGACCTCGTCGTCGAATGTGTCGGTGAGCGCCGCGACGCCGCTCTCGGCTATCGACCGGACCCCGGGAGTGATCCCGCCGCCCGCCCCGGCGGCGCTCTCGAGCTTGTCGAGCCGGCGCTCGATGGACTCGAGCATGCCGATGATCATGACGTGGGTCTTCTTCGCGTCGATGCCGACGGGGCTGGCGTCGGAGGCGATTTCAGACTCGATCCGCTGGTATTCCGATGGCGTCAGCATGGGGCGCTCCTGCTCAGATCCCGAGGGCTTCCATCGCGTCGATCAGTTCGGGCACGTGGACATACCCGGGCCCGCCCTGCATCACGACCACCACGCCGGCGGTCTCCAGCAGCTGCTCCCTGGTCGCCCCCGCCTTGACGGCCTTCTCGGCATGAGCGTACACGCACGGCTCGCACCGCACGGCCATGCCGATCGCCAGCGCGATCAGCTCTTTCTCGCGGACGCTCAGGGCGCCCTCGCCCATGATCTTCTGGAACATCGACCCGAACCCCATGGCGATCGACGGGGCCTGTTCCTTCATGGCCTTCATGGTTGTCGGCCATTGCTGGTAGTGCGCTTGCGCTGCGGTGGTCATTCAACTGATCCTTCCTGGGTTGAAACGGACGGGGCCGCGGCGTGCGACGCCTTGACGGACTCCCTCGCGAGGATGAACACCGACATGCACACGAGGAAGACGGCGAACGCGCGCTGCAGCGCCCGTTGGTTGATTTTCGAATGCGCCTTGCGGCCGGCGAAGCTGCCGAGGATCCCGACGGCGATGAACACGCCCATCACGTCCCACGCGGGCGATGCGCCGGCCTCGGTCAGGTAATGGTGATGCTTGAGCAGCCCGGTCGCGGAGTTCATCGCGATGATGACCAGGCTGGTCGCCACGGCGCGCCGCATCTCCAGCTTCCCGGCCAGCACCAGCGCCGGGACGATCAGGAACCCACCACCAACGCCGACGAACCCTGTCATCAGCCCGACGCCGACACCCTGCGACGCCGCGATGGTCAGCGGCGCCCGGTGCGGCTCTATTGGTTCGGCATCGGTCGTGACCGGCGAGAAGTTCGGGGGCGCGGAGCGCTTCCACATGCCGTACGCCGCCAGCGCCATGACGATCGCGAAGACCAGCAGCTGCACCGTCCCGGCGACGAACCCGGAGACCCAGGCGCCGACGAACGTGCCCAGCATCCCCGGGAGCCCGAAGAGGATCGCCAGCCGCCAGTCCACCAGCTTCTCGCCGGCGTAGGGGAGCGCGCCGACCAGCGCGATCGAGCCGACAATCCCGAGCGATTCTGCGATCGCGACCTTGTCCGGGTGGTGCAGCAGGTACACCAGCACCGGGACGGTCAGGATCGATCCCCCGGACCCGAAGATGCCCAGCGAGAGGCCGACGACCAGCGCTCCGACGATCGCGTAGATCATGGGGTGTCGTGGCTCCGTTGGGCATCGGTCATCCGATCAGGGCTTTCTCAGACGGCGCAGCTCGACGCCGCGAGCACGGCTTGGCGAGATCGCTTGTTCCACGGCATCGCCGCCATCAGCATGGCCATCCCGCACCAGCCGGTGACACCGGCGAAGACCAGCCCGCAACCGACGAAGGCTGTCAGCGCGAGGAACCATGGCGAGACGAAGGCCCCAAGCGCCACGCTCAGCACGACCAGGGATCCGGCGGTGATCTGCACCTGACGCATCACGGGAATCCGCGGCGCCGTTGCCGACCGGATCACCTGGCGGCTGCTGGCCTTCCAGCCCTCGATGCCGCCGGAGAGGTGGAACGCCGGCGCGCCGTCACGCTGATAGCGCGTCGCCGCATCGAGCGACCGCTTGCCGGACCGGCAGTGGAAGACGACACGCTTACCGCCGGACTCCCGACGGATCGCGTCCGGGTCGAACTTCGACAGCGGGCGCGGCACGGCGCCTGCGATCCGCTCCTCGGCGTGCTCGAAGTCCTCGCGCACGTCGATCAGCACGGTGTCGCCGCTTTGCATCCACGACTCGAGCAGCTCGGGCGCCACGTCCGTGATGGGCATTGTCTTCTCCGGGGGTTCGCAGTTTGCGGTGAGCATGTTGTGAAGCGCTCAGCCTTCCACGGACGCGGGGGATTGCTCCCACGCCAGCATGCCGCCCTTGAGGTTGATGACGTCGTAGCCCTCGCGTTTGAGATAGGCGGCGGCGCGGGCCGAGCGTGCACCGCTGCGGCAGTTGACCAGCAGCTTGCCGCCCTGCGGAACGTCATCGAGCCTGCCCATCAGCCGGGTGTGCGCGATGTTGACGGCGCCGGGTAGGTGGCCGCCGGCGAACTCCGTCTGCCTGCGGACGTCGAGCACCTTCACCTGTCTGGATTCCACGAGCCCGATCGCCTCGTCCACCGCGATCTCGGGGAGCGTCACGAGCCCCGGGGTCGCGGCGACTTCCGACGCCGGGCACCAGCCCTTGATCCGGTCAAGGCCGATGCGGATCAGGTCGCGGACGGCCTCCACGAGCCGATCCTCATTGATGACGAGATAGATGTCTTCGGTGTCACGGATCAACGATCCCGCGTCGGTGTTGAAAGACCTGGACATCGGGAACGACATCGACCCGCCGATGTGCCCGCCGCGGAACTCATCCCAGGGGCGCGTGTCGATGATCGCAACAGCCCTGGAGTCGAGCTTCTGCAGTTCCGAGGGCGACATCTTCTTCGGCCTGGGCAGCCCGCCGAGCACCGGCGGTCCGACCTTGTTGTCTCGCTTCATGTTCGCGAAGTACATCGGGGGCTCGGGCTGACCGGTCAGGATGAAGTCCACGAAGCCCTGCTCGCTCGATGCCGCCAGGATCGCCGGGTTGAACCGCTTCTCGTAGCCGATGGTGCTCATGGGCACGGCGCCCAGCGCCTTGCCGCACGCGCTACCGGCGCCGTGCGCGGGCCAAACCTGCACGAAGTCCGGGATCTCGGCGAGCTTCTTGACGGTGCCGAAGAGCCGGCGAGCCGAGGGCTCCATCGCACCGGCCTGCCCGGCGGCGGTCTCCAGCAGGTCGGGCCGGCCCAGGTCGCCGACGAAGACGAAGTCGCCCGTCGCCATCCCGATGGGCGCCGTGGCGTTGGCCCCGTGATCCGTGATGAGGAACACGATGTGCTCGGGGGTGTGCCCCGGTGTGTGGATGACCCGGAACTCGATGTTCCCGATGCGGAACGTGTCGCCGTCGTGAAGCAACTGGTATTCGTACGAGCCGCCGCCGACCTTCTTGTCGAGCCACTGGTATTTCCAGTCGGCGTCGCCCTCGTCGGAGACATAGACCTTGGCGCCGACACGCTCGGCGAGCTCGCGCGAGCCCGAGACGAAATCCGCGTGGATGTGTGTCTCCGCCGTGGCGACGATCCGCAGCCCGTTCTCTTTCGCCAGGTCGATGTAGCGATCGACGTCCCGCTCGGGATCAATCACCACGGCCTCGCCGGTGCGCTGGCAGCCGATCAGGTACGCCGCCTGGGCGAGTTTTTCGTCATAGATCATCCGCATGAACATGGCATTGCCTCCTGATCTGTGGCGGCGTCCCGACTCCGGAATGCTCGGCCATGGCTGTTAGAGACACGGATCACTGACCCGCTCCCGGCAAAGTTTACATTTTTTTGTATGGACGTTGCTCGGGGTCGATCGCCTGTCCATGCCTGGATTCGCACCCCGCACACCCCTGATCGGGTATCAGCCCGGCTGATTTCAGGAAGGTTGCCCAAGCCTGCCCAGGAGGCGTTGCCGGATCTCATCGGGCATCGCATCGCCCGCGAGTTCCCGGCACGCGCGGTGCGTGAGATCCAGGCTGGCAAAGACCGATCGGCATCGCTGGCAGATCACCGACGTATCGAACGGCGCCCCCCGATCAAGCGCCTCCTGCTTGGCGTTAAGCAGGTCGAGGCAGGTCCGCTCTTCGTACGCCGGTGGGGGGGCTGGCCCCTCGGCGCGGGGCAGCGCCCGATCAACGGCCGATCTCAGCTTCAGCCTGGCGCGGTGCACCCGGCTCCGGACCGTCCCTTCCTCGAGCCCCAGAACGTCGGCGACCTCCTTCACGCTGAACCCCACGATGTCCTTGAGCAGCAGCGGCACGCGGAACTCGTCGGGGAGCTGCGCGATCTCCGACTCGAGTTGCCGCAGCGCCTCGGCGTGGATCTGCTCCTGCACCGCATCGGGCTGATCGTCGGCGATGACCGCGATCAGCGGATCACCGAAGGGCAGCAGCGCATCGAGCGAGCCGATCTGCTCGGGCTCGCCGGAACGACGGCGGTGCATGCGCTGGCACGAGCGCGCCGCGATGCGGAAGAGCCATGTCCTGGGGTCCGCCTCGCCCCGGAACTCCCCCCACGACCGGAACGCCTGGAGAAAGACCTCCTGCACCAGGTCCTCCGCCTCTTCCCGGCTCCCGCAGAACCGGTGCGCCAGGTTGAACAACTGCCCGCCGTACTCATCGACGAGCCGCTGGATCGCGGCCTCTGCGGCGCCGTGACCGATGATGTGATCATCCGATGGAGTCAATGCATGGAGCCCGGGTTACGAGGCGATGTGGACGCGGTCAACGACGCTCCAGCACAGTGTAGATGAAGTCCTGTCCCTTGCCCCAGGGTGTCATGTGGGTCTCGGTGAACGAGCGATGCAGGACAAAGGCCCCCGCGAACTCCGAGGCGAGCAGGCCCGCGTCGTAGCGGCGCACCTCTAGGCCGCTGCACCGCTCGGGCCCGGACATCGCGAAGGCGCCGATGACCGCATGGCCTCCGGTCGGGATCGCCCTTGCCGCGGCATCGACGTAACTCGCCCGTTCCTCCGCATCAGTCAGGAAGTGGAAGACCGCCCGGTCGTGCCAGCAATCGACGTCGCCGTATTCGCGCCTGCGCAGGACATCGCCGGCGATCCATTCGATCCGGTCAGCGCTGGCGCCCGCACGCTCGCGGCCGCGACGGATCGCCGACGGCGACACATCGAGGACAACAACGCGCGGGATCCCGAGATCAACGAGCGCCGGCGCCAGCGCCGACTGTCCACCGCCGATATCCACGACGCCGTGAGGATTCGACGCCAGCTCTCGGATCAGCCTCAGCGACACTTCCGGCTGCTGCTGATACCAGCTCAGCTCGGCGTCGGGTTTGGTGGCGTACACGGATTCCCAGTGCTCGGCGCGGTTCATCGGTGCTCTCGTCGGTGTGCTTTCCTCATGATATTTCTGCCGCATCGGCCAGTGAACTCCCGCCCCTGCCGCGCCGAGCCTGCTGCATGCGGAACCTCCACTCCGCCCCCCAGCAGTACAGGACGGGCACGACGAACCAGGTGAAGGACGCGACAACCATGCCGCCGAAGCTCGGGATCGCCATCGGGATCATGATGTCCGAGCCCCGCCCGGCGCTGGTGAGCACCGGCAGCAGCGCCAGAACCGTCGTCGCGGTGGTCATGACCGCCGCCCGGATCCGCAGGCGCCCGCCCTCGACGACCGTCCGGCGGATTTCTTCGATCGATCCGGGCTTGAGCTCCGCCATCGACTGCTCGATGCGCGTCGCCATGATCACGCCGTCGTCGGTGGCGATGCCGAACAGCGCCAGGAACCCGACCCACACGGCGACGCTGAGGTTGTACGGCCGCACGCGGAAGATCTCTCGCAGGTCGAATCCGAGTGGATGCGCATCGAGGAACCAGGGCTGGGCGTAGAGCCACAGCATCAGGAACCCGCCGCCCCAGGCGACGAAGACGCCGGAGAAGATCATCACCGTCACGCCGACCTTCCGGAACTGGAAGTAGATCAGCAGGAAGATGATCGCCAGCGAAAGCGGCAGCACCAGCCGCAGCCGCTGCGCCGCCCGGACCTGATTCTCGTACGACCCGGAGAACTCGTAACTGACGCCGGCGGGAACGACCAGCTCCCCGGCGTCGATCCGGCCCTGGATGTACCCGCGGGCGCTCTCAACCGCGTCAACCTCCGCGACGCCGGCCGCCTTGTCGAAGAGCACATAGCTGACGAGGAACGTGTCCTCGCTCCGGATCATCTGCGGGCCCCTGCGGTACTCGATCGAGGCGAGCTCGCGGAGCGGGACCTGGGCGCCCCCCGGCGTGGGCACGAGGATGTCGCCCAGCGTCTCCGGCTGGTCGCGCAGCTCACGCAGGTACCGCACACGCACCGGGTATCGTTCCCGTCCTTCCACCGTCATCGTCAGCGGCTTGCCGCCGATGGCGACCTCGATCACCTCCTGCACGTCGGCGATCTGCAGCCCGTACCGCGCGATGCGCTCGCGGTCGATGTCGATCTCCAGATAAGGCTTGCCCACCACCCGGTCGGCGAAGACCGCGTCCGCCCGCACGCCCGGCGCCATCTTGAGCAGCCGCTCGAGATCGAGACCGAACGACTCGATCGTCATGAGATCGGGCCCGTACACCTTGATCCCCATCGGCGCACGGAACCCTGATTGAAGCATCACGATCCGCGTCTCGATCGGCTGGAGCTTCGGTGCGCTGGTCACCCCCGGCATCTGCGCCGCGGCCACGATCGCGTCCCAGATGTCCTGCGGCGATCGGATCGCATCGCGCCACTGCCGGAACGGACGCCCGTGCTCGTCGGGAATCAGTTCTCCCGAGTCGTCGCGCGCAAAGGTCCGGCTCGCCCTGTCATACCGGAACCGCAGGCGATCGCCCCGCTCGTCCCTCGCGTACTCGCTCTTGTACCGGATCAGGGTCTCGATCATCGAGACCGGCGCGGGATCGAGCGGGCTCTCGACGCGGCCGATCTTGCCCACGGCCAGCTCGACCTCCGGCACGCTCATCAGCCGGCGGTCGAGCTCCTTGCAGATGTCGGTCGCCTCACCGATCGAGGCGTGCGGCATCGTGGTGGGCATGTAGAGAAACGCCCCCTCGTCCAGCGCCGGCATGAACTCGCTGCCCAGCCCAGGGAACGCGTGCGCGATGTCCACCATCACCACGCTGCGCCGCACCGGCTCCGGGAGCCACCCGAACACCCGGTCGAACCCCAGCCACGTCGTCGCGCCGAGCGCCACGACAACAAACGCCGGCGAGAGCGCCACAACCTTGTGCCGCAGCGACCACCCCAGCAGCAGCGGGAACGCGATCCTGACGCACCAGAACAGCAGCAGGATCCCGCCGACGAGCAGCGCGATGAACAGCGCGTTCCCGAGCGCGCCCGCTCCCGGCCCAAGCGGCTGCCACACCGTCGCCAGCGCCGTGAGCACGGACAGGATGACCACGATGTTCACCAGCCATCGCGCCACCTGCGGGGCGCTGCCCGCCGACCACCGCCGGCGAGGCAGCCGCCAGCCCAGGAGAACATGCGCCGCAGCAGGGAGCGCCGTCAGCGCAAGGACGATCGACGCGATCAGCGCGAACGTCTTCGTGTACGCGAGTGGCTTGAACAGCTTCCCCTCGGCCGCGACCATCGTGAACACCGGCAGGAACCCGACGACCGTCGTCGCCACCGCCGTCAGCACCGCGCCGCCGACCTCCGAACTTGCGCGCGCGATCACCTCCATCCGGCTCTCACCCGCCGGCGCCTCGCCCAGCCGCCGCACGATGTTCTCCGTGAGCACGATGCCCATGTCCACGATCGTGCCGATGGCAATCGCGATCCCCGACAGCGCGACGATGTTGGCGTCAACACGGAACAGCTTCATGCCCACGAAGGTCATCAGCACGGCAACCGGGAGCATCGCGCTGATGAGCAGGCTGACCCGCAGACGCATGACCATCATCAGCACGACGATGACCGTCACCAGGACCTGCTGCGTGATCGCGGAATCGAGCGTCTGCAGCGTCTCCTTGATCAGCCCCGTCCGGTCGTAGAACGGGACGATCGTCACCCGGCTCTCGGAGCCGTCCTCGAGGGACTTCGACGGCAGGCCCTGCGCGATGCCGGCGATCTTCTCCCGGATCCGCTGGATGACCGCCATCGGGTTCTCCCCGTAGCGCACGACGACCACACCCCCGACGGCCTCCTCGCCGGCTTTCGTCAGCGCCCCGCGACGCAGCGCAGGGCCCAGCGAGACTCTGGCGATGTCGCCGATGAGGATCGGCGTCCCCTCGCGCGACGTGATCGCCGTCCGCTCCAGATCCTCGACGCGCTCGATGAAGCCCAGGCCCCTGACGATGTACTCGGCGCGGTTGACCTCCAGCGTGCGCGCGCCGACGTCCAGGTTGCTCTGCCGGACCGCGGCGATCACTTCGCCCAGGCCGATGTCGGCGGCGCGCATCGCGTCGGGGTTGACATCGATCTGGTACTCCTTGACGAACCCCCCGATCGACGCGACCTCCGCAACACCCGGCACGCTCGAGAGCTGGCGCCGGACGATGAAGTCCTGGATCGATCGCAGCTCGTCGAGGTCCCAGCCCCCGGTCGCCTTCCCGTCGGCGTCGCGCCCCTCAAGCGTGTACCAGAAGACCTGCCCCAGCGCCGTCGCGTCCGGCCCGAGCGCGGGCGACACCCCGTCCGGCAGGTCGCCCTGCGGGAGCGAGTTGAGCTTCTCGAGGATGCGCGAGCGCGACCAGTAGAAGTCAACGCCGTCCTCGAAGACGACGTAGATCGTCGAGAACCCGAAGACGGAGGAGCTGCGGATGTCCCGGACTCCCGGGATGCCCAGCAGCGCGACCGTCAGGGGGTAACTGATCTGGTCGTCGATATCCTCCGGGCTGCGACCGGGCCACTCGGTGAAGACGATCTGCTGGTTCTCCCCGATGTCGGGGATGGCGTCCACCGGGATCGGATCCCGCGGCAGGTCCCCGCCCGGCAGCGAGATCCGCCAGCCGAAGGGCGCGACCAGGACGCCCCAGAGAATCACGACACCGACCGCCAGCGCGACCGCCAGCTTCTGCCGCAGACACAGGCGAATCAGCCGTTCGACAAGACCTCGGTTCGGCGCGTCACTCATGCCGGCCGCCCTCCCCCGCGCCGGGATCCGCATCGCCGTTGGGCGCCAGCTCCCGCTGGATCTCGCCGCAGCGCAGCATGCTCGCGCCGAAGTAGGGGTTGCTGATGGTCTGGTCCCGCTGCACCCAGCGGGCGCCCTCGAAATCGAACGCCATGGGGCACATCGCGATGCGCCACGTCGCCCCGCCCTCGTGGCCGAACGTCTCGTGGAGCGCGATCACCGCCTCGCTCATCGTCTCGAACCGCTCCCGCGCCGAATCGATGTCGCCGGCGCCCTCCCCCGCGCGCAGCAACCGCGACGCCCGGCGCCACGACTCCAGCGGCTCTCCGAGCAGACCAACCGCCCGGACGGTATCGCACGCGGCGGCCAGGGCGCGGGCGGCGCCCCGGAATCCGTCAAGGTCATCGCCGGCCAGGGCCTCCTGCGCGTCGAGATACGACGTGTACACCGGCGTCAGGGATTCGGTGAACGAGGCGGGCGCCGCGACCATCGCCGCCGGTTCCTCCTCGGCGCCATCGCCCGGCGTCATCATGCTGGGCCTGGCGCTGATCTGCATGGCGCTGTCGATCCGGAACGCGCCGTTGATGACGACGCGCTCGCCCTCGCGCAGGCCGCTGCGGACGATCCACCAGTCCCCGGCGCGGGGCCCGAGCACGATCTCGCGCCCCTCGTACGTGGGCGCCTCCGTGTCCGGGACCTCGACATACACCACCGAGCGCACCCCGGTGTAGAGCACCGCGGTCCGCGGCACGACCAGCGGCTCGATGACTTGCGAGGGGTTGTCCACCACCCCGAGCGTCTCCGCCGGGACAAGGTCCATCCCGCAGATCTCGCACGCGCCGGGCTCAGTGCGGACGATCGTCGGATGCATCGGGCACACCCAATGCCCCGCCAGATCGTCGCCGACGATCGCGCCGTCAGCCGACATCCTGGGCCGAACCACCGCCGAGGCGAACATGCCGGGCTTGAGCCGCCGATCGCTGTTGTCCACGGCGACGCGGACCGCCGCGGTCCTGGTCCGATCGCTGACCATCGGCTCGATGAACGAGATCCGCCCCTCGAAACGCTCGCCGGGGTGCGCCTCGACGGTGAAGGTCACACGCTGGCCCCACCGCAGCATCGGCAGCTGCGACTCGTACGCCTCCAGGTCGAGCCACAGCCTCGACAGATCGGCAACCGTCGCGATCGGCGAACCCTCCCGGACGTAGTCGCCCTCGCGTACCGAAAGTTCCGTCACCACGCCGCCGATCGGCGCGTAGATCGTCATCCGCTCGGCGTCGCTCTCTCCCCGTTCGATCGAGTCGATCTGAGCCCCCGTCAGGCCGTACAGCCGCAGCTTCTCGCGCGCCGCGGAGGCGGTGTCGAGTGTCGCAGCGCGCACCAGCTCGCTCATTCCCGCGGAGTCGGCGCTGGACCGAGAGGCCTGACGCAGCTCCTCGGCCGCGGCGATCAGCTCGGGGCTGTACACCTGGGCGATGTGGTCGCCCTTGGCGACCGGGACGCCGAGGTAGTTGACGAAGAGCCGATCGATCCTCGCGGGGAAGTACGAGGTCAGCCGCGCGACGGACGTCTCGTCGAACGCGACCTTGCCGTACAGCCTCGCCTCGGCGTTGGGGAAGAAGCGCGCCACCGGGGCCGTCTCGACCCGGCTCGCCTGCGCCGCGGCACGGGTGATGCTGATCCCCCGCTCGTCCGCGGCGCCTCCACCGTCTTCGACGGGGATGAGCGTCATGAAACAGATCGGGCACCTGGCGTTCGGGTCGGTCAGCCGCACCGAGGGGTGCATCGAGCAGGTGTACAACTGCGGTGCGCCGGTGTCGGCGGCTGTTTCCGGTGTCAGCGGCTGGTCGTGTCTGGACGCCGGGCTTCCCAGCCGGTATCCGACGTACAGCGCCAACACGATCAGCAGCAGGGCGATCCCGCCGCCGAGGCTCTGCCTGATCCGGGTCAGCGCGGTGGTCCAACTGGTGATTGTTTCGCTCATCGTGTCTCCTCGTCATTGGACGGCGTTGTGGGGATCGGCGCACCGACCAGGCCGGCGAGCCTCGCCAGGGCGATGCCACGGTCGGCCTTCGCCCGTTCGAGCGCGATCGTGAACTCCAGCAGTGTGCGTTCGGTGTCCAGCAGGTCGAGGAACCCCGTCTCCCCCGCACGGAAGCCCGCGAGCGAAGCGCGCAGCGATTCCTCCGCCTTCGGGATCAGCGTCCGCTCGTACAGCGCCGCCCTGCGGTCCGCGTCGGTGTGCTCGAAGTACACCCGCTGGATCGCCGCGGCGATCCGGTTCGCGGTGTCGCTGCGATCATGAGTCACGGCGAGCCGCTCCGCGATCGATTCGCGCACTCCGGCGTCGTACTTGTCGCGCCACAGCGGCAGCGTGAGCCCGAAACTCAGCAGGACCGGGTCGTCCCCGCTGCCCGTGACGCCGGCAGTCCGCGCCTCGCCCGTGACGATGTAATCGAGCCCCACCGTGAACTCGGGCCGGCCCCGGAGCCGGGCGATCTCTGTCCGGACGCGCTGCTCCCCGATCCGTTCGTCCAGCTCCTGCAGCGACGGGTTCGAGGCGACGGCGATTGCCGTCAGGGATTCCGCGTTGCCTTGCGCCACACGGCCCGGGAGGGACACTGGGGTCGGCGTCTCGGCCTCGCTCGGGCGGTTGAGCGCGGCGTTGAGCTCAGCGACGTACGCCGGGCGCATGGATCGCAGCTGTGCGAGACGGTCCTCGGTCTGGCTCATCTCCACCTGCACGCGGACCAGCTCCGGGTGCGTCCCGGTCCCGACGCGGTAGCGCGTCCGGACGACCTCCTCGAAGGATCGGAGCAGCTCGAGCATCTCGCCCGTCGCAGCCGCCGCCGAGTCGAGATACGCGAGCTCGTACAGCGTCTCGACCACCCGCTCGGTCACCGCGAGTCGCTGCGCCTCGTACCTCCGCCACGCGGCTCGAGCCGCCAGCGCCTCGGCGTCCTCCCGCTCCCCGAGCAGCCCGGGCCACGGGAACGACTGGCTAACTCCGATCCGGGCGTGCTGCGGGCCGGTCCGCGTCTCGACCGCATCGAGGAAAAAGCCGACGTTCAGCCTCGGATCGGGCAGCGCGCCCGCTTGCGGCAGCCGCTGGGCCGCCGCAACCCAACGCTCTTGCGCTGCCGACAGCGCGGTGCTGTGCTCGAGGGCGTACCGGACGTAGTCGTCCAGCGTCGGCTCCGCTGCAAGCGTGGATTCAGCATCCGCATCCCCGGCGCGGAAGTGATCCGGCTTCGGAAGAGTTTCCCGATCGGCGTCGGCGGGGATGGATCGGGCGAACGAATGGGGCAGGCCGCGGCCGGCGTCCATGGGCGAGGAGCACCCGCAGACGATGCCGACCAACACGGCGCCGGCCGCGCACGCGGCAAGGCGAATGGCCATGGAAGGCTCCTGGGAACTGGTTTGGTGGTTGATTCGGGGACGACTTCGGGAAGGCCGCGCTCAGCGCGCGCACCTTCCCAGTGGTTCCCGCGGACCTACGTTCGCCAGATTCCCCGGAGGGCCTGCGATTGCTGGTGCGACCGCCCGCCGATCCGTGGCGCTGCCGCGTCGATGGTGAATCGGTGGCAGGCATCGGCGCCCGGCGCCGTGGTCAGCGTCGCGACGAGCACGATGGCAGGGATCGAATAATCCCGATCAGTCCGGGGCAGCGGCGCCTGCAGGGGCTCCGCCGGGTTCTCCAGCGGGGCCGCGGCGCAGTGACACTCGCCGCCGGTCATGCCGCAGACTGGCCTGACGATCCGCTCCCCGCAACAGGTCCGTTCCACCACCGGCGCGCAGCACGACGGCGCAGCGCAGGAAGCCGGCGAGGCCTCCACGGGGAGGGCCGGGATCAGCGCCAGGGGCTGCCAGAGCAGCGACAGGATGAGAGCGATTCGGACCAGCATGGGACACCCATGATATCGGCAGACCCGATCCCGGTTCCAACCCCAAATCGGGTGATGGTGGGGCGCCCGATGTCGGCAAGACCCGGAATCGCAAGAGGCTGGATATCGGACTTGAAAGGCGATAATGGGGGCCAATCTGCCTATACTGTACCCAGATGTCCTTTGGATGCGCGGGCGAAACCGTGGCTCGGCAAGGCACGGATCACCGCCCTGACGAACGGTAGGGCTTCGGTGAAAACGTCTGATCCGAACGTACTGCGGCAAGAATCGAGCGCTGGTGTTGCGGTGCATCGTCGTGCCTCCGTGTTGACACTCGTATCGCTGGCAACGCTGGCAACGCTGGCAGCGCTGGCAAACGCGGCGAGCGCCGCGGATGACAACCGCCGCTGTCTGGAATGCCACGGGCAGGCGCACATCGCGGAGCTGAACCCCGTCGAGCGTCTGGCGATGGTGGGGACGTGGCTCGACGTCGATTCGGCTCCCCCAGAGGCTGGGCAGCAATCCGATTACCAGCTGCGGGGCGATGAGCCCGAGCTCCGGCCCGGGCTGTTCATCACTCCCGAGGCGCTCGCGGGCAGCGTTCACGAGGGCCTGACCTGCGTGGAATGCCACCAGGACGCGGCGCAGCTGCCGCACGCCCCGAGGCTCGAACTCCGCATGTGCGCGACAAGCTGCCACGAACGCGAGGCCGAGGCGTACCCGACCGGGACGCACTTCGAGGCGCTCGAGGCCGGTGATCCGCTCGCGCCGACGTGCGCCTCCTGCCACGGCGGGCACCAGATCCTCGGCGTCGGCGAGCGGCAGTCGCCCCAGCACCGGCTCAACAGCATCTTCCTCTGCTCCGAGTGCCACGAGCGGCACATGAAGGACACGCCCAGCGGATACACACCCCGATCGCACATCGAGGCGTACTTCAAGAGCGCGCACGGGCAGGCGGTCGTCGAGGACGGGCTCATCGCCGCGCCGACGTGCGTGGATTGTCACAACGCGCACGCCGTCCACCCCGTCAGCGACCCGCGCTCGGCGGTCAACCACTCGAGGGTGTACGAGACGTGCGGCTCGTGCCACGTCGGGATCCTGAGCATCTACGAGACGAGCACGCACGGGATCCTCGTGGCCGAGGGGAACGACGAGGCGCCGGTCTGCACCGACTGTCACACGGCGCACGAGATCGTGCCGCCGGACGAGGTCGCGTTCAAGCTGGCCAGCTCGGACCGCTGCGGGCACTGTCACACGGAGCGCGAGGTCCACTACGAGGAGACGTTCCACGGCAAGGCGCTGCGGCTCGGCCGGGCGAACGTCGCCGCCTGCCACGACTGCCACGGCCACCACGACATCCTGCCGGTGTCGAACCCCGAGAGCCGCCTCTACGGCGAGCACAAGCTCCGGACGTGCCAGGCCTGCCACCCCAAGGCAACGGCGAAGTTCACCCAGTACATCGCGCACGCCGACCACACCGACAAGCGTCACCACCCGGTGCTGTACTGGACCTACATCATCATGACATCGATCGTGGTGGGGACGTTCGCGTTCTTCGGGCTGCACACCGCGCTCTGGTTCGGGCGCTCCGGGGCGCTGTACATCCGCGACCGCAAGGCGTTCCGGGCGGCCAAGATCAACGCGGCTCAGGACGAGGAGCGCTTCGTCCGGTTCCGGCCGTTCGAGCGGTTCCTGCACGTGCTCGTCATGACCAGCTTCCTGCTGCTCGTGGCTACCGGGATGCCCCTGAAGTTCTACGACACGCACTGGGCCAAGGTCATGGTGTCGTACATGGGGGGGCAGGACGCCGCGGCGCAGCTGCACCGGCTGGGCGCCATTGTCACGTTCCTCTACTTCGCGCTGCACATCGGCGCCATGATCCGCGCCGGGTTCGAGAACCGCTCGAAGTACAAGGACCCCGGGTCGGGCAGGTACAGCGTCAGGCGGTTCCTTGGCGTGCTCTTCGGGCCCGACCTGCCCTACCCGCACCTCCAGGATCTCAAGGACTGGTGGGCGCACCAGAAGTGGTTCTTCGGTCGGGGAAAGCAGCCCAGCTTCGACAAGTGGACCTACTGGGAGAAGTTCGACTACATGGCGGTCTTCTGGGGTGTCACCGTCATCGGGCTCAGCGGCCTGGTCATGTGGTTCCCCGAAGCATCCACGCGGATCCTCCCCGGGTGGGTCATCAACGTCGCGCTGATCGTTCACTCCGACGAGGCGCTGCTCGCGGCCGGGTTCATCTTCACCTTCCATTTCTTCAACGTGCACTTCCGTCTGGAGAAGTTCCCGATCGACTCGGTGATCTTCTCCGGCAAGATCTCCAAGACGGAGATGCTCCACGAACGCAAACGCTGGTACGAGCGCCTCGAACGCGAGGGGCGGCTCGATTCGATGCGATCCAAACAGGACGAATGGGGGCAGTGGCGCAAGGTCGTCCACCCGCTCGGGTACCTGGCATTCGGCACGGGGCTCGTGCTGCTGGCGATGATCGTGTACGCGATGGGTTCGAGGCTGCTCTTCGGGGGGCACTGATGGCGCCGCTCCGCTTGCGGCGACCGGACAGGAGACGGCGGTGTGAGATGAACGCTGGAACGCGCAGAATGATGGCGGCGATCCCGGCGCTGTGCCTGGCGGCCGCGGCGGCGGCGCAGTCGCCGACGGCGGGGCCCGGCCGCACGGCCGATTTCAACTCCGACCAGCGCTGCATGCAGTGCCACGGCCAGGAGCACATCGCCACGCTCGATCCCGAGGCGCGCCGGGCGATGGTCGGGACCTGGCTCGACACGGATCAGCCCGGCAGCGGGTCGGCGACGATTGAACCCCTCGTCGGTGATGAACCGGCGACGAGGCCGGAGCTCTACGTCCTGCACAGCGACCTCGGCGCCAGCCCGCACGCGGACCTGCGCTGCGTCGATTGTCACGAGGACGCGGCGCTGCTCCCGCACCCGGCGATCCTCAACCGGGCGACGTGCGCGAGCTCCTGCCACGCGCGGGATTGGCAGAAGTACGAGGAGGGTTCGCACCACGAGGCGTTTGTCAGGGGCGACCCTCGGGCGCCGACGTGCGCCTCCTGCCACGGCGGGCACGACATGCGCCGCGTTGATGACCCCCGGTCGCCGCAGCACCGCCTCAGGAGCCTGTTCCTCTGCGGCGACTGTCACGCCGACCACGGACCGGGCGAAGAGGGGGTCAGGTCCGCGCAGCGCGTGACGAGCTACCTCGAGTCCACCCACGCCAGGGCGATCACCCAGGCGGGGCTGCGTTGGGCGGCGACGTGCGCCGATTGCCACGACGCGCACGGCGTCCACAAGTCGGACGACCCGCGATCGACCGTCTTCCGCGACAACGTCCCGGCGACGTGCGGCAAGTGCCACGAGGGCATCGAGGCGGTCTATTCCAACAGCGTCCACGGGAAGCTGCTCGCCGAGGGCGACGATCGCGGGCCGGTCTGCACGGACTGCCACACGGCGCACAGCATCTCGCGGATCACGTCGGACGCGTTCTTGCTCGACATCATCAACGAGTGCGGCGAGTGCCACGACCGCAACGGCCAGGACAGCCACCGCAAGGGGACCTTTTACGAGACCTACGTCCGCAGCTACCACGGGCAGGTGACCCGCCTCGGTTCGTCCCGGGCCGCGCGATGCTCGGACTGCCACGGCGCCCACGACATCCTCCCGGTCAACGACCCGCAATCCCGCGTCGCTCCGGCGCGGCTCGTCGAGACCTGCGCCTCGTGCCACCCCGGCGCCAACGCGAGTTTCGTCCGGTTCGACCCCCACGCCGACTACCTCGACGCGAAGAACTACCCCGTCCTCCACGGCGTCTGGCTCTACTTCGTCGTGGTCATGTCCACCGTCTTCACCTTCTTCGGGCTGCACACGCTGCTCTGGTTCCTCCGGTCCATGGCCCACCGGCTCCGCCACGGCGCCCAGCCGGCGCCGGCCCCGGCGGCGACGGAGATCCGCCGCTTCACGACCATGAACCGCGTCAATCATGCGCTCGTGATGCTCACGTTCTTCGGGCTCACCGCGACCGGCATCCCGCTCGTCTTCTCCTCCAAGGCCTGGGCCAGGCCGCTCGTCGGGCTCTTCGGGGGCGTCGAATCCGCCGGCGTGATCCACCGGGTCTTCGCCACGATGCTGATCGTCAACTTCGTCCTCCACTTCATCAGCCTCGGGCGATCGTTCCGCAGGCGCCGGGCGTCGTGGAGACGCTGGGTCTTCGGCCCCGAATCGCTCGTTCCCCGGTGGAAGGACATCACGGACTGCCTCGGCATGTTTCGATGGTTCTTCGGCGGCAGGCGCATGCCCAGGTTCGACCGCTGGACCTACTGGGAGAAGTTCGACTACTGGGCGGAGGTCGGCGGGTCCATGATCATCGGCGGTTCGGGCCTGCTGCTCTGGTTCCCGGAGCTCGCCTCAACGATCTTCCCGGGGTGGGCCTTCAACATCGCGATGATCGTCCACGGCTACGAGGCGCTGCTCGCGATCGGGTTCATCTTCACGATCCACTTCTTCAACGCGCACCTCAGGCCCGGGATCTTCCCGGTTGACGCGGCGATGTTCACCGGCAGCGTCCCCGAGACCGAGCTCAAGCACCACCGAGCCGAGGAGTACGAGCGCCTGGTCGAGACCGGGCGCCTGGAGTCGCTCCGCGTGCCGGCGCCGCCCAGGGGGCGTCGCACCGTGCACATCCTCATGGCGGTCGGGCTTGTCGGGATCGGTCTCGCGCTGCTCTCGCTGATCATCCTCGGAGGGCTGCAGTCGCTGTAGCGAACTGATGTGTCACACGCGCCGCGCACGAACAAGCCGGGTCCCTCGCATCGCCGCCAGCAGCGGCGAGCGCTGTGGACGCTTGCCGCGGTCCTGGCGTCGCCGGTCGCGCTGCTGCTCGGGGGAGGGGTGATCGTGCGCATCGCAACGCGGCATCCTGTCCCGGCGGTGGAGCCCGTGATCGAGCAGGCGCCGGCGCCCGTGGTCCCGGCGCCGCGGCCTGTCAGCATCGTCACGTTCGAGCAGGGCTGCACCGCCGCCGAGTGCCACGGGCCGATGGCCGGGCTCCCGTTCGTGCACGAGACGTTCCGCCGCGGCGCCTGCGCCGAGTGCCACCAGCCCGACACCGGCGGGCACGTCTTCCCGCAGATCACCGCGGCCGAGTCGGCCTGCACTTCCTGCCACGCGACGGGCGCCGATCACAAGTTCCAGCACAAGGCGATGAGCGAGGAGGCGTGCCTGGCGTGCCACAACCCGCATTCCTCCCGCAACGCAGCGCTGCTGGTCGGCGACACGATCCAGGCGACCTGCTCGCGTTGCCACCCGCCGGTGCGGGGGATGATCGCGCACGAGCCGTACCGTGCGGGCCGCTGCACCGACTGCCACGACCAGCACGGCGCCGACAACCCGATGCTGCTGCTCGGCGGCGAGGGGGGCGAGAACTGCCGCCGATGCCACGCGCCGGTCGTGACCGCGACCGAGATCGGGACGCACACGCACCTGGGCGTCGATGGGGGGTGCCTCGGCTGCCACGATGCGCACACGGCTGCGAACGAGGGGCTGCTGCTGGCGCCGATCGGAACACTGTGTCTGTCGTGCCACGAGGACGTCAACAGCGAAGTCACCGGGGCGCGTGTCAGTCACGAATCCGTGATGACCGGCGCGCAGTGCCTGACCTGCCATGACCCGCACACCTCCGAGCGCGCATCGATGCTCCGCGACCCGCAGGCGAAGCTCTGCCTCTCCTGCCACGGCGAGGACCTCGCGGGCGCCGACGGGCGCCGGATCAAGGGGCTCGCGCACGAGCTGGACGGCGACCGGGCCCTCCACGGGGCGGTGTCGATGGGCGAGTGCAGCGCGTGCCACAGCGTGCACGGGGGGCAGTACGAGGGCCTGCTGCGCGCCATCAAGCCGGGTGTGCTCCTGGGCGATTTTGACATCCGCAACTACGCGCTGTGCTTCTCGTGCCACGACCAGCGCCTCACCGGCCCCGCCGACGCGACGCGGTTCCGCGATGGAAACCGCAATCTCCACGCCGTGCATCTCAAGGAGGAGGGCCGATCCGGCGGATGCACGGACTGCCACGCCGTCCACTCGGGCAGCGGACCGAGGATGATCGTTGAGACACTCAACTACCAGGGTTCCGATTGGGGGACACCGATGAACTTCGAGCTGACCAGCGACGGGGGGAGCTGCGCCCCGGCTTGTCACGAGAAGCTGTCCTATTCCCGGGGGTTTGACCTTGGAGAAACCCGGAACGGAGGCGCCCCATGATCCGCAAGCTCTTCCCGGCGGTATGCCTCGGCGTTGCGTGCAGCGCGGCTGTTGCGCAGCCGGTGGTGCTCGATTCAACCGGATCGACAGCGCCGGCGCCGACCGTCGCGATTCCCCGAACCGGCTGCGTCACCGCGGAATGCCACCCCGGGGTCAAGGACTACCCCGCCCTGCACGGGCCGCTACGCGTCAACGGCTGCAACGGCTGCCACGAGGTTGCCGACGATACCACGCACACCTTCCGCTACCGGGCCGAGCGGGCCGAGATGTGCGCGCTCTGCCACGTCACGGACCCGGACGAGGCCCCGTTTGTCCACGCGCCGGTCGCCAGCGGGGAGTGCCTCTCGTGCCACAATCCCCATGGTGGACAGGGGATCCGCCTGCTCCGCGGGACGCGGTACGCCGACGCCTGCGCGAACTGCCACGAGGACGTCACCGGCGCGCACGATGTGGTCCACGGCCCGGCGTCGGTCGGCGCCTGCGGAGCATGCCACGAGCCGCACTCGTCGCAGCACCCCAGGCTGCTCCGCGCCGAGGGCCGCGAGCTGTGCCTGACCTGCCACATCAGGACAGGGCTGGAGATCGAGAGCCGGGCGGTGCTGCACGAGCCGATGCAGGGCGACTGTCTGGTGTGCCACAACCCGCACGCGACGGAGAACCCGGCGATCCTCAACAGGCCGGCGGAGGCACTGTGCGAGGAGTGCCACCAGGACATCGCCGAGGCCACGCACAACGCCTCCGTGCAGCACGCCGCGGTGACCACCAACCGTGCCTGCCTGAACTGCCACACCCCGCACGCCGGGGACCACGCATCGCTGCTCCGCGAGGACGTCAAGGAGCTGTGTTTCGAGTGCCACGACCAGCCGGTCGAGATGCCCGACGGCACGCGGCTGGTGAACATGAAGGAGCTGATCGAGTCCGGCAAGAGCCTGCACAGCGCCATCACCGAGCGGGGCTGCGCCGAGTGTCACGACATCCACGGCGGCGGGCACCGGCGCCTGCTCACCAACGAGTACCCCTCCGACCTGTACTACCCCTTCGAGGAGACGGCTTACGCCCTGTGTTTCAGCTGCCACGACGGTCAGATGGTCACGCTCGAACAGACGACAAACGCGACCGGATTCCGCAACGGCACGGAAAACCTCCACTATGTCCACGTGACCCGGGACAAGCGCGGCAGATCGTGCCGGGTCTGCCACGACGCCCACGCCGCGAACCGGGAGAAGCACATCCGCGACAGCGTCCCGTTCGGGCCGGCCGGGTGGGAACTCCCGATCAACTACGAGCCGCTCCCGGGAGGCGGCCGCTGCGCCTCGGGGTGCCACAGCCCGTTCGAGTACAACCGCGACGACCCGAGGACCTACCCCCAGTCGCTCCCGGAAGAGGACTGGAAGGGCGTCAACCTGATCCCCGGCTCACGCATCGACCAGAAGCAGGACGACGGCGACAACGACAGGTGACCGATCCAAACAACCCGGCATCTTTGCCGATCACAGGAATGCAATGAAGGAGATTGCCATGCGAACAAGAACTCTGGGCGCTCTGATGCTGAGCATGCTCGCATTCACACCGGGAGCCGCGGACGCGCAGCCTGCCGCGAAGGACGAGCTGCGCGGCGTGAAATCCGGCGAGCCGGTGCCGGCGTACAAGATGCCGACGATCGATGGCTCGGTGGTGGACTCGCAGCAACTCAAGGGTTCGGTGGTGGTGATGGTGTTCCTCTCCGCCGAGCAGCGTCGCTCCGAGCTCGCGGCGATCGAATCCGCGGAAGTGGTCGCCGCGATGGGCAATGACGGGGTCAGGCTCGTCCACGTCACCGCGGATGTCATCCACAAGGACGACTTTCTCAAACTCCGCTCTGAGCACGGGATCACCAACCCCCTGGCATTCGACTCGGACCGGACACTCTACGGCGGGCTCGGCCTGATCGTGCTGCCGGCGACGATCGTTGTGGACCGCGAGGGCGACCTCGCCCATGTCATCCTCCTCCACCGGTCCGGGTACATGCACGAGCTCGACGCGTACATCAGGAACGCGCTCGGCGAGCTCTCGGACGAAGAACTCAAGGCGCAGCTCGCCGAGACGGCGTCGAAGGGCACACCCAAGAGCCTCGCTTCTGCGCACCGCTCGCTGGCGCGATCGATGCGCGAGAAGGGGCTGTTCGATTCAGCCAGGGAGGAACTCCGCAAGGCGCTGGAGATGGAGCCCGGCAATCACGAGGCCATGCTCGACCTATGCGAGGTGGACCTGGCGATGGATGACCTCGACGCCTCCGAACGTCTGGCGGATCAGGTGCTCGAGGCGCAGCCGCTCCACCGCCGCGCCCAGCAGCTCAAGGGCATCATCGAGTATCACCGTGGCCGCTACGACGACGCCGAGCGGATCCTCTCCGAGGCGATCGAGCTCAACCCCAACCCCGAGAGGGCGCACTATTACCTGGGGCTCATCTGCGAGCAGCGCGGCGACAAGGACCAGGCCCTGGCGCACTACCGCGCAGCGATCCAGGGGATGCTGAAACTCGGCAAGCCGTGATCGCCGGAGAGCGGCTTACGGTGTGATCGCCGGGCGGTACGCCGGGTCGAACATCGCGGCGCGGATCGCTCCGGGCAGATCGTCGGGTCTCGGCTCGCGCTCCAGCCCCGATCGGTACGTCACCTCGGCGACCGACAGCGCGATCCGGGCCGAGACGTCGCGGATCCGCTCCAGCGATGGGTACACCCGGCCCAGGCGCAGGTCGTCCTCGCTCACCTCGTCCGCCAGCGTCCTGGCCGCGGCGACGAACATCTCGTCGGTGATGCGCGACGCCCGGCTGACGATCGCGCCAAGCCCCACACCGGGGAAGATGTACGCGTTG
Organism: Phycisphaeraceae bacterium; assembly: GCA_020639135.1. Taxonomy (GTDB): domain Bacteria; phylum Planctomycetota; class Phycisphaerae; order Phycisphaerales; family UBA1924; genus JACKHE01. Next base: position 344,237 of record JACKHE010000002.1, read on the forward strand.
TTGCCCTGGCCCGGGATGAACGTCCTGCCCTGGTGGTCCACCGGATCGAAGGGGCTGCCACTGGCGAAGACCGCCCGGCCGCTCGTCCACTGGTACGCCTGCCGGGCGGTGCACTCCGACTTGGACGTCGGGTTGGACAGCGCCATCACGATCGGCCGCTCGTTGTGCTGCCCCATCGCCTCGACGACCGGCTGGGTGAACGTTCGGGGGACGCCCGAGACGCCGATGATCGCCGTCGGACGCAGCATGTTCACCGCCTCGACGAAGTCGCTCGTCCCGGCGTGGTCGTGCGCGAAGGGGATCTTGTGCTCCGCCAGCCGATCTCTCGACTTGACGACCAGCCCCTTGGAATCGAAGAACCAGGAGCGCCGGCGCGCCTCGTCGGGCGGCATCCCCTCGGCGACGAGCGCGCTGGCGACGAGCTCGCCGATCCCGATGCCGGCCTCGCCGGCGCCGAGGAAGAGCAGCCGCTGATCCGCCAGCGTCCCCCCGGTGATCCGCAGCGCCGACCACAGCCCCGCGAGCACGACGGCCGCGGTGCCCTGGATGTCGTCGTCGAACAGGCAGTAGTTGTTCCGGTGCCCGGCCAGCAGCCGGAAGGCGTTGGTGTTGCCGAAGTCCTCGAGCTGCACGATCGCGTCGGGGAAGACCTCGGCCGCGGCGTCGAGAAACTCGGTGATCAGCGCGTCGTACTCGGCGCCCCGGACACGCTCCTGCCGCAGCCCGATGTAGAGCGGGTCATCGCGCAGCGCCGTGTTGTTCGTTCCGACGTCGATCGTGACCGGCAGGCACCACGCGGGGTGGATCCCGGCGCAGACGGTGTAGAGGGAGAGTTTCCCGATGGGGATGCCCATACCGTCCGCGCCGAGATCGCCCAGCCCCAGGATCCGCTCGCCATCGGTGACGACGATGATGCGCACGTCCTCGTGCGGCCAGTGCCGCAGGAGCTCGGCGATGCGTCCCTTGTCCTCGCAGGTGATGAACATGCCGCGGGGCCTTCGGAAGATGTGCCCGAACTCCTGGCAAGCCTGCCCCACGGTGGGGGTGTAGATGATCGGCATCAGCTGCTCGATGTGATCGACGACGACGCGGTAAAACAGCGATTCGTTGCGGTCCTGCAGCCCGATGAGCTCGACGTACCGCTCGAGGTCGTTGGGCTTGCGCTCGAGGATCTCCATCACCCGCAGGACCTGCTCCTCCTGGGTCAGAACCCTCGGCGGCAGCAGCCCGCGCAGGCCCAGCGCCTCGCGCTCCTCGATGGTGAACGCCGTCCCCTTGTTCCGCATGGGATCGTGGAGCAGTTTCACGCCGCGGTGAAGCAGATCGGTGGTCATCGCAGGACCCTTTCAACGACTGGTGGTGACGCCGCGTCCTTTCATGTCAAAAGGACAAATCACTCCATTGTAGGCGTGCGATGTTTGCTGGCGTCCGTTCCGGAGCAGGAAATCAGGCGCCGGCGGCCTCGATCTCGAGCTCCGCGATAAAGCGGCCGCCCTCAACGCTCAGCCCCAGCGTCGCGCCCATCGACCTGCAGATCGTCGAGGTCGCCGAGAGCCCGATGCCGGAATGATCCCCGCGGTCGGCGTCTTCCCCGGTCCGGAACGGCGCGAGGATCCCGTCGCAATCGATGGCGCCCGGGTCCCGGACATCGTTGGCGCACGAGAGCCGCACCGAGCCGCCGCCGTTGGTCAGCGCGATGGCGACCCGCCCGCCCTCGGGTGTGTGCTCGACGGCGTTGGTCACCAGGTTGTTGAAGACGAAGCGGAGCAGGTCGGGGTCGGTCCGCGCGGTGGCGCCCTCCTCGATCGACCGTTCGACCGTCAGCCGCCTGGCGCTGGCGATCCCGGCGCTGCACTCGATCACCTCGGCGATCGCGATGTCGGCCCGGACCCGCTCCGACCTCGGGTCCTCGTGCCCCGCCTGCACCCGGACGACCCGCAGCAGGGTGGTGATCAGACGCTGGAGTTCCCTGGCGCACTCGACGATCTCGCCGAGCCGGAGCCGCATCCGCTCGGGATCGTCCGGCCACTTCGCCGCAACCTCGGCGATCATCAGCAGCTCGGCGACCGGGTTGCGGAGCTCGTGGGCGAGCATCGCCCGCGACACGCGTTCCCTCGTGAACGAGGATTCCAGCCGCTCCAGCAGCTCGTTGATCCCATCGAGCAGCGGGCGGATCTCTTCCGGCGCCCCTCCGACATCGATCCGACCGACCAGGTTCGACGCGTCAACCGAGGCGACCTGCGCGTTCGCATCGTCCAGGGGCCGCAGCCCGCGTCTGACGGTCACCAACGCCAGCCCCGTGAATCCGGCGATCATCAGCACGCACGCCGCGGCGACCCCGGCGCCGATCCGCAGCAGCGGGACGAGCATCGGCTCGGTCCCCGCGACGACCCGGATCACGACCCGCGTTCGGAGCGCGAGGTATGCCTCCCGCTGCGACGCCTCCATCTCGTCGTCGATTTCCCTGACAATCATCGTCAGCGTCACCGCGCGCGCCGGCCGGCCGTCCGGTGTTTCGGCGCGCTCGATGACCGGGACGTCGGGGGCGCCCGGGGCGACCACCATCAGCTCGGCGCCGGCATCCTTGAGCGATTCGGAGCGGTCCATGGTCTCCAGCCGGTCTCCCGAATCGCCTTCCCGGACGCGCCAGACCTGGAAGTACCCCGGATTCTCGGAATCTCCGGACATCGAGGCGTCGGTGGCGGCTTCGTCGAACTCGAGCACGCCCTCTTCGGAGTAGTCCACGAGCGTCGTCAGGAACTCCGCCTGGGCGATGAGGTTGTCGTCGAACTGTCCGGTGAGCGCGTGCCGGGCGAGGGCGATGATCATCGCCGAACCGACGAGGCTCAGCGCGATCCCGCCTACGAGCAGCGTCCGCAACTGGCTGGCGGCGATGGATCTCATGACGCGGGTCTCGCGATCGTGTAGCCCATGCCCCGGCGCGTCTCGATCAGGTTGTCCACGCCGAACTGGGCGAGCTTGGCGCGGACCGAGCAAACCAACCGGTCCACGGCGTTGCTCGTCGGCTCCGAGTCGGAGCGGTACAGGTGCGTCTCGAGATCCCGCCGGTGGACAACCTCCCCCGCGCGGAATGCGAGAAACTCGAGCAGGGCGTACTCGCGCGCCGTCAGATCCACCGTGCCCTGCTCTGAACTCGCCTGACGCGCCGCGGTGTCGATGGTCAGCCCACGCACCGTCAGGGTCGGGCTCACATGCCGCTGAGAGCGCCGGTAGATCGCGTTGAGTCGCGCAACCAGCTCGTCGAAGGCGAATGGTTTGACGAGATAATCGTCGGCGCCGCGGCTCAGGCCGCTGACCTTGTCGTCGATGGTGTCCCTGGCGGTCAGCACGAGCACGTGGGTCTCGTCTCCCCTGGCGCGGAGCTCGTCGAGGATGTCGAGCCCCTCGCCGTCGGGCAGCCGCCGGTCGAGCACGATCGCCTCGAACGGGTCGCCCCGGAGGATCGCCCGGGCGTCGCGCAGGGTGCGCGCCGTCTCGACGGCGTGACCGCAGCGGCGCAAGCCTTCGGAGAGGCTGTCCAGCAGCCGCCAGGAATCTTCGATCAGGAGCAGCCGCACGCGTTCCTCCGTGGAGACCGGTGATCGTACCGGCGCCGAAATCGGCGAGACGCTCCAATCATGCACCCCGAAGGGCGCCGAATATGACCGGAGGATGACCGGCAGCACAAATGCCGCCGGGGATCCCCCCGCCCATCCCGGTGATTCGATTGGGCGCCGCGGGCGCGATCTCGACCCGGGCCGGCCCCGGTCTTCCGTTCAGTTGCAGGTCGTGCCGAACCCGGCGAGCAGCTGGCCCAGGTCCGCCGTGTCCACGACGCCATCGCCGTTGAAATCGGTGATCAGGCCGACCCCGACGTCGCCGAAGGCGGAGAGCAGCTGGCCGAGGTCGGCGGTGTCCACGGCGCAGTCGCGGTTGGTGTCGATCGGGCAGGGGGTGATGGTGATCGTCTGGTTGGCGCCGATGTTCGAGAGCGTGCGCGTCGAGCCGTCGGCCCAGAACACGGTGATCGAATCGACCATCGTCGAGGCGCCGAGCCCGAAGTGCAGGGACAGCTCGCTCTGCGCCAGGTAGTTGCACCCGCCGTCGAGGAATCGGACCTGCGCCATGCCGCCGGAAACAATCTCGACCCGCGTTCCGAAACCGTCCGGGGGCAGGTCCGAGCACGTCGGCGCCTCGAACAGGATCTTCAACCAGTTGGTGTTCGGCCCGCTCAGGTCGTTGCGGTACACCTTCACCGGCTGGGCGTTGTTGAAGATGACGATGTCCATGTCGCCGTCGTTCTCGAGGTCGATGTGCAGGAGACCCCGGCCGTTGCTGGTGTCGTTGATGCCGGAGGCGACGGCCTCCTCGGTGAAGTGCGCCGTCCCGTCGTTGATGAACAGGAAGGTGGGATCGACGGAGTAGGTCGGGCCGTCGAACCCGTTGGTGTGGACGAGGTCCAGCCAGCCGTCGTGGTTGAAGTCCACCGCGGTGACCCCCCAGCCCCACATACCAAAGTTGCACCCGCGCGGGGTGGACTCCTCGCTGAAGACGTCGTTGCCGGCGCACATGTACAACATGTTGCCCGATGACCCGACGCCGTGTGAGCCGTCCGCGGCGATCTTGCTCGTGACGTACCAGTCGATGACGCCGTCGTTGTCGAAGTCGCCCTGGGTGTTGCCCATGCCGTTGGAATCGAGGCCGGTCCCCGAGGGCGCGGTCATGTTGGTGAACGTGCCGTCACCGTTGTTGACGAGGTACTTGCTGGTGGTGAAGTCGGCGACCCAGAGGATCTCCGGGTAGCGGTCGCCGTTCATGTCGGTGAACCTGGGCGCAAAGCCGCGGACTGTGGTCATGTCCACATCGATCGCGGTGGTGGTGACGTTGGTGAAGGTCCCGTCGCCGTTGTTGCGGTAGAGCTGATTGCCGCCATTCCAGCCGGCAACCGCCAGGTCGAGGTCGCCGTCGAGGTCGTAGTCGCCGAAGGCGGAGCCGAAGGTGTCGCCGATTGTGGGGCTGGCGTACGCGACGCCCGCGGTCGCGGTGACGTCGGTGAAAGTCCCGTCGCCGTTGTTGCGGTACAGCACGTTGTGCCCGGGTGTGTCCTGCGTGCCGAAGCCGAGGCTCGAGACGTAGATGTCGAGATCGCCGTCGTCGTCATAATCGCCCGCGGAAGCGCCGGTGCCGCGGTGGGTCCGCGCAACGCCCGCCGCGGCGCCGCCCTCGGTGAACACGCCGGATCCGTCGTTCCACCAGAGCTGGTCCACCCCGGCGGAGCCCCCGATCATGAAGATGTCCTGGTCGCCGTCACGGTCGAAATCGCCGGCGACACCGCCGGCGCCCTGGAACTCCTTGTCGGGGCCGTTGATCGTCTTGGCGTGCGGCATCGACGTCAGCCCGGTGCTCGCCGAGATGTCGGTGAAGACCAGCGTCTGGGCTGAGACATCCGCGACGGTCATCGACAGCGCAGCGAATGCGAACACAATCAGACGGGTTGTCATGGCGTATCCCCTCGTGAATCTTCCCGGAACGACGATGACAGTCTAATCGGGCGCCCCCCGGATCCGGGCGTCGAAATCGACTGATTCAGCGGAAATCTGCATTCCCGGACCCCTCCGGGGGGAGGCGGTCCTGCCGATGACCCGCGTCAGGGGGCGCCATCCATGAAGTCATAAATCCGCAGCGAGTTGAACCTGGGTGTCCATTTGGTGACGAGCCCGACATGATCGGGGTGCGTGACATACCCGTTGTACGCCTCGACGCTGTCGAACCCGATGTTCAGCCCCACGTCGTAATCGGCGATCACCTTGTCCCGCCCGGTGTCAACCGGGGCCCCGGCGGCGAAGCTGACCACGCCGGGGATCCTCGACAGGTATGTCTCGCTGTCCTGCAGGACGGCCGGGATGTCCGCCTCGTCCTTGACATCGATCAGCACGATATGGCTGATGAGCGCCGGCCGGGGCGCCGATGTCGAGCACCCGTACATCAGACAACAGGGCAGGGACGCACAGAGACACAGCGCGAGGGCTTTGAACATCCTCGCAGTCTAACGTGTCGCCGGGATGGTCATTCCCGCTCGAACCGGACGGTCAGCGCCAGCCGCTCCGGGGCCGGCGAGGCCTCGTCGTACATCCGCAGAAACCGCTCGGTCTCGTCCGTGCCCACGCCGCGGAGCCCGTCCGCCCAGGCGGGGGGGATCGTCTGGAGCCACGCCCACGCGATGATGGTGCAGTTGTCGCCGGTGCCGGGCGGCAGCGGCACGCGGTACGTCACGGTGTCCGAGCCGGCGACGAAATCATCGTCGCCCTCGGGGCCGACCGGGGCCGTCTTGTCGGTGTGCGGGCCGTCCGCCTTCCAGCCCAGCGGGAGCAGGCGGTTGTCCTTCTTCCGCTCGGCCATCCGGGTGAGGATCGTGGTGGCCTCGCCGGAGACGTCTGCGGCGGTCAGCTCGTACACCGCGACCTGGTCCGGCGATGTGATGACGTCGTAGTGGGGGATGCCGAGTTCCTCATCGACGCCCACGAGCCGGCCCCGGTCGTCAAAGTCGCCGGAGTCAAAGAGCGGGGTCGAGCCGTCGCGCACGAGCGTCTCGATCCAGACGCGCCGCGAGGGATACGCCGTGGGGAGCTTGTGCCCCGAGAGGTTGGTGATCTTCACATCGAAGACGAGCGTGTCACCGAGTTCCGTGCGCTCGCGGCGGGGCTCGCCGATGTCGAGCCGCGCGGTCCGGTGCGAGAGCATCGCGCGCGTTGCCCTCGCGTTGCGCTCCAGGCTCTCGGGGCTCGAGGTCACGCCCAGCTCCTCGGCGTTGGCGGCGAGCAGGTCGAGCATGAACGCGTTGGCGCCGATGAATGAATGCCCCCGGACGCCGTCGCGCGTCCTGATGTTGAAGTCGAGCCCCATCGGGTTGCGCGCGATCCGCATCGAGCCCACCTCGGGCATGTGGCAACCGATGCACCCCGTGGCCATAGGGCCCGGGTTGTCCGATTCCGTGCTGTACGCGCTGTTGCGCCACTCGGCGTAGGGCGCCTGCTCGGGGAAGAGCCCGTCGCCCCCGGTGTGCCCCGTGTCCAGGTTGTGGCATGATCCGCACAGCCCCGACGAACGGATCTGCGCGCCCTGAGTCGGCGTGAATGCCGAGTGCATGAACATCGGGCCCGGCGCCGGGTCGGCGAAGGGGCCGAAGATCACCCGCCCCGGCCTGATCACCGGGTTGCCGTTCTGCGTCGCGTACGTCCCGAGCCCGTCCGGCTGGATCTGGTGGCACACGGTGCACGACACACCGTCGGCGTACAGCGGGTTCGCCACCGCCTCGGCGACCCGCAGCGGTTCCCAGCCGGCGATCGCGTGGGTGTGGTGCGCCATCGGTGTGTGGCAACGCATGCACAGCGCCTCGAACCCCGCCGCGCGCGCCGGCTCGTCCGCGCACTCGGCCGAGAGCTGCGCTCGCCAGTACGGGTCGCGCGCCGAGTTGGCCATCATCGTCCCGTTCCAGAGCCCGTGCGGCGAGACATCCTCGCCGGTGGCCGACCACAGCGCCGAAGCGCTCGGCGAGGCGCTGTGGCACATCGCGCAGCCGTCGCCGGTCGCGAAGATCGGGTTTGCCGCCGTCGGGCGGAGCCTCGGCATACCCCGGCCCCACACCGGATCGTCCGGCAGCCCCCCGGTCTGACCCGCGCCGGCCCCGGACCATTCGTTCTGCGGTTCGTCGTCCGCCAGCAGCGCCGGCGACAGGATGCCGAGCGACACGGAGAGCGGGACAAGAATCAAAGCCGATCTGGATATCCGGTTCATGCCCGGATCTTAGTCCTCCGGCCCGGCCGGCGCCCTGAGCACCGTCACCGTGCCCGAGTCAGCGATGAAGCGCAGCGGCATCGACATCCCCGCCGGCGCCGGCTCGCCGTCGATCTGGATCGGCGCCGGAGACATGTCGGCGCATCCAACATCGATGACCCGCCCTCTCGCGCCAACGAAGCCGGAGGCCGAGCCCTGCTCCCCAAGCAGGCTGCGCAGCGCCCACCCCGCGGCGTCGATCACGTTGTTCATCGGGTAGAAGACGACATCGAGGAGCCCGTCGGTCATCGAGGCCTCCCGCGCCGGGTTGAGCCCCACCGCGTACCGGCGGCAGTTGGCCACAACCAGCAGCCCCCGCATGCCCTCGCAGACGACTTCGCCGTCAACAACGATGCGTAGCTCCGGCAGCGTCGGCCGAAGCGCCTGACGCAGGATCGGGCGCAGATACGTTGACTTTCGGATCTTGCCGTTGCGGGCCGCGTTGACCTCCGCGACGACCGCAGCGTCGATTCCCACGCTGCACATCACCAGGAACGGCGTCCCGTTGACGGTGGGGAGGTCGATCGCCGTCGTCCGCCCATCCCGGATCGCTTCGCGGATCTGATCGATCCTGGCGAGCATCCCCAGCTCCTTCGAGAGCAGATTCTCCGTGCCCATCGGGGCGATGTACACGGGGACGCCCGAAGCCTCCAGCCCCGGCGCGGCGTTGTGGGCCGTCCCGTCGCCGCCGATGATCACCGCCGCGCTGGCGCCCTGATAGTTCGGCCGCGCTGCCCCGGTGGCCGCGATCGTGCGCTCGACCTCCCAGCCGTCAGCGCGGAGCGCCACCGTCAGTTCGTTCGCGAAGCGCTCGGCTTTGCCTCGACCCGACGCCGGATTGTAGAGCAGGACCACTCGGCGGCGCATGATCGCGGGTTTCGACTGAAGCCTGGTGGCATTCAGCCCCTGGGGCCGGCGGCGCGGACCTTGTCGTCGATGTCGAAGTTGGCGTCGTTGGCCCTGAACCGCTTCGCCAGGTCGGTGGCCTGCTTGTCGTAGGCGGCCTTGTCCTTCCAGGTGTTCCTGGGGTGGAGCACCTCCGCGGGAACGCCCTCGACTTTGCCGGGGATGCGCAGCCCGAAGACGGGGTCCTCGGTGTACGTCGCGTTCTTGAGCGTCCCGTCGAGGATCGCGTCCACCATCGCGCGGGTGTATTTCAGGCTGAACCGGGCGCCAACCCCGTAGGGGCCGCCGGACCAGCCGGTGTTGAGCAGCCACACGTCGGCGCCGTGCTTGTCGATGCGCTCGGCGAGCATGTCGGCGTACTCCTGGGGCTGCCTGGGCATGAAGGGCCCGCCGAAGCAGGGGCTGAAGTTGGGCACGGGCTCGGTGACGCCGGCCTCGGTCCCGGCGAGCTTCGAGGTGTAGCCGTTGATGAAGTAGTACATCGCCTGCTCACGGGTGAGCTTGCTCACCGGGGGGAGCACGCCGAAGGCGTCGGCGGTCAGGAAGACGACGTTCTTGGGGTGGCCGCCCATCGAGGGGATCCGCGCGTTGGGGATGTGCTCGACGGGGTACGTCGCTCGGGTGTTCTCGGTCATCGACCCGTCGTCGTAGTCCGGGACGCGGGTGTGCTCGTCAACGACGACGTTCTCCAGGACCGATCCGAACTTGATCGCGTCCCAGATCAGCGGCTCGCCCTCCCGGGAGAGGTGGATGCACTTGGCGTAGCAGCCGCCCTCGAAGTTGAAGACGCCGGTGTCCGACCACCCGTGCTCGTCATCACCGATGAGGTCCCGGGAGGGGTCGGCGCTGAGCGTGGTCTTGCCGGTGCCCGAGAGCCCGAAGAACAGGGCGACGTTGCTCGGATCGTCGTGATCGACGTTCGCCGAGCAGTGCATGGGGCACACGCCCTCTTCCGGCATGTCGAAGTTCATCGCGTAGAAGAGCGACTTCTTGTTCTCGCCGCCGTACTCGGTCCCGAAGATGACGACCGTCTTGCGGGTCATCGACTGGGCGATGAGGACCTCGGAGCGGGCGCCGACGCGCTCCTGCTCCGCCTTGGTCAGCTTGTGCGTCCCGCAGTTGATGACCGTCCAGTCCGAATCGAACCGCTTCAGGTCGTCCGGCGTCGGGCACAGAAAGAGCGTCTGCGTGAACAACGCATGCCACGCCTGGTCGCAGACCGTAGTGACGCTCAGGCGGTGCGACGGGTCGGCGCCGACGAAGCCCTCGAACACGAACACCTCGTCGCGGCTGTTGATGTGCCTGACCGCGAGCTTCTCCGCCTCGTCGAACTGCGCGCTGGTCATGGGCATATTGACCTTGCCCCACCAGATCTTGTCGTGGATCTCCGGGGTGTCCTCGAGGAACTTGTCCTTGGGGCACCGGCCCGTGTACTGGCCCGTGTTGACCACGAGCGCCCCGTTGCCGGCGAGCCGCCCCTCGTTCCGTCGGAGCGCCGCCTCGATCAGTTCGGGGCTCGAGAGGTTCTTCCTGATCCTGGCGCCGGTCAGGTTGAGTTCGGAAAGGCAGCTGGTCATCGCGGTCATCGTTTCCTCGACTTTCTGTCGGTCATCCGGGGGTGGGCGGCGATGGCTCTGATCGGCGCTGAGCCGCTCCGGTCCGGTGATTCCACGGGTTGTGATCTGGCGCTTATCGGCTCCGATTCGCTCCGGAGTGTAGTCCCTGAGGATGAATCGGTCCCGAAAGGCTTCCGCTCGGAAATGCGTTTTTCTAGCCGCCCAGGGCGGATCGGCCGATGATTGACCCCGGCGGCCGGCAGCCTTACTGTCACCGCATCCCCTGGCGACAGGGGGACCGATGGCGATCGTAGCTCAGTTGGTTAGAGCACCAGGTTGTGATCCTGGGGGTCGGGGGTTCGAGTCCCCTCGATCGCCCTTTTGCGGACGGCGACACAACAGCGCGGGACGCGTCCGGAGGACGTTCCCGTCAGCCCGTCTGTTCAGGCTTCCATCCGTCCGGCGTCCCGCTCAGGGCTGGCACGACTTGAGGAAGTTGCCCAGCAGGATGCCCAGGTCCGCGGTGTCCACGACGCCGTCGCAGTTGCAATCGCCGTCGGGGCCCACGGTCCCGAACTGGCCGAGCAGGATGCCCAGGTCCGCGGTGTCAACGCCGGCGCTGTCGCCGTTGAGGTTGCCGATGATCGCGCAGACCCAGTGGTTGGAATCGTCGAGATTGATCCACCCGACGTTCTCGCCCCAGGCGTAGCCGCGGAAGCGGCCGGCCACCGCGTCATACCGCGCCTGGTCGGGCACCGCCGATCCGGTCGCGAAGTTGATCCACCCGATGTTCTCGCCCCAGGCGAACCCGGCGAGGTCGCCGTTGGGCAGGATGTTGACGCCGAAGTCGGATGAATCGGTGTTGGTGTACATGGTCCCGCCGAGGGGGCCGCTGCCGGTGTTGATCCAGCCGACGTTCTCCGCCCAGATAAAACCCTCGAGGTGGGCGCCGCAGTTGAGCACACCGTCGGCGGCCCCGTTGGCGTCGCGCCAGTTCATCCAGCCGATGTTCTCACCCCAGGAGAACTCCATGCCGCTGGTGACATTGGAATCCGCCGAAGCGAGCATCGCGCTGCCCATGATCGATGCGGTTGCAAGAAGGGCTTTGATTCGAATGTGGCTCATCGAAGATCTCCCGATGGGGTGGCGCAGAGGAACCCCACAACTCCCAACAACGTACCCGATCCGGACGGCGCTGCATAGGGTGAATTGTCGAGAATGCCCCTTTCGCAACGGGCGTTTCCCGCCTTGCAGACGTTCGAGACGGCACGATCCGGATACCCCGCCGACCCATCTCAGACCTCCGTTCCCGCACGGCGCCGGGTTCCGGAACGCCTGCCGGCCCCGAACCGGGCAGGCCGAGCAAAGAACAGGCCCGGGACGGGATCCCGGGCCTGCCGATCAGTCATCCTTCATGTCGATCCGGTTCACTTCGCGCGGACGCCCTGGATCTCCATCATCTTCACGACCTGGCCGTCCATCTTCCCGAACATCTCCATGTTGGTTTTGTCCGGCCCCACGAATGTCAGCACCTCGCGCATCCACGACTTGCCGCTCGGCGCCATCGGGTCGGAGTACTCGCCCTCGAGCACGAGTTGGCCCTTCTCGTTGTAGTCGCCGGTCATCAGCAGGATCCCGGTGCCCCATGTGTCGATCCACGCCGAGAAGTAGTGCTTGGCGATCCGGTCGTACCCGCTGATCGCCCGGCCCTCGAAGGGCATGCCCATCATCGTGCTGTCGGCGCGCTCATCGAAGTAGCGCCCGCCCAGGATCGGCGTGATCGTGTAGGTCCCGGTGGAGACCTCGGGCGGCGCGCCGGGCTCCATCCACTGCTTGATGGTCTGGTTCCACTTGCCGGCGTGCTGGGCGATCTTCGCGTGATGCTCATCGGGCTTGGCCAGCTCCGTGTAGATCTGCATCATGGCTTCCATGTCGATGTCGCCGCCCTGACCCATGTGGTCGTGGTCCTGTGCGACCAGAGCGCCACCGAAGAACCCGATCCCGACCAGCGCGGCGCCGGCGGTGATGGTGTGTCGCAGCTTCAGGTCCATGTCGTTGCTCCTTTTGAATGATCGTGACGGGGAATGCCCCGTCTGTTGGGGGTGTTGGGCCTTCTCCGAACCGATGCATCATAACCGAACGGCTCCCGATCGCGCCTCGAAACCGGGTTCTCATCTGTCCCGATCCCGGAGGCCGAAAAACAACCCGGGGCATCCCCCGGGTCGGATGAATCGTTCTCAGGTATCGGCGATCTGGTTTCCGTTACGCCAAACTGCCGGCGTCGTGTTTACTCGCCCTTGTGATCACCCCGGGCGAAGATGCTCGCGACGTAGTTGAGCACGTCGGTGGCGCTCGATTCGTTGTAGCCGAAGTTGCGGATGAGCCGCTGCTTGACCACGTCGATCTTCGCCTGCGTCGCGTCGTCCACGACGGAGGAGACGAGGTTCTTGAGCTTGATCGTGTCCCGGCTGTCCTCGAAGAGCTTGAGCTCCAGGGCCTTGTAGAGCCGGGCGTTGGTGTTGTACTCGAACTTCCTCCCGTCGAGCGAGAGGGCGCCGATGTAGTTCATGATCTCCTGGCGGAAGTCGTCCTTGCGCGTCTCGGGGATGTCGATCTTCTCCTCGATCGAGCGCATCAGCCGCTCGTCGGGGCCCTCCTCCTTGCCGGTGTACCGGTTGACGACGCGCTCCTTCTGGGTGTACGCGCGGACGTTCTCGATGTAGTTCTGGCAGAGCCGCTTGATCGCGTCCTCGTCGGCGCTGATCGCCCGCTGCACCTCGCCCTTGATGATGTCCTCGTACTCGTCGAGCACCACGGCCAGCAGTTCGCGGTAGCGCCGCTTGACGTCCTCGTCGCTGATCAGCGAGTGGTGGCTCAGCCCCGACTCCAGCTCGTTCATCACCATGAACGGGCTGACCGTCCGCTCCTCGATCGCCTGGGGGCTCACCAGCGCGTTGGAAACCTTGTCCTGCACGTACCGCGGGCTGATCCCGCCCATGCCCTCGCGTGGCGCCTCCTCGCGCAGCTCCTTGACCGTGTCCTCGGTGCAGCCCGGGATCGCCTTGCCGTTGTACAGTTTCATCTTCTGCAGCAGCGTCAGCCCCTGCTTCTTGGGCTCCTCGAGCCGGGTCAGCACGGCCCACATCGCCGCGACCTCGAGCGTGTGCGGCGCGATGTGCACGTTCGTGACACGCCTGGGCCCGAAGTCGCGCTGGTAGATCCGCACCTCGTCGTCGAGGCGGGTGTTGTAGGGGATGTCGATCTTGATGGTCCGGTCGCGGAACGCCTCCATCAGCTCGTTGGACTGGAGACGCTTGTACTCCGGCTCGTTCGTGTGCCCAAGGATCACCTCGTCGATGCTCGTCTGGGCGAACTTCTTGGGCTTGATCATGTGCTCCTGCGTCGCGCCCAGCAGGTCGTACAGGAACGCCACGTCCAGCTTGAGCACCTCGATGAACTCGCAGATCCCGCGGTTGCCGACGTTGAGCTCGCCGTCGAAGTTGAACGCCCGGGGGTCGGAGTCCGACCCGTACAGCGCGATCTTCCGGTAGTTGATGTCCCCGGTCAGCTCCGTCGAGTCCTGGTTCTTCTCGTCCTTGGGCTGGAACGTCCCGATCCCGACCCGGTCCTTCTCCGACAGGATGATCCGCCGCACGCGCACGTGCCGCATCGCCTGCGACCAGTCTCCGTCGTAGTGCCGCAACAGATCGGAGAGCACCTTCCGGCAGAACGGGTTGAGCTCGCCCTTGAGCAGCAGCTTCCCGCGCCCGCCCATCTCGGCGTACGTCTGGTTCAGTGTCTCCAGCACGGGCTCGCGCGCCTCGGCCGGGATCAGCAGCAGCGGCTCCTCGTGCATGGGGCACGGGAACTCGCAGCCCATCCCCGTGGGCCCGGCGTGCTCGTCCAGCAGCCATGTGTAGCTGTACAGCGCGCCGGCGTCCGTCCTCGAGTACCGCTCCAGGCCCTTCTTCAGGAGCCGCGCGACCGTGGACTTGCTCGAGCCCACCGGCCCGTGCAGCAGGAGGATGCGCTTGTCGGTGCCGTAGCCCTCGGCCGCGGAGCGGAACACATCCACGAGCCGCATCAGCGGGTTGTCCAGCCCGAAGATCCCGTCCGCGCCCTCCTCGAAGGGATCGGAGAAGAAGTGGTAGCGGATGATGTCCTGCTTGAACCGGCGGATCTTCTCCCAGCCGTGCGAGAGGATCATGTCGTAGATCCGCTGGTACGCGTTGCGCATCACGGCCGGGTTCGCCTGCACAAGGTCGAGGTACTCGGCGTACCCGCCCTCCCAGTGCTGCTCCTGGTACCGCTCCCGGTCGAGCTGCGATTCGACGAAGGTCAGCAGGCGGTCGGAGATCCGTCCGTTGCCCGAGGTGCTGGTGTAGTCGTTGATCATGACGTGCTCGCTCGTGATGGCGTGGATCCGGTCGGCGCGGCAGGCGCCTTGTGCGTGGATATCGGCCCAGCGGGTCGCGTCCAAAACCGTTATGCCCGCGCCGGGGGCGACTTTCCCGCGCCGACCCAGCTGACGGCCCCTGGGAGCCGGGTCGCCCCCGCACGCCTACATTCTCCGCATGAGCTTCGGACTCGCCCGAGGGCGACAACTCGACGTCACCGGGGTGGGGCTGACCCTCGACGACCTGCCCCCGCTGCCGGACTCTGTGCTCGAGGATCCCCCGTCCGCCTGGATCGATCCCAGGGCGTGGTTCCCCTGCCCCGATCATCCCTTCGAGCTCGAGATCGGCTCGGGCAAGGGCGCCTTCCTCGTCCAGACCGCCGGCGAGCGCCCGGGCGTCAACTACCTCGGCATCGAGTACGCACACGAGTTCTACGAGTACACCGCCGACCGCATCCGCCGCCACGCGCTGACCAACATCCGGGTGCTCAACGCCGACGCATCGGCCTTCGTCCAGTTCCGCGTGCCCAGCGCGATCGTGGACGTGCTGCACCTGTACTTCCCCGACCCCTGGCCCAAGTCGCGCCACCACAAGCGCCGCATGATCCAGGACTCGTTCCTCGAGCAGGCGCACCGGATCATCAGGCCGGGTGGAGAGCTGCGCATCGTCACCGACCACCCCGACTACTGGGCGTGGATGGAGGCGCACTTCGACCGCTGGTGCGCGCCGGACAGGCAGGGCGCCAGGTTCGATCGCGAGCCCTTCACCGAGGCCCACACCGCGGGCGAATCCGGAGAGCTGGTCGGGAGCAACTTCGAACGCAAGTACCGCCGGGAGGGCCGCCCCTTCCACGCGGCGGTGCTGCGCAAGCCAATGTGAACGCGCTGCACCGTGCCACTACAACGCCGCTTCGGTGTTGGAGTGCTTTTCACATCCACTCGCAGAACCACTCCAACGCCGAGGCGGCGTTGTCGTGGCGCAGGTCACCCCTTCTTCTGCGATTTCTTCTGGAGCGACTTCGCCTTCTTCTTCGCCGTCCTGGCGCGGTCGTCGTCCTTGAACCGGTCGGCGAACTCCTGGTACTGCTCCGCCGCCAGCGCCGGCTCGCCGGACTCTTCGTAGCACTCCGCGAGCCGGTACCGGGTGTTCTGCGCGTTCGGGTTGATCTCGAGCGTGCGCTCATAGCACGCGATGGCGCCCGGAACATCGCCGGTCTCCTGCAGGCACATCCCCTCGATGTAGGACACCGTCCCGGCCCGGTACGCCTCTCCCGATGACGCCTCGTGCTCGTGGATGTCGCGGATCCACCCGAGCGCCTCGGCGTGGCGGTCGCCCTGGAACGCGAGGATCATCGCCACCTGCAGCCGCGCCGCCTGCCGTTGCTCGCCTTCGCTCGCGAGCTCGACCGATTCGTCGGCGGCGCTGTTGAACGCCTCCCAGTTCTTCTCCTTGCCCTCGATCTGCATGCGCAGCAGCGCCGCCTGCACCCGCCCACCCTCGATCGTCGCGATCGTCGAGGCGATCTCACGCGCCTTGCTCACGCTCCCGCCGGCGATGCCCGGCGCGTACAGATAGAAGTTCGCCAGCGCAGCGTGCGCCTGGACCAGAGTCGGGTCCAGCTCGATCGCCTTCTCGAACGCCGCCTTGCCCTTGTCCGACACGGCGCCCATATTGATGAACGACACGTCGTTGATGTGCGCGAACGCCGCGTTGCCGAAGCAGTACTGCACCATCGCGTCGTCCGGCGACAGCTTGACCGCCTTCTTGGCGATGTCGTACGCCTTGTCCGAATCGCCCCGGCGCAGCGTCAGCATCGCGCTGGCCATCACCCACCGCCCGTCATCCGGCGCCGCCCGCATCGCCCGCTCGATCACGGCGCCGGCCTCGTCCAGCTGCGCCGCGTCGAGGTCCGACTGGTCGGCAAGCGTCTCGAACGTCGTCTCGGCCTCGACAAGGAGCGACGAATCCGATCCCGCCGCATCCGCGCGTCCCGGGACCAGGGCGAGCGCGGCCAGGAGAGACATCAACAGGGTGGCGCGACGGTGCATGGGTTCGGTTCTCCTGGATCGTCGGTGGTCGGTCAACGAGGCGACAGCCCGCGCGTTGTTGTACCCGGAAGCCGCCCGGAGATTTCAACGGATCGAAGGAAACCGGCCCGCTCAGCCCTGGATCGCGGCCTGCGCCGCCGCAAGCCGGGCGATCGGCACCCGGAAGGGCGAGCAACTGACGTACTCCATCCCCACACGGTGGCAGAAATCGACGCTGGAGGGATCCCCGCCGTGCTCGCCGCAGATGCCGATCTTGAGTGTCGGCGTCTGTGCCCGGCCCCGCTCGCAGGCCATCTGCACAAGCTGCCCCACGCCGCTCTCGTCAAGCGTCTGGAACGGGTCGCGCGTCAGGATGCCCTGGCGCAGGTAGTCCGGCAGGAAGCTGTTGATGTCGTCCCGGCTGTAGCCGTAGGTCAGCTGCGTCAGGTCGTTGGTGCCGAAGCTGAAGAAGTCGGCGTGCCGCGCAACTTTGTCGGCGGTCAGGGCGGCCCTCGGGATCTCGATCATCGTCCCGACGGGGATGTTCAGTCGGCCCTTGTGGCCCCTGGCCTTGCGGACCTCCTCGATGGTCTCGAGCACCTGCGCCCGGAGCATCTCGAGCTCCCGGTCGATCCCGACGAGCGGGATCATGATCTCCGGCCTGGCCTTGATGCCCCTACCCAGGCAGCTGATCATCGCCTCGACGATCGCGCGGACCTGCATCCTGAGCACCTCGGGGTACGTCACCGCGAGTCGGCAGCCCCGGTGACCCAGCATCGGGTTCGCCTCGTGCAGCGCCGCGACACGGCGCTGCACCGTGCTCACCGGGACGCCCAGCGCCAGCGCCAGCTCCTGCTGCGCCGCCTCGCCGTGCGGCAGGAACTCGTGCAGCGGCGGGTCCAGCAGCCGGATCGTCACCGGCAGCCCGTCCATCGCCTCGAAGATCCCCTCGAAGTCGCCGCGCTGGAAGGGGAGCAGCAGGTTCAGCGCCTTCTCCCGGTCCTTGACGGTGTCGGCCAGGATCATCTCGCGCATCGCGACGATGCGCTTGCCCTCGAAGAACATGTGTTCCGTCCGGCACAGGCCGATGCCCTGGGCGCCGAACTCCCGGGCGCGCCGGGCGTCCTCCGGGGTGTCGGCGTTGGTGCGCACGCGGAGCCGGCGCCGCGCGTCCGCCCAGCCCATCAGCGTCTTGAAATCGCTCGAGAACGTCGGGGGCGCCGTCCGCACCTCGCCGACGATCACCTCGCCGGTCGAGCCGTCGATCGAGAGCACGTCGTTGCGCCCGAACTTGCGGCCCTTGACGCTGATCTCGCCGCGGTCGGCGTCGATCTCGATGGCGCCGGCGCCGGCGACGCAGCACTTGCCCCACCCGCGCGCCACGACCGCAGCGTGCGAGGTCATCCCGCCGGTGCTCGTCAGGATCCCCTGCGCCGAGTGCATGCCCTCGATGTCCTCCGGGGAGGTCTCCTTGCGCACCAGCAGCACCTTCTCGCCGGCGTCGGACCTGGTGACGGCCTCATCCGCCGTGAACGCGGGCTTGCCCACCGCCACGCCTGGCGACGCCGGGAGCCCGGTCGTCAGCACCTCGGCGTGGCGCTTGGCCTCGGGGTCAAAGCTCGGCAGCAGCAGCTGGGTCAGCGCATCGGCGGGGACGCGCAGCAGCGCCTCATCGCGCGAGATGAGCTTCTCGCGGACCATGTCGCAGGCGATTTTCACCGCCGCGGCTCCGGTCCGCTTGCCGTTGCGCGTCTGGAGCATGTACAGCGTGCCGCGCTCGATGGTGAACTCGATGTCCTGCACGTCGCGGTAGTGCTTCTCCAGCTTCTTCCGGACGTCGAGCAGCTGCTTGTGGATCTGCCGGTTCCATGCGGGGAGCTCGGCGATGTGCCTGGGCGTGCGGATGCCGGCGACGACGTCCTCGCCCTGCGCGTTGACGAGGAACTCGCCGTAGAACTCGTTCTTGCCGTTGGCCGGGTCCCGGGTGAAGGCCACCCCGGTGCCCGAGTCGTCGCCCATGTTGCCGAAGACCATCGACTGCACGTTCACCGCGGTGCCCGGCAGCCCGTGGATCATGTTGATCCGCCGGTACGAGATCGCCTTGGGCGCGTTCCAGCTCCTGAAGACCGCCTCGATCGCGAGCTTGAGCTGCCGCATCGGGTCCTGCGGGAACGGCTTGCCGACGTGCTTGCGGTACACCTCCTTGTACTCCGCGCACAGCTCGCGCATGCCCTCGGCGGGCACCTCGTTGTCGGTCTTCGCCTTGTAGCGCGCCTTGACGGTGTCGAAGGCCCGCTCGAAGTGGTGGTGATCGACGCCCATCACGACGTCGCCGTACATGTTGATCAGCCGCCGGTAGGCGTCCCAGGCGAACCGCTCGACCCCGGTGAGTTTCGCCAGGCCCTTGACCGACTTGTCGTTGAGCCCCAGGTTCAGGACGGTGTCCATCATCCCGGGCATCGAGAGCTGCGCGCCCGAGCGCACCGAGACGAGCAGCGGATCGCCGACGTCACCGAACTTCTTGCCGGTCTCCTTCTCCAGCCAGGCGATGGAGCGCGCGACCTCCTCCATCAGGCCCTTGGGCAGCTTCCGCCCCTCGTCGTAGTAGCGATGGCACGTCGCCGTGGTGATCGTGAACCCGGGGGGGACCGGGAGCCCGATCGAGGTCATCTCGGCGAGGTTGGCGCCCTTGCCCCCGAGCAGCGCGCGCATCGAGCCGTCGCCGTCGGTCCGCGAAGCGCCGAAGCAGTACGTGAACCTGTTCGCGCCGGATTGCTTGCCCGTGGTCGTTCGCGTGGTCGCCTTCTTGGCGACGCTGGATCGGACGCCGCTCGGCGCCGCCTTGCGGACGCTCTTCTTCTTGCTGGTGCGGGAAGCGGTTTTCTTCGAAGCGCGGGGGCGTGCCATGGGCGTTCGGATCTCCGGAGTCGGGACAGCTCGTGTCGTTCTGATGAGGGGGAACGAGCCGGGGGCTCTCGCACCCGGCTCGCCAACAGTGTATCCGCTCGGCGCGGCTCACGGTGGTTTATCATGCTGTCTGATGCGCTCTCAGACCCTCGAAAATCCGCCAACCGGCGCTGCTTGCGCCCCGACCGATCCGGCGATCATCCGCCCCGGCGACACGCCCCGGTGTGTGCTGTGCCGCTGGCCCGCTTCGGCGCCGCTGGCGGCGCTGACCAGTGGAGACAGCGCCAGCCCATCGGCGCGTTGGTCGATCCTCACAGCGCCCCAGGAGAGCGTGACGGGTTATCCACCGCCGGTCGATGGCGGCGCTCCCGCACTAGGGAATGCCCGCTGCAGCGACCACCCGCCCTTCACCGGGGGGTGGATCGGCTGGGTCGGTTACGAGGCCGGCGCGATCATCGAGCCTTGCGCCAGCCACCGACAATCCGCCCGCCGCCGTGACTGGCCGGACGCCTGCTTCCTCCGATGCCGCGGCGCCTACGTCCACGACGCCGTGCGCAACCAGTGGTGGACCGTCGGTGATCCGGCCGCGCTGCCCGCGCTGGACGCGGCGCCGACACCCGATCGCCATGGCGCCTACGAGGTCGGCGATTTCACCAGCCGCACAGGCCGAAGCCGCTATCACCGCGACGCGGCCCGGGTCATCGAGCTCATCCACGCCGGGGACGCCTTCCAGGTGAACCTGGCCCACCACCTGACTGCGTCGTTCCGGGGCGACGCTCGGGCCCTCTTCCTCGATCTCATCAGCGCGGCCGAGCCCTGGTACGGGGCGTACCTCGAACGCCCGGACGGCCTGGGCGCCGTCTGCTCGTGCAGCCCCGAACTGTTTCTTGACGTGGATTTCCACGACCGCCGCGTCGTCACCCGACCGATCAAGGGCACCCGCCCCGCGGGCTGCGCCGAGGCCGATCTCAGCGCCAGCGCCAAGGACGCCGCCGAGCTCGCGATGATTGTCGATCTCATGCGCAACGACCTGGGCCGGGTCTGCGAGTTCGGCTCGGTCCGGGTTGCCGATCCCCGGTCGATCGAGCGGCACGCCGGGGACGCCGGCGTCATCCACGGCGTCGCCACCGTCGAGGGGAGGCTGCGCCCCGGCGTGGGACTCGGCGAACTCCTTGACGCGACCTTCCCCCCGGGGTCGGTCACCGGCGCGCCCAAGATCAGGGCAATGCAGATCATCGACGAGCTCGAGCCGCTCCCCAGGGGGCCCTACTGCGGCGCCATCGGCTACCGCTCCGATTCGGGACACGCGGCGATGAACGTCGCGATCCGGACGGCGAGCATCCTGGGCCGGCGACCTGATCCCGCCCTGCCGGGGCTCTTCGAGGGTGAGCTCAGCTTCCCGGTGGGGGCCGGGCTTGTGGCGGATTCCGACCCGGACACGGAATGGCGGGAAACACTCGACAAAGCGTCGGCGTTTCTCGCTACGTTGCGTCGAAGCGGCGTCTGATCGGAACCGGCCCGGGAGGCCGATGTGAGTTCCGTCCCACGTCGTCTGACCGAGGGTTCGATCATGTTCCGAAGATTGTTTGGCGCTTGGCCCGCTCTGTGGGTCTGCCTGTGCTTCCTGCTTGGGCTTTGCGCCCTGCCGGCGTCGGGTCAGCTCGTCGGTGGCGAGTCCGAACGCGAGGTGGTCATCACCCTCGACAGCGGCGAGACGCTCAAGGGCCCGCTCGTCGGCCAGAGCGCCGAGGCGTTCACGCTCAACCATCTCATCCTGGGGGAGCTGCGCATCCCCATCATCCGAGTCGCATCGATCTACTACGTCCGCGCGGGTGAGTCCCCCGATTCGGTCTTCGGCCCCCAGCCGATCAAACCACCCGGCGATCCGGTCCCGGTCGTCATCGAGCAGCCCGCCCCGCCCAAGCCCCCCGAACCCAAGCCCGAGCCGGCGCCCAAGCCCCAACCCAAATGGTCCGGCAGCGTCGAGCTGGGCCTCAACGGCTCCGAGGGCAACACGCAGCTCCAGCGGGGACGCGTTGCCTTCGACGCCAAACGCGTCGCGCCGGGTTCGACGTTCGATCTCAGGGTCCGCTACCAGGCCGCGCAGACTAGGAGCGTCACCACCGAGAACCGCCTGACCCTCCGCGCCAGGAACGAGTGGGCGACCTCCAGCGCCGACTGGAGGGTCTTCCTCGAGGGCGGCGCCGAGCGGGACCAGTTCCGAGACTTCGACTGGCGCGTCACCGGCAACGCCGGTTTCGCCTACGACGCGATCAAGAGCGATCCCACGAAGCTCACCCTCCGCGCCGGCATCGGCGGCTCCACGGAGTTCGGCTCGCCCCGCGACGGGATCTTCCCCGAGAGCGTCGCCGGCTACGAGTTCCACCACAAGCTCAACAAGCAGATGACCCTCACCTCGCTGGGCGAGATCAACCTCGACCTCGACAACCTCTGGGAGTATCGCGCCCGCGTCAACGCCGCGCTGGACACCAGCCTCACCGACAACGGCGCCTGGCGCCTGCGCGTCGGGATCGAGGACCGGTACGAGACGAACACGACGCGAGCCAAGCGCAACGACATCGACTACTTCATCTCACTCGTGTACCGCTTCTGACCGCGCCGCTCAGACCTTGACGCCAGCCAGGCGCAGCAGCTTGGCCGGGGACTCGGCCTGCCCCGTGCGCGCGCTCAGGGCCGCGGCCTCGGCCATGCCGATCGCCCGCAGCCGGAGCCTGGGGTCCTCGTGCTCGATGACACCCTCGAGCCGGCGCGCGATCGCCTGCCCGATCACCTGCGCGGGGTCCGCGGGGCGCCCGGAGTGTTCGGAACGCTCGATCAGCTCGCCGTCCGGCGCGATCCACTCGAACGCGTCGTCCTCGACCCGGAGGCAGCCCCGATCGCCGAGGATCGTCACGCCGCGGAACCAGGGCCCCGCCTGATCCGTCAAGGAGATCGACGCGGAGCGCCCGTCGGTGCACCGCAGCAGGGCGCTGCAATCGCCGCGGAGCTCCAGCAGCGTCTCCGGCGCCGGCCCGGCGCCCATCGGCGCGCCGATCGCGGCGTCCACGCTGTCGGGCTCGCCCAGCAGCGCCAGCGCCGCGTCCATCGCATCGACCAGCCGCGCGCCGAGCGAGCCCTGCGCCTCGCCGCAACGAGCCGAGACCGCGACCGTGCGAATCGGCCCGAATGTCTCCAGCGCCGCCGTCGCCGCCTGGAATCCCTGGCTGTGCCGCAGCAGCGGGACCAGCTCGACCCGTCCCGGCGTCGAGCCGTCGCCGAAGCCCTGTCCCGGATCGCCGATGCGCCCCGGGGGCGGCGCCAGCGAGAAGACCCGCACACCGCGCTGATCCAGCCCCTTGAGCGCTTCATGGGAGAGTAGGGTGTGCTCGCTCTCGTCGGTGGTGATCGCTCCGATCAGCACCGCCTCGATGTCCGAGGACGCCAGCGCGCTGCGCAGGTCGTCGGTCGCCGTCGCGTCCAGCGCCCTGGCCAGCCCCGCAACGGCGCCGCTCTGGTTGACGCCCGAGCAGCCGACGAGATCCAGCCGCAGACCGGCCGCTTTGGCGATCCCCCTGGCGAGATCCGCCTGATTCTCGGAAAGCCAGGCGAGCGCGGGGCGGAGCGACAGGATGGGAACGGCGGGCGTCATCGCCCAGAGCATATCGAATGCCCCCGGATGCATATACTGTTCCAAGCGCAGGCAGGCGGCCGCTGCCGGGCTTGGCCCGTCAGAGGAAAGTCCGAGCACGACAGGACACGGTGGTGGGTAACGCCCACCCGCCCCTTCGGCCGGGGGCGAGGGAAAGTGCAACAGAAAGGACACCGCCGATGGCCCCAGGGCACAGGCAAGGGTGAAAAGGTGCGGTAAGAGCGCACCGCCCGGGTGGCGACACCTGGGGCGATGGTAAACCCCACCGCGTGCAAGATCATGCAGCCCCCTCGGCGGCTCACGGGCCGCCGAACGCTCGGTCCGGGCGACACCGGAAGGTCAGGGGGCGGGTGGATCGCACGACGGCGTCGGCAACGGCGCCGCGAGAGAAATGGCCGCCCGAGCGAGGCACGCCTCGCCGGACAGAACTCGGCTTACCGCCTGCGTCGGTCGATCGCGAGCCTCGGGGAGCAACCCGGGGCTCGCGGCCTTTTTGGTGAGATCCCGCCGCAAGCCGCATCCTGACGACCGTTTCCCCCATTGACCGATACAGTCACTCCCCGATGTACCAGGCCCTGCTCACACGCCGTTACCTCACCAGCAAGCTGATGCCGCTGCTCGCGGCGCTCGCGGTGGTCCTGTGCACGGCGATGGTGCTGGTCGTCTGGTCGGTGATGGGGGGGTTCCTGGGGATGCTCCTGGACACGGGCCGCCTGCTCGTCGGCGATGTCGAGATCACCCGACCCGTCACCGGGATGCCGTACTACGAGGAGTTGATCGAGCGGCTCGAAGCCGACCCCGAGATCAAGGCGGCGACGGCGACCGTTGAGGGCCTCGCCCTGATGGGGCTGGAAGACGGGCGGACGATGGCCGTCAAGGTCATCGGCGTCGATGGCAAGGGGTACGACGCGGTCACCGGCTACGGCGACACGCTCTGGTGGCGGCATCTTGATCAACCGAACAAGAAAGATGTCAGCCGCGAGGATCTCAGGCTCCAGCTCGAGCCGGGCTACGAGGACGCCGGGCTCATGCTCACCGAGAACAATCCCTTCACGGGCGAACCGGTGGCGGCGGCTGTGCCGGGCATCGAAGCGACCGGGGAAACCAGCCGTCAGACGGGCGGCTGGTATCAGAGCGCCTACACCGAAGGGCTGGGGGTCACCCTGCGCAGATCGGAATCCGGAGATCGCTGGGTGATGCAGAGCGATGGCAGGGAGTACGTCATCGACAAGCTCCCGTTCACAATCGACCAGTCCATCACGCTGAGCATGCTCCCGATCAGCGGGCGAGGGGCCGCGATCGATGTGCAGGTGCGAAAAATCCCGATCGCGAACGAGTTCCGCACCGGCCTCTACGAAGTTGACCAGGGGATCGTGCTGGTCCGCATGGATCTGGTCCAGGAGATGCTCAAGCTCGATCGGGCCGTGCGCGTCGCGGATTCCTTCAGCAGCGGCGTGACGACGAACGACGACGGCTCGGAGTCGTTCGCCGAGCCCGAGATCATCGGCGAGGAGCCCGCGCGTGCGACGAGCGTGCTCATCAAGGGGGCGCCGGGCGTCACCGATCAGCGCGTGAAGGAGCGCTGCGTCGCGATCTACGCCCAGTTCTTCGAGGCGCACCCCTTCGAGGTCCCCTCCCCGGGCCAGGTGCGGATCGACAAGTGGGACGAGCGGCCTTCCGTGGCGCACCTCATCGGCGCCGTCAAGACCGAGACCTCCCTCGTGCTCGCCCTCTTCGGGTTCATCTCGCTGACGGCGGTCTTCCTCGTCTTCGCGATCTTCTGGGCGATGGTCAGCGAGAAGACCAAGGACATCGGCATCTTGCGCTCCGTCGGCGCCTCGCGCAGCGGCGTCGGGATGATCTTCATCTCGTACGGGCTGGTCATCGGGCTCGTCGGCGCCGTCCTGGGCGTCGCGCTCGCGTTCCTCATCGTCCACAACATCAACCCCATCCACGAGTGGATCGGGCAGGTCACCGGGCGCTACGTCTGGGACCCGAAGGTGTATTACTTCACGGTCATCCCCAACAAGGTCGTGCTCTGGCAGGCGGCGCTCATCCTCGTCGGCGGCGCCGTCTTCAGCGTGCTCGGCTCGATCCTCCCCGCGGCCAAGGCCGCCAACATGGACCCCGTCCGCGCGCTGCGGTTCGAGTAGCGCCGCCCCCGATCATGCCCATCCTCGAAGCCAGATCGCTCTCCCGCACGTACCGCCTGGGCAAGGTGGACGTCCCGGTGCTGCGCGACCTGAGTCTGAGCGTCGCCGAGGGCGAGTGGCTGGCGATCCTCGGCGCCTCGGGCTCCGGCAAGTCCACCCTGCTGCACCTGCTGGGGGGGCTCGATCGACCCGATCGGAACCGCTCAAACCCGCAGGCCGGCGTGTACTTCGACGGGGCCCCGCTCGCTGGCAAGTCCCGGCGCGATCTCGACCGGCACCGCGCGCGGGACTTCGGATTCGTCTTCCAGTTCTACCACCTGCTCCCGGAGCTGACGGCGCTGCAGAACGTCACCGTCGCGTCGATGGTCCGGCTGGGCCTCGGCTACGCCGGCCGCTCGCGGGAGGTCCGCAAAGTCGCCGAGGAGCTGCTCGATCGGTTCGGGCTCTCGGGCAGGCTGGGTCACCGCCCGGCGGAGCTCTCCGGAGGCGAGCGGCAGCGCGTGGCGATCGCCCGGGCGCTCGTCAACGAGCCGAGGGTCCTGCTGGCGGACGAGCCGACCGGCAACCTCGACCGGGCGACCGGCCAGGGGATCCTCGACACCATTTCGGACCTGCACCGCGACAAGCGGCAGACCATCGTGATGGTCACGCACGACCCGTACGTCGCCGATCGCGCCGACCGCGCGCTGCGACTGGTTGACGGGGTGCTCGCCGACAACCGGGAGGAATCCGCGCCGATGACGCCGGTTTTGCAGGGATGAACGGCGCCGGCCCGCTCTGTTGAACTCCCCCGTCTCCGCCGCGTAAGGCGGGTGTGAGGATTCATCCGATATACTCTGTCCCGACCGTGCGGGCCCGCACGCACTTCCTTTCCCTGTAGGGCGCCCTGTGTTCCGATTCGAGCCACTCCAGCAACTGCTCGTCCGCCTCGGCGGGTACCCCGTGTGGGAGGTGGCGCTGGAGCTGCTGATCATCGGCGCGCTCGTCTGGATCGTCTGGCGGTTCGTCAAGGGCACCAGGGCCGCCGGCGCCCTCAAGGGCATCCTTGTGCTCGTGCTGCTGATGATCGCGCTGCGGCTGGTCACCCCGAGCCAGTCCTTCGAACGCATCGCCTTTCTCTACGACAACATCCTCACCCTCGCCGCGTTCGGGCTCGTGATCATCTTCCAGCCCGAGCTCCGCCGGGCCCTCGTCCGCCTCGGCGAGACCACCTTCTTCCGCGCCACACCCTCCGACGTCGCCGAGGTCATCGACGCCATCGAGAAGGCCTGCACCTTCCTCAGCAAGAACAAGTTCGGCGCCATCATCGCCATCGAGCGCCACACCGGGCTCCGCGAGACGATCGAGAACGGGCGCATGCTCAACGCGGACATCTCCGCCGCGCTCATCCAGTCGATCTTCTGGCCCAACAACCCCCTGCACGACATGGGGATCGTGATCAAGGGGAACAAGATCGTCGCCGCGGGTGTCCAGTTCCCCCTCGCCGACGCGATCGAGACGAACGACCCGACGCTGGGCACGCGCCACCGCGCGGCGGTGGGCCTGAGCCGCGTCAGCGACGCGATCGTCGTCGTCGTCAGCGAGGAGACCGGCATGATTTCGCTCGCCGACCGGGGCAGGCTGCTCCGGGGGCTGACGCGGGAGGACCTGATCGAGGACCTGCGGCAGCGGCTGTCGATCGTCGATCCCGAGGCGCCGCAGCAACAGCAGCAGACTGAGCAGTCCGGGATGGAGACGGCCGCATGAACGCGATCCTCGACAACATCCGGCGCGGGGTGACCGTCAAGGAGATCGTCGCGGTGATCGTCGTGACGTGCCTGATCTGGCTCTACGCCGAGGCCGAGAGCGTGGCGACGACCAACGTCGAGACGTTCGTCCGTCTCGAGGCGCCGGCGGGGTCGGACCGGGTCGTCAAGCCGGTGGATCCCAACTGGTCCAGCTCGATCAGCATCCGGCTCCAGGGCGCCCGGGGCTCCATCGACGCCGCGAGATCGGCCATGGCCCGGGGGGTCGATCTGACGCTCGGGACCGGCGGGATCCCGACGAGGCCGGGCCAGCACAACATCAACCTGCAATCGGTGATCCAGGAGGCCGTGCTGCGCGACCACACCGGTGTCGTCGTCGCGTCGGTGGATCCCCCGGGCTTCGTGATCGACGTCGAACCAATCGTCAAAGTCGCTGACATCCCGATCCGGTTCGTCCCTCCGGAGGGGCTGCTGATCGCCGGGGATCCGGTCGTCGATCCCCCGGTGGCGTCGCTGACCGCGCCGCAGTCGGTCATCGATCGCGCCACGGCTTCAGGTGAAGCGCTGACGGTGAAGCTCCGGATCAACTCCGCCGAGTTGGAGAGCCTGCCGGCGGGGGTGTCGCGCACGTTCGTCGGGACGCTGGAGCTCCCCGGCGTGACCATCTCGAACCCCAACATCAGCATGACGCCCCAGACCGCAAGCGTGACCGTCCGGATCCAGAGCCAGCTTAGCGATGTGGTGCTCCCCTCGGTCCCGATCTGGGAGATGATCCCGCCGCCCGAGGCGGACAACTGGACGATCACGATCGAGCCACCCTTCCTGACGGACCTCACGCTCGCGGGGCCCACGGACCTCGTCAAGCGGGTCGAGTCCGGAGAGATCCGGGTCGTGGCTGTCGTCGAGTGCGCCGGGGAGGTCCTCGAAGCCGGGGGGGGCGAGCTGAGCGTTCAGTTCCCCGGGCTCCCCGCCGGGTTGCAGGTCGCCTCGGAATCGCCGCGGGTCAATGTGACCGCGGTCCGCCGTGACGCGATCGCCAACTCGCCGCAGCCCTGATCGATCACGCCGTTGATGGGCGGCCGACGGCGGACCGCCAGCGATCCAGCCACCGCTGCGCCTCGGCCCCGGTCCCGGGCGCCGACGCCTCATCATCAACCGACCGACCGGCGCCGGACAGCGATTCGTTCAGCGCGGTGACGATCCCGACGCGCCCCGCGCGCCGGGGGACAACGGCGCCTTCGACCCGCGGCGCCGCCGCCGCGCCGGCGTTGAACGATCCGGCGATGACCGGGATGCGCATCCGCAGCGCGCAACGCAGTGCCAGCGCCTGGGACGAAGAGCTCGCCCAGGGATCGTTCGGAGGGAAGCCTGTCGGGCAGCAGATCGCGTCCGAGGCGATCGCGATGGCGTACATCGGCGCTGACAGGCACTCGATCCGCCAGACATCCGCGGCGCTTGCTGCGTACCGCGCCGCTCTCGTCACGCCCTGGGCGCTCGCGGAGCCCGGGATGAGCCCCACCAGCGTTCGGTCCTGGATCGAGCAAGTCAGCGGCGCGATCGTCAGCCCGAACTCGCCCGCGCTGGAACGGTCCGGGTCGAGGTCCAGCAGCATCACGGCGAGCTCGTCGTCCCCGATCTCGAAGCGGTCCCGCCACGACGCCCGGGCGTCGGGACCGATCAGACGCTGATCGATGGGGGGATCAGGCGGTGGGGAGGGCAGCGGCCAGGCGAGATCGGTCAGCCCCTGCGCCAGCGCCGCGGTCGCCCTGGTCCAGGGCTGGGCCAGATCGATCCGTCCGAGCCTTGCGATTTCCCGGCGGATGGCCTGGCGTGCGGCGCTCACCTGCCGGACCGTTGTCGAGATCCGGCCGTCGGGGCGCGCCCCGAACGGGCGCAGCCGTTCGGATGCTTCCACACCCCCGAAGCAGATCAGCAGGTGCTCGTTCCGGCTGTCCTCCCGCTGGAGCAGCGCGATTGCGGCGGCGGCCCCCTCCGGAGGTCCGGTGTCACCGTCGGCGTCGATGAGGTGCACGATTCGCATCGGGGGGGTCAGTCGCCGAGCGAGCCGCTGAGCGCATCGCGCTCGTGCTCGAAGAAGGTCCTGGCGATCTGGAGCCCCAGCGTCTCGGCGAGCCCGGTCTGGAGCCGGCTCATCCCCGAGCGGTCCTGTGGGATCGGGGCGCCGGATGCCGGGAGCTCGACCCGCACCGGGAACCCGGAGCGATCCTCGGGCCAGATGCGGCGGTCGTCCTCGGCGCTGATGATCTTGATCAGCGCCCCGGCGATCGGCTGGACCGTCGCGCCGTCACGCGTGACCGTGAACCCCTCGATGGTCACGTAGATCACCTGGTCCGCGCCGACGGCGCGTCCGATGGCGGCGATGCTCATCAGCTCGCTGTCGGTCTCCGTCGAAGCGGCCATGATCGCCGAGCGCGCCGCGATCATGTTCTGCTGCGGCACGGAACCCCGCTCGATCAGGGTCTCCTCGGCGCGCTGCCCGATGACGTTCTTGAGCGAGCGCCGCGGCAGCCGGTTCGCCCGATCGTCCACGAAGATCACCGTCTTGAGCCGGGAGTTCAGCTCGTGCTGAGCCTGGACCTTGGGCGGCCCGTGCACGAGGTAGGCCACCGGCGCGACGATGTTGCACGCGCCGAGCAGAGCAAGGGCGGCGCCCAGGGCGGTCGCGAAGGCGATCGGGCGGAGCCGGGATGTCGGGTTTGGCCGGTGCAAGCGAGGGTCTCCGGATGGACTCAATAGTCCATGTAGTACATCTCCTCGTGATCGAAGAAGAGCCAGGTGACCCGATCGATGAGCCGCTGCTGCAGCCGCTGCGCCACCGTCTGCATGGGCATGTCCGCGGGGCCGAATCCCGAGCCGTCGGGGAATCCGACCGAGACCGTCTTGGAATACACGAAGTCGTCGCCAAGGATGCCGCCGGCCTCGACGACACCGACCTGCGCCGTCGCCTGCCCGTCCCAGAGGTAGGCGTTGCCCGGCTCGTTGAGCCGGTACTCGTACAGATCGACGATGATCAGCCGCTCGACGCCGAGCGTCTCGCAGATCTGCTGGTAGTCGATCGCGGCCCAGCCGGGGGTGGAGTACTGGAGCTCGAGGATTGTCGGCGCCGGGACGACGCCGCTGGCGCCGGCGTTCTCCACCAGCCGGTTCGTCATCGCCAGGGTCAGCCGGGCGACGAGACCCGGATCGAGCGACTGGATCCGCCGGTCAGCGGTGACCATGACAGCGAACGAGTGGCCCTGGAGCCCGTCGTATTCCAGGGGGATCTCGTGGGTGCTGCTGGCCTTGTACGACTCCGCCATCCCGCCGATGAGCGTGGGGATCCAGCACCCGCCCTGCAGCAGGAGCAACAGCGCCGTGACGCCGGCGGCGAGCGGCTTGGTGTGTTTTCCGGATCGGAGGTTCATCATCGGTGCGGCTCGCGGCTGTGCGAAGCTCACAGGATACGCATTTCCTCCGGATCGGTTCACGACGATCCCGGGCATGAGCCTGCCGATCCCCCGCTCACCACACCAGCCACTTGTACACCCAGGCGCCGAGGAACAGCGCAACGCCGACGATCAGCACGCGCGTCGAGAGCGCCGGCGCCAACGCGGCGCCCAGGCGGGAGCCGGTCGCGGCGACGTGCGCGGCGCCCCAGAAGACGATCGCGGTCAGCGCCGCCAGCAGGGCGCCGAAGGGCTGCGCGGTCAGCGCCGACCCCCAGCGGTTGTCCGCCGCGTACGCGAACGAGGTGGTCATCCCGCACGTGGCGCACGGCGCGTCGAAGTACTCCGCCCAGGAGCACGCGCTGAGCCCGAGCTGCGTGTGCGTGCCGTGACCGGCGGGATCGGGCGACAGCCACGCCGCGGCGATCAGCACCGCGAGACAGCCCAGCGCGAGCAGCCCAGCGGCGAATCGCTCGCCGCCGGTCGCGGAGCGGACCGCCTGGCGCGCCGCGGGTTGGGCTGGGGTTGTTGTGACCGCCATGCGTCCTCGCGGTTCAGTCGAAGCGGAAGACGCCCTTCTTGTACGCGTACACGTACGCGATCACGGTCGTGAGCAGGAAGAACAGCGCGCGTCCGAGGAAGAGCGCCGCCTCGGGGCTCTGCGGCTCGAGATTCCGGAAGTTCACCGCCCACGGGTAGAGGAAGATGATCTCGACATCGAAGACGAGGAAGATCATCGCCATGATGTAGAAGCGGACGTTGAACCGCTTCCGGGCGCTGGCCAGCGGCGTCATGCCGGATTCGTAGGGGGTGTTCTTGGATGCCCCGCTCCTCTTGGGGCCCAGCGCCAGCGAGAGCACGACGTTGGCGACGGCGAATCCGACGGCCATCGCGATCAGCACGAGGACCGGGAGATAGGCCCCGAGGTCGTTCGTTTGGGCGATCATGGATTGGGCGGGCATGGTCGGGGGTCCTTCATCCGTGAATGGGGGCCCGATCGACGATCGCCGGGCCCGTTTCGGCAGTGTATCGCGACTCCCGGGCCGTGGCGCGGGGTCGGGATTCCGGCTGCTTCAGCCCTTCAAGACGGCTAAACTGGGGCGATCCGGGGTCCGGGAGCCGGCCCGGGACAGGCAGGGTGTAGCTCAGTTTGGTAGAGCGCTGCGTTTGGGTCGCAGAGGCCGCTGGTTCGAATCCAGTCACCCTGATTCCGTACAAAGACCGAATATCAAAAAATGATCCGGACCCTACCATATCTCGCGGATTGCTGTGAATAACTGAAAAACGGAAGATTTGGCGGTTGACAGGGGTCCGGGAACCCCTAATCTGGTTATGGAGCCACAGATTATCTGGACTCCGATACAGACACGTCGGCGCTCGCTGTGGGAAGCAAGCGTCATTTCACGCAGCGTCCAAAAGGACGCCAGGAGGAGAAGAGCATCATGTCCATCCGCACCAAGAGCATCGCGGCGGTCGCCGGTCTCGCGATGATTGCCTGCGCGTCCAGCGCCAGCGCCGTCATCCTCACCGACAACAGCGTCGGCACCCGCGCCGGCCTGCTCGCGAGCAACAGCCTCGTCCCGCTGGATCTCTCCGGCGTCGTCTCGGGGCTGTCCACCTCGAACAGCTACACGCAGAACTTCACGTCGACTGTTCCCGGCGCCTACTCCGGCACGCTGACCTGCGAGGTCTTCGGCAACGTCGGCCTCCCCGGACTCGCCCTCAACCAGGTCATGATGATCTACACCATGACCGGCAACGGCCCCAGCGCCATCGAGCTGTTCCAGATGGGCGTCGATACTTCCACCAACATCGACTACAACGATCTGCTCAACGCCACGCACGGCCAGATCGTTGACCAGACCACCGGTGGCCAGCTCTCCCCCGAGGCCGAGCTGCTCAACAACTTCGGCACCAACAACACGCTCTCCTTCAACTACCAGAACTCCGGCGACACGCTCGGCAGCGTCGGCGGGACCGAGACCCTCCAGTGGTACGTCCTGTCCACGGCCGACGTCGCGATCGACTTCATCGACGTGACCGTCTCCAACTTCGGCACGACTTCCGTCAAGTCCCTGTCCTTCGTCGATGTTCCCGGTCTGCCCGACCTGAACACCCCGACCCCGGGCGCCGTCGCGCTGCTGTCGATCGCCGGTGTCGCAGGCTTCCGCCGCCGCCGCTGATCGTCCCTTTCAGGCGAACTCAACCTGTCCCCTTGAAGCATCTGTTCCGCTTCAATTGTGTTCGAGAGAAATGATCACCCGGAGCCGGAGGCTCCGGGTGTGGAGGAGAACCGGGTGAACTTCAGCTTTCGCTGAACACCCGATTGGAGAGAGCACATGACGAGCTATTGCAAATACCTGACGACTGCGGCGGGGCTGTGCGTTGGCGCGGCGTCCGCTCAGGCCGGTCTGGTTTCGCCCGAGATGTTCCAAACCGGAGATCCCGCGGCGTTGTGGGGGGCTCCGATCGCGTCGCTCGACGTCAACTCTGAGACCGTTTACAACTGGGCAAGCGGGTTCGAGGTCCCCTTCCCCAACGGGCTCGGCCAGGACATCACCGAACTCACCTCGAGGGTTTACAACGTCAGCTCGCCCATGATGCTCAGCCAGGGCGGCGACGACCTGATGCTCAACCCCGGCGACAAGGTGTACGCGTACACCCTCACCCTGGTCGAGAGCTCCGCCACGACGGTTGACACCGTCGAGGAGTTCCAGGTCGGTCTGCTCAGCTTCATCGGCGGCCCCATCATGGACGCATCGCTGATCAAGGGGCGAGGCTTCTACAACTCCGGTGTCAACGGACCCGTCGGCGGTGATGGCACCGACCTCGAGGACCTTGGCATCTTCGGATCTTCGCTCGACTGGCGCTGGGACTCGCTCGAGATCAACCAGCTCCAGAACGAGCAGACGATCACACTCCTGATGTTCACCGAGAACTCCCTGCCCTTCGAGGGCATCGGTGATCTCAGGGCGCCGACCGGACAGATCAGCGGCTCGGGCAACATTTCGAACCTGATCCCGGTCCTTGTCCCCACCACAGTTCCCACCCCCGGCGCATCCGCCATCTGGATCCTCGCCGGAGCGCTGTGCTCCAGGAGAAAACGCCCGACCGCGTGATCGATGACCTGATATGAACAACCTCCCCGGCAACATCTTTTCCTCCCGGGGGGAATCAGAAACCCCCAGCGGCCGAAACGAGGCCGGGTTCCGACGATACGGAACCCGAAAACTCGCTTCGGCCGCTGTTGTCGTTGCCGCGATGCTGACCATGTGCATCGCGTCCACCGGCTCGGCGTTCACGCTCTACAACTTCCCGACGCCGAACGATGTGCTCCAGAACGGGCTGATCCCGCAGTGGAACCGGGGATCACCACAGTTCATGACCGACATCTCGGCGCTCCCCAGGGTGATGAGCGTCAAGATCGACGACAACTTCCTCCCCGGCCTCGCTCCGGCCGCTCGCGCCGAGGCGATCAACGCGGTCTGGAGCGCGTTCGACAGCTGGAGCCAGTCAACATCGGGGATGATCACGTTCCAGGAATCCGCGTGGTCCGCCGTGCGGAACCTCGGCGCCGGCCCGCTGGCGGACTGGGAGGGGCCATCGCTCGAGGAGTGGCAGTCCGGACAGTTCCCGGGCACAGTTCCCGGCTGGGGCGCCCAGATCGAGATCTTCTCGATCCCGCAGGGTGAGCAGTTCACCATGCAGGGGCGGCAGTTCCAGATGACCTCGAACCTCCTCGGGTTCAACGTCACCGCTCGATCCGGCGTCTTCTTCGACTCCATCGACATCTACCTCAACCAGAACAAGAACTGGCACACCGACGGGCTCGGTGGGTTCGATGTCGAGACCGTCGTCCTGCACGAGCTCGGCCACGCGCTCGGGCTCGACCACCCCAACGAGACCATCGACGGCGGCTGCGCCGCGGCCGTCCACTCCCCGGTGGTCTATCAGTGCACGCAGGATCAGCCCCTGGCCGGCGATCGCGGCGCCAACAACGGCTGCCACGACAGCCCCAACCTCGATCCCTACTTCTGGACGCCGGGACTGCCCTCGTCGCCCGCGGATGTCATGGAGGGGGCGTACACCGGCCTCAAGCGTCAGCTCACCGATGACGAGGTCGGCGGCATGGCGTTCATCTACCGGCCCTTCGCCGGCGATGTCACCGGCAACTTCAACTGCACGCTGCTCGACGTCGCGACAGCCGTGGAATACACCAACGGCCACACCGCGCTCGACCCGCGCGCCCTTGCCGCCGCGGATTTCATGAACCACAACGGGATCATCGACGCGATCGAGCTCTCCTACATGCTCGACTGGGCGCAGGACCCCAACAGCTACGACCAGGGCAGCATCCCGCAGTTCGACCCACCCAAGCTGACGCCCTCGTCGATGACGGTCACCGCGACCGCGGACCCCTACGACGTCGGCAAGGGAGGGCAGCTCGAGGTCGCGCTGGCGATCGACAACCCGGACGCCATCCCGGTCCTGTCGTGGACCCTCAACATCCGCTACGACGAGAACGCGTTCCTCAACGCGGGCTGCATCGACGGGAACTTCCCGCCCTTCGGGTTCAAGATCATGTCCGAGCTCGAGCCGGGGCTGATCCAGATCGGCAAGATCAGCGCCACGGCCAGCGCGCTCACCGCCGGAGATCTCGGCACGCTCACCTTCGACATCGACATCCCGCAGGCGGTGGCGATGGCCTCCGGGGCCTTCGTGATCGAGTACATCGAGGTTGTCGTCAACGACGGCGCGATCCGTGTGTACGGCATGATGCCCGACGACAACGTCTTCCTGAGCGACGCCCAGGTCATCGCCAGCGACCTCGATGTCAACCTCGACAGCGTCGTCAACCTCGACGACCTGTACCAGTGGCACCTGACGCCCATCGACGTCAACCAGAGCGGCGCCACCGACGACGCGGACCGGGAGTCCCTCTCGGACTGCCTCCGGGCCGGCGAGCTGAACGACCTCCTCACCGAGAACAACTGATCCGCCGTGACCCGGCGCCTGTCCGATTGGTTTCGCGACGCTGGCGCCGTATCCTCTGTCGCAATGACGAAACGTCCCGCGGCGCGATCAAAGAACAAAGAGAAGCTCAATGTCCTGCTGGTGGGCGGCGGCGGGCGTGAGCACGCGCTGGCGTGGAAAATGAGCAGGTCCCCGAGCCTGGGGACGCTCTACGCGACGCACACGGACAACCCCGGCATCGCCGCACACGCGAAACCCACCGATTGCCCGTACGAACTGGGCAACTGGGACCGCCTCAAGCGGTTCTGCGACCGCGAGGCGATCGACCTGGTCGTTGTCGGGCCCGAGGCCGACCTGGCCAGGGGCATCGGCGATGCGCTCCGCACGAAGGATCGCGCCGTGCTGGGCCCCGACGCCGACGGCGCCCGGCTCGAGTCGAGCAAGTCCTGGGCGAAACAGCTCATGCGCGCCGCGTCGATCCCCACCGCCGAGGGGCGGGTCTTCCGCACCGCCGAATCGGCGATCGAGTACATCGAATCGCGCACCGAGCCGGTCGTCGTCAAGGCCTCGGGCCTCGCCGCAGGTAAGGGCGTGATCGTCTGCGACACCAACGAGCAGGCGACCGCCGCGGTTCGGAGGATCATGCACGAGCGGGCCTTCGGCGCTGCCGGCGACGAGGTGATCGTCGAGGAGCGGCTCAGCGGCGCCGAGGTGTCGATCCTCGCGCTGACCGACGGCCGGTCCGTGTACGTCCTCGACACCTGCCAGGACCACAAGAGGCTCCTCGACGGCGGCGAGGGCCCCAACACCGGCGGGATGGGCGCGTACTCGCCCGCCCCGGTGCTCTCGGACCAGCAGCTGGCCGAGGTCCACCGCCTCGTGCTCATCCCCGCAATCGACGCGCTCCGCCGGGACGACATCGACTTCCGCGGCGTCCTCTACGCGGGGCTGATGCTCACCCACGGCGGCCCCAAGGTGCTCGAGTTCAACGTCCGCTTCGGCGACCCCGAGTGCCAGACGCTGCTGCCGCGCATGAAGTGCGACCTCGTCGATGTGTTGCGCGCGACGGCAACGGGCCGGCTCGAGGAGGCGACGATCGGCTGGGATCCGCGGGTCTCGGTGTGCGTCGTGCTCGCCAGCGAGGGCTACCCCGACAAACCGATCACCGGCCGGCCCATCACGGGGCTTGCCGAGGCGCAGGGCCTGAATGATGTCCATGTCTTCCACGCGGGCGTCCGGCGCAGCGCGGGCGGGGGATACGAGACCGCCGGGGGACGTGTGCTGAACGTCGTCGCGCTGGGCGACACGCTCGACGAGGCGCGCGCCAAGGCGGACGAGGCTTGCGACATGATCCGGTTCGAGGGGATGCAGCGCCGCCACGATATTGGCGCCGCAGCGATCGCCGGACGCAGAGCCTGAGCGCAGCGTAGCCTCGGATATTCAGCCGCTTCGGGCTACCCCAGAAACTCCAGCCGCGCGTACCGCAGGATCAGCGTCTTGACGCCCACGCGTCCGAAGTCGATCTTCGCACGCGCATCCATCCCCCGGACCACCGCGACGACGACGCCGTCGCCGAACTGCGGGTGCCGGACCCGCGATCCCACCGTCGGGAGCCCTTCGGCGTCCAGCGCGCCGGCCGAGGTGTACTCGGGGTCCGGGACGTACCGCGGCTCGTTGTCGTCGATGGCGGCGCCCTCGTCCCAGCCCCGGGCGCGCTGCGAGCCGCTCCCCCAGCCGCCGGCGAGATCGTTGATCTCCAGGTGCTCCTCCGGGAGCTCGTCGAAGAACTGGCTGCGGATGGTCCGCTCAGAGACGCCGTGGTGCGTCCTCGTGCGCGCGCTCGTGCACATCAGGTGGTCCATCGCCCTGGTGACGCCGACGAAGAGCAGGCGGCGCTCCTCCTCGAGCTCGCTGATCGAATCGCGCGAGCGGGAATGGGGGAGCAGCCCCTCCTCCATCCCGACGATCACCACCGCCGGGAACTCCAGCCCCTTGGCCGCGTGCAGCGTCATCAGCGTCACCGCCCCCTGCGTCGGGTCCACCGCGTCGGCGTCGGCGACGAGCGAAACCGACTCGAGGAACGCTCGGAGCATCGCCAGCAGCGGCGGCGCCGGGATTTCTGCCGCGTTGCCGTCGGGATCGACCGTCGGGTCCTGCGCGATGTCCGCTCCGGCGTCGTACTCCTGCTCGAACTGCTTCGCCCCGGCCACCACTTCGTAGAGGTTCTCGACCTTGTCCTCATCAGCCGCCTCGGCGTGCTTGGCGGCGAGCTTCTGGTAGTGCGTTTCCAGCCCGGACTCGACGA
This sequence comes from Phycisphaeraceae bacterium, assembly GCA_020639135.1. Lineage (GTDB taxonomy): Bacteria > Planctomycetota > Phycisphaerae > Phycisphaerales > UBA1924 > JACKHE01. The sequence goes on from JACKHE010000002.1 coordinate 382,135, forward strand.
TCACCCGCTCGATCAGCTCCGAGAGCGACCCGCTGACGTCCGAGCCCATGAACGACCCCTCGCCGGTCCACGCCCCGAGGATCGTCAGGAACCGCTCCAGCGCGTTTGCGGCGCGCTGCGACACCCCCTCGACGACGCCCCGCGACGCCTCGACGAGCCCCTCCATCAGGGAGATCCCCCGCTGCGTCGCGAGCAGGTCCACGCGCGCGATCGTTGTCGAGCCCACGCCCCGCGTCGGCTTGTTGACGATCCGCCGCAGCGAGACGTCGTCGGCCGGGTTGGCGATGACGCGCAGGTACGCCAGCACGTCCTTGACCTCCTCCCGCTCGTAGAACGCCGTGCCCCGGGCGATGACGTACGGCGTGCCGGTGACGCGCATCTCGTCCTCGAGCGTCCGGCTCAGCGCGTTGGTGCGGTAGAAGACGGCCATCTCGCCCCACGCCAGATCGTGCTTCTCGCGCAGCGACCGCAGCCACGACCCGACGATCTGCGCCTCGTGGCGCTCGTCGATGCAGTGCGTGACGGCGATCGGCTCACCCTCGGGGCGTTCGGTGAAGAGGTCCTTGTGCCGGCGCTGGGTGTTGTGGCGGATGAGCGTGTCGGCCGTCCCGATGATCCGCTTCGTCGATCGGAAGCTCTGCCCCAGCGCGATCGTCGTCGCGCCCGGGTAGTGCTTCTCGAACTCGAGGATGTTCGAGATGTCGGCGCCTCGCCAGCCGTAGATGGACTGGTCGGGGTCGCCCACGACGCAGATATTGGGCCGCCTGCCGTCGTCGCGCTGCGCGATCAGCGAGGCGATGACGAACTGCGCCCGGTTGGTGTCCTGGTACTCGTCAATGAGCAGGTGGCTGAACCGACCCGACACCGACATCCTCGCCTCCTCGCTCGACGACAGGACCTTGACCGTCAGCATCAGCAGATCGTCGAAGTCCACCGCGTTCGCCCGGCGCAGGTCCCGCTCGTACAGCTGGTACAGCTTGGCGATCGTGCGCGTGTAGAATTCGCCGGCGTGCTGCGCGTACGACGCCGCGTCCGTCAGCTCGTTCTTGGCCGCGCTGATCGCGCCAAGCACGTTCCGGGGCGACCAGTTCCCGGTGTCCATCCCGTTGTTCTTGATGATCCGCTTCATCAGCGCGCGCTGGTCCGTCGTGTCGTAGATCGCGTACGTCGGCGTCAGGCCCGGGATGTCCAGCAGATCGACGTGCCGGCGCAGCACGCGCGCACACAGCGAGTGGAACGTCGAGACGATCAGCCCCCGCGGCGGCTCCGGCGCCGCATCGTCGGGCCCCGCGATCCCCAGCAGCGCGCCCACCCGCGCGCGCATCTCGCCGGCCGCCTTGTTCGTGAACGTCACGGCGCAGATCCGCCAAGGCGGAACGCCCCGGTGCACGAGGTGCGCGATGCGCCGCGTGATGACGCGCGTCTTGCCCGAGCCCGGCCCCGCGAGCACGAGCAGCGGCCCGTCGCCGAAGACCACCGCCTCGCGCTGCGCCTCGGTGAGGTCGGCCAGCAGCCGATCCTCGGCCGAACCGCCGTGCGCGGGCTCGGGGTCGATGCCCAGCTCCTCGAGGGAGGCGGGCAGCGGGTTGTCGTCGTGGGTCATCATCCTGTTGGGGCAGTTGCGGGGGCGATTCTGGGCATTGGAGCGGGATCCGACAGGGGGGCGCCGGGGCCGCCACGTTTTCCACCGGACCCGATCATCGATCGCGCTGACCGGGCAAAATCTGCTTACCCGGCAACCCCATTCTACGCTGGCGCTTGGGGAGTTATGCACAGGGGTGACGACAAAAAAGCACCCTCCGTCGCGGTCATCTCGCTTGTGGCCACAGCATCTTGATGTATCATCCGCCCGTTGCCGGTGAGCCACGTGCCGACCACACTTGCGGCGGCGATCCACCACCCGATGGCTCCGGGCGACACATTCGGTCTCCGGTCAGGCGCGGCCACCCCCGCCGCCTGCCGAGGCCGATAAGCCGTGACGGCGGCTCGAAAGGGCCGTCGTCCGCTTTGATTCCGGGGTCGGTCCGATTGTTGAGTATCGGATCGGCTCCGATTTTCGCCGCTCCGTTTGCGGAACCCGGGCAGGTGGGTCTTGCCCCCGCACGCGGCACATTCCGTCCGGTCAGTTCTCCTTGTGGGGAGGGCGACGCCGGCGCAACGAACCGTGGTGTTGTCGCAGGAACGGATCACGCATCCGGTGCTGTGGCCGCGCCCAGACGCCCCGCACGCGGGGCACGGTGGGAGTCACGTCGTCATGGCCGTCCTCTGCGACACTCAGATCAGGGACCGCGTCCGCATCGAGCCCTACGCCGAGGGCCAGCGCCGCCCAGGCACGGTCTCCTACGGCGTCTCCAGCTACGGCTACGACTGCCGCGTCGGCTCGCACTTCAAGATCTTCACGCCGACCCCGCGCACGGGCCGCGTCCACGTCGTCGATCCCAAGCAGTTCGACGAGCACCTCTTCGTCGATGTGGACACCGACCAGATCGGCCAGGACCACATCATCATCCCGCCCAACTCCTTCGCGCTGGCCGAGACGCTCGAGACCTTCGACATCCCCCGCGACGTCCTCGTCCTGTGCGTCGGCAAGAGCACGTACGCCCGCTGCGGCCTGATCGTCAACGTCACGCCGCTGGAGCCCGAGTGGCGCGGCAAGGTGACGCTGGAGATCAGCAACACGACGCCGCTGCCGGCGAAGGTGTACGCCAACGAGGGCATCGCGCAGTTCATCTTCCTGAAGGCGGACGAGGTGTGCGCGGTGAGCTACGCGGACAAGGCGGGCAAGTACCAGGACCAGGCGGGGCTGACACTGCCGAAGGTCGACTGAACAACAACCCGGATCATCGTTCCACGCACGGATACGCGACTGATACCCATCATTCTGGATTGGAACACGCATGAAAATCACACGGAAGTTCACCACCGCGGGGACGGATCCCTTCGACACCGTCGAGTGGGTGACGCGATCGACCCGCATCGCCAACCCCGACGGCCGCGTTGTCTTCGAGATGAACGACGCCTGCGTCCCCTCGTCGTGGTCGCAGCTCGCCACCGACATCATGGTCAGCAAGTACTTCCGCAAGGCGGGGGCGCCGCAGCTCGATGACCGAGGCGAGCCGGTCCGCGACGACGAGGGCCGCGTCGTCACCGGCCCCGAGAAGTCCGCCCGGCAGGTGATCCACCGCCTCGCCGACTGCTGGCGCCACTGGGGCGAGGAGCACGGCTACTTCGACTCGAAGCAGGACGCGCAGGCGTTCTATGACGAGATCGCCTACATGATGCTCCACCAGGTCGCCGCGCCCAACAGCCCGCAGTGGTTCAACACGGGGCTCCACCGCGCGTACGGCCTGACCGGTCCTGCGCAGGGGCACTACATCGCCGACCACAAGACCGGCGCCGTGTCGCCGGCGCCCGACGCCTACACCCACCCGCAGCCCCACGCGTGCTTCATCCAGCACGTCGAGGACACCCTCGTCGGCGAGGGCGGGATCATGGACCTGTGGATGCGTGAGGCGCGCCTCTTCAAGTACGGCTCCGGCACCGGGACCAACTTCTCCGCCCTCCGCGCCGAGAACGAGCCCCTCTCCGGCGGCGGCAAGTCGTCGGGCCTGATGAGCTGGCTCAAGATCGGCGACCGCGCCGCCGGCGCGATCAAGTCGGGCGGCACCACCCGTCGCGCCGCGAAGATGGTCTGCCTGGACCTGGACCACCCCGACATCCGCACCTTCGTCAACTGGAAGGTCCGCGAGGAGATCAAGGTCGCGGCGCTCGTCGAGGGCATGAAGCACCTGAGCCCCGAGCAGCGCAAGGACGCCGAGCGGCTGGGGCTCAAGCTCGATTACGACTTCAACGGCGAGGCGTACCAGACCGTCAGCGGTCAGAACGCGAACAACTCGATCCGCATCCCGGATTCGTTCTTCGACGCGCTCGACGAGGGCAAGTCCTGGGCGCTCAAGCGCCGCACCGACGACGAGGTCGTCGGCGAGCTCGACGCGAAGGCGCTCTGGGGCGACGTCTGCTACGCCGCGTGGCGCTGCGCCGACCCTGGCGTGCAGTACGACACGACGATCAACGCCTGGCACACCTGCCCCGAGGACGGGCGCATCAACGCGTCCAACCCCTGCTCGGAGTACATGTTCCTCGACGACACGGCGTGCAACCTGGCGTCGATCAACCTGATCAAGCTCTACGACCGCCACGAGCGGCGCTTCGACACCGACCGCTTCGAGCACGCCGTCGATCTGTGGACGATCGTGCTGGAGATCTCCGTCCTGATGGCGGCGTTCCCGAGCGAGTCCATCGCCCGCAAGAGCTGGGAGTTCCGCACGCTGGGCCTGGGCTTCGCCAACATCGGCGCCATGCTCATGCAGGCCGGCGTTCCCTACGATTCCGACGAGGGCAGGGCGATCTGCGGCATGATCTCCGCGACCATGACCGGCCGCGCCTACCGCATGTCCGCGCTGCTCGCCGCCGAGCACGGCCCCTTCGCCGGGTTCAAGCGCAACCGCGAGCACATGCTCCGCGTCATCCGCAACCACCGCCGGGCGGCGCACGGCGTCGCGCGGGGCGCCACCGGGGCCGAGGCCTACGAGGACCTGCGGATCCGCCCCGTCCCGATCGATCACGAATGCTGCCGGGAGATGGCCGACCGGTTGAGCGGCGTCGAGCACCTGCTCAAGCGCGCCGGCGCCAACTGGGACGAGGCGCTCGAGCTCGGCCGCAAGCACGGCTACCGCAACGCGCAGGTCACCGTCATCGCGCCCACCGGGACGATCGGCCTGCTCATGGACTGCGACACCACCGGCGTCGAGCCCGACTTCGCGCTCGTCAAGTTCAAGAAGCTCGCCGGCGGCGGGCACTTCAAGATCGCCAACGCCTCGCTCCGCCCCGCTCTCGAATCCCTGGGCTACGCCGACGAGCAGGTCCGCGACATCCTCACCTTCGTCCTCGGCACGCTGACCCTCGACACCCCGATGCCCGGGCAGGACGGGAAGTTCGAAGGCGCCGGTGAGCGTGGCACGCTCTCGCACTTCCTCCGCGCCAAGGGGGTGCCCGCCGACGAGATCGCCAGGATCAACGACGCCCTGCCCGGCGTCTTCGAGCTGGGCTTCGCCCTCTCGCCCTGGGCGTTCTCCGATGAGACGCTCAAGGCGCTGGAGATCGACCCCGAGTCGGCCCGCGCCGATCACACATTCAGCCTGCTCGTCGCTCTGGGCCTCAACCGCAGGCAGATCAACGCACTCGACGAGCGCATCTGCGGCTCTCAGACCGTCGAGGGAGCGCCGCACCTCAAGACCGAGCACCTGCCGGTCTTCGACTGCGCCAACACGTGCGGTCGCCACGGCGTGCGGTGCATCTCGCCCGAGGGGCACATCCGCATGATGGCCGCGGCGCAGCCCTTCATCACCGGGGCGATCAGCAAGACGATCAACCTGGTCAACAGCGCGAGTGTTGATGACATCGCCGGCGCGTACCGGCTGAGCTGGGAGCTGGGTCTCAAGGCCAACGCGCTCTACCGCGACGGCTGCAAGCTCTCCCAGCCGCTGACCTCCCGCAAGGAGGAGACCGAGGCAAAAAAAGACTCGAAGCCGGGTGCGAGCGGGAGTGCGGCCGATGCGGCTGAACTCGAGCCGGTCCTCGAGCTCGTCGAGGCGGCGACGATGGCCAAGCACGCCGCGGACCTCGGCGAGGACGCCGACGACAACCGGGTGATCATCGTCCGCAAGCCGCACCGCCGGCGCCTCAAGGACACCCGCCGCTCTGTCACGCACAAGTTCAACATCGCCGGGCACGAGGGGTACCTCACCGTCGGCTGCTACGACGACGGCGCCCCGGGCGAACTCTTCGTCACCATGGCCAAGGAGGGCTCGACCATCGGCGGGCTCATGGACACCCTCGGGACAGCGACGAGCGTCGCGCTCCAGTACGGCGTGCCGCTCGAGAGCATGGTCAACAAGTTCACCCACCAGCGATTCGAGCCCGCCGGGATGACGACCAATCCCGAGATCCCCTTCGCCAAGAGCCTGATCGACTACATCTTCCGCTGGATGGGCATGGAGTTCGTCCCCGGCTACCGCGAGGCCAACGCCCCGCGACGCTCAACCAAGCCCGCCAAGGCGGAGGTCAACCCGGACATCGAGCCCGCCGACACGGCGGCGCGGATCGAACACGCCGGAACCGACAAGCCGAGGATCACCGTGACCGCCGCGCACGCGGAATCGCGCACGACGACCGCCGGGAGATTGACCATGTCCGAGACGCGCTCCGAGGCCTCGATGCTCTCGGTCGCGATGAAGGACTGCCAGGGCGATGCGCCGGCGTGCGAGGTCTGCGGCACAATCACCGTCCGGAACGGCTCCTGCTACAAGTGCTTGAACTGCGGCCAGAGCATGGGGTGCAGCTGATCGGTTGAGGATGACAAGCCAACGCGACCGCGCTGACGCGCGGTCCACATGAGGAGGCAAAACCAACGCCCCGCCGAGCCCGGACGGCTCACCGGGGCGCGCAGAAAACGTCGGGGAAGCGAGCACAAAGCGCAGCGATACGAGCACGTCGGCGAGTGGAAGGATCCCGGTTCGCGTGGACGCGATGGAAAATCGTCCACGCCTCAGGACTCCGACGCCGGCGCCGCCCATGTGGGGCCAACAACGGCCATGGACCGGCGGCGCCCGCGGAGGGCTCCGAAGCTCGCTTCGCTTCCCCGATGGACAACCCGGCGCCGGCGTCAGGCGGATCCCGCCATCGCGACCGGCGCCACCAATCCCCACCAAGAGGGGCGGGCGGGCCTCGCAACGAGGCCGACGCCACACAACGCCCCTCGCCTCCTCATGCCCCTGAGCGGAGCCCACCACCGCTCAGGGGACTTTTTTCGCGCACAGACAACCCCACGCCCGGGATGAGCGAAGCGAATCCCGGGGTCAAACTGTCCATGTTCACTGTGCGACGGAAAGCGCGAGACGCGAGACACCAGGCTCGCCCTCAGACCTCCATGATCTCCGACGACTTCTCATCGATGAGCTTGTCCGTGAGGTCCTCGTGCTTCTTGAGGATCTCCTGGATCTCGTCCTTAAGGGTCTTGATCTCGTCCTCGGGGATCTTGTGCGTCGTGTCGTCCTTGAGGTGGTCCGCGTGCTTGTTCGCGTCCCGGCGGACGTTGCGGAGGGCGACCTTCGTGTCCTCGCCGACCTTCTTCGCGTGCCCGACGAGCTGCTTGCGCCGGTCGGTCGAGAGCGCCGGGATGTTGATGCGGATCTGCTTCGCCTCGACCTGCGGGTTCAGGCCCAGGTCCGACGTCTCGATCGCCTTCTTGATCTCGTGCAGCGCCCCAGCGTCAAAGGGCTTGATGAGCAGCTGCGTCGGCTCCGGGACCGACAGCGCCGCCAGCGACTTGAGGTCGGTGGGCGAGCCGTAGTAATCGACCTTCAGGTACTCGATCAGCGCGGTCGAGGCCCGGCCGGTGCGGATGCCTCTGAGCTCGCCCTTGAGATGATCGAGGGCCTTGTCCATGCGGTCTTCGGCGTCGAGGAGGATGGTGTCGGGGTCCATGGGTGGGTCACTCCGTCATTGGTCGTCGGCGCGGTGATGTCCGGGGTGGGAGATTGTATCCCGGCGGACGCCCCTGTCCGAATCCGAGGATCTCAGTGGATCCCCTTCATCATCTTGCGCAGCATCGGGGTCATGATCGCGATCAACACGCCGACGGCGATCGGGCACACGACCAGCAGCAGGTAGAACCCGGCCTGACCCTTCACAAGGAAGGTCCATTTCGCCTCGGTCTCGCCGGGCTGCACGATGAAGTTCACGGAGTACCGCGCCGCGATCCCGGCGCCGAGGTTCGACAGCGCCAGCGAGAAGAACCACAGGCCCATCATCAGGCTCTGCAGGTTCTTCGGCGCCAGCTTCGTGACCATCGAGAGCCCTACCGGCGACAGGCAGAGCTCGCCCCAGGTGTACACGACATACGTGATCAGCAGCCACTGCGGGCCGGCGAGCCCGCCGTCGTTGGTCTGCATGGAGCCGAACACCATCGCGATGAACGCGAGTCCCAGGAGCCAGAGCCCGATCGCGAACTTCATCGGTGTGGATGGTTCGAGCTTCTTCTTCGCCAACCTGATCCACAGGATGCTGAAGAACGGCGCGAAGATGAGGATCGCAGTTGAGTTGACGGACTGGTACCACGTGGACGGGAACCCTCCGTTCTTGAACAGACCTGTCACGCCGTTTTCGCCGAAGAGCCCCCAGAGTGTTCGATCGGTGTTCACATCGGCGAAGACATTCATCGAGCTGCCGGCCTGCTCGAACGCGATCCAGAATCCGAGGTTGCCGATGATCGCAAGGATGAAGATCACCGCGAGCCTGCTCCGAGTTTCCTGGGGCTGCATCGACAGGAACGCGCTGATGGAGAGCACCAGCAGCGCGCCGAAGACTGCCGGGATGCCCCACCACGGCACGTTCTCGGTCAAGCCGGACCACCAGGCCATGACCGGCTCAAGGCCGCCGCTGATCTGGAGTCCCAGCGGCAACAGCGGTGTGCCCAGGAGCAGGAGCAGTGCGATCGCGACGAGTCGCTTGTCGTGAGACGACATCGGGCCCGAGGCGCTGGGATCGCCGATCCCCCGGAGATACTTGGGCCGCAGGAACTGATACCCGATCAGGCCCAGGATCATCCCGACCGCCGCGGATCCGAAGCCCCAGTGCCAACCCACAAGCTGCCCCAGGCTCCCCGCGACAAGCGGGGAAAGCAGGGCGCCCAGGTTGATGCCCATGTAGAAGATCGTGAATCCGGAGTCACGCCTGGCATCGTTCTCACGGTAGAGCTGGCCCACCATCACGCTGACACAGGGCTTGAAGAACCCGGTCCCGATGATGATCAGCGACAGGCCGAAGAGGAACGTGTAGAGCGCACCGGGACCGTTTTCCGGCGATACCGCTGGGCCGCGCTCGAAGTGGAAGAGCTCCGTCAGCGCGAGCGTAATGTGCCCGGATGCGATGATCCATCCGCCCAGCAACATCGATCGGTGCGTACCCAGCAGCCGATCCGCGACCATGCCGCCGAAGATCGATGTCAGGTACACCATGAAGGTGTACACCCCGTAAAGCAGGTAGGCGTCGCCGTTGTCCCAGCCGAATCCCGGGTTGTTGTTGGCTTCGCCGGCGACGATCTCGCTGGTGGCTGCAACCAGATACAGCACCAGCAGCGCTCGCATGCCATAGTACGAGAACCGCTCCCACATCTCTGTGATGAACAGCACCCAGAGACCCTTCGGGTGCCCCCAGAAATCCGCAGCGCCGCCCATCGCCGCACCACCGGGACCTTTCCCGTATTGGATCTCCTCCACCTCCGCCGGCTGGCCGCCGATCGCGAGGCTCTCGTCGTGTGGGGAGTTCGGGTCGTTGTAATCGGCCATCGGGTTGTCGCTCCGGTGGGTTGGGGGCCCCCCGCGCCGCCGCGCGGGTTCCGACAAGCATACCGAAACCCAACGCCCGGGCGTCACCCAACTTCCGATCCAGACACGTCGATTCACGGCTGACTTGTCCAGCCCCCCTGCGGTGCGCAATTGCTGCCGCAGCGGTAGGATGCCCCGAGCGCCCGGCTCGCCGGCGCCCCAGGAATCCGTGACTCCGGAGCATCAATCGAATGAACCACATCAACCGCTTCCCCGCACTCGGCGCCGCGATCCTCTGCTCGTGCCTCCTCGGCTGCGAATCCTCGCCCCGCATCGCCGCGAGCAAGGCCCTGCAATCCGTCGGCAGCGTCCAGCGGACAGACCACGCGGCCGCCGCCTCCGAGGATTTCCTCGCCCGTTACGTCGAGACCGGGGGCTTCCGCCGGGGGACCCCGACCAACATCACCCCGACCCCGGACGGCGACGCGATCCTGTTCCTCCGCTCGGCCCCCGACAGCCGCGTGCGGAACCTCTACGCCGTTGATCCAGCGACCGGGCAGGAGCGGGTGCTGCTGACGGCGGAGGACCTTCTTGGCGGCGCCGACGAGGTGCTCACCGACGAGGAGCTCGCCCGCCGCGAGCGGCAGCGCCTCTCGGCGCGCGGGATCGTTACGTACTCCCTCTCCGAGGACGGCTCCACCCTGCTCGTCCCGCTCTCGGACACGCTCTACCTCGTCGATCGCGCCAGCATGCAGGTGACATCGCTCCGCAGCGACAACGGCTACCCCATCGATCCCCGGCTCAGTCCTGACGGCGAGTGGATCGCGGCCGTGCGAGACGGCGACCTCTTCATCACCAACACCGACTCCCGCATCGAGCGCCGGCTGACCACCGGCGCCGGCGGCCCGATCACCCACGGCCTCGCCGAGTTCGTCGCGCAGGAAGAAATGGACCGCGACCGCGGCTACTGGTTCTCGCCCGACTCCGGGATGATCGCCTACCAGCGCACCGACACCTCGATGGTCGAGACCGCGCGCATCATGGACCCCACCAACCCCACGGCGCCCCCGCGCGAGTGGCCCTACCCCAGGGCCGGGACCGACAACGCGCAGGTGACGCTCGGCGTCATCCCGGTCACGGGCGGTTCAACGGTCTGGGTGGACTGGGACCACGATCGCTACCCCTACCTGGCCAAGGTCGTCTGGGCGAAGGACGCGCCGCTGACAGTTCTTGTCCAGAACCGCGAGCAGACGGAGGAGATCCTCTACGCCGTCGATCCCTACACCGGCGACACCACGGAGCTCCTTACCGAGCGCGACCCCGCGTGGGTCAACATCGATCCGCAGATGCCGCGCTGGATCAAGGGCGGCGAGATGTTCCTCTGGACGACGGAGCGCGAGGGCGCCTGGACGCTGGAGCTGCGCCGCAAGGACGGCGGGCTGATCTCGCGCCTGACCGACCCCGCGTTCGGCTACAGGGGATTCATCGACGACGACCCCGCCGCCAACGGTGTCATCATCGCCGCCAGCGCCGACCCGCTGGACCGCCACCTCTGGCGCGTCCACCTCGCCCCGACGGCCGGCCCCCCGAAGCGGCTGACCTTCGAGCCGGGGCAACACAGCGCGGTCTTCGCCGGCGACGGTTCGTGCTGGGTCCACACCGTCACGGGCCTCGACCGCACGACCCAGAGGCTCATCAAGGACGCCAAGGGGCTTGTCAGGGGCGAGATCCGATCCCTCGCCGAGGACCCGGGGCTCGAGATCCACGACGAGTTCCACGCCGTCGGCCCCAGGGCAATCCGTGCGCACATCCTCTACCCGGAGTCTTTCGACGAATCCCGCAGCTACCCTGTCATCGTCAGCGTGTACGGCGGGCCTCACGTCCAGATGGTCACCCGGGGCGCCGCGCGGAGCGAGTTGCTCGACCAGTGGATCGCCAACCAGGGATACCTCGTCGTTTCCTTCGACGGCCGGGGCACGCCCAATCGTGGGCGCGACTGGGAGCGCGCGATCAAATACGACCTCATCACGATCCCTCTCGAGGATCAGGTCGAGGCGCTGCGCGCCCTGGCGCAGTCCGTGCCCCAGATAGACCTGGGCCGCGTGGGGATCACCGGCTGGTCCTTCGGCGGCTATTTCTCGGCGCACACGATCCTCCAGCGCCCGGACGTCTTCCACGCCGCGGTGATCGGCGCGCCCGTCGCCGACTGGCGCGACTACGACACGCACTACACCGAGCGTTACATGGGCCTGCCCGACGCCAACCCGATCGGCTACGACCACGCCAACGTCCTGACTCATGCGCACCGCGTGGACCGGCCGATCCTGATCTTCCACGGCACCGCCGACGACAACGTGTACTTCACGAACTCCCTCAAGCTCTCCGACGCCCTGACCAGGGCGGGGCAGGAGCACGAGTTCATCCCGCTGTCCGGGCAGACGCACCGGGTGTCCGACCAGACGCTCCAGCTGCGCCAGCGGCAACGGATGATGTCGTTCTTCAACGAGGCGCTGCGTCCCTGAGCGGGTTCAGAGCCGGGACGCAATCTGCGCCGCGAGCCTCGCGTTGGATTCGACCAGCGCCAGGTTCGAGCGCAGCGTCTCGCCGTCGCTCAGCTCGTGCAGCCGCGCCAGCGCGAAGGGTGTGACGTCGCGGCCCGTGACGCCGCGCTCCTGCGCCTCGGTCATCGCCTGCTGCAGCCACTTCGAGAAGCGGTCCTCGGCGATCTCGTCCGCCTCGGGGACGGGGTTGGCGACGACGATCCCCCGCCCCGTGCGGTGCAGCTCGAAGCAGACGAACTCCGCGAGCTCCGCGGGATCGTCCATCCGCGCGTCCACCCCGGCTTCGGATCCCCGGATGTAGAACGCCGGGAACGCGTCGGTGCGGAACCCGACGACCGGGATCCCGAGCGTCTCCAGCGCCTCGCGCGTCGCGACGACGTCCAGCAGTGACTTCACGCCGCTCGTGACGACCGCGACCGGAAACCTCGACAGTGCGAGCAGGTCGGAGCTGACATCCAGGTGCTTGCCGTAATCGCGGTGCACGCCGCCGATCCCGCCGGTGGCGAAGAGCGCGATGTCCGCCGCAGTGGCGATCTCGATGGTCGTGCTGACCGTCGTCGCGCCGTGGCGCCCGGCGTTCATGATCAGGCCGAGGTTGGAGGTGTTGACCTTGGGCACGTCCGGCGATTCGAGCAGCGCCGTCAGCTCCTCTGGCGTCATCCCGGCGGTCGGGATGCCGCCGATGACCCCGATTGTCGCGGGCCAGGCCTTCTCCTGACGGATGATCGCTTCCAGCCGTTCGGCCAGGGGGAGCGCCGAATCGGAGGGCACCCCATGCGCCAGCAGCGTCGTCTCCAGCGCCACGCTCCGGCGGCCCCGCGCCCGGTTGTTCACCTGCCTCCGCTCCATGGGATCATGGTATCTCCGGCGGCCTCCCTGGGTTCTCGGACGAAACCCCGCCGGGAACGGATTTCTCTTGCCAGAGTGGGCCGGGTGTGGTCGAATTGCACGTCGGAACCTCCGAGGAATCACCCTGAGATGCACCGGCTCTGGCTCATCCCGCTCGTGATCGGCGCCGCTTCGCCCGCAATGGGCGGCGACCTCACCCCGCCCCCGGGTCCGGTCGCGCCGACCATGAAGACACTCGACGAGGTCGAGCCGCGGATCAACGTCAATGCGCTGCCCGCCGGCGTGGACGCCGTCCACCTGATAGACCAGCCGGGCTCGTACACCCTAACCGCCAATGTCACAGGGCAGGCCGGCAAGAACGGGATCCGCATCGCCGCCGACAACGTCACCCTCGATTGCAACGGCTTCCACATCGAGGGCGTCCCCGGCTCGGACCACGGCGTCGTCGTGGGGAGCTTCGAGGGCCTGACCCTCCGCAACGGGACGATCACCGGTTTCGGCATGCGGGGCGTCGAGGCCGCCTCGGCCAGGTCCTCGATCTACGACACGCTCATCGTCCGCGGCTGCGGCGACAAGGGCATCGCCGGCGGGTTCGACTCCGTCATCCGGGGCTGTGTCGCCAGCGGCAACTCCGGCGACGGGATCTTCACCAATACCGGCGCCCTCGTCGAGCGATGCGTCTCCAACGGCAACGGAGGCGACGGCTTCGACCTGAGCGTTGGCTGCGCCGTCATCGACTGCGTCGCAGACGACAACGCCGACAGCGGCTTCTTTCTCATCCAGCACGACAACGTCAGCCGCTGCACAGCCCGCAATAACGGCGCCCACGGCCTCCAGAGCGGCGCCGGGTCCACCATCCGGGACTCCCTCTTCCGCAACAACGACGACCACGGCATCCGGGTCACCACCGCCTGCGAGATCACCGGCAACCACTGCGACGAGAACATCGGTCCCGGCATCCGCGTGGACGGCGCCTGCCTCGTTCGGGGCAACTTCTGCAAGAGCAACGGCTTCATCACCGGCGACGCCGCGGGCATCCTCGTCGAGGGCGTCTCGAACACCATCACCGGCAACACCGTCACCGCCAACGACCGGGGCGTCGAGATCACCGGGACCGACAACGTCGTCACCTCCAACACCGCGATCGCCAACACGACCAACTTCGACATCCTCCCCGGCAACGACGCCGCGCCGATCACAACCGCCGCTGCCGCGACCAGCCCGCTGGCCAACATCGAGCACTGACCGCCGAATCCGGCTTTGACAGCGATCAGGCCCCGGGCCATGATCACCGCGTGCCCACGCTCACCCTCGACAGCCTCTGCAAGTCATTCGGATCCCTCCGAGCGGTGGACGGCGTTTCGCTGGAGATCCGACCCGGTGAGTGCTTCGGCCTGCTCGGCCCCAACGGCGCCGGCAAGTCCACCACCATCGCGATGATCATGGGCGTTCTCCGCCCCGACAGCGGCAGCGTCACCCTCGAAGGCGCCGGCGACACCAGCGCCGCGCAGGCCAGGCGCGCCATCGGACTCGCCCCCCAGGCGCTGGCCCTCTATGACGAGCTCAGCGCGCAGGAGAACCTCGAGTTCTTCGGCCGCCTCTACGGCGTCACCGGCGCCGCGCTGAACAAGCGCGTGGACGAGCTCCTCCGTTTTGTGGACCTCCACGACCGCCGCAGGAGCCGCGTCAAGACCTACTCGGGCGGCATGAAACGCCGGCTGAACCTCGCCGCCGGGCTCGTGCACGATCCGGACATCCTCCTGTGCGATGAGCCGACCGTCGGCGTCGATCCCCAGTCGCGCAACGCCATCTTCGACATCGTCGAATCCCTCAAGGCCGGCGGAAAGACCGTGCTCTACACCACGCACTACATGGAGGAGGCCCAGCGGCTGTGCGACCGCGTCGCCATCATCGACCACGGGCGCATCCTCGCCATCGACCGCGTTGATTCTCTCATCCGCGACCACGGCGGGCAGTCCGAGGTCGTCTTCACCAGGCGTGGCCACACAGAAATCACCGAGCGCACCGACGAGCCCCTGGCGACCATCCGCACGATCGTCGCCCACGACGACATCGAGAGGCTGCACATCCGCCGCCCGTCGCTCGAGGCGGTCTTCCTCAACCTCACCGGCCGGACGCTCCGCGACTGAACCGCGGGGGAGACCTCCACGATGAACCCGATCCTGGCGATGGCGAAGAAGGACCTGACATACCTGGTCCGCGACAGGACCGGGTTCTTCTTCGTCTTCGCCTTCCCGGTCATCTTCGCGGTCTTCTTCGGCCTGATCTTCTCCGGCATGGGCGGTGAATCCAGCGGCATCAAGGTCGTCGTCGTCGATCTCGACAACTCCGAGGGCTCGAAGGCGTTCGCCGAGCAGCTCCGCGGCAGCGAATCGCTGCGCGTCATCCCTTTCGCGGAAGATCCCGACAACGATCTCTCGCTGACCGAGCGCGCCGCCAGAGCGGTCCGCAACGGGACCGTCGCCGCATACATCCAGCTCGAACCCGGTTTTGGCGAGTCGCAGGCCAGCATGTTCCAGGGCGAGTCCGCCACCATCACGATCGGCGCAGATCCATCACGCAGCGCCGAGTCCGGCATGCTCGAGGGCATCGTCGCCGAGAAGGCGTACAGCGAGATGTCCCGGATGTTCAGCGACCCCGACCTGATGCGCGACCAGTCCCGCAAGGCGCTCGAGAGCGTCCGGGCCAACGCGAGCCCCGCCGTCAGGATGGTCATGGTCCCGTTCCTCTCCAGTCTCGATCAGTTCGCCGACGGGCTCGAATCCCTCGAGTCCGAGGGCGATGATTCGGGCGGCGGTGGCGGTGGGTTCAACCCCGTGACGATCAACCACGCCGACGTCCTCAAGGACAGCGAACACGAGTTCAGCGCCTTCGAGCTCTCCTTCCCGCAGGGGCTCGTCTGGGGGCTGATGAGCGCCGCGTTCACCTTCGGCCTCTCCTTCGTCATCGAGCGCACCCGGGGCACGCTCCTCCGCCTGCGCATCGCGCCGGTCCCTACCGGCGCCATCCTCGCCGGCAAATCGCTCGCCTGCTTCACGCTGCTCGTCGCGCTCTCGTCGGCGATGCTCGCCTTCGGCGCCGTCGCGTTCGACGTCCGGCCCGACTCTGTCGCGCATCTGGCGATGGCGATCGTCGCGATCGGCTGCTGCTGGGTCGGCGTCATGATGCTCATCGCCGTCTCGGGAAAGACCGAGGCCGCGGTGGGGGGGATCGGCTGGGCGATCCTGATGCTCATGGCGATGATCGGCGGCGGCATGATCCCCCGCCCCTTCATGCCCTCGTGGATGGAGACCGTCGGCGTCATCAGCCCCGTACGCTGGTCCCTCCAGGCCTTGGAGGGCGCCCTCTGGAGGGGCTATTCGACGACCGAGATGCTCACGCCATGCGCTGTGCTGGCGGGGATCGGTCTCCTCGGTTTCCTCTGCGGCGCCCGGCTCTTCGACTGGTCAGCCGCCGAATGACCGGCGATCGCGGCTATTTCATCCTTTCGTGACATCCCAGAGCCGGATTTCGCTCTGATCCGGAGGCCGATTCCGTTAGTATTGCGTCTGGATACGCCGCACAACGGGGATCCGCGCGCTTCAATACCAGCGTCAACCGGTTCATCCCGGACGGCTGCGATCGACTGATCATGACTGTTCCACACACCAGGAATCCCGATCCGCTGACCAACGGCGCGACTGCGAACAACGGCGCCCCCGCGCCCGGCAAGCCGATCGAGGACGGCAACGAGCAGCACATGATCGAGCTCTACAACGAGCTCCGCGCACTGGCCGCCCGGCACATGGTCAACGAGCCGGGGGGGCACACCCTCCAGGCCACCGCGCTTGTTCACGAGGCGTACCTCAGGCTCAACAAGAACCCCGATTCCCGATGGGATTCCCCGGGGCACTTCTACGCCGCCGCGGCCACCGCCATGCGCCGAATCCTCATCGAACGCGCCCGCCGCTACGCCGGCCCGAAGCGCGGCGGGGGCCGGAAGCGCCTCATGCTCGAAGCGTGCGACCTGACCTTCGACGCCGACCCCAACGACATCCTCGCGCTCGATGAAGCGCTCAACGACCTCGAAGTGCAGGACCCGAGGACGCACGCGGTGGTGATGCTGCGATTCTTCGCCGGCATGAGCGTCGAGGAGACCGCCAGGCTGCTCGACTGCTCGCCGAGGACGATCAAGCGGGAGTGGAGCTTCGCTCGGGCGTGGCTGCACCGGGCGATCCACGGCGACGAGCCGGACTCGGGTGAGACCGACAACGACGAATCAGACGATTCGTGAATCACCCGTTTGAATCTGCGGCGAACCGGGACCCGCGAAAACAAAAAAATCGGGCTCACCGCCGGAAGGGCGGTAAGCCCGGAGAAGGATGGCGGGCCGTTCCAGCCTCTCCCTGTGCAAAAGGCCCAGGAAGGGGAGGAGCCTGAAGGGCGCCGACCGTTGGATCGGGGGTGGCAGCCGGCGCTCTGGCTCGCCACCGCGTAATGCGCACAAGGGGCGGCCCGAGGGCCACAAAAACATTTTTTCTGGTGTCTCCGAACAGACGTGAGCGGATTCCGTCGCACGTTGGCGGAATCCGGGTCGTCATTCGGCGCAATAGCCCCGGAGGGATTCGAACCCCCGACCTGAACGATTATGAGTCGTTTGCTCTACCGCTGAGCTACGGGGCCAGGATGTCGGCGGCGCCGACTCCGGCGGCCGCTCAGTCGAACAGCATCTCACGATAGCTCGGCAGCGGCCAGTAGTCCGACGACGTCATCACCTCCAGCGCATCGCCCAGCTCCCGCAGCGCCGTCATCGCCGGAAGCACCGTATCCCGGACCCGCACGGCCTTGGCGTCCGCCTCCGCGTCGCCCGGGACCGCCTCGACGGCGGAATCCAGTTCATCCGCGGCGCCGCGGAACCGGTCCGCCAGGCCGGCATACTGCTCCAGCCGCGTCCGCAGGGCGTCGGCGCTGACGCCGGCGTTGACCGTCGCCACGACGGCCTCGGCGATCTCCGCCTGCTGCCGGATCGTGCATGGCGTGATTTGCCGGTGCGCGATCGAGGTCATCGACTTGGCCTCGATCAGCGCCTGCGTCGCGTACTGCTCGAGGTAGATCGCCTCCCGCGCTTGCAGCTCCTGCGGCGTCAGCACGCGGAACCGGGAGAACACGTCGATCGTCCGCGGATCGTGCAGCTGGCGCAGCGCATCGACGGAGTTCGTCAGGTTCAGCAGCCCCCGGCTCTTCGCCTCGTCCCGCCACGCCTGGGAATAGCCGTCGCCGTCGAAGAGCACCCGCTTGTGCTTCTTGATCACGCGCTGGAGCAGGTCGCGGACCGCGCTCTCGAGCTCGCTCTCGGTCGGGCTCTTGCCGACGGCCTTCTCAAGCTCGTCGGCCATGAACTCCAGCGAGTCGGCGACGATGGTGTTGAGCACGCAGTTGGGCCAGGCGATGTTCGCCGACGAGCCCACCGCGCGGAACTCGAACTTCATCCCGGTGTAGGCGAACGGCGACGTCCTGTTCCGGTCGCCGGTGTGCTTGGGGATCTGCGGCAGCGTCCTGGCGCCCAGGTGCAGCTCGCCGCCCTGCATAGTGGACTTCGCGTCGCCACACTCGAGCTGCTCGATGATGTCCTGGAGCATCTCGCCGAGGTAGATCGAGATGATCGCCGGCGGCGCCTCGTGCCCGCCGAGACGGTTGTCGTTGGCCAGCGACGCGACGCACGCCCGGAGCAGCCCCGCGTGCAGGTCCACCGCGCGGATCACCGCGCAGAGGAACACCAGGAACTGCATGTTCGTGTGCGCCTCGTCCTGCGGGTTGAGCAGGTTGACGCCCGTGTCCGTCGCCAGCGACCAGTTGTCGTGCTTGCCCGAGCCGTTCATCCCCGCAAACGGCTTCTCATGTAGCAGCGCCTTGAGCCCGAACTTGGGCGCCGTCCGGGTCAGCATCTCCATCACCAGCATCTGCTGGTCCGAGGCGACGTTGGCCGTCTGGTACGTCGCCGCGAGCTCGAACTGCCCCGGCGCCACCTCGTTGTGCCGCGTCTTGACCGGCACGCCCTGCCGGTACAGCGCCAGATCCACGGCGTTCATGAACGCCAGCACCCGCTCGGGGATCGATCCCCAGTAGTGGTCGGAGAGCTCCTGGTCCTTCGGGGGCTTGGCGCCGAAGAGCGTTCTGCGCGCGACCTGCAGATCAGGACGCTCGCGGAAGTAGCCCTCGTCGATCAGGAAGTACTCCTGCTCAGCGCCGACGGTCGCGTTCACCCGCGACACGCCCTTGTGCGAGCCGAAGAGCGTCAGGATCCGCAGCGCCTGCGTGGACACGGCGTCCATCGAGCGCAGCAGGGGGGTCTTCTTGTCGAGCGCCTCGCCGGTGTAGGAGACGAACGCCGTCGGGATGCACAGGATGACGCACGTCTCGTCGCGGTGCAGGAAGACCGGGCTCGTCGCGTCCCACGCGGTGTAGCCCCGCGCCTCGAACGTCGCGCGCAGGCCCCCCGAGGGAAAGCTCGACGCGTCCGGCTCGCCGCTGATGAGCTGCTCACCAGAGAACTCGAGCAGCGCCCGCCCGGATCCCTCCGGAGCAACGAACGAGTCGTGCTTCTCCGCAGTCCCGCCGGTCAGCGGGTGGAACCAGTGCGTGTAGTGCGTCGCGCCGTGCTCGATCGCCCAGTCCTTCATCGCCATCGCGACGGCGTCGGCGATCGTCGGGTCCAGCGGCGCCCCCTCGTTGATCGTCTTGAGGACCTTGCCGAAGACGTCCTTGGGAAGACGCTCCTGCATGACGTGCGCCGAGAACACGTCCGCCCCGAAGAGCGCCTGCAGGTGATCGCTGTGCGTGCCCTCGGTCCACGTGTCGAGCGAATCCATCAGCGGTGTATCCTTCATCCTCGGGGTCCTCCGGGGCGATGCGCGACGACCAGCCCCAGCTGGTTTCTACTTCGGCTCATTGTGGCCGGTTCGCCACCGCAGGCAACCGCGGCTGGATTCATCCACAGCCCCCGTCAGCGGGCGCCGGCGAGCCCCTGCGCCAGCTCGGCCGTGAACTGCCCCGCGGCCTCGACCGCGTCTGTCCCCGCGTCCGTCGCCTCCTCCATCCGCCGGACCAGCGCCGAGCCCACGATCGCCGCGTCGGCGTCCCCGGTCACCGCGGCGACATGCGCCGCCGACGAGATGCCGAACCCGCAGGCGATGGGCAGCGGCGACATCCCCCGGATCTGCTCGACCCGCCCCCGGACTTCCGCCGGGCCCGAGGACTCCCCAGTGATCCCCAGCCGCGCCATGAGGTACACGAACCCGCTGCAGGCCGCCACGATCCGCTCCAGCCGCTCACCGGTGGTCGTCGGCGCCACCAGCAGCGTCAGCGTCAGCCCCGCGTCCCGGGCCGCCTCGGCAAGCGCTCCGGATTCCTCCACGGGGCAGTCGGGTACGATCAGCCCGTCCAGGCCGCAGGCGGCCGCCTCCGTCGTGAACCGGGCCAGCCCCATCCGCGCGACGATCGACATGCTGACCATGCCCACCAGTCCCAGCGACACACGCTCCCGCGCCGTCCGGATCGAACCGAACAGCCCGGCGGGGGTCACGCCCTCGAGCAGCGCCCGGTGCATCGCCGCCGCGATCACCGGCCCGTCGGCGATCGGATCGCTGAACGGGAAGCCGATTTCCACAATCGAGGCGCCGCTGCGTTCCAGCGTCCCGAGCAGGCCCGGGAGCGATTCCAGCGTGGGCCGCCCGCCGCAGACAAAGGGCATCAGCAGCTTCCGGTGTTGCGATCGCGCCTCGGAAAAGATGGATTCAATCCGGTTCATCCCGTCACGCGCCCTTGAACCCGGTGACACGCCCCGGCTCGGTGTACTTCGACAGCGCCCGTGTCAAGTCCACCCCGGTGATGTTCGCGATCGTCGTCAGCCACGCGATCACGTCGGCGAACTCTTCCTCGAGGTTGTCCCGCTGCGCCGGTGTCGGCGTCGCGCCGGGGCGGTTGTCGTGCAACGCCGTCGCCAGCTCGCCGACCTCCTCCATCAGCAGGAGGAACGTCCCGGCGGGGCCCCGAGCGTTGTCCGTGGCGAAATACCGCTCCCGGATCAGCGCCTGGAAATCGGCGAAACTGAGGTCGGGTCCAGATCCTGGTTTGGCGGAGGATGTCGGTTCGCTCATCACGAGCGAGGATAGCAGGACGGGCGCCGTCAGGACGCCGAGGCCTCAGCCCTTGCCGCGGATTTCGCGATCGGTCATCGGGCCCACGGCGCCGCCACGCAGACGCTCCTCGCGCAGCTCCCTGGCCCGGCGCTCCAGTTCCTCCCACGTCTCGCTCGATCGCAGCCTCGTCTCGAGCGCCTCGACCGCCTTGGCGGCGTCGAGCACGCTCGCGTCGATCTCCCGGGGATCAAGCTGCATCATCACGAAGGTGCGGAAGCGCCCGCCGTCCTCGACGTACGTCTCCTTGCGGACCACGTGGGAACCCCGGAGCGCTGTCGAGGTGACGATGTTGTTCGCGTCCTGGAATCGCTGGATCAGGTCGAGCTCGTCGCCCGCCTCCAGCTGCTCCTGGAAGTTCCGCTGGAGCGAATCGACCCGTGCGTCCACCGCCATCGCCATCGCCTGCCGGGCGATGTTGATCGCCAGGCTCTCCGAGATCGTCGGGTTCGCACCGACGGCCTGCGCCGTCTTGAGGATCCGCCCCTCGGCGTCCCGGAGCGTCGTCCCGTACCATTCCGGGGAGAACGCACGGATCACCTCGTCGTGCTGCGCGACCTGCCGGGGCTGCCTCGGCTTGTTGGAAGCGCAGCCGGAGAACGCCACGACAGCCAGGCCGACAAGGATGAAACCGGTGATGACTCTGCCAGTCGAATATGCCGTGCGCATCGCTCCCTTTCCCATTGAGGATCGCTCCCCCCGGCCCGGTTTCCGAGCCGGTAACTCAATATAATTTCAAGAGTTATACTATCGAAGACCACATGAGCCCCGGAACGAAAATCCCGATATTGCGACGGTTTTTCGTCCCCCGGTGGGGTCTCGGAGCCGTTATCGGATTCACTCTGATCGCCCCCGGCTGCGCGACACCATTCCAGGAGCACCGGGACCACATCGACGACCTCGCCGATCAGGGGCGCTACGGGCAGATCGTCCAGGAGCTCGAAAGCGATCAGGCCCGGAGGCTCTACGCCGACCGGGACCGCCTGCTCTACTACCTCGACCTGGGCCTGGCGCGGTTCGCCGACGGCGACGACGAGGGCGCCATCGGCGCGCTGACGACCGCCGAAGCGATCATGGACTCCCGGTTTGAAGAGAACGCAGGCGACGTCTTCGCCAAGCTCGTCCTCAACGACACACTCTCGGCTTACCTGGGTCAGCCCTACGAGGACATCGATTGCAACGTCTTCAAGATGCTCGCGCAGCTCGAGCAGGGGGTGATCCAGGGCGGCGCCACCGTCGAGGCCCGGCGCCTCGCCAACAAGGTGGACCTGCTCCGGGAGCAGTATCTGACGCTGACCAATAGGATCTCGGGCGATGACCGCGCCGGCGGCGTCAGCCTGACCGGGGCCCCGAGCGTCGTCGCCACCGCCGAGGCCGGGCAGTTCATCGCCTCCCCGCTGGGCGAGTTCCTGACCGCTATCACGAACATGTGCGTCGGCGACTACCCCAATCAGGCCGTTGCCGCGCGTCGGCTCCGGCAGGCGATCGACGCGCAGGGCGACCTGATCGGCGCTGTTAATCCCGAGCCCTTCGCCGCGATCGAGACCCTCCGCCCCGAGGACGCCAACGCCCTGGCGGTCGCCTTCGCCGGGCCAGGCCCACGGATGCGGGCGCTCCGCGTGGGACCGATCCCGATCCACGACACGCCGATCTACTTCGAGCTCCCCGTCCTGGAGAAGCCCGACAGCGAAACCGCGCAGGTGGTGCTTGTCGTCGAGAGTGAGGACGGGACGGTGTCGGAGTCCCCGCTGCACCTCATCGAAGACATGGCCCGCGTCGCCCAGGTCAACCACGAGCGGCAGCTCCCGCAGATCTACCTCCGCACGCTGCTCCGGGCCGCCGGAAAGTCCGTCGCGCTCACCCTCGCGACGCAATCCGCCAACCGCTCGGGCAAGCATGACGGCGCCGAGATCGCCGTGCTCCTGGGCGGCCTCGCCCTGCTGGCGGTCACGGAGAAGGCGGACCTCCGCTGCTCCCGCCTGCTCCCGGGGCAGGCGTACGTGGGTCTGCTCGACCTCAGGCCCGGCGCCTACCGATTCTCCTACCGATTCCTCGACCACCGGGGCGGCCTGCTCACCGAGACCGCGCCGGTGGACATCGAGATCAGCGACCGGCCGGACGGGTTCCAGACCGTGATTGAGTGGTACTGGCGATGAATCGGCGCTCAACGATCATCGCATGCGCACTGGCGGTGTCGGCCCAAATCGGGTGCGCCCGCCAAACCGGGATCTCGTCCGGCAGGAACGCGGATCCCTACCGGGAGTTCCCCGCCGACCGGTTTCTCGTCGGCGCCGCCACCGGCGCAACCCGCGACGCGGCCATTGATCAGGCGATCGCCCGAATCGCCCAGCAGATCGAGGTCCGCGTCGTCGCCACCGAGCAGCGGCGCAGCCTGTACGACGCGGCCAGCGCGCTGGCGGCCACCGACTCCACATCCCTCGAATCCAGTGTCCACCTCGTCACCAGCGCCACCCTCCTCGGCGTCGAGATCATCGAGACCCGGCCGCTCGACTCCGGCGCCAGCTCGGCCCTGGCGGCGCTCGACATCAACCGCTCGCTCGCGCTCTACGACACCGCCATCCACCGGCACGATGAATCCATCCGAACGCTCGTGCAGCGCGCCGATGACGCGACGTCGGACTGGCGCCGGTACATCGACACCGCCCGGGCGCTGCGCCTGGCGGTCGAGCGTGACACGTTCGCCGTCACCCGAGGCGTCCTCGAATCCCGCGCCGGACGAACCGCGCAGGCCATCACCCTCACGGCGCCGGGCCTGGTCGATCGGTTCGAGACTCTGCGTGATTCGATCTCCCTCAGCGTCGTCCCCAACGGCGACTGCCCCGAGGCGCTCGCCACCCGCGCCGGCGCGGCGCTGTCGGGCCTGGGGCTCCCGCTCGAGCACGACGTCCCGGGTGTGATCCAGCTGCGCGTCGGGTGGCGCCCGGACGCCGCCCGGACCTACGACCCTCGGAGGTGGTCGTGCCGCTGGCGACTGAGCGTCTCGCTCTACGACACGCAGCGGGGCGCGACCATCGCCAGGAGCGACGCCCCGAGCGGCTCCGCCTACGGGCCGAGCCGAGAGGCCGCGATTGAAGAAGCGCTCGCGCAGGCGGTCGTCGCCATCGATGACGCCGTGGAATCGGTCATCCTCGATTCCGGTACAACCACCGCGACTGAACCGGCGCCGTCCCGGCCCTGATACGATCCACCCCCGAAACCACGCGTCAGACCACAGGAACCAACCCCATGATCAAGCGAACCATCGGCAAGACCCTCTGCACCGCCGCCCTGCTGGGCGCGACCCTGACCGGCTGCGAGAAGTCCCAGCGCATCGAGCGCGTGGACCCCGGCCAGGTCCTCGACTACCAGGTCAAGTTCGACGAGGACGACGCCCGCGAAGTCGCGCACGCGATGATCGACGACGCCCTCTCCAGGCCCTGGATCGACAACTGGCTCTCCGAGCACGCCGGGAAACGCCCGGTCATCATCGTCGGCGACATCCTCAACAACACGAGCGATTACATCGACTCCTCGCTCTTCACCGTCGCCTTCGAGCGCGACCTGCTCAACTCCGGCAGGGTCTCGATCGTCGCATCGTCCAGTGAACGCACCCAGCTCCGCGACGAACGCGCCCAGGGCCAGGACTGGTCACGCCCCGACACCGTCAAGCGCATGGCCTACGAGCTCGGGGCCGATCTCATGCTCATCGGACGGATCGCCGAGAACCGCGAGGTCCACCGCAACAAGAAGAAGAACATCCGCTACTACCAGGTCTCGCTCGACCTCATCGACGTCGAGAGCAACCAGAAGGTCTGGATCGGGCTCCACGAGATCGAGAAGCGCGGGACGAACATCAACTGACCGCGTCACGGCCAGGGGCCCTCACTCGTAGTCGTACAGGCGGTTGTCGTCGTCCTCGCCGAACCAGCCGATATCGAACGAGGCCGGGTCTCCCGAGTAGATCCCGCTCTTGCTCGTGAAGGTGCGTGATTCCGGCGTGACGTGCCCGTCGAGCCACGCCACGTTCGCCCGCCCCTCGTGCCGGAAGTGCGTTGAGGGATCGGGCCGGTTGCGCGGCCGGTGCGGCCACTTCCGCGGTTCGACGAAGCTGTACTCGATCAGCTCGTCCGTGACGAACGCCGCATCGGCGAACGCGATCGTCGAGGCGGGCAGTGCGAAGAACGACGTGGCCGCCCCGCGGGTGTCATCGACGATCACCCAGTTCCCGGAGCGGTTGAGCTCCCGCTCGGTCCCGACGAAGGCGTTGTTGTACCCGTACCCCCCGCAGCCCCGCTCGAAGCCCTTGCCCCTCGACTGCAGGTCCTCGATCGCGTGCTCGAACGAGGGGCAGGCCCGGACCTGCCGGCTCGTACCCTCGCCGTCCAGGTACGGGGTGAGATCGCCTTCCTCGGGCGAGAACGGCACGCCGGCGCTGGCCCGCGTCCCGTGCCACCGGTGCAGGTTGGACACCACAATGTCTGCCGCCCCGGGGACGAACCGGTCCGCCGAATCCCCGGCGTACACCATGTTCGCGATCTGCACCTGGCGGATGTTGGAGGCGCACACGACCCGGCGCCCGGTGGCTCTCGCGCTCCCGAGCGTCGGGATCATGATGCCGATGAGCAGCGCCAGGACCGCGATGCTGACAAGCAGCTCCACAAGTGTGAAACCGCGCGGGGCCTGGATTCGGTCAGGGATCGCCATTGAACAGGGACAGGAGAATGCCAAGATCGGCGGAGTCCACGATGCCGTCGCCGTTCAGATCCGCGATCGCGTCCGCTGTGCCGAACGCCGCGAGGAGGATACCCAAGTCGGCCGTGTTGATATAGCCGTCCTCGTTCAGATCGCCGAGGAGGATCACCGGCCGCACATCGGCGACCCCCCCGATCTCCGCGGAGATTTCGTAGAACTGCTGGGTCTCAAACTGCACCGCGGTTGTGATCCGGATGAAGTGAAAACCGGCCAGTTGTGCGGGATTTCCGGTAACCGGATCGATCGCCCAGGCGATGTCGAACGCGTCTCCGCCGCCGCTGCCGGGGGTGATCCCCACGGTCATCGGATCGTCAGGTCTGGTATAGAAGGAGCCTGTGGATTCCGAGCTGGGTTTGGCGAGGGTCGGGGAGAGATCCGCGTAGCCCCAGTGCGCCTCCTGCGTGGCGCCGGAGCCGTTCGGGTTCACCAGCACCACCGCCGCGAACTCCGACGGGAGCTCGTACGCGCCCGTCGTGTACATCGAGCCGATGTTCGGATAGATCATCGGGTCGGGGTAATCATCGATGACATCCGGCGGCGTCATCGTCTGCGGGTCGTCGTCCCAATCCTGTTCGCGCCACACCCCCGACGCCGGCGCCGGGAGGCTCGAGCCCTGGATCAGGTACCACGTGTCATCGGCGATGCCGTTGCTGTTGGCGTCGAGGCTGATCTCGATATGCGCCGCCTCCGCCCAGCGCTGGGTCGGATCGGTGCCCGCCCAGAAGGCGTTGCTGAATACGATCGCGTCCATCCCGAAGGGATTGGCCGGATGGTCCAGGACCATGTGATCGAAACCGAGCGTGATGGACCCGCCGAACCCCCCGAGACTCACGATCTTGGCGTTGGTGTTGGTGGGGTCATCCGTCGCGCCGCCGACCGGGGGGCCCAGCGCCATCGCCGGATCGTTGAAAAGTGAGTCGTTGATGTAGAAACCGGGGGCCGGGGTGTAATCGATCACCTCCGTGGCGAACTCGCTGCTGCCCAGCGCCGAGCCGGCGAACGCGCAGGCGGTGAGCCCGGCGAGGCGACGGCCGCCGACCATCCCGCGTGAACGTCTCCTCCTCCGGAAAACGTTGCACGCCGGGATGGTCAGCAGCATCGCCGATGCGGGCGCCGGGACGGTCGCGTACCAGCGTACGCCGTCGGTGACATACAGCTCTCCGGTGGCGCGATTGAACGATGAGCCATAGAAGCGGTCGCCGGTTCCCGCGGGGTCCAGCCTGTTGAAGATCGCCGGGTTGTTGATATCGATCGGCCCGAATCCCAGCAGCGCCGACTCGACCGCCTGGGCGCAGATGACCGCGAGATACCCCGTCTCGCCCTCGAAGAAATCGCCCCCGCCGACGATCAGGTCCCCGTCGAGGTCGATCGAGAGCGAGTACGCGCTGAGCACATCGCCGATGAGCACGCCGTCGCTTGCGAAATCCGCGGGGGAACCGACCGACCAGTCGCCCGGGCTGAACGCCTTGAGCGTTCCCGTCCCGCCGTCGAGGTCGAATCCGTTGCCCGTGTACAACCGACCCGCGCTGTCGAAGACGATGCCGCCCGAGGCGCCGTCGATGTTCGCAATGATGGTCGGGTTCACCGGCGCCAGGGTGTCGCTGGTGACATCCAGCAGCGTCACCCGCGAGCCGCCGTCGTTGCTCGTGACCGCGAGATGATCCCCGTCCATCCAGGCGGCGTCGAAGTGCGACACCGTCGCGAAGACCTGCGCCACCGAGGCGTCGATGATCGACGGCGTCACCGCCGATCCCAGGTCCGATGGATCAAAGATCACCAGCGGCCGCCCGGCCCCACCGCCGAATGCGATGCGCGAGCCATCGGGGCTGACGCGCAGAAACGCCGGATCCGGGGCGCTCACGAAGACACCGGGAGCTATCGTCGAGACCAGGTCGAAGGCGCCGGAGCCGATCGCCGTCTCGAGGTACACGCCATCTCCTGTCGCCGCGAGCAGCCGCCCATCGGGCAGCGCATCGCCTACGGTAAAGAACGAGCCGGCGCCGATCGCCGGCAGATCGAACTGCCGGTAGCTCGCGCCGTAGCTCGTGCAAACATCGCGTGGCGTCGCCGCACGGGTTGCTCCGGCGAACAGCGCAACAGGAACCGACACGGCCAATGCAACAACGGCGGCACGGCCGTGTCGCGGTGCGCAGACGTGATGCGCACGAACAAAATCGATCATCTCTCTCCCCTCCAGGTTGTTCCGGCTCCGAAAACGCGCAGAGCACTCCCCGATGACGAGGCCACACTTTCCGTCGCTCGCGGGAAGACGCCATGCGGTGGGGTTGGTCCGACAGGGAGTCAGCGGACCAACAGCATCGGCGCCCCTTTTCGCGAGGGCGGCACAAAACATGTCGTGGCAGGTCTTCCGGCTCCGGGTCTCTCACGAGATCCGCCTTCCCCCGCCTGGGCTTCTCCTCCAAGAGCGCCAGTCAGCGGAGTGGCATATCGATCTCGCGGTCGGCGACCCGTTACGGCGGCGCGTCCGCGGCGGCTTTTCACCGCACTTCCCTTTTCAGCTTTTCCGCGGCGAACTCACGCGTTCAGCAACCATCGACGCGTGCAACATAACACGTTCTGCACCCTTGTCAACAATCAACAACCCCATCGCGCAAGAATCACCCGATTGTGGATGCCATGCTCGGGGTTCCCCCGGTCTTCACCCGAACGCTCGACTGGAGCGCAACCACCTGTCGATAATCATCCAAGCAAACACTTCGCGCCGGTGCCACGCCCCGACGACGGGGCCGGCGCCCGCGCCACAGGAGCGATTCATGACTACTTCTCTCGCCGAACTCTGGCTGCCGATCATCATCTCCTCCGTCGTCGTCTTCGTGCTCTTCATGGCCTTCTGGACCGTCGCGCCGCACCACAAGCCGGAGTTCCGATCACTCGGCAAGGACAACGAGGACAAGCTCATCGATCTCGTCAAGTCCGCCGGTGTCAAGCCGGGCGTGTACATGTACCCCCACTGCGGCGCCGACAAGCAGTACGCCAGGAGCGAAGAGTTCCGGAAGAAGTGGGAGGGGGGCTGCATGGGAATCCTCACCCTGTTCCCCGGAGCGCCCAACATGGCGCGCAACATGGGCCTCTCGATGGTCGTGTACCTGCTCGTCTCCGTTTTCGTCGCCTACCTCTCGGGACTTGCGCTCGCGCCGGGCGCCGAAGGGATGCAGGTCATGCAGGTCGCGGGGACCGCAGCGGTCGGCTTCTACGCTTTCGGCAGCCTCAACGGCGGCATCTGGTTCGGCGCGCCAACCCGCACCTTCATCACCAACGGGTTCGACGCCGTCGTTTGCGGCCTCGTCACCGGCCTGATCTTCATGCTCCTGTGGCCCTCCGCAGAGGTCGCCGCCAACGGCGCCATCCCGACGCCTTGATCTGACGGAACCGCAGTAGAAGGGGGCTCGAAGGGTGCCGTGGCAACGCGCAGCTTTGCCACGATCGGTATGCCCTTATCCGTGGCATTGATTCGCATTGCCACGCCACCCTGCCCCATGCCCCCCCAACCTCTCCTTCATCATTCCCGCCTGGGATCGGAATCAGCAACTGATCTGGCTTACTCTCCCTGCTCCAGCACCGCCAGGAAAGCCTCCTGCGGCACCTCCACGCTGCCGATGTTCTTCATCCGCTTCTTGCCCTTCTTCTGCTTCTCGAGCAGCTTCCGTTTGCGGGAGACATCGCCGCCGTAGCACTTGGCCGTGACGTTCTTGCGCATCGCCTTGATCGTCTCGCGGGCGATGATCTTGCCGCCGATGGCGACCTGCAGCGGGACCTCGAACTGATGCCGCGGGATCGCCGTGCGGAGCTTCTGCAGGATCGCCCGGCCCCGCTTCTCCGCGTTGTCCCGGTGCGCGATCAGGCACAGCGCCTCAACCGCCACGCCGTTGACGAGGATGTCCAGCTTGACCAGCCGGTCGGCGTGGAAGCCGGTCAGCTCGTAGTCCATCGTCCCGTAGCCGCGCGTGATGGACTTCAGCTTGTCGTAGAAGTCGTAGATGATCTCCGCCAGCGGCATCTCGTAGGTCAGGATCTGCCGCGTCTCGGAGACGAACTGCTGGCTCTTGTAGATCCCCCGCCGATCGCCGCACAGGCTCATGATGTCGCCGATGGACTCCATGGGCACGACCAGCTCGACCTTGACGATCGGCTCGCGGAGCTCGTCGATCTCCACCACGTCGGGCAGGTCCGCAGGGTTCGTCACCTCGACGACGTCGCCGTTGGTCTTGAGCACCTGGTACGACACCGTCGGCGCCGTCTGGACGATCTCGACGCCCCCCTCACGCTCCAGGCGTTCCTGCACGATCTCCATGTGCAACAGCCCCAGGAACCCGCAGCGGAAGCCGAAGCCCAGCGCATCGCTGTGCACCGGGACGAAGGTGAAGCTCGCGTCGTTGAGGCTCAGACGCTCGACCGCATCGCGGAGTGTCTCGAACTCCGCGCCCTTGCCCCCCTCGCCGCCGCCGCTGGAGGGGTAGAAGTCGCAGAACACCATCTGCTTGGGCTCTTCATAACCCGGCAGCGGCTTCTCGGCGGGGCTGTGGTCGATCGTGATCGTGTCGCCGACGCGCACGTCCTTGAGCGTCTTGATCGCCGCGACGAGGTACCCGGTCTCCCCGGCGCCGAGCGACTTGACCTTCTCCCGCTGGGGCCGGTGCTTGCCGAGCTCCGTGACGGTGAACGTCCGCCCCACGCCCATCATGCGGATCTTGTCGCCCACGCTCAGGCGACCGTCGAAGACGCGCACGAACACGACCACGCCGCGGTAGTCGTCGTAGATCGAATCGAAGATCAGCGCCCGCGTGCGCTCGGTCACCTGCGCCCTGGGCGGCGGCAGTTTCTCGCAGATCGCGTCGAGCAGCTCGACGATCCCCTCGCCGGTCTTGGCCGAGCAGAAGATGCAGTCCGTCGCGTCGATCCCGAGCACGTGCTCGATCTCCAGCGCGACCTCCTCGGGCTGCGCGCCGGGCAGGTCCAGCTTGTTCACGACCGGGATGATCTCCAGGTCCTGCTCGATCGCCAGGTAGGCGTTGGCGACCGTCTGCGCCTCGACCCCCTGCGTCGCGTCCACCACCAGCACCGCGCCCTCGCACGCCGTCAGCGCCCGGCTCACCTCGTAGGTGAAATCCACGTGCCCCGGCGTATCAATGAAGTTGAGCATGTACGTCTCGCCAAGGTGCACGTGCTCGACCGTCACCGCCGACGCCTTGATCGTGATGCCCCGCTCCCGCTCCAGGTCCATCGAGTCCAGGAGCTGCTCCCGCGCCTCCCGGTCCGAGACCGCCCTCGTTGATTGCAGCAACCGGTCGGCCAGCGTGCTCTTGCCGTGGTCAATGTGCGCAATGATCGAGAAGTTCCGGATGTGTTCGATCGGGATGGTCATGGGGATGAGGTGGGACGGTGGCCGCACAAAGGCTGTCACGAGGGGCGCCCGGGCCATCCTTGACCCGGGATCGACGATTGTAGCGGCCCCCAGAGCCCGACCCCGGTCCCCGCAGCGATGTGATTACCGCCGGCCCCCCCGGACGACGCCCCGGCTCGCTTCGATCACCAGCCCCGTTTCGACAGAGGGCTCCGCCGGGGTGGTGATCCACGCCCACAGCGCCGGTTTCGAGTCGTCATCCGTCACGATCGGGGGCACGAAACTGTACGTGATCGGGATCAGGTGGTCGTAGCACATCCCCCCGCCGAACCCATCCCACGGCCGCATCAGGTCCTGCATCCGGTTCGACGACCGCCGCAGCATCACGATGTCCACCGGGATCCACCCCCCGGCGTCATTTGCCTCGTCGTAGAGATAGAACTCCACCCAGGTCCGCAGCAGGGCTTGTCTTGCGTTGTCGGGATCGAAGTTCGCCCGGCACACCGCGCTCGCCGCCGGCACGGTCGAACGGCCACCCGGGGAGCCCGCGACATCGAGGCCGATCACCACCCGCGCCGGCAGCCCCGCCGCCCGGTACACCGCGCACAGCAGCGCCGCCATGTCCGGGTCCGTCCCGCGCATCCGGGTCGCCATCGCCGCCGCCCCCTCCAGCTCCACCCCGGCGAAGCGGGCCGGGTAGTCCGTCCGGCTCCCGGAACCGCTCGGCTGGAAGCTCTCCTGCACCCGCCCCGCCAGCGCCTTGGCCACCAGGTACGGGTTGGGACCGTGCGGGTTGTTCGAGGTCCACCGGTTCATCAGCGCCACCACGCGCTTGTCGTCGCACTCGATGAACCGCTGCGGCGCCAGCGACGACGCGATCGACTCCGAGTACCCCTTGCTCGGCCACTGCACGCGCATCGCCGCGTTCTCATCGACCTTCGTCTCGTACGTCGTCGCCGGCCCCCGCATCGCAATCGTCAGCTGCCGCGTGTCGATGTTGTTCGCATCCCACCGCGCGAGCTGCTCCCCGTTGGGATACCCCGGCGCCAGCGTCGGCTTCTCAACAATGGTCGTCTGATCAACCAGCAGCGCCGCCTGCGCGAGATGTTCCGTCTCGACGCGCGCCGTCGCGCAGCCTGCGTTCAGCGGCGCCACCACGGTCACATGACTCAGCTCAAGGCGATCTGTTTGCTGATGCGTCTGCCCCGAGCGCTGCCGGGTCGCGTCGTTGGTGACAAAGACGTTCATCTCCCGCCGAAAATCCCAGTTCGAAGGGCTGGTCAGCCGCAGATATGGGTTCTTCGTCGGGTCCCAGGAGTCCTGCGCCCAGGCTGATGCCCCCAGCGCAATGAGCAGGCCCAGCAACACGAGATGTCGTTTCTGTGGCATCGATCAGGACTCCTCTCAAGACGCGATCTCAAGATCCGTTGGCCAGTTTCGCCGATCGCATCGGTGCACGCGGCTCCGGTTCAGGATTCGCACCGATCTTCCCGGGGTTCCCCCGGCTTGCATTCGGATAATGTTCGGCTAACATGATCCGTATGCTTTCGTATGTCCAATCCTACCTGCTCCAGGGCATCGACGCCCACCGGTGCGAGATCGAGGTCGATTTCAACCCGGTCGGCCTCGAAAAGACCGACATCGTGGGCCTCCCCGACACCGCGGTTCGGGAGTCCCTCGAGCGGGTCACGGCCGCGATCAGCAACGCCGGATACCCAACGCTCATCGGGCGCCTGGTCATCAACCTCGCCCCGGCCGACCTCCGCAAGGAGGGGCCGGTGTATGACCTGCCCATCGCCGTGGGGCAGCTCGTCGCCGCCGGGGTCATCCGGCCCGACCTAGGTCGGGGCCGCGAAGCCGTCGATCACCGGCAGTGCCTGATCGCCGGGGAGCTGGCCCTCGACGGCCGGATCCGCCCCATCCGCGGCGCCATCGCGATGTCCATGCTCGCGCGGGAGCTGGGCCTGCCAAGAGTCATCCTCCCCGCGGCCAACGCGCTGGAGGCAGCGGTCGTCGAAGGCGTCGAGGTCCTGGGAATGCGCACGCTCCAGGACGTCGTCGCGCTGCTCAACGGGCAGCTCGACCCCGAGCCGACACCCGCAGTCGATGTCGAATCGCTCATCGAGCACACGCTGGCGCCGATCGACTTCGCCGAGGTCCGGGGTCAGGAGGGGGTCAAGCGAGCGATCACCGTCGCCGCGGCCGGCTCGCACAACATCGCGATGCTGGGCCCTGCCGGCACCGGCAAGTCGATGATGGCCAAGGCGCTCCCCGGGATCCTCCCGCCGCTCACCCCCGACGAGGCGCTGGAGGTCACCCGCATCTACTCCGCCGCGGGGATGCTCTGCCACGCCAACGGCGCGAGCAACGGCAGCGGCCATGCCCACTCGGGCCTCATCACCAGCCGCCCCGTGCGCACGCCGCACCACACCGCTTCCTCTCCCGCGCTCATCGGCGGGGGGCAGGTCCCGCGCCCCGGCGAGATCAGCCTCGCCCACCGCGGCGTCCTCTTCCTCGACGAACTCCCCGAGTTTCCCCGCGTCGTGCTCGAAACGCTCCGGCAGCCTCTCGAGGACGGCGCCGTCACCATCGCCCGCGCCCACGCCGCGGTCCGGTTCCCGACGGCGTTCATGCTCGTGACCGCGATGAACCCGACGCAGCGGGGGGGCATGCCCGAGGATGAGGTCGGCCGGCGCGAGATGGACCGCTATCTCTCCCGCATCTCCCGCCCCCTGATCGACCGCATTGACATCCACGTCGAAGCGCCGGCGGTCCCCTGGAAAGAACTCTCCGCCAGCAGCGCCACCGGGACCAGCTCCGCGCAGATGCGCGAGCGCGTTCTCCTCGCACACACCCGCGCCCGCGCCAGGCAGGGTCGGGTCCACAACGCCCACCTCAGCGGCCGGGCGCTGGACGAACTCGCCCCCATGAAGCCCGAGGCCAAGGAGCTGCTGGGCCAGGCGATCGCCACGCTCGGGCTCTCGGCCAGGGCCTACGACAAGGTGCGCCGTGTCGCCAGATCGATCGCCGACCTGGAGGATTCCGACGAGCTGACGTGCGCCCACGTGGCGGAAGCGGTCCAATATCGCCTGCTGGACCGCCAGATCTGATCCGGGCGCCGGGATTCTCGGACATCATGTAAGTCTATACAATGCAATACTTTGTGTTGCTTTTCTGACGTGTCCTGCTACCATCTGGGCACAGAGGGAATCTCGCACGCCGGCTTGGCAAAGGTGAGGCGACACACAACAGCCCAGGGGCATCCTGAGGCTGTTGTTGCTTTTGGCACGACCGGCCCGAGCCACTCAGATCAGAGGTACGAGCTCAGGATCCACAGCCCCAGGTCCAGCGCGATCGCCGCGTACAGCCCCGCGAAGAGGTCATCGACGAGCACGCCCCAGCCGGCGTGCAGCTTCTGCATCGCATTGGCCGGCGGCGGCTTGATCACATCGAAGATCCGGAACAGCACGAACGCGGCGCCGACGGTCAGCGTCGCCTCCTGGAATCCGCTGACCCCGATGGTGGCGAGCAGGAACAGCGGGATGCACTGTCCCGCCGCCTCGTCGGCGACGATCTGGCCTGCGTCCTTCTTCCCGAACTTCGCCTCGGCCCACTCGCCGAAGACGACACAAGCCACGCTGAACACCACGAACCAAGCCGCCAGCACGCCGATGTACACGCCCTGCGGCGCCCCCAGCAGCAGCAGCGCCCAGGCCAGAGCGGCGGCGGGCATCGAGCCCCACGTCCCCGATGCGGGTCGGAACAGCCCGGTCCCGAAGCAGGTGATAAGAATCAGTCGCACGTCAGGCGTTCTCCCGGCTTGGCCCGGGCAGGGCGTAGCGGATCGTCGTCAGCAGGTATCGCCACCCGCTGATGATCGTCACGACGACCGTCGCCCAGACCAACCCACTGATGACCGTTCGGGACCACGATCCCCCGGCGGCGCCGAACCGCCACAGCAGCAGCAGGACGACCGGGACGCAGATCGCCTGGAGGATCATCTTGAGCTTGCCCGACCAGACCGCCGGCAGGGGCTGACCCTCGGCCTCGACGACTCCCCGGATCGAGGTCGCCAGCATCTCCCGGGTCAGGATCACGACGACCATCCACGGCGCGACCCGGGTCAACTGCCCGTCCGTCGCGCTCTGGAACCCCGGCCCGGCCATCAGGATGAAGGCCCCGATCACCAGCACCTTGTCCGCGAGGGGGTCCATGACGCGCCCGAATGTCGAGATCGCGTTCCACCGCCGGGCCAGGGCGCCGTCCAGCGCATCGGTGACCGCGGCGATGACAAACAGCCCCGCCGAGAGCGGGAGGATCCAGTCCAGATCGGCGCCATCGCGGTACACCGAGAGCGCCGCGATGAACGCGGCGGTCAGCACGAGCCGCGCCACCGTCAGGGCGTTCGGGATCACGGCGCGGACGGGGTCCGGCGCCGGTCCGGGATCGGGGATGGCGTCCATGCGGCGATGGTACCGGCGCGGCGGTCGGCGGGGAGTTGTGCGGAGTTGAAGGGCACTGGGGGGGCCTCTATCCTGACGACCCGGCCTCTGAAGGCCGAGTCGCCAGTCGAATCTCCAAAGCCTCTATTCCTGATCGCGTTCTCGATCGTCTGGCGGGCTTCCGATCCCGCTCCGGGAATCCCGTTCTCCGTGGAACACGTGCTCTCACCGATCATCCTGTACGCCGCGATCGCGATCGGCGCGGTCGGTGTGGCGCTGGCGCTTCCCCGCAAGGCGAACGTGAACCCCCAGCCGCTGGGCGCCCTGATCGCCGCCGCCGGGATCGGCGGGCTGATCGCCGTTCTGGCGATGGTCGCCGGAGACGACCGGCCCAACCTGTTCTTCTATGTCTTCGCGTTCATCGCGCTGGGCGCGGCCCTGCGGGTGATCACGCACCCCAGACCGATCTACTCGGCGCTGTACTTCATCCTGTCGATCCTCGCGTCCGCCGGGCTCTACCTGCTGCTGGACGCGGAGTTCATGACGTTCGCGCTGATCATCATCTACGCCGGCGCGATCCTGATCACCTACCTCTTCGTGATCATGCTCGCGACGACGGCGCCCTCGGACGAGGGGTACGAGGACCTGGAAGAGTACGACGCAGTCGCGCGGGAGCCCGTGATCGCCACTGGCGCGGGGTTCCTCGTGCTGGCGATCCTGACCGGCTGGCTGTCGGTCGGGGTGCCGCACCTCCCGCCACCGGCCTACAAAGGCGGCGACGAGGCGCTGGCGCAACTCCCGCTGAAGGTTCAGCAGGCGTTCGACGAAGTCGGCCTGCTCGAACACGCCGACGGCGAGATGCTCCCCTTCGACCCGGGGAGCGTCGCCGGGACGTACTACGACCCCCTGACCCGCCAGGCGCAGCTGCTGCTGGCGGATCCGTCCCGTTTCCGCGGCATGCTGCGGCAGGCCCGCGCCAGGGCCCGGGGTGAGGACGTCTCCGAGGACGCCGATGCGCTCTCTCCCGAAGCGGCGGCGCTGGTGGTCAACGAGCCGGTGACACGGCGCGACGGCACGGTCGTCGTTCTGGTCTCGTTCCCGGAATCGCTGCGCGCCAGGAATATCGAATCGGTGGGTCTCGAGCTCATCGGGGGCCACCCGCTGACGCTGGAGATGGCGGGGATCATCCTGCTGCTGGCGATGCTCGGCGCCGTCGTGCTGGCGCGCAAGCGGATCGACCTCGAGCAGGCGGAGAAGCTCGCCGCCGCGACCGGCACGCTGGGGGGAGGCCACGCATGAGCGATGCGATGTCTCATTTCCTGGCGCTGACGCCGATGGCGGACGTGACGCTGTACCACTACCTCGTCGTCTCGGCGGCGATGTTCGCACTGGGGCTGGTCGGGTTCGTCTCCCGGCGGAACATGATCGTCATGTTCCTGTGCACCGAACTGATGTTCCAGGGGGCCGGGCTGGCGATGATCGCCTTCGGGCGCCGCTGGATGGACCACAACGGCGAGGTCTTCGTGATCTTCGTGCTGACCATCGCCGCGGCGGAGGCGGCCCTGGCGCTGGCGCTGGTGGTGCTGCTGTACCGGAAGAAGCATTCGCTGGACACGGAGGCGTGGGCCCAACTCCGGGGCTGACGAGGGGCACAACAGATGGCAGGGATCATCGCCAATCTGATGTCAGGGCTCGCCCCGACGCTCGCGACGGCGCACGGCGCCGCGGGGCACGCCGTCACCAACGGCGCCCACGAGGCGGCGGCCGCGCACGCCGCAACGCCGTTCGAGTTCATCACCCCCGACGCCGGGCCCGGCTTTGCGCTGCTGATCCTGGCGCTCCCGCTGCTGGCGTCGGTCCTGTGCGGGGTGTACGCGGCGCTGGGGATCAAGGGCAAGTTCCCGGCGTGGTCCACGGTGGTCCTGCTCGCCGGCTCCTTCGTGGCCACGCTCATGGCCGCCGGGACGGTCTTCCAGTCCAACGCGCCGCTGATCGTGCACGGCTTCGACTGGATCAGCCTCAAGTGGGGCAACGTCCCCGGTCAATCCCTGACGGCGAACTTCAGCCTGTTCCTCGACCAGCTCACCGTGTTGTGGATGCTCTTCGTCACCGGCCTGGCGACGCTCATCGCGCTGTACGCGAGCGAGTACATGGCCGGCGACCGGGGTTACGCGCGGTTCTTCGGCTTCTTCGCGCTCTTCGTCTTCATGATGTCCTGCCTGGTGATGGGCGACAGCCTCGTGCTGCTGTACCTGGGCTGGGAGGGCGTCGGCCTCTGCTCCTACCTGCTCATCGGCTTCCTCTACAAGAAGCCCAGCGCGGTGGCCGCGGCGAAGAAGGCGTTCATCGTCAACCGCATCGGCGACCTGGGGCTCGCGCTGGGTCTGATGCTGGCGTTCACGCAGTTCGGCTCGCTCGAATACAAGGAGATCTTCCGGCAGGTCGCCGAACTCCAGGCGGGCGTGGCGCACGGGCACGAGGTCCCGTGGTCGATCAGGGCGATCCCGTTGCTGCTGATGGTCGGCGCCTTCGGCAAGTCGGCGCAGCTGCCGCTGTACGTCTGGCTGCCGGACGCGATGGAGGGCCCGACGCCGGTGTCGGCGCTGATCCACGCCGCGACGATGGTCACCGCCGGCGTGTACCTGATCGCGCGGTTCCTGCCGGTCTTCGAGCTCAACCCCGCCGCGCTCAACACCGTCGCGTGGATCGGCTGCCTGACGGCCTTCTTCGCCGCGACCATCGGCATGGCCACGTACGACATCAAGCGCGTGATGGCCTACTCGACTGTGTCACAGCTCGGGTACATGTTCCTCGGGCTCGGCGTCCTCTCCAGCGCCGGCGCGGGCAACCACGTCGTCACGCACGCCTTCTTCAAGGCGACGCTGTTCCTCGCCTGCGGCGCCGTCATGCACGGCTTCGCGGGGCAGCTCGACCTGCGCCGGCTCTCGGGCCTGTGGCACATGAAGGGCTGGAAGATCGTCAGCGCGTCGATGCTCGTCGGCTGCCTGTGCCTGGCTGGGTTCCCGCTCTCTGCGGGGTTCTTCTCCAAGGACATGATCATCGCCGAGTCCTTCGTCACCGAGGGTTTCGGCGGCTCCCTCCTGGGGCTGCTGGCCCTGCTGACGGCCGGGCTGACGGCGTACTACACCTTCCGCGTCTTCTTCCGCGTCTTCGTCGGCCCGGTCGAGTACCACGCCGGCGATGAGCACCACGGCGATGATGCGCACGACGACGGCCACGGTTTCCACCCCCATGCGCCGGGCTGGGCGATCAACACCGTGCTCGTCACGCTCAGCGCCTTCGCGCTCGCCGCGTCCATCCCGTACCTGATTATGTGGTTCGGCGCCAGCCATGACGGCTGGATCACCGGGCTCGTGTCGCACTCGACCGCCAAGGCCTCGAATATCACCGTTGGCGTCGATCACACCGCGACGTTCCTCGGCGCCAACCCGCACTTCATCATGTACTTCGTCTCGGGCGGGATCGGGATCGTCGGCATTCTCGTCGCGTGGTTGCTGCACTTCAGGGGACGCACCGAGGCGGCGACATCCCCCGGCGCCGAAGAAGCGGCCAGGGCAGTCGGCCCGATCCTCACCTGGGCGACCAACAAGTGGTACGTGGACGAGTTCTACGACTTCCTGCTGCGCAAGCCCCTGTGGTTCCTCGCGCACGTCTTCTACTTCATCGACGCGCTGCTCGTCGATGGCATCGTCAACCTCTTCGGCTGGATGCCCAGGGCGATCGGCGGTTCCCTCCGCCCCAGCCAGAACGGGTTCCTCCAGTCGTACGCCGTCGGGATGACCGGGGGGCTCGCGCTCCTGCTGGTCATCGTCTGGATCGTGGGATGATTCACTGATGCTGACCGCTCTGATCCTCATCCCGCTCTTTGGCGCCCTGCTGGTGGCTCTGGCGCCGGTGCGGTTCGCCAGGCTGCTCTCGACCGTCGTCACGCTGGCGGCGCTGGTCGTGTCCGTGGTCGCCGCATTCCGGTTCAACTGGTCGTACCCGGGCAGCGTCAGCTTCCAGCAGTCCTACACGCTCGTCGAGCAGCTCGGTGTGCGGCTGTCCGTCGGCGCCGATTCGGTGTCGCTGCTGCTGATCCTGCTCACGGCCCTGCTGGGCCCGCTTTGCGTCGTCGGTTCGTACACCGCGATCACGACGCGCGTCCGCAACTACTACGCCTGGCTGCTCGTCCTCCAGGCAGCGGTCACCGGCGTCTTCGCGGCGCAGGACCTCATGCTCTTCTACGTCTTCTTCGAGTTCACGCTGATCCCGCTCTACGTGCTGATCAGCCTGTACGGCTCGACGAACCGCCGCCGGGCGGCCACCAAGTTCTTCCTGTACACCTTCACCGGCTCGGTGATCGCGCTGGCGGGGCTCGTGTACGTCGCGTACGTCGGTTACGAGCGCAACCTTGGCTGGTCCTGGTCCATCGCCGAGCTGCAGAGCGCCGCGGCGAGCATGACCCGCCGCGAGCAGGCCTGGGTGATGCTGGCGATGCTCGCCGGCTTCGCGGTCAAGGTGCCGCTCTTTCCGGTGCACACGTGGCTGCCCCTGGCGCACACGGAGGCCCCGACCGCGGGCTCGGTCGTCCTCGCCGGTGTGCTGCTCAAGCTGGGAACGTACGCGTTCTACAAGTTCGTGCTGCCCTTCACGCCGCTCGCCGTGATGCAGTACGCCCCTGCGATCGCCGTGCTGGCGATCATTGGCATCATCTACACCGGGCTGATCTGCTGGGCGCAGAACGACGTGAAGAAGCTCGTCGCCTACTCCTCGGTCAGCCACCTCGGCTTCTGCGTCCTGGGGCTCTTCGCCGTCAACATGGTCGGCATCAGCGGGTCGATCCTGTACATGCTCAACCACGGCCTCTCGACCGGCGCCCTCTTCTTCTGCATCGGCATGCTCTACGAGCGCTACCACACGCGGTCGATGGACGAGATGGGGGGGCTATCCACCAAGATGCCCGTCTTCGCCTTCTTCCTCGTCTTCTTCACGATGGCGAGCGTGGGGCTGCCGGGCCTCAACGGCTTCGTCTCCGAGTTCATGTGCCTCCTCGGCGCGTTCCAGTCGGGCGCTGACGGCCCCGGCGGCGTCGCGTTCGGCTCGCTCGGCCCGTGGTTCGCCGCGGTCGCCGCGACCGGCATGATCGTCGCCGCGATGTACCTGCTCTACATGGTCGGCCGCGTGCTGTTCGGGCCCCTTCGCGAGCCCGCCGGGCATCACGAGCACGAGAAGCTCCCGACGGATCTCTCCTGGCGCGAGATCGGCGTCCTGACTCCGATCGCTGTGCTGTGCCTCGTGCTGGGGCTCTACCCGAAACCCGTGCTGCAGTCCCTTGAAGAGCCCGTGGCGATGGTCATCGACGAAATCCGCACCGTCAACCAGCGGGCGATCACCGAGGCGGAGCAGGCGATGCTCGCCGACCCGACCCAGCCGCAGACGCCGGTGGTCCTGGCGACGGAGACGACGCCATGACCGAGAAACTCGCGCTGCTCCATCCCGAGATCGCGCTCTTCATCACCGCGACGATCGTGATGATCCTGGGTCTCTCACCCAGGCGCCTCGTCCGCAAGAGCTGCGCGGTCATCACCGGCGTCGGGCTCATCGTCGCCGCCGTCTTCTCGTGGAACAGCCCCGCGATGTCCGGCATGTTCCCCGGGCTGCTGCCCTACGGCAAAACGGTCGTCACGCTCGTGGCGCTGCTGATCCTGCCGCTGCTGACGGGGCTGGTTGATCGCGATTACGAGGCCGATGTCGCCAGGGGCGAGCGGTTCGACCCGCTTCGCACGATGCGCGGCGAGTTCTACTCGTTCTTCCTGTTCTCCGTCATGGGCGTGCTCCTGTGCGTCAGCGCCGACGACCTGATCTGGCTCTTCCTCGCGCTGGAGCTCACCAGCCTCCCGACCTACGTCATGGTCGCGACCAGCTCGCACCGCCTCCGCGCCCAGGAGGCCGGCGTCAAGTACTTCTTCCTGGGCGCGCTCGGCGCCGCGATCTTCCTCTACGGCTTCGCGATGCTCTACGGCGCCACCGGGACCACGGACATCCCCGACATCGCGCGGCGGCTGGCGACCAGCGGGATCTCGCCCATCGCCACCCTCGGCGTCGTCATGGCCATCGTCGGCATCGCCTTCAAGATCGCCGCGGCGCCGATGCACTTCTACACCGCCGACGTGTACCAGGGCGCCGCTTCTCCGGTGACCGCCTACCTCGCCTTCGCCCCCAAGGCCGCGGGGTTTTTCGCGCTGATGCACATCCTGAGCACGGTCGGCTGGCGCCACGGCGACGGTGCGAGCCTCCCGGCGGACATCCGTGTCGTGCTCTGGGTCATGGCGGCGCTGACGATGACCGTCGGCAACGTCCTGGCGCTGCTCCAGACCTCCGTCAAACGCCTGCTGGCGTATTCCTCGATCGCGCACTCCGGGTACATGCTCGTCGGTCTGCTCGTCGGTCCGGCGCTGGTGGCGCAGTCGCTCAACCCCCGCGACGTCAGCGCCCAGAACGGGCTCGCCGCGATGCTCTTCTACCTGCTGACCTACGGCGTCATGACCGCCGGCGTCTTCGCGGTCATCGCCTGCCTCGAGACGCGCACCCCGGCCGATCACGACGTCGAGCTCGACTCGATCGAGGACCTCAAGGGCCTGTGCCGCCGGCAGCCGCTCCTGGGCTGGGCGCTGGTGCTTTGCGCCCTGTCGCTGCTGGGCCTGCCGCCCCTGCTCGGGTTCTTCGGCAAGCTCTTCCTCTTCACCAGCGCCATCGCCGCCCACGAGTACGTGCTCGTGATTGTCATGTCGGTCAACGCGGCCATCGGTGCGGTGTACTACCTGCGCCTGGCGCTGGGCCCGCTCGTCGATGAGCCCAACGAGTTCCGTCCCAGGGCGAGGCTGATCCCGTCGTGGCCCCGGCAGACGATCGCGGTCGTCTCCGCGGTCGGCGTCGTGGCGCTGGCGTTCTGGATCACACCGATCCAGTTCGCCTCCAACACCGCCACACAGGCGGCGACCCCCGAATCGAGCGTGCCGGTGGCGATCGATTCCGCCTCGCCCAGCCGGGGCCTGCAGATCGCGCCGATCGATCAGCAGCTCAAGCCGCTGCCCTGACCGGCTCGCTCTCGATCGCCATCAATCAAGACCTGTTCGGGTCACGCCTTGGCGGGCTTGGCAGCCGTGCCGGGCTTCTTCTCGGCGTTGTCGGCCTGCTCGATCAGCTTGATCAGCCCGCCGCCTTGCTGGATGACGCCCCCGATGAGGCCGATCACCGCGACGACCAGCGGGACGATGAGTCGGTTCTGCGACATCGTGTGACCCAGGTCGCCCTGCCAGACGCCCAGCCCCACGAAGAGGCTCAGCAGACCCAGGACCAGCATCGTCGAGCCGACGATCGAGGTGAACACGATCACCACGATGCGGAACGCGATGAACGCCAGCATGCCCACGGCGATGAGCCCGATCACGGCGCCCAGCTGCACGCTGCTCTGCTGATCGGGCGGAGCGAGCATCGACCAGAGGTTGGCGCCCAGGAACGCGCCGGCGAGCCCGCCGAAAAACGCCACGGTGAACTTCATCAGCGGCAGCGCGATGATGGCGAAGAGCATCGCCAGCGCCAGCGCGGCGATCATCGCGCCGCTGCCCAGCTCGCTTCCCAGCGCCGAGCCGGCCCACATCCCGCACAGCGCGGCCAGGATCAGCACGACGGTCTTGCGCCACTTGTAGCCCTGGAAGGTGCAGATGCAGCCCAGGACGATCATCACGCCCGCCCAGACGATGTTGATCGACGTCAGGGTGTCCGCGAGGTCTTCCGGACGCATGAGCACGTCCATACCCTTGCGGAACTGTGCCGTGAGCACCTCGAAGGGGCTGCCGTTGAGGTTGTTGCCGTTGCTGGCGGCCTGCGCGAGCGTGACGAGGGGATGCAGGGTCATTGGCGCCACCGATGCTGGAGCGTTGCCTGTGCGCAGGCTCCATAGGGAGGAGAAGCGGGTTTACTCTTCTTCGTCCTTCAGATCGGCGGAGGGCTTGCGTTTCGTCCACTGAATGGCCGCCCCGATGCAGGCGATCACGATCCACGCGCTCGCCCAGGCCCCGGCGCTGGTCGGGAGGAGCTCGTGGCCCGGGATCCGGATCCAGTGCGCAAGATATGCGCCGCACGGGATCCAGATCGCCGCCCCGACGAAGGCGCTGGCGAACCCCGCAACGGGTGTGGGCCGGGCGAGCCCCAGCAGCAACCCCAGCGCAAAGCCCATGAGCCAGCCCCCGAGACCCGCGACACGCAGCCGGATCGGGACGGTGTCCCACCACGCGCCGGCCTCGTCGAAAAGCTCGAGCATGAACGCGCGGACCTCCTTCGCGGCGCTGCGCGCGATGCGCTCGGCGTCAGAGGGCTCGGCGATGTCGATTGATCGGGAATCCGAGGTGTCGCCC
Organism: Phycisphaeraceae bacterium; assembly: GCA_020639135.1. Classification (GTDB taxonomy): domain Bacteria; phylum Planctomycetota; class Phycisphaerae; order Phycisphaerales; family UBA1924; genus JACKHE01. The sequence goes on from JACKHE010000002.1 coordinate 426,102, forward strand.
GAGACCAGGCTCTCGGTCATTGCATCCAGCCGGCGCTGTACCTCCTCGGTGCCAAGATTCTCGACGATCTCGGCCCCGTCGAGGTAGATGCTCTCTTCGCTCGGGACCGGCGCGGTCTGAGCGGCTTTTACCGCGTCCGCCTGCGCCCCGATGGCCAGCACGGCGCCCGTCGCGACGGCAAAGCCCAGCACAACGCCCAGGGTCAGCCCCATCGTGATGCGGAAGACGATCAGCCCGACAATGACGCCGAAGATTCCCAGAGCGACCATCAGGATGTTGGGATCGACGTTGACCCCCAGCGTCGCCGGCCCGGTGAACCCGATCAAACCGGCGCCGACGCCGAAGGCGAGCGCGTAGAGCGGCTTGACCAGCTTCCGCCCCCACAGCCAAAGGAGGATCCCGGCGATGAGCCCCGCCGCGGCGATCGCCTCGGCGCCCCATGGGAGCGACACCGGCGTGGCTGTGGCGTGCTGTCCGGCGGTGGTGGCGAGGGTCTGGATCATGGTCTGTCGGCGGCGTCACCGCGCTGCCTTCGCGTCATTATTGCTGGCGACGCCCGGCTGATTTCATCGAACGGAAACTGATTTTCGCTGATTCCGAGCCCGTGGGCTTGGCCGGGAGGTCCCTGACGACGATGATACCGCCGATGTCCGAATCATCACCCGAGCCCAATCAGGACACCCTGGACGCGCTGCGGGCGCAGATCGATGAGGCCGATCGGCAGCTCGTTGAGCTGCTCAACCGCAGGGCGTCCATCGTCCAGCGCGTAGGCCAGGTCAAGCAGCGCGAGGGCGTCCCCATCTATGCGCCCCATCGCGAGGCCGCGGTGCTCAAGAAGGCACTGGCGCACAACAAAGGGCCGCTCCCGGACCGGGCGATCGAGGGCATCTACCGGGAGCTGATGAGCGGGTCCTTCGCGATCGAGCAGCCCCTTCGCATCGGCTACCTGGGGCCGCGCGGTTCGTTCAGCCACGTCGCCGCCCAGGCGCACTTCGGCTCCTCCGTCACGTTCGAGGCGGTCACCGACATCATGAGCGTCTTCGACGAGGTGCGCCGGGGCCACGTCGATTACGGGCTGGCGCCGATCGAGAACTCCACCGGTGGCGGCATCACCGAGACCCTCGACGCCTTCCGCGACTCCAGGGGCGAGGTCTTCGTGTACGCCGAGGCGCTGATCACCATCCGGCACAACCTGCTCTCGAACTGCCCCCCCGAGGCGATCCGGCGGATCTACTCCAAGCCCGAGATCTTCACGCAGTGCCGCAAGTGGCTCTCCTCGACGTACCCGCTCGCGGATCTGATCCCGGCGGCGAGCTCCTCCAAGGCCGCCGAGACCGCATTCGCCGAGCACGCGCAACACCCCGATTCGGGCCCCGCGGCGATCGGCTCGGCGCTGGCCGGGCAGGTGTACGGTCTCAACACGCTCTACGAGGACATCGAGGACAACCCCAACAACATCACGAGGTTCCTCGTGATCTCGAAGCAGAAGGCCGAACCCAGCGGGCAGGACAAGACCTCGATCATGTTCACGACCGACCACACACCCGGCAGCCTGGTGCGGGTGCTGTCGGTGTTCGACCGCGCCGGGATCAACCTATCGCACATCGAGAAGCGCCCCAGCGGTCAGCAGAACTGGAAATACTCGTTCTTCATCGACACCGAAGGACACCGCGACGACCCGCTGATGCGCATGGCGATCGAGCAGGCGAGCCGGGACTGCCAGGAGATCAGCGTCCTCGGGAGCTACCCCAAGGCGACGCGGATCCTCTGAAACGTTCGCAACAAGACCGGCTCAGTGGGAAGCCGAGGCGGCGCGGGGCTGGTCAAGCTCGATCGTGCCGAACTGATCCTCGTACGCCCGGACGACCTGCGACAGGGACGAGATCAGCCGCTTGGCGCCCGACCAGTTGAGCACGATGCGCGAGCCGACGGCGAAGATCATCGCGTGCTGCCCCTGCGGGCCCTGGGCGGGAAGGTTGAGGCCGAAGTCGAGCACGACCTCGTCGGCGGTAGTGGTGGTGCGGATCGTGTTGGAGTAGGTCGTGTTCATGCGGGACTCGTCCACGCGGATCTGGACCTGCTGCTGACCGCCCTGGGGGTTGCTCGTCTCGGCCATGGTCTGTTCGTCGCCTTTCTGCTGGGTATCCCGGCGGTTTTCGAACGTCGAGCCCGCGGGGGGAACAGGATACCCGACTCAGCGCGGCCGAACCGGTTCCGACTTTGAAATGGCAGGCGGATTGCTCCACCTCCACCGAACCAACCGCAGCGCCGCCTCTGCGATGTCGCACGAGCCGGTTCCCGAACCCCGCGGAGAACCCGACCATGTCCATCTCCATCTCGGCTTCAAACGCCGTTTTCGTCCCGTACGGGCGTGCCCGGCACGCCCCGATCGCTGTGCAGCGGGCCGCGGGCAGCCATGTCGCCGCCTCGAACACGGTGAAACCCCCGGCATCGGCGTACCCCGGGGCGAGCTCACTGACCGGGCCGGGCGCAACAACCGGCGCCGACGGGGCGCAAGGACCGTCCGGCGATGCGCAGGAAGGCGTCGGCAGCGACCCGGGCCGGGATCCCGGGATCCAGGGCGGGCCGGTCCTCTTCGGCGACATCAACGGCGACGACACCCTCAACGGTGAGGACGTCACCGCGCTGCTCCAGGCGTTCCGCAGCTCCGTCAGCGCGGCCGACCTGAACGCGGACGGGGGCGTGGACACCGCCGATCTCGGAATCCTGATCAACGCCATCCGCGAGTTCAATGCGCCGACGAAGCCGGACAACTCGGCCGGCGCCGGGCCGGACCGGACGTTCCAGGAACTCGCGGCGACCCCCATCCAACCGGACCGGATCGCCGAGCTCAAGTCATCCGCGATCCACCCGGGCACGGTCATCAGCGAGACGATCGACGGCTCGCCGGGAATCGTGGATGACCCCCAGGCCCAGCCCGGCGTCTATGGCGATCTCACCGGTGACGGCCGCGTCGACGCGGACGACCTGGCGGCGATCCGCAAGTCGTTCGGCTCCGCCTCGGCGGCCGGCGACCTCAACGGCGACGGCCGGGTGGACACCGCCGATCTCGGCGCCCTGCTGGGGCTGCTCAACAAGCCCGAAGAGGCCTGATCCGGCGGGCGGATAACGACCTTCCTTTCTCCGTGGCTCCGTGCGTGTGTGCGAGGGCGCGCCCCGATTCCAAGCGGTGCGCCCTTGTCATTTCACCCGATCAGTGCGACACTTCCGGATTGAGCCCGACCGAACGGAAGGAGACCGCTGCACATGTCCGCGACCATCGCGTCCAACCTCGTCGCCGGTGAACGCCTGACCGGCGGCGCCGGGAGCGTCCGCCACAACATCAACCCCGCGACCGGCCAGCCGATCAGCGAGGCGCCGCTCTCGAACACCGACGCCGCCGAGCGCGCCGTCCAGGCCGCCAGGGCCGCCTATCCGGAATGGGCCGCGACCCCGGTCGGCGACCGCGTCCAGCCCCTGTTCCGCTACAAACAGATCCTCGAGGCCAACGTCGACGAGCTGGCGAAGATCATCGTCGCCGAGCACGGCAAGACCACGGCCGAGGCCATCGGCTCTGTCCGCCGCGGCATCGACTGCATCGAGTTCGCTGCGGGTGCACCGGCGCTGACGATGGGGCGCACGCTCCCGCAGATCGCCGTCTCCTCCTCCTTCTGCCGCACGCAGGACGAGGGGGGCGTCGGCATCGACTCCCAGATCGATCGCGTTCCCGTCGGCGTCTGCGTCGGGATCACGCCGTTCAACTTCCCGGTCATGGTCCCGATGTGGATGTGGCCGATGGCCGTCGCCTGCGGCAACACCTTCGTCCTCAAGCCCTCGGAGAAGGACCCGCTCTCGTCCATCCGCGCCACGGAGATGGCGCACGACGCCGGGATCCCCAAGGGCGTGCTGAACCTCGTCCAGGGCGGTCCAGATGTTGTCAACCACCTGATCAAGCACCCCGAGGTGGACGCCGTCTCGTTCGTGGGCTCCACGCGCGCCGGCGAGTACATCTACAAGACCGCCGCGGCGCACGGTAAGCGCGTCCAGTGCATGTGCGGCGCCAAGAACCACTCGATCATCATGCCCGACGCCAACCGCGGCGCGGCGATCGACGGCGTGCTGGGCTCGGCGTTCGGCAACTCCGGGCAGCGCTGCCTTGCGGGATCGGTCGTCGTCTGCGTCGGCGACAGCGCCGACTGGCTGATCCCCGGGCTCGTCGAGGCGGCGAGCGCGATCAAGGTGGACAGGGGCGATGCGCCTGGCTGCGGCATGGGCCCGATGCAGGACATGGAAGGCAAGGAGCGCGTCCACGAGGCCATCGAGAAGGGCGTCGAGCAGGGCGCCACGCTTGTGCTCGACGGAAGGCAGCACCAGATGCCCTCCTGCGGCTGCTTTGTCGGCCCCACGATCTTCGATCACGCCAGGCCCGGCATGTTCATCGTTGATGAAGAGATCTTCGGCCCGGTCCTGACAATCATCCGCGCCAACGATCTCGAGGACGCAATCGAGATGGTCAACAAGTCCCGCTACGGCAACATGGCGGTCATCTTCACCGACTCCGGCAACGCCGCTCGCAAGTTCAAATCCACGATCGGCGCCGGGATGCTCGGCATCAACGTGGGCGTCCCCGCCCCCATGGCGGCGTTCCCCTTCTCCGGATGGAAGCAGTCGTTCTACGGCGATCTGCACGCCAACGGCGAGGACGGCGTCCGCTTCTTCACTCGCAGCAAGGTCACGGTCGCGCGCTGGCTCTGACGCCGCGGCATCTCTTTCGGAGGCATCCCACCAATGGCCAGAGTCACCCGAGCGGGCCTCGTCCAGTGTTCCCTCAGCGAGCGCGCCGACGCGCCGATCGCACAGATCAAGGCGTCGATGCAGGAGAAGCACATCGGCCTCATCCGCCAGGCGGTGGACCAGGGGGCGCAGGTCGTGTGCCTCCAGGAGGTCTTCGACGGCCCCTACTTCTGCGCCGAGCAGGAGACTCGCTGGTACGAGGCCACCGAGCGCATCCCCGACGGCCCGACCGTGCAGCGCATGTGCAAACTAGCCAGGGAGCTCAAAGCGATCCTCGTCGTGCCCATGTACGAGGTTGACATGCCCGGCGTGTATTACAACACCGCCGCGGTGATCGACGAGCACGGAGAGTACCTCGGCAAGTACCGCAAGCACCACATCCCGCACTGCAAGCCCGGCTTCTGGGAGAAGTTCTACTTCACCCCGGGCGACCTCGGGTACCCGGTCTTCGACACCAGCGCCGGCAAGATCGGCGTGTACATCTGCTACGACCGGCACTTCCCCGAGGGCGCGCGCGAGCTGGGGCTCAACGGCGCCGAAATCGTCTTCAACCCCAGCGCCACCGTCGCCGGGCTGAGCGAATACCTCTGGAAGCTGGAGCAGCCCGCGCACGCCGTCGCCAACCAGTTCTTCGTCGGCGCCATCAACCGCGTCGGTCGCGAGCAGCCCTGGGACATCGGTGAGTTCTACGGGCAGAGCTACTTCTGCGATCCCCGGGGCCAGATCTTCGCGCAGGCCTCGCGCGACAAGGACGAGGTCGTCGTCGCCGATCTCGACCTCGACCTGATCACCGAGGTGCGCAACACCTGGCAGTTCTTCCGCGATCGCCGCCCCGAGTCCTACACCAAGATCGCCGAGACCCACGCCGTCGCGAGGTGAGGCGCCGATGAACGCACCGCTGCGCACACCGAAGGTCATCTACGGCCTCGACGACATCCCGCCCGCGCCCAAGGCGGCGCTCCTGGCCGTGCAGCACGCGCTGACGATGTTCGGCGCCACGGTCTCCGTCCCGCTGCTGCTCGGGCCGGCAATGGGCATGACCCCCGAGCAGATCGCCATCCTCATCTCCAGCGTCATGCTCTGCTCCGGCGTCGGGACGATCCTGCAATCGACCTTCGGCACCCGGCTGCCCATCATCCAGGGCGTCTCGTTCAGCTTCCTCGCGGCCTTCTTCGCGGTGATCGCGGCGGGAGGGGAGAAGAACTGGTCGCCGAACGAGATGATGCAGTACATCGCCGGCGCGATCCTCGTCGGCGCCTTCATCGAGATGTTCATCGGGTTCTCGGGGCTCGTCGGGTGGCTCCGCCGGATCCTCAGCCCCGTCGTCGTCGGGCCGGTCATCATGCTCATCGGGCTGGCGCTCTTCCAGCACGGCGCCCCCAAGGCCGGCGCCCACTGGCCGGTGAGCGGTCTGACCATCGTCCTGATCATCCTCTTCTCGCTGGTGCTCTCGCGCAAATCGCAGTTCTTCCGGATCTTCCCGATCATCAGCGCCGTCGTGATCGTCGTCACGCTGTGCTGGATCGGGACGAAGACCGGGATCATCGCGCCCGACAGCCCCGCCGCGGTGGACACCTCCCGCATCGGCGCCAGCGCCTGGGTCCGCGCCAACCCCGCGGAGATCGTCTTCCCCTGGGGGTACCCGAAGTTCACGCTCGCCTTCATCGTCGCGGCGCTGGCCGGGTACCTCGCCTCCATCGTCGAGTCCTTCGGCGACTACCACGCCTGCTCGCACATGGCCGGCGGCGGCGACCCGACCCCGAAACAGATCAGCCGCGGCATCGGCTTCGAGGGCGTCGCCTGCGCCATCACCGGTTGCCTGGGCGGCTTCAGCTCGACTTCCTACTCGGAGAACATCGGGCTCGTCGGGCTCACCCGCGTCGGCTCGCGCCGCGTGGTGCAGATCGCCGGCGTCATCCTCATCCTGCTCGGGCTCTTCGGGAAGTTCGGCGCCCTGGCCGCGGCCATCCCGAGCCCGGTGGTGGGGGGGCTCTACTGCGCCCTGTTCGGCCTCATCGCCGCCATCGGCGTGCAGCAGCTCTCCAAGGCCGATCTCTCCTCCGACCGCAACCTCTTCATCGCCGGCTTCAGCCTGTTCATGGGGCTCTCCGTGCCGGCGTATTTCAACACCGTCGCTTCCACCGAGGGCATGCAGGTCGGCCAGACCCTGGTCACCTACCCGCCCGCCGCCGACGCCATGCTCGCCTCGCTCCCCGAGGGCATCCGCGGGATCGTCAACGCGATCGGCTCGACCGGGATGGCCGTCGCGGCAATCATCGGGTTGATCCTCGACAACCTGATCCCCGGCTCAAACGAGGAGCGGGGTCTGGATGTCCCTTCCACACTCGTCCCGGAAGCCGGGAATGTCTCGCAGGACTGATCGCACCATACTTTGAGTTCCAGCCATGCCCACCGCTTCCACTGCCGCCCCGACCCTTCCCGCCTTCGATCACAAGCCCCGGCCCTACACCGGACCCTCCAAGGCGCAGGTCCTGGCGATGCGCAAGGAGCACCTCTCCCCGGCGATCCTGCACTACTACAAGGACCCGGTGATGATCGTCGAGGGCAAGATGCAGTACCTCTACGACGAGACCGGCCGCCGATACGTCGATGGCTTCGCCGGCATCGTCACCGTCAGCGTGGGACACTGCCACCCCAGGGTCGTCGAGGCGTGCAACACACAGAACGAGACGCTCCAGCACACCACAACGATCTACCTCAACCCCAACATCGCGCAGTTCGCCAGGAAGCTCACCGACCAGCTCCCCGGCGATCTCTCCGTCTGCTACTTCACCAACTCCGGCTCAGAGGCCAACGACCTGGCCATCATGATGGCGCGCTGCTACACCGGCGCATTCGATGTCGTCGCCCTCCGCAACGCCTACCACGGCATGTCCCCCAGCGCGATGGGCCTGACCGCCCTGCACACCTGGAAGTTCCCCGTCCCCCAGGGATTCGGCATCCACCACGCGAAGACGCCCGACATGTACCGCGGCCCCTGGGGCTACGACGACAAGGACGCCGGCCGCAAGTACGCCGACGAGGTCGCCGACGTCATCCGCTTCGAGACCCCCGGAAAGGTCGCTGCGTTTATCGCCGAGCCCATCCAGGGCGTCGGCGGCTCCGTCGAGATGCCCCCCGGCTACCTCGAGCATGTGTACAAGCACGTCCGCGCCGCTGGCGGTCTGTGCATCTCCGACGAGGTCCAGACCGGCTTCGGCCGCACCGGCACGAACTTCTGGGGCTTTCAGAACCACGGCGTCATGCCCGACATCGTCACGATGGCCAAGGGCATCGGCAACGGCTCACCCCTCGGCGCCGTCGTCACCACACCCGAGATCGCCAAGACACTCGGACAGCGCCTCCACTTCAACACCTACGGCGGCAACCCCGTCACCATGGCCCAGGCGAACGCGACCCTCGACGTCATGCTCGAGATGGACGTCCAGAAGAACTCCCGCGAGGTGGGCGGCTACCTCAAGGACGGGCTCACCAGACTCCAGTCCCGGCACGAGTGCATGGGCGACGTCCGGGGCCAGGGCCTGATGCTCGGCGTCGAGATGGTCGAATCACGCGACACCAAGGCCCCCGCCACCGCGCTCACCGCCGCCGTCCACGAGAAGTGCAAGGACCTGGGATTGCTCATCGGCAAGGGCGGCCTCTCCGGCAACGTCCTGCGCATCAAACCCCCGATGTGCTTTACGAAGGCGGACGCCGACTTCCTCGTCGCGGCGCTGGACATCGCGATCACCGAGTGCGCCTGACCGAACGGGGTCAACGGAAGTGTTCCATGGCCACGTCTTCGTGGCCATGTTCCGTTTGATTTGGTGATCCGAGATCATGGCCACGCAGAGCCGTGGCCATGGCACACTCAGGGAACGGCTCTGCGGATCATCCCCGCGACAGCGCGTCGCTCTGATCCACGAAGTCGTCCCCGGACCACTGCGCGTCCTCGACGACCATCTTCCTCCGCCGCTCGGCCTGTGCCGCCTCCTTCGCCTCGCGCTGGAGCCTGACCAGCTCCGCGTGCGTGGTGAAGTACCGCAGGCTGTGGCCCCGGAACTCCTCGATAGTCTTGAAGCCGTGCTTGTCCATGAACGCGCTGAGCTGGTCGCACATGGGCTTGACCATCGCGTAGCCGTGCTTCATGACGCCCGTGCAGACCTGCACGGTTGAGGCGCCGAGCAGGATGAACTGCGCCGCGTCCTCACCCGTCTCGACGCCGCCGATGGCGCTGATCGAGCGATCCGGGAACTCGCCCCTGACGGCGACCCTGCCGTCGGGCTGGATGGGCTGGCCGCTGTTGCCGCCGTGCATCATGGTGGCGAGCTCCATCACCATCCGCAGGGCGATCGGGCGCACCGCGGTGCAGGAATAGCCGCCCGGCACGGTGTAGCCCTCGACCGTCGGCTCCGGGCGCAGTGTCTCCAGATCGACGCCCATCGTGCTCAGGATCGTGTTGATCGCGCTCACGCCCTCGCACCCCGCCGCGAGCGCCGCACGCGCCGGGTCCTCGATGTGCGTGACGTTGGGCGTCATCTTCGCCCATACCGGGATCGTCGCCACCTCGTTCACCCAGCCGCACACCTCCGAGAGGATGTCGCAGTCCTGCCCCATCGCGGCGCCCATCTTCCGCTCGGGCAGCCCGTGGGGGCAGGAGAAGTTCAGCTCGAACGCGTCAACGCCGGTTGCCTGCGTGCGCTCGACGATCTCAACCCACGCGTCCTTGTTGTATTCCTCCATGATGGAGGCGATCAGGCAGCCGTCGGGATACTTGTCCTTGAGCTGCCGGAACTCGTCGAGCCACACATCGAATGGGCGATCGGAGATCAGCTCGATGTTCTGCCAGCCGTAGATCTCGCGGGACTCGGACGTGCGCAGCCTCGCGTACCTCGGCGCCACGTTGATGACCTTGGAGGCGTCGAGGGAGATCGTCTTGGCGACGACACCGCCCCAGCCCTCGTCAAAGGCCTTGCCGATGACGTTGGCGTTCGTGCCGGGGGGGCCCGAACCGATGACAAAGGGGTTGGGCAGGGTCATCCCGTCCACATGCACAGTCAGGTCGGCCACTGGTCGCGCTCCTGAGGGTTGCCGGATCGAGCAAACCGAGAGTGTACCGCGCCGGCGACTTCAGCGGGCCGAGCGCCCGGGGATCAGGTCGCTCACGAGCGACAGCGCGTGCCGGACCTCGCCCAGCCCACCGGGGGCCAGCGACCAGACCAGGGCGTACGCCACGCCGAATACGCCGCCCTCGATCAGCACGCTCGGGACATCGGACATCGCCGTCGGGAGTCGCCCGCTGACCAACCAGGCCGCGCCCATCGCGAGAGCCGTGGCCAGCGCCGGCCTCCAGAGCGCCGATCCGAGCGTCCCGAGCGTGATCCCGGAGCCGCGGAAGCAGTAGGGATATTCCGCCAGTCTCGATCCCATCAGGACGACGCTCAGCGCCGTCGCGACGCCGGCGGCGCCCCAGTTGACGCCGATGAGCAAGCCGACGGCCGCGACGATCGTCGATCCCACACCCCAGCGGAACTGCCGGTCGGCTCGATCTGACGTGACGTACACCCACATGACCGAGGCGTCGAGCGCCGTTGCGAGCCCCGCAGGCGCCAGGAGGCGGAACAGCGGGACCGACGCGTCCCACTGATCGCCCAGCGCGATCGGGATGACGTGGTTGGCGCTGACGACGAACCAGCCCATCCCCGGGAACGCGGCGCTGGCGAGCATCAGCAGACCCCGGCGGTAGTAGCTGTTGTACCGCGGCGCATCGCCGGCGATCCGGCTCAGCGCCGCGACCGCGACGCCGTGGATCGGGAGCGTCAGCTGCTGGATCGGCAGGATGAGCAGGTTGTACGCCTTGGAATAGTACCCCAGCGTCTCGGCGCTTCCCTTCCAGAAAACGAGCGCCTTGTCGAGCGAGTGGATGAGGATGCGCAGCGAGTTGGACGTCGTCAGGTGGACTCCGAAGAGCAGCATCCGCGAGGCGCCGGCGCCACGCGACGGGCGCGAGGGAAGCCAGCCCGCCGCGATCCACACCCCGATCGCGATGACCGCCGCGTAGGTCAGCTGGAACAGCACCAGCGCCCACACACCGACGCCGAGCAGACCAGCGACGATCGCGGCCGCCGCAGCCAAGCCCGACGCGGTGATCTCGACAACCGCCAGCGCGCGGAAGCGCATCCGACGGCGCAGCAGCGCCTGGTGCTGGAGCGTCAGCCCCCCGAAGAGCGCCAGCAGCGACAGCGACGCCATCACCGGGACGAAGCGCCGGTCCCCGACGTACACCCCGATGACCAGCGACGCACCGGCAAGCAGAGCCGCGACCCCCAGGCCGATCAGCCCCGACCACCACACGAGGTTGCTGACCTGAGCCCTCGTGATGATCGGCCGCTGGACCGTGGCGTCGGCGAGCCCCAGGTCCTTGAACAGGTACCCGATGCTCACGAAAGCCATCGCAAACGCGACGATGCCGAAATCCTCCGGCGTCAGGATGCGCGCCAGCAGGATCGTTGTCACCGACATCGAAGCAAACTTGGCGCCCTGCGCGATCATCGAAAGCGCACCGCCGCGGACCGACTGCGCGCGCAATCCCTCCCCGGGCTCGAAGGGTTGGAACAGGTCGTCCTGATGGGTCATCACGGCGTCGGTCAACACCGTCCTATCGACCATCGGCAGCCGGGGACATCATCGGGCGCCGGCGATCACTCGCCGCCCCGCGGGACCTCCTGCGCCTGCTCCTCCGGCGCCCGGGTCAGGTACAGCGGCAGGTACCGGTAGTACACCTCCAGGGTCAGGGCGCAGATCGCGGTCTGATACACCCGGCCCCCGACGCGGGACCACTGGTCGTCCGTGTCCCAGCTCCCACTCGCGTCGCCGTCCTGCCGCTGGGCCCCGACGAGCACCGCCGCGATCGACTCGTTCCAACGCTCCCACTCCGGCCCCTGGTGCTGGAAGAGCGCCAGCGTCGCGTAGTACCACCCGTAGGTGTTCGACGCGTTCGACCAGTCGGGGCGCTGCCTGGCGATGAACTGCGCCGACTGCGCCATCCGCGGCGACGCTCGGTCAACGCCCAGCAGCTGCTGGACGAACATCCCCTCGGCGGTCATCGAGTACGACGGCGCCTTGTGCCGCTGGTACGAGTACAGCCCTCGCGTGTTGGGTCTGCTGACGCTGTCGAGCCAGGCCCCGGCGCCGTCGAGCGCCGCCTGCGGCGCCTCCAGCCCGACTTTCCGGGCGCTGATCATCGCCATGACCTGCCAGCCGAGCACCGACGTGTCGCCGGCCATCCCCGGGTCGTAGCGCCAGCCGGAGTCGGGGCCCTGCGCCTCGATGATGAAGCTGATCGCGCGCTGCGCCGGCTCGCGCAGCCTCGCGTCACCGGTCATCCCGTACGCCTCGCACAGCGCGATCGCCGCGATGCCCTGCGTGTACATCGTCTCGCCGTTGCGGAGATCGCCGCCGCGTGACTGCCGCGACAGCAGCCAGCGCAGCCCCTTCTCCACGTGCTCGCGGTACGGCCCGTCCTCGGTGTGCGTCTGGTCGGCGCCCAGGAACACAAGCAGAGCCAGCCCCGTCACGGCGACGTCGCAATCGACCCGCGATCGCCCGTTGAGCCGCCCCGTCGTGTCGAAGCCGTCGCTGTCCCACCGCCCGTCAGCGCTCTGGTGCCGCGCGAGCCAGTCCATCGCCAGCGCCACGGCCCGCTCCGTCTCCTTCGAGCCACCCATCGCCTCGACGACGTTCTCCCGGACCGATTCGTCGCGCTGCGCGTACGCATCGGCCGGCGGGGCCGTCTCGGTCGGGATCTCGAGTTCGGGAAGTGCGAGATTGCGTGGGGGGGTGTCCGTCGGGATGTGCAGTGAGGCCAACGGACGAGACAGCTCCGGTGTCGCCATGCTTTCGATCGTCGGCGCTCGTGATGGCGCCAGCTCCGCATCCGGCCTTGTCAGTTCCGCGTCGAGCGCCACCGAATCCACCCGTCGGGGCGCCGGGTCATCCAGATGGAACGTCGCTGTTTGACGCGCTGCGGACCGCGTAAGCTCGGCGTTGATCACCAGCGCACCGGGCTCCAGAGCATCCGAGTCGTCCGGCATCAGCCCCGATCCCGGCAGGCGGACATCAACCGCGGCAAACTCCGGCAGCGCCTCGGGCAGCCGCTGCCCCGGGTCCAACCCGGGAACATCAAGCGCCGGCTCGATCGGCTCGCCGGCGCCGGACTCCAGAACGAGCGGCCGATCCTCCCGCGGCGTCTCAATCTCAATCGGTGTCCGGAGCGGCGCCCCGCTCTGCGCAACACTCGGCGCCAACTCGATCGGATCCCGCCGCATGGCCCGCTCCGGGACCGCATGGGTCTCAATACGAAGCTCCGGCTCCGCCGCATTTGATGACGCCTGCTCCTCCTGCGGCAACCTGACATCCGTCGGCGCCAGCCGGACCACCGGCTCCGGCGCCGGGCTCGCCGCGATGGTCCGCTCGATCGGGGCAGCATCGATCTCAGCCGGCGTGAAGCCCGGCATCACCAACGGCGCCGCATCTGGCTCAATCGCAGTGACGGACGCATCAACCGGAACACCCATCTGGTGCTCCGCGGCGCGGGACTCGATCCGGGGGACCGCACTGATTGCCGCACGCGCCGGCTCCGGCTTGGCCGCTGCGATCTCCACCGGCGTCTCATTGTCGAGCCGTGGTGATTCCGCTTCCGGCGTCGCGATCGAGGAACTGACCATCGGCTCGGCCCGCGCCGGCGCTGCGCCCGGCTGCATCTGCCGGCGCGCCATCTCCGGCGGCGCCGCCATCGCCGCCTCCGTCGGCTTAAGTCGCAAGGGCGCACGGTCCGTCTCGACCTCGACGGCGTTCGAAACCGGGCGCCTCCGATCGATACCCGGTGTCTCAATCGCGACAGGAACAGGCCGCAATGATTCCGGTGTCGGCGTCTCGATGTCCACCGACGCCGCGGCGGACATCAACTGTGACGTCAGCCCGCTCGTTTGCGATCCCGCCGACGTCGTCAGCGACACCCGCGTGGCGCCCGATCCCCGCAGCGCATCGCCCACCGCCGCCGAGACCTGCCAAACCGTCAGAGCCAGCATCAGCAGCGCATGAATCAGCAGCGACAGCAGCAGGCACTGCGCCAGGAGCCCCAGCTTCCGCATCTTCCCCGACCATTCCATCCCCGTCAGCCGCCGGAGCAGGTACAGCAGCAGGATCAGCAACAGCAGCAGCATCAGCAACCAGAGCAGCCACCACACCCAACCCATCGAGGCGTCCATCGGCTGAGCCTTCAGATACACCTCCCGCGCCGTCGAAGTCAGCAGCCGGCTCACCCCATCGAACGCGGCGCCCTCCACAGGGCGATCCGAGCTGAAGACGATCTCGTGCCCGCCCATCCCCAATGCCGGATCGAGATCGTTGAATGGCGAGTTGAGCTGATCGCTGCAACGCTCTGCCTTGTCAAACCCGCCGCCGAGCCGAAGCCGGACGCGATACAGGTCGAACCCACCCGCGCCGCCCGGCCGATCCGAAGCGAAATACAGGAAATCGCCGAAGGGCGATACGCACGGCGTTCCCTCGTTGGCGCCCGTGTTCACCGCGTCGATCGGCGCCGCGTCCCCGGCGACGTCGCCGAAAACCGGCGCCTCGTACAGATCGAACCCGTTGCGCTCGATGTTCTCACGCACCGTCGCTTCCCACGGCGGCGCCGACGCGGTGACCGGCGATTCGGGCGTCGGACGGTTCGACGCGAAGAAGAGCCGATCCCCCTCCGGCGTCGTCGTCGGGCTGTATTCATCGAAGGCGCTGTTGATGCTCGGCCCCAGGTTGACCGCTTCGCGCCAGGCGCCCGCGTCGTCCCGGCGGATCACCCACAGGTCGAACCCGCCGTACCCGCCTTCACGATCGCTGGCGAAGTAGATCGCCCGGTCGTCACGGGTCGGCTCGGCGCCGATGACATTCCATGTCGTCCCGAACTCCTCGAACGCCATCGGCTCCGACCAGCCTTCCGGCGTGCGATCGATGACCCGGATCGACGCCGGCGTCTCCGCATCACCAGGCCGGTTCGCGGTGAAGAACAGCCGGTTCCCGTCCCAGCTCAGCCGCGGCTCGTACACATCGACGCCGGCGCCGGCATCGGTTGGGATTGGCGCCGGTTCGCACCAGATCACATCCCGAGGCGTCACCGACGACGCCCCCGCCTCAAGGCCGCGCCCGTCCGTCCACACCGCGCCGCGCCAGACCCCAGACAGCCGCAGCGCCGTCGCCACGACGCCGAGCGACAGCGCCGTCACAAGCGAAACGAATGCGATGCGAAGCACGCGCGCCCTGGGCATGGTCAGCGCCTCATCGTTGCAGCACGGTGTCCAGGAACGGCTCCGCCACGCCGGCGCCCTTGCAGATGTCCAGCGCCGTGACCACGTGCTCGTAGGGGACCTGCCGGTCCCCGCGAATCGTGACCTTCTGCTCGGGGTTCGAAGCGACCGCAGTCTCGATCATCGACCGCAGCTCCCCGCCGCTCAGAATGACGCCGTTGACAATCAGGGCGCCGCTCGAATCCACATTGACCACGATCTCCCGCAGACCCGCGGTGATGGGCTGCGCCGCGGCGGCCTCTGGCAGCGCGATTCGCATCTCCCGCTCCGCCTGTTGAAACGTCGTGGCCACAAGGAAGAACGTCAGCAGCAGGAAGACGGTGTCGATCATCGGCGTCAGCTCGATCGAGACGCCGGAGTCGCGCTGGGTTGTTCGGATCATCATCTTGACATCTCCTTCACGCCGTCGCGGCGATGCCCGTCAGCGCCGCCGCCTGGCCGTTCTCGTAAAGCCCCGAAGTCTCCGGCGCCGACACGGCCGGACCGGGGCCCTGGCCTGTCGCGTGCTTGTGCACGAAGTCCACCGTCATGCGGTCGATCTCGACGACGCGCGCCTCGATCTTCGCGGCGATCCAGTGGTGCGCCAGCAGCGCCGGGATCGCCACCAGCAGGCCCGCCGCCGTGGTGATCATCGCCTCGTAGATGCCACCCGCGAGCAGCTCCGTGTTCCCGAGCGCATCGCCGGAGTTCGCCACCGTCTGGAACGCCTGGATCATCCCGAAGATCGTCCCGAGCAGGCCCATCAGCGGCGCCACCGACGCGATCACGGCCAGCGTTCGCAGGCGGACACGCAGCCGCATCGCCGCGCGCTCTCCCGCCTCCTGGATGCGCCGCTCGACCGTGTCGGTCGGTTCGTGGAGGCTCCGCACGCCCGCCTCGAAGACCTGCGCGACGATACTCCCTTCATTGACGCAGTATTCAATCGCTTCCCGCCGGTTGCTTCCGCGTGTTGCAAGCTTTGACTCGAGCCCCGGAAGGAACCCCGTCGGGATGACGCTGCGCCGCGTCAGGCGCAGCAAACGCTCGGCGAGCACCGCCAGCGCGATGATCGAGCACAACCCGATCGGGATCATCATGGGGCCGCCCTTGACCGCGAGCTCCCAGAGCGAGATCACCGTCTGCTGGGCGCTCTCGATCGGGGGATGCGCCGGTGTTGCGGCGCCGAGGAATGTTGTGGTGATCAACGCTGGCATGGTGGCTCGCTCCGGTTCGGGTCAGTCGATCGAGGTGTTCGTGCTCCTGGGCGCGGCATCAGTGGTCGTGGTCGGTTTTTCTGTGGCTGCTCCGAGCCTGGCGCGCGCCATCGGCGCCCAGTCCCCGGAGTCTTCAAGCTCCAGCACGCGCCGCCACTGCTCGCGCGCCCGCTCGGTGTCGCCCATCGCGTCGAAGCAGCGGCCCGCCTCGTACAACGCCGCGGCGCTCCACGCTGGCGCGGCGTACAGGATGTCCACCTTCAGCAGCTCCCCGGCAGCCTCCTCGTGCCGGCCCAGCGCAAAGAGGCACTCGCCGATCTGGAACTGCGCCCGAGCCGCGGTCTCGGACCTCCCCGAGGCCGCCTCGCGGTACGCGCTGATCGCTGATTCCGGATCCCCCGCCGACTCCCGCGCCCAGCCGATCCCGAACTGCGCCGCCGAACGCCGGTCGCCACTCGGGAACCGGTCCAGATAGTCGGAGTACGCCGATGCGCTGTCGTCCCAGCGCTGCAGCTCCGCCGCGCACGTGCCGAGCCGCAGCAGCGCAGGCGCCGCGATCGAGGGGTCTTCGGACCGCGCAGCAACCGAGAATCGCGCTGCCGCGAGCGACCAGAGGCCCAGGCGGTGCAGCGACTCGCCGCAGATCAGCCGCGAAGAATCAAGCGACCTGTCTCCGGGGTCCGCCCGGACCAGCGCACCCTGCAGCGCATCGACAACCTCGGAATACGCGCCCTGTTGATAGAGGAGGGCGCCGAGCCGGATCGCGGCCTCGTCCGAGGCCGAACCGAGCGGGAGATCCCGCAGCGTCGCGATCGCCCCGGCCGAGTCGCCCGACTGGACGAGCAGGTCGGCCAGCTCCACCACGGTGTTCATGAAAGTCTGTTCATCGGGCCGTTGATCGAGAAGCTCGCGATACGATGCGATCGCGGAATCGGTGTCCCCATGGCGCCGGAATCGCCACGCGCGCTCGTACAGCAGCGGGACCAGCACCCCGGGAACAATCTCGGTTCCCAGCGATGTCAGCGCCGCGTCGGCCCTCGATGCGCCCGCATCATCGCCCGATCTGGCGCAGGCGATCGAGAGGCACGCGAGCGCCTCACTCCAACGTGCCTCCGGAAGGTCGCCGATCTCGATGCCCGCGAGAGTCCGCGCCGCGGTGTCGTTGTCGCCGGCCTGAAGCTCGAGCCTGCCCAGATCCAGTGTCGCTTCAGCGCTCGCGGCGGCGTCTTGACTACTCTCGATAACCGACCGCAGCAGACGCCGCGCCGCTTCGGTGTCGCCCCCGGCGATCGCCGCGGAGGACAGACGCATCCCAGCCGCGGTGCGGATCTCGCCGGACACATCGAGCCGGAGCGCTTCCCGCCAGTCCGATTCGGAGCCGGCCTCGTCGCCGAGTGAACGCCGAAGATCGCCGCGTTCGAAGTGCGCCCTCGCCGCCTGCTCCTTGGCGAGACCGCCATTGATGGCGCGGTCCAGTGACTCCACGGCGCCGCGTTCATCGCCGGTTCGGGCCAGCGCGATGCCGAGCTTCATGAGGGTAGAGCCATCCACCGACGGCGCTCGTTGGAGGTAGGCTTCGTACGACGACACGGCGGCGGCCCAGTCCTCTCGCCCCATGGCCAGGTCCCCGAGCGTCCGCAGCGCCGGGACGAACTCCTCCGCCCTCGAGGCGCCACGGGTGATCGAACGGAGGATCGTCTCCGCGGCCCCGCTGTTGCCGAGCTGCGCGTGGATCATGCCCAGCCGGTACGCGATCGAGGGCCTCGCGTCGTCGCTGGACGATTCGGCGAGACAGCCCTTGTACGCGTCCCGCGCGCCCTCCAGATCGCCCTGCAGGTACAGGCTCTCGGCAAGCAGCATGCGGGCGCCGGTACGCAGCGAGGCGTCTCCGATCGACGGATTGTCCAGGATCTCCCGGCATCGAGCCGCGCACGGCGCATGACGCTGCCGCTCGTGATCGATGGACGCCAGCGCCGACATCGCGTGCGCGCGGATCGGATCGCTGATCGTCCCGCCAACCCGGAGATATCGCTCAAAGGTCGAGTACGCCTCATCGAGCCGCCCGGATTGCTGAAACGCGACACCGAGTTCGTAGATCGCGCTGGGCCCGGGGTCCGCGATTGCGGCTAGCCGCCGGGCCGCATCGGAAGCACGCCCAAGCCGTATCTCGCAGCGCGCCGCCCACCGGGCGACCTCCTCCGAGCCGTCGTCGCCGCGCATCAGGAAACGCAGCGCCTGCTCGTAGCGTTCCTCGTCGAATGCGATCATCCCGCGCTGGATGAGGACGTCGTGATCTTCGCCCAGTTCCGGCGATTCGTGCTCGAGCGTCGCGTACACGCGGTCCGCCTCCTCCGCCCGGCCGGCAAGAACCTGCGCATCAGCCAGCAGCCGCAGCGCCTCGGGCCGCAGCCCGGGATCGCCGTCCCGGAGCGCCCGCTCGCACACCCCGATCGCCCCGTCCGCATCTCCGGCACGGATCGACTCTCGCGCGATGCAAAGCGCCGCGATGGTTCGCAGCGACACGTCCTCGGTGTGCTTCATCGTCCACGTTGACCACCCGATGGCCAGCTTGCCCTCCTTGATCCGCTCGGCCGAGAGCGCGGCGAAGAGGGCGCCGCGATCCGTCAGCGCGTCGGCGCCAAGCCGCTGCTCGGCTGTTCGAGCAATCTGCACGGTCTCCTCGTGCTCGCCGGTCCGGTGCATCGCTTCGATCAGCAAAGGCGCCGCGGCTGCGGCTTTATCGGGCTCGTCGCTCGTCAGCAGCGGACGCAGGCGCCGGGCGCACTGCTCGTAGTTTCCGAGCGCGAACTCGGCGCTGCCCGCGACGATCATCGCCTCGTCGGCGAAGCGGAACCCCGGCAGGTGGTCGAGCCCATCCAGCGCACGCAGCGCGTCCTGGTATCTGCCGAGCCGGTTGCAGGCGACGCCGAGGCCGTACCGGGCTGTCGGGGCATCCGTGTGTCCGGGGTGTTCCACGAGGAACTTCTCGTACTCCTGCGCCGCGAGGGCGTCCATGCCTCTGGAGAGGAAGCCGTTGCCCGCGAGGAACGCCCTCCGGTCGTCATCGCCCTGCTGCGCGCGCGCCGGCGCGGTTAACGAGGCGATGCAGGCGAGCATCAGGATCAGGGCGGTGCGGCGGATGGGGGGCATGGGATGCTCCGGGGGGGGTGGCGCCGGTGTGCGCACGCGCAGACCGACCACCTGCTTGGGGGCGCGATCAGAACTTCCAATGAGCCAGATGCGCCGAGGCCGCCCTCCCTGTCGCCGATTGCTCAGAAACAGGAGGGCAGGCCGCGACGCGGGGGGGGTATCAGCGGGTCGTCGAGCCGAAGCGCTGGCTGAGCTGCTCGTCCAGACGCTGGGCGTGCTCCTCCAGCAGCGAGTGCAACGACTCGGCGTGGTCGTGGGCCCAGTCGTGGAACTGGTCGATCCGGTCGCCCATCTCGTCCTGGAGCTCGTTGAGCTGCTCCTCGAGTGATTCTGCGAGTTCCTCGGCCTGGGCTTCGAGCTCGTCCGCCTGTTCGCCGAAGGAGTCGGCCTGTTCGAGCATCTGCTCGGCCTGGGCGAGGACCATGTCCACCTGACTCTCGATCATCTCGGCGAGCTGCATCATCCGGTCGGCCTCGTGCTGGGCGCTCTCGGCGCGGACCATAGCCTGGTACTGCTCGGAGGTGGTCAGCGATTCCGCCTGCTCCAGCCACTGTTCGACCTGGTCGAGGATGGTCTCGGCCTGGGCGCGGTGCGACTCGGACTGGGCCTCGATGGAATCGGCCTGCGCCTCGATCGCCTCGGCCTGCGCCTGGAGGGAGTCCTGCATCTCTCGCAGCCGCTGGGCTTCCTGGAACATCCCCCGCACGCGGAGCTCGACCTTGGCCGCCTCGTCGCCCATCGGGTTGTTCTCCCACATCCCGCGGACCATCGGGTTGTCGCCCTGCTGACCCGGCATGGGCATGCCGCCGGCGGCGCCTGGATCAATCATCTCGACGAACTCGGCGAAGACGCGCTGGGTGTTGGTGTCGCCCTCGACGGTGATGTCCTCGTCGCCGATATAGACACGCGTGGGCACGCTGCCCAGCGCCATCAGCGACGTGAGATCCTTCAGCTTGCCCTGGCTCGTCAGGCGGTACTCCACGCGGTCCTTCTTCGGGTCGAGGAGCGCGACGAACGCGGCGAAGCGGCGCTGCTGCTCGTTGTCGCCGTGGACGAGGACGCCGTCGTCGAGCGGCTGGATGAGCAGCGGCACGTCGTCACGCGACATGAGTTTCACCAGCGCATCGAGACGGTCCTTGGGCAGGTGATACACGGCCTCCCGCTCGGCGTTGTCGCCCACGGTGTACCAGCCCGCGCCTCCGGCGTAGCCCAGGTGTTCACCGGCGAGCGCCTGCAGCTTGCCGTGGATGGCGCCGAGGGTGGTCTCGACGTTGGGTGAGCAGGCGGTCCCGGCGCCGGTGGGCGCCGCGACACCGCAGGAGTTGGATGTCGCCGCGCCGGCCTTCGGCGCCTTGGCGGGTTTGGGCGCCTTGGTGGGCGCCGGGGCTCGATCGATCATGTACTGCTCGAAGGTGCTCAGGTCGGACGGGGCTTCCGGCGCCGCGGGGGCGGCGTCGGGTTCCGGGGCGGTCGGCGTGGGGCACGCCCAGCCCGGTGCGGAGTACACGCCGCCGGCGACGAGCATGGCCGCCAACGCGACGCCAACGATCGAGGTCCTGGGGTTCATCCGTGTCGTCATCACCATCGTGATTCTCCTGGAAAAGCGTTTCGCTCCCGGCGACACGGCCCCGATCCCCACGAGGGGAACCCCGGCGCCGCCGGCGCTGACATACTGCTTGGTCATCAGAAGTGCACGCGCATACGGCGCCCGGACACCGGGCATGAGCGCGGTCACCCACACATCGCAGGCCAGATCGGCCTCCTCACGGACGCGCCGCCTGGCCCACCAGACGACGGGGTGCCACCAGTACAGCGTGGCCACGAGCATCTCCGCCCAGCGGACCCAGTGATCCCTCCGGCGGATGTGCGCCAGCTCGTGCTGCACGACGGCGCGCCGGCCGGATTCGTCGAGCTCCGACCAGAGGGCGCCCGGGAGCACGAGTGTCGTGCGCCAGCCGCACCAGACCATCGGTGAGACCCGATCGGAGACCATGAGCGACCTGGGCGCGCGGCGGAGGCCGAGTTCCTGCGCGGATTCCTCGACCAGCGACCGCACGGAGTCCGGCGCCGGCGCGGCCGACTTGAACAGCCGGCAGGCGAGCCACAGCCGGCTCGCGGCGACCGCCACAACGGCAACAACGCCGGTGATCCAGAGCCACGCGGGCATCCGGGGCACGGCGTTGACGGCCGATCGGAGATATCCGGAGGCGGCGCTCGTCGCCGAAGTCGCTTCCTGACGGAGGCGGCTGACGCCGAAGTCACAGACGCGCCTTGCGGATTCCCAGAAAACGGCGATGGTCGTCAAGGGATTATGGGCTGGCGCCGCGATGACGGCGGGCAACTCCGTCTGTTCCTCGGGTTCGATCTGCGCCAGCGGCTGCGGCGGGTTGATCGGCACGTGCTGGATCGGACGCGGCGGGAGCGCCAAGGGTTCGGCGATCGCAGGTTTCTCGGGTTGGAGCGCGAACCGGCCGTCGGTGACGTGCGGCGCCGCGAGCATCGTCGGGCGCTGTGCGATCGCGGCGGTCCGCTCGATACGCAGCGTTCCTGTCTTGGACCCGGTTGCGGCCGGCGGAGTCTGCGCGGATCGCTGCACGATCACGGGTTGGGGAATCGCCGGTTGCTCGGATGCAGGCGCTGGGTCGGATGCACGGGCCTCGAGAAGCGACCTGCTCAGCTGCGGCAGCGTGGGGGGGATGATCAGGAAGACAAGCACGCTCAGCCACAACAGGTGACGCGTCGAGGGGCGGAGCCGGAACGCCCGGCACAGCAGCGCCACCACGATCGCGATCGGGATCACCGCGATGGCGTTCTGCAGTAGCATGTCGGCGGCGCCCTGGAACGTGATCATGCCTTGTCTTCCGGGTCGGTCGTGTCGGATTCCGCGGCGAGCTGGTCGATCAGCCGGCGCAGCTCCTCGATCTCGTCATGGGTGAACCGTTCGTTGCGGAGCAGGTGCAGGGCCATCGGGGCCGCGGCCCCGCCGAACATCTGCTGCATCAGCGACCGGACGCGTGAGCCGACGACGCGCTCGCGCGGAGCTTTGGCTCGGTAGATGTAGGCGACGCCGGACTTGTCGCTGGCGACGTAGCCCTTCTGCTCGAGGCGCGTCAGGAACGTCAGGACGGTGGTGTAGGCAACCTTGCGGCCCCTGCGGTGGAGACCCTCCATGACCTCGCGGACCGTCGCCGGGCCGTCGTCCCAGAGGGTGGTCAGTGCTTCAAGCTCTGCGGCGCCGAGGTCGGCGGGGGCTGGGGGTTGGCTGCCCGGTCGTTTCATGGGGACTCCGGAGGCCTACTACAGGCGTCGGAGGGGATGCTACTACTGATGTCGTAGAGATGCAAGCCCCGAGTTTGCATTTTCGGACTCGTATTCCCTCCACCCGATCCGGCGCCAGCCCGAGGGTTTCCCTTGATTCGGGACCTGTTTGAGAGGATGGCAGTTGGAGGGTCAATCCGGGTGTGCGGCGGGCCGATGAGAAGCCAGAACCACCGCCGATTCAGGCGGATGCGATCGTATGGACCATGGTTGAACATCGCCACATGAAGAATCGACCCGAGAAGTTCGAGGATTCGACGGCGGGTGCGGCGCGCTCACCGGAGCCGCTGTTCAAGCGTCGATCGTCGATCGTGTTCAAACTCGCGACGGCGTTCATTATCGGATCGATGCTGCCTCTCGGCCTGTCGGTCGCGGTTTCCTACCGGGAGTCCGTGGAACGGACCTCGACAGAGATCCGTGAGCACCTGTTCAACCTCGCGGTCAGCCGGGAGAACGCGCTCAACGAGCACACGAAGGACCTCATCCGGTACTCCGATTGCATCAGTCGGGCAGGCGAAATCGTTCAGACACTGCGCACGGGCTCGTACGATCCGGGGACCGATCCGGCGGCTCGGGGGGCGCTGCAACTGCTCAGCGCGTTCCAGGATTCGAGATGGGGGGAGATCCATCACATCCTGCTGGCGGATGTCGATGGGAACATCGTGCTCGGCGCCGAGCATCATGCTGACGAGGATCGGCACGCCGCCATCGAACTGAGCCAACACCTGGGTGAGACAATCGCGGGCGTGCGTGAGTTTCGCGCGGCGCTGCGCGAGACCCGTGTGACCGATGTGTTCGGGTTCCTGGACCGTGATCATTACCACCAGTTGATCCTCCAGCCGGTCCGGGACGAGCGGGATCAGACCGTCGGCGTCGTCGTGCTCGAGGTCGCGATCGACTATGTCCAGAAGATGATGGCGACCGATTTCTCGTTCGGGCGGACAGGTCGGATCTACCTCGTGTCGCACACCGGCGAGCGTGTGGTCAATCTGATCTCGGAAAGGTCCGGAGGCGACCCGCCGGAGGGCGTCCGGCTCGCGATCGCCGGCGATGAGCCGGTCGTCGGCGAGTTCGCCGGGGCAACAGGTGATCGGGTCTTCGGGCTGTACCTCCAGAGCTCGTATTACCCGTGGATCCTGTGCCTGGAGATCGACGCGGCCGAGGTCTGGGCGCCCATCTACAGGTATCAGCTGCACATGCTCTCGATCTGCGGCGCCGCGCTGCTGATGCTGGTGTGCCTCGCTGTTCTGTTCAGCCGTCGTTTCGGCGCGCCGCTGCGGCGGGCGGCGGGGGCGGTCGAACGGATCGCCGGCGGCGACCTGAGCACGCCGATCGCGGTGACGACGGATGACGAGATCGGCCTCGTCCAGGCGGGTGTCGAGTCGATGCGGCTGAGGCTGCTCGAACACATCCAGATGCTGGACGAGCAGGTCGAGCAGGGCCTGCGCGAGCTGCAGTACCAGAAGATGGCGCTGGACGAGCACGCGATCGTGTCGGTGACCGACGAGCGCGGCCGGATCACGTACGTGAACCGGAAGTTCTGCCAGATCACGGGGTACTCCCAGGACGAGCTGATCGGGCAAGACCACCGGATCGTCAACTCGGGGTTCCACCCCAAGTCGTTCTTCCGTGACCTGTACCGGACGCTGTACTCGGGGCAGTCCTGGCGGGGAGAGATCTGCAACCGGGCCAAGCACGGGGAGATCTACTGGGTGGACTCGACGATCGTGCCGGCGCTGGACGATGCAGGAAACGTTCTTCGGTTCACATCGATCCGGACGGACATCACGGCGAGGAAGATCGCGCAGGAGCGATTCGCGGCTGCGGTGCGCGGCTCGCGAGACGGGCTGTGGGACTGGAACCTGGTCACGGACGAGGTGTACTACGCGCCGCAGTTCCACCAGATGCTCGGGCTCGCGGACGGCGCCCTCGGCTGCCGGCCCGGGGACTGGATCAACCTGATCCTGCCGGACGACCTCTCGACGTTCAACGCGGAGCTCGAGGCGCACCTGGCCGGGGTCGAAGAGATCTTCGAGTGCGAGTTCCGGATGCTGCACGCGGACGGTGAGCCGCGCTGGATGCTCTGCCGCGGGGAGGCGATCCGCGACTCTGACGGCAGGGCGATCCGCATCGCCGGCTCGCTCGCCGAGATCACGGAGATGAAGAACGCGCAGCGCGAGCTGAAGCTCGCCGCGGAGCACGACCGGCTGACCGGTCTCCCGAACCGCACGCTGTTCCTGAGCCACGTGCAGCGGGCGATCAACGTCAAGAAGCGCCGCCCGGAGGCCTGCTTCGCGGTTCTTTTCTTCGATTTCGACCGGTTCAAGGTCGTCAACGACAGCCTCGGCCACGATGTGGGGGACGAGCTGCTGATCGCGATCGCCGGTCGGTTCCGCGAGGAGCTGAGGCCGTACGACGTGGCGGCGCGATTCGGCGGCGACGAGTTCGTCGTGCTCCTGGACATGCTGCACTCGTCCGACGAGGCGCTGCAGATCGCGAACCGCCTGCTGAACATGTTCGCCACGCCCTACACGATCCAGGGGCACTTCGTTCGCAGCACGGCGAGCATCGGCATGGTGACGAGCGACATGTCGTACGACAGCGCCGACGCGCTGGTGCGCGATTCGGACGCGGCGATGTACCAGGCGAAGGCCGCCGGGCGCGGGCGCGTGGTGGTCTTCGACGCCGAGATGCACGAGCAGGCGATGGACCGGATCCGGATCGAGGAGGACCTGGAGTTCGCGATCGAGAACAGCCAACTCCGCCTGCACTACCAGCCCATTGTCAGCCTTGAGAACGGCGAGCTGGAGGGGTTCGAGGCGCTGGTCCGCTGGCAGCACCCCGAGCGCGGGCTCGTCCCGCCCGACAAGTTCATCGGCATCGCCGAGGACAACGGCTTCATCATCGAGATGGGCGAGTGGGTCCTGCGGAGGGCCTGCGAGCAGGCCATGGCCTGGCGCGCCATGATCCCCGATCACAGATCGTTCTTCGTGAACGTGAACGTGTCGAAGCGGCAGCTGTCACACCCCGATTGCATCGAGACCATCCAGCGCGTGCTCCGGGATACGGACGTCGATCCCCGGCTCATCAAGATCGAGATCACCGAATCCACGATCGTGGACAACCGCTCGGACCTCATCCCCATACTCCAGCGGATCCGTGCGCACGGCGTGCTCCTGGCCATGGACGACTTCGGCACGGGCCACTCGTCGCTCAGCGGCCTCCACCGGTTCCCGATCGACATCCTCAAGATCGACCGCTCGTTCATCGCGAGCATGGAAGAGAGCTCGGAGCTGGCGGCCGTCGTGCACTCGATCGTCACCCTCGCCCAGAACCTGGGCATGGACATCGTCGCCGAGGGCATCGAGACACCGGCGCAGATCGCGATCCTGCAATCCCACGAGGTGCGGTACGGGCAGGGCTATTTCTTCTCCAAGCCGCTGCCCCCCGAGGAGGCGGAGGAGTACCTCAGGAAGCACATCCCGAGCGCCCAGGCCGCCTGACGCACGCGAACCCACCGCTGGGTGGTCCTACACTCCGGGACCGATTCAGCCCATGTCCGAACTCCTCGACCAACGCCGGTACCTGATCCCATTCAGGACATCCCTGCTGCCGCAGATCTTCACCGACACGCTCGTGATCGGCGCCGGCGCGGCGGGGCTCCGCGCGGCAATCACCGCCGGCCGAACCCGGGATGTCATTGTCCTTGCCAAGAGCCCCAGCGCCGTGTCGAACACGAGCTGGGCGCAGGGGGGCATCGCGATCCCAGCCGGCGACGACGACTCGGTCGATTCCCACGTCAGCGACACGCTCATCGCCGGCGCCGGGCTGTGCGATGATCCTGCGGTCCGGCTGATTATCGGGAACGCGAAAGCGTGCCTGGACGACCTCATCCGCCTGGGCGCGCGGTTCGACCGCAACGAGCGGGGCGAGATCGCGCTGGGACGCGAGGCGGCGCACGAGCACAGCCGCATCGTCCACGCCAACGGCGACGCCACCGGCGCCGAGATCATTCGCACGCTGGAGGACGCCGCGCGTCAGGCGCCGCGCGTCCGGCGCTTCGATGACTGCTACGCGATCGACCTGCTGACGGCAACGGACAGGCCGGGCTCGCCGGTGCTGGGCGCCATCACGATGCACCCGAGGCACGGGCTGCAGATCATCCGCGCGCGGCACACGGTGCTGGCCACCGGCGGCGCCGGCGCCGTGTACCGGGAAACCTCCAACCCGCGCAGCGCCACGGCCGACGGCGTGGCGATGGCCTACCGCGCCGGCGCCCACATCGCCGACATGGCCTTCATCCAGTTCCACCCCACAACGCTCTACATCGCCGGGGCGCCCCGGGCGCTGATCTCCGAGGCCGTCCGCGGCGCCGGGGCGCTGCTGATCGATCAGGGCGGCCACCGGTTCATGCCGGACTACGACGACCGCGCCGAGCTGGCGTCGCGCGATATCGTGTCGCGCACGATCGTCCAGCACATCGCCAGCCGGGGCGGGACGCACGTCTTCCTCGACGCGCGGGGCATCGATCGGTTCAGCGATCGTTTCCCCTCGATCGCAGCAAAGCTTGCCGAGTTCGGCATCGACCCGGCGAGCGATCTCATCCCGGTCAATCCCGCAGCGCATTATGCCGTCGGGGGCGTGCACACCGACCTGACCGGGCAGACCTCGGTCGAGGGGCTGTACGCGGTGGGCGAGGTCGCCTCGATCGGACTCCACGGCGCCAACCGGCTCGCGAGCAACTCGCTGCTCGAATCGCTCGTCATGGGACATCTCGCGGGCGAGCGGATCGGCTCATCCAACGGCGCCGGGGCGGAGGCGGCGATCTCCGTCCCGGTCGTCTCCGACATCCGCCCCTCGGACCGCGGCGAGCTCGACATCGCCGACGTGCTCTCATCGCTACGCTCGGCGATGTGGCGCAACGTCGGCGTGGAGCGCACCGGCGCCAGGCTCGACGACGCGATGGACATGATCGATTTCTGGGCGCGCTACACGCTCGACAAGATCTTCGACGAGCCGACGGGCTGGCAGGCGCAGAACTCCCTGCTCGTCGCCTCGCTGATCACGAGGTCGTCCCAGTGGCGCCAGGAATCCCGCGGCTGCCTGTGGCGCCAGGACCACCCGGCGCCGAGCGACGAGTACCTCGTCCATGATTGCTGGCGAAGAGGATCGACGGAGCCGAAGCTGATCCCTGTTTCGGGGCAGCGTGTTCAGACGCCCACCGCGTTGACGCCGCAATCGACGTAGATGTTCTCCGCCGTGATCCCGCTGGCGAGGTCGCTGACGAGGAAGACCGCGGCGCCGCCGACGTCGGCGCCCTCGACGTTGCGCTTCAGGGGCGCCTTGATCGGTGTCGATTCGAGCATCGCGCCGATGCCGCCGACGGCGCTGGAGGCGAGGGTCTTGAGGGGGCCGCCGGAGATCGTGTTGACGCGGATGTTGTGCTGGCCCAGCTCGCCGGCGAGGTAGCGCATCGTGCATTCCAGGGCCGCCTTGGCGACGCCCATGACGTTGTAGCCCGGGACGATCTTCTCGGCGCCGTAGTAGGACATCGCGAGGATCGAGCCCCCGCCGGTGGCCTTCATGGGCTCGGCGGCGCGGTGCGCCATCGCGGCCAGGGTGTAGGCGGAGATGTCGATGGCGCTGAGGTACGCCTCGCGCGGGGTCTCGGTGAACTTCCCGTAGGAGAGCCACTCGCGGTCGGCGAAGGCGATGGAGTGGATGACGAAGTCGAGCCGCTCGTGCTTCTTCGTGTAGGCGTCGAAGACGCTGTCGAGGTCCTCGTCCTTCGAGGCGTCGCAGGGGTACAGCGTCAGATCCCCGGCGCCCTCGATCTTCTCGCAGGCCATGCGCGTGCGGCGTTCGTTCTTGTCCCCCGGCAGGTGCTGGAACGCGCACCGGGCGCCGTGGGCGATGAGGGCGCTAGCGATGTGCCAGGCGTACGAGCGGTCATTGGCGACGCCGAAGACGAGTCCGGTCTTGCCTTGGAGGAGTGGGGTGGTCATGGGATCATTTTAGCCAGAAAGGACCCGCAGGGTGCCGTGGTAATGATCGCGGAGCGATCCTTGCCACGATACGCCAGAGTCAGTCTAGTGGGAACGGGGGGTAACGATGTATCCGTGAGAAACTCTGTACAAAGGTTCTCCTGATCATGGCGTAGAGCGATAGAAGTATCAGCACTGGTAAAAGTAGCAACATGATGGGCACAACAACGATCAGCGCCGGAACATTCTTCCGCGATATCACTCGCGTACGTTCTGGAGCACTCGCTTCGATCTTATCCCATGACGATTCGAGATCTTGTCTCCAGCGATCGAACCATCCGTCAGCATGATCGAGACTCCGCATTGGCCCACTGCGGTCTTCGGTATAGTCGACATACCCGTATTCCAACGTATTCTGTAAACAATCGAGCAGCGCCTTAATCTTGTACTCGTCGCTGTGACCGTAGAGCACGTCATCATCCGTTATGCAAGAATGTTTTCCGACGTGGAAATAACCTGTGCCGCAATCCGAATCCTCCAGGAATCCGATCTCGATCACCGGGCAAGCAGGGTTTGCGCTCGATATCTTGACCCAGTCCGGGCCACATCGATCTGCCCAGGTTCCAAATTCAAGCCACACGGGCCGTCCAAACAAGTGCGATCGATAACGCTTTCCATGCACTGATGGGTCTTTCAGGACAGCAAACAACTGCTCCGCCGGTTCAATCTCCAGATACGGCAACCCCTCAAACTCATCGCTGCCCCCGTCTACCACCTGATCACAACCTTCCCGAACTGCTCCCCGCTCTCCAGCCTCGCCCACGCCTCGCTGGCCTTGTCCCACTGGTGCACGGAGTCCACGACCGGGCCGATCTTCCCGGCATTGAGCAGGCTCACCACCTCGCGGAAGTCGTCGTTGGAGCCCATCGTCGAGCCCAGCAGCCTCAGCTGACCCCAGAAGAGCCGGCCCAGGTGGGTCTTCGTGACGGCGCCGGCCGTGGAGCCGCAGGTGACGAAGGCGCCGCCGCGGGCGAGGGAGGCGATGCAGTTCATGTGCACGGCGTCACCGATGGAGTCGAGCACGCACTCGACGCCGCGCTTGTTGGTCCACTGGCGGAGGTCGCGCGACCACTCCTGGCCCTCGTCGAGGATGGCGAAGTCAGCGCCCAGTTCCGTCGCTTTGTCGAGTTTCCATTGATGCCGGCTCGTCACCGCGACGGCGCAGCCCATCCACTTGCAGATAGACAGCGCCGCGGTCGCGACCCCTCCGCCGATCCCGGTGATGCAGATCTTCTGTCCCGGGAGGATCCCGGCCTTGCGGACCATCCCCATCGCGGTCAGCGCGACGAGCCCGAACGCCGCGGCGTCCTCATCCTTGACGTGATCCGCCACCGGCGCGAGGTTGGTGGCCGGGGCATTGAAGAACTGGCGGTGGGCGCCGTCGTGGTGCTCGCCGATGAGCTCGTACGCCGGGGCGAGCTGCGCATCGGTGGGATCATCAGGATGGACGCGGCCGGGCTGCCGGACGGCGGCGTTGAAGACGACGCGCCGGCCGACCCAGGCGGGATCGACACCTTCGCCGACGGACTCGACGACGGCGCAGGCGTCGCAGCCGGAGACGCGCGGGTACGTGAGATCGAGCCCCGGGATGCCGATCGCGACCCAGAGGTCCATCTGGTTGAGCGCACTGGCGAGCGTGCGGAGCCGCGCCTGGCCCGGCCCCGGCGCCGGCGGTTCGGGGTGGTCGGAAACCACTCGGACGATTGAGGATACGGCGCCGCGTGGGGCGGACGATGTCAGGAGAGCTGCTCGCATGTCCTGTTTATCGTAGCGGATGCCGGACTCGATGATTGACAGCGGGAGGCGCCGGCTCACAATGGACCGCTCGCTTCGAAAACGATCCAATCGGAGATCCCATGATGCACCGAAGGGCCGCGCTCCGCCTCGCGAACAGGACAGTCCTTGCTGCGGCCACACTCAGCGCCCAGCCTCCGGCGTCGATTGCCGCCAACGGCGGTGAAGACGGGAACGACGTCTTCGCCAAAGCGGAGGGCCTGATCACGGTCCCCAGTTTCAGAGACGAATGGCAGAAGACGCTCGCCGCCTCGACCGGTGACGGGCTGTGCCGGGATGTCGATTTCTATCTGATCTCAAACCTGACGCCCACCTGCGAATACGAGGTCAGCGCCAAGGGCTTCGCCGCCATCGGATTCCAGGTCGGCTGGTTCGACATCACTGGGAATCAGATCCTGATCCCGTCCACCGATGGGGTGCTCAGCATCATCGCGGACGCCAACGGCGAGGTCCGGATCGCGATCAGCGGTGCGAGCGACGCCGACTTCGACGGGCTTGATGACGCGACGATGCAGCCGCACGGGACGTGCGGTTCTTATCTGCTGGCGATCGATTCGGAAACCGATGGCAACAGCACCTTCGGCGTTGCAGAGCTGGTCGCCGCAACCAACGGGATCCGGGCGGTCATGGAGAGTGAGCTCACGATGTCCCCATGCGATGCGCTCTGTCACGATGTCGATTACTACAGGATCTCTGGCCTGAATCCTTTGTGCGATCTGACCGCGACGCTCGGCGATGGGCCGGCGTCAGGGTTCAGGATCGGCTGGATCGACCAATCCGGGGCTGAGATCCTGACCAGCATCGGTTCAATCAACCTGGTCGCTGATATCAACGGGGTGGTCTATCTCGCCGTCACCGGCGCCGGTGACAACGCCGTCATCGATGGCCTCGACGACCTGAGCTGGAAACCCCACGGCGATTGCGGCGCCTACACGCTCACGGTGACCGAGCGATCGGATGCCGGGAGCGCCTTCGGCGATCGTGAGATCGTCAGTGTGCCCAACGGCAACCGGATCAGGATCGACGCGGGCCTCGACCCCGGCGACTGCAGCCAGCTGTGTCACGATGTGGATTTTTTCGAACTCACTGGGCTGACTCCGTTATCCGACTTCGATATCAACATTGAGGCGGCAATGCCGGGCGTCTTCCGACTTGGTTGGTATGACAAAGCCGGGGCCCTGATCTTCCCCGGCGTCTCCAGCATCTCCCTCGTCGCGGACGTCAACGGAATGGCGATCCTCGCGGTCACCGCCACGGCGGATCAGGACTTCGATGGCTTTGTGGATGGGACAGCCGATCCGCACGGGCTTTGCGCGGAATATCAGCTTGTGATTCGATCACCGGGCAACAACGGGATCCTCATTGAGGACCTCAATTACGATGGCGTCGTGGATACCGCCGACCTCGGCCTGCTGTTGGCCGCGTTCGGCAGCAATGATTTCATCGCTGATCTCAACGGCGATGGCGCCGTGGACACGGCCGATCTCGGCCTCCTCCTCGGTCAGTTCGGGGAGCTCTCCGGCGCCTGATATTTCGTGCTGAATCGCTGCCTGATCTGATATGATCCCCGCATCTATCCACCCCCACACTGGAGATCCTGCCCATGGCCAATTACAAGATCGAAGACATCGAAGGCATCGGCGCCACCTACGGCGAGCAGCTCCGCGCCGCCGGCATCAACGACACCGACGGGCTGCTGGAGGCCGGCAAGTCCCCCAAGGGGCGTCAGCAGATCGAGGAGAAGACGGGGATCGGGCACGCCCACATCCTCAAGTGGGTCAACATGGCGGACCTCTATCGCATCAACGGCGTTGGGTCGGAGTTCTCCGAGCTTCTCGAGGCCTCGGGCGTGGACACCGTCAAGGAGCTCAAGCACCGTGTCCCGGCCAACCTTGCGGCGAAGATGGCGGAAGTGAATGCGGCGAAGAACCTGACGCGCACCGTTCCGTCGGAGTCGGTTGTCGCCGGCTGGATCGAGCAGGCGAAGACGCTCCCCGCGGTTGTCGAGTATTGATCCCGCGGCGCCGGCGATTCGAGAACTGATCAGACCTTCATCAGCCCCAGCATCTTGGCGAAGACCCGGGCCATCTCGCCCAGCGAGGGCTTGTCGGGGCCGGCGCCGTTGTGGTGGAGCGTCATGAGGGTGACGTCGTCCTCGCAGGGCCGCCCTCTGATCTCGTCGAGGCGTTCGCACAGCAGCGCGCCGATCGTCGAGGGGTCGAAACCGCGGTCGCTCGTAATGTCGGCCATCAGCTCGAGCAGCCCCGCCTCGCCGAGCATCCGCCCGGTCTGGGCGTCGGTTGTCTCGGGGAGCGCGTCGGTGAAGAAGAGCGCGACATCGCCCGGCTCCATCGGGACAACGAACTGGGAGTACTCGGCGCCCTCGATCACGCCCAGCGGGAGGTCCTTGAATGACGTCCGCGCCTGAGGCGCATCGTGTCGGATGAGCTCCCACACGCCGGTGGAGGCCCGGCGGAGCATTGGCCGGGGGTGGCCCGCGTTGACGAGGATGAGCTCGTTGGTCGGCGCATGGAAGCTGGCGAAGATGCCGGTGGCGAACTGGCCGGCGTTCGTGGAGTTGCCGAACTCGTCGCTGAGTGCGCGCACCAATGAAGTCTGGAGCGGGGTGTTGATGTGCCTGCGCATCTGACGGCGGAGGGCGTCGGAGACCTCGCCGACCGAGGGGCCGTGGCCCGAGACATCGGCGACGACGAACCGGGCCAGCTTCCCGGCGCCGCAGGTGGAGACGTAGTGGATGTCGCCCCCCTTGTCGCCTCCCAGGGCGGGGTTGGCGCGCACCCAGATGTCGATGCCGGGCACGGAGATCGCCGCGTCCTCGGCGGCGTTGCCGCCCCAGATCTCCATGCAGTGCAGCCGGAGCTGCTCGGGCTGATCGGCGCAGGGATCGCAGGGGGGAGCGTGTTCTGGTTCAGTGGCGAGCGTTGTCACGGATCCTTCGATGCCCATGGCCATCCGCGGTTACCGCTTATCGCGTGAGCGTCCGATCACGATCCCATCAGGGCATCGAGGAGCTCCGTAACACCCTGGCAACGGGTGGCGACGGTCTCGAGGATCGGGCGCCGGCCGGCGATGTCGCGGAGGTCGCGGACGAGGTCGTGCTCGCCCGGGTGGTCCGCCTTGTTGCAGACGAAGAGGTCTGCGATCTCGAGGATGCCGGCCTTGTCCATCTGGATCGCGTCGCCCATGCCCGGGGTGAGCACGACGGCGGTGCGATCGACATGGTCGCGGATCCGGACCTCGTTCTGCCCGGCGCCGACGGTCTCGACGAAGAGCGTGTCGTAGGCGCCGCGATCGTCCTCGCAGCCGCCGATGAGCTCGATGATCTCGTCGAGCGCGTGGTAGTCCTCGCCGCCGATGGCCAGGGAACGGTAGAAGACCGATTCGCCAAGCCTGTTGAAATCGACACGCAGGCGGTCGCCGAGCAGGGCGCCGCCGGTGATGGGGCTCATGGGGTCGAAGGCGACGACGGCGATGCGGCCCGTGGAGGCGTCGCCCCCGGAGCGGCGCGAGAACTCCGCGGCGAGCTGCGCGACGAGAGTGGACTTGCCGGCGCCGGGGGAGCCGGTGACGCCGATGACGCGCCGGGGCCGGCGTCGCCTAGCGCCGGAGCGGACGGGCTTGCCCTCGTGAACGAGGGAGATATCCCGTGCAAGCTGGGCGACAGGTTCGCTGGTGGGGAGGGTCTCCAGCCGTGGCCTGGTTGCTTGCTTGACCCCCTCGACGATCTCGAGCAGCCCGACGCCGGTGGTGAGGCACTTGCTGATCCCGGCCTCCAGGAGCGTGGGGATGTCCTCCTGGGGGAGGATGCCGCCCATGTGGATGGGGATGTCGCTTCGGCCCACGCGCTGCATGGCCTCGACCAGATTCGGGCCCAGGACCAGGTGGGAGTTGCTCATCATCGAGCAGGCGATCAGGTCGGCGTCCTCGTCCCGGGCGCCGATGGCGAGCGACTCCGGTGTCTGCCAGAGCCCCGAGTAGATGACGTGGGCGCCGGAATCTCGGAGCGTTCTGGCGATGACTTTGACCCCGCGGTCGTGCCCGTCGAGGCCCATCTTGCCCAGCAGGACGCGCGGCCGGTGGTCCAGGTCGGCGCAGCGGTCCATCTTCTCGAACTCGGTTGTCGGGGTGTGGATGACAGTGGTCATGCGGCTTCATCCGGGGGGTGAACAGATCGGGACCGGATCATATGCCCCATGGGGAACCCCTCAAGGACGCGGGCCGCCCCGGCTGGGCGTCCTGTCGAGGATGTTGACGTCGGTGAGGAAGGATCCGATGAAACCCGCGATCTCGTCCGGGTCCACGATGCCGACCCAGTGGCCCGCATCGCGGATCTTGCGGACATGCGCTCCGGGGCAGGCGGCCTTGAGCGCCTCGCGCTGCGCCGCGGAGATCCGCCGATCGGCGCCGGATTCGATGATCTGGATGCGCCCCTCGTACCCCGGAAGCGACCACCCGCCGGCCTCGGCCGACTGGCGCTGCGCATCGAATCCGGCGGCGCGGATCGAGAGCAGCTCCCACTTGTCACGGCGCTGCGCCAGGCAGGATCTGAGGAGTCGTTTCCATGCGGAACGCTCTGTTCTGGACGGCGCCGCGCTCCGCATCAATGCCGGCAGGGCCGTCATCCGCAGCAACCACGCCGGAGCGAGTCGGGCGATGTTGTACCGGGAGCGATCGGCGGCGCCGACCCAGGCCTCCGGCGTCGTGGTGTTGACGAGCACGACTTTGCCGACGACGTTCCGGCCGCGCTGCGCAAAGCACTGCGCGAGCACGCCGCCGAAGCCGAAACCCACGAGGTTGACGCGGCTCACGCCCTCGGTTCGACAGATGGCGGCCAGCCCGTCGATCAGTGCGCGGATATCCGGAACGGGCGGGATGTCGGGGGCGATGATCCGCTGGATCGGGGCCAGGCGGTCCAGCAGCGCGCCGAGTACGGCGGCGGCGCCGGGTTCGGGCGCGAGGACCAGGGTCGCCGATGCGGCCTGCCCGCCGGCGGTGTGCCACGTCCATTCGACCTCGTTGAAGACGGCGATCGATGGGGGGTGATCGTGCCGGAACTGCTCGAACAGACCCGGCGGTGGTGAGGTTGTTGACGCCGCCCCCGGCGTTTGGTTTCCCGGCATGCTCCCAATGTAGCGGGCGGCTCATCCGGATGAACCCCTGATTCCCGCGGCCGAGGCCTATCCTTCCGCCGATGCCGAACCCGCAGACCCACCCGCTGCCGCAGATCGATCGGGCGTTCCGCCTGGAGCCGGACATCCCCTTGTGCCAGACCGACCTCCCGTTGGATTGGTACCAGGAGGAGTTCAAGCCGTACGCCGAGGAGTTCCTGGCCCTGCCCGACCGGGAGCCGGCGACGGTGCTGGGGTACCTCGACCGCTACGTCGTCCCGGCGCGGGCGCACTTCGGCGACTCGCTGCTGCTGCTCGCTCACTTCTACATGGGCGGGGAGATCGTCAAGCTGATCGAGCATTACGGCGGGGGGGTGGCGGATTCCTACAAGCTCGCGCTCATGGCGCGGGAATCACCCGAGAAGAAGGTCATCGTCGAGTCCGCGGTCCACTTCATGGCCGAGGCGATCGCGATCCTGGCGAACGAGGATCAGCAGGTCTGGATCACGAACCCCAAGGCCGGCTGCACGATGGAGATGATGGCCAAGGACGACGCCGTTGATCCCGTGGCGGATCAGCTCCTGGAGCGGTACGGCGACGAGCTCCTGGTGATCGCGTACATGAACACGTCGGGGCGGCTCAAGGCGCTGGCCGGGCGGACGGGAGGCTCGGTCTGCACGAGCTCCAATGCGCACCTGGTGATGCGCTGGGCGCTGGATCAGGGCAAGAAAGTCTTGTTCGTGCCCGATCAGCACCTGGGGCGGAATACGGCGCACAAGCTTGGGGTTGACCCCTCGCTGGTCGCCACACTGCCCGACCCGAGGCAGGGGGCGATCCGGGTCGATGACGCCTCGATCGAGGGCGGGACAGCCGCGCTGGACCGGGCGCGCGTGATCCTCTGGGGCGCCTTCTGCGGCGTGCACACGATCTTCACGCCGGCGATGGTGGAGTACTGGAAGGCGCAGGGACGGACGGTCCTCGTGCACCCGGAATCGCCGCTCGAGACGGTGCTGGCGGCCGACGGGTCGGGCTCGACGGACTACCTATGGAACGCCGTGATGCGGGCGCCGCGCGGGACGAAGTTCGCGATCGGCACGGAGGGGCACTTCGTGCGCAATGCACGGGCGCAGGGCGCGCTGTGCGGGATGGATGTCGTGCACCTGGCGGAGATCCCCGGGAGTGTCGCCGCGGGGTGCGGCTGCGCGACGATGAGCCGGAACGACCCGCCGCACCTGGCGGGGATGCTGGACCTGCTGCGCCGTGGCGAGGCGCCGGAGATCAACCGGGTGCTGGCCGGGGACACCATCGACGAGGTGACGATGCGGCGGCAGCGGCTGGATGAATCGGAGCGTGCGGAGCTCATCCGGTTCGCACAACGATCGCTAGAGCAGATGATCCGGATAGTCGAATCACCGGCGATCGATTAAACACATCGGTTTGAGAACATACCGGAGGTGGGACTCGAACCCACAAACCCTTGCGGGCAGCGGATTTTGAATCCGCCGCGTCTGCCAATTCCGCCACTCCGGCGCCGGGACAACTTCCCTACAACAAGCGGAAAATATAGCCCCGGGACGAATCCGTTGTCCAGTTCTTCAAGAAACCTGGTACATTGGTGGGTTGTCTCCGACACAACCTGTAACTCTTGAGGAACCTTCCACCGATTCATTGATTCTGTCGGATTCTGAAATCGCGGATCGGGATCGAATCACATCTGGGGGGGTGTAGCGATGTCTGTGTCACACATCTCAACTGCCAGTTCTGTCAACGATACAGGGTTCAGCAGGCTCATCAGCACGCTCACGGCGCGCGAAGCCGAAGTACTCGATCTGATCCTCGGTGGACTCGACAACAGAGAGATCGCCCTGGAGCTCATCCGGAGCCCCAAGACGATCGACAAGCACTGCCAGCGCATCTACCGAAAGCTCGGGGTGAACAAGCGGGTCAACCTGATCCGGTTGTGCGTGGACTTTGGGCGCCGGCCCGAGCAGGCCCCGCGAACCGCCGCCAAATCCACGGCGCCGCAGCAGGACTCGCCGGCTGTTGTCTCAACCGAAGAAGCCTACCCGTTCATCGAGCGGTTGATGAACAAGGGGCGCGCGTGGGATCGGGTGATATCGATCCGGCGACTTTCGGAGACTTGCTCGGGTTCGGCGTACATCCGGGAGCTGGCGTGCCAGCTGACCCGTGCGTTCGGAGTGCACTGCGCCGGGATCAGCGAGGCGTATCCCGAAGAACCCACAGGGACCGTGCTCACCTTTAGCGTGCGCGGCGTCGTCGTTCCGGAGATCCAGGAGTTCAGCCTCGCGGGGACGCCGTGCGAGCAGGTCATGCGGCGTGGCGAGTATCTGCGAACCAGCGGCGCGCGGTCGATGTTCTGCACCGAGCTGAGCTCCGCGCTGACCAACATCGATTCGTACGCCGGCGTCAGGCTCGAAGACCGCTGCCTCGGGGTGCTGGGGCTCCTGTGGATCGGCGACTCCAAGCCGATGGCCGAGGGCCAGCACATCCTCGAATCACTCGGGCTGATCGCCGGCCCCGCGGCGCGGATCATCGCGGCGCACATCGAGGGCGATGCGGAATAGACACGAATACCGAGAAGAATCCAGACTGTCCATCGAATCACCAGGATCACAGGATTGCCAAGGAGGCGCCGAGTTGAAAATACTACCCAAACATCACGCAGGCACTGAAGCGATCACCGGCACGCAGCTCCGGGAGCGTCTGGGGGACCTGACGCGCCGGGAATCGGAAGTCCTGGAGTATCTGCTGCAGGGGTTGAGCAACGAGGAGATCGCGCTGAAGTTATGCCGGAGCGCCAAAACCATCGACAAGCATTGCCAGAGCATCTACAGGAAGTCGGGCATTCACAAGCGTGCGAACCTCGTCCGTAGTGTCCTGGACCTGAACCGGCCGTCGCCGGATCCCCGCCCGGCCCCGCCGACGAACACCGCCGAAGCGATCAACGCGGTCCTTCGCCAGTCCCGCGCCTGGGAGAAGCTGACCCAGTTCGAGTCGGCGCTGTCCAGGTCGAGTGGCGTCGAGTATTTCGGCGACCTGTGCAAGGCGCTGGCCGGGATCTTCGGGGTTCGGATGGCCGGCATCAGCGAGGTGCACCGGGACTCGGATCACGGCGACATCATCGCGTGCTGTGTCGAGGGCGAGTTGATCATGCCGTTCCGGTATCCGATCGAAAACTCTGCCTGCGGGCTGACGTATCAGGAAGGCAAGGTCGAGTGCCTGAAGGATCTGGCGATGGTCTTCGGGAAGGAGCCCTGCGAGCTCGTCGTGATGGGGTACGATTCCTACGTGGGCGTGCGTCTCGACGATCGGTTCTTCGGACCCATCGGGACGCTCTGGATTGCGGATTTCGAGCCCATGTCGCCCGACGACATGCACCTTGCGATCCTGCGGATCTTCGCCCCGGCGGTCACGTCGGAGCTCGCGACGCAGATCGCGCTGGATCGGCAGCGCTGATCCGGGTCACCCCCGGATCACAACGAGCGTCACGTCGTCCCGGCTCGGCTCGTCCCGCCGGAACTCGTCGAGGGTCGCGATCACCGCGTCGATGATCTCGTCGGCGGAACGCTCGGCGTTGTTGCGGATGACCTCCCGGAGCCGGTCCTTGCCGAAGAGTTCGCCGCTCTCGCTGCGGGTGTCCCAGACGCCGTCGGTGGCGAGCATGAGCACATCGCCCGGCTCGATGGCTTCCATGAAGTACTCCCGGAACTTCCAGTCGCCCGAGATCCCCAGCGGGATGTCTTCGGTCTCGAGTTCGTCGAAGCGGTCCTCGGCCGGGTGGTAGAGCAGCGCCGGGTCGTGGCCCGCGCTGACGTAGCGGATCGTGCGCTGGTCGGTCTCCAGGAGCATGAACGTCAGCGTCATGAACCGCCCCAGGGCGGTGTCCCGGGCGAGCTGGCGGTTGAGGACGACCATCAGCTCGGCCAGGCCACCGGGACGGGAGGCGTTCGCGTGCAGGAGCGCACGCGCCGTGGTCATCAGCAGCGCCGAGGCGACGCCGTGGCCGCTGACATCTCCGACGGCCAGCCCCAGCAGCCCCTGCTCGTCGCCGGAGAACTCGAAGAAGTCGTAGTAGTCCCCGCCGGTCTCGTCGCAGTACACGCTCCGGCCCGCGATGTCGAAGCCCTCGATCGTTGGCGGCTCGCCCGGCAGGAGGCTCTGCTGCACCTCCATCGCGAGCGAGAGTGAGTCGAGCATCCGGACGCGGTCGCGGAGCTTGGGCGCCATCGAGTTGAACGCGTTGCCGAGGTCCTCGAGCTCGTCGCCCGAGTGGATCGACACGCGGACATCGAGGTCGCCCTCGGCGATGTGGTTCGCCGCGTCCACGAGCGACCGGATCGGCTCGGTGACGGTGCGCGAGCCGACGAGCGCGATGATCGCGATGAGGATCAGCGCGATCAGCAGTACGATGCCGACATACTGGAGGTGCCTGGTGGTGCGGGCCAGCGCCAGACGCTCGGCGTCAACGGCCTGCGCGACGACCAGTTTTCTCGGGACG
The DNA here is from genome assembly GCA_020639135.1 of Phycisphaeraceae bacterium. Taxonomy (GTDB): domain Bacteria; phylum Planctomycetota; class Phycisphaerae; order Phycisphaerales; family UBA1924; genus JACKHE01. The sequence goes on from JACKHE010000002.1 coordinate 466,407, forward strand.
ATGACGACGAGGTGGGAGTCTCGGTTATCCGCGGCGCCGTAGGCCCAGAGGGCGTTGTAGTCCTGGAACCGCATCTGGCGGACTCCGGTGCGGCGGGCGGCGAGGTCATCGAGCATCGCCAGAAACGGCTCCTCGTCAGGTGATTCGAGCCACTCGATCGCGGGCTCGACGTCCCACCGCTCACCCGCGCCGGTGGGGTCGTGCTGAGCGAGGATCGCGAGGTGGTCCTGCTCGGATCCGGGCGATTCGGTGCGTGTGACGAGGAAGACCTGCGCGCCCTCGCGCCAGTCCTCGGGCAGTTCCACGAGATCGACGACATCGAGCATGCGGATGTCGATGCCGGTGACGCCGGCGATGTCCCCGTTGGGCCATCGCACCGGGATCGAGACGGTGAGCATCACCTGCCGCGTCGTCGCGTCAACGATGGGCCTGTTCCAGACGAGGTCATCGGCGGACACGGCGTTGCGGTACCAGGGACGCTGCCTGGGGTCGTAGCCCTGCGGCATGCCGCCGTGGCCGGGGAAGTTGGAGTGCAGACCGTTCTCGAGCGCGGTGTACTGCCAGTGGATCATGTCCTCGTGGGCGCGGACGAGCGAGCGGTACACCGGGGTCATCGCGGCGAGGCGCCACATGTCGGTCCGCACGGAATCCCGCGCGACTCCCGGGGCGACGTAGAAGCCCTGGTGGGAATAGCTCAGCGGGATCGACCGGACCTCACCGTCGCCGAGCGCAACGGTGTGGCGCGGGTCAATGGTGAGGCCGAGCCCGGCGTCGTTGTTGTCGAAATCAGCGACGTCCCAGACCTTGCGCCGCTGCGGGGTCTCGACACGCAGGCAGTTCTCGACCTCGCGCGCCTGGAGCCGGAGGGCGAGCTCGATGGAGTCCGCCTCGCTGGCGACGGCCGAGCTGTAGGTCCGGATGAGCTGGCTAAGCTGGTTCGTGGCGCTGTCGGTCAGGGACTGGCGGACCTCCTGCGCCAGGTTGCGCCCCAGCGAGCGCATGGAGCGGACGCTGAGCCCGCTGACGACGGCCAGCGGCGTCAGCGCGATCGTCAGCAGCAGGATGAGGAGCTTCCACCGGATCCGCATACGGACCGAGCTTATCGACCGCTCTGGGGTTCATCCTCCGCGGATTCACCGAGCACCCAGGCATCAAACCAGGCCTGGTCCCAGGCCATCTTGGCCTTGCGGTGGGTGTAGGTCGTCAGGCCGTGTCCGGCCCCGGGGTAGGTGACCAGCTCGGTGGGGACGTCCAGATATCGCTTGAGGGCCCGGTAGAGGCCCCTGGAGTTGACCGGTGGGCATCGGGCGTCGGCGCCGCCCACGTGGATCAGCGTCGGGGTGGAGATGCGGTCGGCCTTGAAGAGGGGGGAGGCGTTCTCGTAGGCCTGCGGGTTCTGCCAGGGCAGGCCCTGCTGGTAGTTGACGTTGTGCCCCGGGGTGTCCTGGCGGGCCCACTGGGCGGCGATGTCGAAGATCCCGGCGCCGCTGCTGGCGGCCTTGAATCGGTCGGTCGTGGTGATGACGCAGTTGGTGAGGTAGCCGCCGTTGCTCCAGCCCATGACGGCGAGCTTTTCGGGGTCGGCGATGCCGCGATCGACCATCGCGTCCACGCCGGAGAGGATGTCCTTGACGTCGCGGTCGTTCTTGTGGCCGATAAGGTCGATCAGGAACTTGTCGCCGTACCCGGTGGACCCCCTGTAGTTGGGGCTGAACAGGGCCCAGCCCTTGGAGGGCATGAGCGTCCGGCCGTAGATCCAGTAGCGGAACTCGAACTTCGTTGAGGAGGTCGGCCCGCCGTGGAGCTCGACAACCATCCGGATGGGGCTGTCGCTGGGGGTCCAGTCGGCGGGGAGCTCGAGGATGCCCTCGCAGGGCGTGCCGTCGTCGCTCTTCCAGCGGACGATCTGGATCTGGGGAAGGATCCAGTCGTGGATCTGCGGGTTGGCGTCGGTGACCTGCTCGTATTCGCCCTGCGGGTTGACCGTCGAAGCGACGAAGATCTCGGGCGGGCCGGTCAGGGTGGGGGTGAGGATCGCCAGCCGCTGGCCGGTGCGGTCGAAGTCGTAGTCCGTGATGGTGACGTCGCCCGGCGTGATGGTCAGGGCGCCGCCCTGCGAGCCGCTCCGGATGTCCTGCACGCAGTAGATGCGCGCCCGGGCATGGTCCTCGGCGAGGAAGCAGAGGTCACGAGTCTTCGGGATCCAGGCGATCGCGGCGGTCTCGGCGGTGACCTCGTCGGGGCGTGTGATCTTCTGGACGGTCATTCCGTCCCGGGCGATCTCGGCGACGAAGAGCTCGCCTGGGTAGCCGTCGAAGTCGATGCGGAAGGCGAGGGCGCCGGAGTCATCGGACCAGGCGAGGCCCAGCAGCCAGCCGAACGGCGAGGGCGCCTGCGCGCGGTAGAGCGTGTCGGGGGGGCTCGTGGTCGAGCCGGTGGCCTTGTCCCAGACATCGACGCGCGACCAGCCCTCGTTGGACAGGAGCACGTCGTCCGGGGTGGTGAGCATGGCGATCCTGCTCTCGTCGGGCGCGACGGCGAACTCGTGGATCGAGCGGTCCTCGTCGATGAGGGTCTGCTCGCGCCAGGAGGTCAGGTCGAGTTTCTTCAGGATCGTCGTGGACTTCGCGCCATCGCCGTACTCGAGGGTGTCAAACTCGGCGCGGAGTTTGTCGAACTCGTCGCGGTCGCCCATGTCGTTATCGACGGTGAAGTACAGGGATTTCCCGCTCCGCGAGAGCTCGTACTGTTCGATGCCGCTCTCCTCACGCGTCACCGCGGCGAGCGCGGAGCCGTCGGGGCGCATCCGCCAGACCTGGGTGGACCCGTCCTCGGGCGGCGCCTCGGCGTCGCCGCGCTCGTAGTTGGCGGTGAAGTAGAGCCACTGGCCGTCTGGGCTCCACCGGGGGCTGCCCTCGGTGGCGGGGTCGAAGGTGAGCCTGGTGGGCTCCCTGGTGAGCGTGTCAACGATCCAGAGGTCGGTGTTGCGGCGGTCGAGGGATTCGTCCCAGCGCAGCTCCGTGTAGGCGATGTGCCGGCCGTCCGGGGCGAACTCGATCTCGGCGATCGTGGCGATCGTGAAGTAGTCGTCCTCGGTGATGTGGTGCGTGCGCTGCTGGGCAAGGGCCAACGGCGCGGCGAGCAGCGAACAGCACAGGACGGCGCGAAGGGATCGCATGGATAACGCTCCGGTGTGGCGGGGTTGGTTCGGGTCTGACGACACTGTACCGCCACCGGGCGGCGGCGTTGCCGGATCGGCGGTAGGCTGCTGGTATGGCGCACGCGGATCCATCCCGGATGCGGACCGTTCTGGGCGCGATGACCGGCACCAGCCTCGACGGGCTGGACCTGGCGGCGGTGCGGATCCGGGGCGCCGGGCTCTCGATGGAGTGCGAGGTCGTCGGCATGGAATCGGCGCCGCTGGGTGAACTGGGGGGGCCCCTGCGCGCCCTCGCCTCGGGTGTATCGATGCCGGCGCGGGATATCGCAAGGATCGCGCTCGAGTTCGGTGAGCTGCACGCCGCGGCGGCGCTTCGGCTGGCCGAGCACGCCCAGGGATGCGACCTGCTGTGCGCGCACGGGCAGACGATCGTCCACAACCCACCGATCAGCTGGCAGCTGCTCAACCCTTGGCCGATCGCCCGGGCGCTGCGCTGCCCGGTCGTCTCGGACCTCCGCGGCGCCGATCTGGCGAGCGGCGGGCAGGGCGCGCCGCTGACGCCGATCGCCGACCGGGTGCTCTTCCGTGAGGCTGGGCGTGATCTCGTCATCGTGAATCTCGGGGGATACTGCAACTGCACGCTGCTGCGCGCCGGGGCGCCGTCGGACGCGCTCGCCGGGTTCGATGTCTGCGCCTGCAACCAGGTGATCGACGCCTCGGCCAGGGCCGGGCTGGGCGCGCCCTACGACGGCGGGGGAACCGCGGCGCTGAACGGGAGCATCGACGACAAGGCGCTGGGTGAGCTGACCGAGGCGCTCGCGGCGCACGCCAACAACCCTCGCTCGCTCGGGACCGGCGACGAGGCGCACCACTGGGTCGAGCGGTGGCGGACCAGGCTGATCGGCGACGACCTGTGCGCGACGGCCGTCGCCGGCGTAGCTGAAACGATCGCCGAGGCGCTGACCCGGCTGGAGCTGCGTGATGGCGGGGCAATCGCGCTCGCCGGGGGCGGCGTCCACAACTCGGCGCTGGTCAAGGTGATCCGAAGACTCTCGAAGCACGAGGTGATCACGACCTCGGCGCTCGGTGTCGAGCCCGAGGCGCGGGAGGCGGCGTGCTTCGCCGTGCTCGGCGCCCTGTGCGCCGACGGCGTGCCCATCTCGCTGCCGGGCGTCACCGGGGGCGAGGCGGGCGTGCTGTCAGGTTCGTGGGTCAACCGTCCGTGACCGAAATGACGAACCAACCCGCGCATCCGCCGGATCGGTCGTGGACGATCACAGAGCACCGAAACGCGCGCACGAACGGTCTCGATCGGGTGGGTGTCGCGGGGTGCGTGGCGATGCTCAACGCTGAGGATTCGCTCGTGGCGCCGGCGGTCGGTGCGGCGTCCGGCGCGATCGTCGCATTCATCGAAGCGGCGCTTGCTGGGTTTCGCGACGGAGGGCGGCTGGTGTACGTAGGCGCGGGCACTTCCGGCCGGCTGGGTGTGCTCGACGCCGCGGAGTGCCCGCCGACATTCCAGTCGGAGCCGGGGCGCGTCGTCGGGATCATCGCCGGCGGCGACGCGGCGCTGCGCGTGTCGAGCGAGTCGCTTGAGGACGACCCGGACGGGGCGCGGGGGGAGCTGGAATCACTGGGGATCGGCGCGCGGGACAGCGTGCTGGGCATCGCGGCGGGGGGGACGACGCCCTACGCGATCGGCGCCGCGAGGATCGCGCGGTCGATGGGCGCCGTGTCGGGCTTGCTGACGTGCTCGCCGATCTCCGAGCCAAACGGGGTCGATCACCTGATCGTCGTCGAGACCGGCCCCGAGGCGCTGACAGGTTCGACCCGGATGAAGGCCGGAACGGCGACCAAGATGGTTCTGAACATCATCTCCACGACGCTGATGGCGCAATCGGGCAAGGTGTTCGAGAACCTGATGGTGGACCTGCGCGCCAGCAACAACAAGCTGCGGGACCGCGCGGCGCGGATCATCGCGGAGTTGACGGGGCTGGACAGGGACGACGCTTTCGAGCTGCTCGACGCCGCCGGCGGGAATGTCAAGGCGGCGGTCGTCATGCGCCGGCGCGGCGTCCCACTCGACGAGGCGATGGCGCTGCTGGAATCGTCCGGGGGCGAACTCCGCGGGGCGCTGCAGGGATGCTGACTTGGGTGGACTGGTCCGTCCTGGCGCTGTCGGCGCTGCTGGTGATCGGGATCGGCGCCGGGGTCGGGTGGCGGCGCCGGCGTGCCTTGCGCGGGGATCAGGCGCAGGCGGAGAACGAGTTCTTCCGCGCGTCCGGGCGGATGCCGTGGTGGGCGGTGACGGCATCGGTCGTCGCGACATCGCTGAGCGCGGTGACTTTCATCGGGGGGCCCCAGAAGGCGTACGAGGGGGATCTCACGTACCTGTCCGCGACGGTCGGCATGGTCATCGGTGTGCTGATCGTCGGGATCGTCTTCGTGCCGGCGTACTACCGGCTGGGCGTGACGACGGTGTACGAGGCGCTGGGATCGCGGTACGGGATCGTCACGCAACGCGCCGCCAGCGGGGCGTTCCTAATCGGGCGTGTGATGGCCAGCGGCGCCCGGCTCTTCGCGGCGTCGATCCCGTTCGCGCTGGTGGTCTTCGGCGATCTCCGGCCCGGGCATCTCCAGGTCTCGATCCTGGCGGTCGCGTGCATCGCCTGCGCGTACACGGCGATGGGGGGGATCGCGGCCGTTGTCTGGACGGACCTGGCGCAGCTGCTGATTCTGCTGGGCGCGGCGGCGGTCGCGATCGCGCTGCTGCTGCGGGAAATCCCCGCGGACACGCCCACGATCGCGCAGGCGCTCCGCACGGCGACGACCGCTGACGGAACATCCAAGCTGACGGTCTTCGACTGGCGGTGGGACCTCGAGTCGAACTTCGCGATGCCCACCGTGCTGCTGGGGTGGACGCTCTTCAACGCCGCGGCGTTCGGGACCGACCAGGACCTGGCGCAGCGCCTGCTGACGTGCAGGAACGCCTCGCGGGCGCGGCTGGCGATCATCGGCGCCGGGCTGGTGGGCGCGGTGGTCACGGGGGTGTTCATGCTGCTGGGTCTGCTGCTGTACCTCCGGCATCACGATGCGTCGATCATGGGCGCGGCCCTGGCGCCCGAGGCGCCGGAGGGGCGGAAGGTCTTCCTGGAGTACGCGCTGGGGACGCTGCCCACCGGCGTCAAGGGGCTGCTGCTGGCGGGGCTCTTCGCCGCGGCGCTGAGCAGCCTGGACTCGGCGCTGAACGCGATGGCGTCGGCGACGGTGCGCGACTTTGGCATCGGGGAGGGCGGGGGAGCGCGGAAGGTCGCGCGGGCGTCGCGCCTGGCCGTGCTGAGTTGGGCCGTTGCGCTGACCGCGTTCGCGTCGGGTTGCGTCTGGTGGGCGCCGAGGAACGACCTGATCGACCTGGCGCTGGGGGTGATGATCTACGCGTACTCGGGGCTTCTGGGCGTCTTCGCGGCGGCGCTGCTGACCCGGCGAGGCGCCCCGGAGAGCGCGATCGCGGCGCTGGTGGTCGGGTTCGTCGTCACCTGGGCGCTCGGGCAGCCCTGGATCGTGGGCGAGCCGATCGCCGGGGGCTGGCGGATGTGCTTCGCGTCGAGCGCGGCGTTCCTGACGTGCGTCTGCGTCCCGTCGTTCGGATCAGGGGCGCGCCATGAATGATCTGATCGAGCGCATCGGCGGCTGCCTCGTGCTGGGTGTCCGCGGCGCAGGCCCGGACTCACCGGAGCTGCGAGCGGATCTTGAGTGTTGCGCCGAAGCGCGGATCGGCGGGGTTGTGTTGTTCGACCGCGACCTGGCCACCGGCGGGCCACGGAACATCGAATCACCCTCGCAGGTCCGGGAGTTGACGGCGTGCCTGCGCGAGTCGCTCGGCGACGGCCTGTTGATCATGATCGATCAGGAGGGCGGCAACGTCGCCAGGCTCCGCAAGGAACAGGGGTTCGACCCGGGAGTTCCCGCCGCGGAGTTTGCGCGGCTGCCTGACGACGAGCAACGGCGCCTCGCCGGCGAACAGGCGGAGCAGCTCACTTCGCTGGGAATCAACGTCAACCTGGCGCCGGTCGTGGATCTTTCGATCGCGGCGGGGAGCGCCGTCATCGCGGGTCTGGGCCGCTCGTTCGGGGACGGCCTCGACGCGGTCATCCGCTGCGCGCGCGTCTGGATCGAGGAGCACCGCAAGCGAGGAGTCGCGTCCTGTCTGAAGCACTTCCCGGGTCACGGATCGGCGACGGGCGACACGCACCGGGGGCTCGTGGACATCACGGCGACAACACAGCGGGATGTCGAACTGGCGCCGTACCGGGCGCTCTCGGATGAACCTGGCGCGCTGGTCATGACCGGCCACCTGCTCGATCGGTCGATTGATCCGGACCTGCCGGCGAGCCTGTCGCGCGCCCACACCCAGGGCGTCTTGCGGGATTCCATGGGATTCGAAGGGCTCGTCGTGACGGACTCGATCGACATGGGCGCGATCACCGGGAGGTGGTCGCCGGGCGAGGCCGCGGCGATGGCGTTCACGGCCGGCGCCGACCTCATCATGGACGGCGTCAATGCGCCGGGTCAGGTCCGGGCGTGCCCCGCGGTGGGGCTGGTCGCGGCGATCCGGGGGGCGATCGAGCGTGCAGCGATCCCCGACGCCGAGGCGCGGTTCACCGCTTCGGTGCGGAGGCTGGACGCGCTGCGGCGTTGGCTTGGAGTTGGCGTCTGATCAGCCCGTCGTGTCGTCGAAGCGCTCGAAGTTGATGCGGATCTCGAAGTCGCCGAAGGGCTCGGGCGAGACGTTGAGCTGGTTGCCGTGGAGGTTGACCTCTTCGCCGTCTGCGAAGTAGGTGATCGAGTCGAGCTGGAAGGCGCCGACGCCGAACTCGTGGTTGCTGTTGAAGGACTCGATCTCGCCGAGAACAACGTCCCCGATGCCCGCGGCGATGATGTACGAATCGGTGAAGTTGGGGGCGCCGTTGCGTGGCCCGCTGATGGTGACGGACTCGATGGAGGCGAAGCCGTCAACGTCCGTCCTCACGGGGAAGTCGTTGTTGGGGATGCTGTTGCTGACGCCGATGATGGAGTTGTGCATCGCCTTGGCGGAGATGTCGCCGACCCGGAACGCGGCGCGGAACTCGACGTCGCGCATCTCGCCCCCGACGGTCAGCTCGCGGATGCTGTAGGTCCCGAAGATGTCGGGCTGCTGGGTGAAGAACACGTCGGCGATGTAGAGGTCGCCAGCGATGAGGAAGCGGTTGGCGTGGGTGGCGGTCAGGTCGGCCCTGAAGTCGCCGTTGACCGTCATGCGGTTGAAGATGTTGATCGCCGCGTTGCCGCGGAACCAGGTCCCGGTGGTGACGGTGTTGATCTCGTCACGGATGCCCAGGTTGAACCGGGTCAGGTCGCCTCCGGAGAACGAGACCACGGAGCCGTTGACGACGATCTCGGCGTCGCTGGCGTCCTGGATCCGGATGCGGTCCACGTCGCCGGCGACGTTCCACATGCCGCCGGTGATGGCGCTGTCGATCGTGATCGACTTGGACCTGACACCGGCGATGAAGCCGACGTCGAGATGGAAGTCCGGGTTGAAGACGCCGTCGCGGTCGGTGACCTTGAGGGTCTGGATCGCGGTCGCGGCGAGCGACCCGCCGTCCCAGCTCCCGGCGGTGAGCTTGCGGACGTCCTGGACGAATCGGACATCGGTCTCGGTGACTGCGCCGATCTTGACGGAGGACAGCGTGCCCGCCCTGGTCGAGGTGATCGAGGAGTTGAGCAGGTCGTCGAGCTTGATCTTGTTGATCGAACCGACCACGTTGACGTCGATGAAGCCGGTGTCGCCCCGGACGCTGAACGAATCGAGGTCGCCGGTGATGTCGAAGGTGGCGCCGAAGAGGCCGTTGGTGGCGTTCATCTTGCCCAGCGTGGGGTCTTCGCTGTCGGCGACGCCGGTGAGGGTGAGGTCGGCGTCGAAGGCGCCGGTGAGCTTGAGGCTCCGGATCGCCGGGGCGTCGATGGGGGTGTTGGGAGCCCCGGTGTCCACGGTCCAGCGGTCCACGGTGAGCGTCTGGAAGGCGGCCTCGGAGACGAGCATGGTGTTGTGCGCGTCGCTGATCTGCGCCTTGATCGTGGCGAGCGGGTCTTCGGCCGCGCCGAGGCGGATCTGCGAGTCGCTCACGAGGCCCCTGAGGTTGAGCCGGGAGACACCGCCGGGGAGCAGGATGTCGCCGGAGATGGCGCCGGTGCTCTGGAAGGATTTGATCTCGCCGCTGTTGATGAGGACGGAGGTCTGATCGTCGAAGACGCCGTCGTTGTCCACATCGTCCGAGAGCAGGACGCCGCCGAGGTTGAGCCCGTTGATGTTGAAACCGGTGATGTCGCCCTTGAGATTGATGGAGCTGACCGGGGCGTTGGAAAAGATGAAGGCGATGCTCGAGTCGGCGCCGCTGTCCCTGATGGATCCGACACGGCTGGCGTCGCCGATGACAAGCCCGATGGCGCCGGCGGGCAGGTCGCCGCTGACCTTGATCGAGGAGACGGTATTGCCGCTGAACTTGACGGAGACGACGTTGTCGATCTCGTCGCGGCCGAGGCCGCCGAGGTCGTACACGGTGACGAAGACATCGCGGTTGGAGCCGTAGGTGTAGGAGTCCGCCTGGATCTGCTCGGGCGGCGTCGCGGAGAGGTCCTGGATGACGGCGACGCGATGGATGGCGACGGTGGCGGTCGGGTTGAGCGCGGCGGGGTTGCCGCTGATCAGATCGATGTCGGTGACGGGGATGTCGGTGAATGCGCTGTTGATCCCGGAGGCGTTGACGGTGTCGAGCGCCGCGATGGCGTCCATGACGTCGAGTCCGGCCTGGTTGGTGATCTCGCCGAAGACGGTGAAGCCGCCGTTCTGGTTGTCGAGGTTCTCCGAGTTGTCGCCGAGGTTGAAGAACCACTCCGAGGTTGCGGAGTTGGGGTTGTTGCCGACCTTGGCGAAGGCGACGGTGCCGCGGGTGTTGGAGATCCCCGGCTCATTCTGGATCGCCGCGTCCCGGTCGATGGACCGGAACCCGAGCTGGTTCTTGAACCCGCCGCCCTGGATGACGAAGTCGGTGACCGAGCGGTGGATGATTGTGTTGTCGTACCGCCCGGAGTTGGCGTAGTTGAGGAAGTTGGCGACGGTGATCGGCGTCTCCTGGGTGAAGAGCGCGATGTCGATATCGCCGAGATTGGTGGTGTACCTGGCGACCTTCGTCGTGGCGGTCTTGGTGTAGAAGAGCAGGTCGCCGCCGGAGAGGCCGTCGCCGGTGGGCATCCCGGCGCCGTTGAACTCGCCGTCGAGCAGGAACCCGTTGGTCCCGCGCACGATCGAGCTGTCAACACGGACGCCGTAGCGGGTGTCCGGGTCGAGCACCGTGAGGATCGTGATCCGCCCCGTGTTGATGTTGTAGCTGGCGCCGCTCGCCTCGATCACGTCGTCGAACGTGCCGAAGAGGTTGTCCGCGCCGGCGGTGAAGACCTGCACGCTGGTCTCGTTGACGGTGCTGGCGTCGAGGTCGCCGCAGACGTCCAGGGTGATCAGGCCCCGGTTGTCGGCCACGATGTCCTGGATGAAGGCGGGACCGGTTGTCGAGAACAGGATTCTCGGCTCGAGCTGCTCGAAGTGCGAGGGCGCGGCGAGACCCCGCTCCCGTCGTCGGCGGGCGGCTGCGGCGGTGATGCTCCGGATCAGGCGTCGCGGCATGGGGTTCGTGTCTCCGAGTGTTCCGAGTGCGGTCCGAGAAGGGATCGGGACTGTCCTGCTGCGGGACGGGACGATACACGCCACGTCCCGATCTGAATCACCTGGACCCCTGATCGATTGTGCCCCGGCGCCGCGGCTGTGCTTCCCGCAATCCGACAATGGACCGCAACGGCGTGCCCTGGGCGCCGGATCCAACGGCTGGAGCGATCAGTGGGGTGGATTCCTGGCCACCCGATGATACGCCCGAACGCCGTTTTTGTTCTCGGGGTGGTGTTTTCGGACCTACCGCGACGCCGAGGCGCTGATGCGAGCGCCGACTGCGCCGGTGTCTGGGCGACTCAGGGGCAGGTGCGTCCGAACTCCGCGATCAGGAGACCCAGGTCGGAGGTGTCGGTGACGCCGTCGCCGTTGATGTCCCCGTAGGGGTCGTTGGTGCCGAAGACACCGAGCAGACCTCCAAGATCGGCGGTGTTGACCACACCGTCGCCGGTGAGATCCGCCACGCAGGGGCCTGGCGGCGTCAGGTTGTAGGCCTCGATCACGGCGTCGTGGGCCTGCAGGAGCCCGTAGCCGAAGGTGGTGTCGTACCCGGGATTGCCGAGATCCATCGCGGTGCTCTTCATCAGGCCCTCGACATCCTGCGCGGAGAGCGACGGTGTCATCGAGAGCGCCAGGGCGGCGACGCCGGCGGCGTACGGGGAAGCGAATGATGTGCCCGAGATGAGCTGAAAATCCGTGCCGTTGTAGCCTTCGGCGCCGGTGCGATCCGTGGTCTCGATGTTGCGTCCGGGCGCGACGAACGTCTGGCCGGTTCCGTAGTTGCTGAACGATGAGAGGAGGCCGTCGGGATCGATGGATCCGACGGCGTTGACGGCGGCGAGGCTGGCGGGATACCCGATCGTGCTGGCGCCGTCGTTCATCGAGGAGGCGAAGTGGACCATCCCGGCGCCCCTGGTGGACTGGTACTTGGAGCCGATGGCGCTGGAGGTGAAGCCGTAACCGTTGGAGTTGTTCGTGACCCTGGCGCCGATCGAGGAGGCCCAGTTGAGCGCACTGACGGTCCACGAGGACTGGGATGTCCAGCCCCCGGAACAGTCGAGCGAGGCGATCATGCACCTGGCGCTCGCGACGCGGCAACCCGGCGCGATGCCGGCGACGCCGATCATGTTGTCCTTGATGGAGGAGACGCAACCGGCGACGGCGGTCCCGTGCTTGTCGCACTCGTTGACCGGGCCCCCGTTGCCCGCGTCGGTGGTGAAATCGGCGCCGGGACGCTGGTTGATATCGGGGTGATCCTGCTGCACGCCGTTATCGATGACGACCACGACGATGCTGCTGTCTCCCTGCTCGAGGTCCCAGGCCTGGAGCGCCTGCAGGTCGAACCCGGGTGTTCCGCCGAACTGCCCGGTGTTGTCGAGGCCCCACAGCGAGGCGAAGAGGGCGTCGTTGGGGGTCGCCACCGCGGAACGACCCGTGAAGATCATGTCGGGCTCGGCGAAGACGACGTCGTCCCGCTGCGCGAGGCGGTTCGCCGCGTCGAGGACATCGAAGCCGGAGCGGGCGAGGCTCCGGACGCGGCAGGCGTTGTCGATCCCGCCGAAGCCGTGCTCGAGCACCACGCCGGCGCCCAACTCGGCGAGGGTCTGCTCCGCGTCGTCGGCGCTGACCGACGGGTCGAACTGCACGAGGAGGTCCTGCGTGACGATGATGGGGCCGCCGTCGGCGCCGATGAACACCGGCGAGGCGAACTCGATCGACGGATCGTCCGCGAGATCATCGGTCATCTGACGGAGATCGACGCTCGAGCGCTGCGTCGTGTCGAGGTGGCCGATCGACCAGCCCGGGATCGGCCACATCTCGACGGCGTCCGCGGCGACACCCGCGATGCGCGAGAGCGGCTCGTTGATCGCGGCCCTGGACGCGGCGGCGGACCGCTGGACCGCAACCTGCCGGGGATCAATCGTCAGCGCTGTCGGGGTATCGAAGACGTAGTAATAGTGCTCGGGCAGCGGCTGCTCAGCGGGAGCCGGCGCTGCGACCTGAGCGGCGGTTGTCGAGGCTCCGGAACTGACGGCGCCGAGCAGCGCAAGCCCGGCGATCAGCGCAATGTGTCGTGTGAATGGCACTCGGACACCGCCCCTCCCGTGGCGTTCGTCGTTGGTGTCGAGGCGCAGGACAAGCCGTGCGCGCTGGTTTGAAGCATCCAAGCCTACATCGGAAATTAGGCTTGTCGAGCATATTTTCGCGAGTTATCGCGGACGTCGCCGGTTTGTCAGACCGTGGCCCCGAAGTCCGAGAGCAGGATGCCCAGGTCCGCGGTGTCCACCGTCCCATCCCCGTTGAGGTCGCTCAGCGGATCGCTGGTTCCGAAAACCCCGAGCAGGATCCCAAGGTCCGCGGTGTCCACGATCCCGTCGCCGTTGAGGTCTGCGGCGAGCCCGGGAGCGCAGACGATGGTCCGCATCAGGACGTCGTCCACGCCGGCCTCGACGATCGAGGGGCTGCCCTCGTCGCTGGCGATGAAGCGGATACGCATCGTCGAGGTGGTCGGGAGGATGGATGAGACGTCGTAGGAGCGTGGCTCCCAGCCGCTGGTGGATGCGGTGACCGTCTCGAGCACGGTCCAGCTCTGGCCGTCATCGTTGGAGATCTCGACGGTCATGGAATCATCGGTCGCGGCGCCGGTGTCGTTGCTGTACCAGAGGTTGAACTGGAGAATGGCGTCTCCCGGCGTTGAGGCGTCGATCGTCGGCGAGAGGAGGGTGGTGTAGCCGTTGTCGATGTCGTTCGTGCCGACGCCGGTGTCGCCGACGGGCTGCTGGCCGGTGATGAAGCACATCGTCCCGGCCCCGGGTGTCGCGTCGTTCTCGGGCTGGGCGACGATGCCGCCGGCGTTTGCGGTGCCGATGGGATCGACCCGGACCCAGTCGCCGGTGGTCGCGGTGTCGGTCGGGAGGCTGGGCGACCACCCCTGGTCCGTCTCGAAGTCGTCCTCGATCGCGGCGCTGAGTCCCGACGCGTAAACGGCGGAGAACGCCGCGCTGGGAGCGCCGACGATCGGCGACGCGAAGGGGCTGATGACCGGCATGCCCTCGGCGGTGTAGGCGACGAAGTAGTACTCGAGGGAGTCACCGCACGCAGCCGGTGGGAAGGTCGCCTGGAACAACCCGCCGCCGAGCGGGATCGCCTGCTCGACGGTATGGGGGTGACCGCCGTGCCGGGGGGCGGGAGCGGGGGGATTGGTGGTGTTGGCGTAGGAGAACCAGACATTGTCCGGATCAACGGCGCCGTTGGTGTCGTTGATCTTGAACGTGAACGTCATCCCGGTCTCGGGGATCACCTCGGGGATGGGATCGGTGTACTCGTACTCGAAGGGGACGCCCCCGTTGAGCGCGTAGGTGGGATCAACGATGAACATGCCGCGGTTGATGTCGCTGACGATCACGACGCCGCTGTCGAAGTAGGGGTACACCGACCAGGCGCCGGAGAAATCGACGTTGTCATTGGCCGGGTAGGTGTCGAGGTACCCCGCCTCGGTGGGGCTGATCGCGTTGGTGGTCGCATCGAAGATGCGGAGCCCCGAGCGGTAGTTCGCGTGATAGACGAAGCCGTCCCGGACATAGAGGTTGTGGTCGATCGAGGGCAGCCCGGTCGAGTACACGCCCATGAACTGCGGGTTGGACAGGTCGGTGCAGTCGAAGACACGCGTGGTCGTGACGCTGACGAACCCGTCGTATTCGTCGAGCTCGTCGTTCTGGTAGAGCATGTTGGTCGTCGGGTCGTACCAGCCCTGGTGGCAGTATGCAAGCCCGGCGTAGGTCGTCCGGGAGAGTCGCACCGGGGCCGCGGCGTTGGTGAAATCGACGATGTCGATGCCCAGCTCCGCGGCGAAGCAGAACGCGATAGTCTTGCCGGCGTAGGGGCCGGAATCGAAGACGTGGACCTGCGCATCGTGGACATAGTTCGAGTTGTACGCGCCGAGATACACCGGGTTCGCGGGGTCGCTCACGTCGAACGCGACAAGCCCGCCGCCGCCGACGGAGCTGACGCCGTTCCTGGCGCCGCAGAGGTAGAGCCGCTGCCCGAGGTTGTCCACGATGACGTTGTGGGCGCGGGTGACGCCGATGTCGGAGATGGATCCGACGAGCGAAACAACGCCGGTGTCGATGGCGGTGAGGTCGATGATCTGGATTGACCCGCCGGAGAGTTCGGTGCTGACGTAGGCGTGCTCGTTGACGACCTTGACGTCGCACCACAGGTTGGAGCCGTGCGCGATCGTGCCGACGATGACCGGTTCGGCGGGGTCGGTGATCTCGACGAATGCGACCATCGCGTCGGCGGTCATGATCGCGTACTCGCGGCCGCCGGGCGAGGTGTAGCCCCAGCAGTCGGCGCCGGAGGTGAGGCCGATGCCGTTGAAGTCGCCCAGACCGAGCCGGCCGATGAGGACCACGTTGCTGGCGTCGAAGATCCCGCCGGCGCCGTCGGGCCCCGGGTCGAGGTTCACGTCGTGCCCCTCGTGGGCGTCGAGCGTGCTTGCCAGCAGTGCGATGAGCGCGACGGCTCCAGACGTCAGGGTGTGCTTTCTGGGCATCTGCGATTCCTGTCGATCATGCGGGGTGTGGATCCGTGTGAAAGGCCACCATACCGGATCGGCGCCGGTCAGATCAAAGAACAAATCCAGCTGCCGTGTCGCGGCCGCTGCGCAAGGCCCGGATCGCCTCAGCTCCCGAACGCGGCGAGCAGGAGCCCGAGATCGGCGGTGTCCACGACGCCGTCGCCGTTGAGATCCGAACCGGCGTCATTCGTCCCGAAGACGCTGAGCAGGATGCCCAGGTCAGCGGTGTCCACGACGCCGTCACCGTTGAGGTCTGCCGAGTTGGTGATCGTGAAGTGGAACTGCGCATCGCCGCCCGGCAGGCCGTCGCCGCTGGGCAGCGCGCCGCCGCCGGCGCCGGGGACCTCGCCGTCGAGCGCGATCCCGCCGGCGCTGACCGAATCGGCGATCGTCAGCGTGTAGTCATCCGCCGCGAGGGGTTCGTCCGGGGTGATCCGGAGCCGTTGCGCGGGGGCATCGTACGCGGCGCTGAACGCCACGGCGCCGGTATTGGCGCCGACCAGCGTCACGTCCGCTCCGCTGGCGCTGACCGGCTTGTGGAACGTGACGTCGATCGTCGCAACGGCGCTCGCCGGGAGCATCTCGCCCTCGACCGGGAGCGTGTCGATGATCTTGGGCGGACCCTGCACGAACGTGGTTGTGGCGACCGACGTCGCGAGGATCCGGTCGTCCGGGTCGAACTGGAACGCCGTCGCCACACCGGGCGTCTCGAATAGCAGGTGCTCGCCGTCGGCGTCGTTCCAGATGCGGTAGGTGTCCGGCGATCCGCCCACGGTGGCTTCACAGTCGATGGGCATCTTGAAATCTGGATACGCGGAGTTCTGCACCTGCCGGATGTACACCTCGACGAAGTGGCGCGCCCCGACGGTGTGCGTGGTCCAGGCGTAGCGGTACGCCGGCGCGCCGACGTCGTAGATCCACTCGCTGAAGAACCAGCCGAGGTCCATCCCGGAGATCGACTCGGCCACGCCCTGGAAGTCCTCCGTGGTCGCCGACGCGTACTGGTAGCCCTGGCGGTACGCGGCCAGGGTCTGGAAGAAGTCATCATCGCCGATGACGTTGCGGAGCATGTGCAGGACCCAGGCGCCCTTGAGGTAGCTGAAGTCGTAGGAGAAGATCCTGTTGAGGTTCCCCAGGGTCCCGTCCACGACGTACACGGAGTCGCCGACGGCCGAGGGCCTGCGTGCGTCCATCGCCGCGTGCAGGGCGGGGGCGCCGGACGAGCCGGGGCGGTGCTCCTCCCAGAGGGCCTCGCTGTAGGTGGCGAAGCTCTCGTTGAGCCAGATGTGATTCCACGTCTGCGCGGTCACCATGTCGCCCCACCACTGGTGGGCGAGCTCGTGCGCGTCGAGCGAGTTGGCGACGGTGGACTGCCCGGTCATGGTCTGGTGCTCCATGCCGCCGCCGAAGCCGAACTGGTACACGCCGTACTTCTCGTCCGCGAACGGGTAGAGCCCGAAGAGGTCGGAGAAGACCTCGAGCTTGGGGACCATCTCCGCGGCCTGGGCGCGGTACCCGGGGGAGTCGTCCTCCGGGAAGACCATGAACTCGACCGGCGTCGAGCCCTGGGCGTGGTTGAACGTCTCGGTGAACATGTTGTAGTTGGCGGCGCTGAAGCAGATGAGGTACGTCGCCGTCTGGTAGTCGGTGCGCCAGTGGTAGGTGGACTTGCCGGGCGCCGGGCTCGTCACCGACTGGAGGACGCCGTTGGACGCGACGGAGAGGCCGCTCGGGACGGTGTACCGGAGGTCGGCGGTCGCCTTGTCGGCGTTGTCGTCCTTGTTGGGCCACCAGGTGTAGGCGAACTCGGTCTCCGAGAGGGAGAAGATCAGGTCCTGCCCGTTCCCGTGGGTGACGAAGTTGATCGATCCGAACCCGCGGGCGAGCGCCTGCCCGTTGTACTCGACGCGGACGACGAGCTGCTCGCCGGTGTTGTACGCGCGGTCGAGCGTGACGTCGAAGAAGACCGTGTCCACGCGGTTCCAGTTCACCGGGACGCCGTTGACCGTCACCGAGGTGATGTTGAACTGCTCGCGGAGGCGCAGCGGGAGCGTGGTGAGCCCGTCACCCGTGGACAGGAGCGTGATGTCGCAGGCGCCGGCGATGTTCTCGGTGCTGGGGAACACCTCGAGGTCCAGGTCGTAGTGCAGAACGTCGGTCGATCCGGCGCCCCGGGGCGCGGCCGCCTGACCCCGCTCCGAGGGATCGACGGACTGGTAGAAGCGCTGCCGGGCCTGAGCGCAGAGCTCGCCGCCGAGCGGTTCGGTGGGCTGACCCATCGCGGCGCCGCTGACGACGCAGGCGGCGAGGACGTACAGAGCGTTTCGCAATGTGCTGCTTCCTTCTCTCGGGTTGTCTCGTGAATCGTGGGCGGATCGCCCCCGGGGCGCCGGGATCCTCAAGCCTATGCGACGCCGGAGGCCTCTTCGGGACACGAAAAAGCCCCCCGCGAGACACGCGGAGGGCTTGTTGGGTCCTGTTCAATCGGCGGGGCGGCTCAGGCCGCGGTCTCGCCGACGGTCCAGCGGAGGAATCCGACGACCGTCGCTCCCTTGGGGAGCAACTGCTTGATGGTCTTGTCGGGGTCCTTGACGAAGGGCTGCTCAAGGAGCGCGACGCCCTCGTAGAACTTGCGCATCTTGCCCTCGACCATCATCTCGGCGATCTCCCGGGGCTTGCCGGACTCCATCGCCTGCTCGAGGGCGAACTTCTTCTCCTTCTCGACAACGTCGGCGGGGATGTCATCGACGCCGACGCCCAGGGGCCTGGGCACCGCGGCGGTGATGTGCATACAGATGTCGCGGAGGATGTCCAGGCTGACGTTGCCCTCGGCTTGGATCAGCACGCCGGTCTTGCCGTCGTGGTGGATGTAGGAGCCGAACATGGTGTCGCCGCCGCCCTCGAGCTTGTGACCCCGGGCGTACTGGGCGTTCTCGCCGGTGGTGATGCGGACATCGTCGATGACCGGTTTCATCTCGTCATTGACGGCGACGTCGCCGGCGTTGCCCTTGAGGGCGATTTGCGCGAGCTTCTGCGTGGCGTTGTGGAAGCTCTCGTTCTTGGCGGTGAAGTCCGTCTCGGTGATGAACTCGACGATGGCCGCGGCCCGGCCGTCGTCGCTGACGGCGATCGCGATGGCGCCCTCGCCGGCGGCGCGCTCGGTGCGGCCCTCCATCTTGCCCTTGAGCTTCTTGCGCAGCGACTCCTCGGCGGCGTCGAGGTCGCCGCCGGACTCGGCCAGCGCTTTCTTGCAATCCATCATGCCCAGTCCGGTCCTGGCCCTGAGGGTCATGACGTCCTTGGCGTTGACTTGCATGGTTGATCCTTCCATGAGCGTGTTCCTTCCGCGGCTGCGGTTCGGTGGGGTTGCCTCGTCGTTTCGATGGACCGACCCCGCGAGAAGGGCGGGGCGCCCATCGGTTCATCGGTCTGTTCGGCCCGCCCGCTTGGGCGGGTCGGGGGTCAGGCGGGCTGCGTCACTCGGAGGGCTGCTCGCCGGCGGCGACGGCCTCGGCCGCGACGCCCGCGGGCTCGTCCGCGGAGTACTGCGCCCGGCTCGAGCGGCGGCGTCCGACCTGCACGCCCTCCTCGGCGCCCTCGCCCTTGTCCGCCTGCATCGTCCGGCCCTGCTTGCCCTCGCTGATCGCCGCGCACAGCTCGCGGATGATCAGGTCGATCGCCCGCATAGAGTCGTCGTTGCCGGGGATCGGGATGTCCACCAGGTCGGGGTCGCCGTCGGTGTCGATCAGGCCGATCGTGGGGATGCCCAGCTTCTTCGCCTCGGCGAGCGCGTTGAGCTCGCGGCGGATGTCCACGATGACGAGCGCGCCGGGGGCCTTGGACATGTTGCGGATGCCGTCGAGGTTGCGCTTGATCTTGCGCATCTCGCGCCGGAGCATGGACTCCATCTTCTTGGAGTAGCTCTCGAAGTTGTCGCTGGCCTCGATGGCCTCGAGCTCCTCGAGCCTCTTGAGGCGGGAGCGGATGGTGCGGAAGTTGGTCAGCGTGCCGCCGAGCCAGCGCTCCGTCGCGTAGTGCATCTGCACCGAGCTGACGCGCTCGACGAGGATCGGCCGTGCCTGACGCTTGGTGCCGACGAAGCAGACATCCTTGCCGCCGGCGACGGTCCGGGTCAGGAACTTCTTGGCGAGCAGGAGGCCCTTGATGGTCTCCTTGATGTCGATGATGTGGATCCCGTTGCGCTTGCCGTAGATGTAGCGCCCCATCTTCGGGTTCCAGCCGCTGGTGCGCTGGCCGAAGTGGATGCCGGATTCGATGAGTTCCTCGACGAGGGAAGGTTTGCTGTCGGCCATCGCTGGCGGTCTCCGGAGGCAGCGGAGCTGGCGGGCGCGGACTGGACATCGGCTGTGGCGACACTGGCCACGACGCCGACTCGCGGTCCCGCGAGGGCTCGCTTGTGTGGTGGGCTGGGAGGCCCGGCTGAGTACGGTCCCGGTATCGGGTTTCTGCTGCCGGTCGGGAGAGTCCAACAGACAGCGGCGTCCACCAATCACGGACGCTCCGCTAGTGTAGCCGGAGGGAGCCCCCGGGCAAGGAACGAATCGGGGATTGGGCCCTCCAAACCAAGTTCCGGGAGCGATCGGGGGGCCTTACGGGCAGATCACTCCGAAGCGGGTGAGCAACGCGCCCAGGTCCGCCGTATCGATCACGCCGTCGCCGTTGAGGTCGCCGGTGACACCACTGCCCCCGAACGCCGAGAGGAGGGCGCCAAGATCCGCCGTATCCACGATGCAATCGCCGTTGAGATCGCCCGGCAGCCCGACCTCTAGCGTCAGGCTGTATCGCATGGGAAAGAACTCGAAAACGCCGCTCCCGGCGGCGTGGTGGCTTGGCTGCGAGACCACGTTCATGAGGTAATCCCCCGGGGGCAGGGACCCGCCGATCGATGCATTCAGGACGGTGGGGGGGCCCGAGTTCGGCCCGAAATCACCGGATGAGAGCCGTAGCAGCTCACCGCCGCCGACGGCGGCAAAGACCAGCGAGAAGGACTCCCCGGAGTCCGGAGCCACACCCTCGTACTCGATCTCCAGCGAATACGGCATCGACGCATCGATCGTGAACCCGTAGTCGAAACCGGTCTGTGCGAAGGCCGAGACGGTCCCCTGCCCGGTCTGGATCGTGGCTGCGTCCACCAGCGAGTCGGCTCGGGCCAGTCCCGGCCCCATGAAGCTGACGAGGGAGGAGAACGTGCCGGGGTCCGCCGTGACCGCAATCGGGTTGAACACCCCCGGCATGTTGGTCTCGTGCAGCTCGCCGGAGTTGATGTTGTTGACGCCGTCCTGAAGGATGAAGTGCGCATCGGCCGCCCTGTGGGAGACATTGAGGGTGGTCTGCCCCAGGGCCGGCGCGGCAGACAGCGCGCCGATCAGGCTGGTCAGGACGGGTCTTGACAACATGGCTGTGCTCCGGCCCCCCAGAGACAATCGATCAATCTCGAAGCTACAGCGGATCCGATCCGGTCTCCACGAAAAACTCGGTGATCGACGCACTCTGCGGGCCCTGATATGCTCATCGCACCATGGTCAACAAACGATTCGACTCCCCCAGGGCCGTCATGGACAAGCTCGTCGCCGACGGCGTCATCCGCGACGGGATGACCATCATGGCCGGCGGGTTCGGGCTCTGCGGCATCCCCGAGCAGCTCATCATCGCGCTCCGCGACACCGGCGTGAAGAACATCACCGCCATCAGCAACAACGCCGGCGTCGATGACTGGGGGCTGGGGCTGCTGCTCCAGACGAAGCAGATCCGGAAGATGATCTCCAGCTATGTCGGCGAGAACGAGGAGTTCGCGCGGCAGTTCCTCGAGCACGAGCTCGAGGTCGAGTTCAACCCCCAGGGCACGCTGGCCGAGCGCATCCGCGCCGGGGGCGCCGGGATCCCGGCCTTCTTCACCGCCACCGGCGTGGGGACGCAGATCGCCGAGGGCAAGGAGACGCGCGTGATCGACGGGCGTGAGTACGTGCTGGAGACGTGGCTCCGCGCGGACCTGTCGCTGGTCAACGCCGACGTCGCCGACGAGACGGGGAACCTCCGCTACCGCAAGACGGCGCGGAACTTCAACCCGATGATGGCCCAGGCCGGCGCCGTGACCATCGCGGAGGTGAACAAGGTCGTCCCGATTGGCGAGATCGAGCCGGACGCCGTGCACACCGTCGGGGCGTATATCGATGGGATCGTGCTGACGCACAGCGAGAAGCGGATCGAGCAGCGGACGGTCTCGGCGTCCTGATCTCGTTCAACGCTCCCCGCGCATCGGCGAAGGCCGCGACACCCAGGGGCGTCCGGCCTGCCGATTCCTGAGCCGCCCACGTTGGTCGGGCGGGCGCTCAGTGTCTGGAAGCTCACTGCTCGGGATCGGCTTCCTCGGGCTTCTGCTCCGCCTGCTCCTGCTTCTTCAGTGCCTCGTGATGCTGCGCCTGCTGGTGCAGCTGCTTCCGGTGCTGCTCCTCGTGCTTCTGGGCTTCCTGCGCCGCCCACTGGTTGTGCAGATCCTCGGTGTCCACGGAGAACGTGTACGTGCCCTCCTCGCCCGGCTCATCTGCTTTGATGAACATGTCGATGCGATTCTCGCCCCCGGCCTCTTCGGTGATGAACCGCACCTGGTGGCCCTCGGCCGTCGTGCCCTCGTACACGCCCTGGGCGGTCTCGGTCATCTCGACGTCGAACTCCTGACCCTTGTCGGTGACGATCTTGCCGCGGAAGGCGCCCATCGCGTACGCCGCGCCGAAGGCCGTCCCGGCGCCGACCACGGCCAGCGCGCCGACGAGGGCCACGATCCGATTCCGCGAGAGCTTCCTGCCGTTCTTCACAGTCATCGCAAACTCCTTTGTGGTGAGCGTCCCGAGCTCCGGCGTGCGCCACTCACGCGCGCCGAGGTCGTCGAGCGCCCGGTCCACCTTGTTGAATGAGTCGTTCCGGTCACGCATGGCTGTTCTCCTGTGATTCGATCGCCTTGAGCATCGCCCGCCGCGCCCTGGCGAGCCTGGATTTCACCGTCCCCGCGGGCCTGCCGATCACCTGCGCGACCCGTTCGACCGGCATCCCCTCCAGATGGTGCAGCGTCAGCACCGCCTGGTAGCGGGGGGGCAGCGAAAGCAGCGCCGCCTGCGCCGATTCGAAGTCGAACGCGGAGTGCTCGTGATCGCCCCCGACGAGGTGCAACGCCTCGGCGATGGGCCGTTCGCGACGGACGCCGCGCTGCCGCGCCCAGCGGTTCGCCTTGAGCGTCGCGATGCGGTAGAGCCAGGCGCGGAAGGGGACGCCGCGGTGCGAGTAGGACCCGATCCGGAGCATCGCAGTCAGGAAGACCTCCGAAGCGAGATCCTGCGCCGCGTGCTCGGAGCCGGTCCGCCGGCAGAGGTAGCGGAAGATCGCCTCGTGGTGCTCGCGGTACAGCGGCTCGAAGGCCGTCCGGTCGCGCTTGGCCTGCTCGATGAGCAGGGCCTCAACCCTCGGCGCCGGCTCGGTCTCGGTCAGCATTGGCATGGGGTGCAAGATGGCGGCCTGGGTGCTCATTGGTCCTTCCGTCGATGCGGTCGTGGTCCGGCGCTGCCGGCCGCCGACATCATGACATGCCCCGAGGGGCCCCCGAGGTTCCCGCGGATCCGTGATTTTTCACCGGATCACGCCGCCCCGGTTCCGGCGGCGTCGATTCCCGATAAACTCCGCCCATGGCGCTGACCAGAGAAGAAATCACCAAGCGGGCGGCCAAGGAGCTGCGGGACGGCTACATCGTCAACCTCGGCATCGGGATGCCCACCCTCGTGGCCAACTACATCCCCAAGGGCATGCAGGTCTGGCTGCAATCCGAGAACGGCCTGCTCGGCATCGGGCCCTTCCCGACCGACGACAAGGTCGATGCCGACCTCATCAACGCCGGCAAGCAGACGATCACCGCCGTCCCGGGCGCCGCGTACTTCTCGTCGAGCGAGTCCTTCGAGATGATCCGGGGCGGCCACGTGCAGCTGGCGATCCTCGGCGCGATGCAGCTCAGCCAGGAGGGGGACATCGCCAACTGGATGATCCCCGGCAAGATGATCAAGGGCATGGGCGGCGCGATGGACCTCGTCGCGGGCGTCAAAAAGGTCGTCGTCGCGATGGAGCACACCAACAAAAAGGGCGAGGCGAAGATCCTCAGGGAGTGCACGCTCCCCCTGACCGGCAAGCGCTGCATCGACATGGTCATTACCGACCTGTGCGTGCTGGAGATGGACGAGAGCCGGCAGCGATTCCGCCTGACGGAGCTGGCCCCAGGTGTGACGGTGGACGAGGTGCTGGCGAAGACCGAGGCGGAGATCCTGACAGATGCGCCCGCGGAGTTGATCGCGGTTTAGTTCAGGACCGATTTCAACTTGTCAAGCAAGCTCTTTCGAGTGAGTTGCTTCAACTCACCAGCATCCAGGAACACCGCGCCACATATGGTGCAGGTCTCGATACCGACCTTATGGTTTTCCAGCGCCTGGATATGAATCATCCGGCTCTGATCCCGAGGGCAGGAGATGACGTGGATCTCGTCTGTGGCGCCAGCATCCCGCCCAGTCTCAAGGTCGATGTCGATCGCCCTTTGTTTCGCCTTGGCCAGATACTCTTTCTCGAACACATCGAGAAACAACCCACCACAATTGGAGCAGCGATCGACGACGATGCCATCGTCAACAGTGATCTGGGTCATCATCTGCTGACATTTCGGGCAGTTGATGCGTTGCAGCCGTTCCTCGGTCATCGCGGGCGTCCTTTCGATTCACAATCTTTGTTGGCAAATCGGCTTTGTGGGTTTCGTAGATCCTAGCATTATTCATGCCCAACCACTGGTTCGACGCCCATCTCGATCTCGCCTGCCTCGCAGTCAACAAGCGCGACATGACCTGCGCCGATCTCGCCAAGGTCACCGGCCCCTGGCTCCCCGCCGCGGTCACGCTGCCCTCGCTCCGCGCCGGCGGCGTCGTCGCCTGCCTGGGGACGATCTTCACCGAGATGAATGGGAACGACGCCGAGGGGTACCCGGAGGGTGACGTCGAAGCCGCGAGCCGGCGCGGGCGCGCGCAGCTCGAGGTGTACCGCACCTGGGTCGATCAGGGCCACATCGCGCTCGGGCTGCGGCAGGCGCTGCGCATTGACGCCGGCGTCGGCGCGGTCCGGGGCGGTATGGGCGCGGCGGAGGTCATCGCCGAATCCCCGGCGCCGAAAATGGCGCAGTCCGGCAAGCTCCACGTGGGCATCCTCGTCGAGTGCGCCGACCCGATCCGCTCGCCTGAGGAGTTGTCGTGGTGGGTGGACGCCGGGGTCGTCGCGATCGGCCTCTCGTGGAGCCACGGCTCACGCTACTCCGGGGGCAACGGTACACCTGGTGTCGGGATCAACGCGCAGGGCAGGGAGTTCATCGCCGCGATGGACGAGCTGCGCGTCATCCACGACCTGTCGCACCTGAGCCAGCAATCCACCGAGGACCTGCTCGAGCTCACCGACCGGCCGGTGATGGCGTCGCACTCCAACGTCCGAGCCTTCGTCAACTCGTATCCCGAACGGCACCTCGCCGACGAGACGATCGCCGAGATCGGGCGCCGGGGCGGGATGGTGGGCGTCAACCTCGTCTCGAACTTCATCGACCCCAAGGTCACGCACGACCCGCCGACGCGGGCGCGGCTGTCCAAGCTGTTCGATCACATCGACCGCATCGCCGAGCTCATGGGCCGGCGCGACGGCGTGGGGCTGGGCTCCGATATGGACGGCGGCTTCGGCTCCGACTGGCTCCCCCAGGGGATCGACGCGCCGCGTGACCTCGGAATCATCGCCGACGGCCTGCGCGATCGCGGCTGGTCGGAGGAAGATATCGAAGGCTTCCGCTTCGGCAACTGGGCGCGGTTCATCGCGGCCAACGCACCGGGCTGACCCCGTGCCCGTGCCACTACTCAGGCTTTGCTGAGTCGTGTCTTATTCCACCTGAACTCTCGGACTGAAGAGCACGACCCAGCAAGCTGGGTCGTGGCACGGGTTAGTGTGTGATCCGCGACAGGAACTCGTTGTGATACCGGTTCTGATACCGCTCGCCGTGGACGTCCTTGTACCGGTTGTTGAGCTTCTGCTGGATCGCCTTGATGCGTGATTCGGGGTGCGGGTGCGTGCTCGCCCACTCCGGCTGGCGCGGCCCCTGCGACGCCGCAGCCAGCACGCGCATCACGTCGAGCTGACCCGAAGGGTCGTACCCCGCGCGGCTCATGTAGCGCATGCCCAGGCCGTCTGCCTGGAGCTCCTCGTCCCGGCCGAACTTGAGCAGGAACCCCTGCCCGCCGACACCGACGAGCGCGGGCACACCGACCCTGAGAAACTCGCTGTCCTCGTCCTGCGTGGCGACACTGACACCGATGGCGATCCCCGCGACGATCATCTGCGAGGTGATCCGCTTGTCCGCGTGCTCGGCGGTGACGTGGCCGATCTCGTGCCCCAGCACGCCGGCGAGCTCCGCCTCGTCGTCGAGCTTCTCCGCCAAGCCGCGCGTGATGAAGACCTTCCCGCCCGGCAGCGCAAAGGCGTTGATCACGTCCGAGTCCAGCAGCGTGAACTCCCACGGCAGGCTCGCGTAATCGCCCTCAACACCCGGGACCATCGACATCCCGACGCGCCGGACATACGCCTGGAGCGAGGCGTTGCCCATCGGACCGCCGTACTCCGCGGCGAGCTGCGGCGCCGCCTCGGTTCCCAGCTGGATCTCCTCGGCCCGGCTGAGTGAGTTGAACTGCCGCCGGCCCGTGGCGGCGTTGGTGACGCACCCCGCAAGGGGCGCGAGCAGCGAGGCGGCAATGGTCAGAACGATGAGGCGTCGCGTGTTCATGCGCGCATTGTCGGTGGTCCAAGCCGGCGCGTCCAGCCGTGCCCTTGAAACGGCTACCATCCCGGAGATGACCGCCCCGACGACAATGCCCCAGCAGGAGCAGCCCCAGGGCTGGACCGACGCCGACCTGGCGCACGACCCGCACCACGACGAGGAGAAGGCGGCGAAGGTGCGCGCCATGTTCGGCGCCATCGCGGGCAGGTACGACCTGAACAACCGCCTGCACTCGTTCGGACGCGACCAGGCGTGGCGCCGGGCGACGGTGCGGCTGCTGGGGATCATGCCGACCGACGAGGCGCTGGACGTCGCCTGCGGGACGGGTGATCTGACCCGGACGCTCAAGGCGGG
Source organism: Phycisphaeraceae bacterium (assembly GCA_020639135.1). Lineage (GTDB taxonomy): Bacteria > Planctomycetota > Phycisphaerae > Phycisphaerales > UBA1924 > JACKHE01. The sequence continues at coordinate 493,105 of JACKHE010000002.1, forward strand.
GGGCGCCGCGAGCGTCGTGGGGGTGGACTTCACCCCGGAGATGCTGGCGATCGCCAGGGCCAAGGGCGACGGCCTGACGTACCTCCAGGGCGACGCGATGGAGCTGCCGTTCGAGAGCGCCCGCTTCGACGTGGTCACCATCGCGTTCGGGCTGCGCAATGTGCAGGACCCGGCGCGGGCGGTCGGGGAGTTCTTCCGGGTGCTGCGGCCCGGCGGGCGGCTGGCCGTGCTGGAGTTCGACCGCCCCAGCCCCGCGCCGATCGCGTGGATCAACGACCTCTACTGCCGCCGGATCATGCCGTGGACCGCGACGCTCATCGCGCGGGACCGCTCCGGCGCGTACCGGTACCTGCCCCGGTCCATCGAGACGTTCCTCGACCGGCCCTCGATGCGCCGCCTGCTCGAGGGCGCCGGGTTCGAGGTGACCGCGCAGCGCCGGATGACCTTCGGCGTGTGCGTGTGCCACGTCGCCGTCAAGGCGCCGTAAGCGGTCTGGCGGTACGCTCCGCCGATGCCGGATCCCCAGCGCATCGAGTCCTCCGCCCTGTGCGTGCTCGCCAGCGGCTCACGCGGCAACTGCTCGGCGCTGGTGACCCGACGAGCGGATGGAAGCCGGGACGTTGTGCTCTTCGACCTGGGGCTCTCCCCGAGGCGCACGAGACTCCTGCTGTCAGCGCACGGCGTGGACCTGTCCGACGTCAGGGCGGCGCTCGTCACGCACCTCGATTCCGACCACTGCCATACTGGATGGATCCGGGGCCGAAGGGGCGCCTTCCCGCTGTGCCTGCACGAATCGCACGCGCATTCCGCGGCCAGGCGGGGGTTCTTCGGGCTGGGCGACCGGATGCTCGGCGACGACCCGAGCGAGATCGTCGAAGGGGTCAGCGCGAGCGCCACGATCATGTCGCACGACGAGATGGGCGTAGCGGCGTTCCGCGTGTCGCTGCCCTGCGGCGCCGAGCTGGGCTACGCGACCGATGTCGGCAGGCCGTCGCCGCTCCTGGCGCAGCGTCTGGCGGGCGTGGACGTGCTGGCGATCGAGTCGAACTACTGCCCGTACCTGCAGAAAACCTCGCAGCGGCCGGCGTGGCTGAAGCGGCGGATCATGGGAGGCTCCGGCCACCTGAGCAACGCGCAGAGCGCTGAGCTGGTGCGGGCGATCGCGCCCAGGGGCCGCGTGGTGCTGCTGCACCTGTCGCAGGAGTGCAACCGCCCCGAGGTCGCGCTGCGGGCCCACGACACCGGGTCGTACGACATTGTCGTCAGCGCCCAGGAACAGCCGACGGGGTGGATCGAGATCGAGCGGACCGGCGTTCAGCCAAAACGAAATGGACCCGCCATCGAGCTCGTCTCGCCGAAGCAGCAGGCGCTGTTCGGCGCTCCGTGACACGAGCCGAAGGCGGGTCCGGAACGCATCCCCGTCGATCGCGGGGTCGCGATCATGTCGATTCAGTGGCCGGGGCTGGGGACCGGAACGGTCGCCTGCCGGACGCGGGGCTTGGCCTTGCCGGATGCGGCGGTCAGGACGGTCATCTGGCTGGGGTGCTCGCCGAGCCAGTTCACCTTGCCGGTCTCGATGTCGTACACCGCGCCGAGCACGCGCAGCGTGCCGTTCTGGATCCGTTCGCGCGTCTCGGGGCTCGACTCGATGATGTCCTCGATGGAGTTCCAGACGTTCTCGGTCACCGCGACCTCGACGAGCGCGTCGCCCTTGAGGTCGGGGTTCGCCATCGTGGCGCGATCGACCGCGGGCTCGATGTTGTCCACGAGCGCCGGGATGCTGCCGTGCAGCTCGGCGTGCTGCGCCACGGCCGTGACGGCCCCGCAGTGGGAATGGCCCATCACGATGAGCAGGGGGGTCTCGAGGTGGACGACGCCGTACTCGATGGAGCCGACCTCGTCGGTGTCGGCGACGTTCCCGGCGACGCGGATGGTGAAGATGTCGCCGATGCCCTGGTCAAAGAGCATCTCGACAGGGACGCGCGAGTCGGAGCAGGCGATGATCGTGGCGAAGGGGTGCTGCCCGTACCTGGCGGTCTCCTCGAGCCGCTCGGGACCGCAGTTGGGTTTCTGCGGGGCGTTGTCCACAAACCTGGCGTTGCCCTGCTGGAGGAGTTTCAGCGCCAGGTCCTGCGCGACTTTGTCGCTCCTGGATTCACCGCCGGCGACGGCGAGGCTGGCGACGCCGAGGGCGCCGATGATGGCGATGGACTGGCTCTTGCGATGCGACATGGGTGGCTCTCCGGATGTTTCGTGCTGTTCCGGGGCCGGCGCCGATCGCCGCCCAGGAACATCGGGTTGCCGGAGCGATCGACCGAAAACGTTCGCAGCCTGAGCCCGAACCGTGAGGTTGGGAACAAACCCGGGACATCCCTCAACTCCCGGGGAGGGGCCGATCAGGCGTCCAGCTCCGATGCGAGCAGCACCGGCAGAGGCGAGGCCGGCGCGATCGGCGCCAGATTCGCGACCGCAGGGATGATCTCGCCGTCAAGGATGAGCGGCGCCAGCAGGGGGACGCCGGGCATCAGGGGATCCGATGGGCCGCAGATCACGTCCCGCACCGGCTCGCCGGTCGGTTCATCCCGCTGGCGGTAGCACTGCCGGGGCCCGACCACCCTCGATGTTTCGCAGCCCTCAGGAGGGTTCACGGATAACGCCGGTCGGAAGAAGGCGAGCGGCGTCCCACGGAAGAGGACCGTCCCGGCGGTTGCCGCGTGCATATCCCCCCGGAAGCCGTTGCCGGCGATCGCCGCGGCAAGGGGGCGCAGGTCCGGAGCAAAGATCTGATCGGCGGTGACCCGCCATTCGGTCCCGGTGTGGGCGGCGTCGAATACGGCCCGCCGGGCCTCGTGGATCAGGTCCAGGAGCGAATCCGGGAACAACTCCCCGCTCCAGGCCTCGTGAACCAATGCAAGCTGCTCCCGGAGCAGGGTTTCCGCGGCGTCGATCGCGACGGGTTGGTGTTGTTTCGGGAGTTGGTCCAGCTCGTTGAGCGCGGCGATCAGGGCCTGCATGGTGATGATGGGCGCCACGCACCGGCGCCACCTCGGGCCGTCCTGATCCTTGGGGAGGGCGATCGATGCCTTGGTGAACTCGGTCCACTTGGCGAGCATGGCCGACCACCCCAGCAGGCGCTGCTCGTTCCCGGACGTCGGGGGGATGGGCTCGATGTTCGGGGAATATTCAGACATGCAAGAGCGTTCCACCGATGACCGAAAGGATATCCGGACACGTACCGAAAGACGTGCCGGAACCTTGGCGGATTTCGCAACCCCGAGCATCAAATCTCGTATCATGGGGCGAGCATGAACCGCAGCGCAGAACGCAAGCTGATCGAAAAGGCCGCCGCGGGCGATAAATCCGCCGCGACCAAGCTGATCAAGGCCCACCAGGGCTCGCTCTATGCGTACATCCTCCGGATGTCCGGCAAGCCGGAGATGGCCGAGGACATCGTTCAGGACGCGTTCGTCCGGGTGCTGATGCACCTGGACCGGTTCGATCCCCGCTTCCGCTTCTCGACGTGGCTCTTCACGATCGCCAAGCGGCTCTACCTGAACGCGAACCAGAAGCTCAAGCCGCACTACGACACCGAGATCGTCGGCGGCTGGGACGCCGAGGCGCAGTCCCCCAGCGCCCCGGCGATCCGCGCGGAGGTCGAGACCAACGCCCGGGGCTGCATCCAGAAGGCCCTGGATTCGCTCAGCGATGAGCAGCGCGAGGTGATCCTGCTCTTCCATCAGCAGAACTGGTCCATCAGCGCCATCGCCAGGCACCTGGACATGCCCGAGGGCACCGTCAAGAGCCACCTCCACCGGGGCCGGCAGCGGATGCGCCGTCTCATCAGCGAGGATCAGCAGCAGAGCGACCTTGTCGCGGAGGTCTGGTCGTGAAGCGCCGCAAGGGCACGCGATCCGAGAATCCGATGGATGTGGGCGCCGGCTCGAAGCCGCGCCCCAGCGTCGATGCGTACTTCGACAGAGAGCTGTGCCCCGACACGATCGAGTCGCTTCTGGATTCGATGCGCCGTTCTCGCACCGAGCGGCAGCGCTTCGACGACACCCAGTCCATGCTCGACGATCTCCGAGCGCCCATCGACGCCCCGGATGTCTCGTGCAGGATCCTCGGCGAGGTCGGCGAGCGCCGCGGCTGGCTGACCACCGGACAGCGCCGGATGGTCTTCGTCGGCCGCCTCGCGACCGCCGCGTGCCTGCTGCTGGTCGTCTCGGGGCTCCTTCTGGTCCGTCGCAACAACCCACAAGCCTTCCGCGCAGCGGACGCGACCGGCCCGGTCAGCGGGGTTGTCGCGGCCACCGGTTCCGAGGCGGAGGCCGGCATCCGGGCCATCGGCGACCAGCTCCGTACGTTCGAGCGCATCTGCGAGCCGGCTGTCGCCGACGCCGCAAGCTCCGTCACGTCCTGCGATTCGCTTTGCGGCAAGGTCCGCGCGGTCACCGTTTCGGCGCCTCAGGATTTCTCCATGCCGCTCTCGCCCGGTCTCGGTGAGTGGCTCGGCGCCGGCAACGTCAAGGTGGTGGTCGTCGTTTCCCGCACCGCACCCGGCGACCTCGCCCCGGCGGGCGCCGACGAGACCATCAACCAGTGGATGATCGCGCCGGGCCAGTCGTTCCGGCTCCCGTCGTATGATGCGCCCATGGCCACCGGTCCCCGGCAGATGAATGTTGCCGACTGGACCACCTCGGCCGGCCGGATCAGGTAACGGATTCCCATGTCATCGCTGCGCCCCAGAATCCTGGCGATCCTGATCGTCTGCGCGGTGCTCTTGCCGACGCAGCGCGCGGTGGCCGAGCGGCCGCTGCTCGACGACATCGCGTGGCTGCCGGCGGACGTGGACCTGGCGCTGGTCGTCAAGGACATGAGCCGCATCCGCGGCATGCCGCTTGGCCGTGGCGCTACCGACCTCGTCGCCTCCGGGATCCAGATCGGCGGCGCCGGGCAGAGTCGGACGCTTGAGGCGTGGCGATCGCTCGCCGAGCGACTGGGCTTCACGGAGGACCAGGCGTTCGATGCGCTCCTCGGCATGCGCTTCGGCTGCGCCGCGCGGGAGCGCGCCGACGGGACGAGCGACTGGGTGATGTACTCGAAGACCACACCCAGGATCGCCCGGCTGGTCCGGCGAAAGCTCGACGTGGCGCCGCGGGAAATCAAGCACGACCGCGTGCTCATGACCCTCGAGGGCGGCGCCTTCCGGCTCGGCAGCCTGATCGAAGAGGACAACGCCTGGCTGATGCTCGCCCCGACCGACAGGGACGGGCTCTTCCAGCAGATCACCGACGCCGGTGGGCATCCCGAGTGGGCGCGGCTCGGAGACGGCGCGGCCTTCGAGCAGCTCCGGGCTCTCGGGGGCGGCGACCTGGCGCTCTACACGACACTGGGTAAGCCATTCGGTGGGGCGCAACAGGGTTGGTTCGCGCTGGGCGCCGAGGCCTGGGATGACACGATCCGATTCAGGATGACCTCCGACCCCGGGCAACCGCTGCCCCAGGTCGAGCCGTGGTCCACGACGCTCTTCGACGAGCTCCGTGATGGGGCGCTGCTGTCGCACATCGAGCGGCTGCCGGCGAAGGAGGAAGCGATGGGGCTGCGCCAGTTGCCGGCGAAGGAGGAAGCGATGGGGCTGCGCCAGCGGGGGCGGGATCGCGACGGCTCGCTCTGGGCCGCGATGCGCCAGGTTGTCGAGATCCCGCACCGCGTGCTGGGCGAGGACCTGAACCTGATCCTGGGCCGCCGTCTTGCCGTCGCGGCGTATCCCAACCCCGCCGGAGGGCTGGACATCGCGATCGGTCTGGAAGCGTCCGACGTCACGGCGCTCGCGGAGCCCGGCGACGCGGCCATGAAGTCGCTCGTCGCATCGATGCAGCGGTTCTACAACGCGCACCAGGCGAAGTTCGAGTTCGTTGGCAGGCTCCCCCGCGCCAAGCGCCAGATCACGCTCGAGCCCGACGCGCCGGGTGGGTTGCTCCCGCCCTTCGGCCGCGCCCTGGACATCACGTGGTCGTTCCGGGACACCCCCGGCGCCGCTCCGGCCGGCTGGTGGGTTGCCGGCACGGATGAACCGAGCTTTGCCAAAGCGTCGGGCGCGCTGACGACGGCGCCCGACCCGGGCGACGGCGGGGAGGTCCGGCCCTGGCTGATGCTCTTCGAAGCGCACCCGGCGTCGGTGGTGGAATCGCTCCGGCGTGGCGGCGTGCCGGTCGCGCCCAACGCCGCGGGGATCGACCTCGTGGACACGATCCGGATGCGGACCTGGATCGAATACGACCCGGATCTCGATCTGGTCCGCGGCGATGGCGAGGTCCGGATCATCGATCCCGAACGCCCGAGGAAGGGCCCCCGGCTCCACCGGCGTTGACGCTGACGCCGGACGCCGGCGGGGCTACGATCGTGGCCACCACCGCGCCCGAAGCCAAGAGCACCCCCCATGACACCCAGGAATCTCCGGAACGTCGCGATCATTGCGCACGTCGATCACGGCAAGACGACGCTCGTCGATCAGCTGCTCATGCAGTCGGGGATGTTCCGCGCGGCGGATCTCCAGAAGCTCGCCGGCGGTCAGCACAACCTCATCATGGATTCCAACGATCTCGAGCGCGAGCGCGGGATCACGATCCTGTCAAAGAACTGCGCCGTCACGTACACGAGGCCCGGCGGCGAATCGTTCCGCATCAACATCATCGACACCCCGGGCCACGCGGACTTCGGCGGTGAGGTCGAGCGCGTCCTGCGCATGGCCGACGGCTGCCTGCTGCTCGTGGACGCCTTCGAGGGGCCGATGCCGCAGACCCGATTCGTCCTGGGCAAGGCGCTCGAGGCCGGGCTGAGGCCGGTGGTCGTGGTCAACAAGTGCGACCGGCCCGACGAGCGCGCCGCTCACGTCATCGGCGAGGTCTTCGACCTGCTCGTAGAGCTGGGCGCCGACGATCACGCGCTGGACTTCCCCGTGGTCTATTCGTCCGCCAGGAACGGCTGGGCGACGGAGGACCTCTCGAAGCCCGGAACCGACCTGAGGCCGATCTTCGAGGAGATCGTCCGCGGCGTCCCGGAGGCGGGCGGCGACGCGGAAGCGCCGCTGCAGATGCTCGTGACGACGCTGGATTCCAACAGCTACGTCGGGCGCATCGGCATCGGACGCGTCTTCCGGGGCACGATCCATGCCGGCGAGCAGGTGACGCTGATCAAGCGCGACGGCTCGCAGCAGTTCGCGAAGATCGGCGGGCTCCAGCGCTTCGAGGGGCTGGGCCGGGTCGATGCGGAGTCCGTCGCCGCGGGCGACCTGTGCGCGGTCTTCGGTGTCGAGGGCATCGACATCGGCGACACCGTGGCCTGCCGCGAGACCTCCGAGGCGCTGCCGTCGGTCGCGATCGACGAGCCGACCATCACGATGCTCTTCCGCGTGAACAACTCGCCCTTCGCCGGGCGCGAGGGCAAGTTTGTCACCAGCCGCCAGCTCCGCGCCAGGCTCGAGCTCGAGCTGGAGCGGAACGTGGCCCTGCGCGTCGAGGACGGCGCCAGCCCCGACGAGTTCGCCGTCTCCGGCCGCGGCATGATGCACCTGGGAGTGCTCATCGAGACCATGCGCCGCGAGGGGTACGAGCTGAGCGTGGGCAAGCCGCAGGTCATCGTCAAGGTGATCGACGGCGTGCGCTGCGAGCCGATGGAGCGCGTCACCGTGGACTGCCCCAACGAGACGGTGGGCCCGGTGATGGAGATGCTCGGGGCGCGCCGCGCCGAGCTCAAGCACATGGAGCAGTTCGGCGCAACATCGCGGCTGGAGTTCGAGGCGCCGTCGCGGGGCCTGATCGGCCTGCGCAGCCGGCTGCTGACCGCGACGCAGGGCGAGGCGGTGCTGCACCACGTCTTCGACCGCTACGCGCCGATGGCCGGCGAGACCCCCAGGCGGCTCCAGGGCGCCCTCATCGCCAGCGAGAGCGGGCGCGTCACGCCGCACGCCGTCGAGAACCTCGCCGATCGTGGTGTGCTGATCGTCAAGCCCGGCGACGACGTGTACGCGGGCCAGGTGGTGGGGGAGAACAACCGGGAGAACGACCTGACGGTCAACATCGTCCGCGAGAAGAAGCTGACGAATATGCGGATGGCGAACAAGGAGGCGACCGTCACGCTCAAGGCGCCCAGGCAGCTCTCCCTGGAGATGGCGCTCGAATACATCGAGTCCGACGAGCTGGTCGAGGTCACGCCCGTCGCATTCCGCATCCGCAAGATCGTCCTCGATGAATCGATGCGGCAGAAGGAAGCCCGGCAGGCGAAGAAACTGGCGGGGGTCTGAGAGGGCGTTCCGCAGGTCGCTGGAGAGGGCTCCGGCTACACTGGCGTCCATGACCACGACGACCCAAACCCGCAACGCCGAATCGGCGAGATCCACCATCACGACCCGGCGCCGGGGCGATGTCCAGCGCTGGTCCCTGACGCTGATCCCCACGACCAAGGAGGCCCCGGCCGATGCCGAGGCGCCCAGCCACAAGCTGCTCGTCCGCGCGGGCTTCATCCGCCGCGTGGGGGCGGGGATCTACGACTACCTGCCCCTCGCCTGGCGCACGCTGGGCAAGATCAGCGACATCATCCGCCAGGAGATGAACGCCGCCGGCGCCTGCGAGATGCTCATGCCCGCGATGGAGCCCCTGGAGCTCTTCGCGGACACCAAGCGTGACATCGACTACGGCGACAACCTCTTCCGGGTCACCGACCGGCACGGTCGCGCCAACGCGCTGGCCCCGACGCACGAGGAGGTCATCACGGAGCTGATGAAGGGCTCCGTCGCGTCGTACAAGCAGCTCCCGCTCAACCTCTACCAGATCCAGACCAAGTTCCGCGACGAGTTCCGACCCCGCTCGGGCCTGCTGCGCGGCCGCGAGTTCATCATGAAGGATGCGTACTCGTTCCACATGAAACTGGAAGGAGCGGGGGGGCTCGACGAGACATACGAGAAGATGCGCACGGCGTACACGAACACGTTCACGCGGTGCGGGCTGGATTTCAGCGTCGTCGAGGCCGAGGCGGGCCCCATCGGCGGCTCCGCCTCCCACGAGTTCATGGTCAACTGTGAGACCGGCGAGGACATCATCCTCAAGTGTCCCGAGACCGGCTACGCGGCCAATGTCGAGAAGTGCGAGATCGGCCATCGACCGCACGATTTCAGCGGCGACCCGACCGGCGACCTGGAGAAGGTCCACACGCCGAAGATGGCGAGCATCGAGGACGTCTCGAGGTTCATGAAGGTCAAGTCGCCCAACATGCTCAAGACGATCGTCTTGGCGCGCAGCGACGAACAGCGGGGCTGGGTCGTCGCCGTGGTCCGGGGCGACCACGAGGTCAACGAGGGCAAGGTCAAGGACGCCGTGGGGTTCCCTCTCGCGATGGCTGACGAGGCCGAAGCGAAAGCGGCCGGGTTCGCGATCGGGTTCGTCAGCCCCCGCGCGGCGAGATCGGTCGGCGCCCTGCTGGTGGTCGATCCGGACGCCGCGCAGGGCACGGACAGGGACAAGGGCAAACCCAGCTTCTGGGCGACCGGCGCCGACGAAGTGGACCACCACGTCAAGCACTTCAACTGGCGCCGCGACATGGGTGAGTTCCTCGATTCGGACAACGCGATCGTCGCGGACATCCGCAACGCGCGCGCCGGTGACCCGTCGCCCCGCGCCGTGGGCGCCGCGCTCACCGAGGGCCGCGGCGTCGAGGTCGGGCATATCTTCAAGCTGGGGACGAAGTACTCCAGGGCGATGGGCTTCCTCGTGCAGGACGAGTCCGGCGACCGCAACGCCGTGATCATGGGCTGCTACGGCATCGGCGTCAGCCGGACGCTCGCCGCGTGCGTCGAGATGTCGCACGACGACAACGGCATTGTCTGGCCCATGGCGCTGGCACCGTACCACGCGCTGGTGACGGTGATGAAGGTGGACAACGCCGAGCACATGGCGCACGCCGACCGCATCGCGGGGGAACTGGCCGACGCCGGCTTCGACGTGCTGATCGACGACCGGGACGACAGGCCGGGTTCGAAGTTCAAGGACGCCGACCTGATCGGCATCCCGATCCGCCTGACGCTGGGCGACAAGGCGCTGGAGCAGGGCGGCGTCGAGTTCAAGCTGCGGACCGACCCCGGCAAGGGGGAGGTGGTCGCGATGGAGTCCATCGTCGGGCGCTGCCTCGAAGCCGCAAACGCCGCCGAACACTGCCGGTAAACACTCAGGAAGACCAGTCGGACCAACGACATCCGTCCAGCGGGAATCGATCCCAGGAGATCCCCAATGCTCAGCACCGCTCTGCGTTATGTAAAGTTCGCCGTGTTCACCGGCGTCATCCTCGGCGCCCCGGTGCTCTGGCCTGTTGCTCCCGCGTTGGCCCAGTTTGACGAGGAGATGCAGTGGGAGGAATCCCCCTTCGATGAGGCGATGCGGCTCGGGCAGCAGGCCCTCGACTCGTGGAAGCTCGACGAGGCCGAGGAGCAGTTCCGCCGGGCGCTGACGCTCGTCGATGGGGAGGCCGAGGAGGACCAGACGTACGCGGCGGCGTTCGTGCGGATCTACCTCGCGCAGACTCTCGATGGGATGCATCGCGAGGAGGACGCGCTGGAGGTCCACGAGCAGGCGCTCGAGACGATGCTGGGCCCCGACTCGTATTTCGACGATGAGGACAAGGCGGGGATGCTCCGCTACCACGCGCACCTGCTGATGCAGCTTGGCAAGTGGGACGAGGCGGAGGAGTTCACCGAGCGCTCCTGCAAGCACGCCGACGAGTGGTACGGCGAAGGTACGCCCTGGGCGCTGTCGTTCCGCGGGCCGCTGACCGATATCTTCATGCAGACCCAGCGATCCGACGAGGCGATCGAGATCCACAAGAAACTGCTCGATTCGTACCGGGAGGCCTACGGCAGGGACAACCCGGCGCTGATGTCCGTGATCAGCGCCGCGGCCTTCGACGCCACGGTCGCCGACAGAAACGAGCAGTCGCTGGAGTGGTACCAGTGGCTGACGGATCTCCAGCGGAACGAGAACAACGAGTCCGCGCTGACGCTCGCGTGGGAGCACTACCGGATCGCGGGTCTGCAGCGCAACGTCGGCGAGTACGACAAGGCCATCGACTCCATGTACAGGACACTGGACCTGATCGAGGGGGCACAGGGAGACGAGTCGCCGAACCTCGCCGAGGCCTGGGGATCCATCGCGAACATCAAGGCGACCTCGGGCGACCTTCCCGGCGCTCTTGACGCCGTCGACAAGGGCCTGGAGATCTACGGCGATTCAGATGTCGATCTCGGCCAGAAGGTCGATCTGCTGATGTACCGCGCGAGCCTGCTCCGCTTGCTGGGCCGAGACGACGAGGCGGACAAGGCGCTGGACGAGCTGCGCGACTCCATGGGCAACTGAGCGGCGGGGAGCGGGAAACCGCGTCACCCTCCCCGAGAGGCCCCGTTGAACCCTGTTTTACATAACATGTATTCTCGGACCTTGGATCCAGCGCCGTGTTCCGGTTCTGGACCGCGGCCGCCGGGCTGGTCGCTCAGTATTCCCAGCTCCACGCCACCGTCAGCGCCCCGATGCTGTCGCGGCCGACCTGGGAGCGGAACTCGTTGGCGTACCACGTCTGCGAGTAGCCGATCGTCAGGCTCTTCTGGATGGTCAGCGTCACGCCGACCTGGATCAGGCCGAAGGCGGGCTCGGGATCGACGCCGTCGAGCAGCTCGTTGTGGAAGACCGCCCGGCCCTCGACGCGGGTGTAGATCGACCAGGCGAGGTTTTCATTGGGGCCCACGGGTCCTGTCGGGTAGCCGACGGCGGTCGTCGGGGCCTCGAGCCGCCCCGGGCCGAAATCGTCGGGGAGGAACACCGAGCCGACCCGGAGCGTCGCGCCGGCCATCAGATGGCGGTGGACCGTCCCGATCGTCATCCCGATCTCTGGGATGATCTCGAGTTTGACATAGTCCGAGTCATTTTGATCGAGATCGAACTTCCACCGCCGGTTGAGGTCGAGGTCGATCGCGACGCGATCGCTGAGCTGGTCCTCCCAGCCCTGCGGCTGGCGGTTGGGATCGAAGATGTCGTGGATGTTCTGTTGCGCCTGCTCTGCGGCCGAGGCGGGGCCGATGACGCCGAGCTTGAGGTCGAAGCGGTCGGCGGTCGTTTGCGAGGCGCGTTCGAGGCCGACGCTGGTGTAGAGCCAGCCGGCGTAGCGGCGATCGACCGGCTGGGGGTTGGCCTGGTTCTCGATGCGGTCGGGGGTGTAGATCAGCTGCCCCACCGAGTAAAACGCCGAGGTCCGCAGCGATTCCCCCTCGGCGGGCTGCAGCGGCAGCCACCGGGCGACACTGTCGGCCCAGGGCGTCTCGACGGCCATGACGACCCGCGCGCCGTTGGTGTAGTGCCGGTCCGTCTCGCCGTTGGGCTTGACGTAGGCGCCGTCGTTCTCCCAGTAGAGGGACCAGACGGTGCGTCCCCCCTGCTGCTGCGTTACCGGTTCGACGGGCGGCGGCGCTGGGTCCTGCGCCAGGGCCGCCGAACGGAGGCAGGAGGCCGCGAGGATGACGCCGATTCGGCTGATTCTTGGCTTGATCAACGGCATTCTGGGAGTGGCGGAGGGATCGGGGCTGCGTCCGGGAGCGGCTACTATACCGACCCAATGGCGATCGTCGTGACGCCGGCGTGACGAGCGATCGACCGAGTTCCCCGCGTCCCCAACCGGAGGGTGGCAAGCCCCATGTTCGAGCGGTTGTCAGAAGGATTCTCCAGCGCCCTGCGCAAGATCTCCGGCCAGGGCCGGATCAGCGACTCGAACATCGCCGAGGCGGTCGAGGAAGTCCGCGCGGCGCTGCTCGAGGCGGACGTCCACTTCGACGCGGTCAACGAGTTCTGCGCCGAGGTGACCGAGGCCGCACGCGGGCGCGAGGTCACCAGGAGCCTCAAGCCCGGGCAGGAGTTCATCGGGATCGTCCACCAGGAGCTCGTCGCGATGATGAGCCCCCCGCTGGGCGCCGAGCCCGGGGTTCTCCGCATCAGCCCCGGCCCCACCATCGTCATGATGTGCGGCCTCCAGGGCAGCGGGAAGACGACCACCTGCGGCAAGCTGGCGGGCTACCTCAAGAAGTCGGGCCGTTCGTGCATGCTCGTCGCGGCGGACCTCCAGCGCCCGGCGGCGATCGAGCAGCTCCGCGTTGTGTGCGAGCAGGTCGAGCGGGAGCTGCCCGGCGGCGCGACGGTGAGCTTCTACAGCGAGCCCGACAAGGCCGCGGCGTACGGCGAAGCGGTCGGCGTTGCCGTCGATGTGTGCAAACGCGCCGTCGCCGAGGCGAAGCGCCAGGGCGTGGATACGGTCATCCTCGACACCGCCGGGCGCCTGCACGTCGATGACGACCTGATGCGCGAGCTGGCGCAGGTCAACTCGACGCTCCAGCCCCACCAGATCTTCCTCGTCGTCGATTCGATGGTCGGCCAGGACGCCGTGCTCAGCGCCAGGGCCTTCCACGAGCGGCTGGCGGTTGACGGCGTGATCCTGACCAAGTTCGACAGCGACACGCGCGGCGGCGCGGCGCTGTCGGTTCGCCGGGTGACCGGGGCGCCGATCAAGTTCATGGGCGTCGGCGAGAAGCTGGACCAGCTGGAGGAGTTCCACGCCGACCGCGTCGCGGGGCGGATCCTGGGGATGGGCGACGTGGTGTCGCTCGTCGAGAAGGCGCAGGAGCAGGTCTCCGAGGAGGAGGCGCTGCGCATCCAGGAGAAGATGGCCAGGGGCGAGTTCACGATGGACGACTTCCTTGGCCAGATGAAGAGCCTGCGGAAGATGGGCCCGCTCAAACAGATCATGGGGATGCTCCCCGGCGTGGGCTCGGCGCTCAAGGACCTGCCCATCGACGACGGTCACTTCGACAAGATCGAGGCGATCATCAACTCGATGACGCGGCAGGAACGCGCCGACGTCAAGATGTTCAACAACTCCCGCCGAAAGCGCGTCGCCGAGGGCGCTGGCGTCAACCAGCAGGACGTCGGGCGCCTCGTCAAGCAGTTCGAGGGCGTCAGCAAAATGACAAAGCAACTCGCCGGCATGGGCGCCATGGGCAAGATGAAGGCGATGCGGCAGCTCCAGTCGCAGGCCGCGACGATGCAGGGCGGCGGCATGGGCCCGATGGGCTTCCGCGCCAAGGGCAGCACGAAGTCCCTCAGCCCCAAGGCGCAGTTCAAGAAACGCAAGAAACGCTGAGCGTCAGTCGCCGGCGCCCCGGCGGTCGATGTCCGCCCAGAGGAACGGAGCGCCGTACTCGCCCTCGGCGACCTCCTGGACATATCGAACCGTGACATGCACCACGCGCCGCTCCGGCGGGTGCGTCCGGTCCCAGCGCTCGGCGAAGTGCTCGGCCCAGGGGCCCCAGCGCATCGCGGTCGCCTTGTTCTGCGAGCCCGCGTAGCTCTGGGTCAGTTTCATCCACCGCATCGAACCGTAACGCCGTGAGACCATCGTCGGCTTGTCCCACCGCACCGGCTCGCCGGTCAGCAGGTCAACCTCCGAACCGTCGGCGAGCCGTGCCGGCAGGACGACCCAGCCGTCCAGCGCGTTGACGGAGGTGAACATCGCCCAGTACGGATCGAGCTGGAGCATCCGCGCGGGCATCGTGACCACGCCCGGCGTCATTGCCCGGAACAGCGGGAAGACCGTCCGCACATTGAGCAGGAACACGTACAGGATCACCCAGAACGCGATGACGCTCCCGGCGAGCGTCGGCCGCAGCCGCACCGGCCTCCACCGCAGCCACACGATCATCCAGCCGCACAGGTCCCGGTGGTTGGCGATCCACTTGTAGAGCCGATCCCCCACGGCCCGGACGATCGGGAGCGACATGATCACGCCCGGGATCCACGTGATCGGCCCACGACGCAGCGTGAACGCCAGGGCCTCCCATCTGTGGTGATGCCGCCCGGCGTGATCGATGACGATCCAGGAGTTCTCCCGGCGCATTTCCTCGAGCATCGCCGGGTCGTCCTGCGCCCGGCGGACAACCGTGCGGGGCAGCATTGCCGCCGTCCTGACGATCGCGAGCATCTTCCTGCAGAACCCGCAGTCGGCGTCGTAGTGGCACTGGATGTTCCGACCCGGACCGCCCAGCGTGAGCGTGCCGACCCGGTCCCAGAAGCACGCCGGCAGGAAGACGATCCACCCGGCGAAGGCCTGCCACTGGAAGATGCCGAAGTGGAAGCTCAGCGCGAAGCCGATGTGCAGCGTGAGGAACAGGACGAACGCCAGGAGCCGCCCGGCGCAGATCCTCCTCGGCAGGAACACGAGGAAGGGCCCGAACAGCTCGAGCAAGAGCGAGCCGTACGCGAAGATGGGCAGCGCCGAATCGAACTGCCGCAACCAGACCCCGAAGGAATCGACGACCCAGTCGCGATGAAGAGCGTTCTCGACCGCGGTCCCGTCGATCCACATCGTCGAGTGCAGCTTCATCCCCGCGGCGAACCAGTAGGTGAAGAGCACCTGGAGCAGGATCGCCGCCGACGCGACGCTGCAGTGCTCGTTCGGGGGGTCCTCATCCCGCGGGTCCGTGGCCGCGTCCAGGGAGCACCTCGCGCCGATGGGCAGGAACATCGACCAGAAGAGCAGGAACATGACCGCCGCGTCGC
This sequence comes from Phycisphaeraceae bacterium, assembly GCA_020639135.1. Classification (GTDB taxonomy): domain Bacteria; phylum Planctomycetota; class Phycisphaerae; order Phycisphaerales; family UBA1924; genus JACKHE01. The sequence goes on from JACKHE010000002.1 coordinate 508,743, forward strand.
CCGCGGTGTAGAGGCCCGGGTTGCGCTTGAGCAGGCTCGCGCCCAGCCCATAGCAGGCCAGCGCCATCAGCCGCGAGCGGAACCCGACGAGCAGACCCAACGCCAGCAGCGCGTGCACGATGAACAGCGCCGCGGTCAGCGCCGGGCGCCCACCCGCCCAGTAGTGCAGCGAGAGGTACGTCCCGGCGCCGTACTGCTCGACCAGGAACGCCCCGGTGGTGACCCCCTGGTCGGTATAGTGCGCGACGAGATCCCGCGAGCGGATGAGCAGGTCGCACAGGATGAGCACGCCGAGCCCGATGCGCATCGCCGCCAGCGACCGGAGGTCCACAGCGAAGTAGGGCCGGAGCGTGCGCACGATCCCCGGCCAGGCGGGCCCGGCCTCGGGCGATCGCGGGTTGTCTTGCGGGAACTCCCCCATGGGCTCCATCGTGACGCGGGCGCCGTGTCCGAACAACCGGAAGCGCTCTAAATCGCGCCGGAAACTCAGCCGCCCCGGTCCGGAGCGGCGTCCGAAGCGCTCAGCGGCAGCGGATCAACGCTCCGGCCCTCCGTCCAGGCCTGGAACCTGGGCCAATAGACCTCGACGATCAGGATCTTCAGGCAGGCTGCGATGGGGATCGCCAGCAGCATCCCGAAGACGCCCAGGATCGCGCCGCCGGCGATGGTCGAGAACAGGATCGTGGGGGTGTCCATGCCGGTGCCCTTGCCCTGGATCTTCGGCGTCAGGACGTAGTCATCGAGCGCCTGGAGGCCGAAGTACACGACCACCGGCGCCCCGACGACCCACCACCACTGGGTCTGCCACGCGACGCCGCTGGGTTCGAGCAGGAGCAGGAGGACGCTGATCGGGATGCCGATGAGCGCCAGGTAGGGCACGATGCTCAGGAAACCGACGATCGGCCCCAGGATCATCGGGGCCGGCACTCCGATGATCCAGTAGGCGATGGTGAAGAGCACCGACTGGATGATCGCGATCACAAGCCGCCCCCGGATGAACGACGCGATCACGCGGTCCATCTTGCCGAGCAGCTCGAGCGTGCGGTCCCGGTTTCGGTCGGGGATGAGGCTCCTCCAGAAGCCCTTGAGACGCCCGTACCCGGTGGAGCAGAAGAAGAAAAAGAACGCGGTCAGGAAGGCGGTGAAGAGCAGGAACCCGGCGGAAGTCACGAGCCGGATCGCCATCGTCACCGCGTTGAATCCCTCCGACACGAGCCGCCTGCCGAGCTCGCCCCGGTTGGTTTCCAGGTACGACGCCACCGACGAGACCACGCTGCTCAGCAGCGCGCCGTTGGCGTCGCCCGCCGGAACGTCATCCGTTGCCTCCGGGGCCGCGGCCTGCCGGGCGCGGTAGTCGCGCACCGATTCGCTCACCCAGCGCCAGGCGTCCGAGGGGAGCTCCGCTTCCAGCTGCTCGAATCGCTCGGGCGTCGTGGCGGTAATCGCGCTGTTGAGCCGGGAGACGTTCGATGCGAAGCGTTCGGAGTAGTCCAACCCCTGCCCCAGCGCGAAGATCATCGAGAGCGTCAGCGGCGCCACCACGATGAAGACCACGCTGGCGATCACCGCCACGACGGCGCCCTCGCGGCTGAGCCACCGGATCCTCGTCAGCCGGCTGATCACCGGCTCGAACAGGTACGCCAGCACCATCGCCAGCCCCAGCGGCACCGTCACCACGCTCATCCTCGCGCCGAGCATCACCAGCGCGATCACCCCGGCCACCAGAAGGCAGTCGCGGACCGGCTGGATCTGCCACAGGCGCCGGTCGGCCCAGTGCGGCGATGACTGCCTATCGGGTTTCAGGGGATCGCCTGGCGCCATGCGGGGACAAGCGTACCTCGGCGACCACAGCGGCGCCCGTCCGACTCAACCGCCGGTCAGACATCACATCGGATTCAGGGGGGTATCGGGAGAATCAGCCAACGCCGACGCTGTCGCCGTCGAAGGCCTCGTCGAAGCGATACACGCAGTGGAAATCCGCCGCGGAGTCGTCATCGCTGGCGCGCATCAGCCCGGCGTCAACCATAGCGAAAACGATCTCGCCGAAGTCCTCGGTTTTGTGGATCCCCCAACGATCGAGGACGGTCCTGGCGAGCATGCCGTACTGGTCGAGCGCGAAATCCCGAAGACCGATGCACAACTCCCGCCCGGAGACGTGCCGGCTGGGCGACTCGAAGAACTCCTCGTGACGCTCCAGGGTCTCGACGGTGTACCGCAACCCCTCCTGCACGAAGGCGAAGGCGTCGATGGGGTAGTCGGAGGTGTTCGACAGCGATTCGCACAGGTCGAGCGGATCGACGCAGGGCTGCCCGTCGAACGGCTGTGGTGTCGAGGCTGCATCGGCCACGGGGGGTGACTCCACACGTTGGTCGCCCGGAACGGAACGCCGGACGCGGTTCTCTACAAACATCTTATCCATCGGCGCGGGTCGGAATCACGCTTCAATTCCGACTGACGTGTCGGCTGCCTTCCAGGCGCCAGCGCAGCGGCATTTCCGCCCACTCCTGCGCGTACCCAACGCCGATCCTCGGCGTGTTGACGAGCCGGCGCCGCCCCTGTGTGTTCGGGTGATGTTCGACTGACAACCCGGCGCCATCCACGAGGTCCGAGCCCGACAGGGATCGATCGATCGCCAGCGCCTGACACAACTTTGCGGGCCCCGAGCACAGATCGGTCATCTTCATCTCCGCAGCCCGATCGCGACCCCGCCCCCGATTGGCCCGCATGGTGTCGAGCCCCTCGATCGGATCGAGCGCGCGCAGCAGCACCGCAACCGGCTCGTCCTGCGCCCCGCACACGACGTTCATGCAGTGGTGCATGCCGTAGGTGAAATACACATACGCCGTCCCGGGAGGGCCGTACATCGGCTCGGTCCTCGCGGTCCGACGCCCGCCGTAGCTGTGCGCCGCCTTGTCGGGCACACCCAGGTACGCCTCCGTCTCGACGATGATCCCCGCGAGCCGCTCGCCGGACGCGACGGTGCGCACGAGCACCGCCCCGATCAGACGCTGCGCCAGCGTGACCGGGTCCGCGGCGAACTCCGCTCGTGTCCACCGTGCGCCGTCGCTCATGCCCGCACCGGTGGCGCCGGGTCGGCGTCGAAGGCGGCCATCACCATGCGGGGATCGCCCGATGACCGCGCCACAGCCTCGGCGAGCCCGGCGCTCTCGGGCGCCCCGTCGATCTCGACCGCGAGGATCGCCCGCGTTGCCCCGGGGGAGAGCGTGAACAGCCCCGGCGCCATCCCCAGCGCCAGCGCGGCGTTGGTCGTCGCCATCGACAGCAGCCGCCTCGGCGAGACGCGCCCCCCGCTGTCGCCGTCACGCTCGTACAGGAACCGGATCTCGTCGAGCGTGCTGATCGCCGGCGCCCCCCCACCGCAACGCGCCGGCAGGTTGACGACCGAATCCGTCCCGAGCACGACGTTGATCCCGCGCTGGAGCATCTCAGCGTACCGGTGCGGCCCGAACCGGCGCTCGGCGCCGAAGTACGATGACGACCGTGGGCAGTACGCGACGGACACCGGCGCTTGCGCCAGCGTGTCGAGATCCTCGTCGCTGACATCGTTGCAGTGCACGATTAGGACCGGCGCCCGGCCCGCCGCGGCGGCGACATCATCACGCACAGTCGAGAAGAAATGCGAGATGGGCGTCCGGCCCTGGCCGACCTCGTGGAGGATCGTTTCGTCCCAAAGCCCCATCGACGAGAGCAGCTCCCGGAAGAGCCCGCTTCCGCTGCCGATGAATGCGCGCTCGGGATCGGATTCGGCCAGGTGCGTCGCCACGGGAGATCCGGTCGATCGTGCGAGTTTGAGGATCGCCCGATACAGGCCGGTCCCGACGGTGTACGGCGCGTGTGGTGAGATCCCCGCCCTGACCCCGCCGGCATCGGGAACGAGGCCATCGAGAACCCGCCCGATACGCCGCGCGGACTCTTCCTGCCGGGCGCCGATGCCGAACGCCTCGATGTAGGACACGCCGATCAGCGGAGATTCACGCAGGGTCTCGCACGGGATGGTGGACCAGACGCCGCTGATGTCCCCCACCGCGACCACGCCTCCCTGAAGCGACAGTTCGACGCCGAGGCTGACGGAATCCTCGACTGCCTCCTCCGTCGTCGCCCGCTCGCAGAGGATCATCGCGAGCCAGTCTCCGAACCGTCCCCGAACAGGGTCGTAGGGTTGCGGCCCGATGTGGGAGAGATCGAGGTGGGTATGCGTGTTGACGAGCCCGGGGATCAGCGCGACATCGCCAAGGTCGAGCCGCCGTGCCTGATTCGCCAGCGGGTGCGATTCCACCGCCCCGGGGCTCCCCGCGGCGAGGATGCACAGGGAATCCCCGGCGTGTTCGGCCAGCACCGCCCCCGGGGCCTCGCACACACCCTCGGCGTCCAGGACGCCGGCGGCCTGGAAAAGTCGGATGTCCCGGGGCTGATCCATCAAGCGGCTCCTCTCGATCCCCGATAATACTGGGCCTGATCGTGTATTCTTGCACCACACCGCACGCGGCGATGGACGCCGCCGGCGCGACCTGCGCCGAACCCGGCGACGGCGCCACCAACGCCGGGCACGCATCGGAACAATCCCGGAAGGAGCCTCATGATGTCATCGACCCGAACCAACCGCACCCAGACCCGCGCGCGACGCGCGCTGGCCTTCGCCCTGATCGCCGCGCCGGCGCTCGGCCTCTTCGGCTGCGCCTCGCAGGGCGAGCTCGACCGCCGCGACACCGCGATCCGCAGCGTCGAGGAGCGCAACGTCGCGCTCCAGCAGGACATCAAGGCCAAGGACGCGATCATCGCCCAGCTGCGTTCGCGCGTCAGCGCCAGCGACGAATCCATGAGCGATCTCCGCAGCCGCAACGCCGAGCTCCAGTCGCAGCTGCTGACCTCCGAGGAGGACCTCCGCAACTTCGGGCAGCGCCTCGGGCAGGTCGCCTCGATGATCGACCCCACCACCGAGCGCGCCCTGCGGCGCCTCGCGCAGAACAACTCCGAGATCTTCGGCTACGACGCCAACCGCGGCATGGTCCAGCTCAAGAGCGACCTCACCTTCGCCTCCGGCTCCGCCGAGCTGACCGCCTCCGCCAGGTCCGGACTGCAGCAGCTCGCGCAGATCCTCACCGGCGCCGACGCCAGCAACTACGACCTCATGATCGTCGGACACACCGACAACGTCCCCATCTCCAACCCCGCCACGCGCAAGTCGCACCCGACCAACATGCACCTGGCAGCGCACCGCGCCATCTCCGTGCAGGAGGCCCTCGCCTCCTTCGGGATGTCCCCCACGCGCATGGAGATCGCCGGCTGGGGCGAGTACCGCCCTGTCGTCGCCAACCCCGCCAAGGGCGGCGCCGCGGCCAACCGCCGCGTCGAGATCTTCCTCCGCCCATCGACCATGGGCGCCTACTCCGCCACCGGCGAGCCCATGAACGTCAAGCCCAAGTCGCAGCAGACGAACGCCGACGATTTCCCCATGAAGTGACCGCCCTGCGGGGCGCCAGTGATTTCCCGAGCCCGGGCGCACCGTTGCCCGGGCTTTTTCGTGCGCCGCGGATCGTGGTATTCTCCGTCCCGGAGGAACACCAGTTGATCAGGACCTTCCAGGCGACGCCGGAGAACTCCCCCGAGCTCGACGAGCACGGCATGCCCATCGGCAGGCGGTGCAACGAGGACTGGGAGATCTCCCCGCGTCAGACAAAGCGGCTCCTCGACGCCGGCGAGATCGTGCTGATCGACTGCCGGCGCGACGAGGAACACGACGCCGTCCGGATCGACGGCGCCGAGCTCTTCCCCCTCGACGACCTCGGGTCGATGCTCGACGAGCTCGAGGCGCACCGGGGGCGGCGGATCGTGATCCACTGCCACAGCGGTGTGCGCTCGCTCAAGGCCGCGGCCTTTCTGCGGGCGCAGGGCTTCGAGGACGCGCGGTCGATGGCCGGGGGCATCGACCTGTGGTCCGTCGCGGTGGACCCGGGCGTGCTCCGCTACACCAAGTGAACCGCGACCGGGCAGCGCCCCGCACGGCGATCAGTTGATCGGGAGCTCCACCAGCAGCAGCGTCCTGGGCTTGTCGGTGGGCCGCCGGACGGCGGACCGGTCGTACACGCCGAGCCAGCGCGACTCGTACACCGGGCGCAGGCCCGGCGAGGTGACCGCACCCGCCTGCTCGTCGATCAGCGTCGCGAGCGTGGGCAGGTCGGATATGCCCTGCGTCTGGATGATCTCGATCTGCTCGGGGTTGTACGCGCGGAGGACGAAGTAGGCGGTGAACACGTCGCTGCGCGTCGAGGCGATGTCCAGCGCCGAGCGAGCCAGCGCCAGGCGCTCCTCGGGGTCGTCCTGCGGGTCGAACGAGGAGTTTGCGAAATCGTTGCGGGTGTCGTAGGGCGTGAACTCGTTGAAGTCCCGGTTGACCGTGCCGCCGCCGTAAGCGCTCGTGGAGTATCGGAGCGACAGCGGGGCGCCGTCGCTGGGGGTCGTGTCGGAGCCGAGCTGTCCGAAGTCCGCGGAGAACCCGGACATCGTGCTGGTCGCGCCGGTGTTGGTGTCGTGGCTGGTCATGTTGAGCAGCTCCGCGACGTTGACGAGGCCGAAGTGATCGGGGTCGGCGCCGTTCGTCCGGAGCCCTGTGATCCCGGTGAGCGACTCGCGGTCGCCCATGCTGGCGAACAGGTTCCGCAGGTCGCGGTAGTCGCGGACGATCGTGGCGCGATCGGCGCTGGCCGGCAGCGTGTCCGACTCCGACGACGTCACGTCGGTCTCCGGGTCGAAGAAGGGCATCGACTTGAGCACCTCGATCGGCGCCGTGTTCAGGTTGATCTTCCCCTGCGCCAGCCCCGAGGGGTTGGGCGTGACGGTGAAGCAGTCGAAGACACGGTCCGCCAGCGGGATCCGCAGCCCGTCGGGCCACGGATCGCCCGACGCGGGTGAGGGCGCCAGGTCCCCGCCCAGCACGAAGCGGCTGGGGTCGAGGACGCCGAGGTACGGGTTCACGACGCCGACGGTCCCGTTGTAGAGCCAGTGCGCATCCTCGCCCAGCTGCTCGCTGACGGTCCTCCAGGAGCCGGGGCCGGTGCGAGCGTTGTCGTACGCGTACCGCAGCGCGCCGAACATGCTCGTGGTGTCGGACGCGTACACCGCGTTGGATTCGTGCACGTACATGTTCGTGAAGACGCTGAGCATGTGCAGCTCGGCGACCGAACGCAGCGGGCCGTCGGGGACGAACAGCTGCATGTTGGGCATCCCGGCGAGCGCCCCGCCGTTGAGGTTGAGGTCGGTGACGGGCAACGCCAGCGGGGGCAGATTCTCCGGGAGCGTGGTCGGGTCATCGATCGGGTCAACGGTGGAGTGCTGCGGCGCCGGCGCCAGCTCCCACTGCACGAAGTCGAGCCCTGTCATCGGGATGTTCGACAACGGCTGCTCGATGATGTAGGCCGGGAATCCGCCGCCGGCGGGCTGTTGCTTCGGGCGACGGAGGCTGGACGTGAACACCGCGCGGCCCGAGCCCGTGACCTGCATCATCAGCATATTGTCGAACGGGAACATCGAGAACCCAGGAAGACCGGCGCTGTTGGGCCACGGGAAGTCGTTGTCGGGGCCGGTCAGGCGGTCCACGAGGTACAGCTCGTCGTTGGCGGCGTCGTGGTAGCACAGCTGGACGACGCCCTTGGTCGAGGTGTAGTACGAGCTGAACGGGACGGCGCCGTTGCCGGTGGGGATGACGGTGCTGCCCGTCAACATGGGGTCCAGCTCCGCCAGGTTGCCAGGGATCGCGAGGCTGTTGCCCGCCAGCTCGGTCATCAGCTGGGTGTGGAAGCGGTCGCGCACGTCCTGGAAATGCATCCCGGGGAGCATGCTGGTGTCCGGATCGAACTGGATCATGAACGTCTTGGACGTTCCGGGCAGGATGAGGGCGCTGGAGCCCGAGAGCAGCTGCCCGAGCGCGAGCAGGAAGTCCTTCGTGGGATCGGGCGCCCCGGGATCCGCCGAGATGCGGATGACGTAGTCGCTGACATTGATCTGCTCGGGCCACGGGTTGCCCAGCTCGAAGAACATGTACGAGACGATCTGGTCGTCGGCTTGCGTGGGATCGACAACCGGCGTGTCCATGCCGGTGACCGGATCACGGCTGTCCTCCAGCACCGCGATCGTCGCCGCCTCCATCAGGAAGGGCTGGCGGTCGAGGCCGATGAGCGTGACGCCTTCGGAAGACGACCCGACGTGCTGCTGGGCGGTCCCGGCGGTGAACACGTCGTTCAGGAGGGCGCCGTGCGTGAAACCCGTCGCGGGGCGGAAATCGCGGAAGCCCGCGTCGAGCGACGGCGGCGGTGGCACGGGCCCGCCGCTCATGTTCGCGGGCGGCGCGAAGCGGACGATCGTCGGCGATTCCCTGTCGTTCAGGTCGCGGTCCAGCGCATCGGCGAGATTCACCGCCAGCGACAGCGAACGCAGGACGGCGTACGCGGAACCCATCTGGTTGTCGAGGCGCTCGGCCGGGCCGGTCATCCCGCCGCCGTACATGAAGTCGATGTCGTCGGCCTGATCCCCGGTGTCGTTCTCAGTCAGCCCCCACATGATCGGCCTGTCGGTCAGCATCGGCGCCAGCGCCCAGAGGAAGGCGCCGAAGGCTTCGTTGACGAAGTCCTTGATCTGCGTCCTGTACGCGTTGAGCTCCGTCGTGTTGGCGACCTGCGGCCTGATCAGGTCCGGATCATCGATCCGGATCTTCTCGTTGGCATACTTGCCGGGGTAGGCCACGGTGTCGAGCACCGGCACGGGGCTGACGTCGGAGACGCCGTTAATCGTCGTCATGTGCCGGCGGATGTCCGCAACGTACCTGTGGATCTTGTTCGTCTGGAAGTAGTTGTTGCTGGCGAAGTCCATCTCCGGTGTCACGGCGTTGAGCCCGAATGTGCGGACGTCGCGGCCGTCCTCCTTGCTGCGCAGCAGGCCCAGGCTGTTCTGGAGCGGGTAGTCCTCCGTCGCCCCGGACGGCGGATCGATCCCCGGCAGCCAGCCCAGCGCCGGCTGGAGACCGCCCTGCTCGACCTGCTCCAGGCGCTGCTCGATGCTCGAGGTGATCTGCGGGTAGTTGGACCCGGCGATGGCGCGGAGGTCGATCTCATCGACGATCGGGACGGGGATCGCCTGGATCGTCTGCCGGCTCTGCGGGGAGGCCCCGGCGGTGCGCCAGAACATCTCCCGCTCGCGCGCGTCCAGCGGGGTGGTCTCGAGGATCGGCGAGGCGCTCACGTGCGTCAGGTCGAGCCACACGCCGGGGTACGCCGTCGAGTACGCATCGTTGATCGCGTCGAACGCGTCCGGCAGCCTCCACCCGCTGACGCGCTGGTGGTTCCACAGCCGGTTGACCTGCCCGCCGAGCGTCGCGTTGGCGAGCACATCGGGGTGCCCGATCGGCAGGTTCGTGTCCGGGTTGTTGTTGAAGTCCTGCGACCGGCGCAGCAGGCGGTAGAGGTCGATATCGCCGGGCGTGCGGCCCATGCCGACGCTGCTCGAATCGCCCGGGAACTGCCACTCCAGCGAGCTGTTGACGTTGATCATCGCGCTGTTGTCGATGATCCGCGCCGCGATGACCCAGCGGTAGCCGAACAACTCGCCGAGCGAGTCGAGCTCCTGCCACCGGGCGTCGGCGCGGCCGTCGCCGTCGGTGTCGGCCCACATCCGCTCGTCGATGTTGTTGACGACGGTGAAGCCCATGTCGTCGGGATCGGACGTGTCGCCGTCGAGGAACTCCTGGACCCGGCTCTGCTGGTAGTCCCAGACACGGAGGTTCGTGCCGAGCGTGCCGCCGGCCCGGAGCGCACGATCGACACCGAGGTTCGGGCCGCCGTGCATGGGATTTTGCGCGCCGAGGTCGGTCTCGTTGTCCTCGACGTACGGCGTGCTGTACGCCGTGGAGGTGTCGAACCGATCGATCTCGAGCCCCGGGTCGCCCCGGCCGAGCGTCGCGCTGTAGGCGTCGCCCTGCGAGTTGGTCAGCCACTCGCAGAGATCGACATACCGCCCGTGATCGCGCTGCCAGTAGCCGATCGAAGCGCCGGGCTGGATCTTGTAGTACCACCCGGAGCGGAGGTTCGTGATCTGGGGCCATGTGTCGGGGAGCAGGTCCGCGTCGGCGATGGAGTCCACCGGCTCCTGCGAGGCGAGCCAGGCATCGTCGGGGCGGGCGACCGGGAACCTCGATGTGGCGACGTCGAGCGGGAGGTACCAGGCATCATCGACCATGAACCCCGGGCCCCGCGCGGGGTCTGTGGGGTTGTTCAACCACTCTGAGTCCACCGACGGGTAGTCCCGGTACTCCCCGTCCTCGAACATCCGGGGCCAGATGGAATACGGCCCGCTGCTCTCCGGGACGCCGCCGGTGACGACCTTGTTGCCGAAGAGGTCGGCGCCGATGAGCGCGCGGATGTGCGAGGACGCGGCGTTGACCTGCTGGCGGAAGTTGGCGACGGTGGCGTACGCCGAGGCGCTGGAGCGGTCGAGCCGGACGACGGTCATGTAGCTAAGCGTGGCGACGGCCAGGACCGCGAGGATGCCGACGGCGAGGATGACAATGGTCCCCCTGCGGGATCGCGAGAAGCGCCCGGGCCTGTTCGTGCGTGGCGGGTTGTTCTTCATGTCCGTCATGTCCGTCATGGCGTGACCTCCGTGGGGTCGCTGCTCAGTACCCCTGGGGATCCAGGGAGAAGATGAACTCGAAGTCCTTGCCGCTGGGGAGCCTCCCCAGCGAGTCGTGCAGGGTGACGCGGATGCGCAGCAGGATCGTCTTGTCCCACGCGTCCCCGTACCCGGAGCCGCTGGGCTTGCGGAAGGGGAAGATCACCAGCGCCTCGTTGTCCGGGTCGCTCGCGCCGCCGGTCAGCAGCGCGGAGTACACCGGCCCCTGCGTCGCGTCGGGGGGCGTCCCGCCTGAGCCGGTCATGGACGTGGCGTCGCCGATGCTGTCGTCGAGCCTGGCGGTGTTGATGAAGCTCTCGTACCCGGAGTCGGTGGACAGGCTCATCGGGGACAGCTCGGATTGCTTCCAGGTCAGCCGCCGTTGCGTGTCCGCCTGGAGGTTGACCAGCCCCTGCGCCTCGAGCGGCTCCCAGTTGTCGTAGAGCGAGCGCACCTGCACGGCGCCCTGCTTGTTCAGCGGGCGGATGTCGAACCACAGCGTCTCGCCCCGGCGGACGACCGTCTCGCCGCCGACAACGATGTCGTCCGTCGCCGTCGAGCCGTCGCTCCAGGCGACCTCGAAGTTCGAGCAGTTCGTCGCCAGGACGGCGTGGAGGTCCATCAGCGCGTCCTCGGGCTGCGGCGTGTCGATCATCGGCTTGGGCGAGCGGACGATCACCGGCGGGGACGGCTCGATCTGCAGCCTCGTGAACATGCCCGCGATAGCGCGCTGCAGCGCGGGGAGGTCCAGCGCCTCGTTCCCGGTCCGCAGCCACAGCGGGTTGTTCGCCGTGGAGGGGTCCATCGCGTCGGCGCCCTGGATGTTCAGGAGGCGCCCGGAGCTGAAGGGCCGGCCGGTCGAGTTCAGCGCCGCGGGGTTGGCGCCCTCGATCCAGCTCCGCACGTCCAGCGCCGTCTGGGCGCACACATCCACGCGGCCGTCGCGGATGCGCCGGTAGTTGGAGCGGTCCGCGAGCATGAAGTTGTCGTCCTCGAGGTCCGTGTCGTTCCTGATCTGGTTGTCCATCAGGTTGACGCGCTGCTCGGTCTCCAGGTCCCGGATGTACGGCGCGAACTCGCGGCGGATGCCGATGCCCGTGTCGCGGCTGAACACGCCGCCCATCGGGTAGTCCGCCGCGTCGCCGCCGTAGAGGAGCAGGGGCTGGCGGCACAGCGTCCAGCGACCGGCGAACTCGTTGAGCCCCGTCGCGGTGTCGTAGGCCGGGACATCGCTGATGTTCTCGAAGCGGTTGTCGGTCAGCCGCGCGTCGCCCGAGCCGACGCTGGGATTCGGGGAGATCCCGAAGTCGCCGTCCGGGATGTACCAGCGCTCGGGCCCCGAGCGGGCGCCGAGATCATCGAGATCCGCGGGGGGCCACGCCGGATCCGGGACCGGGCGCAGGCCGTGGCCGTAGTAGATCCGCGCGTTGAGCGCCAGCGGCGTGTTGAAGTCGGGGTCGAGCTGGTACGAGGTGTAGCCGTCGGAGCCGCTGTTGGCGATGAACATGAGCTCATCGACGCGGCGCGTGACGGCCCTGCCGCCGTCGGGGTCGTAGGGCCCGTTGATAAGCCCGTTGTTGATGTCGTTGCGGTCGGCGTCGCGGTCCCTGGCGGTCAGGTAGAGCGCGACCTCGCCGTCGCCGGTGTCGAGCACCCCGTCGCGATCGAGGTCGCCGATCTCGCGCATGCGGATGGCGAGGAACGTCTCGCCGGGCTGCATGCGGTTGAAGCCCTCGAAGTCGTCGCGGAGCTGCTTCTCCAGGGCGCGGGCGATCTGGTTCACCTCCGACTCGGCGCTGCCGATCGCGACGAGCCCCCCCACCGACCGGAAGATGCGCCCGATCCCCGCCGTCAGCAGCGCGATCGCCGCGATCGAGACCAGCAGCTCGGTCAGCGTGAAGCCGGGTCGGCGCCTGTTGGTTCGAGAATGACTCATTGATTCGCCACCTGGATGACGCGCGCATCCACCACGTTCAGCAGCCACTCCGTCTGGTCGGTGCGGCTGGAGACCACCGGGTACACCGCCCACGCGTGCAGCAGCGCCCGGTCGGCGGGGTTCGTCAGGTCCATGATCGGCGTGCGCCCGCCGATCCGCGGGGAGCGGTCGAGGTAGGCCACGATCACGTCAGAGCCCGCGGAGCGGGAAAGGTTCCGGTTGGCGACGACGCGCACCGGGAAGTCGGCGCCGGGATCGGTGGGGTCCGGCGCGTTGTTCACGACGCCGTTGCGCGAGCTGACCATCAGGATCTGCCCCTGCGCGATGGCCCAGCCGAGGTCCCGCTCCTCGCTGGCCGGGATCTCGAAGAAGTACCGCTGCGTGTTGGCCTCGTACCCGAGGTTCAGCTCGACCTCGCGAAGGACGCTTGTCTCGCTCTGAACGTCGAACTCGGTCTCGGGCGGGACGAACGACAGCCCCCGGAAGACGAACGATTCGTTCTCCGTCGGCTTGCTCAGCGCCCGCATGGTGTAGGTGAAGAAGCACAGCTGCGTCGAGGCGTCCGCCTGGCGGATCAGCGCGGAGTACCCCAGGATCGGGCGCTCCCCGCCGGGGTAGTTCGGCTCGGGCTCCGTCACAAGGCGGTCGTTGATTGAGACGAGCTGGTCGTTGCGCCACTGGTGGGGCGAGACGGTGATGGTGTTGATGAACCAGCCCGGCATCGGGATCGGCGGTGTGATGTTGAATGAATCGATCCCCGCGGTCCCGCTGACGCTGTTCTCCCGCCGGTCGAACATCAGCCCGGAGCCGAAGTCCGCGGAGTTCAGACTGACAATGTCGTTGGTCGTGCCGATCGGGTTCGGCGGTGTGAACGTCGTCAGGTGCTGCGAATCGATGTTCTGATTCACCTGGTTGTAGTGCAGCAGCTCCACCGTGACCGTCAGGCCGGATTCCAGGTCGATGCGGCGGTTCCGGAGCCTGCCGAAACTCACGCCGTTGAAGAAGGCGCCGCTGGACTGGTTGTAGTTGAGCTGGTTGAGGTAGGGGTTGAGCTCCGACGCGCTCACGCCGGTCTGCCCGTTGGAGTAGGGCGCGTTCGGGCCGGCCGCCCGGTACACGGTGGTCGGGTACGGGTAATCCACCAGCAGGTACCCCGGCGCCACCGTCAGGTAGTTCGAGATGTCGTCCATCGCGACCGCGTTCCACTGCCCCTCCAGGATCGCGCCCAGGCTCAGGCCGGAGCGACCGAGCATCCGCTCGAGAAGCTCCTCGGCGTTGTTGACGACGCCGACGGAGAGGTTCTGCATGGAGGCCTTGCGCTGCTGCGTCGCCGAGCCCGCGAGGATCGCGATCAGCCCCAGCGTCCCCAGCCCCAGCACCGTCGTGGCGATCAGCACCTCGATGAGCGAGTAGCCGCGGCGTCGTGTTGTGTTGCGTGTGCGGATCATTGGCTTGTGCTCCTGATCGCGGTCCCGGTGTAGCGATCGAACCCCATGATCTCGGCGTTGCGGTCGATCCAGCGGCTGACCTCGTGGCAGAGCGGGTCGAGCGAGAGATCACCGGGGGCGATCTCGTCGCCGTTGCCGGGGCGCCCGTCGGGGTCGTACATCGGCCAGGGCGCCAGCGAGGTGTGCGGGTGCAGCGTCCAGACGCGCTGCTGGCCCGTCCCCTTCTGCAACTCCGCAAGGTCCACGACCGCCAGCTGCGAGACCGTGCGGAGGATCACCTCCGGGTTGCGCGATCGCTCGCCGATGGTCACCCCCAGGCGCAGCTCGAACGCCGTCCCGTCGTTCTCGGGATCGAAGATGTTCGGCTCGTCGTAGGGCAGCGTGGAATCGGGATTCGCGATCGGGTCGGCCGGGTTGCGATCCACCGGGTCGAGCGGGAGCTCGATGTACGCGTTGGCAGGCTGCGCGTACGACCCCCTGGCGGAGGATGTCACCGTCGAGCCGTCCGGGTTGAACTGCACGCAGAACGAGTTGGCGTGGCGGAGCGCATCGCGGACTTCGTCCGTGATCCCGTTCTCGATCAGCTGCGACCAGGGATCGTCCATGCCCGCGGGGAACGAGCCGGGCTCCCAGAACAGGTACGGGTCGTTCCGGGGGAACAGCCAGTAGTTCTCGTCATCGTCGGTGTACTCGGTCCCGTCGGGGCCGAGGGTCTCGCCGGCGTACCAGTGCTGCGTGAACTGGTCGATCATGTTGTTGGCGGGGTCCGGGATGTGCGCGAACGACAGGCCGAAGACCGCCGTCCCCCTGGGAAGCTCGATCGGCGTCGTGTTCTGCGCGGGGCGGAAACCGACGGCGTACGCGTGCTCGGGGGGAGCCGTGGGGAGATCCGAGAGCAGGCTCGCCGACTCGTACTGCTCGAGGATCACCAGCGTGTACCGCTCGGTTCGCACGTCGAAGAGGAACGCCACGGCGGTCCGCACGCCCCGGCTCATCGCGATCGATCGGGCGCTGCCCAGCGACGCGGTCGTCTGGCTGATCGCGGCGGTGTAGTTCGAAGACGCGATGATCGTCGAGAACGAGGGGAGCGTCACGGCCACGAGCAGCACGATGATGCTGATGACCACGAGCATCTCAACGAGCGTGAACGCGCCGCGGCGGGCGCATCGGGCGGGATGTCGCCTGGCGTCGTTCATCGGTAGGTCCCATTGAACTCGTCGGTGTTCAGCGCCGGATCGACCGGGTAGGAGTACAGGTTGTCCTCGAGGCCCTTGATCGCCATGGACGTCGTGGTGATGTCCTCGCCGTTGCCGCCGACCGAGATGACCGTCCCCGGGTCGATCGCCCCGGTCTGGGTGAACTGGCTGGTCGTCCCGTAGAGGCCGTCGGGGCCCGCGGAGAAAAAGTACGGCCGGTTGTTGACGCACTTGCCGTAGAGGTCCTGCGCGAGCCGGTTGTTGGGGTGGACGTAGAAGATCACTCGCGCGGAGTCGTCGAGGATCGGCCACGGGTTCTGCAGCGGGTCGTTCGCCTTGGCCGCCCACAGTCCCGTGTCGCCCCACGCGTCCACCACCGAGGGCGTCACGTCCGCGTAGTTGATCGAGTTCGGATCGTTCGGGTTGTACACCGTCCCGTACGTGGCGGTCGGGACGACGAACCGGTCCGGGATCCCCGCGATGATGTCGTCCACCGCGCCGATGCCCGCGGCCTGACCGATGAACACCGCGGCGTCGGGGTGCCGCGGGTAGGCGCGGTTGAGATACGTGGAGTTGTCCCCGGCGTCCGTCAGGTCGTTTGTCTTGCGCGACGAGCTGTCGGCGACGAGATACTCGCCGGGCACGCCGCGGTACGCCGTGTCGATGAACGGCGGGATCGTCCCGCCCGACTCGACGATGTACTCCTCGAGCGCCCGGTCGAGCGAGTTGAGGATCCCGCGGGTCGTGGCGGCGTCCTGGCGCCCGATGACCAGCACGCCGGTGGTGATCGCGATCGCCATCAGGATGACGATGATGGAGATCACCGCGAGCAGCTCGATCAGGGTGAACCCCGCCCCGGGGCGGGAGCGCGGTGTCGATCGGCGGTTGCCCTTGCTGCTCATGGCGCCTCCCTGATGTTGTCCTTGATCATGCCGAGCATCCGGCGGAGCGAGCCGGGGGTCGTGTCCACCGTGTTGAGGAGCTCGGTGTTGGTCGAGGTCACCGAGAGCGGCTCGAACTCCACGAGCGAAAGGTCGCCCCCCGCGCCGGACGGCCGGCTCCCGGCGAACCGCTTGTTCGGGCCCGCGGAGAGCAGGAAGTACGGCGCGCTGGTGATCCCGGGGTCCAGCTCCGGCTTGAACCCGCCGGTGACCGCCGCGTAGTCCACCAGCTCGATCGGCGCGTACTCCAGAGTCGTCTCACCGTTGAGCGGGCTCTTGATCGGCCAGGTCGGCGCGTAATACCGGATGGGCGTGCCCCAGGCGTCCACGATCAGCGGCATGGAGCGGTCGAGCTCCTCGTCGATCCGCGCCACATCGTCCTTGCGGGCGCTGTTGCCGCTGCCGAGGTCCGCGATCTGCGCCGCGCGCATCGAATCGCTGTCGGCGAGATCGAGATAGGGCCCGTACACGCGGCCGGTCTTCTTGGGGTTGTTCTTCGACCGGTCCCTGGCGCCGCCCCAGGAGTGGTCAGACCCCGGATCGCGGAACCCCGGCCCCGCGACGCCGTCGTGCCGCTCGGGGTCCCGGTCGGCGCCGGAGGTGGTCTCGGAGGGCTCCAGGCGCCCGACGCCGACGAGGTACGCCGGGAGCGAGCAGAGACTGAAGCTGCGGTACTGGCGGAGCAGCTCCCCGGCGTTGTCCTGGACCTCGAGGACGGTCCGCTCCGGCATCTCCTTGTTGAAGTCATCGCGGAGCAGCGGCGGGTAGTACCCGAAGTCGGTGTGGAACTGCTCCAGCGCATCGGACATCGAGTGCATCAGGAACTTCGTCGAGGAGACCTCGGCGCTCCGGAACGCGCGCGTGGTCGCCACCAGCGTGATCCCCGCGAGCAGCGCGATGATCCCGATCACCACGAGCAGTTCGACCAGCGTGAAGCCGGTTCGGCGGCGGGTTGTCGGATCCGGGAGGGGCATCGGCGTGGTCGTCCTTTCGCAGCCGGGGGCGGGCGGTGTCCGGCTCATTGCAGGCTCTCGATCATCGAGATCATCGGGAGGAACATCGCCAGCACGATCGTGCCCACGATGCCGCCGAGCACGATGACCATCAGCGGCTCGAGCAGCGACACCAGCGAGCCGACCGCGACATCGACCTCCTCGTCGTAGTTGTCCGCGATCTTGGAGAGCATCGAGTCCATGTCGCCGGTCTCCTCGCCGACGTCGATCATGTTGACGACCAGCGCATCGCAGACCTTCGTCTCGCGCAGCGGGGTCGCGAAGGACTCGCCCTCGCGGATCGCATCGTGCACCTTCATCAGCGCCCGCTCGTAGAGCCAGTTGCCGCAGGTCTGCGCGGTGATCTGGATCGCCTCCAGGATCGGCACGCCCGCGCTGATGAGCGTCCCGAGCGTGCGCGTGAACCGCGCCACCGTCGCCTTGCGGATCAGCGGGCCGAAGATCGGGACCTTCGCCCAGATCCAGTCGGTCGCGGCCCTGCCGAACGGCGTCCTGCGGATCAGCTTGTAGCTGATCATGACGATGAACGGCGAGGCGAGGATCCACACCACGCCCGGCACCGACTGCTCGGGGGAGGCTGTCCCGGCGACCCACGCGCTGGTGTTGATCAGCCACATCGTCAGGGCGGGCAACTCGATCTCGAAGTCCTTGAAGATGCTCTCGAACTGCGGGATGATGAACATCATGATCAGCGAGAGAATGATGATCGCGATGCTGATGACCGCGATCGGGTACACCATCGCGCCCTTGATCTTCCGCTTGAGCTTCTGCGCCTTCTCCATGAACTCGCTCAGACGCTGGAGGATGATGTCCAGCACGCCGCCGACCTCGCCGGCCTGGACCATCTTCGTGTAGAGCCGGTTGAACACCCGGGGGTGCTTGGCCATCGACTCCGAGAGCGACGTGCCCGCCTCGACGTCCTCGCACACATCGATGAGCACGTTCTTGAGCTTGCACGGCTTGAGCTGCCCCTCGAGGATCTGCAGCGATCTCAGCAGCGGGAGGCCCGCGTCCTGCAGCGTCGAGAGCTGCCGCGTGAACAGCGTCAGCTGCTTGGCCTTGACGCCGCCGATGGTGATCCCGCCGCCCTTTTTCTTCTTCTTCACCGGCGCGCCGGCCCCGGCGACGGGCGCCTTGGCCGACTTCTTCACCTTCTGCTCGCGGACCGTCGTGGGGAAGTACCCCTGCATCTTGATCCGCTGGATCGCCTCGTCGCTGCTGCCCGCCTCGATCGTCCCCTTCTGGGGCTGACCCGACGCGTTCAGGGCTTCATACTGATACGTGGCCATGCTGAATCTCCCGGCGCCGCGCGCCGTGCGGTGAACCCGCCGATCAATCCTCGGCGATCGTCTCGCGGACGACCTCGTCGATGGTGGTCTTGCCCTCGTAGATCGCGCTGAGCCCCGAGTCGCGCAGCGTCCGCATCCCCTTGGCCCGCGCCTGACGGCGCAGCGCCTCGGTGCTCGCGTCCTTCATGATCATGTCGCGCATGTCGTCGTCGAGCGTCATGATCTCGAAGATCCCCAGGCGCCCCTTGTAGCCCGACTTGAAGCAGTTGTCGCAGCCCCGGCCCCGGAAGAACTTCCGGCCCTGCACGTCCTCGGGAGACAGCGCCAGCTCCATCAGCTGCTCCTCCGTCGGGTCGTACGGCTCCTTGCACTTGGGGCAGATCGTCCGAACCAGCCGCTGCGCCACGATCCCCTCGATCGTCGCCGTCAGCAGGAACGACTCGAGCCCCAGGTCCAGCAGTCGCGTGATCGAGCTGGGAGCGTCGTTCGTGTGCAGCGTCGAGAACACCAGGTGACCCGTCAGCGACGCCTGCACCGCGATCTCCGCCGTCTCCAGGTCGCGGATCTCGCCCACCAGGATCACGTCAGGGTCCTGACGCAGGAACGACCGCAGCGCCGCGGCGAACGTCAGCCCCGCCTCCGCGTTGACCTGCACCTGGATCAGCCCGTCGATGTCGTACTCGACCGGGTCCTCGGCAGTCAGGATCTTCTCCGAGATCTCGTTGAGCTCCTGCAGCGCCGCGTAAAGCGTCGTCGTCTTGCCCGAGCCGGTGGGACCCGTCACGATCACGATCCCGTTGGGCTTGCGGATCAGGGTGTTGACCAGCTCCAGCGTCTGGTCGTCGAACCCCACACGGTCGAGGCTCAGCTCCACGTTCGATCGGTCGAGAACACGCATGACGCACGACTCGCCGTGCATCGTCGGCAGCACCGCCACACGCAGGTCGATCGGCGCCCCACCCACCACCAGCTCCACGCGGCCGTCCTGCGGCACGCGACGCTCGGCGATGTCGAGGTTCGCCATGACCTTGATGCGGCTGGTGATGGCCGGCCCCAGGTACGCCGGGGGGGGGACCATTTCGTACAGCACGCCGTCGATGCGGTACCGGATCTTGAACTCTTCCTCGAAGGGTTCGAAGTGGATGTCGGAGGCCTTGTCCTTGATCGCCTGGAGCAGCACGAGGTTCAGGAGCTTGATGACCTTGTTGTCGTCGGCGACCTCCATCACCGCGTCGAGATCGATCGAGCCCTCCCGGTCGGCCAGCGCCTGGAACCGGTCGTCCCTGGCCAGGTCGCTCACCACGTCGGTCACCGATTCCGACGAGGCGTAGTGCTTGCCGATCAGCGCGTCGATCTGCGCCGCGTCGGCGACCACCGCGTCAACCTTGAACCCCATCAGCAGGCGGAGGTCGTCCACCGCCCGGAAGTTGTCCGGCGACTTCATCGCGATGGTCAGCTTGCGACCGCCGGCGTGCTCGATCGGGATGACCTGGTAGGCCTTGACCGTCTCCGCCGGGAGCGACCCGATCGTCTCTTCATCGATCTCGATCTCGCTCAGGTCCACGAACCGCATCCCGGCCTGGCCGGCGAGCGCTTCCTGAACGTCCCGCTCATTGACGTATCCCAGATCGATCAGCAGCCTGCCGATCGGGGCCTTCCGTTCCTTCTGGATCGTCAGGGCTTCATAGACCTGCTCGCGCGTCACTTTCCCCATCTTGGTGAGGACGCGTCCGAGCCGCCTGCCTTTCAGTTCTGCCGGATCGATCGCCATCTGATCTGATCTCCATAAGGAACGGTGTGGGTCAGCGCTGGCGCCCACAACAGCCCATGATTCGTTATGGTTGCGTCAAGTGTTTCCGGGAACAACGGGAATACAGCGAAAATTAGAAATACGACATCGGGCAATATTTGATATTTGTTGCAAGAAATCGGCCGACTAGAATGCGAACAACGTCCGGCTTCGACCTCAGTCGTTCGTCTTGACGTCTTCCTCATCCAGCTCGGCCCGGCCCACCGAGTGGCCTGCCTGGTGGACCTTGTCCGCGAGCGCCTGAGGGTTCTTGGACTTATCAATCATCTCCTCAGCCGCGATCATGCCCCTGGAATAGAGCGACCAGAGGTGGTCGTCGAGGAGCTGCATCCCGAACCGCTTGCCGGTCTGGATGGCCGAGTCGATGCGGAAGCTCTTGTTGTCGCGGATGAGGTTGCTGATCGCGGGGGTGACGACGAGGAACTCGTAGCCGGCGACCATGCCCTTGGTGTCCACCCGGGTCAGGAGGACCTGGCTGAGGATGGAGATCAGGGTCGTGGAGATCTGGACGCGGATCTGGTTCTGCTGCGTCACCGGGAAGGCGTCCACGAGACGGTCGATGGTCTTGGCGGCCCCGGTGGTGTGGAGGGTGCCGAAGACGAGGTGGCCCGTCTCGGCCGCCCGGACCGCGGCCTCGATGGTCTCGAGGTCGCGCATCTCGCCGACGAGGATCACGTCGGGGTCCTGACGCAGGGCCCGCCGCAGGGCCTCCTCGAATGACGAGGTGTCCGTCCCGACCTCGCGCTGGTTGACGATCGACTTCTTGTGGCTGTGGTAGTACTCGATCGGATCTTCCATCGTGATGATGTGGTGATCCATGTTGGTGTTGATGAAGTCGATCATCGTCGCCAGCGAGGTGGTCTTGCCCGAGCCGGTGGGGCCGGTCACGAGGAACATCCCGCGGGGCCGGCGGATGAGCGTCTGCACCATCGGCGGCAGACCGATCTGATCGAACGTCAGCAGCTTGTTGGGGATCTGCCGGCAGACGATGGCGATGTTGCCGCGCTGGCGGAAGACAGAGACACGGAACCGGGCCGCCTCGCCGTAGGCGAAGCCGAAGTCGGCGCTGCCCGCCTCCTGGAGCTCCTGCTGGCCGCGCTCCGGGGTGATCGACTTCATCAGCGCGACCATGTCGTCGGCGTCGAGCACCTTCGTCTGGAGGTTGCGGAGCCCACCGTGGAGCCGCAGCGTCGGGGGGCGCCCGACGGTGAGGTGGAGGTCGCTCGCCCCGGTCTTGACGACGGTGTCGAGCAGGCGGTCGATCTGGACGGTGGACATCGTTTCGCTCCTGGCCGGTCGGTCTTTGTCTTCAGCGGTTCATGTCAGGGTCTGGGTGCTCGGGGACGCCGCTATTCCGCCTGCGCGACGCGCGCGATCTCCTGCGGCGTCGTCATGCCCTTGAGGATCTTGATCTTGCCGTCGCCGAGGAGCGGTCTCATCCCGCCGGCGATCGCCGCCTGCCGGATCTCCCCGATCGGCGCGCCGTTGAAGGCCAGCTCGCGGATCTGCGAGTTGAGCAGCATGAGCTCGTTGATGGCCCGCCGTCCCCGGAACCCGTTGCCGCCGCACTGCTCGCACCCGACCGGCTTGTAGATCGTGTTCTTCGCGCGGTCCTCGTCGGTGATGTTGGTGAGCTTGAGGTACTTGTGGTCGGGGTCGGGGTCGGGCGCCTTGCACTTCTCGCACAGGATCCGGATCAGCCGCTGCGCCATGATCGCCTGGATGGAGGATGCGACGAGGAAGGGCTTGACGCCCATGTCCACCAGGCGGGTGATGGCGCTGGGCGCGTCGTTGGTGTGCAGCGTCGAGAACACCAGGTGGCCGGTCAGCGCCGCCTGGATCGCGACCTCGGCGACCTCCTTGTCGCGGATCTCGCCGACGAGGATGATGTTCGGCGCCTGACGCAGCATCGACCGGAGGATCGAGGCGAAGGTCAGCCCGATGCCCTCGCGCACCTGGCACTGGTTGATGCCGGTGAAGGCGTACTCGATCGGGTCCTCCGCGGTGATGATCTTCTTGTCGGGCCTGTTGAGGACGTCCAGCGCCGAGTAGAGCGTGGTCGTCTTTCCCGAGCCCGTGGGGCCCGTGACGAGGAAGATCCCGTTGGGTCGGCGGATGATCCGGTTGAACTTGTCCATCGTGTCCGGCTCGATGCCGAGGTTCTCGAGACCGATCCGGACGCTGTCGGGGCGGAGGATACGAAGGACGACCGACTCGCCGTGGTAGGCCGGGCAGGCCGAGACACGGAAGTCGATCTGCTGATCATCGACGGGGAGCTTGATGCGGCCGTCCTGCGGGATGCGCTTCTCGGCGATGTTGAGCCCCGCCATCAGCTTGACCCTGGCGAGCACCGCGTTCTGCATGCGCTTGGGGAGGTTGTCGCGCTCGATGCAGACGCCGTCGATGCGGTAGCGCAGGCGGACCCGGTTCTCCATCGGCTCGATGTGGACGTCGGAGGCGCGCATCTTGACCGCCTCGATCAGGATGCGGTTGCACAGCTTGATGATCGGCGCGTCTTCCGCCTTGCGGTCGATCGACGCGTCCACCGAGCGGTCCACGGAGCGGTCGATCGTCTGGTCGATCGACTCGGTGACGAGCGACTCCGTCGCGGCGACCATCTTGGGCTGCGCGAGACGCCCCTCGATGTACGCGGTGATCCGGTTCTTCGACGCCAGCCGGGGCTCGATCTCCGTGTTGAGCCTGAAGCGGAGCATGTCCAGCAGCTCCAGGTCCATCGGGTCATGCACAAGCAGCTGCAGCCGGCCGTTCTCCTTCGAGAGCGGCAGGATCTGGTGCTTGCGGATCAAATCCTCGGGGAGCAGCTTGGCATCGACCTTGTCCGCGTTCTCCGGCTTGCCCAGGTCGAAGTACTCGAGACCGAACTGGGCCGCGAGCGCCACGAAGACGTGGTCCTCCTTGACGAGCCCCGCCTCGACCATCGCCTCGCCCAGACGCTTGCCCGAGCCCTTGGCGAGCTTGAGCCCCTGCTCGACCTGCTCGGGCTTGGCGGCGCCGAGCTTGACCAGGATCTCACCGATCTTTCGTCTTGATCTTGCCATCAAAATCCGCCTGTGACCCTCGTTCCGGGCCCAGGCCCGATGATTGACCGGCGCTCGGGAAAACGCCGGGGAAGCTGCTCGAATCCGCCCTGTGCCCGAGCCGCATGGTTCGGGAGCGACATGGTTGCACGAACCCTGTCACCGGGCAATCCGGTGATCGCAGGGCCGGACCTCCGGACCCCGACGAAGCGTGCAGCGCTACTCTATGGCGCCATGAGCCCCATCGCGCCCCCCCCGAGGCTGTGCATCACCGCCGGACCGACGCACGAGCCGATCGACGGTGTGCGGTACCTCGCGAATCGTTCCTCGGGCCGCCTCGGGATCGCGATCGCCCAAGCCGCCGCGGACCGGGGCTGGAGGACCTGCCTCCTGCTCGGGCCTACCCCCCTCCGGTGCTCCGATACGCGGGTCGAGACGATCCGGTTCTCCTCAACCTCGGATCTCGAAGCCCTGCTGGCCGATCAGGCGCCGCGCTGCGACTGCCTGATCATGGCCGCGGCGGTCGCGGATTATCGCCCCTTGCGGAAACCCGGCGCCCCGGTCAAGCATCGCCGGATGAAGCAGAACTGGATCCTGGAGCTCGAGCCGACCCCGGACCTGCTGGCGCATGTCGCCGCCGGTCGACGTCCCGGGCAGCTCCTGGTGGGATTCGCGCTGGAGCCGAGGGAAACCATGCTCGAGGCAGCCGGCGCGAAACTGGCCCGCAAGGGTGTCGATCTCATCGTTGCAAATCCCTTGGAGACAATGGATTCTGACCAGATCGAGGCGACCCTGCTCGAACCCGGAAAGCCGGGCGCCGATCCGGTGGTCGCCGGGTCAACGCCCGGGAAGATCACCAAGACGTACTTCGCGATCTGGCTCCTGGACCACCTCTCGGTAAGGCTTGCCGGGGCTGGCGGATCGGAATCGCATCGGGTCTGAGAACCAGTAATCCGGCGCCGGGATGGATCGTCCTATGATTCTCAGTGGAATCGCGTGACGCAGTCTCAACTTGGGCTGCTCGCGGCGGTTCAACTGACCGAGGAAAGTAGCCCGGAACGGGCTGATCAAGGGGGTATCCTGTCCCGATCCAGCGCCCCTTCTCGCCTGTTCAGGCAGGCATCGCACCCAAGAGACGGATCAGCAGCGAGGTATCGACCCATGCGTTTTTCTGAACTGGCACAGCGCGCCCGCACGTTCACCGCGATGACGGCGATCGCGAGCATCGCCTCCGTTGGGCTTCTGGCCTCCGGGTGTGATGAATCCTCGCCCTCTGCGAGCATCGCTGATGCCTCCAAGGCGCCGGCCACCACGAACAACGTCAACCCGGCTGAAGAGAACTCCACCGAAGTCAAGACGCCGCCGGCCGAGCCCGCCGAGACGCCTGAGATCCAGGAGCCGACCGTCCCCGACAACACCGAGGGGCCGCGCATCGTCTTCGAGCAGACCTTCCACGACTTCGGCGTCATCTCCGACACGCTGCCCGTCTCCTTCGACTTCGTTTTCCACAACGAGGGCAGCGAGCTGCTCAAGATCGGCGACGTCAAGGCCAGCTGCGGCTGCACCGCCGCGGCGCCGACGAAGAACGAATACCTCCCCGGCGAGGAGGGCTCGATCCACGTGACCTTCAAGCCCAAGGGCCGGACGGGTCACCAGGCCAAGAGCATCCGCGTCGAGTCCAACGACCCGGTCAACCGCGTCACGAACCTGCGGATCTCCTCGGACATCTTCGCGGCGGTCAACGTCGAGCCCAAGGTCTTCCGCTTCGACCAGGTCGAGGCGGGCCACGCCAAGACCATCACCGGAGAGGTCCGGATGCGCGGCGAGGGCGAGGTGACGGACGCCGAGGTGGACGGCCCCTACGCGAGCGTCAAGGTCCTCGGCAGCGAGCCGATTGAGGTCTCCGGCGAGCCGGCGACGCTGACGAAGCTGGAGATCACGGTCGGCGAGGATGCGCCGCTGGGCTGGATGGACCGCAACGTCACCATCCGCACGAGCAACCCCGAGGTCCCGGCGGTCAACGCGCCGCTCTGGGCAAATGTGATGGGGCCGATCGAGATCCAGCCGGCGAAGCTGCCGCTGGGCGTGGTCCGCGCCGAGGTCCCCTTCCGGCGTGAGCTCCGCCTGGTCAGCCGCGACGGGACCCTGTTCAAGCTCAAGGACTGGAAGATCGACTGCGACGCCGAGGGCCTGCAGATGCAGATCGAGGCCGCGGGCGACGAGCCCGAGGAGGGCGTCGCCATCCTCCGCCTGATCGTCACCGGCACCGGCCCCGCGCAGATCGGCAAGCTCGAGGGCAACATCGTCCTGACAACCACCATGGACCCCGACCGCCAGATCAACGTGCCCTTCCACTGCGTGGTCAGGCCGGCGAAGTAATCGACAGCCTCCGCATTCCACGGAGCGCCCATGATCCGCATTCACCGATTGACCGCGATTGTCCCTGCGACAATCGCGGTTGTCTGCGCTGTCTCCGTGGCGATCCCGGCGTTTGGGCAGGTGGTGAGAACACCACCGACCAACTCCACCGGAGTGCGGGAACTGAGATCAGGCCCCAGGATTGAGTTCGATGAGACCACCCACGACTTCGGCATCGTGGATGATCTCAAGATTCTCAGGCACGAGTTCGTGTTCTGGAACCGAGGCGATGCGGAACTGATCATCGATGACGTCAGAGCTTCTGGAACGGGTTCATACGCGTTCGATCCGATCCATGTGGCGCCTGGGGAACGGGGAGTGATCCACGCGACCCTCCAGCCCAGAGGCCGGACGGGTCACCAGGCGAAAAGCATCCGCGTTGCAAGCAATGATTCAACGAATCTTGTAGTCAACCTTCGCGTCTCAGCCGACATCTTCGCGGCGGTCAACGTCGAGCCCAAGGTCTTCCGCTTCGACCAGGTCGAGGCCGGCCACGCCAAGACCATCTCCGGCGAGGTCCGGATGCGCGGCGAGGACAACAAGGTCACCGACGTCGAGGTCGACGGCCCCTACGCCAGCGCCAAGATCCTGGGCACGGAGACCATCGAGGTGGCCGGCGTCGCTGCGACGCTGACGAAGCTCGAGATCACCGTCCACGAGGACGCGCCGCTTGGCTGGATGGACCGCAACGTCACCATCCGCACGAGCAACCCCGAGGTCCCGGCGGTCAACGCCCCGCTCTGGGCGAACGTGATTGACAAAATCGAGGTTCAACCGCCCAAACTGCCCTTGGGCGTCGTGCGCAGTGGAAAACCGTTCCAGAGAGAACTCCGGTTGGTGAGCAAGACGGGCGAGCCATTCGAGTTGATCCGCTGGGAGTGCGACGCCAACATGGAGGGCCTCGACCTGCAACTCAAGCCCCGTTCGGCGCTATCCGATGACGCCAGTGGCGCCATGGTGATCGCCGTCTCGGGGATCGGCCCGGAGGCGACCGGGAAGCTCGAAGGCAAGATCGTCCTGACCACCAGCCTCGACGACAACGTCAGGATCAACGTGCCGTTCCATTGTGTCGTACATCCCCCCAAATAAGGGATTCATGCATGAAAACCCTCCTCGGCATCCTCATCATCGCGCTGCTCGGCCAGGCCGCCGGCGCGATCGACTCCTCGATGCGGGAGATCCGCTTCACCGCGGCCCCGAGCGGCGATGAACCAGGTACCGATGCGTCGGC
The DNA here is from genome assembly GCA_020639135.1 of Phycisphaeraceae bacterium. Taxonomy (GTDB): domain Bacteria; phylum Planctomycetota; class Phycisphaerae; order Phycisphaerales; family UBA1924; genus JACKHE01. The sequence continues at coordinate 535,740 of JACKHE010000002.1, forward strand.
GGTGGGATACCACCTTGATGTCGCGCAGGCGAAGGCGCTCTACGAGGCCGGCGACACGGTCTTCGCGGACGCCAGACCGCTGGAGCACTACGAGGAAGGCCACATCGCCGGCGCCGAACACCTGGACCCGGACGCCTTTCTGGAAGCCGAGCCCCCGGACTTTGTGTTCATCTATCCACCCGAGCAGCGGATCGTGATCTACTGCCCCGGTGGCGAGTGCGAAGCCTCCGAACTGGTCGCTGTCAGGCTCAAGGGCTTCGGCTTCACCAACCTGCACATCCTCGTGCCCGGCTACCCGGGCTGGGTCGCGGCGGGGCTGCCCACCGAGGAGGGCGCGCCGTGAGCACGACAACGCCCATCGCCTGCGCCGACGACGGGACCGCGTGCCCCCCGTGCGTCATCGTCAAGAGCATCGCGACCCTGGCGCGGTACGCGCTGGGCGCGCTCTTCATTTTCAGTGGCGCCGTCAAGCTCCAGGACCCGCAGGCCTTCGCCTTCGCGATCAAGGGCTTCAAGATCATCACCAACGAGGCGCTGATGACGCAGGCGACCTTCGCCGTCCCGTGGACCGAGGTGCTCATCGGCGTCCTGCTCGTGCTCGGACTCTTCACCCGGGCCGCGGCCGGCGCCCTGCTGATCATGCTCGCGGGCTTCACCGCCGCGGTGGTCTCCGTGCTCGCGCGGGACATCGACACCGAGTGCGGCTGCTTCGGCAGGTTCCTGGGCTCGAAGATCGATCAGTCCACGATCATCCGCAACGCGATGCTGCTGATCTTCACCTTCGCCGTGTTCTACAACAGGGGCGGGTGGCTGACGCTCGACTCGTGGCGCCAGCGGAAGGCGGGCGCCGCTCAGGCGCCGTGATTCCCGCGGAACCCGTTGAGTCCCTTTTCGAAGAGCAGCTTCCATCGCGGGATCCGCACGCCGCGCTTGAGTCCGAACTTGTCCCGCGCCTCCTCGACGATCCAGCCGATGGCCTCCTCGGGATCGTCGGTGACGTGGACGAGCTCGAGATCGACGGGCGCGATGGTCTGCAGCGGGATCAGCGTGTCGTTGATGAATGACAGGACCGGCGCCCAGTAGTCCCTGCCGACCAGGATCACCGGGAACCGTCGGATGACGCCGGTCTGGATGAGCGTGAGCGTCTCGAAGACCTCGTCGAGCGTGCCGAACCCGCCCGGCATAACGACGAAGGCGTAGGAATACTTCGTCAGCATCACTTTCCGCACGAAGAAGTGCTTGAAGGTGACGAAGCGGTCGAGGTAGGGGTTCTCCTTCTGCTCGACGGGGAGGATGATGTTGCAGCCCACGCTGGGGCCCCCGGCGTCGCGGGCGCCGCGGTTGGCGGCCTCCATGATCCCGGGGCCGCCGCCGGTCATCACGGTGAACCCGGCGCGGGAGATGAGCGCGCCCATCCTGCGCGCCGTCTTGTAGTGCGGGTGGTCCTCGCCGAACCGGGCCGAGCCGAAGACGGTGACACAGGGCCCGATGAAGTGCAGCGCGCGGAGCCCCTTGAGGAACTCGAACCCGATCTGGACGATCCCCCAGAGCTCCGAGAGCCGGCTCGCCGGGCCGCGGAGGAACCGCTCGTCCTGCGCGGAGCCGAGCTGCTTGCTCCAGACATCGGGCTGAGCTTCGGTCGCTTGTGGTGGGATCGGCTCGGTCATCGGCGTCGGCGCCAGGTCAGTGCGCCACCTGCTTGCCCAGCATCGGGGCGATCGTCGCGAGCATCTCGTCGAGCTTCCCCTGTGATTTCGCCTCGAGGTTCAGCCGCAGCAGCGGCTCGGTGTTGCTCTTGCGGACGTTGCACCACCACCCCTGGCTGTCGAAGCAGTCCACGGTGATCCCGTCGAGCTCGCCGATCTCGCCCTGGTCGATGTAGCGATCGACGAGCTCCTCCAGCGCGGCGTCCTTGTCCTCGACCTCGAAGTTGATCTCGCCGGACTGCGGGTAGCGGGCGATCGGCGCGATGCATGCGCTCATGGTCTTGCCCGATTCGGCCAGCGCCGTCAGCACACAGGCCATCGCGATCGCGCCCGAGTCGGCGTTGAAGTTGTCCCGGAAGTAGAAGTGCCCCGACAGCTCGCCGCCGAAGACCGCGCCCTGCCGGGCCATCTCCGCCTTCATGAAGACGTGCCCAACCCGGCTCTTGACGGGCCTGCCGCCGGACCCGGTGATCTCCTCCTCGAGCGCCTTGCTGGATCTCAGGTCGTAGATGATCGGCGAGCCCGGGTTGCCCCTGAGGAACCACGCCGCGAGCCACGCGGTGAGGTGATCGCAGCCGACGATCCCGCCCTTCTCGTCAACAATCATGCACCGGTCGGCGTCGCCGTCGAAGCACACGCCCAGGTCCGCCTTGGTTTCGACGACCTTCGCCTGGAGATCCGCGAGATTCGCGGCGACGAGCGGATTCGGCTCGTGGACGAACTCGTTCTTCGTGTTCTCGAAATACAGCTCGACGATCTCCAGCCCCTCGATGTCGGCCCCCTTGGAGCCGAAGACCCTCGGGACCATCGTCCCCGCCATCGCGTTGGAGGCATCGACAACGATCTTGAGCTTCTTCCCGCCCAGGTTCAGGAACGAACGCACGTGCTGGACGTACGCGTCCCAGAGATCGCGCTGCTCGATGCGCCCGCGCGCCCCGGGCTCGGCCTTGTGCTTGCGCGGGTCGGCCATCGCGGCGAACTTGCGGATCTCGTTGAGCCCAGTCCCGGCGCCGACCGGCTTGGCCTTCCGCTTGGAGATCTTGAATCCGTTGTACTGGGGCGGGTTGTGCGAGGCCGTCACCATGACCCCGCCAGCGCAGTCGAGGTAGTTGATCGCGAAGTACACGAACGGCGTGTCCACCATCCCGACGTCGATGACGCTGCCGCCCTGATCGGCGATGCCCTCCTGCAGCTCCTTCGAAAGCTTGGGGCTGGAGATGCGCATGTCCCGGCCGACGACGAGCCGCTGCATCATGGGGGTGGTGTGCCCCTCGGCCTCCGCCTCGGCGAGCAGGTGCCGCGACGCGCCGTAGCCGATCTGCCACGCCATACGGTCGTTGAGCGGATCGGGGTACACCCCGCGGATGTCGTAAGCCTTGAAGACGTTCCCAAGCATCGAGATCGGCGTCCTTTGCTCTGGATTGAATCCGCCCCGCAGCGACGCGGCAGCGGCGGGTGATCGGATGATGTTGCTCTCCCGAGGTATCGGCGAGGCGGGGGCAGACGCGTCACCATACCGGGCTGTTCCCGGCTCGTCAGGGCGCCTCCGGGATCTCCCGGGTCCCCTCGACGACGACCGGCGTCCCCTCTGGGATCGCCCGCAGGAAGGACTTGCCGTACCCCTTGGTCGTGATCCGGGAGTCCAGCACCACCACCCGCCCCTCGTCGGCGGCGCTGCGGATCAGCCGGCCGAAGCCCTGCCGGAACCTAATGATCGCCCGGGGCAGCGAGTCGTCCCGGAACGGGTCCTGCCCCCTCGACTGGAGCAGCTCGTGCCGGGCCTCGGTGATGGGCTTGTCCGGGGGCTCGAAGGGGAGCCTCGTGATGATCACGTTGCGCAGCGCCTCGCCCTTGACGTCCACGCCCTGCCAGAAGCTCGCGGTCCCGAAGAGGGCGGCGTGGCCGTCCTCGCGGAACCGGCTCAGCAGCGCCGATCTTGCCCCGTCCTGCCCCTGCACGAGCGTGGTGATCCCGGAGCGGCGCAGGTCATCCCGCGTCCGGCTGACGATCGCCTGCATGACGCTGTAGCTCGTGCACAGCACAAAGGCGCCGCCGCGCGTCGCGAGGATGTGCCGGAGCACGCGCTGCGCCAGCTCGTCGGTATAGCGGGCTGAACGCGGGTCCGGCATCGTCGGATCCACGTACAGCGTCGCCTGCTCGGCGTAGCGGAATGGGCTGCCCAGGGTCAGGGTTTCGACACCCTCGCCCTCCAGATCGATCCCGAGGCGCTGCGCGAGGTGGCGGAAGGCGCCGGCGTCATCGCCGGCGCCGGACCCGGTGGTCATCGTCGCCGAGGTCAGGATGATGGATTTCTCGCTGTGAAAGAGCTTCTCCCGGAGCAAGTCGCCGACTTCCACGGGCGAGCACGCAAATGTCACACTGACCGTGGCGCCGCCGCGCGATCGTTCCCGGCGCTGGAGCTCGATCCAGTAGACGCACCCCGGGACCTGCTGTTCGGTCAGCGCCTGCGCCTCGGCAGCGATCGCCACGGCGCGCTCGGCGTAGCCCGAGAGCTCGTACCGGTCCTCCTCGCGGATCACCCTCGACCCCAGCCGCTTGAGCGCCACGCCCAGCGCCGTGAACACCTCGGTCACCGGGTTCTCGGCAACATCCGGTTCGCCAACCCGCACCGACTGCGCGATCCCGCCGCGCTGCGCCGCGTAGTCGGCCAGGTCGCCGAAGAACTTCCGCGCGGCGTCCATGGCGACGAGCACGCCCCGGACGGCGCCGGCGAGCGTCTCCTGGGCGTCGTCCTCGACCGCCAGATTGGCGAGGAACCCCGCGCCGGTGCGCTCATGATGGAGCTGCCCCAGCAGCCGCAGGACCCGGCTCTCGGCGAGCGAAACACCGAAGTGCTCCGTCGCGACGTCCTCGACGCCGTGCGCCTCGTCGAGGATGACGTGGTCGTAGTGCGGCAGGAACCCGACGCCGCGCGCGCGCAGCGCCAGGTCGCTGAAGAAGAGCGCGTGGTTGCAGATGAGCAGGTCGCCGTGCTCCATGCGCCGGCGGGCGCCCTGGAAGAAGCACCTGTCGTAGTTCGGGCAGCGGCGCCCCATGCAGTTGCCCGAATCGGACCGGACGTGGTCCCACACCGCCGGGCGGTCGAGCTGCGGCAGCGTCGCCAGCGAGCCGTCCTGCGTCTGGTACGCCCAGTCCTCGATCGTGTGCAGGCTCGCCCGGCTCGGGCCGTCTGCCAGCAGCCGCTCCTGCCGCTTGGAGGCGAGCGTCAGACGCCGGATCGACAGGTAGTTGCCCCGGCCCTTGACCAGCACGGCGGAGAACTCGTCCGGCATCGCCGCGCGGAGCAGCGGGATGTCCTTGTCCAGGAGCTGCTCCTGCAGCGCGATGGTGTTGGTCGCGATGACAATCTTCTCGCGGGTCTCCGAGGCGCGGCGGATCGCGGGGATGAGATACGCGAAGGACTTGCCGACGCCGGTGCCCGCCTCGACGAGCAGCGTGCCTTTCTCGCGGATTGTGCGCTCGACGGCGTCCACCATCGCCGCCTGCTCGGGGCGCCGCTCGTACCCCTCGCCGAGCCGCCGCGCGATCGGGCCGTCGAGATCGAGCAGGCCGCTGAGGACGCTCACCGCGGTTGCTCCGATTCCAGCCCCAGCGGCGCCCGCTTCGGCTCGCCAGGGCGACGGGGATATTTCCTCGGCGTCTGACGCCGCTTCTCAAGCACGACGATCCGCCCGGTCGGGGTCGGCTGCGTGCCGATGTGTGTCGCGCAGAGCATGTGCAACGCCTGCTTCGCCTCGGCCAGCTCCTCGTCCGCCTTCTCGCCCTTGATCAGCGCCACCAGCCCCCCCACCGTCGCCAGCGGGATCGTCAGCTCCGACGCCACGGCGATCCGCCCCAACGCCCTGGCGGTGACCAGGTCGAACCGGCCCCGCAGATCGCCGCCGTGCGCGGCGAGCGTCTCGACCCGATCGCCGCGGACTTCGCAGTTGGCCAGCCCTAGGGCCGCGATCGTCTCACGGAGGAACTCCGCCTTCTTGCCCGTCGCCTCGATCAGCGTGAATCGCAGCCGGGGCTCGACGATCGCCAGCGGGATCGCCGGCGCACCGCCCCCGGAGCCGACGTCCGCCACGAGAGCGCCGTCGGGAAGCTCTGCCGCGATCGGCAGCAGCGTGAGCGCGTCGAGGACGTGCCGGATCCAGCACTCGGCGGGGTCCTTGATCGCGGTCAGGTTGGTGACCTTGTTGCGCTCCAGCAGCAGCGCCAGGTAGAGCCCCAGCCGCTCCAGATCGCCCGGATCGAAGGCGATGCCCAGCGCATCGGCGGCGTCGAGGAACGCCCCGGTGGGCTCCAGGGGGGTGATCGTGCGGTTTGCGTCGTTGGGGGCGCCCATGAGCCGATACAGTAGCCGACCCACTGCTTACGGGATTGAACCATGCGACGAACGCTCACCGCGACCTGCGGCGCGCTCGCGACGTGCATCGCCGTCGCGGGGTGCCAATCCGCACCGCGCCCCGGCGCCGAGACCCGGGCCCCCGCCCCGCAGGATCGGGAGGCCGCGATCCGGCAGATCAACTTCACAATCGACGACTTCCACGACGCCGCGGCCGTCGCCGACATCGACCGGTACTTCGGGCACCTGACGGCGCAGGCGGTGTTCCTGGGGACCGACGCCTGGGAGCGTTGGCCCCGGGAGGAGTTCCGCGCGTACTGCGCCCCCCACTTCCTCGGCGAATCGGCCTGGGCCTACACACCCCGGGATCGCAACGTCGCGCTCAGCGATTCCGGCGACACCGCGTGGTTCGACGAGACGGTGGTCAACGAGAAGTACGGCTCGCTCCGCGGCTCCGGTGTGATTGTCCTTTGCAGCGACGGCGTCTGGCGGATCGCGCAGTACAACCTGGGCTTCACAGTGCCCAACGAGATCGCCGGGAAGATCGTCGAGATGATCAAGGCGACGACCGCCGACGCGGCGCGGTGAGAGGGATCATTCGTCGTCGTCGAACTCGAAGCTCTGCCGCGTCAGCAGCGCCGGGCGGCGCATCGCGACGTTGACGATCAGCCCGGTCATGAGGAAGGCGACGACGAGGCTGGCGCCGCCGTAGCTGACGAAGGGCAGGGTCATCCCGGTGATCGGGAGCACGCCGATGTTCATCCCGATGTTGACGATGACCTGCGCCGCGACCATCGCGCTCAGCCCGACGACCAGCAGACGCCCGAAGGGGTCCTTGCACATCGCGGCCGTGAGCGTCGCGCCCAGCAGCCACAGCAGGTAGAGCCCCATCACGACGAGCCCCCCGAGCAGCCCGAAGCGGTTGACGACCACGGCGAAGATCATGTCGTTGTGGTCCTCGGGGAGTCGGTTGAAGTGAACGACCGCCCGGCTCTTGGTGTCGCCCATCCCCGCGACGCCGCCGGCGCCGATGAGCGTCTGCGCCTTAAGGCCCTGGTAGTTGATGTTGTCGCCGGTCGCGGCGGTATCGCCGGTCATCTGCTTGAGCACCGCGTTGATGCGCGCCTGCTGGTGGGGCTGGAGGAGCGGGTACATCGCCGGCGCCACCACCATCGCCACGACCACCACCGCCGCGAGGTGCTTGAGCTTCGCTCCAGCCGCAATGAGCATCGCGAAGAGCGCCGGCAGGAAGAGCAGCGCCGTGCCCAGGTCGGGTTCGACGAGCACCAGCCCCATCGGAACGAACGTGATCACCGCCGGAGGGATCAGGCCCCGCAATGTTCTGTAGTTCTTCCGGTAGCGCAGGTAATACGCGATCGCCAGCACATACACGACCTTCGCCAGCTCGCTGGGCTGGAAGTCCATCACGACGAGGTTGATCCACCGGCGCGAGCCGTTGCGGGGCGTGACGAGGAACTCCGGGACGAACGGGATCAGCAGCAGCACCAGCGCGCCCAGGACCGCGACGATCATCGCCGGGATGCCACGGCCGATCAGCCGGTAGTGCGGGACCGCCGCGAACAGCGCCGCGCCGAGCGCCACAACGAGAAGCGCGAGCTGCTTCTTTCCATACGCGCCGAGCCCAGCGCTGTCGTAGCCGGTGGTCAGGCTCATCGTGTACACGCCCAGTGCGCACAACATCAGCGAAGCGAAGACGCTCAGCCAGGCCGGGTGCCGGAGCGCGATCCGGCGCCGCACCGGCGCCGGGATCCCCGCCGCGCGAGAGCGCGCCGTCAGGAACAGCTCGCTGCTGGATGGTTGACGGCCGGCGGCGCTCATCGGCCGTCCCCCTGCGCATCGCTGAGACGCTCGTCCGCCGAGGACCGAGGCAGGTACCCCTCGGCGATCAACGCGTGGACGATCTGGTTCGCGATCGGTCCCGCGACCCGCCCGCCGCTGCCGCCATACTCGACGAGGACCGCGATCGCGTACCTCGGCGCCATCCCCTCGGGGCCGACGAGGATGTTCGTCCACGAGTGCTCGCCGGCGAGCAGCACGGTTGCCGGATCGAGAGGCCCGACCGAGTCGTCCGCGGGCTTGTCGAGAAGGTCGCTTGTGGCGCCGGGGTCGTCCTCGCTGCGGTAGATCCGCGGCGCCTGGGCCGTGCCCGTTTTCGCTCGTACTTCAATCCCCGGCGCGTTGAAGATCGGCTGCTTTTCCCCATTATCGAGTGAAAGGTGATTCCCAGTGCCGTAGAGTTCGTTGGCGGACTGCCACAACCCATTGAGCGCCGCGGCGATCGCGGCCTTGTCGTACTCCATGTCCACCGGCTCGTGTCGGATTGACTGGTCCAGGCGCGGTTCGATCCGGACCCCGCCGCGCGCCAGCGTCGCGTAGGAACTCGCCGCATGCAGCGGCGTCCAGGAGACCGGCCCCTGCCCGATCGCCATCATGATGGCGTCGTTGGGCTCGATCGGCTTGCCGGGGTCGGGGTACCCGACGGCGCCCGGGTACGCCCCGCCGATGCCCAGGTCCCGCTCGTACCCCACGCCGAAATCTCGGTAGAAATCAACGATGCGATGCGGCCCCATGATCCGGCCGAGGGTGTAGAAGTAGATGTTGCACGAGCGCGCCACGGCGTCCTCGCCGCGGAGATCATGCCCGAGCTGCTGCGAGTGCGTGATGTAGCCGTACCGGGCGCGGTAAATCCAGCAGCGGTACACATCATCGCGGTTGGGCAGCAGGAATCCGTTACACGCGATCGTCCGGCTCAGTTCGTGCAACCCGTGCGAGACGGTCCACACCAGCACGAGCGGCTTGACGATCGACCCCGGCGGGTACGGCGACTCGATGGCGCGGTTCACCCAGGCGGGGCGCTTGCGGTCCTTGAAGACGCTGTCGGGGTCTTCCTGCAACTGCTCGTTGGTGAAGGTCGGCGTCGAGACCATCGCCAGCACGTCGCCGGTGGCGACATCGATCACGACCGCCGACGCCGCCAGTGGCGTGCCCGGCTTCAGGAAGGGGTTCGCGTGCCAGGGCTGGACCTGCGCCAGCCCCACCTCGGGGGTCATCACCGCCTGGATGCGCGCCTGGAGCGCGATGTCGATGGTGAGTGTGACGTCCTGGCCCTGCGTCGGGACGATCGCCTCCTCCTTGCCCGTATCCAGGCGCAGGCGCCGGACGCCCCGGTCGCCGCGGAGGTCGAACTCCCTCTCGAACTCGATCCCGGTGAGCCCGGCGCCGTCGCCCGGGAGGTACCGCCCCCGGTCGGCGTCGCCCTGGGGCAACCCCAGCGCCGCCAGCTGCGCATCGCGCCGCTCGGCGTCCTCCCTGGTGTAGTTCTCGCGCATCCGGCCCAGGATGTGCGCCGCGATGCCCTCGACGCGCACGCTCTGGCTCCGATCATCGCGCAATGACGCGGGCATCGATGTGAAGTCCACCGGGACATCCATCGCCTCGTAGGGGTACGTCCGCCTCCCGCCGTCACGGATGACGACCTCGCCGTCCGGCCACCGCTCGGCGATCTTCCGCAGCGCAAAGGCCGTCTCGTCGTCGAGCTGGGTCAGCACCGCGTGCGGCTCGACCTGTTCCCGGATCGGCCGCTTGACGGATTCGAGATCGACCGTGACCCGCTCCGCCTCGTCGGCGTCCTCGTTGAGCTGGTTCTCCAGGCGCCGCCGCTGCGCCTCCCAGACGCTGCTTGCTTGCCGCATGACCTGCCGGTGGATGCGGTCGCGGATCGAGGCGAGCTCCTCGAGGGGCACACCCGTCGCGCGCGAGATCTCCAGCCAGAGCGTCTCGATCTGCGCATCGAACTGAGGCAGGTAGCGATCGACGATGATCCGGTTCCGGTCCTCGGGGGCGATCTTGCCGAAGACGTCGCGGTTTGCTGCCCACGCCTGCCGGCTCGCCTGCCGAACAGCCCAGTCGTTGGGAAGCGTGCGGTAGTCGCCCGGGATCTCGCGGAAATCCGCCTCGATGACGCGGAAGTCCACCGCCAGCTCGTAGGAGGGCTGGTTCATCGCCAGCACCCTTCCCTTGCGGTCGAGGATCCGCCCCCGGATCGTGGGGTCGTAGTCGATCCGAACCAGGGGCCGCTCGGAGTTCTCCAGCCACCGGTCGTGCTGGACCACCGTCAGGCGGGAGAGCTGGGCCGTCAGCCCCAGCATCCCCAGGCACACCAGCGCAAACAGCAGCGCCAGGCGGCGGTGGAACATGCTCGGGATGACTCGATCGATCCGCATCGCCCGACTCCGTTCGGCGCCGTCCGGTGTCCACCCGGCCCCGCGGGCGTCCGCCGGACGCAGGATGACACCAGCAGTATCGGCGATCCGCCGGGGATCGTGGCACGATCCCAAGGCCGATCCCGACACTGTACCGGCTGATCCGGGAGGGGGACGCGGCGGGGCTCAGCCCTCGCGTTTGTCCCTGGTGATGGTCGCGTAGGCGTTGTGGTTGTGGATCGATTCGAAGTTCTCGCTGTCGATCTCGTACCAGAGGATCCGGTCGTCGGCGTCGAGCGCCAGCGCGAGGTCGCGGACGATGTCCTCGACAAACTTGGGGTGCTCGAAGGCGTCCTCGGTGACGAACTTCTCGTCGGGGCGTTTGAGCACCGAGAAGACCTCCGTCGAGGCGGCGTCCTCAAGGATCCGGGCCATGTCCTCGATCCACAGCGTGCCCTCGAAGCGGACCCTGGCCGTGATCAGGCAGCGCTGGTTGTGCGCGCCGAACCGGCTGATCTCCTTCGAGCAGGGGCACAGGCTCGTGGCGGGGGCGGTCACCTGCATGATGAAGTCGTCGTGCGCGTTGCTCGAACACTCGAACGCGACGCGGTAGTCCATCAGACCGGGGGATCTGGTCACCGGGGCCCGCTTGTTGATGAAGTACGTGAAGTCCAGCTTCAGGTGCGCGGTCTCGGCGTCGAGCCGGTCGCGGATCTCCCGCGTGATCGCCGGGATCCTCGCCGGCGTCACCCCCTCGGCGTTCTCGTTGAGGACCTCCAAGAAGCGGCTCATGTGCGTGCCCTTCTGGTGGTGGGGCAGGGAGACGTACATGTCGATCGTCGCGATCGTGTGCTGGCGTCCCCCCTCGGGGGTCTCGAGGATGATGGGGTAGGTGACGTTCTTGACGCCCACCTTGTCGATGGCGATGTGCCGCCTGTCGCGCGACGCCTGGACATCGGGCATCACCTCGACAGGGCCGGGGATAGCGTTGGGTTTGTGCTTGGTGTCGCAGTCGTTCGCTTCAGGCATCCGTGTCTCCGAATGGTCGTGACGGCGCCCAGGCAACGCCTTTGAGGTGCAGTGAATCGTATGCGCCGTGAACTGTGATGACGATCACGCGGCGCGCGTTTCACGCCGTGCAATCGGTGCAATGGACCTGCCGGTGGGGATTCAGGCGGTCGCGGACTGCGGCGCCTGCTTCTCGAACATCGATTCCGCCCACGCGGTCCCGATGGGGACGCCAACGAGGGCGCCCGAGGCCCAGAGCATCGGCGTCAGATGCCCCAGGTTCAGCATGGAGCCGACGTACGCGGATTCCACGAGATCCGCTCCGGCCATCATGCGGGTCAGCAGCGGCGCCGCCAGCGCCGTCAGGAGCAATCCCAGCATCCCGGCGAAGGGGCCCTGTGAGGGGCCGATAAACCGCGCCACGCACCCCGCCGCGATCGCGGCGACAACCCCGGCGGCGAAGGCCTGAGAGCGGTGTTCTCCGATGGCGATCACCAGCGCCAGGATCCCGGCGAGTGTCCCGGCGGCGAGAGCCGCGGCGATGTGGCCCCCGATCCCGGGGACCGCGCCCGCCAGCGCGCCCGGCTTGCGATCGATACCCCGATCAAGGCGGTAGCAGCACATCGAAACCGCCAGCGCAGCGCTCATCAGGATGGCGCCCTCGATTGCGAGCCTGACAATGATCGAGGAGTCCGCGGTCTCCCGGATAAGCTGGGCCACGCCGGCGTGCTCCCACGCAGGCCAGGCCAGCGCCACGCCGGCGACGAAGCTCCCCAGGCGCCATCCCATCAGGACGGACACGCCGGCGCCGAAAACCGCGACCAGAGCGAATGCCAGCAGCGTCCGCATGATCGCCGGGCCGGTCTCGGAAGTGACCAGCATCGTTGCGGCCAGGCCCCCGTCGGCGCCGGTCATCGGCCGGCACAGCCACGCGGCGATCGGACCCACAAGAAGGACAGCGATCGCGATCATGATCCAGCGCAGCGTGGTCCGTGCCATGCGACCAGTGTGCCGCTGGAGCGGCGTTCTGGCAAACCGGCCACCGCGCATCCCCGCTTGTGGGAACGCCCGGCGATCGCGACACTGCCCCGATGCCCACCCCGATGCCCACGCCGGCCGGCCCCTCCATCACGCTCGACGGCGAACCCCTGACCATCGAGCAGGTCGAGCGGCTCGCCAGGAACGGCGCCCGGGTCGTCATCCCCCAGGAGACGATCGGCCGCGTCGAGGCGTCGCGGAGCGTCGTCGAAAAGGCCATGGCCGAGGGTCGCACGATCTACGGTGTCAACACCGGGTTCGGCTCGCTGGCCAACACCCGCGTCGGCGCCGAGGACCTGCGGGCGCTGCAGCTGAACCTCATCCGATCCCACGCGGCGTGCGTCGGGGATCCCCTGCCGTCGCACACCGTCCGCGCGATGATGGGGCTGCTCTGCGCCTCGCTGTGCCGCGGGCACTCCGGCGTGCGCCCGGTGGTGGTCGAGACGCTCGCGGCGATGCTCAACGAGGGGGTGACGCCGATCGTCCCGGCGACAGGTTCGGTCGGCGCCTCGGGGGATCTGGCGCCGCTGGCGCACGCCGTGCTCGTGGCCCTGGGCGAGGGCGAGGCGGAGCTCGAGGGCATGCGCATGCTCGGTGGAGACGCCATGCAGCAGGCCGGCATCGATCCGATCCATCTCGAAGCCAAAGAGGGCCTGGCGCTGATCAACGGGACGCACCTCATGGCCGCCCGAGCCGCACTGGCGCTGAGCGCGATTGAACGTTGCCTGGGCGCGGCGTTCGTCGCGACCGGGCTGGCGATCGACGCGGCCAAGGCGACGGACTCGTTCCTGGACCCCCGTGTGCATGCCGTCCGGAACCAGCCCAACCAGGCGAAGGCCGCGGCGATCATCCGCGACCTGCTCGCCGGCAGCGAAACCCTGCCCAGCCACCGCGTGGACGACCCCCGCGTGCAGGACCCCTACTCGTACCGCTGCGCCCCGGTGGTGCTGGGGGCGGCGATGGACCTGATCGATGCGGCGCGGGCCGTGGTGGAGCGTGAGCTCGGCGCGGTCACCGACAACCCGCTTGTCTTCGGGCACGACGGCTCCGAGGGCGCCGACGTCGTCAGCGCGGGCAACTTCCACGGCATGCCGCTGGCGGTGCAGCTGGACACGATGTCGATCGCGCTGTGCCACGTCGCCGGGATCGCCGAGCGCCGGGTCTTCCAGCTCATCGCGGCGCGCGACCCCGAGAACCCGCTGACCCCCTACCTCAGCCCCAAGCCGGGCACACAGTCGGGGCTGATGATCACGCAGTACACCGCCGCGGCGTGCGTGAACGAGCTCCAGAGCCTGGCGAACCCCGCCTCGGTGTCCAACATCCCGACGTGCGCGGGGATGGAGGATTACAACTCCTTCGGCCCGACCAGCGCCGCGCAGCTCAATCGCGCGGTGGACCTGGCCCACTGGGTCATCGCCATCGAGATCCTCTGCTGCTGCGCCGCGCTCGATCAGCACCCGCTCAAGACCGGCCGCCGCCTCGAGCAGGCCCGGAGGATCGTCCGGGAGACCGTCCCGCCCCTGACCGAAGACAGGTCCCCGTCTCCCGACATCGAGGCGATCGTCTCGCTGATCCGCGCCGGGGCGTTCCTGAACCTGATCGACCACCCGGAATAACCGGCCCACTTGGGTGGTTCGACCTTCGGCCACCCCCGTCTCGTCAACATCCTCCAAGGAGCAGACCCCATGCGCCGATTCCTCCGATCCGCCGCCGCCCCGATCGCCGCTGTGGCGCTCACCGCGCTCGCTTTCGCCGGCGCGACGATCAACCACGACCTGCTCGACCCGGACAAGGAGGCCCCGGGGCTGCATGTCGGCGACACCGCGCCGGACGTGAGCGTGATGACGACCGACGGCGAGTCGGTCAGCCTGTCGTCGATGTACCGCGACAAGCCGCTGGTGGTGACGTTCTACCGCGGCGGCTGGTGCCCCTACTGCAACAAGGCGCTCAAGGGCTGGGCCGGGCGTTTCGACGATCTGACCGAAGCCGGGGGTCGGTTCATCGCCGTCACGCCGGAGAAGCCGGAGGATGCGCAGAACACGATGGACAAGGCCGACGCCGGCTACCGCGTCTTCATCGATCCGCAGGGCGACGTCGGCAAGGCGTTCCGCGTGCAGTTCGAGCTCGACGCCTCGACGCAGAAGAAATACATGGGCTACGGCATCGACCTGTCGAAGTCCAACGCCAACGGGCGCTGGGAGCTGCCGGCGCCGGCGACGTTTGTCATCGACACCGACGGCGTGGTCCGCTACGCGCACGCCGAGTGGGATTACCGCACCGATCACCGCGCGGACCCCGACGAGGTCATCGAGGCGGTGCGCGGGCTCAAGCAACCCTGAACGCGGCCAACATCCCGCTTATTCCGGCCCAGTTTCACCGCCCCCGCTGCTATGATGGGGGCGGTTTTTCATTGGCCCGCACGGTGGCCGGATGGAGGCCGGATGGAGGTTGGCGACATGACGCAGCAGGCCGCGGTCAGCACGAAATCCGAATCCCGCACGATCCGAGCACCCCGCGGGAACTCAATGGTCTGCAAGTCATGGCAGGCCGAGGCCGCGATGCGGATGCTGATGAACAACCTCGACCCCGAGGTCGCCGAGGACCCTTCCGTCCTGGTCGTGTACGGGGGCCGGGGGCAGGCGGCACGCTCATGGCCGGCCTTCGACGCGATCGTCGAGACGCTCAAGCGGCTGGAGCCCGACGAGACGCTCCTGGTGCAATCGGGCAAGCCGGTCGGCGTGGTGCGCACCCACCCCGATGCTCCGCGCGTGCTCATTGCCAACTCGAACCTCGTCCCACACTGGGCGACCCAGGAGCACTTCGACCGGCTCGCGGCCAAGGGCCTGATGATGTACGGCCAGATGACCGCCGGGTCCTGGATCTACATCGGGACGCAGGGCATCCTCCAGGGGACGTACGAGACGTTCGCCGAGTGCGCCCGGCAGCACTTCGGGGGCTCGCTCGCCGGACGGCTCTGCGTCACGGCGGGCTGCGGCGGGATGGGCGGCGCCCAGCCGCTGGCGGTGACCATGAACGACGGGACCTGCCTCATCGCCGACGTTGACAGGTCGAGGCTCGAGCGGCGCATGCACGACGGCTACCTGGATGAGGTGATCGACGATCTGGACAAGGCGATCGACGCCGCGGTGGATTACGCCGAGAAGCGGCAGGCGGTCTCGGTGGGCGTCGAGTGCAACGCGGTGGACCTGCTCGAGCGGCTGCTCGAGCGCGAGATCACGCCCGACGCGCTGACCGACCAGACCTCCGCGCACGATGCGCTGAGTTACGTCCCGGTGGGCATGACGCTCACCGACGCGGCGCAGCTGCGATCCCTGGAGCCGGGCGACTACGCGGTCCGCTCGGTCAACACGATGACCCGGCACGTCGAGGCGATGGTCGCCCTGCAGCGAGCCGGAGCGGTGACGTTCGACTACGGCAACAACATCCGCCAGCGTGCGCTCGAGAACGGGTTCCGGGACGCCTTCGCCTTCCCGGGTTTCGTCCCGGCGTACATCAGGCCGCAGTTCTGCCTGGGCCGCGGGCCGTTCCGCTGGGTCGCGCTCAGCGGCGATCCCGAGGACATCTACGCGACCGACCGGGCGCTGATGGAGCTCTTCCCCAACGATCCGGCGCTGCACCGGTGGCTCAAGCTCGCGGGAGAGCGAGTCCACTTCCAGGGGCTGCCTTCACGCATCTGCTGGTTCGGGCTCGGAGAGCGCGAGAAGGCCGGGCTGCTCTTCAACGACATGGTCCGGCGAGGCGATGTCTCGGCGCCGATCGTCATCGGACGCGATCACCTCGACTGCGGCTCCGTCGCCTCGCCCAACCGCGAGACGGAGGGGATGAAGGACGGCACCGACGCGGTGAGCGATTGGGCGCTGCTCAACGCGATGGTCAATGTCGCCAGCGGCGCGTCGTGGGTGAGCTTCCACCACGGCGGGGGCGTCGGCATCGGGTACTCGCAGCACGCGGGGCAGGTGATCGTCGCCGACGGCACGCCCGAGGCCGCCGAGCGGCTGAGCCGGGTGCTCACGAACGATCCCGCGATGGGCGTCTTCCGGCACGCGGACGCCGGCTACGACGAGGCGATCCGCTGCGCCGAGGCGCACGAGGTCGATATCCCGATGCGCGATTGACCGCTCCGGGGCGTTATTCCTGGACGCAAGCGGATAACCCGGGATTGACGCGGATCGTCTTGTGGCGGGGCCCGGGATCCGCTGCACACTTCTCCCGTCGGGCGACTGCGCGCCCGCAGGGAGAGAGCCATGCTGAAAATCCGTACCTTTGTTCCCCTCGCCGCGATCGCCTGCGCCGCAACGGCGTCGCCGCTCGCGCTGGCTACAAACGCCGGCGAGAACCCCCAGGAGATCGTCATTGATTTCGAGGGCATCCCCGAATCGACACGGATCAGCAATCAGTACGCGGACCTGGGCGTCACCTTCGGTCTCGCCGGATCGAACCTGCTCCCGATCATCTGCACCGAGGGCGCCCCGCCCACGGCGTTCGGCGGCTACGACGGCTCCTACGACACCCCGGCGGTCTCCGGCGTCTCGGGCCTGACCGATCCCCCGGGCAACTCCGTCATCGACAGCTACGACCTGCTGCTGACCTTCGAGAAACCCGTCAAACGATTCCGCGTCTGGGTGCTCGATATCGACGGTGGGCACGGCGAGAGCTGGCTCGACACCTGCACCGTCGCCGGCTCCGACAAGGACGGCATCATGCTCGACAAGATGTCGCTCGACGCCAATGACCCCGGCACCGGCGACCTCGCGCACACCCTGTTCGAGATCGTCGCCCCCGACGGCAGCGCCGGCTTCTCCAAGGTTCTCATCGACGTCGCCGACAGCATGGGCTACGCGATCGATGACGTCGCGTTCACCCTCATGGCCGACGATCCCGGCCCCGGCGAGGAGCCCGGTGGCGGCGGCGACGGCGAGGAGCCCGGCGGCGAAGACCCGCCCTCGGGAGGCAACAACGCCACCCCGGGTGTCAACCACCACGTCAACCCCATCGGTCAGGAGACGCTCAACCACACGTTCGTCTTCGGTCGCGGCGGCGCCATCATCACCACCGAGCCCGACGGCGGCATGGTCATCGCCCGCGTCCCCTTCGATGACGGCGGCTTCGACATCGACCCCGAGCTGCTCCCCTGCGGCGTCCCCGTGTACTGGACCCTCATCGGGACCGGCCCCAGGGGCAACACCGTCCGCATGGGCTCCAAGCTCGATCCGATCATCCGCCGACCCTTCGGTGACCTGACGCTCGACGGCGTCGTGGACACCGCCGATCTCTCGGTCATGATTGATGCTTACCTGACCTCCTCGCCCATCGGTGATCTCAACAACGACGGACTCGTGGACACCGCCGATCTCGGATTGCTCATCGGCAACTTCAGGGCGACCTGCCACGACTGATCCCCGACGGGGCCGGCGCCGATCCCGTTGATGCTGGTATCGTTGCCGGCATGGGACGCGACATCCCCCACACGATGGCGCCGGTCTGGCCCGCGATCTCGGCCGATCGCCTGGCGCAAACGATCCTCAACGGCGATGGCGCCGAGGGCGATGTCGCACTGATCGGCCTGCCTGACGAGACAGGCGTCCGCCTCAACCACGGCAGGCCCGGCGCCGCGCAGGGCCCCGCCGCGTTCCGCGCCGCGCTGGCGAGATACGGCACGACGTTCGATGCGGCGCATCGCACGCCGCTGACGGTGCGCATCGTCGATGCTGGCGACGTCGAGCCGGCGCCGGGCGATGATGCGGCCGCCCTGCAGGAGACACACGACCGCATCACGCAGGCGCTGTCAGCCATCCACGACCGGGGCATGATCCCGGTGTGCATCGGGGGCGGGCACGACCTGACATTCCCGTCCGTCCGCGCGCTCGCGCAGCGCGTCGGCGGCCCCGTCGGGGGTGTGAATCTCGACGCGCACCTGGACGTGCGCGAGACCGTCGGCTCCGGGATGCCCTTCCGCAGGCTGATCGAGGGCGGGTTCCTCGACGCGTCGCGCCACGTGACGCTCGGGGTGGGACGCTTCGCCAACAGCCGCGAGCATGTCGAGTGGCTGACGCAGCGCGGGGGGATCCTCGTCACCGCGGACGAGGCGCTGACGAGGCCGGACGCCGTCTCTTTTTCGCTCGGTGCGGCCATGCGTCTGGGCGCGGGGTTCGTTTCGATCGATCTGGACGGGATCGACTCGTCGCAGGCCCCGGGCGTCAGCTCGCCCAACCCGCTGGGGCTGACCGCGATGCACGCGAATCAACTCGCGTCACTCGCGGGGCGGCACCCCGCGGTCCGGCACCTCGATCTGATGGAGCTCTCCCCGCCCAACGATGTGGACGGACGGACGGCCAGGCTCGCGGCGCAGCTGTTCCTGAGCTTTACCGCCGGCGTGCAGGAGCGTGGGGCTTGAACGCCGTGCTGATCCGGAACGCTCGCGTGGTGACGTTGGCCGGCGGTGAGATCCCACGGCGAGGCGCCGAGCTGCGCGAGCTGACGATCCTGCCGGTCGCCGACGTGCTAATCGACGACGACCGCATCGCGCAGGTCCGTTCTGGGCTAGCCGCGCCCGCCGGCGCCGAGGTGATCGAGGCCGATGGCCGGGTGTGCCTGCCCGGTTTCGTCGATGCGCACACGCATGCGATCTGGGCCGGCGACCGGCTCGACGAGATCGACCTCAAGCAGCGCGGCGCCACGTACCTGGAGATCCTCGAATCGGGCGGCGGGATCATGTCCACCGTCCGCGCCGTGCGCGCCGCGTCCCGGGAGCAGCTCGCAGAGAGTCTGCGCCGGCGCCTGCGCTGGGCGCTGCGCGAGGGCACGACGACGATGGAGGTCAAGTCGGGGTACGGCCTGACCACCGCCGACGAGCTCAAGTCGCTGCGGGCGATCCGCGACGCCTCGGAGGGTTTTCCCGGGACCGTCGTCCCGACGGCGCTGATCGCCCACGCCATCGACCCGGAGCAGCCCGCCTTCATCGAAACAACGATCAACGAGACCCTCCCGGCCGTGCACGCGGAGTTCCCGGGCATCGCAATCGACGCGTACTGCGAGCGGGGCGCGTGGTCGCCGGAGGACTGCCGGAGGCTCTTCGAGTGCGCCGCGGCGCTCGGCCACCCGATGCGTGTCCACGCGGACCAGTTCAACGCGCTGGGGATGCTGGACCTGGCGATCGAGATGGGGTTCGTCAGCGTCGATCACCTGGAGGCGACGGGCGCCGGGGCGCTGCAGCGCCTGGCGCACTCCGGCGTCTTCGGCGTGATGCTCCCCTGCTCGGGCTTCCAGGTGGATGACCGCTACGCCGACGGCCGCGCGTTCGTGGACGCCGGGGGCGCGCTGGTGATCGCGACAAACTGCAACCCCGGATCGGCGCCGACCTCGTCGATGCCGATGGCGATCGCTCTGGCGACACGAAAACTGGGGCTGACCACCGCCGAGGCGATCGCCGCGTGCACCGTCAATGCGCAGGCGCTGCTGGGCTTCGGGGATCGGGGCGTCATCGCGCCGGGACGGCGCGCCGACCTGATCCTGCTGCGGCACACCGACGAGCGGATGCTGGGGTACGAGTTCGGCGGCGATCCCGTGGCGTGCGTCGTGTGCGGCGGCAGCGTCGTCCGCCCCCTGCGCTGAGCGATGCGGCTATCATCGCGGCGCATGGCAGCGCCGATCGTCACCAGAGAATCCGATATCGAGACCGCCTTCCACGCGGCGCAGTGCGTCGTGGAGACGCACCGCAGGCTGGCGGGCTGGCTCCGCTGCGGCGTGACGCTGGCGCAGATCGACACCTTCGTCGCCGAGCAGCTCGCCGATCAGTCCTGCAAGTCCTGTTTCCTGGGGTACAAGGCCGGGGGCTCACCGGCGTTCCCCAGCCACGCCTGCCTCTCCCCCAACGCCTGCATCGTCCACGGCACCGCCGGGTTCTCCACCGAGCCCATAAAGCCCGGCGACGTGCTCTCGATCGACATCGGCGTGACGTACCACGGCTGGATCGGCGACGCCGCGTGGACCTACGCCTTCGAGGAAGCCAGCGATGAGGCACTGCGGCTGATGCGGTGCGGGAGGGAGTCCATCGCGCTGGGCATCGAGCAGCTCCGCCCCGAGAACACGTACCTCGAGTTCGCCAGGGCGGTGCAGGAGTGCGTCGAGCGCGACTACGGCTTTCACTGCGTCCGGGGCCTGGGCGGGCACGGCATCGGCCGCAAGCTCCACCAGCCGCCGTTCGTCGCCAACAACGTCCCGACCCACCCAGGCGAGTGGCCCGACGCGTACACGAAGTGCAAGCCGGGCACGCTCATCGCCGTCGAGCCCATGATCGCCGTCGGGACCGGGCAGATCGCCCAGCACGGCAAGGATTGGCCCATCTTCACGGCCGACGGTTCGCTGAGCGTGCACTACGAGCACGACGTGCTGATCACCGAGGGCGACCCGCGCGTGCTGACGGAGGGGCTGGAGGATCTGCCCGACATCGTCGGGTGAATCCGGTCTCGATCACTCGGGCAGCATCACCGCGTGCGGATCCTCGACCCTCGACCCCTCGCGTGTCGTCACCGTGTGGTGGAAACCGGGGCGGATCGCGGCGGTGGCCCACTCACCGCCCGGCGTCATCGCCAGCATCGCGACCTGGTGGTCGTGGACGAGGCTGAACCGGGCGATGATCCGGCCCAACGCCTCCTTGATCGCCTCCAGCGGCGTCGCGCCGCGGCGCATCATCTCGACGACGAGGAAGGAGCCGCACACGCCGGTGATGAGCTCGCCCGTCCCGGTAGCGCAGGCGGCGCCGGCGGTCTGATCGACGTACAGGCCCTGCCCGATGATGGGCGAATCGCCGACGCGACCGGGCACCTTGAAGGCCATCCCGCTGGTCGAGCATGCGCCGGCGAGGACGCCGTGCGAGTCGAGCGCGAGGATTCCGACGGTGTCGTGCGAGGCGCCGGCGCCGTCGCCGGCGAAGACCCCGCCGGGGGCCCCGATCCTGTTGTCCATCTCCTCGACGTTCATCGGGGGGAGCCAGCCGCGGTACTTCTCGCGGTTGATGTGCGTGGGGTTGTGCCGCCAGAGCTGCCACTCACGCTGCGCGTCGGGGGTGAGGAGCGCGCGCTCGACGAACCCCTCGCGCGTCGCGAAGTCGTCCGCCTCGTCTCCGGCGAGGGTGACGTGGATCGTGTTCTCCATCACGCGCCGTGCGATCGCCGCGGGGTTGGGGTGGCGCTGCACGTTGCACACGGCGCCGCACCGGTCCGGGTTGGTCATCACGCAGGCGTCAAGAGAGACGCGCCCCTCGGCGTCGGGCAGCCCCCCCACGCCGACGGAGTGGATCGTCGGGTCGTCCTCGATCACCGTCGCCGCGGCGACGACCGCGTCGAGCGCATCTCCCCCCGCGGCGAGCAGGGGCATGGCGGCGTCGGCGCCGAGCGGCGCGAAGGACCACGTGGACAGGATCAGGGGCTCTCGTTGGGCGGCGCTGGTCATACGGCCGACAGCGTAGCGTCTGGCGACGGGGCCGGGGCGCCGAGGGGCCGGCGGATCTCGACCACCAGCGTGTCGTCCTGGATCGGCCCGTGGCGGTGGTTGTCCACGGCCTCGAGCAGCGCCCGGCTCATGCTGCGCTGGATCTCGGGGTGGTCGCTGGCGACCACGCGCCGGACACCCTCGATGCAGAGCATCCGCCCCGCCGAGTCCGTGGCCTCGGTGGCGCCGTCGGTGTAGGCGACCATCGCATCGCCGGGCCCGAAGGGGATCGAGCGCTGCCCCGGTGTGAAGACGTCGTCGTGAACGACGCCGAGTACGAAAGTTGTCGAATCGAGCTGGTCGATGCGCCCGTCCACGCTCCGGAGGAACGCCGGTGGGTGCCCGCCGTTGGCGAACTCGATGGTGTCCCGTGAGGGATCGACTCGCAGGCACAGCGCGGTCGCGAAGACGCTGTGCTCGGCCATCGTCAGGTACACGTAGCGATTGATCGCCTCCAGGGCGCCGCCCGGAGTGAGATCGGGGTCTTCGGCGAAGAGGCGCTGGAGCTCGCCGTAGAGCCGGTTGACCGTCAGCGCCGCGGGGATGCCGTGCCCGGTGACATCGATGATGACGACGCTCAGCGGCGCTCCGTCGCCCTGTCCGTGGCGGTGGGTGTAGAGGAAATCGCCGCCGATCTGCCGCATCGGCTCGTAGAGGTAGTCGAAGTGGACGCGCCCCTGCCGGATGGGCTTGGGGAAGAGGGCCTCGTGGATGCGCTGCGCGTCGGTGAGCTCGCGCTTCATCTGCGTGTACCGGCCTCTGAGCGCGCTGTAGTGGAACCTGGCGTGGAAGCGGCTCTGTCGCCACCACGTCAGCCCCCAGCCGGGGAGGATGATCACGTTCGAGAACGCCAGGGCGATGACCTTGATGATCACGGAATCGCCACCGAAGAGCAGGATGAACGCGTGGACGATCAGGACCGGGATCAGCGGCAGCAGCGATTCCCTGGGCGTCCACGGGATGATCGCCGAGGCGAGCAGGTGCAGGAGCATCACCTGGAAGAGCCACGCGGGCGCCGGCCCGAGCGACCTGTTCGTCCCGCCCATGAACGATTCGGTGAAGAGCGCCGCCAGGATGTGCGCCGGCGCGTACAGCAGGAACGCCATCGCCAGGATCAGCCCCACGACGATCCGGACGGTCCCCTTGCGGGTGAGCACCTTCCGGCGGTTCATGAGGTACACGAACGCCGCCACGTTCAGGACCAGGATGGTCGATCGGACCAGGAGGTTGACGACGAAGTCCTGGTCGAGCGAGGCCTCCCCGAACATCGCCATGAGGCTCTGCCACAGCAGGCGCAGGGCGAAGACGCCGGCCAGGCACCCGGTGAACCACAGCACACGCCGGCGGAGAAAGAGCTCGCGCTGGGTCTCGTACTCGCTTCGGAAATCGCTGGTGACGGTCGCGGTCAAGGCGGGAGGCGCTCCGGGGATGGTCCCTTACAGCCTACCGGCAGCGCCCGCCGATGACACGCGCAGAGGCCGGAAGATCTCGACGATCAGCGTGTCGTCGAGCGCCGGCCCGTGGCGGTGGGAATCGATCGCCCGGAGGATCGCCGAGGACCAGCCCCCCTCGGCGTCCGTGTCGGGGCGCGAGGCGAGGACGATCGAGCGGAGCCCGTTGACGCCGAGCATCCGGCCCTTGTCGTTCATGGCCTCGATGGCGCCGTCGGTGTACGCGATGATCGTGTCGCCGACGCCCATTCGGGACCGCTGCTCGTCGGCGATGAAGTCGTCCGGGGCGCAGGCGCCGAGCACGAATGTGGTCGAGTCCAACTGCTCCAGCCGGCCGTCAACGGAGCGGAGAAACACCGGCGGGTGCCCGGCGCTCGCCCACTGGAGGCTGTCGCTGCCCGAGTCGAGGCGCAGGCACACCGCCGTCGCGTACACGCTGTGCGTCGCGAGGGTCAGGTGGATGTACCGGTTGAGCGCCACGAGCACATCGCCCGGCGCGATGTCGGGCTCCTCGGCGAAGAGCCGCTCCAGCTCGCCGTGCAGGCGGTTGACGGTCAGCGCCGCCGCGATGCCGTGGCCGGTGACATCGAGGAGCACGACGCTCAGCGGCTCGGCGTCGGGGTCATCGCCCGGGAGCCCCGGGAAACGGAACGCGAAGAGGTAGTCGCCGCCGATCTGGCCCATCGGCTGGTACCGGAAATCCATCCGCGCCGCGCCCGTCTTGATCGGCGCCGGGAAGAGCGACTCGTGGATCCGCCGGGCGTCGGTGAGCTCCTGCTTCATCTGCCCGTACCGGCCGCGGAGCTTGGAGTAGTGGAACTGGTCACGGAAGCGGCTGTGCCGCCACCAGCAGATCGTGGCGCCCGGGGCGCCGATGACAACGCCCAGCGCCAACACGAGATACCCCCACCACGCGAGATCCACCAGCACCACGGAGGAACCGACGAAGATCGAGTACAGCACGATGAACGGGTTGAGCGATTCCTTGAAGGTCCACGGGATGAACAGCGAGGCGAAAAAGTGAGCGATGAAGATGCCCCAGAGCCCGGCGGCCAGCATCGCGCCGGAGATCCCCGCCGCGTTGAGCGCGTTGCCATTCTCGGTGCGGATCTGCACCAGCACCCGGCTGAGAATGACCGGCGAGATGATCAGCCCGATCCCGGTCGCGATCACGATCACCCAGAAGATGAGGCGCAGCAGCCTGCCCCGATCCAGGCGCCGCTGACGCACGAACAGGAACACCCCGATGTAGATCAGGTAGATGATCCACGACAGGTTTGTCATGACGCGCCGGTACTCGTTCATCCCGGGCTGTGGATCCCCACCGCTGATCGCCTGCCCGATCGCGTTGACGATCTGGATGAACACCCCGAAGAGCACGTACACCGCGAGGTACCACAGGATCCGCCGGCGCAGCAGCCTTGTCCGCTCCGCTTCGAACTCATCCCGGAACTCGGCCGTGACCGTTGCGGTCATCATGCGGGGTTCCCCGTGTCGCGCGCGGCGCCGGGGCGCCAGAGCACGTCCGTGGCCCCGTTCTCGTTGGCGACCCGCGCCAGCACAAAGAGAAGGTCGCTCAGGCGGTTGAGGTACACCATCGCATCGGGATTGGTCTTGTCGGGCTCCGCCTGGAGGAGCGCCGCGACGCTCCGCTCGGCCCTCCGGCACACCGTCCGTGCAACATGCAGCTCCGCCGCCAGCGCCGAGCCCCCCGGCAGGACGAACGAGCTCAGCGCGGCCAGCGGCTCGTTGCAGCGGTCGATCAGGGCCTCGAGCTGCGCCGACTGCTTGAGTGAGATCCGCAGGCGCTGCGCCGGCTTCTCGCCCTCGGCGATCGGTACACACAGGTCGGCGCCGACATCGAAGAGCTCGTTCTGGATCAGCAGCAGCTCCCGCCTGATCGTCACCCACGGGTCGCCGGCGGAACCACCGATCGTTGCGATCACCCGGCCGATGCAGGCGTTCACCTCATCGACCTCGCCATAGGCGGTCACACGGAGCGAGGACTTGGCGACGGTGGCGCCGTCGCCGAGCTGGGTCGTGCCCCCGTCGCCGATCTTCGTGTACACCTTGCTGATCCTGACCATGCGCTTCCGATCCCTGGTTGGCCGGTTTCTGTTCCGTGCTCAGGGTACCCCATCGGCGCCGGCGGGTCATTGCGCGAGAAAAAACGCCGACGGCTGTCGGCGTTTCGAGGGATCTGGTGCGGATCACTGGCCAGGGAGCGCGGGCGTCAGACCGCCTCAACCACTTCCTTGGCCAGGTTTGGAGGGAGGGGTCGGTACTCCAGCGGCTCCATCGACGAGCTCGCCCGGCCCTGCGACATCGAGCGGAGCACGGTGACGTAGCCGAACATCTCCGAGAGCGGGACCTCCGCGGTGATGAGGCGGTTGGTGCCCTGCTCCTCAGAGCCGACGACCATGCCGCGGCGGCTGGCGAGGTCGCCGGTCACCGAGCCGAAGTAGTCCTCGGGGGTGTTGATGACGACCTTCATGATCGGCTCCAGGAGCGTGAGGCCGGCCTTGTGGCAGGCGTCGATGAGCGCCAGGCGCCCGGCCTGCTCGAACGCGACCTGCGACGAATCCACCGGGTGGCTGGAGCCGTCAACGAGCGTCGCCTTGAAGTTGATCAGCGGGAAGCCGGCCATGACGCCCGAGAGCGCGGTCTGGCGGATGCCGACCTCGACGCTGGGGATGTACTCCTTGGGGATGGCGCCGCCGATGATCTTGTTCTCGAACGTCATGCCGTCCTTGAAGTTCAGCCCGTCTTCCTCGGCCTGCTCTGCGGTGTAGGGCTCGAGGTTGATCGTGCAGTCGCCGAACTGGCCGCGGCCGCCGGTCTGCTTGACGAACTTGCCGCGGATGTTGTTGGCGGTCTTGGTGATCGTCTCGCGGTAGGAGACGCGCGGCTTGCCGACCTGGACGCCGACCTTCATGTCGCGGACGAGCTTGTTCTTGATGATCTCCAGGTGCAGCTCGCCCATGCCGGAGATGATGGTCTGCCCGGTTTCCTCGTCGTACATGGCGCGGAAGGAGGGGTCCTCGCGCTTGATGGTGACCAGGGCGTCGGTGAGCTTGCGCTTGTCGTCGGCGGTGTTGGGCTCGATCGACATGCTGATGACGGGCTCGGGGAAGGTCATCTGCTCGAGGACGATGGGGTTGTTCGGGTCGCACAGCGTGTCGCCGGTGCCGGAGTCCTTGAGCCCGACGATCGCGACGATGGAGCCCGCGGTGGCCTCCTCGAGCGCCTGGCGGTCCTTGGCGTGCATCTCGAAGATGCGGCTGATGATCTCGCGCTTGTTCCGCGATGGGTTGAGGACGCGCTCGCCCTTCTTGAGCACGCCGGAGTAGATCCGGGCGTAGGTCAGGTCGCCGTGGGTGTCGTTGACGACCTTGAAGACCAGCGCGGAGAAGGGCGCGTTGGCGGAGTGGGGCCGCGTGAGCTGCTCGTGCTCGTCCCTGGGGTTGACGCCCTTGACGTCGTCAACCTCGTCGGGCGAGGGGAGGTAGTCGATGACGCCGTCGAGCAGGCGCTGGACGCCGATGTACTTCAGGGCCGAGCCACAGAACACCGCGGTGCACTGCTGCGCGAGGACGCCCTTGCGGACGGCTGCCTTGATCTCGTCCTGGGTGGGGACCTCGTCGTGGAGGAACTTCTCCATCAGGTGGTCGTCGAACTCGGCGGCCTTCTCGATCAGGTCGTGGCGCCAGAGCTCGGCGATCTCGTGGTACTCGTCGGGGATCTCGCGCTCCTCGACCTTGGCGCCGAGCTCGGAGGAGTCGAAGTAGTACGCCTTCATCTTCACGAGGTCGATGATGCCCTCGAAGGTGTCGGCGGCGCCGATGGCGTACTGGACGGCGATGGGGTTGGCGCCCAGCCGGTCGTTGATGGTCTTGAACGAGTACTCGAAGTCGGCGCCCATCTTGTCCATCTTGTTGATGAAGCAGATGCGGGGCACGCCGTAGCGGACGGCCTGGCGCCAGACGGTCTCGGACTGCGCCTCGACGCCTTCCTTGCCGTCGAAGACCGCGACGGCGCCGTCGAGGACGCGCATCGAGCGCTCGACCTCGATCGTGAAGTCCACGTGGCCCGGGGTGTCGATCAGGTTGATCTGGTGCTTGACGCCCTTGAACTCCCACGGGCAGGTCGTCGCGGCGGACTGGATCGTGATGCCGCGCTCCTGCTCCTCCTGGAGGAAGTCCATGGTCGCGGTGCCCTCGTGCACCTCGCCCATCTTGTAGGACTTGCCGGTGTAGTACAGGACGCGCTCGGTGACCGTGGTTTTGCCGGCGTCGATGTGGGCGCAGATGCCGATGTTGCGAATCTTGCTGAGGTCCATGAGTCTGATCTCTTCGAGAGCGCCTGTCGGGCAGGTCGTTGGGGGTGCTTGTCGCGTCCTGACGGAGGAACCGCGGTCTGCCGTGTCGGGATCGCGAGCTCGATGCGCCCGCGAACGTCCAAGGTTGGTGTCAGTGTTTTCGGCCCATCGCGACCCTGGATTGATCGCAGATGCGCCTGTTTCGGCCCGAAGGTCCCGGCTCGCCCCAGTGGGCCCCACCGGTCGTGGGCCTAAAGCTGGTGCGGGCCGGCGCCGTCGTCCTCGTCTGAAGAGTCCATAGCGCTGCTCCTGTCCAAGTTGCCCCGAACAAAGTCCGATTCCCGGAGGGGCTGATGCAACGACAC
Source organism: Phycisphaeraceae bacterium (assembly GCA_020639135.1). Taxonomy (GTDB): domain Bacteria; phylum Planctomycetota; class Phycisphaerae; order Phycisphaerales; family UBA1924; genus JACKHE01. The sequence continues at coordinate 563,710 of JACKHE010000002.1, forward strand.
TCGGCTTCCGCCTTGCGGTCGTCCGGTCATCCTAGCGGAACCCGTTGCCCGGTCAAGATATCCGGGCCTCGGCGGAGCGCGAAAAAAAGCGCCGATCCCCGGTCGGAGATCGGCGCCAAGGTTGTCGGAGCCATGCCCGGGAACGCCGCCCCCCGAGCGTTGCTTCGCTTACCGGATCGTCGGGTTCATGTCCAGCGCCCGGACCAGGAACGCCCAGCGGTCGGCGGCCTGCTCGATCGCCTTGCTGGTCG
>JACKHE010000003.1 GCA_020639135.1 Phycisphaeraceae bacterium
GCCCTGCGGCGTTCAACACGACGAGCTGCGACTGCAACGCGCCGCTGACCGAGGCCGGCGGGCGGAGCGAGCTGTACGACATGATGAAGCGGGTCTGCTTCTTCGCGTCGTCGTTCGAGCGCGTGTTCGCGGGCCTTGACCCCGCGAGCCGGCCGATCTCCGTGGACCCGGCGGGCCTGGCGTCGATGGGCGCGGGGCGGCGCACGACGGCTGCGATCAGCGTGCTGCACGCGCAGGGATCGCAGGGCTCGATCGCCTGGGTCTTCGGCGACGACAGCGACAAGGCGAACAACGGGCGCCCGACGCTGACGCTGACCGACGGCTCGTCGATGGGCGTGGACCTGACGGGGCAGCCCGTGGTGTGGTGCCTCTTCGACGCGATCCTGTCGCCCCGGGCGACGCTGGACCGGTGCAACCTGTGCGCCTTTACGGTCGTGGGTGACACGTTCGTCTGCTTCGGCCCGGGCGGGGCCGAGGGGGCGCTGTCGATCAACGGCTCGGCGCTGGACGTCGAAGTCCCTGGGGGCAGGTCGCCGCTGATCGTCGTGCACGAGGGCGTGACGGTGGTCGTCGTCAACGAGGCGATGATCGACGCGACGTACGCCGACGAACAGGCGGTGTACGTGGGCTGCGCCGGGATCGACGCGGCCGGCGCGCCGGTGGCGCACGAGAAGCACCGCAAGTGCGTCCGGATCGGCGCCGACGGGCAGCAGAGCAACATCACGATGGCCGCCCCGGCGAAGGCGCCGAGGGCGATCTCGTTCGGCGACTGGGACTGCGCGGACGTGGACGCGTTCATCGCCGGTCAGAGCGAGCGCTACGCGGTGATCGACGGGCCCGACCGGCTGGAGCGGCTGGGCGTCGCGACCGGGTACGGGTGGTACCGGCTGCGGCTGAAGGCCGCCGCCACGAAGAAGACGAGCGCCGCGATCATCGAGTCGGCGGACCGCCTGCACGTGGCCGTCGGGGGCGAGCCGCTGGGTGTGGTCGGCGTCGGGCCCGGCGCGGAGCTCGACCCGCCGCCGCTGCCGCTGAAGAAGGGCGAGAACACGCTGACGATCCTGGCGGACAACATGGGTCGCTCGTCGGAGGGGTTCATGCTCCTCGAGCCCAAGGGCGTGTACGGGAGTCTGTACGAGGTGAAGCAGTTCGCCGCGGGGCGGGCCACGATGGCGACGGCCAAGCCCCTGCGGCCGCTCGATTTCAGGACGCCGCTGTGGCGCGTGCACGACGACGACCGGACCGATCCACGGCGCGCGACGTGGTCCTTCACGCACCGGCGCAAGACGCCGATCCTGCTGACGATGGACCCCGCGCCGGTGCGCGGGCTGGTGGTGCTCAACGACGAGCCGATCCACTGGATCAAGGGCGCCGCGCCGCTGAAGCTGGCGCTGACCCCGGAGCGGCTCAGGCAGGGTAAGAACGAGGTCCAGATCGCGATCCTGGGCGACATGGAGTCGGTGTTCAAGGACCTGGTGGCGGCGACGAAGTTCCGCGAGGGCGTAAGCGACTTGGCGGACAAGGCGGAGTGGGCGTTCGCGCGGTGGGAGCCGCCGACTCCCGCGCAGTACGATTCGGTCACCAAGGCCGCGATGGGATCGGGCGCCAGCCGGGCGGTGTGGTGGCGTGCGACGTTTTCAACGCCCGAGACCGATGTCCCGATGTTCCTGGATGTCAGCGGCATGACCAAGGGTCAGGTCTTCGTCAACGGGCGCAACCTTGGGCGGTACTTCTCCGCGACGGCCGGTGGCAAGGCGGTCGGGCCCCAGATGCGCCTCTACATCCCGGCGCCATGGCTGAGCACGGACGGCGAGAACACGCTCGAGATCTTCGACGAGCACGGCGCCTCGCCCAAGAAGTGCTCGCTCGTCTTCACGAGCGACCGCGCGCTGGGCTGACCCGGCCCTCGACCCCATCATTGTTCCGGCTTCATCGCCCTGCGGACGATCGCGTCGGTCAGGCGCGGCGTCGCGTTCGAGAGCGCGGCGGCGAGCCGCGCGGGCTGGCTCGTCCAGACCTCGGGCCTGGGCTTCTTCAGACAGCGGAGGACGGCGCGAGCCACGCGCTCGGGCGATTGTGTCAGCCACTTCGGCGGGTCGTGGGCGAGGTACTGGCCGTGCTTGTTCGCGGCGGCCTCGAAGAGCTCGGTGCGCGTGCCGATGGGGTGGACGGTGGAGACGTGGACGCCGGTCCCGTGGAGCTCGGCGCGGATGGCTCGGGCGAGGTGGTGCTGGGCGGCCTTGGTCGCGGTGTAGGCGCCGTGGTTGGGGACGCTCAGCAGCGCGAGCACGCTGGAGCAGAAGAGCAGGTGGCCGGACCCCCGCTCGATCATGCGGTGGACCGCGGGGCGCACCGCGTTCATCGAGCCGAATACGTTGATCTCGAAGAGCTCGCGGAGCTGGGAGTCGGTCGTCTCGTGCGTGGGCTTGCCAAGCGTGACACCGGCGTTGGCGAAGACGGTGTCGCAGGCGCCGAAGCGGTCGATCGTGAACTCGATCATTGCCGTGCAGGCGTCGGCGTCGCGCACATCGACGACGAAGGGCTGCGCCTGACCGCCCTGGGCGTGGATCGCGCCGACGAGCGCGTCCAGCCGGTCGGGGCGCCTGGCCGCGGCGACGACGCGCATGCCCGCGCGGGCGCACTCGATCGCGGTGGCCCTGCCGATGCCGCTGCTGGCGCCGGTGATGACGATGGATCGGTCGCGGAGATCAATGCGCGGCATTCCGGGGCATCGTACCCGCTCGACAAGCGGCGCTGATCAATCCAAGAGCGAGACGCCGGTCATCTCGGGGGGCTGCTCGATGCCCAGCATCGCCAGAGCCGTCGGGGCGATGTCGGCGAGGCGGCCTCCGGCGCGGAGCGTGCGGCCCCTGAAGGGCGCGCCGACGACGTAGAGCGGGACGTCGTAGGTGGTGTGCGACGTGTGGGGTGCGTTGGTCTCCGGGTTCCACATCTGCTCGGCGTTGCCGTGGTCGGCGGTGACGATCGCGCAGCCGCCGCGATTCTCGAGCGCTTCGAGGAGGGCGCCGACGCAGGCGTCGGTGATCTCGACGGCTTTGACGACAGCGGGGAGGTTCCCGGTGTGGCCCACCATGTCGGGGTTGGCGAAGTTGACGACGATCAGCGGCTCGCAGTCCGGGGCGCGGAGGCGCTCGAGGACGGCGTCGCGCACACCGGCGGCGGACATCTCGGGCTTCTGGTCGTACGTCGCGACCTTGGGGGACTGGACGATCACGCGGCGCTCGCCGGGGAAGGGCTCGTCGCGGTAGTCGTTGAAGAAGAAGGTCACGTGCGGGAACTTCTCCGTCTCCGCGCAGCGGAACTGCGTCAGTCCCAGCCCCGAGACGTAGCTTCCCAGGATGTTGACCATCTTCGGCGGCTTGGGGAAGGCGACCTCCATGCGCTGCGCCAGTTCCTGCGAGTAGGGGGTCATCCCGACGAAGCGGAGGTTGAGCTTCGGCCCGCGTTCGAAGCCGCGGGCGCCGGTGTCGGGCGACGGCGCGACGGCGCCCTCGAAGTCGGGGAGCACGAACGCGCTGACCAGCTCGCGCGGGCGGTCGCCGCGGTAGTTGTAGTAGATGACGGTGTCGTTGTTGGTGATGCGCCGGGCGAGGGCGTCGGTGATATCGGCGCCGATCATCGTGGGGGTGACGAACTCGTCGCCGGCCATGCTCGGGTCTTCCGGCTTGCTGTCGTAGAACGCCTGGATGGCGCCGGTGGCGGAGGGCTGGATGGGGACCTCGGCCCGGCGCGCGCCCTGGCCGGTGAGGCAGGTGTAGGCGCGGGCGACGCGCTCCCAGCGGTTGTCGCGGTCCATCGCCCAGTAGCGCCCGATGACCGAGGCGACCTCGCCGACGCCGATCTTCCTGCACCGCGCCTCGATCGCTTCGACGTAGCCCCTGCCGGTGAAGGGCCCGGCGTCTCGGCCGTCGGTGAAGCAGTGGAGGTACACGCGCGGGGCGCCGAGGTGCTTGCAGAGATCGAGACAGGCGTAGAGGTGCTCGAGGAGCCCGTGGACGCCGGCGTCGGAAGCGATTCCCATAAGGTGGACGGCGCCCCCCCTCGACGCCGCGGCGGCGATCGCGCCGCTGAGGACCTGGTTCGTCTTGAACGAGTTGAGCCGGGCGGCCTTGGAGATGCGCACGGCGTCCTGATCGACGACGCGCCCGGCGCCGATGTTCTGGTGCCCGACCTCGGAGTTGCCCATCCGCCCGGATTCCAGACCGACATCCTCGCCGCTGGTCTTGATCAGCGTGCTCGGCCAGTCGCGGTCGAGGGCGTCGGCGACCGGTGTGTCGGCGAGCTTGACGGCGTTGTACGCGTCCTGCTCCGGGTGCGGGTTGCGGCCCCAGCCGTCGCGGATGACGAGCAGCAGCGGGGCATTGGTGGGATTGGTGGTCATCGGGGATCGGATCCCGTCGTCGTCAGCGCGGTTGGCGCCGGATCAACCGACGTGGGACAGGACCTCGGCGTTGTCGATCTGGTTGCCCGGCTCGCGGGCGCTGACCCACTTCACCACGCCATCGGAACCGATGACGATGGTGCCGCGGCTGGAGACGTTGAGGTCGGGCCAGTAGAGGCCGTAGGCCTTGCAGACCTCGCGGTGCATGTCGGCCAGGAGGGGGATATCGATCTTGGAAGCGTCGGTGAAGGCCTTGAGGGTGGCCCAGGAGTCGCAGGAGATGCCGACGACGGTGGTGTTGCGGTTCTTGAACTTGCTGATGTCGCTGGTGAAGCACTCCATCTCGCTGGTGCAGACGCCGGTGAAGGCGAGGGGGAAGAAGGAGAGGACGACGTCGCCGCCCTTGGCGAGGAGGCCCTTGAGGCTGACGTCGTTGCGGTCCTGATCGGGGAGGGTGAAATCGGGGGCCTTGTCGCCCGCGGCGATGGGGGTTTCGCGGGTCTTGAGGTTGGCGTTGGCGGTCATTGGTCGTCCTTTCTGCGGTGTCCTGCGGGTTGGGTAGGCCGGTGGGCGACGCGCCGGAACCGGCGCGGGGTCGCGGTCGCATCATACGGCGGGTATTCTGTACGAGCGCCGGCATGGATGTCGGCGCCGGCAAGTCTTGCAGTCGAGAGGGTTGTGCGTTGACGATGGCGACAGCAACGTCCCTGAAGGACCGGTTCGAGCAGGTCAAGGCCCGGGTCGCCGAGGCCGCGATTCGCAGCGGGCGATCCCCCGGCGACGTCATCCTGGTCGCCGTGACCAAGCACGCGACGCCGGAGCAGGTCCGGGAGCTGGTGAACCTGGGTCATCAGGATTTCGGCGAGAACCGGGTGCAGCAGCTCGTGCAGCGCGCGGCGATGATGGAGGAGTACCTCCAGCGCCGGCGGGCGCTGCCGGGTGTGACCGCCGAGCACGAGGCGAGCCTGGCGGGTGTGGGCAAGGCCCCGACGCCGCCCGATTCGGTCCGGTGGCACATGATCGGGCGTCTCCAGCGCAACAAGGCGAAGAAGGCGATCGACTACGCGAGGCTGATCCACAGCGTCGAGTCGCTGCGGCTCGCGGAGGATCTCCAGTCGATCGCGCTGCGCAAGGACCTGCACCGGCCGATCGACGTGCTGCTGCAGGTCAACTGCTCGGGCGAGACGACCAAGCAGGGGGTGGCGCTGGCCGCGGCCAAGCACGTCGCCGATCAGATCGACACGATGGTCCAGCTCCGCCTGCGGGGGCTGATGACGATGGCCCCGCTGGACGCGACCGGTCAGGAGCTGCGCGACTGCTTCAAGCGGACGAAGTCGTGCTTCGACGACATCGTCAAGCGCGGCGTCGCCGACGGCCGCTTCAACCTGCTGTCGATGGGCATGTCCAACGACTTCGAGATCGCCATCGAGGAGGGCGCGAACATCGTACGCGTCGGATCGGCGATCTTCGGCGAGCCCGAGCACGCCGACCGCGAGGACGAGCAGTTCGAGGACGACGAGTACTGAGCGTCCGAACGCCTCAAGAGCGCCACATCGCCACGGCGGCGTTGTGGTGGCGCGGCAACCGTGAGCGTCACCGCTCGGGCTTGTTCCACTGGAAATCCGGGTCGTTCGCCAGCGTCGTCGCCGACTGCCGGCAGCAGCGCTTGCAGATGCACGCCTCGTCGTGGAGCGGGCTGCGCCAGTGCGCGCCGGGGCGGTCTTCCAGGCACATCACGCATTTGACGGTGGATTCGTCGCCGGTGGGATCCTGCGCGGCGTTGATCTCGACGTACGCGACGCCCAGGCAGCTCGCGCAGATCAGGCTGCCCCGGTGTCCCTCGACCATGGGGTTGTCGTCGGACCAGGGCTTGCGGCAGAAATCGCAGACGAAGAAGGCCGGCGTGCCCTGGTGCGCGGGGTCGTGCATGGGCGAAGCGTAGCGGATCCCCCGGGTCAGCGGCGCTCAGCCGAGGTACGAGAGGGTCCCGGTGCTGGCGCGGGCCTGATTCATGTGGGGCTGGAGATTTCGACCCGGGCACGCGGTGGAGGCGAGCTCGCGGTGCGTCTTGATCTCGCGGACCGGGATGCGGTACTGCCGCATGAGCTTGGCGACGAAGCGGTCGAGGGCGCTGAGCTGCGTGTCCGTCGGGCGCTGGACCTCGAAGTTGCCCAAGCACATGACGCCGATGTTGTGCTCGTTCTGGTGCGCGACATGGGCGCCCTGCCAGGTGAGGGGTCTTCCCTCCCAGACGTTGCCCGTGGGATCGATGATGAAGTGGTAGCCGATGTCGCCGAAATCGCGGTTGAGGTGCGCCTTGCGGATCTGCTCCAGGCGCTGCGCGACGTCGGTCCTGGACGAGAGCGTCACGGGGTCCATGCCGTCGTGGTGGATGGTGATGCGCTGCGGCGGGAGCATGCGGTCCATGCGCGCCGGGATGGGCGCGCCCTGCGCCCAGGCGGAGCGGGGGGTGACGCCGTCGGGGATGCTCGGCGCCGGGGTCGGGCCCCGGTAGGGCTCGGGCGTCTTCCAGTCGCGCGGGTTCCTGGCGGGCGTGGCGCGGGACGCGTCGGCGTGGCGGCTCGCGTCGGAGGGCCACTGCACGCCGGGTGTCGAGCGCGCGATCCTGTTCGAGCCGCTGGCGCAGCCGCCGAGCAGCAGCGCAGCGCCGGCGAGCAGCCCGAGCCGGAGCGCGTCCCGGCGCGCGGGATCGGCGCCGGCGAGAGTCGGGGGATGTGTTTCTTCTGGTTGAATCACGCCAACTCCATCGGACCGCCGGGCTCGGGGGCTGCAGTCCCGGGCCGTCGCCGGTCCGGTCCGGTCAAGTGTACCGGCGGGTCGTGTGGATGCGGCGGGGAAAGGTCCGGATAACCCGGCAGGATGGTGTGGAACGTTCAGCGGCCCTCGACGCGCAGCAGGGCGGTCCGCTTCTTCAGAAACCGCAGGGACGCCCAGAGGAGGAATCCGCCTCCGAGGAGCGACGCCCAGACGGCGCTGATCTGCGGCGTCGGCCGGAGCACGAGGCTGTCGAAGAACTCCAGCAGCGCGAAAACCAGCACCACGACGAACATGCCGTTGTACTCGCGTCTCAGGACTGTTTTCAGGCAGAACGGCAGTTCGGGCCTGACGTAGCCGCTCAGGCGGGGGATGAATGCGGGTGTGCGCGAAGCCCACCGCGTGTAACGCTCGCCGAACCGGGATCTCAGGAACGACTCCTCGGCGAGGATGATGCGCTCGTAGTAGAGGAAGAACAGCAGCGCGTAGATCAGCGCGACCCACCAGATCCTTGTAAACATCGCGGCGCCCAGACCCACGATGAAGTTGCCCAGGTAGAGCGGGTTGCGGACGACGGAGTACATCCCGGTGGTGTTGATCTTCTCGGCGACCTGGTGGCGGGTGTTCCTGCCGGAGGTCCGCCGGGGCGTGTGGCCGATGGTCAGCACTCGCACGCCGAGCCCGGCGCCGCTGACGAGGAAGCTCAGCGCCTCCCACGCGATGGTCAGGCTGTTGTCCTCGCGGTGAGCGCGCATCTCGACGAGGGCGACGAGACACAGCGCGAGCATCACCAGCGGGAGGTAGCTCCTCCACCGGAACATCCAGGCGCCGCTGCGTTCCATTTCCTCGATGAGCGGCATGCGTCGGCCCTCGCGCCGCGGCCCCGGCGCAGAGCGATCGACGGCGGGATCCCGGATCCCGAGACACACAATCGAAGCCCGTTGACGCCGGTGAATGCGGACTGATTCGAGCGAGCAACCTAAGCGGAACGCGCGCCGGATTCATGAGGGAACGATGATCGATCCGGCGTCACGATCATGAATCGTGGGGACTTTGTGATGAACGGATGACGAGAGATCGGTGATCGGCGTCGGCGCTACTCAAACACCACCGTCTTGTTGCCGCTGACGAGGATGCGGTCCTGGAGGTGCGCTCGCACGGCGTCGGCAAGGACGATGCGCTCCAGGTCCCGGCCCTTGCGGATGAGGTCGTCGATGGTGTCGCGGTGGCCGACGCTCGTGGTCGCCTGGGCGATGATGGGGCCCTCGTCGAGGTCGCCGGTGACGTAGTGGCTGGTGGCGCCGATGATCTTGACGCCGCGGTCGAAGGCGCGGTGGTAGGGGCGGGCGCCGGCGAATGCGGGGAGGAAGGAGTGGTGGATGTTGATGATCCGCTCGCTCCATCGCGCCACGAAATCCTCCGAGAGGATCTGCATGTAGCGCGCCAGCACGACGCAGCCGATCCCGTGCTTGTCGAGCAACTCCTCGATGCGTGCTTCCTGCTGCGGCTTGGTTGCGGGCGTCACCGGCAGGTGGTGGAAGGGGATCTCCGCGGATTCGACGAGCGCGCGGTGGTCGTCGTGGTTTCCGATGACCAGCGCGATCTCGCCGTCGAGTTCGCCGGTCCGCCAGCGGAAGAGCAGATCGGCGAGGCAGTGCCCCTGTCTGGAGACCAGCACGGCGATCCTCGGCGCCGAGTCGCGCCAGTCGAGCCGCCACCGCATCGCGCGCTGCTCGGCGATCATCGCGACGCCCGATTCGAGCGCCGGGCGATCCACGCCGTTGCGCTCGATCGCCAGGCGCATGAAGAACCGCCCGGACTCGGCGTCGGTGTGCTGGTCGGCGTCGATGATGTTCCCGCCGAGCGCGCCGACGACGCCGGTGACCTCGGCGATGAGGCCCGGGCGGTCGGGGCAGTCGATGAGCAGCGTGGCGGTGTGCGTGGCGATTCCGGGCATCGCGCCATGGTACTCGGACGCCGGCAATGCGGGTTTTTTTGGGTGGACCGTGGTGGATCATGGGCCGATGAATCCGACGATCGTTGCGATCCATCCCGGGAGAATCAGCATGAACTTCGACTGGACATCGGCAACATGCACGCTGGCTCTGACCGGTCCGGAGATCGCGGCGCTGGTGGCGATGGGCCTGTGCTGCCTGTTCGTGCTCTATCTGAAGTTCAAGGGCCGGCTGCCGTCGGATCCGGGGGGGAGCCTCTGAAGCGGTCGCCCGCCGCGGCGCGCCCGCGGGTTATCCTTTTGAAATGCGACCCCTTCGGCTGATCGGCGCCCTGCTCGGAGCGCTCGCGGTCTCGGCTGGTGTGTCGGCGCCAGCGGACCCCGCGGCGCCGGCGACTCCATTCGTGCTCGTGCTCGGCGTTGCGCAGGACGCAGGCTATCCGCAGACCGCGTGCCGGAAGGCGTGCTGTGCGCCGGCGCAGACCGATCCATCTGCAAATCGGAATGTCGCCAGCCTGGCGATCGTCGATCCGGAGTCTGGCCGGCGCTGGCTGATCGACGCGACCCCGGACTTCCGGGAGCAGCTCCGGACGCTCGACGAGGCCGCGCCGCCGCCGGCGGATGACCGCTCGTCGCCGGCGCTGGCCGGGATCTTCTGCACGCACGCGCACATCGGGCATTACCTGGGGCTGGCGCAGCTGGGGCGAGAGGCGACCGGCGCGCGGGGCGTGCCGGTGTACGCGATGCCGAGGATGCGATCGTTCCTGGAGAACAACGGCCCGTGGAGCCAGCTCGTGGGGCTGGGCAACATCGAGCTGCGCGATCTGCACAATGGTGAGCCGGTCTGGCTGACGGGGGCGCTGACGGTCACCCCGCTGCTCGTGCCGCATAGGGACGAATACTCAGAGACTGTGGGCTTCCGCGTCGAGGGGCCGGGCCGATCGGTCCTGTACGTACCGGACATCGACAAGTGGTCGCGCTGGGAGCGGCGGATCGAGGACGAGATCGCGAAGGTTGATGTCGCCTACCTCGACGGCACGTTCTACGCCGACGGCGAACTTCCGGGCAGGGATATGAGCGAGATCCCGCACCCGTTCATCAAGGAGACGATGGAGCGTCTTGCCGAACTGCCGCAGGCGGAGCGGGCGAAGGTCAGGTTCATCCACTTCAATCACACGAACCCGGTGGTCCGGGGTGATTCGAAGGCGATCGGCGTGGTCGAGGGAGCTGGTTTCGGCGTAGCGCGTGAGGGGGAGCGGGTTGAGTTGCAGTGACAACCGGGACCAACGGCGAATGTCACATGATCGTCGATCGCTTCCACTCGCCCTTTTTCCTGGCCGCTTTGATTGCGGTCTCGGCGTCCGGGTAGTCGTCGATGGTGTACACGAGCGTCGTGTCGCCGATGCCGAGCTCATCGCCGTCCCTGAGCGGCGCACGCTCGGTGACCTTGACGCCGTTGAGGGTCGTCCCGTTGGCGGTTCGGTAGTCGGCGACCGAGTGGCCTTCGACACCGGGGATGACGGTGATCTGGAGGTGCTGCCGGGAGACCCGGGCGTGCCGGATCTGGATGTTGCACTGCTCATCGCGCCCGACGCTGACGAGATGCCCATCGCCGATGGAATAGTGATTGCCGGCTTCCGGCCCCCTGATATTCACGAGCGACACCACGCGGTGATACAACAGCGCGGCGGGCTCGGGAGCGTCGAGAATCTTCGTTTCGGAGACGATGGAATGGAGCCGGGGGGAATCGAACCCCCGTGCCGGAGCAGTCAGCACAATGCCTCTACGCGTGTGTCCATTGGTTTGCTCTCGCTCCGGGCGGCCGCCAATGGCAGCGTCCGCTCAGACCCAGCAGCAGCGATGTCTCGTCCCCTTCCCCTGCGGCTCAGGTTGGGGACCAGCCCGATGTCATTGGCCGCCCCTCCATCGGGCGTCGAGGAGCGGCCATGGCTGCCTTCTCAGGCGGCCAGAGCGTACTGGTAGTTGCCAGTTAAAGGTGTTGCACGCTTGATGACGCGGCATGCGTGCGCCGCGACGCGCCACACGGCGCCTTCCCTGTCCGGTCGAAACCGATCGGCCCCTGTTGTCAAAGAGCGGTCGCCACCCCGTATCGGCGGCTTCCGAGGGTGATCTTAGGCGCGATCGGGGCGCCGATGGGTCGCGCCGCCTGCGGCCTGTAGAATGCCCCGCATGCTTCAGATCGCGGTCATCATCCCGGCGGCCGGGGCCTCCCAGCGCTTCGGCTTGGGCAACAAGCTCGACGCCGACATGGCGGGCCGGCCGGTCATTCAGAGGACGGTCGAGCTCTTCGTCAAGCGCGCCGACGTCGCCAGCGTGGTGGTCGCCGGGCCTCACGACGACGCGGCGTTCGCCGAGTTCCGCGACCGCCACGGCGACAAGCTGGGGCTGCTCGGCGCGACGCTGTGCCGGGGGGGCAGAGCGCACCGGTGGGAAACCGTCAAGGCGGCGCTCGAGCATGTGCCGGGGGATGCGACGCACATCGCCGTCCATGACGGCGCACGCCCCGCGGCGCCACAGGAGCTGATTGATCGGGTGTTCCAGGCCGCGGAGCGCTACGCCGCGGTCGTGCCGGCGATCGAGCTGTCGGACACGATCAAGCGCGTGCGCACGGAGCGGGACGACGCGGGGCCGGTTGATCCTTTGGCGGCGATCCTTGGCGGTGGAGACAACGACGGCTCATCCAAGCGCGACGCGACGAAGCGCATCGTGGAGTCCACGCAGGAGCGCGAGGGGCTGATACTCGTGCAGACGCCGCAGGTGTTCGAGGCGGCGCTGCTGCGGCGTGCTTACGCGCAGGCCGACCTGACGAGCACGGACGACGCTTCGCTCTTGGAGCGATTGGGCGAGGAGGTCGTCGTGGTGGATGGGGATCCCCGGAACATCAAGATCACGCGGCGGGTGGATGTCGCGATGGCGGTGAAGGTGCTGGGGCTCAAGGAGCCGGCGGGGAGGGCGGCGCACAAGAAGTTCTGAAGCCGGGTGGCGTGGCAACGCGCAGCTTTGCCACGGTTGGGGCGCATCATCGTGGTAACAATCGCGAAGCGCGATTGCTACCACGGCGCCCACATTGTTGTGCAATCAATCCTCCGGCGCCCCCTGCGCCAGGACCTCGCGGAAGCCCTCTCGGAGGCGCCTCGTGATCGGGCCCTCGCCCTTGCCGTCGCCGACGGGGTTCCCGTCGATGGACTTGACCGCGATGATCTCCGCGGCCGTTCCGGTGAGGAAGACCTCGTCGGCGCCGGTGACGTCTTCGAGCCGCAGGATGCGCTCTTCGATCGGGAGGCCCAGCTTCTTGCACAGGTCGATCACGAAGCGTCGCGTGATGCCTTCGAGGAGGCCCGATTCGCTGTCGGGGGTGGCGATGGCGCCATTCTTGACGGCGAAGACATTGTCGCCGGTGCACTCGCAGACCTCGCCCTGCTTGTTGAGCATGAGCGCTTCGAGGACGCCGGCGTCGATGGCCTCGATCTTGGCGAGGATGTTGTTGAGATAGTTGAGGCTCTTGATGCGCGGGTCGAGGCAGTCCACGGGGATGCGCGGGCGCTTGGCGACGATGATCGGCATGCCGGTCTCGTACATCTCCGGCGGGTAGAGGCTGATCGAGTCGGCGATGCAGATCACACCGGGCCTGGGGCAGCGGAAGGGGTGGAGCCCCAGCGTGCCGACGCCGCGCGTGACGACGAGGCGGATGTACCCGTCCTTGATGTCGTTGGCCTTGAGGCACTCGCGCATGACCCTGTCGATCTCGTCCTTGGAGTAGGGGATCTCCAGGCGGATCTTGTCGGCGGAGCGGTAGAGGCGGTCGATGTGGCTGCGACACTTGAAGATGCGTCCGCCGTAGGCGCGGATGCCCTCGAAGCAGCCGTCGCCGTAGAGCAGGCCGTGATCGAAGACGCTGATCTTCGCCTGGGACCTGGGGAGCATCGCCCCGTCGATCCAGATGAGTGGTCTGTCGCCTTCGGTGTCGCGCATCGGTTCGGTCACGGTCTGCTTCGCCTCGGAGAGTTGAGATGTGGACATGGGGGGCATGATAACGGATCCGGTGGTGGCTGATTTCAAGGTCGATATCAGGGCTTTGTTTCCCGGCGTTTGCGCAGGATCTCCTCCAGCCGCTCGGCGAGCACGATCTCGTGCCCGATGGGCTTCGGCAGATAGAACCGCCGGTCCACGCCCAGGTATTCCTGCGCGGACACGTGCCCGACGGCGGTGTTGGCGTCGTGCGAGTGGATGTAGTCGTAGCCCTGGCCGTGCCTGGCGCTTCCGTGACTGGCGGCCTTGGTCGGGTCGCGGAGGTAAATCGGGACCGGCCGCGTCCGCCCCTCGCGCACGTCGGCGATGGCGTCGTCGATGGCGCGGTAGGCGGCGTTGGATTTGGGCGCCAGCGCGAGGTACGTCGCGCACTGGCCCAGCGTGATCCGCGCCTCGGGCATCCCGATGCGCTCGACGAGCGACCACGCCGCGTCGGCGATCATGATCCCCCGGGGGTCGGCGTTGCCGATGTCCTCGCTGGAGAGGATCGCGAGCCTGCGCGCGATGAAACGCGGGTCCTCGCCACCCTCGAGCATCACGGCGATCCAGTACACCGCGGCGTCGGGGTCCGAGCCCCGGACGGACTTGATCATCGCGCTGATGGCGTCGTAGTGCTCGTCGCCGTGGGCGCTGTAGTTGACCGCCTTGCGCTGGATGGATTCCTCAGCGACGGCGCGATCGATGCGGATCGCGCCGTTGTCATCTGGCGCCGAAGAGAGCACGGCGACCTCCAGTGCGGTCAGCGCACGGCGCGCATCGCCGTCGCTGATCGCCGCCCAGTGCGCGACGGCGTCGTCGGTGATCTCGATGCTCAGCTCCCCGAACCCTCGCTCGGGATCGGCGATCGCCGCGCGCACGAGCCGGGCGATGTCGTCCTCGCTCAGGGGCTCGAAGCGGAAGAGCGTGCTGCGGCTGATGAGGGCGGCGTTGACGGTGAAGACGGGGTTCTCCGTCGTCGCTCCGACGAGGGTGATGAGCCCCCGCTCGACGTCGGCGAGCAGCACGTCCTGCTGTGACTTGCTGAAGCGGTGGATCTCGTCGAGGAATAGGACGGTGCGCCGACCGGAGTCGCCGAGCCTGCGGTCGGCGCTGTCGATGATCTCCCTGATGCGCTTGACGCTCGCGTGGGCGGCGTTCTCGCGCTCGAAGGCCCGGCCTGTGGAGCGGGCGACGATCTCGGCGAGCGCGGTCTTGCCGGTGCCCGGGGGCCCGTGGAAGATCACGCTGCTGAGCGTGTCGGCGTCGATCATCCGGCGCAGGAGCCGCCCGGGCCCGACGATGTGTGTCTGCCCCGCGAACTCGTCGAGCGTCCGGGGCCGCAGGCGTGAGGCGAGGGGCTCGACGGATCTCCTGGCGGCGTCGCGTTTGTCGGACCAGAGGTCGGCCATGGATCAATGGTAGGGGCCCGTCCGGTGTTCGGTGCGGGCGATTCGTGGCCTTTCCAGCAGGCGGGGGCAACAATGGTCGATCCTGACGATAGATCGTGACGTAGGACCGGGGCGGCCGATTCCCGGACGCCGCTGAGGAGGTACGCGGGCATGTGCGGGATCGTCGCTTACATCGGGACCAAGGAGGCGCAGCCCCTGCTGATCGAGGGGCTCAAGCGGCTTGAGTACCGCGGGTACGACTCCGCGGGCATCGCCGTCGTCAACGACAACGGCATCGAGATCGAGCGCGCCGTCGGGCGCGTGAGCTGTCTCGAGGACAACCTCGAAGCGCGCGGCGGACTCCGCGGGACGCTGGGCATCGCCCACACCCGCTGGGCGACGCACGGCGAGGTCACCCTCCGCAACGCGCACCCCCACACCGACGACTCGCACACCATCGCGTTGATCCACAACGGGATCATCGAGAACTACGCCGCGCTCCGGACCTACCTCGAGGAGAAGGGCCGCAAGTTCGTCACCGAGACGGACACCGAGGTGCTCACGACGCTCATCGCGGAGCTGTACGACGGCGACCTGGAGCACGCCGTGCAGGCGGCGCTGCGCGAGGTCACCGGCGCCTACGCGATCGCGGTGATCTGCGCCACCGAGCCGGACACGCTCGTCGCGGCGCGCAAGGGCTCGCCGCTGATCGTCGGCGTGGGCAACGGGGAGTACATCGTCGCCAGCGACGGCGCCGCCATCGTCTCGCACACGAGCCGCGCGGTGCTGCTGGAGGACTACCAGGTCTGCAAGATCACGCGCGACGGGTTCCACACGACGACGATCGACAACGTGCCGGTGACGCCGCAGATCAGGCAGCTCGAGATGGAGCTGGAGCAGATCGAGCTCGGCGACCACCCGCACTACATGCACAAGGAGATCTTCGAGCAGCCCCGCTCGCTCCGCAACACCATGCGAGGGCGCCTCGACCGCAACGAGGGCCGCGTCGTGCTGGGCGGAGTGGGGCAGTACGCGCGTGAGCTGGTGCGCGCCAAGCGGTTTATCCTCACGGCGCAGGGCACCGCGCTGCACGCGGCGATGATCGGCGAGTACCTCATCGAGGACCTCGCCAAGATCCCCTGCGAGGTCGAGTACGCCTCCGAGCTCCGCTACCGCAACCCGATCATCGAGGAGGGCACCGTCGTCATGGCGGTCAGCCAGTCCGGCGAGACCGCCGACACCCTCGCGGCGCTGCAGGAGGTCACCGACCGAGGCGCCCTGGCGCTGGGCGTGGTCAACGTCGTGGGCTCGTCCATCTCGCGGCAGACCGACGCCGGCGTCTATCTCAGGGTCGGCCCGGAGATCGGCGTCGCCTCGACCAAGGCGTTCACCGGGCAGGTCGCCGTCCTGGCGATGCTCGCGATGTTCCTGGGCCGGCGCAAGCACATGCCGGCCAGCCAGTGCTCGCGCCTCATCGAGTCGCTCGAGCGCATCCCCGATCAGGTCGAGTCGATCGTCAAGCAGTCGGAGTCGATCCGCGACATCACCAGCAAGTACGTGGACCGAGAGAACTGGCTCTTCCTGGGCCGGGGCGTGAACTACCCCACGGCCCTCGAGGGGGCGCTGAAGCTGAAGGAAATTTCGTACATCCACGCCGAGGGCATGCCCGCGGCGGAGATGAAGCACGGCCCCATCGCGCTGATCAACGACGGCATGCCGGTGGTGTTCATCGCCAATCAGGGCGCGCAGTACGACAAGGTCATCAGCAACATCGAGCAGGTCCGCAGCCGGGGCGGGCGGGTGATCGCCGTCGCCACCGAGGGCGACAAGCAGATCAGGACGGTCGCCGACGACGTGGTCTTCGTCCCGGACATCCCCGAGCCGCTGAGCCCGCTGCTGACGGTGATCCCGCTGCAGTTGCTCGCGTACCACGCCGCGGTCCTGCGGGGCCACGACGTGGACAAGCCCCGGAACCTCGCCAAGAGCGTGACGGTGGAATAAGCGCCGTGCCACTACACACCGCTTTGGGTGTGTAGTGCTGACTGCATATTCAAATTGACACCGGCAGCGCTCTCGGCGCCGTCGAACTCTTCAGATACAGCGGATGCTTCGGCGCCCCGTCGGCGTTGACGCCCAGGCACACGGCGTCCTCCGGCAGCATCGCGCGCACGCGCTCGCCCCGGCCCAGGTAGCGCCCGTGCCCGCCCCACGCCGCGACGACGAGGTCGGCCCTGTCGATGAGCCGCCGGATCGCCCGGTCGTTGCCGGGTCCGACGGGGTCATCGACCTGGCGCAGCCCCTTCGGATCGGTAGAGCGCAGCGCGAAGATGTTGCAGGCGTGCAGCGCCCCGAACCCCCACCGCCGGGCGAACCCGATGCACCGCGTGATGGTGGGGTCATTGCGGGTTTCATCCGCGGTGGAGGGGTTGAGCAGGATGAAGCCGCAGACGGGGGCGGCGTCGTCCCAGATTCGGGTGAGCGAGTACCTGTATGTCCGGCAGGGGGAGAAGGTGGCGGTGGAGCGGAGCATGAAGGCATCATGTCCGGAAAAATGAGACTCCGGGGTTGACTGGCGGCTCTTGGTTTGATATTGATTGATCATTCAACCAAGAAAACACTTTCCCCATGCCCGACCCAATCCACGAAATCCCGCCTGAAAAGCCCAAACCCGACCTCCCGCCGACGCGGGAGCGGATCGTGCTGGCCGCCCTTCGGCTCTTTCAGGAGCAGGGGTTCACGGCCACGGGGGTCTCGACGATCCTCCGCGAGGCCGGGGTGAACTCGGGGAGCATGTACCACTACTTCGACTCGAAGGAGGACCTGCTCCGCGCGTGTCTCCAGTGGTACATCGAGCACCTGGAGCCCATCGTGATGGCGCCGCAGAAGGCGGCGACGCCGGGCGATCCGGTGGAGCGGATCTTCACGCTGCTGGACTGGTACCGGCAGGGCCTGGTGCAGATGAACTGCACGCTGGGGTGCCCGGTGGGGAACCTCGCCTTGGAATGTTCGGACCAGTACCCGCTGGTGCGGGAGCTGATCGACCGGAACTTCGAGAACTGGGCCGCAGAGATCGAGCGGTGGCTCGACGAGGCGGGCGACCGCCTCCCGGGCGATCTGGACCGGAAGTCGCTGTCGAAGTTCGTGCTGACGGTGATGGAGGGGGGCGTGATGCAGGCGCGCGCGCACAAGTCGATCGAGCCGTTCGACGCCTCGGTTGCGGTGCTGCGCGATTACACCGACCGCCTGCTGGTGGAGGCGGCTGCGAAGAAGAAATCCAGGGGTGGCAGCGGCGGCGGCAAGGCGCGCTGAGTGATCATTTTCAGGAGCAAGTCATGAACAGAACAAGATGGACGAAGGCGGCGGTTGGGTTGGTCGGGTTGTTGTTGGCGAGCGGCGCTGGCGCTGAGCCACTGCCGCCGCTGATCGTCGAGACGACGATCCAGGCGCCGATCCAAGACGTGTGGGACGCGTTCCATGTGGAATCAGAGCGCACGTGGATGACGCCGAGCAACTCGGTGGACCTGCGCATCGGCGGCCTGATCAAGTGCTCGTACGAGCCGAACGCGGACCTCGACGGCGACCACGCGATCCAGCACGAGATCCTGGCGCTGGAGCCGGGTCGGCGGATCGTCGAGCGGCTGGTCAAGGGCCCGGTGGATTTCCCCCACACGCCGGCGGTGCTTGGCTCGGTGGGCATCCTCGAGCTGGACCCGATCGGCCCGGAGGCGACGCGCGTCCGGTCGGTGATGATGGGCATCGAGGACACCCCGGCGGGCGTCGCGGCGTACGAGTTCTTCAAGGAGGGCAACCCCTTCACGTTCGACGCCGCCAAGGCGCACCTGGAGCGCCCGGATCAGGCTCGGCGGACCGAGCGGTTGCTCGGCATGCTCGGGGCGCTGGTCGGCGGCGAGTGGATCCACGAGGGCAAGGCGCCGGACGGGCGGCGGTTCCGCGTGCGCAACGTCGTCAGGTACGGCCCCGACGGCAGGAGCCTCGTCGCCAACGGGTGGCTGGGCTTCGGCGACGCCGGCATGTACGACCACGGCCCGACGATGGTGTGGAGTGATCCCGACGGTGTCGTCCGCTTCTCCAGCGTCCACGAAGAGGGCACGATCGGGTCGGGGACGATCCGGTTGCTCGGGGACACCGAGACGAGCGAGTCGTTTGAGTGGGACTGGAACGCGCTCCAGCCCGACGGGGGCCGGCAGCATTTCGCGATCACCTGCGTCATCCTGGACCCCGACCGGTACACCGCACAGTTCGAGATGATCGGGCCGGGCGGGAACCGGGTTTCATTCGGGGAGCCGATCGAGTATCGGCGTCTGGATGTCGCTCCCGAGCGGTTCCGCACGCTCACCAGCGGGGAGGTCATCGGCGCCGCCCATTCCGCATCAACAACCACGGAGCGCCACGGCATGGATCAGGACAGGCGGATCGAAGTGACCGAGGTCATCCCCGCGGGGATCGACGAGGTCTGGCGGTCGTGGACGACCAGCGAGGGGATGACGGCGTTCATCGGGGCGCCGTCGGACATCGAGCTGCGCCGCGGCGGAAAGTACGAGATCTACTTCGACGCCGAGGGCGAGCCGGGCTCGCGGGGCTCGGAGACGTGCGAGGTCGTCAGCTACATCCCCGGGAAGATGCTGTCGTTCACTTGGAACGCGCCGCCCAGGTTCCCCAACGTGCGGATCCTGCACACCTGGGTCGTGGTGGAGTTCACCCTGATCAGCGACGATCAGACGCAGGTGACGCTGAGCCACTGCGGCTGGGACGAGAACATGGCCCGGTATCCGCAGCACCGCGAGGAGTGGGAAGGGACACACGCGTATTTCGAGGCCGCCTGGCCGCGGGTCATCGCCGCCCTCAAGGCGCAGTATCAGAAGCACTGACGTGCTGAAACTCTAACTCAGGAGACACGAGATGACAGTGAAGAAGATCCCCGACGGTTTCCGCACGGTGACGCCGCACCTGACGATCGACGGCTGCGGCGAGGCGATCGAGTTCTACAAGAAGGCGTTCGGCGCGCAGGAGCTGACCCGCATGCCCGGCCCCGGCGGCAAGGTCATGCACGCGCTGCTGAAGATCGGCGACTCGATGGTCATGTGCAACGACGCCTTCCCGGACTGGGGTACGTTCGGCCCCGACGGCAAGTGCTCCCCGGTGCGGATCGCGATGTACCTCGAGGACGCCGACGCGGTCTTCGCCAGCGCCACCAAGCACGGCGCCAAGGAGGTCATGGCGATGATGGATGCGCCGTGGGGCGACCGCTACGGCATGGTCCGCGACAAGTGGGGCCACGAGTGGGAGCTGTGCACCCACCTGGAGGACCTCACCCCCGAGCAGATCGGCGAGCGCATGGCCCAGATGAACTGCGGCTGAACCCCGCGCACAACAACCGAAATCATGCACGCCGGGAACTTCAAACTTCCCGGAGTTTTTTTCGAGTTGGCGCGCCGGAACCGCGCCGGGGCGTCGCTCCCCTGAGTGAGCCCGGACCACCTCGCCTCCTCCTCCAGCACGCGGGCCTGGCTCCCGGTCGATCCCGGTGCGGCGGAGCAAAGGCCTTGAGATCTCCCGCCGCGCCGGGTCGATCTTTTTTCTGGAGTGCGTCAGGCCCGTGGGGGGTCAGTCGTCGTCCGGCATCACCCGGAGTGTGAAGACCACCATCCGGTGGTCGGACCAGCGGACCTTGAAGTCTTCGACGCTGATCCCGTTCTCCTCGGCGTAACGGTCGAAGAAGACCTCGAACCGGGGCGATGCGAACTCGGGCTGATCCGCCGGGACGAGCGCACGATCGAGCGCGGAACCCCGCCAGTAGGTGATGTCGTCGTCGTGGTTGAGATCGGTCAGCCCGGCGTGCTCGAAGGCCATGATGGATTCGTCGGCGTGGTGGGGGCTGTTGGTGTCGCCGATGACGAAGACGTCCTGATCACGGAATGTCGCGCGGACTTCGGGGAGCGCCGTGCCGAGGGCCTGCGCTTCGTGCGCGCGCCGGGCGGAGAAGTCACCGCCGTAGTTGCTCTTCATGTGGACCGGGATGATGACGAAGTCGGTCATGCCGTCGCCGGCCGTGAAGAAGAGCGAGCGGGGCGGTCGCGACCAGAGGCTGTCGCCGTCATCAAAGGCGGCCCGGTCGATGGGGACCGGTGACCCTTCGATGTCGCTGACCGGTGTGACGACGTTCTCGTCCCACGCGACGCCGACGTTCTGGTTGCGCGCCGAGGGGAAGACAACGTGCCGCCATGAGGTTCCGTGCTCGTCGTTGAGGATCCCGAGAGCCGCGCTGATCGTGACGTTTCTCGGCGACCCGTCGGGGGCGTTCATGGTGAGCTCCTGGAGCGCCAGGACACTGACGCCGGAGGCGGCGATGTAGTCGGCGAGATCATCGGCGCTCTGCTGGACGCCCCTGGCGGGGCCCGACCGGAGGCCCGGCTGGTCGAGCCACTCGATGTTCCAGGAACCGACGCGGACGGGCCGGGCTGGCGCCGGGGCCGGGGCGGGGGGGGTTGCGGCGCAACCAAGGCATGTCAGCACGAGACCGAGGATGAGAAGAACGTCGGGGTATCGTCGGCGTGGGCTCGTCATCACGGCACGATGACATGTCCGTTCGCTCCATGCAATGCGCCCCGGTACTCTGCCCTTCGTCATGCTCACCAAGCTCGCCCTGGTCGCGGTCGGCGGGGGGGCCGGGGCGGTCGCCCGGTTCCTGCTGTCGCTGTGGGTCAACCGGCTGGTCCCGAACTTCCCGGGGGGGACGCTCGCGGTGAACCTGCTGGGGTGCCTCTGCATCGGGCTGGCGATGCCGCTGTTCGCCGGGCACGATCCCCGGTTCAAAGAGGAGTGGCGCCTGCTGCTGGCGATCGGGTTCCTCGGCGCGTTCACGACGTTCTCGACGTTCGCGTACGAGACGTTCGCGGAGTTCGACGCCGGCCAGCTCCCCAAGGGGCTGGCGAACATCGCCGTCAGCGTGGTCGGCGGGTTGGCGCTGGTGTGGGTGGGGTACGCGGTGAGCGACCGGTTGCTCTCCGGCGGGTGACGGCACACAACATGCTGTGGTGTGAGTTTTTCGTGGCGCTTCGCGGGTGTTCCGGGCGCTACAATCCCGGGACATTTTTCTTGAAGCATGAAGCTTTGCCCCGATGATGAACGCCAATGCCAACGACCACTGATCCGTCCCGCATCGGCGCCCTGATCCAGGAACCTGTCCGGATGCGCATCGATCACCACGGCCCGACCAATCTCGAACAGGGCTCGGCTCGGCCCGCGGAGCATCATCACCCGGTGGCGATGGCCGAGGAGGGCTACCGCGCCACGACCTCGGCGCACGCGCTGCTGGCGCTGGGCGATGCGCCGGTGAACATCTCGGAATACCCGGGGCGGCTCATCACGCTCGAGGGCACCGACGGCGTCGGGCGCTCCACGCACATCGGGCTGCTCCAGGAGTGGCTCGAGAGCAACGGGTTCGCGGTCGTGCGCTCGGGGCTGACCGAGAGCCACCTCGCCGGGCAGGGCCTGCGCGACGCCAAGGACGTCAACACGCTCGGGAGGCTGACCGCGGACCTGTACTACGCGACGGACTTCGCCGACCGGCTCGAGCGCGACATCCTCCCCGCGCTCCGCGCCGGGTTCGTCGTGCTGACCGACCGTTACGTCTATTCAACGATGGCGCGTTCTATTGTTCGTGGCGCCAACCGGGACTGGATCAACAACGTGTACCGCTTCGCGCCGACGCCGCACGCGGTGTTCTACCTGCGCGTGGACGTCGAGCACCTCGTGCCGCGGGTGCTGTCGAACACCGGGTTCAACTACTGGGAATCGGGGTACGACTTCCAGGCGGAGACGGACCTGTACCAGTCCTTCGTCCGGTACCAGAACCACCTGCTGGAGGTCTTCGACGACCTCAGCAATCAGTACAACTTCGCGGTGATCGACGCGAACCGCCCGATCAAGCCGGTGTTCGAGAGCCTCCGCGACGGTGTTCGCGCTGTGGTTGACCAGATGAGGAGTTCGGCGTCATGACGAAGCCCCGCCGATCCGGCCGGTGGATCGTCGAGCTGGATCCCGCGATGTCGGCGCCGGAGGCGGCCCGGGTGATCCTGGATCGCCGGTTCGACACGATCGACGCGGCGCTGTCACGGGCGATCGACAAGGCCGGCGACGAGCCCGACGCGCTGCGGAAGCTGCGCGTGGCGACGAGGCGTGGCGCCGAGGCGATCAGCGCGATGGCCCCGGCGATCGGCGCCGAGCAGGCGAATGACGCCAGGCGAACCCTCCGGAAGATCCGCAGGGCCGCGGCGGACACCAGAGCATGCGATCTCGTGATGACCGCGCTGCGCCGCGACGGGGCGCTGACGGCGGACAAGCGCGAGCGCGCCGCGGCCGAATACATGATCGAGCAGGCCCGCCGGCGCCGGCGGGAGGAGTTCGGCAGGCTTCTCAAGTCGGTCACGAAGCAGCCCGGGAAGCTGCGCGAGCGGCGGGAGGCGCTGCTCGGATCGATCACCGGTCACGACGGCGACGACGCGATCTCGATGGCCGAGCTGGCATCCGGCGTGTTCAGTCAGCACGCGCGGGCGCTCGGGGACATCGCGCAGCAATCAACGCTGGACGACCCGCACCGGCTCCGGGTCGCCCTCAAGAAACTCAAGTACACGATCGAGCTCTTCGCGCACGGCGCCTCCGAGCATGACGCGCTGCTCGATTCCCACCGCCGGCTCGCGTCCATCCAGGACCTGCTGGGCGAGATGAACGACAACGAGGAGATCGCGGCGTGGGTCGCGCGCGTCGCGTGCTCGGCGCCGGCGTCTGAGGCGATCGCCGACGGCCTCCGGCGCCTCATCGGCGCCCTGCAGCAGCGCGCCGAGCGGCAGCGCGAGGCGGTGCGGCTCTGGTGGAGCGATCAGGGCGGGCGCGGGTTCGTCGAGGCCGTCGCGCACGATTGCGCCGCCCGGGTCTGCGGCGATCTGGCGCGGGGGAGCGCGAGATGATCAGCATCAGACCCAACCGCCCCGTCCCGCCGGAGCAGCCGGTCATCGTTGATCCCTCGGCCATCCGGCACGAGCCGATCCTGAACATCCCGGGGCAAGATGGTGGGGACAGCGGCGACTCGCGGCGCGTCGGCGTGATCGACGTGGGGACGAACTCGATCCGCCTGATCGTCGCCGAGTCAGGCGGCGCGGGCGGGTACCGCGTCGTCGATGACGAGAAGATCACGACGCGGCTCGGGCAGGACCTGCACCAGGACGGCGAGCTCGTGCAGGAGGCGATGGAGCGATCCGCCGAGGCGATCGCCAGGCTGCGCGAGATCGCCGACGGCCACCGCGTGCAGGAGCTGCGCGCCATCGCGACCTCCGCGGTGCGCGAGGCGTCCAACGGCGGGACGTTCGTGGACCTGGTCCACGAGGCCGCGTACATCAAGCTCGACGTCATCAGCGGCCTCGAAGAGGCCCGGCTCGCGTACGAGAGCGTGCAGCACGCCTTCGAGCTCCGCTCGCTCAACGCGGCGGTGATCGATGTCGGCGGCGGCAGCACGGAGATCGTCGTCAGCATCAAGGGCGTCGTGGAGGACATCGTCTCGATCCCGATCGGCGCCGTGGTGGTCACCGACCGCTTCGGTCTGCGCGAGGAGGGCGGGAACCCGCAGGGCTACGAGGCGATGGTCGAATACCTGGACGCCGAACTGAAGAAGGTGCTGCGCAAGCCCCCGGCGCCCATCGACGTGGTCATCGGCTGCGGCGGCTCGTTCACCGCGCTGGCCAACATCTGCCTGCGTCGCGACCTCGACGCGGCCCAGGGCGCCCCCCCGGCGTCGATCCGCGGGTTCGAGATCCAGCGCGCCGAGCTCCGGGGCCGCATCGACTGGATCCGCGCGATGCCGGCCAGGCAGCGGGCGAGGATCCCGGGCCTCCGGGCCGACCGCGCCGACATCATCCTGGGCGGCCTGAGCGTGATCGACCGCGTGATGCGGCGGCTCAAAGTCAAGCGGCTGCGTGTGCACGACCGCGGCATCCGCGACGGGGTGATCCGCCGGATGCTGCCCGACGGCCGCGGCGCCGGCAGCCGGGTCGCGCCGATGCTCAAGCGTGACGCCGCGCTGCGCCTGGCGAAATCCTGCCGGTACGAGAAGAGCCACTGCGATCACGTCGCAAAGCTCGCGCTGTCGATCTTCGATCAGACCAGGGCGCAGGACCCCCGCGCCGACGAGGGTTGGGCGACGGACGAGACGCGCGAGCTGCTCGAGGCCGCCGCGCTGCTCCACGACATCGGGTACCTCGTCAACTACAAGCGGCACCACAAGCACAGCTACCACCTCGTCGCGCACAGCGAACTCGAGGGGTTCACGCACCGGGAGCTGGAGATCGTCGCCAACGTCTGCCGCTACCACCGGCGCTCGTGCCCCAAGCCGACGCACGAGGAGTTCGCGCGGCTGCCGAGCAAGGACAGGAAGATCGTCTCGGCGCTGGGCGGGATCCTGCGGATCGCCGACGGCCTCGACCGCACGCACACCCAGAGCGTCACCGGCGTCAGCGTCCGTCTGCACGGCGACACCGCGATTTTCGACATCGATTGCGAGGACGACCCCAGCGTCAATCTCTGGGGCGGCGAGAACAAGGCCGACCTGTACGAACGGTTCTTCGGCATCAACATCAGCCAGTGGGAGCACACCGGCCGGCGGCCCGGCGCTGACCCGGTGAACCCCGACGGCCGGAAACCAGCACCGTGAGCAACGGAGTGAATCGGGATGAGCGCTGACCCAACGAGCACCAGCAGCAACGGCCATTCTTCCGGGTTCCCCGGCAAGCTGATTGTCGTCGAGGGCATCGACGGCTCCGGGAAATCGACGCAGCTCGACCTCCTGCACAAGTGGCTCAAGGGCGCCGGCTACTGCGTGTACTTCACCGAGTGGAACTCCTCGCCGGTGGTCAAGCGGACGACGAGCTTCGGCAAGGCGAACAAGCTGCTCAGCCCGATGACGTTCTCGCTGATCCACGCCTGCGACTTCGCCGAGCGGCTGGAGCGGGCGATCCTGCCCCCGTTGCGCGCCGGCGCGATCGTGCTCGCCGACCGGTACATCTACACCGCGTTCGCGCGGGACGCCGCCCGCGGCATCGACCGCGAGTACGTCCGCAACATCTACAGCATCGCCCCGGTCCCGGACGTGGCGGTTTACTTCAAGGTCCCGCTCGACGAGGCGCTCAACCGCATCCTCGCCGGGCGCCCCGAGCTCAAGTACTACGAGGCGGGGATGGACCTGCGCCTCAGCGAGGACCCCTACGAGAGCTTCAAGATCTTCCAGGACCGGATCTTCAACGAGTACGAGCGGATCGTCCCCGAGCGGGGGCTGGACGTCATCGACGCCACCCAGTCGATCGCCGACCAGCAGAAGCAGTTCCGGGCCCTGGTCAAGCCCCACCTCAAGGGCGTGCTCCGCAGCGAAATCCTGCCCCTGGCGGATGTTCTGGCCTCCGAGGGGCTCTCGGGCCGGTACGTCAGGAGCCGGTAGCCCAGGCCCACCCGGACCGACGCCGAGCCGCTTGAACCCCGGTCTGCCACGGCTACACTACCCGGCCCTATTCCGGACCCCGGATGTGGGCCCAGCGTCGGCCGGTGGGGCCGACCCTGTTCTGTCGATCCACAGTCCCCCTAGGTCCCGTTGCGAGGCGCCCTGTGCCCACGATCAATCAGCTTGTCCGCAATCCACGCCGCACGCCCATCGCCAAGTCGAAGGTGCGTGATATCGAGCGGTGCCCGCAGAAGCGCGGCGTCTGCCTCCAGGTGAAGACCGTCACCCCCAAGAAGCCGAACTCCGCGCTCCGGAAGGTCGCGCGTGTCCGCCTGTCCAACGGCAAGGAAGTGACGGCGTACATCGGCGGCGAGGGCCACAACCTGCAGGAGCACTCGATCGTGCTCGTCCGCGGCGGCCGTGTGCCCGACCTCCCCGGTGTCCGCTACCACGTCGTCCGCGGCTCGCTGGACTGCCTGGGTGTTGACGGGCGCAAGCAGGGCCGTTCGAAGTACGGCGCCAAGCGCGGCAAGTAACAACTGAACCACGCCCCGTGGCTGTCACGGGGTTTCGGCAAGTAATCCCGGACCGCCCGCCCAGGCGCCGGGGTGAACACACGGTGGCGAGATTGCTCGCCGCGGATGAGCCAGAAGGAGCATCACCATGGCAGGGCGCATCACCAAGTCGGAAGACCAACTCCGTCCCGACCCCCGTTTCAACGACAAGGTCCTCTCCAAGTTCATCAACTGCGTCATGGTTGACGGCAAGAAGACCAGGGCCACGCGCGTGATGTACGACGCGATGGACCTCATCGACGCGCGGCTGAAGAAGGAGAAGGACGAGAACGCACCGGAGAACTCCCTGGCGGTCTTCCACATGGCCATCGAGAACGTCAAGCCGCAGGTCGAGGTGCGCTCCAAGCGAATTGGCGGCGCCAACTACCAGGTCCCGATGCAGGTCCCGCGCCGCAGGCAGCAGTCGCTGGCATTCCGCTGGATCATCGGCGCCGCCCGCGGCGAGAAGGGCCGCCCCATGTCGCGCCGCCTCGCTGATGAGATCTACAACGCTGCCCGCGGCGAGGGCAAGGCGATGAGCGTCCGCGAGCAGACGCTGCGCATGGCTGAGGCGAACAAGGCGTTCGCGCACTTCGCCCGCTGATCCGGCACTGCAACTGATAGATTCAAGAGCCCGGCAGATGCCGGGCTTTTTTCTGCGCCGTTGCGGCTCATCGCGATCCGGTACAATCCGAAGTCGTCCCAGGAACGAAGGAGTTTCCCATGTCCGACCGCCAGATCGTCACCTCCGGAACCGTCTGGGAAGGCACCATCGCCTACTCGCGCGCGATCCGCATCGACCGGCACGTCCGCGTTGCGGGGACCACCGCTTCCGACGAGTCGGGGCACGTCGTGGGGCACGGCGACGCCTACACGCAGGCGAAGCACTGCTTCAAGAAGATCAAGGCGGCGCTCGAGGAGCTCGGCGCCTCGATGGACGACGTCGTGCGCACGCGCATGTACCTGACGAACATCGACGACTGGAAGAAGGTGGGGCAGGCGCACGGGGAGTTCTTCCAGACGGCGCGCCCCGCCGCGACGATCATCGAGGTCAGCCGGCTGATCGTTTCCGACGCCGTCGTGGAGATCGAGGCCGAGGCGGTGCTGCCGCCGGATTCGGCGTGACACCGGCGTCGCGGACACACAGCTTCATTCCCTGATGATCCCGGTGGAGCTGCGCAGCAGCCAGGAGTTCCCGTCGGCGCCCCAGGGGCGGACGACCTCCCAGCCGACGCTGCCCATGGTGTCGAGGTGCGTGAGCTGGATGATCGGGACGAGCTTGAGGTTGTTGTTGCCCTCGACGCGCTCCTGCTTGATGACGTCGGGGCCCTCGTAGAACCTCGTGCCGCCGTCGTAATACACGATCGCGTCGTTGCCCTGGAAGCTGATGATGGCGTAGTGGTACACGGGCACGCCGGCGCCGCCCGGTTGAGCCTGCGCCTGAGGGCGCCAGAGCAGCGCGGCGGCGATCAGCGCGACCACAGCGAACCAGGGCCAGGGCGCGGACCTTGCATCGCGGGCTCGAACACCATCGGTTGTGGTGGGTCTGGGCATCGGGGGCTCCTTTCGGGAATGTTGGCGTGTCCGCCGCGGGTTTTTCTCTGGTGTCCGGTCGGGTCATTTTTATACTGGCCACCAGCGGCCTCGGCGGCGGTCCCCGGCACAGGGATCGGCGCCACGGGGAAGGGTCGCGGAGGAGTCAACCCGATGGTCACGAATCTTCGACGCTTCGCTGTCGTTCCGGTTTCCCTGTTCGCGCTGACTGGCTCGGCGTTGGCGGGGTTCACGCCGATCGCGCTCTCCGGAGAGGTGGCGCCGGACACCGGCGGGGCGACGTTCGGGAACCTGCTCAGCGGCATCTCGGTCGCCGCCAATGGCGACATCGTCTTCTGGTCCACGCTCGACGGCGTGCCCAGCAGCGCGAACACCGGCGCGTTCCGTGTTGTCGATGGTGTCGTCTCGAAGATCATCCAGGAGAGCGACCCGGCGCCGGGGCTCGGCGGTCCGAGTTTCGATCTCATCGGCGGCCCCGTGCTCAGCGACTCCGGCGTGTACACGATCAGCCTCCGCCTCGACACGGGGGGCGACATCACCTTCGACAACGACTGGGGGCTGTGGGCGGACTTCGGCTCGGGGCTCACCCGGATCGCGCAGGAGGGCAGCCCCGCGCCGGGGCTGGGCGGCGCGCTCTTCGATCGACCCGGCGACGGTCTGCTCAGCGCCAACGGCGACCTGCTCTTCTTCAGCCGGCTCAAGAACGTCGGCGACGTCAACGGCGACAACCAGGACACCATGTGGCGGCAGGTCCGGGGGGAGGCCCTCGAGCTGGTCGCGCGCGAGGGCGAGGCCGCCCCGGGGATCGCCGGCGGCGTCTTCAACTTCCTCAACCTCGCGTCGATCAACTCCAGCGGCGATGTGCTCATGCCAGGAACGGTCCGCGCGGCGGCTGCGGCGCGATCCCGGCGTGGCGGCGTCATCGACTTCTCCAACGACGACGGGCTCTGGATGACCGGCGGATCGGGGCTGGAGCTCGTCGCGCGCGAGGGCGAGATCGCGCCGGGGACCGGCGGCGCGACGTACGGCTACTTCGGCTCGCCCCAGCTCGGCGATTCCGGAGCGTTCGCATTCCACTCTGAACTGACCTATCCCGGAATCGCGCCCCGCGGGTTCGGACGTGATGCGGCGCTCTTCCTCTCTTCGGGCGGTGCGCCCGCGCCGGTCGCGTTCGGCGATGCTCCGGCGGTCGGGGCGGGCGGCATGGTCCACGGCCAGTTCCTCTGGCCCCGACTCAACGCGGGCGATGACCTCGTTTTCGGTTCGTACCTCCTGGCGCCCGATGGCGCCGATGCGCCGGCCGACCGCGGTTTCTCCGACATGGGGATCTGGGTCCGACGCGGCGACACCGGGGTGACCGAGAAGATCGCGATCACCGGCGACGCCGCGCCCGGGACGGACGGCGCCCGCTTCGCCGAGTTCGCATCCCCGGTCCTCGGCGCCAGCGGCGACGTCGTCTTCACCGCGGGCCTGATTATCGAGGGCGGCGTGACCATCGAGAACAACACCGGGCTCTGGGCATACCTCGCGCCAGACAGCCAGCGCGGCGTCGGCGCCTTCTTCAAGATCGCCCGGTCCGGCGACGAGTTCGAGGTTGCGCCGGGTGATGTGCGGACCATCGCCTATGTCAATATCGAGGGCGCCAACGTCGAGGCGTTCGAGCCCTCGCAGTCGCTCAACGCGGCGGGTCAGCTCGGCGTGCAACTCGGGTTCACCGACGGCTCGGTGGGGATCTTCCTCTTCCAGATCCCGGCTCCCGGAGCCGGCGCGGTCCTGGCGATGGGCGCCGCGCTGGCGATGCATCGCCGGCGCTAGACGCTCAGCGCATCCCGGACCTCCCGCAGCCAGTGGAGGCGCGCGCGCACCGTGTGCCAGCCGCCCCGCCCCGTCAGGAACTGGACTACATCATCCCCGCGTTCGTACTCGTCGCACATCGCCTCGATGCGCCCGAGCTGCTCGGTCAGCGCGCGCTCGGCGCGATCGAAGAACGGCCCCCGCTCGCGGGGGGGCAGCGCCTCGACGAACCGGACACGCACGCGGATGGGGTCGTAGTCGCTCGCCTCGGCCTGCCCCATCGGGGCGCGGAGCCAGCGGCGGAGGCCGTCCTTTCCCGCCCCGGTCAGCGAGTACTCGCGCCCAGGGCGGTCGCCGGTGGGGGCGTCGCGGGACCCGACGAGCCCCCGGCCCTCGAGCTTGCGGAGCAGGGGGTAGATGGCGCCGGCGCTCCCGCTCCAGATCGTGGACCTCGATTCGAGGAAGACCTTCCGGACGCGGTAGGGGGTCACCGGCTGGAGGAGCCACAGCACCCCCAGAACGCACTGCTCGAGCTCGCTGAGTCGTTCCATGATTTTTTCCGCCAATGGCGCCGGGGCCCGCCCGGCGGCGCATCCGGGCATATAGTACGATTCATACTATACTGGCAACCGAGGAGCCCGCCATGCCCAACGATTCGATCCTGCACTGCATCGCGCTCGGCGCCGCGATCGCGCTGCTCGCCCCGGTCTCCGCGCTGTCGCAGGCGCCGGCGCCGCAGCAGCAGGGCCCCGCCGACACGCGTCCCGAGACGACGACGATCCCGAGGGGGCGCGTCGAGGTCCCGTTCCGGATGGTGGGGCACATGCCGGCGGTGGAGGCGCTGGTCAACGGCCGGGGGCCCTTCCTCTTCGAGTTCGACACCGGCGGGCAGGGCCTGGCGCGCGCGGATGTCACGCTCGCTCAGCGGCTGGAACTCCCCGTGGTGGGGCAGGCGCAGGGGACGGACGGCATGGGGGGCCCCGGGCGCGCGATGGACATCGTCGCGATGGACTCCATCGAGATCGCCGGCGCCCGGTTCACCGGAATCACCGCCGCCACTCGCGATTACAACCGCACACCGGGGGCGCGCAGCGAGCATGTTGACGGCATTCTCGGCTTTGGTCTCTTCGCCGACTGCGTGGTCACTATCGACTACCCCGGGCAGAAACTGATCATCGAGCAGGGCAGGCCCCTGCGCGCCGGCGCCGACGGTGTGGTCGCCTTCGACAACGCCCGCGGCGTCCCCGTGCTCCCGATCGACATCGCCGGCGAGCATGTGGACGCGACATTCGACAGCGGCTCCTCCGGCGGGATCACGGTCTCGACGGCGCTCGCCGAATCGCTGCCCAGGCAGGGCGAGCCGAGGCTCGTGGGCCGGGCGCGCACCGTCGTGCGCGAGTTCGACATCATGGAGACGACGCTCGACGGCGACGTGACGATCGCCGGGCACACCATCAAGGATCCGCCGATCGGGTACGCCGAGATCTTCAACCACGTCAACGTCGGCTCCCAGGTGATGCGGAACTTCGCGATCACCTTCGACCAGGCGAGCGGGCTGATGCGGATGACCCGGCCCGAGGGCGCCGGGCCGATCGAGGTCATCCCCCGCACGAGCCCCCGCGCCGGCGCCGCGGCGTACACGGGCCCGGGCGTGGCGGTCCCGATGCTCCGCGCCGGGCACATCCCGGCGGTGATGGCGACGGTCAACGGCAAGGGGCCGTTCCTTTTCGCCGTGGACACCGGCGCGCAGGGGATGATGCACCTCGACGAGTCGTTCGTGCGCGAGCAGGGGCTGGCGGTCATCGGCGAGATGATGGGCGCCGATGGCATGACCGGCGATGCCGTCCCGATGAAGCGCGTGCGCGTCGGCGAGGTCGGGATCGGCGGCGAGCGGTTCACTGATGTCGTCGGCCTCTCGCGCGACTACAGCGACATCCGGGCGATGCTCGGCGGCGAGATGGTCGGCATCATCGGCTACGGCATGTTCGCCGACCGCCTGGTCACCTTCGACTACCCCGGCAACCGGCTGGTGATCGAGCGCGATGGCGCCCTGCGCGCCGGCGAGCCCGGCGTCGTCGAGGTTCACGAGACGCGGGGCATCCCCGAGATCGACATCGAGTTGGGCGGGCGCACGGTCCGCACCGATCTCGACACGGGTTCCGCGGGGAGCTGCACCGTCCCCGAGGCGGTCTTCGACGCGTTGCGATTCTCTGACGAGCCTGTCGTGGTCGGCATGGGGCGCAGCGTCTCGGCGGCATTCGACATCCGCCAGGCGACGCTCGACGGCGCGATGCGGTTCGGCGGCGTCACGATCGAGAACCCGGCGATCCAGTCCACCCCCGTGGCGAAACAGGCGAACATCGGGGCGCAGCTGCTCTCGAACTTCCTGGTGACCTTCGATCAGCGCAGCGGGCTGATTCGGTTCACGCCCGGGGCCGCCGGCGCCCCGGCAACGGCCGCGGCGCCGAAGCGGCGGCTGGGCATCATGCCGGCGATCCGCGGCGACGAGGTGACGCTCCAGGCGGTGCTGCCCGGATCGGCGGCGGAGGCGGCGGGCCTGCGCGTCGGCGACCGCATCACCGCGGTCAACGGCAAGCCCATCGCGGAGCTGGGCATGGCGGGCCTGGGCCGGGAGATGGCGGTGCGCCCGACGGTGGTGATCACCGTGGAGCGCGAGGGCAGGGAGCTGACGTTCAGCGTGACGCTGGAGTAGCTTCGCTCAGTCTCGGCGTCCAATCTCGTTGATCGCGCAGAAAAAAGCCCACCCTGTTGAGGGTGGGCTTTGTTGTGAATCAGTTGTTCGCAGCGATCACTCCGCCCGCATCCGCTCCGCCTTGGCCTTCGCGTCGTCGAGCGTGCCGACGTACATGAACGCGGACTCGGGGAGGTCGTCGCCCTCGCCGGCGCAGATGCGCTCGAAGGACTCGATGGTGTCCTCCAGCGTGGTGTAGATGCCGGGGAAGCCGGTGAACTGCTCGGCGACGAAGAAGGGCTGTGAGAGGAAGCGCTCGATCTTGCGCGCCCGCGCCACGATCAGCTTGTCCTCCTCGGAGAGCTCATCGACGCCCAGGATCGCGATGATGTCCTGGAGGTCCTTGTAGCGCTGGAGGATCTGCTGCACCTGACGCGAGACCTGGTAGTGGCGCCGGCCGATGATGCCCGGGTCGAGGATGCGGCTCGTGGACTCGAGCGGATCGACCGCGGGGTAGATGCCCTTCTCGGCGATGCCGCGGCTGAGCACGACGAAGGCGTCGAGGTGGGCGAAGGCCGTCGCGGGGGCGGGGTCGGTCAGGTCGTCCGCGGGGACGTAGATCGCCTGCACGGAGGTGATGGCGCCCTTGGCCGTGGAGGTGATTCGCTCCTGGAGCTCGCCCATCTCCGTCGACAGCGTGGGCTGATAGCCGACCGCGCTGGGCATGCGGCCCAGCAGCGCGGAGACCTCCGAGCCCGCCTGCGTGAAGCGGAAGACGTTGTCCACGAACATCATCGTTTCCTTGCCGGACTCGTCGCGGAAGTACTCGGCCATGGTCAGGCCCGACAGGGCGACACGCAGACGCGCGCCCGGGGGCTCGTTCATCTGCCCGAAGACCATCGCGACCTTGTCGATGACGTGCGCCGTCTGGCCGTTCTCGTCGGTGTACTCGGCCTCCTGCATTTCCAGCCAGAGGTCGTTGCCCTCGCGGGTGCGCTCGCCGACGCCGCAGAAGACGGAGTAGCCGCCGAACTCACGCGCGACGCGTGCGATCATCTCCTGGATGATGACGGTCTTGCCGACGCCCGCGCCGCCGAAGAGGCCGATCTTGCCGCCTCGGACGAAGGGGCAGAGGAGGTCAACGACCTTGATGCCGGTCGGGAGGACCTCGGTCTTGGGGTTGAGCGCGTCGAACTCCGGGGGCTGCCGGTGGATGGGCATGCGCTTGTCGGCCTTGACGTCCCCGCGGTTGTCAACGGGCTCGCCCAGCAGGTTGAAGACGCGTCCGAGCACGCCCTCGCCGACGGGGACGGAGACCGAATCGCCGGTGTCCTGACAGCTCATGCCGCGGACGAGGCCGTCGGTCGAGCCCAGCGCGACGGCGCGGACTCGGCCGCCGCCGAGGTGCTGCTGGACCTCGCCGGTGAGCTTAACGCGCCCGGCCTTGGTCTCGCCCTCGATCTGGAGCGCGTTGTAGATGTCGGGGAGCTGGTCCTCGGGGAACTGCGCATCGAAGGTCGAACCGATGATCTGGGAGACGGCGCCTGTCGCGGACATATCAGCGAATCCTCGTGTGTCGTGAGCTGGAGCGGGATGCCCCTGGTGGCCTGGGATCTGCCCCACCGCCGGGCCGTTCCGGGGATCTTCGTCGGGGTGGCGATGATAGCGGCCCCCCTGCGCCCCCGCCACGAATCAGGGGGCGAAAACCGCTACGCTCAGGGGCTCGGACGCGACGCTCCCGGAGCCTGGATCCCATGATCGAGCCGATGCTGCACATCCTTGCCTCGGCCCCCCAAGGCGGCGCCGGGGGGGCGGTCCACGCCCTGGTCAGCCTCGACTCCCTCGTCGCCCTGACGACACTGACGGCGCTGGAGATCGTCCTGGGGATCGACAACATCGTCTTCCTGGCGATCCTTACGGGCCGGCTCCCCGAGCGCCGGCAGCCCGCCGCCCGGCGCCTGGGGCTGCTGCTGGCGATGGGCATGCGGATCCTCCTGCTGCTGGGGATCTTCTGGATCATGAAGCTGACAGCGCCGCTTTTGACGCTGCCCTTCGCCTTCCTGGGCGAGCACGAGGTCAACGGCGAGATGGTCCCGGGCCTGGCCATCAGCGGGCGGGACCTGATCCTGCTCCTCGGCGGGCTCTTCCTGATCGCCAAGGCGACCTACGAGATCCACGAGAAGCTTGAGGCCCCGGGGCCCGACGCGCTGCACCCTGGCAAGAGCCGGGCGGCGGCCAGCTTCGCCGGGGTGCTGCTGCAGGTGGTGCTGATCGACCTGGTGTTCTCGCTCGACAGCGTGATCACGGCGGTGGGGATGGCCAAGCGCATCGAGGTGATGATCGCCGCGGTGGTCATCGCCGTGCTGGTGATGATGGCCTTCGCCGGGGCGATCAGCCGGTGCATCGAGCGGCATCCCACGCTGAAGATGCTCGCGCTGGCGTTCCTGGTGCTCATCGGCGTGCTGCTCGTCGCCGACGGTCTGCACCGGCACATGCCCAGGGGCTACGTGTACTTCGCGATGGCCTTCGCGCTGGGTGTCGAGATGCTCAACATCAGGGCATTCCGGGGTCGGCGGGCGGGTCCAGCGGCCGGCTCAGGCGATCCAGGATGACCGGGATCGCCGGCGCGGTGCGCGGCTCGTAGCCGGCGGCGTTGCGCGCGGCCTGCTCGAGGCCGAAGCTCTTGAGCATCGCGCGGTGGTTGCCCTCGAGTCTGACGAGGTCGTCGGTCATTCCTTCCGGCGCACCGGACCAGACTGGGACGACGCCGTCGCCCAACTCGGTGTTGATATCAGCGATCTCGACGCCGGGCGCCCAGACGCCGTAGATGATCGTCCACGCGATCCCGCGAGGGTGCGGTCTGTCGTTCAGGTCGAGCAGGAACCCGGACCTGGGCTTGAGGTCCTCTCCGGCTTCCCCGTCGCCGTCGGCGAGCGTCCCGTCGGGCGCCGGCGCGCCGTTGAAGACCGCGTCGCTCCAGCGCACCGCCTGCTCGCGCCACTCCGCGATCAGGCGCAGCCCGGCCATCGGCGCGCCCTGGTACGGCGTGCCCACGGTGATGAACCGATCGATGGCGGGTCGTCCATCGACACCGGCGGGGTCCGAGGCGTACATCGATTCGCGCGACAGGCAGTCGAGCGCCACCAGCCCGCCCATCGAGTGGCAGACCAGGTCCGTGCGATCGACGCCGCGCTGCCTGAGCTGGCGCAGCGCCGTGTGCAGCAGGACCGTCGAGTCGGCGATGCGCTGGTCGTTGGGGTACTCGAAGTAGATCGGCGTGAGCCCCGCGCCCTCGATCGCCGGGGCGAGGTCGTCGAAGATCGTGCCGGGCTCGTCCAGCCCGTGCACGAGCAGCACGATTCGCGGCGGGAGCTGCCGGTCGGGGGGCAGCGCGACCCAGCGGTCGTCCTCGTCGAGCGACAGCAGGCGGTAGCCGCCGGTGTGCTCGATCGGCGCGATGATGTTGCTGACGACGCTCTCGGCGGCGCGGTCGGCGGTGGCGATGGGGTCGCCGCCCCGCGCGATGATGACCGCGCTGACGATCAGGAAGACCGCGAGGAACCCGAGCGACGAGAGCAGCCAGGCGCGGCGGAGTCGCA
Source organism: Phycisphaeraceae bacterium (assembly GCA_020639135.1). Taxonomy (GTDB): domain Bacteria; phylum Planctomycetota; class Phycisphaerae; order Phycisphaerales; family UBA1924; genus JACKHE01. The sequence goes on from JACKHE010000003.1 coordinate 36,245, forward strand.
TGCCTGTTGTTCTGATCCGCCCGGGTTTCGTTTCACGCGGCACGGGCGGTCACACCGCGGCGCCCTGCCTGGCGTCGTTGACCATCCGCCTCAGCACGGTGTGGAGGATCCCGCCGTTGCGGTAGTAATCGACCTCCACCGGGGTGTCGATGCGGCAGAGCGTGTTGAACTCGGTGACCTTGCCCGAGGGGTGCTTCGCCTTGACGGGGACCTCGCACCGCGCCTTCAGGGGCGCGGGGATCATCACGTCGAAGGTCTCCGTGCCGTCGAGGCCCAGCGAGTCGCGGCTCTGGCCGTCCTTGAACTGCAGCGGCAGGACGCCCATCCCGACGAGGTTGGAGCGGTGGATGCGCTCGTAGCTGACCGCGATGACGGCGCGGACGCCGAGCAGGTACGTGCCCTTGGCGGCCCAATCGCGGCTCGAGCCCATGCCGTAGTCCACGCCGGCCAGGACGACCAGCGGGATGTTCTTCTTCTTGTAGTTGAGCGAGGCTTCGTAGATGGACTTGACCTTGCCGTCGGTGAAGTCGGTCGTCCAGCCGCCCTCGGTCCCCGGGGCGAGCTTGTTGCGGACGCGCACGTTGGCGAAGGTGCCGCGGGTCATGACGCGGTCGTTGCCGCGGCGGGAGCCGAAGCTGTTGAACATCGACACCGGCACGCCGTGCTCGGTGAGGTACTTCCCGGCTGGACCGTCGGCGGGGATGGAGCCGGCGGGGGAGATGTGATCGGTCGTGACGGAGTCGCCGACGCTGACGAGGCATCGTGCGCCGGTGATCGGGGGCGCGTCGCCCGTGATCTCGTCGAGTTCTTCGAAAAAGGGCGGCTCCTGCACGTAGGTGCTCTCGCCCTTCCACTCGTAGATGGAGCCGGTCGAGGAGGCGACGGCGTTCCACGTGGTGTTGCCGTCGTACACGCGGCCGTACTCCTCGGTGAACTGCCCGGGGTTGATGCTTGCCTCGCGCGTGCGGACGACCTCCTCGTGGGTGGGCCAGAGGTCCTTCAGGTACACGTCCTTCCCGTCCTCCGTCTGCCCGATGGGATCGTTGACCATGTCGATGTCCACGGTCCCGGCGATGGCGTACGCGACGACCAGCGGCGGGCTGGCGAGGTAGTTCGCCTTGACGAATGGGCTGATGCGCCCCTCGAAGTTGCGGTTGCCGCTGAGGACGCTCGTCGCGACGAGATCGCCCTCCTTGATGGCGGCCTCGATGGGATCGGGCAGCGGGCCCGAGTTGCCGATGCACGTCGTGCAGCCGTACCCGACGGTCTGGAAGCCCAGCGCGTCGAGGTGCTTGTCGAGCCCGGCCGCCTCGTAGTAATCGGTGACGACCTTCGAGCCCGGCGCCAGCGAGGTCTTAACCCACGGCTTGGCCTTGAGCCCCAGCTCGTTGGCCTTCTTCGCGACAAGCCCCGCGGCGATCATCACGTCGGGGTTGCTCGTGTTGGTGCAGGAGGTGATCGCCGCGATGACGACGTCTCCGTGGTGCAGCGTGAACTGACGGTCTTTGTAGTTGACCACCGGCCAGCCCTGCTCCTTCGCGCAGGGGCCGGCGCCGGTTGACTGGTTGACGTGCGCGTGCCCGGCGGCGCCGCCCTCGCCGGCCCAGGTGTCGAAGCGGACGCACTCGCTGGGCGCCTTCTTGCCGAAGGTGTCCACGAGGTCCTTGCGCCACTGGGGCTTCATGGCGCCCAGCTCGATGCGGTCCTGCGGACGTTTGGGGCCGGCCAGCGACGGCTTGACGGTGCTCATGTCGAGCTCGAGGACATCGGTGAAGCTCGGCTCCGGCGCGTCGGGCGTCCAGAAGAGGTGGTTGGCCTTGCAGTATTTCTCGACGAGCTCGATCGTGGAATCGTCGCGCGCGGTCAGGCGGAGGTACTCGAGCGTGCGCGCATCAACGGGGAAGAATCCCATCGTGGCGCCGTACTCGGGGGCCATGTTGGCGATGGTCGCGCGGTCGGGGATGGACATCCTGGCGACGGAGGGCCCGAAGAACTCGACGAACTTGCCGACGACGCCGTGGGCGCGGAGCATCTGCGTGACGGTCAGGACGAGGTCGGTGGCGGTGGCGCCCTCGGGGAGCTGGCCGGTCAGGCGGAACCCGACGACCTCGGGGGTGAGCATGTAGATGGGCTGACCGAGCATGCAGGCCTCGGCCTCGATGCCGCCGACACCCCAGCCGACGACGCCGAGCCCGTTGATCATGGTCGTGTGCGAGTCGGTGCCGACGAGCGAGTCGGGGTAGGCGACGTTGTCGCCGGCGTCGGTTGTCTTCGTCAGGACGCAGGAGGCGAGGTACTCGAGGTTGACCTGGTGGACGATGCCCGTGGCGGGCGGGACGACGGAGAAGTTGTCGAATGCCTGCTGGCCCCACTTGAGGAACTCGTAGCGCTCGCGGTTGCGGTCGAACTCCTTGTCCGCGTTGATGGTCAGCGCGGTGGCGCTGCCATACGCGTCCACCTGCACGGAGTGGTCGATGACCAGGTCGCAGCGGACCTGCGGGTTCACCTCGTCGGGGTCTCCGCCCAGGCGCTGCATGGCGCTGCGCATCGCGGCGAGGTCCACCACGGCGGGGACGCCGGTGAAGTCCTGCAGCACAACGCGACCCGGCATGAACGGGACCTCGGTCTGCGCCGGCGCCTTGGCGTTCCAGTTGGCCAGCGCCCTGACGTCGTCCTCGCTGACGACAAACCCGTCCACGTTGCGGAGCAGCGCCTCGAGCAGCACCCGCATGGAATAGGGGAGCCGGTCCACGTTGCCGACGCCCTGTTTCGAGAGGGCGCCGATGTCGTAGTAGGTGAACTCGCCGGAGGCTGTGGAGAGGGTCTTCCGGGCGCTGAACGGGTTGGTGTCGCTGGGCATGGTGGGCTCCGCGTCTGGGATGTGTGCCGGGGCGCGGGGGGTGTGGTGGCGATCGGCCAACCACCGCCGCGCTTTGATACACCATAGATCGGCCCGATCGGGAAGTCAGATTCACGCCGGCGATTCCCGCACGGATGCCCGGAATCCCGCCATCAATCCCGGGGGGACCCGCACTCGGGACACACGCCGCCGCGGAGCCCGTCGAGGCTGTAGCCGCAATGGCGGCACAGCCGCTTCTTCCGGATCGACGCCTGCCGCCGGCGCCTGCCGTGTCGGGCCGGCGCCAGGGTGAACCCGATCATCAGCGCCGCCGTTCCCCCGACCAGCAGCATCGCCGGCGGCGCGGTGAAGAGCCCGACGGTCCAGACGACCAGCGGCGTCGCGAGGCCGATCGCCAGCCACACGGGGTTCGCCGGGGTGAACCGCCCCAGCAGCCACGCCGGCGCCAGCACGGCCAGGGGCGCGGCGAAGAGGCCGATCCAGAACATCCACGGGTTCACCAGTCCCCACATGGACTCCTGCCCCAGCCTGATCAGCGCGACGGTGTACTGCGCCGAGATCGCCAGCGCCCCCAGCGCGATCGCCGCGTCGATCGACGTGCAGGCGAGCGGGTCGCCCCGTTCGTCGGGGCCCGCGGCGCTGGCGAATGAGCGGATCATCGCGGCGTGATGATGGCGCCGAGGATGTCCTCCGCGCCGTCGATTGGCGTCAGCCTGGGGTACCGCAGCCCGCCGCCATCAAGGAGACTCCTGGCATACAGCTTGCCACCGAACTTGACGAGCAGCCGGACCTCGCCGGTCGTGCTGGAGGCCGCGACGGCCTGCCGGAGCGTCTCGGGCGTGAACTCCTCGTCGCCGACACCGACGACGACCATGTCGTACGCGAGCTTCGCGTCGTCGGCGGCGGAATCCTTGAGCACGGTCGTGATGACGCCCTTCTCGTCCACCGAGAACCCCAGCGAGGTGCGCAGGTCGAGGCCCTTGTTCTTCTTGTCCGCCTTCGCCTGCAGCTCCGTGGGCTCGTCGGTGAACTCCATGCGGTAGCCGAGCAGCCCCGGGACATCGAGCGCCAGCGTCTCCGCGGGCGACTCGATCCGCTGGCGGATCATCGCGTCCCAGTCCGCGCCGGGATCGACGGCGGTCAGCGCCTCGACCACGTCGGCCCTGGTGTAGGTGGTCGGGTCGCCGAAGGATCGCCAGGGGGTGTCGAAGAACCTCCGGCAGAAGTCGTCGAGGCTGCGCTGTCCGCCGGTGTCGGCGCGGATGGTCGCGTCGGCCGCCATCCAGAAGAGCGCGCCCTCGCCGTAGTAGTCCTGCCGCCGGCGGAGCTCCTCCCAGGCGTCGCTGCGGGTGCGCAGCCGCTTCATGCCCCGCGCGGTGTCCACGACCGGCCGCCACAGGCGCCCGGTCTGGAGCTGGTATCGCATGATGTTGTTGGTGACGATGTTGTGGTATTCGTCGCGTGTGACCAGCCCCGACCTCGCCAGCAGCACGTCGTCCATGTAGCTGGTCAGCCCCTCGTACACCCAGAGCAGGTCGGTCACCGCGGGCTCGTGGAAGTTGCGCGACAGCAGGCCCTCCGGCGCGCGGAGCTTGCCGTTCCACGCGTGGATGTACTCGTGAACCATGGTCCCCATGTCCGGACCGCCGGGCGTCTCGCTGTCCACCCACTCGTTGTCGGGCTCGGCGAAGTAGGTGCAGGTGTTGTGCTCGACGCCGAAGCCCGGGATCTCGTCGCAGACAAACATGAGATAGTCGAAGCGGTCGCCCGGGAATGGCCCGAAGACCTTTGCCGCCTGCTCGTGCATAAACCGGAGTTTTTCGGCGCGTGCCTCGGGCAGGTGGAGCAGGTCCGGGCTGGCCGCGACGCCGCAGAGCGTGTGCCGGGGGATCTCGCCCGTGGACAGGTCGACGCGCGCGAGGTGCTCGCCGAAGATCGCCGGGCAATCGACAAGCTGCGCGAGGGTGACGCCGTCGTACTCGAATGTCCCGCCGCGCTCGCCCGACAGCGGCAGCGGCGTGGCGATGGACCAGCCTTCGGGGAGGGTGATCGAGGCGTCGATCATCAGCTCGTCCTTGTCGGCGTCCTCCGGGTAGAAGAGGACCGTGTTCCAGCTGATCCCGCCCAGGTTGGGCTGGCCGTAGCTGTCGGTCGAGCGTGAGTTCGTCGTCGGCTGGTTCGTGATGTAGGTGAGGCTGACGACGATGCGCTCGGCGCCGCTCGGGACATCGGCGATGGTGATCCTCGTGTCGCTGAACCGGTCGCGTCGCCAGGTCAGGGGTTCGCCGGATTCGGTCTGCGCGCGGAACTCGACGACGTTCTGGATCGGCCCGCTGGGGTTGTGGTTGCCCGGGGTCCACTCGACGTAGCGGAGGGTCGTCTCGCCGGGATTCGCCGGGATCGTCAGCTTCGCGCGCAGGAGTCGCCTGGGGATGTCTGTCGCGTCCACGTCCACCCGCATGTCCGCGGCGAGGGCCTGGCAGCCGAGGCACAGCGCCAGCGCGCCGGCGGCGATCCGGGATTGCAAGCGGGAACGCGTGGGTGTGTTCTGATTCGGCATCGCCGCGATCCTACCGTGATCGCCGCGCGACCGATGCGGGAAACCGCGATCCGAAAAAAAGACCGCCGATCCCTTGCCAGGATCGGCGGCCCCAAGGAGACGCCGCAATACGACGCACCGGGCCCGACGGGGGCGGTCAGGCCGATCGGCGCGCCGATCGGGTTGAAGACTCAGTCGAGGCGCTCGGCGAGGCGCTCGAGCAGTTGTTCGATCTTCGACATGCGAGCTTCCAGGGCATCCAACCGGCTCTCGACGTCCGGGTTGCGGCCGAAGAAGACATCATGATCCGCGTGCGGGGCGCCGTCGGGGGTGACCTCGAAGCGGAACTCGCCCTGGCCGCCGGGGACGCTGAACACGCCTCCCTTGCCGCCGGGGACGAACTGGTAGAACTCGCCGTTCTGCTCGAAGAACCGGGCGTCGGGGGAGCCCTCGATCACGACGATGCCCTCGTCCTCGCCGTCGCCCGGGACGAACTCGATGTTGGGCATCTCGAACGCGAAGTCGGCGCCCTCGAAACGGTCGTGCAGTTCGGCGAGCTTGTCCTTGAGCTGCGCCATGGTCTCGGGGTCGAGCTCCACGTTGAGCTCCTCGAGCTTCTGCAGGATCGCGCTGATGTCCTGGCCGCTGTTCTCACGGCGGAGCTGAACGCGCTCGCGCTGCTTCTCGAATCGCTCCTTGGCGCGGGCGAGGGCGGTGTCGGCGCGCTCCTGGTCGCGTTCGGCGCCGCGCACCGCGCGCTCCGCCTGACGCTCGGCCCTCCTGGCCGCCTGGTCACGCTCGATCTCGGCCAGATGCGGCGCGACCACGTGCTGGCTGGGCGCGGGGACCGGGCTCACCTTGAAGGTGTGGGGGTCGCCGCCACGGAGGACCTTGATCGTGACATTCTCGCCGTCGTGCTTGGAGGCGATGAGCTTCTGGAGCATCGGGGTGCTGACAGGCGACTCGCCGTCCACGCTTGTGATGATGTCGAAGCGGCGCAGCCCCGACATCGCCGCGGGCATCCCGTCGGAGACGCTCTCGATCATCAGCACACCCTCGGCGTCAACACCCAGCTGCGACGCCAGCGCCTCGCTGATCGAGCCCAGCGTCACGCCGATCATCATCCGGGGCTTGCCCACAACCGCCGGCGCCGGCTGGTTGTCCGCGGCGAAAGTGAAATCGTCCGCGGCGATGTCGCCGATCGCGACGTTGAACGAGGGCTCGCCGATGGGGGCGACCACATCCGCGGGCGCGACAACGCCGGCGCCCTCGAGGAAGATGACGTTGCCGTTCCCGTCGTTGAACCGGAACGTGCTGCCGTCGTCGGACTGCCAGACGCCGTGACCGGAGCCCTTGAGGTCCTTCAGACCCTTCAGTTCCTTCAGTTGCTTCAGTTGCTTCAGTTCCTTGAGGCCATTGAGACCCTTGAGGCCCCCGAGCGGCTTGCCGTTGATGATGACCTCGACGTTCCCGTCCGCGTCATCGAGGCCGAGATCGCCCATGCTGAAGTCGTCATCATCGCCGCCGAGGCGCTTGATGATGACCTCGTGCCGGCCGCCCTGACCGAGGCCCTGGGGACCACCGAGACGGAGCGTCCTGCCCTTGGCGCCGGCCTGGCCGCCGGCGCAGCAGCCGGGTCCGCAGACGTCGCAGCCGCCGCCGCCGACGCCGAGCTTCTCGACCAGAACGCGCTTGGCCTTGCCGGCCTTCTCGCGCGCCTTCATGGCCTGCTTGTGCGCCTTCTCAATCTGCTTCTTGATCACCTTGTGATCGGCGCCGGAGTGCATCTGCTCAGCCCAGTCGAAATCGAAATCAAAGTCGAAATCGAAGTCGAGGTCATCACCGTCGAGAACGATCGGGCCGTTCTCGCCATCGAGCTCGATAACGATCCTGTGCCCGCCCTCGCCCTCGTGACGGATGATGTGCGGAGCAGCGGCGTGTGGCGCCGCAGCGTGCGGCGTGTCGCAGACCTGGACGACGACCGGCGCGGTCTCGGCATTGACGGCGCCGGCGATGGCCAGCGAGCACACGCCACCGGCGGCCAGTTTCAGCAGATGGGTTCTTGTCCTGTTCATTTCCGGGGGCCTCCTGGGAGCGTGGGTCGCTCGGTGGGTGGTGTGGGGGTCTCGTTCATACCGCGGCGTGCGGCGTGGGTTCGGCGTGGGTTCGGCGGGGTTTCACGCGGGGGTCGAGTTGGATCTGGTCTTGGGCGCCATCTCGGCGGCGTCGTTCGCGTCGGGCGCGGGTTGTTCGGTGGGCGCGGGCATGGGCCTCAGGGGCCATGTCGGCGAGGGCGCCGGCGTGGGCTGCGGCGCGAGCATCGGGCGCGGCGCGCCGGGGGCGATCCGGAACGAGTCCATGATCCGCTGCTGCTCCTGGAGCATCTCGCGCAGCGCGTCGAGCTCGTCGAAGCCGAACCCGTCGAACGCCGGCGCGAACCCGGGCTCCTCGCCCAACTCAACGGGGATCGACCGGCGTTCACCCTTGCGGATGACGCCGACCTCGACCGTGTCGCCGGGCTGGTGCGAGGCGATCGACCGCGAGAGCGAAACCGAATCGATCGCGGCGCCGTCGATGGTTGTGATGACGTCGTACTGCCGCAGCCCCGCGGTTTCAGCCCCGGAGCCCGGCTTGATGAACTCGATCACCACGCCGCTGTCAATGCCGAGCTGCGCCGCCATGGCGGGGTCGATCGAAGACGAGCCGATGCCCATGGCGGCGCGCGGGGCGCTCGGCTGCGGCGCGACGGCGGCCCAGGAGCCCCCGCCGAAGGACTGGATGAAGAGGTTGTCGCCGCCGCCGATCGAGGGGTTGGACTTGCTCGTCTCAAAGGCGACGCCGCCGTCGGGGTCGAGGATGCGGACCGTGTCGCCGTCCTCCTCGAGCGTGTACTCGCCCTCGGCGTCGATCTTCTTGAGCTCGCCGTTCTCGATGGACACGGTGTACCCGCCGCGGTCGTCGTGCGAGCTGATGTTCGCGCTGCCGAACGAGTGGTTCGTGACGACGCTGTCCTGGCAGGGGATCAGGCGGAAGCGGAGGTTGTGCCCGCTCTCGCCGGCGTCCCGGGTCGGCGCGACGGACGCGAAGGCGCCCAGCGCGCGGTCGGTGAGGGTTGATCCGATCTGCGGCGCGTACGTCGCGCCGGCGGCGAGCAGGGCGCCCGCGGTGATCATCAGCGCTGCTTCGACTCGGTTGTTCATGGCTTGCTTCCTTTCGTCTGACTCTGTCCGGCCCGGGAGTCCGTCGGGCCGGGATGTGCTTGCGTGCTTTGAAACGTCTCGGGTGCGGATGCGGTTCGCTTACAGCGGGTCCGAGGCCTGGATGACGGTCGGCTCGATGGGAACGGGAGTCGCCCGGCCCTGGTCGTCCTCGGCGAAGCCGTACATCCCCCGGACGACCTCGCGCTCCAAGAGTTGGCGGAGGTAGATCACCTCGATCTGCGCGCCGCCGGGGATGGGACGGGCCTCGACCATGACCTTGGGCATCTCACCCAGGTACCGGCCCTCCTGCTCGCCGACCTCGCGGTACTGGTTGAGCGCCGCGTCGGCGCTGACTGGGATCGTCGCGATCCCGGCTCTGTTCCCGTTCGCGATGTCCCGGCCCTGCATGCCCGGGATCTCGTTGAATCCCAGCCAGGCGAGCGCGACTGCTGCGGCGATCGCCCAGCCGGCCCAGCCGCCGAACCGCGCGGTGAACGCCTGCTCGGCGCCGTGACCCGAGACGCCAAGCGGCAACTCAACTGCGTCGGCGACCTCGGTCGCCGATGCAACGGCTCGGGCCAGGCTCGCGGCGTCGCGCTGCTCCTGCGCGAGCCGGCGCCACACGTCGGGCTCGAGCTCGGCGAGCCGCTCGAACGCGGACCAGTCCCCGGCCGAGGCCTCGTCGTCCACGATCCGGCTGATCAGGATGTCGGTTTGTGTCGGCTCCATCGTTGCGCTCCTGTCAGTGCGCCCCACGTCGGGTGATTCGTCTTCTGCTCACGCCCCGGCGGTCTGTCCCGTGTCACGGGTGATCCGCATCGAGACGGTTTCCTCTGCGAACTCGAGCTCCTCACGGACCATCCGCCGGGCTCGCGCGATCCTCGTCTCCACCGTCGTCACGGGCAGGTCCAGCGCCTGGGCGATCCTCCGGTAGCTCATCCCCCGCACGCACCGCAGCAGCAACGGCTCGCGGTAGTCCGGGTGCAGGCGGTGCGCCGCGTCCAGCGCCGCACGCGCCTCGTCCAGCAGCGAGGGATCCGGGCGCTCCGGCGCCGGCGCCGTCTCGACATCCGCGTCGGGCCTGACCAGCCTGAGGCGGACCTTCCGCTTGCGCCCGGCGGCGCGGGCCGCGTTGATCGCGACGGTGCGCAACCAGGGCCTGATCTTTGCGGGATCCCGCACGTCCTGGTGCCGGCGGACGAGCGTCATCGCGACATCCTGGAGGAGGTCCTCCAGATCGGCGTCCTTCGGCTTGTGCGCGAGGAGGATCGCCGCCACCCAGCGGCGGTTCTCCGACCACACCTCGCGCAGCCAGGCGTCGTGCCCCGCCGTCAGCGGGGAGCGATCGGGCGCCGGGTACCCGTCGAGATGTCCGCGTTCTTCGCTCATCCAGACTCAATGGATGCGCCGAGGCCCACCTCACCGGCGCCATCCCCGTCTTTTTTCCACTCCCGCCGCAGCCGGGGCGTATCCTGACCCGCCTCCGGACGGGTCCGCACAGGGTTCTACGTCATCCGCGGCGTCCCGTTGCTCCGTCCATCCCCGACCGCACCCCGCCTCCCCCGGCATGATCGGTTTTCGGACGCCCCGGTGATCCAGGAAGACTTCCAGACGATGCCCTTCGGCGAGCACCTCGAGGAGTTGCGGACGCGGCTCATCCATGCGCTGCTGGGGCTCGTCCCGATCTTCGTCGTTGCGCTGATCCTGGGCGGCCCGCTGCTGGAGTTCCTCATCAGGCCCGCCGAGGAGCAGCTCCGCCTCGCGGGGCAGGCCAGCCGGCTCCAGGCGACCGGGCCGGCCGAGGTCTTCGTCGCCTACATCAAGGTGGCCCTCGTCATGTCGCTGCTCGTCGGCGGCCCCTGGATCGTGTACCAGGCGTGGAAGTTCGTCGCGCCGGGGCTGTACCGGCGCGAGCGCCGATTCGTGTACGTCCTCGTGCCGCTCTCGGGCGCGCTCACCGCAGCGGGGATGGTCTTCCTGTATTACGCGATGCTCCCGGTGATGCTGGGATTCCTCATCACCTTCTCGTCCCACGTGGCGCAGATCGAATCACCGACGGCGCCGCTCCCCGACGGGATCGTCCTCCCCATCGCGCCATCGCTCCGGGCCGATCCCGCCGTTCCGCCCCCCGGCGCCTTCTGGTTCAACGATTCGCTCCAGGAGCTGCGCTTCGCCATCCCGGACACGGAGGGCGCCGGGACCGACCACATCGTCGGCGTCCCGCTCACAGGCGGCGCGATGATCGCGCAGCAGTACCGCGTCAGCGAGTACATCAACATGGTCTTCGGGCTGGGCCTCGCATTCTCGATCTCGTTCCAGCTCCCCCTGGTGATGCTGCTGCTGGGGTGGTCGGGGCTGATGGAGATGAGGTTCCTCGCGAGACAGCGCAAGTACGCGCTCTTCATCTGCGCGATCGCCGGCGCCGTGCTGACGCCCGCCGATCCCGCGTCCATGATCCTCCTCGCCGCGCCGCTCTATGCCCTGTACGAGCTGGGCCTGCTCCTGATGTGGCTCGTCCCCGCCCGGCAAGCGGTCACCGATGGCGCGATGGGTGACGAGTGATGCCCGGTTTGCTTGCACGACTGGGAGACCGTCTGGCCCGCATGCTGCGCGGCGCCCCGGTCCCGGCGCTGGATCCGGGCGGCGCGACCGACGCCGATGTCGAGATGATGCGGCGAGCATTGCGCCTCGCCGAATCAGCCGCGGAGCAGGACGAGGTCCCGGTGGGCGCGGTTGTCTATCGCACGGCCACCGGCGAGGTCCTCGCCGAGGCCTTCAACCGCCGGGAGATCGACAACGACCCCGCGGCGCACGCGGAGCTGCTGGCGATGCGGGCCGCGGCTCAGGCGATCGGCGACTGGCGGCTCTCGGAGTGCACCGTTGTCGTGACGCTCGAGCCCTGCCCCATGTGCGCGGGGCTGATCGTCAACGCGCGCGTCGGGCGGCTGGTCTTCGGCGCCAGCGACCCCAAGGCGGGCGCCGTCGTCACGCTCTACCGGCTGTGCTCGGACCCGCGGCTGAACCACCGGATCGAGGCGATCGGCGGCGTGCTGGCGGAAGAATCCGCCGGCCTGCTCCGGTCATTCTTCCGAAACAAGCGCGGCAGGTCACCCTGATTGATCCTGGACACCGTGTGTGAATGGACGCCGAGTCTGAGCGCCGCGAAGGCTCGAAGATCCGATCGCTAATCGCCCCCGCTCAATCCGGCAGATCGATCGGGGCTTCGTCCATCGGCTCGTCCGTCGGCTCGGGTTCGTCCTCGGACGGCTGCTCCATCTGCATCATCATCTCGTCGGGCGCCGCGCCGTCGGGGACGGTCTCGAGGATCTCGTCCGGCTCCACCGGCGCGCTCGTCAGGACGGCGCCGGGAAGTTCGGGCACGGCGCGCAGCGTGGCGCGGAGGAGCCTCGCGTCCCGGCCCGGGACCGGCAGCCGGTTGTCGCGGTGGCCGTACCAGGTCCCCTCGTCCATCAGCCCCCAGTCCATCATGTCCGGGAGCATGGCGCTGGGGCCGCCGCCGTGGCGGAATCTGACGTTGAGCTGCTGACCGACCGGGACGTCGGCGGACCACACCGCCTCGCCGGTGCGTGTGTCCACGAGCGTCACCGTCCAGGGCCGCCACGTCGTGCTGACGTAGGTGTGCGAATCGTTGGAGTAGAACGCGCCCGACTCGCTGTACGTGCAGCCAGGCGCCAGCGGGAACAGCGCGAGAACTCCGAGGAGCATCATTCTGCGGGCGGGGGCGGCGGTGGACATCGGTGGGTGCTCCTGGACTCTGACCGGGCATGGTGGCTACGGCGGACCGGGCCGCCGGGTTCGGCGGCGCGCCGGGGCGCCGGCGCGGACCGGACCTACCATTCGTCGGCGCGCCGGGGACGTTCCCTTCAGCGCCGGATGCCAGGATCCTCGCGGCCACCCGCGTCCGATCACGCTTATCGACCCGCTTTTCGGATGACCACCACGCACCACCCCGGCGCCGCCCCGTTCCGAGTCGGTCTCGGCTTCGACCGCCACCGGCTCGCGCCCCAGGCGCCGAGGGGGCCGGGAAGGCCGCTGGTCATCGGGGGGGTGGCGTTCGACTCCGAGATGGGCCCGGTCGCCCACTCCGACGGGGACGCCCTCCTGCACGCGATCACCGACGCCGTCAGCGGCGCATGCGGCCTTCCCGACATCGGCCAGGCCTTCCCCGACACCGACGCCGCCAACGACGGGCGCGACTCATTGGAGTTCCTCCGCGCCGTCGCCAGGGGCGCCCGAGAAGCGGGCTGGTCCATTGTGAATATCGACGCGACGGTGCTGCTGGAAGCACCGAAGATCGGCCCGGTCAAGAGGCGGATCATCGAATCCATCGCCGGCGCGCTGTCCATCGCGCCGGGCGCCGTCAACGTCAAGGGCAAGACCGGCGAGGGCGTCGGCCCGGTCGGCAGGCGCGAAGCGATCGAAGCGCACGCCGTGGCGCTGTGCATCAGGAGCACCGACTGAGATGAAACAGACGATGAGCGCGCACAACCCCTACCTCTGGCAGGAGGCGGCCTCCTTCGCCGCGGCGATGCACCAGGGCCAGTTCCGCAAGGACGGTCGCACGCCGTACTTCGCGCACCCGGTCCGTGTCGCGATGACGGTGCGCGACGTCTTCGAATGCCACGACCAGCAGGCCCTCGCCGCCGCGCTGCTGCACGACTGCATCGAGGACACGACGGCGGACTACGACGACGTGCTCGAGCGGTTCGGCGTCGTCGTTGCGGACGTGGTCGCGACGCTGACCAAGGACATGCGCCTGCGCGAGGACGTGCGCGAGGAGAGCTACGACGCGGCGCTGCTCGCCGGCGACTGGCGCGCCCGGCTGATTAAGCTGGCCGATGTGCACGACAACCTGTGCGACCTGAGCTCGGCGGACAAGCTGCCCACGGTGCTGTCGCGCTGCCGGCGGGCGGTGGACATCGCCCTGAAGGCGGGCGACGACACGCCCTCGATCCTGACCGCGATCGGGAAGGTCGAGGCGCTGATGGCGCTGCGATCGGGCGCCGGGGCCTGAATATCCCGTCATTTCATCAGATCCGGCGCCCCGGGGATCCCCCTGGCGGTTCCCCGGTTCAGCCGATCACCGGGTCAGGTCGATAACCACAACATGTCCGTCCTGCCGACCAACAACTCGGCCAGCGCCTCGATCGCGGCCTCGGTCTCCGGGGTCAAGTCAACCGAGGCGGACTCGACGAACAAGGCGAAGCGCAAGTCCGACGCCGAGACCCGCTTCAAGCGAGCGCTCGACGAGGCGGACGTGAGCGTGGACGCGGCGCAGGCCGCCGACGCGGTGCGCAACGCCAAGGGCAACGACCAGGAAGAGGCGCACGAGGACCGCCAGGAGCACGGCTTCTACCAGCCGGGCCACCTCGATATCGAGGGGTGACCGCAGCCGACGCGCCAACGCTGATCAATCAACCGGGGTCGTCGTTCCGAAGACACCGAGCAGGATCCCGAGGTCAGCGGTGTCCACGATGCCGTCGCCGTTGAGATCGGAAGGGAGCTTGTTGCGCACCGCCAGCACGGCGGCGTCGCTCGCCTTCGTACCGGAGAAGCTCGTGACCACGACGTCGTAAATCCCGACATTCTCAAGAGACGGGACAACGGTGAGCGTCGGCGTGGTGACCCCGCTGTAGACGCTGTTCTCTTCCAGGGGCGCCCCGTCAAGGCGCCACTGGTAGCTCAGCGGCCCGAACCCCAGCGCGGCGACGTCGAAGTCCTGGGGGCCGGCGCCAAGGTCCACGACGTGGAAGCTCGGCGGCTGCGCCGTGATGGCCGGGTTGGGATCCGTATCGAAGACGTCCACCTCCGCACCGTTGGTATCGGAAATGAACGCTCTCGTGCCAGTCAGGAGCACGTTGCCGCCGAACTCCCCGTTGAGATGCAGATCCGGGCCCTCGAACTGTTTCAGGAAACTCCCTGTCATGAGATCGAACAGATACGCTTTGCCGGAATGGGGCGCGGCGTGATTGGTCATGCTTGCCCCGATGAGGACCAACGGCCCGGACGCCGAGACCGAGACACCGAACCAATCACCCGCGGCGCCGTCCGGCGGGAGCAGTTTGTACAACTGCTGGCCAGTCGTGGCGTCGAAGACGTACGCGGATCCCGATTCGGCCCCGTTGTCGGCATCGAAGTACGCGCCCACGACCACGTAGTCGCCGGAGATCGCCACCGAAGTCCCGAACGCGTCGCCCGGGGCGCCGTCGTCGGGCAGGAGCTTGAAAAGCTGCTGTTCGTTGCTGATGTCGAAGAGGTACGCGGAGCCCGAACCGGCGCCGTTGTCGTCGTCGCCCGGCGCGCCGACGGCGATGATGGACCCGTCGATATCGAGATCGGTCCCGAAGTAGTCCGCCGAGGCCCCGTCAACCGGGATGATCTTCGAGATCTGCTGCCCGGTGGTGGTGTCGAAGAGATAGACCGAGCCCGAGGTGGAGCCGTTGGTTGTGCTGTCGGTGTAGGCGCAGACTACGGCGGTCTGACCGTCCAGGGCCACGTCGTTCCCAAAGTAGTGGAACGTCCCGCCGTCGTTGGGATGGAGTTTCATCAGCTGCGCACGCGTGAACGTGTCGAAGACGTACACCGATCCGGAAGAGGACCCCTGGTCGTCATCGCCCGGAGCGCCGACAACCGTGACGCTGCTGTTGATGGCGACCGAAGCGCCGAAGGCATCGCCGAGCTGGCCATCGTTGGCGGACAGGATCGCGCGGATAATCCCGTCCGACGTGCCGAACACATGAACCCTCCCGGAAGTGTTTCCCTGCGGAAACCCGATGGCCGTGTCCTCGCCATTGACCGCGGTTGAGTCTCCGAACGAACCGGTGTATCCCTCGAGCGAGAAGAGCAGGTCGCCCGGGTCGCCAAGAGCGACGCCCGCGCCGGCGGCGGCGAGCAGGGCGGCGATCCGCAGATGCCGCCTGACTCCAATCCTGGTGTGGTCTGTCATGGTGCGATCTCCGATGTTGCGTTCCCGAACCGGTCGATGCTTCGCGTTTTGCTTCTCAGGATACCCATTCTCAGTTCGATCGAAAGACAATATTCCTTTTCGATGCGCCCCAAGATCATCAGCAAGGCCACGGGTCCGGGCCGCACGGACGGGATCCTGTTGGTCCATCATCTGGATCAACTACTCTGGAGTCGCCATTTCCGGCGATCCGGAGCGGTTTTTCAACGCGCCGGAGTCAGCCTGCCTCGCACGCCGCCTCGTTGAGGTACCAGCGCAAGGCGCCGCCGACCGGGTCCAGCGCCGCGAGCGGGTGATCGCCCCGGACGATCCCGCAGATCGGCCCGCGCTCAGAATCACCCAGCGCAAGCACGGCGATGAGCCGGCTCGAGTTGATCAGGAGCGGCGTGCACGCGACTCGGTCGGCGTAGCGCTGAACCAGCTCGTCACGGCCCCCGCCGGCGCTCCAGTCGCCCGGCGCAGAGCCCGGCGCCAGCAGGGAGCAGTCCAGCCGGTCGTGACCCTTCTCGCGCCAGGCGAGCGTCTCGCGCAGCGCTCGCTCGAATCGCGCCGCGGCGTCGGGTCTCGTCGTGTCGATCGTGTGCAGCTGCTCGCGCGGCAGGTCGGCGTGGACCGCCAGCGTCTCCTGGATCAGCGCCCGCTCCGGGGCGCCGCCGTCGAGGCGCTCGGCGAAGCACCACAGGTGCGTGCGCCGCCACGGCAGGTCCCGGTAAGCCGGGTCGGTCAGCAGCCGCAGCAGCGCCGGCTCGATCTCGTCCACGCCGCTGATGCACAGGTGGAAATCGCCGAAGGCGCGGACACAGTTGTGCGCATGGACGAGCAGGTCCGCGGCGAGCGCGCCCAGCGCATCGTGCTCGTCGCGGCGGACGATCACGTCGCCCGTCAGAACCGGCGCCACGACGATGCGCTCGACCTCGTAGCCCGGTTGTTCGCGTTCATCGCTCATGCGCTCATCCGCTCCGCCGTCAGCGCGCCGGCCCGTTCCCGATTGCAGGAGCGGAGGCCGCCGGCGAGGAACTCGTCCAGCGCCGCGTGAACGTCCTCGGGGCTGGCGACGCCCTGGAGCCGCATCCGCAGCCCCTTGCAGGGGCCGAGCGCCTTGCCGAACCACGAGATCCGGGTGCGGATGTGCGTCAGCGCGTACCGCTCGCCGCGGAAGTCGAGCATCAGGTCGAAGTAGCGGCGGATCGACTCGATCTTCTCATGCTCCGTGGGCTCGGCCGGCGCGGCGCCGTCGGTCTGCAGCGCCCAGCAGTCGCGGAAGATCCAGGGCCGGGCGAAGGCGCCGCGGCCGATCATCACGCCGGCGCATCCGGTGCGCTCGATCATGGCGACGCAGTCCCCGGGCGACCTGACATCGCCGTTGCCGATGACGGGGATGTTCTCGACAGCGCCGACGACCTGCGCAATGCCGTCCAGGCGCACGCTGCCGCGGAAACGCTGCTCGGTGGTGCGCCCGTGGATGGTGATCGCGGCGACGCCGATCTTTTCGAGCGCCCGCGCCAGCGTCGGCGCCACGATGGAGTCATCGTCCCAGCCGAGCCTGAGCTTGGCGGTGGTGGGGACGCGCCCGCCGGATGACCGATCGACGGCCTCGACAACGCGCTCGGTCAGACGCTGAGTGGCGCAGGCGTCGCGGAGCAGGAGCGATCCCCCGTTCTTCTTGGCGACCTTGTCCACGGGGCAGCCCATGTTGATGTCCACGACGGTGGCGCCGTGCGCGACGGCCCACCTGGCGCCGTCGGCGAGGATATCGGGATCGCGTCCGTAGAGCTGCATCCCGACGGGCTGGTCGAGGTCGTGGGTGCGCGCCAGGTCGAGGGACTGCTGTGTCCCTCGGAGCAGGCCGTGGGGGCTGAGCAGGTCGGTGCAGGCGAGGCCCACCCCGCCCCAGGCCCTGGTGATGATGCGGAACGCGAGGTCGCAGTAGTTGGCGACCGGCGCGAGCATCACGTTGGACGCGAGCGCGACGGGGCCGATGGTGAGCGGGACGCCGATGGGCATGACGCCGGCATGGTATGCCCAGCGGGCTCACTCGATCGGCGCGACGTTCTTCCACTGGACAACGCGGATGTCCCCGGTGTTGATCTCGCGGAATGCCTCGGCGGGGATGACGGATTCAAAGAGGTCGCTCGGCCCCTGCCAAGTCGTCACGAGGCCCTGCGTCCAGTCCCGCTCGAGGTACAGCACCTCGAAGTCGTGCACGCCGGTGTCCAGGAACACGGTCCCCTCGGTGAAGCGGAAGCTGTGGTTTGCGTCGTCGTCGATGATCGTCGAGTCGTTGATCAGCAACCTCGCGCCGGCGTCGGAGCCAAGCTTGAACGTCCAGTCTCCTGATTCCTCGATGACGATCTGACCGGTGAGCCTCGCGGCGAAGTAGTTCGTGGGGCCCCCCAGGTAGAAGGCGTCCTGCGTGATGCGCCAGGCGATGTTGTCCACGCCGGTGGTCTCGTCCGCACTGTCCCAGTCCACGAAATCTAGGGACGTTGTGTTCTCGTTGATGAACCATTGTGCGCGGAGCCTCTCGGTCCCGGCGTAGGGTCCACCCGGCGATTCCAACGGCGCCGGCGTGAGTGCCGAACTCGGGACGACCTCCTCGAAGCCGTCGCCCGGGCCCTGCCAGGTCAGGTACAGCCCCTGCGTCCAGTCGCGCTCGAGGTAGCGGATCTCGATCGAGTGCTCGCCCTCAATGAGGTCAATGTTCCCGGCGGTGAATCGGAAGCTGTGATTGGCGTCGTCATTGACGACGAGCTGATCGTCGATGAAAAGCCGGGCGCCGGCGTCGGAGCCCAGCCTAAAGGTCCACGCCCCGGGCTCAGGGATGTTGATCGAGCCGACGAGCTTGAGCGCGAAATAGTTCGTGGGGCCCCCGTTGTAGAACGCGGACTGCGTGATATTCCAGGCGACCTTGTCCTCGACGGTGGACGTGTCGTAGTCGTACCAGTCCACCTCGCCGAGCGTGGTGGCGTGGCTCGTCCCGCTGGACCAGTAGGCGCGCAGCCCGCCGCCTCCAGCGTCGACGACCGGCTCATTCGCGCTGGTCTTGAACGCGCTGGGGGGGATGACCTCCTCGAACTCGTCGTTGGGCCCCTGCCACGTGACCACGAGCCCCTGCGTCCAGTCGCGCTCGAGGTAGCGGACATCGAACGAGTGCTCTCCGGCGGAGAGCGTCACCGTCCCCGGCGTGAACCGGAAGCTGTGGTTGGCGTCGTCGTTGATCAGCAGCTCCTCGTCGAGGTACAGTCTGGCGCCGGCGTCGGAGCCCAGCTTGAACGTCCACAGGCCGGTGTCGGGGACGGTGATCGTTCCGACGATGCGGAGCGCGAAATAGTTCGTCGGTCCTCCCTCGTAGAACGCGTCCTGCGTGATCTCCCACGAGACGTCCTGCTCGATTGACACGTTGTCGAAGTTGGCCCAATCGACCTGCCCCAGGTTCGTCGCGTGCGAGGCGCTGGTGGTCCAGTACGCGTTGAGCCCGCCGCCGCCGGGGTCGCCAAGGATCACGTCCGGCCTCAGTGCGCTGGAGGGGACGACCGACTCGAAGTCATCGCCCGGCCCCTTCCACGTGAGCACCAGCCCCTGCGTCCAGTCGCGCTCGAGGAAGTTGACCTCGATATTGTGGAGCCCGGCGTCGAGCGCGATCGACCCGGCCTTGAACCGGAAGCTGTGGTTCGCGTCGTCGTTGACGACCAGCTCGCCGTCGATGAAGAGCCTCGCGCCGGCGTCGGAGCCCAGGTCGAACGTCCACGAGCCGCTGGTGGGGGTCTCGATGGTCCCCATCAGGCGCAGCGCGAAGTAGTTCGTGGGGCCGTCGGTGTAGAACGCGGACTGCGTGATCGGCCAGTACACGTTGCCCGGGATTGAGGTGTGGTCGTAGAAATCCCAGTCCACCTCGCCGAGCGTGGTGGCCTGGCTGGCGCTGCTGTTCCAGAACGCCTGGAGGCCTCCATCCGGATCGGGCGCCGGGATGCTGCCAGGGGTCAGGGCGTCCGCCGGGATGACCTCCTCATACGGGTCGCTCGGCCCCTTCCAGGTCGCGACGAGGCCCTGCGTCCAATCGCGTTCGAGATACCGCACATCGATGACGTGATCGCCCTCCGTCAGGTCGATCGTCCCGGAGGTGAAGCGGAAGCTGTGGTTGGCGTCGTCATCGACGACGAGCTGGCCGTCGATGAACATCCTCGCGCCGGCGTCGGAGCCCAGATTGAACGTCCAGGACCCGTCCTCGGGGATCGCGATCGTGCCGTAGAGCCGGCACGCGAAGTAGTTCGTCGGGCCGTCGGTGTAGAAGGCGTCCTGCGTGATTTCCCAGGAGATGTTGCGCTCGGTCGTGACGGTGTTGTACCTCGCCCAGTCGATCTGCCCCAGGTTGGTCGCGTGCGAGGCGCTGGTGGTCCAGTAGGCGGTCAGGCCCTGCCCCGCTTCAGCGGCCGGCGCGTTGGCGGGGTCGTGCGTGAAGGCGATCGCCGGAACGACGGTGTAATCGGCGTCGCTGGGGCCCCTCCACTCGAGCACGAGCCCCTGAGTCCAGTCGCGTTCGAGGAAGCGGATCTCGATGTCGGCGCTCCCGGAGTCGAGCTCGACCCAGTTCGATGCGGAGGAGAAGCTGTGATTCGCGTCATGGTCGATCACGAGCGCGCCGTTGATGAAGAGCCGGGCGCCGGCGTCGCTGGACATGCGGAAATCCCACAGACCCGCCTCGTCGATGTCGATCAATCCGGTCAGACGCAGCGCGAAATAGTTCGTGGGGCCCCCGGTATAGAACGGGTCCTGCGTGACAGGCCAGTTCACGTCGTCAACAACGGTGATCTGGTCGTAGCTGGACCAGTCCACCTGCCCCAGATTGGTCGCGTGCGAGGCGGAGAGCGTCCACATCGCAAGGAGGCCGGGCTCGGGGAGGTCCTCGCCGCCCATCGGCGCCACCCCGCCGGCGCGGGATGACACCGGCAGCCAGACAATCACGAGGACGATCAGGGACCACCAGGATGCATCAAGCCGCTCCCGGGTCCGGACGCCGGGATTATTCATGTTTCGCATAGCGTTTCATCGGTGCGCCGCGGGCCCGGCTCGTCGGTCTCGCTCCTCGCCGGGTACGGTGGCGCCGATTCTCTCGGATGCCACGGCGATCCGGATGGCGATAACCCCGGATCGAACGGCGCGTAACCCCCCGCCGGACCGCCCAAATATCGCTATCCTGACCCCGCCATGTCCATCCTCATCAACGCGAACACGAAGGTCATCTGTCAGGGCATCACCGGCGCCTACGGCGCCCTGCACACCAGGGGGTGCCTGCACTACGGGACCAACCTCGTCGGCGGCGTGACCCCCGGCAAGGGGGGCTCCAGGGACGACAACGGGCTCCCGGTCTTCGACACCGTCCAGGGCGCCGTCGACGCGACGGGCTGCGACGCGACGATGATCTTCGTCCCGCCGCCCTTCTGCGGCGACGCGATCTTCGAGGCCGCCGACGCCGGCATCCGGCTGATCTGCGCGATCACCGAGGGCGTCCCGGTCGCGGACATGGTGCGCACGAGGGCGGCGCTCGACGAGATGAACGCCGGGCGCGGCATGAACGAGCGGATCAACCTCATCGGCCCCAACTGCCCGGGCGTCATCACCCCGGGGCCCCACACGGGTTCGGGCGAGCGCGCGGGCGACCCCTACACGAACGCGGGCTGCAAGATCGGCATCATGCCGGGCTACATCAACACGCACGTGAGCGAGTGCGAGACCGGCAAGGCGGTCGGCATCGTCTCGCGCTCGGGCACGCTCACCTATGAGGCGGTGTGGCAGACCTCGAACATGGGGCTGGGGCAGACGACGTGCATCGGCATCGGCGGCGACCCGGTGCGCGGGATGGGGTTCATCGACTGCCTCGAGCTCTTCGAGGCGGACCCGGAGACGAGCGGCGTGCTGATGATCGGCGAGATCGGCGGGACCGACGAGGAGGCCGCCGCCGCCTGGGCGAAGGCGCACATGTCCAAGCCTCTGGCGGCGTTCATCGCGGGGCGCACCGCGCCCCCCGGCAAGCGCATGGGCCACGCCGGCGCGATCATCTCCGGCGGCGAGGGCGGCGCCGAGAGCAAGATCGAAGCGCTCCGCGCCGCCGGGTTCACGATCGCCGAGACCCCGGCGGACATGGGCGAGGCGATGGTGCGCGCGATGGGGCTCAGCCCCGCGGCGGCGCCCCGCGCTTGATCCCGACGCGGCGTCCCGGGGCGCCCCGTCACGGCGCGGGGTTCATTCCCGCCGGGTGTCGATGCGGCCGATCACGCTCCGGAGAAACCGCCGCCTGTCCTCGTTGGTCTCGGCGCGTTCCAGCCTGGTCAGGTACGCCAGCGTCGCGGGGTCGCCCCGGAGGCGGCGCATCGCGTTGGAGATCGCCGTGATGTCGTCGAGGAACGTCGCGTCGCGGACGTTCTCGGTCATCGCGTCGAGGATCTCCTCGCTGCGCGTAGTGAGCAGCTCCTTGCCCAGCGCCTTCCAGAGCAGGTCGATGACGGCCGTGTCCCGGCGCGCCTTGGCGTCCATCTCGAGGTAGCAGCGGCTGCACAGGTCGGGCCGGCTGGTCGCGTAGAAGACGCGCAGCAGCGTGTCGGCGAGCTCGGGCGTCAGCGACGCCGGGTCCTGGAGGATGATCGCCTTGCCCAGCTGCGCCGCATCGCCGGTGCGCCCCAGCATGACGTACCCCCGGATGCCCGCGGTGTAATCGCCCTCCTTGAGCGCCTTGTTGGCGGACTCGGTCAGGTCCTGCGCACCGGGCAGGGTGGGGATGCGCGACGTGCGCTTCGCCTTCGGCCCGAAGGTGATGAGCGGGTCGCCGTAGGTGTTGATCTTCCAGGGTTTCTCGGAGTTGGGCCGGATCATCACGCCCAGCGGCACCGGCGTGAACATCCCCTGCATGAGATAGACCGGGGGCGTGAACCCCTGCAGGAACGGCTCGTCCACGGCGCCCACGTACGCGTACGCGCCGTTGTCGAGCCATCGCCGCGCGATCGAGTCGCGGTCGCTGAGCTGCTTGGCGGAGAACGAGTGGATGAACGTGACCACCGCGGGCGCCTCGAGGAACGGGATGTCGCTCGTCTGCGCGCGTCCGGGGTGCAGGTCGAACCACCTCCGGTTCCCGGAGCTGTTGACGTGGATGGCCCCGGCGTCGAGCGGCGCCCTGGTCGCGGCCCGCCAGTCGTCGATGCTGTTGCGCGGCGGGTTGAACGAATCGACCCGGTACCCCAGCTTGCGCAGCGCCGTCTCGACCGGGTACACGGTGTAGCCGTCGTAGGGGGGGTCCTCGCCGTAGCCGTTGAAGAGCCAGAACGACTGCGGCTGGAGGAACAGCGCGCTCATCGCGCGGTAGGCGGATTCGGCGTTCGTGCCCTGCACGAGCCCCGCCCACGCGTAGATCCGTCCGTCGTCGAACCGGCCGATCAGGTCGGTGATCGCCAGCGCCTCCTCCTTGCCCGGCGTCGTCCAGACCTTGTCCGGCGCGTCGCTGAGGCAGAGGGTGATCGAATCGATGTCGTCGCCGATCTGCGCCCAGGTGTAGCCGCAGTGCTGGAACTGCGACTCGATCTGCTCGTCGAGAGACTTGAAGTTCTCCATGGTCGCGGCGCGGGTGACGACGCCCCGGTCTCCGCCGACCCAGAAGAGCAGCTGCCCGCGCCCCGCGGCAAGGGCGAGCGCGCCCGGCCACGCGGGGTCGGTCTCGGAGGCGACGACGACGCCCGGGGGCTGCGTGCCGAACGCGGTCCACGCGTCGCGCAGGGACTCGGGTGAGTCGGCGCCCCAGGCGCTGCGGTTCGCCGATTCGATGCGATCGCGCAGGTCGCCTTCGTGATTCCGCGCCCCGGGCCACAGCAGTGTCTTCTCGGGGCCGAACGCCTTGACGAAGCGCGCGATGTTATCCCGGGATCCGGGAGTCCCGTCGTCGATGAGCACGGGGTACCGGTGCTCGGGCGACCACCGCGCGATCGCGTCGATGTACGCGTCGGTGTCGGGGACGATGACGACCACCGGGTCCACCGGCAGCGACAGCCGCAGTCGCTCGGCCCTGGCGCCGACCCGGCCGGGGCCGCCTTCGGGGACGGGGGGCATCCCGTTGCGGTCGCGCTGGAGCTGGGCCTCGGCGGCAGGGTTGGTCAGGACGCCCGCGCCCAGGAGCAGGGCCACGAACACGCTGCGGTTCAGGAGGTTTCGCATGATCGTCGGATCCTATCGGCGGCGACGCTGATGGGATGCACAATCCTCAAAAACCGAGATGCATCGCCCGCTCCCGGGTCACGCCGGGCCCCTGCCCGGCGTGACGAAGAGGTTGTCCCGCCCCGGGATGATCTGGTCCGCAATCTCGATCGCCTCGCTGAAGGAGGCTTGCGCCGACTCGAAATCCACGCACGAGGGGAGCACCTTCCCCTGATCGGCGTGCTGCCGCGTCGCCACACCGTCGCCGGCGACGCAGATCGTGGCGCCGCGCTGCAGCACGAGCACGCCGATCGACCCGGGCGTGACGCCGGGCATCGGGAAGCAATCGACCCCCGGCGCGAGCGAGTCGGGCATCGGTCTGCAGCGCTGGAGCATCGCGATGTCCCGCCGGAGCAGGCCCGCCAGCTCCGCGTCGCCGGCGGCCTCGGCGCGCTGGAGCTCCGCGATCATCGGGACGCCGATCCCCTCGCGCTCCTGCTCGCCGATCCACCAGCCCGCGCCGGCGAAGGCGTCCAGCCCCCGGCGCATGTCGGGCTTGAAGCAGGTCAGCACGACGTCGGTGATGTCGCCGGGCGTCAGGTTGACGCGCTCGCCGAGTTTCGCGGCCAGGATCGGCCCCGGCAGCCCCGGGTCCACGAGGATCCTGCGATTTCCAGAGATGATCAGCGTCGTCGTCGCGTGGCCCGTGCGGACCGGGACGCGCTCGTTCCAGAGCGGGTTGGCGGCCAGCGCGCCGATACTGATGACGCTGACGCTCGGGTCGGTGGTGCTGGGCGCGGGCATCGGTCAGTCGTTCTCGAGCATCTGCTGGAGCACCGGCGGGTTCTGGGCGCGTTTGGCGCGGAGTTTCTCGACCACCATGGGGGGGCACATCGTGCCGAGCGACTCCAGGTCGCGTCCCATCGCGGTGATCTGCTTGATCAGGCTCGAGGAGGTGTACGCGAAGCTCTGCCCGGCGACGACGAACGCCGTCTCCAGCCCCGCGACCTCGCGGTTGGTCAGCGCCTGCTGGACCTCGTTCTGGAGGTCGGAAAGGTTGCGGATGCCGCGGAGCAGCGCCGTCGCGCCGATCTCGACCGCGAAGTCCACCGTCAGCCCCGCGTAGCCCAGCACCTCCACGCTCGCCTCGGCGGGCTCGCGCTCGGCGAGTTCGCCCACGAGCGTCCGCGCCATCTCGATCCGCTCCTCGGCGCTGAAGAGGGCTTCCTTGGCCGGGTTGTGCCCCACGGCCACGATCAGGCGGTCGAAGAGCCGCCGGCCCCGGGCGATCACGTCCAGGTGGCCGAAGGTCATCGGGTCGAAGGACCCGGGGTAAATCGCGATGTGCGTCCGGCTGGGCATCGGCCAAGTGTATCGGGGAGAGGCGGTGCGGGGCCGAAACAAAAGCGGCCCCGCGGCGCTGCTCGTGCGAGCGCCGCGGGGCCCGGGTTGGGGTCAGGGAGGATCGCGAAGTGCCGGTCCGTCGTGCTCAGACGAGCGCGGGGACCGCGGGGAAATCGACCACGCTCTCGTTGACGTTGTTGAAGAAGTTCGTCAGCACGTTCTCGGCGTAGTTGGCGATGATCTCGACGATCGCCTCGTCGCTGTAACCGGCGCCCTTGACCGCGTCGAGATCGCTGTCGCCAACGACCCCGCGTGTCTCGTGCAGCGTGCGGACGAATGTCGCGAAGGCGTCGAGCCTCGGATCACCCAGCGAGTCGCCCTTCCTGGCGGCGACGGTCTGGTCCTCGGTGAGTCCGACCTTTTTGCCAAGCGCGGTGTGGGCGGCGACGCAGTAGTCGCAGCCGTTGAGCTCGCCGACGGTCAGCGCGATGATCTCGCGCTCGGCGGGCGTGAGCACGCCCCCGGCAAGGGCGGACTTGAACTCGAGAATCGCCTTCAGCGCGGCAGGCGAGTTCGCCAGGCCCTTGAAGATGTTGAAGTGCTTGCCCTTGAGAGGGCCGTCGAAGATCTCCCGGACGGCGCCGGTGGAGAAAGCGGGATCGATGACTTGCAGGCGGGGCATTCGTGGTCCTTTCGTTTCGTGGAGGTGGAGGAGCCGGTGCACATCTCAAACCGGCCCGTCAGAGGCCGAATCGGTATGCTCCCGCCGATTGGATGCGGGCATGGACCCCGGGGTTTCCACCGGGGCGTTGGATCCGCGGTTTTTCTTCTCCCGTTCCCCAAAGCGGACTCCCGAGCCCGACCATGCGGATCACGCTCTACACGGACACCCTGGGGGACGTCAGCGGCGTCTGCCGGTTCATCCAGGACATGGCCCGCATCGCTCGGGAGACGGGCCGTGACCTGACGGTCGTCACGAGCACGGCCAAGCCGATCCCCGACGAGCCGAACCTGGTCAACTTCCCGCCGCTGATCGCGAGGTCGATGCCGCGGTACCCGGATTTGGACATCGTGGCGCCGCCGGTGGTGTCGATGTTGCAGCACGCGATGCACCGGCGCGCCGACGTGGTGCACACCTCGACCCCCGGGCCGGTGGGTCTGTCGGGGCGCCTGGCCGCGACGCTCGGGGGCGCGCCGGTGTGCGGCGTGTACCACACCGATTTCCCGGCGTACCTCGAGGACCTCTACCACAGCCGGTTCATGGGCTGGGCGACGTCGCAGGCGATGCGCGCCTTTTACGCGGGGATCCGCCGCGTGTTCTCGCGCAGCGAGGAATATGTCTCGGCGCTGACGAAGATCGGCGTGCCGCGCGAGCGCATCGTCGCGCTGCGCCCCGGCGTCGAGACGGCGACATTCCGGCCCGAGTTCCGCGACGATTCGGTCTGGTCAACGGTCGAGGGCGCGCGCCCCGGCGCGGTCAAGGCGCTCTACTGCGGGCGCGTCAGCACCGAGAAGAATCTCCCCATGCTGGTGGGCGCATGGAAATCGGCGCACGCGAGGCTGTCGTCGTCGGGCGTCGAGACGCAGCTGATCGTCGTCGGCGGAGGGCCCTACCTGGAGCGGATGCGGGCCGAGTTGGATGACGGTTCCGCGGCGTTCGCGGGGTACCGCCACGGCGCCGAGCTGTCGGCGCTGTACGCCTCGTGCGACCTGTTCGCCTTCCCCAGCGCGACGGACACGCTGGGGCAGGTCGTGCTCGAGGCGCAGGCTTCCGGAGTCCCGGTGCTCGTCTCGGACCAGGGCGGGCCCCGGCAGGTCGTCGGTGACGGCGTCACGGGGCTGGTGCTGCCGGCGTTCGAGCAGGGCCCGTGGGAGGACGCGCTGGTGGCGTTGCTGCGAGGCGCCGACCGGCGGATAGCAATGGGCGCCGCGGCTCACCCGTGGGCGCAGCGGTTCTCGATCCGGGAGAGCTTCGAGCACTTCTGGAAGACGCACGAGCAGGCGCTGCTCACGCGTTGAAGTACTTCGCCTCGGGGTGGTGGACGATGATCGCGCTGGTGCTCTGCTCGGGGTCGATCTGATAGTTCTCGGTGAGCGCGCAGCCGATGCGTCCGGGGTCGAGCAGGCGAAAGAGTTTCTCCTGATCGCTCATCTCGGGGCAGGCGGGGTACCCGAAGCTGTATCGCGAGCCGCGGTAGTGCTGCGTGAAGAGCCGCTGGATTTCGGGATCGTCATCCGCGTCGATCCCGAGCTCGGCCCGCATCGTCTTGTGCCAGTATTCCGCGAGCGCCTCGGCGCACTCGACGCCCATGCCGTGGGTGTAGAGGTACTCGGCGTATTCATCGCCGGCGAAGAGCGACTGCGCCAGCCGGGACACCTCGGCGCCCATCGTGACGCAGGTCAGTCCAATCGTGTCCTTGACGCCGCTGCCCGCGCTGCGGAAGAAGTCCGAGATGCAGCGGCGCTTGCCGGATTGCTGGCGGGGGAAGGTGAAGCGCTCGATCTCGCGGTCGTGGTTGCCGGGGTCGAAGACGATCAGGTCGTCACCGTCGGACTGCGCCGGGAACCAGCCGTACACGACGGCGGGGCGCAGGACCTTGTCGCGTCGCATCGACTCCTTGAGCCGCTCGAAGATCGGGAAAGCGGTGCGCTCGATGTCTTGTTCGTATTCCTCCGTCGTGCGCGAGCCGCGCTTGAACTGCCACTGCCCCCGGAAGAGCGCGGTGGTGTTGATGAAGGGGTAGATCGTTTCGAGGTCGATGTCCCGGACGACCTTCGAGCCCCAGAAGGGGGGCGCCGGGGGATCGACCGGTTCGAGCGGGGCGCCGCCTCCCGCGGACGCGACGGCGGTCGCCGAGCCGGAGGATTTCGCGCCGGCGCCGATGGTCGCGACGGCCTCGGCGCGTTTGGCGCTGCGCTCGGCGATCTCGCCGTCGATCACCGACAGTTCGCCGGCGGTCAGCCGGTCCATGAAGTGCAGCCCCGCGAACGCGTCGCGCCCGTAGTACGTCCTGGGGTACACGGCGCGCAGGTCGTTCTCGGCGTACGCGCGGTTGAGGGCCGCGCCGCCGAGGATCACCGGCGCCCCGAACCCCTGCTCGGCGAGCGATTCGAGGTTGGTCTTCATCACACCGACGCTCTTGACGAGCAATCCCGAGAGGCCGATCGCGTCGGCCTCGTGCTCGCGGAAGGCGGCGAGGATGTTCGGAAGCGTCTGCTTGATGCCCAGGTTGATGACGTTGTAGCCGTTGTTGGATAGGATGATGTCCACGAGGTTCTTGCCGATGTCGTGCACATCGCCCTGCACCGTCGCGAGCACCATCACGCCCTTGCGCTTCGTCTCGGCCTTGTCCATGTGCGGCTCGAGCATCGCCACGGCCGACTTCATCACCTGCGCGCTCTGGAGCACGAACGGCAGCTGCATCTGCCCCGAGCCGAACAGGTCGCCGACGACCTTCATCCCCGCGAGCAGGTGGTCGTTGATGATCTCCAGCGGCTTGTACCGCTCCATCGCCGCGTTGATGGTCGCTTCGAGGCTGCCCATCTCGCCGTCGATGATGTGCCGCTGCAGGCGATCCTCCAGCGGGAGGTCCTCCAGCCGCTGCCGCGCCTCGCCCTGCGCCTCCTGCTCGTTGTCGAAGAGGTTGATGAAGGCCGTCAGGGGGTCGAAGCCCTCGGAGCGCCGGTCGTAGATCAGGTCCAGCGCCGCGTCCCAGCGCACCTCGTCGATGCGGTTACGCGGCAGGATCTTGGAGGCGTGAACGATCGCGCCGGTGAGCCCCGCTTCGAGGCACTCGTGCAGGAAGACGCTGTTGAGCACCTGCCGCGCCGCGGGGTTGAGCCCGAAGCTGACGTTCGAGAGCCCGATCATCGTCTGGCATTTCGGGAGGCGCTGCGCGATCAGGCGGATGCCCTCGATCGTCTCCAGCGCCAGGCGCCGGTCAGCCTCGACGCCCGTGGTGATGGGCAGCACGAGGGGGTCGAAGAGCAGGTCGGCGCTGTCGAGCCCGTGCCGGTTGATCGCGAGGTCATGGATCCGCTCTGCAATCGCGATCTTGCGCTCGGCGGTCTTGGCCATCGCCTCGTCGGGGTCCTCGTCGATGGTCCCGGCGACGACGGCGGCGCCGTACGCGCGGGCCAGCTCGCAGATGGCGCCGAGTTTCTCCTCGCCTTCTTCGAGGTTCATCGAGTTGATGATGCACTTGCCCGGCGCGTGCCGGAGGCCCTCTTCGAGGACATCGACCTGGGTAGAGTCGATCATCAGCGGGGCGGCGAGCTGCTGCGCGAAGCGAGAGACGACCTCGCGGATGTCGCGCACACCGTCGCGTCCGACGTAATCGACGCACACGTCCAGGACGTGGCTCCCGTCGCGGATCAGCTCGCGCCCCATCGAGACGAGCCCGTCCCAGTCCTCCTCGTTGAGCAGACGCTTGAACTGACGCGAGCCGTTGGTGTTGGTGCGCTCGCCGACGATGAGGAAGGAGGTGTCCTGCCGGAACTCGACGCCTGAAAAGAGCGAGGTGCAGCCGCGGGGCGGGGGATTCTTCCGGATCGGCGCCGGCGCCCGGCCGTCGATCGCTTCCGCCAGCGCTTGGATGTGCTCGGGTGTCGTGCCGCAGCAGCCACCGACGATGTTGACGCCGCCGTGCTCGACGAAGCGCAGCAGCGCCTCGGCGAAGGGCGCCGGCGTCAGGGGGTACGAGGGCTCGCCGTCCACGAGCTCGGGCAGCCCGGCGTTGGGCATGACGCTCACCGCGCGGTCCCAGCGCTCGCTCAGCCAGCGCACATGATCGGCCATCTCGGCGGGTCCTGTGGCGCAGTTGAGGCCCAGCGAGGCGATCGGGTAGCCCCGCAACGCCTCGGCCGCGGCGGCGATCTCCGTGCCCAGCAGCATCGTCCCCGTTGTCTCGATCGTGACGCTCACGAAGATGGGGATGTCAAGGACGGTCTTGCCGGACTCCTTCAGCGCGGCGCGGCAGGCGTTGATCGCGCACTTGACCTGGAGCAGATCCTGACACGTCTCGATCTGCAGCGCATCGACGCCGCCCTCGATCAGCCCCACCGCCTGCTCGGTGTACGAGGCGAGCATCGCATCCCAGGTGGTGTTGCCGAGCGTCAGCAGCCTCGTGCCGGGGCCCATCGAGCCGAGCACGAACCTGGGGCGATCCGGCGTGGCGAACCGCTCGCAAGCCCGGCGGGCGACCTGCGCGCCGAGACGGTTGAGCTCGCGCGATCGCTCGGGGATGTCGAACTCCGCCAGGACCAGCGCGTTGGCGCCGAAGGTGTTCGTCTCGATGCAATCGCACCCCGCGTCGAGGAATGATTCATGGATCCCCTGGATGACCTCGGGTCGGGTTCCCAGGAGGATCTCCGAGCAGTTCTCCTTGCCGAGGAAGTCCCGCTCCAGCGAGCAGTTGCAGGCGTGGATGGAGGTCCCCATCGCGCCATCGACCACGAGCACCCGGCGTGTCAGTTCGTGGATCAGGGGGTTCATGGGTCGCTCATCGGTCGGTGGAGGTCGGTCTGCAGAGAGGAACAGGGGTATCGGGAATGTATTTCATCCGTTCATCCGGATCAAATCATATATCAAGACGACTGGAGATCTCGGGATCTGAAATCCGGCCCGCAACGTCCCGAAAGAACAGCGTCGGGCCCGCTCAATCGCTCATCCAGGCTCAACTTGCGTGCATACCTGCCCCTTGCAGGGGGGTATCATCCGCCGCACTGATTCAACCGCCATTGCGCCCATCTGGGGGGGCTCTGGCGCCCGGAGGACCCTATGCCAACCACCAACGCCGCGATCCGGATCCAGGGCGTCACCAAGACGTTCGGCTCCAAGACCGCGGTCAGCAAGCTCGACCTCGAAGTCCCGACCGGCTCGGTCTGCGGCTTCCTGGGCCCCAACGGGGCCGGGAAGACGACGACCATCCGCATGGTGATGTCCATCTTCGGTCCGGACTCCGGCTCCATCGAGGTGCTGGGGAGGAAATCCGCGATCGAGTCCAAGGACCGCATCGGCTACCTCCCGGAGGAGCGGGGCGTGTACCGCAAGATGCGCGTCGGCGACTTCATCAGATACATGGCGACGCTCAAGGGCGTCGAGTCGCAGGGTCTTACGGAGAAGATCGACGCCTGGCTTGAGCGACTCGAACTCCCCGGCGTTCGCAAGAAGAAGTGCGAGGAACTGTCCAAGGGCATGCAGCAGAAGGTGCAGTACCTGGCCGCGGTGATCCACGAGCCGGAGTTGATCATCCTCGACGAGCCCTTCTCGGGGCTGGACCCGGTCAACGTCCGGCTGATCCGGGGGCTGATCGACGAGCTGCGCCGGGAGGGCAAGACGATCATCTTCTCGACGCACGTGCTCGCCAGCGCCGAGGCGCTGTGCGACCGGATCTTCATGATCAACAAGGGTCAGAAGGTCCTCGACGGCTCGATCGGCGCGATCCGGGAGAAGTTCAACCCGCGGACGATCATCGTCGAGCCGCTGGAATCGGCCAACGGCGTCTTCGACCGGGTCGAGTCCACCCCCGGCGTGCACAGCGCCACGCACGCGGGCGACGACGGCTGGATCGAGGCGCACGTCAACGACGGCGCCGACCCGCAGGCCGTCATGCAGTCGCTGATGGGCATCGCGCCGATGCGGCGTGTCGAGCTGCGCCGGGCGTCGCTGGAGGACATCTTCATCGCGATGGTGGACCCCGAGGACGCGTCGGAGGACTCGCTCCGCGCGGCGCTGAGCGCCGGCGGCGGCGCGCCCGCACCCCACAAGGAGGCCGCGACCCATGCGTAAGATCATCGCGACCGCGATCCGCGAGTTCAAGGCGACGGCGCTGACGAAGGGTTTCATCATCGGCACGTTCGTGCTGCCGGTGGTGATCTGGGCGGTGCTGGGCGCCGCGTTCTCGCTGGGGCTCTTCAACCAGGAGAAACCGCCGATCAAGGGCACGATCGCCGTGGTGGATTCGACGCCCGACGGGTTCTTCGTGACCGGCCTCGAAGACTACTTCAAGAAGGAGCGCCAGGAGGCGATCCGCAAGGAGCAGATCGAGAAGGGCAAGAAGGCGATCAAGGAGAACGTGGGGGCGGTCCCGGGCGGCGGCGCCGCGGCGGGCGCGGTCGATCCGGAGAAACTCGTGCGCAAGGCGCCGGAGGTCTCGATCGAGAACGCCGGCGCCGGGGCGAGCATCGAAACGCTCAAGAGCCGTCTGACCGGCGAGGACCTGCTCGCGGTGATCATCGCATCGCCCGAGACGCTGCTGACGCCCCCCGATTTCCCCGCTGACGCGAACGATGAGGTGCGCAACGCCGCGAAGGAGAACCGGTACGACCTGTACCTCAACCCCTCGGTCGAGAGCGACATCGCCGACAACATCCGCGCCGGCGTCGAGGAGATCGTCATCGATCACCGCTTCGAGCAGGCGGGGCTCGACCTCGGCTCGACCCGGCTGATGATGAGCAAGCCCAGGTCCGTCGTGCAGCGGTTCAACAAGTCGGGCGAGGCGAAGAAAACCAACGAGGTGATGGAGAAGCTCGTCCCCCTGGCGCCTGTGGTCTTCCTGCTCATGGCGATCCTCACCGGCGCGTCGTACCTGCTGATGAGCACCGTCGAGGAGAAGAGCTCCCGCGTGATGGAGGTGCTGCTCTCCGGGATCTCCCCGATGCAGCTCATGACCGGCAAGGTGATCGGGCAGGGGATCGTGGGGCTGGTGATCCTGGCGGTGTACGGCGGGACGGCCATCACCGCGGCGATCGTCTTCGCGAGCAACTACGACCTGAAGACGTCGCTGATCCTGTTCTCGATCGCGTACTTCTTCATCGGGTATTTCATCTTCGCGGGGGTCTTCGCGGCGATCGGCTCGGCGGTGAACGAGATCCGCGAGGCGCAGGCGCTCCAGGGCCCGGTCATGGGCGTCATCATCCTGCTCGTGTACCTGTCGATCTTCGCCGGGATGAACGACACGAACTCGACGATGACCAAGGTGATGAGCTTCATCCCGGTGTCGGCGCCCTTCGCGATGCCGATGCGTCTGGCCAACGCGCAGGCGCCGCCCGCGCTGTGGGAGGTGCTCGTCTCCATCGCGCTGGGGCTGGCGGGCGTCGTCTTCTTCATCTGGGCGAGCGCCAAGATCTTCCGCATCGGCGTCCTCGCCTACGGGCAGCCCCCGACGCTCAAGGGCCTCATCGGCTGGGTCCGGCAGGGCTGAGCGGCTCCATCAGATTCGAGAAACAAACATGGCCACGGGCGCTGCCCGTGGCCATGTCGTTTTCGTGCCTGGTGGCGACGATCAGAACTTCGCCGACAGCGTCAGGAAGTAGTAGAAGTCGCCCTTGTCGAAGCCTGTCCCGGGGTTGGAGTCGTACACCTCCGCGACGCCGCCCTTGAGCGACCACGCCTCGGCGAGGCTGTACTCGATCCCGGCGTCAGCGAGGAGGCGGTACTCGCCGGTGTCGTTGAGGTTCGGCAGGACGTCCAGGTTCGCGGTCATGCTGAGCTTGTCGTTGAACTTGTGCCGCAGCGAGGCGCCGAAGTCGAGCTCGGGGTCGGTCTTGTCGTCACGCGTGCCGCCGTAGGTCCCGACGACGCCGAACCCGACCCGGCCCTCGAGGTACGTCTTCTCGTCGTCGATGAAGCGGTACGACGGGCCGACGGCGGCGGTGATCCGCTGGTCCCACGCCTGGAACTGGTCGTCCTCGAACGAGCCCTGGACGAAGATGCCCCACTTGGAGTCATCGAGGATCCAGGTGTACCGACCCTTGGTATAGAAGCGATTGGCGGTGTCGTTCCCGTTGTTCTCCGACTTGCGGTACTCGGCGAGGAAGTCGATCGTCGCCTTGTCCGTCGCCTTGTGCGCGTTGAACGCGGCGTAGAGGTTCTGCGTGTCGGTGTTGCCCGAGGCGCCAGACAGGCCGAAGTCGAGCGATCGCTCCCACTTCGGGGGCTCGGGGATCTCGACCGTTCCGGGGTCCGCGGCGTCCTGCGCCAGCGCCGAACCGCTTGCGATGCAGAGTGCTGCGGGCAAGATGAAGAGGCGGGGTTTCAACATGACTGGGTCTCCGTAAAGAAAAGAAATCATCGTCGATCCGGCGCGGCTCAGCTGTGACGCTCGAGCGCGCCGTCGAGGTGCACGTCCATCTGCGGGAAGGGGATGCCGATGTTCGCCGCGTCGAGCCCCGCCTTGACCTCCCGCGTTAGAGCCTGCTTGACGGCGAGGAAATCGGGTGTCCGGGCCCAGACTCGGCACGACCAGGCGACGGCGGAGTCGCCCAGGTCGCCCAGCACCACGGCGGGCGCGGGGTCGCTGAGAGCGCCCTCCATCTGCGAGATCGTCTGCACCGCCTGCAGCAACGCGGCGCGGGTCTCGTCGATCGCCGCGCTGTACTCGACCCCGACGGCGACATCGACGCGGCGCCTGGCGTGGTGCGTGACGTTCTCGATCGTCGAGCCGAAGACGTTCCCGTTGGGGATGATGATCCTGCGGTTCTCCGGTGTGTCGAGCGTGGTGAAGAAGAGCTCGATCTCGTCAACGGTCCCCGAGACGCCCGCGCACGTGATGAAGTCGCCGACCTTGAAGGGCCGGAACAGCAGCAGCATGATCCCCGAGGCCATGTTGCCCAGTGTGCCCTGGAACGCAAGGCCGATCGCCAGGCCCGCGGCGCCGATGAGTGCGGCGAAGCTCGTCGTCTCGATCCCGAAGACGCTCATCACCGAGATGACCACGAGCGCGAGGATCGCCCACCGGGAGAGGTTGCTCAGGAACTTCGCGAGCGTCAGCTCGATCCCGGCGCGCTTGAGCGCGTTGCGCGTCAACCGACGCGCCCAGCCCGCAAGCACCCAGCCCACGAAGACGATCAGGATCACCTTCACCGCCGAGACGCCGTACGAGAGCAGCGTGCCCGGCTCCACGGGCAGTGACGAAGCAGCGCCGGTGTCGGCGGCGTCCGCGACGCCCTGGGCGGCGTCGGTCTGGGCGAGGAACGAGGACAGCAGGCGATTCATGGCGGTTGTCGATCCGGCTCGGGCGTCAATCCTGGGCCGGCGCGACCGCCGCGGGTGCGGTCCAACCACATCCGGCGCCTGCACGGACGCTCTTCAGCGATCCGATCGCCCCACGCGATCGGGACTACGCCTGCCCTGTTCCGGCGAGACTAGCACCATCACGCGCACACAATCACCCGAACCGGGGCGGCGTTGACGACCTGTGCATGGAATGTGGGCGAGAACGCCGGAGCGTCAGCCTCGCCTGCGCCTGGTCCCCGCGACAGCGCCCGCCGCGAGCATCGTTGCAAGACCCGCCGGGGACGGTACCGCGACGCCGTCGATCTCCAGCGTGAAGACCTGCGCCGATGCACCGGTCTGGAAGGCGTAGGGCTGCGCGTACCACGAGGCGCCGCTGAGGAACGTGGACGAGCCACGATCGCCGACACCGATGGAGCCGGTCCGCGCGACCTTGGACCACTCGAAGCCGTCCGGATCCTCGGACATGACGACGAAGTAGTAGTCGCCCGCGCCCAGCGCCAGGCCGCCGAGATCGAACGTGCGGACGCTCGTCCCGACGCCGTCGGCGGTCACCGTGAAGGTCTGCTCGAAGAGCACGCTGGCGCCCAATGTTCCCGGGCCGACCTGGGATGCGATGGCGATGATCACATCGGCGCCCTGGCTGTAGCCGCGGATCGACGCGGTGTTCAGCGTTGAGGCGTCTGTGATGGTGAATCCCTGCACCAGCGCGGTCTGCTCCGAGGTGGGGGGGTTGAAGGATGTGGTGTCGCGCGGCGAGAAGGCCGTGCCGTCCATCGTGTCCACGATGATCCCGGCCGACGCCTCCCCGGCGGCGAGCGCCATGCCGACCGCGGTCGCGCACGCGACAACGCTCGAACGTTTCAGGTTGTCCATGGTCTGACTCTCTCTCCTGCTGGGGCGGCCCGTGCAAGGCCGCCGATTCCCTGTTTGCGGCTTCACGCTACCGAGATCGGGATGATCAGTCAACGAAATTCCTGATAACCTCTTTGAAATAAGGATTTACAGCCGTATCGCGGACGCCGCAGGTCACACTGGCGGGTCTCGATCCCGCGTTTCTGGAGCGCCACGAATGGGATTATCGGCGCCAGATCGAGCGCCATGCGCGTCCAACAGGCCAGGAATCAAGCGGCTGGACTCAACCGGCAGCCGAGCTATCCTCAGCCGTCCCGCCGCGACGGCCAGCGTTTGTCGCGGCGATCGGGGCGTATAGCTCAGTTGGCTAGAGCGCTGCCGTCACATGGCAGAGGTCACTGGTTCGAGTCCAGTTACGCCCATTGCCGCACCCGTGAATCTCTGAGATCACATTCCCGGCACGGTGCTGTTGTTGCCGATCGGCGCCACTAGCTCCTGCCGTTGGGGTGGCAGTTGTAGCAGGCCTGACTCTCCCAGACATAGTTCCGCACGTCGTGGTGCTTGCTGTCCATGCTCGACTGCCGGTGCTCGTGGCAGTCGATGCAGCTGAACTGCGGCGTGGCGGCCGGGATGGTGTGGCAGTCGATGCAGTCCAGGTTGCGGTGGGCGCCGGTGGTGATCGGGAACGGGTGGTTGAAGCTGGCGTTGTGCCAGTCGAAGACGTCGTGGCACATGATGCAGTCGGTCCCGAAGCCTGACGTCGAGTGGTTGGGGTCGTTGGTGTTGTTGTAGTCCGTCAGGTGGCACGAGACGCAGTCCGGCGAGGTCCCGGTGTACACGCCGCCGGTGTGGCAGTCGGTGCAGAGCGGGCCGTTGTGGCCGCCGATGAGCGGGAACGAGGCGGGGTGGTTGAAGACCGCGTTGTGCCAGTCGAACGTGTCGTGACAGAGCATGCAGTCGGTCCCGAAGCCGGTGGCGGCGTGGTCGGGGTCGTTGGTGTTGTTGTAGTCGGTCAGGTGGCACGAGACGCAGTCGGGGCTGGTCCCGGAGTACACGCCGCCGGTGTGGCAGTCGGTGCAGCTCGGGATGTTGTGCCCGCCGGTGAGCGGGAACGACGGCGTGTGGGTGAAGTCCGCGTTGTTCCACGTCGTGGTGTCGTGGCAGATCGCGCAGTCGGTGCTGAAGCCGGCGAGCGCGTGATCCGGGTCGCTCGTGGCGTTGTAGTCGCCGATATGGCACGAGGCGCAGTCGGTCGGCAGCGGCGTGATCACGCCCCCGGTGTGGCAGGCGGCGCAGGCGTGCCCCGCGTGGCCATTGGTCAGCGGGAACGACATCGGGTGCTCGAACATCCCGCTGCCCCAGCCGGTGGTGTCGTGGCAGTCCGCGCAGTCGGTGGAGATCCCCGAGGCGGCGTGGTCGGGGCTCACGGTGTTGTTGTAGTCATCGAGATGGCACGCGACGCAGTCCGTCGGCGTTCCCATGAAGACGTTCCCGGCGTGGCAATCGGCGCAGGACGGCCCGTTGTGCCCGTTGGTCAGCGGGAAGCTCGGCGTGTGCGTGAAGTTGGCGTTGCCCCAGTTCGTGGTGTTGTGACAGAGCGCGCAATCCGTGCTGAACCCGGCGAGTGCGTGATCGGGGTCGTCCGTGGCGTTGTAATCGTCGGTGTGGCACGCGGCGCAGTCCGTCGGCGTCCCGGTGTACACGCCGCCGGTGTGGCAGTCGGTGCACAGCGGGCCGTTGTGCCCGCCGGTGAGCGGGAACGTCGGTGTGTGAACGAAGACCGCGTCGCCCCAGCTGTTCGTGTCGTGGCAGAGCATGCAGTCGGTGCTGAAGCCCACCATCGCGTGGTCCGGGTCGTTGGTGTTGTTGTAGTCGGTCAGGTGGCACGAGACACAGACCGGCGAGGTCCCGGTGTACACGCCGCCGGTGTGGCAGTCGGTGCACAGCGGGCCGTTGTGGCCGCCGGTGAGCGGGAACGCCGGCGTGTGCGTGAACTCGGCGTTGCGCCAGTCCGCCGTGTCGTGGCAGAGCATGCAGTCGGTGCTGAAGCCGGTGGCGGCGTGGCCGGGATCGCTCGTGTTGTTGTAGTCCGTCAGGTGGCACGAGACGCAGTCGGTGGAGAGCCCGGTCAGCACGCCCCCGGTGTGGCAGGTGATGCAGGAATGCCCGGCGTGGCCGTTGGTCAGGGGGAAGGACATCGGGTGCTCGAACATCCCCGTGCCCCAACCCGTGGTGTCGTGGCACTCCGCGCAGTCGGTCGAGAAACCGGAGGTCCCGTGCGGCGGGCTGATCGTGCTGTTGTAGTCGTCGAGGTGACACGCGACGCAGTCGGTGGGCGTCCCGATGAAGACGCCGCCGTCGTGGCACTGGGCGCAGTCCTGGATGTCGTGCCCGTTGGTCAGCGGGAAGCTGGGCGTGTGCTCGAACATCCCGCTGCCCCAGCGGAAGACGTTGTGGCAGCGCATGCAGTCCTGATCAAAGCCGGCCAGCGCGTGGTTGGGCTCGACCGTGTTGAGATAGTCGTCGATGTGGCACGAGGCGCAGTCCGGGTCCACCGCGGTGATCGCGCGGAGGATGTGGCAGGCGCTGCAGTTGACATTGGCGTGGCCCCCGATGAGCGGGAACGAGGCGGGGTGATCGAAGCGAGCCGGCGACCAGCCCAGCTGCGAGTGGCACTGCTGGCAGTCGTTGGTCAGGCCCTCGGCGATGTGGTCGGGATCGGTCGCGGTGTTGGCGTCCTG
Organism: Phycisphaeraceae bacterium; assembly: GCA_020639135.1. Lineage (GTDB taxonomy): Bacteria > Planctomycetota > Phycisphaerae > Phycisphaerales > UBA1924 > JACKHE01. The sequence goes on from JACKHE010000003.1 coordinate 74,959, forward strand.
GATGTGGCACGTCGCGCAGTCGGGCTCGAGACCCTCGAAGTTGCCGACCTGCGCGCCCTTGTGGCAGGTGAAGCACTCCGCGGCCGCGTGGGGGCCGACCAGCGGGAAGCGCGTCAGGCTGTGCAGACGGATGGCGTCGATGGGGCGCCAGTCGTTCTCGTTGTGGCAATCGACACAGTCGGGGCCGGATCGTCCGCGGTGCGGGTCCTCATGGCATCCGGCGCAACCCCGGGCGGCGTAGCGGCCCGCCGGGCCCCGGTCGTTGTGGCACATCAGGCAGGAGGCGTCCTCGTGGGCGCCGCGCAGGGCGTAACCCGTCAGCGCCTCGTGATCGAACACGAAGTCCTCGCGGATGTCGGTCCACGAGCCGCTCTTGTGGCAGAGCGAGCAGTCGGCGGGGAAGGTGTCGTGCGGGACGACGGGCCCGTTCTTCGGGCTCCAGCCCTGCCTGGGGACGAGCGATCCGCAGGCGACCATGCCGACGAGGATGCCGAGCCCGATGAGGATTTGCCGCTTGTTGCTCATGTCAGAACCGGTAGTTGAGGTACAGCCCCAGGCTGTAGGAGTTTTCGTTCTGTCCGAAGCGGTGCGACGCGGAGACGGTGTAGCTCCAGGGCCCGTCGGACCAGGAGACATCCGCGACGAGCGCGTGGCGTGTGGTGGTCTCGTCGCCCCCGACGAGCCCCTCGGTGGTGTAGCGGAAGCCGTTGTAGCCGGCCGAGACATCGACGCCGCCGATGCGGTCGCGGGCGCGCAGGCGGAGGCCGACGCCGTGGTTGTTGCGGTTGTCGTTGAAGTAGATCGCGCCGTGGAGCGCGGAGGTGTCGCCCCAGACGTCGGTCCAGTCGGCGCTGATCTCGCCGCCGTAGCCGTTGCCGTCCTGGTCGCTCCAGGCGTTGGCGCGGGCGCCGAGGCGGAAGTCGTCGGTCAGGCGGACCCACCCCGAGGTGTTGACGCGATCGACGACGCCGTCGCGGATCAGCTCGGCGGGGAGGTTGGCGAACTCGCGGCGTTTGAGCTCGGGCCAGGTGGTGTGGACGTACGTCGCCGAGACGCCGGTGGCCTTCGTGGGGGTGTACCGCGCGGTCAGCAGCAGCTCGGTCAGGCCGAAGTCCTCGTTTTTTATCGTGTCGCCCGAGCCGTAGAGATCGATCAGCGCCAGCCCGGTGAACCACAGCTTGCTGGTGGGCCTGGAGTTGAACCGGCCGATGATGAGGTTGCGGTCCTGCTCGCCGTCGTGCCAGGTCTGCTGGTAGGCGATGGTGGAGGAGAACCAGCGTTCCTTGCCGGACTCGTAGTCGGCGAAGACGTGCACGCCGTAGTCCTCGCCGGTGTCGCGGTCGGGGAATGGAACGGGGTAGAAGCCGACGCCGGTCCCGAGCCGCCAGCCGCCCTCGAGCTGCAACGCGCCCTCGACGCCGTCGATGAGCCCGATCTCGGGGACGGACTTGGAGTAGAAGCGTCCGAGCTGGAGCCTGTAGGGCGAGTGCTCGTGGCCGCCGATGGTGTAGTTGAGCCGGTCGATGCGCAGGTCGGCGTCGCTCTCGCTGCTGCTGAGCAGGTCGGCGCCGCGGTAGTCGATGTCTCCGGAGAACTGGAGCTCGCCGCCGCGCTTGAAGGGGTTGGTCACGCGGAAGGAGGTCCCGGCGCGGGTGTAGAAGAAGTCGTTGTTGCGTCCGCCACCGCTGTCGTGCGTGAAGCGGAGCTGCGCGTACGCCCGGCCGTGGACCTCGGTGGGGCGGTCCCTGGGATCGGTCGAGAACGCCGGGGCGAGCAGGGGCTGGTCCTCGGTGCGCGCCTCCTCCTTGCGCATCCACGGCGGGTGCTCGGGCGCCTCCTCCTGTTTCGAGGGCGGTGTCTCCTGGACCGGCTCGTCCGATGGGGTCAGCAGGATCTCGCCCCGGTCATCGACCGCGGGCAGCTCGACGCCGTCGGGGATGTCCACGCGCGAGTTCGTCGCGGAGACCTCCCGGACGACGGACTCGATCCGCCCGCCGCCGGCGAGATCGATCGTCACCAGCGCCCCGGGCGTGACGCCGGCGTCGCGGCCCACGTTGATGAACACGCTGCGGCCCGACACCGTGATGACGGTGAACGCGACGCGCGTCGGCTGGGCGGCCAGCGCCGCCGTGGCGCACACCAGCGCCAGCAGAGCCGTGAAACGACAACTCATGGTGTGCCTGCTCCTGTGAGGCCCCGCGCGTCGTGGCAGTCCTGGCAGCGGATCCCGAGGGGGCGGTAGCGTGTGACGGGCCCGTAGTCCGACTCGTAAACCCGGTGGCACGCGGCGCAGTCCAGCGTCCGGTGGTCCTCGTCGAGGGGGAAGCGGCTCCGGTTCTGGTGGTCGAACGCGATCGTGCGGAACGAGACGAAGTCCTGGTGGCACGCGGCGCAGTCCGTCACGCCATCGACGCGGAACTGGCCCTGGTGGATGTCGGTGTGGCAGTCGGCGCAGCTCGTGCTCGCCGCGGCGAACGAGGCCACAGTCGTTGACCGGTCGGTGTGGCAGTCCCGGCACGAGGCCCCGGCGTGTGCGCCGATCAGCGCGTAGCCGGCGAGGCGGTCGTGCTCCTCGGCGCTCCAGCGGACGTCGTTGAAGGACCCGGTGTTGTGGCAGCGCGCGCAGCCCGTGCCGCCGCCGGGCGCGGGGCTGGCCATCACGTCGTCGAACCGGCCCCGGTGGATGTCCTCGTGGCAGTCGGCGCACACGCCGGTCGTCCCGGCGAAGCGCTGCGCGCCGCGGTCGATCTCGTGGCAGGCGACACAGGCGACCGCGCGGTGCGCCCCGGTGAGCGGGAACGCGTTGACCGCGTGCATCTCCAGGTCGAAGCGGCTCGGCGTGAACTCCGTGCGCCGGTGGCACTCGACGCAGCGACCGCCGGTGGGTCCGTCGAGGAACTGCCCCAGATGAGGGTCCTCGTGGCACGCCTGGCAGTCGTCCTGCGCCCTGCCGGGGTACGCCGCATGGAAGGCCCGCGGGTCGCCGTATCCGCCGGCGTCGCGCTCGTGGCAATCGGCGCAGGCCTGCGAGTCGTGCGGCGCCGCGAGGGAGAACCCGGTCAGCTCGTGCAGCGCGGGGGTCATCCGTCCGTCGGCAGCCGCGAACGAGTCGTCCTCCGCGAGGTGGCAGAGAGCGCAGGCATCGGCGGGGTTCGCGCCGGCGAAGGCGATGACGGACTGCGCGCTCAGCGCCTCGTTGTGCGGGGTCTCGTGGCAGGCGGCGCAGCCCCTGGCGCTGCGCGTCTCGGCGCTCCCGAGCACGGCCTGCGCAGGCGTCGTCCCGGCGTTGTGGCAATCCGCGCACGCCGCGTCGCCGTGCCTGCCGGTCAGCGCGAAGACCTCGGGGTGCTCGTAGTCCGGGACCGTCCAGTCCCTGGTCGTGTGGCACTGGATGCACTCGACGCTCATCGCCAGCAGCAGGTGGTCGGGGTCGGTGGTCAGGTTGTAGTCGTCGGTGTGGCAAGAGGCGCAGTCGGTCGAGATGCTCTCGAACGTCTTGCCGGCGTGGCAGTCGGTGCACTTGGGCGCCGCGTGGCCGTCAACGAGCGGGAACGTGTCGGGGTGCTCGAACTCCGCGACGCGGTCGAAGGGCTCGGACTGCCCGTGGCAGACGGCGCAGGCGACCTCCAGGCCCGGGTCGTGGGGCGACTCGTGGCACGAGACGCAGTCCTGCGTCAGCCCCAGGAACCGCTGCTGCCCCTCGCCGATGATGAGTTCGTGCGCGTGGACGTGACACCGCTCGCAGCCCAGCTCGGCGTGCTTTCCGGTCAGGTCGAACCCGGGGGTCCACTCGTGCCTGTAGTCTTCGATCGACCCGATCCCCGCCTGCCCGAAGGACTCCGAGGAGACCAGCGGGATCGCGTCGCCGACGTGCTCGAAGTGGCACCGGTCGCACCTCGGCGCCAGCTCCGCGTCGATCCCGCCGTGGATGCCGGCGCCCTCGGCGATCTGCCGCTCGATGACCTCGTGACAGGCGGCGCAGGCGTCGGCCATGCGCTGCTGCCCGGTGTCTTCGCCGTGACACGCCCTGCAGCCCCGCGCGTCGCGCAGCTCCGGGACGCGGTCGTGCGCCGGCGCCAGCGGGCCGGGCGAGGCCAGGTTGCTCGAGCTCCAGTAGGCGACGGCGAGGACGATGATCAGCGACAGCGCCGCGGTGATCACCGAGACGTGCTTCATGTTCATGGCGCCGCCCCCCATGCCGCGTCCCGCACCTCGGGCAGCGCCAGGTTGGCGTAGCGGAGCGCGGTGACGATGTGCGTGATGACCAGCAGCACCATCAGCAGCGCCAGCCATCGGTGGAAGTAGCGCCACGTGGACAGCAGCGCCCGGATCTCCTCGTAGTGCGTGATCTGCAGCGTCAGGCGGTACGCGCGGCGGGCGAGCACCATGACGTCGCGGACCTCGTCGGGGGCGATGTCCTCGGCGTGCGCCCGGGCGCGGAGCCGGCGCAGCGTCGCGCGGAGCCGGAACTGCCCCACGATCAGCTCCCGGATCCGCCCCGGCAGCGTGGACCGCCACCGGGCCCGGTCAACGATCTCATCGACGCGCAGCCGCGCCTCGGCGCCGAAGCCCCGGCTGCTGCGGTCCCACTCCGCCGACATCGCGCCCAGCTTGGCGCGCAGCTCGCCCAGGTCGATCTCCCGCCCGTTGGCGGCCCTGGGGACGAAGGCGTAGAAGTAGCGCCCGACGACGCCGCTGGTGATGACGATGAACAGCGAGCAGAAGGCGAACCCGCCGGAGGTGACGCGGAACGTGAACCCGGCGTGGACGACGACGCACAGCCCCGAGAAGAGCCCCGTGAAGACGTGCGAGTTCATCCACAGGCGCATCGATCCCGGGATGAAACGCCCGAACCGGCGCGAGCGCCGGAGCAGGAACGTCAGGTTCCAGACGAACATCACGCACGCGAGGATGCCCAGCGTCAGCCCGAACGGACCGCCGGGGCGGAGCCAGTCGTACCCCTCCCGGATGCGGCGGAGCTCGAGCGGGCTGCCGTAGTACGGCGCGTGCGAGAGCACCCAGACCAGCATCGCGACGGCGCTGACCAGCAGCGCCGACACCGCGGCCAGCAGCGCCGTGCTGCGCTCGGCCACCGTCGGGGGCTCGGGGCGGTCCTCCGGGTCGAACGAGACGCCCGCGTCCCGGAGCAGGTCGAACGGGGGCTTGCCGCCGGCGAAGACGAAGACGTCGTCGTTGGGGATGACGAGCGTCTCGCCCGTCTCGTCGGAGTCGTCTCGCCGCTGGCGGAGCGTCACCTCGCCGGGCCTGATCTCGACGGGGTCGCAGCAGAAGAGGGCGTTGACCTTCCCCCTGGAGATGGCGGCGCGGACGCGCGTGTCGTTGCGCGCCTTGAGGCGGAAGAAGTCCTTCTTCCGGTAGCAGAGCGTGACGTCGTTGCCGGGCTGCTCGGAGAGGCCGATCGCCGCCTCGACAGCGCTGTCGCCGCCGCCCACGACGAGGATCCGCCGCCCCGTGTACGACTCCGCGTCCAGGAGGCTGTACGCGACCTTGGGCAGGTCCTCGCCGGGGACGCCGAGCGTGCGGGGCGTTCCCCGCCGGCCCAGCGCCAGGCAGACGGAGCGGGCGCGGAATGTCCCGGCGCTCGTCTGCGCGGTGAACACGCCGTCGTCGCCCCGGCTGACCTTGTCGAGCCGGACGCCGGTGCGGATCGGAAGGTCGTTGGTCTCGACAGCGTCGCGCCAGAGGTCGATCAGCTCCTCCTTGACGTACTGCTGCTTGGTCATCTCGCCGTGGATGGGCAGCCGGACCGGCTGGGACATGACGAGCTTGCGCCTCGGGTACGCCGCGACGGCGCCGCCGATCTGTTCGCTCTGCTCGATGACCGTGAAATCCAGCCCGAGCTCCCTCGAGCGCAGCGCGCACGAGAGCCCCGCCGGCCCGAGTCCCACGATCAGCAGGTCGCTGAAGCCGCCGGCGTCGCTCCCGTTTCCGGGATGGTTGGTCGCGCGCCCGTTGCGCTGTCCGATCGAAGCGGCGACGGCGTCGGCGACCGCGGCGCCGTGCGTGACGGCGGTCTTGACCAGCGCGTACCCGCTGAGCTCTCCGGCGATGAAGAGCCCCGGCGCGCCGACGGCCTCGAGGTCCTGCTCGATCGCGGGCAGATCGCGGCGGTCGGCGAGGTCGCCCAGGGTGAGCGCGATCGCCGCGGTGGGGCACGCCTGCGCGCACAGGCCGTGCCCGACGCACCGGGCGCCGTGGACGACGACGGCCTGCCCGTGCAGCAGATCGAGCACGCCGTCCTCGGGGCAGGCGCGCACGCACGCGCCACACCCGATGCACTGCGAGAGGTCGATGTCGGGGTACTGCAGGCGCGCCTTGTGGCTGCCGCGATCGATCGCTTCGGTGCGCGCCCGGTGCGAGCGCTCGTAGTGGCGCAGCTCGATGCGCCGGCGGACCAGCAGCGCAATGACCAGGCACAATCCCGCCGCCGGGAGCCCGAGAACCAGCCACGAGGACTGCAGCGTCAGCGCGAGCATCACGGGGATGCCATCGACGCCAAACGCCGTCATATTCACGAATCCGGTTGCCCCCACAATCTGCGATTCCCGCTGTGCCGAATCCGCGTGCTCTGACGAGTGCGCGCGGGCAATCGGCGTCCACGATGTAGAGAATGACATCTTTATCGTGCAGCAGTTCCGTTCCGGTGATGAAAGAGGAGGATTAATTTCTGCGCCGGCGCACCGACGAAAATTTGGCGCAGCGAGCGCCGCGCAACTCCGGATTATCCGTGTTGCGCCGTCGCCGTTGCCAACTCTCTGACGCGCCGGGCGCATGCAAAAACCGGTCGGCGCACCCGGTCCCTGAGTTCATGCGTGATGTTCCGGCATGACAGCAAGGGTGACACGAGCGTGTCACCCTTGCGGCGGTATCACTGAGAGTCGGATCCCGATCGGTTGGTTGATCGATCGGCGTCGTTACGGCGCCATCGTCCCGAACGCGGCCAGCAGCAGGCCCAGGTCCGCCGTGTCCACGACGCCGTCACCGTTGATGTCGGCGGTGGGGTCGCTCGACCCGAAGAGCATGATCAGGATGCCCAGGTCGGCGGTGTCCACGACGCCGTCGTTGTTGAGGTCGGCGGCGAGGGTCATCGTCATCGGCGTGAGCAGGAACGAGCGGGGTAGGCCGAAGTGCGCGCCGGAGCCGATGATCTGCCCGGAGTCGTTGACGCCCGTGGCGCGGTCGAGGCGCCAGCTCGCGGCGGGGCTGACGAGTCCGTTGAGATCCTGCATCGCGCCGCCGTCGATGACGAACGCCCGCGAGTCGGAGGTCCCCACGATGACCCCCGACCCGTTGATGTCGTAGGCGTAGCTCGACCCGCCGCCGAGCTCGCCCAGGTCGGACATCGGCATGGCCGAGCCGTCGGGGTTGAGCTGGGCGAGGAAGGCGTGGGGCTGCCCGGCGCCGTTGACGGCGTAGCCGACAACCTGCGCCGACTCGTTGATCGCTCTCGCCTGCGAAACGGCGCCGCCGAGCGTGCCCAGGTCGTGCATGACGCCGGACTGGAAGCTGAAGGCGTGGAGATTGCCGCTGGGCGTGGAGGCCCAGCCGACGATGACGTTGTTGTCGTTGATGTCGTCGGCGTGGCTGTTCTCGCCGCCGAGCGTGCCCAGGGGCGAGACGATCCCGCCCTGCCAGATGACGCCGTTGCGGACGGCGCTGAGCGGTGAGGTCTGCTGCGACCCGACGGCGACGCCGGCGCTGTTGATCGCCGTGGGTGTGAAGCTCCCGATCATGCTGGGCATGCCGCCGACCCACTGCACGGCGGTGGGCTGCGTCGTGCCGAGCGTGTAGGAGACGCCGACGATCGTCCCGGCCTCGTTCATCGCCATCGCGGCGCTGTGGTCGTCGCCGGGCAGCGGCATGAGCGAGACCGGGGCGCCGTTCCAGATCGTGGCGTGCAGGAAGCGCTGGCCGTCCATGACGACGGAGTACCCGGCGACGGCGCCGGTTTCTGTGCAGTCGAGCGCGACGCTCCCGGGCGCCGTCGCCGTGGTGGGTCCTCCGATCGGGCCAAGATCAGTCACGGAATACTGGATGTCCGCCTGGGCGGTCCCGGCGAGCAGGGCCGTCGCCAGGGCCGGGGCGTAGATGTTTTTGGTGCGGTTGCGCATGGTCGTGTTCTCTCTTTCGCTCGCGGCGGGGTCAGTCTTCACGTCGGTGGGGGAAGGGGTCGCTTGGCATCTGCGTGTGGCACGTCGTGCACTCGCTGATGATGCCGGGGTGACCCTGGAGGCGCGTCGCCTGCACGTTGTCGGCGACGGTCGCGGCCTGCGCCCAGGCGTGGGGGCTGCCGTGGCACACGAAGCAGTACACCCCGCCGTGCCCGCGCGAATCCTTATAAAGCTTGCCCGGCTCCTCGAACTCGAAGCCCGGCTCATTGTGACACTCCGAGCACCTGGGCAGGTCCACCCACGGGTTGCGGGCGGGGTTGCCCAGGTCGGTCATCTCGCCGTGGCACTCGTTGCACGTGACGCCGGCGACGAAGTGGTTGCCGCGCTGGCACTGCGTGCGGATGCCCGGGTGGCAGGCGTAGCACTCGTTGTCGAGGTTGAGCGTGGCGATGCGGTCGGCGTGCGAGTTGTGCATCGCGTGGCTGAAGGACGAGATCCCGGGCTGACCCGGCGCGCCGAGCGCGTTGTCCGAGTGGCACTCGGCGCAGAGCACCGGCGCCGTCGCCTCGATGTTCGTGCCGTGGAGCTTGTCGTGCTTCTGGAGGATGTCGCGCCCGACGGAGATCCCCTCGGTGCGGTGGCAGAGGTGGCAGGTCAGCTCGACGGAGACCGGCGTGACGCTCGCGGTGGCGACGTTGCCCGCGGCGCCGGTCGCGGTGATGTTGCCCAGCGCGTACGGGTTCATCAGACCCGTGTCCTCGAAAGGCGTGACGGGAACACCCAGGATCTCCCAGTATTTCGTCCCCGGGACCTGCTCCATCTGACCGCTGAGCCCGGCGCCGAAGAGCCCGACGTCCGGCGTCAGCTGCACGCCGAAGAGCCCGGCGCTCTGCTGCCAGAAGTTCGTGCGGTCCGCGGCGACGGTGTTCGAGGGGACCTCAAAGCGGATGTTGAGGTTCTCGGTGATGGGCTCGGGCGAACCGCCACGCTGCAGGACGAAGGCCCGCATGGTGTTGAACGGCGGGAGGATCAGCAGGTCCTCGTAGTCGTCGTTCATGCAGTGCATGCCCAGGTCGTTGTAGGCGAACATGACCAGCGAGCCGGGGCCCCGGTCGGTGGCGCTGTCGTCCGAGTCGCCCGATGCGACGACGCCGATCGCAGCAATGGGCACGAGCGCCAGCATCGAGAGCAGGGCCCGCCGGGACCTGGGTTTCGGGTGATCCGCGCGGGACGCGCGATTGGTGGTAGCCATCGGTTCCTCTCCGGTCCGGTGTCCCCGCCAGGCCCCGATGTCGTCATCGGGATCCGGAGCGGGTCAAACTTCACGGGGGGCCGATGCCCCCCGCCTCGGGTCCGATGCAAAGGAGGCGCCAGAGTCCGGAATCGGCCCTGCAGGCGCCACGACGGCGGTGATTCCGGGGGAACGACGGAAAAAATCGTCGATCGACGAAAACGCCGAGCCCCCTGGTTGAGGGGCCCGGCGTCCCGGAGCGGTCGAAGTTCTGGCGGAGAAACTCAGCCGGCCGTGCCGAACGCTGCGAGCAGGGCCCCGAGGTCGGCCGTGTCCACGACGCCGTCGCTGTTCAGATCGGCGATGGGTTCGGCGGTCCCGAACATGCCGACCATCATGCCCAGGTCGGCGGTATCGACGATCCCGTCGCCGTTGAGATCGGCGCTCTTGCCGCTCTCGCCGAGGGTCATGGCGGCGCAGAACGAGAACTCCGAGGTCTCACCGGTTGGCTCGAGCGTCGCGGTGGCGGTGATGACCCAGCCCTCGGCGACGACCGCCGGGATGTTCACGTCGAAGGACGCGTCGCCCTGCGAGTCCGTCGTCACATCCGCCGTGCCGAGATAGACCTGCCCCTGGCCGAAGCCGGAGTCATCGCAGGCCGGCGAGGCGAAGAACTCGAGCGTGAAGTCGTCGAGCGACGAGGAGTGCAGCGTCCCGATGACATTGAGCAGGGCGCCGTTGAGCGTCGCCGACTCGAGGTCGGGGAAGTTCTGGACGCCGTTGCCGCCGGTGTCGGCGTCGAAGGCATCATTGGGCGAGACGCCGAAGCCGAAGCTGCTCGGGACCAGGTCGATGCCGATCCCGTTGTTGTCGTGGATCGCGTTGCCGGAGATGCGCACCGGCAGCGCATCGTCCCCGACCGTGACGCCGTTGAACAGATGGCCTGCGATGGTGTTGCCCTCGCCCGGGAGCTGCCCGCCGATGGTGACGCCGACCACCGAGGAGGGGTTGGTGACCGGCGTCCCGACATCGACGCCGTACACACTGCCGAGCAACGGATCGCCGTTGGCGTCGAGGCCGATGGTGTTGCCAACGATGTCGATGTTCGTGCCGGCGCCGCTGACAAGGACGCCCCAGCCGAAGAGCAGACCCGCGGCGTGTGGGCCCGTGCCGTGGCCGAGGATGCCGGCGATCAGGTTGTCGCGGATGACGACGTCGTGGTTCTCGTGCTCGAACCCGACGCCGACGGTGGAGGCAAGGTTGCCCTGCGCCAGGCCGTCGGGCGTGACGCCGATCCAGTTGTTCTCGACGATCGTGCCCTGGGTGTCGAAGAGCTGCACCGTCGTGCCGCTGGGGAAGCCCTCGCCGTCCCACGTGCCGTAGCCGGTGATGTAGTTCCGCTCCTCGAGGGTCGGCCCGCCGATCCTGGTGTTGGTGATGGGTCCGGTCCCGAACTCGCTGATGAACCCGAGGACACGGACGCGCTGGCAGGTGTTGCCGACGACGACGTTGTCGTTGGAGCGGTCGATCTTGATCGTGCTGGCGATGTTGTTGTTGCGGACGAGACTGCCCGAGCCCCCGAACAGGGAGATGCTCGACAGCCCCGTGATGTTCTCGATCAGGCAGTTCGATCCGGTGACGTTCAACGGCACGCTGTCGAAGCCGGTCACCGTGCTGCCGTCGCCGAGCACGTACATCGACGCCCAGATGACGACCTCGCAGCCGTCGGGGTTGGTGTCGCCGGTGGACGCGGTCTGCGTCGTCCCGTCGAGGATCACCGGCTCGAAGACCCGGAAGACGGTCGGATGCAGCACCAGCCGGCCCGGGTAGAGCCACTGGAACTCCCACTCCGCCTGCGGCACATCGAAGGCGATGGTCTGGACGCCCGGCGTGTTGTCCGACGCGATCCCCGCTTCCAGGAGCGAGACCTTGCCGTCGGGGCCCGGCAGGTCGGCCACGGTGCGCGCTCCGGTGAAGTCGGTGACGAGGGACGAGGTGTCCACCGTGATGGTCTGCGCCGGGGCCTGAGCGGCGAACGCGCCGGCGACACCGAGGACGGTGAGCATGCGGAAGAAAGTTCGGGGTGAGTTCATGAGTCGAATCTCCCTTCTGGACGGTTTGGGGGAAGGCAGGGTTTTCGCTCGGCGGGAGCGAGCCAGTATAAAGGATGATGTTGTCTCAATATCGATGCCATGCAGGAACTCAGATGTTTTTCGAAGAAATGTTGTGTTGAAAATATCCGGCGAACAGGGATCAGCCGGCCGTTCCGAACGCGCCGATGAGGATGCCCAGGTCCGCCGTGTCCACGACGCCGTCGCCGTTGACATCCGCGGCGGGGTTGTTGGAACCGAACGACCCGAGGAGTATGCCGAGGTCCGCGGTGTCCACGATCCCGTCGTTGTTGAGATCGGGGGTGATCAGCGAGCCGGGCGAGAAGGTCGGGTGCGGCGAGAAGATCGCGTTGTCGTGGAAGCAGTCGTCGAACTGGTAGAAGACCTGCGCCGACGCCCTTGGCGCCTGGATGTGGGCGCTGAGCGTCGCGCCGGGCGCGATCGGGGCGCCGTGGGAGTACGTCAGGTCCGACCAGTACCCCTGGCTCGGGTCGCTGGGATCGATGAAGAGCGTCCCGTTGTTGGGGTTGATCCAGAGGAAGGGCTTCCAAGCCGGCGTGGGGGGGATGATGTCGCCGCCCGCCGGGTTGGGGTTGCGCAGGAACGGCGGGAACCAGAGCACGTCGTTGACGCCGTCGCCGTCGGTGTCCACGTTCAGCGCGCCGTTGGGGTTGTACGGGCCGATGTCGTTCTGGCAGAAGCCGCCCAGGGGATGCTCGAGGTGGTCGCACATCCTCGCGACGCCGTAGCCCTCGGTGAGCTGGCCGATGACGAGCCCGTCGAGCCCGTCGGCGTCCTTGAGGCGGGATGGGCTGGGGTGCTCAGGGGATTCGATGATGAAGTTCGGAGGGTTGAACCGGAAGTCGCCGCCGCGGATGTCCGCGTCGTACTGCCAGCCGGAGTGCGTCCGGCCGTGCCCGTCGGTGAACTCGAGGGTCATCACGTTGTCCGCGAGCCTGGAGAAGACGTCGGACTGCTGGATGACATCAAAGTGCGGGCGGAACCCCCACCCCGCGCGCCACTGCATCTCCGCGACCTTGGGCGCGCCGTAGGTGGGCTTGAAGTTCATCACCTCGAACGAGTGCGAACCGGACGGGAAGCTCCCCGCGTCGATGTCGTTGGTCAGCTTCGCGCCGAAATCAACGTTGCGGAAGTAGTGCGTGTGGTTGTCGAGGTTGACCAGAGCGACCTTCAGCCTGTCGCCCTGGAGCCAGCCGGTGATGCGGTTGCCGTTGGGGCCGTCGCCGTACATCTCGTTGTTCATGTACGCGCTGACGTAGTCGTAATCGCCGAAGTTCCCGGGGGAGAGCCCCTGCGAGGCGAGCGCGTCCCACGCCTCCTGGGGCAAACCGTTCTGGTTCTCGAGCAGGTCCGCCCAGCCCTGCCAGACGCCGGCCGGCGCGGTGATCGCATCGGTCAGCATCGCCAGCGTCTGCGCCGGGGTGGCGCCGCCCAGCACCGCCTGCGCGACAGTGTAGATCTTCTTCTCCGGGGCGGCGTCGCCGATGTCGTCGATCGACAGCTGCGCGTTGCGGTAGGCGTAACTCAGGCCCTGGGGCTCGAGCTCGACCGCTCCGGTGTGCGCGTTGACCATCTCGTACACCGGCTGCAGGAACTGGATCCTCGGGGGGTGGACCCTCCAGCCCCAGGTGTACACGCCGCGCAGCAGGCGCACCGGCGGGAAGTCAACGGTGATCTCCGTCACCTTGTCGTTCTGGATCTTCTCCCAGACGGCGTCGAAGCCCTTGTAGGGGAACTGCACGCTCCCGGGCAGGCGGTGGTCGAGCATCACGCACGTTGGCGCGAAGTCCTCGGTCACGAGCGAGTAGATCCTGAAGTGGATCCGCATCGTGTCGAACTCGTGCGCGGCGACCGGGACGCGGAGCAGGAACGTGTCGGAATCGAACTGCCCGTCGTACCACAGGAAGTTGACGGCGGTCTCCCAGATCTTCCGGGGCTGGCCGTCGATCCCAGGCGCGGTGAGCCCGCTGTCGGTCAGGGTCTTCATCTTGTACTCGCCGGGCACATGCCCCGGCGCGAAGGCGCCGCGGTTGTAGTTGAGCATCGCGAAGCCGTCGTAGATCCGCCCCTGCGTATTGCCGAGCAGGATGTCCATCAGGTCCTGGGCCGCGGCGGTCATCCCGGCGGTGTCGCCCCCGTTGGCGGCGACGGCGAGGCTGTCGAGCCCATTGCGCAGGTCGCGGTTGGGGCTGTTGGCGCTGGTGATCGTGTGCCCCGTCAGCGACTGCGCGCCGATCACATTCGTCTCGACCGGGCCCCCCACCATGTTCAGGAGCTGGGAGCCGGACGCCTGGTCGGTGTTGGGGATGACGACGGTCTGACCGGTGGTCGAGGTCAGCGCGGGCTCGATCACGCCGGTGTTGGGGCCGGGCGCCCCGGCGTGCGCCGCGAGCGTGAGCATGGCGGCGAGCGACGCGACCGCGGCTGGCCTGGCGATCGGCGCGAGGAGAGAGCGTTTGACGGGTGAGGTTGCGGGCTGCATGGGGCGCTCCGAGGTTGTTCGTTCCCCGGCGCGCCGCGCTGGCGACACCGGTGATCCATTCACAACGAGGAACGCGGGACCCGGAGATCGGATCGCATCAACCCAGCGAGCGGCGGAACTCAGGCAAGGTTCCACGCTCCTCACGACGCCCCCCAGGCGTCAACGCCGCTCCGTCTCGGGAGTGCGAGAGTTGATCAACGCACTGTAGTGCAAGAACCGGACCAGAGGAAGCGAAATCCGAGCCGTCGCCGCTTCCGGGTTGTCAGGGGGCATTGCCGCGGCGCGACCTCGCTGCGAACATTGACACCGACAAAACCTTTCGTCATCGCGGCTGCGCGAAAACTTGCGCGACGCGCCATGAAATAAAAACCGGCCCGCCATCGCGGCGGGCCGGTCATCGATCGACGATCTCTGCGCGGCGTCCGGCTCAGCCGGGGGTCCCGAAGACGCCCAGGAGGATCCCCAGGTCCGCCGTGTCCACGACGCCGTCGCCGTTGACATCCGCGGCGGGGTTGTTCGTGCCGAAGGCCCCGAGCAGGATTCCCAGATCCGCGGTGTCCACGATCCCGTCGCCGTTGAGGTCGGCGCCGGGCGCCAGCGACTGGTTCCCGACGTACCAGCCCGCGTGATCAATCGAGAAGGAGACGGGGACCTCGATGATCCCGCCCGGGTTCGTCGCCCGGGTCTCGAAAGTCAGCGTCACGGACATGGCGGGCGTGGTGTCGAACTCCTGGATGTCGTTGCCCGTGCCCTCATTGGCCGGGACGAACGCCGAGGCGGGGAAGTTGTACACGTGCAGCCCCGGATCGAGGAAGATCGCGAGGGTCTCCCACTCGTCGTCGTCGCCGGCGACGTCGATGAAGCCGTCGGCGTTGTCGTCCTCGCGCACATTGACGATCAGGCTCAGGGTCCCCTCGGGGGGCGCGCTGATGGTGATGCTGAACGTGTCGGCGCCAGCGGGGACGCTCAGCGCCGCGCCGGTGACCGTCCCGGTTCCGATGCCGAACCCGGCGATCGAGAAGATCGGATCGTGCTGGAAATCGGCCCAGACATTGAGCGATCCACCGGAATAGACCGGCGTGGTGTCCTCGATGACGCCGAAACTCGCGACGCCTCCGAAGTAGGAGAACTGGCGGAGCAGCGCCTGACCCGGCGCATCGAACTCGCTGGGAATCTGGGGCGCGGCGTGGGCCGCGGAAACCGCGATCGCCAGCCCGACCACGACGCCCGGGCAGATCATCTTCTGAATCATGGGATGCACTCCGACGCCGCGATGCGGCGACATGGCGTGCCGCCTCCGCGACGGGTTTGTTTGGTGGTTGTTGAAAGGTCGCGCCGGCGCGAACCCGACCCCCCGCCGGTGCACGGAAAAAACGCCAACCGCCCCCGAGAGGGCGGAAGGCGCATCCGGGGGAATGGGGATCAGCGGGCTTCGAATGTCCCGACCATGTCGCCGACGGTGATCGTGGCGCCGGCCTCGATGCGGGGGAAGCCGCTCGGGATCGGCGTCCCGTCGTCGGGGCTGTCGATGAACGCGGCGGTGCGGAACTCGAGCTCCGCCCGGCCGAGGTCGTTGGCGATCAGCGTGCCGATCATCATGCCGTTGACCGTGACGACGAACTCCTCGCCGGGTTGCGCATCCTGCACATCAACGGTGAAGCGCTGCATCATGTTCACGCCGTAGTACCCGCGCTGACGCTCGCGGTAGCGCGCTTTGCCGTGGGGGCTCGAGCCCTGCTCGGCGCTGTCGAAGCGAGCCTCGGTGCGGAACTCGGTGGCCCTGGGGGCCGCGTTGTCCATCGGGGAGTCGAACGGGGTCGGGATGAACGCGGGGCTTGCCAGAGCCAGGGGCGCGGCGAGGACGGCGGACGCGAGAACGATACGGGTGGAAAGCTTCATGATTCGGAAACTCCTCATCGGCATGGTCCCCTCTTCGGGACCTCGGTGAGCGAGCGCCGGACTTCCAACGACGCGCCGCTAAGGTTCGGGAATGCGCCCGCCGATGCTCTCACACCTACGGGGCTGGATTGGGCTCTCCGCTCGGGAGCGAGCGGATGGCGTTCCAAGGAAGAAGATCAGTTGAACGTGGCGCTCATGTCGCCCACGGAGATGCTGTCGCCGGGGTTGATCCTGGGGAACTCAGTGGGGATGGGGTCGCCATCGCCCGGATCGTCGATGAACTCCGCGGTGCGGAACTGCAGCTCAGCGCCGCCCAGGTCGTTGACGACGACGGAGCCGTACATGTTGCCGTTGACGAGGACAGTCAGGGTGTCGCCGGGGGTGGCGTCCTCGACCTCGACGCTGAAGCGCTGCTGGATGACGGTCCCGTTGGACTTCTCGCGGTACTTGGCCTTGCCGGAGGCGAGCGAGGTCGTGCTGGCGAAACGCGCCTCGGCGCGGTGGTCGGTCAGGCCCCTGGCCACGTTGTCCTTCGTGTCGTAGGTCGGGGGCACGGAGAACTGGCTCATGATGGGGGCGCCCATGGCCAGGGGCGCGGCGAGGACGGCGGACGCGAGAACGATACGGGTGGAAAGCTTCATGATTCGGAAACTCCTCATCGGCATGGTCCCTTCTTCGGGACCTCGGTGAGCGAGCGCCGGACTTCCTTACGACGCGTCGATCAGATTCGAAACGCTCCCGCCGACGATTTCACGCCGGTGGGGCGGGACCGGGGCGGCGTCGGGGAGGAACTCGACGCGGCGCCGCGGTGGGGATGCGGCACAAATGCAAAGCCCGTGCCAGAGACGCCAGTTCGATAAAATCGTGAAACACCGGGGCTGGGGGCCATTTCAGAGCCACGGCGAAAGATTCCGTCGCCCGAAAATCACCGCAGTGACGGATTCCCTTGGCGGCGAACGCTCCGGCCTGTCCCGGGCAAGTTCTGCCCCAGAGCATTGATTGACGCCAATCAATCGATATGCTGGGAGATTCCCCGGGTGAGACGACATTACCCTTGGGAAGGCTCAACGTCCGGATTCGGGAGATCCATCCGTTGTCATCTTTGGTTCAGCCATGCTGTTCGGTGTCTGAGCAGACCGGGGCCGCGGTGCGACCCCGCCGTGGCTTCACCCTCGTCGAGCTGATGGTCACCATCTCCATCATGGCGATGCTCATCGGCATCCTCACCCCCGCGATCCGCGGCGCGGTCGAGTCGTCCCGCAGCTTCAAGTGCTCCATGTCGATGCGCAACGTCGCCTTCGACTTCCGGATCTTCGCCGATGACCGCTTCCACGGCGATCGCGGCGACGACGCCGCGCTCGGCAATCAGTTCCTGCTGGAGACCTTCCAGGAAGCGCAGTACGGCATCGACGAGTTCTGGTCCTTCGACAACCCGGACACCGCGTCGCTGATGGATTCCCCGGCTAACGACCGGATGCAGTGCCCCTCCGTCTCCGGCGAGGTCACACTCCGCAGCCACGCGCCGTGCTCGGGCGGCGCCGTCGGGCCCGCGGAGAACGTCTCCTACGGCTTCAACATCCGCCTGCACAAGGCGGAGGTCGCCAGCCGCAGGGGCCGGCTCAGGCTGGATTCCGTCAAGCTCAGCTCGAACATCCTCAACGAGAGCGATGTCCCGCTCGCGATCGACGTGGACGGGAAGCTCGCGTCCGCCAAGCGCGTGACGCCCGTGTTCACGGGGCCCTCGCTCGGCACGACGGGGCCGCTCGGCGGCGACCGATACTGGTTCCCGGGCTCGCGTCACGGCGGTTCGGCGAACATCTCGTTCATCGACGGCCACGTCGCGAGTTTCGACGACCCCCTGGCCATCGACGGCCAGGGCTGGGGCTACCAGACGATCCACTGATCGCGCCGCGTACACTTGGGGCCCATGTCGCTCCGCATCCGATTCCTGCTCCTGCTCGGGATCCTCGGCATCTCCGTGGCGCTGCTGGCGGGATCGGCGTTCTGGTCCTTCTCCCTCCTGCGCCGCGAGGTCGTCGCGCCCTTCCAGAGCACCTCCGAGATCCTCTCCGGGCTGACCGACGTCAAACGAGGTCTCGAGGCCCAGGCGACGCGGCTGCTGGCGCCCAACATCCGCGACGCGTTCGCGCTGGATCAGCCGGGCGCCCCGACGCTCAACGCCCACGGCGTGCGCGGCACGCGATGGACGCCCCCGGGCACAACCCCCAACGCGATCGACCGCGCGGACTACGCGCACGAGACCGAGCGCATCCAGGCCCGGATCGAGGCGCTCCAGGGCGACCCGTGGTTCAGCCGGCGCCTGGGCGCCGTCGCCGCCGGGGCGCTCCGGGCGCGCACGTTCTCGGCGCTCGACTCGGGGCTGTGCTGGTACGACAGCGCCGACGCCGACGCCAGAGCGGACGCGGTCAACGAGATGTTCGAGCTGCACGAGATGATCGAGATGCTCGAGTCTCGGGTCCTCGACGACGCCGACCTCGCGATCGCCTACACCGCGAGGCTCGAGGAGCGCCTGGTGATCGTGATCGGTCTCTCGCTCGTCATCGCGCTGGTGATGGCCGTGCTCAGCTTCGCGCTCTTCCGGCGCTGGATCACGCTCCCCGTCGCGCGGCTGCGCTCGGCGGCGCGACGGATCGGGGCCGGGGATTTCGAGCACCGCATCCCGATCACCGGGCGCGACGAGCTCGCCGAGCTCTCGCACGAGGTCAACGAGATGGCCTCGACCGTCCTCGTCATGCAGGAGGAGCGCGTCCAGCGCGAACGTCTCGCCGCCACCGGTGAGCTCATCCGCCAGCTCTCGCACAACCTCCGCAACCCGCTCTCCGGGATCCGCGGCGTCGCGGAGGTCACCCAGCGCAAGCTCCCCGAAGATTCCTCGCTCCGCGAGAACCTCGGGCGCATCATCACCAGCGTCGATCGACTCGACCTCTGGCTGCGCGACCTGCTCAGCTCGACCTCGCCGGTCGCCGTCGCGCCCGAGACGCACCGCCCCGCGCCCTGGCTGGAGCAGGTCCTGGCGGCTCACCGGCCCACGGCGGACCACAAGTCGGTCAGCCTGATCCTCGAGACGGAGGCCGCGCCGGAGACCGCGGTCTTCGACCGCCGACGGCTGGAGCAGGCGCTGACCGCCATCATCACCAACGCGATCCAGGCGACCCCCTCCGACGGGAGCGTCACCATCGCCGCCCACAGCGTCCGGGAATCGCCGACGTGGCGGATCACCGTCAGCGACACGGGCCCGGGTGTTCCCCGGGAGTTGCATCAGCGGATCTTTCAGGCACACTTCACAACGAAACCCGACGGCTCCGGCATCGGCCTTGCATCAGCCATGCAGATCGTGCGTGCGCACGGCGGAGAACTGGGGGTGAGTGATGGGTCAGAACCAAGCAACAACGCCGATCGCGGGCGATCAGGGGCGGTTTTCACGATCACCCTCCCGCTCGAATCCGGCCCCGTCGAGGCGGATCAGTAGGCCGATGGACCAGCCGGTGACGAAAATTCTTGTCGTCGAAGACGAAGAGGCGCTCCGGTTCTCGCTCCGCGAGGGCCTGGAGATGTTCGGCCACCAGGCCGACGCCGCCGCGGGGCTCCGCGAAGCGTTCAAGCGGGTCGCCGAGAACCAGTACGACCTCGTCCTGACCGATCTCAACCTCATCGGCGAGAGCGGCCTGGAGCTGATCCGCAAGCTCCGAGGCGATGACTACGAGGGCGGGATCGTCGTGATGACCGCCTTCGGCTCCATCGAGTCCGCCGTCGAGGCGGTCCGCCTGGGCGCCGACGAGTACCTCCAGAAGCCGCTGATCCTCGACGAGCTCTCGCTCGTCGTCGGCAGGACGCTCGAGCGCCGCCGGGCCCAGCGGAAACTCCGGTCCTTCGAACGCCTCGAGGCGCAGCGCGTCGAATCCGCGACCATCCTCGGCTCCAGCGACGAGTGGATCCGCACCATCGAGCGCGCCGACCGCATGGCGCTGGCGACCTTCAGCGCCGGGGACGGGGAGCTGCCCTCCATCCTGATCACCGGTGAGACCGGCGCCGGCAAGGGCGTGATCGCCGAGAGGATCCACGCCACCGCCCAGAGCGCGCAGGACGACACCGACCCCTTCGTCCATGTCAACTGCGCCGCGCTCCCGTCGAACCTCATCGAGTCCGAGCTCTTCGGCCACGAGAAGGGCGCCTTCACCGACGCCAGCGAGCAGCGGCAGGGCCTCTTCGAGGCCGCCGAGGGAGGGACCATCTTCCTCGACGAGATCGGGGAGATGCCCATCGACCTGCAGCCCAAGCTGCTGCTGGTCGTCGAGCGCGGCGTGTTCCGCCGCGTCGGCGCCTCGAAGGACCGCTCCGTGCGCTGCCGCGTGATCGCCGCCACCAACCAGGACCTCGCCTCGCGCTGCGAGTCCGGGCTGTTCCGCAGCGACCTGATGTACCGGCTCTCCACATTCACCGTCGAGGTCCCGCCCCTGCGTCAGCGCAAGGGCGACATCGCGCTGATCGCCGGCGCGATGGTCGAACGCTTCGGCGCCAGGATCGGCAGGCCCGGACTCACGCTCAGCGACGAGGCGCTGGCCGCGCTGACGGCGCACCGCTGGCCCGGCAATGTCCGTGAACTCATCAACACCATCCAGCGCGCCGCCGTGCTCGCCGACACCGACCGGATCAGCGCCGAGGCGCTCGCCCTCGGCGCTTCCGCGATGATCCCGGGCGCCCCGGCTCCCTGCGGCGGCGCCGTTACGTCCGCCGACGAGATCCGCTTCGACTTCTCCGGCGATCCCATCAAGGCGGACGAGATCGAGCGCCAGCTCATCATCCAGGCGCTCGAGCACACACAGGGCAACATCACCAAGGCCGCCAGGCTCATCGGCATGAACCGCACCAGCTTCCGCTACCGCATCGAACGCGCCGGGCTCGAGGAGTACCTGAAAGAGGTGTCCGGGCAATGACCCGCCGACCGGGGGACCATCTCGGCGCGGTCCGGGCGCTCACCGCGGCGCTGACGCTGTTCATCGCCGGCGCCGCGGGAGCTTCGCCCCGCGCCCTGACGCTGTCCGATCCCCTGGGCGACGCGGCACCGAGGCCTACCGACAGCGGCGGCGCCGGCGTCTTCAACAACGACGTCCCCGACCTGCTCTCGGTCCGCATCGCGGGCTGGGAGTCGTTCAGCCCGACGACCGACCCGTACAACGGGCACGAGGAGCCGGCTTCGGAGGCGCACCTGTTCCGGCTCCGGCTCACCTTCGACGGCCTCGTCAACCCGCCGGGCCCGCTGGGGCTGAGCATGGGGCCCTTCAACCCCACGCAGTTCGGCGACCGCCCCCTCTACGGCGTGCTCGAGCTCGATGTCGATGAGCACGCCAACTCCGGCGGTGAGCTCGAAGCCGTCGCCGTCTCGCGGTTCCTCGCCAACGTCGCGCGCTTCGGCGGGCTCCCCGGGGGCTCCTTCGGCGAACGCGCCGCGCAGTCCGCCGACGACTACGACGGGAACTACTTCAGTCAACCCCAGTTCGAGCGCAGCGGCGCCGAGTTCAGCCTCATCATGTGCGGCTGCTTCCAACCCGCCATCGTCAGCGAGGACGGCGACATGGACGGCGTCTTCGACGCCGGCGAGACGTGGGTCGTCGAGGGCCGGTTCTTCGAGCGCATGCAGGCGATCCGCCAGTGGAGCGGCGTCGGCGGGGGCAGCGACCTGGGTCTCTACGACCCCGTCGTCCGTCTCCGCTTCAAGCACGACACGGGCGTTGACCAGACCACCGTTACGCTCGTCTATCCGCTCGACATGCGCGGCGCCGCCGACCTCGCCGGCGAGCCACAGCAGCTCAGTGATTACGACGTCTCGAACCACAACAGCATCGAAGAGGCGATCGACGACCTCATCGAGACCGCCGAGGGCGCCGGCGGCCCGATCCAGAACCCCGCCGTGGAGAACATGATCGAGCAGTGGGAGGGCGAGAACACGCAGGACTTCCTCGACCCGGCCGACTGGGACATGCACGCGCTCTTCGGGACCGCCTACACCTCCCCCGCGGCGTCGCTCTACGTCTGGAGCGACGTCGGCTTCGACGTGACCCGCGGCGACTTCACCACCGACACCCTGCTGGACAACGCCGACCGCAGCGCCCTGATCAACGAGATCACCTCGCGCGACGGGACGGCCTCCGACGCCGATGGCGTCGTCAACGGCGTCGTGGTCATCCCCGATCACGCCGCCAACTTCAGCTTGTACGACCTCGACGCCGACGGCGTGCTGGGCCAGGCCGATATCGATCTCTTCGATGAACTCACGCCGCTCTACGGCGATCTCAACGGCGATTGCGTCGTGGACACCGCCGACCTGGGCATCCTCCTGGGACAGTTCGGCGCCGCGGGTTCCGCGGACATCAACAACGACGGCGTCGTGGACACCGCCGACCTGGGCATCCTGCTCGGGATGTTCGGCGGCGTGTGCGGCTGACGAAAATACTCGTCACAGAACCGTGCGCCGATCGACCAATCCCAAATACCACAGGTTCCTTGAATCAACGCAAGATTGGCGCCGTGTGTGCACATCCATCGTTGTGCAGGTTTGCACCATGAACGTCACGATTCATTCCGCACAGTGCCTGGCGCAGCAGGAGAAGACCATGAACCGGAACACCATCAACAATCGCACCGGGATCGGGGCGCTCACCGCCCTCGCCGCGATCACCGCCGTCGCCATCGTGTCGCCGGCGCAGGCCAGGACCGACCGCGAGCGCGCCGAGGCCGCGCTCGTCCCCACCGCCAACGGCTCCTTCAACGCCTCCGGCTTCGTCGAGGTCGAGCGGCGCAGCAACCGGATCGAGTTCAAGGTCGAGATCGAGGACATCGCCGTCGGCGCCTACGACCTCTACGTCAACGACACGCACCGCGGCGTCCTCAACGCCGTCGCGGTCCCGGGGGGCGTCGAAGCGGAGATCGAGTTCCGCGACCCGCCACAGCCCGGCAAGATCCCGCTCGACTTCGATCCGCTCGGCGCCAGTGTCGAGATCCGACAGGACGGCATCGCCATCCTCAGCGGCGTCAGCCCCAATCTGGGCGGCGCCAACAGCGACGACAACAGCAACAGCAACCCCGGTTCTCCCGGATCCGGCGATCTCAACAAGCAGAAGTCCAGCGCCTTCCTCTTTGCCACCGACGAGTTCCCCCCGGCAAGGGGCGACATGAAGCTCAACGTCTCGAAGAAGAAGGGCAAGCTGATCATCAAGACGCTCATGCTCCCCGCGGGTGATTACGACGTCCTCTGCGATGGCATCGCGGTCGGGTCGATCACGAGCAAGGGCCGCAAGGGCAAGGGCAAGGCGTCCTTCTCAACGAAACCGGGAAACAATGATCAGGCGATGAGCTTTGACCCGGTCGGCGCCCTGGTGCAGATCGTCCAGGACAACCTGATCTTCCTCGAGGGCACAATCGATGGGCAGCCCGTCGGCGGCGGCATCCCGCCGGCAGGCATCGCCGAAGCCGTCTTCTCCCCCACAGCGATCGCGCCGGGCGCCTCGGGCGATGTCCGGTACAGGCTCCGCGCCGACAGCGTCGATTTCAACGTCGAGATCGAGGACGTCCCGCTCGGGACCTACACCCTCCTGATCGACGGCGTCGAGGTCGCCATGTTCGACGTCGTCAACACCGCCACCGGTCCGCAGGGCGAGGTCGAGTTCCGAGATCCGGTCGAGCCCGGCAAGCTCCTGCTCGATTTCAACCCGCTCGGCGCCGTCATCCAGATCATCAACGATGAGGGCGACGTCGTCCTCGGCGCCGAACTGCCGTCGCAGACCGCGGGCTCCTGAATCCGGGCGCATCCCAAGATCGCGTCGCCATTGCAGTAAGATCTCGCGCAACACTCCGGATCAGGAGCACGCGCGATGAACAGCCCAAAGGTTCCCCACACTCCCCCGGCGCCACCGTACGACCGCCGCAGGTTCCTCCGGATCGCAGGGGGAGCCGCGGCGGCTGGCGCCCTGGCGCCCAACGCATTCTCGCACCTCCAGGGCGAGACGCCAACGCCCGAGGGCGTCGATCTCGCCGACATCCTCGGCGGTGAGCGGCTCGCAGGCGTCGAGTTCACAAGCGATGAGCGCGAGCAGATCCGGCGCTCGATCGGCGACCTGCTCGGGGTGTACGACACGCTCCGCGCGGCAAGACTCCGCAACGACGAGGGCCCCGCCGAGGTCTTCGATCCGAGGCTCCCCGGCTTCGCGTTCCGCTCCCAGGCCGCCCCGGCTCGGCTGCTCCCCCCGGAGCGCCCCAATCTCCCCAACGACGACGCCGACATCGCCTACGCCACCATCGCCGAGCTCTCACACTGGATCGACACCGGACAGATCACCAGCGAGCGCCTCACCACGCTCTACCTGGACCGGCTGGCGAAACTGAATCAGCAGCTCGAATGCGTGGTCACGCCATTGCGCGACGCGGCGCTCGATCGCGCCCGGCGCGCCGACGCGGAGATCGCGCAGGGCAACCGCCGGGGGCCGCTGCACGGCCTGCCCTACGGCATCAAGGACCTCTTCGACACCGCGGGCGTTCGGACCACGTGGGGCGCCGCGCCCTTCAAGGACCGCGTCCCCGACGCCGACGCCACCGTCGTCAGGAAACTCGACAAAGCTGGCGCCGTCTGCATCGCCAAGCTCACCTGCGGCGCGCTCGCCTACGGCGACATCTGGTTCGGCGGCAGGACACGCAACCCCTGGAACACCGAGCAGGGCTCCAGCGGCTCCAGCGCGGGCTCCGCGTCCGCCGTCGCCGCCGGCTGCTGCGCGTTCACGATCGGGACGGAGACGTACGGCTCAATCGCGTCCCCATCAGCGCGCTGTGGCGCCACGGGCTTCCGCCCAACGTTCGGGCGCGTCTCCCGCGCCGGCGCGATGGCGCTGTGCTGGTCGCTCGACAAGGCCGGCCCCATCTGCCGCAGCGCCGGCGACTGCGCCGCCGTGCTCGACGCTGTTGCGGGCCCCGACCCCGCCGACGAGGCGACGATCGACCTCCCGCTGGCGATCGACATGTCGCCCCGCGTGCGCGGCATGCGCATCGGCTACCTGAAGGACGAGTTTGAGAGCGACGCCGCCACCGGCGACGACGCGACCACGCTCGAGGCGCTGCGCGACCTGGGCTGCGAGCTGGTCCCGCGCACTCTCGAGCCCGGGCCCTACGGCGAGCTGATCTTCTTCATCATCTCCGTCGAGGCCGCCGCCGCGTTCGACGAGCTGACCCGCTTCAACCTCGACGACCGGATGCAGTGGCAGGACGACAACGCCTGGCCCAACACGTTCCGCACGACGCGGCTCGCGCCGGCGGTCGAGTTCATGCAAGCCCGGCGCCTGCGCCGCCGCTTCATGAAGCGCGCCGCCGCGCTCTTCGAGGGCGTGGACGCCGTCATCGCCCCGCGCCGCCACGGCGCCCTGCACGCGCTGACGAACATGACCGGCCACCCCGCAATCACGATCCGCCAGGGCTTCCGCGAGGACGGCACGCCGACCGCCGTCACGCTCTGGGGCGGCCTCTTCGACGACGCCGGCCTGCTCCGCCTGGGCGGCGCGCTGGAGCGGAGGCTCGACCTCTGGAACCAGCGACCACCGATCGGGTGAGCCCTGAGACACAGGCACCGCCGACAGCGACCGCAATGACACCGCCAAGGGTGACATCCAAGTGTGACAACGCGTGTCACCCTTGAAGTCACGCTTGATGATTCAAGTGTGACAAGGGCAAGTGTGACATATCACACTTGCGATTCCGGGCTGGGCAACGAGGGTCGGCAACCGTGACGCGCGTTGTCACCCTTGTTGTCACGGTTGCATCGTCACGGGCAGTTCTCGCCGAAGGAGCCGAGGAGGATGCCGAGGTCGGCGGTATCGACGACGCCGTCGCCGTTGATGTCGGCCTGCGGCAGAATCGGGTTGGATTGCCCAAAGAATCCGAGGAGGATCCCGAGGTCCGCGGTGTCCACGGCGCTATCGCCGTTGAGGTCTGATGCACAGATGGCGACTTCAAAAAGGTATGCCGACCCCGAGTCCATGCCATTGTCATCGTCAAAGCCTGCTCCGATGACCGCACGGTTGCCGTTCACGGCGGCAGCCAGTCCGAACTGGTCGCCCTCGGCGGCGTCGCCCGGGAGCAGCTTCTGCGACTGTCGACCGGTCAGCGCATCGAACACATAAGCTGAGCCGGTCAAATCCCCGAAGTCATCGCTCCAGCCAGCGCCGATGATAACAATCCTTCCATCGACATCGACACTCTGGCCGAAACGATCTTCAGCTTCACCGTCGTCGGGCAGCAGTTTGTAGATCTGCTGCCCTGTTGCCGCGTCGAACAAGTATGCAGCGCCTGAACCAGTGCCGTTATCTTGATGATTGGTCGCCGAAACCACAACGACATCGCCGTCGATTGCGACCCGGAGTCCGAACAGATCATTCATTGCGCCGTCATCGGGCAGGAGCTTGTGGAGTTGTTGCCCTGTCGAGACGTCGAACAGGTACGCAGCCCCGGAATCGGCTCCGTTGTCATCGGCCTGCCACGCGCCGATCACCGCGATATTCCCATCAATGGCAACGCGATTCCCGAATCGATCATTTGCAGCTACCGCGCCGTCATTCGGCCTGAGTTTCATCAGTTCTTGCCCGGTTGACGCGTCATAAACGTACGCCGACCCAGAACGAATGCCGTTGTCGTCATCAATATCAAAGATAGAACCACAGACGATAAGATTGCCCGAGATCGCGACGCCGGCGCCGAACCGATCTCCCACTTCAACATCAGCAGGGCTTCGCTTGAAAAGCTGCTGTCCTGTCGCTACATCGAAGATGTAGATTGATCCGGTCTCGTTGTCATCAAAGTCCGCGCCGATGACTGCGTAGGCGCCGTCGATCGCAACCGCATTCCCGAACCGATCGCCAGCGGCGACGTCGCCTGTGCCAGGCAGAAGCTTGAACAACTGCTGTCCAGTCGCAGGATTGAATAGATATATGCTGACCCCGCATCATGAAGGACCCCTTGTCCTAGGTCATAATCGTCTAGATCCGCTCCGATGATGATCGTAGCGCCATCGAAGTCGATTTTAACTTCGCCGAAGCGATCGTCCGCAGCGCCGTCATCCGGCAGGATCTTGAACAGTTCCTGACCATGCGCGGCCGCAGCGCCGAGCATCGAGATGGACAGGATCGAGATCGCGTAACGGGTATTCTTTCCAAGCGCCATGCGTTGCCTCCGAGAATCTTTTCGAGAGTGCTGGATTTGCCGAAGTGTCCATTCAATCCGGCCATGCTGACTATAAACAACCTCCAGATGGCGTGCAAATCACAATGACTCAACTCAACATGTTGTATGTGAGATCAATCGTGACTTCGTACACCTACAACGCTGGGATGCATGAAGAACTAACCGTGACAACAAGGGTGACACGCGCATGTCACCCTTGAAGTCACACTTGCCCGCGTGCTTATCCGTCCAACCCGCCGAGGCGCCGCCTCACGCGCCGGCCGGGCTCAGACGGTTGACGGCCGGGATGCGCTGGCCGTCCAGGGTTTCGACGACGGCGATCCGCTCCACCGCCTCGAACCGACCCGGCGCCGCTCGGCGCAGCGCCCAGCGCAGCGTCAGCCGCCACGCGACCGGGTCGCGCTCGGCCAGCGCCCGGCGCAGCCCGACGATCGGCCTTCCCCGCGCCGCGTCACGCGTGGCGCGGATCAGGCGGATCATCGCCTGCGCCGACTCCACCGATGGCGGCGGCGAGTTGTCGGGGCGGATCATCGGCGCCAGCCACTTCCGCAGCAGCTCGAACTGCGCGTACCGCTCGTCGTCGCCGGTATCGCTCGTCACCGTCCCGTGGCCGCCCTGGTGCATCTCGACCAGCGGGCTGTTGACCAGCACGAGGTCGCCGTGCCGAAGCGCCCGAATGAACCACCACCCGTCCACCGACGAGGAGATCCCCTCCGGGGCGTCGAACAGGACGCCGCTGTCGATGACGCGCCGGTTCACGAGCACGGCGGTGGGCGTCCCGATGTCCAGGTCCTGCAGGTACATCGCCAGGTGCGCCTCGCGCTGGCGGATCAGCTCCACCGTCGCCCGCCGGCCCCGGCGTTCGCAGCCCCGGCTCCTGCCGTTGATCACGCGCTCCGTCAGGCAGCGCACCAGCGCCGCCCTGGGGCACAGCGCCGCGGCGCCGAGCATCGCCTCCAGCGCCCCCGGCTTGAGCGCATCGTCATCGAAGAGCGGCTTGATCCATTGCCCCCGCGCGGCAAGGAGACCGTTGTTGACGTTGCCCGCCTGCCCGTGCTCGCCGACATTCCCGATCAGCCGAACGCGCGCATCATCGGCGAAGACCCGGCGGACGACCCGCGCCGTTTCGTCGCGACCGGGATCATCGTCGCTGACGATCAGCTCCCAGCCGTTGAACGTCTGCGACTTGACGCTGCGGAGCGCGCGCTCGAGCAGCGCGGGGCGGCGGAACGTCGGGACGACAACGCTGACCAGCGGCGCCGGCGCGCGGGCGATCGTCGCGATCATGATGCTCTCCCTCTCTCAACCGGGGCCCGTCAGGTGCGCTTCCCACGCGGCGGGCCTCGGACTCAACGCGGCGAATGTACCGCGCCGGCGCCGCGTCGAAAAGCACGGATCGTGAATCGATTCAGATCGTTGCGGCTCAGGCGCTTACCGCCGGGGGTTCGGCGGCGCCTTGCCCTCGCTCGTCCACAGGACCGACAGCGCCTGCACGAAGCGGTTGGGCAGCGCCGTGCGCGCCAGCATCCGCGCCACGGGCCTGCCGACGAGCATCCCGGCGATCAGGAACAGCGCGCCGAGCGCGATCGTCGAAGGGAATGTCCAGGGCCAGAGCAGCATCATGGCGAGGTCATCGGCGCCCTGCGATGTCCAGCCCGAGTAGACAACGTTCACCCGGATGAAGATGAAGCTCGCCGCGCAGGCGATCACGACCGGCGCCAAGGCCGTGAAGATCAGCCGCCGTCTCGGGACACCCAGCAGGGCCACCGACGCCAGGCAGCCGATCGGGACCATCGAAAACAGCAGCCCCAGCCATGTCGTGTTCGCCGATCGCCAGAAGATCCACCGGGCGCCGCCGGACGCTTCCAGCAGCGCCGTGTGATCTGCGCCATCCCACCAGGCTCGGTCGATGCTCCAGGCGGATCGCTGCGTGCCCGGGTTGTTCGCCTGCAACCATTCCGAGTACTCGAGCTGGATCCTGTGCGAGAGCGCATCGCTGTTGACCGCCGTTGTGCCTGCCGCGAGCCCGAAGATTGTCATGCCCGCCGCGATCGCCAGGACGATGTACCCCAGCAGCCACAGCCCCGCCAGCGTCGCTGCCCAGCGGTTCGCCCAGCGCCCGAGCAGCGGGTACTCCTGCAACGCCGCGGCCTGCCCGCACTCGGGACACCGAGCGATGAGCAGGTTCAGCCTTGGCTCTCGCACGATCCGCTGCCCGCACAGGTTGAACCCGCAGGCGATGCACACCCGGTCGCCCCGGATGATCCCGGTGACCACCTCCGGCTCATCACGCGTCGCGGGAATCGGAGCCGGGTTTTCCACGTTCGAATTCGTCGGTGATTCGTGCGTCATTCGGTCCGTCCCCGCGCGTACCGCGCCCGGCGCAGCTGCCGCTTCCACATTGTCCCGCGCATCGTGCGCAACAGCCACCGCGCCGGAATTCCCAGCGGCGACGCGAGAAGCATGACCAGCAGCGCCCCGCCCTGCATCGACAGATGCTGCGCCCACAGCGAGAGATCCACAGGCTCGGCGAACCGGGGCCGGCCCAGCAGAACCGCGATGCTCTTCTGATACCCCCACACCACCCACACCAGCGAAGCGCAACCAATCACCAGCCCGCCCCAGAGCAGCCAACGCCGCAGGAAACGAAGGTGCGCGTATGTCGCCGTCAGCCAGATCCCCGAGAGCGCCGCGAAAACCGCCACGATGATCACCTCGGCGTCCCGGCCGTCGCGGTAGCGGATCGCGTGGTTGCTCCGGCTGATCCCCGGGGCCTGCTCGTCGAAGGCGCCGAGCAGGAACGCCACCGGCGTCACGCGCTCGCCGTCCGCACGAAACGCGAGCGACGAGGTCATCGCCGTGATCGTCCCCAGCAGCCCGGCCGCGATCAGCGCCTGCACGAACAGGATCGACAGCGCGACATCAACCCGCCTCGCGCAGCGCCACAGCTCCTGGACCGGGTGCCGGCGGCGGACCACCGCGTGCGCGCAGCCCGGGCACACCACGACTAGCAGATTCAGAGCCCGGTCCAGCCTCGGCTCAACCCGAGCGAGGTCCACGCCGCACGAGTTGCAGACATGCGAGATCGCCATGACACGAGGGTCATTCGGCTTTGGGAGATTCCGGTTCCGCGATCAAGGCCGGGATCAGCCCCGAGCCTGATCGCCGAAGGTCAGATCGAGGTACCGGGCCACGTAATCGATGATGCTCGACGCCTCGGGGATATCGGGGTTCTGCGTCATCCCCATCGGCTCGAAGCGCATGCCCTTGAAGCGGCTGCACGCGTCCTCCAGGCTCAGCCCGTACTGCATCGCCAGGCTGAACGCCCTCGTGAACGCCTGGCACATCCCGCTGAGCGTCGAGCCCGCCTTGGACATCTTGATGAAGATCTCGCCCGGGCGCCCGTCCGCGTGCAGGCCGACCGTCAGGTACCCCTCGTGCCCCGCCACCGCGAACTTGTGCGTGATCGAGGTCCGGGTCTCGGGCAGCGTTCGACGGGTCGCGATCATCGGTGGGCTCGCCTCCTGCGCAGCGCCCGTGAGGCCGGTCAACTCCGGCGATCCTGCGGGCACGAGTGAACCTATCGGGCGCCCCGCCGATGTCGGTGCACAATCAATCCCTTCGCGCGGCGTCGATCTCCGGCGCCCTGTCGATCGCCTCGTTTTCTTGCCGAGGCGCCTGGTCTTCTTCGCGATCCGGTTCATAGGGCGCCGGATCCAAAGAGCGCATCGCGCGCCTGCTCGTACCGTTTGATCGTCTCCGTCACCACATGTTGGGGCAGCTCGGGGCCCGGCGCGGTCTTGTCCCACTGACCTGCCTCGACCAGCCTGAGCAGGTGATCGCGCACGAACTGCTTATCGAGCGCAGGAGGCTCCACGCCTTCGACGCCGCAACGGTCCGCAGGCCAGTACCTCGACGAGTCGGGCGTCAGCGCCTCGTCGATCAGGATGGGCTCGTCGCCGCTCGGCTTGCCGTCGGCGCCGATGGGAAGTCCGAACTCGAACTTGGTGTCCGCAAGCACGATGCCATGCTTGAGCGCCGCTTTGGAGGCCTCGTTGAAGATCGTCAAAGAGATCTCGCGCAGCCGCTCCATGAGCGGGCGCCCGGCGATCTCGCACGCGCGATCGAAATCGATGTTCTCGTCGTGCTCGCCGATCTCGGCCTTGGTCGCCGGCGTGAAGATGGGCTCGGGGAGCTTCGCCCCGCGGGTCAGCCCGGCTGGCAGCTTCACGCCGCAGATCGCGCCGCTTTCGCGGTACTCCGCCCAGCCAGAGCCGGCGAGATAACCCCGCACCACGCACTCGATGGGAACGACCTTGCACGCCCTGCCGATGGTGATCCGGCCCCGCAGCGGGTCGCGCTGCTCGTCGATCAGGCCCGGCAGGTCGTCGGCGTCGGTCGAGAGGACGTGGGTCCTGCACAGCCCGCGCTCCTCGATCCAGGCGAACCACCGTGTCGCGATGGCGGTGAGGACCTTGCCCTTGCCGGGGATCAGCGTCGGCAGCACCACGTCGAACGCCGAGAGCCGATCGCTGGCGACGATCAACATCCTCGGATCCCCGCCCTCCGAGGCTGGCGGCAGGGTGTAGATGTCCCGGACCTTCCCCTCGCGGCGGCCGGGGTAGGGGAGGTCGGTCCTGGCCAGCGCCGGGGGGATGGACATGGTGGTGGCTCCGCTCATGTCCGGGCAAGGTACCGAGGCCGATCCGCCTTCACAGGCCATGAATGGAACAGGACTTGCGCCGCCCAGGGCATTGATTTCCGGTGAAATCCCTGAGTCCGGCTTCCCACGAGGTGTAGGGGTATCGACCTCCGGGTGGCGGTTGCCATCCGCCCCCTTGCCGTCACAATGCTCATGCCGGCGCACAAGCTGGCGCCGACCCGGTTCGGGATGACCCACCGGTCCCGGCTCCGCAGGAAGAACTCCCACCCCATGCTCCGTTTCGCGGTTTTCAACCAGGATGGCCCCGCGACCGAATGGCCGATCCACCAGGCCTACCTCGTCGCCACCGACGGCGCCGTCGTGCCCGGCGAGATCCGGCTCGAGGACGGGCACCTCGTCTGCGAGCGTCAGGACGAGGGCTCCACCGCACTGGGGATGATCTACCGGACCGACACGCTCGGCGCCGTCTGGCTGCAGACCTGCCTGCTCCCCGCGTCGAACCGCCCCTACCTCTTCAGCCTCGAACTGGCCCGGCACCGGCTGATGCAGTTCCTCGTCAAGGCGGAGCAGTGGATGCTCACCGACCTGCCCGCCGACGACCCGATCACCGCCGGTTTCGAGCAGGCGCGCGCGACGTTCACCAGGGCGCTCGTCGCCGGTGGCGGCGCCGGCGCCTTCAACATCGAGCAGGCCAGGCTCTCTCGCGAGGCGCTCGAGCTCGCCCTCCGGGCCGGCGAGATGCTCGCCGAACGCGCCGCCAACAGCACGCTCAGCGCCAGGCTCGCCATCAAGGGCGAGGTCGCCGGCGCCAGGCCGCAGTGGTTCGGCGTCGGCGTCGCGCCGGACCGCTTCGCCGAGCCGCTGTGCAACGTGGTCGCTGAGTCGTTCGACTTCATCAACGCGCCGATGCGCTGGACCGACCTGGAGCCCGAGGAGGGCTCGTTCGCGTTTGCGCGCACCGACCGGTGGGTCGAGTGGGCGGTGCTGCGCGCCAGGCTCCCGGTGGTGGGGGGGCCGCTGATCGACTTCCGCCCGGGCTGCACGCCCGACTGGCTGCACATCTGGGAGCACGACTACGAGACGCTGCGCGACCTGGTCTTCGAGCACATCAAGCTGGTGGTCACGCGCTACCGCAAGGCGGTGTCGCGCTGGACCGTCGTCAGCGGGATCCACGCGAACGACAGCTTCACGCTCACACTCGAGCAGGTCGTTGACCTGACGCGCACCGCCGTCCTGGCCGTGCGCAAGCTCCAGCCCAGCGCCCGCATCACCATCGAGCTCGTCCAGCCCTGGAGCGAGAGCCGCAGCGAGAACCAGGCGGCGATCCCCGCCAGGCTCTACGCCGAGCTGCTGCAGCAGGTCGAGATCGACGCCGACATGCTGGGCCTGCGCGTCCACATGGGGCAGCCGATCCTCGGCGGCGTATCGCGCGACATGCTCAGCGTCTCCGACATGCTCGACACGTACGCCGCGTTCGAGAAGCCGCTGGCGATCACCGCCGTCAGCGCCCCGAGCGAGCCCGCCGCGCCTGGCGACGAGCGGCTCGACCCGGGATACATCGGCGAGCCCTGGAGCGAGCAGACCCAGGCCGCGTGGCTTTCCCGGTTCGTGACCTGCGCGCTGGGCAAGCCGTATGTCACGTCGGTGTGCTGGCAGTCGCTCTACGACGTGGACAGCCCGGGCGAGCTCCCGATGGGCGGGCTCGTCACAGCCCAGGGCGTCCCCAAGCAGGCGATGAACCGCGCGCGCGCCGTCCACAAGGTGCTCCAGGGGCCCCGGCCCGAAACTCCTGATCCCCAGACCACCGCCAGCTGATCCCATGCCACGCGATCCGCGACACGATGCCCATTGGACAACCGGCCCCGCCGGATGGGCGCCGGTCGCGCTGCTCGCCGCGCTGTCGATCCTCGGCTTCACTCGCGCCGTCACGACCGATGGCATCGGTCCGGGCGCGGCGTGCGCCCCGACCCCGATCGAGTCCGCGCGCCTCAACTGCAACACCGCCAGCTTCGCGCAGCTCCAGCTCCTGCCCCGGATCGGGCCGGCCCTGGCCCGGCGCATCATCGAGGACCGCGACGCCAACGGCCCCTTCAAGGACGCGCAGGACTTCCAGCGTGTCCGGGGCATCGGCCCACGGACCGCCGAGCGGGTCGCCGCGGTCGCCGATTTCTCGGCCGATCGCTGAACCCGCCGAAGTCCCCACGCGGAACCGGCGATACACTGGATCCGATGGCTTCGTCCGGTAGCGCGACGAAACCCGATGGCGCCCCCAAGGGGCCGACGGCTGCGGACACCCCGATCGAAACGATCGGGGCGTGCGCCCCTGCGCGCGCACTCATCGGGCAGCTTGAGGATCACAACCGCGTCGGGGTCTTCGGCTCGTGCGGCTCCTCGACATCCATGCTCGCCGGCGCGATCGCGCGCCGGGGCCACCTCGTCGTGCTCATCACGGCGCACCTCGACGACGCCGACGAGGTGGTGGACGAGCTGACCTCGATGGGGCAGACCGCGCACCGCCTGGCCGCCCTCCAATCGCTGCCGGGCGAGTCCGACGTCAGCATCGAACTCGTCGCGCAGCGCCTCGGGCTCATCCGGAGCCTCGTCAGCGGAGAACTCGGCCCCGGCGTGGTCGTCGCCTGCCCCATCCAGGCGCTCATGCAGACCGTCCCACCGGCCGGCACGCTCGATGCGCTGCTGCGCACCGTCACCAAGGGCCAGACCGTCGACCCCGGCGATCTCGTCCGATGGCTCGACGACGCCGGGTACCGCAGGTGCGATGCGATCGAGGAGGCCGGCGACTTCGCCGTCCGCGGCGGCATCATCGACGTCTTCGCTCCAGGGCTCGGCAGCGCCGCGGCCAGCGCCGGCCCGGTCCGGCTCGACTTCTTCGGCGATGAACTCGACGCGATCTTCGAGATCGACCTTGACACGATGGGCTCCGACCGCGCCGTTGACGCCGTCGAACTCGTCAGCATGGACGCCGCCGCCGCCCAGCAGGCGCCCGGCGGCGCCTGCGCGCTGGATCTCTTCCCGTCCGGCGCCGTCGTGATCCTGCACGAGCTGATCGAGATCAACGAGCAGGCCCGCGGCTATCACGAGCGCGTCGTCGCCGGTCAGGGCGTGATCGGCCTCCCCGCCGTCCTCAAGCGGCTCGGCGAGCGCTTCACGAGCGTCGCCGAGGTCAACCAGTTCTCGTCGGGCTCTGCCCAGGCGTCCGGCGCCATCGACCTGCCCGTGCGCACGCTCCCGGGCTTCGCCCCCGACGCCGCGACGGCGATCGAGGAGCTCGCCGAACTGGCGCAGCCGAACGACCTCGTCGTCTGCTGCCAGAACGAGGGCGAGCGCACCCGGCTGCGCGAGCTCCTCGCAGAGCGAGCGCCGGGCGCGAAGGTGAACGCGGTCATCGCCTACTTGCACCGCGGGTTCATCCTCGACCGCGAGGGCGGGCGCCCCGCGGTCTTCGTGCCGCACCACGAGCTCTTCCACCGATACCAGGTCCGCCGCCGTGTCGGGCGCATCGGGACCGGCCGCGCGATGGACACCTTCCTCACGATCGAGGAGGGGGACTACGTCGTCCACGCCGACCACGGCGTCGGGAAGTTCGTGGGCCTGCGCACGATGGAGCGCGCCAAGGTTGCCTCCGCCGGGGCGAGCGAGGAGTTCCTGACGATCGAGTTCGCGCGCCGGAGCCGCCTGCACGTCCCGATGACGCAGATCGACAAGGTGCAGCGCTACGTCGGGGGCTTCTCCGGCGCGCCGCCGCTCTCGACGATCGGCGGGAAGAAGTGGGGCGCGCAGAAGCAGCGCGTCGCCGAGGCCGTCAAGGACCTCGCCGCGGAGATGCTCCGCGTCCAGGCGGCGCGCGCGGCCCTGCCCGGCGTGCGCTACCCGGAGGACACGCCCTGGCAGAAGGAGTTCGAGGCGGAGTTCCCCTACCAGGAGACCGACGACCAGCTCGCGGCGCTGAGCGAGATCAAGAAGGACATGCGCTCCGAGCAGCCCATGGACCGGCTCGTCTGCGGCGACGTGGGCTACGGCAAGACCGAGGTCGCGATCCGGGCCGCGTTCAAGGCCGTCGAGTTCGGCAAGCAGGTCGCCGTGCTCGTCCCGACGACCGTCCTCGCCGAGCAGCACGAGCGCACGTTCCGCGCGCGTTTCGCCGACTATCCATTCTCCGTCGAGTCGCTGTCCAGGCTGAAGGCCGCCGCCGACCAGAAGGCCCTGCTCAAGCGCGCGGCGCAGGGCAAGGTGGACATCCTCATCGGCACCCACCGCATCCTCTCGCAGGACGTCGGGTTCGCCGACCTGGGGCTTGTCATCGTTGACGAGGAGCAGCGCTTCGGCGTCGAGCACAAGCAGACCCTCCTGGCCATGCGCACCACCGTGGATGTGCTGACGCTCACGGCCACGCCCATCCCGCGCACCCTGCACATGGCGATGCTGGGCCTGCGCGACATCAGCTCGCTGACCACCGCGCCCGTGGACCGCCGCTCGATCGTCACCGAGGTCATCCCCTACAACGAGCTGCGGATCCGGCGCGCGATCGCGCGCGAGCTCGCCCGCGAGGGACAGGTGTACTTTGTCCACAACCGCGTGCAGTCGATCCACAAGGTCGCCGACCAGGTCCGTGCGATGGCCCCCGACGCCGAGGTCGTCGTCGGGCACGGGCAGATGCCCCCCAGGGAGCTCGAGCGCGTCATGCTCCGCTTCATGCGAGGCAAGGCCGACATCCTCGTCTGCACCACGATCATCGAGTCGGGCGTGGACATCCCCAACGCCAACACGATGGTCATCACGGACGCCGACCGGTTCGGCCTGGCCGACCTCCACCAGCTCCGAGGTCGCGTCGGCAGGTACAAGCACCGCGCGTACTGCTACGTCCTGCTCCCCCAGGACCGTGTGGTGACGGAGAAGTCCAAGAAGCGCCTCAAGGCGATCGAGGAGTTCTCCATGCTCGGCGCCGGGTTCAAGATCGCGATGCGCGACCTGGAGATCCGCGGCGCCGGCAACCTGCTGGGGCCCGAGCAGTCGGGGCACATCGCGACGGTCGGGTACGAGATGTACTGCCGTCTGCTGGAGGACTCC
Organism: Phycisphaeraceae bacterium; assembly: GCA_020639135.1. GTDB lineage: Bacteria > Planctomycetota > Phycisphaerae > Phycisphaerales > UBA1924 > JACKHE01. The sequence continues at coordinate 111,821 of JACKHE010000003.1, forward strand.
GTCCGCGCGCTCCGCAACGAGCGCGTCGAGCGCACCGTCGAGACGACGGTCGAGATCGGCGTCGCCGGCAGCGTCCCCAGGGCGTACGTCCCCTCCGACAAGCGCCGCATGGAGGTGTACCGCCGCCTCAGCGCCGTCGAGAGCGCGCCGAGTGTCGAACAGCTCGAACGCGACCTCACCCAGGCCTACGGCGAGCCCCCGAAACCCACCAAGGCGCTCCTCCGCCTGGCGCAGCTGCGCATCGCCGTCGCAAACCTGGGGGTCCGAAGCGTGACGCTGCAGGACAAGGACGTGCTCTTCCGCGCCAGGGACCCCAACCCGATCGCGCAGGCGCTGTCGCAGGCGAGGGGCACTGTCCGCACCCTCGCCCCCAAGGGCGCCTCGGCGCTGCACGAGGTGTACTACCGCCCCCCCGAGAACTACCTGGAGCCGGGCACGCTGTTGAATGTGCTGCTGGGGAGGTTGGGGGGGGGATAAATCGTGCTCCCGGACGCCGAGTCTGAGCGCAGCGAAGGCTCGGATATTCCGGTTTCAACAACCTCGATTGACTTCGGAATCACATCACGATCGGTATCCGAGCCTTCGCTGCGCTCAGACTCGGAGTCCAGTTGCTACCCTCCCGCGCATGGACCTCTGGCACGCGATCATCCTGGGGCTCGTCGAGGGGATCACCGAGTACCTCCCCGTCAGCTCCACCGGGCACCTTATTCTCACCTCCGCGTTTCTGGGGCTCGACTCCCCCGAGACCAAGCAGAGCGTGGACACGTTCAGCATCGTCATCCAGGGCGGCGCCATCCTCGCCGTGCTGGGGCTCTACCGCGCTCGCGTGATTCAGATGATCCGCGGCCTCTTCGGCAAGTCCAGAGAAGGCCGGCGGCTGATGATCAACCTCATCATCGCGTTCGTCCCCGCGGCCGTGCTGGGCGTGCTGCTCGATGATCTCATCGAGGCCAACCTGTTCCACACCTGGCCCGTGCTCGGCGCCCTGGCGCTGGGCGGCGTATGGATGATCTGGCTGGGCAAGGGCAAGAAGCATCACGTCAGCGTGGAAGCGGGCGAGCCGCACGACGCGTCGGCGCCGCAGAAGTCCATCGACGACATCACCTGGCGCACGGCGCTGGGGATCGGGCTGTTCCAGGTCGTGGCGATGTGGCCCGGGACGTCGCGCTCGATGATGACCATCGCCGGCGGGACGCTGCTGGGCCTCAAGCCGAAGGACGCCGCGGAGTTCTCGTTCCTGCTGGGCCTGCCCACGCTGGGCGGCGCGTGCGTGTACAAGCTGGGCAAGAACTGGCTGGAGACGCGCGAGTCGGGCGAGCCGAATATGATCGAGCAGCTGGGAACGCTGCCGACGGTTGTGGGGATCGTCGTTGCGATGATCGCCGCGGCCATCGCGATCCGGTGGCTGGTGTCGTTCCTGAACCGGCACGGCCTGGGCGTCTTCGGCTGGTACCGCATCGCCCTGGCGGCCGCGCTGGGCGGGCTGATCGTCGGGGGGTTGGTGACGATCGGGTGAGCGGCGTCGATCAGAATCAATCACGCATCTTGAAGAATGGGTGCTTGAATCTCTTCGAGCAGTAGTAGGCGATGCCGACGAGCACACAGATCGCAGCAAAGAATCCGATGCGTCCTACGGCCACGGTCCAATCCGTGAAGAGTTCATTTACGAACCCACTCACCAGCACGACGGCAACGAACCCAAAGCCGATCATCTTGAAGAATCCGATCGGTTCCGCGTTTTCGTGGTATTCCTCGGTCCAGTCTTCCCATTCGATGCGCTCCAGCCATTCCTTGCCGCCTGTTGCATAGGAGACGAACAGCTCGACCGCCGTCTCGAGCGGGACGTCCTTGGTCGTGCGATACATCCGTTGGACTTCGCCCTCCGGGAAGACGGAGTATTCGAGGTAGAAGCCGCCGGGGTTCTTCGAGACGCACTGCATGAACCCGCCTGAGCCGTCGGGCGCGTCCTCGATGTAGAACTCCTCCGAGCCGTCGAGCACGCGGCGCAGCGCCATGGCGATTCGATCGCGGACCGCTTCCCGGCTCGGCTGGATGTCCGGCATTGCCTACTCCGTGAACCGGAACGACCGCGCGATCTCGAGCATCGTCGCGCGGTAGCGGTCGTATTCCTCCTGCGTCGCGTTGCAGTTGATCGCGTAGGCGATCTGGTCCTTGAGCAGGATGAACGTGATGCTGAAGATCCGCAGGTCGCCCTTGCTGTACACGTAGTCGATCCGCGCCGCGTCGTGCTCGCCGATCGGCTCGAACGACCGGCCCCGGGGGGCGAACCGCTCCAGGCCGTCCCGCGCGCCGTTGTACATCAGCTGCGCGAAGTCCTCCAGCGACATGTCCGGCGGCGCGGTCTGCGCGACGACGCTCACGTTCTCGCCGAACACGTCCTCATCACCCTCCTGCGGGCTGACGCCGATGATCGCAAACGTCTCGAAGTCCTGCTTGACGTTCCAGTCCTCGGGGAACGCGATCGAGAACTCCAGCACAGGGTGCGTGTACCGCCTGGCGTGGACCTGCGGCGTCTGCTCCGCCGGCGCCTGCCCCGAGGCGGCGCCGCCTGCGCTGTTGCCGGCGCCCGCGTTCTTGTCGCCGCACGCGGTCAGCGCCGTCAGGAGCAGCGCGCCGGTCGCGAGGGTCGTGATCGCTCGGTTCGTCCTTGTCATCCGTGTCGTCATTGGTCTGATGGGTCGTGCTTCGGGGTGTGATCGTCGGCCTTGCTCAGCGGCGTCGGCGGCGAACCGATCGGCCTGCCGGGGGTCTCGTTGGGTGGGCGGTACCAGAACATCAGCGCCTCGTACCACGTCTGGTCGCGCGAAAAAACGGGGTACTCGTAGGGCATTCCGCCGGCGAAGAGGTCACCCGCCGAGCCCGTCCACGCGACCCAGTCGTCGATCTCGTAGCCGAAGTCCTGCCCCGTCATCGTCCGCAGCGAACGCCTGGCCGCGTCGTTGACGCCCAGGCGCCGGTCGCTCAGCGCGGCGATGAGCGACTGCACGACGCGCCGCGTCGGGTACTGCCCCAGCGCCTCGGCCGCCTCGCGCCGGACCTCGTACTCGTCCTCGAGCGTCGGGTCGATCGCCGCCAGCAGCGGCTCGATCGCGTCCTCGCTGTGGATGCGCTGGAGCGCGCGCGCCGCCTCGCGCCGGGTGAGCGGGTCCGCGGCGGCGAGCGCCTCGGTCAGCAGCGGCACGTGCTCGACGGAGCCGTGCAGCGACAGCGCCCGGATCGCCGCGGTGCGCACCGACGGGTCCTCGTCCTTCGTGGCCAGGACGTACATCTTGACGTAGGGGCTCTCGCCGCCCCACGGCGCGCCGGCCAGGAGCAGGATGCCGTACTGCCGCTTGCCCGCGTCGTAGGGGTCGGTCGCCCACTGCACCGCCTCGACGGGGGTGGGGGGGCTGAAGACGGTCAGGATGCTCTCGGTGTTCTGGTTGAACTTCCCCCCGGCGAGTCCCGAGTCCTCGGCGCAGCCGCCCAGCAGCAGCGCCGACACCAGCAGCAGCGCGGTCAGCCGGACGGGTCGGTCGGTCTGGGGGGGTTTTCGTCGCATCGGAGGGCTTCGACTATAGATCGGATCGCCCCGGGGCGTCCCCCGACAATGGCCGTATCCTGCTGGCGCCGAGGCTCGGAGGCCTCCCGGAACGTATGGAGACGAGCGACCATCTCGACCTGAAGCGCCTGGCCGTGGCGTACCTGCGCGCGATCGGCTGCGTCGCGGTGGGGGTCGAGGTGCGGAGCCCCATCTCGACGTTCCTCTTCGACGCGGCGGGCTGGCGGGATTCCGTGCGTGTCCCCAGGCGGCGCAACGACGGGTCGTGGGGGATGGGACACAGGCGCATCGACCCGGAATCCATCGTCATCGAGTGCAAGCAGTCGAGGTCGGACTTCCTCAAGGACAGCCGGGACCGCCGGCGCCTCGTCGCCGAGCGCGCCAGGCTCGACCTGCGCCGCCAACGCCTGGAGGAGCGCGTCATCAAGCCCAATGAGCCCCACCTGCGGGCGCCGGATGCGACGCTCTACGGCGCCGAGGATTCCAACGACGCGTGGGACTTCTCGCGCACGCGCTGCGTCGAGCACCGGGACATCGTCGCGGAGCTCCGGCGGATCGAGCGGCTGCTCAGCGACGGGACGAAGTTCGGCGACATCGCGCGCTGGGCGCTGGCCGACCGGCTGTACCTGTGCGCGCCGTCCGGGCTGGTCCGCAGGCACGAGGTCCCGCCGGGGTGGGGCCTGATCGAGTGCCGGAGGTCGAAGCTCCGACGAGCCGCCGCCGACCCCGAGGCGGCGCTGGCGGAAGATCTCGTTGTCCGGGTCGAGGCCGATCGGCAGCCGTGCGATCCTGATCGCCGCGTTCGATTGCTGCGGAACATCGCCAGTTCGACGACGCGGGCGTGGCTCCGGAGCGACGGGGCGTACGCCGATGCGACACCGATCGATGCGAACACAATACAAACAACAGATCCCAGCCCGACGTGATTGCGAATCATTCTCAGTGAAACTAGACTTCAAGGTCCTTGAGATGCCGATCCAGAACTGCAGGGACGGATATCGCCCCCGGCCTCTCACCCGACGGAACCACGATTGATCGCAACCAACCCGGACATCTCGACCCGCCGCATCGTGCCGCTGACGCAGCTCAAGCGCGGCGAGCGCGGCGTGATCTCCGAGACGCGCACGGACGACGATTCCCGAGCGCTGCTCGGCGCGATGGGTCTGCGCGTGAGCGAGCCGATCCGCCTGTGCCGCCACGGCGAGCCGTGCATCGTGCTGACCGGGGCGTGCGAGACGTGCCGGATCGGCCTGACGCGCAAGCTCGCCGACTGCGTGTACGTCGAGGTCGGCGGGTAAGCGCCGCGGCGCGGGGCCCCGTCCCGGCGCCGCCATGCCGACATGAGCGACGCACCACCGGCGAGCACGACCACCTCAGCAACCAATGAGCGGCGTCAGGCCCCGTGCGCACCGGGGGAGCCGCGGCGCATCGTGCTGCTGGGCAACCCCAACACCGGCAAGACGACACTCTTCAACCGCCTCTGCGGGCTGCGTCACAAGACGGCGAACTTTCCCGGGACGACGCTCGAATCACGCCTCGGCGTGGTGCGAGCGGGATCCGGCGAGATCCGTCTCGACGACCTGCCCGGCGTGTACTCGATCGAGCTTGACCAGCACGAGGCGCGGGTGTGCCGGCTGGCGCTCGAGGGATCGCTGGCGCTCGGCGGCGAGTCGGTGCGCGCGCCGGACGCGGTGTGCGTGGTGCTCGACGCGACGAGCCTGCCGCGGAACCTGCGGATGCTGGGCGAGGCGCTGCGCCGGCGCCTGCCGATGATCGTCGCGGTGAACATGATCGACATCGCCAGGCGGCGCGGGATCGTCATCAACACCGCGGCGCTGGAGCGGGAGCTGGGCTGCCCCGTCGTTCCGGTCTCGGGGCGGACGGGCGAGGGCGTCGAGGCGCTCGTCGCGGCGCTGGAGCGACCCAGGCTCGCCACGACGACGCCCCCGGGCGACCCGACCGGCGAGCGCGACTGGGTCGAACGCCTGGCGCAGATCGCCGAGGCCGACACGACGCCGAGCGCCGACACCTTCACCGAGCGGCTCGACCTGGCGTTCACGCACCCGGTCGTCGGGCTGGCGGTCTTTGCGCTGGTGATGACCGGCGTCTTCTGGGCGCTGTTCCGTCTGGCGACGATCCCGATGGACCTGATCGATTCCCTGTTCACGTCGCTGGGCGGCTTTGTCGCGTCGGCGCTGCCGGACGGGTTGATCGCGAGCATGCTCGTTGACGGCGTGATCCCGGGGGTCGGTGGCGTGGCGGTGTTCCTGCCGCAGATCTGCCTGCTGTTCTTCCTCTTCTCGCTGCTGGAGGACACGGGGTACCTGGCGCGGGCGTCGTTCGTCGCCGACCGCGTGCTGCGGCCCTTCGGGCTGCCGGGTCACGCGTTCATCCCGCTGCTGTCGAGCCACGCGTGCGCGCTGCCCGGGATCATGGCCGCGAGAGCGATCCCCGACCGTCGCGAGCGTCTGGCGACGATCCTCGTGGCGCCCTTCATGACGTGCAGCGCCCGCCTGCCGGTGTACGTGCTGCTGACGTCGCTGCTGTTCAAGGATTCGCCGGCGATGGCGGCGCTCGCGTTCACCGGCTGCTACGCGCTGGGCGCCTGCGCCGGAGTGGTCAGCGCGCTGATCTTCCGCAGGACCATCCTCCGCGGCGAGGGGCGGCCCATGGCGCTGGAGCTGCCCTCGTACAAGCGGCCCTCGGTCCGCGATGCGCTGATGAACGCCTGGGACCGGGGGCTGGTCTTCGCCAGGAACGCCGGGAGCGTGATCCTCTCGATCTCGATCGTGCTGTGGTGGCTGGCGGCGTACCCCGTCGCGCCGCCGACGCCGGAATCCGCCGCGCTGCGCGAGCAGGCGGCGGCGCTGGTTCATTCGCAGCCGGCCGAGGCCGGGGCGCTGATCACCCGGGCGGATTCGAACGAGGCGCAGCATCGGCTGGAGTCCAGTTTCGCCGGGATGCTGGGGCGCGCCGTCGAGCCCGCGCTGGCGCCCATCGGGTACGACTGGCGCATCTCGATCGGCGTGCTCTCGAGCTTCGCGGCCCGGGAGGTCTTCGTCTCGACGATGGCGGTCGTGCTGACCGGCCACGAGGACGCCGACAGCGAGGGCGTGCTGGGTCGCATCCGCCAGGCGAAGCGCGACGACGGCGTGACCCCGGTCCTGACGCGCGCCACGGCGTGGTCGCTGCTCGTCTTCTTCGTGCTGGCGATGCAGTGCCTGCCGACCCTGGTGGTGACCGCGCGCGAGGCCGGCGGGTGGAAGTGGGCGGCGCTGCAGTTCGCGTGGATGACCGGTGTGGCCTACGCCGCGGCCCTGACGACCTTCACGATCTGCAAAGCGATGGGGATCGCGTGATGCCGAACCTGACCGATACACCCCCGGCGCCCGGCGCCTCGTTCCCGGTGGACGACTGGCAGTTCTGGGTCGTGACGCTGGTGTTCCTGCTCGCGGTCGCGTGGCTGTGCTGGAACGTGCTGCCGCTGAAGCAGATTGTCCGGCGGGGCAAGGCGGCGCCCAAGCGCGCACAGCTGACGATCGAGGGCCGCAAGCCGTCGTGAATATGAAGAACCCCGCCGGCGGCGGGCCGCGGCGGGGTTCGGGGGGTGATGTTCTCAGCGTGTTTGCGGCTGATCCGGATCAGTCGTCGTCCTGCTCGCCGTCGCCGTCACCGTCGTCGTCGGCTTCGTCGTCGTCATCGTCGCCGTGGCGGGCGCCGAACACCGGCTCGCCCGAGGCGTCGAGTGCGATCTCGTGCGTCCTGCCGTCGAGCGTGTACTCGATCTCGTACACGATCACCTGCGCGATGTTCACGTCGCCGATCACCGCGCCCGGGACCTCCTCGTGGAGCTCCGCGAGGATCAGCGCCGGGAGGGCGCCCTCGGCGATCTCGTGATCGACCGCCAGGACATCGCCCAGCGCCGTCATGCGGACGCTTGACTCGCCCTTGTCGTCGGTGAAGTCGATCTCGTAAACGACATCGTCGGCCTCGTCCGCGTCGTCGGCCTCGCCCTGGTCGCCGCTCTCGTCGCCCTCGGTGATGCGCTCGACCTTCAGGACGTGGTCGGGCGTTGTGAACCCCTGGAGAGCGTCGCGGACGGCGCCGGGCGCCTGGTCGAGTGTGATGACCTCGACGATGCCCTCGTCGTCTTCCACGCCCTCGCCGTCGTCGTCGGCGTTGTCGTCATCCGCGTCGCCGCCCTCGGCGCGGAGGAACCGGCCGTCGGCGGCAAAGATGAGATCGACTGTTGTGCCGTCGGGGTTCTTCGCCTCGATCTCGATGATCGCCCGGCCGTGCTCGGTGTCGCGCTCGATCTCGACAATCGTGGCGCCGGCGAGGCGGTTGGTGAGCTCGGCCCGGATCGCCGGCGGGAGTTCATCGAGGCTGACCGAGCTGCCCGCGGCCTCGGCGGCGCGGAAGCCGACGAGCGTGAGCGTGGTCAGGGCGAGGACGGTGCAGGTCAGGATGAAGGGTTTGCGTTGTGTCATGTCGGTGGCTCCGGTGGTCTGGGTCGGGTCCCGGGATCGTTCGATGGGTGATCCTCCGTGATCCGACGGGATCACTATCCGCCCCGGCGGGTCCGGATTCATGACCTGGCGGTGACCGGGTGGATTCTTTCAGGGACGGCCCCGTTCCAGGCCGGAAATCGAGGCTGACCCATGAAAAGACCCCGAACCTGGCGGGGTTCGGGGTCTGGGATACGCGCGGAGGGAGTCGAACCCCCAACCTCCTGATCCGTAGTCAGGTGCTCTATCCAATTGAGCTACGCGCGCGGCGTTTGGTCGAAGGCTAGCGTAGTCGGGCCCCGCGGGGCGGACAAGCGACGATCAGACCCCGGTTTCGCTGTCCCGGGTGCGGGAACGGGGATCCGACGGGCTCCCGGTCGGACCCCGGCTTGACTCGCCGGGTGGGGGGGCGATACTTCCCAGCCCCTCCCGGCTGGTGGTCGGACGCGGGGGGCCTGTCCCAGTTTCTTCGCCCCGTCAGAATCGGGCGCCGACGCGCCCGGAGGACCGCTCTTCTCATGGCCAACACCGCCTCCGCGAAAAAGCGCAACCGTCAGAACATCAAGAACCGCGCCCGGAACCGCTGGCGCCTGACGACCATGCGCACCGCCATCAAGGACCTGCAGGAGAAGATCCTCCACGGCTCCAACGACGAGACGGACACCGCCCTCCGCGAGACGTGCGCGATCATCGACAAGTCGGCGCAGAAAGGCGTGATCCACAAGAACGCCGCCGCCAGGACCAAGTCGCGCCTCTCCCAGCGCGTCAAGGCGAAGAAGGCCGGCGCCTGATCCCCGGCGGGCCCGGCGCGGTCCGCCCTCCCGATCAATCGATAAACTCCCCCGGTGTCCCGACGCCAAGCCCGTACTGACAGGCCGGCCAAGGCCGACGTGGCGCCGAGCCATGTGCGCGACAAGTTCGGGTACGCCTGGGCCTCGACGCGCCCCCTGCACATCCTGGTTTTTCTGCTGCCGCTGATCGTGGTGTACGAGATCGGATCGGTGCTGTTCATGACCAACGCGCGGACGGGCGCGATGGAGTCGATCCGCGCCGAGCGGCTGCTGCGTGAGCTGTTCGAGTCCGCCGGGGTGGCGAGCCTGCACCTGCCGGCGCTGGTCATCGTCGCGGTGCTGCTGATCTGGCAGGTGATCTCGCGCGACAGGTGGCGGGTCCGCCTCTCGACGCTCGTGCTGATGGGGTTCGAGTCCCTGGCGTGGACGCTGCCCATCCTCGTGCTCAACAACGTCATCGGGGGCTCGCTCTTCGGCGGCGGCGCCGGCGCGGCTGCGGCGCTGGCCGGGGGCGTCGATTTCTCCGGGATGTCCTGGCCCCAGAAGGTCACGGTCGCCATCGGTGCGGGGCTCTACGAGGAGCTGCTCTTCCGGATGGTGCTCATCGCCATGACGCACCTGATCGCGCACGACGTGCTGCGGATCCGCGACTACCCGGCGCGGATCATCGCCGTGATCATCTCTGCGGCGGCGTTCGCGCTCTATCACAAGCAAGCGGTCAGCGACCCGACGCTCTTCGCGTTTTATTTCATCGCCGGCGTGCTCTTCGGGTCCGTGTACCTGTGGCGGGGCTTCGGCATCGTCGTCGGCGCCCACGCGGTTTACGACCTGGTGGTCGCGTTTCTCCTGTCGTAATGCCAAGAGCAGCAGCGGCTTTCGTTTGATTCCCGAGATTCGTGGACAGGTTTCTCCACCCGGCCGATACACTGACGCCGAGCCGCGGTGGGCGGCGATCAAACCGAAGGAGACACCGGCATGCGATCCCGCACCCGCGCTGTTAATTGCCTCGTCTGCGTACTCGCCCTGGCGCCCGCGTCGATGCTGCCGGCCGGCGAGCTGGATCCCCCGGCCGGCGCTGTCGCGCCGACGATGAAGGACCTGGACGACGTCTCGCCCCGGCGGATCCTCCGCAACGACTTCGACACGCTCACGCCGATCGTGATCGATGCGCCGGGCTCGTACTACCTCGGCGAGGACATCCTCGCGCTGCCGAGCCAGCACGGCATCGAGATCCGCAACCGCGACGTGACGATCGACCTCAACGGCTTCCGCGTGCTGGGCAACACCGAGGTCGGCTCGCTCGATGGGATCGTCGCGACCGTCGCTTCCTCGAACATCGTGATCAGGAACGGCTCGGTCATCGCCTTCACCGACGCGATCGACCTGGGCAGCGCCGTCGAGTGCCGGGTCGAGAACGTCTCCGTCGGGTTCCCGACCGCGCAGGGCATCCGCGCCGGGGCGCGTTCGGTCGTCGCGGATTGCCGGGTCACGAACCCCGGCTCCGCCGGGATCATCGTCGATGACGAGGGGGTTGTCGAGCGCTGCCTGGTCTCCGAGTCCGGGCTGGCGGGATACTCCTCCAACGGCGCGGTGGTGTTCCGAGACTGCGTCTCGACTGGCGGCAACAGCCAGGGCTTCCTGCCGGCGCCGCTGTCGAGGCTCGAGCGCTGCACCGCGATCGAACCAGCCGCCGAGGGGTTCTTCCTGAGCTCCGACTCGGCCGCGATCGCCTGCGTCGCGCAGAGCGCCGGCGCGGAAGGGTTCCAGGTGGGGACGGACAACGTGCTGGAGTCGTGTGTCTCGGAGAACAGCAGCACGGACGGTTTCTATGCGCAGTTCGGTCAGGCGCAGTTTCTGAGTTGCGTCGCGGTCGATTCCGCTGGCGTCGGGTTCAACGTCGGCGTGGACTGCGTCCTGACAGACTGCCAGGCGCGCGAGAACACCGGCGAGGGGTTCCTTGGCGACAGCCGGACGCAGCTCATCGGGTGCGTCGCGACCGGCAACGGCCCGTCCGGCATCCGCCTCTTCGGCAACGACGGGCTCATCCGCGGCTGCACCGCCTGCAACAACACCGGGTTCGGGATCAACGTCGGCGGCACGGGCAACGGCGTCGTGGGCAACGTCACGACCTCCAATGATGCGTACAACATCGCCCCGGGGAACCCCGCAGGCACGATCCACGGAACTCCCAGCAACGCCGGGCCCTGGGACAACCTCGAGCTCTGACAGGGGTCTGGGCCGGGCGGGTGGCGCTCGAGCGCCCGCCCCGGCGCCACGCTACGCTGGCGGCCATGCTCGAACCGCACCCCGAGTACCCGAACCTGTTCGTCCACACGCACCCCGCGATCCAGCACAAGATCACCAGGCTGCGCGATGAGCGCACGGACCGGCACGCCTTCCGATCGCTCACCCGGCGCATCGCCTCGCTGATGGTGTACGAGGCGACGCGCGAGCTGCCCATCGAGCCCGTTGATGTGCGCACACCGCTGGAGGCGACGACCGGCGTGCGGCTGCGCGGCTCGATCACCATCGTCCCGATCCTCCGCGCGGGGCTGGGCATGTCCGAGGGCGTGCTGGACCTGCTCCCAGAGGCGCGAGTCGGCGTCATCGGGATGGCGCGCAACGAGGAGACCCTCGAGCCCGCCGAGTACCTCGCGAACCTGCCGAGGAACCTCGACGCGGGGCCCGTGCTTGTCCTCGATCCCATGCTCGCCACCGGGGGCAGCTCCAGCGCCGCGATGGCGTACCTCCGCAAGGCCGGCGCGGCGGACATGCGGTTCCTCTGCCTCGTCGCCGCCCCCGAGGGTGTCCGGCGGCTGCTCGCGGATCACCCGGGCGTTCCGATCCACGCGGCGGCGCTGGACGAGCGGCTCGACGAACGGGGCTACATCCGCCCGGGCCTCGGCGATGCGGGGGACCGGCTCTTCGGGACAGGCTGAGGCTGGCGCGGGCGCGGCCGATGCGCTATCTTTGGGCCACACCATGGCGAAGAAGAAGACCACAACACGATCCGCGCGCGCGCCGCAGGCAGACACAAAGGCGCCGACGCCGAGGCACAAGCTGACGGCTCCGGAGACCCGCGTGTACGTCGGCGACTGCCGTGAGCTGCTCCGGCAGGTGCCCGATTGCAAGGCGGGGAAGGTCGATCTGATCTTCGCCGACCCGCCGTTCAACTGGCAGGTGAAGTACGACGAGTGGCACGACGGGATGCCGCGCGAGGAGTTCCTGGACTTCACCTACAACTGGCTGGACGGCTGCATCGACGCGCTGACGGCGCGAGGGTCGCTCTGGGTGAACATCCCCGACGACACCGCGGCGGAGATCGTCGTGCACCTGAAGAAGCGGGGCATGACGATGGTCAACTGGTGCATCTGGCACTTCCGGTTCGGGCAGAACCGGATGGGCTCGTTCATCATGAGCAAGGTGCACGCGCTGTACTTCGTCAAGGACCCCGCGAACCGCACGTGGAACGCCGAGGAGATCCTCGAACCCAGCGACCGCGCGACGACGTACTTCGACCCCCGCACGCACAACAAGCGCGAGGGGCACAACGGGCTCCGCGTGCCGATGGACGTCTGGTACGGCAAGTACTGGGGCCGGATCCAGGGCAACAACAAGGAGCGCCGCAGCAACCACGAGAACCAGCTCCCGGAGGTGTACCTCGAGCGCGTCATCCGCGCCTGCTCGAACGAGGGCGACCTTGTGATGGACCCCTTCCTGGGCAGCGGCACGACGGGCGTCGTCGCCCGGGCGCTCAACCGCCGGATGATCGGGCTCGAGTACAGCGCGGCCAACGCCGGGAGCGCCTTCGAGCGCATCAAGGCGGGGCCGATCCGGGTCGGGCAGGGCGCGATCAATCAGTCCACGGCGATCTTCGCGCCCCGGCGGCTGGGCGTGAAATCCCGTCAGGGCGCCGGATCGGGGTGATCCCGGACCGGCGGGATCCCGCGAATGACGGTGAAATCCCTGATTTTTCCACACTTCCACCGGATCGCGGTGGATTTATTCTTGTGCCGTCCCGATAACACGTTGTAACATCATGGATTGGCGCGGCGCACCGCTCGCGTCGCTCGGGCTCGGCGATCGTGGAGGGGACTCGTCGTCGGGCGCCGAGCAGGAGGCCCACCCCCATGGCCACGACAACGGTAGAAATCGATCAGCTCGCGACCACGGAGGCGCTCGTTGGATCCCAGCTCGGGATCGACTGCCCCGAAGCGCTCGCCGGCTGGTTCGAACGCATCTACGCCGACGCGCGCGACAGCGCCGGGACGATTCCCTGGAATCGCGAGGGCGCCAACCCGGCGTTCATCGCGTGGCTCAACGCCGAGGCGCCCACGATCATCCGCCCCGGTGCGCGGGTCATCGTCGCCGCCTGCGGGCTGGGGCACGACGTCGCGGAGCTGGTGCGCCGGGGATACGACGCGGTCGGCTTTGATGTTTCGCCGACGTGCGTCCGTCTCGCGCAGGAAACCCACCCCGAGATCGCCGAACGCTTCTGCCAGGCGGACCTGCTGGATCCTCCGATCCGGTTCCGCGGGCGGTTCGATCTGGTTGTCGAGATCCACACCATCCAGGCGGCGCCGCCGGCGATGCGCACCGACCTGACGCACGGGCTGGCGTGGATGCTTCATCGTCACGGCGTGCTCGTCGCGATCGCCCGGGGGCGGGACGCCACGGAGCCGATCGAGGAGGTCGTCGGACCGCCGCACCCGCTGACCGCGGCGGAGATGGAGTCGCTCTTCGCCGCCGAGGGTCTGACCCCGATGCGGAAGATCGACGACTTCTACGACGACAACGATCCGCCGGTCCGCCGGCTGCGCGGGGTCTTCTCGGTGGACCACAGCCGGATCTGAGCGGCATCGCCGTTCTGTCACCCGGACGGTCGGCTATACTCGAACCCGGACGCGGGAGCCCGTTTTTCTGGCTTTGTTCGGCGGCGTTGCGCCGGAACCGACCCGAGCCGGCGGGCGTATCTTGTGCCGCAGCAACGATCACCGAGCGGACGCCCGGAGCCCGCTCGACCACGCCGAACCGATCCCTTCGCCACGAGACCGAACATGACCAAGACCCCGGAATGCGTGTCGGGCCATCGCAGGACCCCAGCGTCCATCAGGATCAGCGACGGCGGATTCACGCTCGTTGAGCTGCTGGTGACGATCACGATCATCGCGATCCTCGCCGCGCTTCTGCTGCCGGCGCTGAGCAAGGCGCAGACCGCCGCGAGGATCGCCTCGACCCGGTCGCTCCTCACGAACTTCCTCAACGCCTGCGACAGCTTCCAGGTGGACCAGAAGCGCACGCCGGGGTACTTCCCGCAGACGCAGATGGGCCGGAGCGACAACGGCTCGTACACGTCCGGCAACATGGTCGGTCTGACCAACATGGAGAATGCGCTGATCGACCTTGCCGGGGGGATCATCCCCGCGGAGGACCCGCTCTACGGCGCGGCGCCGAGCAGCGACAACGCGATCCGCTTCGTCTCGCCGAGCCTGACCGGGGCCGGCGAGGTGAAGATCGACACCGACAGTGTGGGTTCTGGCCGGTTCGGCGGCGGGTACTTCACGATCTCCGACGGCAGCCTCGCGCGGGTCGAGGGACAGCTCACCAGCGAAGCGCTCCCCGCGACCGACATGCCCGACCTGCTCGACAGCTGGGGGCAACCGATCATGGTCTGGCTGCGCGACGAGGGCGCCCGGGGGACGCCGCCCGCCGATCCGATGGACACCTCGTACTTCGCGAACGAGAACTCGGACGCCGCTTCCGGCTCGACCGGGCGCTCGCTCTTCTACTGGGCGTCCAACGCGGGCTACCTCCGCGCCACGGCGCTCGGCGAGGACGCGAAGAACCAGCAGACCGACAGCATCCTCGGGGGCGACGCGGCCGCGGACGACGCGGAGGAGGTCATGCGCGCCGTGCAGGCGGTGCTGGGCAGCCCCGCGTTCCCGGTCGAGCGTGCGGAAGAGACCGAGCAGTGGCGCCCGGCCAGGGCCCGCGGTTCGGTGATCGCATTCTCCGCGGGGCCCGACCAGATCTACTACAAGAAGGGTCTCCTGAACGCCGGCGCCACGGATGATCTGCGGAACAAGCTCTTCTACGCCCCAAAGGAGGGCGTCGGGACCTTGGGCGTTGACGCGGTCCGGTCCGTCGAGAGCTTCGACGACCTGATCTCCTCCACGGGCGGCTGAACAGGACACCCGGCTCCTCAGCCCGACGGTGATCGGGCAACATCCTCTGTTTTTTTGATCAACATCGCCGCGATCGGTCGGTATGCTGCTCCACCATGAGCAGATTTTCAATCGTTCGTTTGGCGACGAGCATCCTGACGGGGTGCGCCGCGCTGTACCTCCCAGCTGTCAGCGCCATGGCGCAGCCGGCGCCGCTCAATGGACCAAAGCCAACCGATGAGCAGTGGCACGCGCTCGTCGGCGCGACGGTGGTCCCGAGCCCCGGGGAATCCATCGAGAACGCCACGATCGTCATCCGGGGTGGCATGATCATCTCGGTCGTCCCCAACGCGGCGCCGCCGGAGGGCGCGCGGGTCTGGGACGCGACCGGGCTGACGATCTACCCGGGCCTGATCGACGCGCACGTGCCCGTCAGCGCGCCCCGGCCCGACCCCAAGCTCGAGGGAACGCACTGGAACGAGAAGGTCACGCCGCAGCGCAGCGCGCTCGACGGCCCGGGCGTCTCGGACAAGGACCGCAAGGCGCTGCGCGAGCTCGGGTTCACCGCCTGCGCGATCGCGCCCGAGGGCGGCATCTTCCGCGGGACCGGCGCCGTGGTGCTGTTGAGCGACCCGGACGAGAGCCCGGGCGCCGAGCGCCGCGAGGCGCTGGCGTCGCGCGTGTTTGACGAGGTGTCGCTGGAACGGAACCGATTCGGCAGCGACCAGTACCCCGGCTCGGAGATGGGCGCGATCGCGCTGATCCGGCAGACGCTCTCGGACGCGAAGTGGCGCGCGACGTCGGTCGCGGCGCACGAGCGCTCGGGCGCCTCGATGCCCTTGCCCGCCGCCGATGCGCTCGATGCGCTGGCGCCGGCGACCGACACGCTGCCGATCCTCTTCGACACGACCAGCGAGCTCCAGGCGTTGCGGGTCGCGAAGATCGCCAGGGAGTTCGGGCGAAGCGCGATGCTCCTCGGCAGCGGGACGGAGTTCCGCAGGCTCCGCCCGATCATCGAGGATGGGTTGCCCATCATCCTGCCGCTGGACTTCCCCAAGGCCCCCTCGGTGGAGTCCGAGGCCGAGGCCGAGGCGGTGGACCTGCGCACGCTGATGACGTGGGAGCAGGCGCCGACGAACGCGAGGCGGCTGGTCCACGCCGGCGCCACCGTCGCGCTGACGAGCGACAAGCTGCGCAACCGCGGCGACTTCGCCGAGAACCTCCGCGCCGCCATCAAGCAGGGCCTGACCGAGGACGAGGCGCTAACGGCGCTGACGATCACACCCGCGACGCTGCTGGGCGTCGCCGATCGTGTCGGCACGATCGAGGCGGGCAAGGTCGCCAACCTGATCGTCGCCGACGGCCCGCTCTTCGAGAAGGACACGAAGATCCGCGACCTGTGGATCGCCGGGCGCCGTCACGAGATGAGCAAGCCCGAGGACAAGACGCTTGCCGGAGTCTGGGACGTGATCTTCGGCGAGGCCGACGGCGCGATCGACGGCACGCTCACGATCGATGACGACAACGCCATCACGATCAAGATCGAGGAGAACGAGGTCAAAGCGAGGTCGGTGCGGATGGACGGCCCGCGGGTCAGCTTCCTCGCCGACGGCGACAAGTTCGATTACCCGGGCGTCTTCACGCTCTCGGGCGCGCTCCGGGGCGACGTGATCGCCGGCGTCTTTGTCGATCCCGACGGGGACCGCAACCCGTGGAGCGCCAGGCGGGCCAAAGCGCCGGCCGCGGACGACGCGGACGCCGACGACGCCAAGGCCGGTGATGACGACACGGACGGCGACGACAAGGACGCCGACGACGCAGAGGATGACGCGAAGGACCTCGCCCCCGAGCCGCTGGTGACGCCGCTGGGCGCGTACGGGCTCGCGGAAGAGCGCGAGGCGGCGCCCCGCACGATCGCGGTCACCGGCGCCACGCTCTGGACCGCGGGGCCCGACGGGATCATCGAGGACGCGACGCTGCTCGTCAGCGACGGCAAGGTGGTGTACTCGGGTCCGAGCGCCGGGGCGCCGAGGCTCGCCGCGGACCTGACGATCGACGCGGCCGGCAAGCACGTCACGCCGGGCCTGATCGACTGCCACTCGCACACAGGAATCAGCGGCGGCGTCAACGAGGGCACGCAGGCGGTGACCTCGGAGGTGCGGATCTTCGACGTCATCGACCCCGACGACATCGCCTTCTACCGCGAGCTCGCCGGCGGGCTGACCTGCTGCAACCAGCTGCACGGCTCCGCGAACCCGATCGGCGGGCAGAACAGCGTGGTGAAGCTCCGCTGGGGCGCCGAGCGGCCCGACGACCTGCGATTCGAGGGGGCGATCCCCGGGATCAAGTTCGCGCTGGGCGAGAACGTCAAGCAGTCGAACTGGGGGGACGACAAGAAGACCCGCTACCCCCAGACCCGCATGGGCGTCGAGACGATCATCCGCGACCGCTTCATCGCCGCGCAGGAGTATGCGCAGGCGATGGCGGCGTACGAATCGCTGGGCTCCTCGGCCAGGGCCAGGACGCAACCGCCTCGGCGCGACCTGGAGCTCGAGGCGCTGGTGGAGATCCTCGCCGGTGAGCGGCTGATCCACTGCCACAGCTACCGGCAGGACGAGATCCTGATGCTTTGCCGCGTCGCGAAGGACTTCGGGTTCACCATCGGGACGTTCCAGCACGTGCTGGAGGGGTACAAGGTCGCCGAGGCGATCCGCGAGTCGGCGATCGGCGGCTCGACCTTCTCCGACTGGTGGGCGTACAAGTTCGAGGTCGTTGACGCGATCCCCTTCAACGGCGCGATCATGCACGACGAGGGGATCCCGGTCTCGTTCAACTCCGACTCCGATGAGCTCGCCCGGCGCCTGAACACCGAGGCGGGCAAGGCCATCAAGTACGGCGGCCTCGCTCCGGAGGAGGCGATCAAGTTCGTCACGCTCAACCCGGCGATCCAGCTCAAGATCGACGGCCGCGTCGGGTCGCTCGAGGCGGGCAAGGACGCGGACTTCGTGGTCTGGTCCGGCGACCCACTGAGCACGCTCTCGCGCTGCGAATCGACCTGGATCGACGGCGTCGAGCGGTTCTCGCTCGAGTCCGACGCGAGGCTCCGCGCCGACGCCCAGCGCGAGCGCGCCAGGATCCTCCAGAAGCTCCTCGCCAAGAAGGACAAGGGCGGCAAGAAGGGCCGCGGCCGCGGCGGCCCCCCCGGCGGTCGCGACATGGTTGACACCCCGCCGACCCAGGCGGAGCTGGACTACCAGTCCTGGGCCTTCGAGGTCCTCCGCTCCGGGGGTTCGCTCGACGACCACCGCTGCGGCCAGTGCGGCGATTTCCTGGATCTCACCCTCTACATGACCGGTCACTGATCATGAGTCAACGCATGAACACGAAAACACGCCGTCGCGTCGCCCTTGCCCTGCCACTGTGCATCGGCGCCGCTTCCATGGCGCAGGACCTGATGATCAAGGCGCCGGAGCAGTCCAGGCCGATCGTCATCGAGAATGCCGAGATCCACACCGTTTCTCACGGCGACATCCCGCGCGGCGGGCTACTGATCGTCGATGGCGCGATCGACCGGGTCTGGAAGGGCGCGACGCCCGATCTCGGGGCGGCGTACGCGAGCGCCGAGCGCATCGACGCGAGCGGCCTGCGCTGCTACCCGGGCCTGATCGGCGCCAACACGACGACGGGTCTCGTCGAGATCAGCGCTGTCCGCGCGACGCTCGACTACGACGAGGTCGGCGAGATGACCCCGGAGGTCCGCGCCGCGGTGTCCGTCAATCCCGACTCGACGATCATCCCGGTGACGAGGCTCAACGGCGTGCTCACGGTCGGGGTGCTGCCGACCGGCGGCGTCATCCCCGGGCGCGCCTCGCTGATGCGGCTCGACGGCTGGACCTGGGAGGACATGACCGTCGAGGACGACATGGGGCTGATGATCAACTGGCCCAGCATGCGCACGTCGAACTCGCCGTGGGTGCGGATCTCCGAGGAGGAGCAGCGCAAGAACACCCGCGAGCGTCTGGACAAGCTCGACGAGTTCTTCGCGCAGGCCCGGGCCTACGCCGCGGCGCGTCAGGCCGACCCCTCGATCGAGACGGACATCCGGCTGGAGTCGATGGCGGGTGTGCTCAGCGGCGCCAAGCCGGCGCTGATCAGCGCCAACGAGCTGGAGCAGATCGAGGCCGCCGCCCTGTGGGCCGAGGCGAACGACATCCGCGCAATCATCGTCGGGGGGCGGGACAGCTGGCTGTGCGCCGACCTGCTCAAGCGGCTGGACATCCCGGTGATCATCACGGGGACGCACCACGTCCCGAGGCGCCGGGACAGCGCCTTTGACGAGGCGTACACGCTGCCGGTCAAGCTCGAGCGGGCCGGGGTGCGGTGGTGCCTGGCCACCGACGGCGGCCCGTTCCAGACGCCGCACGAGCGGAACCTCCCGTACCACGCGGCGACCGCCGTGGCGTACGGGCTCGATCACGACGCGGCGATCCGAGCGATCACGCTGGCGCCCGCGGAGATCCTGGGGGCCGGCGACAGGCTGGGCTCCATCGACGCGGGGAAGTCGGCGACGCTCCTGCTCACCGACGGCGACCCGCTCGAGGAGACCTCGACGATTGCGCTGGCGCTGATCGACGGCCGGCGGATCGATCTCGAGAGCAAGCAGACGATTCTCAACGAGAAATACCGCGAGAAGTACGACCAGCTCCGGCGTCAGCGCACGCGCTGACCGCAAAAAGACGACCGCCCCGGTGTCGGAGCACGCCGGGGCGACGTCGTAGGAGGCGGGATGCGCCGCCCGCGTTGGCGCAGGCGGCAATACACAATGAGAGCCTGTCGCGCGGGGGTTGTCAAGAGCCCGTTGAAGATTCGGTTTCTCAGGAATCGTTCCCGCGATCCTCGTCGCGTCCGGTGGCGCCCTCGCCGGGGTTCGCCATCGCGTCGAGCCTGACCGCGAACACGCGGCGCAACCCGCCGGTCGTCTCGACAAAGAGCGCGCCGACCAGGACCGCGAGCATCGCGGGGTCACCGATGAGTCCCGCGCTCCGACCCAGGGCGCCGGCGCCGATGGACACCGCGCCGACGTTGCCCGCGAGCATCGCCGCCGACCGCCGCCACGCGTCGGACCCGCCTGAACCCTCGCCAACGAGGCGCCACCCGAGCCAGGCGCCGAACCACCGGCCGTCGGACGCGAACAGCAGCGCCGCGATCGAAGCGATGACGCACGCCCTGGCCGGGAAGACCGCGGCCACGTCGATCGGCGCGATGCACACCGCGGTCAGCGTCGGCGTGACGACACCGTTGCACATCGCCAGGGCGCGGCGCTGCGAGCGGGGCCGCCGCGACCCGGCGCGCCACGCGCATGCCGCGACCGCCGCCGCGACGATCGCCAGCGACCACACCCCCGCGAAGCTCCGCGGCCCCCGCGTCGAGAGGACCGCCATCACCACCGCGGCCAGCCCCATGCACAGCGCGACCATCGAGGCGGCGTCGGTCTCCGGCGACCTGCCGGCGACACCGATCGATCGCGCGGCGGGTGTGGGCCAGGCGCTGCCGATCCCGACAGCAGCGGCGAGCGTCCACGCCTCGATGTTGCTCAGCCCGGCCAGCCAGGCGGCGGCGCAGCAGACGGGGATCCCGGCGCCCGCGACGAGCCCGAACCCCGACGCGACGGCGCCGCCTGTCAGGCGCCGCCGCCGGACGCGCCCCGCCCACCCGGCGCCCAGCGCCATGACCGCGCCCAGGAGCAGCAGCCCCGCGGAATCGAGCGCCCGCGCCCGGAGCCGCTGCGCTCGGCTGACCGCATCGACGTACGAGGCGAGCTTGCGGTTGGCCCCGGCGCGGTATTCGGTGACCGCCTCGCGCGTCACGCCGGTGGCGGCCAGCGCCGCCGCGTCCCGATCCGCTTCGCGCTGCGCCTCGTGCAGCTCGCGCGTTTCCGCGGCGCCGCCGACGTAGATCGTTTCGTACACGCCCGGCGCCGACTTGTGCAGCACCGTCGCGCCCAGCAGCGTCCCGGCGATCGCGCCCCCCAGGATCCCCGCCGCGGCGCCGCCCCCGACCATCCGACCGGCGCGCAGGAGCCACGCGAAGATCACCGACGCCGGCGCCAGCGCCGCGAGGATGACGATCACCCCGAGGGCGATGGGCGCGAGCTCGTCCGTGCGGAGCATCTCCGGAGTGTACCGGCGCGTCGGCGCTGTTCACCGGGTATCGTGTCGCCCCGTGCCGATCGACCCCCTCGCACCCCGGTTCCCGACCACCCTCGCGGCCTGGCTGCACGACATCGATCCGTTCGTCTTCCGCATCACCGACACGTTGGGGCCGCGGTGGTACGGAACGGCGTACATCATCGGGTTCCTCGCTGCGTGGTGGATGTTCCGCGCCCTGGCCAGGCGGGGGCGGACGCCGCTGGAGCCCGTGCAGGCGTTTGACCTCGTCTTCACCATCGCCATCGGCGTCCTGCTGGGAGGCCGGCTCGGGTACGTGCTGATCTACCAGCCCTCGCTGCTGACAGAGTTCTCATCGCGTGCGCCCTGGTGGGGTGTGCTCCGCATCAATCAGGGCGGCATGGCGAGCCACGGCGGCATGGTCGGCGTCATCCTCGCGTGCGCCTGGTTCGCCAGGAAGACAAAGATCCCCGCGTTGCACCTGCTCGATCTCGTCGCGCTGGCCGCGCCGATCGGGCTCTTCCTGGGGCGCCTGGCCAACTTCGTCAACGGCGAGCTGCTGGGCCGGATCGTCGCGAACCCGGGCGAGCCCTCGCCGTGGTGGAGCGTCAAGTTCCCGCAGGAGATCCTCACGCTGCACCCCACCGGCCGGACCGCGGCGCAGGACGAACTGCTCGTGCGCCTGCTCGAGGCGCACCAGCTCGCCACCGAATCCGATCTCGGGCCGGCGGCGCAGCGGGTCGTCGAGGGCGTGCAGCGGGGCGACCGGTCGATCATCGAGCAGATCGAGCCCCTGCTCAGCGCGCGCGTCCCGTCGCAGCTCATCCAGGCGCTGGCCGAGGGGATCGTCCTCTTCGTCGCGCTGTGGCTGATCTGGTCGAAGCCCCGCAAGCCGGGAGTGATCGGCGCGTGGTTCCTGATCCTCTACGGCGTCGGCCGGATCATCACCGAGATCTGGCGCCTCCCCGACGACCACCTGCTCGACCCGCGACCCCTGGGCATGAGCCGGGGGCAGTGGCTCAGCGCGCTGATGGTGCTGATCGGCGTCGCGGCGCTGCTGTTCGTGCAGCGCCGCGCGGTCGAGCGGATCGGGGGGTGGAGGAAACGGGCGTAGGACGCGCCACTCCAGCGCCGAAGCGGCGTGTCGTGGCACGGGTCATCCGCTCAGGCGATCGCCTCGTTGATGGCGGCCTCGAGGTCGTTCCGGTTGGTCAGCCCGACGAACTTCTTGGTCACCTCGCCGCCCTTGAAGAGCAGGACGGTGGGGATCGCGTTGATGCCGTACTTCATGCTGACGTTGCGGTTGGAGTCGGTGTCCACCTTCCCGACCTTCGCCTTGCCGCTGAAGGCGCCGGCGACCTCGTCGATGGTGGGGGCGAGCATCTTGCAGGGCATGCACCACTCGGCCCAGAAGTCCACGAGCACCGGCTGATCGGCCTGGAGGACCTCCTGCTCGAAGTTGTCGTCCGTGAACTCTTGCACGTGCTCGTTGGCCATTTCGGGGTTCTCCTCGGTCAAAGTCGGGGTGTGACGTGGTGTGTGCTCTGGCGCCGGCGCCGGGTGGTGGGGGGCTGGGAAGGGCCCGCGAAACCCGGACGGCAAGGGTTCCGATGCTAGCGGCCCGGCCGGGGTTGCTCCAACGCCGATCCGGGGCATTCAGGCGGGATCCGGGGGGGCCCCGGAGAGGATCGCATCGGTGACCCGCAGCGCTTCGACGTGTTCCCGGACATCGTGCACGCGGAAGAGCGATGCCCCGCGCAGCCTCTGGGCGACGCTCGCCGCGACGCTCGCGGAAACCCGGTCCGCGGGGTTCTCGATCCCGGTGACGACGCCGAGGAAGCTCTTCCGGCTCGCCGCGCCGACGACCGGGAGGCCCGTCCCGACGAAACGCCGTGTCGCGGCGATGAGCTCGTAGTTCTGCGCCACGCTCTTGCCGAACCCGAGCCCGGGGTCGATCGCGATCGCGTCCCGGTCGATCCCCGCGGCCATCGCGGCCCCGACCCGGCTCTCCAGAAAATGCCGGACGCCCTCCACGACGCCGCCCTCGTACACGGGGCTGCGCTCGTAGCGATCCGAACGGGAATCCTCGGCGGGCTTGCGCAGCCGGTGCATGAGGATCACGCCGGCGCCCTCCCCGGCGATCATCGGCAGCATGGCGTCGTCGTCGGTCCCCGCCGAGACATCGTTGACCGCGTCCGCGCCGGCGTGGAGCGCCGCCAGCGCGACTCGCGAGGAGGTCGTGTCCACGCTGATGGGGCATCGAATACCGGCCCGGCGGATCTCCGCGATCACGGGGACGACCCGCGCGATCTGCTCGCCCGGCCCAACGGGCGCCGACCCCGGGCGGGTGGACTCGCCACCGATGTCGAGCATGTCGGCGCCGGCGTCGATCGCCGCCCTTGCGGCTCGGACGGCGTCGTCAGCGCCGGCGAACCGCCCCCCGTCGGAGAAGCTGTCGGGAGTGATGTTGAGGATCGCCAGCACGCGCGCGCGATCGAGCGTCAGCGCCCGATCGATCGAGACGCGCCAGGTTGATGCTGGTGATGCCCGTTCCGACATGGGGGGAACACTATGAAAAAAGCCCACCGAATGGAATCGGTGGGCTTGGAAGTTTCGAGGATCAGGGCGGGGTCAGAACCCGGGGCCGTTGTCGTTGCCGCCGAAGCCGCCCACGGCGTTCTGCGCGGACATCCCGATCTGGATCGCGCTCTTGATGGTCTGCGAGGGGACGAAGGCCCCGAATACCGCGCCGCCGTCGCGGGACGCGACGCCCAGCCCGACCGGGGGCATCTGCGCCGGCAGGTCCATCGGCGGGACGCCGAGCATGCCCAGGAAGGGCATGACCTGCTCCATGATGGGCCGGACGCCGATGTACGCCTCGGCGTAGCGGTTCTTGGGCAGCCTGCCGGCGACCTCAGCGACCGCGCGGTCATCGGTCAGCGGCGACCGGCCCTCGACGGCCGGCGCGAGCATCGTGGAGTTCCTTGAGAAGGACTGGTACACGCCGCCGTTGGCCTCGATCAGGTAGCCCGAGGGGCCGTTGGGCGAGCCGAAGATCATGGACATGGGGTTGAACATCGCGCCGGCGGCGTCCATCCCGGCCATGGCGAAGTTGATGGCGTAGCCGTCGGCCTTCTTGCCGGCGATGTTGGTCTCGCCGGGGGTGTAGCTGGCGGTGATGGACATCCCCAGCGCGGGCTCGTTGACGTTCATGGCGCTCATCTTGTCGCGCGTCATGGCCATGAGCTTGCCCGGGTCGTCCGAGGCCGAGTACATGATCATGTTGGCGAGCAGGCCGCCCATGATGCCGGCGGAGTTGGGGTAGATCGCGCCGGCGACGCCGGTCATGTTGTTCTGGAGGTCCCGCATCCCCATCGCGCCCATGGCGGGGTTCATGTCGGCCATGCCGCTCTTCTGGAACCACTCCATCGTGGCTTTGGCGAACGGGGCGGTCTGGTCCATGGCGAAGGCGGCGAGGAAGGGCCCGCCGGGGAGCTTGCTCAGGAGTGAGCCGGAATCACCGCCACGGGTGAAGAGCCTGGCCCCCTGGGTCCCGGGCTTGAAGGCGACGGAGCCGTTGACCGAGGCGCCCATGGCGCCGAAGCGGAATCCGAAGCCGGCGTGCGAGCCGTCGCGGACGAAGCCGTCAACGAGCTGGTGCATGACCTGCATCTGCTGCTGCATCTGCTCGCCGCCGGGGCCGGCGAACATCTGCATCTGTTCCTGCATCCGCTCGTGCATCATCTCGGCCAGCGGCGCCATGTCGGCGGGGTTGAGCGTGACGAAGAGATCGCTGGACTCGGCCAGCTCCATCCCGGCGGCGCCGAGGTTCGCCTGGAAGGTCCCCAGGTTGCCGGCCTTGCCGGTGAAGGCCTCGATCACGCCGCGGTCGGTGCTCATCGCGGCCCAGTCGCCGATGCTCTTGGCGAAGACGGTGTCGCTCTCGACGGTGAAGGACTTGATGCCGCCGCCGCTGTCCTCGGCGCCGAAGGCGTTGACCAGCGCGTTGAAGTTGCGGGTCGGCGCGAGGAAGACGAACTGGCCGTCCTCCTTCTCGACGTCGATCGACAGCACGACGAGCGCCGCGGAGCTGTCCATGTTGAGGTTCTGCCCGATCCCGAGCTGGTTGAGCGTCTGGCCGGGTGTGGGCATCATGGGCATCTCGATGGCGCCGATGAACTGCCCGAAGTGCTGGTCGAAGTCGCCGAGGTTGTTGACAACGACGACCGCGGTGGCGTCCGCGGGGACGTGGTCCAGAACCTGGGGCAGCCCCGCGATCGCCGGGCTGGTGAGGAGGGCGCCGAACACGGCGCAGCCCGTCAAGGCCAGCCGGGAGGCGCCGATGCGTGTCGTCCGAGTCGTCATGGATGATTCCTTCTGGATCGCGGCTGAAGCGCCGCCGGTTGGGGTGATTGCTGTTTCGGGGTTGGACGCCCGCCGCGCCCTTCGGTGCGGGCGCACGCAGACCACAGGGGTTGAAGGGACAGCCTATTCGTCGGAACGCGGGGCTGGCAATTTCAGACGCCCGGCGGACTTTGGTGGTATTTTCGGTCCCGGACCGCCCTCCCGGCTGGAAGTACGGACTTTGTTATGACGACCGACGCCCTTCAACCCACGCTCGCGCACCTCGTCGCCGGCGGCGCTCTGACGCGGGAGCAGGCGGTCGGCGCGTTTCGGATCATCCTCGCCGGCGAGGCGCCGGAGCCACAGATCGCCGCGCTGCTGGCGCTGATCCAGCGCAACGGCGTCACCGTCGAGGCGCTCGTCGGCGCCTCTGCGGTCATGCGCGAGCACGCCGCGAAGGTCCCCGCATCGCCCGACCTCGGGCCGATCGTGGACACCTGCGGGACCGGCGGCGCGCAGAAGACCTTCAACATCTCGACGTGCGCCGCCGTCGTCGCGGCCAGCTGCGGCGATCCCTCGGTCATCCGCGTCGCCAAGCACGGCAACCGCTCCCGCACCGGCCGGGGCTCGGCGGAGATCCTCCAGAGCCTTGGCGTCAACATCGACGCGAGCCCGGAGACCCAGGCCCGATGCCTCGACGAGGTCGGGATCTGCTTCAGTTTCGCGATCCGGCATCACCCCGCGGCCAGGCACGCCGCGGCGCCCCGCGCGGCGCTGGGGTTCCCGACGATCTTCAACCTGCTGGGGCCGCTGACGAACCCGGCGGGGGCGAGGCGGCAGGTGCTGGGGGTCTTCGACAGGAAGTACGTCGAGCCGGTCGCCGGAGCGTTGCTGGCGCTGGGCGCCGAGCGCGCGATGGTGCTGCACTCTGATGACGGGCTCGACGAGCTGACCACGACAGACAGGACATTCATCGCGCACGTGGAGGACGGCGCCGTGCGCACCGAGGTGTTCGATCCGGCGCCGCTGGGATTGCCCAGGCCATCGATCGAGGACCTGCGTGCGCGCGATCTCGAGGAAGCGGCGGCGCTCTTCCGCTCGATCCTCACCGGCGAGCCGGGCCCGGCGCGGGACATGGTCGCGCTCAACGCCGCCGCGACGCTCGTGGTCGCCGGCGCAGCGCCGTGCATCGCCGAGGGCCTCGCGGCGGCGCAGCGCGCCATCGACGAGGGTGCCGCCGGGCGGACGCTCCGGGCGCTCGCCGAGCTGTCGCAGGAAGATTGAATCAGATCGGGAGCGCGTTGAGGCTGTTCAGCGCCAGCGGCTCGCGCGTGTAGAAGGGCTCGGCCGCCTCGGCGCCGATGCGGCTGCCGAAGTACGTCATGCTCGCGTCCATCCAGTCCACGACCTTCGAGTTCGCCTTGACGAACTGCGTCTCGTAGGCGCGGACGGCGTCGAGCTTGGTCTGCCGGTAGCCGGTCACGTCCATGCAGAACGACGGGTTCGCCACCCAGCGCAGGTGCGTCGCGTAGTAGTAGAAGAACCACCTGGGATAGACGCGCTCGCCGGGGAGGTCGATCTTTGAGAGCTTCGCGTCGAACCGCGCATCCTCGGCGATCCGCGTCACCGCGATGTGGTCCGGGTGCGCATCCTCGAAGAAGGGCGCGAAGACGATGTCCGCCTGCCACCTCCGGTACACCCCCGCGACGGCGTGCCGCGCCTCGATCGTGTGCTCGACGAAGCGGTTGGGCAGTCCCAGCAGCTGCCGTTCCACCGGATTGCCCGGCGCCGACAGGACCTCCGCGGCCTTGGCGGCCTCCTTCGCCCTCGTCTCGGGATCGCCCAGCGGTGTCGGCTCGCCGTTGGTGATGTCCAGCAGCAGGATCCGGTGTCCCTGCGCCGCGAGCAGCGCGATTGTCGCGCCCATCCCGGTCTCCTGATCGTCGGGGTGCGGCCCGACAACGACGATGTTCGCCATGAGTCCCGTGCTCCTCGGTGCTGCGGTTCGATCCTCAGACGCACAGCGCCGGCGCCGCGTCACCACTTTTCAGCATAGTCGATCCACTCCAGGCACAGCCCGGTGGGGGGGAGCGTCGGACCCGCCCGGCGGCGGTCGCCCGTCGTCAGCGCGGCCTCGATGTCCTCGGCGCCGAGCCGCCCACGACCGACCTCCACGAGCGTCCCGGCGATGATGCGGACCATGTTGTGCAGGAAGCCGCTCCCCGAGACGTCGATCGCCACGCCAGCGTCGCCGCTGCTGGCGATCTCGCACCCAAAGACTCGCCGCACCGTGGTCTCGCGTCCGTGCCCCGCCTTGGCGAACGCGGCGAAGTCGTGCTCGCCCACAAACACCCGCGCCGCCTCGCGCATCGCGTCCACGTCCAGCGTCTCGCGGACATGGTGCGTGAACCACCGGTCCCACAGCGGCCGCTCGCGCCCCGTGTGCAGGCGATAGCGGTACCCCTTGCCCACGCAGTCGCCGATCGGGTCGAAGTCCGCGCGGACGCGCCGGGCGCTGCGTACGATCACATCGTCGGGCAGGCGGGAGTTGATCGCCATGACGAGCCGGTCGTCGTCGGGCCCGAGGTCGAGCCGCTCGCGGACGAAGGCCGCTGCCTGCGCCCTGGCGTGCACCCCGGCGTCGGTCCGGCTGGCGCCGCGGATCGTGACCGGCTGCCCGAGCACGCGGTTCACCGCCTCCTGGACGACGTGCTGGACGGTGCGCAGCGAGACACGGCCCGGGTCATCGCCGGATTCCCCGACCACACGGGGGAGATCGCCGCTCGACGACGAGAGGACGTTCTCGCGCAGGGGCTCCTGGCGTTGCCAGCCGTGGAAGGCCGTGCCGTCGTAGGCGATGGTCAGCAGGTAGTGGGCGTTTTCACACATTGTTGAACTATTCAGGGAAAGGGAGGATCCGGCGCGAACCATCCGGTGGGCAGTTCCGAACAAGCATATGAACAGCGCCTGATCCGCTCATCCCCAGCGTGAGGCAAGGTTGTTCGCCCGACCCGGGATGACACGCACGCAGGCCGCACGCCACGGCGTCGATCCGGGAATGACCACGCCTCCCGGATCACGCCCGTGGCGTTTGTTTGCGGGGCGTCCGTCCCGGGATATCCACGGAACCGATCCCCATCTACGCGGACACACGGATTCCCATGTTCAGGGGTGCGTGATTCTCGGTCGTCGCGGCCAACATCTGCCTCCCACCGCGAATTGCCTGAAGCCAAGCCGTTTCTCTCCCGATCTGATCGGGGATCGACGCGCTCTCCAACTCCGGAAGCGCGGCCTGATCGTTCAGGAGGCCGGTGTGCGCCGGCGCAGGGCATGTCGTCCGAATACGCATCGCTGACAGTGCGGCAGAACCGGAGGCGAGAGATCGCGATCGCTGCGCACGTGGCGGTTGCGCCGCACCACGCGGAGATCGTCCGCCTGGCGCCCGGCGCCGCGACGCGCGGCGGTTGGTTCGACGCGACGGTCGTGGACGCCTCGGAGGGCGGGCTCGGCTTCGTGTCGGAGCTGTTCGTCCCCCGCGGCTGCTCGGTGCAGGTGGACATTCGCAGCCCAGTTCAGCCCGACGAGTCGCTGATCATCGCGCAGATGCGCATCAAGCGCGTGCTGATGGTCGATCGCCGGCCCGGCTACCTCGTCGGCGGCGTCTTCGAGGGCAACGACGAGCGGTTCGAGGAGCTGGTCTCCCGGTTCCTCCGGTCCATCGACGACATCGGAAGCAACTGACCAATCACCACGAAGCCCCCCACGGCGGGCGCTGACAGGAAAGACAGGGCCAAGAACGTGCTGGAAACCGGCGACTTCCTCATCAAGGAACTGCTCGAGAACGGCGTCGTTGACCGCAACGAGGTCGAGCGCGCCACGCAGCACGCCGCGGAGTCCGGCCAGCCGGTCCCGGACGCCCTGGTCGAGATCGGCGCGGTCACCTCGCACGAGCTCTCCCTGGCGCGGGCGGTGATCGCGGAGCTGCCCTATGTCGATCTCGATCATTACGAGATCAACATGCTCAACGCGGAGCTGCTCCCGCGCTCCGTCGCGGAGTCGCTGTGCGCGTTCCCGCTCTTTGCGCTCGAAGACGGCGTGACCGTCGGCATGCTCGACCCCATGGACTTCCGCGCCGTGGACCAGCTCCGCCAGCACCTGCGCGCCGATGTCCTCGCCGTCGCCGCCGAGCCCGAGAAGCTGCGGCGGCTGATCTCCAGGGCGTACTCGCTCAAGCCCGTCGGCCAGGGCGAGCAGGAGGACGCCGGCGCCGCGGACCTGACCACCGGCGAGGAGCCGATCGTCGCCGCGGTCAACGAGATCATCACCCAGGCGATCGAGCAGAACGCCAGCGACATCCACATCAACCCCGACGACCACGAGCTGCACCTGCGCTACCGCATCGACGGCGTCCTGCACCCGAGGCAGGGCCCAGCGTTGGCCGCGCACGGGGCGCTCGTCCGCCGGCTCAAGGTCATGGCGTCGCTGGACGTCACGCAGACCCGCCGCCCCCAGGACGGCAAGATCAAGTTCAAGCACCACGGGACGGAGTTCGACATCCGCTTCAGCGTGATCCCGACCGTCAGCGGCGAGAACGTCGTGATGCGCATCCTGCGCCACAACTCCGCCATCTCCTCCTTCGAGGAGCTGGGCATGGCCCCGGAGACCTGCCAGGTCTTCAACGAGGCGATCACCAAGCCCCACGGCATCATCCTTGTCACCGGGCCCACCGGCTCGGGCAAGACCACCACGCTCTACACCGCCCTGGCCAGGCTCAACCAGCCCAACCGCAACATCATGACCATCGAGGACCCGGTCGAGATCCGGCTCCCGATGGTCCGTCAGACGCAGGCCAACCCCGAGATCGGGCTGACCTTCGCCACGGCGCTGCGCTCGATCCTCCGCCAGGACCCCGACGTCGTGCTCGTGGGCGAGATCCGCGACCGCGACACGGCGCAGATCGCGCTCCAGGCCTCGCTGACCGGGCACCTCGTGCTCTCGACGCTGCACACCAACGACGCCGTCGGCGCCGTCGCCAGGCTCCGCGACTTCGGCGTCCCGCCGTTCGCGATCAACTCGGCGCTGCTGTGCGTCGGCGCCCAGCGGCTCGTCCGCAGGGTCTGCCCCCACTGCGCCAAGCCCTACACCCCGACCCCCGAGGAGCGGCACGCCTACGGCATCCGCGAGACGGAACTGTCCGGATTCGTCCAGGGCCAGGGGTGCTCCGAGTGCATGAACTCCGGCTACAAGGGCCGCGTTGGTGTGTACGAGGTCCTGCGCGTCACCCCCGGCGTCCAGCGCGTCATCGAGAACGAGGGCGCCACCAACGAGATCCGCGACGCCGCGGCGCTCGCCGGCATGCGCCTGATGTGGCAGGACGGCCTCGACAAGGCGCGCCAGGGCAAGACGACCATCGAGGAGCTCGCCAAGGTCCGCGCCGGCTTCGACGACGCCGACCACGAGTCGCCGGAGACCAGCGGGCGAACCGACGCCCCGGCGCCCGGCCGTGATGGGAGGCTCGCGGCATGAGCGCGCTGAGCTTCCAGTACGTCGCGGTCGATCGCCAGGGCAAGCGGCACAAGGGCATCACCAGCGCCAACGACCAGCAGGACGCGTTCCGCCGCGTCACGGCGCTGGGCATGACGCCGGTCAAGATCATGACGGCCAAGTCGGCCTCCTCGACGAACATCGCCCGGAGCCGGATCTCGCCCGAGCAGATCGGCTCGTTCTGCTACGAGCTGGCGGTG
Organism: Phycisphaeraceae bacterium; assembly: GCA_020639135.1. Classification (GTDB taxonomy): domain Bacteria; phylum Planctomycetota; class Phycisphaerae; order Phycisphaerales; family UBA1924; genus JACKHE01. The sequence continues at coordinate 143,101 of JACKHE010000003.1, forward strand.
CTGCTCCGCGCCGCGATCCCGATCGCCGAGGGGCTGCGCTCGATCGCCGAGCAGGAGCCCAAGCGCGGGATGCGCAACCTCGTCACCGACATGGCGGCGAAGATCCAGGCGGGCTCGACCATCACGGACGCGATGGCGCCGCACCGCAAGGTCTTCGGCGACGTCTTCGTCGAGACGGTCCGCGCCGCGGAGAAGTCCGGCACGCTCGTCGCCTCGCTTGAGCACCTGGCGGCGATGCTCGAGCAGCAGGCGGAGTCTTCCAAGCAGCTCAAGCAGGCGATGGTGTACCCCGCGCTGATCACGATCGCCCTCGGCGGCGCCGCGACGTTCCTGATCGCCGTCATTGTCCCGAAGTTCGCCAGCATGTACGCGGCCCGCGGCATCGAGCTGCCCTTCCTGACACGCCTGCTGCAGTCGGTGGGCGAGTCCATGCAGTCGTTCTGGTGGCTGTACATCCCGGGGTTCGTCGCGGCGGTGTTCGGCCTGCGGGCGGGGTGGCGCCACCCGAAGGCCGCGCTGCACATCGACCGTGTCCTGTCGCGGATCCCGTACATCAACAAGGCGATCCAGGGCGTCGCCGTGGCGCGCTTCGCGCGCATCCTGGGCATCAGCCTGGGGTCCGGCCTCAGCCTCATCGAGTCGCTCGAGATGGCGGGGCGTTCGACCGGCAGGCCCCTGCTGATCCGCGAGTCGGGCCGCATGGCGCTGGGCATCCGCGCCGGCGACCGGCTGGGCGACATGCTGCGCACGAGCGGGTACCTCCCGCCTTTCGCCCGGCGGATGCTCACCGCCGGCGAGGAGTCCGCGGAGCTGACCAAGCTCTGCGGCGTCGTCGCGAACCACTACCAGCGCGAGTCCGCGCACCTCGTCAAGAACGCCGCGACCGTGATCGAGCCGGTGCTCATCGCGGTCCTGACCGGAGTCATTCTCGTGATCGCCCTGGCGATCTTCCTCCCGATGTGGGACATGGTGAGCCTCGTCGGGTAACACGCACGCACACCGGGAACGCCCCGGGTTTCTTTCCTGTTTGACTGGAGACCGATCATGAACACCGCTCACAACATCCGGACCGCGTCCCGCAGGGCGTTCACGCTCATCGAGCTCGTCGCCGTGATGGTCGTCCTGGCGATCCTCGCCGGCGTGGCGATCCCCAAGTACTTCGACTACGCCGACCGCGCCAAGACCGCCTCGTGCGAGGGCACGCTCGGCGGCGTCCGCACCGGCCTAGCCAGCTTCCTCTCGGACAGCGCGATCTCCGGGACCGCGGCCTACCCCACCGCCGTCCAGCTCGGCACGCTCGGCACGGTGATGCAGCAGGCTATCCCCGAGAACCCCTACAACGGGATCTCCGCGGTCGCCACGATCACCAGCGGCGCTGCCGCCACGGCGCGCACCGTCGCCAACACCGACACCTACGGCTGGAACTACTACGTGGACAACGCCGCGGATCCCCCGGTCGCCGTCTTCTGGGCCAACAGCACGACCGAGACCACCAAGACCGACACCGCCGGCGACCCGATCCCCGCCAACGAGCTCTGATCGTCCGCACCGCACCGGAGGCGAAAACGCCATGCGTCCGCGCGCTCCGCACAACCAGAGGCCAGGCGTCGGCGGGTTCTCGCTGATCGAGCTCGTCGCGGTGATGGCGATCCTCGGCGTGCTCTCGCTGACCTCGATCCCGGCCTTGCGCTCCGTGACTAGCGCCAGGGAGGGCGCGCTGGCCAGACAGCTCGTCCGGCAGCTCGAGCTGGCGCGCGCTTTCGCCACCGCCACCGGCGAGCCGACGGGGCTGCTCTACGACGAGGCGGGCGGGGCGCTGCGGCTCCGCCGCATCGCGTCCGAGGGCGGCGCCCCCGAGCCGGCGCCGGACCCGCAGGGCGGCGCCTACCCGGACCTGCTCCTGGGCGTCGAGTACCCGGGCTCGACCGTCACCGGCTTCGTCACCGGCGACGGCGACGCGTCGCACACCGCGGTGTGGTTCTCGTTCGACGGCGCCCCGCAGGTCCGCGACAGCGACGGCGCGCTCCTGACGGGGTTCACGCAGGACGCCGTGATCTCCACCTCGGGCGGGCGCTCCGTCACCGTCCGCATGACCACCGGAGCCATCGAGGGATGATCCATCGGGGCGTCCATGCAGACACGAGCCCTCGACGGCGCGCCTTCTCGCTCGTCGAGTCGCTCGCGGTCATCGTGGTGCTCGCCATCGCGATCCCGCCGGCGGTGTCGATGATGGTTGACGGCGCCAGGACGCAGGCGGACTCGGTGGCGCTCACCCGGGCGACGTGGTACGCGACCTCACTGCTCGAGTGCGTGATGGCGGACGTGAACTCCGACGCCCCGGGCCTCGGATTCGACGCGCTCGCCGACGCCGACGCCTACCAGACGACCCCCACCACGGGGTTCGATGACCGGAACGGCGTCGTGATCGGTCACTACGCCAAGTACGGGCTTTCGCACGACCTGGTCATCGGCGAGCTCTCCAACGCCGCCGGCGTCGTCACCGGCGACAGCGATCAGGACGTCTTCCGCACCGTCACCGCGCAGGTGACGTGGACCAACCGCCTGGGGCAGAGCCGGACGCTCAGCATCGGCTGCCTCGCGACGGACCTCGGCGCATGAAGCGCACCACGGTCCATCGCGCGTTCACGCTCATCGAGCTCATCGCCTCCATGGTGGTGCTCGGCGTGATCGCGTCGGTGTCGGCGCCGCTGATCGCCAACGCGTCCGACGCCTTCGTCAAGGCCGCCGACAGCCGCGATGTCGCCGAGAATCTCTCGCACGCGATGGACCGCTGCGTCCACCTGCTGCGCTCGGCGCCGGCGACGGAGGCCGGCTCGGGGCTGCCCGACATCGTCGTCGCCGGATCCGACGACATCGAGTTCGCCGACGGCTCCGAGCTCCAGCTCGTCGGCTCGACGCTGCTGCTCACCCCCGCCGGCGGCGCCCCCGCGACGCTCTGCGCCGGTGTGACGGGATTCGGGCTGACCTATCTCGGCGAGGACGGCGCCACCGACTCCGCCGCCGCGCCCCAGAGCACCCAGCGGATCGTCGTCCACATCGCCAGCGGCGACCAGGAGCTCCGCTGCGTGGTCTTCCTCCGCCTGGCCATCGGATCCCCGGCGTCATGAGCAGACATCAACACGCCCATTCCGAATCCCGGACCCGCCGCCGCGCCACGGCAATGGTCATCGCGGTCGCCCTGCTGGGCGTGACCAACCTGATCGTCACCGGCGTGATCGCCTCCTCCGGCGACGACGCGTTCATCGGCAAGCTGCGGGTGGATGCCATCAGGTCCGAATACGCCGCCGAATCGACGATCATCGCCGCCCTCAAGCAGTATCAGCTCGATCCTTCGACGCCGCTGACCGGGACACTGAGCTTCCCGTCCGGCGCTTCGGCGTCGATCCTCGACCCGCTCGACGCCGCCCCCGCCGAGCCCGGGACGGTGATCGTCGAGGGCGATGCGGGCCAGGCCCGGCGACGGCTCTCGGTGACGCTCGAATAACACACCCGGGCGCCTGACCGCGTGTCCGGGAATCAAACGAGCCACGGGCGTCCCTCAAGACCGGGGGCGTTCCGGACGACGAAGAAGAAGACGGCTGAAAACCGGCAATCCACGAGTTTCTCCACCCGCCACAACGATCGAGAGCCGAAACCAAGTGGGACCAAGGAACAGGATCATCATCGAGTTGTCGCCGGCCGCGATCGACGGGGCATCGATCCGGTTCGGCCGGGTCGTGCGCCGCGCGCACGTCGAACTGGACCCGACGGACTGGCGGCAGGCCTGGGAGGAAGGCCTGTCGTCGTTCGACGGGCCCTTGAGCGCGATCATCGAGCAGCTCGACGCCAAGGGCGCCACGGCGGACGTGGCCTACCGCTCGCCGACTTCATTCGCGGAGATCATCAGCGTGCCGGTGACCGGCGCCGCGGCGATCGGCGCGGTGAAACTGGCGCTGGCCGATCATGTCGGGTTCGCGCTGGACGTTAACCCCTACGCCATCGAGTCGCTCTCGAAGATCGAGGGCAAGAACGCCAAGGGCGCCATGGCGCTGGCGATCGCCGACAACGCCTCGGCGTCTCAGGTTCTCGCCGGCTGGCTCGGGCGCGCCGGGTGCGAACTCGCCTGCGCCTGCCCCGCCTCCGGGCTGTCGCTGGTCAGCGCCGTGCGCGAGGCGGCGAGCCACGGCGCCGGCGCGGTCTCCGCTAGGCTGTATCTCGACCGCCGCCTGTGCGTGCTCACCGTCGCTTCGGCGGGGGCCGTCCGCATGGTGCGCCGGATCGAGATCGGGTTCGAGGACCTCGTCACCTCCATCACGAGGCCCATCGTCCGGCGTGACGCCGACGGTGAATCCATCACGCTTGCTCGCCGGCAGGCCGGTCTGATCCTCTGCGGCGCGGGCATCCCGCGGTTCAACGATCCGGTCGAGCCCGAGCTGGGCCTGACCGGCAGGGACCTGCTCCCGCTGCTCCAGCCCGCGCTCCAGCGGCTGGCCATCGAGATCAAGCAGTCGTTCCGGTTCGAGCTCTCCGACGAGGAGCGAGGCGCCATCGAGCTGCGCTGCACGGGCCCGTTCGGCGCGATGCCGGGCCTGGCGCAGTCACTCAACGAGCTCATCGAGATCAACGCGGTCTCCGAGGGGACGCTCGACCCCGCGATCATCGAGGCTCCCTTCCTCAACGACGACGACAGGCCCCTCGCGCTCGCGCGGTGCGCCAGGTCCAACCCGATTGTCGCCGAACAGGTGCTCGGCGCTCAGCGGCTCGCATCTTTCCGCTTCGGCGCCCGCGCCGGCGCGGTCGCGGCGGCGCTGACGCTGCTCGCCACCGCGCTGGTGACAAGCTCGCAGATCCGGGCCGAACGCCGGGCGGCCAGGAGCCTCGATGCCGCCGTCGCGCAGGTCGATGAGATCATCGCGCTCAACCAGTCGATCCTCACGCAGAGCGACACCCTCGCCGCGACGCACCGACGCATGAGCGAAACCATCGGCAAGAGCACACGCTGGTACGCCCCCCTGGCCGCGCTGCCCGGGTTGATCCCGGATTCCGTGTCGCTGGTCGAGGTCGGCGGCGCGGATCGCTCCGAGAAGGGCCCCGCGAGGCTCGAGATCACCGGCGTCGCGGGCGACAGCGACGGCGGCGACGCCCAGGCGGCGCTCAACGAGTTCATCCGCGCGCTCAACGACTGCCCCCTGGTCGAGAGCGTCGATCTGGGGACCACCAACCGGGTCAGCGCCAGCTCCGACTCCGGCGCGATGCGGTTCTCGGTTGTAATCAACCTCGTCCCCACACCCCGCCGGACCGTGGCGGCGGCGCCGACGGAGGCAATGCCATGAGCAGGGTCGAGCCGAGACAACTCCTCCCGGAGCTGGTCATCATCGCCGCGACGCTCTTCGGGCTCTGGAGCCTGTTCGTCTCGCCGATGCGGGACAAGCTGGCGCAGGCGCGGGCGGCGCACGCCAGCGCGATCGAGCACACCAGGATCGCCGCGGACCCCGACCTTTCCGCCTCCCGGCTGATAAAGGTGCAGGGCGAGCTCGACGCCATGATCGACGACATCAGGCAGCGCAGCGACGCCGCCAGGGATCAGACGGGCCTCCAGGCGACGATCATGGAGCTCGGCGCCGAGGCGGGCATCCGCATCCAACGCGTCAACCCGGCCAGGTCCGTCGCGGTCAAGTCGGACCAGGCTCAGGATCGCGTCGTCTCCTTCGAGATCGAGTGCAACGGCCCGTACCGCGACGTCGCGGAGTTCATCGCCAACCTCGAGGATTCCGTCGGCCTGACCATGGTCGAGCGCCTCGCCTTCAAGCCGGACGCCTCGGCCGGCGCGACGGGTGTCAAGGCGAGGCTCCGCACGCTGCACTTCGCGTTCGACACCACGCCGCCGGCGGGCGAGAACGCCCTGGCGGACGTCTCGGGAGCGGCCCAATGAGCCAGCGCGAACTTTCCAGACCCCGGAACATCGGTCTCGGCGCCACCGCCGCGCCGCTGCTCATCGTCGGCGCCCTCGTGCTGCTCAACGAGATCGCCGAGCCCAGCCCCTCCTCCGCCGATGTCACGGCGCCGGCCGATCCTGCCGAACTCATCCGTCTGGAGAACGGGACGCTGACCCAGGCTCAGATCGCGGCGATGCGGTATTCCGACTCGATCCCGGGGCTCGGCGAATCCGACAGCCCGTTCCCCCCCGCGGACCTGATGCGGGAGCCGGTCATCAGCGATCAGGGCCGTGTCGAGAACATCCCCGATCTCGCGCCGCCGGAGTTCCAGGTCTCGACGATCATGGCCACCGGCTCGGGCAACATCGCCCTGATCAACGGCAAAGCACACCGCGTCGGCGATGCGCTCGAAGGCGGCTGGAAGATCACCAGCATCGACGCCAAGGCGAAGCAGGTCGTCCTTGAGCACGCCGGCGCCGAGCCCCTGACGATCTCGCTCAACCGATAACCCGCCGCCATTGCGGAGTCGGGTCCCCGGTGTTCTCCCCGGCCTCGGGCTTCTGCGGGCGCCCGATCATGAGGATCATCGATGTCGATGATGCCTCGGGGGATCTCGCGCAGTCCAATAAATCCCGCTTCTGTCTTCGAATCGGCTCCCGATGGTCGATAAGCGGAACAGCGCACCCGGCGTTACAGCGCTGTGCGTACGTTTGTTTTGGGACGCTCGAGGTGCGACTTCGCGGGCGTCGGCTCCTTTCATACATCACCGCGCAATCCAGAGATCCGATCTTGACACGCCACGACCATCCGGTACGTTTGATGCGACACTCCACGATTCCAAATCGTTTGGTGTCATCACGTTATGGGAATTTCCGAGATCTCGGCCCGCACAGCCGAACTTCGGGATCGAGTCACCGCTGCAAGAGGCAGATCATCACCGTGATCAACGGCTGCGCGCCGATCCTGTTCACACTCGCGCTGGGTCTCGGCATCGCCGACGCCAAGGCGCAGTCGCCGCGCGATCTCGCGTCGGCTCCGGTGACGGCAGCGCTCGCCAACCACCAGGCCGTGGGCACGCTCATCCGGAGCGTCCGCGTCGATGGACTCGACGCCTGGGGTGTCGAGCAGGCCGACCCCACCACGATCCGCGTGCGGTACTCACGGAACGCCGACGGCGTCTTCACCGCGGCGCCCGACCGGGACGAGACCAACCCCGTGCGCACGCTGGGCGAGCTGCTCCGGGCGAGCCGCGATGATCAGGGCCAGGCCGGCGGCATCCTGCTCGACGGCTCGGCGATCGATGAGATCACGACCGGCGTCCGGGGCTGGATGCTCCGCACGCTCGGCAAGGACTACGGCGAGCAGCGCACGCCGACCGCCGACCTTGACGGCGACACCCTCGTGCTCCGCATCGAGGCGCCGGGCCCCGGCGTCGGCGAGGACGGGCCGCACACCATCACCGGCGTGCGCATCGAGGGGCTGAGCCAGCTCGGGCTCTCCGACTCGGCGCTGCTGGCATCCATCATCGAACTGACGCCGGTGTCCGGCGGCATGATCGCGCGACGCGCGGGCCTGCCCGTCGAGGCGGTCGCGCTCGGCGACCTCGGTGCGGGCGGGCAGCCCGCCAGGCTCTACGGCTCGGCGCTCCGCCAGGCCGGCGCTTCCATCGTCCGCGCGTACAACAGCACCGGCCTCCGCGGCGTCCGCGTCGCCGGCCGGCTCGACGGGCAGACCCTCGTGCTGAGCGTGACCGAGGGCGTCGTCGGCGAGGTCCGCACGCTGGGCTTCGAGGAGGAGCGCGCCGTCGAGATCGCGACCGGCCTGACCGAGCGGATCAAGCGCCGCTCGCCGGTGCAGCCCGGGCAGCTCGTGGACATCGACGCGATCGACGAGTTCGTGCACCGCCTCAACCGCCACCCCGGGCGCCGCGTGGACGTCGCGCTGGCGCCGGGCGAGCAGACCGACCGGCTCGTGCTGGACTACCTCGTCGCGCAGAACGACCCGCTGTTCGTCTTCGGGCAGCTCTCGAACACCGGCACGGACTCGACCGGCGACTGGCGCGAGCGGTTCGGCGTCGTGCACTACAACCTGACCGACAACGACGACATCTTCACCGCGGACTACACCACCGCGAACTTCTCCGACTACCACGCGGTCACCGTCAGCTACGACCGCCCCTTCGACAACAGCGCCCCCGACGACAGCCTCCGCTGGAGGGCATTCCTCCAGTACGTCCGCTACACCGCAAGCGACGTCGGCTTCGCCGGGCGCGACTTCACCGGCGACACCTTCGGCGCGGGCGCCGAGGTGTCCTGGAACTTCTGGCAGCGCCGCGCCAAGTTCGCGGACCTCGTCGGTGGTCTCCGCTTCACGACCACGCAGGTCGATGACAACTTCTTCTCGACCACCGCGTCGTCGCCCTTCCTGCTGCCCTACGTCGGGCTCCGGTACGAGGAGCGCACCGACCGCTCCAGCAGCAACGCGGCGATGACGCTCGAGACGAGCATCGGCTCCGTGCCCGACACCAACGACCTCGACGCGCTGGGCCGCTCGTCCGTGGACGACGGGTTCACGATCCTGCGCTTCGACGCGAGCCACTCGTTCTTCCTCGAGCCGCTGCTGGACCGGAGCTTCGGCGCCGAGGGCTCCACGCTCGCGCACGAGCTGTTCTTCTCGATCCGGGGTCAGACGACCTTCAGCTCCCGCGTCCCGCCCAACTTCGTCACCTCTGCCGGCGGGTTCTACTCCGTCCGCGGCTACCCCGAGTCGTTCGTCATCGGTGACCACGGCTACGTCGCGACGGCCGAGTACCGCTACCACGTCCCCCGGGGCCTGACGCCCGGGCCCGTCGGGACCTGGGGCGACCGCCCCTTCCGCTGGCGCCCGCAGCAGACGCTGGGCCGGCCCGACTGGGACCTGATCCTCCGCGGCTTCCTCGATGTCGGCCGCACCGTCAACGAGCAGAGCCTGCCCTTCGAGAGCAACGCGACGCTCGTCGGCGCGGGCGTCGGCGCCGAACTCGCCATCCGCCGCAACTTCTCGCTGCGCCTCGACTGGGGCTTCGTCCTGAACGAGGCGAGCAACGACGTCACGACCGAAAAATCCGGGGACAACCGTCTCCACGCGCAGATCACCGTTCTTTATTGATCCAGCAACCACGCCCCGGCCGGAGGCCGGCGGTTTCGAAGGATGGACCGACAGGACCCGAGACCCGACACCCGCAACCTGCACTCAGGGTTTGAACGAGAGTCCCATGCACAGGGACCGACCGAGAACCGTTCGGAGGAGATGAGATGAGTTACCCCAGGGCTTCGTCCATGAACGTGCGCGCCGCCAGCCTCGCCGCGCTGGTGATCGCCGGTGTCGCGTGCCAGGCGCACGCCGACCGCAGGCGAGGCGGTGTGGGCGATGGCGCCCAGACCATCCCGGGCGTCCAGGTCCGGGATATCGGGCGGGGCACGGCGCTCTTCGACGCCGCGGGCAACGTCCTGAGCATCACCGTCGGCGAGAAGACGATCATCAACTATGACAGCTTCAACATCGCCGAGGGCTCGACGGTCAACTTCATCCAGCCCGGCGCCCACAGCCGCGTGCTCAACCGCATCGACTCCGCGACGCCCACCTTCATCGACGGCACGATCAACGCCAACGGGCACGTGTACCTCGTGAACCCCTCCGGCGTGCTCTTCGGGCAGACGTCCGTCGTCAACGCCGCCGGGTTCGTCGCCGCGGCCGGTCGGATCTCCGACAGCGACTTCCGTCGTGGCGTCGATCGCTTCACGGACATCGGCGCCGGCGTCTCGAACCTCGGCCACATCAACACCACCAGCGATGCCCAGTTCGTCGGCGGCAACGTCACGAACTACGGCTCGGTCATCTCCGAGCACGGCGTCGTCACGATGTCCGCGGGTGAGAACGTCTATCTCGCTGAGCAGGGCGACCAGATCATGGTCCGCATCGAGAACCCCACTGCCTCGACCATCGATGGCGTAACGGGCCGCACCACCTCCACCGCGACGATCGTCAACTCCGGGACCATCAGCGGCGACTCCGTCGTCTTCACGACCGGCGACATCTACTCCGTCGCGATGGTCGATCGTGGCGGCGCCGCGGTCAGCGGCTCGCGCATCACCGTCGGCGGCGATGTCACAACCCGCACCGGCGACATCAGCATCGCCGCCCGCGATGTCCGGATCTCCGGCCAGGCCGGCTACTTCAACGATCAGGACGTCGCCGAGGTCGGGACCGGCCTCATCACCGAGGCGCTCCACGACGGCGCCGAGGTCACCATCCGCGCCAACGGCGTGGACAGCGTCAACGGCTCGATCGACCTGGCGTCCGGCCTGGACTACACCGGCGTCGGTGGCGGCACGCTCAACCTCATCGCCAACAACAACGTCGACGTCCGTGACCGCGTCGTCGGCGGCGCCGGCGATTCGCTGAACCTGTCGCTCATCGCCGACGCCGACGCCAACCAGACCGGCGGCGTCAACATCAACGCCCCGATCTCCCTCGGCGGCGGCGACCTCACCGTCCGCGGCGCCAACGTCGCGATCCGCCACGACATCACCACCACCGGCACGGTTGCCTTCGCCGCGTCGCACCCCGGCGCCAGCATCGGCCTGGGCGACGGCGCCGGCTCGTTCAACCTCAAGCAGAACGAGATCAACCACATCGCCGACGGCGCCAAGGCCATCATCATCGGCGACGAGAACACCAACGGCCGCGTCACCGTCAGCAACGCCACCTTCCGCGACCCCGTCGTCATCAACACGCCCGGGTCCGCCGGCAAGGTCCGTCTCGAGGGCGCCCTCCGCGGCGTGGACGAGGCCTCGATCACCATCAACGGCTCGGGCCACACCACCCACCTCGGCGCCGACCTCACGACCGAGGGCGCCCCGATCATCATCAACGACAGCGTCGTCATCAACGCAGGCGCCGGGCTCGTCACCATCGCCACCACCGACAACGGCAACGCCGGCGCGGACATCACCATCACCGGCACGGTCAACAACGCCGCCGCGGATCCCGCGTTCGACTCGCTCAACATCGACGCCGGCGCCGGCGACGTGGACCTCCAGGGCGCCGTCGGCGCCACCAGCCGCGTCTTCAACCTGACCGTCACCGGCGACCGGATCTCGGTCACCGATGTCGCCGCGGCGCAGACCCAGATCTACAACGGCGACCTCGTCATCAACGGCGTGATGCTCTCCGTGACCGACATTGACGGCGCCCAGATCACCATCAACGGCGACACCGTGCTCGCCAACGACGTCGTGATCAACGCCTTCCACGACGCGGTCTTCAACGGGAAGGTCGATAGCGAGGCCGGCCAGGGGCGGGACCTGACCGTCAACGCCTTCCGCACCCTCTTCAACGATCGCGTCGGCGGCGCCAGCCCGCTGGGAACGCTCACGACCGACGCCAAGCACTCGCTCTACGACGCCAACGGCGACGGCGTGCTCAACGACCGCGACCGGGTCATCGTCCTTGACAACTTCCTCACCAGCGACGCCGCCGCTGATCTGAACCACGACGGCGTCGTGGACACCGCCGACCTGGGCATCACCATCAGCGAGCGCCAGGTCACGATGCTCAACGCCGACGTGGACGCCCAGACGATCGTCTTCGGCGACCCCGTCGAGGTCTTCGCGGACAACGTCACCGTCACCGCGACCGGCTCCGTGGACTTCCAGGACACCGTCAACAGCCAGGTGTACGAGAACAACGGGCTCGATGTCATCGCCCCGAACACCCGCTTCGGCGGCGTCGTGGGCCGCGCCGAGACCCTCACCCACCTCACCACCGACGCCCAGCCCGGCGCCACGAGCATCGACACCACGGACATCTACGTCCTCGGCGGCGGCGCGAGTTTCGGCGACGACGTCACCATCGACACCACGACCACCATCCACGCCGCCGACATGGGCGACGTCACCTTCAGCGAGCGCGTCAACGGCCCCGAGGGCCTGACCGTCGAGACCGCCGGTGTCACAACCTTCGGAGGCGCCGTCGGCGACGACACCCCGCTGGCGCACATCGTCACCGACGCGCCGGGCCTGACCCGCCTGAACGGCCCGGTCGTCAACACCTCCGGCGATCAGACCTACAACGACGCCGTCCGCGTTGACGGGAACACCGCGGTGACCGCCGCCAACGCGAGCTTCAACTCGACCGTTGACTCGCAGGCCGGCGAACACAACGACCTCGTCGTCAACGCCGACCAGACGCTCTTCGCGAGCAACGTCGGCTCCGGCCAGGCGCTCGGCTCGCTCGTCACCGACGGTCAGGGCACGACGCACCTCCACGGCGATGTCACCAGCCACGGCGACCGCGTCCAGTTCGGCGACGACCTCGTCCTCTACGGCGACACCAACATCACCAACACCGGGGCCTCCGGCGTCTTCTTCCACAAGACCATCAACTCCGACTCCGCCGCGACGCCTCGCAGCCTCAATGTCGTCGTGGACAACACCGCCGTCGGCAACGACATCCCCACCATCAACTTCGGCGGCAACGTCGGCATGACCAACGCCCTGGGTGATCTCATCCTCGGCGGCGGGCGCACCGATGTCCCGGTCGTCGCGACGATCGTCGCCCGCGAGCGCGGCTCCGACGGGCTGCCCACCGGCAACCCGCTGTTCTCGATCACATTCCGCATCGCCGGCGACTTCAACATGGGCCAGAACGAGAAGCTCACCACCGTCGGCTCGCTCAACATCGACGCCGGCGGGACCGCCTACCTCGGCGACCTCTCCGTCCGCAACTCCGCGAGCGTCACGGCGCCGACGATCCTCCTCCGCGCCCGTGAGGCCGGCGAGGTCCTCCTGCCCAACGGCGACCTCATGGCCGACGAGGGCATGGAGATCATCGCCGGCGACGTCATCAACTTCTCGGTGACCCCCGGCGTGCTCAACGGCGCCAACCCCGAGCCGATCTTCTCGACGCCCGGCCTGAACTTCTCGAACACCCTCAACGGCTTCGAGCATGTCAAGTTCGCCACGGCGATCTCCAACCTCAACCTCTTCCTCGCCCAGCCCGGGACGGACATCGTCCTCGACCTCTCCGTCGTCTCACCGATGATCCCCAATGACACCAACGAGACGGCGCGGCAGGATCCCGGCCTGCGTCCCTTCGAGGACTTCGTCAACCCGCTTCACCCCGAGTCCGCCGCGCTCAACGCCGCCGGCGTCCCCGCGTCCGGCCCCGCGCTGGCGCAGATGCTCGCCCGGACCCTGGGCACGACGCTCTACAACGACTTCAGCGGCTCGACCCCGGCCTCCGAGGGCGCCTACGCCGGCAGGATCAACACCCAGCGCCTGCCCTGGAACTCCGCGTCGGAGCTGCTCGCCGCCTACGCCACCATCGCCGGCGCGAAGAACGAGAACCTGGCCCTCACTCGCGCCAAGCTGGGTGAGTCCTATCAGAGCCTCGCCTCGGCGCCCAAGGCTGAGATCGAGACCGCGCTCGTCCCCGGCTGCCTCGCCTACCTCCGCACGGGCGAGGAGACCGACGCGATGACGGACCTCCGCACGCTCGCCCTCATCCTCAGCGCCATCGACGAGATGGGCATGACCAAGTTCGAGCGGGCGGTCGTCCGCTCCAACATCCTCGGCCGCTGCCGTCCCGAGGGCGTCGCAGCCAACCGCTTCGAGAGCCTCGTCGAGGGCTACCGCGCCGCGATCGTCGAGGCCGAGAAGAAGCACGAGGAAGAGATGCAGCGGCAGGGCGGCAGCGCCCCCGAGCAGCCCGCCGCCGAGTGATCCGCGACGTCTCGGCATCCTGAAGATCCATCCCAGCCCCGATCGGGAATCACCGATCGGGGCTGTTTCTTGCGCCCGCCGCTATCCTCGGCGCCATGACATCATTCTTCGCCAGCGTCGAGACCGCACAGCAACTCGAACGCGCCGAGTGCGCCCTGCTCAGGGAGGTCACCGATGTGATCGCCGCCAAACGCGACGGCGTGGAACTGATCCCCATCGCCGGGGGCCTCGCCGTGTACGCCGGCGAGGGCGCGCCGATGAACAAGGTCGCGGGGCTTGGCTTCGAGGGTCCGCCCACCGACGACGAGATGAGCCGTGTCGAATCGCTCTTCCACCGCAACGGCGCGCGGGTGCAGGTCGAGCTGTGCACGCTCGCCGAGATCGGCGTCGGCGAGATGCTCACCCGGCGCGGGTACGTTCTGGCGGGGATCGAGAACACGCTCATCTGCAGGCCCCAGATCGTCGAGCCGGGCGGACCGGTGGGGGGGATCGAGGTGGACGAGGCGCCGGACTTCGAAACGTGGCTCGATGTCTTCGTCGAGGGCTTCCTGCACCCCGATGCGCAGGGCGTCGAGGCGCCCGAGGCGTTCGAGCGCGAGGCGCTCCGCTCGGTCATCAAGGACATGTCCGCATGCCCGACCATGCGGCACTTCATCGCCCGACGCGACGGCGTCCCGGTCGGCGGGGCCGACATGCGGCTCGGCGGGGGCACGGCGACCCTGTGCGGCGCTTCGACGCTGCCGGCGCACCGGAGAATGGGCGTCCAGACCGCGCTGCTCCGGCATCGGATCGACGCGGCGAGGAGGGCGGGATGTGATCTGCTGGCGGTCTCGGCCCTCCCGGGGTCGAAATCACACCAGAACCTGCAGAAGCAGGGCTTCGAGCTGGCCTATTCCAAGCTGGTGCTGACGCTCGATCCGGCGTGAGCCGCCGGGGGCATGGGTCAGTCGAGATCGCCTTCCTCGAGCACGTTGGCGATCGCGGTGACGTCGCCGGTGACGAGGAGCATCCCCAGCGAATCGCCGGTGACGAACTCGGGCCGCCCGTCGCTGGCGATCGCGAAGATCATCGGGGACTGGGGGCGCTCGCCGCTGTCCATGAGCCACAGCCCCACGGAATCGCCGGTGAGGCGCCAGTCGCCGCCCAGGGCGACGCTGGAATCGAGCTCCGCGATGCGGATTTCGGAGTCCGCGAGGGCCCTCGGGGTCGATCGGGCGGTTCCACAGCCAATCAGGGACGCCGTCACAGCGATCCCAAGCCCCAGGGCGAGCCCACGGTGATCACGAATACGCATCGAACAACTCCCCAAAAGGCGACAGAACCGATCCCTTCTCGTATCGGCCTACCCAGCGGGGCGCTGAAGCCCCCGGAAGAACAGGACTTCATACCATGATCCTCGTCCGATAACACCCCTTTTTTCGAGATTTCCCGACATGCCAACGCCGATTTCGGCTTGAATCGGGACGCTTTTTCTGGTCAGGTAGGGTGGTCTCCGCTGTCTCGTTCCGGCGGGCTTTGTCGCATATCACCCTGAACGCCTGATTCTCTGGCCGGGTTGACACCGTGTTCACATCCGGCCCTCGGGGGGAATCTTGCCATCACGACCCGCCGGACACCCGGCGGCGGACCGCCAACGCCGCCGATTGAGGATTTCCGCATGCAACGCCCGATCGCCGCCCCCTCGATCACCCTGGCGGCCTCCGCCACGATCGCCGCCCTGTCGCTCGCCCCGGCCGCGCCGACCGCCACATCCACGCCGATCAGCGATGAGGCCTCGATGGCGCGCTGCATCGAGACCGGATCCCTCGCGGCGATCTTCGCGCCCGGGACAGACCCCGAGGTCGTGATGCGGGTCTCGCAGATGATCCAGCTGGCCGGCAACGACCGCTTCTCCCCGGGCACGCGGTGGCCCGGCGCCGACAACACGCCGGTTGTCATCACCTACAGCTATCCCTCCGACGGCATCACCGTCCCCAACGGCGTCGGTGGCGGCAGCCAGCCCAACGTGCTCCACGCCACTCTCGATGCGCAGTTCGGATCCGAGGCGGCCTGGAAGGCGCAGTTCGACGCCATCTTCCAGGACTGGTCCGACATCACCGGCAACACCTACGTTGAGGTCCCCGACGACGACGCGCCGATGGGCTCCTTCGGGCCCCTCGACGGCGGGTCGGGACGCGGCGACATCCGCATCACCTCGATCTCCATCGACGGCTCCTCGGGCATCCTCGCGTACAACTACTTCCCCACGCCGCTCGATGGCGACGGCGGCGACATGGTCATCGACTCCAACGAGAACTGGGCCAACCCCTCCGGCGGGTTCATCTTCTTCCGGAACACCCTCTCCCACGAGCACGGCCACGGCATGGGCCTCGGCCACGTCTGCCCCGCCGATCACACCAAGCTCATGGAGCCCTTCCTCAACTCCAACTTCGACGGGCCCCAGCACGACGACATCCGCGGCGCCACGTTCCTGTACGGCGATTACTTCGAGCCCGACAACAACAGCGCTTCGGCGGGGTTCATCGGCGACTTCTTCACGCCCGGGAGCGAGCCCTTTGCGCTGATCGACATGGCGCTGCGGGACAACGCGGACGATGATTACTACTCGTTCACCGTGAGCGGGCCCGGCTCCATCGACGTCGCGGTCGAGATCGTCGGCGACATCTACGAGAACCACACGCAGGATGCGCAGTGCGCGCCGAACGGGGTCACCTTCGATTCGTTCGTCCTGGTCGATCCCGATCTCGCCGTCCTCGACACCGACGGCGCCACGCCGCTCGCCTCCGTCAACGCCAACGGCTTCGGCGGCGACGAGACGCTCACGAGCGTCGCGCTCCCCGCCGCGGGGACGTACTACATCCGCGTCCAGTCCGTCGCCGCCAACGGCTCCGCCCAGATCTACAACCTCAACGGCGCGGTCACCCTCGACAAGGTCGCCGTGGGCTGCGTCGCCGACCTCAACAGCGACGGCATCGTGGACACCGCGGACCTGGGCATCCTGCTCGGCGTCTTCGGGACCAGCAGCCCCGCCGCAGATCTCAACGGCGACATGACCGTGGACACCGCCGACCTGGGCATCCTGCTCGGCGTCTTCGGGACCTGCACCGAGGGCTGACCCATCGCCTTGATCGTCCACCCCCCGGTTCACGGCGGACCGGGTTTCCCGCATCCCTGATCCCAAACCCCAAGAGAGAGCCCTGACATCATGCAAAGACCACTCGCTTACACCGTTCTCGCCGGGACCGCCGCGATCGCGTGTTTCGCCGCCGTCGCGACCACCCACAACGGCGCCACACCCGCCGCGACCGACGAGCACGCCGGCCAGGTGATGTGCGTCGAGTTCGACAACGTCGCCGCGTGCTTCGCGCCCGGGACCGATCCGATGATCATCAAGATGGTCTCCGACGCGATCCAGAGCGTTGACAACTCGCGGTACCAGACCACCGGCCGCTGGCCGGGCTCCGCGGGCACGCCGGTCAACCTGACCTACAGCTTCCCCGCCGACGGTCTGAGCATCCCCAGCGGCGTCGGTGAAGGCACCGGCAGCAACTCCATCAACGCGACCATGACCTCGCGCTTCGGCTCCGTCGCCGCGGGCAAGGCCAAGTTCGCCCAGGCCTTCTCCCAGTGGGCCGCGCACACCGGCAACACCTACACCGAGGTCTCCGACGACAACGCCCCGTTCTTCAACTCCCCGGGCCCGCTCCACGGCGGCTCCGGACGCGGCGACATCCGCATCGCCGCCAAGTTCATCGACGGCGGCAGCGGCATCCTCGCCTACAACTTCTTCCCCGGCTCCACCGGCGGCGACATGGTCATCGACCAGAACGAGAACTGGGGCAGCTCCTTCAACGACTTCCGCTTCTTCCGCAACACCATCACCCACGAGCACGGCCACGGCATGGGCCTGCTCCACGTCTGCCCCATCCAGAACAACAAGCTGATGGAGCCCTTCCTCGCCACCAACTTCGACGGGCCCCAGCACGACGACATCCGCGGCGCCCAGTTCCACTACGGCGACCGCTTCGAGCCCAACAACAACGCCGGCTCCGCCACCTTCCTCGGCTTCTTCGACATGGACGGCTCCGCCAGCGAGACCTCGCTGAGCATCCGCACCACGTCGGGCGACACCGACTTCTTCTCCATCGACATGGACAACTCCGGCACGCTCGGCGTCACCGTCACCCCGACCGGGCTGACCTACACCCAGGGCCCCCAGACAGGCAGCTGCAACACCGGCTCCTCGACGAACTCGCTCACGCAGATCGACCTCGAGCTGACCGTGTTTGACACCAACGGGACCACCGTCCTGGCCAGTGCCAACAACACCAACGCCGGCTCCAGCGAGTCGGTCAGCGGCGTCGTCCTCCCCGCCGCCGGGACCTACTACGTCAGCGTCAAGAGCGACACCACCATCGGCAGCGGCGCCGCCCAGCTCTACAACATCTCGCTGAGCGTCACCGTCGATGAGCTCGTTGCCTGCATCGCCGACCTCAACGGCGACGGCATCGTGGACACCGCCGACCTCGGCATCCTGCTCAACGATTTCGGCGGCCACGGCGCGCTCGCCAGCGATCTCAACGGCGACATGGTCGTGGACACCGCGGACCTGGGCATCCTGCTCGGCGTCTTCGGGACCTGCACGACGATGTGATCGCTCCGGGGGCTGACCCCGTTCGCATCCGATGACAACACAACGCCCGGGCCTGC
This sequence comes from Phycisphaeraceae bacterium, assembly GCA_020639135.1. Taxonomy (GTDB): domain Bacteria; phylum Planctomycetota; class Phycisphaerae; order Phycisphaerales; family UBA1924; genus JACKHE01. The sequence goes on from JACKHE010000003.1 coordinate 161,510, forward strand.
GATGGGCCCGGGCGTTGTTGTTTGTTCACGGCGAGTCGGGGCGCGCCGGACGCGACCCGGCGCGTCCGGGGGTGAGCGATCAACGCTCCTCCGGGATCGGCTCGGGGCGCTCCACGCAGGCGGGGCGGTCGTCGTAAGGCGGCGCCGGGACGGTGTACGCCCTGGTCACCACCGGCGGGCTCGCCGCCCGGCCGCTCTCGTCCGTCGGGGTCTGCTCCATCCTGATCAGCGTGTCGGCCCCCCTGACGGCGCAGCCGAAGCTCGTGTACTGCCCGTCCAGGAACTGCGTCCCCGGCCTGCTCAGGCACAGGAAGACCTGGGAGCCGTTGGTGTTGGGGTCGGGTGTCCGCGCCATCGAGATCACGCCGAAGTCGTGGGGGAGGTCCGAGGGCTCAAGGTCGATCATCCGCCCCGGCCCGCCGTTGCCCATGCCGGTGGGGTCGCCGAACTGCACGACGAACGGGTGCCCGTTGCTGGTCATGGCGACGATCCGGTGCACCTGGATGTCGGTGTAGAAGCCGCCCTCGACCAGGTCGAGGATGTGCCGGCAGGTGTTGGGCGCCTTGTCGGGGCGGAGGGCGATCTCGATCTCGCCCTCGGTCGTCTCGAAGACGATGTGCTTGTCGGTGTACGCGCGCACGCCGGAGTACGCGCGGTTCTTGTCGGGGGAGAACGTGACGCCGCCCTTGCCGGGGATCGCCGTCCTGGGCGTGAGCATCGGCACGAGCACGACCGGCGGGCCGATCTGCTTGCCCCCGACGACGAGCTGCGCCAGCAGCGTCTCGGGGTTCGCCGATGTCCAGAGCACCGGGAAGAGGCTCGCCAGGTCCACCCCGCCCCGCGCCGCCGCGGCCGTCGAGACCTCCTCGCCTGACCCGGGGTTGATCAGCGCGATCTCGATCGCCCCGCCGGCGCCCGGCGGTGTGCTGACCGTCATCGGGATCGAGCGGTTGATGCCGTAGTACTCCCGGTTTGGGGTGAGCTGGGCCCTCGCCGGGGAGGCCACGAGGCACGCCCCGAAGAACATCACCAGCGCCAGACAGACCTTCTTCATGGTTGATTCATCCTCTGAGGTATGTGATTCGCATCGGCGGGCCGACCGGGATTGGTCCGCCCGGGTGATCGGCCGCGTCATGCCGGAACAGCGCCGTCGGTTCGTCGGTGATCGACGCCGGATCCCCGGCACGAGGCTGATACACGGTATTCGACCTCCGGGTTCAGCGTCGAGCCCCGGCGTGCGCGAATCTCGCGTTCATGCCGTGCCGGCCCACCGGCGCAGCGATCGCGTTCTCGGGGGGGCCGATGGGGATCAGGGCGATGTTCTGGGGATGGATCAGCGGCTGTTGAGCTCACCCGGGGCGCCGAGCCTGCTCGGGTTCGGGTCGCCGTTGGGCGTGTTCGGGCCGTCGAACATCCCGGGCTGGGGCCCGCCCTCGTCGAGCATCTGCCACACCGCCGCGGCGCCGAACCGGCCGCCGAAGAAGCCCTCATCCGTCTCGGGCAGCAGCGAGTAGAGGTAGCCGTGCTCGTCGTTGTACCAGGCGACGCTGATATCGCCGTTGAGGACGTTGTTGCCGGTGACATGGTTGTAGTCGGAGGTGGTGCGGAGCCCGTCGGTGACCAGCACGGTCCTCGAATCCATCTTGGCGAGGTCGCGCTCTGCATCCCCGACCGGCCTGTAGTTGTAGTTTCCGATGATCTCGTCGCCGAGATTCCGCCAGTTGTCCTCGTACACCTCGTGGGCGTGATGACCGGTGTGGCTGGGGCAGTAGAAGACGCCCTCGGCGTTGATGTGGTCGTTCAGCATCAGCCAGCCGAGGCCCTCCCAGTTGTTGACATAGCCGCCGCCGAGGTGCAACTGCATCATCTCGGTGGGGCGCTGGAAATAGTCCTCGCTGTCGCCGTACGCGCTGGGCGGGATCATGCTGGTGTGATCCTCGGCGTACAGGGTGATGCCCAGCCCGATCTGCTTCAGGTTCGATTGGCAGATCACCCGGCGTGCGCCCTCGCGGACATGCGCCACGCTGGGGAGCAGGATTCCGATGAGCACGGACATCACCGCGATCGAAACGAGGATGTCAACCAGCGAAAACGCCCGGCGCACCGACGGCGCGCAACATGGTGTGGTTCTGGTTGAGCTCTGAATCAACAACGGCAGACTCCCGAGCGGGGTGTCCTTGAATACAGAAGCCTACCACGAGTCTCCCGGGGGAAACAAGGGTTTATTCTCGGGCACCTCTTCTTTTCGACGATTCGCGCGTGATTCAGGTTCAAAATGGGGAAATTTGACCTGTCCCGAAGAACCGAGTAAAATACGAACAAATAGGCGCAATGCTTGCGTCCGGAAACATCGACGGCTCGCAAGTCCAGCGGTTTCAGAACTTCACGGTGACCTGGGGATTCCACTGGCATCGTATTTTTCGACGATTCCGGACAACTCTGAAGGATCCAATCCCGGGGCGCATCCGTAGAATAGAGGCGTCCGGAGGACCGCGAGGTCTCGCCGTCTGCCGGGTGTTGTGGTGGAAGGACATCAGCGCGATGGACGCTCGCCAGAAGCAAGCCGATCAGCGGCTCATGGACCGCGTCGCCCAGGGCGATGAACAGGCCGTGGGCGAGTTGTACGACCGGTTTGGCTCGCTCGTCTATCGGATGGCCTACCAGATGATGCCGACCGCCTCAGACGCCGATGATGCGGTGCAGGAGGTGTTTATCAGACTGTGGAAGAGCGCCGACCGATACGACGCTTCAAGAGCCGCGCTCTCGACCTGGGTGGTTCTGCTGACCCGGCGCCGGCTCGTGGATCGGCTCCGGCGATCGAGGGCGCGTGTGAAAGCGTCCTTCACGATTGAGGAACAATGGTCGGGCGAGGTGGACGGCAAGGCGCCGGAAACTGAAGTGGAAAACTCCGAACGATTCGCAACGCTCATGAAGCGGATCGAGGCGCTCCCCGAGCTGCAGCGCACGGTGCTGACCAGGGCGTACCTCAAGGGACAGACATTGCGGCAGATCGGGGAGGACCTCGACAGGCCGCTCGGAACGATCAAATCAACCCTCAGCCGGGCCCTGAGCAGGTTGCGAGAACGAGCAGTGATTGAGGACTTGGCATCATGACTCTGAAGACCCACGAAATCCTGGAGCTCGCGCGTCTCGACGCCATGGGCATGCTGGACGAAGACGAGCGGGTCGTTTTCGAGCAGGCGTTCCGGCACGCCTCCCCGGCGTTGCAGGACCAGATCCGCAGGGAGCAGAACCGCCTGACCGACATCGGCGACCTCCTCCCGGACGTCGATCCGCCGCAGGATCTCCGCGCGCGGGTCATCCTCCGCGTCCGCGAGGCGGTGAGCGCCGTCGCGGGCCGCAACGCCGACGTGATCGCCCGGATCGAGCCCCTGGCGATCAACATGCGCCGCAACGTCACGCCCCTGTGGCGCGCCGCGTGCATCGGCTTCGCGACGGCGACCGTCGTGCTCCTGGGCTTCGCCTTCAACCAGCAGTCCACCTACGACAACGCCCTCCAGGCGCTGCGCAACGGCGAGCTCGCCGAGCAGATCTCCCGTCAGCTCGGCCCGCAGTTCAAGGATGTCCTCTTCAGCCCCACCGCCGACAAGGTCAACTTCGTTCCCGTCGCCGACGCCAGCGCCGCGGCCAAGTCCGGGAGCGCCGTGGTCTTCATCGACCGTGAGAAGGAAGTCGCGCTCCTCGTCTGCACGAACCTGCCCAAGGTCGATGGCCAGTACGCCCTCGTGATCACCAACGACAAGGGGGAGATCATCTCCACCGTCGCGACCTTCGAGAGCGGCGGGGAGCTCAACAGCCAGCCGCTCCCGAACAACATCGCCCCCAGCGATCGCTTCGCGATCTACGCCATGGACACTTCCAGCGAGCCCGCCCGGCAGGTGCTCGTGAGTCTCTGATCGGAACATCACACACACCACCGACCGCAACCGGTCGCCCCCCGATCTTCACGGTCGGGTTGCTCGACCCACAGGACCAAACGCAAACCCCGCAGGCGCACCGCCCGCGGGGTTTTTCGTTATGCGTGCCATCCCGTGTCGGCCGTCCGTCAGACTCAACCGACGCCGAAGGCGACCGTGCCCGCGTCATCGGTCTTGCGAGTCGAGGCCGCGAGCCTCGTCCACAGCGCCCAGCCGATGATCAGCAGTAGCAGCGTGGCGCCGCCCCACATCGCGCCGGCGTACTTGAGCCGGTCATCGGTCAGCGGCGGCGAATCCGCGGAGGCGTTCGCCGAGACGACGGTCGAAGCCTGATCGGCGAACTGCGCGGTGGCGTCGTTGGCGATCGCGACGAAGGCGGCGAGGTACGTCTCGAGGATCCGCTTCGTGGCGCCGCCCCCGGGGCCCTGGAGCGCCACGTTCAGCTCACCGGGCCGCTGCGAATCGACGCTCAGGGAATCCTTGAAGTACGCACCCAGCGGCCCGGGGGAGCCGAACTCCTCGACACCCCGGCGTTTGAGCCTGTCGGCGGTCTCCTCGATGAGCCTCGGGTCCTGGGCCAGCGATGCGCACAGCCGGGTCCATTCCTCGATCGCTTCCTGGCTGGCGGAGGCCCCGCCGTGCGGCTGGGCGGTGAGCGTCGCGCGGACGAGGTCCGTGGTCGGCGCGATGCGGTCGGCGACGGCCCAGCTCAGCCCCCCGAGGATCGCCACGGCGATCACCAGCTTCATCAGCACGCCGGCGACCCGGCTGCGGTCGGCCTTGCGCTCGATGGCGGCGCGCTGCGCCTCGATCTCCTCCTGCTCCTTGGTGATGCGGTCGCGCATGGCGAGGATCCGCTCGCACTCCTTGTGCTTGCCCCGGATGATCTCGCGCGCCTTGGCGAGCTTGCCCTCACGCACTCGGAGGGCCTCGCGCACGCCCCGGAGCCGCTCGCGGCGGATCCGGCACTCCTCGAGCGTCTGGTCCATGGCCGCGCCGATGGCCGCCATCGCGGCTCCCCGGTCGCGGTCAACCTCGACGACTGAGCGGGCGCGCTTGACGGATTCGCGCTCGGTCTGGAGCGCGTTGGCCTGCTCCTCGATGCGTTCGAGCTCGCTGTTGACGGTGGTCCGCGCCTCGTCGAGCTCGCGCTCGCGGTCCTCGAACTGCTGCTGCTGCTCGAAGGATGTCAGCGCCGGGGCGCCGCCGTCGAGCATGTTCTGCTTCTGCGTCTGGTAGTCGCGCCACTGGTCCTCGATGCGGTCGCGCTCCATCTCCAGGCTGGCTCGGAGCTGCGCCAGCTCGCGCTCGCGGTCCTCCAGCGAGCGGTCGTTGCTCTCGAGCTGCGCCGACTTCATCTCCGTCAGCGCCGCGTGCTCCTGCTTGAGCTTCTGCGCCATCTCCCGAAGCTTCTGCCGCTCCGCTTCGAGCTCCTCGCGGAGTCGCGCCGCCTCGGCCTCGGCCTCCTCGATCTCCCTGGAGCGATCCCGGATCTGCTGCTCCCGCGACGAGAACGAGCGGTCCCGGTCGCGCACCGACGTGGCCTCGGTCTCCAGCTCCTGCGCCCTGGAGTGCAGCGCCGCGTCCTGGTCGGCCAGCGCGTGCTCCCGCGACTCGATCGAGGCGAGCCGCGCCTCGGCCTCCTCCATCCTCCGCCGGAGTTCGCCCTCGCGCCGCTCGATCGCATCCGACTTGTCGCGCAGCGACGACTCCCGCGCGGCCAGCTGCGCGCGCTCGGCGTCGATCGCGGCCATCTTCGCCGAGAGCTCCGCCGACTTGCGGTCGAGATCGACGACGCGCTCGGTCATCGATGACTCGCGGTGGTTCATGTCCTCGCCGAGCCTGCGGACCTCCTCCAGCCTGCTCTCGATCGCATGGATCAGCGATGTCACCGCCTGGCTCTCGTCCTTCGTCGGCCCCGCCGCGGGTTCGCTCGTCGCCGTCGCGGCCGGCTCCGGCGCCCGGGACCGCGGCTTCGTGGTCGCCATGCCGGCGTCAACGGCGCTGAGTTTCCCGAAGTCTTCCGGGTTCAGCGCCGCGCTCTCCTCGGCGGGCTGTTGCTGTTCGGGGTCGCCGGCGGGGTCCGGGTTGAGCCAGTCAGACATGAGTGCACATCGCTCCCGATGGGGGCCGGCGAAGCCGCGCAGCGTGTCCGCGCCGCATCACAACGGTCCGTCACATCGCCAATCGGCCCGGCGCCGACCCGGGTGAAACGCCCCGCCGGATGGATGAATCGATGCGTGTCCAGCAGGCGGCGCAACCGTCCCCGGCGCCCCAGCCGCACCGCTGGACCGGGGTGTTCCCGGACCTGATTCCTGCGACCGGCGGCTGCTACCATGCCCCGATGCGCGACCACACGCCACACGCCGAGCCCGCCCCTCCCGATGACCCGGCGCTGAGGCAGATCCGCGACAGGGCGCTCGCCGGCGAGCGGCTGACGCTCGACGAGGGCGCCGCCTGCTACGCGACCGACGACCTCTGGGGCCTGTGCCGTGTCGCGGACGAGCTGAGCAAGCGGCTCCACGGCGACCGGGCGTACTACAACGTCAACCGCCACCTGAACTACTCGAACATCTGCGCGCTGAGCTGCAAGTTCTGCGAGTTCTACCGCAAGGCCGGCGACGACGGCGCCTACGAGATGTCCATCGAGCGGATCCGCCGGGAGGCCGCCGATGCGCAGGCCGCCGGCGCGACGGAGATCCACATCGTGGGGGGGCTGCACCCGACGCTGCCCTTCTCGTATTACACCGACCTGTGCAGCGCGATCCGCGATGCAGCGCCGGGGCTGCACATCAAGGCATTCACCGCCGTCGAGATCGTTCACTTCGCCCGGATCGCCCGGCGCCACCGGCGGGAGGACCCCGCCGAGGGAATCCGCTGGGTGCTGGAGCGGTTGATCGAGGCCGGCCTGGGGTCGCTCCCCGGTGGGGGCGCCGAGGTCTTCGACGACCGTGTCCACGACGACGCGTACAAGGGCAAGATCCGATCCGACGTCTGGCTCACCGTCCACCGCGTCGCGCACGAGCTGGGGCTCAACACCAACGCGACGATCCTCTACGGCCACATCGAACAGCGCGGCGACCGCCTCGTGCACATGGACATGCTCCGCACCGCGCAGGACGAGGCGCTGCGCCGGATGGGCTACGCCGCGGCGGAGGACGGGGCGATCACCCTCACGAAGCCCGGCGCCGCGATGCCCACACCCAACGACGAGCACGGCTACTTCCAGACGATCATCCCGCTGCCGTTCATCCCCGACGGCTCCGAGCTGGAGCGCCTGCCGGGGCCCTCGGGGCTGGAGAACCTGCGCACCATCGCCGTGTCGCGGCTCATGCTCGACAACTTCCCGCACGTCAAGGCGTTCTGGATCATGCAGACGCTCCCGATGGCGGAGCTGATGCTCCAGGCGGGCGCCGACGACATCGACGGCACGGTGGTCTGGTACGACATCACCAAGGTCGGCGCCTCCTCGACGCACCAGGAGACGACGACGCGCGACCTGCAGCGATCGATCCGCAACGCGGCGCTCACGCCGGTCGAGCGCGACACGAGGTACCGGCCGGTCGTCCGGGACGGGTCGTCGTGGCGACTGGCGGAAGCGGCGGGGTTGTGATCGTCTTCAGGAAGCGAGCTTGAGCGCGCTGTGCTGCCCCTTGGAATCCGCGACAAAGATGCGGTTCCGCCCCGCCTTCTTCGCGGCGTAGAGCGCCTCGTCGGCGGTCTTGATCCAGCTCAGGGGTTTCTTCGGGTCCCCGGCCGGCTGGTCGCACAGGCCGAAGGAGCAGGTGACCATGTGCTCGGGGTGCGCGGGCCATCGGGTCTGCTCGATGGTCTGGCGGACGCGTTCGAGCACCGGCGCCGCCTGCTCCGCGCTCGTGTCGCGCAGCAGGATCGCGAACTCCTCCCCGCCGAATCGGAAGGGGATGTCGCTCTTGCGCAGCGACTGCGTGAAGATCCTGGCGAACCCGCGGATCACCTCATCGCCGGCGGCGTGGCCGAAGGTGTCGTTGACCTTCTTGAAGAAATCGATGTCGCACATCGCAACGGTCAGCGGCGCGCCTGCGCGCTCCCGGTGCGACAGCTCCTCCGCCAGGCGGTCGTCGAAGCTGCTCCGGTTGCCGATGCCGGTCAGGCCGTCCACCTGCGCCCGCTCGGCCAGCAGCGCCAGCACCTCGTGCATCCGCAGCGCCGATCGCATCCGCGCCCTCAGCTCGGGCATGTTGAAGGGTTTCGTGACGTAGTCGCAGGCGCCGAGCTCCAGCCCCGCGACCTTGTCCTCCGTGTCGTCGCTCGACGAGATCACGATCACCTGCGAGTCCATCAGGCCCGGCGTGTCCTTGATCCGCCGCAGCGCCTGGAACCCGTCGATCTCCGGCATCGTCAGGTCCAGCAGGATGAGCGCCGGCCTGATCCGCTCGGCCATCTCGAGCCCCTCGGCGGCGCTCCTGGCGCCGTGGAGGTTGATCGGCTCGTGGCCGAGCTTCTTCTCCAGCAGCGAATGGATGAACGAGGAGTCGTCGATCAGCAGCACGTCCGGGAAGCCGGAACGGTCCCCCTGCTCGGCGTTCGCTGAGTCCGGGATGGCGGGCGTCGCAGTCATCGCGATCGAGATCCCTCGTTCAGTCCCTGGATGCCGGCTTCGTCCGCTGGCAGAGATCGATCAGCTGGTCCACCTGGTCCCGCATGGCATCGAGGTCATCGATCGTCTCGATCGCTTCCTCCAAGTTCCTGGCGGCGTCCCGGATGACGCCGAACCCGTACCCGCCGGCGGCGCCCTTGATCCGGCTCGCCAGCCGCTGCAGGTCTTCGATCTGCCGGCCCTCGAACAGGTCGGAGAGCCGCGATGCGTTCGTGGGCATCTCCGACACGAACAGGTCGATCAGCTCACGCATCTCGGGATCGTTGTCGAAGTCGCTCCGGATGGGACCGGCGCCCGTCCCGTCTGTGCTCATCGCGTCACTCCTCGGCCTCAACCCGCACCATCGCCGGGCTCCTGCGGTGGAATCAGTCGCCGTGTTCATCGGCGACCGGGAGGGGGCAATTGACCACCAATGGCGCCCAAACTGAGGGACGCCCGCCGCGCCGGACGAGGACTTCACCGGCACGTGGTTGAACCCGAAAACAGCGAGTTTCCACACGATCTGACCGATAACCCGGGAAACCGCCCTCCCACACGAACGCCGGACCGCCATGGACCAGACCCTCCAGCACGCATCGCCCCGAGCGACGGCGGGAACGACACTCGTCGAGCCCAAGCCCCGGCGCGACCTCAACACCCACCGCGCCAACACCCACTCCCAATTCGGCGAAGACGGGCTCATCGAGCACGCGCTGGGCGTTCTCCGCGACGCCGGGGCCGACCTGACCGGCTGGTGCGTTGAGTTCGGCGCCTGGGACGCCGTCCAGTTCAGCAACACCCGCCGCCTCATCGACCAGCAGGGCTACACCGGCGTCTTCATCGAGGCCGACGCCCGGCGCCACCGGGAGCTCCTGGAGCGCAGCGCCGGGATCGAGCGCATCATCCCGATCCACGCGATGGTGGGCTTCACCCCATCGGACTCGCTCGACACGATCCTCGACCGGACCGACTGCCCAGAGCGGTTCGACGTCCTCTCCATCGATATCGACGGGAACGACTACCACGCCTGGGCCGCCGTCGAACGCTACCGACCACGGCTCGTTGTTATCGAGTTCAACCCGACCATCCCCAACAGCATCGAGTTCGTGCAGGCGGCGGACCCCCGGGTCATGCACGGCGCCAGCCTCGCCGCACTGACGGGCCTCGCCCGGCAAAGGGGCTACGAGCTGATCGCCACGACATCCATCAACGCCCTGTACGTCGAGCGCGAGTCCTACCCACAGTTCGGCCTGATCGACAACAGCCTCGACGCGCTCCACACCGACACGTCCATGCTGACGTACCTCTTCCACGGCTACGACGGCACGGTCTTCGTCGGCGGGCACGCGCGGCTGATCTGGCACAAGCTCCCGATCGCCGCCAGCCGCTGCCAGCAGCTCCCGGGGATGCTCCGCGCCTTCCCGCGCCGATACGGCCCGCTGCGCCGCGCGCTCTGGAACACGCTGAAGAAAACCAGGAACCGCTGACCTCCACGACCGACCTCCGCCCACGCCCGGGATGAGCAACGCGAATCCCGTGATCCGAACGCCCATGCGCATCAGCCCCGCTCACGCCCGGATCCTCGAATCAAGGCTGTCGCGCCGCCTCGAACAACTCGGCGCCGAGCGCATCGCCCTCCTCGGCGCCGGCAGGTTCACTCGGGCGCTGCTCGAAACCACCCAATCATCGGATGGATTCGCGGGCGCGCCCATCGACGCGATCATCGATGAATCAGGCTCGGCCATCGGGCATGCAATCCACGGCGTCCCGGTCGTCGGAAGCGCCGAGGAAACTGTCTGCGACGCGATCGTGATCGCCACGCCCATGCACGAGCGGGCGGTCCTCGATCGGGCCGCTCTCGGGGTGTACGGCGACATCCCCGTCATCGGGCTGCACACAATCGAGGACGAGCGTGAGCTGGAGGTCGATGCGCTGCTGCTCGCCGAGACCGCCTGGTTCGGTCTGGACCTGCCGGGTTTGATCGTCCGGTCGGGGCGGTCCTGCACGATCGCCGCCGCGACAGGGCTCCCCGGCGCCGGCGCGATCGACACCGTCGCGTTCTGGGAAGACCAGCGCGACACCCACGCCGACGAGGTCCGGTGGGAAGGGCTGGAACTTTACGAGTTCGTCAAAGGCTCCGCGGCGTGCCTGCTGGGCACGGCGAACATCGATCGATCGGCGCACCGCGAAACGCTGACCGCGCTGATGGACGAGACGATCCGGATCCACGAATCGGCGATGCGCATCTTCGCGAAACCGCACTCGCCGCGGATCGTCGTCGTCGCCAACGGGCTGCTCCACCACCAGCGCGCCGTCGCCGAGGCGGCGCTGCGCAGCGGCCGGCGCGCGATCGCGATCGAGGCCTCGTGCTTCCCGGGTTTGTGCCATCTCGAGCTCGGCTCCGCCCAGACCGGCGCCCGGTGCGCGCTCGGGCGGTCGATCCGCGATCGGCTCGAGGGCGCGGCGCTGACGGATCTGCAGCGCCAACGCACCACGGCGTATCTGCGGTCGCGCGCGCCCCACAAGGAACAACGCACCGACTCCGCCTCGCAGCCGCCGCCGGTCAGCCCGCGGGCCATCCGGCGGGAGCTCGGCATCCCGGAGGGCGGCCGCGTCCTGCTCCTGCTGGGACAGGTCTGCACCGACACGACGCTGATCTACGATGCGCCGGTGACCAACGATGTCGTGGAGCTCTCACGGCTCGCTTCGGATGTCGTCGCGGACATGCCGGGCTGGACGCTCGTGATCAAGCCACACCCCAAGGAATCCACCGGCGCCGACCCCATCGCCGGGAGGCCCTACACGCGGGGCGCGTACGACCGCCTGCGCGACGAACCGATGGCGCGGGCGCCGCACGTCCGCCTCGTCGGCCCGGCGCAATACAACGTGTACACGCTGATGGAGCTCGCCGACGCCGGGCTGGCGATCAACTCCCAGTCGGCGCTGGAGATGATCGCGATGTTCGCGAGGCCCGTCTGCCTCGTCGGCCGCGCCGCGTTCTCGGGGGCCGGATTCACGGTGGATGTCGCGCACCGAGCCGCGCTGGCGCCCACGCTGCGAGCGATGCTCGACAACCCGGAGCTGACGCGGCGCCAGCACGACATGGCGCTGCGCTACGTGGACGCCGCGGTCTTCGAGAACCTCATCCCCAGCGACGTGCGCACGCCCGATGCAGCGATGGCGCGGGACAACGAGGCGATCCGGGCGCTGCTCGGCGACGCGGTCGGCCCCGGATCGATCGTCGAGCACAAGCACAACCGGCGATCGGTCACCGCATGACGACGCAGGAAGCAATCCGAGGCGCCTGGCTCCGGGCGAGCTGCGCCGAGCAGGTCGGGGTCAGCGGCGATGTCGCCTGGTTCGGCGCCGGCGCCTTCGCGCATCGCCTCGCGGAATCGGTCCACCCCGACATGCTGGCGTGCGTCGAGCGCATCTTCGACGACAACGCGTCGGGCAGCGAATCAGCGATCGCCGGCATCCCCGTTGTCAGACCGGCGGGATCCGAGCCGCCGGCGCGGATCATCCTCGCAACCGACACCCACACGGCGGCATTCCGCAAGCGCATCGGCGAGCTGTGGGGGGGAACACCGCAACTCATCGATCCCATGGCCCCGCCGAGCGGCTCATGGGTCGATCCGGGTGATCCCCATGCCGGCTTTGCGCGGACGCACCCCGAGCGATGGCGCGAGGCGATCGGAAGGGCGCAGATCGAGCTGGAGGGCGCCGGCGCCCCGGTCGATGCGCGCGACCGCTGGCGTAGGGCGCATGCCATCCTCACCGGCGCCGATCAGGATTGCCTCTTCGACGCGGATGAGCGAGAGCGTTTCGGGCAATGGAGCGCCGCGGCGCCGCTCGGCGCGGTCGCCATCGTGCGGGCTCCGGCGCCGATCGAGTCCGATCCGTACTGGCGAGCGACACTCGAACGCCATCACGCGGCGGTCAGCCCCGACGGCGCGATGGTCGCGATCACGATGGCGCCGCGCGTGGAGTTCCCGTGCTGCCCCTGCCAGGCGGGCGGCGCGCTGTGGATCCCGCACGAACCCACCAACATCGTCGAGGCGCTCTACGGGCAGGATGCTCCCGGCGACAAGCGGTACACCGTGCGCTTCGACGACGGCTCCGAGATGCCGGTGACCGCCACCCGCGAGCGCACGCACGCCGACCTCCGGGGATCGGCCGAGCTGGCGCGGTACGAGCGGTTCATGGGCGATCTGCCGCGCGGCGGCCGGGTCCTCGACTGCGCCACCGGGACAGGGCCCGGCGCGGCGATGCTCGCGGCGCAGGGCATGGGCGTCACCGGGGTCGATGTCAGCGAGGATGCGATCCGCTTCGCCCGGCGCCGATACCCGGGGATCGAGTTCGTCCGGGCCTCGGCGATGAGCCTGCCCTTCCCGGACGGCGCGTTCGACGCCGTGGTGAGCATCGAGACCATCGAGCACTGCGCCGACCCAGTGGCCGCGCTGCGTGAGCTGGCCAGGGTGTGCAGTCCCGACGGCGCGCTGTGCCTGACCACGCCCGACGAGGGGGGGTGCGATTCGCCCTTCCACGAGGTTGAACTCGGCGTGCGGGAGATCGAGTCGGCGCTCGATCGTGTCCTCGGCGCCGGCGCCTGGGCGAGCGAGCGGCGCGGGGGCGAGCACGGCTGGCACGCCCTCGTGATCCGCCGGGCCCGGGAGGCGGCATTCTGAACGACCCGGCGCCGATGAGCCGATCTGTTGCTGTGAAGACGATGCACCCCAGCGCGGTCGGACCATCCACCACGATCGCCCCGATCCCGGGCGCTCGGGACCTGCGCGTGCTCGTCAACAGCTGGCCCAAGGCCGGCACGCACCTGCTGCTGGAACTGGTGCGCCAGATCCTCGGCGACGGCGCGTGGATGCAGGACCGCGACGTCAAATCGCCGGGCGGCGACGCCGGGTTCCTCCTCGGTGTCGATGAACGGTGCGATGCGCACGGCTCGGGGTTCGCCGTCAAGGGGCACTTCCCGTGGTCGCCGTCGATCGAGGCGGGGCTGCGCGATCGCGGATTCCGCGTGTGCCTGATCGTGCGCGACCTGCGCGACGTCGCCTGCTCGACGCTCCGGTGGCTCCGTGATCTCAGCCCCGACTGGCCGGCGAGCCGGACGCTGCTGCAGCTGCCCACCGACGGGCAGCGTCTGATGCGCATCATCGAGGGCCTGACCAACGAGCATCCTTTCGATCGCGACTCCGGGATCGACTGGTCGCTCCCGCTGCCGACGCGATACGCGAGGCTGACCGAATGGGCGACGCGGCTCGACCCGCGCGCGATCGTCCGTTACGAGGACCTGCTCGGCGCCAGCGGCGAGCCGGCCCAGCGCGCCGTCATCGAGAATGTCTGCGCAACGCTCGGCGTGCACGCCGACGCCGGGACAACTTCCAGGCTCGCCGGGGCCGTCTTCAACCCCCGCGCCGTCACCTTCCACACCGGATCCTCTGGTGGCTGGGAGCGCGAGTTCACCGACGAGCACCGGCGACGGTTCGTCGAGGTCGGTGGCGACGCGGTCAACGCGCTCTTCCGCTACCCGCCCACGGAGCCCCACCCATGAGCCAGCGAACGACCCCGCGCAAGCCCGCCACGCTCAAGCCGCTGCCCGTCGGGTTCCACGGCGACGCCTACCTGCTCCGACTGGTTGACGCGATCGCGCCGCGCTGTTCGTCCTTCATCGAGACCGGCTGCAACGTCGGATCGACCGCCTCGTACGTCGCCAGGACCTACCCGACGCTGCGCATCAGCACCTGCGAGCCCGACCCCGAGGCGTTCGACGTCGCCGAGCGGACGCTTGCGATGTGCCCCAGCGCGACCGTCGTCAACGAGCCCTCCCCGGGCTTCCTGCACGCGCTCTTCGACGCCGAGCCCTCGATGCGCGACGAACTTCATCTCTGCTGGCTCGATGCGCACGGCTACGGCTTCGACTGGCCGCTCGCCGACGAGGTCGCTTTCCTGACCTCCCGCTGCGCCGGGGCGTTCCTGTTCATCGATGACTTCCAGGTCCCGGGCCGGCCCGATTTCGCCTTCGACGCCTACGAGGGCCAGGTCTGCGGCCTCGATCTTGTCCGCCCGGCGCTGACACCCGGCAAGCGGTACGACCTGTACCTGCCGCGCTACACCGAGCACACCTCGCCCCACCACCCGCTCGTCGGGACGGCGCTGATCGTCTTCGGCCCCGAGTTCGCGCTCCCCGCGGATCTCCGCGACGAGTTCACCTGCGAGCGGATCGACGCGTGAAGCGCCCGGTGCTGGACTCGAGTGAGGCGCGCGTGCTCTACCAGCGCTTCGGCGCCGGCGGCGCGTTCGACTGCATCGATGCCGGGTTCCTCGCCGGATACCGGGGCATCGCGGGCGCCGTTCATGCGTGGACCGACGGGCCCGGCGAGCCGACGCTGCGCGAGCTGCTCGATTCGTTCGAGCCGACGCACGTCGTCGCCTGCCTGCACAACCCCGACCGGACGCTGTGCCGCTGGACCGGGGACGGTTCGCTCGATGCGCTCGGGCGCTCCGGCGCGCACGTTTCGGTGCGCGCCAACCCGCCCGACATCGGCGCCTTCTTCAATGGTTGCGGCATCGACTTCACCGCCTATCCCGAGTTCGGCGTGTCGAGCTTCTACAACCGGCCCGCGGGGCTGACCGACGACGAACGCCGCGTGCTGGGTTCCGGCGCCATCGACCTGGTGCGCTCACCCCTCGCAGCCGGGGCGATCGGCGACTGCTTCCGGTCGGCGCTGGAGCTCGGCCTGCCGGTGCTGGAGGAGCCCCACGCCGCGGACGTGCGGCGGTACCCGCACACCCGGCGCGCCGAACGCCCGGGGTTCGCGGCGTCCTTCGTCGGCCGTTGCTGGCCCTTCAAGTGGTCGCACATGGGGCCGTTTGTCGAGGCACTGCGGGATCACTTCGGCGATCGCTTCGCGGTCTTCGGGTCGGGCTGGCCGGAGGGAATCTCCAATGGGCCGATCGACGACTCCGGTTTCGCGGAACTGGTTGCGAACTCGTCGGTGTGCCTGAACTTCCACGAACCAACGCAGGTGATGCCGGCGCCATTTGCTCAGAACGAGCGGACGTTCAAGCTGCTCGCGATGGGCGCCTGTGTCGTTTCCGACGCCAACCCCTTGCTGGAACAGCAGTTCGAGATCGACCTGGAGCTGCTGCTCGCAGAATCTCCCCGCGCCATGGTCGATCTGATCGCCGAGTTGGAACAGAACCCCGAACGGGTGTCGGCGATCGCCGCCGAGGGGCGGACCCGTGTGCTCGGCGAGCACACGTATGCGCATCGGGCCACTCGGCTGCTGGCGGTCGCGGCGGATCCTCCCGGCCGTGGCGAGATCGTGACGTGGCGGGGCGAGCGCGTGCGGTCCGGCGTGAATGTGTGAAAAATCGGCGGTTTTTGCCGATGTCTTCGGTGCGATGACCCAGGCGCCGACGGCCAGAGCGACCACCACCATGATGACCCGGGACGGCCTGATCGCGCTGTCGCGCCGCGCGGACCCATGGGCGTTCCTGCCGGTGATCGACCGGGCGATCGCTCAGGCGCCGAAAGACCTGGGACTGGCAATGCTCGGCGTCCGGACGCTGGCCGCGCTGGGGCTGCGCACACCGGCGCTGGAGCGGCTGGAGCGGTGCAACACGGAGATCGAGCGCATCGAAGGCGGCGCCGCGCTCCGGGCGGGGGTCGAGGCGCTGCCCCACGACCTCATCCCGCTCTCGCGGCGCCTGAGGATGGCCGAGCGGAACATCGAGGCGCTCGCGCAGCGCGGGATCGACCTGCGCGATCCGTTCGAGCGATGGTGTTCGCGCGAGGAGCGCTGGGAGCACCTGCGCGCCTCCGGGGGCAACGTCATCCGCCGGCCGGCGGGTTCGCTCGACAGCGCCGAATGGCTCTGGTGCGCCGATGTCCGGGGGGGTGTGGAGCGGTTCGTGGAGGAATCGTTCCGGACGATCAACACCGACTCGTCACCGGGCATCGTGGTCGAGGGCGCCGGCCCGCCCTGGCTGCTGCTGGCGCTGCACGAACGGACCCGGCCCAACGCCTTCGGCTACTCGCCGATGCTCCGGTTGCTCCAGGCCGACCCCGAGGAGTTCTTCGAGGGCGCCGCCGTCGCCGATCTCCGCGCGTGCCTGCTGGACGAGCGCGTGCGGAGCTACTTCGGCGGCGACGCGACGCTTCGCCTCAGGGACGACGAGATGGCGCGCCTGGACGCGCAGCAGGGATCGATCGGGGCGACCGCCAACACCGTCCGCACGCCACTGCGCCCCGGCGTCGGCGCGGTGATCCGCGCCGTCACCGATCACCAGGCCGCGGAGGCCGACCGGCTGCACGGGCTCGTCGCCGGCCGATACGCGGGCCGGGACCCGGCCTGGTGGGCGTCGCGCTACGACGAGGCGATAAGGCCCGGCGCCGATCATCCGCTGCGCGTGCTGATCGTCTCGTGCCGGTACACGACCTGGGTGCGGCACTCGGCGTCGTCGCTGCGCGATGCACTGTCGAGGCTGGGGTGCTCGGCCGAGCTGCTCATCGAGCCGGACACGCACTCGTACCTGCACCGCCTCGCCTTCCACCGCGCGTTCCTCCGGCACGACCCGGACCTGATCGTGCTGATCAACTACCCCCGCGGCAAGCTCCGGCGCTCCGTGCCGGAGAACATCCCGTTCCTGTGCTGGGTGCAGGACGGCATGCCGCACCTCTTCGATGAGCGCACGGGAGCCGCGCAGGGCGGTCTCGACTTTGTCGCCGGGCACGTGTACGAGGCGATGCTCGAGCGATTCGGGTTCCGGCCCGATCGGGCGCTGCGCCTGCCTGTCGCCGCCGACGGCGAGACGTTCCGCCCCACCGGGTTCTCGAACAGCCCGCGCCCCGAGTTCGACTGCGAGATCGCCTACGTCAGCCATCACAGCGAGACACCGGAGCGGATGCTCGAACGGCTGATCGGCGAGGACCACGCCGGCAGATACGAGCCGATGCTCCGGGCGATCGCCGACCGGCTGGGGCCGCTGCTGCGCTCCGCCGTGACGGGCGCGTTCCGCGTCCCGCTGCGGCGGCTGGTCGAGGAAGAGGTCGCCGAACATGTCCCCGGCGCCGACATCGAGGGCGTCGTCGCGCGGACCTTTCACCAGTTCGCGATCCCCCTCGCCGAGCGCGCGATCCGGCACCAGACGATCGGGTGGGCCTCGGATATCGCGGCGCGCCGGGGCTGGCGCCTGGCGCTGTACGGCAACGGCTGGGAGACGCACCCCGAGTTTAGCCAGCACGCGCGGGGATCCATGGAGCACGGCGCCGCGCTGCGGGACTGCTACGAGCGAGCGGCGGTCCAGCTGCACGCCTCCGTCTGCAACCCGGCGCACCAGCGCGTGCAGGAGTGCGCGCTCGCCGGTGGGCTGCCGCTCAGCCGGATCACGCGCGATGCGCTCCAGGTCGAGTACGAGGTCATGCGCCTTGGCGGGAAGGGCGGGATTGAACCGGCGGCGAGCGACGACGCGCGGGGGCTCGTCGGCTTCCGCATCCAGGACGACCCCGAGCTGAGGGAGGTCGCGGCGCAGCTCGAACGCCTCGGCATAACGATGGAGCCTGGGCCAGACCCCGGTCTATTGTGGATCGAGCGCAGCGAGTGGGTTCGCCGCGACGCCGCGACGCGCCTGCCGACGATCGACTCACGCACGCGCTGGCTCTTCGGAGACTGCGCCGCGTGCTGCTTCACGGACGAGGCGGGGCTCGAGCGGCTGGTCGAGCGCGCGATCGCGGACCCCGCCTGGCGCCGGGCGACCTCGGGCGCCATCGCCTCGCGCGTGCGGGAGCGGCTGACCATCGACGCGATCGCGCGGCGCGCGCTGGGGTTCGTTCACGAGGGCATCCGCGCCGACGCCGGGGTGGGGGGCTGACACGCGATGGTCCACGAACTCTTCGAGCACGACCCCTACGAGATGATGGCCGAGGTCCTTCGCGGGCGCCCCGTCGGGCGCATCCTCGACGTCGGCGCCCACGCCGGGTCGGCCTCGCTGAGGCTGCTTGACGCCTTCCCCGGCGCGGAGGTCTTCGCGTTCGAGCCAGTGGAAGCCAGCCACCGGAAACTCGTCGGCCGGTCCCGCACCGAGCCGCGCCTCCACCCGGAGCGGCTCGCCGTCGGCCAGCGGAGCGGCGAGATCGAGATCCAAGTCAACGCGCTCGCCGACACCTCCAGCGCACTGGCGCCGACAGCGTCGTGCGCGCGATACCACGGGGGCAAGGTCCGCGAGGACCACCGCGAGCTCGTGCGCCTCGTCAGTCTCGACGACTGGGCGCGCGAGCGCGGCGCCGGCGCGATCGAAGCCATGAAGATCGACGTGCAGGGCCTGGAGCTGGCGGTCCTCCACGGCGCCGAGCGTCTCCTCGGCTCGTCGGTTCTCGCGATCCTCAGCGAGGCGCAGCTGACGCCGCTGTACGAGGGCGCCTCCACGTTTTCCGAAATCGATCTGTTCCTGCGGGAGCGCGGGTTCGAGCTGCACCAGGTCTGCCGCATCGCCAGCGCGGGCCCCGAGCAGCGCACGACCTGCTGCGACGCTCTGTGGTTCAGGGCCGACGTGCTGGACGGATTTGTTGAGCGTGTGACAGGCGCCGAGCTCGCGGGATCGGGGGCGGCGCCGTGATGATCACCGTCGGCATCCCGACACACGCCAGGCCTGACCTGCTCGACCGGTGCCTGAAGTCGCTTGCGGCGCAGCGCATCGAAGGGTTCGACGCCGAAGTGATCGTCGGGATTGATGGCGCGGACACGGGAGAGGTCGCCTGCGCGGAGCGCTGGTCGTGCGAGGCGCTCCCGGTGCGCGCGATTCCGGGCGACCACGCGGGGCCCGCGGCGACGCGCAACCGAATCATCGACGCGGCCCGGGGCGAGACGCTGCTGCTGCTCAACGACGACGTCGAGGCGGCGCCGGGGCTGTTGACGGCGCACCACGAGGCGCAGCGCGAGCTGTCGGAGCGGGGCCGGGTCGCGATGGTCCTGGGCTCGGCGCCCTGGGCGATCGTTGAGCCCGACCGCGTGCTGGACCGGCTCACGCGCGAGACGTCGCTGATCTTCTTCTACGACCAGATGACCGGCGCCGGGGCGCGCGACCCCGACCACGACTGGGGCTGGCGGCACGCGTGGACGCTCAACCTGTCGCTGCCGATGCGCTGCATCGCGGAGGCGGGGGGGTTCTGCGAGTCGATGCGGCGCCCCGTGTACGAGGACATCGAGCTGGCGTTTCGGGTCCGCGCGCGCTTCGGCGCACCGACGCTCTACCGGCCCTCGGCGCGGGTCACGCACCACCACCGCTACGAGCCGGTCGCGCTGCTGGCGCGCGAGTATGTTCTGGGGCACCAATCCCGCAGGCTCGCTCAGGTCGCGCCGGAGTGCGCGCGGGAGCTGTTCCGGGAGAGCCCGCTCGATGAGCGCGTCGTGCAGGCCGCGTGGCGCCGGGTCGGCGGCGAGCGGGAGGAGGCAGCGGGGGCGGTCGAAGCCTTCATAGCGCACGCGCACGAGCCCGCGTCTTCGGTCGATGCCGAGGGCCTGCGGATCCGGTACGAGAAGTACGTCCGGTGCCGGTCGTACCTGCGCGCGATGGGCCTCGCCGACGCGGGGCTCGGGCGCGAGTGTGCGCCACCGATCCCCTGGCTGACCGAACTGGAGGCGTGCGCGATGGCGCACTGAGGAGAGCCCGACGATGGTGCTGCTGTTCTATCTGATTTCCTTCGTGATCTACGCCGGGCTGGCGGCGCTGTCGCTCATCTGGACGCCGGCGCAGGCGATCATGATCGCGCTGCTGCCGGTCTTCCTGATCGGCGTGTACGACAGCATCCAGAAGCAGAAGGCCGTGCTCCGCAACTTCCCCGTGCTGGGCCACTTCCGCTACATCTTCGAGAGCATCCGCCCGGAGATCTACCAGTACTTCATCGAGTCCGAGCGCGACGGCAAGCCCTACGACCGCCAGCAGCGCTCCATCGTCTATCAGCGCGCCAAGAAGGCGCTGGCCACAGTCCCCTTCGGGACCCAGCTGGACGTGTACAAGCCGGGCTACGAGTGGATCAACCACTCGATGTGCGCCCGGCACCCGTCCGGTGTCGAGCCGCGCATCAGCATCGGCGGCAACCGCTGCGAGCGGCCATACTCGGCCTCGCTGCTGAACATCTCCGCCATGAGTTTCGGCGCGCTCTCGTCGGCCGCGGTCCGGGCGCTCAACGGCGGCGCGGCGATCGGCGGGTTCGCGCACAACACCGGCGAGGGCGGCCTGAGCCCCCACCACCTCGCGCCCGGGGGCGACATCATCTGGCAGATCGGCACCGGCTACTTCGGCTGCCGCAGGGAGGACGGGACGTTCGACCCCGACCTCTTCGAGGAGAAGGCCACGCTCGACGCCGTCAGGATGATCGAGCTCAAGATCTCCCAGGGCGCCAAGCCCGGGCACGGCGGCATCCTCCCCGCCGCGAAGATCACGCCCGAGATCGCCGAGATCCGCCACGTCCCGCTGGGCCAGGACGTCCTCTCGCCCCCGGCGCACAGCGCCTTCGACACGCCCAAGGGGCTGCTCGAGTTCGTCCAGACCCTGCGCGAACGCTCCGGCGGCAAGCCGATCGGCGTCAAGCTCTGCATCGGCGACCGCAGCGAGTTCCTCGGTGTCTGCATGGCCATGCGCGACACCGGCATCGCGCCGGACTACTTCGCCATCGACGGCGGCGAGGGCGGGACCGGGGCGGCCCCGCTCGAGTTCTCCGACTCCATTGGCTCGCCCCTCATGGAGGGGCTCGTCTTCGCGCACAACGCGCTCAACGGCTTCGGCGTCCGCGAGCAGGTCCGGCTCATCGCCTCCGGCAAGATCACCACCGGCTTTGATATGGCCTCCAGGCTCGCCGCCGGCGCCGACCTCTGCTACGCCGCGCGCGGGTTCATGTTCGCCCTCGGCTGCATCCAGGCGCGCCGGTGCAACTCCAACCACTGCCCCGTCGGCGTCGCCACGCAGAAGCCCAGCCTCGTCCGGGGGCTCGACGTCACCGACAAGACCCAGCGCGTCGCCAACTTCCACAAGCAGACCGTCGAGGCGTTCCTGGAGCTGCTCGCCGCCGCCGGCGTGCACTCGCCCGAGTTGCTCCGTCCCTGGCATATCCACCGCCGGATCTCGCACACGCAGGTCAAGACGTACGAGGAGATCTACGAGTTTCTCGAGCCCGGCGCCCTGCTGGAGGACGAGATCCCGCCGGCGTACCGCTCCTGGATGACCCGCGCCACCGCGGACGCCTTCCCGTGCAGGATCGCGCAGGCGGTGCTCTGACATGAACACGACACTCGCCGCGATCGCCTCCGCCGCCCAGACCTTCAAAGAGGCCCGAACCACCGCGCTGCACACGCTCCGCACCGTCTGGGAGTACGAGATCATCCAGGTCAAGGGCGGCGCGATCACCGTCGGGATGATCGTGCTCG
This sequence comes from Phycisphaeraceae bacterium, assembly GCA_020639135.1. Taxonomy (GTDB): domain Bacteria; phylum Planctomycetota; class Phycisphaerae; order Phycisphaerales; family UBA1924; genus JACKHE01. Next base: position 183,505 of record JACKHE010000003.1, read on the forward strand.
GGCTGATCCTGTTCGTCATCGGCTACGTCGTGGCGCGTCGCATCAGCGCGGCGATCGCCGGGCGTCTGCGCCGGCGGATGGGCGTGACCAAGGGCGGCGTCGAGGCGGTGCAGTCGCTCGTCTTCTACACGCTCCTGATCATCTTCTCCTTCTTCGCCCTCAACTTCGCCGGCGTCCCGCTGACCGCGTTCACCGTCCTCGGCGGCGCCATGGCCATCGGCGTCGGCTTCGGCAGCCAGAACATCCTCAACAACTTCATCAGCGGCCTGATCCTCAACATCGAACGCCCCATCAAGACCGGCGACATCGTCGAGATCGACGGGACCAAGGGCGTCGTCGAGCACATCGGCGCCCGGAGCACCCGCATCATCACCGGCGCCAACACCCACATCATCGTCCCCAACTCCTCCTTCCTCGAACACAACGTCCTCAACTGGTCCTTCAGCAACGACATCATCCGGCTCGCGGTGAACGTGGGCGTCGCGTACGGTTCGCCGACGCGCGAGGTCGAGCGTCTGCTGATCCAGGCGGCAAACGAGCACCCCAAGACCCTCGACGATCCCGCGCCGCTGGTCCGCTTCAATGAATTCGGGGAGAGCTCGCTCGACTTCATCGTCTACGCGTGGCTGCCGGTCCGCGCCATCATCGACCTCTGGCAGACCCAGAGCGACCTCCGATACCGCATCGACGAGCTCTTCCGCGAGCACAACATCACCATCGCCTTCCCGCAGCGGGACGTGCACGTGGACTTCACGGGCCAGGTCCCCGCCGTCCTCACGGGCTCCGCCGCGTCGTGAACGATTCGCCGATCCGATAATCCGAGAGCAGCCCCCCGGGCGTCGACGCGCGCGATCAGCCGTCTCTGCGGGACGCGCGGGCGCACAACCGATCCCATCCGACCCGTGACTGGCCGGGATGCGGCCCGGCGACGAGAAATCCGACAGTTGGAGCGTCCCGGGGCGCGTGCCCCGCGGCGATCAACCCGGAGGACTCGGATGCTTCGCCCATGGCGTCAGTCGGGCGCGCTCAGCGCGCTGTGCGGATCGGCCTCGCTGCTCATGTTCTCCGGCGCCACCGGCGCGGGAACAGCCCCGGCGCCGGTGGACACCGGCAACCCGATCCTCTTCGTCACGCAGGTCCCTGTCCCGGACGACTTCGCCAACATCGGCTCGCCCTTCGCCAACCACATGGGCGAGATTGATTCGGTCGCGCGGGGCGGCGACCTGTGGATCAGGTATCCCGACGGCTCGATGCGCAACCTCACCGAGGAGGCGGGATACGGCCAGAGCGGCTTCCAGAGCCTGAGTTCGATCGCCGTGAGGCAGCCCTGCGTCCACTGGGACGGCCGGCGCGCCGTCTTCAGCATGGTCGTCGGCGCGACGCCCACGCGTTACGAGCACCTCCGGTACGTCTGGCAGCTCTACGAGGTCACGGGCCTGGGGCGGGGCGAGACCGCTGTCATCACGAAGGTCCCCGGCCAGCCCGACAACTACAACAACGTCAGCCCCATCTACGCCAGCGACGGCGACATCATCTTCACCTCCGACCGCCCGCGCGACGGCTCGGCGCACCTCCACCCCCAGCTCGACGAGTACGAGTCCACCGAGACCAACACCGGGCTGTGGAGCCTCGATTCCGAAACCGGTGAACTCCGCCTGCTCGCGCACGAGCCCTCGGGCGCCTTTGACCCGTTCATCGAATCCACCTCGGGGCGTCTGCTCTACACCAAGTGGGACCACCTCCAGCGCGACCAGCAGGCCGACGCCCAGGCGATGGGGGGGTACGCCTACGGCGCCTTCAACGCCACGAGCGAAGCGCCCGCTGCGCCCAGCGCCGGGCATTTCGACGAGGTCTTCCCCGAGCCCCGCGCCGGCTGGCTCGACTATGTCCGCAACAATCAGAACTACTCCGGCCCCCTGCGCGGTTACCGCGACAATCTCGTCGGGCACTCCATCGAGTTCTTCCAGCTCTGGCAGCTCAACCAGGACGGCACCGCCGAGGAATCCCTCAACCACGCCGGCAGGCACGAGCTCAAGAGCTACTTCACGCCCAGCTTCAACGACGACCCCAACCTCGTCGAGTTCTTCGGCGCCCAGCACGCCGTGGACCGCCCCATGAGCAACTTCCTCCAGGGCGCCGAGGATCCCAACAACCCCGGTGTGTACTACGGCATCGACGCGCCGACCTTCTTCACCCACTCGTGCGGCCAGATCGTCCGGATCAACGGCGGCGCGTCGGTCAACCCCGACGACATGCGGATCGAGTACGTGACCAACCGTGAAACCGCCAACTACGATTACTCGCCGGCCCCCGAGCACTCCGGGCTCTACCGCAACCCGCTCCCCCTGACCAACGGCGTGCTGCTGGCCGTCCACACCCCCGAGACGCGCCCCGACGAGAATGACGGCACGCGGACCGAACCCACCACGCGCTACGACCTTCGCATCAAGCGCATCGACACGTCCGGAGGCGATGCCGTCGCCGCGGAGCCGCTGACCGACGGCATCTACGAATCCGTCCGCTGGTGGGACCCCGACGAGCTTGTCCGCTACAACGGCCCGCTGTGGGAGCTGGACCCGGTGGAGGTCGTCGCGCGCCCCGCGCCGGCGCCCTCGGCCGAGGCGACGCTCGAAGCGCCAGAGCGCGCCGCGTTCCTCAACGCCGGGGCCAGCGAGGCCGAGCTGCGCGCCTACCTCAAGGCCAACGGCCTGGCGCTGATCGTCAGCCGCAACGTCACGACCCGTGATCACGCCGACCGCCAGCAGCCCTACAACCTGCGCATCGACGGCTCGGACACGCAGAGCGTCGCCGACGACGGCAGGGTGTACGACGTCAGCAGCATGCAGATCCTCCAGGGCGACCTGATCCGCGGCTACGAGAGCAAGCAGGGCCGCCGCGTCCTCGCCCAGCCCATGCACGATGCGCCGGGGCTCAACCACCCCGTCCAGGGCGCCCCGGGCGCGGTCCGGCTCGGTGGCGACGGCTCCATGGCCGCCATCGTCCCCGCGCAGCGCGCGCTGAGCTGGCAGCTCCTCGACCCCGCCCACGAGCCCGTTGTCCGCGAGCGCTACTGGCTCAGCTTCCAGCCCGGTGAGATCCGCGTCTGCACCTCCTGTCACGGCGTCAACCGCATGGACCAGACCCTGGCGCCGCCCCCGACCAACACCCCGCAGGCGCTGACCTCGCTGCTCGACTATCTCCAGCGCGAAGACATCATCGGGGAGTCCCTCCCGGGCGACCTCAACGGCGACGGTCTTGTGGACACGGCGGATCTCGGGATCCTGATTGCCCAGTTCGGCGGTCCGGGAACCGCCGACCTCGACGGCGACGGTGTCGTCTCCACGGCGGACCTGGCGCTGCTGATCGCCTCGTTCAACGCCGGCCGGTGACCGGTCGTCTCCGATCGCGTCACTCATCCCGATCCGCGCGAATACCCCGGCCCCCCCGGCGGTTGCATACCATGAAGACCGGGCGTCAGTGACCGGACCGGTCGGGAAGGATGCCAATCCCATGCGGAAGTTCGGGTTCCAGCTCGCCCTCGGCGCCATCCTCGGGATGACGCTCTTCTCGTGGCTCATCGGCGGCTTCGAGGGCGTCAGCCGCGCCGATCGGATGGAAGGGGAACGGATGTCGGGCTATTCCAGGAGCGGCTTCGATGTGACGCCGCTGAGCGAAGAACAGGTCGCCGAACTCGCCGGGAAGCTCGCGCCCGACGAGGCGAGGATCATCCTCGGCAAGGGCACCGAGCCCGCGTTCTGCGGCAACCTGCTCGACAACCACAAGGACGGCGTGTACGTCTGCAAGCTCTGCGGGCTCCCGCTCTTCTCCTCCGACGCCAAGTTCACCTCCGGCACCGGCTGGCCCAGCTTCTTCGCGCCCTACGACCCCATGCACGTCGCCATGCTGCAGGACAACTCCCACGGCATGCAGCGCATCGAGATCCTCTGCAACCGCTGCGGCGCCCACCTCGGGCACGTCTTCCCCGACGGCCCGGCGCCGACCGGCCTCCGGTTCTGCCTCAACTCCGCATCGCTGGAGTTCTACGAGAAAGGCGCCGAGCGGCCCGCAAGCTCCACACCCGTCGAGCGCGCCACGGCGTACTTCGCCGGCGGGTGCTTCTGGGGCGTCGAGGACCGCTTCCAGCAGACGCCCGGCGTCATCGACGCAGTCAGCGGCTACATGGGCGGCAACGTCCCCAACATGACCTCCAAGATCGCCTACGCCTCCGACACGGGGCACGCAGAGACCGTCCGCGTCGATTACGACCCCAACGTGATCTCCTACGAGCAGCTCCTCGAGCGCTACTTCAAGTACCACGACCCGACGACGCTCAACCGCCAGGGCCCCGACGTCGGCCCGCTCTACCGCAGCGAGATCTTCGCCGTCACGCCCGAGCAGAAACGGCAGGCGCTCGACTACATCGAGAAGCTCCAGAAGACCGACCGCTTCAAGGGCCGCAAGATCGTCACCCTCGTCGAGGAGGCGTCCGAGTTCTGGCCCGCCGAAGAGTACCACCAGGACTACCACGCCAAGCACGGCGGCCACTGCCCGCTCCCGCCGGAGTGATCCGCGTCCGCGCGGTCAGTCCCGCGTCCCGAAGCGCTCGTCCAGCTCCGCGATCCAGTTGTGCACGACCACGATCCGCGGCGGCTCCTTCTCCCAGTCCGCCGGCTCGATCATGAGGAACCGGCCGTCCGGCGCCGGGGCGTACTGGTCTCCCGAGGAGAGCCCGTCCTGCCAGGGCCAGTTCCACACAATCCTGGGCGCCGCGACCTTGCCATTCGCATCGAGATCAATCGCGCGCATCGCGTCCCGGTGGGCGTAGTACACCGTCCTGCTGTCCGCGCTCCAGTGCGCCTTGCCGTACGAACCGCCGGGTGTGATCAGCTTCGGCGGCGTCCCGTCCGGCGGGTACGGCTGGAGGTACATGTTCTCCTCACCCGACCGGTCGGAACCGTACACAATCCAACGCCCGTCCGGGGAGATGGTTCCGCCGAACTCGTTGTGCTCGGTCTGGATCAGCGATTCCGTGTCACCGGTTACTGGGTCGAAGACCGCGATCTCCGAGTCCTTGGCCTGTTGATCGAACCGCATGATCATGAGCCGGCCGTCCGGCGTCCATCCTGTTGGCTCCACCCAGAAGCCCTGCTCCCTGCACACCGCGATCTCGTCCCTGGTACCGGTGTCGAGGACGGTGACCTGGTTCTGGCCGCTATAGCCGCTGCCCTCCGGGATGATGCCGTACGCGACCAGGCTCCCGTCGTGATTCAGCAGCGCATCGCCAGGCTCACCCCGGTTGGTGAGCCGTTCCCTCGACATGGTGTCCAGGTTGATCAGCCACATCTCGTTCCTGTTGCGCAGCGTCGTCAGCACGGCGCGGCGTCCATCGCGCGAGACGCTCAGCGACTCGAAGAACGCGTCACGCGGCATGTCCAGGGGCTCGATCGCGCCGTCCTGATCGATCCAGATCAACCGGCGCCCGGTCGTCAGGCGATCGCCCGGCTGATACACCAGGTCGCCACGCGGCGAGATCGCCATCTGCCCGCCGCCGCCCCAGGGGTGCGACTTGATCCCTTCGATCACGGGAACCGGATCCCCCAGCAGTCGGGTTCGTTTCGTGTCAAATGGAGCAACAAAGAGTGTCGAACGACGGAGGAAGGCGAGGTACCGGCCGTCGATGATCGCCGGCGCTGCGGCGTCGGTGAGCAGCGTTGTCAATCCACCCTCAGGCGAGCGGTGCGCGACGGCGTAATCCTCGACGGTGTGCCCGGTCCAGCCGCTGAAGAGGTATCCGCCATCGGGGGTGGGCCAGACTCGCTCGACGCCGAGGAACCCGTTTTCCGGGTTGGGATCCAGGAGCACACGTTCGGCGCGATCGCCGATCGTCAGCTCGACCAGCGCATTGTCGAGCATGCGTGATCTGGCGATTGTATTGTCGTCCACCCAGAACGGGACGCTCGTGATGTTCTCCTTGACATCCAGCAGCGTCGTCGAAGGGCCGCCGTGGATCGGGACGCACCTGATGCCTTCGTCGGTCTGGAATCCCATCCGGCGCCCGTCGGGGGAGAAGAAGATCTCGCTCGCACGCTCCAGCCCGGACAGCGCCCAGGGTTCAAGCGCGTCGAGATCCCGCACCATGGTCCGCCTTCTCGATTCGATGTCGCTTTCCCCGCCGTCGTAGAGCCGGTACGCGATCAGCGTCCCGTCGCGCGAGATCGAGAGGTCGCTCATCGTCTGGAAACTCGACGCGTTGTCCGCGACATCGATCGAGTACCGGATCACTCGTTTGTCGCCCGTGCTGTCGGACGATCCCCCGATCGGCGCCAGCGCCGCCGCGCCGATGCCCAGCGCAAACCCCACAACTCCGGTCAACAGCGCTGGCCAGAGGCTCCGCTTCCGCGGCGCCCCGGCTCCCGTGTACGCCGCGATGTGCGTGGACGACCACTCCTGGCCCGCCAGCGCCTTCTCCAGCGTCAGGCGCGCATCGCCGATGTCGCGCAGGCGGTTCCTCGGATCCTTCTCCAGGCACGCGCGGAGCAGCTCGCGCACCCGCGGCGGCGTGCGCTCGGGCAGGGCGGCCCAGCGGGGCTCGCGCTCGAGGATCGCCGCCAGCGAATCCGTGCTCGTCTCGCCCCCGAAGAGCCGCTCGCCGGTCAGGCACTCGAAGAGCACGCAACCGAACGACCAGATGTCCGTCCGGCGATCCACCGCCCTGCCACGCGCCTGCTCGGGGCTCAGGAACGCCGGTGTGCCCAGCACCTGGCCCACCTCGGTCGCCGGGTCCTGCGGCACGGTGACCGTCGGGAGTTTCGTCAGGTCCAGCGATGATGATCGTGACTCGATCTCCTTCGCCAGGCCGAAATCCACCACCTTCACCGCGCCGTCGCTGCGGATGATCACGTTGCCCGGCTTGAGGTCCCGGTGGATCACCCCCGCCTCGTGCGCCGCCTCCACGCCCCGTGCGATCTGCACGGCGATCTCCAGCGCCTCGTCGATCGCCAGCGGGCCCTGCTCCAGCCGTTGCGTGAGCGTGATCCCTTCCACGTACTCCAGCACCAGGTACCGCGCGCCATCGACCACTTCCACGCTGTGGATGCCGGCGATGTTCGTGTGGTTCAGCGCCGCCAGCGCCTTCGCTTCGCGCTCGAAGCGCGCCAGCCGATCGGCGCTCTCCGCCAGGTCCGCCGGCAACGACTTGATCGCCACCGTCCGGTGCAGGCGGTCGTCGCGCGCCAGGTACACCACGCCCATCCCGCCCCGGGCGATCTCGCGTTCGATGGTGTACGGCCCCACGGCCCGGGGATGGGTCATTCGGCTCTCCGGTCGATCCCGATGCGGGTCGGCAGTGTATCCCCGCGCTACGCCAGCGCGAAAAAACCCTGCCCCGTGTACGTCAGCTCGCCGTCGGCGACCAGCGCATCCCACACCTCCCGGGGATACTCCGACGGCGGGATAATCGCGTCGATCGACGAGCCCTCCCCTTTGGTCAGCAGCCGACCCGACAGCCGCGACTCGTCCGCCAGCCGCGACAGCTTCAGCCGCTTTCGGAACGCCTTCATCGCGGCGTGCTTCTCTTCGTAAGGCACCTCGGCCGGATCGCGCCGGGGGCCGCCGATACGCTCCGGGTGCTCGACGAGCGTCACCAGCGCATCGAGCCCGGCCAGATCGCGCTCACCAACGCACCGCTCGACCTCCGCCTGATCCACCGGCATCCGCCCCAGCAGGCGGTGCAGCAGCGACCAGTCCGCCGAGGCGTCCCTGCCCGATTCGAGCGAGGCGACAATCGTGTCGAGCGTCTGCCGGAGTTTCTGAGCCGCGTTCATCCGCGGGGAGTTTACCCGTGGGCGCAAGAGAAAGGCCGCGGATGATCGATCCACGGCCCTTTCAAGTGACCCCACGGGGATTCGAACCCCGGTTTCCAGGATGAGAACCTGGCGTCCTGGACCAGGCTAGACGATGGGGCCGATGTCGCCGGCCGGGGGGCCGACGGGGGCAATAGTAGGGGGCGTGCCCGGCGGGTCAACCGGCCGGTCGATGGGGGGATGGACGCCGAGCCTGTGCGGAGCGAAGGCTCGGGCATCGTCCGGAAGATCAAGGCGGAAGTTTCCGAGATGGGTTTTTTCCGCCTTGACCGCTCCGGGCGTTCAAGGCGGAAGCTTCCAACACACCGGAGTTCCATCTTGAACACTCGGCGCTCCGCCCCGCTCTCCCCGAGGGAGAGGGTTGCGATCAATCCCTCCGGCCAAGCATCGCCAGCAGCCGCAGGATCGACACGTACAGCCACACCAGCGTCACGAGCAGCCCGAAGCCGGCGTACCACTCCATGTGCTTCGGGGCGCCGCGCTGGACGCCTTCCTCGATGAAATCGAAATCGAGCACGAGGTTCAGCGAGGCGATCACCACCACGAACCCGGCGAAGCCGATCGCGATGGGGCCGCCGTCGTACAGGTACGGGACCTGCACCCCGAAGAGCTGCAGGATCATCGTCGCCACGAAGACCAGGCAGATCCCGCCGGTGGCCGCGACGATGGCGAGCTTGAAGTTCTCGCTGGGCTTGATGATGCGGGAGGTGTAGGCGATGAGCAGCGCCGCGAGGATGCCGAAGGTCAGCAGCCCCGCCTGGATGATGATGGCGTAGTTGAGCGCCAGCCCCCCGGCCACGACCTTCCCGCTGGAGAACATCGCGTACGCCGCGCTGATCCCTCCGACGAAGCAGCCCTCGAGCAGGGCGTACACCGGCGCGAGGAAGGGCGCCCACCGCGGGTTGAAGATCAGCGCCAGCGCCAGGATGAACCCGCCGAATCCGCCGCCCATCGCCCACAGACCCCAGTTCCCGATGGCGCCGGGATCGATTGCCCCATCAACCACCGCGCGGGCTGGGATGATGTTCGCCCAGGCGAAGATGGCCGAGGCGGCGCAGAGGCACAGCAGGATGAAAGTCTTGTTGACGGTCCCCTGGAGCGTCATCGCGCCGGCGCGCAGGCCCTGCGTGGTCACGGGCGAGAAGTCGGCCCCCCCGAAGGTCGAGGCGGTGAGGGCCGGGTTGTTCGTGCGGATCATGGAGGGATCTCCGGGTGGCGTGGCAATGCGAATCAATGCCACGGTTCAGGGTCATGGATGTTCGCAGGATTGTAGGGACACCGGCCCGGCGGGTTTCGGGGCTTTGCCACAGGATCCGATGGACGCCGGGTCTGATCGCGGCGAGGGCTCGGGTATCGCCCGGAGGTTCAAGGCGGAAGTTTCCGAGATGGGTTTTTTCCGCCTTAACCGCTCCGCCGGGTGGCGTGACGAAGCGCAGCGTTGCCACGATTGAATCTGATTCATGGCCATGCCAGGCCATGGCCCTGGCACGCGCTCAAGGCGGAAAAGCGCCCACATGGAAACTTCCGCCTTGAACCCAAGGCGCGCGTGCCATGGCCACGTCCTCGTGGCCATGCTCCGCGCGGATCGGCCGCAATCATGGCCATGCCAAGCCATGGCCTTGGCGCGCGCATTCACCCCGACTGAACGATTGATCGTGGTCAGAATCGCTGCGCGATTGTCACCACACCACCCGGCAGATTATCTCTTCAAGGAATCACGCAGACAGTTCTGGAGTGTGTACACCAGCGTTTCGGCGATCTTGGAATCCTGGAACACCCGGTCGATGTCCGGGCTCAGAAACGGTGCCAGCGGTCCGAACTCGCCATCGGTGATCCGTCCCGTGATCCGGTCCAGAGCAAGATCGGGATTCTCCTCGGCGATCGCCTCCGCCCGGAGCATCCCGATCGTTCGCTGCGCTTCACCACACCGTTCGAGCCCGCCGTATTCCTCGACCTCGGGCCAGAGTGTGTCGCTGGATGGGGTTTCATCGCCACCGTCGATCGATCTGAGCGAATCCACGAAGGCCCAGATTCGTTGCCGACCCGCAACGCTCTGGCTCTGCGCGACCATCCAGTCTGATATCAACTCGGAGTCCCGGAGCACCGAGCGGCGAAGCTCGAGCCGATCGTGATCAGGAAACCGATCGAGCTCGCGAAGCAGCAATTCGGCGGAACCGCCGCGCCATTGATCCTGGGGGATCCGGAACGCCAGGTATACCGCCGGGGTGATGATCCGGGCTCTCGCCCTCGTTGTGATCAGAAAATGATCGCTGCTCAGATGCCTGGCGATGACGAATGCTTTTCTGATGTCGTCGAAGGCAGCGTCGTATGATTCCGTATTGCAATCAATCCGGGCTTGAGCCAGCAGCAATCCTGCAGCGGCACACGCAGGGGCGTGGTGGGGCAACTCCAGCATCGGGCCTTCGCTCAGATCGAGGTCGAATTCGCACGATCCCGCTCCGACCGCCGCATCGATCCGCATCATCCGCTCTTCGTTGCTCAGTTCGGCCAGAATCCGGGGCCCGGCGACCCATCCATCCCGTTCGACGCCCTCGGTCTCCTCGGCGATCGCCCGCGAATCGACGTACTCGTGATGATCCGCGTCCCAGATCTTCAGGTACAACGGCGCCGCGTTGACTGGCGCCGTGTCCTCCGCGAGTGTGCGCGGGATCCCGGCGGTGATCATGACTGCAAGCATCAGGGCTCGGAGCGTCCGGTTCATGACCGCATCGTAGGCGTATCGATATCCGAGCCTTCGCTGCGCTCAGACCCGGCGTCCAACACGGCGCTCAAGGCGGAAAAGCGCCCACATGGAAACTTCCGCCTTGAACCTCCGGCGCGTGTGCCATGGCCACGTCTTCGTGGCCATGCTCCGCGCGGATCAGCCGCAATCATGGCCATGCAAAGCCATGGCCATGGCACGCGCATTCACTTCGACTGAAAGATTGATCGTGGTAAGAATCGCTGCGAGATTGTTTTCTCACACCTGTCAGAATCCACAGGATTTCCAGAACGCGCAGGTTCCTGTCAGGATCAGAACACGCAGGTCTCGGCCCCATTCGACCAGACCCTCCCCCTCTGTTCTCTCTCTCTCTCTCCTCTCTCTCGCTGCGCTCGTGATCAAGGTGGAAGCTTCCCACACGGGGTTTTTCCATCTTGATCGCCCCGTCCGGTGGTGCGGAGGGGCATGGGCAGGAGACGGGGAGGAGGGTCGGGAGAATTTCAGCCGGGCGGCGCCGCTCGTGACGGGCCGACGCCTTGTGTTCGCTTGTTGCAGGAACAGTACACCGCCGCGATGCGCCGTCAACGGGAACGATCCCGGAGCGCCGCTCCCGTGCGCACCGTGGTGAAGACGCGGTCAAGGCGGAAGCCTGCGCGCGGGGACTTTTCCGCCTTGAACGCTCCCGACGGACGCCGAGTCTGAGTCGGGCGCCGTGGAGCCGCGCGGCTTTGCCACGATTGAATCTGATTCATTGCCATACCTGACCATGGCCCTGGCACTCGCTCAAGGCGGAAAAGTGCCCACATGGAAACTTCCGCCTTGAGCCCAAGGCGCGCGTGCCATGGCCACGTCCTCGTGGCCATGCTCCGCGCGGATCAGCCGCAATCATGGCCATGCCAAGCCATGGCCATGGCACGCGCTTTCATCGCGACTGAACGTCCGATCGTTGCCAATATCGCTGCGCGATTGTCACTACGCCGCCCGGCTACAGCCGCTCGACCGCCAGCGACGCCAGCTCGCTCCGCTCGCTCTTGACCAGCGTCACGTGGCCGGTGATGCCCAGGTCCTTCATCCGCTCGACCGCGTACGAGAGGCCGTTGCTGGACATGTCCAGGTACGGGTTGTCGATCTGCGCGATGTCGCCGGTGAGCACCAGCTTCGTGCCCTCGCCCACGCGGGTGATGATCGTCTTGACCTCGTGCGGCGTCAGGTTCTGCGCCTCGTCCACGATCAGGAACTGGTTGGGGATCGAGCGTCCGCGGATGTAGGTGAGCGCCTCGACGATCACCTTGCCGTCGGCGAGCAGGCGTTCGAGCCGCTGCTCCACGCTCTTGCTCTCGGCGTGCTGGCCCGTGGGGCTGCTGCGGGTCTGGATCAGGAACTCCAGGTTGTCGAAGATCGGCTGCATCCACGCGCCCAGCTTCTCGTCCTTGTCGCCGGGCAGGTACCCGATGTCGCGGCCCATGGGCATGATGGGGCGGGCCACGAGCACGCGCTCGTAGCGCTCCTCCATCAGCGATTTGAGCATCGCCGCCGCCAGGGCGAGCAGCGTCTTGCCGGTGCCCGCGCCGCCGGTGAGCGTCACCAGGGAAACCTCGTCGTCGAGCAGCAGGTCCAGCGCCATCGTCTGCTGGACGTTGCGCGGCAGGATCCCGAAGACGGGCTTGCGTGGGCCGGAGATGGGGATCAGGTGATCGGTGTCGGCGAGCCGTCGCGCCAGCCCGCTGTGCGAGGGGTCCAGCGCATCGTGGATGATCACGAACTCGTTGGGCTCCAGGTGCAGCAGGCGGTGGTCCTTGCCGGCGCCGTTGGGGATCGCGCTCTCTCGCTCGGGGACGGCGATGGGCCCCACGGCCTCGACGAGTTTGTTGAGCGGGAGCATCCGCTGCTCGTGGAGGGTGTTGATGAGTTCGCCGGGGGCGGAGAGCTCGCGGAAGCCGGTGAAGAGCAGGTGGGGATCGATCCGCTCGGTCTCGTAGTCCTCGGCGGGGATCTCCAGGGCCCGGCACTTGACGCGGGCGTTGATGTCCTTGGAGATGAAGATGGTTTCCACGCCGGCCCGGTGCAGGGCGTTGGCGCTGGAGATGATGCGGTTGTCCGGGGAATCGCCGTGCAACGGGAGCGGGCGGTCGTGCTCCTCGATGTCCACGATGATGCGGCCGGTGTCCTCGCCCCATTGCACGCCCTCGATCAGGCGCCCGCGGACGCTCAGCTCGTCGAGCCGGCGGATCGTGTGCCGGGCGTTGCGCCCCACCTCACCCTCGGCGCGCTTGAAGCCGTCGAGCTCCTCGATCACCGGGAACGGGATCACCACGTTGTGCTCCTGGAACACGAACATCGCGTTGTCGTCGTGCAGCAGCACGTTCGTGTCCAGCACAAAGCTCTTGACGGCCCGGGCCTTGTCGGGCCCCTTCGGAGATGACTTGGCCAAGCGACGTTTCTCCGGCTTGGGGTCCGGGGTCGGTGGGGAGGTCAAGGTGGAAGAATCCGTGCGTGAAGACATCCGCCTTGATCGTACTCGATCACGCCGTATCGGAAAGATCACCCCCGGGGTTGGGCGATAGCGCCCCGGAGCCCTTCCAGGCGCCCGCGGGGGCGTACTATCGGGCGCCATGCCGACATCCGGAAGCAAACCCCGAACGATCCAGCAGGTCATCGAGGCGCTGGAGACGATCGCCCCGCTTCAGCTCGCAGAGCCCTGGGACAACACCGGGCTGCTCCTGGGCGATCGGGGCGCCGGCCTCCTCGGCCCGGTCTTCCTGACCATCGACCTCACCGAGGCCTCCCTCGCCGAAGCGAAGCAGCGCGGCTCCGGCATGATCGTGGCCTATCACCCCACGATCTTCCACGAACTCAAACGCATCACCGCCGACACCCCCAAGGGCCGGACGCTGCTTGGCGCCCTCGAATCCGGCGTCCCCGTGTACTCGCCCCACACCGCGCTCGACGCCTGCGAGGGCGGCGTCACCGATTGGCTCTGCGAGATGCTCGCCACCCCCGGCGATCAGAAGTCCAGCCACGGCGATCGACGCGCGCTCCAGCCCAGCGCCACCCCCGATCCCAACGCCGCGTGCAAGATCGTGACCTTCGTCCCGGCCAAGGACGCCCAGCGTGTGCGCGACGGCCTGGCCTCCGTCGGCGCCGGGCGCATCGGCGCGTACTCCAACTGCTCCTTCACCATCGAAGGCGTCGGGACGTTTCTGGGCGATGCGGGAACCCACCCCGCCGTGGGCCAGGCGGGAACGCTCGAATCCGTGCGCGAAGCGAGGCTGGAGATGGTGTGCCCCGAGGCGGCGCTGCCCCTGGCGATGGAGATCCTCCGGGCGCTGCACCCCTACGAGGAGCCCGCCTGCGATGTGTACCCGCTGATCGCCAGGCCACGCCGGACCCTCGGCGCCGGCCGGCGGATCCACTTCGATCAGCCCATGACCCCGCGCCAGATCGCCGCCAACCTCAAGGCGAACCTCGGCGTGGACGCCGTGAAACTCGCCAGCGCCGGCGAGGCCCCCATCGCCACCGTCGGCGTGTGCCCCGGCAGCGGCGGCTCGCTCATCGAGAGCGCCATCGCCGACGGCTGCCAGCTCTTTGTCACCGGCGAGGTCACCCACCACGAAGCCCTCGCCGCCGTCCAGCGCGGCTGCTCGATCCTGCTGGCAGGCCACACCAACACCGAAGGCGGCTACCTCCGCCGCTACGCCGAGCGCATCGCCGCCCTGCTCGAGGACACCGAAGTCATCGTCAGCGCCACCGACGGCCCGATCTTCAGGACGTACTGAATGGACGCCGAGTCTGAGCGGAGCGAAGGCTCGGATATCGAATAGTGAGCGCGCAAGAAAAAAGGACGACCCGATCGGATCGTCCCTTGTCACTTCAAGAAATCGCTGATCAGGCGGCCGCGCCCTGCTTCTGAAGACGGGTGTACCCGTACTTCCGCTTGAGCGGCTTGACGATGAGCCCGGACTTGATGGCCTTGGTCGAGACGCGGACCTTCTGGGGGCGCCCATCGATCATGGCGTTGACCTTCTGGAGGTTGGGCTTGAAGGTGCGCTTGGTGATGCCGGTCGGCTTGAGGCCGAAGCCGCCCTTGCTGATCTTCTGACCGCGGTAGGTCCGGGTCATCCCGGTGGCGGTCTTCTTGCCGGTGAACTTGCAGACGCGGGGCATGGTCGTCGCTCCAAAGCTGTCAATAGCCGCATCAAGCGGCGGAAATCAGGTCTGAGGCCCCCCAAACCCCGTTCCGGGGCCGCTGGCGAGCCACGTAGTGTAGCCGGGGGGTCGACCTAGGCAAGAAGAGGGTGGTCCATCCACTCCCAGTATCCGCTAGCGGGTACCAGGTGACGATGTTTGATCTACTCTCCATAAGGGTCGGTCAGGCTGAGGGCTCGTTTTTCGGTCGTGAGGTTGGATCACAGCGGCAATATGCTTGACTGGACAAGTATTGCGATTGGTAATGTACCGATGTACGATACATCGGTACTTGACGAACGGTCAGGTTTTCGTTTAGATTCAAATCAGCACGGAGCAGCTACTGATGGATGATGATGGATCCAAATACACGAGTCCCGGAAAAGCGATCGAATCCATGATCTCTGAGCGGGGTTGGACTCACTCGGATCTCGCCGATGCCATTGGCAAACACCGGCCTCTCGTAACGAGCCTGATTTCGGGGAAGCGAAGCGTCACCCCAGAATTGGCCATATTGCTCGCCGCTGCACTCGATACATCGCCCGAGTTCTGGCTTCGCTTAGAGGGAGACCGACAACTCAGCTTGGTAAATCCTGATGTTGAGGATGTTGCACGGCGGGCACGCTTGGTCAACATGGCTCCCATCAAGGATATGATTCGAAGGGGCTGGATTTCACAGACGAATGATCTGGAGTCCCTAGAGGGAGAACTAAAGCGATTCTTTGATGTCGAATCGATCGATTCCGAGCCGCAAGTCTTTGCTGCAGCAAGGAAATCCAATCCAGATTCACCGCTAAATCGCGAGCAAAGAGCTTGGGTCGCACGAGCACGGCAGCTCGCTTCAGCACACCCCGCGCGAGCACCGTTTTCACGAGATCGATTAGACGAGCTAACAAAACAGCTTCGGAGACTGGCTGCTTACCCAAAGGAATGCACTGAAGTGGCGGATGTTTTGTCGGATTACGGTGTTCGTTTCGTGGTTGTGCAACCGCTGGATAAATGCCAAATTGACGGTGCCGCTTTCTGGGTCAATGACTCACCGGCAATCGCAGTCTCTCTTCGATACGGGCGCATTGATGCTTTTTGGTTTACGCTCATGCACGAGCTTGCGCACATTATTCATAATGATGTTGCTTCAGTTGACTGCGATCTCGCTGGACGAGGACAAGTACCGTCGCGCATGAAATCGGAAATCGAACGCAAAGCAGATGAAGCCGCTGCATCTATCCTTATCCCAAAGAGTGATTTAGAATCATTTGTCATGATGTTTTCACCGCTTTATTCCAAAGCGAGGATCAATCAATTTGCTCACAAAGTGAAGATTCACCCAGGCATTATTGTTGGTCAACTTCAACACCGAGCAGAACTTGGATGGGACGCAGGGCGCGATTCGTTAGTGGATATACGGGATCACGTCACTAGTACGGCGTTAACAGATGGCTGGGGCAAGACGATCGCACCGGGGTCGCTTGATTGAGGGACGCATGATGAAAACGAAGACAGGATATGAAGAGCAGATGTGCATGATGTTTCATCGATATCAGGAACGTCTAGGCGATGAGCCGGTGGACTTAGACGATCTATATAATTGGGCAGAATCCAACGAAAAATGGGAGCCCCCAAGGCGGTCGAAGCGCGCGATGTTCAAGCGCGAGATGTCGAGAGCGCTAAGCCGTGAACGGATTATCACTGAGAATGGAGAACGGGTAAGGCGAAATCACGCATTCCGCGTGAAGAAGTCTGACAAGCAGGGTTACTTCCGATTCTGGGATGACATTATTAAGATGAAGCCCAACCATTTTAAGATGTCTATGCAGCAAAGACTGCTTAGCATCGCCAATCGTGCCATTCTTCATGATCGCGATGCTCGATACTACAATGATCATAACGAGTTCGGGGCGCAACTGGAATTTGATTACAACCTGAATCCTCACGTCGAGAACGCAAAGCACCCAATCGAATATCCAGACGAGCGCCCGGAAGGGGAGTAGATCAATCACCCCATCGTTTATTCGCGGCTTTTCGAGCGATAGCCCTTCGTTCTTCTGGGGCCAATTTCTTTGCCCTTGCTTTTCCGCCCTTCAACCCGCCCTCGCGCGCCATATTTGATCTGGCCTGCTTAGTAGCAGCTTCTACCCCCGTTTTAAACGCCGCTCGGAGCAGGGTCCTCATCCGCTCGTCGATGCCCTGAATGCCCTTGATCCACGTCTCCCAAGCGGTTTCTAGGTTGGGCGGAAACCTGTCGTCCTTGTCGGTGGCCTTGCGGACGATTCGGGTTGCTTTGGTGTTGGGATCGTCGCTCATGCCCTTAATTTACCAGCCGGATCTCCTTCAGATCCCGTTGATATAGGCTTGGTCGAAGTGGCCTTGTATCCACTCACCTTCCTCATCCGTCGCCCTACCCTCCGGTGAACACATCACCGAGCCCCCGCATGTCCCGCAAACCACCACGAATCCTCTTGGCGTCCCTTCTTCTCGCCGGAGCCGCGATCATGACCACCACGCCATCGGCCACCGCCGCCGGGGACACCGACACCGGCGCCCACGCCCACACCAACGCCCTCATCCACGAGACCTCCCCCTACCTCCTCCAGCACGCGCACAACCCCGTGGACTGGAAGCCGTGGGGGCGGGCGGCCTTCGACGAGGCCCGCGAGCGCGGCGTGCCCATCTTCCTCTCGATCGGCTACTCCACCTGCTACTGGTGCCACGTCATGGAGCGCGAGTCCTTCGAGGACGAGGCGACCGCGCGCGTCATGAACGAGCGCTTCGTCTGCGTCAAGGTCGATCGCGAGGAGCGCCCCGACGTCGATGACATCTACATGGCCGCCACGCAGACCCTCACCGGCGGTGGAGGCTGGCCCATGAGCGTGTGGCTGACACCCCCGGGCGCGCTCGGCGAGGACGACCCGGGGCTCCGGCCCTTCTACGCCGGGACGTACTTCCCGCCAGAAGACAGCCACGGGCGCCCGTCGTTGACGCGCGTCCTGATGGGGATCTCCGACGCCTGGACCGGCGACCGCGCGCAGGTCCTGCGGCAGGCCCGGTCGCTGACCGATGCCGTGCGCGAGCGGCTCGCCGCGGAGGCCGCGCCTGTGAAGATCGGGCGCGAGCAGATCGTGCAGGGCGTCCAGCAGCTGCTCCAGAGCTACGACAACATCAACGGCGGCTTCGGCGGCGCGCCCAAGTTCCCGCAGCCGGTCTTCCTCGAGTTCCTCATGCAGATCGAGCCCCGCATCACCGACCCGCAGCAGCGCGCCGTCATCCGGGATGCCGTCACGCACACGCTCGACCGAATGGCCGTCGGCGGCGTCTTCGATCAGGTCGGCGGGGGCTTCCACCGCTACTCGGTCGATGCGCAGTGGACCGTCCCGCACTTCGAGAAGATGCTCTACGACAACGCGCAGCTCGCGATCCTCTACACCCGCAGCGCCGAGGACACCGGCGACGCCTTCCACGAGCGCATCGCCCGGCGGACGCTCGATTACGTCCTGCACGAGATGACCGGCCCCGGCGGCGCGTTCTTCAGCGCGCAGGACGCCGAGGTCAACGCGCACGAGGGGCAGAACTACCTCTGGCGCCTGACCGAACTCGCCGCGGCCATCATCGACGAGGGGGACATCAAGCTCGCCGCCGACCTGTACGGGCTCGCCGGCGGCGCCAACTTCAGGGATCCCCACAACCCCGACACGCCGCCGGCCAACGTCCTGCGCCTGAGCGACCGCCCCGATGTCCTCGCGCAGCAGCGGGGCATGCCGGTTGACGAACTTCTCGAGCGGCTGGACTCGATCAACGCCCGGCTGTACGCCGCCAGGGCGGAGCGCGATCAGCCCGGGCTGGACGACAAGGCCATCACCGCCTGGAACGGCCTGATGATCGCCGCCCTCGCCGAGGCCGGCGCCGCGTTCGACGAGCCGCGCTACACGAACGCCGCACACGAGGCCGCCGCGTTCATCCTCGACCACATGATCGACGAGACCGGCGCCCTGCGGCGGACAAGCCGCGACGGCGTTTCAAAGTCCGACGGGCTCTTCGACGACTACTCGTTCTTCATCAGCGGCCTGCTCGCGCTCGAGCGCGCCGGCGTGACGGAGGTCGCGGGGCGGCGGACACTCGACGAGGCGATCCGACTGACCGCGCTGGCGAGGCAGCGATTCGGCGATCCTGATTCTGGAGGCTATTTCGACACGCCCCCGGGGCGGACCGACCTGATCGTGCGCGCCCGCACCACTTACGACGGCGTCATTCCCAGCGCTGTCAGCGTGATGATCCACAACCTGCTCGACCTCTCCGAGCTCACCCGCGACCGGCGATGGCTCGATGAGGCCGCCGGCGCGATGGCGTCGATCTCGCAGGAGATCGCCCGCTCCCCCGTCGGCGCCGTCAACGCGACACGCGCCCTCGACCGCATCCTCGCCCTCGACGCCGGCGCCATCGAGCGTGCCGGCATGACGCGCGAGGTCCGCGTCGCCCCGGAGACGCCCCCCGTCGAGATCTACGCCGACACCGAGCGGATCGAGCTGGCGCCCGGCGAGCCCCGGACAATCACCCTCAACATCCGCGTCCGCGAGGGCTACCACGTCAACGCCCACGAGCCCGGCGTCGAGGGGCTCATCGGCCTGATGATCGATCTGACCGGCGGCAGCGGCGTCGTCGCCGACATCAACTACCCCAGGGGTGTCGCGTACCACGGCGCCGCGGTGGAGCAGGGCGCCGGTCGCGAGCAACTGCTCGTGTACGAGGGCGACACGCCGATCGAGGTGACGCTGTCGCTCGACGAATCCGGCGCGATCACCGGCAGGCCGCGGCTCCGCGTGATCTACCAGGCCTGCGACGACGCGGCGTGTTATGAGCCGAGGGGGACGGTGCTGGAAGTGGAGATCGTGCGGGCCGCGACGAGTGAACAGTGAATAAGGAGCTTCGAGATGAAAACAATCGTCAAATCGGCGAGCCATCCGGCGGTCACGGCTGTGCTTGGCGCCATTGTTGGCGCTGGATTCGGCGCGTTCGCTTCGGGGCTCGTGAGTGGCACATACTCGGATCAGCGCGATCTCGCGAGAACGCTTGAGTCCGATCGCGCCTGGATCGAGTTCAAGAAGGAGGCGCTGAGCGCCGCCGGGTTCATGCAGCGGAACTACCGCGGCGACAACCCGGATGCGAACCGACTGACGGAAGAGTTCTATCCGAGGGTCGTCGCCCTGTACGAAGCGCTCCCGCCCGAGCGGAGAGATCGGGCGAAGTGCGCGCTGATGGCGATCGGCGCGATGTCGCCTTCCGGCGAGTTCTACGAGAACGTTTCGCGGGCCAACGCGATCACGAAGCAAGGGGACGTCGAAGCAGTGCTCGGGCGGACAATCGACTGCCTGCTGAGCGCATCCGATTGAAGAATCGCCCGCTCACTCCGCCGGCGTCACCATCCCGCTGCACTCACCGAAGCCAATCCGCACGGCGCCCTCCTTGCAGCAGTGCCCCTTGATGACCAGCCGGTCGCCGTCGGCGAGGAACTTCCGCTCCTCGCCCGTGGGCAGCTGCACGGGGTTCTGGCCCCGCCACGTTAGCTCGAGCATGCAGCCCCGCTCGTCCTCGTTGACTCCGCTGACGGTGCCCGAGGCGAGCAGGTCGCCGGGGCGCAGGTTGCAGCCGGTGGACGTGTGGTGCGCGATCATCTGCGCGAACGTCCAGTACAGGTCCATCCCGGAGGAGTGGCTGATCCGCACCGGGTCGAACTTCCGCTCGCGCATCTGGGCGGACTCCAGGAAGACTTCCAGCTGGATCTCCAGCCCCATCGCCTCGGCCTCCGATTTCGGGTCGGGGCTCAGGTAGGGCAGCGGCGCCGGGTCGCCGGCGGGCCGGGCCGGCAGCGGCCTGCGGTAGGGCGCCAGCGCGTCGAGCGTCACCACCCAGGGGCTGATCGTCGTGCCGAAGTTCTTCGCGTTGAAGGGCCCCAGCGGGACGTACTCCCACTTCTGCACGTCGCGCGCCGACCAGTCGTTGACCAGCACGATCCCGAAGACATGCCCCGGCGCGTCGTTGACGTCGATGCGCGTGCCGCGCTCGTTGCCGCTGGCGATGAAGCACCCGATCTCCAGCTCGTGATCCAGCAGCCGGCAGGGGCCGAAGGTGGGGGGTGCGTCGTCGGGCTTGAGCTGCCCGTGGGGCCTGCGGATCGGCGTCCCGCTGACGACGATCGACGAGGCGCGCCCGTGGTAGCCCACCGGCAGGTGCTTGTAGTTGGGCAGCAGCGGGTCCCCGTCGGGGCGGAACATCCTCCCGACGTTCGCCGCGTGGTTGGCGCTGGCGTAGAAGTCCGTGTAGTCGCCGATCTCGAAGGGCGTTTCCAGCGTCGCCTCCGACATCGGGACCAGGCAGCGCTCGCGCAGCGATGCGTCGTCGCGCAGCGTGGGCGTGTCGCTCCGGAGCAGCCACGACACCCGCTCGCGGATCTCGCGCACCCGCGCCCGACCCAGCGCCGCCAGGCTGTTGCACGAGTGGTGCGCGAAGAGGTTTGCCTGCTGCGCCGGCGTGTTCTTGAAGAGATCCGCGTTCCAGCACTTGGCCAGGTCGAGGATCATGTCCCCGATCGCCACGCCCACCGCCGGCTTGTCCGCGTGGTCGCCGGTGCGGTTGAACACGCCGAAGGGCAGGTTCTGGATCGGGAAGTCCGTCCCGTGCTCGTCGGCGGACTCCACCCAGCTGCGCAGCTCGGGGTTGTTGGCGGGGATGGGCTGCACGTTGGGATAGTCGTCGGTCATGGTCGGGAGTCAGCGGTGCGGTGTGCGTGCGCGGGGTCGATCCCCCGATGAAGAAAACCGGAGACCCGCGTCAGCCCCCGGGGAAGAGCTCGAGCCGGCGCAGGTCGTCGATGGGCTCCGTGAACGAGCACGAGCCGAACGACAGCGCGAACCGCTCGCGCGTCAGCGCGATCTGCTCGTCGTCCAGCGACAGGTCGCGCCACGCGGCGCAGCAGTCGGTGAACCGGAACGCGTACTCGTCGCGCTCCTCGAGCAGCTCCAGCGCCTCGTCCTCGTCCAGCTCGTCCACCATCAGCCCCGCCGCCGCCAGGAACAGGTTGAAGAACCCGTGCATCGGGGCCCCGACCTCCTCGCTGTGATGCCGGACCGGGTGGTGCAGGCCCGCCGTCGCCTTGAAACCCACGTGGGCGGCGTTGCATGCGACCAGGAACCGCACGACGTCCTCGCAGGTGGGGATCACTTCCGGCGTCACCCCACCCGTGCGCACTTTCGCGCACACCGGGGCCTCGTCGTCCGCCCCCGACAGCGCCGCGACCAGCCCCCGCGGGTCCCGGTCGATCGGGACCTCGAAGAACGTCCGCAGCCCCGCCGGCGTCTCGTTCATCACCCGGTCGATGTGCTCGGACCTGTCCACCCTGATCTCGACCGCGTCGATCAGCGACCGCCCGTTGGCGGGGTCCTCGTGCCGGTCGTTGAACTCCGCGATCCTCGCGTACAGCGCATCGAGGTCGGCGTCCGACGCCGGCGGCATCAGCGCGCTGAGCTTCCACTGCTCGACCGACAGGTCTCTCGGCAGCAGGTGGTCCGCCGCCTTCTCGAACTCGTCGAGCCGGACGACCGGGACGATCATCCGGCCCAGCATCCACTTGTCCTTCGAGCAGAGGTAGGCGCCGTAGTTGCGAACGGCGGTGTCCATGTCCAGCTTCGCCGGCGGGAACAGCCCGGCGTAGTCGATGATCTCGGTGAGCAGCACTCGGACGCTTTGCATGATGTCCCTGATCGGTGGTGGTGACCCGCCCCGGCCCGGCGGCCCGGCGCGTGGGGATTCGTGGTCCGGGGGATCATAACAGATCGCCGATCCCCGGCGCCCCGGCGCGACCGCCGCGGGATCACTTCAGGTTCGCCGCCGTGAAGGCGTTGGCCACCGCCCTCGGCGCCCAGGTGTGCGCCGGTCCCTGCTTGCGCTCGTAGAAGTCCCACACCTCGAACCAGTAGCTGCGGAACTTGTGCGCGCCGAACGGGGCGTAGTGCGATTCGAGCTTCCCGCGGATCGCCGCCTCGCTCCCCTTGTAACCCAGCACGCTCTTGCCGTGCCGGATCGTCTCCGTGTCGATCGCCAGCCGCCCGTACCGCCCGAGCAGCATCATGATGTTCGCCGCGGCGTACGGCCCGATGCCGGGCAGCGCCAGCAGCGCCGCGTGGATGTCGTCGTCGCTGACCGCCGCGTCTTCGAGCCACTCCAGATCCAGCTCGCCCTGGCGGGCTATCCTCGCCAGGTCCACCATCCGCTGATCGCGGTACCCCACGCTGCATCGTGCGCGGAGCGTCGCCGGCCGCTTCCGCGCCAGCTGCGCCGGCGTCGGGAACGCGGGGCACACCACCTCGCACAGGCGCCGGTTCATGTTGACCGTGCTGGGCCATGTGACGTTGCAGCTCGTGACCGTCTTGATGATGTCCTCGAAGGGCGTCGGGCTGCGGAAGAGCCGCGCCCGGCCCGATTTCCTCCACCGGGGATCGACCCTGTGGAAGTCCGCGACGCTCTCGTCGTCCAGACGCAGCATCCGCGTGATCTGCCGCTTCGCCTGCGCCCGCTCTGCCCGCGTCAGCGCCCGGTCGCAGACGACAGCCAGGGGGGCGCCCCGCCGGTTCTGCGGCTGCGCGATCGTCAGCGTCGCGACGCCCTCGTCGAGGTTCAGCGGCCTCGTGAGCGTCCGCCGGTCCGGGTCCCAGACGTTCGGGGCCAGCAGGAAATACCCGTAGGAGCAGGCGTCGCGGAGGAACCGGAAATCACCCGGCGTCTGGATGGTCAGCCGCGAGCCCATCGAGTCTCAGGCCGGGATCGCGCCGAGGCGCGCTCCCGCCGGCATCAGGCACGTCGCGAGGTTCACGCTCAGCCGGTCGCTCTGCCGCGCGAAGAACTGGTACTTCTCGTCCGCCTCCTTGCTGCACTGCGCCTCGGTGAGCCCGGCGAGCTGGAGCGTCTTGGGGTACGCGCGGATCAGGTCGGCGACCATCGGCCGGTCGCACTCGAAGTGGTGCTGGAAGGCGTACGTCCGGACACCCACCCGGAACGACTGCGCTTTGCACTGCGCACTGGAGGAGAGCAGCGTCGCCCCATCGGGCAGCCGCGACACCTCCTGGCTGTGGTGCGAGAACTGCGGGATTGTCCACGCCATCCCGGCGTAGATCGGGTCCGTCTGCGCCGAGGGCGACTGCATCACGTCGGGGAACCCGACCTCCGGTTTCTCCATCGACGCGACCTCGCCCCCCAGCGCGTGCGCGACGAGCTGCGCGCCCAGGCAGACGCCGACGATCGGCAGCTCCATCGCGTGCGCTGCGCGGAGCAGCTTGCACTCGCGCTCCATCCACGCGGCGTCGTCGCCGATGTTCTGCGGGCCGCCCATCGAGATCACCGCGGTGTAACCGTCGAGATCGTGCGGCAGCGCATCGCCGCGATTGAGCCGGCGGATGTCGAACCGGTGGCCCTGGTCGCGCAGCGTCAGGCCCAGCCGGCCCGAGCGGCACATGTCGTCGTGTTGGCAGAGAAGGATCGTCATGGAGCGGCAGGATACCCCGCGCGGGGGCTCGGCGCAGCGTCAGCCCTGTGGCTCGTCCCGGAACATAGCGATCGTGGCGTCATGCCCCTTCAGGTAGTCCTGCCGGAACGCCACCGAGGGCGTCTTTTCCAGCGCCCAGTCCAGCAGCTCCAGCGGGTCGAACCGGTGCGCGGGCCCCGTGTCCCCTCCGGCCCTGGCCTTGTGCGTCCTCGACGACAGGAAGTTGAACAGCAGCGCCCCGGGGCCCGCGTCCCACGCCCGCCCCAGCGTCTGCCGGGCCAGCGCCGGGGTGAAGGTGTTCAGCGACCCGGAAAAGACCACGGCATCCACGGCCGAGCCATCGATCACGAACGCCGACGGGTCCGTCGCGAAATCGCACACCCGGAACTCCGCGTTGGGCGGCGCCATCGATCGCGCGCGCTCGACCATCTCCGGCATCGCCTCCAGCCCCGTGTACCTGCGGAAGCGGATCCCCATCTCGTGCAGCGCCCGTGCGAAGGCCCCGTCGCCCGAGCCGGCGTCGATGATCGTCGCGTCGGTGAAATCGAACAGCCCGGTGAATGTCTGGAACCGGATCGACTGGTACCGCTCGTTCGCCCACAGCGTCGCCTCGAACGAGGGGCCGAAGCGGTCCACCGCCTCCCGGTACGGGTCCAGATACGGCGCCGACCTCGGGACCTCCGGACGCTCGTCGCGCGGGCGCTCAGACGACGCCACGCGCAACCCCGGCGCCGGTCAGCGGCACGTGCTCGACGATCTCCAGCCCGAACGCGTCGAGCCCCGGCCGGTCCACCGGTGCGTTGGTCATCAGACGCAGCTTCGTCAGCCCGAGCTGCCGCAGGATCTGGCTCCCGATCCCGAACTCCCGCTCGCGCATCGGGACGTCCTGCGGCGCGATCGACCCCGCCTGCGTTCGCCGAGCGATGCCAAGCCGCTGCCGGTTGATCGTCTGCAGCCGGCTCTCCGGGTCGTCGCCCGTTCCCTCGGGGCGCAGGTACACGATCGCGCCGGCGCCCTGCGCCTGGATCATCCGCATCGACTCGCGCAGCGCCGCGCCGGTCGAGGCGCCGCCGTGCCCGGAGCTCAGGTCGCCGAAGAGATCGCCCAGCAGATGCCGCCGGTGCATCCGCACCAGCGTCGGCTCGTCTCGCCGGATCGGCTCGCCGTCGGCGCCGAGCTCGCCCACGCCCCCCAGCGTCAGCGCCAGGTGCGGCAGCGGGTCCACCGCGGAATCGAACGTGATCAGGTTAAAAGGCCCGAACTCCGTCTCGATCTCGACACCCCGCGCCGGCTCGTGCCGGTGGACCAGCGTCTGACGCGCCAACCGGTGCTCGATGACCTGCGCCACCGAGCACATCTTGATGCCGTGCTCGACCGAGATTCGTTCCAGATCCGGCAGCCTCGCCATCTCCCCGTCGGGGCGCACGATCTCGATGATCAGCGCCGAGGGGTGCAGCCCCGCGAGCCGGCACAGGTCCAGCGAGCCCTCCGTCTGGCCGACGCGCACCAGCACGCCCCCGTCGCGCGAGCGCAGCGGGTTGATGTGCCCGGGCCTGACGAAGTCATCCGGCGTCGAGCTCGGGTCGATCGCCAGCTGCACCGTCCGCGCGCGGTCAAACGTCGAGACACCAGTCCCGACGCCGTGCCTCGGAGCGCCGTCGATCGAGACGGTGAACGGCGTGGCGCGCAGCGAGGTGTTGTCCGCCGCCTGGGGACGCAGGTCCAGCCGGTCGCAGTCCGCCTCCGTCAGCGACAGGCACATGTAGCCCCGCGCCAGCGTCAGCATGAAGTTGATCGCGTCCGGGGTCGCCATCTGCGCCGGCAGCACCAGGTCGCCCTCGTTCTCCCGGTCCTCGTTGTCCGTCAGGATGACCATCCTCCCGTTCTGGAGGTCATCGATGATGTCGGCGATCGGGGCGAACGTGCTGCTCATGCCGGCATCGTAGGGCCCCGCCCAGGCCCCAGGCGCGCACGACGCCCGCCCGCCGGGGTCACTACGCTACCGGCATGACCGAGGACCAGAACCGGAGCGCCGACGAGCGGCGCTGGCAGGAACGACTCCTGGAGCTGACCTCGCTCCCCACCGCCACGGGCCGCGAGAAGCGCATCATCGAGTGGGTCCGCCGCTGGGCTGGCGAGCGTGAGGATGTCGAGATCGTTACCGACGACGCCGGCAACTTGCTGCTCCAGCGCCCCGGTTCGACCCGCCGGGCGGCGGTCGAAAACGCGGGGCCGATCCTCTTCACCGGGCACCTCGATCACCCCGCGTTCGTCATCGACGAAGTGCGCGACGACGGCGCCGCGGCGAAGGCCCGTTTCCTGGGCGGCGTTCGCGAACCCTATTTCATCGAGGGCCGCGTCACGGCGCACTCCATGAACGACGACCGCGCCGTCCCCGTCGGCGGCGTCATCACGAATCACACCGAGGCCGACCCGCCCGCGCGGCTCTTCCGTGAGTGCGAGTTCGCCTTCGATGAGCCGGCCCCGTGGTTGCGAGCCGGCGACATCGCCGTTTGGGAGCTCCCCGAATCCTCGGTCAGCCTCGAGGACGGCCTCGTCCGCGCGCGCGTGTGCGACGATCTCGCCGCCGTCGCCGCCGCCCTGTGCGCCTTCGACAAGCTGGGCGAACTCGAGAGCCCACCCGACGTGCGCGTGCTGCTGACTCTCGCCGAGGAGGTCGGCTTCATCGGCGCCATCGCCGCGTGCCGGCAGGGGACGATCCCCCCGGGCTCGCGCGTCATCGCGCTGGAGAACTCACGCAGCTTCGCGGATTCCCCCATCGGCGCCGGCCCCATCGTCCGCGTCGGCGACCGCATGACCACCTTCAGCCCCACCCTCACCGCCGCGGTCGCCAAGGTCTGCGAGCAACTCGCGGGGACCGCAGACCGGCCCGTGGGCACGCCCGTCCGCGCCGGCGAGGAGCAGCCCGGGTTCCGCTGGCAGCGCAAGCTGATGCCCGGAGGCGCCTGCGAGGCGACCGCCTACTGCGCCTGGGGGCACGAGGCCACCTGCGTCTGCCTCCCGCTGGGCAACTACCACAACATGGCCGACCTCGATGAGGTCGAGAAGACCGGATTCGAAGGCGCCGCGAAAGTCGGGCCCGAGATCATCGCGCTGGCCGATTACCTCGGCCTTGTTGATCTGCTCGTCGCCTGCGGCACGCGGCTCGGCGCCACCGAACCCATGACCACCAGGCTCGAGAAGCTCTACGACGAGCGCGCCTTCGTGCTGAACCAGCTCTGACTCAGCCCCGCGGCTTGCGCGCGATGATCGCCACCATCGGGGGCGTGAAGAAGTAACTGTCCGGATCCGCCGACCGCCGCGCCCACTCCTCCATGAACGCCGCCCGGTCGGATTCCTTCAGGTACCCCTCCTCGACAATCTTGGGGAGGAACACCCTGAAGTACGAGTCCGGCCAGCGCCACATCGCCTCGCCCGGACGCGCCACGCGCACGAGCGGACGGATCGACACCACCTCCAGCCCCGCGCTGCGCAGCATCGCCGG
Source organism: Phycisphaeraceae bacterium (assembly GCA_020639135.1). Classification (GTDB taxonomy): domain Bacteria; phylum Planctomycetota; class Phycisphaerae; order Phycisphaerales; family UBA1924; genus JACKHE01. Next base: position 211,308 of record JACKHE010000003.1, read on the forward strand.
AAGACTCCCGCCGATGTCGTCGTCGCCGCCGTAGTCATGCCAGCTCGCGCGGATCGCCGCAACGACAGGCTCGAACAGCGGCGTCCTCGGCGCCAGCGTCAGCGTGCGGTAGTTGAAGTACTCCTGCATCGCGAAGACGCCGCCGGGTCTGAGCGCCTGCGCCACGCCCCCGACCACCGCCTCGGGCCGGGGCGTGAAGCACATGACCCACCGCTCCCACGCGCCGTCGATGGACCCCGGCGCCAGATCGAGCGCCTGCGCATCACCGACGCGCGCGTCGATGTTCGGCAGCCCCCGCCGCTGCGCCTCGGCGCTCAGCCTCTCGATGTACCGCGGCGATTCGTCGATCGCGATCACGCGCCCTTCGGGCTCCAGCAGCGGCGCCAGGTCGAAGGACGCGAACCCGGGGCCGCAGCCGACATCCAGGATCGTTTGGCCCGGGCCGAACCCTGCCTCGCGCCAGATCCCGCTGGCCTCGTCCGCCCAGAGCCGGTGCTGGAGCCCCAGCCGGCTCAGCTCATCGTCCCCGACGCCCAGGACATACTCGGGCCGGTTCGCTCGGGGGTCGCGCGTCGTCGATTGCGTCATCAGGGGATCTCACCAAGCCGGGCGCTCCGGCTCTTTTCGGGGGCGGGACACGCCGATGTCCCGCTGACCGTCATCGTATCGCATAGTCATCTGGTACAAGGGAGGCGAGAGAGATCCCACCGGGGACTTCGGTTGCCAGAGACAACGGAGAACGAGCCGGATGCATGTTTGTTCAAGAACCCGCCTGACTCGGGCCGTGCTCGCCGGCGCCGCCGTCGCGACGCTCGCCCACGCCACGCCGCCGATTGACGGCCTCTCCGACGGCGTCGAGACCGACCCCGCCCGGCTCGCGAACCTGCCGCACTCCGACTTCGCCGGTCCCGGCTGCGTGATCAACGAACCGGCGCCCCCCGCCGGCGCCAGGGGCGTGATCCCCGCCAACGTCATCACCATGGTGGACAACGGGCCGACCTCCAACCGCGTGGACCTGGTCTTCGTCGGCGACGGGTACCAGGCCGGCGAGCTGGGCCTCTACGCGGTTCACTGCCAGAACGGGCTCGACGACCTCTTCGCCATCACGCCCTTCTCCGAGTACCGCAACTTCTTCAACGCCCACCGCGTCGAGGTGGTCTCCACGGACTCGGGCGTCGATCACGACCCCACCCAGGGGATCTTCAAGAACACCGCGCTCAACATGGGCTTCTGGTGCAACGGCATCGAGCGACTCCTCTGCGTCGGCACCTTCCAGGCCTCCCAGTACGCCGACAACGCGCCGGACGTCGATCAGATCTTCGCCGTCGCCAACTCCACCAAGTACGGCGGCGCCGGCTACTCCTCCGCCAACGTCGGCACCTACGCCGGCGGCAACGGCCTCGCGCCGCAGATCGCCATCCACGAGCTCGGGCATTCGCTGGGCGACCTCGCCGACGAGTACGACTACGGCGGCCCCGTCACCTGGCCCGGCGGCGAGACGAACGAGGTGGACGCCTCCATCTTCGATTCGGCGCAGATGGCGTCCATGCAGACCAAGTGGTGGTACTGGCTGGGCGCCCCCGACGAGGGCGGCGTCTGCGGAACGTTCGAGGGCTGCCACTACTCGCAGCTGGGGATCTACCGACCCAGCAACAACTCCATGATGCGGGCCCTCGGCAGGCCCTTCAACAACGTCTCCATCGAGAAGATCATCATCGAGATCTACAAGCAGGTCGATCCCATCGACAGCGCCTCGCCCCCGGGCTTCTACAACAGCGCCAGTGTCATCGAGCTCAACACCGTCAACCCCGTCGGCCACCCGCTCTCCATCCAGTGGTACGCCGACGGCCTCCCCGTCGCGGGCGCCAACGGGAACACCTTCACGCCGGGCCAGTACGCGCTCGGCGCCGGCGCCCACGCGCTCTCCGTCTCGGTCATCGACGAAACCGACATGGTCCGCGACGAGACCGCACGGATGGCCTACATGACCGACTTCCGCGATGGGTGGACCGTCACCGCGCTCCTCGGCGATCTCAACGGTGACTGCGTCGTGGACACCGCCGATCTCGGGGGTCTGGTCGGCTCCTTCGGCTCCACCGGGCACTACGGCGACATCAACGGTGACGGCATCGTGGACACCGCGGACCTCGGCCTGCTCCTGGCGAACTTCGGTCAGTCCTGCGACTGATCGCCGCCCCGCGCCCGCCGCCGCACCCCGATCGCCCGCACGATCATCGAGCCCCCGACCACGAACCCGATCACGCTCAGCGAGCCGAAGACCAGCACGCCCAGCGTGCGCACGCCCGTCGCCGCGTCGCTGAGCAGCCGCGGCGCCGCCAGCCCGCCCCCGGCCAGCCCCGGCCCGACCGCCGGACCGAACTCATACTGAATCGGCGGCATCGTGCCCTCGACAACGACCGTGAACGGCCCGGGCCGGGTCAGCCGCACGCGCGCCACCTCGGCCCGTTCGGTCATTCCCGTGCGCTCGACCGGTCCCGGCTGCGGCTCGACGCCGAACTCCCGCCCCCGCGCCGCCTCGACCATCGTCAGGCGCCAGTCCTCCGGAAGCGTCGGGCCCTCACCCGGCCCGAGCACCTGCCACAGCGCGTACTCGCCGGGACTCGCGATCACGACCGTGACCTCCCCCGGCGCCTCGAAGCGCGTCGTGATCGCCGCCGATGCCGCCGAATCGATCCAGAGCGTCAGCGCCAGCGCGATCGGCCCCGCCGCGATCAGCGCCACACCGACAACAATCCACAGCGCGCCGGGAACCCGGTCCGCTCGGCGCCGGGCTCTGGATGGGGCGGTGTCGTTCAAGCGGGTCGCTCCGGATCGGCGCGCAATCTCGCTCCGCGCACGCCCCGACGCAACCTCTGATGAGGAAACCGCCCCGGCTTATTCCACCGCGTCGCGGTCGCCGATCGGGGCGCTGATCGTCAGCACCTCCTCGCCGGCGATCGAGGGGCCGTCGGGATCGTTCTCCAGCAGCACGACATAGAACCGGTTGATCTCCGTGTGCTCCAGCCGGCCGCCCTTGGTGTCCCAGGTGTACGAGCCCACCGATGTGCTCGACGACAGCACCCCCTTGGGCCATTTTTCGTCGATCTCCGCCGTGGTCTCGCTCTTGACCTTGAACGTCACCAGCCCGTCGCCTCGGGGCCGCATCGTCCAGGATTCGTCAAAGTCCATCGAGGCGAACCCCGGGAAGTCCAGCCTCCGCTCGCTCGTCCACGGCGACGATTCCCCGCCTTCGGCGGGCCGCGCGACGGGGCGGAAGATCGGTTGGAGCAGCTCGTCGATCGCCTCCTCGCCGACGATCAGCGACGAATACCGGCGCAGCTCCTTCTCCTTGAGCAGCGCGTCGGCGCCCTCGACCTTCCGGATCGAACCGTCCATGCCCAGCGTCAGGGTCAGCGCCGCGCCGACGATCGGCTCCATCGCGACCGTGACCGCCGCGCCGACGACGTTCGAGTGCGGGAACTCGCTGGAAAACCGCAGCGCCTTGCCGGGCTCGAGCTGCGTGAGGTCGATGCTGTCGATTGTCACCCGCACCCGCGGGCCGATCTCCGGGTCGGGCTTGAGGCCGACGCACGTCACGTCGATCGTCCGGCGCAGGATCCACTTGTTGATCGACTCGTCCGCCAGCTGGTGCTGACGCACCTGCCGGCTGCGGATGCTGTACCCGCACTCGACGCCCTCACGCATCCCGCTGGCGAAGTCCGCAGGCGCCTCCGGCGCCGCCGCCGTGGCGACCGGCTCGTCCGATGCCCGGGCGGCGTTTTTCGGCGCCACGGACCACGCGACACACGCAAGCAGCGCGAGCAGACCGAACAGGGGAAGCCGGGTTCTCGGGCCGCGATCGGCCAATGGGTCGGTTTCGATCCGGGTGTCGCGCATCGTCTGGTGCATCGGTGAATCGCCCTGTTGTCGGTGGTGCTCCGCTCGCTCTTCGGATCGGACCCAAACGGCGCCGGGTTGAGGATCGGCGAGGATTGTGCGGGCCGGCGCTTCGTCCTGGGAGGCCGCCCGGCGTTCGGCGCCGGATCCGGCCCGCCCTCGACCCGATGGGTTGACCGATCAGCGCCACCCCCGGCTGCGGATCGGCGAACACAACCGCGTCGGGTCCGGTAGAACCGATCCCCACGACCCAAATCCGACGACACGAGAACCGACGAAGGGACCGTTTCATGAGTTACCGGACGCGCCGGAAAGAGCGAAAACTGAAGCACAAAGCCGAGATGGCCAGGCTCAGCTTCGGCAGGAGGCTCTGGATCGAGTGGATCCGCCCCGTCGGGACCGTGATCCTGACGCTCTCCATCCTCCGCTCCGCCGTCGCCGACTGGAACGACGTCCCGACCGGCTCCATGAAGCCCACCATCATGGAGGGCGACCGGATCTACGTGAACAAGGCCGCCTACGGCCTCCGACTGCCATTCACCCTCCACTGGCTCGCCCGATGGGACACCCCCGAGCGCAGCGAGATTGTCGTCTGCTTCTCCCCCAAGGACGGCACGAGGCTCGTCAAGCGCGTCGTCGGCGTGCCGGGCGACACCGTCGAGCTCCGCAAGGGCCTCGTGTACATCAACGGCCAGCCCTGCGACTACGAGCCCATCGATTCCCTGACCGAGCAGGCGTTCCTCGAGGGCATCGACCACGCCGACATCCGGGAGGTCCAGGAGGAGTCCATCGCCGGCGCCGAACCCCACGCCGTCATGCACTTCACCCGAGACGGCCAGTTCGCCGCCCGCGACTTCGGACCGGTCGAGATCCCGCCCCACGCCTACTTCCTGATGGGGGACAACCGCGACGAGAGCGGCGATTCCCGGATCTTCGGCTACGTCCCCGAGGACCGCATCGTGGGCAGCAGCGGCGCCGTGGCGATCTCCGTGGACCCCGACAACTACTACCTGCCCCGGTTCAGTCGATTCTTCAAGTCACTGCCCTGAATCATGTTACGCACCAGCGTCGGCGCCGGGATCCAGGAACCCCAGGTGCAGCTCGGCGTGCTTGAGGTGCAGGTTGACCCACTGTTCGTGGCTCAGCTTCCCGAAGATCGGGCTGGCCTGCGTGAACCGCTCGCCGTCCTGAACCCGCTGGATCTGACGGCGGAGCTCACCCAGCCCCTGCTCGCTGGTGATCGAAGTGTCCGGGATCAGCGTCGCCGCCGACCCGGTCAGCTTGATCCCCTTGGGGAACGGCCGGCTGAGCACCATCGGACGCAGGATCCGGAACAGCACCCGCAATGGCAGGGGTGAGGTGAACCGGAACCCGTCCAGCGACTGCTCCATGGTGTCGGCGAGGTGATGGGTGTTCTGCCCCAGGGTCCAGTTGCCGTGCCGGATCAGGACGCCCTCCCGATCCGCGGCCTCGAGCCGATCCAGGTCCTTCAGAATGTCGTCGAAACCCTGATATCGGACTTCTCGGCGAGAGGCGGTCTTCGTGTTGACAGGCTGTGACATGGATGCTCCATTCGGAATCTGGTTGTCCAAGCCGATTTTCCGGACGATCCCGGGACATGTCCCGGGGCCATCCATGTGCGGATTCTGACGATTCTATCGAGAAATCCGACATTCACGCTTGTAAAACCCGCGCGACACTGGCATCCTACATCTTGTGCAGCCTTTCCCACCGTGCGTGGGGCCGTCACCGGGCTGTCTTCTGGAGGGATTCGACACGTCACCGAGCGGCTCTCGGCCGGGGAAATCCAGCGGGTTCAACACCTGACGGATGGCCAGCCGCTCACAAGCACGCAATCAGGTTCGCTTGTGCAGGTGCAGTGTCGTGTCCTCTTGCGTCGTGGTGAAAGCCGCGTTGCAGGGTTCGCGCATCACCAAGGGTCCCTCGTGGGCCGCCATCTGCCGGAACGTCCCGGTGGGTGTCAGAAAAGCTTTTCAGAAGCACCTTTGGAGGAAGAAACCAAATGAACAAGCTCACTTTCCCGGCTCTGGCCGTGGCGATGGTGGCCGGCTCCGCGATGGGCGCCACCACCATCAAGAGCGTTGAGGATCTCGCCACGAACGTTCTGACGAACCGTGGCGTTGGTCTCGCTGCTCTCGAGATCGGCACGCTGAACGGCGGCGAGTCCGTCTTCGGCGATACCGCCAACAGCACCGACGACGTCAACGGCCCCAGCGGCCTCGGCGGCGGCGGCTCCTGGAACGGTGGCGACGACGTTTACTCCCTGCAGTGGGGCGGCGGCGACATCACCATCGACCTGTTCTTCTCGGACGCCGCTGGCGACCTCGACCTGATCCTCTACGATTCGTCCGACGCGACGAACGACATCGGCCTCAGCTCGTCCGTCACCGACGACGAGCAGATCGCCATCGCCGGTCTTGCCGCTGGCAAGTACTGGATCGTCGTTGATGGCTGGCAGGGCAACTCCAACAGCTACAAGCTGGCCGTCTCCCCGACCCCGGGCGCTGCGGCTGTCTTCGGCCTCGCCGGCATCGCCGCCGCTGGCCGCCGTCGTCGCTGAATCGTTCCCACGAACGATCACAGCCTCGGCTGACAACAGCAACAACACAGGCCGGTCCCCACGGGGGCCGGCCTGTTGCTTTTTGGACATTCTTCACAGAATCCCCGTGCCACGACCCATGCTCCGCTGGGTCGTGCTTCGAGAAATCTCGGCAATGAAAAGAGCACGACCCAGCAAAGCCTGGGTCGTGGCGCGTCGGAGTTCGGTCAGGCCAGCTTGGCGCACGCCCCATGCCGGGGGCACGTCACGAGGTGGTCGTTGACCATCCCGGTCGCCTGCATAAAGGCATAGCAGATCGTGGGCCCCACGAAGTTGAACCCCCGCTTCTTCAGGTCCTTTGACATCGCCTCCGCTCGCGGCGTCATCGCAGGGATCTGCTCGTGCTTCGTGAACTCATTGACAATGGGCGCCCCATCGACGAAGCGCCAGACGTACGCGTCGAACGACCCGAACTCCCGCTGGACCTCCAGGAACGCCCGCGCGTTGCGCACGGAGGAGGCGACCTTCAGCCGGTTCCGCACGATCCCGGCGTCGCCGAGCAGTTTCTTCTGCTTCGCTTCAGTGAATCTGGCGACCCGCGCCGGGTCGAAACCGTCGTACACCACCCGGTACCGCTCCCGCTTGGCGAGGATCGTGTCCCAGCTCAGCCCAGCCTGCGCGCCCTCGAGGATGAGGAACCCGAAGAGACGGTTGTCGTCATGCAAAGGCACGCCCCACTCGGCGTCGTGGTAGGCGAGGGCGATGGGGTTTTGGGGCCAGGGGCAGGTCATCGGCTCGCGATATCACTTTTCCTGATTCAGCCCGAGTTCATTCCGCAGCCATGCCGCGAGGTACGCCTGGCGGACATCGCCGATCCCGAGGCCGATGTTCTTTTTTTCTGGGATCCAGAGCGTGATCGCCTTCATCGGGGAGTCGTTATGACTGATCGAAGTCTGCTCGATCGTGATCTTCTGGATGCGAGTCGCGTCGAATCGACGACGGAAACCGATCGAACCCACCCCGCGAAAGGTTATGAGTTGAGTGCCGTTCACCGTCACGCGAAATCGACCAAACCAGGCCATGAGCGCATACATGAATGTTCCGATCCCGCACAGGATGAACGGAGTAAAGAAAAGCGTCATGAATAGGTCCACGCCAAACTTAGGCGCCGGGCCTCCGTCTTCGCCGGTCATCCCACCTAACCACGGGCCGACAAGAGGCACCAAAAGCCCCGAGTTCCAGAACACTGTGAAGACCGTCATGAACAGCGCGATGGGGAGATTCCGTGTCGAAACACTGACGGCGGATCCATCAATACCCTGATGTTCGCGCAGGCCCGATGGAGGATTGCTCAGAAGTTCGAGGTCTTCATCGCCCCGGGCCCGCTCCGCGATCAGCTCCGACAGCTTGTATTGTTTCCCGGTGAACGGGCTGATCGCAAGATCCGTCCTGACGTTGTAATTTTCAGGCGGGATGACTCTGCCGGTTTCGGGGCACATGATGTCCATCGCCGTTCTCCGTGAAGCGATGCGTCAGGTTCACCCCACCGCAGCCACCACCCGCTGGGCCGCCTCGCCCAGGTCCCCGGCCGTCTGCATCGTCGGGATGTCCGACTTCGCTTCCTCCAGGATCGCCCGGCCCTGTTCGACGTTGGTGCCCTCCAGGCGCACGACGAGGGGGACGCTGAAGCCGACCTCCTTCGCGGCGTTGGCGATCGCCTGGGCGATCACGTCGCAGCGCATGATGCCGCCGAAGATGTTCACCAGCACGCCCTTGCAGTTCTCGTCGCTGAGGATGATGCGGAATCCCTCGGTGACGGCCTCCTCCGTCGCGCTGCCGCCCACGTCGAGGAAGTTGGCGGGGTCGCCGCCGTGGTGCTTGATGATGTCCATCGTCGCCATCGCGAGCCCGGCGCCGTTGACGAGGCAGCCGATGGACCCGTCGAGGGCGATGTAGGAGAGGTCGAACTTCTTGGCGCGCAGCTCTCCCGGGTCTTCCTCGGCGGGGTCGAACATCGCGGCGACCTCCTTCTGGCGGAAGAGCGCGTTGTCGTCGAAGTTGAACTTCGCGTCGATGGCGAGGACCTGCCCGTCGGGGTGCGCCTCGGTGGGGGGGGTGACAATGAGCGGGTTGATCTCCGCGATGGTGCAGTCGCGCTGCTCGTAGGTCGTCGCCAGCGCGAGCATGATCTTGGCGGCCTGCCCCACCTGCTTGCCCTTGAAACCGAGGTCGAACGCCATGCGGCGCGCCTGGTGGGGCTGGAGGCCCATCAGGGGGTGGATGTGCTGCTTGAGGATCGCGTCGGGGTTGTCGTGGGCGACCTTCTCGATCTCGACGCCGCCCTCGCGCGAGGCGATGAGCACGTTGCGCCGGGCGGCGCGGTCGGTGGTGATCGCGAGGTAGTACTCGTGCTGGATCTCGACTCCGGCGGCGATGAGCAGTTTGCTGACCTCCAGCCCCTCGGGGCCGGTCTGGACGGAGACCATCCGGTTGGTCAGCATGAATCGGGCGGCCTCGGTCGCCTCGTCGGCGCTGCGGACGAGCTTGACGAATCCCGCCTTGCCCCGGCCCCCGGCGTGGACCATCGCCTTGATGACGGCGAGGTCCGTCCCGGCCTCCGACGTGACCTGCTTGTAGACGTGCGCGGCCTCCTCGATCGAGGTGATGACCTGCCCCGGGGGGACCGGAACGCCGGCCTGCTGGAGAATCTCGCGCGCCTGGTATTCGTGGATCTTCATGCGCGGAGTGTACCGGGAGGATTTCCCCGGTGCCGTGGTATCGCGCAGCGATGCCGCGCCTCAGGATCATCGGTCGCGGCATCCGCCTTCGGCGGATACCACGGCACTGTCTCGCGTTGCCACGCCACCCAATCCACCACCCACGAAAAACGCCCCTGACCTGAGGTCGAGGGGCGTTGGGGGGATCGGGGGTTGTGCGGCGCTCGGCTTACTTGTCCGCGGTGTTGACGAGGCGGCCGGCGCGGCGCTTGCGGTTGATCAGCTTGCGGCCGTTCTTGGTCCGCATCCTGGCGCGGAACCCGATGGAGCGCTTCCGCTTGATCTTGCTCTTCCGATGTGGGTAATGCATGGTCGTCGCTCGCCGTCGATCAGGTGGGTTTCGTGGTTCTCGCCCGGCCCGGCTCTGGGCAGGGGCGGGGATGATAGCCACCACCACCCGGGAGGGCGAGCCCCCTTCCGCCAGTCTCCTGGGGCGCCTCCGTACGCCCGCGGATGAGCGTAGCGAATCCCGGGATCCCCGCAGGGATCAGCGGTTCAGGGGCACATCGACCCGAAGGCCCCGAGCAGCAGCCCCAGGTCCGCCGTGTCCACGACTCCATCGCCGTTGAGATCCGACCCGGCGGGGCCGGCGGTCAGGAACTCCCCGAGCAGGATCCCGAGGTCGGCCGTATCCACGACGCAGTCCCCGTTGATGTCGCCGACCAGGCCCGAGGCGCCGAGGCGGAAATCCGCCACCAGCATCAGGTGGTCGGTCGCCGTCTCGCTGTCGGAGATGTTGACGCCCAGGGCCGCGGCTTCGGCGCCGGTGAGGTCGCCGGTGTCCAGCAGGAACCCGTTCATCCGTGTCAGTTCGGGGCTGTGCAGCAGCACGTCCAGCGTCCCGGGCCAGAACGACGAACTGGCGCTCCGCCAGGTGACGATGGACTCGCCGATCAGGTTGTTGAGGATCCAGCGGCTCAGGCCCGGGGTCGGCTGTGCGAGGACGTCCGTCGGCTGGCTGGACCCGACGAGGTTCGCGTCGCCGATCACGATCACCGGCGCGTCTTTGTAGGGCTCCAGCGCCGAGCCGGGCGCCGCGTTGCGGACGCTGGCGATGGTCTGCGCCATGCTGTTCGCCTGGCCGATCCGCTGGGTGTCCTCGCTGGAGCCGATGTAGCCGCAGCACTTGAGGTGGTTGCTCAGGATCAGCGCGAAGACCCCTGGGACCGGCTCGACGATCGCCGCGCAGTAGCCGTTGTCCAGCTCGGTCACGCCGATGATCGAGCCGCGCGCGGCGATCATGCTGTCGCCGTGCTTGCGGACGCTCCACGTGGCGCCGTCCCCGAGCGGATCGAGCGCGTTGAGCAGCGACGCGACGGAGTTCGCCGAGTCGTTGTACTCCTCCTGGAAGCAGTACACGTTGGCGTCCACGGCGTCGATCAGCCGCTCGTGCGCGGGGCGCCGGGAGCCGTTGAGCAACCCGGACGACAGCGTGTTGACGCTGGCGATGCGGAACGTCGTGTCGGGCAGCTTGTCGGGGCTCCGGCGCGTCGGCGTCACGGCGGCGCCGGACATGACGTAGTTCACGGGACCCGAGTCGAACGAATCGCTCCCCGAGAACGACACCGCGACCGTGTCGCCCGGGCTCACGCCCACGGCGCCGAGATCGACTTTCGCCTCGAACTCGTCGGCGGCGAACGTCGGCGATGTGGCCCAGCCCAGCGCCACCCAGTTCTGCGAGTTCCCGGGCGAGCCCAGCCACGCGCTGCGGCTGCGCAGATCGAGCGTCAGGTCCTGCGAGCTCGGCAGCGTGATCGTGATCACGATGTCGCCGTCGCTGCCGGCGCCGTCGGGCAGGTTGCGCACGACGGAGGTGTCGAACCGCAGGAACAGCACGCTCCCCTCGTTGTCCAGCGAGAGTGATGTCAGGTCGAACGCGTTCGACGAGTCGCCGAACGGGTCGCTCGCCACCGGCGCGATCGAGGCCCAGTCCGCGAAGTCGCCATCAACGGCGTGCGCCCCGCCGGCCAGCGCCGGGGCGGCGGGCGCCAGCAGGCACAACAGGGGAGCCGCGACGAGGCGGAGGGCGGGCTTGAGATTGGTCTGTGGCATGGCGGGACTCCTGAGGTCGATATCGCGTCGATGCGGGGCGAAACCACCAGTATTCCAGAAAATCGCCCGGAATGAAATAGTCCGGCGCCAAATCAATCGGTACGCTGATGTCGCCGATAGTTTCGAAACGGGAGTCTGGCCTGCGCCGCTCCCGGCAGACCGGAGGATCCGGTCCGGTTCGAGGCCTCGGTTGGTTCGGTGGCGTGTGCTCCCCGGCCGATGGGTCCGATGGCGTGAGGAACGCCGATCGGGGGCCCCATCGGGTGAGGAGCGTTCGCGACCGGGTGTCATGCTCGGCGGGATCGTCAGGCGCTCTCGCCTGCCGGTCCCTGGTCAGCGCCACCGGTCGGCGCCCGGGATTCGTCCCCGGGCCCCCGCGCCGGCGGCGCGTGGATTTTGCGAACGGATGGAACACACCTCGATCGACGTCGAAGCGCTGGAGCGGATCCTGGGTCGCAGGTTCAACGACCTCGAGTTGCTCGAGCGCGCGCTCCGGCACGCCTCCATCGCCGACACACGCGCCGAGTCCAACGAGCGCCTCGAGTTTCTCGGCGACGCCGTCCTCGGGATGGTCGTCTGCGAGCACCTGTACCAGACCTACCCCGACATGCTCGAAGGCGACATGACCAAGATCAAGTCCGTCGCCGTCTCGCGGAAGATCTGCGCCAAGATCGCGCGCAAGATCGGGCTCGACGAGCACCTGCTCCTGGGCAAGGGCATGCTCGGCGCCCAGCCGCTGCCGTCGTCGCTCTCCGCGGCCGTGCTCGAATCCATCATCGGCGCGATCTACCTCGACGCCGGGGGGCCCAGCGAGGGGCTCGAGGCCGTGCGCACGTTCCTCATGCCGCACATGGAGACGATCGTCACCAAAGCCGAGGAGAGCGGTCACCAGCAGAACTTCAAGTCCGTCTTGCAGCAGTACGCGCAGGACGAGTTCGAGGCGACGCCGACCTACGTCCTGCTCGACGAGAAGGGCCCCGACCACGCCAAGTGCTTCGAGGTGTGCGTGCAGATCGGCGTCAACCGCTACCCCTCCAGCTGGGGTCAGTCGAAGAAACAGGCGGAGCAGACGGCCGCGCTCAACGCGCTCGAGGAGCTGGGCCTGATTGTCGAGAACGAGGACGGCGATCTGTCCATCGTCGATCGCTCGCAGGGCGCCGACCTCAACGATGCGCGCGCCGAGGCGCGGTCCTCCGAGGATTGACCGGGACCGGGCGCGCGCCCGGGATCAGTGCCCCGGCGCCGTCCCCGGGCTGTTCCACGCGGAGACATCCAGCGCCGCCCGCCCCGGCGATTCCTGCCAGGGCAGGACCGGCCGGGGCCACGTCGCGCGCGCGCCGCTCGCGTCGAACCGCTCGATCCCGAGACGCAGGATCCCGCCGGCCTCGATCGCGTCGGCGGGGATGTTGATCGTCGCGATCCACGCGTCGTCGGTGCGCTCGATCGCCACGGCGTCGCGCTCCAGCGGTGTGTTGACCAGGTCCTGCTGGAGCCCCGCCGGGTCGATGCGCAGGATCGAACGCGGGGTGTTGCTGGGGCCGAGGAAAATCCGGAGCTGCCCGGGGTCGGCGCCGGGGGCGGTGGGGCATTCGATGTGCAACTGCCACGACGCCGACGCATCGGCGCGAAGGTGCAGGAGCGCGTAGAACGAAAGCCCGGGCGGCGCGGGCTCCGGCGCGCCCGCCGACCAGCGGTCCAGCGTCCACGTCGCGAACCCGGGACCCAGCCGGAACCCCGGGGGCTCGACGGGCAGCCCCAGCGGCAGCAGGGGGAGCGACGAGGGGCGCCGGCCGACGACATCGACCGAAGCCGTGACCGGCGCGCCGAGTTGCTCGGGGTCATAGACCGGAGTCAGCGTCGTGGGGCGAGCGACGCCGAAGGGCGTGAGCGTGATCCTGGGTCCGGGCTCGGCGCCGACGATCCCGGCGCGGGTGAGCCCCCCGATCCCGGCGCGCTCGGCGACGCCGATGATCGTGACCGTCCGCCCGGCGCCCGGCGGCGCCCAGCCGGCGTCGTCGATGACCCACGCGGTGCTGTCCGGCCAGCGGTCCAGCGCATCGCGCACCAGCGCGCGCACGCGCTCGTTGTCGGCGCCCGGATCGAGCAGCGCGGTGCGCAGCGCGGTCAGCTGCGCCTGATCGGTGGGCCACACCGGCGCCTCCGTGGACTCGGAGAACCGGGTCACCGCGGTCAGCCGGTCGAGCAGCTCGGCGCCGAGGAACGGGTCAGTGACCGAGGCGCGGTCGAGCGCCAGACGCCACCGCCACTCCGCCTGGTCCGCCATCGTCTCGATCGCCCGGCTGACGAACTTCTCGGCGTGCTCCTCGATGACGGAGCGCCGCGGCGCGTGCAGCCGATCGTCGAGGAGCCTCACGCGCCACCGGTTCAGCGGGTCGCGCCGGGCGCTCGACAGCAGGCGTGACAGCTCGGGCGAGCGATCGCGGAAGAGCTCCGTGTCGTCGGCGCGGAGTGTTTCGGGCACGCGCGGGCTCAGCCACTGCGCCGGGGCCGCTCGGCCGTCGATGAACAAAGCGCGCTGGTGCGCCGAGGCGGGGAGGTCGATCAGCAGCGCCCAGAACCCGATGCCCGGCGGCGGTTCCCCGGCGATGAGCTGGGCGGTCGTTCGCGCCGACCAGACATCGGGCGATCCCAGCCAGCGCGAGAGCGGGTCGGGGCTTGCCGGGGGCTCCGCCGGGGCCCGGCTGATCCAGAGGAGCTCCGCGGCGAGGGGTTCGTCGCCATTAACCGCGACGCGGGGGTCAAACTGAACCCCTGGGGTGATGGGGGGGATGAGCCGGACCGGCGTCAGGACGGTTTTTCCCGCGATCGCGTCGATCCGGGGCTCGACGAGCTCCACGGAGACCCGATCCCGGGCCGGGAGCGGGGTATCGGCGTCCGGGGTTGCGGGTGTGCTCTGGCAGCCGGGACACGTCAGCCCGACCATGAGGGTGAGCAGGGCTGCGGGAGCCGCCCGGAGGGCTTCTGGAATAACCCATGCTCGGGATTGGTCTTGCGGCATCGAACGTCCGTGTCGGGTGTCAATCGGAGGCAAAAGTGGCATTTCAGGCGTTTGAACCCCTTTTTTGTGGCTCGAAAATAATCGTTTTTGTCTTGCCAGACCTCTGGAGGATGCTCTACTCTGGGAACATTACCAGTGCGCCCGTCCGAGGAAGGGAACGGTCGCACTCTTGGAGGAGAAGAGAAATGCGTCGCAATCTGATTCTCATGGGGGCCTTGGCGGTTGCGGGTGCGCTGACGACGTCGGCAAACGCCGGTGTCGCGGTCACCAATCCCACCATCATCGTCACCGCTGGCGCCGGCTCGTGGGAGTGGAACATCAACGGCCAGTCCAACGGCGACGGCTCCGCGAACTATGACGGCTCGCGCACCGAGGCCGCCGGCAACGGCACCTGGACGCTGGATTGGAACATCAACGCGACCGAGGACAACACGGGCACCGCCCGCGCCTCGCAGACCGCGTTCCTGTTCAACAACATCGTCCTCACGAACAACACGGGGATGCTGCAGACCGTCACGGTCACCACCATGATCCCCATCGCCCCTGCGATCCTGCCCGGCTCGCTGATGGGCGGCTCCGCCTCCGGCACGCTGACCACCAACGGCGACGGCGGCTCGATGTCGAACGTCAACAACGCCGACCCGATGTACCGCGCGCTGATCGACGCGCTCGCCGTCGGTGGTGTTGCCGATCTGCATAACTTCGATTCTTCCGTCAGCGTGGTCGGCTTCGGCAGCCAGTCCACCGGCTTCGAGGACTTCGGCACCCCGATCCCCTCGGCCCCCGGCCCCGCCGTGCTCAACAGCATCGGCATCACGCTGCAGTTCGACCTGACCCCGGGCGACTCGGCCTCGTGGACCAGCAACTTCGTGGTCAACGTGATCCCGACCCCCGGCGCCGGCGCCGTCCTCGGCATGGCCGGTGTCTTGGCGTTCCGTCGCCGCCGCTGAGTTCCGGATCCCGATCCGGGACATCCCGTTCAAGCATTTCTCGAAGCCGCGATCCGGACCGGATCGCGGCTTTTTTTCATCGGCGTTGCGGCGCGCCGTCGGACCCATCGTCGGCGCCCTGACGTGTCCCGGGCGGGTTCCTCTCCGCGAGGATCGTGGTTGCTCCGTCACCGGGACATGCCAACGAAAATTTTCATTGTTGTTTTCGGAACGCTCTATCTAATCTCAAGGATTACCGGGACCACGCCCTGTAGGAGGGACGCGTGGTTTCGAAGAGGGAGAACGAAATGCGTCGCACCTTTGCAGTTCTGGGGGCCGTCCTCGCTGTCGGCTCGTTCGTCTCGCACGCACACGCGGCGGTCACCACGACCGACCTGGTGCTGTCGCTGGGCATCGGCAATGACAACTGGGAATGGGCGCCGGGCCGCAGCCCCGACGCCGGCGATGGCGGTGGCTGGGGCTACTCCGGCGAGCGATCCGAGAACCACTCCTCGGGCGGCTCATGGACCCTCGGCTGGGACATCGAAACATCGCGGAACATCGTGGGCGAGAACCGCGGCTCGCAGACCGCGTTCGTCTTCAACAACCTCGTGCTGACCAACAACACCGGCGCGACGCAGATCGTGACCATGACGACGACCGTCCCGGTCATCCCGGGGATCCTCCCGAGTTCCGTGATGGGCGGATCCGCGTCCGGCACGCTCTCGACCAACGGCGACGGCGGCACGATGTCGAACATCAACAACTCTGACCCGATGTACCGCGCGCTGATCGACGGGCTGGCCGTCGGCGGGATCGCGGACCTGCACCTCTTCGACTCCTCGATCAGCGTGATCGGATTCGGGAGCAACTCGACGGGTTTCGAAGACTTCGGGACCCCGATCCCCTCGGCGCCGGGGCCCGCGGTCAACAGCACCATCGGCATCCTGCTCCAGTTCGAGCTCACCCAGGGCGACTCGGTCTCCTGGACCAGCAGCTTCGTGGTGAACATCCCTTCCCCCGGCGCCATGGGCCTGCTCGGCATGGCCGGCGTCGTGGCGATCCGCCGGCGTCGCTGACTGTCCGATCCGGGCACACTCCTTTGCCTTGAACTTCCCAAGGCCGCGATCTCCCCGATCGCGGCCTTTTTTTCCATGTCTCAGGCGGATTGCCGGCCACCGGGCGGTTTTTTTGTGTTCCGAGATGTCCGATCACCATTTTTTGGTTGACGATATCCGGACGTTTGCTAGTCTCGGGTTCGAGAGTCGTACGCAGGGGACCCCGGCCTGTTGCACACAGGCGGGTTGCGTCAGAGAGATCCTGGAAGAACACGTCCCGCCCCGGAGGAGGGGGCTGGGATGGGTCGTATCAAAATTATCATCGGAATCGTGCTCATCGTTGTCGGCGTCATCGCTTTCTCCGCGCCTGCAGGCGCCGCCACCGAACAGGTGGCAGGCGAGGTCATGCAGGCCTCCGGTGGGCTGACGCTGGGCAGCGCGGCGCTGATGGGACTCGCCGGCGTGCTGATCGCGCTGGGCGGCGTTGAATCGCTGGACGAGAATGGGTCGGAATGCAAATCAACAGGGATTAGTGGGCGGCTTTGCACGGCTTTCCACGAGGAGATTCACAATGATGCATAAGTTCGTTGTGCTGTCCTGCGCGACAGCCTGCTTTGTTGGCGCAGGTGTGGCTCGTGCCGGCGTAGCGCCGGCGCTGACCATGGATGTTTCCCTCGGCGGGACGGGATTCCTGATCGAACCGACAGGCGTGCTCGGCGAGAACGGTTATCTCTACGAGCGGACGGATCCACTGACAACCAATGTCTTCGATGGGACCGGTTCGATCGATATCACATGGAGCTGGCTCGCTGACGCATCTCCGGGTCGCGGATTCGGCGGTCCTGTTTCGCTCAACGGCGGGCTGACAGTGCAGAATAACAGCTCAAATATTCAAGTGGTCGCGATTCGGACGATTCTGCCGTTGACGTCGATGCTTTCACCCTCTTCGGTCATCGGTGGATCGGTCGCAGCGACGCTGAACGCCAGCATGGACGGTGGAACGCTATCGACAAACGGGAATTCTGCTTTTTATCGCGGGATGATCGACGGCTCGGTGGTCCCTGGAAACGCTGCGGACTTGGTGCCGGCGCCATCGTCGAGCGTGGTGGGGCCGTTCCAGCCTGGCGGGTTCCTCGCGACCAGCTTTGGGAATCCGATCCCGAGCCAGTCTGCAGATGCGATTACTTCGAGCATCGGCATTTTGATCTTGTTCAATCTCTCGGCGGGCGATTCGATGTCTTTCACGAGCGGCTTCGTCGCGGACATCCCGGCGCCGGGCGGCGCGGCGCTGCTGGCGATGGGCGGACTGCTGGTGGCTCGCCGCCGGCGCTGAGCCCGGTGTCGTGTGACTCCTCGGGGGTGGGCCGCGGCCCGCCCCTTTTTTCGTGGGCTGTTGCGCGGGTCAGGCGGTCTGCTCGGCGCGGACGGGGAGCGTCGCGAGGATGTTCTCGATGACCTGGTCCTGATCGATGCCTTCGGCGTGGGCCTCGAAGTTGAGCAGGATGCGGTGGCGCAGCGCCGGGATCGCGACGGCCTTGAGGTCCTCGACGGCGACGGATGGTCTGCCATCGACGAGCGCGCGGCACTTGCCCCCGAGCACGATGGCCTGCGCGGCGCGGGGGCTGGCGCCGAAGGCGACGCACTTGTTGACGAGCGGCGTGGCGAACTCGCCCTGCGGGTGCGTGGCGAGCGTGGCGCGGACGGCGTAGTCCTGGACGTGGGGCGCGATGGCGACGCGGCGCACGAGCTGCTGGTGCGCGGTGATGGCGTCGCCGTCGAGGACGGGCTCGATGGTGGGGCTGACGCCGGCGGTGGTGCGGTTGAGGATCTCGCCGAGCTCGGCGCGGGAGGTGTATCCCACGAGGAGCTTGAAGAAGAATCGGTCGAGCTGCGCCTCGGGGAGGGGGTAGGTGCCCTCCTGCTCGATCGGGTTCTGGGTCGCCATGACGAGGAAGGGGCGTTTGAGCAGGTGCGTCTTGCCGTCAACGGTGACGGAGCGCTCCTGCATGGCCTCGAGCATGGCGGACTGGGTCTTGGGGGTGGCGCGGTTGATCTCGTCGGCGAGGCAGATCTGGGTGAAGATCGGGCCGTGCTGGAAGCGGAACTCGCGCCCGGTGGAGGTCTCGACGACGATGGTCGAGCCGATGACGTCGGCGGGCATGAGGTCGGGTGTGAACTGGATGCGGTTGAAGTCGAGCGAGAGCGCCTGCGCGAGTGAGCGGACGAGCAGGGTCTTGCCCAGGCCCGGGACGCCCTCGAGCAGCGCGTGGCCCCCGGCGAAGAGGCAGGTGAGGACGCCGTCAACGATGTCGCGCTGTCCCACGACGACGCGGGCGATCTGGTCGCGGACGGCGTTGTAGTCGCGCTGGAACCGCTCGATCGCGGCGCGGGTCTGGTCGGCGCTGCTGGGATTGCTGCTGTCGGGCAGTGGGGTGTGTTCGGTCATGGCGTTGCGTCGCGGCGGTGGTTGTTGTTCGGCACGGTGTTGTTCGGATGCGGGGCAGCGCGGTTGCGGCGCTCGGTCAGAAGGCGATGGAGGCGCGGGCGCCGATAAAGAAGGCGCTGCCGACGTCGGTCTCGGAGAGCGTCGAGCCGCTGCTGTTGAGGACATCGAGCTGCTGGGCGAAGACGCCGCCGAGCTCGAGGGCGAGGGTGACGTCCTTCGAGGGGTTCCAGGCGAGCTCGATGGCGGCGATGACGCTGTCGTCACGGAGGACGCCCCCCGGCAGCGGCGCCGAGCTGTCGTCGCTGAGCCGGAACTCCCGGCGTTCCCAGGCGGCGCGGGCGCCGAGCGTCCAGCCGTCGCCGAGGTCGGAGATGAACTCGGCGCCGAGGCCCCTGGTCTGGAGGCGCATGAGGTCGTTGATCTGCCAGTAGAGGCCGATGAGCGGGTAGATGGCGGCGTCGTCTTCGAGCCGGGTGTAGGCGGCGACGCCGAGCGTGAGGACGAGGCGCTCGTTGAAGCGGCGCTCGACGCCGACGAAGAGTCCGGCGCGGAGGGCATCGGCGATGTCGGCGTCGGTCTCGCCGCTGGCGATGATCGAGCCGCCGGTCCGGACGGCGTACTCGTCGTCGATCGCGATGCGCAGGGCGGGCGTGAACTGGAGGGTGTACGCGTCGCCGAGCGGGTCGCCGGTCCCGGCGATGATCGAGGTCGCGTTGGCGAAGTCGTAGGCGTGGCGCTCGGCCTGGAAATCGAGCGAGTAGGAGAGCTCGCTGTTGATCGCGTCGGCGATGCTCAGGACGAGCGCAGCGCGGTTGACGCTGACATTCCCCGGCGCGTTGTCGAGGTCGGCTTGGAACTGCACGCGGTCGTCTAAGCGGAGCGTGACGCTGGGGCCCGCGCTGCGCTGCGGCTGGGCGACCGGCGGGGCGTCCTCGGCGGGGTCCGGCGTCGAATCCTGCGCCGGCGCGGGGGGCGCCGAGAGTGCGGCGACGGTCAGGAGTGCGAGAAGCGTTGTTTTCTGCGGCATGCGGAGGCTCCGTGTCGTGGCGCGGGGCGCGCTGCGGGCATCGTACCGTCAGGTCAGACCCTGGATCGCAGGGCGAAGAGGACCCACTCCAGGACGAGCAGGGCGAAGGCGATGAGGACGAAGAGTGGCCAGATTTCCCGCGGGGCGGCCTGCCCGACGCCGCCCCGCTGGATGTCCTGGCCGGCGATCCGGACGGTCGCCTCGGTCGCGATGGCGGACTCGGTGGTGTTGAACAGGTTGACGCCGAGCAGCCGCTCGTCGGCGTCGGCGCCCTGCGCTTCGTAGAGGCCCACGCGGTCGAGCGTGCCGGCGGCGACGGCGGTCTCGGAGCCGGCGCGGACCGGCACGGCGCGCTGGGTCTCGCCATCGAGGCTGAGCGCGATCTCCTCGGCGCCCGGCGCGGCGCGGAGGGTGATCGGGTCGGACGTGGTGAAGGACCTGGCCTGGGCGCCGGCGCCGGCGCCGGCGAGGCGCTCGAGCGCGTTGGCGATGAAGATCGGGAAGCTGATGCTCGTGGACCAGTTGGATTCGGGGACGGCGAACGCAACGATGGCTCGGCGGACGCCGGAGCGCTCGAGATCGAGCATGAGCGGGCCGTCGAGCCCCCGCGCGATCGTGGTGATCTCCCACGCCGAGGAAGACGGCGCAGGGGCGTCGTTCTCTGTCTCGTTGTTCGGCTCGATCTCACCCGGGAGCGTGACGGGGCGCGGGCGGTACACCTCGACTGCGCCGAGCGCGACCTGCCGGAGCAGCGGGCTGGTGCGGCGCCACCAGACGATCTGCGTGGGCGCATCGGCATCGTCGCGTGAGCCGATGCTCAGGCCCTCGATGGGCAGCCCCGCCGCGAAGGAGAGCGTCGGCGGCGCGGGCATCGCCGTCGGCGTGCTCCGGTCGAAGACGATCAGGTCGAAGCCGCCCTGGGGAGGGTTCGTCAGCGCGGGCGCTGCTTCGTAGGCGGCGTACGTCGCGGGCGTCGGGACGGCGCCGGCGGCGGCCTCGAGCGCGCGGAGCAGGTTGGCGTCCGGGCGACCACCGGCGGCGGGCCCCACGGCGAGCACGCGCGCGGGCGTCGGCGGCGCCAGCGTCATCCAGGCGTTGTTGTCCGAGGCGAGCGCATCATCGACGGTCAGACGCAGCCGCAGCGGGATGGCGGTGGGCGCGCGGGTCTCGTCGCCGCGGAGGTCGAATGTCACGCCGACCTCGCCCGGCGCCCCGGGCGATGCGGGGGGGCAGTCAACTGCCTTGGTCGCGAAGGGCCGGCCCTCGGCCAGGAGCGTGGCGGCGACCTTGACGGGGTCCGGGCCCGTGTTGATGAGCCGGGCGAAGACGCGCACGAGCGTGGCGTCCTCGAAGTCGCGCTGCGCGCCGGCGGCGACGATGCCGACGTTGAATGAGGGCGACCCGGGCTCCGGCCCGGACTGGAGGTAGCGGAGCTGCGCCCCGACGGCGCCGAGGCTCGGGGGCTCGGGCGTCGGCTCGAAGGAGCCGTCGCTGCACAGCGCGATGGTCGTCGTCCCGCTGCGCTCGGCCTCGCCGGTCTGGGTGATGAGCGTCCGGACGAGCCGGAGCGCGGCGGGGAAGTCTGCGGCCTGATCGGTGGGCCTGATGGACTCGACGGCGCGGATGAGCGTGGCGTGGTTGTCGGTGAATCTCGTCAGGGCGCGCGCCTCGTGCGCGAAGGCGATGACGATCGCCTCGGACTTCCCGGTGGCGTCCCCCGAGCGGTTGTGTCGGTTGATGAGCTCGATCGCCTCGGCCTTGGCCTGGTCGAGCCGAGTCGCGCCGTCGCCGCCTGGCGCGTCCGCGGCGCTCATGGAGGCGGATCGGTCGATGCAGATGATCAGCCGGTCAGCGGGGCCGCCCTGCGCATCGATGGCGGGCCTCGCGAAGGCGAGCAGCAGCAGCGCCAGCGCGATCAACTGCAGCAGCAGAAGCCACGACGGGCGGATCATCCGGAAGGGCGCGTTGACCTGGAGATCGTGGACGGCGCGGCGCCAGAGCAGGGTCGAGCTGACGCGCACCGGCCTGCGGCGGAGCTTGAGGAAGTAGAGCGACAGCAGGATCGGCACGGCGATCGCCGCGGCGGTGAGTCCGGCGGCCGGCGCGAGGAACGTCACGCGGTCTCTCCGGCGCGCGCGACGATCGAGACGACGAACGTGTCGTCGAGTTCGTCGGGGTCCTCGACCGGCAGGGGGTGGAGGGCGCCGTCGGTGTCGATGGCGCCGCCCAGTCGATCGTGGACCTCGGTGGACGCGAAGCCGGCTTCGAGCATCGCGTCGCGGAGTTCGGGGACGCCCCAGAGCCTCCAGTCATAGACGAATGCGTCGCGCATGTGGACGCCACCAGGGAGGTCGAAGTGCATCGCGTTGACCACGCGACCGGTCAGGGGGTTCGCCTCGCGCTGTTCCCAGGTGTACCGCACGCCGCCCGGGAGCAGCTCCTCGGACTCGCCCGCGGCCATGGCGTCGGCGCCCCCGTAGAGATCGGCGACGAGGATCCCCCCGGGGTTGAGCCGGCGGAGCGCCTTGCGGCAGTAGCGGACGAGGCCGGCGCGGTCGTGGATCTCGCAGAGCGAGAAGTTGAGCGCGGCGATGATGTCGGCGCTGTCGGAGGCGTCGAAGACGTCGGCGTTGCGGACGGTGAGATTGGGACGCAGCGCGGGGTCGAGCATCTCGACGAGACGCGACAGCGCCTGCGCGTCGAGGTCCACGCACACGGCGCGGTGGTCGGGGCATTGCGCGAGGAAGGCGCGGGCGATGGCGCCGGCGGCGGAGAAGTCCTCGCCCAGCGTGACAATGCCCGCCCGGTCGTGACCCAGCAGGGCGCGCAGGAACCTGGCCTGCATCGCCGGAGACTGCACCGCGCGCTCGTAGAGCTCGTGCCGGTCCATCCGCGGCGCCGGGGTGGTCGGGTCGGCGCTCACGGCGTGGGTCCGTCCCCGTCAGCGGGTGTGTCGATGACCTTGACGGATCGGACGAGCTCGAGGAACCCGGGGGTGAGCGCCTCGACGGCGCCGCGCCGGCCGGAGAGCTGGAAGAAGATCGAGCCCGCGGGCCCGCCCTGGACGATGGCGCCGAGGAGCCGGACCGTGTCGTTGGTCTGCGGCGCGATGTCATCGAGCACAAGTCCGACGATGCGCTGGCCGGTGTAGGTCCCGATGGTTACGTGGAGCCCGTTCAGGTCGAAGGACTCGACGTCCGGCTCGGCGTTGGAATCGTCGGCGAGCCTGACCACGGGGGACCAGCGGCGGAGGTTGCGTTCGACGACCTTGTTGGTGTCGGGGCCGAAGGAGAAGGCGAAGCAGGAGACGGAGTCATCGGCGCCGTCGATGACCCAGGTGTCGAGGCGGGAGGCCTTGAACTCATGGACGCTGTTCCATCCCGGTGGCGCCTGCCACGAGAGGCCGACCATCGCCTGGACCTGCTCCTCCCAGGACGGTTCGTGCGGGGGGGCGGGGGGCGCCGCGGGCTGGGCGGCCTGTTGGCTCGGGTTCGCGCCGGCGCCGCCGGGTTGTTTCTTGCAGGAGGCCGGCAGCAGGAGGATCGCGGCGAGCAGCAAGGCGGAACATCGGCGACTCGGCTGGGTTGCTGGTCGTTGCATCTGGGGTCATGGTAGAGCGCCGGGGGGCGGCGCGGGCCGACCGCGGCGTGGCCCCGGGCCTGGAGGCGGCGTGGATCCGATCACGATTGACAGCCTGGACGATCCCCGGGTTGCGGTGTACCGGAACGTGCGCGACGCGGACCTGGTGGGTCGGCGCGGGGTCTTCCTTGCCGAGGGGGAACTGGTGGTCCGGGCGCTGCTGGAGCGGCATCGGACCGGCGGCGCGTTCCGGGCGCGGTCGCTGCTGCTGGGACGGACCCGGTTCGACGCGATGGCCGACGCGCTGGGGGGGCTGGGCGCGGATTGCCCGGTGTTTGTCGTCGAGCAGGATGTGATGGACGCGATCGTGGGGTTCCACATCCACCGCGGCGCCCTGGCGTGCGGCGAGCGGGTTTCGGCGCCCACCCCCGGGGACATCGTCCGACCTGGATCCGTCCCGGCGGGGCCGGTTGTTGTCCTGGAGGACATCGCCAATCACGACAACATCGGCGGGATCTTCCGCAACGCGGCAGCGTTCGGCGCCTCGGGCGTGCTGCTGAACCCCCGGTGCTGCGACCCGCTGTACCGCAAGGCGCTGCGCGTGAGCATGGGCCACGTGCTCTCGACACCCTACGCGGCGGTCGAGTCCGTCGAGTCGGCCTGCGCGGCGCTGCACGACGCCGGCTGGGTTACGCTGGCCCTGACGCCGGATCCCGCCGCGCCGACGCTGCGCGAGCTGATCGACACCGGCGGGATCGGGTCGCGGACGGCGGCGCTGCTTGGCGCGGAGGGGCCGGGTCTGACCGATGGTGCGATGGGCGCTGCGCGACGGCGCGCGCGGATCCCGATGGCGCCGGGCGTGGACTCGCTGAACGTGGTGGTCGCGTGCGCGATCACGCTGTCGATGCTGCGGGAGGCTGCGGCCGGTCCGCGTTAGTCCTGGGACAGACGGATGGCGTGCCAGTCGGCCTTGCGCTGGAGTTTGGGGCCGTTGGGGTCGTAGGAGGCCTCGACCCAGCCCTGGGAGATCATCGCTTCGAGGGATTGCATGCAGTGGTTGAGGAGGTTGTTGCGCCTGGCGGGATCGACGCCGGAGGCGAGGATCTGCCGCTGCAGGCCCTGCATGATCGACGCGAGGTCGGACGATTCCTTGAGCGTCTTGACGACCATGAGGTTGGGCCCCATGAGCGGCATGGTGCGGCCCTCGCTGTCACGGTAGCACTTGTGTCGGTGGATGCGGCCCATCTTCGGGAAGCCGAAGGTGTCTTCCTGGGCGTCGCGCAGGTTGAGCTTGAAGACGTTGAACTTGTCGATGGCGAAGCCGTCGGAGGGCGCCTCGGTGGTGAAGAGGTCGATGACGCTGCGCGCGCTCTTGAGGTCGAAGGAGCCGAGGATGGCGTGGCCCGGGTCCTCCTCGGCGAAGCCGCCCTGGCTGAGCCAGCGCCAGGCGTCCTCCGGCGAGAGCGAGAGCCCGGCGTCGTTGGCGATGGACTGGCAGTGCTCTTTGAGGTCGTTGAAGCAGCCGTTGGAGGCGTACCAGTACTGCGCGAAGCGGATGTGCTGGCCGATGTTCTTGCGGACACGGTCGTTGTAGCGGTCGCGGAGCCACTGCGCCTCGATCTCGCCGCGCTCGATCTCGAGGATCGTGCAGGCGAGGTCCTTGGCGGCGGACTGCGCGAGGCTGAGGCCGGCGGCGAGGATGGGGTCGGCGAAGCCGCAGGCCTCCCCGCAGATGAACCAGTTCTCGCCGGCGATGCGGTCGGCCAGGTGCGACCAGTCCTTGCAGGACTGGAGCTTGCCCTCGGGTGTCGCGTTGGCCATCAGCGCGCTGATGTCGGCCTGTTCGGACAGGGCCTGCCGGTAGAGCTCCTCGACGGACTTCCCGGAATCCCGGTAGTAGTCCGCCGGGCAGATGAGCCCGACGCTGGTGCGGTCGGGGCCCAGGGGGATGAACCAGATCCAGCCGTAGGGCAGCGACCGCACCTGGACGCGCGTGGCGCCGATGCTGATCTCGATCGCCCACTCGGCGTTTCGCCAGTATTCCCAGATGGCGATGTTGCGCAGGCCCGCGGGCTCCCAGCTGGAGACGTTCATGGCGCGCTTGAGGAAGCCGACGGCGCCGGTGGCGTCGATGTAGTGCGTCGCGGTGACGACGTCGCCGGTGTGGAGCTTCAGCCCGGTGATGCGGTCGCCCTCGTGGAGGACCTCGGTGACGGCGGTCTCCTGGCGGACGTCGGCGCCGAGTTCCTGCGCGTGGTTGAGCAGGATGTCGTCGTAGATCTCGCGATCGACCTGGAAGGCGGTGGCGGTGCGCTGGCCCTGGAACTTCGCGGGCCTGGGCTCCTCGACGAAGCGCTCGACGGGGTAGAAGTCGAAGTCCCACTTGTCCATGTTGCGCCCCCAGGTGTAGGAGGCGCCGATCTTGATGGGGAATCCCGCGGCCTCGACCTTGTCCCAGCAGCCCATCTCGTGGCAGATGTGGCCGACGCCGGGGAGCTGCGACTCGCCGACGTGATCGCGGGGGAACTTCGCCTTCTCGAGGATGACGACGTGCAGGTCGGGGTTGTACTTGCGGATGAGCGAAGCGAGCGTGGAGCCGGCGGGGCCCCCGCCGATGATCGCGACGTCGCAGGTCGGTCTGGCGCCGTTGCTGGAGCTCATGATCGTGCGGCCTCCCCGTTGGCGGCGTTCTTGGCGGCGTTCTTTGCGGCGTTGTGCGCGGCGTGGTCCCCCCCGTCACGTTCGGCGAGGGCTCGGTCGCTGTCGGCGGCGCTGCGGATGATGTTCCCGGCGGACTCGCGCTGGAGCCTGGGCCTGCTCGGGTCGAGCGAGGTCTTGACCCACCCGTCGAGGATGAGCGTCTCGAGGGTCTGCATCGCCAGGTCGAGCGCGAGCGGTCGCTGGTCGATGGGGATCGGCAGCACCTGGATGCGCGCCTTGAAGTAGGTGAGGATCCTGGCGAGGTCGTTCGAGTAGAGCAGCGCATCGTGGACGATGCCGTACCACTTGTGCAGCGGGAGCAGGCGCTCGTCACGCTTGTAGCAATCGACGATCTTGATGCGCCCGCCCTCGGGCACGCCCATGACGTCGAGGACGGCGCCCTCGAGATCGAGCCTGAAGACGTTGGCCTTGTCGATCTCCATCGCCATCTCTCGGTCGTGCTTGTTGAAGAGATCGATAACGCTCCTGGCGGAGCCGATGTCGAACGAGCCGAGCAGCGGGAGCCCCGGGCTCTCGGAGGCGAACCCGCCCTGGCTGAGCCAGCGCCAGGCGTCCTCGGGCGTGAGCGACAGCCCCGCCTCGCGTGCGATGGACTGGCAGTGCTCCTTGAGATCATCGAAGCAGCCGTTGGCGGCGTACCAGTACTGCGCGAAGCGGATGTGCTGGCCGATGTTCCGGCGGTTGCGCTCGTCGAATCGGTTACGGAGCCACTCGGGGCTGATGACGCCCTTTTCGATTTCGAGGATGGTATAGGCGAGGTCGCGCGCCGAGCCGTGGGCGAGGTTGAGCCCGGCGGCGAGGATCGGGTCGGCAAAACCGGCGGCCTCGCCGCAGATGAACCAGTTCTCCCCGATCAGCCGGTCGGCGAGGTGCGACCAGTCCTTGCAGGACTGGAGCTTGCCCTCCGAGGTGGCGCTCTCCATGAGGCCGCTGATGTCCTCCTGCTCGGACAGAGCCTTCCGATAGAGCTCCTCGACGGTCATCCCGGAGTCTTTGTAGTAGTCCGCCGGGCAGATGAGCCCGACGCTGGTGCGGTCGGGCCCGAGCGGGATGAACCAGATCCAGCCGTAGGGGAGCGATCGCACCTGGACGCGCGTGGCGCCGACGCCGATCTCGACGGCCCACTCGGCGTTGCGCCAGTAGTCCCAGATGGCGATGTTGCGTAGCTCGGTGGGCTCCCAGCTGGAGACGCCCATGGCGCGTTTGAGGAACCCGATCGCGCCGGAGCCGTCCACGTAATGGGTGGCGGTGAGGACCTCGCCGTTGGTGAGCTTGAATCCGGTGATGCGGTCGCCCTGGTGGAGGACCTGCTCGACGCCGGTCTCGTCGCGGACATCGACGCCCATCGCCTTGGCGTGCTCGTAGAGGATGTTGTCGTAGATCTCGCGGTCCACCTGGAAGGCGGTCTTGAGGCGCTGCCCCAGGTACCTGGCGGGCCGGGCCTCGTCCTTCCAGTGCTCGACGGGGTAGAAGTCGAAGTCCCAGCGGTCGTTGTCCTTGCCCCAGGTGTACGACGCGCCGATCTTGATGGGGAACCCGACCGCCTCGACCTTGTCCCAGCAGCCCATCTCGTCGAGCACCTGGCTGACGCCGGGCAGCTGCGATTCGCCCACGTGATCGCGGGGGAACTTCGCCTTCTCGAGGATGACGACGCGGAGGTTGGGGTTGTACTTTTTGAGGAGCGAACCGAGCGTCGTGCCCGTGGGTCCGCCGCCGATGATCGCGACGTCGCAGTCGTGCATCAGCCCTTCGGGTGAGCCGTTCTGTTGGGTTGTCATGGTCAGGGTCTCGGTCCGGGTCCCAAGGTGCTTGGATAAGGTGTGGCAGTCGTATCGGCGATCGGTGGGGGGAGCCGAAGGGGGGACGAAAAACCGACCGCGTAATCCGATATTCCAGAACCCCCAGCCTACACCGGATTTGCGCAGAACGGAATACCTCAGTTCGGATTTTCGAGCCCGCTCCGGCGCCCGTCGCTGCGGGGTTTGCCGGTCAGGCGATCTGCGCCAGTTGTAGCGCCGTGACGGGGCCCTGCCTGACCACGACATCCGCCCCCGGCGTGTCCCCCGGGATGACGATCGTCGAGGGCGTGGCGCCCGCCCGGAACGGGGCTTCGGGGACGTAGCAAGCCAGCGCCCCGGTCGCGATCTGCTCCGGGAATGCGGCCAGCGTGTCTCCGAGCGTGGTCGCGGGGGGCTGACCGGCGCGGTTGGCGCTGGGGGCGATGACCGGTCGGCCGAGCCGGCGGACGAGATCCAGCAGCCCTGAATGCCCCGGCGCCCGGACGGCGACCGTGCCGCCATCGGCCGTGACGATGGGGGGGATTGCGGGGGTCGCGGGCAGGACGATGGTCAGCGGCCCGGGCCAGAACGCCTGCGCCAGGCGCAGCGCCCGGCCCGTGAGCCCGGGTGTCAGCGACCGGGCCATGCCGAGATCCGCGACGAGCACGGGCATCGGCTTGTCGCGGGGTCGGCCCTTGAGCTCGTACACGCGCTCGACAGCGTCGGGATTGGTCGCGTCGGCGCCGAGGCCCCAGACGGTCTCCGTCGGGAAGGCGACCACCTCGCCGGCGGCGAGCCGGTCGAGCGCCGCCTCGAGCGTGATCGTTCCCGCTGGCGCTCCGGGCGGCATCGGTCAGTCCCCGATGGGGTCGAGCGTGTCGAGCATGCCGTCGAGCGTCTGGTCGTCGGGGATGACGACCTCGAGCCCGTGCCGCTGGAGCGCCACACCCATCGCGCTGTTGAGGTCGGCGATGGAGGAGAGGTAATCGGTCAGGGCCGCGGCCTCCTCGATCTCGGCGGCGGCGAGCGCTTCCTGCCGGGTGAGTTTGAGGTTGAGGAAGGCGGGGGTCATCGCCTGGGTTGTTTCCTCCTCGACCTGAAGCGTGCGGAGGTTCTCGGCGGCGGCGAGCCTGGCGGCCCTGGTCTGCTCGATGAGGCGGTAGTTGGTGTCCACGTTGCGCAGCGCCGCCTTGACCTCGACGATGATCTGCTGCACGGCGCTGCGGTGCGCGATGACGGATTGCAGGCGCTCGAGCCGGCGCAGGCGGAGGGTTGCGTCGGCGGCGCGGTTGCCGATGGCGCGCTCGAATGCGAGGCCCGCGGTGTAGTTGATGAAGTCGGCCTCGCCCTCCTCGGAGAGGGCGCCGCCGGTGTCGCTGTCGAGCCCGTTGAGCCCGACCTGGAAGGTCAGGTCGAGCTGGGGCAGCTTCGCGTTGGCCGCGAAGGCCTCGCGGATCGCGGCGTCCTCGATGGTGCTCAGCGCCAGCTCGATCTCGGGGCGTGCGGCCAGCGCGGTGTTGAGCGCGTCAACCAGATCGAACGCGATCGGCTCGTCGATCGGGGGATCCGCGGCGAGCAGGATCGTCTCGCCGCTGACGGGGAGCTCCGGGTCGTTGAGCAGTTGCTTGAGGCGGTCGGAGGCGAGGCGGAGCGCGTTCTCGTCGCGGAGGACGGCGGCGCGGCGCGACTCGACGCGCGCTACAGCGTCGGAATACTCCGCGGGGCGGACGTCGAAGTCGAGCCGGCCCCCGAGCACGTCGCGCGTCTGCACGCCGCGGTCGAGCAGGCTGCGGTCCACCTGGAGCCGGTAGTGCGCCAGCGCGAGGTCCCAGTAGGCGTTGACGGTCTGGTCGATGACGCGGAGCAGCTCGCTCTGGAGCCGGAGCGCATCGGCGCGGCGCTGCGATTCGGCGAGGCGGATCTCGGCGAGGCTCGCGTTCTCGCCGAAGCCGCGCAGCAGGGGCTGGCTGAGCGTGAGGTTCAGCGCGGCGTCGTGCGCGGGGTCGGGGTTGAAGGCGAATCCGGGCGTCTTGTTGTTCGTGACGGTGAGCGACTGGCTGAGCTCGACGAGGCCACCGGTGGTGAGCTGCCTGCGGAGCCCGGCGTCGAAGGCGAAGGACTCGTTCTTCGAGACGCTCGAGCCCAGCGCGACGCCGTTGAGCACGGGGACGGTCTGGGGGCGGTGCGTCCGGTTGAGGTTGGCGTCGGCGAAGAGAGTCCAGTCGAAGGCGGCCTGCGCGGCGATGAGCTGGGAAGAACCGAGCGCGGGGTTGAGCTGGGCGGTCTGGATATCGAGGTTGGAGGCGACGGCGCTGCGGACGGCCTCGTCGAGCGTGACGGGCAGCGACGTCGCGGGGGCGCCGAGGAGGTCGAGCCCGAGGCCGTCCTGATCGGAACCGTCGTGGGCCTGGGGGCCCGCCATCGCGTTGAGCTCGCGCAGGCGCTCGTCGTTGAACCGCACCTGCGAGGGGGTGCGGCTGACCTGCTTCGGCTCGTGGCGCTGGCCGGCGTCGGCGAGCTGGTCCTTGGACTGCGCGATGACGGCCTCGCGGAGTGAGGCGGCGCCGTCACGAGTGACGCTCCGGACCTGGCAACCCGCGGCGCACCCGGCGGCGATGCACAGCCAGGCGGCGCTGATTTTGGCGCAACGCCTTGCGCAGCGTGGTGTTCGGGCGGTGTTTCGTGTCATTGGCATCGATGATCCCTGGGTGGCGCGGGTCCGGGAGCCGTCAATCCGACCCGCTGGAAGGCCGATACTACCACCGGAACGGGAGCCGGATCCTGTCCCCAGGCTTCGTTTCCCGGATCGCTGAAGGGGTGTGCGCCCTGCGGGATTGCGGCGGGGCGCATCCTGTGGTCTGATACGCGTCCTCTCGCCCATCGAGGTCGGGAGCACAACAAGCATTGCATGCGGATCGGCGGAGCCGGTGCGTCTTCCCGCAGCGAGGGTGGGCCCCGCGGGCGGGATGGAAAGGAGTCGCCATGATGAACATCAAGACCTGGAATCGGATCCCCGTGCGCCTCGGCCTGCGGTTCGGCGCGCTGGCGCTGGGCGCCGGCAGCGCCCTGACGCTCGCCACCGCGCCGGCGGCGGCGCAGGTCAGCGCGGTTGACCAGCCCTATGTCGTGGTCGTGGACGCCGACACGGCGGCCCTGCGCTGCGGCGCCGATGAGCTGTACTACGAGGTCGGCGAGGTCAAGCGGGGCGCGATGCTCCTGGTTGACGGATCCGACGCGACGGGCATCGACGGCGACGGCTGGCTGCGCGTTGCCTTCCCCGCGGATCAGCCGGCGCTCATCAAGGCGCTGCCCGAACAGCTCGACGTCGATGCGATGCGCGGCACGCTGACGCTGCTGCGTCCCTCGCGGCTGATCGCCATGAGCATGGACGGCGACCTGAGCCAGAGCTGGAAGAAGCTCCTGAACAAGCCGCTCGAACCCGGCGCCACGCTGAAGATCCAGGAAATCATCCGCGACGCCAACGGCCAGCCCCTGGCGTACGTGGTCCCGGCGCCCGACACCGCGCGCGGGTACATCCACGGCCGGTATGTTCGCCAGGCGACGGCGAGTGAGGCGATGGCCTTCCGCGCCGGGCAGCGTGAGGCGCAGCCGACGACGCAGCTCGCCACGGCGCCCGCGCAGACTCCCCCGGCGCCGCTGGCGCAGCAGCACACCATCACCCCCAAGCCAGAACCGGCGCCCGAGCAGGCGATGGCGCGGCCCGGTTCAACCGTCGCGGAATCGCCGGACTCCGAGGCGCTGCCCGAGTACCCGGAGCATCAGGCCGACGAGCAGCCCATGACCCCGGCGGACACGACCCTGGCGCAGAACGATCAGGGCGGCAGCGATGTCGGTTCGCTGCTGGGCATGAACGAACAGGCGCCGGGCAAGGCGGCCGACCAGCCCGAACAGACCACGGCGCAGGCGCCCGCGCCGGCGATGGACCAGACGCACGCGGCGCCGCCGGTCTTCCCGCCCTCGGTGTACCACGACCGCAAGCAGCCGACGAACCGCGTGGCGGCCGCCGGGGAGGACGAGGGCGCCGACACGCGTGCGGCGAGCAAGCCGAAGCCGAAGCCGGAGCCCGAGGCGGAGCAGCCGACGATCGAGAACCGCCCGCTGCCGACGATGCGCGACCTGGAGTCGGCGTACGCGGCGGTGCTGGCGCAGAAGTCGGCCATGGCGGAGCTGGAGCCGCTGATCGGCGAGCACGTCCGGTACCTGGCGGCGATGGACAAGGGCGACGCGCCCGGCGACGATCTCGACCGCGAGGTGCTGGTCGCGCACATGGAGCTGCTCAAGATCCGCGCGGACCTGCAGCAGAGCATGCTCCGCATCGAGGACGCGCGCGAGCAGGCGCAGAAGAACATCGAGCGCATCGATCACGACATCGCCGGCATCGACCGCTCCAGCGAGTACATCGTCGTCGGCCGCCTGACCACCAGCGTCGTGTACGACGGCAAGCGGCTGCCGCTGCTCTACCGCGTGCAGAGCGTTGACGAGAACTCCGGCAGGACACTGGCGTACGTTGTCCCGGTCAACGGCGTGGACTGCGCCGGCTCGCTGGGCTCGATCGTCGGCGTCGCCGGCACGTCGCGCATCGACGCCAGCAGCAGGCTCAACATCGTCACGCCCACACGCATCGACAGCCTCCGGGTCGGCGCCACCGCCTCGGCGGACGAGAACGGCCGGTCGAACTGAGCCGAGGTCGCCGCGGAGCGATTGTTCCGACGCATCACGCCCGGGCGGTTCTGGGCGACAGGCCCAGCGGCCTTGTCTCGACGCGCAGCGGCTTTCGCTGGAAGAGCTGCCGCATGCAGGTGAGGCTGCCCTCGGCTTTCATGAGCTCTGAGATGTCCACGGTCCGCACGCGGTAGCCCATCCGGCGGAGCTTGTCCGCGGTGGGCTTCGAGGAATCAGGCAGGACGATGACCCCGTTGACGTTCATCGTGTTGGCGGCCCAGGGGTCGCCCGGCTCGACGGGGATGACCCGACAGCCCTCGAACGCGCCGGCGTCAACCCACTCGGGGTTGGCGAGGATGACGCCGTCGCCCAGGGAGGAGGCGCCGGTGCTCAGGTGCAGGCAGCCGTGGACGCCGACCTGCACGACGCGGTAGCCCAGCGGCTCGGTGAAGGCGCGGAGCTGGTCGGCGCCCTCGTCGTTGGTGCGCGTGGAACGGCCCACGAAGAGCGTGCGCCCGGCGAGGATCACGTCGCCGCCCTCGAGCGTCGCCGGGGCGGTCATCCGGTGCGCCTGCCGGTACGCGGCGATCACCGGCTCGAGCGCGCCGGTCTCGTTGCGCCGCGTGGGCGCCCCCATCCGGCACAGCACGGCGACCTCGTCGAGCATGATCACGGCGTCCTCGACGAAGACGGCGTCGGGGTGCTCGGGGAGCGGGTCGAGCGTGATCACCTCGGCGCCGAGCTCCGCGAGGAGCTCCCGGTACGCCCGGTGCTGCTCGATGGCGCGGGCGACATCGATGGGCTCGCGGTCCATGTGCGTGAGCTGGCAGTCGGCGATGGAGGGTGTCGGGGGCCTGGTGATCGCGATGAGCATGTCGTGCCTCCCTCCGACGGGGACGGGGTGTTGCGGGGTCAGATCGGGATCCGATCGACGGCGCCGGCGATGGCGTCGATGCAGGTCTGGATGTGGCCGCCCTCTTCGATCGAGGTGTCGATGGCCTTGACCTCCTCGATCCCCACGGCGATGTCCTCGCGGCTGACCGCGGCGGCGAAGGCCCTGTCCTTGAGTTTCTTCCTGACGCTCTTGGCCTGCATCCCCTCGATCCCGGTGGGGCGGACCTTGGCGCACGCGACGATGAAGCCCGCGAGCTCATCGACGGCGAAGAGCGCCCTGGCGATCGGCGTCTGACGCGGCACGCCCGAGTAGTTCGCGTGCCCGAGGATCGCGTCGAGGATGTCGCGGTCAACCTGCCTGGATTCGAGCTCGCGCACGCCCACGAAGGGGTGCTCCTCCTTCGAGGGGTGCTTCTCGTAGTCGAAGTCGTGCAGCAGGCCGGCGACGACCCAGTCGTCGGGGTTGTCGGCGCCGAGCTTGTCGGCGTAGGCGCCCATGCACGCGGCGACGGCCTCCATGTGCCCCCGCAGCGCCTCGCTCGCGGTCCACTCGTGCATCAGGCGCCGGGCTTCGTCGGGTGTCATCCCGACAGGATAGCCCCGATCGCGCGGCGTGCGAAATCCCGCGTGCGACACGCGCCGCGGCGGCTCAGACGCCGGGGCGGAAGCGGGGCTCGAGCGCGTCGATCAGCGGACCCAGGTGTCGCTCGTAGCGGCGCCAGCGTTCGACGGAGGTGCGGTAGATGGGCTGCCGGACCTGCTCGTTGCTCGCGGTGGTGGTGACACGATCTGACCTGTCGTACTCCAGCACGCAGGCGTCCCACCCGAGCCCGAGGAAATCGAGCATCCGCCTGGCGCCGGCCTCGAGATCGGCGACGACGTCCTCGTACACCACGTCGAGGATGGGGATCTCGATCGTGCGCGCCCAGTGCTCCATGAGGCGGCGGTAGTCGTTGTAGTACGAGCCGAGACCGGCGAGGTCGTCGGTGAAGGCGGTGGCGCCGATGAAGTTGTGGAAGTAGCAAGACACGCAGGTGTCGATGGGGTTGCGCAGGCAGTGGATCACACGAGCGCCGGGGAAGACGCGGGAGATGATCCCCAGGTGCATGAAGTTGAGCGGGTTCTTGTCGGTGACGAACTCCGCGCCGCCGCTGAGCCTGGCGAGCAGACCCAGGTAGCCCCCGGCGAGCTGATCGATGCGCTGACGGATCTCATCGGGACGCAGCGCGGCGCGGTTCATCTGCTGGAGGGAGCGCACGAGCATGTCGATCGCGGTCAGCTCGCCGGCGCCGAAGACGCGCGGGTGGCACGAGAGAACCTGCTCGACGAGCGAGGTGCCCGAACGCGGCATGCCGACGATGAAGATGGGGACATCGGAGGGGCTCGAAGGGCTGGGGATCCCCGCGAGCGCTGCTCTCGTGGAGCCCCTGATGACCTGGTCGGTCATCGCGGTGCGCTTTGCGGGGTCGAACGATCCGGGGCGGAGGGCGTTGGCCCTGTCGTACGCCAGGAACGCCTCGTCGTGCCGGCCCTGCCTGTCGGCGAGGGCGCCGATCTGGAAGAGCCCCTGCATGCGGTACACCCCCGGGACGCGCTCGTTGTCCACCCAGCGGGCGAGGCGTTCGGCGCTCTCGTCGGCGCGGCCGAGTCTCGCGGCCAACCTGGCGAAGGCGAGGTCCACCAGCGGCTCGACGCGGTCGGCGCCCAGCAGCGGTTCGATCCGTGCGAGGGCCTCGTCCTCGCGTCCGAGCAGGCGCAGCGTCTCGGTGATCCCCAGGATCGCCGGCGACCAGTCGGCGCGGAGCGCCAGCGCCTCGCTGAACGAGCGCTCCGCCGGTTCGAGCCGCATCGCCTGGAGCAGCGCCTGGCCCCGGTTGCTGTGGTGCATGGGGTTCTTCGGGTCGAGGCGGATCGCCTTGTCGATGGCGTCGAGCGCCTCGTCGTACTCGTGCAGCGCCATCCGGCACTCGGCCAGCGCTCCCAGCAGCGCGACGTCCTTCTTCCAGGCGGGCTTCTTCCGCAGCGATGCGATGAGCGAGATCGCCTGGCGGTGCTGGCCCGCGCTGATGAGCGAGCGGACCTGCGCGTGCGCTGGGTTGGGATTGGCGATGGGCATGACGAAGGTGAATCAGGCGGGTCTTCGACGAGCATAGGGCTTGCCCGGTGTTCCGGTGGCGCCGGTTGTGCGGGTTGGCCGGGCGCCGGGGCGTCATTGCCGATAAAGCGGCGCCCGGCGCCCTCGACTCGGGGCTTTTCGAATCGGACCATGCGGGTATGAGAGAGAACGACCGACACGAAGCGATCATCGTCATCTCGGAGACCGGGCTCATCGAGCGCGTGATCCGGGCCGACCGGGCGTTCCTGGGCTACCCCGAGCTGCTGGGCATGTCGGTCTTCGACTTCCTGCTGCCGGCGATCGAGCACCGGGACGACTGGGAGGCGATGTGGCGCTCGGCGCCGGTCGGCGAGCCAAGGCGCGTGGTCATGGGCGCCGTCCGCGCCGACCAGAGCGTCGTCAGCGTGGAGGTGTACCTGTGGAAGTTCGAGCGTCCTGGCAGGGAGCGCAGCGAGCAGCACACGCTGTGCCGGCTCGTGGAGACCGACCGGCTCGCGCACCACTGGAACCCCAACACCTCCCGCTTCGATCCCCCCGAGGAGCGGCTGCGCTGCCCCAACTGCGGCGGGTACCTCTCGTTCGTGCGCGACGCGAGCCGGGTGTGCGTGTGCGGGTTCTGCAAGACGTGGGTGACGCTGCCCCCAAAGAGCCGGTCGCGCGCCGGGAAGGGGACGACCGGGACGACACCGGTGCGCGGCAACTGAATCCGACAACGAACAACCGGCGCCGGGGTGGAGCCCGGCGCCGGCTGAATCGGAACACGATTTCGAGCGATCAGGTGTTGCTCAGTTGGGGCACCCGAAGTTGGCCAGCAGGATCCCGAGGTCCGCGGTGTCCACGACGCCGTCGCCGTTGAAGTCCGCGGGTCCGCCGAGCGGGCTGCCGAACTGGCTGAGGAGGATGCCCAGGTCGGCGGTGTCGGTGGTCCCGTCGCCGTTGAGGTCGCCGGGGCAGTTGACGAAGAGCGGCGGGGACTGGAGCCCGTTGTTGAGATCCTGGAGAAGGATCACGTCGCCGGGAAGCAGCGGCCTGCTCAGGTTCACGTCGATCGGGTCGATGCTCGCCAGGCTCAGCCCGATGATCTCGACGGGGATGTAGTTCGGATCGACGACCTGGATCTCGATCTGGTGGTTGGGATAGCCCCAGACCTCGAGGATGGGATCGTTGGGCAGCGGGAGCCCGCCCCAGGTGGGGCCGAACTGGATCAGCGGCAGCACGGTGGCGAAGGGGACCTCGAGGTCGGGGAGACCGTCGCCGTTCTGGTCTTCGAGCACGAGGACCTCGTCGTCGAAGGGCAGCGCCGGCGCGGCGGTGACCGTGTCGTCGTACCCGACGAGGCGGTTGCCGTCCCAGTCCCACTCCTGGATGAAGTGGGCGAGATCAACGAGCGGCGGGAGCTGGATCTGGAATACCGGGAGCGGGTCGATGCCGATGGGGAGCCCGGTGAGCGGATCGGGCTGCGCCACGAAGAACTCGAACGTGTCGTGGTTGAAGAGCAGCGTCGGCTGCAGGGGCTCGCGCGGGAGGATCAGGTCGAAGTATCCGGTGAGTCCGGGGGGCGTCGGGAACGAGTTGTTGAGCTCGGACGGCTCGAAGACGTTGTTCTCGTTGCTGTCGATGTACACCTGAACCTGCCCCTGGTCTGGCGCGGTTGGTCCGACGACGATCAGGGCGTCGAGCAGCCCACCACCGGCGGCGTCCTCGGCCAGCTCCATGTCAGACACGCCCAGGAGACCGGTGTTGAGGTCATCAACATTGGACTCGTCCTCGAACTGCTGGATGACGCCGCTGCCCCCCGTGGAGACGATCGCCTTGGCGGGGATGTCGAAGAACTTGAAGATCCACTTCCACTTGTCCACGTCGAGGCAGTCACGCATCGTCTTCAGCGCCGCGGCCTTCTCCTCGGGCGTGGTGTAGTTGGTGTCGATGAAGTCCTGGAGCTTCATCTTGGCCTGGCGGTAGCAGTCGATGGCGTCGTCGTTGCCCTTCTTGTTCGCACAAGCGGCCTTGCGGAGCGCGTCGATGGCGTCCTGCCGCGCGGCCGGCGCGAGGGGGTTGATCCCGTTGAACATGTCCTTCGTCGCGTCCGACCAGGCAGGGTCGATCATCGGGTCGAGCATCTCGAGCTCATCGAGCGCCGCCTTGATCTCGGCGATCCACTCGTTCTCGACCACGTGGGCGCCCTTGGGCTCGCCGTTCATGCCGGTCCCGGCCTCGTTGCACAACCGCTGCTTGGTCTTCTTGGCGCGGGCCTTGCAGGCGTCGAGGCCGGTGGTGTCCACACCGTAGTCCTGACCGGCGTGCGTGCCCTCGTGCAGGAGCACGGTGGCGAGCCAGTAGAGCTTGGCGTCATACGCCGGCGGGCAGCCCTCGGCGAGCTTCTTGCTCGAGACGTTGATCTTGTCGTTCTCGTTGCAGTCGGCCTTGCCGTCGTTGCGCGCGCCGCCCACGGCCTTCTTCATGTTGAAGGAGATGCAGATCGAGCCCTTCATCTTGAGCTTCTCCAGGCACGCGCCGACGGTGGCGTTCTGCTTCTTGACGAGCGCCACGGCCTTGCACAGGCCCATGTGGATGTTCGTCGCCTTGGTGCGAGCGTCGGCGTCGCTCAGGCCCGGGTTGGCGGCCTTGACCGCGTCGAGGTACATCATCTGCGCCGCGGTCAGCGCCGCCGGCGCGGCGGGGATGTCGCTCGGCACGAAGCCGTTGCCCGGCCAGCCGTCGGACTTGAAGCCCGCGTCGGCGGGGAGCGTCGCGATCCCGGCGGCGGCGATGAGGCCGGCGACGCCGAGGGTCCTCAGGATTCTGGATTGGTTGCTGATTCGGCTGAACATCTCGCTGGTCTCCTTCGGAGCGAATCGTGGTTCAGTGCGGACCGCTCCACCTA
Organism: Phycisphaeraceae bacterium; assembly: GCA_020639135.1. Taxonomy (GTDB): domain Bacteria; phylum Planctomycetota; class Phycisphaerae; order Phycisphaerales; family UBA1924; genus JACKHE01. Next base: position 249,728 of record JACKHE010000003.1, read on the forward strand.
CGGTCCTCTCACTTCTGGAGCGAGATCGCAACTAAAAAACGGCGCGCCGGGGCATGTTTTCGGTGAAAAGACCCGGTGAACCCAGTCCGCCGCCGTTTTCCGGTGGTTTCCCCGGGTGGGGGGGCGGACCGGCGCGAGCTTTTCGAGACACGACCGTGGGATATGGAACAGGCGATGCCCGATCTGGCCTCCCGGCGCATCAGGATTCCGGTCCCGTTCCCGGAGGCCCCACCTGTCCTCCGGCATCATTATTCGAGAGAAAGGAATCCTCATGAATCCTGTGCGCCACTCCGCCCTGCTGCCGACGCTCCTCGCCGCCATCGCCCTGTTGGCGCCGGCGACCCTGGGCGATGATCGCCCACCGATGCGGCAGGCCGAGGACGCCGTGCTCGGCTACCTCGACGCCCCGTCGTCCACCGCACCGGCGTTCCTGGAGCGGTGGATCGCGCCGACAACCATCGAACAGGCCGGACGTGATGCTGCGCTGGCGGCGCTGGAGGCGATCTACACCCGGCTGCACGGCGCCGAGGCGATGGACCTGATGGTTGACGCCCAGGGCGTGCTGTCGATGGAGATGGCGGCGCCCGGGCATCGCCCCGGCTGGCTGCGCTGCGTGATCGAGGACGAGGCGCCGCACCGGATCACGAACCTCTGGATCGAGGGCGGCCCCGCGCTGCTGCGCACCGAGCAGACCGCCGCGCCGGAGCCGAACGAGCCGCTGACGTGGGATTCGCTCCAGCGCCGACTCGACCGCGAGGCGGCGGGCGGGTTCACCGGGGTGATCCGGCTCGTGCACGACGGCGAGGTCGTCGTCGATCGCGGCTTCGGCATGGCCAACCGGGAGCGGCAGATCCCGTGCCGACCCGGCACGGTCTTCGCGATCGGCTCGGCGCCCATCGACTTCACTCTCTGCGGGATCCTCATGCTCGAGCAGGAGGGCAAGCTGTCCTTCGACGACCCGATCACGAAGTACTTCAGCAACGTGCCGCCAGACAAGCGCGCGATCACGATCGAGCACCTGATGACCGGCGCCTCGGGCCTGCAGAACTTCCACGACATCCCCAGCGACCGCGACCCGGACCATGCCTACATCGACCGCGACGAGGCGATGCGCCGGATCTTTTCGAGCAGGCTGCTCTTCGAGCCGGGAACGGCGCGCGAGCACTCGCACTCGGCGTGGGGCGTGCTCGCGGCGATCATTGAGATCGTCAGCGGCCAGACCTACCCCGAGTTCACGCGGCAGCGCCTCTTCGAGCCCCTGGGCATGACCAGCACCGGCTTCCACGGCGACGCGATCCCGGAGGGTCGCCTGGCGATCGGCTACGGCGAACGCTCCGACGGCGAGATCAACTCCCCGGCGCACTGGGGCCGGACCTCCTGGCTGGTCATGGGCAGCGGCGGGCAGGTCTCGACCGCCGGCGACATGGGCCGCTTCATCGAGTCGATCCACGACGGCGCCCTGCTCAACGAAGAAAACACGCGGCGCTTCATGCGTTTCAGCAGAGGCCTGCTCAACGGCGGCAACGACTATGGCTTCGAGATCTACTACACCTACACGCCCGGCACGTACCTCGTGATGCTCTGCAACGCGGTCAACGGGAGCAACCGCCGCGAGGTCGGCGAGCTGGCGCGGGACCTGGGCGACCTGGTCCTGGCCGGGAGCGCGCCGAAGTTCACGATGGGCGTGGGCCTGGCGCCGGGCGAGGGGCGGATGACGGTCATGAGCGTCGCGCCGGGCAGCGGCGCCGAGGCCGCGGGGCTGCGCGAGGGCGATGCGCTGGTCGGCGTCGGCGGCGAAGGCTTCGGTGACGACCCGATGGAATCGCTGACGCTCTGGCTGAACCGCGGCGAGCCGATCCCGCTGGACGTCGAGCGCGACGGGAAGCGGCTGCGGATCACCGTCACGCCCCGGCCCCGCAACTGACGCGCGCATCCCGCCGGGAACATCCGGCAGGCAATCAAGGGTGACACGCGCGTGCTGCCACTGTGGTCACGCTTGGCGGGTCAGATCCGCCCGGGCGGACGCGGATGGGCGTGGCCGGGCCAGGCGTGACGGGAAGGCGGGTGTGTGACTGTCACCCTTGTTGAAGCAATCCGGGATCCGCCGCCCGAGCCGGGCGTACCTACCTCCGGCGGGCGATCCCATCGCCCGAATCCGAGGATGCGGTCATGAAGATCAGGCGGCTTGTGGCTTTGGGAGCCTTGCTGGCGGGCGCGGGTGCAGCACAGGGCGCGGTCAACGAGACGCGGAAGCTGTTGCCCAGCGATGGCGCTCGGTTGGACTATTTCGGCTCATCGGTCGCGATCGACGGCGATCTCGCGATCATCGGAGCGGACGGTGATGACGACAATGGCTTCGATTCCGGTTCAGCGTACGTCTTTCACGTGTTGACCGGGCAGCAGCTGGCCAAGCTCCTTCCCAGTGACGGCGCTGCGGGGGATGAGTTCGGCGCATCGGTCGCGATCAGCGGCGGACTCGCGGTAGTCGGAGCGATCGGTGGAGACGACAACGGCTATGGCTCCGGCTCGGCATACGTATTCGACGTGAACACAGGGCAGCAGCTGGTCAAACTCCTGCCCAGCGACGGTGCTGCGGGACGTGGGTTCGGCTATTCGGTCGCGATCAGCGGCGGCCTCGCGATCGTCGGGGCGCGGTTGGATGAGGACAACGGCCGCAGGTCCGGTTCGGCATACGTCTTCGACGCGGAGACCGGGCAGCAGTTGCACAAACTCCTCGCTCTTGACGGCACGAGCGCGGACTACCTCGGCGGATCGGTCGCGATCGACAGCGGTCTCGCGATCCTCGGAGCACATGGCGATGACGACCATGGCAGCGGAAGAGGTTCGGTGTACGTCTTCGATGCGACGACCGGCCAGCAACTCGAAATCATCCTGCCAGATGATGGAGCGGCAGGGGTGGGATTCGGCGCATCGGTCGCGTCCAACGACGGACTCGTGCTCGTCGGGGCAGGCGCCTTTATCACAGGCTCGGCTTACGTCTTTGACCCGATGACCTGGCAGCAGCAGCACAAACTCCTGCACAACGATGGCTTTGTGTCGGACTTGTTCGGCCGCCCGGTCGCGATCAGCGGCGGCCTCGCGATCATCGGAGCGAGCGGTGATGACGACAACGGTGTCAACTCCGGTTCGGCGTACGTCTTCGACGCGAAGACCGGGCAGCAGCTGGTCAAACTCCTGCCATCTGACGGCGCATTTGCTGATCGATTCGGGCAATCGGTCGCGATCAGCGACGGCCTTGCTCTCGTCGGAGCGTGGGAAGATGGCGACAACGGCGACTTCTCCGGCTCCGCATACCTCTTCGACCTCACGCCCTGCATCCCGTCGGACTTGAACCTCGACGGCGTCGTGGACACCGCCGACCTCGGCGCGCTCATCGGCCGTATCGGCACGGCGAGCGTCGTCGCCGACTTGAGCGGCGACGGCATCGTGGACATGGCCGACCTGGGCATGCTGCTCGACGACTTCGGCAAGGCCTGCCCCTGACGATCCGGTCCGATCGACACGCCGGATCAACTCGCCGGATCAACAAGTCGGATCAACAAGCCGGATCATGAAGGATGATCAACAAGGGTGACAACGCGACACCCTTCTTGAGATCACACTTGACCGGCGCGTTGTCGCTCGATGATTCAACCGTGACGCGGACGCGGGTGGGTCGGTGTCATCCTTGCTGGAGCCGCATCACTGGTTGCCTATCAGCGTCATCAGCGCCACGACCGTGGACTCGACGCCGCGGGTCACGGAGGGCTCTGGCTCGATCTTGAAGAGCGGGGAGTGGTGGCTGGGGACGGCGGGGCCTCCGTTCGCCTCTGCATCGAACGCTTCTTTGGGCGTGCCGCCGATGATCCAGTACACGCTGGGGATCGCGGGGTCGGTCGTGAAGAACGGGAAGTCCTCGGCGCCCATGCCCTTGTCGGGCTGGTCGATGACCGTCGCCTCGCCCAACTCCTCGACCCAGGCGGCCTTGAGCCTCCGCGTCAGCGGCGCATCATTGATCGTGGGCGGCACGCTCTCCTCGGAGACGATCACCTCGGGCAGCAGGTCCTCGGGCAAGCCTGCGACGCGGCCCATGTTCTCCGCGATGCGCCGGATCCCTTCGAGCAGCAGCGTGCGCGTTTCCTCGCTCGTGTTTCGCACGGTCAGCTGCAGCACGGCCTTGTCCGAGATGATGTTGTGCTTGGATCCGGAGTGGAACGAGCCCACGGTGACGACGCCAGGCGACCTGGGCGGCAGCTCGCGCGACACCAGCGTCTGGAGCGCCAGCACGATCTCGCTGCCGAGGACGATCGGGTCCCTGCCCCGGTGTGGCATGGCGCCGTGTGCGCCGACGCCGTGGATGATGATGTCCACGGTATCCGCGCCGGCGAAGGGGCTGCCCTCGGTGATGTTGATCTTGCCGGCCTCGACGATGGCCGAGACGTGGAAGGCCAGCGCAAAGTCGGGCTTGCCGAAGCGCTCCCACAAGCCGTCGTCCATCATCATCTGCGCGCCGATGATGCGCTCCTCGGCGGGCTGGACAATCAGCATCAGCGTGCCGGACCAATCCCGCCGGTGGCTCGCCATGTGCCGTGCCGTGCCAACGAGGCTGGTGATGTGGACGTCGTGCCCGCAGGCGTGCATGACCGGGACGGTGGCGCCGGTGATGGGATCGACCTGCGTGACCCTGGAGGCGTTGGGCAGGCCTGACTTCTCCTCGACCGGGAGCCCGTCCATGTCGGCGCGCATCATCACCATCGGGCCATCGCCGTTGCGGAGAATGGCGACGACGCCCGTCCCGCCGACGCCCTCGGTGACATCGAAGCCCGCGGCCCGGAGCTCCTGCGCCATCCGCGCCGCGGTGTTGCTCTCGAGCAGCGACAGCTCCGGGTTGCGGTGGAAATGATCGAAGAGCGGCGCGAGGTAGGTGTCGTAGTCGCGCTGGACGGAATCTTCGAGGCTCTGCGCGCTGGCCAATGACGCCGCCGCCAGCAGGAGGGCCGGCGCGAGCAGGGGTGCGTGCTTCATGTTGGAGTGATCCCCGTTGCGCCGGCGCGAGCGCGCGGGCCGGCTGGTCTGGTGGTTCGAGTTCCGGCAATGGAGCGGACCGGGATCGAACCGGCAACCTCAGGCTTGCAAAGCCAGCGCTCTCCCAGTTGAGCTACCGCCCCGCGGGATCGGCGCCAGGATGACCGGGCCGACGCGGGGCGATGATAGCCGGTCGCGCCCGGGCCGCCATCGCGGGGCCCGTCATCGCAACTGCCGCGGCGTGGCGCTGGCGACGAGGCGCACCGAATCGGGCATCTCGGCGACGGTCGCGTTGGCCGCGGCCTCGGAGCTCGGGTCGAGCGTGATGTCCAGCTCCGCCCGGTCGAGCAGCCACGTCTCCTCGTCGAACTGGAGCGTGAACGTCGCGTTGCGGACGCCCGAGAGCAGGGGCCGCTCCTCGATCAGCGTCGGCGGGTCCACGTCGGCGTTGACCAGCACGTACCACAGCCAGCCCGGGCCGGCGGCGTCTTCGGGGTCGTCGCGGTACTCGAAGCGCGTCACGCGGTTGAGCCCCGCGGCGCGGTCGGCCTCGGTGATGAACTCGATGTTGTCGGTCACGACCGGGTTCTGGGCCGGATCGAGCACATCGGCGGGCGAGGGCCCGAATGTCGTCCCGGTGCGGATCTGCGAGAGGATTCGGTGCGCGACGAGGCGGCCGACGACGTGCATCGACGCGGACTCGCTCGTCGCCGTGTAACGCTTGAAGGAGAAGTCCAGCGCGACGAGCATCGCCGTCAGCAGCGACGCCGTGATCGCCAGCGCGATGAGCATCTCGACGAGGCTGAAGCCCCGCGTGCGGCGCCGAGCGTTCGTGTTGTTGTCAGTCGTGAGCGTCATGATCGTGCGTCCGGGTGCGTCAGGGCGTGGGGGAGCTCGCGCTGAGCCTGCCCTCGCGGTAGGTGTACGAGATGGGCTCGATGTCGATGGGCGCGATGAGGCCGTCGGGCATCTCGATGTCGGGGTCGTAGTTGAGGACGACCTTGCCATAGCCGTTGAAGGGGATCGGGGTCCCGCCGTCGCCGGGGTTGGTCGTGTCGGGGAGCCCGTCGCCGTCGAGGTCGAATCCGACGATCTGCTGCCCGTTGTATTCGAAGATGGAGTAGCCCTCGACGTCGCCCTGGTCGGGGCTGAAGTAGCCGAGGGTGATGTTGAAGTTGGCGGGGTTGCCGACGGCCTGCCCGAAGTGCTGCAGGGCGGGGTCGGTGGTCCTGGGGTCGAAGGTCAGCAGCAGCGCGCCGTTGAGCGTGGTGTTGCCGCGGATGTCGAGCACGCCGGCGATGATCAGGCCCTGGAGGTTGACGTCCTGGTCGGGGCTGGCGTTGTTGGTCCCGATGTCCACGGAGTACTGCGGGAGCATGAGCGAGCTCTGCGCGATCAGGTCCTCGTCGGCCTCGTCGGGGTTGAGGTCCGAGTCCTCGGGGTCGTCGGGGTGCTGCGTGTAGAACTTCGTCGCGCCGGTGAACGCGAGCTTGTTCCGCACGGGGCTGTACACGTCCGGCTTGTCGGCCACGACCGAGCCCACGAAGAGGCAGTCGTGGAAGCGGATGTTGTTCGACAGCGGCTTGGTGTCCACGTAGCGCGTCCCGGCGACCTCGAGCCTGGGCACGTCGAACGAGGCCGGCTTGATGATCGTCGCGTCGTAGTAGTCGTTGTCCAGCTGCGCATCGCTCGCGTCGGGCAGCGGGGGGTACTTGAGGCTCAGGTCCTCGTTCTGGACGCCGTAGTAGCGCCACGCGTCGTGGGTGTTGTCGGTGTGCGTCTCGACGTAGGTGACGCCGACGAAGGTGCAGTTCTCGAAGAGCGCGTTGGTCCCGACGGGGATGTGCACGTCCTTGAAGACCTTGTTGCGGATGACGGGGCGCTCGTACCAGTCCGACGCCGCGGGGGCGCCGAAGGGCGCGCGCTCGACGACGCGCGCGAAGTCCGCGTCGGGATCGGCGGCCGCGTCGAAGAGCGGGTTGAGCGTCACACCGATCACCGAGCCGTCCGGCGCCGTGTCGAGCGTCCAGAGGTAGTCGAGCCCGGCCTGGGTGAGGAACGGGGCGCCGTCGGCGGCGCCGGCGAGCGCGGTCTGCGCGACGTCGAAGGTGTCGAAGCCGACGTCGGGCAGGACGTCATCGCCCTGGTCGAAGGCGATGGGCGCCTCGTCCTCACCGGGGCGGATCGCGCCCTCGACCATGAGCTGGTAGTCGTCGAGCGGGTTGCCGTCGGCGTCGAGCTGGTCCTCCCAGTCGCCGCGGTTGGCGCGGAGGATGACCGGCCCGCGGATCTTGGCGTAGCGGTCCTTCATGTCGATGGCGCCGTCGCGGTAGCCCAGCGTGGTGTCGCGCGCATCGACGTAGCCATCGCCGTTGCGGTCGGGCAGCGCCGAGTCGATGAGGAACGCGAGGTCGTCGTCAACGCCGGAGAACTCGGGGGTGAGCAGCTCGTTGGGCGTGCCGGCGGCGAGGACGCCGCCCAGGACGACCTTGCCGTCGCCGTTGTCGTCGTAGAAGTTCATGAAGAGGTCGAACTCGTCGAGCACGCCGTCGGCGCTGGCGGCGATCTCGGTGAACGCGTTGTCGGGGTTGGCGTCGCCGTCGTAGTCGTGGGCGTTGAGCGCGGCCACGCCGGCGCCCTCGATCGTGTGGTGGAGGGCGAGGCGGTTGTCGCCGTCGGTGTCGCTGGCGACGACCTCGGTGTAGAAGTCGCGGATGATGTCATCGAGCGTGTCGTCGAGCCCGTAGAAGTCGCTCTTGACGACGATGGGGTGCCCCTCAACCTGCTCGACCTGGTCGTAGCGGGCGCCGATGGGGCCGTTGATCTGGACGTTCTTGCCGACCATGATCTTGCTGGGCCCGAGGATGGCGTGCTTGATGCGCTTGAGCAGGAGGAAGTCCTGCTGCGCGGTGCGGGTGATCCACGTCCCGTCCACGCCGTCGTAGGCGTAGCCGGTCACGACCGCGCGGTAGTCGCCGCTGCCCAGGGGGACGTAGGTGATCTGCGCCGCCTCGATGGGGTCGCCCAGCCCGTCGCGCGCCAGCACGATGGGGTTGGTCACGAGCCAGTCGGCGTCGGTGGCGTACTCGACCGGCAGCGACACCGTCGCGTCGAGCAGGTGCAGGTCCGCCAGCACGCCCGAGACGCCGCTGACCGCGTCGTCGCCGTTGGGATCGAGCACCTCGCCGTCGGCGGCGCTCCAGGCGCCGTTCCACAGGTCGTCGGCGTAGGCGTCATCCATCGAGCCCTTCTCGACGCGGAACTGCGTCGAGGCCCAGGCGAGGCGGGAGCGCGCGATGTCGAGCCCCGTATCCACGGCGCCGAGCGCGCGCGTGACGAGCAGGTGGCTCGACGCGGTCCGCAGGTTGCCCTGGCTGACGATCGCCATCGCCGCGGAGAGCGAGCCGAAGAGCACGAGGAACATCATCGCCAGAACGGCGGCGACGCCGCGGCGTTCGTTCTTCGCGTTGCGTTTCGTGGTGTTGTTGCGCACGTCGTGATCCTTCAATCCACCGAGAGACTGTCCAACCGCCCCGGCCCTCCGCTTCTATCCGCTCCGCGGCTCACGGGGGCGCGATCCACGAGACCTCGGCGACCTGCTTCGCCTGGGCGTCGAGCGGGCCCTGGTGCAGCACGATGACGGTCACTCGCACCGGGAACTCATCGACGGGGATCTCCGGGTCGCCGCCGCCGGTGGGCGTGTAGTACGCGTCGGCGCGGACCGAGGTGTAGTCGTTGAGGTCCACCTTCTCTACGCGGACGAGCTGCGACCACTCGGTCATGGAGAAGGCCTCGCCGTCCTCGTCGAGCGCGAGGTCGCCGGTCCAGGTCATCTGGTTGATGATCTGCCCGAAGGCGTCGATGGGCCCGTCGAAGCGCGTGGTGAAGGGCAGGTCGGTCGCGGCGCTCCCGAAGAGGGCGCCGTCGAAGTCGTCGAGGTCGTCGAAGTCGAACCCGAGGATTGCGAGGGTGACCGGATCGAGGAGGACCTCGTCGGGCTCGGGGCCCCAGCCCTGGAATCCGGTGTGGTTCTCGGGGTCCTCGAAGTAGATGCCGCCGGTGAAGCGGTCGTGGCGCGGGAAGCGGCGCGTCATCTCGCGCAGCTCGTTGGCGAGGAAGGTGGCGGTGGAGGTGTTGGTGGACCAGGCGTTCTTCTGGAGGAAGCTGGTGTGCGCCTCGATCGAGGCGAGGACGCCGACGCCGACGATGATCGTCGCCAGGGACGCCTCGATGAGCGTGAAGGCGCGTCTGCTGGAACGAATGCCGGGCGCCCGCCCCTCGATGCTGGTGCGCATTGCTGGTGCTCCTCCGGTGTCCCGGCCGCTCGGCCGGCGCTGGAATCCGGAGAAACTGTCGGTTATCCCACGATCTGGCTCATCTTGAAGATGGGCAGGATGATGGCCATAGCGATAAAGCCGACGATCGATCCCATTATGATGATCATGATGGGCTCGATCATGGACGTCACCGACTTGATGTTGTCCTTGAGCTGCTTCGCGTAGAAGTCCGAGATCTCCGAGAGCACCTCGCCGAGCTTCCCGGACTCCTCGCCGGCGGAGATCATCTGCACGACGGCCTTGGGCAGGAGCGTGGACGTGGCCAGGGGCGTGGCGATCTTCTTGCCCTCCTTGACGTTCGCGTACACGGTCCGCCACATCCGCTTGTACAGCCGGTTGCCGGAGATCTCGCTGGTGATCGCGATCGTGTCGAGCATCGGGACGCCGGCGTTGATGAGCTCGCCCATCGTCTGCAGCGAGCGGCTGATGTACAGCGAGCGGAACATCCGCTTGAGGATCGGCACGCCGAGCTTGGTCCGGTCCAGCCACTCCTTGCCGATCTCCGTCTTGAGGAAGAAGAACAGCCCGAAGAACCCTCCGACGACCGAGGCGAGCACGATCGGCCACTGCTTGACCATGAAGTCCGAGAGCCCCATGAGGAACAGCGTCTGCGCGGGCAGCGCGTCCTCCTTGCCCTCGAACACGCCCGCGAACTTGGGCAGCACGAACGTCAGCAGGAAGATCGTCACGCCCACCGCCATCGTCCCGATGATCGCCGGGTAGATCATCGCGCCGATGACCATCTTCTTGGTCTCGATCTGCTGGGCGATGTTCGCCGCGATGCGCTGGAGCATCGCCGCGAACGACCCGGAGACCTCCGAAGCGCGGACCATGTTGACGTACAGCGGGTTGAAGAGCTTCGGGTGCCGCTGGATCGCCTCCGAGAACTGACGACCCGCCTCGACGTCCGACTTCAGCCCCTGGATGACGCGCTTGAACGACGCGTGCGTGGTCTGATCGACGATCCCGTCGAGCGCCGCGCGCAGGCTGATGCCGGCGTGGATCATCACGGCCAGCTGCGTCGTGAAGTCCAGGACGTGCTTGAGGCTGGGCCGGCCGTTGTTGAGCTCGCGGATCTTCCTCCCCAGCGCCGAGCCCGCGATCCCGGACTGGATCGGCGTCAGGTCGAGCACGTGCCCGCCCTGGCTGCGCAGGGCCGCCGCCGCGCTGACCGCAGAGTCGGCGCTGACGACGCCCACGGTGACCTGACCGTTGCTGCTGCGGACCTGGTAGCGGTAGTTCGGCATGGCGTGCTCGTGGGCGTTCTGAGTCGGGCTGACGGGAATGAAGGTCCTGGGCTCAGGCGGCGAGCTGACGCTGGAGCTTCTCGGGGTAGGCGGCCTGGGCGATCGCGTCCTCGCGGCTGATCATCCCGTTGAAGTGCAGCTCGGCGATCGCGGTGTCCAGCGAGCACATCCCGCTGGCGCGGTTCGTTTCGATCACGTTGGGGATCTCGAACGTGCGGGCCTCGCGGATGATGTTCCGCACGGCCGCCGTGCACAGCAGGATCTCGACCGCCGGGACCATGCCCTTCTGATCGACCCGCTTGAACAGGGTCTGCGACACGACCGCCTGCAGCGTGTTGGCCAGCATCGAGCGGATCTGGTTCTGCTGCGAAGCCGGGTACATATCGATGATTCGCTCGACCGTCTGCGAGGCGTTGACCGTGTGCAGGGTCGAGAGCACGAGGTGGCCGGTCTCGGCCGCGGTGATGGCCAGCGCCGCCGTCTCCAGGTCGCGCATCTCACCGACGAAGATGATGTCGGGGTCCTGACGCAGGGCGTGCTTGAGCCCGGAGGAGAAGCTGAGCATGTCGGCGCCGAGCTCGCGCTGCTCGATGAGGCAGTGCGACGACTCGAACGTGTACTCGATCGGGTCCTCGAGCGTGATGATGTGCTTGCGGTAGCGCTCGTTCATCGCCTGGATCATGGCGGCGAGCGTTGTTGATTTGCCGGAGCCCGTGTCGCCCGTAACCAGCACCAGCCCCCGGGGCAGGTACGTCAGCCGCGCGATCACGTCGGGGAGGTTCAGGTCGTCCAGGGGCGGGACCTGCGTCTTGATCATACGCATCGCCAGCGCGATGCCGTAACGCTGCTTGTGCGCGTTCACGCGGTAGCGCCCCAGCCCCTCGACGGCGTACGAGAAGTCCGCGTCGCGGACCTTCTTGAACGCCTCGATCGAGTTCGGGGTGGCGATCTGCTCGAACATCCCCTTGACCGTCTCGGCGGTGCAGACGGGGTAGTCCATCGGGGTCATCACGGTGTGCACACGCATCACCGGGGGGTGCCCGGCGGCGATGTGGATATCCGAGGCGCCGTGCTCCTCGGCGGAGCGCAGGATTTCGTCGATGTTCATGCCGTCATGCTCCCGGTGGCCAGGTGTGGGCGGACCGTGGATCGATCGGCGCCCAGCCGGATATCGACGAGGAGGGCCCTCAGGATGACGCCCGGCCCGACAGGTCTGGGTTGACGGTCCGGATCAGTCCAGTTGTGCCGTCTGCGCCTCCTGACCCTTCGCCAGGGCCTTTCCGAGGGGAGGCGCCAGGGCTCGTGCCGGCTTTCCCGGAACAGACGGAACCCGCGGCCGGAGTTCGCGTCTCTATCGGACGTCCCTTGACTGCCGCTGACCCCCCCCGAACCACCCGGAAATCATCCCGGGGCCGGTCCGGAACCGGCGGCGATAGAGCACGGAAGATCAGGATTCATGGTGAGTTGCAGAAAAGTTTGCACCTGATAACTTTATGGTCGGATCGAACCCGCTGATCCCGGGGGCGTCCTGTTGGCCCTGAAGCAGGAGCCGGGATTCGTGGAAGGGAGCAGCCGTGTCGGCAGCACACTCAACGCCGTCGGACAATGATCAGCGCATGCGAGAAGGCGTCATGCTCGATGCGCCGGTGGTCGTGACGACACTGGGTCGGCGATTCGGACTTCGCGTCGATGAACGGCAGCACCTGGCAGGGAAGCTGGATCGCCTGACACCCCGGGAACGCGAGGTTGCCTACGCCGTTTTCCTCGGCGGAGACAACGAAGCCCTGGCCAGCAGGCTTTGCATCGCGATGCCGACGCTGCGAACGCATCTGATGCGGATCAACCAGAAACTCGGGACCTCGAGCAAGTCAGACATCGTGCAGTTTGTCGCACTGTCGCTGCTCGATGGCTACCGAACCGGCGCGATCCGTGGGTCCACTCAATAAGGATCAGCACACTGCGGCGCCGTTTGGAGCATTTTTTGCGCAGTCGCGGGGATATTGACCCGATATTTCTCCGAGGTCCGAAAATCATCGATAGTGATGATGACAATTCCGGGTAGGACACGACAATGCGGACAAAGTTTGCGATTACCCAACGAACATTGATGGATGAAGGCCGAACCTCCGAGTCGGAGAGGGCCGGGCTGTAGTCCTTCGCGACGGGAATGGGATCGCGGGACGTATGAAAGGGATTTCGGCGAATCGTCCGATAATCCGAATCAACGCTTGGAAACAGACAATCCGCGCAGAGAGGGAAAAAAGGAAGTCTGGCCGATGAGCGGCCGATAGTCGGGTCCCGGAATCATTGCGTTCACGCGATTGAACACGGGGCTGTTGAGTTTGAGTTGAGTCCCAGAACATTCAGGATCGCAGGGGCGTCATCGCTCCGTGCGATCGTCAGGCAGGGCCTGGTGGTGATCGTTTCCCACCTGTGAACGTCCAGAGACACCGGGGTCAGCGTCACAGCGTACGAGTGACGCTGGCTCCAGACACGATACGCGGGGTTGCGTCGCAACCCTCTATTCAGCTTTGAGAAAGGAAACTCAAATGATGTGGAAGACAGCAACAACGACCACGCTGGCGTCCTTCGCCGGGCTGGCGTTGACGCAGACGGCGCTGGGCGCCGCCGGCGACGTGACGCCGGTACAGCCCATCACCGGCAACATCGAGGCGGTCAGCCCCGGCGAGACCGGCGACACGGCACTGATCCTGATCGCTCCGACCGCCATCGGCGCCAACGTCGTCGGCGGTTACGGCATCACCGGCACGTTCCAGATCCAGCTTCTGGACAACACCGGCGCCAACATCGGCGCCCCCATCAGCATCCCCAACGCTGACACGACCGAGCTCGTTGACGCCGGCGCCGCCGGCGATGTCGAGTCCGGCGACGTCGTGCAGATCGACGTCGGCCCGACGCTGCAGCTCTTCGGCGGCGCCGCCTGGGGCTTCGACATCATCGTCAACGACGGCGACGCGTCTGTGGACAGCCTCGCCATCGACCCCGACGGCTTCCCCGGCCAGGGCGACGACACCGACACCGTTGACATGACCTACCAGATCAGCCGGGTCCGCCCCACGATCTCCCAGGTCCTCATCAACGACTCCATGGGCGACGATGTCCTTGACGAGCTCTTCATCGTCGGTAACTTCCCGACCCTCGGCCCCGGCGATGACGTCGCCAGCAGCTTCGTCTTCCCGATGAACGCCGGCGTCGCCAACCCCAACAACACCTCCAACGGCGCCCTCAGTGTCGCCGACTTCGAGGTGGATGACGCGGGCGATGGCATCTTCGCCAACTTCACCGCCGACGACTTCGGCTCCGCCGACGCCCTCGCCGACGATCAGACCTACATCAAGATCAACATCGGCGACCCGACCATGACCGGTCTCGACATCGGCGACGTGGTCCGCATCGCCTCCGGCGGCGACGTCTGGGACGGCACCGGCGGCTTCCTCGACGGCGAGGTCGCCATCACCCGCAAGGAAGCCCTCTCCATTGACAGCGCCGAGTGGCTCGCCGAGGTCGGCGCCGGCGGCACCGTCGCGGGCGCCATCCAGGTCACCATGAACCTGGCGTGCAGCGCCGCTGGCGACGCCACCTTCTGGGACGGCCTCGTCCGCTCCGACGCCGCGATGACCGACCTGAGCGTCACCGCCGCGGCTATCGACGGCGCCGACAACACCAAGATCAACCTCACGGTCATGTCCGGCGGCACCGACTCGGTCGGCGCTGACGGCCTCGAGGGTGATGGCACGGGCATGGACGACGGGTCGAGCTTCTCGATCTCCGTGGACGCCATGACCGGCACGCCCCCGGATGACATCTTCGCCACCGCCCTCACCGGCACGTTCGACGTGGACATCACCGACGGCATCGCGCCCTCGCAGAGCGGCGCCCTCGTCGGTCTGGACATGAACTCCGACGGCGATCTCGACGCGTTCTACATGACCTTCGACGAGGTGATGGTTGTCACCGGCGGCGACAGCAACGGCTTCACGCTGACCAAGCTCGGCGCCGCCGTCCACCCCTACTCGCTCTTCCTGACCAACCTCGCCACCGGCGAGTTTGATCCCACCGCGATGGCCAACGAGACGACCATCGACATCGCCGGCGACGCCACCGACGAGTTCCAGGACTCGATCACCGGCTTCAGCCGCATGAGCGAGGACACCGACAACCGCCTGACGACCAACAACATCGTCGTCGTCGCCTTCGACCCCGCCATGGCCTCCTTCCAGGACGCCATGTCGGAGGACGCGACGCCCGGCACGTGGGACGTCGATTGGGCCACCGCGGCCTTCGACGCGATGATGTGCGGCCTGACCGACGCCAACGGCAACGCGCCCAGCGGCGACCTGGCGGCGACCAACATCTCCGAGGAAGAGGCCGCCCCGCTGCTCTCGCAGGTGAACTTCAACACCGGCGACAACGAGACCGGCGGCACGCAGCGCATCTCCGAGCAGGACGGCGTCGCGGGCGATGACCCCGACAACAACGTCGGCCGCTTCATCTTCAACGAAGAGCTCGACGTCGTGAACACCTCCGCGAACATCGACGAGACCCGGTTCCGCTTCGGCGCCCAGGCCACCGACCTGTTCTCCGGCGGCGACTTCGACACCATCGAGGGCGGCGGCAACAACATCGTCGTCATGACGGACGGCTCCGGCGCCGGCTTCGGCGTTGGTGACTCCGCCACCATCCTCGATGAGAACGGCGTCGAGGACGCCAACGGCAACGTCTTCGGCTCCACCACCGCGGGCGTCACGGTGCAGGACTCCACCGCCCCGTTCATCCCGCTCCAGCTGGATGTCAACGGCGCGACGATCCTCTCCGCGTTCCTCGTGGACCAGGACGCCGACGGCTTCGCCGACATCATCCGCATGTTCTTCACCAAGGACGTCGCCAGCACGGTCGATGACGCCGACTTCTCCGTCGCCGGTGTTGACCAGGCGGACATCAGCGTCTCCGTTTCCAGCAACATCATCTCGATCACGCTGCCCAGCGGCGCGATCCCCGCGACCTCGACCCTGACGGTGACCTACAACGGCGCCGCCGCGACCGAGCCCATCGCCGACGCCAGCGGCAACGCGGTTGCCGCGGTCAACGCCAACTTCTCGGTCGAGGCCATCCCCGCGCCCAACGCCGACGGTGAGTTCACCGCCGTCATGAACATCGCGGGCACCATCACCGGACCCGACGGCAACGCCGCTCCCGCCGGCACCAAGGTGTACGGATTCATCGCGGTCCCCGTGGTCAAGTCCGCCTCGGCGACGACCAAGAACGGCATTTTCTACACCGTCAGCGACAGCTCCTCGATGAACGCCTGGACCAACTGGTACCTGGGCCTCACCTCCACCATCTATCTCTACGACGTCCAGGGCGACATGTACTTCGAGAACGAGAAGTTCGATGACGGACAGGACTCGCTCCAGTACGTCACCGCGAGGTTCAGCACCAACGGGACCACGTGGACGGCCAAGGGCTCGACCACGCCCGGCGGCAACGATTCGCAGCCCCTGGCGCTCCAGACGAACAGCGGCACCACCACCACCGGGTGGGACGTGCTCCGTTCCGGCAACGGCACCGCCGAGGACCTGATGACCAGCGGCTTCCGCGTTGGCGGCCGCCCCATCGCCTCCGCCGCCGTCCTCCTGGACGACAACGGCGACTACCTCCTGCACATGACCGCTCCCGAGTCGGTGTTCAACGGCACGAGCCGCCTGAACGCCGAGGGCTGGCCGGTCATCATCGTGGTCGAGCTGACCACCGGTGAGCGCTACATCTGCTCGAGCCTGACCAACGGCGCTGACAACCAGGGCCCGATCCTCTTCGGCGCCTCGCAGCGTGATCAGACCAACGCCGGGGCCGCGCTCAGCGACCTCCCCTTCGATATCGACCTCAGCACCGACGTCGCCACCGGCTGGGCCTTCCCCGGCTGGAACCTCGTCGGCGATGACCGCAACTCCGGCTACGCCAACCGCAGCAGCGACATCCCCGATGTCCTGCCCCGCGGCGTGACGAGCGGCAACGTCGTCCTCGGCACCGATGTCGATCTCGACGGCGTCTGGGCCCTCCACCAGTTCCCCTTCTTCTACGACGACAACAGCGACGGCGTCTGGACCAGCGACGATGACTTCTCCGATCCGTTCGACGGCATCGTCATCGACGTCAACTGCATGGACTACATCGCCTTCACCATGACCAGCGACGGCGTCCAGGTCGCCAGCCCCAACGCCCGTGGCGGCATCACCGCCTTCACCGGCGGCTACGGCCTCGGCTTCTTCAACGGCGAGGGCACGGACCTGGGCATGTTCATGTTCGGCCCCTCCGTCGGCTCCGGCGCCATCTTCAACAGCGCCGATGTCGAAGACCTCAACAACAACGCCACCCTCGGGTGGATCCTCAACACCGCCGCCAACTCGACGACCTCGGCGGCCTTCCTCGGCGCCAACATGGCCGACTTCAACATCGAGTTCAACCGCACCAGCGCCTCCATGGTTGACATCAGCACCGCCGCCACCGGCGGGGCCGGCGACCAGGAGAGCGTCACCGCGGGCCAGGCCTACGTGACCCACTACCCCGAGCAGTAATCCGCTCGGCCACCACTACCTCGACTACCGCTTTCTCTGTTCGAAGCTGAATGCACGGGGGTCCGCGAGAGCGGGCCCCCGTGTTTCTTGACAACCCGGG
Organism: Phycisphaeraceae bacterium; assembly: GCA_020639135.1. Classification (GTDB taxonomy): domain Bacteria; phylum Planctomycetota; class Phycisphaerae; order Phycisphaerales; family UBA1924; genus JACKHE01. Next base: position 267,030 of record JACKHE010000003.1, read on the forward strand.
GCGAACCCAGGCCCGTTTGCCGCGTCTGACCGGGCAGTTCTTGGCGCGGGCGCCAGGCCCGGGGTACGATCCCCGCGCCAGCCGGTGGCGCCAACCCTGACCAGATCCCGTTTTGCGAGGATCCACGCGTGCGCACGGAGCCGGATTCGACAATCACCAGACGCCCTCGAATCGCACTCGCCAGCGGGCGCGGCGTCCCCGCGCTGTGGGCGACATTGGTCGCGATGCTCTTCGCGTCGGACACGCTTGCGCAGTTCGCCGGGCCGCTGGTGACCAACACCCGCATCCGCTACGTCGGCTCGCTGCTGACCGATGACGGCGAATCCCCGCCGACCGAGGGCGACCAGATCGCGGTCTTCTTCGAAGACCAGATCATCGGGCGCTACACCTTCACGCAGGGCCAGGAGGACCCGATCGCCTTCGCGTTCTTCGTCAGCGGCGACGACCCCTTCACCGACGACATCGAGGGGCCGAAGTTCGGCGACCCGGTCACGTTCCAGTTCTACGACTCGAGCACGAACTTCACCCGCACCGATATCGCGCCCGTCAACAGCGGGAACGAGGTGATCAACGTCGTCTTCCGGGGCCAGCTCGGCATCGACATCCCCATCATCGATCTCCCCGACGAGCTGCTCTTCCCGACGGCCGATCCGCCGTTCGATCTGCGACTGGGCGCTGATCCCGGCTCCGCGGGAGGCGGCGGCGACGGCCCGGCGCCGACCGGCAACCCGGACGTGGACAACAACGGCGCCATCAACCGCGAGGACGCCGCCCTGGTCATCCGCATCGTCACCGGCTCCGGTCGCGGCATCGACGACGCGACGCGCAGCAGGGCCGACGTCAACGGCGACGGGCGCGTCACTTCCGCCGACGCCATCGAGGTGCTCCGCCGGAGCCGCGGGGGATGAACCCCGGCGTCCGTGCATCGCGCGCCTTCACGATCATCGAGATGATCATCGTGCTGACGGTGCTGGGGCTCGTCGTGGGGATCACCGCGCCCAGGCTCATCGGCTCCGGCGCCGATGCGCGGGCGCGCGGCGCCGTTCGGGGCGTAGTTGACACGCTCACCGCCGAACGCGCCGAGACGATCCGCTCCATGCGGCCCGCGAGGCTGTATCTCGTCAGCGGTCGCGATCGCGGCGCCGATGCGCCGACGCTCCGCCTCTTCGGAGTCAGGCCGGATTCGCAGGCGACCGGAGAACAGCTGATGGCGATGCTGACGCAGCGGGGCGCCATCGGCGAGCCGTTCTTCGAGCTGGGCGAGTGGGAGGGCGTCGAGATCGCCGCCGGGGATCCCGGGGATGCGAAACCGGGCGCCTGGCGGGGGCGCGCCGTGCTGATCGATCCGCAGGGCAGAACCAGCGTTTCGGAGGGCGGCGGGGCGATCGCCTTGGTCGCCGCGCGCGGCGGCGGTAGGATCTGGCGGATCGGTTTCGACCCGATCTCCGGCGTTCCGAGCCTCGTGCAGGAACAGCCGGGATAGCGGCCTTTGACGAACGACGGAGTCGTTCAGGAGCAGCGGAATGGATTCAGACACACACCGTCGGGCGCTCCGCGCCGGGTTCACGCTCTTCGAGATGATCATCGTCATCGCGATCCTCGGATTGCTGGTGGCGCTGGTCGCCCCCCGCCTGACGGGCAACCTCGAGAAGAGCAAGGTCACGACGACGAAGACACAGATCGCGAACCTCTCGGCCTCGATCGAGCAGTTCTACCTCGAGGTCGGTCGCTACCCCACCAGCGACGAGGGGCTCGCCGCGCTGATCGCCAGGCCGCAGTCCGTCCCCGAGGAGAAGTGGAACGGCCCCTACACGGAGAAGGACGTGCTCCCGCGCGACGGGTGGGACCGCCCCTTCGAGTATGACCCGCCCAGCGACTCGAACAACAACCGGTACGTGATCCGCTCGCTCGGCGCCGACGGGCTGCCCGGGGGCGAGAAGACCAACGCCGATCTGACGAACCGCACGTGAGCGCGATCCCCGCCCAACCCAACTCGCCGGCGATCGAGCGATCGTGCGCGAGCTTCGACGCCGGCGCGTTCGGCCGATCGCTTGTCGATCAGGGCGTCCTGCGCGATGTCGATTGGAAGACCGCCAGCGCCGTCGCCAGCCAGAGCGGGCAGACGCCGCTGCGCGCGCTGCTGGACCTGGGCCTCATGAGCGAGGACGACCTGGCGCGCGCCGTCGCCCGGTCGATGGGCGCCGCGGTGTGGGAGATCAAGGACGAGCGCGGCGTCGTCAGCGACGCGATCCCCCGCGCGTTCCAGCAGAGCAGCGGCGTGCTGGCGATCGAGCCCCCGACGGATGACGCGCCCCCGACGCTTGTGATCGCCGATCCCTCCGACCGCTTCACTGTCCGAGGCGCCTTGTCGCGGATGCGCGCCGGCTCTCCCGGCGGGGTCGAGCTTCGCATCGGCACGCACCGCGACGTGCAGGCATTCCTCGCCGCCGACGCGGGAGGCGATGAATCACCGGAACAGCGCGAGGGCGGCGAGCTCATGGACGTCGCCGGCGAGCTCAGCCACCTCCGCGACATGGCGAGCGAGGCGCCGGTGATCCGGCTCTTCAACCAGACGATCGAGCGCGCGATGGATCTCGGAGCCTCGGACGTCCACTTCGAGCGGTTCGATCACCGCACGTCGCTCCGCGTGCGCGTTGACGGCATGCTCATCGAGCAGCCCCCGCCTCCGTCGGCGTCGTTCGACGCGCTGCTGTGCCGGATCAAGATCATGGCGGGGCTCGACATCGCCGAGCGCCGGCTCGCGCAGGACGGCCGCATCCGCATGCGCCTGCGCGGGCGCAGCGTGGACCTGCGCGTCAGCCTGGTCCCGACAATGTACGGCCAGGACGCGGCGATCCGCATCCAGGACCGGCAGCGCCTCGGCGACATCGCGCTGTCCGACCTGGGCTACGAGCCCTCGCAGATCGACTGGCTCAAGCGCACGGCGGCGCGCAGCCACGGCATCCTGCTCATCACCGGGCCCACCGGCTCGGGCAAGACCACCACGCTCTACGCGCTGCTGCGCACGCTCGTCGGGGGCGAGCGCAAGATCGTCACCGTCGAGGACCCCGTCGAGTACGCGATGGAGGGCGTCAACCAGATCCAGGTCAACCCCGCGATCGGGCTCATGTTCGGCAGCACCCTCCGCCACATCCTCCGACACGACCCCGACACGATCCTCATCGGCGAGATCCGCGACAGCGAGACGGCGCAGATGGCGTTCCAGTCCGCGCTCACCGGGCACATGGTCCTCTCGACCCTACACACCAACAGCGCGCCGGGCGCCTACGTCCGCCTCATCGACATGGGCGTCGAGCCCTACCTCGTCAACGCGGCCGTCGAGGGCGTCACCGCCCAGCGCCTGCTCCGCAAGCGATGCGCCGTCTGCGGGAACGACCCCGACAAGCGCGGCCGCTGCGAGCCTTGCCGGGGGCTGGGCTACCGCGGGCGCGTCGCGGTGATGGAGCACGCCAGCCCGACCGCGCAGGTCAAGCGCGTCATCGCGCGCGACGACGCCGACGAACGCATGGTCCGCGAGGCGCTCGAGCGCTCCGGCTTCGAGCCGATGCGCGCCGTCGCGCAGCGGCTCGTCGGCGCCGGGATCACCGACGAGGCGGAGGTCGTCCGCGTGCTGGGCCTGAGCGATCCGGAATCCCCGGCATGAGCGCCTACGCCTACAAGGCGATCCCCGCCGGCGGCGCCGCCGCCGCGCCCGTCACCGGGACACTCGACGCCACGAACGAGTCCGCCGCCCGCGACCGACTCCGCGAGCAGGGGCTGATCGCGCTGGAGGTGCGCCCCGAATCGGCGGCAGACGCGCTGCGGGCGATGCTGCGAGCGCGCGAATCGATCTCGCGCAAGGAATCCGCGTGGTTCTTCCGCACGCTCCACCGAATGCTCGCCTGCAAGGCGCCGATCGAGACGGCACTGACCACCATGGAGGAACTCGCGACCACCGACCGCCTGCGCGCCGCGTGCGGGCAGATCCGCGAGTCCATGCGCCGCGGCGAGCCGCTGCACGAGGCGGCGGCGCAGGTCCCGGGGCTCGCCAATCCCTCGATCCTCGCGCTGCTGCTCGTCGGCCACGACTCCGGGCGACTCGAGCGCGTCTGCGGGCTCATCGACCACTCCATCGCCACTCGCCAGCGTCTCCGCCGCGCGGTGACGGGGCAGCTGACCTATCCCGCGATCCTCTTCGCCGCCGCGGTCGCCGCCGTCTGGTTCCTCTCGTGGTTCGTCATCCCGAGGTTCGCGTCCACCCTCGAAGGGGTGGGGGCGACGCTCCCCTGGAGCACGCGGTTCACGCTGACCGCCTCGCACGCGCTGATCTGGATCGCCCCGGCGCTGCTCCTGGCTGTGGCGCTGCTGATCTGGTCCAAAGGGGCGTGGATCCCGGCCTCCGCGCGGGCGTGGTGGGGGGCGCAGTCGCTGCGGCTGCCCATCGTGAAGACCCTCGTCTGGAACGCCCAGTCGGCCGTCGCCTGCGAGACGATCGGCACGATGCTCGACGGCGGCGGCGACGTGCTCGCCGCGCTGGAGCTGGCCGAGGGTGCGATGTCCAGCGGGGAGCTGCGGTTGCGGCTGTCCAGCGCCCGGCAGCTGGTCCGTGAGGGCCGGGACCTGGGCGAAGCGCTGCACGAATGCAGGGCCCTGCCCCCGGAGGCCGACGCGATCGTCCGGATCGGGCTCCGCAGCGGCGACCTCCCCGAGGCGCTCCAGACCGCCACGGCGCGGTGCCTGGAGGAGCAGGAGGCCCTGGCCGAGCGGCTGACGACCCTGATCGAACCGGCGATGATCCTGTGCATGGCCGGGGTGATCGGATGGATAATCTATAGCCTGATTTCCGGGATGTTGACGATCAATGACATGGGCGCCCTCTGATCCGGGCGCCTGTGGCGTGCGCGCGGAGCGCGAAACAATCTTCCGATCTGACGCCGGTATCGGAGCCCGACCGGACCGGCCATACGGAGCGGCCAGGAGATCCAGATGACCACGACACCGAGGCGCGACACCCGGACGACAGCGCTCGCCACGCTCACGCTGGCGGCCGTCCTGACCGCGGGAACGACCGGCTGCCAGACGGACGAGCCCGCCACGCGCCGCGCGACGCTCGACGCCCCGGCTTTCCACCCCGTCACCCGGCCCATGAGCGAACCACTGGCCCGCGCGGGGGGGCCGGTGGATGTCGCCTCGACGGCCTCGCTGATCGACCGGCAGCGCCTGAGCGCCAGCCGCCGCGGCCCCGAGCGTGCGGCGCTGGAGTCGATCGAGGAGAACGCCGTCGGCGCGGTGCGCGTGCAGTACGCCGCCCGGGGCGCCGCGGCGGACGACGCGCTGCGCGTGCTGATCAACGAGACGCTTGGCCGCTCGTACATGATCGACCCCGAGGTCGCCAAGGACACGGTGACGCTCGACATCGACGCGATGATGACGGACCAGGATGTCTTCGACCTGCTCGATGCGCTGGCGGTGATGTACGGCTGGACGATCCAGTCCAGCGGCGACGTGGTGGTCGTGGCCAAGAACGCGCTGGAGATGATCCGCTCCAGCGCCGCGCCGATCCTGACCGAGCGCACGCTCAGCACGACTGAGGCGCCGGGGATCCGCGTCTTCAAGCTGGAGTACATCGGGGCCAAGGCCGCCGCCGACGCGTGCAAGGACCTGCTGACCAAGGGCGGCAAGGGCGTGGCGGTGGGGAACCTGCTGGTGCTCGCCGACCGGATCCAGAAGCTGAACCACATGGGCGAGCTGCTCCGGGCGCTCGACACGCCGGCGTTCGAGGGCGTGGAGGTCTGGACCTACCAGCTCGCCAACCATCGCCCGGAGGACGCGTCCAAGACGCTCGACGCGATCGCGCGCGCCTCCGGGATGAACACCGCCGACGGCGACCCGATCGTCGCGTTCGTCCCGATCACCGGGACGCGCCGGCTCATGACCATCAGCCGCGATCCGGTCGTGCTCCAGCAGGCGCGCCGGTGGGTGGACCAGGTGGACCGCGCGCCGGACGCCTCGCACCGCCAGACGTACCTCTACCGCGTGCAGCACTTCGACGCGGCGGCGCTGGACAAGCTCATCCGGGGATACCTCGGGCCGCGGTACATCCAGCCCAACGAGCAGCTCGACCCGGAGTCGAACCAGGTCCGCGTCGTCCTCTCGGAGGACGAGGACCTGCTGCTGCTCGACGCGACAGCGCAGGACTACGCCGACCTGCTCGCGCTGCTCTCTCGCGTGGACGTCCCGCGCCAGCAGGTGCAGCTCCAGTGCATCATCGCCGAGGTGACCCTGGGCGGCGCGCTCCAGTGGGGCGTGGATTACTTCCTGAGCAACAACTCGGGCTCGGGGATCCTCGATCTGACCGGCTCGCTGTCGTCGCTGGGGCCGCTCAACGCCGCCGGCGCGGTCTCCTTCACCGCAACCGACGGCTTCGCCGTGCTGCAGGCGCTCGAGAGCGAGAGCGAGGTCGTCGTGCTCTCGACCCCGACGGTGACGATCCGCGACAAGGACGAGGCGGAGTTCCAGGTCGGCGCCGAGGTGCCCATCCTCACCGCCAGTCTCGATTCCTCCTCCCAGAGCGGCGGCAGCACCGACATCCGCAACGAGGTCGAATACCGCGACACCGGCATCATCCTCAAGGTCCAGCCGTCCATCACCGAGTCCGGCGAGGTCACGCAGATGATCGACCTGGAGATCAAGGACGCCGCGGCCAACTCCTCCAGCGGCATCGACTCCCCCGAGTTCACCAAGCGCCAGATCAAGACCACGGTGACGGCGCCGCACGGAAGCACCGTCCTGCTCGCGGGCATCGTGTCGAAGAACATCTCCGACAGCGTGAACAAGATCCCGCTGCTCGGCGAGATCCCGGTGGTCGGGCTGGCGTTCCAGAACATCTCCAAGACGACCGACCGGACCGAGCTCGTGCTCCTGATCACGCCGACGATCATCAACGATCCCGGCGAGGTCGAGCAGCGCGCCAGCGCCTACCTCGCGGGTCTCGAGAACGTCCGCCGGGCGATCGACGGCTTCGAAGCCGACCTCCCGGTCGCGGTCGCTCGCGCAGCGGACCCGGGCCGGGCGCGGCGCATCAACATCGTCGAACCCACCCCCGACGAGGGGCCGATGGACCGGGGCGAGCCGGGACGCGACGAAGACACCCTGCTGGGCCTGGCGGATGTCTTCGCCGCGAGGCTGGACCTTGGCGCCCCGGACGCCCGCGCCGACAGCCGGCAGGAGCGCGAAGTTGCGCGGTTCATCGGCGAGCTGCTCGCCGCAGCGGACACGCGCCAACGCGGCGAGCGATGAGCGCGCCGCTCGGGCCAACGCGCAAGGGGTTCACGCTGCTCGAGTCGATCATCGCGCTGTCGATGATCGGCGCCGTCGCAGGCGCGTGCCTCCAGGTGCGCGTCCAGAGCCTCGCAGGGAGGCAGCGCCTCACCGCCAGGCAGACGACCGACCGAGGCGTCGAGACGATCCTGCGACTGGCGCAGTCGGGCCTGCTCGATGACGCTGTCGCCGAGCAGGACGAGTCGGGCGTCGTCCGGCGCCTGTCGTGGACCGGCGAGCACCTCGGCGAGCCGTTCACCTGCCAGCGCAACCTGATCGAGATGCCCAATCCCCTCGCCACGTCGGCCAACCCGTCGATCGCGCCGACCGTGACGCTGTGGCGATGGCAAGTCGAATACCGCGGCGAGACCTCCGGGATGCTCACCCCGGCGAGGGCGACGCCGTGAGACGCGACCGCGGCATGACGCTGCTGGAGGTCCTGATCGCGACGACGATCCTCGCGTCGCTGACGGTGATCGTGGCGACGCTTTGGGCGCAGACGAGGCAGTGGACCGAGGAGACGCGGACGCACGACACGGCGCTGCGCCTCCAGCGGGCACTGGACCTGCTCGATGCGCAGTGGAGCGGGCGCCTGACGAACGCGACGCTCCCCACGGGCGAGCCCGGCGCCGCGGTGGTTGACGGCGACCGTCTCGAGTTCACCACCACCGAGAGCGCGCTCTTCCCGGGCTGGCCGCTGGTCCGGGCGGCGTACACCGCTGTCGGCGAATCGCCCTTGCCCGGCGCCCCGGTCGAATGGCGGCTCGTGTACGAGGAGACCAGGCTCGGCACGACGAGCGACCCGGACTTCTCATCCGAAGATCCGAAGGTCGATCCCGTCAACCGCCGCACCGAATCGCTCGCGACGCTCACCGGGCGCCCGAGGTGGTCGGCGGCGCTGAGCGATGCGCAGCTCACCGAGTGGGAATCGGCGCACGGCGTCTCGGCGGGCGAGTCGCGGCCGCAGGGCGCGAGACGGTGGATCGACCTGACGGACGGCGCGGACAGCGCGTGGGTTGGCGTCGAGCGCGCGGTGAACCCCGACGCGGTCCGGCTCGATGGCGAGACCAGGGAAGGAGGGTTCCGATGGGCGCTCGTCGGCCGGCCTTTGCGCTGATGCTCGTCATCAGCGCTTGCGCGATGATCTTCGCGCTGGCGATCTCCGGCGCGGTGGCGCTGCGCTCGGCGACCATCGAGGCCTCGTCGATGCACGAGCGCGCCGCGCTCGAGCGCGAGGCGCGCAGCGCGATGGCCGTCGCGCTCGCGGGGCTGACCAACTCCGCCGAGAGCGCCGGCGACTCGATCTCCACCAGCGCTGAGACCGGCCCGGGCGCTGACAGCACGCCCACGAGCGCCGAGGAGCTCGACCTGCCGCCCTTCCCCTCGGGGCTGCCATTCGAGTTCGGCGGCGGCAACGACGAGGGCGATCAGGGCTCGAGCGGTTCCGACAGCGACTCCGGATCCACGAGCAAGAAGCAGCAGTCCCCCAAGGGCGCCTTCGCCGCGCTCCGCGCCGCGGGCCTGCCGTCGGCGCCACTGACCATCGAGGTGGGCGGCGCCGAGTTCCGCGTCACCGTCGAGGATGCGCAGGGCGGGCTGGACCTCAACCGCGCTGACGAGCAGCGGCTGATCGACTACTTCCAGCTCGTCGGCGTCGGCTCCTCCACCGCCGTGGAGATCGCCCAGCAGATCGTGGACTGGCGCGACGAGGACGATTTCCTCAGGCCTCACGGCGCCGAGCGCGACGACTACCGGCGCGCCAATATCGAGATCCGAAACGCGCCATTCCAGAGTGTCGAAGAGCTCCGGTACCTGCCCGCGATGACGCCGGAGATCTTCAATCTGGTCCGAGACGACCTCTGCGTGGGCGGCGACGGCCGGACGTACATCGGCGCCAGCGAGGCCGCCCTCGCCTCCGTGCCCGGCATCAGCGCCTCGGCGGTTCGGTCGATCCGATCGGCGGCGGCCACCGGCGTCCCGGTCGAGTCCTCACAGCTCCGCGACCTGCTGGGCCTGGCCGCCGACACCGCCGGGCCCTCGCTCCGCACCAGCCCCTCCGGGAGTCTCCGGATCACGGTGGAACCGCTGAGCCGCCCGGGCGTCCGCCTCGTGGGCGAGGCCGCCGTTTCCGACCGCTGGGGTGTCCGCATTGGGGCGGTGTCACTCCGATGAACGATGATGGATAGGGTATGTGCAGACGAGAAACCGGGAATCGCCCGGGCCGACCCGATGATTCCTGACTGAGCGAACACCACCTTGCGACTCCGCGCCGGCACAACCATCAGCCTGGTCATCCACGAGGGCGATCTGACCTGCGCTGTCGTGCGCTTCGGCGCCGAGCTCAGCCACCCCAGACCAGCCGTGCTCTGCGCCGACACCATCGAGGGATTCCTCGAGCTCACCTCGGCGCAGCAACGATCGAAGTTCGAGTCAATCCGCGCGATCGCCGGCGACCGCGCCAGGGTCGTGCTCACCGTCCCCTCCGACTGGTGTGCGATGCACCCGATCGCATTGACCTGCGCTCAGTGGGAAGGCGCCCGGGACGAGATCATCCGATCGGTTGACCGGCTGCTCCCGCTGACCCCCGACGACGCCGGAGTCGGGCTGCTGGACTTGCACGGCGCCGACTCGAATCCCGGCGATGCGCCGAGATCCGGGATGCTCGTCGGCGCGGAGCGATCGCGCCTGGAGCCCTGGACGAGCGCGATCGCGTCGGCGCTCGATCACCCGATCTCGAGCGTGCGCAGCGCCGCGATGTCGGCGCTGGGGCTGGGCCTGCAGCACGACGAGCGGGCCGTGGTCGTCGAGCCCGACGGCTCGGCGATGACGCTGCGCTGGGGCAGGGTCGTCAGCGTGGGCGAGCTGCTCACCGAACAGGGTGAGGCCGGATCCAGAACGATCACCCTGAGCAACGATCCGGATGACCCGGCGGGCGGCCCCGGCGCGCTGGCGATCGCCTCGGCGCTGGCCGACGTCGTGGCGCCGGCGTCCTTCAGGCCGATCTCCGGGAAAGCCTCGGCGCCCGAGCGGCGCTGGGCGGCGCCGGCCCTGTGCGCGCTGCTGGCGATCGCGCTGCTCATCTTCGCCTCGTACGTCGGGGATCGGCGGTATGAGCGTGCCACAGCGGCGCAGACACAGCGGCAGCGCGAGCTCGCCGACGCCCTCGACGAGACCCAGCGGCTCCGCCTGGAGACCGAACGCCTGACGCGCCTGCTCAACGAGGGTGTCGCCGCGACGATCAACCAGTGGGAGGCGATCACGCCCGCGCTGATCGAGGCCCAGGCCGCGATCCCGCCGGACGGCACGCTGCACCGGCTCGACCTCGACACCAGCGCGATCGCGCTCCGCGGCGAGGCCGGCGACGCCGGCGCGGCGCTGACCGCACTCGAGGCGTCCGATTCCTTCACCGACGCGGCCTTCACCGCGCCGGTCTCGAAGTCCACCGACAACACCGACCTCTTCGAGCTGCGCGCCGACCGCGACCGCAGGACGAGCGGTGGGGGGGCGGGCGAATGAGCGGCAGGGTCCAGCCGAAACAGGTCATCCTCGTCGCGATCGTCGCGGTCCTGGCCTTCCTGGTGCTGCGCGATCGCTCCGCCGGCGGCTCAGAAGCGACCGCAGCCGATTCACCCGGCGCGACGTACCGGCACGCCAACTCGGTGACACGCGGGATCGAGACACTCGTCGCCCAGCGCGACGAGTGGGCCGCGGCGGACAGCAAGGCCAGGCGGTCGTGGGCGCAGGCGCTGGCGACGATCATCCAGGCGCCGAGCGTTAACGTCGCCGAATCCTCGCTGCGCGCCTTCATCGAGGAGCAGATGCGAGTCGCCGGCCTGACGCTCAGCGTCTCCTCGCCGATGCCCCGGCGGACCCCCGTCGATGGCGAGCCGCTGCGCGTCATCGGCCTGACGCTCGATTTCGATGCGCCCAACCCCGAAGCGCTGCACGCGTTGCTCGATCGCGTCGAGAACGCCGCGGCGCCGAGGATGGTCGTGACCGATCTCGAGATCCGCGGCCCCGGCAAGTCCGGACGCGACGGGCTGCATGTCAAGATGGATGTCGTCGCGATGGCCTGGCTCGGCGAGGGCGCCGGAACAGGGGGCGCCGGTGGCTGACCGGATTCGACGAGCAGATCGTGCCGTCCAAGGGACGCCCCTGTCGCCTGATCGCTGCGCGCCGGGCGGCGTCAGCGGACCCGACGCGATGGACTGGGCGCTCCGTGCTGCGATGGCGCTGCTGGGTGTCTCGGCGCTGTGGCTGCTCGTCGTGCTGCTCCGCCCGCTCTCCCACGGCCGGAGCCCCGAACCCGCGACCATCCCGACCATCGCCGAAATCGCCAATCACCCCGCCTCCATCGACGAGCGGCAGGCGCGGCTGGCCGCGCTGAACCGGGGCGGCAACCTCTTCGCAACCGATCGGCGCAACTGGCCGGTCATCGCGACGACAACCCAGGCCGGCGGCGAAGCGCCCGCGCCGGACCAGCCCCGTCAGGCGCAGCAGCAGCCGGTCGCGATTGCGGCGGGGGATCGGGCCCTCGGCGACCTCGAGATCACCCGCGACGTCTCGACCGCCATCCAGAAGCGGCTGGACCTGCTCAGGCTCCGAGGCGTCTATCGAATCAACGGGCAGGCCGCCGCGATGATCGGGCAGCGCACCAACTCCGACAGCGAGACCTACCGCGTCGGCGACACCTTCGCCGACGGCGAGTGGCGACTCGAAGCCATCGACGCCGAGAGCGACCGCGTGATCCTCAGCAGGTCCGGGCAGAACTTCGAGCTGACCCTCTACGACACCGGAACGATGCGCAGCGGCGCGGCGGCGCCGCTCCCGTCGATCAGCGCGACGAACGCGCCGGGCGACGTGACGATCGATTTCACCTCGCTGGACAAGGTCGCGACGGAGCTCCGCGACGCGGGGCTGCCGCGCGATGAGATCAACGAACTGATCGCTCTCTCGCGGGAGCCGGCCGCCGACAACGCCGGGTCCCCGGACCCGGCGGTAACGGCCGACGACGGCAGGCCGAAGCCCGCGATCCCGCCGGCGATGCCCCCGGGCATGGTGCAGCTGTTCAAGGCAATGGCCGAGGGTTCGCGCGATGTCGTCGCGCCGACGCCCGAACCCAAACCCGCCGATGCAACTCCGGAGAAAGCCGCCGACAAAGCCGCGGAAGACGCGCCGAAGAAACCCGAGACCGAGAAGAAGTGACGCCAGCGCCGGTCAGTGACCGGACTCGGTGACGCGCCGGATCTCCTGCACGGTGGTCAGCTCGGCCCGCACCTTGTTCATGCCGTCCTCGCGCAGCGTGTTCATGCCGCGCTCCAGGCACATCCGACGGAACTCGGAGACGTTGGGGTTTCGCGCGATCATGTCGCGGAGCGTGTCGTCCACGACGAGCAGCTCGTAGATGCCCAGGCGCCCCGAGTACCCCGTGTTGCGGCAGTGCTCGCAGCCGGCGCCCTCGACGATCGTGTCCCGGTCGAGCCCGTGCATCTCCAGGAAGTCGCCAAGCTCCTCGATCGGCTTGATGTGCTGTTTGCAGTGCTGACAGATCCGGCGCACCAGGCGCTGGGCGAGCACGCCGTTGAGCGCGGCGCCGACCAGGAACGGCTCGATCCCGATGTTCACCAGGCGCGTGACGGAGCTCGGCGCGTCGTTGGTGTGCAGCGTCGAGAGCACGAGGTGGCCGGTCAGCGCGGCCTGCACCGCGGTGGTCGCGGTGTCCAGGTCGCGGATCTCGCCGATGAGCACGACGTCCGGGTCCTGGCGCAGCAGCGCCTTGAGCGCCTTGGCGAAGGTCATCCCGATGCGGTCGTGCGTCTGGGTCTGCGTGACACCGTCGAGCTGGTACTCGATCGGGTCCTCGACGGTCGAGATGTTCATCTTCTGCTTGTCCATCTGCCGCAGCGAGGCGTACAGCGTGGTCGTCTTGCCCGAGCCGGTGGGCCCGGTGACGAGGATGATCCCGTTGGGCTCGGCGACCTGGTTGTTCCAGATCCGCAGCGTGTTCTCGTCGAGCCCCAGGTCCTCGAGCTTCACGTTGATCGAGCGCGTGTCGAGGATGCGGAGCACGATCTTCTCTCCGTGCGCCGTCGGCAGCGTGGACATGCGCAGGTCCAGCTTGCGCCCCTGGATGTTGCACCGGATGCGCCCGTCCTGGGGGAGGCGGCGCTCGGCGATGTCCAGGTTCGCCATGATCTTCAGGCGCGACGCGATCGCCGCAGCCATCGCCGCGGGCGGGTTCATCGATTCGAACAGGATGCCGTCGATGCGGAGCCTGACCTTGATCCCGCGCTCGCCGGGCTCGATGTGGATGTCCGACGCGCCCTCCTTCGAGGCGGTCTGGAGGATGTAGTTCACGTACCGGATGACCGGCGACTCCGCCGCCTGCTTCTCGAGATCGAGCTCCTCGACCTCGTCCTCGGCGATCTGAACGTCATCCTCCTGGATGTCGCTGAGGATGTCCTCCAGGTCCATCTCCTGCTGATCGGGCTCGCCGAAAAGCTCGAGCATCCGGTGCAGGTCGCCGCGCGAGATCACCACCGGCTTGATCGACGCAACGCCCAGCCGGCGCTTTACGTCGTCAAGCTGGAACACCTCGTCCGGCTTGATCACGCCGACGACCAGGCGGATGCCCTCCTCGCGCAGCGGCAGGATCTGCTGCTTCTTGCAGAACTTGGTCGAGAGCCGCTGGATGTGCTTGCCGCACACCGCCCGGTCGCCCAGCTCCGGGTCCAGCGCCTCGAAGGGCAGCCCCGCGAGCTCCGCGACGATCCGCTGGATCCCCACCTCGTCGGCGTCCTGATTCACCAGCACATCAACGAGCGCCGAGCCCGGCGTCTGCGCCATCACGCCCTTGGCCAGCGAGAGCTGCGCCCCCGTGATGATCTCCCGCTCCACCAGGATCGCGCCCAGGTCGCGCTTGGCGTGCGCCTGCGGCTGCTCCGGCGTGTAGATCGACGTCAGCGCATCGGGCAGACCCGCGTCCGGGTCCCGCGGCGCCTCCGGGGGCGCGCCGTGGGGATAGAACATCTCCCCGGGCGCCGGCGCCTCCGGCTCGCCGCTGTAGTCGATCGTCTCGGAGAAGGGCGACACCCCGGCGTCGTCGCCGTCCGGTTCGCGGCCGGTCGGGTCCACGAAATGCGCCTCGCTGACACCCTCTCCCTCGTCTTCGTTGAAGCCGAGGTCGCTGAGCAGGTTGTCGATGTCGATCTTGCCCAAGGTTGAGCCTCCGGTCCGGTCACTCGCCGAGGCTGAGCGTGTACAGCTTGCCATCGACCTCCAGGTCAACGGTCCGCGAGGTGATCGACTTGACGAGGAAGAGATCCGCGACGAGGTCGCCGACGCGCACCGTCTGGCCCGAGATGCGCGCCACGGGGACGCCCCCGAGCAGCACGCTGTTGAGGTCCAGGCTCGCGTACCGGTTGGCGATCAGACGCTGGCGGTCCTCCGCGGCGCGCCGCAGCCGCGCCTCCTCGGGGCTCTCGCCCCTGGGCAGGACGGGCATGTCGTTGACCATGCGCGCCTCGCCGATCAGCTCGAAGGGGTTCTTCTGCACCTGGTTCAGCGGGACCTGCTCGACGCCCCCGCTCCGGAGGTCCGCCAGGAGCCTCTGGTCGTCACCCTTCTGGGAGCCGCCTTCGAGCGGGTAATCGATCTTGACGTTGGTGAACTGGATCTTGGCCCCGAGGCCCATCTGGCGCATCAGGTAGAGCCCGCCCCCGGCGACAAGCACGACCAGCGCCAGGAGCAGCGCCGAATCGGGGATCGGCTTCTTCCTCTCGGGAACCGCCTGGTCGATGGTGGCGCCGCCGAGCAGCTCGATGGCCACCGCCGCGGCGCTGTCGTGCTCCGGCGTGTCGTCCATCGCCCCGCCGACCATGCCCGACATCGGCTTCGCCCCGGGATCGTCGTGGATCATGCTCACGAGTCGGCCCTCCCCGGCTTGCCCTGCTCGAAGTAGATGCTGAGCGTGAACTCGGCCTCGATCATGCCGTCGATCTTGTCAGACCGCTTGATCACCATGTCGGGAAGCCGCGTGATGCGGTCCAGACGCTCGACTTCGAGGAGGAAGGTGTAGAAGGCGTCGAAGTCGCCCTCGATCTTCATCTCCAGCGGCTGCTCCATGTACTTCGCCGCGGTGACCGGCTTGGCGGACTTGACCTTGGGCAGCTTGAGGTTGTTGCTCAGGGCGATCTGCGCCACCTGCTGGAGGATGACATCGACCTCCTTGTCGGAGGGCAGCCTCGACTCGATCACCTGGATCTCGTTCCAGATGTCCTCGTTGATCTTCTTGAGATCCTCGGACTTGGCGGTCGCGGCGTCGAGCTTCTCGAGCATCGCCTCCTTGTGGGTGATCTCCTGGTTCGCCTGGGCGATCTCCTCGTTCTGCGCCTTGAAGACGAACCACCACGAGGCCACCGGCACCGCCAGCAGCACGAGCACGAACAGGAACTCACGCGTGCCGAACTTCATTTCAGTGCTCCTTCCCGCCCTTGAGCGCGTCCGCGACCGCGTCGAGCACGCCACGCGGGCCCTCACCGATCACGTTCAGCCTCGGGGCCTTCAGCGGCTCGATCCGCCTCGCGTCCGCGTCGGCGAGCAGGTCCGCCTCCAGGCGGAACTTGACCAGGTCCTGGTCGTCGATGATTGTCGATTCGCTGTACTTCAGCTCCACGTCGCCCAGGAGCTCGCACTCCTGGAGCGCCTTGAGATACTCCGACACGTCCTGGTGCGTCGAGGCCGCGCCGATGATCACCAGGCTCGTCTCGAACTTCGGGGGCCTGGGCTTGCTCGCCTCGGCGAGCTCCTTCGCCTCCTCGGCGGAGGGGGACCGCGTCAGGCTCCGGGGCTTCTTGCCCTTGGCCTCCTTGGCGACCGGCGCCTGCTCCTTGATGCGCTTGCTCTCGAGCGTGAACTCCAGCAGCGTCGTCTCCTCGGGCATCCGGTTGATGAACTCCGCCAGGAGGATCGAACGCGGCACGTGCTCGATCAGCGCCGTGGTCAGGCTCGCCTTCTCGACCATCTCCGCGCGCTGCGATTCGAGCACCTTCAGGATCTCGATGTCCTTCGCCGCCTGCACGTACCGCGTGTTGATCGCGTCCTGGTGCGCCTTGACCTGCGTCCACCGCTGGTTGGTCACGAAGAACGCGCCCGCAACGCCGATCATCACGATGAAGAACAGCGTCAGGCAGATCGCGCTCGTCCGCCGCTCCAGACGCTTGGCGATCACGTCGTCCGGGATGAAACTCGCGCTGCTCGGGAAGGGGTTGTCATGCATCGCTCATTCGCTCCGATGCCGGGGCGCCCGCCCCGGCCTGGTGGTCCTTCAGACCGTTTGGTTCAGCCCCCGTGCGGCATCAGGCACAGCCCCAGTGGCGTTGACCAGCCGGGCTGCGCCTCCGAGAGATTCAGCCCCAGCGCCTGTGCCCTGTCCTTGCTCAGCCGCGCGAACGGGTCCGCGATCTGGGTCGGGAGCCGCAGCGAACGCGCCACCGCGTGGCACAGGTGCTTGCTCCGGGTCTCCCCGCCAAGCAGCACCGCGCGGCACACCGGGTCGTCCGGGAACAGCTGCCGGTGGTACCGCAGGCACATCGAGATCTCGTCCGTCAGCGCCTCGATCTGCTCGGCGCACTCCGATTCGATCCGCTTCGGGTCCGCCACGGCGACCGACTCGCCGTCGTCGCCGGTGCCCGGGCCACCGCACGCGCCGACACGCATCACGTGCGCGGCGACCGGGCCGCAGCGGTGCGCGCTGGCGATCGTGTGATCGAAGGACGAGCCCCCGATCCCGATCGTCTTGGCGAAGACGAGGTTCCCGCTGTGCGTGATGATCGCCTTCGTGGACGTCGCGCTGATGTCCAGGTACAGCGTCGGGAACGCCGCCTCCTTGGTCTTCTCCGTCATCGCCACGCACGCCGCCTGCAGCGCCAGGTGTTCGCTGAAGACGCCGATCGCCTCGATCTTCTGCTTCTTCAGCGACGCGATGGTCTTCATCACCAGGTCCCGCGCCAGCGCGATGCAGATCGTCTCCTGCCGGGACGAGCCCTGCACCACGCCCTTGACGGGGATGCTCCGGAACACCACCCGCGCCGGGTCGCAGTGCGTGTGGGCCAGCAGCTCGGCGCCCACCGCGGTGTCCAGCGGGACATCGTCCTGTTTCGGGACGCGGAAGTGGTGCACGTACGTCTGCGAAGCCGGGATCGAGCACACCGCGCGCTTGCCCTTGATGCCGACGCCGCGGAGCAGCTTGGGCAGCGCATCGACCTGGAACTCGAACCTGCGCGAGTGCTGGAGCCTCAGGTCCACCGGGGTCTCCACCGTCGCCGCGGCGACGACCTGCCTCGCGTCAGCGCTCAGCTGCAGCGCCTTCAGCGAGGCAACGCCGAAATCCACCGCGAACACGGGAGTTGTTCCGATCATTCCGAGCCCCATCCGATCCGCGCTCCTCCCGGGGGATTCCTGACAACCGGCGCACGGGCGCCACCGGACCGCCCCGCCCTCGCGGCCCGCCACGGTCTCCATCGACACCGCCGATGGGGGGGTTCACCCGCCGCGCGCCAACCGCGCCGGGCGACCCCACTCACCCGCGCAGACGGTTCAGCCGGCGCGCGAAACGCCCCAGCCGCGTCGGTTCTCGGAACCCGCAGCCGAACCGACCCGGCTCAGCCCTGAAGCTTGTCCGCCATTTCCCCGGCCAGCCGGGCGAGGCGGTCCAGCGCGCCGGGCAGGTCCCAGCGCTGGGCGCCGCGGTCGCCGGTCGTGTTGCTGATGACCCGGATCTCGGCGAACGGCGCCGCCGCCGATCTCCGCGCCTGCGCGACGCTCAGCCCCGTGAACCCGACCGCGGCCCCTTCCATCGCCTCCGCGACGGCGCCCGTCCGCGCGGCGATCCGCGAAGCGCCCCCGTCGGTCCCGGCGCACGTCGAGACCGTCGCGATCGCGCCGACGCGGTCCGAGAGCCCCCGCAGCGCCGCCAGCAGCGCCGGATCGCCGCCCACACGCAGACCCATCGCCTCCAGACCCGGGGGCGCCGGCGAGAACCCCATCGACGCAACATCGTGGAACCCGTCCGGCGTCTCGATCCCCTCGTCGGCGTACACGCTGGTGTCGGCTAGGACGACCTCCCGCACACCCGGAGCGCCGGCGCCCGGCAGCGCCCCGGCGATCCCCGTGCTGATCAGCGCCGAGTGCCGATCGAGGTCCAGCGCCATCGCCACCGCCCCCGCGGCGCACGCCTTGCCGACGCCGGTCATCAGCACCTCGAAGCCCGGACGCGCAGGGATGACTTCCCACCTCCGGAATCCTCCGCCGACCGGATCACCGGCGCCGAGCCCCCGCAGGACCGCCTCCGCCTCCTTCGGCGCCGCGACGACCAGCAGCGCCGGACGCCGGGCGTTGATCTCGGGCAGAGTCAGATCAGTCATCGCACGAGCGTACCACCGAAGGGCCCGCCCCGGACGAACCCGAGCGCATCCCGGGTTGGTTCCCGAGCCCCTTCAGGACTAGGCTTGACGCTATGCCCCGGCCGACCCCGACACCCACCGACAGCGCGACCGCGACCGTCGTCACGATCGGCAACTTCGACGGCGTCCACCTGGGGCACCAGGCGTTGCTCCACGCCGCGCGCCGGCGCGCCGGCGGTCGCGGCAGGGTCATCGCCGCCTCGTTCGACCTCCATCCCGCGGCGATCCTCACCGGCCGCTCCGCGCCAACGCCCATCACGCCCTTCGAGGAACGCGCACGATTGCTCCGAGAGCACGGCGCCGACGAGGTCGTGCCCATCCACCCGACCGCCGAGCTGCTGGCGATGTCGCCCGAAGCGTTCCTCCGGGCCTTCTTCCGGGAGCATCACCCCGACGCGGTCGTCGAGGGCGATGACTTCCGCTTCGGCGCCAACCGCGCCGGCGACTCCGAGACGTTGCGAGCCTTCGGCGATGATCACGGCGTCGAGACGATCATCGTCGAGCAGGTCGAGGTGGGGCTGTCCGACCAGATCCTCGTCCGCGCTTCGAGCACGCTCACCCGCTGGCTGCTGGCGATGGGCCGTGTCGCCGACGCCGCCATCGTGCTGGGCAGACCCCACCGCCTCGCCGGGACGGTCGTCCGGGGCGACCGCCGGGGCCGGCAGATCGGATTCCCCACGGCCAACATCGAGACCGGCGCGCTCCTGCCCGCCGACGGCATCTACGCCGGGATCGCCACGCTCGAAAACGGCGAGCGCTGGCCCGCGGCCATCAGCATCGGGTCCAAGCCGACTTTCGACGGAACGAACCGGACCCTGGAGGCGTATTGCTGCGGGTGGGCAGGCCCCGCCGGCGACGAGTACGGCTGGCGCTGCGAGCTCGACTGCCTCGCGTGGATCCGGGGGCAGGCCCGGTTCAACTCCGTTGCCGCGCTGGTCGAACAGATCGAACGCGACGTGGACCACATCCTGCGCTGTCTCGATACCCTGTCCCCGATGCCCGCGTCAGGCCGGGTCCAGCCGACAACCGACCCGTCTCATCAAGCATGCACATGATCAACCCAGGCCAGGACATCACGACCAGCGCCAGCGCCGAGTGGGCGACGTCGATCGACATCCCAGCGATAGCCGCCAGGCTCCGCCGGGCGCAACGCGTCGCGATCCTCACCCACACCAAGCCCGACGGTGACGCCATCGGCTCCACGCTCGCCCTCGCCCGCGCTCTCTCGAAGATCGGCGTCGAGGCCACGCCCCTCTACCTCCCGCCGTGGCCCTACCGGTTCGACCGCGTCGTCCGCGGCACGCCGATCGTCCATCTCGGCGCCGATGACAGCGAGCAGGCGATCCCCTTCGAGCCCGACGCCGTCGTCGTCCTCGACACCGGCTCGTGGTCGCAGCTGGGAGGCGTCGAGCACTGGCTCCGCGACCGCGCCGAGAAGACGATCGTCATCGACCACCACCTCCACGGCGACGCCGACACCGCGCCGGCGAAACTGATCGACCCCGCCGCCAGCGCCGCGTGCGAGATCGTCGCGCGCCTCGCCGTCGAGATCCTCGGGCTCGACTCCGCGGCGCAGCTGCCCATCGACATCGCCGAGCCCGTCTTCATGGGCATCGCCACCGACACCGGCTGGTTCCGCCACTCCAACACCACGCCGAACACCCTGCGCCTCGTCGCCGACCTCCTCGACACCGGCGTCGAGTTCGACCGCCTCTACGCCAACATCGAGCAGTCCGACAACGAGGCGCGGCTCCGCCTCTTCGCCGTCGCGCTGACCTCACTCGAAATGCACGCCGGCGGGCGCGTCGCGATCATGTCCCTCCGCGGCGCCGACTTCGAACGCACCGACGCCCAGCCAGGCGACTCCGGCGGTTTCGTCGAGGCCCCGCTCAGCATCGCAGAAGTCCGTGTCAGCGCGATGGTCACCGAGACCGACTACGGCGCCACCAAGATCAGCCTCCGTTCCAAGCCCGTCGGCGACGAGGACGCCGTCGATGTCAACGCCATCGCGCGCGAGTTCGGCGGAGGCGGCCACGCCAGGGCCGCCGGGCTCCGGATCGCCAAACCTTTCCACGAGGCGCTGCCCATCATCACCGAAGCGCTCGTGACCCGGATCGGCTGAGCATGCCCGCCCCCCGCAAGCCCTCGCCAGGCCCCGGCAAGCGCCGCCCCAGGGCGCAGCGATTCGACAAGCCGCCCATCACCGTCTTCCCCTCGACGCTCTGGACCTACCCCAGCCAGCACTACGGCGACACCGAGCACGGCGACAAGAACTACGCCGGCGCCACGCCCAGCTGGGTTATCTGGCAGCTGCTCACCCGCTACACGCGAGAGGGCGACCGTGTCGTCGATCCCATGTGCGGCTCCGGAACGACGATCGACGTGGCCGGCGACCTGGGCCGCACGCCCCGGGGCTTCGACATCAACCCCACGCGCGACGACGTCGAACGCGCCGACGCGCGGCAGCTCCCGCTCCCCAGCGCCTGGGCCGACTTCGTCTTCATCGACCCGCCGTACTCGACCCATATCGATTACTCCGATGAGCCCGGCTGCATCGGCCGGCTCGACGCGAGCGAGCCCGACGACCGCGGCGTCATCGGCGGCGCCTACTACGACGCGATGCGCCTGGTCATCGCCGAGTCCCACCGCGTCCTCAAGAACCGCCGCTACCTCGGCCTCTACGTCTCCGACTCCTACCGCAAGCGCAAGCCGGGCAGCGACCGGCCCAGCTTCTGCCCCGTCGGATTCGAGCTCTTCGCGATCATGCGGGAATCGTTCAAACCCATCGACATCATCGCCGTCGTCCGGGGCAACCAGAAGCTCGAGCGCGGCAACTGGCGCCGCAGCGCCGTCGAGGAGAACTTCTTCCTCCGCGGCTTCAACTACTGCTTCATCATGAAGAAGGAAGAGCCGGCCAGGCCGGGCCCGGGCGCCGGGAAAAAGAAGACCACCCGCAAACGCTGAGCCGGAGAGTCACTCCGCCGCGATCACCCGCGCCGGGCGCATCCGCACGCCCAGCGTCTCGAAGGCGTCCGCCTTGAGCCAGTCCTCGAGGATCCCCGCGTACACGCTCCGGAAGTCGATGGTGAACTTCAGGTCGCCGTTGTCGTCCAGATCCGTCAGCGACGGGTGCTCGTTGAGCACGCCCGCGCGCGCCATCGGGCCGGCCAGGAACATCGGCGCCGCCGTCCCGTGGTCCGTCCCGTTGGAGCCGTTCTGTTTCACCCGGCGCCCGAACTCGCTGAAGCACATCGTCAGCACCCGCGTGTCGTTCCGCTGCGCCCGCAGCTCCGCGTAGAACGCCCGCATCGCGTCGCCGAACTGCGTCAGCAGGTTCGCGTGCGAGCCCTGCACGCCGCCCTGCCCGGCGTGCGTATCGAAGCCGCTCATCGTCACGTAGTACACCTTCGTCGTCATCCCGGCGCCGATCATCCCGGCGACCATCGCAAGCTGCCGACCCAGCGCGGTGCGCGGGAACTCCGTCGTCGGCGTCCGGTCCACCGCCCCGCGGATCAGCGCGCCGCTGAGCTGCGCATCCATCGCCGTGCGCATCAGGTACGCCGCCGGTGAACCCGGGTCGAGATCGGCGCCCGGCAGGATCGCCTCGTCGTACGCGCTGTCCAGCGCGCCCCCGTCGGAGGCGGTCCGACGGTACAGCTCGGAAGTCTCGAAGCTCAGCGGCCTGACCTCGCGCCCCTCCATCGCCAGCGGCGTCTTGCGCCCCAGCGCCAGCCCCATCGCCGGGTCGGGGCTCGGCTCGCCCCGGCACTGGTTGTCGAAGTAGCGCCCCAGCCAGCCCTGCCCTACGCCGCTCAGGTCCGCCGTGTGCCAGATATCCATCGACTTGAAGTGCGACCGGTTCGGGTTGGGATACCCCACGCCCTGGATCACCGACAGCAGCCCCTCGTCATACAGCGACTTGAGCCCCGTCAGCCCCGGGTGCAGCCCGATCGGATGCCGCGGGTCCAGCCGCAGCGCCTCGCTCGCGCTGAGACCGATCGAGGGCCGGGCGTTGTGGTACGCGCTCAGGTCCACCGGCGCGACGGTGTTGAGCCCGTCGTTGCCGCCGCCGAGCTGCAGCACGACCAGCACCCGCTCGTCGGGCCGCCCCGGGACCGACGACAGCCCCTTGCTCGACTGCGCCAGCGCACGCGCCGATCCCTGGACAAACCACGGAACCGTCACCGCGCACGAGGCGAGTGTCACCCCGGTCGTCAGGAACCTTCGTCTCGTGAAGGTCGTCGCGTTGTGCAGGTCGATGCTCATCGGTCGCCTCCGTCCTCTCCACTCAGCACAACTGGTACTCCGGCAGCGCCGTGATCAGCCCCACCGCCTCCCGGATCCCGTCCATCCCCGGCGCCTCACGCAGCATGCCGGACACCAGCCGCTCGCGCTGGGGCCGCAGCGGTTTCGCGGCCTCGCCCAGCAGGTGCCCGAGCAGCGCCGAGGCAAACAGATCCGTGTCCTTCGCCGGCACGCCCAGCCCCGACGCGAGCGATCGGGGATCGAACGGATGCCCGCCACGCGCCCTCCGGCGCTCGCCCTCGGGCGTCTCCCCGGTGAGGAGGTACGTCAGCGTGTTCTGCCGCGCGTAGAGCGTCGAGGTGTTGATCCACGCGCGCCCGCCCGCCCAGCCCGCGACGTTCGGCGGGTTGAACAGGTCCTGCCCCATCAGGTCCAGCGCATCGATCAGCACCCCCAGCTCGCGCACCGGCGCCCCGATCGAGCGCACCGCGCCCACCACCAGCTCCACCGGCGACTTGATCTTCTCGTCACCCAGCGCCGGGTCGTGGAAGTGCTCCGACAGGAACAGCTCCCGCAGCGCGGGCCGCAGCTCGTACTTGTGGCGCCGCAGCGTCGAGGCCATCTTCCCGATGACCGCCTTCGCCCAGCCCGGCGTCCGCTTGAAATCCTGCGGCAGGTCCGCGACAAAGAACCGGTACAGGCCCCAGCACAGGAACTCCGCGCACGCCCGCTGCGCGAGGATCGCATCGACGAACCCGTCGCCGTCGAGCGGGCCCCGCACGCCGAGGATCGTCTTCGACCCGCCGTCGTGCTGGTTGCGGTTGAAGACGAACCCGTTGCCCTCGTAGGAGTACCCGGTCAGCGCCCTGGCGCCCTCCTTGATGTCCCTCTCGGAGTAGGCCCCGACGCCCAGCGCGAAGAGCTCCATCAGCTCGCGCGCGAGGTTCTCGTTGGGCGCGTTCTTGCGCGAGCGTTTGTTGTCGAGGTACTCCAGCATCGCCGGGTCGCGGATGATCGCGTGGAGCAGGCCCGCGAAGCTCCCCAGCGCGTGCTCGCGGAACAGGTTGTTCTGCCCGAGCATGTGGTAGCTGTTCTCCACCGCGCGGTAGCCGCTGACGAGGCGCCCGTGCCAGAACAGCGTCATCTTCTCCTGCATCGGTCTGGGGCTCTCGATCATCCGCGCCAGCCACCACCGCTGGACCGACGCCATCTGCTTGCGGTCCTCGCGCTGCGCCGCCTGCCGGCGCGCGCGGAAGCGCGCCACCGTCTCCTCGTCCCCGCCCTGCCGGGCCCGCGCCAGCTGCCGCTGCTCCTGCTCGCTCAGCGGGACCACGATCGACCCGGAGAACGACGAATCGTCGTCTCGCTCGTAAGGGATCGCGTCGTACTCCAGCAGGAAATCCACCGCCCGCTCGGGGCCCCACTCCGACAGCGTCCGCGCCTGCCCGGGCGTCCCGCCGAAGCCCGCCCGCCACAGCAGCCGACGCGCCGCCGCCGGCGTGAACGCCTCGGGGCCGATCGCCCGCATGGATTGGGTCGGTTGGTTTTCGCTCACCGCGGGCATCGCTCGCGCCCTCCAGCCGCCGGACCGCCGGCGCAGCCTACCACAGCCGCCACCAACCACAACGCCCGACCCCCGCGCCGCATTGCCGCCGACGCGGAACTTCGCCATCGAGGGAGAACACCGGCAGGAAAACGGACCCCGTTGGCGGTATCGTGATGCCGGATACGCGGGGAACGCACATGATCGGACGAATCATCGTCGGCTACGACGGCTCGGAACTGGCGCGCGAGGCCTTCAACTACGCGCTGACCCTCGCGCAGGCCACCGGCGCCGGTGTCGAGGTCATCCACGCCATCGAGCCCATCCCGCCGGCCGTCATCATCGACCCCGCGATGGGATTCGACGCCGGCCCCGCAATGGTCAGCATGCACGAGGCCAGCGCCGAGGAGCGCCGGTGGGCGACCGACGCCCTCGCCGAGCTCCAGCGCGAGGGCGAAGCCCAGGGCGTCGCCATCACCACCCGCATCGAGTTCGGCCGCCTCGTCCCGCTGCTGTGCGACACCGCCGGCGCCGGCGACCTCGTCGCCGTGGGCCACAAGGGCCGCTTCCACTCAGGGGGCATCGGCTCGACCACGCGCTCCCTCGTCGAGCACGCGCCCTGCCCCGTGCTCATCGTCTCCGCCCCGACCAGGCCCATCATCCGCGTTGTGACGATCTTCAACGGCGCCGCCCCCGCCAAGAAGGCCATCGCCTTCGCCGACGCCGTCGCGAAGGAGGCCGGCTGGCCGCACGCCGTCCTCGCGGTGGAGGGCCCCTCGCTCTCGAAAGAGGAATCCGCCGAGCGCGCCGCCGAGCTCGCCCCCGACGCGAGCGTCAGCCCGATGTGCGAGAAGGAGCTGCACGACCACGGCGTCCTGAGCGAGCACGCCGTCGCCACCGACGGCTTCGCGCTCGTCGTCATGGGCGCTTACGCCAAGAGCCGTCTCCAGGACCTCCTCTTCGGCGGCGCCACGTCCAAGTACCTCAAGGACGTCGCCGCCCCCGTCGCGCTGGTGCACTGACTCCGGGTGGCGTGGTAATGCGAAGCAGTACCACGATGCATGCGACGCCTCCCCCAATAGACGCCGAGTCTGAGCGCAGCGAAGGCTCGGATACCGTCCCGATTTCTGCGTCGAAAACAAATGTTCTCCCGATACCTCCGGGGGTGGCGTGGGACAGGGGAAGCAGGGCCACGAAAGTTCCGCCCAGAACCGTGGTACTGCTGCGCAGTGCCACGCCACCCGGACAGAGGAGCATCAAGATGATGAAAAACACCCCATATTCGATCAGCCTCGCCGCGATCGCGCTGGCGACCCTGACGCTCGCGTCCCCCGCAATCGCCGGAGGCGGCGTTCCCGATTACGACTTCGACTGGGCGGTGATCGGCGATCCCGGCAACGCGCCCTACAACGGCGAGTACGGCGAGTTCGTGGACCTCTACCGCGGCGGGACTGTCGACCACACCTACCGATTGGCGACGAAGGAGGTCTCTGAGCCCCAGTGGTACGAGTTCGTTCTGGCGTACGCGCCGTATGCGCCGCGCGAGGATTGGAATCGAAACGCATTCAATGGCAACGCGGCCCAGTTCTCGCACGTCGGCGCTGATGGCGTTCCGGTCTTCACGCCGGCTTTCAGTGGGTATTCCGTCGAGGTCTCCTGGGAGTACGCAGCCCGGTACGTCAACTGGCTCCACAACGGCAAGGCGCTGACGCGCGACGCCTTCGAGTCCGGCGCCTACGACACCTCAACCTTCGGCCGGGACCCCGACACCGGCAGGCCGGTCGGCCAGGCGACGCGGTCCGAGGGCGCCAGGTTCTGGATCCCGTCGGTGGACGAATGGAAGAAAGCGGCCTTCTACGACCCCAACCGGTACGGCCAGGGGCAGGGGGGGTGGTGGCCCTACCCCAACGCGCAGGACACGCCGCTCATCCCAGGTCAGCCGGGCGAGGGCCAGACCAACGCGGGGCTGCCCCAGGACATCTTCGGCGACGTCATCGGCGGGCTCCCCCTCCCCGGCTCGTACCCGGAGGTCAACCTTCCCTGGGGCCTGCTGGATGTCTCGGGCAGTGTGCAGGAGTGGGCGGAAGATTATGACCCGGATGGCATCGGTCGTCACATGGTCGGAACGCATTGGAACACACCCGACTTTGTGCTGCCGTTTGTGGATCATGTCAGCGCTGCGCCAAACGTGAACTTCCCGGATTTCGGCTTTACAGGGCTCCGGATCGCGTCAGCGTATGTCCCCGAATCGCCATCCCTCGCGCTGCCGCTGCTCATCCTGACAAGCGCCGCGCGGCGCCGGGTGCGCAACTAGTTCATCCCCGGCAGCGCCTCCTTCACCCGCCACGACAACCGCGCCGCCTTCAGTTCATTCAGCGGATAGAACGTCTCCCGCCACACGATCCCGCCGCGGCGTCTCGTCAGGACGTACGACCGCACGATCGCGTACAGGAAGAACAGGTGCCCGATCGGCGTGATCGCCGCCGCGAGCGGGCTCCCGCCCTGTGATCTCGCCATCCGCACCGCCGGGACCGCCGAGAGCGCGATCCCCGCCAGCGCCGCCCACCCCGCCCACGCGCCCAGCGCCAGCGCCCAAACCGGCCCGAGCAGCGGGACGACCACCATCACCGGCGCGACCACCGTCAGCAGCGCCAGCAGCCACGGGTTGTAGTTCAGCGCCGCGTACCCGTTCTTTTCGAAGAGCCGCGTCGCGCTGGGCAGGTCGTGGCCGTACTCGATCTCCGCGACTTCCGGCCCCAGGACGACCCTGGTGCGCGCGCCGATTTTCCGCACGCACAGCCCCAGCACCATGTCGTCGATCACCTGCAGCCGGAGCCGCCCGTGCCCGCCGAAGGCGTCGTACGTGCTCCGCTCGATCATGTTGAACGCCCCGACGCCCATGAAGAGGTTGCGGTGGTCGTTGTTGACCTTCCGCGCCCGGTCGCTCATCTGCGTCCAGAAGCTCCCCAGCGCCACCTGCCCCCAGAAGCTCGGCTTGACCAGGTCCGGCAGCAGCGTCACGTGCTCGACCTGCGCGCGAATCGCCACCGCCAGCGATCCCGCCACGGCGTTCGCCGCCAGGTGCGTGTCCGCGTCCAGAAAGCACAGCCAGTCCCCCCGCGCCGCGCGCGAACCCTCGTGCAGCGCGTGGCACTTGCCCAGCCAGCCATCCGGCAGTTCGGTGATATGCACGACGCGGAGCCGATCGTCCGAACCCGCCATCGCGTCGAGCGACTCGCCGGTGCCGTCCTGCGATCGGTCGTCCACCGCGATCACCTCGATCGCCACGCCCTCCTGCGCCAGCGCCCGGCGGACGGTCTCCTCGATCCGCCCCGCCTCGTCGCGCGCCGCGATGATGACCGACACGAGTCTGCCCGCCAGCTCTCCCTCGCCGATCGCGCCGAGCCTGACCGGCCGTGGAAGCGTCCGCAGCGCCCGCATCGCCCCGATCGCCATGACAATCCACAACGCCGCGATGACCAGCAGCGCGATCTGCAGCGCGATCAGCATGAGTTCACGCTCGCCAGCTCGACCCCGCTGGGCAGGACGACCTCCCCGGCGCCGGCGCCCAGGCGCAGCCTGCCGTCGCCGGTCAGCCCCAGCAGCCTCCCTTCAACGCGCTGCGTGCTCGGCATCGTCACGACGATCGGCGCCCCGACGCCGTGCAGCACGCGGCCGATCGCTGTCAGTGCCGCTTCGTCGATCCCCGTTGTCAACATGGCCCCGCGCAGCCCGTCCGTCAGGCTGTTACGCAGCCGATCGAGGTCCACCGGCGCCCCGGCGATCTCCAGCAGCGTCGTCGCCGTGTGTTGCAGCTGCTCGGGGAGCTCCGAACGCGGGAAGTTCCCGTTGACGCCCACGCCCGCGAGGATGAAAACCATCTCGCCGCGCGGGATCACCTCGCACAGCGCCCCGGCGACCTTCCTGCCGTCAACAAGGATGTCGTTGGGCCACTTGATCCGCGCCGCGTCCCCGGCGCCGTGCTGCGAGAGTGTTTCGTCGATCGCGCGGTGCATCGCCAGGCCCACGCGCAGGCCCAGCCCCTCGACAATCCCCGGCGCCGATCCCGCTGAAACCGGCCAGCCCAGCGTCATCCACAGCCCGCCGAGCGGTGATGCCCACGCCCTGCGGAAGCGCCCGACGCCGCCAGTCTGCCGACCGGCGCCCAGGAGCCGGGGCCGATCCCCGAAGCCGCCGAACCCGACCAGCCGCCTCGCCAGGGCGCTGGTGGAGTCCACGACGTCGAACCACTCGACTCCGACCGGATTCTGGTTTTCGGTCGTTGTCATGGTTCGATCCCCGGGTCTCGGAAGGCGTAGAAAGGATGATAGAAACCCCCAGCGCCCGCTTCCCCATCGAAAAGTGAAGCGGATTGACGCGGAATCGCGGCCCGCTCCCTTGCCACACCCCCGATCCCGGTCGATACTTCAACCGACCCCATGAACCGCCATTCCCAGAGCACAGACCGCCGCCCGGCCCACGCCGATACGCCAACCGCGTGCCGACCGGTGTCGCCGAGCCTCATCGCGGTGGCCCTGCTCCTGGCGCTGACGGCCTCCGTGGCCACCGCCGCGGTGATTGACAACTCCGACCCCGCGAGGCTCGACCGCCGCGAGGCGCCGCGCGAGCTTACCGTCCGCTGGCTCACCGACGCCGTCGCGCGCGCCGCCAGGGACCTCGCCTCGACCGAGAAACAGCCCGGCGCCCAGCGGATCGCCGTCCAGGCGCCGACCTTCGCCGCGCCCTCGGAACCCGTCCTCCCGGTCGCGACCCGCGAACCCGGAGGCGGCTCACCGAACGGTGTGTCATTCGAGGGCTGGCCCGACCAGGGCCTGATCAACCTGCCGCCCCCGGCGCAGCGCTGATCCCGCGCGCCGGCAGCGCCGGCGATTTCCCTCACAACCCACCGTGCCGCGTCGTGGTCTGTCAGGCCGCCGCGCGCCAGATCCGCATCTCCCCGCGCATGAACCCGCGCCGAATCCCGCGCTCCGACCCGGAGCCGCCGGCGCGCAGCGCCGCAGCAGCAAAGCCCAACCGACAGAGCGATCCACATGAACCAGGACATCCCCATTATCGGGTTCTTCATCCGCAAGATCTTCGGCGCCCGCAACGAGCGCGTCGTGAAGATCTACACCCGGCGCGTCGAGGCCATCGCCTCGATGGAGCCCCAGATGCGCGCCCTGACCGACGAGCAGATCCGCGAGAAGACCCTCGAGTTCCGCGAGCGTGTCCGCAGGGGTGAGAAGCTCACCGAAGTGATGAACGAGGTCTTCGCCGTCGGCCGGGAGGCGATGGACCGCGCCGTCGGCATCCGCAACATCTTCAACCCCGAGCACGCGGACCGGTTCAACCCCGACCGACTGCCCGAGGCCGCCCGCCGGCTCTACGACGAGACGAAGGCGAAGATCGAGGCGACCCCCGACGCCGACCCGCTCGGCGAGTTCCTGGGCTGCACCGCCCCGCAGCCCGGCTGGCTCCAGGTGGACATCCCCGTCGGGCTCTACGAGGCGGTGCGCGGGCTCTACCCCGAGTCCAAGCCGCCCTTCCGCGCCCGACCCTTCGACGTGCAGCTCATCGGCGCGATGGTCCTCTCGCAGGGCAAGATCGCCGAGATGAAGACCGGCGAGGGCAAGACGATCGTCGCGCCGCTGGCCGCCTACCTCGCGTCGCTCAGCGGCGACGCGATCCACGTCGTCACCGTCAACGACTACCTCGTCCAGCGCGACCGCGACTGGACCTACCCCTTCTTCCACGCCGTGGGCATGACCGTCGGGGCCATCCACCCCATGCACATGCAGCCCGAGCAGTTCAAGCGGATCATGTACCACTGCGATGTCGTGTACGGCACGACGAGCGAGTTCGGCTTCGATTACCTCCGCGACAACATGAAGCGCTCGCTGGGCGAGCAGGTGCAGCGCCGCCGGGACTTCGCCATCGTGGACGAGGTGGACTCGACGCTGGTGGACGAGGCCAGGACGCCGCTGATCATCTCGGGCCTCGCGCACGACGACGCCCCGCGCTACGCGCTGGCGGACGACCTGGCGCGCAAGCTGGTTGACCTGCACAAGCCCTGGGCCGACGCCGACAAGCACGTCGAGGCGTGCAAGATGCGAATCAAGGGCATCGAGGGCGACATCCGCAACGCGCGCGACAAGTCGAAGGTCCCCGCGATGCAGGCCGAGCTCAAGGAGCTCCGCGAGAAGCTCCCGACCATCGAGGCCGAGCGTGACCAGCACACGCAGTACTACGAGGTCGAGATGGACAAGAAACGCGCCGCGCTCACCCACGACGGGATCGAGGCCGCCCAGCGCATCGCCGGGCTCGGCTCCTTCTACGTCGGCGAGAACACCGACCTGCCCCACCTGCTCGAGCAGGCCGTCCGCGCCCACGTCGTGTACACCCTCGACCGCGACTACATCATCATGCCCACGCCCGACCCCCACACCGGGCAGACCAACGACACCATCGTCATCGTCGATGTCAACACCGGGCGGCCCATGGTCGGGCGCCAGTGGTCCGAGGGCCTGCACCAGGCCGTCGAGGCGAAGGAGGGCGTCCCCATCAAGCAGGAGACGCAGACCGTCGCCACCGTCACCATCCAGAACTTCTTCAAGATGTACAAGCGCCTCGCGGGCATGACCGGCACCGCCGACACCGAGGCGCAGGAGTTCCACGACATCTACAAGCTCGACGTCGTCGTCATCCCCACCAACAAGCCCATGGTCCGCGTCGATCACAACGACACCGTCTTCCTGTCCGAGAAGGACAAGTGGAAGGCCATCGTCGATGAGATCAAGGCGTTCCACGACGTCGGCAGGCCCGTCCTCGTCGGCACCACCAGCGTCGAGCACTCCGAGATGCTCAGCCGCATGCTCGCCAAGGAGCACCAGATCAAGCACCAGGTGCTCAACGCCAAGCAGCACGAGAGCGAGTCGCAGATCATCGCCGGCGCCGGCGAGCTCGGCGCCGTCATGATCGCCACGAACATGGCGGGCCGCGGCACCGACATCAAGCTCCAGTCCGTCACCCGCGAGGAGCTCATCGACCACTGGCAGCGCCGCAACCTCGCCCCGCGCGACCTCACCCCCGGGGACTCCGACGGGCAGGCCCGCGAGAAGATCTACCGCAAGATCGCCCCGCGCGAGCTCGGGATCAAGAAGCAGGAGGCCGAGTCCATGGACGCCGCCTCCATCGAGCTGGCGCTGCTGCGCAAGTGGACCGGCGAGAACACCTGGCTCGACCCCAAGCGCATCGAAACCATGGACGCCGCCCAGCTCCGCGCCGAGCTCGACGCCCAGGACCGCTTCCTCCTCCACCGCGTCGGGTGGGTTGAATCGATCGAGGAGCTCGGCGGACTGCATGTCGTCGGCACCGAGCGCCACGAATCACGCCGCATCGACAACCAGCTCCGAGGCCGATCGGGCCGCCAGGGCGACCGCGGCTCGTCGCGATTCTTCGTCTCGATGGAAGACGACCTGATGAAGCTCTTCGCCGGAGAGACCACCCTCCGTATCCTCAGCAGGCTGGGCATGAAGGAGGGCGACTCCATCGAGCACCCGATGATGAGCAAGGCCGTCGAACGCGCCCAGCGCAAGGTCGAGGAGCGCAACTTCCAGATCCGCAAGAACATCCTCGAGTACGACGAGGTCATGGAGGTCCAGCGCCGCGGGTTCTACGGGCTCCGCCAGCGCGTCCTGGAGGGCCGCGACGTCAAGGGCCTGATCTTCGGCTACATCGACGACGCCTGCTACGACGCCGCCGAGACCGACCTCGACCGCGACTACCCCTACGAGCGCATCGCCGAGCGCGCCAAGTCGATCATGAACGTCTCCGTGCTCCCCGAACGCCTCCGCGGTCGCGAGGCCGACGAGATCGAGCAGCGCGTCAAGCAGGTCGCCGTCGAGGACATCCACAGCGAGGTCAGCGTCACCATCGGCGAATACATGCCC
This sequence comes from Phycisphaeraceae bacterium, assembly GCA_020639135.1. Taxonomy (GTDB): domain Bacteria; phylum Planctomycetota; class Phycisphaerae; order Phycisphaerales; family UBA1924; genus JACKHE01. The sequence goes on from JACKHE010000003.1 coordinate 299,549, forward strand.
GAGGACGCCATCCCCGAGGACTACGACCTCAAGGGCCTGAGCAACTGGGCCAAGCTCCGCTACGGCGCCGACATCAAGCCCAGCGAGCTCCGCGAGATGACCCGCAGGCAGGTCATCGACGCCATCACCCAGGCCGGCCACGACCAGATCAACAACGCCGACATTAGCGAGGTCCGGATGTTCCTCACGCCGGACTTCGGCGCCGAGGAGCTCCGCCGCTGGATGAAGTCACGCTTCGAGGTGGACGTCCCGCTCGATTCGATCACCGGCCTCGAATCCGCCGAGGAGGTCGCCCACGCGCTCGCGCAGGCAGCCGAGTCCAAGTACGTCGAGCGCGAGGTCGAGCACCCGGTTGACTTCAACCTCCAGATGACCATGGCGCTGATGCGGCAGAGCCCCAAGGAGGCCTCGGCCCGCCTCGCGGCCTGGGCGAACCGCCGCTTCAACATCGGCTGGGACGACAGCGTCGTCCGCACCCGCATGCCGCAGCAGCTCCGCGAGGAGCTCCTGGGCGCCTCGCGCAGGTTCGTCGAGGACGGCGTCGTCGAGAAGGCGCTGGATGAGGCGATGGCCGTCCGCGACAACGACGAAGCGCTCAACGAGTTCATGAAGGAGCGACTGAACATCGAATGGAGCGAGCCGCTCCACAGGCTCGAGGGCGAGGAGCGCGACAACGCGATCCGCGCCCGGGTCGAGGGCGTCCTCCGCGCCGAGATGATCCAGTTCGAGCGCTACGTCCTGCTCGAGGTGCTCGACACCACGTGGAAGGACCACCTGGCGACGATGGACCGCCTCCGCGACACCATCAGCTTCCGCGCCTTCAGCCAGCAGGACCCCCGCATCGAGTTCAAGCGCGAGGGCGCGCGCCTCTTCGAGGAGATGCAGGTCACCATCCGTGACCAGGTCACCGACAAGATCTTCAAGCTCCAGATGGTCCCCCAGCTCATCCCGCAGCAGCAGACGCAGCAGCAGAGGCCCCAGCCCCCGCAGCAGCAGGAGCAGCAGGACGAGGGCGGCCAGGAGGACGGCGCCGAGCGTCAGCCCGCAAGACGCCTCGCCGGCGCCGCCGGCGCGCAGGCCGCCTTCGCCGGCCGCGCCTTCGGGGCCTCAACCATCACCGGCCCCGGATTCTCCTCAGGCCCGCCCGCGGGCAAGCCCGCCAGGCCCCAGCCCGATCCGGGATCACAGCCCGACGACCTCAAGCCGGCCTAGGACTGACACCCGGCGCGATCCCCGATTCTTTGTTCAGCGCGACATGGCCACGCCCGGGCGTGGCCATGTTTGTTCGTGCGATCAGACGAGCGACCGCTCGAAGATCAGCATGTTTTCGTGCAGCTCGCCGTCGTAACGGATGCCGACGATGTCGTACTCCTGCGCGATGCCGAAATGCAGCATGGGCCGGTGCTTGTTCGTGCACTCGAACCGGATCGTCTGGTAGCCCTCGGCCTTGGCCCACTCCGCCGCGGCGCACATGAGCTGCGTCGCGATGCCCATCCGCCGAGCGTCGGGGAAGACCCCCGTCACCCACGAGAAATACACCCCGGGCCGAAGCTCGAACCCGATGAAGAACCCGACCGCGACGTTGTCGATCCGCGCCACCAGCACCAGCGTCGCGATCCGGTTCCGCAGACGCCGCTCGAAATACGCCTCGTCCAGCTCGGGCTTGAAGACCGAGTTGTAGAGGAACACCAGGGTTTCCGTGTCCTTCGGATCGATCCGATCAATCACCGAGTCCGCCATCAGCTGCCGCCTCCGATCCGCCCGTTCATTCCGAAGACCTGGACATGTACGCCCCGTCGGTCGTGGACACCCGGATCCTCTCGCCCGGCTCGATGAACGGCGGGACCCGCGTCTTCATCCCGGTCTCCAGCGTCGCCTCCTTGAGCTGGTTCGTCACCGTCGCGCCCTTGATCCCGGGCGGCGTCTCCGTCACCTCCAGGTCCACCGAGCCCGGCAGCTCCACCGTCAGCGGCGTGCCCTCGTGGAACAGCACGACGATCTGCAGGTTGGGCGTCAGGTAGTCCGTCGCGTCGCCGAGGAACTCGCCGTCCATCTCCACCTGGTCGTACGTCTCCATGTCCATGAAGGTGTACGTGTCGCCGGCGTTGTACAGGTACTCCATGTCGCGCCGGTCCAGCGTCGCGACCGCCAGGTCGTCCGTCGAGCCGAAACGCTTCTCGATGTGCCCGCCGCCCCCGACCGCCTTGAGCTTGAGCTGGACATACGCCGGGCCCTTGCCCGGTTTCGTGTGGGCGGACTTGACGACGGCGTAGAGCTTGCCGTCGAGGGTCACCGCCATGCCTTGTTTGATGTCGTTGGCGCGCACTGGCGTAAGACTCCGTGCAAAGAGTGTGGCGTCGGCCGGTCTGTCCCGGCCGGACGGGATTATCTCGGTCCGATCGCCCCCCCGGATCAGCGGGGGGCGGCCATTGTATCCGCGCCCGACCCCGAGGCCCCGACGCCCCGGGATCGCGGATTCCGGCTCCACAAGGCGGGTCCGACCCACCGGCTTGCACCGGGCCGCCTCCCCCCCAATCATCCACCGGACCGATCGGCGCCGCACCCGCGTCGAGACCCGACAGGAGGACCAGCCGTGCACGTCACCCGCCGCCAGTTCACCAGAACCTCCGCCGCCGCCCTGGCCTCGGCCGCGTTCGCCGGCCCCCTGACCCGGCGGGTCCTCGCGCAGGTCGCCTCGCCCGTCAACTGGCGGCGCATCAGCGACCGCGCCCGCGCCATCGAGGGCATGGGCGGCAACGCGCTGATCTTCGCCCAGGGCGACGACACCCTGCTCATCGACACCAAGATCGCCGTCGGGGGCCAGCTCACCCGGGACTACATCCAGACCGGGGGCTACATGGTCACGCAGGTCATCAACACCCACCACCACGCCGACCACACCGGCGGCAACGCCTGGTGGAAGCCCGACACCCCGATCCTCGCGCACGAGCTCGCCGTCCCGCGCATCCGCGCCCAGCGCGATCGATACGACGACTCCCTCAAACGCCGCGACCCCAACGACTCCGCCCCCCCGATCGAACTGTTCGTCCCCTCCGACACCACCAACGGAGAGACCGAGCTGACCATCGGCGACGAGAAGGTCATCCTCCACCACTTCGGCCCGGGCCACACCGACAACGACATCGTCGTCCTCATCCCCGGCGAGAATCTCCTCCACACCGGCGACCTCTGCTTCAACAAGATGCACCCCTTCATCGACCTCGACGGCGGCGCCACCACCAAGGGGTGGCTCGCGGCCGTCGAGCAGTGCCTGAAACTCTGCGACGAGCGCACCATCGTCGTCCCGGGTCACGGCCCCGTCACCAACTTCCGCGGCCTCGAGCTCCAGCGCGACTACTTCAACGCCCTGCGCGAGACCGTCGCCAGGGCCGTCAAGGAAGGCAGGAGCCGCGAGGAGACGTACAAGCTCCCCATCCCCGGCTTCGAGGACTACGACTCTCCCAGGGGACAGGCCATGGCGCTCAGCGCCGCCTATATCGAACTCACCGGGAAGTCCGACTGACCGGACATCCGGGCTAGATCAGCTCCGCGTCCGTCATCACCTCCACCGTCGCCGGCCCGTCGAACGCCAGCGCCTCGGCGATCGCCGCGTCCAGTTCCTCGGCCCGATCGACGCGGATCCCCAGCCCGCCGCAGCTCGTGACGTAACCAGCGATGTCGGGGTTGGTCAGCGCCGTCTGCCAGACTTCCCAGCTCCCGGCGCGCTGCTCCTTGCTGATCTTGCCGAGCTCGTTGTTGTTCAGCAGCACGTGCGTGATGTTCATGCCGGAGCGGACCGCGGTGTTCACCTCCCACGCATACTGCCCGAACCCGCCGTCGCCGGTGACGCACACGACCGGCCGCCCCCGGAACCGCTCGCCCCGGACCCCCTTGACGCGCGTCGCCGCCCAGGCGCCCATCGCCGCGGGGTACCCGAACCCGATCGAGCCCAGGTAGCCGCTCATGAGCACCGACTGCCTCCCCGACGCCTCGAAGTAACGCCCGAAGCTGTACGTGTTGTTGCCCACATCCACCGCGATGATCGCGTCATCCGGGACCGCCCGGTTCATCGCCTCGAAGACCGCGATCGAGCTCACCCCATTGCCCCGGTCGTCGCCCAGCCTGCTCGCTTTCTCCAGGCGCCACAGCGTCCACCGCTCCGCGATCTCGTCCGTGTGATCGACGCTCGAATGCGAGCCGCGGAGCGCCTCCAGCAGCAGATGCGCCGTGCGACCGATCTCGCCCCAGACAGGCGCATCGATCGCGTGGAACCGCCCCAGTTGCATCCGGTCGAAATCGACCTGCACCGTCGGCTTCTTGGGCGTGATCCCCGTGTGGTTGCTGAACGAAGCGCCGAACACCAGCAGCGCGTCCGACTCGTTCATGAACCACGACGCGATCGGCGTCCCCGACCGGCCCAGCACGCCGCAGCCCAGCGTGTGGCGAGGATGATCCGCGATCAAACCCTTTGCCTTGAACGTCGTCAGCGCCGGGCAGCGCAGCTCCGCCGCCAGCGCCAGCACGGCCTCCATCTCGAACCGCGCGCCGTGGCCGACGATGATCACCGGACGCTTCGCGCCGCGCAGGATCGAGAGCGCCGCGTCGAGCGATTCCCGCGAGGGCTCGATCAAAGGCGATGCGACCCGACCCGCCGGCGACCCCGCCTCCGCGCCGTCCTTCGCCGCGATCATCTGCACGTCATCCGGGAAGATCAGGTGCGCCACATCACGGTTGACGATCGCGTTCTTGATCGCCAGCCCCATCAGCTCCGCGTGCTTCGAGCCCGGCAGGCACAAGTGACTGAACGACGCCACGGCGCCGAACGCCTCCTTCAGGGGCAGCTCCTGGAACGCCCCCGGCCCGAACACCTGCTGGTTCACCTGCCCCGTCAGCGCCAGCACCGGCGCGCGGTCCACCTTCGCGTCCCACAACCCCGTGAGCAGGTTCGTCGCGCCGGGGCCGGCGATTGTCAGGCACGCCGCGGGCTCGCCCGTCAGCTTGCCAAAGGCGCTCGCCGCGAACGCCGCCGCCCCCTCGTGCCGGACGCCGATGTACTCCAGCTCCCCCGCGTCGCAGCGCCGCTTGATCGCGTCCGCCAGCCCCAGGTTGGAATGACCGACCATCCCGAAGACGTGCGTGATGCCCCAGCTGACCATCGTCCGCGCCATCACGTCCGTCACCGTCTCCTCGAGCGGCGCACTCACTTCCAGCGCGACGTACACGCCGTCCTTGCTCACTTCGACCGGGTAGGTCGCGACGCCGTCGTCGTAGCCGCCCGGCGGCTTGCCGGTCAGCGGGTCGAAGTCCCATCCGTGCCAGGGGCAGCGCAGGCACCCGTTCTCGATGCTCCCCTCGCCCAGCGGCCCGCCCTGGTGGGGGCACGCGTTGTCCAGCGCGCCGAACTCACCCCGGAAGTGCGTCAGGCAGACCTGCGTCACCTTCCCCTCGTGGTCGAGGAAGACCGTTTTCACCCGCCCCTCGGGCAGCTCGTCGATCGACGCCGCCCTGTGCCAGACCAGATCCTTCCCCGGCTCGCCGCTCATCGCGATCCTCCCATCACGTCCGGCAGAGAAACCCCGCCGAACCGCACGCCGGTCAGCCACGCCATCTCCGGCTTGAATGTTGTCAGGTCGTCGATGCTCAGATCCGAAAGCGCCGAACGACCGCACGCGCGGGCGAGCAGCGCCATGAGATCCGTCGAGGCCCGGAAGAAGTTGTGCAGCCGCTTTGCCGACTCCTCGACGATCTGCCTGGCGCGCAGGTCCTGTCGCTGTGTCGCGATGCCGACCGGGCAGTTGTTCGACCCGCACGCGCGCATCCCGAGACAGCCGATCGCCTGCATCGCCGAGTTGGCGACCGCCACCGCATCGGCGCCGAGCATCATCGCCTTGGCGAAGTCCGCCGGGATCCGCAGACCGCCGGTGATCACCAGCGTCACCGGTGCGGCGCTGCCGCGTCCAAGCCCCAGCGCGTCGAGATGACGCCGGGCGCGCGCCAGCGCCGGGATCGTCGGGACGGAGATGTGATCGCGGAAGATCGTCGGCGCGCTGCCCGTCCCGCCGCCCCGACCGTCGAGGATGACGTACTCCGCCGAAGCCTCGAGCGCAAAGTCGATGTCCTCCTCGATGTGCTGCGCCGAGAGCTTAAATCCAACGGGGATCCCACCGGTGATCGTGCGCACCTCGTCGGAGACGCCGCGGAAATCCGACGCCGTTCTCAGATCCGGGAACGCCGCGGGGCTGATCGCCGCCTGCCCGACCCGCAGCCCGCGCACCTGCGCGATGCGCTCCGAGACCTTCACGCCCGGCAGGTGCCCCCCGGTCCCGGTCTTGGCGCCCTGACCTCCCTTGAAATGGAACGCCTGACACCGCGCGACCTTGTCCATCGAGAAACCGAACTTCGCGCTCGCCAGCTCATAGAAGTACCGGCTGTTCGCCGCCTGCTCCTCGGGCAGCATCCCGCCCTCGCCCGAGCAGATCCCCGTCCCCGCCAGCTCCGCGCCCATCGACAGCGCCACCTTCGCCTCCGCCGAGAGCGCCCCGAAACTCATGTCGCTCACCAGCAGCGGGATCTCCAGCCGCAATGGCTTCTGCGCGCGCGGGCCGATCACCACCGACGTGTCCACCGGCTCGTCATCGAGCAGCGGACGCCGCGCGAACTGACCCGTCACCACCTGTAGGTCGTCCCACGACGGCAGCTTCCCCCGCTCGACGCCCATCGAGTCGCTCGGGCCGTGCCTGCCGAACTTCGACAGCCCGTCCCTCGCCAGCGCCTGGATCAGCTTGACGTGCGGCTCCTCCTCGGCGCCGTGGATATCCTGGTACGTCCCAAGATATTCCTCTCGCCGGTACGGCTGCGGGTTCTCGTGCTCCCACGACCCGATCTCGTCCTCATCGACGACCACGCTCCGCACGCCATCGACTTCCTCGATCCACGATCGGAACCGGTGGAGTTTCTCGGCGTTGTTGTATTCGCTGATCCCGGTGTCGTACCGGTAGTCCCAGCCGTGGACGCCGCAGATGAGGTTGGGGCCGTCGATGTGCCCGTCCGCCAGCAACGCCCCCCGGTGGTGACACCGCCCGAAGAGCACGCTCACCTGATCGTGGCCTTCGCGCTCGTAGCGAACGATGACGAGATCGACTCCCGCGACAAGCGCGTACCGTGGCTGGAGCGGCGCGATGTCCTCAAACACCGCGATGGGGATCTTGCGCATGCCGGGCTGCTCCGGAAGATGACGACGTGTGACAGGGGGGACAGGCCCCACGGTACCTGTTCGTTGATCCGTGAGAAAGCACGGTTCTGTCCGGATTATTCCAGGCTCGTCGTCAGTTCCACCGGCGCGGATCCCGCGCTGTTGGTCGGGCCCTGAATATGCAGCCGCTTCGTCCGGTGCGCCGACCAGTCCCGCACCAGCAGGTCGGGGCTCTCGGGCCCGTCGTGGATGCGCAGCAGGTCGTACGTGTTGTCCCGCTGCGCCGGGACGAACCCCGCCTCGCGGATCAGCCGGCACAGCACCTGCTCGTCCAGGCAGTACGTCGTCCCGGCGGCGCTGACGACGTTCTCCTCCATCATCACGCTGCCCATGTCGTTGGCGCCGAACCGCAGGCCCACCTGCCCGATCGCAGGACCCATCGTCACCCAGCTCGCGCCGATCGAATAGATGTTGTCCAGGTGGATCCGGCTCAGCGCCTGCGTGCGCAGGTACTCCGTCGCGCCGGCCATCCTGGCGCGTCGGCCGAAGAGCGCCTCCGCCCTCGCGTCGCCCTCGCCGTCCAGCCGCGCCACGACATCGCCCGGGAACGCGCGCTCCAGCTCCGCCGGGTCGTCGCCCCACTCGGGCAGCCGCCCCAGCGGCGTGTTCTCACGCTGGAAGGGCCACGAGATGAACGCCTTGTAATGCCCCGCGCCGCTGACGCCCGGCTCGCCGGCGCCCGGCAGCTCCGTCAGCGCCTTGTCCTGCCAACTCCGGACCAGCTCCAGGTGGTGCACCCGGTCGGCCAGCCCCTCGATGTGCCCGAACATCATCGTCGCGCTCGTGAACATCCCCAGCTGGTGCGCGACGAACATCGTCGTCAGCCACGCCTCGGCGTCGCACTTGCCAAGCCCGATCTTCCGACGCACCGGCGCCGCGAAGATCTCACCCCCGCCCCCCGGGATCGAGTCCAGCCCCGCCTCGCGCAGCCGCACCATCACCCACTTGAGCTTCGACTCCAGCGAATCGCCCGGCGGGTCGAAGTACTCGACGAACTCGATGAACTCCGGCGGCGAGAACGCGTGGATGTGCACCTGCGGGAACTTCGACTTGAGCCGCCGCAGCAGCTCCTCGTACCACGAGATCGGAAGCGCCGGGTTCATCCCGCCCTGCATGAGGATCTGCGTCCCGCCGATCGCCACGAGCTCCGCGACCTTGTCCTCGATCGCGCTATGCTCGAGCGTGTACGCGTCCGCCTCGTCCCCGTCGCGCCGGAACGCGCAGAACGTGCACCGCGCCGTGCACACGTTCGTGTAGTTGATGTTCCGGTCCTTGACGTACGTCCGGATCGACGGCCCGTGGATCCGCCGGCAAACCCCGTCCGCCACCCGAGCCAGCGTGTGCAGCGGCGCCTCGGTGTAGAGCCGGAACGACTGTTCGGGAGTCAGCCGGACCGCCCCCGCAACCACCGCCTCCAGGAACCCCGCATCCAGCGGCTCCGCGTCGGGCTTCGTCGGGATGGGACGGTGAATCGTGTGCATGGCGCCCCGCAGGGTCGGCATCCTAGCCGGAGCAGGTCCCATTGTCGGTTCCAACAGTTCCAGGATTGTCCCCCAAGATCCCCCCAAGAACCCTCCCCGGACCTTCAGCGCCCGGCCCGAGAATCCGATCACCCCTGCGGACCCTTCTCGCGCCGTTTTCCCAGGGAGCTGTCACGATGCCCAGGCAACACCGACCCCACGTCTGCTCCGCGCTCCAGAACCTCCGCGCCGCCGTCAATGTGACCACGCTCGTCCTCGGCCTGTGCATCGGCGTCCACCTGCTCATCTGGGCCTTCGTCCACTTCACCGACGTCCGCTGGACCGAGGCCGAGGGCGCCGCCGCCAAGCAGCAGTACGCCGTCGTCGAGGGCGAGGCGCCGTCCCAGACCACAATCGCCACGCCCCGCCCGGCGCCAACCGAGGCCGGCGTGGACCCCAACCTTGTCCCCAGCTCCGCCGACCGCTCGATGTCCCTCGTGGTCACCCTCGTGGACGCCATCGGCGTCATCGCGAGCATCCTGCTCGTGGGCCTGACCCGGCAGAGCGTCGCCATCGCCGCCGGCGCCAGCGTCCCCGGCGTCCACAAGCTCGTCTCCGCCTCGAGCTGGACCCTCGTCATCGCGCTCACGGCCGTCCCCCTCGCCGGATTGATCAACGGCTTCCCGCTTCCCGGGGTCTTCAGCGGATACGCCGCCATGACCGGCGCCCACGCCGCCGTCACCGGTGGATCCCTCGGAACCGCTGCCTATTTCGCGATGGCCCTGGGCCTGCCCCTCGCCTGCGCCGGCGCCTTGGCGCTCGTCTTCATGCGGTTCCTTCACGGCGTCGAGGAAGGCGTGATCGCGACAAGCGTCAGCGATCTCGATGACAAGCTCGCCAGGGAGATCTCGGGCATCAAGGTCGGCTCCAACGCCGCCCCGCGCGCCGTTGGCGCCCTCAACGCCGCCATCGGCGGTGGCGGGGGAGCCAGGATGGATCCGATGGAGGACGCCCTCGGTCCCGAGCGGGGCCGCCGGATGAAGGAAGCCTCCGCCGGCGAACCCCTGGGTCGCCCCATCTGATCGGATCGGCTATACTCTCGGAGTTAGGTGTTTATCCGGTATCGCCGCGCGCTCGGAGCCGCCCGGCGCCGCCGGACCTTTCCCGGAGCAAGAGCGATGAACGGAGTGGACTGCATCCGAATGAACCTCGAGATGGGCTCGATGACAATCGGGTTGATCGATGACATGAAGGACGACTGCCTGCGCATGCCCACCGCCAAAGGCGGCAACCACCCGCTCTGGGTGCTCGGCCACCTGACGTACTCGGAGGCGTCGATGGTCAGCGACATGATGCTCGGCGAGGGCAACCCGCTCGAGGCGTGGAAGCCCATCTTCGGGGACGGCTCGGAGCCCGTGAGCGACGCCTCCAAGTACCCGCCCTTCGACGAGGTGCGCGCCAAGTACGACCAGGTCCGCGCCGCCACGATGAAGCGCCTTGAGAAGATGACCGACGCCGATCTCGACAAGCCTTCCGCCAACTGCCCCGACGAGTGGAAGCAGTACTTCGGCACCTGCGGGCAGATCCTCAGCATCCTCGGTGTCCACACCTTCATGCATCACGGCCAGGTCGCCGACGCCCGCCGCAGCGCGGGGCGTGCGCCCAACATGTGATCGAGACGGTTTGAATCAGCCGCGCGGGTGGAACCGCTCGTGCACCTGCTTGAGGCGCGAGCGGTCCACGTGCGTGTAGATCTGCGTCGTGGTCACGTCGGCGTGGCCCAGCAGCTCCTGCACGATGCGCAGGTCCGCGCCCCCGATGAGCATGTGCGTCGCGAACGAGTGCCGCAGCGTGTGGGGGTGGACATCCTGCAATCCCGCTGTTTTCGCGTGTTTTTTGACGATCTGCCACACCGCCACGCGCTCCAGGGGCCGCCCCGTCCTCGACAGGAACAACCGGCTCTCGTCGCGCCCTCCGGTGCGCAGCAGCCGGGGCCGGCAGCGCTCGGCGTATTCCTTCACGGCCGCCATCGCCGGCGCGCCCACCGGGACCAGACGCTGCTTGTCGCCCTTGCCGGTGACGAGGACGACGCCGAGCGTCTCGTGGAAGTCCTCGACCCGGATGCCCGCCGCCTCGCTGGCGCGCAGGCCGCTCGCGTACAGCAGCTCCAGCAGCGCCCGGTCGCGCAGCCAAAGCGGGATCAGCCGCTCGTCCGCATCGTCGGCGGGGGGGGCGGGCGCCTCGATGAGCTCCCGGATCTTCGCCGGCGACAGCACGCCCGGCAGCTTCCGCCACCTTGTCGGCTGATCGAGCCAGTCCGCCGGGTTTGTCTCGACCCTGCCGTTGGCGCTGAGCCAGCGGAAGAGCGTCTTGATCGTCGCCAGGTGCCGGGCGACCGACGCCGGCGACATCTGCCGCTCCCGGCGCAGGTTGGCGATGTGCTGCGCGAGCGATCGCGGTGAGATGGACCCGATCGTGCGCGCGCCCTGGTCCACCAGGTCCTCGAAGAGGTCCCGCAGGTCCCCCGCGTACGCCGCGATGGTGTTCGGCGAGAGCCCGCACTCGACGCGGATGAAGGCGAGGAACGACGAGGCGGCCGAGACGAACTCGGGCGGCATCTGCTCGGGGTCGGTGATCGTGGAAACGGCTCGTGTCATGGTCGGTGTCCGGGTCGTCCCGGGCCCCCCATGATCGGCTCGCCCCCCCGGATCGGTGGCAGGATTCACACCTTCCCGCGCAGCGTGCGTGTCGCAGCGCAACCGGTGCGCCACCCCCGCGCTCCCGGCGCCGTCCCACGCCGTCGCAGCCCCGATCCCGCTCTGGCACGCCCCTTGAGTGTCATCCCCGACGATGACCCTGCGCACCGACCGATTCAGCTCAAACGTCGAAGCGGACCGGGACTCCCACCCCGGGCACCCTATCGCGTTCAACCACCGCCCATCGCTCGGCGAGCGGATCATCGCCGCCGCCCGGGTCGCCGCGGCCATGCACCTGACCGGCGCCGCCCTGATCGCCGCCGACGAGGCCGCCCTCGCCGCCCTCGACGCCAGGGACGCCGCCCGCGATTCCTCAAGGAACACCGACCGGGAGACCGCCCCATGAGCGCCGGCATGTACGTCTCGGCCTCCGGGGCGCTGACCAACATGTACCGCCTGGACGTGGCGTCGAACAACCTCGCCAACGTCAACACCACCGCCTTCAAGCAGGACTTCGCCTACACCGTCGCCCGCCCGGCCGAACGGCTGGAGGATTCACTCTTCCAGCTGGGGTCCGACGAGCTCCTCGACCAGCTCGCCGGGGGCGTTCTCAACGGCGACACCAGGACCGACTTCTCCCCCGGCGCGGTCACGGAGACGGGAAACCCCCTCGACGCCGCCATCGACGGCGAGGGCTTCTTCGTCGCCGATTCGGGACAGGGCGCCGACCAGCCCTGGCTCACCCGCGACGGGCGTTTCACACTCTCGCCCGACGGCGAGCTGATCTCCGCGACCTCGGGGCTGCCGATCCTCAGCACCGGCGATTCATCCATCTCCGTCAACACCAACCTGCCGGTCGCGATCTCCCCCCGCGGTGAGGTCATCCAGGACGGCCGCACCGTCGGGCGCCTCAAGCTCGTCAGGGTCCCCGATCCCACCGCCCTCAAGAAGACCCTCGGTGGCTTCTTCGCCTCGAAGACCGGCGAGCCGCTCAACCTCTCCAGCGACCCCTCCGTCCGGATCCGCCCCGAGTCCCTCGAGGGCTCCGGCGTCGAGCCGATCAAGGCGCTCATGGCGGTCACCAGCGCCGGCGCCGGCATCCGAAACAACCTCCAGCTGATGCAGCTCTACGACAACATGAACAACTTCGCGATCAACCGGCTCGGCAACGTCACCGGCTGATCCGTCAACCCGACTCACCTTCCTCAGTGTGGGAGCATCCCGACTCATGGCCATCCTCGCCCTCCACGCCGCCGCCACCGGCATGACCGCGCTGAGCACCAAGCTCGACGTCACCGCCAACAACCTCGCCAACGTCAACACCGACGGCTTCAAGGGAAGCCGCGTCAACTTCCAGGACCTCCTCTACGTCGAGAAATCACAGCCCGGCGTCGAGAACGCCAATGGCGACCAGCGCCCCATGGGCACCTACGTCGGACTGGGCGTCAAGACCAGCGGCACCCAGCTCGACTTCCGGCAGGGCCCGGTCATCGCCACCGACCGCGAGCTCGACATCATGATCGAGGGCGACGGCTTCTTCCAGATCCAGGTCGGGGCCGACGAGGCGCCCAACGGCATCGCCTACACCCGCGCGGGAAACTTCACCACCAACGAGAACGGCGAGATCGTCCTCGCCACCGACACCGGACGAAGGCTCGAACCGGTCATCACCATCCCGAACAACGTCGACGGCATCTCCATCTCCATCGACGGGCGCGTCAGCGTCCTGCAGCCCGGCGCCACCCAGCCATCGGAGATCGGGCAGATCCAGATCGCGGACTTCGCCAACCCCTCCGGGCTCAAGCAGATCGGCGAGAACCTCTACATCGAGACCGCCGCGACCGGACCCGCGCTGACCGGCGAGCCCGCGCAGCAGCAGTTCGGCGGACTGCGTCAGGGCCTGCTCGAGGGCTCCAACGTCGATCCCACCATGGAGCTCATCAGCCTCATCCGCACCCAGCGAGCTTTCGAGATGAACAGCCAGTCCATCCGGACCGCCGACGAGGTCCTCCGCCAGGTCGCCGCCCTCCGCCAGTAAGTGATCGACTTCAACGCTGACCACATGACCCGCACCGTATCCAGCCCGCGCCGATTCCTGATCCTGATCCTCGCTCTGCTCGGGATGCTCGTCCCGGCGATGCCCGCGCGAGGCGAGGTCGGCGTCATCACGCTCAACCCGACCGCCCGGATCGCTCCCGGCGATCCCGCGCTGCTGCGCGACGTCGCCGCGCTCGAGGGCGAACCCGCGCGGGCGCTGGCCGCGACCGTCGTTCACACCTCCGCTGCGGCCGGGTTCACCGTCTCCGTCGCCGATGTCCGCGCCGCGCTGACAAAGCAGGACGCCAACTGGGGCCGCCTCGCGCTGCGGGGATCCACCTGCGAGGTCCGCGTCGGCGATCGCGCCGTGCGGAGAGTCGCCGACGAGACGCCCGCCGAAACCGCCCCGGCGGTCGTGGACCTCGCCGGCGTTCAGACCGTGCTCACCCGGCTCGCCAGGCTCGTGGCCCGCATGTTCGGCGTGGACAACGAGAACCTCCGCCTCCGCTTCGACGAGCGCGACGAGGCGCTGCTGAGCCGCCCCGTCACCGAGCGGACGCGCGTCGAGATCCAGCCGGCCTCCACCGCGTCCTCCTCGCGGATGGCCTTCATCGTGTGGATCTACGAGGGCGAGGATCCCGAGCCGGTCTCGCAGAACGTCCGTGTGGACGTGCTGCTGCGCAGGCCGGTGGTCTCCGCGACGCGCGAGCTCCGCCCCGGCGAGGCGATCGCCGAGGGCGACCTCGTCGAGGCGCAGCAGTGGATCGCCCCCGACGGGTCCGTCCCCATCGCGGGCGCCCGGCAGGCCCTGGGCATGCGCGCCAAGCGGAAGATCGCCGCGGGATCGACGATCCGCGCCGACCAGCTCGAACCCCCGATCGCCTGCGAGCGCGGCGACCTGGTCAAGGTGCACTGCGTCAGCGGCGGCATCGTCGTCAAGGCCTGGGCCCGGGCGCTGGGCAAGGCGCTCGAGGGCGAGCACGTCGAGCTCCGGATGACCGGCAGCGAGAAGACCTTCCGCGCCCGCATGACCGGCCGAGGCGTCGCCGTCATGGACCTCGCCGGCTGAACTGGTCAAAGAACCGTGCCACGACAACGCCGCCGCGGCGTTGTCGTGCGCTGTCGCGGAATCAGACTCCTACGAAGAAGCGCCACAACCCCGAAACGGTGTTGTGGTGGCGCCGCCCGGCCCGCCGTTTGCGTGGTGTTGGTTGGAGACACCACCGATGCGCAACACCCATCCCATCCTCGCGTCGATCCTACTCGTTCTTGCGCTCCCGGCGGCCGCCGGTGCGCAGAGCCTGTTCCAGGACGAGCCCGAGGCCCCGCCCGCCAGGGCCGACGGCGACCGCAGCGCGCACGAATCGCTCTACGCGACGAGCCTCATCGCCGTCCGGCCCCCGGACCCCCGCGAGTACCACGAGAACGACCTGATCACGATCGAGGTCTCGCAGATCAGCAACATCAAGCGTGAGCAGTCCCTTGACACCGAGAAGAAATACACCAACGAGGCCGCCCTCGCGGCGCTGACGACCATCCGCCAGTTCCTCGAGCTCCGCGCGCCGCTGACCGCGGTGAACCCCTCGACCTCGAACATCGCCGAGACAAACGTCAAGTTCGAGGGCGACGGGCAGTACGAGCGCAAGGAGAACATCACTGCGCGGATCACCGCCCGGGTCCTGGAGGTCAAGCCCAACGGGACGCTCCTGCTCGAGGCGCGCTCCACCGTCCAGACCGACAAGGAGAAGCAGACCATCCTGCTCTCCGGTCTGTGCCGCTCCGAGGACGTCACCGCCAGGAACTCCATCAGCTCCAGCCAGCTCTTCGACCTCGCGCTGAACATCCAGCACGAGGGGCAGGTCAAGAAGGCCTCCGAGAAGGGCTTCATCCCCAGGGCGCTCGAGGCCATCTTCAACTTCTGACACCGACGACCCAGCGGCGCGGAGGCGCTCGATGCGGCTGACCACCACCATCTTCAAGCTCGCGTTCCTGACCGCGGCCATCGCGCTGGCGTTCTCCGCCCGCGCCACCTCCATCCAGGAGCTCGTCCGGATCCAGGGCCAGGGCGACACCATCCTCCAGGGCTTCGGCCTCGTGATGGGCCTGCCCGGCACCGGAGACAGCGGCGAGAACATGATGATCGCCAAGCCCATGGTCGCCCTGCTCGAGCAGCAGGGACTGCCCATCTCCGAGGCCGATCTTGAGGACTCCAGGTCCATCGCCATCGTCGAGATCACCTGCCGGATCCCCGAGCAGGGCGCCCGCCGGGACGACCGCTTCGACGTCACCGTCATGGCCATCAACAACCCGCAGAGCCTCGCAGGCGGGCAGCTGTTCCTGACGCCCCTGCGCGGCCCCTACGCCACACACGGGGTGTACGCGATCGCCGAGGGCCCGCTCGAGATCGAGGGCGACAACCCGACGACCGGGCGGGTCCGCAAGGGCGCGCGCATCGTCGAGGACATCCTGGCGCCGTCCATCAGCAGCGACGGCTCGCTGACGCTGGTGATCGACCCCAACGTCTCGGGGTGGACCACCTCGCAGCTCATCGCCAGCACCATCAACCAGGACCGCGTCGGATTCGACGACAGCGCCGACGAGATCGCCTACGCACTGGATGACCGCACCGTCCGCGTGCAGATCCCCCAGGCGGAGCGCCGCGACCCCGCCGCGTTCATCTCCGACATCCTGAGCATCCGCTTCGACCCCTCGCTGCTCTCGCTGCCGGCGCGCGTGGTCATCAACGAGCGCGAGGGCGTCATCGTCGTCACCGACGACGTCGAGATCAGCCCGACGATTCTCGCGCACGGCGACCTGATGATCACCACCGTCTCCCAGGCCGGCGCCCCCAACGAGACCGAGACCTCCCGCTGGGCGACGCTCGACACCACCAGGCCGGAGGAGCGCTCGACGCGCCTCCAGGACCTGCTCGCCGCGTTCAAGCAGCTCGACGTCCCCGTCAACGACCAGATCGCGATCCTCATGGAGCTCCACCGCACCGGCGCCCTCCACGCCGAGCTGGTGATCGACTGATGCCGACCATCGAAACCACCAACGCGCTGACCGGGCTGACGCCGGAGATCGGGCAGGGATCGCTCAACGACCCGGCGATCTTCGCGCAGGGGCTCAACGACGCGCGGAGCGAGCGGTTCGACTCCGCGCTCCGCCGCGCGCTCGGTGGCGACCAGCGCACCACGGAGACGCCCAGGCAGGCCGCGCAGGAGTTCATCGCGATCGCGCTCGTCCAGCCCGTGCTGGCGCAGCTCCGGGAGACGAACCAGGCGGCCGCCCCCTTCGCGCCGGGGGACGTCGAGAAGCGTTTCGGCCCGCTGCTCGACGCCGAGATCGCGCACCGCATGGTCCGCAGCAGCGGCTGGGGGCTCGTTGACGCCGTCGAATCACGCCTCACGCAACGCCTCGCCGAGCCGCAGCCCAGGGGGTTGAACACGAATGCCTGACCGGAACACCGCGGGAGAATCGATCGCCCAGGCCGCCGCGAGGCTCGAGGCCATGCTCGCCGAGCTGACTCTGGAGTACGACCGCCTGGAGAAGCTCGGCGCCGAGCGCCTGTCCGCGATGCGCCGCGCCGACCTGCAATCGGTGGCGCAGACCATCGGCGCCGAGAGCGAGATCGCCTCGCGCATCGCCGACCTCGACAGGCGACGCGCCGACGCCGCGGGCGAGCTCGGCGGCCTGCTGGGCGTCGCGCAGGAGCAGGCGAGCGCGACAACGCTGGCGCGCCGCGCCGCGGGCCGGGTCGGCGACGCCGTCCAGGACGCCGCGAATCAGCTCCGCGCCGTGATCGAGCGCGTGCAGCGGCAGAACGCGCGGGCGCAGATCGCCGCCCAGACCCTCGCCGCCCACATGCAGGGCGTCATCCGCGCGGCACAGGGCAGGCTGAACCACAGCGGCGCGTACGGGGCCCGGGGCGTCGTCGCGCCGGGGCCGACCGTCGTCTCCACGCTGGACCTGGTGAGCTGAGGAGGACCGCGCGATGAGCCTGACATCCTCGCTCCTGATCGGACGCAGCGCCCTGGCGGCGAGCCAGATCGCCATCCGCGTCACGGGCGACAACATCGCCAACGCCGCCACGCCCGGCTACCACCGGCGCGTCGCGACCCTCAACCCGATCCAGGGCCAGGTCACCGCCAACGGGCTCTACCAGGGCAGGGGCGTCGAGGTCACATCGATCAACCGCCGCGTCGAGCAGGCGCTGTCGGCGCGCATCCGCACCAGCATCTCCCAGGAGGAGTCGGCGCTCGTCAACCAGGACCTGCTCTCGCAGATCGAGTCGCTGACCTCCAACATCGACGGCTCGGGCGTCTCGGGCCACCTCGAGGAGCTCTTCGACGCCTTCAGCGAGCTGGCCAACAACCCCGCCTCCACCGCGACCCGCTCGCTCATCGTCGAGTCCGCCCAGACCGTGGCGCAGTACCTCCAGCGCCTCCGCCTCGATCTCGTCGATGCCCGCAAGCAGATCGACGTCTCGATCGAGGCGAACGTCGAACGCTCCAACGAGCTGCTCTCCGAGATCGCCTCGCTCAACGAGGCCATCGTCACCAGCGAACAGGGCCGCACCGAGAACGCCGCCCTGCGCGATCAGCGCGAGTCCCTCGTCGCCGAGCTCGCCACCTACCTCGACGTCTCCGTCACCGAGCACGACAACGGCTCGATCGATCTCTACGTCGGCTCCGACCCCGTCGTCACCGGCACGAACGCCCGCGGCCTCAAGACGCTCACCGTCGATATCGGCGGCGAGCCCACGCTCTTCGTCGCCACCGTCGATCGCGAGGCGAAGCTCAACATCACCTCCGGCAGGCTCGGCGCGCTCCTCGACCAGCGCTCCGGCGATCTCCAGGACACCATCGACCGCCTCGACGAGCTCGCCAGCGGGCTCATCTTCGAGGTCAACCGCCTGCACAGCCAGGGCCGGCCCTTCAGCGGGCTCGATTCCACGCTGAGCGAACGCCGCGTCGCGCTCGTCGATCAGACCCTCGCTTTCAACGATCCGACCAACGCCACCTTCGCCGACCTGCCCTTCGCCACGAGCAACGGCTCCTTCGAGGTCGTCGTCCGCGACAAGGCCACCGGCGCCGAGCAGCGCGTCAAGATCGATGTGGACCTCGACGGCATCGACAACACCGGCGCCGCGGGCTTCGCCGACGACACCACCCTCGCGTCGCTCGTCGCCGATCTGAACGCCGTCCCGGACCTGTCGGCGACGATCACCGCCTCGGGCCAGGTGCAACTGACGGCCGGCGCGGGGTTCGAGTTCAGCTTCGCCAACGACACCTCCGGCGCGCTGGCGACGCTCGGGATCAACACGTTCTTCACCGGCGTGGACGGGACGGACATCGGCGTCCGCTCCGAGCTCTCCGACGACCCGCTGCTGCTGGTCGCCGGCGAGAGCGAGGGCTCGAACGAGGCGGCGCTGGCGATCGCGCAGCTCCGCGACACGCCCGTCGATTCCGCCGGCGGCGTCAGCCTCACCGAGCACTGGCGCCAGACCACCGAGCGCATCGCCGTCCAGACCCGCGCCGCCGGGACCCGCGCCGCCGCCGCCAGCGACGTCCGCCTGGCGCTCGAGTCCCAGGAGGCGTCGATCAGCGGCGTCAGCATCGACGAGGAGTCCATCAACCTCATCACCTACCAGCGGCAGTACCAGGCCGCCGCCCAGTTCATCAACGTCATCGACGAGATGACCCAGATCCTGCTCTCGCTGATCTGACCCGGAGCCGAACCCGATGTCACGCATCCCGGCCAGCGCCACCCGAATCCCGAACATCCTGACCTCCAGGATCGTGCGCGATCAGGTCACCAGCACGAGCATCCAGATGGCGCGCCTCCAGGAGCAGCTCTCCTCGGGCCTGCGCATCAACCGCGCCAGCGACGACCCCGTCGCCGCGTCGATCGTCAGCGTCCTCGACGCGCGCATCGCGCGCTCGGACCAGCGCCTGCGCAACCACGACCACGCCGAGGCCGCCCTCTCGGCGCTCGACCAGTCGCTGAGCGAGTCCGCCTCGCTGCTGCTCCAGGCCAAGGAGCTCGCCTCGGGCCAGGTCGGCTCGGGCTCCGACACCGAGACACGCCTCGCCTCCGTCGATGTCGTCGAGAGCATGATCCGGGAGCTCGTCACGCTCTCGAACACCAAGTTCACCGACCTCAACCTCCTCGGCGGCAACCGCACCGGGCAGACCCCGATCCAGGGATTCTTCGAGGGCTACCGCTACGCCGGCGCCGGCGACGGACTCCGCACCGACATCGGCGCGGGACTCGACATCCCCATCACCCTCGGCGCCGAACGGGCGCTCGGCGCCCTCTCCGCACGAGTCGAGGGCGACGCCGACCTCGACCCCGCCCTCACCCGCTCGACGCTCGTCCAGGACCTTAACGGGACCACCGGCGACGGCGTCACCCTGGGGCAGGTCCAGATCGCCGTCGCGCCGGGCGCCACCTTCACCGTCGATCTCTCCGGCGCCACGGACGCCGGCGACATCGCCGACATCCTTGAATCCGAGATCCGCGCGCAGGTCCCCGGCGCCCTCGCCGGCGTGTTCCCGGGGGGCGTTGACGTCAACGCCGCCGGGACCGCCTTCGCCCTCAACGTCAACGCGGGATTCACCATCGACATCGCCGACGTCGGCGGGGGATCGACCGCGGCGGACCTGGGCCTGGCCGGGGTCACCTTCGACAACGCCACACCCACCGATCCCGCGGCCGACCTCGACCCGAAGCTCGGCAAGTTCACCACCTTCGGCGACCTCAACCTCGCCCCCGGGACCATCCCCGGAGACATCGTCTTCCGCAACGGAGGCCGCGCCGGGACCGTCACCGTCACCACCGCGACAACCATCGCCGAGTTCCAGTCGGCCGTCTCGGCCCTGAACCTCGGCATCCGCGCCGAGATCAACGACGCCGGCGACGGCCTGAACATCCTCAACGAGGTCTCCGGGTTCGACTTCGCGGTCGAGGAATCCGGAGGCGGCACCCTGACGGCCACCGCGCTGGGCATCCGCACCTTCCAGGGAACGACCCCGACCAGCGTCTTCAACGACGGCAGGGGGGTGGAGATCGCCGACGGCGCCGTGGATCCCATCTCGGGCCTGCCCGATCCCGCGCGGGACCTGGACTTCCGGATCACCCTGACCGACGGGACACAGTTCGACGTGGACCTGACCCCGTCGGACATCGTCGATGTCGCCAGCGTGCTGGCCAAGATCAACGCCGACGCCGCTCTCGCAGGCGTCGTCGTCCCGGGCACGTTCGAGGCGACGCTCGCCGACGGGACGAACGGGATCCTCTTCAACGACAACGCCGGTGGGGGCGGGACCCTGACGGTCACCACCCTCTACGGGCACGCCGCGGAGGACCTGGGGCTGCTCGACGGAGCGTTCACGCCCGGCGCGCCGGCGACATTTGCCGGTGAGGACCGCGCAACTGTGCGCGTGGACAGCGCGATCACTGCGCTGATCGACCTGCGGGAGGCGCTCCTGCGCGATGATTCCGTTGGCATCACGCTTGCTGGAGACCGTCTGGAGACAGCCTACGACAGGTTGTCGTCCGCCCGCGCCGTCGTGGGGGGCCGCTCGACAAGGCTCCAGGCGATCCGGCAGCGGGAAGAGGACTCGAGGCTGCTCGACCAGGGCATCCGCAGCGGGCTCCGCGACCTCGACTTCATCGAGGCGTCGAGCCGCTTCGGGCTGCTGCAGGTCGTGCAGCAGGCGGGCCTGCAGACCGCGGCGGCGACCCAGTCGCTGTCGCTCCTGGACTTCCTGGGTTAGCGCCCGGGATTTCGTATTCGGAGGCGCCCCCGCATCGGCCGCGGGCAAGCGCCGGACAGGACGTCATCCGCGGCGGAGCGTCGCGGCGTTGACCGGGAAATGGTTCGGCCGAAGCAATGGAGCTCACCGATGGAGGTGCGCACGACACGTTTCGGAACTCTGGAGATCGCGGAGGACCGCGTGATTCAGTTCCCGAAGGGGCTGCTCGGGTTCTCCCAGTTCAAGCGGTACTGCCTGCTCGAGCCCAACGACGACGCCTGCTTCTTCTGGCTGCAGTGCGTCGAAGAACCGGGGCTCGCGTTCGTCGTCACCGACCCCTCGCTGTTCGTGGCGGACTACGACGCCCCGATCCGCAAGGAGCAGATGGACGAGCTGGGGCTCCGCAACGTCGAGGACGCCCAGGTCTTCGTGATCGTCAACAAGGTCGGCGCCGAGCTGACCGGCAACCTCCAGGGCCCCCTGGTGATCAACACGCTCACGAGAAACGGCGAGCAGCTCGTGCTCGCCGACAAGCGGTGGGAAACGAGGCACAAGCTGATGGTCGTCGCCCAGGAGCAACACCGGGCGACCGCGTAGGCACCAAGCCGCGCACACGCTGAGTCAGGGATGACCGAAGCGATCGCCGGACCGGCGCGTGACCGGGAAGGCCAGGAAGGAGCCGACTGCAATGCTGGTGCTCTCACGGCAGCGAGACGAGACAATCATGATCGGCGACGAGATCGAGATCACCGTCGTTGACATCAGGGGGGACAAGGTCCGGCTCGGGATCTCCGCTCCCACCAAGATCGCCGTACACCGGAAAGAAGTGTACGAGGCGATCCGGCGTGAGAACGAGCAGGCCGCCAACATCACCGGCGTCGCCATCGGCTCCATCGCCAACGCCGTATCCCCCGGCCCGCAGCGCAACAGGTCCCTCAGCGCCAGCAGGCTTGCATCGAACACCAACTGCCCGGAGCGGTTCCAGGGCGATTCCGACCACGGCGGTGAAGACCAGGGCGCCGACCGGCGCACCGCGTAACCCCACCAGTCATCAACCCCGTAGGGGCGCGGAAGAGTCGCCCCCGAGCCAGCAGCGTCGGACACAACGACGCGGAGCAACAATCACGGAGGATTGTCCATGGCGCGGATCAACACCAACATCTCATCGCTCGTCGCCCAGAAGAACCTGGGACGCGCGAACGAGAACCTCCAGGTCAGGCTCCAACGCCTCGCCACGGGGCTCCGCATCAACCGCGGCGCCGACGATCCCGCCGGGCTCATCGCCGCGGACAGGCTCCGCGCCGAGCTCCGGGGCGTCGAGCAGGGCGTCAAGAACTCCGAGCGCGCCAGCAACGTCATCGCCACCACCGAGGCCGCCCTCGCCGAGGTCTCCGACCTCCTCAGCTCCATCAAGTCCCTCGTCGTCGAGGCCGCCAACTCCGGCGCCTTCTCACCCGAGGAGGTCGAGGCCAACCAGCTCCAGATCGACTCCGCCATCGAGTCCATCACCCGCATCTCCAACACCGCATCCTTCGCCGGCCTGAAACTCCTCAACGGCGAGCTCGGCTACACCCTCAGCGGCGTGGACGCGACCGAGATCCTCAAGGCCAACGTCAACAACGCCGCCTTCGGCACACGCTCGAGCATCCCCGTGGACGTCGAGGTCATCTCCTCCGCCCAGCAGGCCATGCTCTTCTCGCGCACCGACTACAGCTCCAACCCGCCGTTCCCCGCCGGCGGGACCGACGGCGTCCTCATCTCCACCGTCACCCTCGAGATCGCCGGCCCCACCGGCGTCCAGGTCCTGACCTTCCTCTCCGGGCAGTCCGTCAACGAGGTCGTCACCGCCGTCAACGCCATCTCCGACGCCACCGGCGTCCGCGCCGCACTCCACAACAACAACGTCGCCTCGGGCCTCCGCTTCAACTCCGTCGCTTACGGCTCCGAGGCCTTCGTCTCCATCACCAAGCTCGGCAACTCCGGCGCCTTCTTCGACACCGCCAGGCTCCCCAGCGACGCGCCGGAGACCTCCCTCGACTGGACCACCGCCTCCACCTACGTCAACGCCCAGCAGGACCTGGGCAAGGACGTCGCCGCGCTCGTCAACGGCGCGCTGGCCACCGGCCGCGGCCTCGACCTGGGCATCAAGACCAGCGAGGTCACCCTCGACCTGACCCTCGACGAGACCTTCGCCACCACGGTCAGCGGCACGCCCTCCTCCTTCACCATCACCGGCGGCGGCTCGCTCTTCCAGCTCGGCCCGCGCGTCAACTCCTCGCAGCAGATCAGCATCGGCGTCCAGTCCGTCGCCGCGTCCAGGCTGGGCGGGACCGTCATCACCGACCCCAACACCTCGACGACCGAGCTGCAGTTCCTCAACAGCATCAAGAGCGGCGAGGGCAACTCGCTCGCCTCGAAGAAGTTCCAGAACGCCAGCTCCATCCTCGACACGGCCATCGACGAGATCGCCAGCCTCCGGGGCCGACTCGGCGCCTTCGAGCGGAACACCATCGAGACGAACGTGCGATCGCTGCAGGCCGCGATCGAGAACATCTCCGCCTCGGAATCCGAGATCCGCGACGCGGACTTCGCGCTGGAGACCTCCGAGCTGACCCGGGCGCAGATCCTCGCGTCGTCGAGCACGAGCGTCCTGGCGACCGCGAACGTGCAGGCGCAGAACGTCCTGCAGCTGCTCGGATAAGCGGTCCGGGCCGGGGCTCTTCCCGGATCCGATTCTCGGACCAGTTCTAAGACCAGTTCTCTGGACCAACCGCCGGCGACCGCCGGCGGTTTTTTTCGCGCGCGTCCCATAGTCAGCGCCAAGGCGCGGGCGGTTCCGGTTGTGCCGACGGATCGCCCCCTGTTTTCGTCACCGGCGTTACTTCGCGCTTGACCGGCCCTCTCCGGAGTCCCGATACCCAACGCCGCCACGGTGCGCCGCGAGGTGCGCCCGCAACGTGGCGCGCAGCAATGGTCGGATCCCCGGGGCGTCAACAGGCCGCGGGGCTCCAAACCGCCCCGCCGGTTGTCTCGGCGGGCGGTCGGAATCACGGACAGCGCCGCCAGCGAGGGCGTCGCGACATTCTGTCACGGAGGATTGTCTCATGAGTCGGATTAACACCAACGTTCAGTCGCTCATCGCGCAGCGCGTGCTGGGTCAGAACAACTCTGCCCTGAGCAAGTCGCTCGACCGCCTGAGCACCGGCCTGCGGATCAACCGCGGCGCCGACGACCCCGCCGGCCTGATCGCGTCGGAGAACCTCCGCGCCGAGAAGACCGCCATCGGCTCCGCCATCAGCAACTCCGAGCGCGCCGCCCAGGTCGCCTCGATCGCTGAGGGTGGTCTCACCGAGATCGCCGGCCTGCTCAACGAGCTCGAAGGCCTCGTCACCTCGACCGCCAACGACGCCGGACTGAGCCAGGAGGAGAAGGAAGCGAACCAGCTCCAGATCGACTCGATCCTCCAGACCATCGACCGCGTCTCCTCCGCCACCAGCTTCCAGGGCACCCGCCTGCTCAACGGCAACTTCGACTACAACACCACCTCCGTCAACGGAGAGGTCAACAGCTACAAGATCAACGGCGCCAAGCTCGACTTCGGCGGCACCCTCGACGTGGACGTCGTCGTCACCCAGTCCGCACAGGTCGGCGGCTTCTTCCTCTCCTTCGGCGGCACCTCGATCGACCTCGGCACCGGCTCCAGCTTCGTCTTCGAGGTCGCCGGCAACATCGGCAACCGCGAACTCAGCTTCGCCTCCGGCACCACCCTCGCCGACATCGCCGCCGCCGTGAACACCTTCACCGAGGTCACCGGCGTCGAGGCCACCGTCTCCGCCACCGGCATCCGTCTGGATTCCGTCAAGTTCGGCTCCGATCAGTTCGTCTCGATCAAGGTCATCGACGACGGCTCCATCTCCGGCTCCGGCGGCATCTTCGACTACGCCACCGCCGACACCACCTCGTCGCAGACCTCCGGCAACACCGCCTTCAGCGCCGCCGCAAACGGCCTGACCGACGATGGCCAGGACGTCGGCGCCACCATCAACGGCATCCAGGCCACCTCCAAGGGCACCACGGCCTCGATCAACACCGACTTCCTCAGCGTCGAGATCGACCTCACCTCCGGAGGCTCCAGCGCCAACTCCCAGAACCTCGGCGCCATCAGCGCCTTCACGATCGCCGGCGGCGGCGCCGACTTCCAGCTCGGCTCCAACGTGGACATCGCCGGAAAGGTCTCCCTCGGCATCCAGAACGTCGCGGCCCGCACCATCGGGTCCCTGACCCACAACCTCGCCGGCACCGACACCAAGGTCGCTCTCTCCGACCTCGGCAACGGCTCCGCCCTCAACGTCGTTGACGGCGACCTCGTCGGCGCTCAGAAGGTTGTCTCCGAGGCGATCAAGAACGTCTCCTCGCTCCGCGGCCGCCTCGGCGCGTTCCAGAAGAACACCGTCGGCGCCACCATCCGTTCGCTGGGCGTCTCGCTCGAGAACACCACCGCGGCCGAGAGCGCCGTGCGTGACGCGGACTTCGCCAAGGAGACCGCCGAGCTGACCAGGGCCCAGATCCTGGTCTCGTCCACCACCAACGTTCTGAGCATCGCCAACACGCAGCCCCAGAACGTCCTCGGGCTCCTCGGCTAATCCCGAGAATCCCAGGGGAACCGGCGTGATCGCCGGCCCCCAACCGTG
This sequence comes from Phycisphaeraceae bacterium, assembly GCA_020639135.1. Lineage (GTDB taxonomy): Bacteria > Planctomycetota > Phycisphaerae > Phycisphaerales > UBA1924 > JACKHE01. The sequence goes on from JACKHE010000003.1 coordinate 325,445, forward strand.
ATCCGACCAGCGCCCCCGGGAGCGAAAGCCCCGGGGGCTCTTTTTCACCGCCCCGCGCCGATTATCGGACCCCATGCCGTCCAATAACGGTTTTTTTCTCGGAATGTTGGTTCTCGGCTCAATCTCGTTTTCGGAACATCCGAAATCCTTCCCCGGAACGCACCGCGTCGTCCGCAAGCCGGATCGGATACCGGCGGCGCACGGCGCCCGAAAACAGACGACGTCTCGCAGGTCACGGAGGATCTCATGAGCCGCATCAACACGAATGTCCAGTCCCTCATCGCTCAGCGCGTCCTGGGCCAGAACAACCAGGCCCTGAGCGTCTCGCTCGAACGCCTGAGCACGGGCCTGCGGATCAACCGAGGCGCCGATGACCCCGCGGGGCTCATCGCCTCCGAGAACCTTCGTTCCGAGAAGGTCGCGATCGGCCAGGCCATCAACAACTCCGAGCGCGCCGCGCAGGTCGTCGCCATCGCCGAGGGCGGCCTCACCGAGATCGCCGGGCTCCTCAACGAGCTCGAAGGTCTCGTCACCGCCACCGCCAACGACGCCGGGCTCAGCTCCGAGGAGAAAGCCGCCAACCAGCTCCAGGTGGACTCCATCCTCCAGACCATCGACCGCGTCGCCAGCGCCACCAGCTTCCAGGGCAACCGACTCCTCAACGGAAACCTCGACTACACCGCCTCCAACGTCTCCAACAACGTCGGCGACTACCAGATCAACGGCGCCAAGCTCCAGTACGGCGGCTCGCTCGATGTCGATGTCGTCATCACACAGTCCGCGCAGGTCGGGGGATTCTTCCTCTCCTTCGGCGGCACGTCGATCGATCTCGGCACGGGCTCCAGCTTCGTCTTCGAGATCTCCGGCGTCATCGGCAACCGCGAGCTGAGCTTCGCCTCCGGCACCGCCCTCGCCGACATCGTGGACGCCATCAACACCTTCACCGAGGTCACCGGCGTCGAGGCCTCCGTCTCCGCCACCGGCATCCGGCTCGAATCCTCGGAGTTCGGCTCCGACCAGTTCGTCTCCGTCAAGATCATCGATGACGGCAACGTCAATGGCGCCGACGGCATCTACAACTACGTCTCCGACGACACCAACACCTCGCTCACCTCCGGCGTCACCGCCTTCAACACGCAGGCCGCGGCCAACGGGCTCACCGACGCCGGTCAGGACGTCGGCGCCACCATCAACGGCATCACCGCCACCTCCCGCGGCGCCAAGGCCTCCATCAACACCGACTTCCTCAGCGTTGACCTGACGCTCGAAGCCACCGGCTCGGGCGCCCACGCCCAGTCGCTCGGGTCCGTCTCCGCACTGACCATCACCGGCGGCGGCGCCGACTTCCAGCTCGCCTCCAACGTGGACATCGCCGGCAAGGTCTCCCTCGGCATCGGCAACGTCGCCGCCAGGACCATCGGGCGATCCCTCCACGACCTCTCCTCGGTCAGCACCGAGGTCTTCCTCGCCGACCTCGCCAACGGCGCCGACCTCAACCTCGAGACCGGCGACCTCGTCGGCGCTCAGAAGGTCGTCTCCCAGGCGATCAAGGACGTCTCCTCACTCCGGGGCCGACTCGGCGCCTTCCAGAAGAACACCGTCGGCGCGACCATCCGCTCGCTGGGGGTCTCGCTCGAGAACACCACCGCCGCAGAGAGCGCCATCCGCGACTCCGACTTCGCCTCGGAGACCTCCGAGCTGACCAGGGCGCAGATCCTCGTGTCCTCCACGACGAACGTCCTGGCCATCGCAAACTCCCAGCCGCAGAACGTGCTCTCGCTCCTCGGCTAATCCCTGATCCTCCACCGGGGGCGCCCGGCCGACAACCGCCCCCCAGGAATCCGTTCAACCCCCGCCACCGATGGCGGGGGTTTTTTCGTGGGCCCGTGAGCCAGGACGATCCGTATGCGCCAAAGATCAAGCCGTGTTGTACCTCATGATCTTCATTCTGATTGTGTTTCTGATCTCGTATCCGGCTCATCGCCGTTGGAGTCGCCTCGGACACAACTCCAGACAGATGCTTGCGTCTCGCGATTCGTGCGCTCCCGAGCCATGGCTGAATGACATCGTTGACCCGGATAACATTCAAGAGGCATCCGAATCTCTGCGCCGTCTCGCCAGAGCGATGCGTGTCAATCCGGAAAAACTCCGGCCATCAGACCGATTTGATGACGAGCTGGTCGGCATCGCGAGGAACCCGAATGGGGACTCTGACGATCTCGACGAGGCGTTCATGGAAGAGTGTGATCGCCTCGGGCTCGATCACGTCGTGGGTCAGCGGATCGAAACCATCGAAGATTACTTTCGCGAGCTGTTTTCCGTAGAATCGGAAACGGGATCGGTCAGCGCCGCGGTACAGGGTCTCGGAGCCGAGAATCAATCACACAACATGTGAACCGGAGCTCCCGCCGCTGACCTTGCCCGCCCACTCCTCGTACCCCGCCCGGCCCATCAGCCCGAACGTCGCCTGCTTGCCCAGCTCCACCGCCGGCTGGTCGTAGGCGTCGATGCCCAGCATCAGCCCCGCGTAAGCCGTCGTCATCTGCCACAGCTGGATGAACTCACCGATGTGCCGCGCATCGATCCGCGGGAACGTGATCGTCAGGTTCGGTCGTTGCGATTGCGTCAGCGCGTACGCCGTCGCCCGGCGCTCGGCGTCGAGGAGCTGCGCCAGCGACGAGCCCTCGAGGTACGCCAGCGAATCGACGCCCAGCCCGGCGGGGATGGCGACGTCCTCGCCGAACTCCTCCACCGCCAGCAGCGCGATCACCTTGTCGTTGGGCCCCTCGCGGTAGAGCTGGACCTGCGAGTGCTGGTCCCTCGCGCCCAGCGCCTTGATCGGTGTGAACCCCGCGAAGACCTCCTCGCCGGCGTCGTTCACCCGCTTGCCCAGCGACTCCGCCCACAGCTGCCGGAACCAGTCCGCCATCAGGTACAGCGCGTTGGCGTACGGCATCATCACGTGGTTCGTCTTGCCGCGCTCCAGGCCCAGTCGCACCAGGATCGTCGCCAGCATCGCCGCGGGATTGCGCCCCAGCTGCGCCGACGAGCACCGGTCGTCCATCACCTGCGCCCCCGCCAGCATCGCGCTGACGTCGATCCCGCACATCGCCGCGCTGAAGAGACCCACCGGCGAGAGGACGCTGAACCGACCGCCCACCCCATCCGGGACTGGCAGCGTCGCGTACCCGGCGCTGTCGCACAGGCGCCGCATCGTGCCCCGCTCCGGGTCGGTGATCGCGACGACGTGCCCGGCGTGCTCCGCTTCCCCAAGCGCCGCGATCAGCTTCTCCCGCAGGATCATGAACTGCGCCGCGGTCTCGGCTGTCTCGCCCGATTTGCTCACCACATTCACGAGCGTCCGCTCCCAGCCACCGCTGGATTCGACAAAGCGGATCGTCCTCGCCACCGCAACCGGGTCCACGTTATCGAGGACAAACAACCGCGGGCCGCCGCGCTGCGCATCGGGCAGCAGGTTCCAGGTGGGGGGGTTCAGCGCCGACTGCAGCGCGATGTTCCCTAGCGCCGAGCCGCCGATGCCCAGCACGATCAGGTTGTCGAACCGCCCCTTCAGCCGATCGACCAGCGGCAGGACCGCGTCCAGGTGCTCGCTGCGCATCGGCTCGTAGGGCAACCCCCGCCACCGCGTCCACCCGGTTGTGCGCACCGCGTCGAGCCGCTCGCACAGCGCTTCCGCCAGCCGGTCGGATTCCGACCCCGGAGCCAGCGATCCCGCGTCGAGCCCGTGCCCGCCGACAGCCCCCGCGAGACAGTTCCCGTAATCGATCCGCAGCATGTAGTGGAAGATACAGATTCGAGCCGCTCTCCGGGCAATCCACGCCCTCCCACCCCTCCCGCCGTGCTAGTCTTGCCCGCAGGCGATCGACACACCTCCCGCCCCTCACGGGCGCGGCGCACCAGGAGCGGAGGCCATGACCGTGCAATACCTCGAATCACCCGGCAAGACCCTGATCCACCGCGACCGCATCGCCGCCAGGATCACCGAATTGGGCAGGGAGATCGCCGACGACCTGATCGCCGACCTCCAGGCGGAGGGCCTCGGCGCCGACGCCCCCGACCGCGTCGTGCTCCTGCCGGTGCTCACCGGCGCGATCATCTTCACCGCCGACCTCGTCCGCCACATGCCGCTGCACCTGTCCATGCGCATGGTGACCGTCAGCAGCTACCCCGGCGCCAGCACGATGAGCAAGGGCGCCAGGCTCCGCAGCGAGCTCCCGACCGACCTCGAGGGCCGCCACGTCCTGGTCATCGACGACATCCTCGACACGGGCCAGACCCTGGGCCTGCTCAAGGACCTGATCGCCGAGCAGAACCCCGCCTCGATCCGCATCTGCGTCCTGCTCGACAAGCAGGGCGTCGAGCGCAAGCACGACATCACCGCCGACTACGTGGGCTTCGAGATCCCCAACGCCTTCGTCGTCGGCTGCGGCCTCGATTACGACGGCCTCTACCGGAACCTGCCGGACATCGTCGCGATCGAAGCGTGAACAGTTGCGGCTGCTGCAGCGCCGATGCGTCGCCGTGAAAGCCTCGGGGGTCCGTGCGTCGCGCGTTATGGCGGGCAGACGCCGCCGAAGTTCCCGAGCAGCAGCCCGAGGTCCGCGGTGTCCACGACGCAGTCGCCGTTGAGATCGCCGATCAGCACGAACGTGTCGCAGCCGAAGATGACGAAACTCTCGCCCGCTGCGGCCGATCCGATGGGGTCGCCCCCGGGAGCGCCGATGATGAGGTCATCGACACCGTCGCCGTTGAAATCCCCGGCGGCGGAGACGGTGCGACCGCTGTAGTCGTTCCCATCGATCCCGTTGCAGACAAAGCCGTTTGTTCCGGTCAGGTTTGACAGGCTCAGCGCTCCACCCGAGCCGATCCCGGCGCCACCGAAGACGACGTAGCTCTCGCCCGACGCGTTGCCGTTCGGATCGGCCTGATAGGCCCCGATGATGAGATCCATGACCCCGTCGCCGTTGATGTCGCCGGCGCCCGACACGGCGGACCCGCTCCTGTCGTTCGCGTCAACCCCGTTGCACACGAAGCCGTCCGGCCCGCTCAGCGCCGCGAGCTCGAGGGTCCCGCTCGCCCCGATCCCGACACTCCCGAAGACGACGTAGCTCCTTCCCGGGCCGCCGTTCGGGGCGCCGATGATGAGGTCGTCGATCATGTCGCCGTTGACATCCCCGGCGCACGAGACGGAGGCGCCGGAACGCCAGCCGGAGTTGGCGCCGTTGCACGTGAAGCCGTTGGCCCCGTTCAGCGCGGACATGTTCAGCGTCCCCCCCGCGCCGACCCCCATCGCCCCGAAGACCACGTAGCTCTCGCCCGAGAAGTTCCCGTTCGGGTCCGCACCCTTGGCGCCGATGATGATGTCGTCCATGCCGTCGCCGTTGACATCGCCCGCGGCGGAGACCGAGTTTCCGCAGTAGTCCTTGACGTCGATCCCGAGGCAGACGAAGCCGTTGGCGCCGTTCAGCGTCGAGAGATCCAGCGATCCGCCCGCCCCGACCGCGGCGCCGCCGAAGACGACGTAGCACTTGCCGCCGTCCACCGCGTAATAATCGCTATAGACGCCGATGAGGACGTCGTCGAACCCATCGCCGTTGATATCGCCGGCCGAGGAAACGGAAAAACCACTCTGGTCGGACGCGCCGTCGCCGTTGCAGACAAACCCGTTCGTCCCGTTCAGGGACGCCAGGTTTACCGACCCGCTCGCCCCGACACCGGCGCCGCCGAAGATGATGTACGTCTCTCCCGAGCTCATGCCGTTCGGATCGCCACCGAACGCCCCGATGACGATGTCATCGACCATGTCGCCGTTGACATCCCCGGCGCCCGCGGCCGACCAGCCGGTGCGATCGAACGCGTCAAGCCCCTGGCAGACGAACCCGTTGGTCCCGTTCAGCGTGGAAAGATTCAGCGAACCGCTCGCCCCGATACCCGCGCCACCGAAGACGACGTAGCACTTGCCCGACGAAGCGCCGTTCGTGTTGGTGTTGGGCGCTCCGATGATCAGATCATCGACGCCGTCGTCGTTGACATCGCCGGCGTTCGAGACCAAGAACCCGCTCTGTTCACTCACCGTGGCGCCGTTGAGCACGAACCCGTCGGCGCCGGACAGGGCAGAGAGTTCGATCACCGCGCCGAACGGGCCCGCGGCGAGCGAGTGCGTCGAGCCGGCGATCACAAGGAGCACGGCGGGAGTCCAGCGGTGGAGTCGTGGGTTCATCAGGTCGCCCCTTCGAGTTGTCCTGTTCGTGATCTGCCTGGTTCCCCGCCCCCCGGCGGATGAATCACCCAGCATGCCAGACTAGCGGCGGGCATCGCGGATTGATAGCAAAAACAGGCCCGGAGGACACGCCGGGGACGGTGCGCAGGCCGGTCCATGACGCCCCGGGGCACTTGCGGCCGGCGCGCCGACTCCCGGGGCTCCTCACCCCGGGACCGCCACCCGCTCGACGACCTCTTCCAGCACGCGCTCGGCCGTCGCGCCCTCACCGTTGTACAGGTGCGACTTCGTCACCACCCGGTGCGCGCACACGGGCAGGATGTTCGTCGTGATGTCCTCCGGCACGCAGTAGTCGCGCCCGCTCAGCACCGCCGTCGCGCGTGCCGCCTGCGCCAGCGCCAGTGCGCCGCGGGGGCTGACCCCGATGCGCAGGTCATCGTGCTGCCTTGTGCTCGTCGCCAGCGTGACGATGTAATCGACGAGCGACTGCTCGATGCGCACGCCGTCGGTGCGCTGCTGGAGCTCGAGCACCTCCGCCGCGTTGATCACCGGCGACATCTCGTGCAGCCGCCCCGTCGCCGGGCGCAGGTCCAGCACCCGCGCCTCCGCCTCGGGGGAGGGGTAGCCCAGGTGGATCCGCATCAGGAACCGGTCGAGCTGGTTCTCCGGCAGCGGGAACGTCCCCTCGAACTCGTGCGGGTTCTGCGTCGCCACCACCATGAACGGCTGGTCCAGCCGCCGCGTGATCCCGTCCGTCGAGACCGCCCCCTCGCTCATCGCCTCCAGCAGCGCCGATTGCGTCCGCGGCGACGCCCGGTTGATCTCGTCCGCCAGGAAGATGTTCGTGAAGATCGGCCCCGGCTTGAAGTCGAACTGTCCCGACTGCTGGTTGTAGATCGACACCCCCAGCAGGTCCGTCGGCAGCAGGTCCGGCGTCAGCTGCGCCCGCGCAAACCGGCAGTCGATCGACCGCGCCAGCGCCGTCGCCAGGATCGTCTTGCCCACGCCCGGCACGTCCTCGATCAGCACGTGGCCCCGCGCCAGCAGGCACGTCATCACCCGGTCGATCGCGCCGGGATTGCCCAGGAACACGGCGCCGATGTTGGCATGCAGTCGATCGAGAAGGGTGGTCATGGAAGCTGCAGTCGCGTCAGAAGTGCAAGGCCCGGACTCCCGGAGATTCCTCCGTCGCCTCGGAGTATAGGTTCGCACACCCGGGCTCCCCTGTTCGCCCCGATCCGCGCCGTCGGCGGGACAACCCGGCGCCCGTGCCGACATTTCATGGCCTGATCCGCGCCCCCATCAGGTACACTCGGACGATGGACGCCGAACATCCTCATCCCGATGATGCCCGGCTCCCGGATCTCGACACCGACGACTTCACCACCGAACCGACCGGCGCCGCCGATCACCTCGGCCGAGTGCTCCGCGGTTCACTCCCCTGCATCGGCTGCGGCTACGAGCTCCAGGGCCTCTCCGTGCGCAGCCCATGCCCCGAGTGCGGCCTGCTCGTCCGCGCCACGATCCTCCACAGCGTCGATCCATTCGCCGACGAGTTCCAGCCCCTGACCGCGCCCCGGCTCACCGCCTGGGGCCTGGCGATGTGGCCCTTGATGGGGCTGCTCGCCGCGTTGATCGCATGGCTCCCGAGGGTCATCGACTTCACCAACGAGGCCTTCGGGATGCATCGCGCCAAGCCGGCGTGGCTTCAGCTCGCATGCCTGCTGGCCGTGACGGGGTCCGCGCTCGGCGCGCTGGCGCTGCTGAGGCCCTCCAGGGCCTGCCCCTCGCGCAACGTCCTCGCCGCCGCGGTCGGCATCATCGCCTACGCCCCGATCCTCTGGGCAGTCGCCCAGCTCTGGCGCTACCCCGTCATCGCCCCGTACATCAGCGCCCACCCCAGCGCCGATCGCATCCGGCACCGCCTCATCCTCGCCGGTGCGCTGCTCGTGATGCTCCTGGGACTCCGGCCCAACGCCCGCCGGCTGGTGGCGCGCTGCCTCGCCCTCCGCACCGGCCGCATCCAGCGGCAGACCATCCTCGCCACCGTCGCCGCCGTCCTCCTGACCAGCATCGGCGATGCCTTCATCCTCGGGTCCATCTCCGCTCACCACGAGACCCTCGAACTCGTCGGCAAGCTCACCGTCCTCATCGGGTCCATCCTCATGACCGTCGCCATGCTCGGCGCCACCATCGACGCCTGGCGCATCCGAGGCGCCATCCTCGCGCCGGCGCCCACCCTCGAACACCTCCTCGACCACCACCCCGACGGGGCCGACCGCCTGCCAGGTTGACAGCCGATCCACCCCGCCCCGCCCCCGCTGTCAGGATCGGCAGCGGAGCCGCCACCGATCAGAATCTCTAATCGGCTGATATTCATGGATTTACGGGTTCGACCGCATTGGTCCGCCGTTTGCCATTCCTTCGGCACGGCGTCCTCCGGGTCGCCGTCGCCGCCGACCGGCGGCCCACCCCGCTTTTCCACCACCGAATACCGATCGGAGATCAACACATGTCGGCAAAGGAACTCGCTTTCGACACGGACGCCCGCCAGGCCCTGCTCGCCGGCGTCGAGAAACTCGCCGCCGCGGTCAAGTCCACCCTCGGGCCCCGCGGCCGCAACGCCGTAATCGACAAGTCCTGGGGCGGCCCCACCGTCACCAAGGACGGCGTGACCGTCGCCGAGGAGATCGAACTCCGCGACAAGGCCCAGAACATGGGCGCCCTCCTCGTCAAGGAGGCCGCCAGCAAGACCAGCGATGACGCCGGCGACGGCACCACCACCGCCACCGTTCTCGCCGAGGCCCTGTTCAAGGAGGGCCTCCGCCATATCGCCAGCGGTGTTGACGCCAACGCCCTCGTCCGCGGCATGCAGCAGGCCGTCCAGAAGGTCGTCGCCGACATCGACGAGCAGGCCCGACCCATCAAGGGCAACGCCGACATCCAGGCCGTCGCCACCATCAGCGCCAACAACGACGCCGAGATCGGCAAGATCATGGCCGACGCCTTCCAGAAGGTCGGCAAGGACGGCGTCATCACCATCGAAGAGGGCAAGAGCCTCGAGACCGAGGTCGAGGTCGTCGAGGGCATGCAGTTCGACCGCGGCTACCTCTCGCCCAACTTCGTCACCAACACCGACGAGATGAAGACCGAGCTCGACAAGTGCCTCGTCCTCATCCACGAGGCCAAGATCGAGAGCGTCCAGAGCCTCATCCCCCTCCTCGAGAAGGTCATGCAGGCCAAGAAGCCCCTGCTCATCATCGCCGAGGACATCACCGGCGAGGCCCTCTCCACCCTCGTCATCAACAAGCTCCGCGGCACACTCCAGGTCTGCGCCGTCAAGGCCCCCGGCTACGGCGACCGCCGCAAGGCCATGCTCGAGGACATCGCCGTCCTCACCGGCGCCAAGCCCGTCATGAAGGACACCGGCGAGCAGCTCGAGGACGTCGCCATCGCCGACCTGGGCCTCGCCAAGAAGATCGAGATCACCGGCGACAACACCATCATCCTCGAGGGCGCCGGCGCGACGAAGGACATCAAGGCGCGCATCGAGCAGATCCGCCGCGAGATCGACTCCGCCACCAGCGACTACGACAAGGAGAAGATGCAGGAGCGCCTCGCCAAGCTCACCGGCGGCGTCGCCAAGATCAACGTCGGCGCCGCCTCCGAGGCCGAGCTCAAGGAGAAGAAGGCCCGCGTCGAGGATGCGCTCCACGCGACCCGCGCCGCCGTGCGTGAGGGCGTCGTCGCCGGCGGCGGCACGTCCTTCGTCAACGCCGTCAGCGCCGTCGAGGGCCTCCGCGAGTGGAAGGCCGTCTATGGCAGGAAGACGGAGGTCTCCGCAGAAGACATCGGCCACGCCAAGTACGACCTCGCCGCCGGCATGGAGGTCGTCCGCAAGGCGCTGACCGTCCCGCTGGCCACCATCGCCGAGAACGCCGGCGAGAAGGGGGGCGTCGTCGTCGCCAAGGTCGCCGAGAACGCCAGCCCCACGTTCGGCTTCAACGCGATCACCCTCGCCTACGGCGACCTCCTCAAGGACGGCGTGCTCACCCCGGCGCTCGTGGACAAGACCGCGCTGACCAACGCCGCGAGCGTCGCGACGATCCTGCTCACCGCCGACTGCATCGTCACCGAGGCCCCGCAGGAGGAAGCCCCCGCCGGCGCCGGCGCCGGCATGGACCCGATGGGCGGCATGGGTGGAATGGGCGGCATGGGTATGGGTGGCATGGGGGGGATGGGTGGGATGGGGTTCTAAGAAAACCATTCCACGTGCCACGACCTAGCTCCGCTAGGTCGTGCTCAGAGTTCATCAAACAATACAACACGACCTAGCGGAGCTAGGTCGTGGCACGAACAACGAACAAGACGGAGAAATCACCAATGTCAGTCAAACCCCTCGAAGACCGCGTCCTCGTCAAGCCCGTCGAAGCCGCCACCATGACGGCATCCGGGATCTACCTCCCCGAGTCCTCCAAGGAGAAGCCCGTCCAGGGCAAGATCGTCGCCACCGGCCCCGGCAAGCGCCTGGGCAACGGGCAGATCGCCAGGATGTCCGTCAAGAAGGGCGACACCATCGTCTACGGCAAGTACGCCGGGACCGAGGTCGAGATCAAGGGCGTCGAGCACCTCATCCTCCGCGAGTCCGACATCCTCGGCGTCATCGAAGGCTGATCGCTCGCGCACACCGATTCACCACAGCGAAAGGCTGATACGAATATGTCCACCAAGCAGATGATGTTCGGCGACAACGCGCTCGTCGAGATGAAACAGGGCGTCGAGCAACTCGCCAGGGCCGTCCGCTCCACCATGGGCCCGACCGGCCGGAACGTCCTCCTCGAGAAGTCCTACGGCGGCCCCACGATCACCAAGGACGGCGTCAGCGTCTCCAAGGAGATAACCCTCCCCGAGGCCTTCGAGAACATGGGCGCCAAGATGGTCAACGAGGTCGCCAAGAAGACCAACGACATCGCCGGCGACGGCACCACCTGCGCCACCGTCCTCGCCCAGGCCGTCTTCAACGAGGGCCTCCGACACGTCGCCGTGGGCGCCAACAGCGTGCAGCTCCAGCGCGGCATCAACGCCGCCGCCGACGCCGCCTGCGCCGCGATCGACGACTTCGCCGTCAAGTGCAAGGGCAAGGACGACTACCGCAAGATCGCGACCGTCAGCGCCAACCACGACACCGAGATCGGCGAGATCATCGCCGAGGCGATCGCCAGGGTCGGCGCCGAGGGCGTCGTCGAGGTCGAGGAGGGCAAGACCGCCGACATGCTCCTCGAGTATGTCGAGGGCATGCAGTTCGACAAGGGCTACCTCTCGCCCTACTTCATGACCGACCCCAAGACCACCGAGTGCGTCCTTGAGGATGCGCTCGTGCTGATCTGGGAGAAGAAGATCGCCAACCTCAACGACCTGCTCCCGCTGCTGAACAAGGTCGTCGCCGGCGGCAAGCCGCTGCTGCTCATCGCCGAGGACGTCGAGAACGAGGCGCTCGCCGCCCTCGTCGTCAACCGCCTCCGCGGCACGCTCAAGGTCTGCGCCGTCAAGGCGCCGGGCTTCGGCGAGCGCCGCAAGGCCATGCTCGGCGACATCGCCGCCCTCACCGGCGGCGAGTTCTTCGCCGAGGACCTGGGCCGCACGCTCGAATCCGTCGAGCTGAGCGAGCTGGGCAAGGTCAAGAAGATCGTCGTGGACAAGGACAACACCACGATGATCGAGGGCGCCGGCAGGAAGACCGCCATCACCGCCCGCGCCGAGCAGATCCGGGCGCAGCTCGAGCGCTCCACCAGCGACTACGACAAGGAGAAGCTCAACGAGCGCCTCGCCAAGCTCACGGGAGGCGTCGCGATCATCAAGGTCGGCGCCGCCTCCGAGATGGCCATGAAGGAGCGCAAGGACCGCGTCGAGGACGCCCTCCACGCCACCCGCGCCGCCGCGCGTGAGGGCTACGTGCCCGGCGGCGGCGTCGCGCTGCTCCGCACGATCGACGCCATCGAGACCGCCAAGAAGAAGGCCAGGGGCGACGAGAAGATCGGCTTCGACATCATCAAGGCCGCCGTCGAGTGGCCCTGCAAGCAGATCGCCGAGAACGCCGGCGTTGACGGCGACCTCGTCGTCGAGAAGGTGAAGAACCTCCCGCGCAACCAGGGCTTCAACGCCTCGACGCACGAGTACGAGGACCTGGTCAGGTCCGGCGTCATCGACCCGGCGCTCGTCGCCAAGACCGCGCTGCGCAACGCCGCGTCCGTCGCTGGCCTGATGCTCACCACCGACGTCCTCGTCGCCGAGCTCAAGGACAAGAAGGAAGCCGCGGCCGGCGCGATCGCCTGAACCGCCGCCGACTCCCCGAACGACCCCTTCCGAGCCGGTGGCGGGAACGCCCCCGGCTCGATTCACCAGCAGACGGAGCTTTCATGCCGGCCACGCGCGACTATTACGAGATCCTCGGTGTCGAAAAATCCGCCGACGCCGACGAGATCAAACGCGCCTACCGCCGCCTGGCGATGAAGCACCACCCCGACCGCAACCCCGGCGACCCCGAGGCCGAGTCGAAGTTCAAGGAAGCCGCCGAGGCGTACGAGGTCCTCTCCGACGAGCAGATGCGCTCGCGCTACGACCAGTTCGGCCACGCCGGCATCCGCGGCGGCGGGGGCCCCGCCGGCCACGACTTCAACCGCATGAACGTCGAGGACATCTTCTCGATGTTCACCGATATCTTCGGCGGCGCCGCCGGCGGCCAGCGCCCGCGCGGCGCCCGCCGCGGCGTCCCGCGCGGCTACGACCTCGAGACTGAAGTCGTCATCTCACTCAACGATGTTCTCGATGGCTGCGAGCGCGACGTCGAGTTCTCCCGCCTCGACGTCTGCGACACCTGCAAAGGAACCGGCGCGAAGGAAGGCACGGAGCCCGTCAAGTGCGCCACCTGCGGCGGCCAGGGCCAGGTCATGCAGCAGGGTCTCGGCGGCATGTTCCGCATCGCCACCGCCTGCCCGCACTGCCGGGGCCGGGGCTCCATCATCGAGGACCCCTGCGCCGACTGCCGAGGCAAGGGCCGCAAGCCACGCCAGCGCACCATCAGCGTCAAGATCCCGCCGGGCGTCCACCACGGCCAGGCCGTGCGCATCAAGGGCGAGGGCGAGCCCCCGCCGCCGGAGCAGTCCCCGTCCGGCGAGGGCGTCCGCGGCGACCTGCACGTCGTCGTCGCCGTCGAGGAGCACGACCTCTTCACGCGCGAGGGCGATCACCTGCTTATGGAGATGCCCATCAGCTTCACGCAGGCCGCGCTCGGCGCCGAGCTCGAGGTCCCCACCCTCGACGGCAGGGCCACGCTGAAGATCCCCCACGGCACGCAGTTCGGCGCGACGTTCAAGATCCCCGGCGAGGGCCTCCCCAGCCTCCGCACCCATCGCCGCGGCGACATCATCGTCCTCGCCAAGGTCGAGATCCCCAAGAAGATGACCGAGAAGCAGAAGGACCTGCTCCGCGAGTTCGCCGAGACCGAGGACAAGCGCGTCACACCCGAGAGCCACGGCTTCTGGAAGAAGATCAAGGACATCCTCCCCGGCTGAACCAGCCAGGAGCAGACCCATGCCACGCAAGAAGAAGAACGACCCCGACCACCAGACGGAGCTCGAGACCGAGATGGAAGCCGCCGGCCACGAGGAGACCGCGACGACCACCGAGGACTCCATCGAGGCGCGCCTCGAAGCGCTCGAGGCCGCCGTCGAGGAAGCGAACAACAAGGCCCTGCGCACCCTCGCCGACTTCCAGAACTACAAGAAGCGCGCGCTCATCGACGAACGCCTCGCCCACGAGGAGGGCGCCGCGAGCGTGCTCGCAGGCGTCATCACCGTCCTCGACCACTTCGATCGCGCGCTGGGCCTCGACCCCGAGACGACCCCCGCCTCAGCCGTCCTCGACGGCGTGCGCCTGATCCGGAACGAGCTGCTCAAGTCAATCGCCGACCGCGGGGTCGCGCTCATCGACCCGAAGGTCGGCGACGAGTTCAACCCGGGCCACCACCAGGCCGTCGGCTCGCTGCCCGCGCCCGGCGTCGCGCCCGGCCACGTCTCGATGGTCCACCAGCAGGGCTACGCCATCGGCGACCGCGTCCTGCGCCCCGCCACCGTCATGATCGCGCCGGAAGCAGAAGCGTCCGTCGATACCGAAGCCTGACGCCATGCCCACCTACGACTACCGCTGCAACGCCTGCGGCCACGAGTTCGAGCTCTTCCAGGCCATGAGCGACAAGCCGCTCAGAAAGTGCCCCGACTGCGGCAAGCTCAAGCTCGAACGCCTCATCGGCACCGGCGCCGGCGTCATCTTCAAGGGCGGCGGCTTCTACGAGACCGACTACCGCTCCGAGTCGTACAAGAAAGCCGCCGAGGCGGAGAAGAATTCGAGCGAGGGCGCCTCGTCCGATAGCAAGAAGTCGGACACCAAGACAACCGAGACGAAGGCGGCCAAGCCAACCAACGACAAGAAACCCGCCGCGAAGAAGAAGTCGGACGACTGATCGCCGCCACCTCTCCCCGTCGGGGGAGAGGTCGATCCGCGCAGCGGATCGGGTGCGGGGGCTCCACCGTGCCACGACCCAGGCTCTGCTGGGTCGTGCTCCGTCGTGCTCCGTTGAACGCAGTAGACCCAGGAGCCTGATCGCAGCGAACCGGGAGATGGGGACGCGCGGAGCGATCAACACAATCACGCCTGCGCCGAGCGTTGCGCGCGCGTGCCATGGCCACGTCCCCGTGGCCATGCTTCATCTCAACTGCATTCGAGCATGGCCTTGCAAAGCCATGGCCATGGCGCCCACCGCTAGCCCCTCTCCCCGGCCCACTCCCAGAGGGAGGGGGGGCGGAAGGACGCCGAGTCTGGGCGCCTGGACGCCGAGTCTGAGCGCGGCGAAGGCTCGGGTATCAGGATTGTCAGAGATCCTTGATGTGTTTTCTCAGCGTTTGATACGTTGGAGTCTCGTTGGTCGAGCAGTGCTCCAGCTCGAACGCAACACCTAGCCAATCCGCCAACTTCTCAAGTTCTGATCGAATCCGATGTCCGGCGCCACCGATTGCTGCGACATGGATCGGATGATGGATCGAATCATCCGTATCGAGCAATACCTGCGTGAGATCAAATCGGCTCCTGGTCAGTTCGTTGATGACTGTTCCCTGAACGAGTCGGATCCTGCGAATCGCTGATCTGGGGGCGCCGCTGGCTCCATCTTCTGAGACGGTCACCTCTCCAACTGTAATGGTCAATAGCGGTTCGGATGATAAGTGGCGCCTGATGCTCCTCCGGTCGTACCAATAGGCCAATGTCGCCAATCCCAGAAAAGTAACGAGGAATAAAGCAACCATCGCCGCAAACATGATGTTTCCACGATCGTCTTGATAAGACGCCGCAGGCCAGTTGAGGATCACCACCCAGCATGCTGCCGGCCCGACGATGATCCCGGCAAGAACGAGAGGGAGATATGGCTTGGCGCCCGGCTTGACCGGGATCAACGACGCGGTATCCCCATCACATGCGAACGCGTACAGTTCTGATCGCAGCGCAACCGGAACATCCGGGAAAGAGAAACCACTGTAGTGACCGGCACTGGTTGGATCGAGGTCAGCCATTGATGTCCGTGATGATGATATCTTCAGACACAACGATCCTCCCGTCATGGCCTACCACCTCTCCCTCGGCCCTCACCCGGAAGGGGTCAGACGCCGAGCCTGAGCGCAGCGAAGGCTCGCGTCTCCGCCCCGCGTCCCGCGCTGCTCCGGAGCCCCGAATGACTCCGGGCGCGCCTCTGGAAACCCCATGACGCTGAACCTCCAGAACATGACGCCCGCGCAGCGCCGCCGATTCATCGAGAACAAGGTGCGCCGCGAGGCCTGCGAGACGCAGGGCGCCACGCTCATCCTCATGGGGTATGTGTTTGTTCTCGTGATCCTGATGATGTTCCCGATCGCCTGCATGGGGCTCTTCGGTTTCGCCGCCGGGATCCCGGGCTGGGCCATCGTGATCCTCGCCGCTGTGCTCGGGCCCATCCTCTACACGCGAAAGGTCCTGCCCAGGCAGACGCTAAGACACCTCCGGAAACAGGGCCGCCCATTCTGCCTCAACTGCTACTACGATCTCAAGGGGCTGGAGGAGTTCGATCGCTGCCCCGAGTGCGGCTCCGAATCGCTCTGGTCGGAATGGGATCTTGATGCAGACCTTCGCCCACGGCATCGACCTCGTTGACATCGCTCGCTTCGAGCGAACCCTCACCGACCACCCCGAACGCTTCCGCGAGCGCTGCTTCACCGAGAACGAACGCGCCTACGCCCTGGCCCACCCCAGGCGCGAGTCCCAGCACCTCGCCGCACGATTCGCCGCCAAGGAAGCGACCCTCAAGGCCATCGGCACCGGCTGGCGCGACGGCATCGCCTGGACGGACATCGAGGTCCGCCTCCTCCCCTCCGGCGCCCCAACCCTGCATGTGGGGGGCAAGGCCGGCGAAATCGCCGCGCAGCTGGGCATCACCGGCTGGCTCGTCTCCCTCAGCCACACCGACACCCACGCCATCGCCAGCGTCATCGCGCTGGGGCAGTCACCGACCAGCCCGCCTCCATCGCCATAAGGCTCCCCAATGCCGAGGGATTCCAATCCCTCGGTCTCCGGACACCGATATTTGTGCAATCCGCCGGAATGCTCGATAATCACAGAGCGATGGCATCACCCCGCAGGCATTCGACGCTGATCGAGCTCATCCGGGATCGGCCCAACTCCTACAACGCCCCGGCGCCCATCCGCGCCGACCGCGTCAAACCCGAGCCCGTCAGCCGCTCGCGCCGCAGCGACGCCGGCGCCGGCGGTAGGGGGGGCTTCGACATCGCCAGCCTCGGCAGGTGGTTCGCCGCCGGGCGCCGCCTCAACCTCCCGATGGGCTACGTCTTCATCGCGGTGGCCCTCGTACTCATTTCGTGGATCGGCGCCTACATGATCGGCTACTCCCGCGCCGAGAATCTGCAGGAGACCGAGCGCATCGCGCGACTCACCTCCACCGCCGACCCGCTGCTCAGCCAGGGCGACGCCGCGACGCCCGGTAGCGCCCGACCCGCGCAGCGCTCCGCATCGAACCCACAACCCATGCGCACCCCGGCGCAGCGCCAGGTCCCGCAGGTCTCATCCAACGGCCCGACCGGCGCCGCGCTCCCGAAGCAGACCTCTGCCGCTAGCCGCAACCCCGCGCCCGCCACCCGCGCCGGCGCCGCACTCCCCGCGGCAACCTTCGAGCCCGGCCTCAACTACCTCGTCATCGCCAACTACCACCGCGAAGAGGCCGAGCAGGCCGCCGCCTTCCTCATCGACAACGACATCCGGGCGACCGTCATGCCGGTCAACAACGGCGCCACCTGGCGCGTCGTGGGCCTCAGGGGATTCACCAGCGAGCAGATGAAGGCCGGCGATCACCGCCAGTACCGCGACCAGATCGAGGCCCTGGGCAGGCTCTGGGAACGCGACCACAACGGCTCCGACAACTTCAGCGGCATGTTCTTCCGCAAGGAAAAGGGCTGACCACCGTGCCACGACAACCCGCCCCGGGGTTGTCGTGCTTCCGGACGATTTCCTCAGATGCTCACGACAACCCCCAGGGGGGTTGTCATGGCACGACTGGCCCCCGGTCCCCCTTTGGACCGCCCCCCGGCCCCCGCCTACACTTGCCACCGACCCGGCCGCCACCGCGGCCCCGAGCCCCCTGACGACCCAAGGATCTCCGCCGATGAGCATCGACTCCAGCCTGAAATCCGCCGCCGGCCTCGCCGGTCACCGCAACGTGCTCACCCGCGCCGAGCGTGTCGAGAAGCTCAAGGCCACCAGGGACATGGACTTCAAAAAGAAGCCCGTCATCGGCCTGCCCAAGACCGGCAACCGCGCCGGCAAGCGCTGATCCGCGCCGCGCTCCGCAGCTCCCCGCTCGACGTCTGATCCCACGCCGCAACGGGCCCTGCCGGGCCGCGTGATAGGAGTCGCCACGCGATGGATTTCTCCGGCTTCTTCAGCGAACGCGCCAGCTCGATCGACACATCCGGCATCCGGCGCATCTTCCATCTCGGCGCGCACATGAAGGACCCGATCAACCTCTCGATCGGGCAGCCCGACTTCCCCGTCCCCGACGCCATCAAGCGCGCCGCGATCGACGCGATCAACAACGACCACAACGGCTACACCCTCACCCAGGGCATCCCCGAGCTCCGCGCCGCAATCTCCAAACACCTCATGGATGACCTCGGCTGGGACATCGACCGAGGCGACGCCTCCATCGCCGTCACCGGAGGCACCAGCGGCGCGCTCCTCTGCGCCGCACTCGCCACCCTCGGCCCAGGCGACGAGGCCGTCATCCCCGACCCCTACTTCGTCCTCTACCCCTCGCTGCCGATCCTCTGCGGCGCCAGGCCCGTGCTGTGCGACACCTACCCCGACTTCCGCATGACCGCCGAGCGCGTCGAGCCCCTCATCACCAGCAAGACCAAGTTCGTCCTCGTCTGCTCCCCCAGCAACCCCTGCGGCGTCGTCAACAGCCGCCAGGAATGCGAGGACCTGCTCGACCTGTGCCGCAGGAAAAACATCCTGCTCATCAGCGACGAGATCTACGACGAGTTCACCTTCCCCGAGTTCCACGACATCCGGGCCGGACGCAGTCAGTCGCCGAGCCCCGCCCGATTCGACGGCGCCAACGAGGACGTCCTCGTCATCCGCGGCTTCGGCAAGACCTACGGCTGCACCGGGTGGCGCATGGGCTACGTCGCCGGCCCCACGCCCCTCGTCGATCAGATCGCCAAGCTCCAGCAGTACTCCTTCGTCTGCGCGCCGTCCATCGCGCAGTGGGGCTGCGTCGCCGCGTTCGGCGTCGATCAGACCGAGACCGTCCTCCGCTACCAGAAGCGCCGCGACATGGTCGTCGGCGCGCTGCGCGAGCACACCAACGTCGCCACGCCCGGCGGCGCGTTCTACGTCTTCCCCGAGATCCCGCCGTCTCTGGGCATCACCGGCCGGCAGTTCGTCGAACGCGCCATCGAGCGCAACGTCCTGACCATCCCGGGCAACGTCTTCTCAAAGCGCGACACCCATGTGCGCCTCAGCTACGCGACCGACGAGGCGAAGCTCGAGCGCGGCGTCGAGATCCTCTGCGACCTGATGCAGGGCAACTAGCCCCGCACCGGTCCCGGCTTACTTGGACTTCTTCAGGAAACCGAAGAGGTTGAAACTCGACCCCGGCGTCCGCAGTCCGAGGACGTACTGCCGCTCTTCCACGAGGTCCTTGGCCTCCTTGAGGCCGATGCTGTAGGCCTGCCGGGCGACCTTGATCGCCTCGATCTTCTTCCGCGCGTGCAGCAGGGCGTCGATCTCGGGGATCGCCGGGTCGTTGCCGGGCATGTTGTGCGAGATCTGCTTCGCCGCCTGGATGTGCGCGACCGCCTCCTCGTGCCCCACGCCCGTCCGCTCGCGGTGCAGCTCCAGGGCGTCGAGCTCCTGACCGTTGCTCAGAAGATCCAGCACATCGTTGTCCACGTTCATCGTCGGCCTCCTGCGAGCCCACCGAATCCCCCGACCCGGCCTCCGGCGGCGCCCGCCGGCATTGCGAACCAGAGATCGACGCCCTACCGTCTGGCGTTCAACGGATCCCGATTTCACCCAGCAGAAAGGGCTCTTCCCTATGGCCATTCGGATTGGCGTCAATGGTTTCGGTCGTATCGGTCGTCTCGTGTTCCGAGCTTGCGCCGGGACCGATATCGAGGTCGTCGCCATCAACGACCTCGTCCCGGCCGACGCCCTCGGTTATCTGCTCAAATACGATACCGTCCACGGCCGTTTCGGTCGCGCCATCCAGACGACCGAGAACACCATCACCTGCGACGGCAGGGTCACCAGGACCTACGCCGAACGCGACCCCGCCAACATCCCCTGGGGCGAGAACAAGGTCGATTACGTCATCGAGTCCACCGGCCTCTTCACCGCCGGACCCGACGCCAGCAAGCACCTCGCAGCGGGCGCGAAACGCGTCCTGATCTCCGCGCCCACCAAGACCCCCGACGAGGTCCCGACCTACGCCTTCAAGGTCAACCACGAGCTCTACAACCCCGACACCGACATGGTCATCTCCAACGCCAGCTGCACCACCAACTGCCTCGCCCCCGTCGCCAAGGTCATCGTTGACGAGTGGGGACTCGACGAGGGCCTCATGACCACCATCCACGCCGTCACCGCGACGCAGCCAACCCAGGACGGCCCGTCCAGGAAGGACTGGCGCGGCGGCCGCAACGCCTACATGAACATGATCCCCGCCAGCACCGGCGCCGCGAAAGCCGTCGGCCTGTGCATCCCGGCCACCAAGGGCAAACTCACCGGCATGTCGATGCGTGTCCCGACTGCGGACGTCTCCTGCGTCGATCTCACCTTCCGCCCCAGCAAGGCGACGAGCCTCAAGGAGATCAACGCCGCGATGAAGACCGCCGCCGAGGGCGCCATGAAGGGCGTGCTCGCCTACACCGAGGAGGCCGTGGTGAGCAGCGACTTCATCGGCGACCCCCACAGCAGCATCTTCGACGCGACGGCGGGCATCGAGCTCAACGACCGCTTCTTCAAGGTCATCGCCTGGTACGACAACGAGGCCGGCTACGCCAACCGCTGCGTGGACATGATCCGCATGATGGCCGCCAAGGACGGCCTCAGGTAAGCCGTGCGATAAGGACCGATCCGCCCCCCTCTCCCTCAGGGAGAGGGCCGGGGAGAGGGGCGAACGCAGCAGAACCGAACATCCTCCCCTCCCGGCGCCAACCACTGGACCCCCCCGCATGACCGACGCCCCACCCCCCGCCCAGCCCCGCCACTTCTCAGGCAAGGCCGCGCTGGCGGTGACCGGGCTGGTCTCGCTGGTCATGTGCGCGCTGGTGGTGGTCCTGTCGCAGCGCGACGTGAGCAAGGCGATGGACGAGCGCTCCGACCAGCCGGCGTCCTTCGAGCCGGAGATCATCGAGGCCGCGACAGCGGTTTACGCGGGCGGCGCCCAGCCCGTCGCGGACGACGAGCCGGGGTGGTGGCGGTGCGCGCTGCTCATCGAGCGCGATGATCTAACGGAGCCGCTGGAAATCCCGTTCCACCTCTGGACCCCGGACGAGAAAGACAGCAGGCCGGGCTATGTGCGCAACGGCGCCGAGTTCCTCCCGGTCAGCATGGCGTGGGATGATGATGGTTTGGTCGTGGACTTCCCGCACTTCGACTCCAGGATCGATGCACACTTCAGCGAAGACGGAAGATCGCTCATCGGTGAGTGGACAAAATTCCGGCCAGCAGGCAAGTCGACGATGCGGTTCCACGCTCAGACGATCGATTCGGTAGATCCGTTCTATCAACCCGGTGAGCGAAGTGGAGAAGTCGATTCGATCCGTTTCAATACCTGGTCGGAACCTGTGCGATGGCGAATAGAGTTCGAATCTTCGGGCATCGCCAAGGGGTTTTTTTCCAAAGGCACTGCGAAAGCGGTGAAAGTTCCCGGTGGCATTTGGCTTCCGGTCGATACCTCCGACATTACCCATCCGTTGCGTGGGACGATCTTGACCCCCACCGGTGATTACCGGTTCTTGTGTGGCGAAGCAGTCGATTACATCGACATAGTCCGTTGGGGAGGTTTCCTTTCAGTTTTCGATGGGGCTCATGCATTTCGGTTTGATTTCACCGGCCCCGCCAGTCACGACACCATCAGCGGCGACTTCTACTCCGGCAACACCTGGCACGAAACCTTCACCGCCACCCGGCTCGCTCCGGGCGAGGACTTCGACCTCCCCGACCCGTTCTCCGAAGTCAGCCTGAAACCCGGCGAGACCAGGCTGAATCTCCCGCAGCTCGACGACCCGAAGTACGCGAACAAGCCCGTCATCGTCGAGGTCTTCGGCACCTGGTGCCCCAACTGCCACGACGCCAACCGCCTCCTCGTCGAGCTCTACAACCAGCATCACGCCGAGGGCCTCGAGATCCTGGGCCTCGCGTACGAGCACACCGACGACGAGGCGCGCTCGCTCAAGCAGATCCAGCGCTTCCGCGACCGCATTGGCGCGACATGGGACATCATCCCAGCCGGCGTCAGCGACAAGCAGAAGACCGCCGCCACGCTCCCGGCGCTGACCGACATCAAGGCCTACCCCACCACGATCTTCCTCAACCGGGACCACACGGTCGAGGCGATCCACTCCGGGTTCAGCGGCCCCGCCACCGGCGCCGACTACGACAGGACGCGCGAGGAGTTCGCGCGCCATATCGAGAAGATCCTGGGTTCCTAGTTTCTTTGGACGCGAGTCTGAGCGTCTGGATGCCGAGTCTGATCGCAGCGAAGGCTCGGATACGCAACCCTCTCCCTCGGGGAGAGGGTGGTGAGCGCAGCGAACCGGGAGAGGGGACGCGCGGAGCGCGGGCTTGCGGTTCACGAACTCCGAGGAATACAAACGTGTGCCATAGCCACGTCTTCGTGGCCATGCTGCATCTCAATTACATCCGAGCACGGCCATGCAAAGCCATGGCCATGGCACACACTGAAAGCCCGTCTCCCCGGCCCTCTCCCAGAGGGAGCGGAGGGCGGAAGGGCGCCGAATCTGTGTCTCTTTGGACGCCGAGTTAGAGGCTCTGCGAAGGCTCGGGTATCAGGCCGTGAAACTGCTCCCGCAGCCGCACGTGCTCGTCGCGTTGGGGTTGTTGAAGACGAACCCCCGGCCCATCACCTCGTCCTTGAAATCGACGGTCGTCCCGTTGAGGTACAGCAGGCTCTTGGGATCGCAGATGATCCCCACGCCGTGCTGCTCGAAGACCTCGTCCGTCTCCTTCTGCGTCTCGGTCAGGTCGAGCAGGTAGGAGAAGCCCGAGCACCCGCCGCCCTTGACGCCCACGCGGAGGCGCACCTTCTCGGCGTCGAGCTCCTGCTGCTCGATGATGGTCTTGATCTCGTTGGCCGCTTTCTCAGTCAGTGTCACCATCGTTCGTATCCCTGGCGCCGTGGTGTGACCCATCGGCTGGTGCCGTGGTATGGGCCGAAGGCCCATGCCGCGTGTGTGCGTTCAAATCAGTGCGAATGCGCCGCCTCTTCCACCGCGATCCCGTTCTTGACCTTGTAGTCCCGGATCGCCGCCTTGATCGAGTCCTCGGCCAGCACCGAGCAGTGGATCTTCACCGGCGGCAGCGCCAGCTCCTCGACGATCTGCGTGTTGCGGAGCTTGGCCGCCTCGTCGATCGTCTGGTTCTTGATCCACTCCGTCGCCAGCGACGACGACGCGATCGCCGAGCCGCAGCCGAAGCACTTGAACTTCGCGTCCTCGATCACCCGCGTCTCGGGGTTGACCTTGATCTGGAGCTGCATCACGTCGCCGCACTCGGGCGCGCCGACGACGCCGACCCCGACGTTCTTGTCGGCCTTCACCTCGGCGGTGGTGCCGAAGTTGCCGACGTTCCGGGGGTTGTCGTAATGGTCGATGACTTTCTCGCTGTACGCCATGGGGTGTGCCCTGCTTTCCTTCGGTCAATCAGTGCGTTGACCATTCGATCCGGGAGATGTCGATGCCTTCCTTGTGCATGTCGTAGAGGGGGCTCAGGAGACGCAGCTTCTCGACCGCCTCGCGGATGTTGTCGATCGCGTAGTCGACCTCCTCCTCCGTGTTGAACCGGCCCAGCGACAGCCGCAGCGACGAGTGCGCCAGCTCATCGCCGACGCCCAGCGCCTTGAGCACGTAGCTCGGCTCCAGGCTCGCGCTCGTGCACGCCGAGCCCGACGAGCACGCGATGTTCTTGACCGCCATCATCAGCCCCTCGCCCTCGACAAAGCCGAACGAGATGTTCGTCAGGTGGGGGAGGCGCTTCTCCGCGTGCCCGTTGACCTGCGTGACCTCGATCGACCCGGCCAGCGCCGTCTCGAGCTTCTTCCGCAGCTTCAGCAGCCGCTCGCGCTCGCTGTCCATCTCCTTGCCGCAGAGCTCGCAGGCCATGCCCAGCCCCACGATCCCGGGGACGTTGAGCGTCCCCGAGCGGTAGCCGCGCTCCTGCCCGCCGCCCTCCGTCTGCGCGACGAGGCGGATCCGGGGCTTGCGCCGACGCACGTACAGCGCGCCCACGCCCTTGGGGCCGTAGATCTTGTGCCCGCTCAGCGACAGCAGGTCGATCTCGTCGTCGGTGACGTTCGTGGGCATCTTGCCGACCCACTGCGTCGCGTCGGTGTGCATCACCGCGCCCGCCGCGCGGACGATCTTCCCGATCTGCGGGACCTCGTTGATCGTCCCGATCTCGTTGTTCGCCCACATGATCGTGCAGAGGATCGTGTCCTCACGCATCGCCCTGCTCACCATTTCCGCGGTGATCAGGCCGTCGGCGCCCGGCGTCAGCCACGTCACATCAAAGCCGCGTTTCTCCAGACGCTTGACCGGATCGATCACTGCCTTGTGCTCGTGAATCGCCGTGATGATGTGCCCGCGACCCGTCTCGCCCTCGGGCTTCTTCGCGTACATCTCCGCGGCGCCCTTGATCGCGAGGTTGTTCGCCTCCGTCGAGCCGCTCGTGAAGACGATCTCCTTGGGGCTCGCGCCGATCAGGTCCGCGACCTGACCCCGCGCGATGTCCACCGCCTCCTCGGCCTCCCAGCCGAACCGGTGGTTCCGGCTCCCCGGGTTGCCGAATCGCTCGGTGAAGCAGGGGAGCATCGCCTCGACCACGCGCGGATCGCATCTCGTCGTGGCGGCGTTGTCAAAGTAAATCGGGAGCTTGATCGGCATGATTCCGGGATCCTCAACGGCGCCCGCCGGGGGCCTGAAAAGGGGAGATTGGGGTCGTTTTTAGTTAGAATCGTTCTAATTGATACTCAGTATCATACGCTTGGACGCCCCCGGAGATCACGCCGTGACTCTCAAATAGGGGTGATTTTTCAGATTTCAGAGCGCCCATCCGGCAACCCCGCGGCGATGCCCCCCGCGGCGGCTTCACCGAGCCCCGTCAGCCCTGCCGGGGCTGCTGGTCCATCGCCTTGAGCTCGTCCCGCAGGATCGCGGCCAGCTCGTAGTTCTCGTCCTGGACCGCCTTGCGGAGCCGGTCGGTCAGCTCCGCCATGGGGCTCTTGGGCAGCTTGGGGGTCAGCGACTCGTGCATCCCGCGCAGGAGCTGGACCTCCTTCGCCTGCTCGAACGCCTCGGGGGGGGCGCCCATCTCCTCGAAGTGGACGCGGATCGATTCCACGCCCTCGTCGATCAGCAGCCGCGCCGCCTTCGTCTCGCCGTCGCGCAGCGCCTGCGTTGCCAGCGCCCGCGTCCGCATCATGAGGATGTACGCGCGGAACTGCTCGACCGCGTTGCGATCGACCTCCTCCGCGGCGTGGTCGGCGAAGAAGTCCAGCAGCCGCAGGTTCCGCGACGTGTCGCGCACCACCTCGTCGAACCCCTCGAGCACGAACATCGCGACATACCGGTGGTAGTACTGCGCCGCCTCCTCCCGGAGCTGCCGGCAGGTGTCCGCGCTCAGCGCGAACCGCTCGGGATCGCCGCCCTCGAGCGCCAGCTGATCCAGCCGCGCCTCCTCGTACTCGAGCAGGCTCTCGTACCCGTGCGGACGCAGCCCGTCGGGCCGGCCGTCGGTCTCCATCTGCATCACGCCCAGATCGACGCGCAGCTGGATCTTCTGCCTGCCGTCGTCGCCCTCGATCACGCGCACGGCGAGCTGGCCGGGCTCGTAAGGCCATTCCTGCAGCAGTTGGGAGAGATCGTCGGACATGCGTTCTCGAACTCAGGGGCTGACGCCCCGCGTTGTCGCCGGGTTCCGATAAGGCCCGCGCGGCCCGATCGTTCGGCGCCCTTTCATCGGCCAGATTCTCGCAGGATCCAGAACCGATGCAACCACGCCGGGCTTTCCGGCGAACATCCCCCCGGAGCCCCGCCGGCACGCACCGCGGCGCCCGCCAGAGCCAGCTCATTATCGGCCGCCACGCGGCCCCGCGCCGCGCCAGGCCTGAAGTGGGCCCGGCGATGCGCCGATGTTGTGCGCATGGATCCCGCACACCAACGCGGAATCCGTGCGATCGGAACCCCTGGCGTCGTAGTGTCCTCCTCGCTCGGCGTCGTTCGCAAGGCGCCGGCGGGAACAGGTGAGCATGGCTGCAGCACACAACAACTCCGATCTCCGCGCCTACCTGCGATCCATCAACGAGGTGGCGCTCCTCAACGCCCGTGAGGAGCGCGAGCTCGGCTGGCGCATCATCAACGACTCCTGCCCCGAGGCGCGCGAACGCATGGTCCGCGCCAACCTCCGCCTCGTCGTCGCCATCGCCAAACGCTACATGAACCGAGGACTGCCCCTCTCCGACCTCGTCGAGGAGGGCAACGTCGGACTCATCCGCGCCGTCGAGGGCTACGACCCCGCCGTCGGCGTCCGCTTCTCAACCTACGGCTCGTGGTGGATCAAGCAGGCCATCAAGCGCGCCCTCATCAACGCCGTCCAGCCCATCCACATCCCGGCCTACATGGTCGAGCTCATCGCCAAGTGGAAGATCGCCAGCCGCGAGCTCGAAGCGCAGCTCGGCCGCCAGCCCACCGTCCACGAGCTAGCCGAGTCGATGCAGCTGCCGGTCAAGAAGGTCCGGCTCATCCGCGCCGCGGTCAAGGCGTTCCACTCGCCGACCCAGTCGCCACGAGGCGAGGACGGCGAGGCCGTCAGCTTCTCCGAGATCCTCGCCGACCCCAGCACCCCCAGCCCCGAGGACGCGACCCTCCGCAACGAGGAACTCGAACTCATCGAGCGCCTCCTCGAAGCGATCGACGAGCGCGAAGCAAGAGTGCTCCGACTCCGCTTCGGCCTCGAGGGCAGAGAGCCCCTGACGCTCAAGCAGATCGGCGACGAGATCGGCCTGACCCGCGAGCGCGTCAGGCAGATCGAGATCGGCGCCCTCAAGAAGCTCAACACGCGCATCCAGGACGAGCAGCCGACAAGGTTCTTCAAGGAGAACCTCGCCGCCCAGCAGGCCGACGCCGACCGAGCCAACGGCCCCGGCCACAAACTCGCCGGCTAACAGCGCTGACTACACCTTGTAGAACGGGATCCCGCAGGCCGTCGCGTTCAGCGCCGCCCGCCCCGTCTGCACCTCGAACGCAGCCCCCTCCGCGCACCGCGCCGAATCGACGTACGCCATCGCGATCGACCGGTCCAGCGTCGGGCTCAGGCAGCCGCTCGTCACCACGCCGACCTCCGCGCCGCCGCTCGTCACCGCCATGCCCTGCCGCGCCGCGCGCCGGCCCTCGATGTTCAGGCCGATCAGCTTCCGCGGCGTCCCATCGGCCTTCTGCGACTCCAACGCCGCCTGACCGATGAAGGGCCGCCGCTCCGGGTCGCCCAGCGAGAACGCGAAGGGCATCCCCACCGCGTACGCCGGGATGTCCTCCTCCAGCTCGTGCCCGTACAGCGGCATCCCCGCCTCCAGCCGCAGCGTGTCGCGCGCGCCCAGCCCCGCCGGCTTGATCGCGTCCGAACCCGGCATCGCGCTGAGCAGCTCCGCCGCGCTCGTGGCCATCGCCGCCGGCATGATCGCCTCGACGCCGTCCTCGCCGGTGTAGCCCGTCCGGCTCACCAGCACCCGCGCGCCGAAAACCTCCACCGTCGTGAACCGGAACCGCTTGAGCGCCGGGACCTGGCTGGAGAACGCCCCGATCAGCTCCATTGCCTCCGGGCCCTGCATCGCGACCATCGCCGTCTCGAACGTCTCGTCCCTGATCGTGCACCGGTCCTCGGCGCCCACCTCGTTGAAGTGCGCCAGCAGCTTCTCCCGGTTCGACGCGTTGACCACCGCAAGGAACTCCTCGTCATCAATCCGGTAGATCAGCACGTCGTCCAGCGCACAGCCCATTTCGTTGCACACGATCCCGTACCGCGCCGCCCCGATCGGCGTGTTGTCCACCCGCCGCGAGCAGCACCGGTCCAGCAGCGCGCCCGCGTCGGCGCCCTCGAACCGGATCCGCCCCATGTGCGAAACGTCGAACATCCCCACGTTCGTCCGCACGTTCACGTGCTCCTCGATGATCGAGGTGTACAGCAGCGGCATCGACCAACCCGCGAAATCGACCATCTTCGCGCCGGCCGCGACGTGCCAGTCGTGCATCGGGGTTTTCTTGAGCATCGTCTCGGTCGGACTCACGGCGGGGCCTCCGGTGGGGGGGTTCGGTCTGCCGACACGATAGGGCTCAGCCCCACGCCATGTTGTCGATCAGCCGGACCTCGCCGAACCGCGCCGCCGCCAGGACCCTCGCGGGGCGTGTCAGGCTTTCGCGCCGCGCCGCGGGGTCGATCGGCTCCAGCGTCATCGCGTCCCGGACCACCGCGTACTCCAGCAGCGCGCCGCTACCCTCGATCGTTTCCTTCATCAAGGCCTCCGCCCCGCCGGCCGTCGCGCAGCGCCCCGCCTCGCGCAGCGCCCCGCTGATCGACACCGCCCGCCGGCGATCCTCGCCGACGAGGAATCGGTTCCGGCTCGACATCGCCAGCCCGTCGGGCTCGCGCACCGTCGGCGCCCCGACGATCTCCACGCCGCAGCCCTGCTCGGCGTTCATCGCCTCGATCACCTTCAGCTGCTGCCAGTCCTTCTCGCCGAAGATCGCCACCGCCGGATCGAGCAGCGCGAACATCCGGTGGATCACCTGGCAGACCCCCGCGAAGTGCCCCACGCGATACCTGTCCTCCAGCCCCGGAGCCGTCGCGACCCGGGGCAGCGGGGGGACCGGCGGCATGTCGTCCGGCGGGTACACCGTCTCCACAGACGGCGCGAACACGCAGCCCGCCCCGGCGCGCTCGCAAAGCGCCGCGTCCGTCTCGATGATCCTCGGGTACCGGTCGTAGTCGATCGCCTCGCCGAACTGCGTCGGGTTGACAAACACGCTCACGACAACCGGCGGCCTCCCAGCGCGATCCCGCGCGATCGACGCCGCCCGCTCGATCAGCGCCGCGTGCCCCTCGTGCAGCGCGCCCATCGTCGCGACAAAGACCCCGCGCTGAAACGCCGCCAGCCCGTCAGTGCCGGTGACGATCCGCACGCGCGTGTTGGGGTTGGTCGATGGCATCTCGCGGGGCGTGCGGCCTGCGGCCATGGGGCGATCAGAACGTCGGTTGCGGCAGGTCCGCCTCACCCATCAGGCGGAACCCCTTGCGCCGGAGGATCTGGCCGCCCAGGGTCAGGTCGTCCACCGCCAGCGCGATCGTCGGGGTCCCGTTGGGCCGCAGCATCAGCGGGTACGCGAACCGGATGCTCAGCTCCACCGCCAGCAGGTGCAGGCACAGTGTCGCGAGCGTGTGCCCCTTCGTCACCTCGACGACCAGCACCTCCGTCTCGGAGAACGCCAGCCGGTGGTCGCGCAGCACGCCGCGCGTCGCTGTCGAACAGCTCGTGATGATCCGCACCACCGCGTGGTCGGACGCCTCATGCACGCTCAGGGCGCAGATCTGCGTCGCCGGCTCGTTGTCGAACGATTCGACGAGGTCGTAGAGCTTGCCGACCTTGTTGTCGAGGAAGACGCTGAACTGTGTCACGCTGGGGGGGGCGTAGCCCTGCTGCGTCGGCGTCGGGATGCTGGACTGCGTCATCCGGGTCCTTCCGGCAACCGATCGGATCGCGGGGGCGCCGATCGGCGAAACTCCATCTCGTTGCAGGCGTCATCCCGGCAGAGAGAGACCAGGGAATCATCACAGACCGCGGCCCCGCTCGCAGCCCGTGCGGCGACGGCGATGGAACACCGGCGCCCGCAATGTTCAAACTACCGATTCAGCGATCCGAATGACAGTAAAAACGCCGAAAAAAACAGCCCTGTGATGCTCAGGAGCCCGATCAGGCCCCCCGATGCTCAAGATTTCCCCGCCGTTTGGCGGGTTTCCGTTCCCGACAGGGGAAACACCAGATCGATCTCACCGGGGTCCGGGCACAGCCCCGCCGAGGCGCCATCACGCAGCAGCCGCCCGACCGCCTCGGCGCCCGTTGCGCCCAGGTCGATCGTTCGCTCGTTGACATACATCGAGATGAACTCGTCCGTCGTCGCTTCGGGCAAACCCCTCGCGAACCCACGCGCATACGCCACGCCCTCGGCGCGGTGCGCCAGCGCGTGCTCGATCGACCGGCTCAGGATCCCCGTCACCTCGCGCATCGTCCCGGCGCCGAACCGGGCGTCCAGATCCCGCCGGATCGCGTTCGCCCCCAGCGGCAGCGGCAGACCCGTCCGTTCCTTCCACCAGGCGCCAAGGTCCGCGATCAGCGTCAGCCCGGACTCGCCGTACGTCAGCTGGCCCTCGTGGATGACAACCCCCGCGTCCGCCTCGCCCCCGGCGACGGCGTCCATGATCCGCTCGAAGGGCATCGCGACAAAGTCAAACGCACGGCCGATGCACAGCCGCGCCGCCAGATACGCCGTCGTCCGCTCGCCGGGGATGGCGATCGTCAGCCCCGGGCTCGCGAGCCACGCCCGGTCGTGCGGCCGTCGCGCGACGATCTTGGGCCCGAACCCGTCCCCGACGCTGGCGCCGCAGCTCGTCAGCGCGTACCGATCCCGCACCCTCGCGTACGTGTGCATCGAGATCGCGGTGATGTCCAGGTCCCCCGACTCCGCGGCGCGCCGGTTCAGCGACTCGATGTCCTCGGGGACCGCGCGGAACCGGAACCGACCCGTGTCGATGGCGCCGTCCAGGGGCCACCACATGAAGGCGTCGTCGGGGTCCGGCGAATGGCCGATCGTCAGCGTGGGGTTCTCGCCGGGCATCGCGCCATCATAGACGCGCGCCCCGCGCCGTGTTCAGCCGGTGAACGCGTTGATTACCGAGATGACGTCGCTCGTGTCCACGATCCCGTCGCCGTTGATGTCCGCCAGCTCGTCGTCCGTCCCGAGCTTTGAGATCACGTACGCCAGGTCGGAGGTGTTCACCGACCCGTCGGAGTTCACGTCCTGCGGGATGCGCTCCTCCTCGTTTTGCTGATCCTGCTCGACGACGTAGTCGTTGATCTGCCGCGTCATCGGCCCGATCTCCTCGTCCACATACTCCTGGAACGCGTTGGCGATCCCGGGCTGCGGCAGGTTGTCCCACAGGATCACCCCGTCGGCGTCCCAGAAGTAGGGCCCGAACAGCATCAGGTTCAGGTGCTCGTGCTCGATCAGGTGCAGGCGGTACCACTGGTTCTCGTTGTTGCGACCGTACCGGGGCCAGGCGAACGCCAGCACGGGCCGGTCCGGCCCCGCCACCTGCCGCGCCACCGCGAGGTTCCCGTCGAAGTCCGACTCGATGTACGTCTCGTAGCGCGCCTGACCCAGCCCGGGCTCCATCCAGTCCGGCACCAGGTAATCCGTCATGTACACCGACGGGTAGAACGCGTCGCTCGCGTCCCACAGCCACTGCGTCTGCTCGTTGTCGCCCAGCAGCGCGTGCCGGGCCTTGGGGTACGACCAGTACCCCCACCTGGCCTCGGGCCGCAGCGCCCGCCCCAGGTCGATCGTCCCCTCCATCAACTGCCGCGCCGCCGCCTCGTACTCCTGCCGGCCGATCGTTTCCAGCTCCTCGTCGGTCAGGTAGGGCATGCGTTCGCGCAGGTCCTCAATCGTCGCGTTGCGGTACCGCCTGGGCGTGTCCTCCCACCAGGGCGTCCACGACTCGTAGTCGATCACGACGAACCCGTCCCACTCCGGGTCGGGGATCGCCTCGAGGATCTCGTTCAGACAGGCGCCCAGGTGCGCATCAAGATCGGCGCGCTGCGGGAGCCCCCCGTTGATCCACCTCCCGTTCTGCTGGTCGATCCGGGGATAGAGCCCGAGCGTGTGCTCGAAGAACATGAACACGTCCCGCTCGATCGGCGCGCCGCCGAGATCGATCGAGCCCGCCTCGTCCCCGGAGACGCCGTAATGGAAGGTGTAGCTCGGCTCCGAAGCCAGGGCCCCGGGCCCCGTCCCAAGCGCGATGGACACGATCGCCGCGAGTGGACAACGCCACCCGAAGCCCCTGATGTGCTGCTGCATGACGCCAACTCTCCCGTGCGAGGTGAGAAGACTCTTCGATGATCGCCGTGACGCGAACCGCAGGGATTATCGGTCAGTTCCCGGGTCTTGTAAAAGGAAATCCCCCTGCTCGCGGGAGAAAATCGGACACGCAAAGTCGGCGCTCAGTCGCACCCGCCGCCGAACGCCGCCAGCAGCAGGCCCAGGTCCGCCGTGTCCACGACACCGTCGCCGTTGATGTCCAGAGCCGGGTCCGTCCCCCCGAAACCGCTCAGCAGCAGGCCCAGGTCAGCGGTATCGACGACAAGATCGCCGTTGAGATCCGCGGGGCAGAACGCATCGTGCGTGTCGAACACGTACGCCGCCCCGGCGTTGAACCCGAACTCGTCCTCCGTCTTGGCCGCGACCAGCAGCAGGTCCTCGTGCAGCGCGATCGCGCCGCCGAACTGATCGTCCGGCTCGCCGTCGCCGGCGCGGATCCGCTCCGTCTGGGCCCACAACCCGCCGGTTCGGCGGAACACATACACCGAACCGTTGTCGCCGGCGACCGGGAACACACCCGCCTCCGAGGCGCCCACCAGCGCGTGATCGCCGCTGAGTTTCACCGACCGGCCGACCTGAGCCCTCGGCCCGGCCTCGGCGCCGACCAGCCGGTCCTCCTGCGTCCAGCCGCCGACCCCGTCGCCGCGGAAGACATACGCCGCGCCCGTCGCGGTCGTCGTCTCCTGCGTCGCGCCCACGAGGATCGCGTCCCCGCTGATCGAGACCGACCACCCGAACCGCTCGTTGGCAATCCGCACGTCGGGGACGACCCGGACCCCCGAATCCCACAACCCGGTCATCGCGTCGCGCGTGAAGACGTACACCGCCCCCTGCGCCGAATCGTTGCCCCACGCGCCGACGACCGCCGTGTCGCCCTCGAGGTCCAGCGACCAGCCGAAGCTGTCGCCGACCATCGAGTCCGTCGCGACGAGCGTCTGCGCGTGCTGCCACGTCCCCGACATGTCGCGCTCCCACACCTGCGCCTGACCCGCGAGCCCAGAGCCGCCGAACGCCGGAGCGCCCACGAGCAGCGTGCCGCCATCGAGCGCCATCGCCGCCCCGAACAGCTCGCCCGCCACCGGGGCGTTGGGGTGGAACAGCTGGTGGAACCCCCACGTCCCGTCCATCGCCCGCGTGAAGCTGTACACCGCGCCCGAGCGGTCGTTGTCGATCGACGGCCCGATGTCCGCGAAGTACGCGCCGACCAGCGCGACCCCGTCGCCCAGCGCCGTCGCGAACCCGAAGACGTCGTCCGTCTCCGCGTCCGGCGCGTTCAGCTTCGCCTCCTGCTCCCAGCTCCCGGGCACGGCCTCCTTCCAGATGTACGCCGCGCCGCAGTCGATGATGAAATCAAAGTTCCCGTACTTCGCCCCGATGATCATCCGCGAGCCGTACGTGTCCACCGACGTCCCGAACTGGTCCGGCGTCTCCCCGTCGCCCGCCAGCAGCTTCTGCAACTCGACGGAATCCGCGCCCGCCGCCGCGGCGCCGATCGCGCACACCACCGCCGACGCGAGCGCCAGCAGGCGCGCCCCGCGAGTCGTCAGGCCCGTCGATGTCGGTTTCAGGAACAGGGGGAACTCCTGTGGATTCGTGTTCTCGGACGCCTACCGGCGCCGCCTCGGGACCCGCTCAGACTACCGCCCGCCTCCTGAAAGCGAAGCGCTTTTTCCGGGATTCGAGGGCCAACCGGGACGGCCCGGAATCCCGGAGGCGCCCAGATCGCGTTGCCCCGGCGCCGGGGGGCGCGTAGCGTCACCGTCAACGTCCGGCGTCGCACTATGGCCAGCAGGAAAAAGCACATCGCGAACGAGCCTGAGATCGTCAACCGCAAGGCGCGGCATGATTACACGATCGAGGAAACGCTCGAAGTCGGCATCCGCCTCGCCGGGACGGAGGTCAAGGCCGTCCGCGCGGGCCGCATCTCCCTGAACGAGGCCTACGTCCGCGCCGAGTCAACACCGCCCTCCCTGACGCTCCACGCCGCCCACATCGGCGAGTACGCCCCCGCCGGCGCCAACCAGCACCCCGCCGTCCGCCAGCGCGAGCTCCTCGCCCACAAGCGCGAGATCGCCGACCTCGCCAGGCTTAGCGCCGTCAAGGGGGTGACCATCGTCCCCCTCAAGCTCTACTTCAAGAACGGCTACGCCAAGCTGCTCATCGGCGTCGGACGCGGCAAGGGCAGGTCCGATAAGCGCGAGGACCTCAAGAAGCGCGAGGCCCAGCGCGACATCGATCGCGCCATGTCGCACCGCGCCTGATCAAAGATTCAATCGGTTCCGACCGGGCGCTCAGCGCCGCAGCCCGTTGATCGGCACACCCGTCACGCCGTCGGCGTCGCAGAGCATCACCCGATGCGTCCTCGAACGCTTGGCCGCGTACAGCGCGTTGTCCGCGTGCGAGAGCAGCTGCTTCGCGTCCAGCGGGTTGCTCATCGAGATGCTGGAGATCCCGATCGAGATCCCGCACGTCTTTTCCGCGCCCAGCGCCCCCTGCGCGTGCCGCCGGAACTGCGTCCGGATGCGCTCCGCCAGCGCCGCCGCGGTGCCCGCGTTCGTTCGCGGCAGGATGATCACGAACTCGTCCCCGCCGATGCGCGCCGCCAGGTCCGAGGCGCGCACCTGCTCGATGATCACCCGGCCCACCGCCGTCAGCAGGTCATCCCCCGCCTGGTGGCCCATCGTGTCGTTGATCGACTTGAAGCCGTCGAGGTCCATCATCAGGCACGCGAGGTCGTCCCCGTACCGGATCGCCTCCGCGAACATCGGGTTCATCCGCTCCTGGAACCGCCACCGGTTCGCCAGGTTCGTCAGCAGGTCCGTCGAAGCGATCGTCTCCAGCCGCTGTGTCTGCTCCTCCAGCTCCCGGTTCTTGCTCTTGAGCTCCGCGAGCGACCGCGCCAGCGCCGCCTGAAGCCGCAGATTCTCACGCTTGATCCGGCTCAGCTCCAGGTGCTTCTCGAATGTCGCGCGCAGCTGGTATGCGCTGTGCTCGTCGCCCAGGTGGACGCACTCGTCCGCCCCGTGCTCGAGCAGCGTCCCCCCGATCCCACCGGGGTCGTCCAGCAGCGCCGCCAGGATCGGCGCCTCGTCACGATGCTCCCGGATCAACCCGACGACATCCGTCGCCGCCGCGTCGGCGAACGATTCGCCGACGATGAACGCGTCGAACTCGTCCATCCGCTCGGCCAGCAACTCGCCGTACGAGGCGATCGCGCGCGTCTCGGAAACACCCGGCAGCCCCCCGATCACCGCAGCCACGTTGGCGCGCAGCGCTTCGTCGCCGAGAACCAGCAGCGCCCGGACTGGGGAGGATTCGGTCTGTCGTGCTCGGTGGCTCATCATGAAGGCGCCAGGGTCGGCAGCGCGGCAGGGCGTACACATCCCCCCCGGCGCAGGGAAATACGCCGGTCTGGACGGCAAAGTTCATCGGTCCGATGTCCCGCGGAATGGATCCCGCCTGCGGAGATCACCCCACCAATGCCGGAACAGTCAGGACAGACCGGAATCGCGGCTGTTATCGGTCCCGCCGATCCTCCCAGGACCGGGACAACCCCCGGTCGAAGACCGTGATCCGCGCACCCTCCAGCAACCGCTCGCCAAGGACGCCCATCGCGAGCCGCTCCTGCCGCAGCCGCACCGCCCGCTCCAACTCACCCCGCACCGCGTCCAGATTCACACCGTCGGGCGCGATCCGGGCCTCGACCCGGACCACCGCGTACGCGCCGTCGAGCGCGATCACCGGCCCCACCCCGCCCGGCTCCGCCGCGCGCAGCGCCGCCCGCAGCCCCGAAGGGTACGTCGGGTCCGCGGCGCTGATCGATTCGATCAGCCCCCCGCGCTCGGCGCTGGAATCCGTCGAAAACTCCGCCGCCAGCTCGCCGAAGGGCTCCCCACCCAGCGCGCGCCGCCGCACGTCCTCTGCCGTGCGCTCCGACGCGACGGTGATGATCCGCGCCCGGAACCGCTCGCCGTGGCGGATCTCGAACATCTGCTCCACCGCCGCGTTGGTCACGTGCACCTCTTCCGCCACGAGCCGCCGCAGGATCGCCGTCCGTTTCAGCAGCGCCGCGTACCGCGCCGGCCCCAGGTTCCGCGCCCGCCGCACGTCCAGCAGCAGCCGCTGGGCCGTCGCCGCGTCCGCGCCCGCCGCCTGACCGATCGACTCCGCCAGCAACGCTTCCTCGCGCCGCGTGTCGTCCTCGGTGATGACAATCCCCTCGCGCTCCGCCTCGCGCGCCAGCAACCGGTCGAACGCCAGCTCCTCCAGCGCCTCGCCGCCGGCCGCTTCCGACAGGATCGGCAGCAAATCGTCCCACGTCACCGGCTCGCCGTCGATCGTCGCCGGCGTCGAGGACCGCACGATCGACGACGCAGGCCGATCACGCCGCGCCACCAGCCGCCCGTCGTCCGACACCGCCGACCCGCGCTCCGCGCCGCACCCCGACGCCGCGGCGACGCACCACACCGCCACGGCGCCGCTGATCCGCAGCACCGATCGGGCCGAAAAACCCCGCATGACTCGCCCGAGCGTCGGCATCCCGACGATCCCAACCGCTGACGCCCCCCCTGTCAACACCGCGGAACCGTTGATCCGGCCCCTGCGTATCCTCGACGAGGCCGACACCCCGCCCGGCCTGATCCCCCTCATGGACTCCGACAAGC
This sequence comes from Phycisphaeraceae bacterium, assembly GCA_020639135.1. Classification (GTDB taxonomy): domain Bacteria; phylum Planctomycetota; class Phycisphaerae; order Phycisphaerales; family UBA1924; genus JACKHE01. Next base: position 362,395 of record JACKHE010000003.1, read on the forward strand.
CCACAACCAGCGAGCAGCCGCAGCCCGCCGCGACCGGCGCCAGCGCCAACGGCGCCCCCGCGCCCGCAGCGCCCGCCAGCGCGCCGAGCGCGATGCGCCCCTGCCCCTACTGCGGCCATCTCGGCGACAACGACGGCTCCAACGAGCAATGCTCCAGCTGCAAGGGTTGGTTCGAGCCCCTCTCCAGGCAGGCCTCGCAGAACGCGATGGGCCCCTGGTATTTCCACGACGAATCCGTCCCATTCCGCCCCGGCTGCTCCGCCGAAACCCTCCGCCGCCTCATCGCCAAGGGACGCGTCACCGGTGACACCCTCATCCGGGGCCCCGGCTCCAACCAGTTCTGGGTCTTCGCCAGGCACTGCCCCGGCGTCGCGAACCTCCTGGGTGTCTGCCACAACTGCGCCAGACCCGCCTCCGAGAACGACTTCCTCTGCGATCACTGCGGCGCCGCGTTCCCGACCTACGAAGACCGCCAGCACCTGGGCCTCGCGCCCGTCAGGCTCCTCCCGGGTCAGGCCAACCCCTCGCGCGTCGCCGCCAGCGCCATCAGCGCCGATCCCGATGAATCCAACTACGGCCCCGTCGCGCCCACCTTCGCGACCGCCGCCGTCGAGGCCGCCACAGCGCGCGCTGAATCGCGCCCCGCGACCGCAGAGACGATCGACGAAGCCCCCGGCGAAGCCCGCTCGCAGCAGTTCCCGCTCCGCCGCGACCGGCGCTACCAGCGCCTGCGTTCGGCCGTCATCACGCTGACGATCACCACGATCCTCCTCCTGATCGCCGTCGGCTGGCTCGTTCTCCACACGGAATCCCGCGAGATCGCGACCCCCGGCAAGGACTCACTCGTCGTCCCGCCGGTCACGGAGCAGAAGCTCCCCGATGAGTGGGCCGACCGCCTCGCGCAGGCCGACCGCCTCATCGAAACCAACGACCCCGCCCGGATGGCCCAGGCCCTGACGATCCTCCGCGAGGCGCAGGCCAGGGCCCCCGAATCCGACAAGCCCGCCGACCTCGACACCCGCATCGAGCGCCTCGCCGAGGATCTCGACGCCGCCAACCTGCGCAACTACCTGAACAAGAACAACTAACCCCCGTGCCACCACAACGCCGCTCCGGGCGTTGTGGTGCTTCCCACCAACCCCGCCCCCGTGACATCACACGCCCAACGGGCGCTGTGGTGCTCCCCTGTCCACTCACCCCCGCATCCGCTCCACAACCTCCTCCAGAATCCCAGCATTCGCCGGCAGAAACCGGAATCCCGCCAGCTCGTCAGCCGTCACCCACCGGTGCTCGGCCACCTCCAGGTTCGCCGCCTCGGGCGACCCAGGCGCCAGCGTCCCGATGCAGGCGTGCAGCCGAACCCGCGCGTGGTCGTAGCTGTGCTCGATCGGCGCAAGCTGCTCCGTCAGAACCACTTCCACGCCCAGCTCCTCCCGCAACTCCCGCCCGACGCACGCCGTGGGAGTCTCCCCCGGTTCGATCTTCCCCCCGGGCAGCTCCCAGTACCCCGACATGACCGAACCCGCCGCCCGCCGGGTGATCAGCAGCCGCCGAACGGCCCCAACCATCGTGCGAACATCAGGATCATCCCGCAGGATCGCGCCCAGACCCACCTCGACGAAGTCGCGGTTGTCAACAGCCTGTTCGCGGGGTGTCGATTGATTCATAATGTGCTGTATTCAATATGCTTACGAAATTCATCGGGTTGACCCGCCGGGGCCGTTGACCCCCGCGGGAATCCGGGTACGCTACCCGTGTGGCCCTCCCGGCCGCGCCTGACGCAAAAATCCGATTCAACGCTGCGGATTTTCCCGTGGCACGTGGCCGATCGGGTCCTCGGAGCGCCCGATCGGCTTTTTTCATGCGCGCTCCGCGCGTTTTTCCACACAACTCGCGCGCCGAACGCCGGATGCAGCCGCTCAACACGGTGGACAACTTGTCGGATCGCTGTCGCTTGCTGTCGCTGCAGGCGCTCCGACTTCGACACGCGCGATCCCGTGACGCATCCGCAGCAGCACCTCCGCCACCAGCCACGCCTCAAGGATCAGGATCACCGACGCCACGCTCACCAGCAGCCAGTCACCCCGGCTCACCCACGACGGTGTGTCCGCGTCACCGAGGAACGCCTGCCACCCCATCGCCCACGCCGGCATCACCAGCATCACCACCGCCGGCAGCGCCATAAACCACCAGGGGCGCCTCGTCGCGATCAGCCACGCGCCGATCACGCAGAACGCCAGGCCCCCCAGCAGCTGGTTCGTTGCGCCAAAGAGCGGCCACAGCAGCAGCCCGCCCGCCCCCGCGTTCGTCAGCGACCACGACTGCCCCCGCGCCGGGATCGCCGCCAGCGCCAGCGCCGTAACAACCGCGAACACCGTCGCCCCGTGCGGCGTCGCCAGCCAACGGAACGGGTTCCACACCGACGCGATCCGCGCCGACGCGGCGGCCTCATCAATGCGCGCGCCGGGATCATCGCGCCACGCGTTGCCGTGCCCGCACTCCGGGCAGTCATCGAGGTGCGGCAGCCCCGTCAGGTCGTACCCACACATCGTGCAGCCCAGCCGAGCGCGCCTCGACAGAAACGACCGCGACAACTCCTGGATGACGTACCGCTGCAACCGGCACGCCGTGTCCATCGTCGTCCCCGCGAACGACGCGACGAGCACGCCCATCAGCGCGACGGCGACCCCCGCCGGGATGCCCATGGATTTCACGAGATTCGCGGCGCCGTCAACGAACGCCCCGACCTTCGCGCCGAGCGAGCCGGCGGCGGACCAGGACTCGTATTGCTTGTTGAAGGCATATTGACCTGTGAGTTGATACCTGCCCAACTCAGCCGGAACGATCCTGATGCGTCCATTGCCAAGGTCGATCCATGATCCGTCAACATCTCTTTCAGGGGAATCTAACTCAGCCAGTTCGTACGTGAATTGTTCGACGGATTCACCCGAGTAGATTTTGATTCGGGTCTGGATCGAATGACCGTTGGAAACCGATCCGTCGGAGTTGTACGGATCATGGAATACATGAATGTACACATCATCCTTTGGGTTCGTCCCAGGGAGATAGGTTCCAGCACCGAACAAGCCTCCCCAATGGGATTCTGAAGAATCGGCTGATCTTGATATTCCTAACCCCAACCCCGCCACACAAGACACAATCACCAGTGTCGCCAGGAACCCCTCCGTCAGCATCGACCCGTACCCCACCGCCTGCGCGTCCGTCTCCCTGCCGATCTGCTTGCTCGTCGTCCCGCTCGACACCAGGCAGTGGAACCCGCTGATGGCGCCGCAGGCGATCGTGATGAACAGGATCGGGATCATCGGCGGCGCCCCCTCGGGCGCGGGGTTGAACATCGGCGCCACGATCGACAGCGCTGGGCGCGATGCGGTATCAGACTCCGCAACAACATCAACCAAGTCCGGCGCTCCGCCGATCGCCGCGGCCACGATCAAGCCAACAACGAGCAGCCCCAGCGACGCCACCAGTTGCAGCGCGTTGATGTAGTCCCTGGGCTGCAGCAGCGTCCACACCGGCAGCACGCTCGCGACGTACGCGTACACCAGCAGCCCCGCCACCCACAGGATCGTCGGCTGCGCCGCCAAGAACCGGTTGAAGGCGTGCAGTGGGCCCCAGTCGCCGTAGATCACGCTGACGTACATCAAGACCAGCGCGATCGCGCTGGGGATCAGGATGTTCCCGCCCTTGCGGTGCACGGTCACGCCGATGACCACCGCCAGCGGGATCTGCGCCAGCACCGGGAAGATCGCCGCCGGGTACTGCCGCAACACCGCCGCGATGACGAGACCGAAGATCGCCAGCACCACCCACAGCGCGACGACGAGGATCACGAGGAAGATCACCCGCACGCGGGGCCCCAGCAGGTCCCCGGCGATGTCGCCGACGCTCCGCCCCCGGTTCCGCATCGACACGACGAGCGACGAGAAGTCGTGCACCGCACCCATGAACACGGACCCGATCACCACCCACAGGATCGCCGGCAGCCACCCCCACATCACCGCGATCGCCGGCCCCACGATCGGCCCCGTCCCCGCGATCGACGTGAAGTGGTGCCCGAAGACGATGGACTTGCGCGTCGGGCAGTAGTCCACATCATCACGCAGCTCGTGCGCGGGAGTCACCGCGTCGGGGTCCAGGCAGAAGACCTTGCGCGACAGCCAGCGCCCGTACGTGAAGTACGCGACAACGAACACCACCCCGGCGCCGAGCGTCAACAGCAACGCGTCCATAGCCCGGTATCATCGCGGATCGCGATGATTCGTGCCACTCCAACGCCGCCCCGGCGTTGTCGTGCTGCTCGCAATGACACGCACAAGACACGACAACTCCGAGGCGGTGTTGTCGTGGCACAGGAAACACCCATGCCCCAACTCATCGACCTCAGCCACCCCATCGTCCCCGGCATGGTCACCGACAACCGCCTCCCCGTCCCCGTCGTTCGCGACGTCTGGACCCGCGAGCAGTCCGCCGAGCGCTACGCCCCCGGCGTCTCTTTCCAGATCGCCTCCATCGAGTTCCCCCAGAACACCGGCACCTACCTCGACGCTCCCTTCCACCGCCACGAGGGCATGCCCGGCGTCTGGGACTTCCCCCTCGATCGCGTCGCCGACCTGCCGATCGTCGTCATCGACGCCCGTCGTGTCCTCGGCCTGGGCAGGCCCGCGATGGGGCCTGAGTTGTTCGAGGGCTTGAACCTCACCGGCGCCGCCGCGCTCTTCCGCACCGGTTGGGACGCGAAGTGGGGGACCAGCGAGTACAGCGCCGGCGGCCACCCCTACCTGACGCAAGACGCCGCGCAGGCGCTCGTCGATCGCGGCGCCGTCCTCTTCGGCGTGGACGCCCTCAACGCGGACGACCCGCAGGACTTGACGCGCCCGGCGCACACGATCCTGCTGAAACACAACATCGCCATCGTCGAGAACCTGACAAACCTAGACCGGCTCCCCCCGACCGGCGCGCGCCTCCACGCCGCCCCTGTCAAGGCGCAGGGCTTGGGCAGCTTCCCCGTCCGCGCGTACGCGCTGGTGTGATCGGCCCGACCGGGAACCGGATCAGGGCGCGTTCATCCCGCAGCCCTGACCGAACGATCCGAGCAGGATGCCCAGGTCCGCGGTGTCCACGATCCCGTCGCCGTTGATGTCCGCGGCGGGCGCGTTGGCCCCGAACACACCGATGAGGACGCCCAGGTCCGCGGTGTCCACGATCCCGTCGGCGTTCAGGTCGGCGTCGCACGCAGGGATCATCAGCGTGACGGTGAAGTCAAACTTCGTGAACCGGCACTGGATGTCCACCGCGGGATCGCCGAACACGGCCACGGCCCCGTCGCCGATCATGATCCCGTCGGCCTGCAGCGCAACCGACGACCCGATGGTCGTTGCGATGTCGATGCTGTCGTCGTCGCTGAAATCCGTCGATCCCGTCGCGATCACGAGCATCCGGTTCTGCAGCGGAACGCCGTCAACCACGACCGTCCATGTCGCCTGCGAGTAGGCGTTGTCGTCACCGCTGATCGTCCCGGCGATCGACGACGTGACCCGCACGATCGCCGGCTGGCCGTTGGACTCGTTGGCGCCGGCGTCGATCTGGATGATCCACGGCTCGTAGTGCTGCGTCGCGCCGAGATCGCTGCCGGTCCCCACGCGCATCTCGTAGTCGAACGAGTCCCCGGGCAGTGTCGCGTGCCCCTCGACCTCGAACGGCACGGTCCCGAAGCCGGGGCCTTTGGTGATCATGATCGAATCGCCCGCGTACAGCGCCTGCAGGTCGGACGCCGCCGACACGCCGTACGTCGATCCGTCCGAGCCGTTGAAATCCTGCACGACGTTGATCGAATCGAACTCGAAGGTGTTGCCCAGCCCGGGCCCGTGCGCGGTTGACGCCCACTGGTAATCCAGGTTGGAGATCAGGACCTGATCACCGGACGGGATGGAGAGCGTCGCCGCAGATACCGCCGAGCACGACAGAAACGAAACGCCGAGCGCGGCCCCTTGGAACAGCTTCACGTTCATGGTTCGCCCTTTCCGCTCCGCAAGGGAGCCCGATCCGCGCGACACCCCCTGGCGCGCACCGATGCGCCCTTCGCACCGGACCCGGGTCTGGTTCCCGGGAATACAGACAGAATATCACAAACCGGGCTGAATCGGTCGTTTTATTACAAAGACGGCATGCCGAAAACGCTCACCAGCAGCCCGATGTCCGCCGTATCGATCACCCCGTCGGCGTTGAGGTCGTAGTTCGTCCCCATCTGGCCGAAGTTCGCCAGGAGTTTCCCCAGGTCCGCCGTATCGATCACGCCGTCGTGATTGAAATCCGTGATCGCCCGGATCAGCCGGATCTCGATGTCGTAGCGGATCGCCGTGACCTCCGCCGTCCCCAACCGGGGCCCGGAACCGACCACCATCGCGTCCGTCTGCGCCGAGAAGCCGATCTCGATCACGTCGCCGACAACAACCGGCATGACGAAGAGGTTGCTCTCGTCGATGACCTCGTTGGGCAGGGTCTCGTCGGTGAACGTGTCGCTCTCCAGGACGGTTTCGCCGTTGACGGTGAAAGAGGCGCGGACCCGCGCCGACGCCCTGGAGACGGAGCTCGAAACGACCTGGCCGTCGATCGAGGCGAACGCGCGGACCTGCGCCGGCTCGCCGGGCATCTCGCTGCCAGTGGGGTCGAGCCGGAAGAACCACGAACCGGCCGCCGTGTCGCCCCCGGGGGGCGCGCCGATGTCCTGCCGGGCGCTCGAGAGGACGCCGGACACGCCGACCTGGGTGATCTCGGAGGTCGTCTGCGCCGAGGCGCGCACGCCGCGCAGGGGATCGCCGATGGGCCAGCTCACGAGCAGGTTGGCCGGCTGGAACCCGTCGGAATCCGCATACGAGAAGCGCACGCTCGTCGTCGCCGCCGAGGGCGAGCCCGGCGACTGCTCGACGATGTGCTCCAGCATCGCGCCGTCGTGCGCCGCCGACTCGAGCGTGCCGACGCCATCGGTGATGTGCGTCCACGACAGCGCCGCGGAATGCTGCAGGACGGGGATCACCGGGGACAGCCCGTCCCCCGCGACCGGTTCGAGGTGCGCTCCACGCGCCGGGGAAACCACCAGGAACCCCAGGAGCGCGGCGCCCGTCATTTGCTGCTTCTTCAAGGTCGGAGCCCTCCGGATCGGACCGACAGCCCGCTCTACCACGACCATGCGAGCGATCCGATCACCGCAGGCCGTATTCCTTCAGCTTCCGGTACAGCGTCCGCTCGCCGATCCCCAGCATCTTCGCCGCCTTCTCCCGGTTGCCGCCCGTCAGCCGCAACGTCTCGCGGATCGCGCGCTTCTCCAGCTGCTCCAGGCTCGCGCCGGCGAGCGAGCCCACCGCGACGCCCACGGCGTCCGTCGCCGTTGTGTCCCCCTGCGCGATCACCGCCGGCAGGTGCCGCAGCCCGATCGTGTGGTCCCCGGCGCCGCGCGCGATGACCACCATCCCCTGCACCGCGTTGAGCAGCTGCCGCACGTTGCCGGGCCAGTCGAACGCCGTCAGCCGGTCCATCACCGCCGGATCGATCTCCGGCACCGGAGTGTTCTGATCGAGCTGATGGCTGAACTTCGCCGCAGCGTGGCGGACGATCCGCGGGATGTCCTCGCGCCGCTCGCTCAGCGGCGGGATGTGGATCTCGGCGCCGTTGATGCGGAAGTACAGGTCCTGCCGGAACGACTCGTCCCTGAGCATCGCCGAGAGGTCGCGATTCGTCGCGCTGACGATGCGCACATCGACGTGCCGCGCCTCGTTGGCGCCCAGGCGCACGACCTCGCCCGACTCGAGCACGCGCAGCAGCTTCGCCTGCATCGTCAGCGGCATGTCGCCGATCTCGTCGAGGAAGAGCGTCCCGCCGTCGGCGTACTCGAAGACGCCCTCGCGCTCCTTGTCCGCGCCGGTGTACGCGCCCTTGACGTGCCCGAAGAGCTGGTCCTCGAGCAGCGACTCGCTCTGCCCCGCGCAGTTCATCGTGACGAACCGCTTGCTCGCACGGTCGGAGTTCTTGTGCACCGCCTCGGCGATGAGCTCCTTGCCCACGCCCGAGGCGCCGGTGATGAGCACCGGCAGGTTCGACGGCGCCACGGTGCGCACGGTGTCGAGGATCCGCCGCATCGGCTCCGATCCCGCGACGATCCCCTCGAACCCGTCGTGCTGGACGAGCTCGTCCATCCCGTTGGCCTGATGCCGCAGCAGCACGGTCTCCGCCGCCCGGTTGATCAGCTTCCGGAACAGCGCCAGGTCCAGCGGCTTCTCGATGAAGTCGTACGCCCCGTCCTTGAAGGCCGCCCGCGCCGTGCTCACGTCGCCGTGCGCCGTGACCATCACCGTCTCCGCGTCCGGCTGCAGCTCCCGCGCCGCGCGCAGGACCACCAGCCCCGCGTCGCCGCCGTCCTCGCTGACGCCGTTCGCCCCGCCGCTTTCGGGCATCCGCAGGTCGGTCACGATCACGTCAAACGCCCCGTGCCGGAGCTCGTCCAGCGCCCCCTCGACGCTCCCGACGATCGTCGAGACATGCCCCGGCCCCCGGAGCGCGTCGGCCATCACCTCGGCGTGGTCCTGCTCGTCCTCGACGATCAGCACCTGCGCCCGGGGAGTCTCGGCGGCGGTGGGGGGGGTTGGCATGGGAGCGGAGTTTAGGCGAGTTGTCCGGGTGTTCGTGCCACGACCTAGCTCCGCTAGGTCGTGCTGATCCCTCCTGAACTGATTGTCCCGAAACACGACCTAGCGGAGCTAGGTCGTGGCACGTGCTCCGAATCACATTACCGGCGCCGAAACCCGCCTCGCCGCGCACAACGCGATCGCGATCGCGTCCGCCACATCCGGAGGCGACGGCAGCTCAGGCAGCCGGCACTGCGCCATCACCGACTCCTGCACCTGCCGCTTCGTCGCGTGGCCGAACCCGGTCAGCGACTTCTTCACCTCCGTCGCCGCCAGCTCCGTCACGCTCGCCCCGGCGCGGTGCGCCGCAAGCAGCACCACCCCCCGCGCGTGCCCCATGATGATCGCCGTCGTGGGCCGCTCGTAGTGCGAGTACAGCTTCTCGACGCACACCTCCGCCGGCCCGTGCTCCTCGAGCAGCCCCACCAGGTCGCGCTCCAGCTCCAGCAGCCGCTCCTGGACGCTCCCGCCGGCCTTGAGCCGGATCACCCCGGCGTCCAGCAGCCGGGGCTCGGCCACCCCGTCGTGGCTGCCGGCCGGAGGGTCGATCTCCACGCAGGCGTACCCCGTCAGACGCAGCCCGGGATCGATGCCAAATATTTTCAACGGTTTACGCTCGCAGAAAAAATCCCGACTCCGGGAACCCGGCCCCGGCGGCGGCGTCTAATCACCCGCGGAGACCAAGCCGCACGCTCGTGAGGTGAACGCCCCCGAGTGTACCCAATGCCCCCGGAAGCCGGATCGGACTCGCGAAAGCAGCCCGGTCCGGTTTTTTTGTTGTCGTGCGCGTGTCCCGGGTCAATCCGCCGGCGCCATCCGCCGGTGCCGGTAGATCACGTCCGTTTCGATCAGCCCGTCGCGCATGCGGATCACCCGCTCGCAGCGCTCGGCGACCTCGTCGTCGTGCGTGACCATGATGATGGTCATGCCCTTGGCGTGCAGCTCGTCGAACAGCTTCAGGATCGCCTCGCCGGTGGCCGTGTCCAGGTTCCCCGTCGGCTCGTCCGCCATCAGGATCACCGGCTCGGTCGCCAGCGCCCGCGCGATCGCCGCGCGCTGCTGCTGACCACCGCTGAGCTGGTTGGGGCGGTGCCCCAGCCGGTCGCCCAGGCCCACCAGCTCCAGCGCCTCGATCGCCCGCTTGCGCCGCGGGCCCTGCCCGACACCCTGGTACAGCAGCGGCGTCTCGACGTTCTCCTCCACCGTCAGCTGCGAGATCAGGTTGAACGCCTGGAAGATGAACCCGATCTTCCGCCCGCGCGTGTGGCTCAGGCTCTCGTCCGTCAGCTCCGACACCGGCTGCCCCTGCAGGATGTACTCCCCCGACGTCGGCCGGTCGAGACACCCCAGCACGTTCATCAGCGTCGATTTCCCCGAACCCGAGGCGCCCATGATCGCCGTGTACTGCCCCTGCGGGATCGTCAGGTCCACCCCGCGCAGCGCCTCGACCAGCACCGACCCGTCCGGCTTGTAGTACACCTTCGTCACACCGTGCAGCTCCGCCACCGGGTCGCCCCAGTGCGGCGCCGACAGCAGCGCGGGATCATGGCTCGTCGTGGTGCAGGTGGTCACGGTTGGTGTGAGGATAGACACGGGGATCCCGGTGTACCGCGATCCGCGGCGCCGGCTGCGGTCAGTCCGTCCCCTCCCGCTCCCGCTCCGGTCTCGGCTCCTTGAGGAACCGCTCGACCGCCTCGTGCTCGCCGTAGAGGATCAGCGTGTCGTCCGGCTCGATCGTCGTGGCGCCGTGGGGCGTCCCGATGAACTCGCCCCCGGCCCTGACGATCCCCAGCACGTTGACGCCGAAACTCCTCGGCTTGACCGCTCCCAGCGTCCTGCTCCCCAGCCAGTGCCCGGGCTGGACGTGGAACTCCTCGACGGCGAACCCCGACCGGACGCGCAGCAGCGCCTCGTAGTCCATCGCGCGCAGGATCCCGGTGCGGTGGAGCATCATCGTCACCGACCGGTCGATCAGCCAGTTCGGGATCGGCGTTTTCGCGACCACCCACAGAGCCAGCAGCCCCGAGAGCACCACGATGACCTTCCCCCAGGCGTTGCCCGGGTCGTGGTCGAAGTCCAGCTCCGTCGCCGTGACCACGACCGTGCCGATCGCCGACATGATCCCGATGTTCCCGACGACGATAAGGTCCCGGATCACCCGCCGCCGAACCGGGTGGTTGACGACCAGCTCCGACTCGCCGGTGGTGAACCCCGCGCCGAAGAACGCCGACAGAGCCTGGAACCGCGCCGCGTCGCGCGAGAGCCCTGTCATCTCCAGCGCCGTCGCCCCGGCGCGGATGATCACGAACACCAGCGTGGCGACGATCAGCAGCGCGAGCGCGTAGAGCATCCCTCGAAGCGTCCCCGTTGATCAGCCCCGGGCCTTCCCGTTGTCGGCGGGCCCGCCGGGGCCGGACTCGTCCTCGATCTGCACCCCCGCGATCGCCGTCACCAGGTCCGGCGCGAACGTCAGCACCTTGTCCAGACCCGTGATCATCAGCGTGGACCAGACATGGTCCGTCACCGAGCACAGCGTCAGCGACCGGTCCGCCTCCTGCAGCGTCCGCCGCAGCATCAGCACCTGCGCGATGTTCGACGAGTTCACGTAGCTGACCTGCGAGAAGTCCAGCACCACGCTCGGCTTCGGGTCCGCCTGCTCCAGGCTCTCGACGATGGTCGAAAGCTCGTCCGACAGCGCGGGCTCGTCGGCCAGGTTCGCGATCACGATGTTGTCCGACCAGTCGATCGCCATGCGGCAGGGCTCCGGCCGGCGCTCGGATCCCCCGGCGCCGACGCCGGGCCATCCTATCGGAATCCCCATCCCGGGGGGAGCCCCGTTCAGCCCTCGGCGGCGCTGTCGTCCTCACCGCTCTCGCTGTCGTCCATGACCCGGGCCGTGGCGATCAGGCGGTCGCCCTCCTTGAGGTTGATCACCCGCACGCCCTGCGTCGCGCGACCGATCCGCGAGATCGAATCCACCGGGCTCCGCACCAGCAGCCCGCCCTCGGTGATGAGCATGATGTCCTCGCCCTCGCGCACCGCCTTGACCGACACCACCTCGCCGTTGCGCTTGGTCGTCCGGATGTCGATCCGGCCCTTGCCGCCCCGGCCCTGCGGCCGGTACGTCGGGCCGTCGGGGCCCTCCGACTGGACGAGGTACTCGTCCACGCTCGTGCGTTTGCCGTAGCCGTTGGCCGTGCACGTCAGCAGATCACTCACCGGCTCGACCGTCGTCTGGTGGTCGTCCTCGTCGGGCGGCGTCATCTCCACCTTCACGAGCCCGACCACGTGGTCGCCCTCGCTCAGCGCGATGCCCTTGACACCCGCCGCGACGCGGCCCATCGGTCGGGCATCCGCCTCGCGGAAACGGATCGCCATCCCGCTGGCGGCGCCGAGGATCAGGTGGTCGTACCCCGTCGTCCACGTCACACCGACCAGCTCGTCGCCCTCGTTCAGACGGATCGCGTTCAGCCCGCCCTTGTGCACGTTCTGGTACAGCGCCAGCGGCGTCCGCTTGATCAGCCCCTGCGACGTCGCGAACACCAGGAAGTTCTCGCCCTTCTCGAAGTCCTTGATCGGCATGAACTCCACGGCCTTTTCGCCCTCGCGCAGGCCGATCACGTTGATGATCGCCCGCCCCCGGCTCGTCCGGCTCAGACGCGGGATCTCGTGCACGCGGATCTTGAACACACGCCCCTGGTCCGTGAAGATCAGCAGGTCGTCGTGCGTCGAGGCCACGAAGATGTGCTCGATGAAGTCCTCGTCCTTCGAGTCCGAAGCCTTGATCCCGCGCCCGCCGCGGCCCTGCGCGCGGTAGGTGTCCAGCGGAACCCGCTTGATGTACCCCTCGTGCGAGATGGTGATCGCCATCTCCTCTTCCTTGATCAGGTGCTCGAGGTCGATGTCCGCCTCGCCCTCCTCGATCGTCGTCAGCCGGGGCCGGTCGTACCGCGCCTTCATCTCCGCGCAGTCGTCCTTGATCATGTTCAGCACGAGCTGCCGGTCCGCCAGGATCGACTCGTACTTCTCGATCTCCTGCGCCACCTCGGCGTACTCGCCCACCAGCCGCTCGATCTCCAGACCGACGAGCTGGATCAGCCGCATCGCGCCGATCGCCTCCGCCTGCGTCCGCGACAGCGCGACGCCCCCCTCGGAGGCGTTGACACGGCTCATGATCCGCGCCGGCAGGTTGTGCGTCTGCGCGGTCGATCCCGAGATGCGGAACCGCCGGCCCATCAGCGCGGCGATCGCCTCCTCGCGCGTCTTCGAGGCGCGGATCAGCCGGATCACCTCATCAATATCGGTGACCGCGTAGATCAGGCCCTCCAGCACATGCGCCCGCTTCTGCGCATCACGCAGCAGCCGCCGCGTGCGGCGCTCGATCACGTCGATCCGGTGATCGATGTAGAGCTCGATGAGCTGCTTGAGCGTCAGCGTCCGCGGCTGGCGGTTGACCAGCGCGATGTTCATGATCGAGAACGTCTGCTGCAGCGGCGTGTACTGGTACAGCTGGTTCTCGACGACGTTCGGGTCCGCGCCCCGCTTGAGCTCGACAACGATCCGCGTCCGCGCGTTGCGACCCGACTCGTTCCGGACATCCGAGATGTCCTTGATCCGCTCCTCCTTGACCGCGCCGACGATCTTGTCCAGCAGCACCGACTGCACCAGCTGGTACGGGATCTCGTCGATGACGATCTGCTGCCGGTTCGGGCCCAGGTCCTCGACGTGCACCTTCCCGCGAACCGTCACCTTCCCGCGACCCGTGTTGTAGCCCTGGACGATCCCCGCGCGCCCGCGGATCGCGCCGCCCGTGGGGAAGTCCGGCCCCTGCACGATCCCCAGCAGCTCCATCAGCGGCATCGCCGGGTTGTCGATCACCGCCACGATCGCGTCGAAGATCTCGCCCGGGTTGTGGGGGGGCAGGCTCGTCGCCATCCCCACCGCGATCCCCACACCGCCGTTGATCAGCAGGTTCGGGAACCGCCCCGGCAGCACCTTGGGCTCCTGCAGCCGGTCGTCGTAGTTCGGCTGGAAATCGACGGTGTCCAGCTTGATGTCGTCAAGCATGTCCACCGCGGCGTGGGTCATCCGCGCCTCGGTGTACCGCATCGCCGCCGGCGGATCGCCGTCGATGGACCCGAAGTTGCCCTGCGGGTCGATCAGCGTCGTGGACATGCGCCACGACTGCGCCATCCCGACGAGGGTTGGGTAGATCACCGACTCGCCGTGCGGGTGGTAGTTGCCCGATGTGTCGCCGGCGATCTTGGCGCACTTGATGTGCTTGCGGTTGGGCCGCAGGTTCAGGTCGTTCATCGCGACGAGGATCCGCCGCTGCGAGGGCTTGAGCCCGTCCCGGACATCGGGCAGCGCCCGATCCATGATCGTGCTCATCGCGTACGTCAGGTAGTTGACGTGCAGCTCGCGCTCGATCTGCATGTCCACAACATGCCCGATCCCGAAGTCATCCGGGGACCCCCCGGAGTCGGTCGCGACCGGCGGCTCGTTGTCACTGGGCGGCATGATGTTGGCGTCGTTGGGCATGGTGTGGTTTCGGGTTCAGGAACGGTGCCGTGGTATGGCGCAGCCATGCCGCGCTCAGGAACAGGAGCCGGGATACGGGCGTATTCTAGGCGATTCGACCCGTTCCTGTGCAATCCACAAGGGTTGTCACGTCCCCCGGTCTCCGAGAGAAACCGCCGATGGAGTTCATGAAAATCGTGCTGCTGACCGTGGTCGCCGCCTGCCTGTACGGGCTCGTGCATGACCAGATCACGGCCCGGATCTGTATCGAATATTTCACGGTCGGACACCCACGAATCACCGCGTCGGCATCTCCCACGATTGTCGCGCTGGCCTGGGGGATCGTCGCGACGTGGTGGATGGGCCTGATTCTCGGGATCCCCCTCGCACTCGCGGCGCGTCTATTCCCCGGTCAACGAATGACGGTCGGGAGCCTCGTCCGGCCACTCGCGATCACGCTCATCTGCATGGGGTGCTTCGCATCGATCGCCGGAGTAGTCGGGCGCCTCCTCGCCGGGCGCGGCGACATCTGGCTGACCGGCTGGATCGCCGAACACCTCCCGCCGGAGCGGCATGTCCCGTTTCTGACCGACATGTGGATCCACAGCGCGTCCTACCTGGGTGGCGTCATCGGGGGCCTGGCGCTGTTTGTGTACATCATTGTCCGCCGTGCTCGTGGGAACCCCGTACCCGAATCATGAGCCCCACCGGCGCCACCACCACAACCACCGCCCCGACCCCCGCCAGCAACCACCGCTTCGGCTCGCCCACCGCCCCCATCCACAGCAGGGGCGACGCCGCCGCCACCGCAACGACGAACACCGCCAGCCGCGCCCCCCGCGTCGCCGCCCAATCCGCGCCGCGCGTCAGCCCCCGGTGCGGGACCATCACGATCCACGCGTACGCCGGGAAGACCAGCGCGTACGGCGCCAGGAACAGCTCGTACATCGGCTGCCCCAGCCCCGTGTACGACAGCCACGCCGCCCCCAGTGCGACGACCGAGAGCAGCAGCGTCAGCGCCAGCAGAGGGGAGAAGCCCACGCCGTGGTCGCGCTCGATCGAGCCCGTCCGCAGCTCGCGCAGGTGCGCGGCCATCGTGAAGACCGACTGCGCCGCGATGTGCGCGATGAGGTACGCGCTCGTCGCGCCGACGAGGAACCCCGGCGCGTACAGCAGCGTCAACGCGATCATCGACAGGAAGAACACGCCGAAGCCCAGGACGAACGCTCGCGTCCCGGCGCTGCCCGCCAGTTCGTGCCGGGTGCGGAGGATCGTCAGATCCATGTGGGGGCACGCGAGGAACCCCAGCGCCAGCAGCGGGACCGCGCCGAGGATCGCCGGGAAGGGCTCATCGCCCGCCGCCGGCGCCAGCGAGAAGACCCGCACCCCCTCGCCGGGATCATTCATCCACGCCATCGCCGCCATCGACATCGACAGCGCATACACCGCCATCGCCGCGAGCATCCACTCCGCCGTGCGCACGGTGGACAGCAGCAGCGCCGCCACCACGAGCAGCGCGACGATCCCGGCCGCGGCCACGCCCTCGCCCATCGACACCGGCACGACCACCACACCCCCGACCTCGATCTCCTGGATCCCCACCGCAAGAAACGGCATCGCCAGCGTCAGCAGCCACGACAGGAACGCGACGTGAAAGACGACCGTCACCACGCTGAACCAGCGCATCGCGAGCCTGTGCCGGTCCGCCGCCAGCGCCGCCGAGCCTCGCCCCCGGAAGACGAACCCCACGCTCATCGCGCCGATCACGTTGGGCAGCGCGAACGCCACCCACCCCGGCCATCCGAAATCATGGATCAGCAGCACCGGCAGGAACATCCCGATGCACCACGTCCACGAGCACGCCAGGAACAGGGCGCGCAGAACCGACGAGGCGCCGAGATCAAACGCCGCGCTCTCGCCCGCCCTCGCGCTGTCTTCGCTCACGCCCCGCGCTGCTTCTCGCGGCTCTTCCTGGCCCTGCGCTGCTTGGCGTTGACCTTCTTCGCCTTGTGGTGCAGCTTGGGCGTCACGTGGAAGGTGCACTCGCAGCGCCCGACCCGCCGCTCCTGCGAGGGCTTGGCCGTCAGCTGCTGCACGATGTCCAGCGTCAGGTCGATGTTGAACTCGCCCCCGGCGGCCACCAGCGCCTCGACATCATCGTTGGTCCGGATCTTGTAGATCGCCGGACCGAAGCAGGGCCGCAGGAACCGGTACCGCAGCTCCTTGCACACGACGGTGTAGTCCCCGCCGCACACGCCGAAGACGTACATCCCGCCGGCGATCTCGCTGTTGGCCAGCAGCGCGCCGCCCGCCATCGCGTTGTACCAGTTCCGGTTGAACCGCTTGAAGGGCAGCACCGCCGTGAACGTGGACTTGTCCACACGCTTGACGCGCAGCCCAGACCGGAACGCGAACGGCAGCCAGATCAGCGAGCACACGCTCCGCCAGAAGTGGTTCTTCGTGCTCAGCCGGCTCAGCCACGCCTCGAGCTTGTCGAACACCGACTTCTCGACAACCTGCGAGCCCGACTCGTCCGCCACCCGACGCGCGTGCGTGGGTCGGCCCGGCCACCGCGTCGCCGCCGGCGCCACATGCACCCCGTTGCGCTCCGCCGTCCCGCTCACCGGCACGCCGGCGCCGCCCGCCGATTCCTCGGCGCTCACGGGCAGATCGGTGCTGGTGTCGGGGGCCGAGGTGGTCATGCGTTCAAGGTACGGCGGCGGATCGGATGGGTTCGAGCAGTGAGCCTCCAGGGCGGAACGCTTCGGTCGCGATGCCCATCGGCGGATACACCGAGATCGGCCAAACCGCCGATCGGCGGCGATTCTAGCCAACGGATTCCAGAAGATACCGCCCAGGCTTTTCCGTGTCCCGCACCACCCGCCGGATCGGATCCCCAACCTCGTGGTCCAGCGCCAGCGTCCACCCCTCGGCGCACGCCCGATCCAGGAATCGCCCCTTCTGGAGCATCGACTCGTACGGCAGCACGTCGTACGCCATCCCGTACGTCGGGGACGCGTGGTGGACCGTCGGGATCAGGTCCCCCGGGAAGACCACCGTCCCCCCCGAATCCTGCTCGAAGAACACGCCCTGCTGCCCCCAGGTGTGCCCCGGCAGGGGCTCGACCCGGATCCCCGGCAGAACCTCCCCCGCCCCCTCGATCGTGCGGATCTGCTCCCGCACCGGGTCCAGGTGGTCCCGCAGGTAGGTGCTGTGCATCGTCGATTTGTTCGCCAGCGCGTCCTCCCACTCCGTCCGCTGGGTGTGGATCACTGCGTTGGGGAAGGATGACACCGCATTCCCCGACCCGTCCAGGTGGGTGAGACCCCCCGCGTGGTCGAAGTGCAGGTGCGAGACCACCACGTCGGTGATCGACCCGGGATCGACGCCCGCCTCCCCCAGCGCATCGAGGATGCACCGGTCCTCCATCGCGTAGATCGCGCGTTTCTTCGCGTCGAACTTGCCCCCGATCCCCGTCTCGATCAGCACGACCCGCCCCTCGCCCTCGAGCAGCAGGCAGTTCGTCTGCATGGGGATCCGGTTCTTCTCGTCGGGCGTCACGAGCCGCGTCCACAGGGGCTTGGGCACGATCCCGAACATGGCGCCCCCGTCGAGCATGAACGCCCCAGCGCGCAGCAGTTTCCAGTTCCAGCTCATGCCCAGAGGGTAGCGGATCGCATCCGACGTCGAGTCTGACACTCCAGGGCTCAGAATCTGAGGCTCCTGGACGCCGAGTCTGAGCGCAGCGAAGGCTCGGATATGTTGTGCGTATCAGATTGAGTCGCGATTCGTCGCCAAGGAACGCTAGAGATCCATGCCTTCGTAAAGCCTCAGATTCGGCGTCCACCAACTCCCGCCCTATCCTCCCTCCCACAGTCCCACCCACAAAACCCCGCTATCACGGATTGAACCGATGACCACCGCCACCGCCTCCGCGACCTCCGTCACACTCCCCGCAGACTCCAACCAGGCCCTCGGCATCGGCCGTTTCTCCGTCGATTTCATGGCAGGCAAATACGAAGGTCCCTCCCAGCAGGTCCTGGACCGCACCGAGCTCTTCCACACCGACGCCTGCCTCTGCGGCGTCTCCGCTCTCGCCCTCAAGACCAACGCGCCCACCATCCTCCGAGGCGAGGCCCTCGACTACCCCGTCCCCAGCGGCAAGCCCGGCGCGAGCGTCTTCGGATCCACCGCCAAGCTCTTCCCCGAGAAGGCCATCCTCGCCAACAGCAGCGCCGTCCGCGAGTGGGACTCCAACGGCACCAACTTTGGCTATAACCCGGCGCTGGGACACACCGCAGGCGAGTTTGGCCACAACGACTTCTATCCCGTCGCCATCGCCGCGGCACAGCTCAAGGGCCTCGACGGCGCCACGGCGCTCAAGGGCATGGTCCTGATCGACGAGATCCGCGACCGCCTCGCCTCCGTCTTCTCCCTCAAGACCTACAAGATCGACCACGTCGTCCACGGCGCCATCGGCTCCGCCGCCGCCTTCGGCGCCATGCTCGGCGCCACCCCCGAGCAGATCGAGTCCGCCATCGGCATGGTCGTCGCGCACTACATCCCCTGGCGCGCCATCCGCGCCGGCAAGCAGCTCTCCGACTCCAAGGGCGCCTCCGCCGCGATCTCCACCGAGGTCGCCGTCCTCGCGATGCAGCGCGCCATGCGCGGCTTCGTTGGCCCCCGCGACATCTTCCGCAACCCCGAGGCGATCTTCCGCTTCTTCGAGCCCACCACCACCGGCAAGGACCGCTGGACCGAGATGGCCCCCTCGCCCTTCGACCTCGTCCTGACCCACTCCGGCGACGACTTCGCCATCATGGGCATGCACTTCAAGCTGGGCCTCTACGAGCACCAGTCCGCCGGCGCCCTCCAGGCCGTCATCGACCTCGTCAGCAAGTCACCCGACCTGCTCGACGCTGACGGCGACAACATCAAGCAGATCAACATCCTCGCCTACGAGCCCGCCTTCGGCATCATCGGCAACCCCGCCAAGATGCACCCGAAGACCCGCCAGAGCGCCGACCACTCCATGGCCTTCATCGTCGCCCGGCTGATCCGCAAGGCGATCGAGTGGAAGGCGTCGCACGGCTCGCTCCCCACAGGCGGCGCCGCCAACGACGCAATGTGGAAGGCGATGATCCTCACGCCCCACGACTACGCCCCCGCGATGATCACCGACGACAAGACCCACGCGATCATGCAGAAGATCACTTTCGAGCACGGCGGCGACGAGTACGACAAGGCCTACCCCGAGGGTATTCCGACGAGCGTCGTCATCACCGGCGCCGACAGCGCCAGGCACGACTCCGGCTTCGTCATGTTCCCCGCCGGTCACGCCCGCAACACGACCGCCGACCTCAGGGACATCCTGGCGAACAAGTTCAAGACCCTCGGCGCCCTCGCCACCGACAACGTGGACGCCCTCGTCAGCAGGTTCTCCAACGTCGCAGGCAAGTCGGCGAAGGACATCGAGTCGATGTACGACTTCGACCTCCGCGTGACGGAGGGATACGAGTAACCCGTGCCACTACAACGCCGCCGCGGCGTTGTAGTGCTCCCCTTGAGCATCCTGCACCCATGTTCCCTCCTCGCCCCGAATCACCTCTTCCCAGAAAACTCCTCAGACGGAGAGAGCGTCCAAGCCAGGCAAGGTTCCTGACGTTCTCCTGCCGACATCGCCTCCCGCTCCTCGGAAACGCCGGGATCCGCGATGTGTTCGTCGCCGTGATGAACGAGAAGATTGAGCGAGCCCGCTACGAGCTTGTCGCGTGGGTCGTCATGCCCGAGCATGTGCACCTCGTGGTGATCCCGCCACCGGACGCGGACTCGGACGCCGCGGGATTGCTGACCGCGATCAAGATCACCCACGCGCAGCGCGTGCTCAGCAGGTGGAGAGCGATCAACGCTCCGATCCTCACGCGGATCAAGGAACCCAGCGGACGGGTCAGGTACTGGCAACCGGGCGGCGGGTTCGATCGCAACGTGCGCGATAGTCAGGAGCTGATCAACATCGTTGCGTACATCCACGCGAACCCGGTGAAGCGAGGGCTCGTTGACCGTGCAGAACTCTGGCGATGGTCATCAATCCACCGCCACCGATCCCAACCCGTCCCCATTCGCAATCAATAACCCGTGCCACTACAACGCCGCCGCGGCGTTGTAGTGCGTTCTTCTTGCATTGCAAAGAGCACTACAACGCCGCGGCGGCGTTGTAGTGGCACGGTACACTGTTCCAGATGCCCCTCCCGTACCCCTGGCTCGAACGCGCATTCGACTTCACCACCCCCATCGGCATGTTCCCCGACCTGATCGAACGTCTCCGGGGCGTCCCCGCGCGCATCGAGGACCACGCCAGGGGCCTGCCGCGCGACACGCTCATTCGACGCGACGGCGACACCTGGTCCATCCAGGAGAACATCGGCCACCTCCTCGACCTCGAGTCCCTCCCGGCGCAGCGCCTCGACGACTTCCTCGCCGGCGCGCCGACCCTCAGCGCCTGGGCCGGAAACAACGACGCCACCTGGCGGGCGAACCACAACGACCGAGACATCGCGGATCTCTGCGCCCGGTTCCGCGCCGCACGCACCGCGCTCGTCCATCGCCTTGACGCTCTCGATGAGCCGGACTTCGCCCGCATCGCCGTCCACCCGCGTCTCAACAAGCCCATGCGCCTCCTCGACCTCGTCGAGTTCACCGCCCAGCACGACGACTACCACCTGACGCGAATCGCCCAGCTCCGCCGGTTGTTCACCTGATCAACCCAAAAGAAGACACCGCCCTGTCGCCAGGGCGGTGACTCGTCGGCCTCCGTTGATTCAGGAATGCAGCGTTGCTTGTGCCGCGATCGCGGCGTGTGCGGTGGCGCCGATCAGCCCTTGCGGTTGCGGCGGCGCGAGCCGGCGATCATCCCGGCGCCGGCGAGCAGCGCGACCGGACCCGGCGCGGGAACCTCCTGTGTCACGAGGTTGCTGCCGTCGAACCAGCCCTGGTCGCCGCCCCAGGAGTTCAGCAGGCCGTCGACAGGGTCGTACGAGGCGCTGAGCGTGCGGTAGGGGTGCAGCCAGATGCCGAGCTTCTCGCCGAAGCCCAGACCGAACCACGGCGTCGAGCCGGGGTAGTCGGGCGTGTGGGTGTTGATCACGGACGCGTCGATCGCGAAGGAGACCACCCGCTTACCGTCCATCGTGTCCTCGACGGTGAAGTGCTCGATCCAGTTGCTCCCGCCGCGGTCATCGACGTCCACGATGTCGTCGGGCGTCTGGTTGCCGGCGATGTTCCCGACGCCGTCGATGTAGCTGGTGTTGGAGTTCTGCCCGTTGTAGGCGTACGCGAGCATCTTCGGCGCCGCGGGGCTGGTGATGTCCACGTACAGCAGCGCGAGCTCACCAGCGTGCCCCTTGGGGTTGGGGCCGTCATTGAGCGCGAGCGTGAAGCCCTTGGTGACCTGATCGCTGAAGGTCATGTCCCAGGTCAGGGCGTTGGTGTCGGTGTTGAAAGTCGAGTGGATCGACTCGAACGTGCCGCCGTTGTTGTTCGTGCCGTAGCCCCCGGGATCGCCGACCTGCCAGTCCCACTGGTGGATGGCGGCGCTGGAGGAACCGGCGATGGCGGCGACAATCGAGGCAGCGATAGCGGTCGTGAGCGTGCTGTTCATGGTCGTGACTCCGTTTTTTCGTTTTCTGGCGGAATGGGCGCCGGCGCCGGTCAGTCCCGGCCCTTTGCCCCGCGTCGCCAACCACCCCTGGCCGTTGACGCTTCACTGTGCAGATCAAACTTACGATCCGTTCGGGCGCGGCCAAGCGCCTTCACGAATCAATCTCGCCGCGCGCCGGCGCAACCGGCGCGACCCGTCAGGCCCTCCCAGCCCGCACGCCCCGCCGGCGACGCATCGCAGGCAGGGCGCCCGCTCCGAGAACAAGCAGCGCTCCCGGCGCCGGCGTCTCGATGGCCCTGGAGGTTCTCTCTGTCTCCGTTCCGGGCAGCGTGTCGATCAGGTTGTACGTCAGGTTGTCGAACAGCTCGGGGCCCGGGTGCATCCCGCCGCCCTTCTCGCGGATGTCGATGACCACGCGGTCGAAGACCGCCCCGCCGATCTCGCCGAGCGTCAGGTCGCGCAGCTGGTAGTTCGAGCCCCCTCGGAACCCGATCGAGTCCACGAGCTCCTCGCCCAGGTACGCCAGCGCCCGCACCGGCTCGTCGGCGTCCATCGCCAGCATCGTGAAGAAGTCAGTCGGCGCGTCGAACGCGATCTCGATGTCGTACCAGGGGCCCTTGAACGTCCCCCTGTTCTCGCTGCTCGGACGCAGCGTGATCGCGCCGGCCATGCCGTACTTCTTGATGAGCTTCTTCTTCGTCAGCGAGTGCGCCGTGGGCCCGACGCCGTCGCCGGCGCCGACGAGCCCGAAACGGAGCCCCTCGTACTGGTCCGTGATCATCTCGCCGTTGCTCGCGTTCTCGAAGTCGAGGTGCACGAGCCCCGCGCTCGCCGGGCGCCCGAGGCCCAGGAGCGCCCCGGCGATGACCGCCGTGGTTGCCGCTCTGTTCATGTCTGTCACTCCGCGTATTTCTCTGTTGTTCTGAGATTTACAGGCCGTTCGGGGGGCGCCGGATCAGCCCTCGCAGCGGCGGCGGCGCATCGCGAGAAGGCCGCTCGTGCACAGCAGCGTCAGCGCCCCGGGCGTCGGGACCGAGCTGCGGGTGAACTGCAGGTTGTCGAAGATCTCGGGCCCGGGCTCGGTGCCCTGGCCGGTCGTCACGAGGTCCACCACGACGTGGTCGAAGACGACCTCGCCGCCGATCCCGCCGAGCTCGAGCTTGTACACCTGGAAGTTCGAGCCCGCGCGGAAGCTGATCGAGTCCACGAGGTCGCCCCCGAGGTACGCCCTGGCGTTGACCGGCTCGTCCGCGTCGAGCGCCAGGATCGAGAAGTAGTCCGTCGGCTCGTCGAACGTGAACGACAGGTCGCGCCAGGGGCCCGCCCCGAGCGTGTTGGGCGTCGTGTTCACCGTGTAGCTGGGGCGGAGGGCGATCCCGCTCGCGGGCGAGTAGTCGTAGTTCGGCAGCGCCATCGTCCGCGGGCCCTCGCCCTCGGGGGCGTTGATCAGCCCAACGTGAACGCCGGCGATCTGATCCGTGATCGAGACGCCGGCGTCAAAGGAATCAAAGTCGATTGTCACGAGCTCCGCCTGCGCCGCGCCGGCGCCGGCAAGAAGCATGGATGCAGCGATACCCCCGGTAAGAAGCGTCTTCTTCATGTGTCTGTCCTCGTGTCTTTGTTGTTTTTCGAGCGAGCGCACCGCGACCAGCGAGAGCCAACCGAGATGCGTTGTGTCGCTAACCACCCCTGGCCAGTGACACGGAAAACCTGTGCTCTGCAAACCTACGTTCCGCTTGAGGATTTCCAAGCGCCGGGTGTGATTCCCGCGTCCAACCCGCCTGCCTGCGCCGATCGCTCCAGCGGCGCGCGTCCGATCACGCGCACGACCGGAAAACCAGCCCCCCCGCAATCCCGACCCGCGGAGTCCCAATACAATCACCGAAAGGAGCGATCACCCCCATGCTCGCCATCCCCCACAGGCGTCACGGCGCCGCAGGCCCATCCGCAGCCTCATCCGCGGCCGCTGGACGCCCACCGCCATCGCCGGCGCCTGGGCCGCCTGGTGGTCCTTCTTCCTCGTCGCCTCCGCTTCGAGCGAATCCCACGAGGGCCTCGGCGCCGGCCTCTGGATCTTCAACGTCTTCGCCCCCATGGTCGTGATGTGGTTCGCCTTCGCCGCGTCCCTCGTCTGGCGCCGCGCGGCCACCGCGCTGCTGCTGGTCGTAGGGCTGTTCGTGTTGGTGGGCTACCCCATCGCCGCCTCCCCCCAGTTCCCGGTCTCGACAATCATCTTCGTGATGGCGACGCTGGGCCTGCCGCCGCTCGCGGCGGGCGCCCTGCTGTGGCGGAGGCGGGGTGGAAAGCGACAATCCAACGAGAATGCAGACGGGCTCTGACAACGAGACGAGTTCCGGCATGACCCGCAGAGAGATCATGTTGATCCGCGTCGCCCGCGTCATCATCGTCCTGTGGGCGACGCTCGGGTGTCTGTCGGCGGCAAGCGGATCGAGTGGTGATCCTGGGCTGTCCGCTTTCCTGACCTGGGCCTTGTTCTTCGCAGCGCCGGCGATCCTCGTCTTTGTATTTCCGAAGATCGCGAAATGGATCCTGGCCGTCCTGGCGACGCTCATGTTGTTCCTGCTGCTGGCGATCAACGCCGTGCTGCGGGAGCCCGTGACAGAGTTCTACAACACCCCCGGATTCGCCGCGCTCATCTTCGCGATGCCGCCGCTCGTGACGGCCGCGCTCCTGTTCTTTGCAAACCGAGGCCCCCGAAGGCGCAGCGCCGCTGATGATGAAGATGTGTGATCCGGGCTAGAATCCCCCCATGCCCACCACCACCGCCCCCGACCCCTCGCCCACCGCGCGCGCCCTCCTCCTCCGCGAACGCATGACCGACCGCTGCGTCGCACTCCCAGGCGCCTTCAACGGGCTCGTCGGACGCGCCGTCGCGCAGGCCGGCTTCGACGGGACCTACATCTCCGGCGCCGCCGTCACCGCCTCCTCCGGCGTCCCCGACGTCGGCATCCGATCCCTAGACCACTTCTGCCGGGTCATCCAGGAGGTCGCCGACTGCTCGGGCCTCCCGCTCATCGCCGACGCCGACACCGGCTTCGGCGAGCAGGAGATGGTCGGACGCGCCGCCGTCGAGTACCACCGCCACGGCGCCTCCGGCTTCCACATCGAGGACCAGGTCTTCCCCAAACGCTGCGGACACCTCGACGGCAAGACCCTCGTCCCCGTCGAGCACTTCCAGGAGAAGGTCGCCGCCGCACGCCGCGCCAGCGACCGCTGCTCCGACGGCGCCTTCATCGTCTGCGCGCGCACCGACGCCCGCTCCACCGACGGCCTCGACGCCGCCATCGAACGCGCCATCGCCTACACCGAATCCGGCGCCGACATGATCTTCCCCGAGGGCCTCCACTCCGAGAAGGAGTTCGGCGACTTCGCCGACGCGATGAAGGCCCTGCCCGGGCCCGCCAGGGGTGGGGGGCCGTTCCTCCTGGCCAACATGACCGAGTTCGGCAAGACCCCGACGATCGCCCGCGCCCGGTTCGAGGAGCTGGGCTACTCCTGCGTCATCTTCCCCGTCACCACCCTCCGCGTCGCCATGCACGCGGTGACGAGCGTCCTCGAAGCGATCCAGCGCGACGGCTCCCCCGCGTCGAAACTCGAGGATATGCAGACTCGCGCCCAGCTCTACGACCTCCTGGGCTACACTCCCGGTGAACCCTGGGACTTCCCCTCCCCGACGCAACCCCGCTGAACCCACGCCCGGGATGAGGCTCCGCGAATCCCAGGATCGAACAACTCCGGATCCAACGATCTCACCCAACAGTCAACGCAGCAAGACGGAAAGCGAGCAAACGAGATGACCACCGCCACCCCGACCAAACCCGCAGGCCTCGAGGGCATCATCGCCGGCGACTCCGACATCTGCGCCGTCAACCAGACCTCGCTCATCTATCGGGGCTACGAGATCGCCGACCTCGCCGCGAACGCCACCTTCGAGGAGGTCGCCTTCCTCCTGCTCGTCGGGCACAAGCCCACCGCCGCCGAGCTCGACGCCTTCAAGAAGGAGCTCATCCACGAGCGCGCCATCCCCGATCACGCCCGCGACGTCATCAAGCGCTGCGCCCTGGGCGACGGCATGCACCCTATGGATGTCCTGCGCACCGGCGTCTCCTACCTCGCCCAGTTCGACAAGGACTGCCAGGACAACAGCCCCGAGGCCGAGCTCCGCAAGGCCAAGCGCCTCCTCGCCAAGATCCCGACCATCATCGGGCACATGCAGAACGTCATCGACGGCCGCGACTTCGTCCTGCCCGACAAGGAGATGGGCCACGCCGCCAACCTGCTCTACATGATGACCGGCCGCAAGCCGACGCAGGCCGAGGCCCACATCGTGGACGTCTCCCTCATCCTCTACGCCGAGCACGACTTCAACGCCTCCACCTTCACCAGCCGCGTCATCGCCGGCACCCTCTCCGACATGCACGGCTGCGTCACCGGCGCCATCGCCGCCCTCAAGGGCCCCCTCCACGGCGGCGCCAACGAGATGGCCATGGAGCTCCTCCGCGAGATCGGAACCCTCGACAACGTCGAGGAGTTCATGGACAACGCCTTCACCACCAAGCGCAAGATCATGGGCTTCGGCCACCGCGTCTACAAGAACGGCGACCACCGCGCCGGCATCCTCCACAAGCTCGGCCGCGCCTACGCCGACGACAAGGGCGGCGAGCCCCTCAAGTGGTTCGAGATCGGCGAGAAGGTCCAGTCGATCATGGAGACGCAGAAGAACATCAAGCCCAACGTCGATTTCCCCTGCGGCATGACCTACTACGCCCTGGGCATCCCCGTCCCCCAGTACACCCCGATCTTCGTCGCCTCAAGGATCACCGGCTGGTGCGCCCACGTCATGGAGCAGCACAAGAACAACCGCCTGATCCGCCCCCTGAGCCACTACACAGGGCCCGAGCTGCGTAAGTGGAACGGGTAAGCCGCCAATGGTTTGGTGGGAAGCAATACTGGCGTATGTTGGCGGTCCCGCAGTTGTGCTTGGAGCAATTGGCTTTTTAGTCAAGTATTTGCTCGATAAGTCATTCGAACGTGATAAAGAGAAGCGGGAAGTGGAAGCAGAGAGATTTCGTCATGAACTGAAACTGATTGCATTGGAGCACAGTGTCAGGTTTGGTGAATTGCATCCAAGGCGTGCTGAGTATGTGCAGCGGTTATTCAATGCCTTTGTCGATGCAAGATCGAAAATTCATTTGTTGGTCCGCCCAATTCCTGCAATGTCAATTAGTGCTCGCGCAGAACATAGTGTGTCTTTGTATGCCGACGCCGATCGCTCTTTAATTGCGCTGTCTGACCTAATCCCACATAGCGGCTTGTATTTTTCTGACGAAATGAATAAGAATATGAGAGAGGCCATCGAGTTGATGCATCGGGTTCTGAGTATGGCAGAAATTGTATTAGATGGTGAAATACTCGATTGGTCGCAGGATGGACTGGAAGTTTTCGGGAAGAAAATACTGTCCGACGCTCACTTGTTGATGGAGCAGCAATTCAGTTCGCTTGAGAAACAGATTTCGAGAGAATTTAAAACTCTGCTAGGTGTAACGAATTCTGACTGACCCCATAAAAAGAACGGGCCGCCCGGCGCCGGGTGAACCCACCACGGCCTCGCCCGCACCCCACCGCGATGCACACCCTCCGCCCCGGCATCCTGATCCTGCTCGCCGCGTTCCTGGTCGGCTGCGGCTCCTCCGGACCGTCCGGCGCTCTGGTTGTCCGCGTGTTCGATCTGGACACTGGTGAACCTGTCCGCGGCGCGTCCGTAAGCTCCGTCAACCTCCTGTACTACGATCTGAACCCGTTCCGTCCGGGGCCTCAGTACGCAAGAACGAACGAATCGGGCGAGGCCGTGTTCAGCGCCAAGTTCTACAACGAGAAGCCGCCGGATATCACCGTTGTGCACGCCGATTACTTCCCCTCGACAAACGGGAGCACATTCAGCCCCCGCCGCGACGTTCCCCGAGTCTCGGACGAGCAGCA
Source organism: Phycisphaeraceae bacterium (assembly GCA_020639135.1). Lineage (GTDB taxonomy): Bacteria > Planctomycetota > Phycisphaerae > Phycisphaerales > UBA1924 > JACKHE01. Next base: position 390,271 of record JACKHE010000003.1, read on the forward strand.
TCAACAGCGCACAGAGCAGATGCGGCTGGCCTGGGAATCGAGCGAGCCCTTCCTCATGGAGATCCCGCTGGTCCCCGTAAGGGAACGCAAGGTCAAGGTCTGGTCGGATACGCCGGTCGACGGTTTCATCGAAGTCGATTTCATGCGAACGGCGGACCCCCCGGGGCCATTGCCGCAGCTCCAGGACGGCGTGTTCGGCTGCGTCCAGAACGACAGTGTTCTCGCGAGCTCCGTGCCCGTTGTCCTTGAGATCAACTTCTGCGGCGAACGAGTCAGCGAGCCGCCCATCAGCGGCGCCCCCACGCTCGACGAACGCCCCGAGCAACGACTCGTCAGGCCGGTCTCCGACACCGGACCCATCGACATCGATCTCATGCGATACAACGATCCCTGGCGCCGAAAAAGATTCCGCACCCGCGTGTACTTCGTCGGCACGCTCGCCGAATACCAGGAAGCGATCCGGGATAACCCATAAAAAGAACGGGCCTCCCGGCGCCTGGTGAACCCGCGCCGAGACTCGCTCGTATCTTCCCGCGATGACCGAGCCGCGCCCCAAGCACTTCCACGACTGGCGAATCGTTGAGTTGATCGGCGCTCTGTTGATCGTGCCGTGGATGCTCGTCGTGTTCACAAACGCCTGTCCGGACGGGTTCATGAGCCCGCTGCTGCTCGTCGCCGGATGGCTCGCGCTGGCGATCTCGTTCACGGTCCGGTTCTTTCTCCCCAAGCGCATCCGAAGCCGGTATCGATTCCGGGTTTCGAACCGAGCGATCCGGATCACTCTGGAGTACGCGACGCCGGCTCTGCTTGTGATCGGATTCGTCGGGTCCACCGGATCGGGCCGAGTCATCAGGTTCGAACTCAGCAAACCCGCTTTCACCGCGTTGATTCATGACCTCGAATCGGGAGATCTTGATTCGATCAGGGTTGGTCGGCGCTTGGGGCTGCTCATAGTGCATTCAGCCGAGCGGATTGATGGCGTCTGGCATTTCTATACCGCCAACACCGGATTCTTCGACGAGTGCGGCTACGCCTTCGCGCCAGGCAAGGCGCCGCAGGACGCATACCCATACACCTACGAGCGCATGTCCGGCCCCTGGTACACCTACCACTTCCACGACTGACCTTGATAACCCATAAAAAGAACGGGCCGCCCGGCGCCTCGTGAAGAGACGGGCAGGGCGGCGCGTTCGGGATGCCATGCGTTTCGCGTGAGGGCACTCCCGCAACCAATCTCGGCGTTCCCCGCCATCCACTTCCCGGCGCGCCGCGATTTCCCCGCCGCGCGGTCCGTCTGCGACTCCCCCGGGTCCGAGAAGCCCGCCCCGCTACACTTGGCCTGTTGATTGAGGGCGCCGTGGTATCCGCCGGAGGCGGATGCCGCGATTCGGCCCCCGTTCCCGCCGATGTCTCATCACGCACCCCGCCCCCACCCCATGCCCCCATCCACTCCCGCCAAACCCGCCGCGCCCGCCATCAACCCCCTCCGCGCCGTCACCGAGCAGTTCCTCCACACCGAGAAGCAGCTCCGGCTCGGCGGCGGCGTCAAGGCCATCGAACGCCAGCACGACAAGGGCAGGCTCACCGCCCGCGAGCGCGTCGAGGCCCTCCTCGACAACCCCAACCACTTCACCGAGCTCGGCCTCTGGGCCGCCTTCGGCATGTACGAGGAGTTCGGCGGCGCCCCCGGCGCGGGCGTCATCACCGGCGTCGGCCCCGTCGCGGGCAAGCGCTGCATGATCATCGCCAACGACGCCACCGTGAAGGCCGGCGCCTTCTTCCCGATGACGTGCAAGAAGATCATCCGCGCCCAGATGATCGCGCAGATGGCGCGACTCCCGCTGCTCTACCTCGTCGATTCCGCCGGCGTCTTCCTCCCCCTCCAGGAGGACGTCTTCCCTGACACCGACGACTTCGGCCGCATCTTCCGCAACAACGCCGTGCTCAGCGCGGAAGGGATCCCCCAGATCGCCAGCATCATGGGCGCCTGCGTCGCCGGCGGCGGATACCTCCCCGTCCTGTGCGACACGCTCATCATGACCGAGGGCTCGGGCCTCTACCTGGCCGGCCCCGCGCTGGTGAAGGCCGCCATCGGCCAGGACGTCGATTCCGAGGACCTCGGCGGCGCCGCCATGCACGCCGAGATCAGCGGAACCATCGACTTCAAGGAAACCGACGACCCCGCCGCGCTCAAACGCCTCCGCTCCCTGATGGAGATGCAGCAGGCCGTCCCCCCCGACGCCCCCGCCCCCTTCGACGCCGCCCCCCCGAAGCGCGAGCCCAACGAGATCTACTCCATCTTCAAGTCCAGCGGCGCCGAGCAGTACGACACCGAGCTGCTCCTCGAGTGCATCGTGGACGCCGGCGCCTTCGACGAATACAAGCAGGACTACGGCCGCTCCATCGTCTGCGCCTACACCCGCATCGAGGGCCGCCCCTGCGGCGTCGTCGCCAACCAGCGCCAGCTCACGCAGAAGAAGATGCCCGGCGGCAAGGCGGGGCCCTCAACCGCCGTCAACATGCCCGCCGTCATCTACGACGACAGCGCCGACAAGGCCGCCCGGTTCATCATGGACTGCAACCAGAGGAAGATCCCCATCGTCTTCCTCCACGACACCACCGGCTTCATGGTCGGCCGCGACAGCGAGCAGGGGGGGATCATCCGAGCCGGCGCCAAGATGGTCAACGCCATGGCCAACTGCGTCGTCCCCAAGATCAGCGTCATCCTCAACTCCTCCTACGGCGCCGGCAACTACGCCATGTGCGGCCGCGCCTTCGACCCCTTCCTCACCCTCGCCTGGCCGGGGTCCCGATGCGCCGTCATGGGCGCCAAGCAGGCCACCGGCGTTCTCGCGATGATCGAGGAAGGCAGCCGCAAGCGCAAGGGCGAGGTCATCGACGCCCAAACCCACGAGCAGATCCTCACCGCCATCGAGGCCAGCTACACCGAGCAGCAGGACATCAGGCATGGCGCCGCCAGAGGCTGGCTCGACCGCATCATCCAGCCCCACGAAACCCGCAAGGAACTCGCCGAAGCTCTCGCGATGGCGGCGCGCTGGCCGATGGACAGGGAGTTCAGGACCGGGGTGCTGCAGACTTGATATTCTGGATGCATGTGCGACCCCGACGAAGTTGTTAGCGAAGAACTGCTGGATCTTCGGTACAGAACCTATCTTGAAGAGCGTAAGACTCTTGTAGACCACGAGCATTCGCTTGACAAGACGTTGGCGACCATTCTGATTGCGGTGTCAGGCAGTGCGCTTGGATTTTCCATCACAATGATGGACAATCTAGTTTTGCCCGGAATGAAATACGAAATGCTAGTTGGCGTTGCAGCGTGGCTGACACTAATCATAGGCATACTTGTTAGCGTATTTGGTGTTTTTGCAAATCAGCAGTTGCACCTACGGTTTCGAGAAATACTCGACGAAGAAATCGAAAAAGATCTCGCCAACGGTTTGGCAAATGCATCGAACCGACAGGGCGAGATCAAGTCGGCAAAGAAACTCAGAAAATTAAACCACTGGTCGCTTGGTCTATGTATCGCTGGTGTTATTCAGTTGTTCGTTTTTTCGTATCTGGCAACGAGCCACCGAGTGAACTCAACGATTTCATCGATGGAGCAGTCGGATGGATTAAAGGAGATATCAAATGATCGAGCGGCTGAAAGCGGAAGGCCCGCCGAAGAGCCCTACTCAACCGCCAAATAAATGGAAGGGGCCTCCCAGGGCGCCCGTTCAACGCCCGGTGACGAAGCCAAATCCTCCTAAACCTAAGCCGTCAAAATAGCAAGTCATTTTTATGCGCATCGCCCTCGCCACCTGCAAGTCACACCCCGGCTTCTGCGCCAACGACGACGCCCCGCTCCTCGAAGCCTTCCTCGCGCAAGGCGCCGATGCGCAGCTCATCTGCTGGGACGACGAGACGACCGACTGGTCCGCCTTCGACGCCGTCATCATCCGCACGACCTGGGACTATTCCGACCGCCTCGACGAATACCTCGCCTGGGTCGATCACGCCCACAACGTCGCGCGCCTGATCAATCCACCGGACATCGTCCGCGCCAACCTCGACAAGACGTACCTCCGCGACCTCGAACGCGCCGGCGTCCCGATCGTCCCCACGCGCTGGATCGAGCCCCACGAATCCGACGACCTCCGCGCCATCCTCCGCGCAACAGGCTGGCCCGAGCTCATCATCAAGCCCGTCGTCGGCGCCGGCGCCTCGGGCCTGGGCCGCTTCACCATCGATCAACTCGACGAAGCCGCTGCCCACACCAGTGCACAGCTCCAACGCGGCGTCGTGATGGCCCAGCCCTTGCTCGAGTCCATCCGCACCACCGGCGAAACCTCCATCGTCCTGCTCGACGGCGAGTATTCCCACGCCGTCCGCAAGGTCCCCGCCCCTGGCGACATCCGCGTGCAGATCGAGTTCGGAGGCCGGTACACCCTCGTCGATCCCGCCCCCGAGGCGATCGACATCGCCATCGGCGCGCACAACCACACCGCCGGCGCCCACGCCCCGCTGCTCTACTGCCGCGCCGATCTCGTCGAGCCGACGCCCGGCGATCACCGGATCATCGAGTTCGAGGCCGTCGAGCCCGAGCTGTTCTTCCCGATGGCGCCCCGCAGCGCCGAGCGCTTCGCCCGGCTCGCCCTCCGGCGCCTCGCCGCCGTCTGAACAATCGCTTACGGCGAATCGTGCGAGTTGATCGCCTCCGCGGCGAACGACAGCGCGATGTCCGACCCCGTGTTCAGCGCCGCCGAGCAGCCCAGCACCAGCGCGTTGACCGCGTTGAACCCGTCCCCCGTGTTCAGCGCCGCCGTGCACGTCGAGGCCAGCGCGCCCGGCGCCAGCACAAACCCGCCCGCGCCGTTCTGCGTCGCGGCGCAGTCCGAGGCGACCGTCCCGTCGCCCAGGCTGAATCCCGTCCCGGCGTTGCCCCGCGCGACGCACCCCCGCACGACGCTCCCGTTGACCGTCGCCCCGATCACCGTGTGGATCCCGTCGCCGATGTTCCCCGACGCCGTGCAGCCCTCGACGACCGAGCCGTACCCGACGAAGACGCCCGCGCCGTTGTTGTTCACGACCGTGCAGCCCACCACCCGCGCCTCGCTCGACAGCTCGATCCCGCCGCCGCCCTGCGAGCCGTTGCCGATGACGCGCATGTTCTCGAGCGTGACGCCCGAGCCCCCGATGATCCCCGTGTTCGACCAGTCGCGCACCGTCCCGTTGCGGATGACGACGTTCGTCGCCGGCGCATCAATGAATATCCCGTTGAACGAGTCCGCAGGCGCCCCGACGATCTGGAACCCGTTGCAGTCCAGCGTCACGTCGCTGGCGCTGATCACGATCCCGCTCGTCGGCGGCAGCGGGTTCAGGCAGCCGACGCAATCCAGAACCGGCCCGCCCAGCACATACGAGCCCGGCTCGTCGATCACCACCGGCAGGTTGTTGAACCCCGGGTACAGGATCACCCGGTTCGTCGGCGCCACCTGCCCCGGCGGCGGGTTCAGGTCGCCCCCCATCGCGGTCGTCGCGATCGCAAGAAACAGAGCCGATCCGATGCAGAGCATGTCGCGGTGTCGCATGGCGGACCTCCTGAGTTGTCTCGGTGACTCCAGCGTACCCGACGCCGCCCGTATTTCCAGACGAATCCGCCCCGCGCCGGATAGGATCCACCCAATGCCAGACCTCGTCCGCATCACCGACGTCGCCCCCCGCGACGGCCTCCAGAACGAGCGCGCGATCGTCCCGACCGCCGACAAAGTCCGCCTCATCGACCTCCTCAGCCGCGCCGGCCTCGACGAAATCGAGGCCACCAGCTTCGTTTCACCCAAGTGGATCCCCCAGCTCGCCGACGCCGAGCAGGTGCTCGAAGGAGTCAGGCAACTCAGCGCCTTCTCGAAATCGGGTCGCCCCACAGATCCGGCGGCTTCTGGCCCCCCTCTCCCTCTGGGAGAGGGCCGGGGAGAGGGGCTTCGCGACGCCTACCCCAAAGCGCCAAAGCAGCCCGGCTCCACCAACTGTGCACGGAAACTCCGCCGCGGCATGACCATGCCCGAACGCATTCTCTGGGGCAGGCTCCGCGCCGACCGACTCCAGGGTCTCCGGTTCCGTCGCCAGCACCCGATCGGCGCCTACATCGTCGATTTTTATTGCCCCGGCGCTCGCCTCGTCGTGGAGCTTGACGGCGAGTCGCACCGTCGCGCGGATGCGCCGCAGCGCGATGCCGCGCGCGACGCCTTCCTCGAATCGCAGGGACTGTGGGTGCTGCGGTTCAGCAATCAATCCGTGGTTCGTGATGTTGATTCCGTGGCGCGCACCATCCTGACGCGGATCCAGAGAGGACGGACGCACAAGGACGGAACCCCTCTCCCCGGCCCTCTCCCAGAGGGAGAGGGGGGCGGAGCCGACGCCGCGCCCCCGATCCTCTCCGTTCTCGTCCCCAACGCGAAGGGCTTCGACCGCGCGCTGACCGTCCACCGCGCCGGCCTCCCCCTCAAGATCGCCGTCTTCACCGCCGCGTCCGAGACCTTCGCGCAACGGAACACCAACGCCACGATCGCACAGACCATCGAGCGCTTCGCCGAGTTCCTCCCGCGCGCCTTCGACGAGGGCATGCCCGTCCGGTTCTACATCTCCTGCGCCGTCGCCTGCCCCTTCGAGGGCGCGATCGAGCCCCGCGCCGTCCACGCCGTCGCCGAGGCGCTCCTCGAACTCGCACCGCCGAGCGCTTTCGACGAGGGCCTCGTCGAACTCGACCTGGGCGACACCATCGGCGCCGCCAGGCCCGCCGACATCGCCGCGCTCCTGGCCGTCTTCACACCCGACGAGATCCGGCGCCTGATCGTCCTGCACCTCCACGACACGTTCGGCCGCGCCGCCGAAGCCGCGGCCGCCGCGCTCGAGCTGGGCGTCCGCTCCTTCGACGCCTCCGCCGGCGGACTCGGTGGCTGCCCCTACGCCGGGACCCCCGACAAGCCGGCGCCCGGCAACATCGCCACCCTGACGCTGCTGGATACGATCGAACGCGCCGGCCTGATCACGAACATCGATCGCGCCGCGCTGGAAGAGGCCTCCGCGTTCGCCCGGTCCGTCATCGCCGCCGCCAGGAGCGCCGCGCCATGATCCGTGTCGAGCACATCCCCGCCGCGCACTCCGACGCCGCCGTCGCGGTCGTCACCATCGACCGCCAGGAGAAGCGCAACGCGCTGACGCCCTCCCTGCTCGAGAACATCGCCGGTGTCGCGAAACTCGTGCACACCGGCAGGGGCAGGGCGCACGCCGTCGTCCTCGCCGGCGCCGGCCCCGGCTTCTGCGCCGGCTTCGACCTCGACCTCTGCCGCGACGACCCCATGATGATGGGCGATCTCCTCACGCGCCTCTCCCACGCCGTCCGAGCGCTGCGCAACCTCACCGTCCCCGTTGTCGCCGCCGCCCACGGCGCCGCCATCGCCGGCGGGTGCGCCCTCCTCTCGGGATGCGACCTCGTCGTCACCGACGCCGGCGCCAGGCTCGGCTACCCCGTCGTCCGACTCGGCGTCTCCCCCGCCGTCTCGGGCTCGACGCTCCGACTCGCGATCGGTGGCGCCCGCACCCGCGAACGCTTCCTCGACCCGGGCCTCATCAACGGAACGGAGGCGCTCCGCATCGGCCTCGCGCACGAGTGCGTCGAGTCCCCCGAGGATGTCCTTCCCCGCGCGATCGAGCTCGCCTCAGATCTCGCGCGCAAACCGCACCACGCCGTCGTCGCCACCAAGCGATGGCTCAACGAACTCGACGGCTCCAACAACTCCGCCCGCCACGACGCCGCACTCCGCGCCTCCCTCGCCATCGCCGGGGGCCACGAAGAGCAGCAGCGACTCGCCGCGATCTGGAGCAAGCCATGACCGACAGCGCCATGAATCTCTGCACCCTCGAAACCAACGGCCCCGTCGCCACCATCACCCTCAACCGCCCCGACGCGCGCAACGCCCTCTCCATCGACCTCCTCGATGCGCTGCTGCGCCGGCTCGACGAACTCGCGACCATGCCCGACATCAACGCCGCGATCCTCGCCGGCGCTGGCCGAGCGTTCTGCGCAGGCATGGACCTCAAGGCCGTCCTCGACGAGCCCGGCGCCCCCGCGCGCCTGCTCACCAGGATCGCCGACGCCACCCTCAGACTCCGCGCCCTGCCCATGCCCACCATCGCGCGCGTCAACCGCGCCGCCATCGGCGGCGGCTGCGGCCTCATGTGCGTCTGCGACTTCGCCATCACCCACGACGACGCGAAGATCGGATACCCCGAGGTGGACCTCGGCGTCTGCCCCGCCGTCGTCGCGCCATGGCTCGTGCGCAAGATCGGCGCCGGCGCCGCGCGGCGAGTCCTCCTCCAGGGCGGCACGATGTCCGGCGCCCGCGCGCACGAGCTGGGCCTCGTCACCGCGCTCGCCCCCGCCGAAGAACTCGACGCCGCGACCGACAAACTCGCCCAGCGCATCGCCTCCGGGGGCCCGACCGCGCTCCGCGCCACCAAGCGATGGCTCAACGAACTCGACGGCGCCGACCTCGCCGCGCAGGTCGCCAAAGGCGCCGCGATCTCCACCGAAGTCGTCACCAGCGACGAGGCCCGTCAGTGCCTCAGCCGCGCCTTCGCCAAGTGACCACGCGCCACCGCGCCCGGGCCCCTGACGAGACCCCGAAACCACGCCCAGTAAGCGGCTTCCGAGCCCCCTGATTCCCCTGGCCCGGCGCTCCACATCCCCCTCAATCGCCCCTATACTGCGGTCGAGTTGACGGGAGGCGCGGCCCGCGCCGCCCCCGTTCAAGGTGGGAACGCCGAAACCCGGGCATTCAGCAACCCGGCGCCCAGACCCGCCCTCCGATTCCGCCGATGGCGCACTCGGAGCGTCATCGGCGAACCCGTCTCGCCGGGGAGATCGCTCCCCGAAGGCGGGTCTGCGTCGCCCCGCCAAACGGGGCTCGGTACATGCGAGGCGCCGATCGCCCGACACGATCGGCCGGCTCTGGAGGAACGATGGCCGCAAACCCGCTGCCAATCCATCGCGGCGCCTCTCCCGACGTGGCGACCATCACACTCGAGCAGCCGGGCCGCCCCGTCGTTGTGCTCGACCGCGCGCTCCTGCACAGACTCGAAGAAACTCTCGACCAACTCCCCGACGACATCGGCGGCCTCGTCATCGCCTCCGCCTCCGATCGCGTCTTCGTCGCCGGCGCCGATCTCAACGAGATCAACGGACTCTCCGACGACGAGCTCGACGATTACCTCGCAACAGGCCAGCGCATCTTCGGCCGCCTCGCCGCGCTCCCTTGCAGCGTCGTCGCCGCGGTCAACGGCGCCGCACTCGGCGGGGGGCTCGAGCTCGCCATGCACTGCGACCACATCGTCGGGCTCCGGCCCGCGCCCGACGCCAGGCCCTACCTCGTCGGACTCCCCGAGGCCGGCCTGGGAATCTGCCCAGGGTGGGGGGGTTGCTGCCTCCTCCCGGCGCGCCTCGACCCCGCAACCGCCATCGAGCTGACCGCGACCGGCAAACCCATGAAGGCCGACCAGGCGCACGACGCCGGTCTCCTCGAGCAGCTCGCCGATTCGCACGACGACCTCCTCGCGCTCGCCCGGCGCCTCGCCGCCCAGCCCAAACCCGCGCGCGCCATCCCCGGCGAGCCCCTCCACCTCATGCAGCGCCCGCGCGAGCAGGCCGTCCAGGCCATCGACAAGGCCGCCTGCGCCGTCGAGCGCAACCCCGCGGCCAACGGCGTCATCGGCGTCTGCCGCGTCGGCGCCGAGCAGGGCTGGCAGGCCGCCCTCGACGCCGAACGCGCCACACTCATCAGACTCAGGCAGACCGACACCGCGAAGGAGCGCATCAGCGCCTTCCTCAACAAATCCGCGGCCAAGGCCTGACGCACCACCCACACACGCGGCCGACACCGCCGCGAACAACGACGGAGCCACGACCATGGCGGAACTGAAACAGGACCTCAAGAACCTCAAGGGCATCTCGGAAAAGGACCGCAAGCTCATCGAGGACGCCGAAGTCATGCTCGGCCCCGATCCCGAGGAGATGGGCCTCGTCAAGAACATGTTCTGGGGCAACCTCCGCGAGGAGCTCGTCTTCCCCTACCCCCAGGTCTCCGCCGAGGAGATCGCCCGCTGCGACCAGCTCCTGGCCGAGCTCGAGGACTACCTCCGCAACGAGCACCCCGCCACGCGCATCGACGAGGAGCAGGAGATCCCCGACTGGTGTCTCAAACGACTCTTCGACATCGGCGTCATGGGCATGACCATCCCCCGCGAGTTCGGCGGCCTCGGTCTCGGCGTCACCAGCTACAACCGCGTCCTCGAGATGCTGGGCAAGTACTGCGCCTCGACCTCCGTCGTCGTCTCCGCCCACCAGTCCATCGGCTGCAAGGCCATCATGCTCTTCGGCACCGAAGATCAGAAGCGCACCTGGCTCCCCGCGCTCGCCAAGGACACACTCAGCGCCTTCTGCCTCTCCGAGCCCAACGTCGGCTGCGACGCCGGGGGACAGGAGACCACCTGCCGCGTTTCTGATGACGGCTCTCATTACATCCTGAGCGGCGAGAAGAAGTGGGCCACCAGCGGCGCCCTCTCCGGCGTCTTCACCGTCATGGCCCGCCAGACCATCACCGACCCCAGGTCCGGCAAGAAGTCCGAGCGCATCACCGCGCTCATCTGCACGCCCGACATGCCCGGCATCGACATCTTCCAGAAGAACCGCTCCAAGTGCGGCATCCGCGGCACCTGGCAGGCCCGCATCCGATTCACCGACGTCAAGGTCCCGAGAGAAAACCTCCTCCACAAAGAAGGCAAGGGCCTCAACGTCGCCCTCTCCTGCCTCAACTACGGCCGCTGCACACTCAGCGCCGGCGTCGTCGGCGCCGCCCGGGGCTCCATGGACCAGGCCATCAAGTGGGTCAGCACACGACACCAGTTCCAGCGCCCGCTCTCCGACTTCGAGCTCGTCCGGCTCCACATCGCGCGCATGAGCGCCCTGTGCTACGCCATGGACGCCATGCTCTACATGACCACCGGCATGCTCGACCGACACGACGACGACATCATGCTCGAGACCGCCCTCTGCAAGGTCTTCTGCTCCGAGATGGGCTGGCAGGTCGTCGATGATGCCTTGCAGATCATGGGCGGAGAGAGCTACATGACCGAGCACGGCGTCGAACGCGCCTTCCGCGACTCCCGCATCTACCGCATCGTCGAGGGCTCCAACCAGGTCATGCAGCCCTTCGTCTTCGCCTACGGCGGCAAGCAGCTCGCCGAGCAGATGCTCGGCATCCAGGCCGTGCTCGGCGTTGACGGCGACACCCCCTTCGGGACCATGCTCGCCCGCATGCTCACCAACGGCCTCAAACCCAGCATCGCTGGCAAGGCGCTCCCCCTGGCGATGGAGCTCTTCCTCGGCGTCAAGCCACGCAAGCCCCAGGTCACCCGCCTCCACGGCTCGCTCACCACCTGGGCCGACGAGCTCGCCCGCTGCACCCGCGAGCTCTCCCACGCCTTCAAGTGGGCCAGCAAGGAGTACGAGGAGAAGATCCTCGACCGCCAGGCCGTCCAGGCTCGCATCAGCGACATCGCCATGCACTGCTTCGGCATCGCCTGCACGCTCTCCAAGCTCGACTCCCAGCTCCGCGCCGGTCACGACGGCGTCGAGTTCGACCGCGACCGCGCCGCCGCTGAGCACTACTGCGACATCGCCGTCCACCGCATCGACACACTCCTCCTCGAGCTCCGGCGCAACACCGACAAGACCATGCTCGACTGCGCCGACAAGGCCCTCGCCTACAACGCCACCCTGCCCAACGACCGCTTCTCCATCCCCGAGAAATCACCCACCGCCGCAGGAACAGGCCGCACACCCTCGCAGGACGGCATCAGGCAGTTCCCCGGCGACAACGCGCAGGCCAGGACCAACGCCTGATCCACCGGAACCAAGCAGCCAGTCACGACCCAGCAGTCAATCCGCATTCGTTGCCGGCCACACGCCGGCGGAGCAACCAGCAATGACCACCACGTCCACGACGCCCATCCACGCCCTCGGCGTCAGGGCCTCCTGGGCCAGGCAGGCCACCAGGCTCGCCGGTGGTTCCCAATCCCGCGACACCGACGGAGCGAAACCCATGGTCTTCCAGGACATCCAGAACAAGGGACACGAGAACGTCCTCTACTGCTTCGACAAGGCAACCGGCCTCCGCGCCATCATCGCCGTCCACGACACCACCCTCGGCAGCGCACTCGGCGGCATGCGCCGTTGGTGCTACGCCAGCGAGCAGGACATGCTCTACGACGTCCTCCGTCTCGCGGAAGGCATGACCTACAAGGCCGCCGCCGCCGACCTCCCCATGGGCGGCGCCAAGACCGTCATCTGGAAGCCCGAGCCCGACACCCCCGCCACCGAGGCCGAGGCCCGCGCTATGGCCGCCTTCGTCGATCGCCTCGGAGGCCTCTACATCGCCGCCGAGGACGTCGGCGTCAACATGCAGTACATCGACTGGATGCTCCCCGTCACCAGCCACGTCATGGGCGGCACCGCCCCGGAGCAGGGCGGCGATCCATCCCCCTACACCGCCGCGGGCGTCGTCAACGGCATGCGCGCCTGCGTCCGGCACGCCGGGCTCGGTGACACCTTCAAGAACCTCACCATCGCGATCCAGGGCCTCGGCGCCGTCGGGTGGAAGGTCGCCCAGGCCGTCCACGACGAGGGCGGCAGACTCCTCGTCGCCGACATCCGCCAGGAGATCCTCGACAAGGCCAAGGCCCGGTTCGGCGCGACAATCGTCAGCGACCGCGACATCGTCACCGCCGAGTGCGACATCTTCTGCCCCTGCGCCCTCGGCGCCGTCATCGGCAACGGCAACATCGACACGCTCAGGACCAGGATCATCGCCGGCGGCGCCAACAACGTCCTCATCGACCCCATCGAGGACGGCGCCCTCCTCCGGAACAAGGGCGTCATCTACGCGCCCGACTTCGTCATCAACGGCGGCGGGCTCATCCGACTCGCCGGCCTCTACTGCGGCTTCACCCCCGAGGACATCGACCGTCGCGTCGCCAACATCGAGCACGCCGTCTTCGAGATCCTCGAAACCGCCGGCTCCGGCACGACACACGACGCCGCCATCCGATACGCGAAGAAGCGCCTCGACGCCGGCCACCCCCTCACCCCGTCCAGCCAGTAACGCCCGAGCCAACCCGAACGGAATCGCCATGCCAATCAAGGTCGCCTACCAGGCCACAATCGAATACATGCAGATCCTCGACGAGCAGGGCGGCCTCGACGCCAAGCTCGCCCGGGACACGCTCACCGACGACCAGGTCGTCATGCTCTACGAGCACATGTCCATGTGCCGCAGGCTCGACGAGATCGCCTTCAAACTCCAGCGCTCCGGCCGGCTCGGCACCTACCCGCAGAACATGGGCCAGGAGGCCATCGCCTCCGTCGCGCTCGCCGCCAGGCCACAGGACTGGATGGTCCCCTGCTACCGCGAGAACGCCGCACTCTACCTCCACGGCCTCCCGCCAGAGATGATCCTCCTCCACTGGATGGGCGACGAACGAGGCAACCAGATCCCCGAGGGCCTCAACATCACACCCATGTCCATCCCCATCGGCAGCCACATGCTCCACGCCGCCGGCATCGGATGGGCCGCCAGGATCCGCGGCGATGACCAGGTCGCCTTCACCTTCTTCGGCGACGGCGCCACCTCCGAAGGCGACTTCCACGAGGCCTGCAACTTCGCCGGCGTCATGCACGCCCCCGTCGTCTTCATCTGTCAGAACAACCAGTGGGCCATCTCCACCCCCCGGAGCAAGCAGACCCGCTCCGAGACCTTCGCGCAGAAGGGCATCGCCTATGGCTTGAAGGTCCGCCAGGTGGACGGCAACGACATCTTCGCGATCTTCCGCGCCGCAAGAGAAGCCGTCGCAGACGCCCTCAAGGGCCAGCCGACGATGATCGAGACCCTCACCTACCGCCTCGGCGACCACACCACCGCCGACGACGCCCGACGCTACCGCGACCCGGCCGAACTCGAGGCCGCCAGGAAACGCGACCCCCTCATCCGCACGAGGAAGTACCTCGAGTCCAAGGACCTCTGGTCCGCCGATCAGGAAGAGGCCATGATCGAGCGCAACAAGGCGCAGGTCGATGACATCGTCGCCCGAGCGACCAACATCGAGAAGCCCAAGACCACCGACATCTTCGACGCCATGTTCGCGACGATCCCCCCCGAACTCGCCCGACAGCGCGACACCATGCAGACCAACTCCCTCGGGCAGTTCCCGCAGCAGGAAACCCTCCGACGCGGCGCCACCGCACACAGCCCCACCCAGAGCCCGGCCCACGCCTGACACACGCAAGGAACAAGCAGCGATGGCCAACCTCACGCTCGTCCAGGCGATCAACCTCGCGCTCACCCAGGAGATGGAGGCCGACGAATCCGTCGTCCTCCTCGGTGAGGACGTCGGCCTCAACGGCGGCGTCTTCCGCGTCACCGAAGGGCTCCAGCAGCGCTTCGGTGAGCACCGCGTCGTGGACACCCCGCTGGCCGAGTCCGGCATCATGGGCGCCGCCATCGGCCTCGCGATGAACGGCATCAAGTCCGTCCCCGAGATCCAGTTCGAGGGCTTCCTCGGGCCCGCTTACGACCAGCTCGTCAACCACGCCGCCCGCTACCGCTCCCGCTCCCGCGGCGCCATCACCGTCCCCATGACCGTCCGAGTCCCCGTCGGCGGCGGCATCCACGCGCCCGAGCTCCACAGCGACTCCCCCGAGGCGATCTACGCCCACACGCCGGGGCTCAAGGTCGTCATGCCCAGTTCCCCGTACGACGCCAAGGGCCTGCTCATCAGCGCCATCCGCGACCCCGACCCCGTCCTCTTCTTCGAACCCAAGCGCATCTACCGCGCCTTCCGCGAGGAAGTCCCCGAGGACGAGTACACCGTCCCCATCGGCAAGGCCAAGATCGTCGAGGAAGGGACCGATGTCACCGTCGTCACCTGGGGCGCCATGACCATCCAGTGCATCAACGCCATGGACAGCCTCCCCGAGGATCTCTCCGTCGAGCTCATCGACCTGAGAACCATCTACCCCATCGACGTGGAAACCATCGTCGAATCCGTCAGCAAGACCGGCCGCTGCGTCGTCGCGCACGAGGCGCCGCTGACCGCAGGCCTGGGCGCCGAGATCTCCTCCCTCGTGCAGGAGCGCTGCTTCCTCCACCTCGAGGCCCCCGTCCAGCGCGTCACCGGCTTCGACACCTTCATGCCCTACTACAAGATGGAGCTCGACTACCTCCCCGAAGCCCCCCGTGTCGCCGAGGCCATCGCCGCCTGCGCCGCGTACTGAACACCAACCACCGACGATCGCGCCCGCACCGGCGCCGCAAGGAACTCCCACGATGGGCCACGCCACCAGCTCCGACCCCAACATCTTCATCCTCCCCGACCTCGGCGAGGGCGTGCACGAAGCCGAGCTCATCGCCTGGAAGGTCGCCGTCGGCGACACCGTCGAGGAGCACCAGACACTCGCCGAGATGGAGACCGACAAGGCCCTCGTCGAGGTCCCCAGCCCCCGCGCCGGAGTCATCGCCAGCCTCAACGGCAGGGAAGGCGAGATCTGCAAGGTCGGCGACGTCCTCGTCACCTACGAAGGCGCCAGCAACGGCGCAGCGCCGTCCCCCAACGCCCGGGATGAGCGCAGCGAATCCCGTGATTCTTCCGCTCTCCCAGAAGCAGAACGCGAGGACGCCGGAACCGTCGTCGGATCCGTCTCCAACGATCCCATCATGCCCTCCCAGGGCGGCAAGGCCCTCGCCACACCCGCCGTCCGCCGACTCGCGCGCGACCTCGGCGTCAACATCGACAGCATCGCCGGCACCGGCCTCGCCGGAAGAGTCACCGAAAAAGACGTCCGCGCCGCATCCAACGGAGCGCCAGGCGCCCCCGCCAGCGCTCCGCCCCCCTCTCCCTCCGGGAGAGGGCCGGGGAGAGGGGCGACTGCAACATTGGCGCCCAGCCAACCCGCGCCGACCTACTCCCCGCCACCGTCCCTCCCCGCCCCCGCCGCGGGCCAGACCCAGCGCATCCCCTTCCGAGGAACCCGCCGCACCATCGCCGCGCGCCTCCGACAGTCCATCGACACCGCCGTCCACTTCACCGTCATGGACGAGGCCGACGTCAGCGCCCTCGACGCACTCCGCAAACAGACCGCCGCGGCCTCCGGCGAGAGCGTCAGCTTCCTCCCCTTCGTCATCAGCGCCATCTGCCGCGCCGTGAAACACTTCCCCGCCCTCAACGCCACCGTTGACGAAGCGGCGCAGGAGATCCTCCGCCACCCCTCCGTCCACATGGGCATCGCCACCGACACCGAGCACGGATTGAACGTCCCCGTGATCCCCGACGCCGACGCCCTCGGCGTCCTCGAGATCGGCCGCCACGTCGCCCAACTCGCGCAGATGGCCCGCGACCGCTCCATCCCCCGCGAGCGCCTCATGGGCTCGACGATCACCATCAGCAACGTCGGCTCCTACGCCGGCCGCTTCGCGACGCCGGTGATCAACATCCCCGAGGTCGCCATCCTCGCCGTCGGCCGCGTCCGCGAGGGCGTCGTCGTCCGCAACGGCGGCCTGCACGTCGGCAAGCTCATGCCGCTCAGCCTCGCCTGCGACCACCGCGTCGTGGACGGCGCCGAGGCCGCCCGCTGCCTCGCGCTGATCGTCGAGCTGCTCCAGAGCCCCGAGCAACTCCTCGCCCCCGCGCGCCGCTGATTGATCCCCGTGCCACGACCCAGCTCCGCTGGGTCGTGCTTCTTCAAGACGACAAGGGTCACCACGCCCGGGATGAGCGCAGCGAATCCCAGGATCTCAATCTCACGAATCCAAAAAACAAAGCGCCGATCCCCCCAGATCGGCGCTTCGGGACGACGCTCGGTCGTCCAGCGTGATGGTCGAGGCAGAGTCGGACGCTCCGTCTCTCTTGTGCGCCAGTAGCGCTGTTGCCGTGGTCGGCCGGTGCGTCGCCGCCGACCATCACGCCCACCCCACCATGGCCCCGGGGCCAGCCGACCCCGAGGCGAAGAAGTTGAACCAACTCGTGTTCCCCGGCGCCCTCACAACCGGCGCCGCCTGTCCGAAACTTGCAACACGATCATGCGCTCTCATCAGCGCAACGCCAACGAAAAATCCGCGCATTCCGCGCACACCGATCGTTCCGGGAAATCTCCCGGCCCGATAGCCTCGACCCGCTCACGTCCGAGAGCGCGCCCGTGAACAACGCCGGCCCCTCGGGACCGGCGTTGCCGTGTCAATCACAAGTTGTTGTCCGCTCAGCGGCGCCGACGAGTGCCCGCGATCAGCCCGCCGCCGACCAGCAGCATCCCGGCCCCCGGCGCCGGGATCAGCTCGCCCACGAACAGGAAGTCGTGCGTCGAGCCCGAAAGCGTATCCGTCTCGTGCCACCCGCGCCCGACCCACGTCGTCAGCGGATCGAACTCCGGGTGCCCGCCCAGCCGGTGCCCGTCGTTCTTGAAGACGAAGATCGGCCCGCCCTCGGTGACCCGGCCGAAGAAGTTGAAGACCGTCCCGCTGGTGAGGTTCGCGTTGCCGGGCAGCACCGTCAGCGTGCCGCTGTTCATCGGGTCCTCCGAGTTCACCACCCAGCCGGACCCGTCCGCCATGACGCTCACCGCATAGGTGTAGTCCAGCGCGAAGGCGCCCTCGCCGTAGCCGTAGCCCGATCCCGTGTCCACACCGCCGTACAGCGTCCCGACGATGTCGATCGTCAGGCCGCCCACGCCGTCGTCCGTCACCGTCAGCGTCGAATCGCCGAAGTGATCCATCGAGAACGACGTGACGCCGCCCGTGCCGCCAACCTCCGTGAACAGATCATCGAACCGCAGCCCGTACGGCGGCGGGTTCACGTCGCCGTCGGGATGATCCGACAGCGCAAAGACGGTCTGCGTGACTCCCGCCTGCGCCGCGCCGCAGAGCAGCATCGCTCCGGACACGGCTGCAAGCGCCAGAAAGCGCTTGTGCACATTCATGTTGTTCTCTTCTCCTCCAGACGACGCGCCCTTCCACAAGCGCGCCGACCCCGGCCTGCGCCGGTCGTGTTTCTTGCTCGTCGTACCCCTGCCGCCAATCCGCGCGATCGGCGCCACCCACAGAAGCCGGACAACCCGATCATCCCGCACAACCCGCATATTGCCTAGCAGAATCCCGGATTCCTGACGAAAATTTCACACATGCCCGGCC
This sequence comes from Phycisphaeraceae bacterium, assembly GCA_020639135.1. GTDB lineage: Bacteria > Planctomycetota > Phycisphaerae > Phycisphaerales > UBA1924 > JACKHE01. The sequence goes on from JACKHE010000003.1 coordinate 408,561, forward strand.
CCGACCCTCCCCCGGGACACGTCAGTGTCGCTATCGGACCGGGGAATCCCCGGCTACGATCGTGCTCAACCCCCCCTGACAACCCTCCCAACGGAGACCCCGCAAAGATGACCTGGCTGTCCGTCAAACAGGCCCTCGCCGCCAGCCCCGACACCCCCGCCACCTGCAAGGGCTGGGTCCGAACACGCCGAGACTCCAAGGCCGGCCTCTCCTTCATCAACCTCCACGACGGCTCCTGTCAGGACGCCATCCAGGTCGTCGCCCCCGCCGACCTGCCCAACTACGAATCCGAAGTCCTCCACCTCACCGCCGGCTGCGCCATCGAGGCCGAGGGCCGACTCGTCGCCAGCCAGGGCAAGGGCCAGGCCATCGAGCTCAAGGCCTCCGCCATCCGCGTCGTCGGCATGGTGGACGACCCCGACACCTACCCCATCAGCCAGAAGCGACACACCTTCGAGTACCTCCGCGAGGTCGCCCACCTCCGACCCCGCACCAACGCCATCGGCGCCGTCGCACGCATGCGCCACACCCTCGCCGCCGCCACCCACCGCTTCTTCGACGAACGCGGCTTCTTCTACGTCCACACCCCCATCATCACCGCCTCCGACTGCGAGGGCGCCGGCGAGATGTTCCGCGTCTCCACGCTCGACACCGTCAACACCCCCCGCACACCCGACGGCGCCACCGACTTCGACCAGGACTTCTTCGGAAAAGAAGCCCACCTCACCGTCTCGGGCCAGCTCAACGTCGAGTGCTACTGCATGGCGCTGAGCAAGGTGTACACCTTCGGCCCTACCTTCCGCGCCGAGAACAGCAACACCAGCCGACACCTCGCCGAGTTCTGGATGATCGAGCCCGAGATCGCCTTCGCGGATCTCAACGACGACGCCGACCTCGCCGAGGCGTACCTCCGCGCCCTCGCCCAGGCCGCCCTCGACGATCGCGCCGACGACGTCGAGTTCTTCAACCTCCGCGTGGACGACAGCGTCATGCAGCGCCTCAAGAGCGTCGCCGACTCCGACTTCGAGCGCATCACCTACACCGAGGCCGTGGACCTGCTGAAGAACTCGGGAGAAAAGTTCGAGTTCCCCGTCGAGTGGGGCAGCGACCTCCAGTCCGAGCACGAGCGCTGGCTCACCGAAAAGAAGATCGGCAAGCCCACCGTCGTCATGAACTACCCCAAGGGCATCAAGGCCTTCTACATGCGCTGCAACGACGACGGCAAGACCGTCGCCGCGATGGACGTCCTCGCCCCGGGCGTCGGCGAGATCATCGGCGGCTCCCAGCGTGAAGAGCGGCTCGACATCCTCGACCAGCGCATCGACGAGATGGGCCTGCCCAAAGAGAACTACTGGTGGTACCGAGACCTCCGCCGCTACGGCACGGTCCCCCACGCCGGCTTCGGCCTGGGCTTCGAACGCATCGTCCAGTTCTGCACCGGCATGGCCAACATCCGAGACGTCATCCCGTTCCCGAGAACGCCAAGAACCGCCGAGTTCTAACCCCGGTGCCGTGGTATCGCGCTTCGCGATGCCGCGACTACAGTTCTCAACATTCCGATCCAAGAGATTCAACCAATGCCCAAACAAATCAAATCCCTCGCCGTCCTCGGCGCCGGCCAGATGGGCGGCGGCATCGCCCAGATCGCCGCCCAGGCTGGCATCGACGTCACCGTCTACGACACCTGGGCCGAAGGCATCGACCGATGCAAGGCGCTCCGCGCCAAACTCTGGTCCCGCGCCGTCGAGAAGGGCAAGATGACCCAGGACGACGCCTCCACCGCCGGCGCGCGCATCCACTACACCCAGGACCTCGAAGCTGTAGCCGGCGCCGACTGGGTCGTCGAGGCCGTCGTCGAGGACATGGCCGTCAAGGCCGACCTCTTCGGCAGGCTCGCCAAGATGTTCACCGATGACAGCGTCGTCCTCGCGACCAACACCTCCAGCATCAGCATCACCGAGATCGCCACGACCGCCGGCGCCGCCGCCCACCGCGTCGTCGGCATGCACTTCTTCAACCCCGTCCCCGTCATGAAGCTCGTCGAGGTCATCAAGGGCCTCCAGACGAGTGACGACGTCGTCGCGCGCACCTTCGCCCTCGCCGAGCGCCTCGGCAAGACGCCCCTCAAGGCCAACGACCGCGCCGGCTTCGTCAGCAACCGCGTCCTCATGCCCATGATCAACGAGGCCTTCTACGCCCTCATGGAGGGCGTCGCCGAGCCCGAGGCCATCGACGGCATCATGATGCTCGGCTGCGCCCACCCCATGGGCCCCCTGCGCCTCGCCGACTTCATCGGCCTCGACACCTGCGTCAACATCATGAACGTCCTCGCCGACGGCCTCAACAACGACCGCTACCGCGCCTGCCCGCTCCTCAAGCAGTACGTCGCAGCTGGCCGCCTCGGAGACAAGACCAAGCTGGGCGTCTACGACTACAACAAGTGACCCGTGTCACAACCCTCGTGCCACGACCCAGCTCCGCTGGGTCGTGCTTCGCACCCTGACATCATTTCCATAAATGGACGCCGAGCCTGAGCGATGCGAAGGCTCGGACATCTCCACCCCCGCCCACGCCAGGGATGAGCAGCACGAATCCCAGGATCCCACCTCCCCCCTCCGGGTGAGGGGGCTCAAGAAAACCCCAGCGCAGCAGGGAATTCTCATCACATCAAATTAAGTTGGCATCGTCCGCAATCTGAAGTTACGATCGCCCCGCCGGTCACGCGCCACGACGACCGGGAAAGGGCGGTCATGATGAACATGCTCAAGTGGTACGTTGCGGGGACAGTGGGGGGGCTCCTCGGCGCCGTCGTCTGGGCGCTCGTGTACCACTACGCCGACTTCGAGGTCGGATGGATCGCCTGGGGCATCGGCGCCCTCGCCGGCCTCGGCGTCCGCGCCGCCGCGCAGAACGCCTCGGGCGGCGGCCCCGGCATCGCCGCCGTCGCCGCGGCTGTGCTCTGCCTGCTCGTCGGCAAGTTCGGCGGCCTCTACCTCGACATCAACGAGGCGATCGGCCAGAACGGCGGCGACAACAGCACGGAGTTCCTCACCAGCATCATCGCCGACGACATCGTCGCGCAGCGCCTGAGCTCCGGTCAGCCCATGAACTGGCCCGCCGACGTGGACGCGCGCTACGCCGCGGTGCGCGAAGACTACCCGCGGGACGTCTGGACCGAAGCCCGAGCCCGTCTCGAGGCCTACTCCGACGAGGACCGCGCCCGGTTCACCGAAACCCCCTCCCTCCTGCTCGGCGAGGAGTACGTCATCTCCTGGATCGCCGACGAACAGATCGCCATGCGCGAAGCCGCCGGCGAAACCTACCACTGGCCCGCCGGCGTCGAGCCCTACGAGGGCAGGTGGAAGAAGGACTACAGCGCCGACATCTGGGACGACGCCGTCGCCATCTGGGACGGCATGTCCGAGAGCCAGCGCATCGCGTACCGCAGCCAGATCGACTACGACGCGCACCCCAGCCCCCTCGCGCTCTCCCTCGCGTTCTTCACCGACACGCTGAGCATCGCCGACCTCCTCTGGTTCGGCCTCGCCATGGTCATCGCCTACAAGCTCGCCGCCAGCGACATCGAGGACTGACCGCGACCACACCACAACCCCCCGTGCCACGACCCAGCTCCGCTGGGTCGTGCTTCACACCCCCGACATCATTCCCAGTTTGAACCCCGAGTCTGAGCAAAGCGACGGCTCGGACATCTCCGCGCCCGCCCACGCCCGGGATGAGGCCCCGCGAATCCCGGGATCGATCCCACACACATCACCAGACAGCGCCAGCCACAACACCCCCCGTGCCACGACCCGGCTCCGCTAGGTCGTGCTGCAAACCCCCGCAGTCCCCGCCTCCCCGGGGACACCCCCGCCACGAAGTCCCCCGGGCTGTCGCCGCGCCCCGACGACTACAATCCCCCCATGAGCACAACACATCCCAGCGCCACCGCCGCCGAAACCGCGACGACCCACGCCATCGACCCCCACGCCGTCACCATCAGCGGCCTCGTCCTCGCGCCCAGCTACGGCCCAGACTGCCCCATCGCGCCCGGCGACATCACCTCCCTCGCCTCCCCCGGCGCCATCGACGAGCACATCGCCTCCCCCGGCGCCTTCCCCTACACCCGCGGCCTCTTCCCCCAGGGCTACCGCACCCGCCTCTGGACCATGCGCCAGTTCGCCGGCTTCGGCTCCGCCGACGACACCAACAAACGATTCAAGTACATCCTCGCCGCCGGCGCCGGGACCAAAGCCAACACCGGCCTCTCCACCGCCTTCGACCTGCCCACCCTCATGGGCCGCGATTCCGACGACCCCCTCAGCGCCGGCGAGGTCGGCCGCTGCGGCGTCGCCATCGACACCATCGAGGACATGCACCGCCTCTACGCCGACATCCCCATCGATCAGGTCACCGTCTCCCAGACCATCAACGGACCGGCGGCGATCATCTGGGCCATGTACCTCGCGATGGCCAAGCAGCGCGACATCCCCTGGTCCAAGATCGGCGGCACACTCCAGAACGACATCCTCAAAGAGTTCCACTCCCAGAACGAGTTCATCTACCCCCCCGAGCCCTCCGTCAAACTCGTCGTGGACACCATCGAGTTCCAGACCGAGAAGGTCCCCAACTGGAACTCCGTCTCCATCAGCGGCTACCACATCCGCGAGGCCGGATCCACCGCCGCCCAGGAGCTCGCCTTCACACTCCGCGACGGCATGGAGTACGTCGAGGCCTGCCTCGAGCGCGGCATGGACATCGACGCCTTCGCCCCGCGCCTCTCCTTCTTCTTCAACGCACACAACGAGTTCTTCGAGGAGATCTGCAAGCTCCGCGCCGCACGCCGCATCTGGGCCCGCATGATGCGCGACCGCTACGGCGCCAGGAACGAACGCTCCTGGTTCATGAAGACCCACGTCCAGACCGCAGGCTGCTCCCTCACCGAGCAGCAGCCCCTCAACAACATCGTCCGTGTCGCCTACCAGGCCATGGCCGGCGTCCTCGGCGGATGCCAGTCCCTCCACACCGACTCCATGGACGAGACCCTGGGCCTGCCCACCGAGCAGGCCGTCACCGTCGCCCTCCGCACCCAGCAGATCCTCGCCCACGAGACCGGCGTCACCCGCACCGTCGATCCCCTCGGCGGCGCCTGGTTCATCGAGTCCCTCACCGACACCATCGAGGCCGAGGCCCTCAGCTACATCGCCGAGATCGACGACATGGGCGGCGGCCAGTGGTCCGTGGACCTCGACGGCAAACCCAACGGCGGCCACGCCGGCGTCGTCGCGGGAATCAACAAGGGCTACTTCAGAAGGCAGATCGCCGAGGCCAGCTACCGCTTCAGCGCCGAGTGCGAGGCCCACGACCGCCTCATCGTCGGCGTCAACGCCTACACCGACGACAACGAGCAGCGCCCCATCGACATCCTCCAGATCCCCCACAGCGTCGAGACCGACCAGGTCGAGCGCCTGAAGCAGTTCAAGCAGAGCCGCGACAGCGCAGCCGTCAACAAAGCCCTCGACGCCATCCGCAAGGCCGCCCAGAACGACGACAACGTCATGCCCAGCCTCGTCGAGGGCGCCCTGGCGAACTGCACGATGGGCGAGATGGTCCAGGCCCTCGCAGACATCTACGGCCGCTACACCGGCGGACCGGAGTGGTGATATAATCAGATTAGTTATTAATTAGATGTGCGTCACTGTTATTGAGATGTCGCTATGGAATCAATTGACGCCTTGTTGGCATTGATAAAAAACGGCTTTACCTATCGACCGACGGATCCGCCGTTAATTGAGAGCATAGTTACTTCGCTGAATACCAAGCGCACTGCAACAGCTCAGTTAGTGCGAAGCCGCGTTAAATTTGTAAATAAAGTAGAACTTGTTCTGGTATTTAATAAAAAAAGCTATCTAGCATATGCGTGCGCAGTTCGTCCAGGCCGGGGATCTACCGGTCTTGCAGGCGCAAGATTGTTTCTACCCGTATCGTTGAATATTCCTGTGAGCCAAATTCGTGAAGGATTGCCGATCGAATTGCGAGATGATTTTGATAATTTAGTGCTTTCTCGGTCAGCAAGTCGACCCCGAACGGATCTTTGGGTAGCGATTTTGAAAGCTGCACATGGTGCAGCAGGAGAATCGCAGCAGGAATTCGAACAACTTTTGCGATTGATTGCGACGCCAGTATTGGACATTGAGGTGCCTGGGGCAAGCGCAGTGTTGGCGCAGCGAGACCAACTCGGCATCGCACTCGATATTGCCGAAATAGATGGCGGTGATATTTTGCCCCAAGCTCAAGGTGTTGTTGGACGCCTAAGTGATTTAGGTTCTCTTGCGCAGATAATCAACCAAAGGCCGTTGGAAGAGCCGGCTATTTTTCAAGATTCTCGGCAGTGGCCAGGGTTCGATGCAATAGATGCGACGACCGATTCGGCTAGATTTCAATCCGAATCAACCACGCTTGATGTATTTGTTACGCATCGCCAATCGTTTGAGCGACAGCATGGTTCAGATTTGTTATATTATAATCATAAATATGAATCGTTGGTGTTGGTTCAGTACAAAATGTATGACGCAAATGGCGAGTTTCGGCCGGATAGCCAGTCGAGAGACGAAGAAAATCGACTTGGTGATTTTCGATCTTTCTGTGACATCGATCCATCAATTTCGAGGCCAATCAGTGATTATCGATTGGGCGTAGAATCATGTTATTTTAAAATGTTAAAAAGGCAGTCAATCGACACTCGCACCGATCAATTGGTTTGGGGTCAATACATTCCATTGTGGCTTTGGGAGGGTCTGTGGGGTGATGATGTTACAAGTGGACCAAGGGGAGGGAGGGTATTGTGTTGCAACAAAGTTCCAAGGCATATGTGTAGAACATCATTTGTTGGCCTAGTATCCAATGGCTGGATAGGAACTCACGCGATTGATGCTAGAAGGGTTTTTAACTACATTAAAGATCGTGCCGAAGATGGGGCGTCGGTAATGATGGCTGTTTCTTCATCTGTTGATAATGATGATGGCGATAGAAGTGATGATGAAGCACGGCTTGATAATTAACACATCGACGCCATGACCACCCTCGCCTGCTGCGCCGACCTCATGTTCGCCTCCCGCATCGGCGCCGAGGCCCGCGCCATCGCCGCCCCCATCCGCTTCGCCAGATCCCCCGACAAACTCGCCGAGATCCTCGCCGAAGCCGAACGAATCCCCCTCGCCCTCATCGACATGGCGATCGACACCCTCGACCCCGCCGCCGCCATCGCGCAGATCAAGCAGGCCCACCCGACCGCCCGCCTGATCGCGTTCTTTTCCCACGTGGACGCCGAAAAGAAGCAGACCGCCCACCGCGCCGGCGCCGAGACGATGACCCGCTCCCAGTTCGTCCAGCAACTCCCCACCCTCCTCCGCGAGGCCCTCGTCGCTCCCTCTCCCCTTGAGGGAGAGGGCCGGGGTGAGGGGTCCGCATAGCCTCGCGCAGCGAGGCTTGAATCCGCCCCCCTCTCCCTCTGGGAGAGGGCCGGGGAGAGGGGCTGCATTCAGCCGTCGCGCAGCGGCATCCTCAACATCCACGCCCGAAACCCACCCCGCGCGCATCAGTACCATCAGCAGCCGGGGCGGCGGCCACCAACCCACACACCACACACCAGCAGTGGGGGTATCGGGGAAGCGCCGCCATGCCATACCGACTCCAGCTCCTCCTGAGCGTCATCATCTTCATGCTCATCGCACCCGCGCTCATCCTCCTCGCCGCCACCAGCGCGCCCGCGACCACAGACGACAGCCCTGACGGCGTCTTCGTCGTCAGCGGATTCAACTCCGACTCCCTCGCCGTCTTCGACGCCCGCACCGGCGCCGTCCGCCGCGTCATCAACGACGGCCACCTCGACGGCCCCCTCGCGATGGCCCTCGCCCATTCCCGGCGCGAGCTCCTCGTCTGCTCCGAACTCACCGCCTCCGTCGAGCGCTACAGCACCGACACCTGGGAACACCTCGGCGCCTTCGTCGAGCCCGGCGCCGGCGGCATCGCCAAACCCTGCGGCATCGCCGTCGCCCCCGACGGCAAGTCCATCTTCGTCTCCGACTTCAAGAACAGCGCCGTCCTGCGCTACGACGCCGACACCGGCGCCTTCCTGGGCGTCGCCGTCATGCCCCATGCCGGCGGCCTCTCGGGCCCCGACGTCGGCATGGCATTCACCCCCGAGGGCGAGCTCATCGTCCCCAGCTTCTGGAACCACCGCCTCGTCGAGTTCGACCCCGACCTCTTCCCCACACCCGAGGGCGACGCCATCGCCACCGCCGACCAGGGCGTCAACAACCCCCGCACCATCCTCCCCATGCCCGACGGCTCCTTCCTCCTGACCAACGAGGGCGCCGCAACCGTCCTCCGCTTCAACAGGGACCAGTCCCTCTTCGGCCTCCTCATCGACGACGACCCCGACACCATCGCCGACGAATCCGGCGGCCTCACCGCCCCCTCCGGCATGACCCTCGGACCCGACGGCAACCTCTACATCACCGACGTCAAACGCAGCGCCGTCCTCCGATACCACCCCGGCGACGGCGCCTACATCGACACCTTCATCCAACCCGGCGCCGCCAACCTCGACGCCCCGACCTTCATCACCTACATCCCCCCGCAGCGCTGACCCCTGGACGCCGAGTCTGAGCGCAGCGAAGGCTCGGATATCTGGAACTCAGGCGCCGTGGTATGGCACAGCCATGCCGCGCCGATTCACCCCGCCCCACTCCCCCGAACCATCCACCACACCACCGCGCCCCACCCCACCAGGTGCGCCGCCCCGATCGCCCAGAACACCGCCGAGTACCCCCGCTTGAGCGTCTTGTGCCGCAGCAGACGCCGCGCCAGCAGCGCCCCGGGCCACCCGAAGCACAGCTCGAGCAGGTGCAGCCGCGCCTCCGGGATCCGCCGATTCCCCAGCGCCGCGGCCCGCTTGTCCACCGCGTAGGCCAGGAACGCCACGACGCTCATCGCCCCGTACACCCCGATCACCACCCCGATCACCACCGGATTCATGAAATCCTCCCTCACACGCCTGGGATGAGGCCCCGCGAATCCCAGGATCCTCTGACGTCCTCAGCAATACAATACCCCGGGGATGCGTTGAACCGATGCAGCCCCCGGAGGCCCCAATGCCATCAGTACGCCCTGACTCCCCCCGCCGCGGCTTCTCGCTCATCGAGCTCCTCGTCACGATCTCGGTGATCGCGATCCTCATCGGGATCCTCATCCCCGTGCTGCCGCGCGTGTACGACTCCGCGCACCGCACCGCGTGCCAGGCCAACCTGCGCAGCGTCTCGCAGGCCTTCACGATGCACCTCAACGACCACAAGGACGCCTACCCCGAGGCCCGCTACATGCCCAAGCCCTGGCTCAGCGGCGACCCCAACCCCTCGCTCAACGAGGCCCTCGCCAACTACCTCGAGGGCGATGACTCCCGAGTCTGGGAATGCCCCGGCGATTCCATCGTGTACGGGTACGAGTACATCGAGGACAGCAAGCCCCACACCTGCCCCAGCTCCTACACCTACACCTCCGCGCTCTCGGGCATCACCATCGAGGAATCCTTCTTCGTCCGCTTCCTCAACTTCCAGCCCGACGAGGTCGTCGTCCTCCGCGACTTCGACGGCGGCTCCTTCGAAACACAGACCGGCGACAACGTCCAGGTCGATTTCTTCCACGCCGAACGCAACTACCTCTTCGGCGACGGCCACGTCGGCCTCCTCGAATAACGAATCGATTCGGGCGCCGTGGTATCCGCCGGGTGCCGTGGCAACGCGCAGCTTTGCCACGTTTCACATCACGTTCCCCAGGAACACCCCCATGTCCAACAACACCCACACCACCTACAACCTCGACGAAGCCCTCAGCGCCGGACGCCAGTCCATCGACGCCAAGTGGTCGAAGAAGACCAGGCGCATCGTCACCGCCAGCGCCATCGTCGTCACCCTCGGCGCCATCTCCGGCGGGCTCTGGGCCGCCTCCGCCTACTCCACGCCCGGCCTGCCCAGGACCGCCGAGGAAGCCCTCGCCGTCCTCGGCACGCCCAAGTTCGAGCGCATGAGCGAGGACCGCAAATCCGCCTACGCCGAGGAGGCCGGCCGGCTCCTCCGCGACCTCCCCGAAGAGGACCGCCGAGCCATGTTCCGCGACGAGGAGCAGCGCGACGCGATGCGCGCCCTCATGGAGCAGCGCATGGCCGACATGGCCCGCGCCATTGCTCGCGGCGAAACCCCGGACTTCACCCGGATGTTCGGCGACCGACCCCCCAGGCCACCCCGCGACGACGCCGATCGCCAGCGCCAACGCGAGGAGATGACCGAAGAGGAACGCGCCGCCCGCCGTGCCGAAATGCAGGAGCGCATGCGCGAGCGAATCACCGAGTCCTACAAGTCCGGCAACGCCCAGAACAGCGCCCTCATGGGTGAGATGTTCCGCTCCGGCGCCGGCTTCCGAGGCCCCGGCGGCGGCCCCGGCGGCAGAGGCGGCGGCGGCGGTGACCGAGGCGGACAAGGTGGAGGCGGACAAGGTGGAGGCGGAACCCGGGGCTGACCCTACCCACGCCCGGGATGAGCAAAGCGAATCCCGGGGTCCCCCCGCATGGACGCCGAGTCTGAGCGCAGCGAAGGCTCGGATCTTCCCCACCTCACCCCCCCAGGTCGGCCACGCCGGAGCGGTCGATCCGCGCAGCGGATCGGGTGACAGGGCGTTGCATCACGCCGCGCCGCGGCGCTCCACGCCAACCCCACAACCCCCGATCCTGCGATACTCTCCCCCGCGATGCCCACCATCCCCGAGAGCCGCAGCGTCGGCCCCTACAACCTCAAGCCCGGACGCATCATCGGCGCCAAGTACCAGATCGACAGCCGCCTCGGCTCCGGCTGGGAGGGCGAGGTGTACCGCGTCATCGAGAAACGCTCCGGCGCCGTCCGCGCCATCAAGCTCTTCTATCCCAAACGCAACAAGGGCGGCAAGACCTCGACCTTCTACGCACGGAAGCTCGAACGACTCCGCGACTGCGGCCTCGTCGTCAAGTACCACCACACCGAGAGCCTCACACTCGCCGGACAGCGCGTCGTCGCACTCGTCTCCGAATGCGCCGAGGGCGCCGTCCTCGACGAGATCATCAAACGAGCCCGCGGCCGACACCTCCCCGACCAGGAGGCTCTCATGATCCTTCACCGGATCGTCGAAGGCCTCGTCCAGATCCACGCCAGGGGCGACTACCACGGCGATGTCCACGGACGCAACGTCCTCGTCAAACGCGTCGGCGTCTTCTTCGATCTCAGGCTCTTCGACTTCTACAACTTCGGCGCCCCGACCGCCGCCAGACGCCGCGACGACATCATCGACTGCATCCGGCTCTTCTACGACATGCTCGGGGGACAGCCCCGGTACGCCCACGCGAGGCCCGAGTTCAAGCACATCATCGCCGGCCTCCGCCACGACATCATCCTCCGGCGTTTCCCCACCGCGCCGAAACTCCTCCACCACATCGAGACGTTCGCCTGGGGCGATCAGCGCTGACCGCCGCCGCTCACCGCCGGACGGTACGCGATCAGCGACAGGTCGTCCGGATGCCCCGGGACCCCGTGCTCCTCCTCAACCATCCGCGCCCGGCTCAGCGCCGTCATCGCCTCGACACGCTCAAGCAGCGGACCCGAACGCACACCCGCGATGATCTCCGGCGCGTACAGGTTGTCGCACAGCCCGTCCGACGCCAGCAGCACCGTGTCCCGCGGCCGGAGCGCGATCGGCGGCCCGACATCGACGCGCATCGACTCATCACCGACCACGTTGAGCACGATGTACCGGTCGTCGTGGTGGATCGCCTCGTGCTCCGTCATGATCCCCGACTCCACCGCGTACCCCGTCAGCGAGTGTGCGATCGCGCTGTACCGCTCGCGGCCGCGCTGCCCGACCACCAGCGCCATCGAGTCCCCGACATTCAGCACCCGCACCACGCCGCGCACAACGCACGCGCCCAGCAGCGTCGTCGCCGAACCCGCGCGCGTCTCCAGCACCGCGCGGTTCGCCGCGTCGAACCCCGCCAGCATCGCCAGCGTGAACGACTCGATCGTCGGCTCCGGGTCCATCTCCAGCACCGTCTCGTGCAGCGCGTCGATCGCCCGCGCCGCCGCCGCGTGCCCCGCAGGCATCCCCCCGCACCCGTCCGCCACCGCCAGCAGCAGCGACTCCTCCCCCAGCGCCGTGATCAGCACCGCGTCCTCGTTCACCGTCGTCTTCGCCGGCGACCGCACCGAGCAGAACACCGCCTCGCCCACCGGGCAACGGATCAGCGCCGGCGCCGCGCACACCTCCTCCGTCAGCAGCACCGACTCCAGCAGGATGGTCGCTTCAGAGCTCATCTTCGACACCGCCAGCCGACAGGCCCCGCCTGGTTCGCGCGCCACATCCTACGGTACATCGTCCCGACTCGGCGACGACTCCAGACCACGCGACTTTCCGCCGCCCACGGCCAAGGATCGCACGCCCCATGCCCGCAAACCCGGACAACCCGACGCCGCCCCCCGACACCCGCGATGCGCTCCTCTTCCTCACCAGGATGGCCGGCGCCCTCGGCGCTCACGGCGCCGCCGCGCACCGGCTCGAGGACGCGCTCTCCGCCTGCGCCAGACGCCTCGGTGTCCACGCCGAGTTCTTCGCGACACCCACCGGCGTCTTCGTCACCGTCGGAGACCTCGACAACCAGCGCACCCGCATCACGCCGATCGAGTCCTTCGAGGTCAACATCGAGAAGCTCACCCTCCTCGACAGGACGCTCACCGACACCGCCGAAGGCGCCATCGACGTCCGCGAGGGCCTCGCACAGATCGAACGCATCCTCGCCGCCCCGCCCAGGTTCGGGCCCGTCGTCACCACGGCCTCCTTCGCCGCCATCTCCGCCTCCGCAACCGTCTTCTTCAAGGGATCCGTCGCCGACGCCGCCACGGCCGGCGTCATCGGCCTCGTCGTCGGCGCGCTCGCCTCCTTCGCCTCGCGCGACCGATCTCTCGCGCGCGTCCTCGAGTTCGTCTCCGGCGCCGCAGCCGCGATCATCGCGACATTCGCCGCGCTCATCACCGGCGGCGCCGCCGACCCCGCCACCGCGATGCTCGCCGGACTCATCGTCCTCGTCCCGGGCCTCACCCTCACCACCGCCGTCAACGAGCTCGCCACCAGGCACCTCGTCTCAGGCTCCGCCAGACTCATGGGCGCCCTCATCGTCTTCGTGATGATCGGATTCGGCGTCGCCGTCGGCCTCCGCATCGGCGCGCTGCTGCCAGTCGAACCCGGCGCCGTCGCCGCGCACTTCCCCGACTGGTTCGACCCCGTCGCGCTGCTCATCACCGCCTTCCCGCTCGTCGTCCTCTTCCGCACCGGACCCAACCAGATCCTCTGGGTCCTCCTCGCCGCGCTCATCGGCTATTCCGGCGCTCGCCTGGGCGCCATCACCCTCGGGCCGGGGCTGGGCGCCTGCATCGGCGCCTTCCTCGTCGGCGCCACGAGCAACGCCTGCGCCAGGATCCTCAACAGGCCCGCCGCCGTCATGACCGCGCCCGGCATCCTCCTCCTCGTCCCCGGATCAATCGGCTTCCGCAGCGTCGCCAGCCTCCTCAACCACGATGTCATCGCCGGCGTCGAAACCGCCTTCGGCATGCTCATGGTCGCCGCCGCCATCGTCACCGGACTCCTGCTCGCCAACGTCGTCGTTCCGCCAAGACGAGCGCTCTGACGATCACGCGGTGACCCGCTCCACCCGAACCTCCGCCAGGATCGAGTTCGCGATCGGGCACTGCTCGTGCGCCGCGTGGTGCAGCGCCGCCTCCTCCGCCGCGCTCGGCCGGCGCTCCCCCGAATACTCCGCCGCCACGTGCAGCGTGATCCCGCTGACAAAGGGGCGGCCCTCGTCGTTCTTCGTCATCACGCCCACCGCATTGTCCGTGTACCGCGCCACCGCGTACCCCGCCCTCGACGCCAGCCACAGGAACGTCAGCATGTGGCAGCTCGAAGCGCTCGCCACCAGCGCCTCCTCCGGGTCCACCGCCTCCTCCACGCCCCGCGGCGGCCTCACCACCGCCGGATCGGGCGACCCCGGCACCGTAATCCCGCCATCAAACCGCCACTCGTGCGCCCGGCTGTACCGCCCGCGCACAAAGTCCTCGTCGCCGACCCCGTCCGGACGCACCCACTCGACAGTCGCAACATGCTCGCTCATGACCAAAGTGTACCGGACGCCGCGATCGCGCATCCGTGACCAACACGCCTCGAAGGAGCGAAACGAATCCCGGGTTCGAACCGACTCACCGCGCCCAAACCACACACATCGTGATCGGCGTCCCCCGCAGCCCGGCCCACTTGGGCTTGCCCGCGACATACTCCTCGTCGATCAAACCCTCGCGCACCTCCACCAGCCGCAGCCCCGCCGCAACCCCCGCGTCCACGTGCTCCTCGAACGTGTGCAGATGCGTCTCGATCGTGATCGCCGCGCCGTCATCCCGGTGATAGTGCGTCGGCATCCCCACCGTCGTCATGAACTGCGGGTGCATCCCGATGTTCACGAACCACCCGCCCGGCGCCAGGAGCCGCGCCGCCTCCGCGTACAGCGGCCCGAGATCCGCGAGGTGCTCATCCACCAGCGACGATGTCGCGAGCGTGTACGCCCCGCACTCAAACGGCGTCCCGCGCAGGTCCCCAACGCGCAGCTCCGTGTAGATCCCGCGCGCTCGCGCACGATCGAGCATCTCCGGCGTCAGGTCCTGCCCGTCAACGCGACCAACGCCTCGACCACGCAGCCAGGCCCCGACACGCCCTGTCCCGCAGGCCAGATCCACGGCCCGGTCAACGCGCGCCCAGTCCACCGATCGAACCCGCTCCAGCAGACGCAGATCCATCTCGTCGCGCACTGAAGTCTCGTACGTCGCCGCCCACTCCCCGTACCCGCTCGCCGCATCGGTGACCGGGTACCCGCGCTGATCAAAGGATGAAAAATCCATGACCGCCAAGCGTAGCCACGTCATCGATCCCGATGGCCGCGCGGGCCCGGCGTGTCCTCGACACCGATGACACAACCCAGATCCTGACGTCAGCAGCCTGGATGTCCCGATGAATCCGGCAGATTCCGCCGATCGGCGTTGACATTCCCGCGTTCTCGCGGACAATGCCTCCGCACCACTCGCACACCGGGGCAACCAGGAGAACGAGCCATCATGAACCGCCACAAGCACGCCAACACCCTCGCTGTCGCCGCGCTCGCGGCCATCGCCATCGCCGCGGCCTCCCCCGCCGACGCCGCGCGCCGAGGCGCCGCCCCACCGGTCGATTCCGTCGGCGACGTCAAGAGCGCCAACGACCTGGACATCGCCCTCGCGCTGGATTCCGAAACCGCCGCCGGCGACAACGACTCCTTCGCCTCCGCCAAACCCATCGCCGCGCCAAACGACGACCGCTTCGCCCTCCGCGGCGAGCTCACCAAGACCGACGGCGACGGCATGTGCCGCGACGTGGACTTCTTCACCATTTCCGGCCTCGCGCCCTCGACCAGCTACAACATCACCCAGTTCGGCGACATCAACGACAAGATGATCGTCGGTGTCTTCGACGAGAGCGGCCAGATCACCGCCGTCAGCGACCTCGGCAAGGTCAGCGCCACCGCCGACGCTGACGGCGTCATCGTGATCGCGGGCGCCTCCGCGGAGGATCAGGACTTCGACGGCGCCAACGACTCCACCGCGCAGCCCCACGGCCTCTGCGGCGGGTACTACCTCGTCATCGAGCTGCCCGTCCTCGGCGATCTCACCGGCGACTCCGCCGTCAACGTCGATGACGTCCGCGCCATGCTCGCCCTCTTCGGCGACACCGATTCCCCGCAGGCCGATCTCGACCTCGACGGCATCGTGGACTCCGACGACCTGCGCATCATCGCCGACCTCGTCACGGACAAGAAGGGCAGGCGCATCGCCAACAACAAGGCGACGAAGTTCGAGCGCCAGGCGAAACGCCAGGGCCTTTCAAAGGAGGAGGTCGCCCGGCGGTCTAAGCTCCTCAGCCAGAACCCGATCGACAAGGACACACCGGCCGACAGCCGGAGTCGCTGAGCCGAGCGGCGCGCGCCCGGTCCCGGTCGATCCGCCGGATTTTCATGGTGTTCCCGCCGCGGTTGCGGTAGGGTGCGGGTGGGGCGCCCGGCGCCGTCGTCCTGTCACCCTGTCACCAGCGAGACACACCATGATCCGGAACACACGCCGCTGCGCGATGCTCGCGCTCCTCGCCGCCGCCCCGTCCTTCGCCGGGGACCTGAACCCCCCGGCCGGCCCCGTCGCGCCGACCATGAAGACCCTCGATGAGGTCAGGCCCGGCACACCCATCCACCAGGCGGACATCCCCCTGAACATCACGGCGCCCGGCTCGTACTACCTCGCCGAGAACATCTCGTTGCCGCCGATGGGCAGCGACATCGCGATCTTCGTCGCCGTGAGCAACGTCGCCATCGATCTCAACGGCTTCACCATCGACTGCCAGGACGTCGCCAACGACGCGTTCTTCGCGTCGGGGGTGGTGTTCTCCCAGGACGACGGGCTCGTCCGCAACGGGAGCGTCATCAACGCGAACCGCGGCGTCAACGCCGAGAGCACCCGGCGCGTCTTCATCGAGTCGGTCCGCGTCCTGACCAACAGCGACGGGATCGGGATCAAGGCCAGCTCCGACGCCACGGTCATCGGCTGCACGGTCCGCGACGGATCGGTCGGCATCGACGCGCTCGACGCGAACAACTTCACCTTCCGGGACTGTCAGGTCACCGGCGCGACTTCGTGCTACGACTTCCGGTTCAACAACAACGGGCTGCTCGACAACTGCATCGCGTTCGGCGGGAGCTTCGGCTACCGGCTCGGCACGTCGGTGCAGGACATGGTCTTCGTCGGCTGTGTGGCGAACAGCTGTTCCACCGGATTCAACGATGCAAGCGGGATGACGAACTTCTTCTACAGGAACATCGCTGTCCATTGCACCGCCGCGTACCTGAACGTGCCCAACGTCAGCGCGACGCCGGCGACGGCCGGGCCCTGGGACAACATCTCGCAGTGAGTCCGCGTTCATGATTCGGCGCCTTGCGAGGCCGGTTGCGCCCGGCGGGCGCATGAAGAAGGGCGCCCCGTGTCGGGGCGCCCCTCGGTCAGAGGTCAATCGGAGGGATCACCGCTTCGGGGTCTTGCCCGGGGCCGGGGCCGCGTGCGGGCGGGCGCCGGTGCTGGGTGCGGCGGGCTTCGCCTGCGCGCCCTTTGCGGGGGCGGCGGTGGTCGGCTTGTTCATCGGGTTTTTCTGATCCTTCATGGACATTGCGAAACTCCTTTCGTGTTTCGCGACCCCCGGCGTACGCGAACAACGCGACGCTCGTTCGAGGGTCAGTGCGTCGTGCGGGCTCGGTTGTGAATGGTGCATTGGTGCGCCCCGGGCGATTGGATCGCTGCCCGGGGCGGGTGCTTCAATATCGACATTGTACGAGCCCGGGCGTGATTCCGCGTGGCCGGCGTTGAAAAATGTTCCCGGGGCGCCAGCGCCTTCGTTGCGGGCGTCAAGCCCGGCAGACGCACGATTGTTCCCGGAGGCGATGGGTTTCGATCCGGAGGGCCCGGGCGCGGGTCGCGGCGGGGGCGGTCCGGTTGGCGCGGTTGTCGGGGGTGTCCGAGCCTTCGCTTTGCGCATCGTACTGGGGTGGCTCGGCGTCCAGTCGAGGGTGCGCCGCTGCGCGGCGGGTGTCTGATACCCCTCACCCCGGCCCTCTCCCCCAGGGGGAGAGGGAGGCAGACAGGAGCGCCGCTGCGCGGCGGGTGATTGACACCCCTCACCCCGGCCCTCTCCCCCAGGGGGAGAGGGAGGCAGACAGGAGCGCCGCTGCGCGGCGGGTGACTGACACCCCTCACCCCGGCCCTCTCCCCCAGAGGGAGAGGGAGGCAGACAGGAGCGCCGCTGCGCGGCGGGTGACTGACACCCCACCCGGCCCTCTCCCCAGGGGAGAGGGAGGCAGATTGGAGCGCCGCTGCGCGGCGGGAGGCTGATGCCCTTCACCCGATCCGCGTGGCGGATCGACCTCTCCCTCAGGGGGTGAGGTTGGGGATACCCGAGCCTTCGCTTTGCTCAGTTTCGGCGTCCGGTTGTGCGGATGTGCGGCGCTGGATGTTTGTCGCGGCATCGACTTCGTCGATACCACGGCACTGGCTTTGGTGGTCCGGGGCGCGGCGAGGAGTTTTGTTGCGGCCTTGCGCCTGGTTTCGGGGGTGGCGGCGCGGTCGTAGCAGATCAGTTCGAGGGTCTGGGCGGCGGTTGGTTGGGCGGCGGCTTGCGCGCGGCGGGCCCTGCGGCGGTCGAGGCGGTCCATCCGGTCCAGGATGGAGGTCACCAGCGGGTGCTCGGCGGCGTCGAGGAGCTGGCTGACGGTGACGCCCAGGTCGCTGGCGATGTCCTCGATCCTGAGAGATGGGTCAACGAGGCGGGCGATCAGGTCGCTCGGGTCGAGGCCGTGGGGGAGGCGGGGCTGGGTTGCGGGTCTCGTCGCAGTGGTCGTCGCCTGTTGCGTCGTCGTCATCATGGGAACAGTTGTTCACCATGGGGGCGGGCAGAGCAAGGGGATTTCTGGGGGTGGGGCGGGGGTGTGCGCGCAGGTTAGGGGTTCAGATCGTGGTACTGCTTCGCAATACCACGGCACCCGGCATTGTCGCGTCACGTTCCGAATGCGTAGTCGAGTTCGCGGCGGCGGTGGGTTTCGATGCTTTGGGCTTCGGCGCGGGTTCTGGTGGGGGCGGTTCGGTATTCGATGTCGTTGCGGTGTCTGGCGACGTAGGCGCGTTTGCGGGAGTTGTTGCGCGTGCCGCGGCCTCCCTTGTTGCTGGGGAGCAGGGAGGTCATGCGGTGGGCGACGTGGTCGCTGATGCCGATGAGGACGAGGCGGCGGGTGGAGCGCCTTCGGAGTTCGTAGAGCCCTGCGCCGAAGGGGGCTGTGAGGACGCCGCCCTTGTAGGGGTTGGGGAAGGGTCGCCAGGGGGACCAGGTTGGAGGTTGGGGAGGCATGGGGGGAGTCAAATCGTGGTACTGCTTCGCATAACCACGGCGCCCGGCACCCGGCTTGAGGATGATCCGATATCATTGGAAGTCGTTCTAGAGTGCTGATTGACTGGGGCCGTCCACGGACGTTCCCAGTTCAGGGTGTAGCTCAATGGCAGAGCGCCTGGTTGTGGTCCAGGAGGTTGTGGGTTCGAGTCCCACCACCGATGCGCCTTGCGAGGCGTGTCGGTGGTGTGGTTCGAAACCATCATGCAACACTCAAACAAAGACATTGCCGGCAATGAAATTATTCATCAATATCGAACTCACCAATCTTCCCGCCTTCCTTTAATAGCCGGGAAATTTCATCTAGTGTTTCGTTGATTCTTCTGGCTTTCCTCAGCGCCATTTCCCACAACTCTCGAGCTGCAGGATAATCTGGGTTGTCTTCTTCATACAAAACGGAATCTAAAAATTTACCGTCAGCGTCGGTGATCGCCAGAATGTAATCTATATCTCGTACGTCGGGGTATGTGGCTTTCGATATTGATATTGAGTTGACGCTGATGGCCACAGTAAAAGTATTGTCACGGGGAGATTGTTTCCAAGCTACTCGGTTGTCGATTGTTGCATCTAGTAGGTCGTGCAACAAATTATTATAAATATGTGACACATTATCCTCCTTGCGCGCGGCTGGCCACTTCGGCAGTGGCTCCAGAAAAAAGTTCGCCGATATTCTGCAGGCTCTTGATGCACGCGGCTACATCTACCTCTGCGTTGCCATCTTTCGTTAATTCGAACATTGCTGTTTCAATTTCTGCAACTATGGTGATTGCACCTTGCCATTTTTGTTTTGATAATAATTTTGATTCTTCGTCTAGTTTTCTTTGCTTTGCTATTCCGTTGCGGAGATCGCTGGCTCGAAGCGATGCTCCACTCCAGTTGTCATGGCGAATGTGGTTGACGGTTTCGAGGGCCAGGGCTTGTAGAACAGAAAAATCGAGGATCTGGTACACGCCAGTGATACGGGTCTTCGCTTCGTTCGCGGCTACTCTCGCGCTTTCGGCGCTTGATATAGAACGTCTGACTTGAATGTAGACAATGAATAATCCTGTCGCGGTTAGGAGAATTCCAAGAAGTGTTAGCATGAGCATCCATCGATCTGGCGGATCATTCCAGAGGTCAATAAGCCCATGAAAAAGCCCCCGCGAAGTCGTGGCTTCTGCTGCGAGGGCGATGATGAAATCCTCTGCGGTCATATCTTCATCATTGTACTTTTAATAATCCATATCATCCATCCCGCCACCGGCCATGACCGGCTTCTTCTCCTTGATCTCGACGATGGCGGTGTCGGTGGTCAGGAGGAGGCCGGCGATGCTGGCGGCGTTCTGGAGGGCGACGCGTTCGACCTTGGTGGGGACGATGACGCCGTCCTTGACGAGGTCGCCGAACTCGCGGGTGAGGGCGTTGAAGCCGAAGCCGGGCTTGCCGTTCTCTTCGACCTTGCTGGCGATGACGCTGCCATCAAGCCCACAGTTGGCGGCGATCTGCTTGATAGGTGCGCTGACGGCGCGGTGGACGATGTCGAGGCCGGTGCGCTCGTCGCCGGTGAGCTTCTTGCGGAGGGGCTCGAGGGCCTTGCGGGCGACGAGGATGGCGGTGCCGCCGCCGGGCAGGACGCCCTCTTCGACGGCGGCGCGGCAGGCGTGCAGGGCGTCCTCGACGCGGGCCTTCTTCTCCTTCATCTCGACCTCGGTGGCGGCGCCGACGTTGATCTGGGCGACGCCCCCGCTGAGCTTGGCGAGGCGCTCCTGGAGCTTCTCGCGGTCGTAGTCGGAGTCGGTGGCGCTAATCTGGTGCTTGATCTGCTCGATGCGGCCCTTGATCTCGGTGGTCTTGCCGGCGCCCTCGACGATGGTGGTCGAGTCCTTGTCGATGGTGATCTTCTTGGCGCGGCCCAGGTCGGCGAGGGTGGCCTTCTCGAGGCTCAGGCCCAGGTCCTCCATGATGGCGGTGGCGCCGGTGAGGGTGGCGATGTCAACGAGCATCTCCTTGCGGCGGTCGCCGAAGCCGGGGGCCTTGACGGCGCAGACCTTGAGGACGCCGCGGAGCTTGTTGACGACGAGTGTGCTCAGGGCCTCGCCGGCGATGTCCTCGGCGATGATGAGCAGGGACTTGCCGGACTCGGCGACGGCGGTGAGGACGGGGATGAGGTCCTTGGCGCTGTCGATCTTCTTCTCGTGGACGAGGACGTAGGTGTCGTTGAGGGTGGCCTCCATGGCGGCGGTGTCGGTGACGAAGTGGGGGCTGAGGTAGCCCTTGTCGAACTGCATGCCCTCGAGGAGCTCGACCTCGGTGTCGAGGGACTTGCCCTCTTCGACGGTGATGACGCCGTCCTTGCCGACCTTGTCCATGGCCTGGGCGATGATCTTGCCGATGGTCTGGTCCTGGTTGGCGGAGCAGGCGCCGACCTGTGCGATCTCGGCGGAAGACTTGATGGGCTTGGACATCTTGCCGAGCTCGGTGACGAGGGCGTCGACGGCCTTGTCGAGGCCGCGCTTGATCTCGTTGGCGTTGGCGCCGGCGGCGATGTTCTTGAGGCCCTCCTGGAAGATGGACTCGGCGTAGACGGTGGCGGTGGTGGTGCCGTCGCCGGCGTCCTTGGAGGACTTGGAGGCGACCTCCTTGACCATCTGGGCGCCGAGGTTCTCGTAGGGGTCTTCGAGTGTGATCTCCTTGGCGACGGTGACGCCGTCCTTGGTGACGGAGGGGGCGCCGAAGGATTTCTCGAGGACGACGACGCGGCCGGAGGGGCCGAGTGTGACCTTGACGGCGCGGGCGAGTTTCTGGACGCCTGCGAGGATTCTTTCGCGTGCGTCGGTGTCGAAGGCGATTTGCTTGGCTGCCATGGGTATTGATTCCTTTTTGAGGTTTGCGTTCTGTTGTGGGGATCAGCCGATGCGGATCCAGTTGACGCACTCGGCGTCGATGATGAAGACGTGTCGACCGTCGGAGACCTTGACGAGGTTGTCGTCCTCTGCGGGGATGAGCATGGCGTTGTCCACGCGGCATTCCTTGGTGGCGTCGTCGAAGACGAAGAGTGCGTCTCGTTCGCCGTTGAGTTCGCCAAGTGCTTTTCGGAGTTGGTCGTTGGTCATGGGTGTCTTCGTGATTAACGGTTGGAGACGTTCGCCCCTCTCCCCGGCCCTCTCCCAGAGGGAGAGGGGGGCGGAATATCCGAGCCTTCGCTGCGCTCAGACTCGGCGTCCAATGCGGTGTCAGTCGATGATGGCGAGGATCTCGGACTCGGTCATGATGAGGAGCTCCTGGTCGTCGAGTTTGACCTCGGAGCCGGCGTAGGAGGAGAAGACGACGCGGTCGCCCTTGCTGACGGTGAGGGGGATGCGCTCGCCGGTGTCGGTGTTGAGGGCGCCGTCGCCGACGGCGAGGACGACGCCGGTCTTGGGGGTGTCCTTGGCCTGCTCGGGGAGGTAGATGCCGGACTCGGTGATGGAGTCGGCTTCGTCGCGCTGGACGATGACCTTGTCGCCGAGGGGGCGGATGTTGAGCTTGGTGGTCTTGCGGGACTTGGTTGCGGTCTTGGTGGCTGCCATGTCTTTCGTTCTCCGGGGATCAGGTGCTCGTTGTGTTGAGCGGTGTTGGTTGTTGGTTGAACAAGAATCCTGGGATTCGCTTCGCTCATCCCAGGCGTATGTGATGGTGTCACGGGGATTGGTCGGGCCAGCGGTTCTGGTAGTGCCTGGTCAGGGCGCGGCGGAAGACGTCGAGCATGAGCTCGAGCTGGACGGGGCGGTCGACGACGGCGAAGGCGCCCTGGCGGAGGGCCTGGTTGAGCAGGCGGGCGTCGGCGCGGGACTCGCGGGGGCTGCGCACGACGATGGTGGGGGGCGGGCACTCGAGGCGCGCCAGGAGCTGGAGGAGTCGGACGCCGCCTTCGGAAGCGCCGGCGGTGTCGGGGGCGTCGAGGGGGAGGGCAAGGTCCACGACGGCGAGGTGGACGCGCTGGGATCGGAGGAGGTAGGAGGCCTCGGTCCCGGAGCCGGCCATCCAGGCGTGGATGCCCATGGGCTGGAGGAGCTGCGGGAGGCGGTGGGCCCAGGATTCGGAGCGCCAGCCGCCGTAGGACAGGAGGAGGTTGAGGCGGTTGCCGGGCTGGTGCGCGTTGCAGCCGGCGCCCTCGTCGGGGGCCGGGGAGCGGGTCGGGATGGCGCGCAGCTGAAGCATGTGGCATGCAGGGGTGCAAACGCCGGGCCGGAATGGAGGGTGGAAGGGGTGGCGGTTCGTGCGGGGAAATGCGGTTTTTGGGGGTTTTCGCGGGGGTGGGGGGCGTTTGTGGGGCAGCAGGCGGGGTCGGGAGGTGTCAATGTGGCAGGGGGGAAACCCTCTCCCCGGCCCTCTCCCAGAGGGAGAGGGAGGGAGCGTGTCGCTGCACGGCGGGGGCTTGAGACCCCTCACCTGATCCGCTGCGCGGGTCGATTTCGATTCCGGAGGGGAGGGATGGGAGAGTTGACGTGTCTCCTTCTTGCGCGGCATGGCTGCGCCATGCCACGGCGCCGGCGTAGGTGGTGGGATGGTGGGTTATTGGCTGTGATCGAGGGGGGGATGGGTGGTCGAGGAATAGGGATTAGAACTGGTATTGCGGAGGCGGCGAACGTAGTCTGGTCACCGCCGATTTGAGGGATCCGGGAGGATCGAAGAAGGGGACGGTCATGCTCGGCATCCGGCGAATCCTGGTGGGTGGGGCTGTGGCTCTGGGGCTGGCGGGCGCCGCCGGCGCGCTCAACCCCGTCGTGGACGATCTGAAGATCGAGGCGAGCGACCCGGTGACGGGGGACGAGTTCGGCTGGGACGTCTCGATCCTCGGCTCGTTGGCGGTCATCGGGGCGCCGCTGGACAACATCAACGGCGCCAACTCCGGCTCGGCGTACCTCTTTGCCAAGGGTGCGAGCGGGCTCTGGTTCGAGACCCAGAAGATCACGCCCGGCAACGCCGCCTCGACGGCGAACTTCGGCGCCTCGGTCGCGATGGGCGACGGGTTCTGCGTCGTCGGGGCGCCGGTGCAACCGACGGGCGGGATGTTCCGCGCGGGCTCGGCGTACGTGTTCACGTTCGACGGCGTTGATTGGGCGGAGACGGCGGAGCTGATCCCCCCGACGCTGGCGACCAAGGACAGGCTGGGGTACTCGGCCGCGGTCAGCGGTGATGTCGCGGTCATCGGCGCGCCGGGCGACGGGTTCTTTGATTTCACGCTGGGCAAGGCGTTCGTGTACCGGCGCCTGGCGACGGGGCACTGGACGCTCGAGGCGTCGCTGCTGGCGTCGGACGCCGCGGCGAACGATCACTTCGGCGCCTCGGTCGCGATCGACGGCGATCGTCTGATCGTCGGCGCCGACCGGAACGACGACAACGGAGACAGCAGCGGCAGCGCCTATGTCTTCGAGCGGAGCGCGCAGACGGGTCAGTGGACCCAGAAGGCGAAGCTGACCGCGCTGGGCGCGGCGAGCGGGGACCAGTTCGGCTTCGCCGTCGCGATCGAGGGCGACCTCGTGGCGGTGTCTGCGTTCCGCGATGATTACTCGGGGCTGAACAACGCGGGGACGGTTCGGCTGTTCCGGCGCAACGGCGGCGGCGCGTGGCCCGAGATCGCGACGCTCGACGCGGGCTCCGGCGCGGTGGCGGCGGACGTCTTCGGTTCGTCCGTGGCGATCGCCAATGGCGTCGTCTTCGCCGGGGCGCCGACCGAGGCGTCGCCGCTGGTGAGCCCGGGCCGGGTGTACGTCTTCGAGGAGACCGCTGGCGCGGGGGGCTGGACGCGTTCGACGACGCTCGACCCGATCGACGGTCAGGCGGGGGATTTCTTCGGCAACGCGGTCGCGTCTGACGGGCAGCGCGCGATCTGCGGCGCCCGGTGGGACGACAACATCAAGGAGAACGCCGGCTCGGCGACGGTCTTCGCCTTTGTCGAGGACTGCCTGGGCGATCTCAACGGCGACGGCCAGCGCGACACGGCGGACCTGGGATTGATGCTCTCGGTCTTCGGGTCCCAGAACATCGACGCGGACCTCAACGGCGACGGCGTCGTGGACACGGCGGATGTGGGCGCGATGATCGCGGCGTTCGGTGTGAGCTGCCCGTAACGGCGTTCGGTTCTCATCGCGATGACCGGATCAATCGTCGCGGTTGTCGCGCGACCTGGCGCGGCGCTGCTTCTTCTCGCTCTGCCGGGATTTCTCGTCGAGGCGGCGCTGGACGGCGCCGCGGCCGGGTTTCGTCGGGATGCGCTTCTTCGGGATGGCCTGCGCCTCGATGAGGAGCGCGCGCAGCCGGTCGAGGCAGGCGGCCTTGTTGCGTTGCTGGGTGCGGTGCTCGCTGGCGACGATGAGGATCTCGCCGCGGTCCGGGTGGTCGTCGTCGGGGTTGTCCTCGATGAGGCGGCTGCCGGCGAGGCGCTTGAGCCGGCGGCGGACGCGCTCGTCGAGCCCGAGGTCGGCGAGGCTGACGCGGAGCTCGGCCTTGGTGGAGCGCTTGTTGACGTTCTGGCCACCTGGTCCTGAGGCGCGCGCGAAGGCGAAGCGGAGGGCGTCGGGTTGGACGCGCACGCCGGGGGCGACCTCGGTGCGGTGGTCGTCGGGGGCGCCGCTGCCGGTGGCGGATGCGGTCATCGGGCCGCGGCGGGCTGGGGCGGCGCTGCACCCGCTGCTGGTTGACCGCGCGCGAGGAACCCGGCGACCGCCTGCTCGAGCCCCGCCTGCTCGCCGTAGAAGGCGCGGATGACGATGCCCTGCTCGTCGATGAGGAGCGCCGCGGGGACGCCGGGGATGCGCGACATGAACGCGGTGGCGTCGCCGCCCGGGGTGTAGAGATCGAAGGGGAGGTCGAGGGCCGCGAGCTGCTCGGGGTCGGCGTCGGTCACGAGCCCGACGACGCGGAGGCGGTCGGACTGCGACGCTTCGGCGATGCGCGACCAGATGGGCCTGGCTTCCTCGCAGTAGTTGCAGGAGCCGGAGGAGAGCAGGAGGAGCACGGCGCCGTTGCCCGGCTCGAAGGAGAGCGGGACGGGCGAGCCCTGTGGGTCGAGCAGGATCATGGGCTCGACGCGCTGGCCGGCGCCGAGCGCGTTGCCGAGGTCAACCTGGGCGGCGGCGCGGAGTTCGCTGACCTCGGCGGTGAGTCTGCGGGACTTGAGCGCGAGGAGGACGACGAGGGCGCCGAGCGCGAGGCAGAGGACGACGAGGATCGGGACGATCGGCGACGGCTTGTTGGGGTTGGTTGCCTGCATGCGGAGGTCTGCGGCGCTGCGCGCGTGTGGTTTGGATTCCGTGGTTGCGTTGGAGAAAAAGCGGCCGCCCGGTCTGATTGAGACGGGGCGGCCGGTGTCTGTCGGAGCTTGTTGGCTCCGTGGTCAATCGTGGTGATCAGATGCCGCCGCTGGGCGAGCAGTTCTTGGCGTGGTGGCAGTTGGCGACGCACTGGTTGGGGTACGTCTTGCCGTTGCTGCAGGTGACGGGGGCGTAGATGTCGGGGCAGAGGCAGGGGCCGCCGCTCCTGGCCTGGGCGGGCTCGGCGGTGAGCGCCATGGCGCCGATGACGAGGGCGGCGGTGGAGAGGCCGCAGGTCAGGAAGGTGGCGGAGCGCCTGGAAAGCAGGTTCTTCATGTTGTTCTCCATTGAGAGTTGAATGTCATGGGATACCCCCCATGTCGGGCGGCATCGTACTGAAGCGGTGGGGGTTTGGGAAGGGAAATGTGCCCGGACCCTGCGGGTCTCGTTGAGGAACCCAACATTGGGGGGTAGCGTGGTGGAATGACCAGGCGGGGTGCGAACATGAATGCTCCGACGCCGCAGGTCGCGGTCCCGACGGCGGGGACGCTGACGGTGCGGGTTCGGTACAGCGAGTGCGACCCGATGGGTGTGGCGCATCATTCTGTTTATGCGCTGTGGTTCGAGCTGGGGCGGACGGAACTTTTGCGCGGCTGCGGGGTGACGTACGCGGATCTGGAGAAGGCGGGCGTGTTCCTGGCGGTGACCCGGCTGGAGACCCGGTACCGGGCGCCGGCGCGGTACGACGATGCACTGCTGCTGCGCACCGAGGTGACCGGGGGCGGGCGGGCGCGGATCGATCACGCGTACGAGCTGCGCCGGGCGACTGCCGGCGGCGACGGCGGGGACCTGCTCGCGACGGCGACGAGCACGATCGCGTGCCTTGATGCGCAGGGTCGGCCTTGTGCGCTTCCGGGGTGGCTTGTGGCGCAGGGGGGCTGAGCATGTCGGACAATGCTGTCAGGGCGACGGACACCGAACGGCTGACGGGATTGATCGCTTCGCGGCATCCGCTTGTGCTGATCCCGACGCACGAGGAGGGGTATGCGCTGGAGTGCGTGCGATCGGCGGCGCTGGAGCTGGGGGCCGGGCTTCTGGTTTGGGACGCGGTGTCGGGGCTGGGGGAGGGGCTGATCGCGGGGGAAGCGGCGGCAGATCTGACGGAGAACGCCGCGGCGGCGATGTACTACGCGGCGACTGCAGTGCTGGGGAAGCATCGCGAGGGCGAGGCGGAGGCGCCGCCGATTGTGTGCTTCCTGGACCTGTGCGCGCACCTGAACGACCCGAAGGCGCTGCGGGCGCTGCGGAACCTGGTCCGGACGGCTTCGGAGCGCGGGGGGTGCGTGGCGCTGATCGATCACGCGGATCAGGCGCCGGCGGTGGTGCGGTCGCACGCGGCGACGCTGGAGCTGAGCCTGCCCGACGAGGAGGAGCTGCGTGGGATCGTGCGGCGGACGGCGCGGCGGCTGCATACGGAGCGGCCGATCGCGGTGACGATCTCGGAGCGCGACCTGCACGCGATCGTGGGGAACCTGCGAGGGCTCAACCGGCGGCAGGCGGAGCGGGTGATCGAGGACGTGATCCGCGACGACCGGATGCTCAGCGCGGCGGACATCGATCGGGTGATCGCGCGCAAGCGCGAGCACCTGGAGAGCGACGGGGTGCTGGAGTTCGTTTCGGCGCCGGGGGCGCTGGACGAGATCGGCGGGATGGACCGGCTCAAGCGCTGGCTGGCGGCGCGGTCGGGGTCGCTGGGTCCCGACGCGGCTGGGGCTGGGCTGACGCCGCCCCGGGGGGTGCTGCTGCTTGGGGTGCAGGGCGCGGGCAAGAGTCTGTGCGCGAAGGCGGTGGCGACGGCGTGGAAGCGGCCTCTGATGCGGATGGACGTCGGTGCGATGTACGACCGGTTCGTCGGCGAGAGCGAGCGGCGTCTGCGCGCGACGCTGTTGCAAGCGGAGATGATGGCGCCGATGATCCTGTGGATCGACGAGATCGAGAAGGCGTTCGCGGGGGCGGCGAGCCAGTCGGTGGACGGGGGGCTGAGCCGGCGGATGTTCGGCGCGCTGCTGACGTGGATGCAGGAGCACCGGTCGCCGGTGTTCGTCGTGGCGACGGCCAACGACATCGGGGCGCTGCCGCCGGAGCTGCTGCGCAAGGGGCGGTTCGACGAGATCTTCTTTGTCGATCTCCCGTCGGAGGCGTCGCGGGCGCGGATCTTCGGGATCCATCTGCGCAAGCAGGGGCTGGACGAGGCGGCGTTCGACCTGGGCGCGCTGGCTTCGGCGTCGGCGGGGTTCAGCGGGTCGGAGATCGAGCAGGCGATCATCGCGGCCAGGCACGAGGCGTTCCACGAGAAGGCGGGCGTGACGACGGGGCGGCTGGTCACGGCGATCCAGGGTTCTCCCCCGCTGAGCGTGACGATGACGGAGCAGATCACGGCGCTGCGCGCGTGGGCGGCGACGCGGTGCGTGCCGGCGGGTGATTGAGCGGGGGCGGGGGGCGTGCGGCGTCCGATAGCGTGTGGCATCGGTCAAGCTCGGCGCGGCGGTGTGGAAAAGTGGGGGTTTGATCTTCGCGGGGTATGCTCGTGGCATGCTGAGACGCCAACTGGTCATCGCCGCGGTCGCGGTGTTCCTGGTCGCTGGTCACGCGGCGGCGCGGGAGACGTACATGGGCGCGGTGCGGTGGGCCGAGGGGGCTTCGGAGGCGGAGCTGATCGGGGCGCTGCGCGATGACGACATCCGCTGGAACGCGCACGCGGCGATCAACGAGCTGCGGGAGCGCGGGTACGGGGCGGTCCCGGCGCTGGAGAAGGCGCTGGGGTCGGACGACTGGCAGCAGCGGCAGATGGCGGCGGAGCTTCTACGCCGGATCGACGGGTACGTTCCGAGTGATCGGATGTTCGTCGTGTGCGTCGAGGGGCTGGCGGATGATGCGCTGCCGTGGGGGGATTCGCCGCGGACGTTCACGCACGTGGACAACGCGTACGGCGGTGTGGAGTACCTGATCGGGCACGCGGAGGCGGCGGAGGGGTACCTGGCGGCGGGGCTGCACTCGGTCGATGCGCAGCAGCGGTTTTTCTGCGCGTACGCGCTGGGGATGGCGGGGCGTTCGGGGTACGCGGGGCCGATCTGCGAGGCGCTGGCGCCGCACCTGAACGACAACAACATCATCGGGGACGCGACGCTGGCGACGCGGGCGCTGTACCTGACGGGTGACGCGGTGGCGCCGCACCTGCGCGCGGCGAGGAAGCGTGCGGACGATCAGGGGCTCAAGGCGATCGAGCTGATCCTGCTGGACCTGAGCGACCCGCCGGTGTCGATCGACGAGATGCGCGAGCGGGGGGCGGGAACGGATCTGACCTGCTTGGTGCATGATCCTGCGGTGCAGGATGTGCGGATCCGGGGGATGCAGCCTTACCGGGTGCGGTGGCGGGAGTGAGTTGGTTTCATTGTGGTGGGGATCGGTGCGCGATTGTTGCGTCGGCGCCCGGTGGGATGGTGTCGGAATATCCGAGCCTTCGCTGCGCTCAGACTCGGCGTCCAATTACTTGCCCGTAAAGAACTGCTTGATCGCGTGGATCGTTGTGGCTCTGCCCACTGCGGCGATGGATTCCGTCAGGGGGATGCTCTTGGGGCAGTGTTTGACGCAGTTCTGGGCGTTGCCGCAGTCGGAGACGCCGCCCTGGCTCGCCATCTCGCTCAGGCGGTCGGCCTTGAGGGTGGCGCCGGTCTTGTGGAGGTTGAAGTAGCGGACCTGGCTGATGGGGGCGGCGCCGATGAAGGCGGTCTGCCACTTGGCGCTGTCGGCGATCTGGTGGAACTGCGGGCAGGCGTCCATGCAGCAGCCGCAGGACATGCACTCGGAGAGCTTGTAGCGGGTCTGCTGCTCGTCGGGGGTTTCCTTCGGGCCGGCGCCCTGCTCCCAGAGGTTGTCGATGGGGACCCAGGCCTTGACGCGCTTGAGGGATTCGAAGAGGCGCGTGCGGTCAACGAAGAGGTCGCGGATGACCGGGAACTTGCGCATGGGCTCGAGCGTGAGGGTGTCGCCCTCGTTGGGGCAGGCGGAATCCATCAGGCAGGAGCAGGACTGGCGGACCTTGCCGTTGATGACCATGGTGCAGGCGCCGCAGACCTCTTCGAGGCAGCCGGATTTCCAGGCGACGGGTGTGGTGGCGACGCCGCCATCGGTGATGGGGTTGGCTGCGATGTATTGCAGGCAGGAGATGACGTTGGCGCCCTCGCCTCGTTTGACGGGGACACTGAAGGTCTGCCAGTAGGCGGGTTTGCCTGGCCCGTCGCAGCGCTTGATTTTGATTTTGATGGTGCGTGTGCGGGTGTCGGTGGCTGTGGTCATGGTTGGGGGCGCCTGTTCTGGAAGAGGCGGGGTTCTGGCGTTCGCCCCTCTCCCCGGCCCTCTCCCAGAGGGAGAGGGGGGCTGAGGGATCCTGGGATTCGCTGCGCTCATCCCAGGCGTGGGGAGCATCAGACTGTTGCGGGCTCTTTGGACTTCTTCGGTTCGCTGGAGGTTTTGCCGTAGTCGCGGGGGCGGAGTTTGACGAGGCCGGTGACGACATCGCGGTAGTCGAAGTCGGGGCGTCCGGTTTTGGCGTTGAACTTCGCGATGGTGGTTTTGTGGAAGCGTTGGTCGTCGCGGTCGGGGAAGTCGGGGCGGTAGTGGGAGCCGCGGGATTCCTCGCGGTTGATGGAGCCCTGGAGGATGGCCTCGGCGAGGATGAGCATGTCGCCGAGGGCGCGGGTGAAGGAGAGGTTCTGGTTGGTCCACATGCCGCCGTCGGCGAGGCGGACGTTCTGGTAGCGGTCCTGGAGCTCGCGGAGCCTGGTCATCGCCTGCTCCATGCGGGGGCCGGTCTTGACGACGGTGCAGGCGGCGGTCATCTCGTCGCCCATCTCCAGGGCGATCTGGTAGGGGTTGGTCGCGGGGTCGTTGTGGCCGGCCTCGGCGGTCTCGATGAGGCGCTGCGTCTTGAAGTGCTCCTGCTGGACGGCCTCGTCGTAGAG
The DNA here is from genome assembly GCA_020639135.1 of Phycisphaeraceae bacterium. GTDB lineage: Bacteria > Planctomycetota > Phycisphaerae > Phycisphaerales > UBA1924 > JACKHE01. The sequence goes on from JACKHE010000003.1 coordinate 439,984, forward strand.
GGACTGGTGGACGTTCTCGACGGGTTCGGCCTCGGTCCTGACGTAGTTGACGACGCCCTGGCCGGAGAAGAGCCCGTCGAAGATGCATGAGAGGAGGGCGTTGGCGCCGAGGCGTGTGGCGCCGTGGTAGGCGAAGTTGCATTCACCGAAGGCGTAGAGCCCGGTGATGTTGGTCATCATGGTGTTGGCGGCGCCGAACTTCATTCCGGTGACGGTGTCGCGTCCGCAGTTGAGGTCCTGCCTGGGGTCGGCGGGTCGCTCCTGGGGGGTGAAGGTCGTCCAGAGCCCGCCCATGGTGTAGTGGACGGCGGGGAAGATCTTCATGGGGACGTCGTGGGGGTCTTCGCCGGCGAACTTCTCGTAGATCTCGAGGATGCCTCCGAGCTTGCGGTCGAGCTCGTCGCGGTCCTTGAAGGAGAGGTCGAGATAGACCTGGTTCCTTCCGTCAACGCCCATGTGGTCATCGACGCAGACGGAGAAGATCTCGCGTGAGGCGATGTCGCGGGGGACGAGGTTGCCGTACTTGGGGTAGCGTTCCTCGAGGAGGTAGTAGCGTTCGTTCTCGGGGATCTGTCGCGGGTCGCGGGTGTCGCCCTTTTTGGCGGGGACCCAGACTCGGCCGCCCTCGCCGCGGGCGGATTCGGACATGAGGCGGCACTTGTCGGCGCCGGGGATGGCGGTGGGGTGGACCTGGATCATCTCGCCGTTGGCGTACCAGGCGCCGGCCTGGTAGCAGCGAGCGGCGGCGCCGCCGGTGCACATGACGGAGTTGGTGGACTTTCCGAAGATGAGCCCGCAGCCGCCGGTGGCCATGATGACGGCCTCGGCGGGGAAGGCGCGGATCTGCATGGTGCGGAGGTCCTGCGCGACGATGCCGACGCAGCGTCGTTCGGCGCCCTCGCCCCTGGTGATGGGCCAGAGGAACTCCCACGACTCGTACTTGGCGACCTTGCCCTCGGCCTCGTAGCGGCGGACCTGCTCGTCGAGGGCGTACATGAGCTGCTGGCCGGTGGTGGCGCCGGAGAAGTGGGTGCGCTTGAAGAGCGAGCCGCCGAAGAGTCGGAGGTCGCGCTGGCCCTCGGGGGTGCGGTTGAATGGGACGCCCATGCGGTCGAGGAGGTCGATGATGCGCGGCGCCCAGTGGGTCATCTCATAGACGGGGGGCTGGTCGGCGAGGAAGTCTCCGCCGAAGAGCGTCTCGTCCATGTGCATCCATTCGGAGAAGCCCTGCTGGCGGGCGATCTCGTTGGTGGCGTTGATGCCGCCCTGGGCGCAGACGGAGTGGGATCGTTTGACGGGGACGATGGAGAAGCAATCGACGCTGACGCCCTGCTCGGCGAGGCGGACGCAAGCGGCGAGGCCGGCGAGGCCCCCTCCGACGACGATGACTCTGGCGTTCTTGTTTTCAGCGGCCATGGTTGCTCAGCGCTCGGACTGGTTGGTGGTGGTGTTGTTCTCGGCGACGGCCGGCGCGATCTGCGGGGTGTCGGCGTTGACGATCTCGCTGTGGAGTCGGGACTCGGTCTGCCTGGCGGCTTCGAGGTCGAGGGTGACGAAGCCGACGAAAGCCATGACGCCCAGCGCGGCGAGGGCGAGGCCGGCGCCGGAGCAGACGAAGCCCCAGCGGCGCTGGGCGCCGGCGGAGATGGTCAACCCCCAGGTGATGGCTGCGGTCCAGAGTCCGTTGGCGAGGTGGTAGATCAGTGCGAGGACGCCGATCAGGTAGAGCGCGCCGATGAGGAATCCGCCGAGGGCGGAGGTGTCGGCGCCGCCCTGGATGGCCTGCGCTGTCGAGGATGCGGCGGTGTGGGCGTCGAAGCCCGAGGCGAAGGGGAGCCAGGTCCAGCCCCAGCGGAGGGTTGCGACGTGGTAGAGGATGAAGATGAAGCCGAAGTAGCCGGTGAGTCGCTGGAGGGTGTAGCGCCAGTTGGCGCCGTAGCCGTAGTGGGCGACGTTGCTGGATCCGGTGAAGGCGTAGTAGAAGCCGAGCACGGCGTGGAAGCCGATGGGGAGCCAGAGCCCGAAGACCTCGATGAGGAGGAGGAAGGGTGTGGAGTGGATGAAGTTGACTTCGTGCTGGAAGGTCTCGACGCCGCCGTGGCCGAGCCGGCCCCAGACGATGGAGGCGTTGGTGGTGAGGTGGATGCAGAGGAAGGCGCCGATGGGGATGATGCCGGCGAGGGAGTGGAGCCTTCGGAGGAGGAAGGGCGCGGGAACCGCTGGCTGCGCGGTGTTCGCTGACTCGGACACGGTTGCGTCCTTTCTGGGTCGTCGCTGGGTTGTGTAGTTCCGGGACGTCCGACCCTGTGAGGATCGGTCGGGGATGCGTTGGAGGATTCTAAAATGTTTCGGGGCGGCGTGTTGAGCGCGGCATCAGTCTTGTGGGGTTGCGGGTTGCTGGGCTTGCTGCGCCTGCTGGGCCTGGGCGACACCCAGGATCTGGACGAAGCGCTGGCGGAGTTCGATGAGGATCTGGTCGAGTTCCTCGTCCTCCTCGGCGGTGAGGTTGCCTCTGGTCTTGTCCTTGAGGACGGCCAGGAGGTCGATGTGCATCTTGGCGTATTCGGGGACGACGACGGCGCGGCCCTGTTCGTCGGGGAAGGCGCCGAGGTACATCAGGGCCTGGGTGGCGAGCATGGAGACGACGGTTCGGAAGTCGGGCTCGGGGAGGTCGTCATGGCCCTTGCGGGGCTTGGACGTGGCTTCCTGCTGGGCGAGTTTTTCCTTCTCCGCCTGGGCCTCGGCCTTCCAGTCGCTGTCAACGATCAGCCTGGGCTCCGCTTTGTCGGGGGTGTCGGAGCCTCCGGGCGTGATGAGTTCGGCCATGATGGGTCGCCTTCCGGTGGGGTTCTGAGTTTCGGAGTGAATTGAGGGGATTCTAGGCGATGCCGGCCGATGGGGTTGGACGGTGGGGATGAAACGGGGGAAGATGCACGCATGAATCGCAGGACGCATCGATCGGTCGCGGGGCGGGTTTCACTGGGGATCACGGCGGCGGCGCTGCTGGGGGCGTCGGGGTGCGGGGCGCCGAACCGGCACCGCATCGTGACCGGCGATCTCACCGCGCGGGCGCCGGGCAAATCGACGCTGGAGCTGGCGCCGAGGATCGACGTCGGCGGGATCGGCGGGCCCTCGCCCTCGGCCCCGGTGTTGGATGCCGAGACGGCGCGGGGCGGGGTGGGATCGATCGAGGTGTCCAGCGGCGCCCCCGAGGGGGCGCGGTTCGTGGTGACGGACGAGCCGGCGGCCGGCGCGGGATCCACGGCGAGCGATGCGTTGTCGGGCCGGGTGGTGGGCCAGGTGATGATCGATTCGGTGGTGGGTCAGATCAACGGCAAGCCGGTGTTCGCGTCGGAGTTCTTCTCTCCGATCGACGCGCGGCTTTCGGCGGAGGCGCGGACGAAGGCGCCGGCGGAGTGGATCCAGTCGGCGCAGAAGCAGATCCGTGATCGGCTGCGCGACGAGGTTCGGGACGAGCTGCTGCTGGCGGAGTTCGAGTCGTCGCTGACGGTCGAGCAGCGGAGCGGGCTGCTGTACTGGGTCTCGCAGTTGCGTGAGAACCTGGTGAGCGAGAGCCGGGGCAGCGAGGAACTGCTTTCGCGGAAGCTCCGGGAGGAGGAGGGGCTGACGATCGACGAGAAGGTCGAGGCGGAGCGCCGGGCAGAGTTCATCCAGGAGCAGTTCCGGCGGATCCTGCGTGACAAGGCGTACGTCGCGTGGCGCGACGTGGTGCTGCAGTACAGGCAGGATGAGGCGGTGTACCAGCCGGCGCCGACGGCGCACCTGCGGATGATCTCGGTGTCGGAGTCGGACCCGGGGGCGGTCGATCGGGTGACGGCGGCGCTGGGGGCCGGGGAGGACTTCGCGGAGGTCGCTTCGCGCGAGAGCGGGTTCAACAGGGCGGGCGGGGGCGCGTACGACATCGAGCTGACGGGCGAGGATTACGCGTCGTCGAGGATCTTCAACCCGGAGCCGCTGAACGAGGCGGCGGTGGGGCTGCGGCCGGGCGGGGTCGCGGGGCCGATCGCGTACGGGTCGGGTCGGCTCGCGTGGATCCGGCTGGATTCCATCGAGACGAGCGAGACGAGCCTGTATGAAGCGCAGCTGGCGATCCGCGATGCGCTGGTGCATCAGCGGCTGCTCGAGGAGCAGGAGAAATACTTCCAGAGCCTTGTCAATCGCAGCAGCCTCAGCCCGATCCAGGACATGGAGCGGCGGCTGCTGGACATCGCCTCGACGCGGTACCTGATCGACGGGACGCAGTGAGCAACAGCCCGGGGTGCGTTGATGGGTGTGCGGCGATGGCTTGAAGTCCGGTGGCCGGGGCGTCGGCCGGGGCGCGCGGTCGATGGCTCGCGAGATCCGATCGGGCCCGCCGGCGAGCGTGTCGCGGCGCGGAAGCTGCGGCGCGACGGGTACCGGGTGATCGCCAGGAACGTGCGGACGGGGAGCGGCGAGGTTGACCTGGTGTGCGTGGCGCCCGATCGGCGGACGATCGTGTTTGTCGAGGTCAAGACGCGGCGTGTTGGTGGATCCGGCGCGGCGCCGGCGCGCCGACCCGAGACGAGCGTGGGCGCGCACAAGCAGGAGAAGCTGCGGCGTCTGGCGCGGGAGGTTGCGCGGAAGCGGGGGTGGACGGGCCGGCCACTGCGCATCGATGTGGTCGCGGTGGAGTGGCCGGCGCGGGGGAGGCCGGTGGTGCGGCACACGGAGCGCGCGGTGCGGGGGTGAGCGTGCGCTGGGCGCGGCACGGCTGCGCCGCACCACGGCGCTGCGCCGCGGGGTCGTCGTGATCAGTCGGCGCCGGCGAGGTGGTCGGCGATCTCGAGGGGTTGGTCGGTCGGGCGGGGGGGGTTCTGGCGCGCTGCGGTTGATCGGCCCGCGAGACGGAGTGTCATGTCCACGGCGGCGTTGGGGTCGAGGTTGATGGGGAGGATGAGGCTGAACATGGCGCCCTGACCCAGGGCGCTCTCGACGCGGATCTCGCCCTGGATCATGTCGGCGAGGCGCTTGGCGATGGTCAGGCCCAGGCCGGTGCCCTTGTGCTGGCGGGCGTGGCCCAGCTCGACGCGGGAGAAGCTGTCGAAGATGCGCTCCTGGTCCTCGGGCGCGATGCCGGGGCCGGTGTCGATGACGCTGATGCGGACGGCCGGTTCGCCGGCGGTCATGATGCGCTCGACGCGGAGGACGATGCGTCCCTGCTCGGGCGTGAACTTGACGGCGTTGGAGAGGAAGTTGAAGACGATCTGCTCGAGCTTGCGGGGGTCGGTCTCGATGAGCAGGGGGTCCTCGGCGCGGCTGGGGGCCTCGAAGAGCAGCTCGATCTCGCGGCGCTCGGCCTGGGGGCGGATGAGCGCGACGAGCCCCTCGCACAGCGCGGCGGCGCCGGCGCGTTCGACGTGGAGGTCCACCTTGCCCGCCTCGATCTTGGCCATCTCGAGCAGGTCGTTGATCATTTCCAGCAGGTTGCGTCCGGCGCGGACGATGTTGTCGAGGTAGCGGCCGCGTTTTTCGAGCATGGCCTTCTCGTGCTCGGTCTCGGCCTCGGGCTGCGCGGCGGCGATCTCCAGGAGGAGCTCGGCGAAGCCGATGATGGAGTTGAGGGGCGTGCGGAGCTCGTGGCTGACGGAGGCGATGAAGTCGTTCTTGAGGAGCGCGGCCTCGTTGAGGTCCACGTTGGCCTCGGTGAGCTGCGCGACCTTGAGATCGAGGGAGGCGTTGATTTCGCGGAGGCGGTCCTGGGTGAGGCTGATGGAGGCGAGCATGGAGTTGAAGCTGTCGGCGAACTGCTCGAACTCATCGCCGGTGTTGATGCGGGAGCGGACGGTGAGGTCGCCCTCGGCGACGCGGGTGCAGGTGTGCCGGAGCTCCTTGACGGGCGAGAGGATGAGGCGGGTGGTGATGAACCAGAAGACGAAGAGCGCCAGCGTTCCCGCGAAGACGCCGGCGGCGAGCAGGTAGAGGCGGTCCACGAAGAGGAGGCTGGCGGCGCGGCGCGAGCGGTGCTCGACGAAGATCACACGGGTGAGCTCGCCCTCGTCGTTGCGGTACTGGCGGGCCTGGCGGCGGACGAACTCGCCACCGATGCGGAACGATTCGCCGAAGGCCGGGCGGTCGGGGTCCTGCTGGAACCTGCGGATGGCTCGTGCGGCGAAGCTGTCGCCCTGCTGGAGCTCGTCGAAGTCGCTGCGGAGGGCGGCGGCGACGCGGATGACGGTCTGCGGCGCGCCGGTCTCGCTCTCGAGCGCCGGTTTCTGGGGCGGGGTCGTGAAGATGGAGAGGTTGGCGTGGTTCTCGTAGGGCGAGGCGGCGTAGCGCGCCAGCTCGGCGACGATCTCCTGCTGCGCCTCGTTGACGATGCGGTCGAGGCGGAGCCAGGGGCCGAGCAGCGCGGCGGCGACGATCAGCACGGTCGCGGCGCCGAAGAGGATCTGGCACTTGTTGGCGAGTGAGAGTTCCCGCGCCATGGGCGTGAGTGTACGTCAGGCCCCGGGGGCGCGGTCGGTGGAGGCCGCGGCGCTCTTCTTCGTGGGTGTGAACGGGACGCGTTCGGCGTCGCCCCAGAGCATCTCCAGGTCGTAGAGCGCGCGGGTGTGGGGCTCGAAGAGGTGGACCATGACGTCGATGAAGTCGATCACGACCCAGCCGACGGTGTGCTCGCCCTCGCGGTTGTAGGGGGGCTGGCCCAGCTCCTCGCCGGCGTCCATGGCGCGGTGCGCGGCGGCGCGGAGCTGGCGTTCGCTCGAGCCGCTGGCGATTACGACGTAGTCGGTGATCTGGCTGAACCCGTGGACGCCCAGGACGATGATGTCCTCGCACTTGGCGTCGTCGAGCGCATCGGCGACGGCGAGCGCGAGCTGGCGTGCGCGGGCGCGGTCCTCGGCGGAGGCGCGCGCGGGCTGGGGGCGGCCGGTGTCGGGCTCGATTGCGTCTTCGTGGAGGTCGTCGGTGTGCGGGTCGTGGTTGTGGCTGGTCATGACGGGATGGGGTCAGTTCGCGGCGTGTGCGAGGGGTTTGGCGGCGGGTTCGGGGGTTGTGCTGCGGGGGGCGCCGCGGCCCGGCTGGTCGAGGAACATCGACTCGAAGACGCGCATGATCCTGGCGATGGCGCGCGGTGTGACGTGGCGGTTGTCGCTCTTGAACGCTCTGGGGATGCAGGTGGTGACGAGCTCGTAGCTCGGGAAGTAGTGGACGTTGTCGTGGTTGGCGACAAACTCGCTGACCGCGGCGACGAGCGTCGCCTTGGAGACGGTGTTGGCGACGACGACGTTGCAGGGGCGGAACGTTGCGCGGAGCGGGACGGGGCTGACGGTGATGACGATCTGGCAGTCCGGATTCGCCCGGTGCAGCAGTGCGCGGACGGCCTCGAGGTTGGCGAGGTTCTCGCCGGCGGTGGAGTTGCGGAAGGCGTGCCTGTCGTGGTCGAAGACGGTGGCGGGGGGGACCTGGAAGAAGACGCTGCCGTCGATCGTGCTGTGCCAGATCTCGGTCAGGCCCACGGTGATGATGACGACCTTCGCGCTGGTGAGGGCCTGGCGCGCGGCGATGCGGTGGGCCTCGAGTTCGCGCTGGGCGTGCGCCTCGTCGTCCCAGACGACCTGCTTGCGGTAGGGGTCGAGGAGCCTGCCCTCGTGGCGCCAGAACCGCTCTTGGGGTTGGAACTCGTCGGAGAGGGCGCGCTGGAACTCCTGCTTGAGGCAGAAGGTGTTGTACACGCGGTCCCAGGCGGCGGAGCCGTGGCGGGCGTTGGGGCCCTGGGCGGTCTGGAGGTAATTGTACCCGTGGGCGACGAGGTAGTCCTTGATCTCGCGGGCGAAGCAGGAGCCGATGGAGGCGACGGGCGTGTCGCGGGTCAGCAGGGTGCGCTGGTGGCCCATGAGGAACTCCGGGCGGAGCGCACGGCCCTCGGGGTAGAGGGCCTGCTTGTCGAGATTCAGGATGGTGATCTCGGGGTGTGTCGGCATCGGGGCGCTCGGCGAGCGTGTCGGGGGCTGGGGGACGATGGTCAAGCGTACGCGCGGCGCCCTAGTCTGTCCCGCTCGCCGCCACCGGATCCCTCGCGGGGACGCAGGAAGGACGATCGATTGCCCCACACGGCGCCACAACCGGCGACTACGCGTCCGTCGGTCCTTTTCCTGAGCTCGTCGTTCCTGACGAGGCGGGAGCGGAAGGCGATGCGGGGGGTGCAGCTCTTTGACATGCTGCTGACGGAGCAGCTGCTGGGGCTCGATCTGGACCTGACGCTGGTGGTGGAATCGACGTGGGCCAGGCGTTTGCAGGGTCGGATGGGCTGCTCGGGGGCGCGGGTGATCTCGACACCCAGTCTGATCAAACCGCTGTGGAACACGCTGGCGGCGCAGGGGCGTGTGCTCAGCGGCGGGCCCTACGACGCGGTGATCGTTGGCAACCCGACGCGGGGGCTGGCGCCGCTGCTGCGGACGATGCGGCGCAAGGGGTTGGCGGAGCGTGTGACGCTGCTGGCGCACCGGACGGTGCGCGAGGGGTTCGCGAGGTCGCTCACCGGCGATGGCGTGACGGTGGTGTGCGTGAACAGGGAGATCGAGGCGCAGGCGCGGGGCGTGCTTCCTTCGGCGCGTGTTGTGACGCGGTACGGGATCCCCAATGCCGGGGTGTTTCATCCCCGCGCGGATGGGCGCGAAGAGTCTGGAGAATCCCGGGATTCGCAGGGCCTCATCCCGGGCGTGGCGGGCGACGTCGTGCGCTTCGGCGTGCTGGGGAAGCTGGACAACCCGTGGAAGGGCGCGGGTGACGCGATCGAGGCGTTCGGGATGCTGCCGGCGGACGTGCGCGCGCGGTGCGAGCTGCACCTGGCGTCGTACGAGCGCCGGGAGAACTGCCCGCCGCTGGACGATGAGCGGATCATCGCGCACCCGTGGATGGATTCGTCGGAGACGCCGGGGCTGCTGCGGGGGTGGGACGTGCTGCTGGTTCCCTCGACGTCGCACGAGACGTTTTCGCAGGCGATCGTGCAGGGGATGCTGACGGGGCTGCCCGTCATCGCGCGGGACCTGCCGGTGCTGGCGGAGAAGCTGGACACGGGTGGCGGGATCGTGGTGGACGGCGTCGTGGCGATGTCGGAGGCGATGGCGCGGCTGGCGTGCGACGCGGCGCTGCGCTCGTCCATGGGCGCGATCGCGCGGGCGACGGCGCTGGAGCGTTATGTCTGGGACACCGCGTCGTTCGTGCGCGACTCCGTGCTCGCGGGGGCGGTCAGGGCGTAGCCCGCGGCGAGGAGCTCATCGCCGATGGCGTGCTCGACCTGCGCGATCAGCCCGGGGTCCTCCTCGCGGTGCTGCGCGATCTTGGACGGGTTGATCTTGTCGGCGAGGTAGTCCCGGCAGGCGGCTGTCATGGGCAGGTCGAGGAAGGCGGCGCAGCGTTCGATGGTGGGGGTGGGCTCGGCGACGAGCTGCTCGAAGCTGACGCGGTGGATGCGCTCGGTCGGGATCGTCCGGAAGAACTCGCGGAGTGTGCGCTCCTGGAATGCCCAGGACTTCGCCGCACGGATGTGGGGCGGGTCGTCGATGGCGCCGGCGGCTGTGAGCAGGCGATTGCCCAGTGTGCGGTCCGGGTCGTCGGTGAGGTGGGACTTGAACGCGATGTCCCTGCCGTCGCGGATGAGGTGGATGTAGCGGGCGCCTGTGAAGGCGCGTTCGACGACATCGCCGATGAGGCAGGTCTCGGGGAACTTCCAGCCCCAGCGCAGGAGCGGTCCCTCGTGGCGGCTAGCGATCCAGCGCTGGGCGGGGATGGCTTTTCGCAGGAGGGATTTCGCCTGGGCGCCGGTGGCTCGTTCGTCGGTGGCGCCGGCGAGGCGGGCGATGGCGAGGCGCTTGATGCGGCGTGAGAAGCGGCGGTCCTGGATGTCGCCGGTGGGTTTTTCCTCGGTGGCGCCCAGCGCGACTCCAAGGTGTTGCAGCGACCAGGCGAGGACGCGCGAGCCGGAGTGGCCTCGGGTCATGATGACGACGGGGGGCGTGTTGAAGGGGTGTTGCATCACGAATGTTGCAGGCGATCCTGGGATTCGCTGCGCTCATCATCAGGGTTGGGCCAGGCGTCGGGGTAGTTGAAGGCGCGCTGGTAGTTGGCGAGCCTGCGGAGGATCGGGGTGAGGGTCGCGAGGGTGGCGGGGTCGGTGGGGGCCGGGCGGCGGAGGCTCTTTGTGGAGATGGCGTTGTCGTGCTTGCCCGATTCGCCGGCGCGGTTAAGGGCGCCGTAGAGGGCGAGGTCGCCGTCGAGCGGCCAGTCGAGGCGATCGGCGAGGTCGCCGCGGATGGCGGGGTCGGCGACGAAGTCCTCGTAGCGGACGACGATCAGGCGGTGTTTTTCGCGCTGGCAGAGGTCCAGCAGCAGGGGGGCGGTGCGCAGGAAGAGCTTCGCGGGGAAGCGTCGGCGGGAGCGTGGGGAGTCGCTGCCTGCGTTCTTCTCGTGGTAGGAGGCGAGGGCGGCGCGGGCGTCTCGTGTGACGAGGATGATGCGCGCCGGGTCGAAGCGGCGGAGGGCGGCGGCGATATGCCTGGCGCGGACCTCCTTGACGCCAGCGCGGGATTGCCGGAGGAGATGCTCGGCGACGGTGCGCGTGTTGATGGGGTCGGGGAAGCCGAGGCGGCGGAAGTAGTCCTGCTTGTCGGGCCGATAGGGGCGGCGTGTGGTGAGCCTCGGTTCGGCGAGACAGACGCGAGATTCGCCGCGGTTGGTGAGGAGGTTGGTGAGCAGGGTGGTCCCGCTGCGCGCCAGACCGACGACGAGGCAGTCGAGTTGTCCCGGGGCGCGGGGCATGTGATTGGGCAATGGTATTGCGCTGGTGATGGGAAAGAAAAAACCCATGGATGGGGATCCATGGGCTTCGGGTGCGCTGGTTGATTCATCCTGGGATTCGCTGCGCTCATCCCGGGCGTATGGGGAGGGGTCAGTTGATGCCCAGGATATCGCCGATGTAGGGGCCGAACTTGACGATGAGGCCGGCGAAGACGACGGAGACGATGGAGATGAGCTTGATGAGGATGTTGAGGGAGGGTCCTGAGGTGTCCTTGAAGGGATCGCCGACGGTGTCTCCGACGACGGTGGCCTTGTGGTCGTCGGAGCCCTTGCCATAGACGATTGCGTCGCCCCGGCCGTCGGCGATGAAGGCCTGGGCGCGGAGGTCGATGTCGTCGCGGATCTGGTGGGGGACACACTCGCGTTTGTCGGGGTTGTTGGCGAAGTCGTTGGCGGAGATGCGGCCGTAGGACTCGATGAGTTTCTTGGCGTTGTCCCAGGCGCCGCCGGCGTTGGCCATGAAGATGGCGACGGCGAAGCCGGAGGTGAGTCCGCCGGCGAGCATGCCCACGACGCCGGGGACGCTGAGGATGAGGCCGACGGCGATGGGGATGATGATCGCCATCATCGCGGGGACGACCATCTCTTTCTGCGCGCCGGCAGTGGAGATGGAGACGCACGAGGCATAGTCGGGGTAGTGAACGCCCTCGTACTCGACCTGCTTGGGCCACTTCATGGGGTCGGCGACGTCTTCCTTCGACATGCCGGACTTGAGGAAGCCCTCGCGCATCTTGCCGAACTGCCTGCGGCACTCGACCATCATGAGGTTGGCGGCGCGGCCGACGGCGTTCATGGTCATCGCGCAGAAGACGAAGGCGAGCATGACGCCGATGAAGACACCGCCGAGCACGCGGGGGTTGGTCAGGGTCATGTCGTAGAAGGCGAGGACGTCGGCGATGCGTCCGTGGCTGAGGGAGACGATGTCGAAGCGGAGGTCGTGCCCGGCGATGGTGATGTTGTGATCGTCTGCGGAGCCGTGGATGACGGTGAAGGTCTCGCCGACGGGGATGTCGCGCCAGGAGGTCTTGGCGCCCTCGAACTGGGTCTTGTCCTCGAGGATGGCGCCGAAGGTGGTGGTGTCGGCTTCAGTGGCGCCGGTGAAGACGACGCCGAACTTGCCGAAGCCCTGGTGGACGGCGTACTCACCGGCGGGGGCCTGGATGTTGGCGTGGGTGACGTAATCGACGGCCTGGGTGTTGAGCTGGGTCTGGACGACCTGGAGGTAGGCGGCGAAGAGTGCGAGAGCGGTGAGCGCGGCGGAGCCGATGGCGAAGCCCTTGCCTGTGGCGGCGGTGGTGTTGCCGAGCGAGTCGAGCATGTCGGTGCGCTCGCGGACATGGGGGGGCTGTCCGGTCATCTCGGCGTTGCCGCCGGCGTTGTCGGCGATGGGGCCGTAGGCGTCGGTGGCGAGTGTGATGCCGAGCGTGGCGAGCATGCCGACGGCGGCGATGCCGACGCCGTAGAGGCCCATGAGGAAGTTGTCGCCGCCGCCGGCGAAGGCGAATGCGGCGATGATTGCGATGACGACGGTGACGAGTGAGGCCCATGTGGACTTCATGCCCTCGGCGATGCCGGAGATGATGACGGTTGCGGGGCCGGTGATGGCCTGGTGGCTGATGCGCTGTGTCGGCGGGTGCTCGTAGGAGGTGTAATACTCGGTGGCGTAGGCGATGACGAGGCCGGCGATGAGACCGGAGGCGATGGAGCCCCCGATGCCGAGCCAGGAGACGCCGGCGGCCTGCGCGACGGCCTTGCCGTCGCCGGAGTTGAGCAGGACGAACAGGAGCGCGAAGGCGCAGATGATGATGAGCCCTGAGGCGACGTACACGCCCTTGTGGAGGCCCTTGAGGAGCTCGGCGAAGGAGGCGCCCTCCTTGGCCTTGACGGTGAAGACGCCGAGGATGGAGCAGAAGATGCCGGCGCCGGCGAGGGCGAGGGGCGCCAGGGCCAGGAGCATGGCGAGGGCGCCGGACTGGTCGGTGGTGACGCCCGGGAGCGTGAAGGCTGCGGCGGCGCCGAGGGCCATGGTGGCGAGGATGGAGCCGTAGTAGGACTCGTAGAGGTCGGCGCCCATGCCGGCGACGTCGCCGACGTTGTCGCCGACGTTGTCGGCGATGGTGGCGGGGTTCCGCGCGTCGTCTTCGGGGATGCCGGCCTCGACCTTGCCGACGAGGTCGGCGCCGACGTCAGCGGCCTTGGTGTAGATGCCGCCGCCGACGCGTGCGAAGAGGGCCTGGGTGGAGGCGCCCATCCCGTAGCTGAGCATGATGGTGGTCAGCACGGGGACGGTCATGTCGGTGAAGGTGTTGAGGACGAAGAACCATGCGGAGGCGTCGAGGAGCGCGAAGCCGACGACGATCATGCCCATGACGGCGCCGGAGCGGAAGGCGACGGTGAGGCCCTCGTTGAGGGAATCGCGGGCGGCGGCGGCGGTCCTGGCGGAGGCGTTGGTGGCCATCTTCATGCCGAACCAGCCGCAGAGGCCGGAGAAGAAGCCGGCGATGGGGACGCCTGCGAGGGTGAGGGTCTCCTGGATGCCCATGGCGGCGAGGATGCCGAGGAAGATGAGGAGCCCGACGAAGACGCCGAAGACGACCTTGTACTGGCGTTTGAGGTAGGCCATGGCGCCCTCTCGGACGGCCTGTGCGATACGGACCATCTCGGCGTCGCCCTCGGATCGCGCCATGACGGAGCGCGAGAAGAGGAAGGCGGTGATGAGCGCCGCGATGGCGCCGGCGGGGGCGATGAAATAGATGGGGTTCATGGCGGCGAGAGTCAACGTGTCAGGCGTGATCACGGCGTCGGGTCCTCATGTGGTGGTGGACCAGCATCATCGGCGACCGATGACGCGATGCTTGATGTGTGCGAAGCGTGGGGCGCCGGGCATTGGCGCCGGAAACGCCGGGATGTGTTGATCCCGAGCGAAAACCGCCCCGAAGGATCGGGGCGAGCGTGGGCCCCGGCACGGGGCTCTGGATCGGGGCGCGATCAGCGTGCGCTGGGGGCGGAGCCTGCGGGACGGCGGAAGGTGCGGCGCCTGGTGCGGTTGCGGCGCTCGGAGGGCTTCTCGTAGTACTCCTTGCGCCTGACGTCCTTCGTCAGTCCTTCCTTCTCGCAGAGCTTCTTGAAGCGGCGCATCATCTGCTCGACGCTCTCGCCGCCTCGGCCCTTGATTCGGATGGCCATGGTCCGGGGTGCTCCTGTTGGTCGCCGAGTGGTTGGTTCTTCGGCTTTGAGAGGCGATGCCGGGGTCTCGACGCCGAGTCGAGGCCTCGCATGCCGTTGTGGCGTATTGGATTGGACCTGGGAGTATGACCGGGGCGCAGGCCCCGGACAACTGACACTGCCCACCGGCACGGGCGGTCCCCCCGGACGGATCGGCCATAGGGTAGGCCTGCCGATCGGCGTCGTCGCCGGCTCGGCGCGAGGATTCATCGCCCCCGAACCGGGCCGGCTCGCGAGGATTCCACTGGGCATGGCGGATCGGCTGATCATCGACACCTACAACGTCCTGCACGTGACCGGGGTGCTGCCGCCGGAGCTCGCCGGTCCGGACGCGGTCAGGCTGGCGGGGCTGATCCGGCGGAGCCGCTGGGGGGGCGCCGACGTCCGGCTGGTGTGCGACGGGGATTCGGCGAAGCTGACGCTGCCGAAGGAACTGGCGGCGCAATCGCGGATCCGGCTGGTCTTCGCCGGTCATGGGCCGGATGCAGCGGACATCATGATCGAGCGGATCATCGCCGAGGACTCGGCGCCCCGGACGCTGCTGGCGGTCAGCTCGGACCGGCGGATCCTGACGGCGGCGCGGAAGCGGCGTTGCCCGACGCTCACGAGCGAGCAGTTTCTCCAGCGCCTGGCGGATGACGCGGCGGTCGGTGGGCGGGGCCGGGGTTCGGCCGGCGGTGGGGCGGCTGGCGGCGCGAGCGCGGCGATGTGGCTGCGGGAGTTCGGCTTTGCGCCGAGTGATCGGAGCGATGTCGGCGAGGGGTCGGCGTCCGGCGGTGAGGGAGAAGATGCGGAGTTGGGCGCGCTGGGGCTCGACGCCGAGGAGTTGGACATGCAACGGTGGGTGGACGGCGTGGAGCGTCTCGACGGCGAAGCGCCGGGGGGCTCGTGAAGTATCTCGAATCGCGCGTTGCAGCGCGCGTGTCTCTTCCCGGGGGTTTCCCTTGCGATTGCAGTAAGTTGGTTTGTCTTCACACGATGCGACGGGGTGCGTGTTTGTCGCCGTGCTGACGTGTCCCCGAAATGGGGGGCTTGGCGCGATATTTCGATCGTCAAGATCCGGGCCCGTTGGTAGAACAGGCTATCGGACCTTGCTGCAGTAGTGGCCGAGAGTTGCGTGTAACGCAGGTGCGCCACCGGTGGGGTTGTGTTTGTTCGGGGAACCCGACAAGTTCGAAGGAGAGCCAGATGTCATTCGAAGCCTGGAGAAGGTCGTTCGGTCGCTATGGGCGGCCATTGGCGTGCGGTTCGGCGTGTACGGCGATGCTCCTGGGCGGGAGCCTCGCCCTTGCCGTTGATGACTGGGATGACTGCGAGGACTCGCCGACGTGCGAGATCATCGACGCGGAGTATCACTACGGGGATCTTGTGGTGACGCTGCCCGAGTGCCCCCAGTACTGCGACCGCGACGGGAGCTGTGATGACGGCGCTGTTTGCGCGTGGGTCGATCTGCCCTGCCCCGGCGGTCGGGGGATGACGATCAAGCTGAAGCTGGACAACCAGGAGATCGCGAGCACGTGGCGGCGGGACAAGGACCAGCGTCAGAAGGTGTACTTCGAGATCCCCGACTTCTGTGACTACAAGGAGGGGGCGACGCTGAACATGAAGATCGTCGTCAAGGACGACGAGACCGACGAGTACACGATGTGCCCGTTCAAGGTGAACATCGTGTGCGGGAAGCGTCCGGAGTGCTACTTCAACGGTCGCATCTGCAGCGAGGAGCGCGATCTCCAGCCCGCGATGATGTACGACGTGGCCGCCGGCGACATCATGCCGGTGCTGGAGCTGTGCTCGCACTCTCGGTGCTACAACGGCGCGCGGGTCGAGCTGTTCGCCCGGCCGCCGTTCATGGAGCCCATCAGCCACGCCAAGAGCCACGGCGGGAACGAGGTCTGCATCGAGACGCGCGCCAACGACGTGGTCGAGGGCGGGTTCGCCGAGGGGACGTACTGGGCGAAGTTCAAGTGCTCGGACGTCGTGAGCGGCCGGTACCGGATCATCAAGGTCGGGTTCCGCTACACGGACCCGCCGGTTGTCGAGGAGTGCACGGATCCCCCGACCTGCATGGTGCTGGAGGGCTCGAGCATCGATGTTGACCCGGACACCACGGCGACGGTGAACGTGTGCACGGATTCGCCGTGCGATCACTGCGGCTCGACGCAGCTGGCGTCTTCGGTCCCCGGGTTCATGTTTGTCAGCGGCCCCGGCGAGAACTGCGTGGAGTACACCCTGGCCCCGACGGGCGCCGACGCGGGCGACTACACCGCGACGTTCATCGCCACGGACTGCAATGGCCGGACGAGCGAGTGCTCGATCAGCATCCATGTCGGGATGCCGGCGCCGGTGATCACCTGCGACGAGAACGAGGCGGTCAGCCCCAACGACACGTTCGCGGACGCCAACGTCATCGATTCCGGCGCCTGTGTTGACGAGTCGGGCGTGTCGATCTCGGGCGTGCTGGACGCTCCGGTGTTCATGAGCGGCGACGTCGATTACTACCGCGTCATCGGGCTGAACCCCGACGCGGCGTACTCGGCGACGATCATCGCGGGCATGAACGGCTCGAACGGGTTCACCGACACCATGCTCGGCTGGCTCGTCGCCCCGGGCGTCGTGGTGGCGTCGGACGACAACAGCGGGCCGCGCAACGTGTACTCGAGGATCGAGTTCACCGCTGATGAGAGCGGGACGGTCACGCTGGCGGTGGCCGGGCACGGCGATGACAACTTCGACGGGCACATGGCCTCCGGCATGTCCTACGACGAGTACGGCCAGGGCGGCTACATGCTGACGATCCGGGGTCTGAACGACGCCGGCGAGATGCCGCTGGAGCGGCAGGCGGACCTGAACGGCGACGGCGTCGTTGACACGGGCGACCTGGGCATCCTGATCGGCCTGTTCGGCGCGACGCCGAACTGACGTGTCCTGAACCGTTCGGTCTGAGTTCATGATTCTCCGGCGTGTCCCCGGCGGGACGCGCCGGTTTTTTTGCGCCGGGGTGATCGCGGCGGGACACGTCGGGCGCTCGTGCGCGCGTTGACGTGTCCCGCGGCGCGCCATGAAAACGTGTTTTTTTCGGTCTGTTTCCCGGAGGAGTCTCCTAGACTGGTTGTGGACCAAAGTCGCGCGTGGAACACGCGGCCGGCGCACCCGGTTGGGGCGTCGCGGGAGGAGTTTTTTTTTCGGGGCACCCGACAATACGTAAGGAGTATGTGATGTTGATGGACAAAGATTCCTGGGATCTGTGTCGTCTGACGCGCGCCGCCGCGGTGACGACGCTGGGCGCCGTGCTGACCATCGGCGCCGGCCATGCGCTGGCGAGCGACGACGATGAGTGCGACAACCGGCCCAACTGCGAGATCGTCGGTCTTGTCGGCGAGGGCATGGACGCGTATGTCGAGATCGAGTGCGCAAACGACAGCGACACGGGGATGATCTGCGTGTATGTGGACGGCACCTGCCCCGATTCGGACAGGCTGCGTGTGCGTCTCAAGCGGGGCAGCAACACCGTCGAGACCAAGTATGTCACCGACGAGGGCAACCCGGTCGAGGTGTGCTTCGAGGTCAATCTCTGCGATCGCGAGGACGGTTACCGCTCGGAGAACTGGAAGATCGAGGTCAAGGACGAGGACGGCAGCGATCGCAGCGAGGAATGCCGTTTCGACATCATCGTCCGCAAGGGCTGCGACAAGCTCCCGGCGTGCTACTTCGGCGGGCACCAGTGCGACAGCGGCCCCGAGGATGTCCGCACCGAGTACATGATGGCGATGTACCAGGTCAAGACCGGCGACATCCTGCCGGAGCTCGAGCTGTGCGCCCGCTCGCACTGCGATGACTACAACATCTCGCGCGTCGAGCTGTTCGCCCGCCCGCCCTTCATGGACCCGATCGGCGCCACCAAGGGCCCGCACATGGTCTGCATCTCGACCCGCGCCAACGACGTGGTCGAGGGCGGCTTCGCCGAGGGGACGTACTGGGCGAAGTTCAAGTGCTCGGACGTGACCGCCGGGACGTACCGCATCATCAAGGTCGGCTTCGTTTACACCGACCCGATGGAAGAGGATTGCACCGATCCCCCGACCTGCGAGGTCATGGAGGGCACGGACATCAGCGTTGACGCGGGCTCGTCCACGACGATCACCGTCTGCGCCGATTCGCCCTGCGGCCACTGCGGCGCGACCCAGCTCGCGACCGACATCCCCGGCTTCGTCAGCGTGAGCGACACTGGCGAGAACTGCGTCGGCTACTCCATCGCCCCGGGCATGGACGACGCCGGCGACTACACGGCCACCTTCACGGCGACCGACTGCGAGGGCAGGACGACCGACTGCGTGGTGAACATCCACGTCGGCGCCCCGGCCCCGATCGTCACCTGCACCGAGGAGGAGGCGCAGTCCCCCAACGACACGTTCGCGGACGCGACCGTGGTCAACGCCGGTGACTGCACCGACACGCACGGCACGATCCTGTTCGGCGTGCTCGACACCCCGGTCTTCATGAACGGCGACGTGGATTACTTCCGCGTCACCGGGCTGCAGCCCGGCGTCTCCTACGAGGCCACCATCGTCGCCGGCCTGAACACCGACAACGTCTTCACCGACACCATGCTCGGCTGGTTCGTCGCCGAAGGCGTCGCGGTCGCGGTCGATGACAACAGCGGCCCGATGCGCGGCTACTCGAAGATCGCCTTCACCGCGGACGAGAACGGCGTCGCCACCCTGGCGGTCGCCGGCCACGGCGATGACAACTTCGACGGCCACATGGCCTCCGGCATGCCGTACGACGAGTTCGGCCGCGGCGGCTACATGCTGTCGATCCGCACCGAGAACGCCGGCGGCAACGAGATGCCGATCGAGCGTCAGGCCGACCTCAACGGCGACGGCGTGGTCAACACGTCGGATCTCGGCATCCTGATCGGGCTGTTCGGCGCGACGAACTGAGCCGCAGCGGTTCGATTGAGTTGTGATTGATTCTCCGGCGGGCTCCCTTGCGGGGCCCGCCGGTTTTTTCTTGCGCCTGCTGGCGTGTCCCGAAATCAAGATTCAGTCGATTTGAACGTCTTATAACACCCGGCGTTGGGTATGTTGGCGACGGCCCGGTGTTCACCGGGATTCGGATGTCGGGTGGGGCTGCGCTCCGGCAGCAGTCCGGCGATCTCGCTGAAACTGGAGAAGATCAAATGATAAAGAGACTTGTGAACTCCGCTTTCGTCGGCGCGACGGCGCTGGCCGGCCTGATGGCGATCGGCCTCGCCGGCGCTACGGCGTCCGCCCAGGTCACGATCGAGATCACGAACCCGGGCATCGCGGGGCCCGAGCCGCGTGGCCCCATGTGCGACGATGCGCCGGTGTGCGTCCTGCTGACCGACGATCCTCTGATCGTCCCGATCGACAGCACCGGGCAGCCCGTCAGCGCCTGGCGCTGCACGTTTTCCGCGTATTCGCCCTGCGGTCCCGATCGGGCAACGTTGCTCCAGATCATCGTGGACAACATCATTCAGTCCGAGATCGACTCGGATCTGGGCGACATCAACAGCCCGACGAATCTGGACATCGTCGGCACGGTGCTGAACGACGGCGCCGTGCCGGGGCAGACGCTGAACTTTGTGATGCGGATGACCGACCTGAGCAGCATCGCGATCACGAACTGCCCGGTGACGCTGGTCGCGCAGTGCGCGTCCAACCCCATCTGCACGGTCCCTTCCGAGCCCATCGAGGTGAGCCCTTACGGCGATTCGCTCAACCTGAACGTGATTACCCGGGAGGGCGGGTGCTCCCCGCTGCCGACGACGCTCCGGACTGAGGTCTTCGATCACAACAACAACTCGGTGATCGGGCTGGTGTCGGGCGGCATCACCGGCCCGACCCCGATCAACGTGATCACCGGCATCAACCTTGCGCCGGGCGAGCAGGTCACGTGGAGGGTTGTCGTCACGGACCTGAACGGCGATCTCATGACGGAGTGTCCTTTTGACATCCGCGGCTGCGACCGCCCGGTGATCTGCTCGCTGGACGGCGACGAATCGTACATGTCGGGCCCGATGCGGGTGTACGACGTCGAGCCCGGCGACACGCTCGAGGTCTTCGAGGTGTGCGCCGAGTCGGCGTGCGGCGGGCCGGCGCGTGTGGAGATGTTCGCCAGGCCGCCGTTCATGGAGCCCGCGGGGCACCGCAAGGGGAACGACGGCGAGCCGTCGTGCATCTCGACGAAGGCGGATGACGTCGTCGAGAGCGGCTTCGCGGAGGGGACGTACTGGGCGAAGTTCCACTGCGAGGATCTGCTGACCGGAGATCTCAGTGAGTTGAAGGTCGGGTTCCACTACACCGACCCGGGGCCGGACCCGGATCCCGCTGCGGTGTGCGCCGAGGATGAGTCGGCGCCGTCCAATGACGGGTTCGACAGCGCGACCCCGATCGACGCGGGCGTCTGCGCCGACGCGGGGGGCGTCGGGATCTTCGGCACGCTCGATGTCCCGATCGTCATCAACGGCGATGTGGACTTCTACCGCATCGACGGGCTCACGCCCGGGACGATCTACACCGCGACCATCGTCGCAGGCTCCGACGGGCAGCAGAGGTACACCGACACGATGCTCGGCTGGTTCGCCGCGGCCGGGGTGCTGGTGACCTCCGACGACAACGGCGGGCCCCGGGGCGTGTTCTCGGCGATCGAGTTCATCGCCGACGATTCGGGCGCGGCGACGATCGCGGTCACCGGTCACGGCGATGACAACTTCGACGGCCTGATGGACCCCTCGATGCCGTACAACGAGTACGGCTTCGGCGACTACATGCTGCTCGTTCATGGGCTGGCGCCCGACCTCGGGGACATCCCGCTGGAGCGTCAGGCGGACCTCAACGGCGACGGCGTCGTTGACACGGGCGACCTGGGCATCCTGATTGGGCTGTTCGGCGCGACGAACTGAGCCGCGGCGGTTCGATTGAGTTCTGATTGATTCACCGGCGGTCTCCCTGGCGGGGCCCGCCGGTATTTTCCATGTCCATGGCGACGTGGCGTGTCCCGCCGGTTGCTTGAAACCGCTGATTTTTCGGGTTTCTCGCCGTGATGAGCGCGGTAGGCTGAACTTATAGGTCCTTGATCCGGCCCGGCCCGACGCCGGGTTCGCCATCGTGTGTCGTGCGCAACTGGTGTGCTGAGGATTGTTTCCGGCGCGCCTCCGGGTCGCTTCTCGAAGGGGGTTCCGATGCAAGAACGACTGAGCAAGACGGCGGCGTGCGCGGCGCTGTCGATGATGATCGCGGGCGTGGCGCTTGCAGATGGGCGGCTGAGCGCGACGCATACGCCGCAGAGCGTCAAGACGCCGACGATCGCCGGTGACGATTCGCTGCCCGAGGCCGACCCCGGGTCGTCCCGGTTCGGGCAGGTGTACGCATTCAACGTCGCCGGCATCGAGAGCTTTGATTCCCTGGGGGATCCGAGCAACACCGTGATCAACTTCGATCTTGCGTCGGCGCTGGGGTACGCGTCCGGGACGCCGTTGACGTTGAACGGGATCGGCTGGAACGTGAACATCACCGCGGAGGGCGGGTCCTGGCTGAGCGAGATGGTGGTGTATTTCGATGACACCGTCGCCCCGGACCAGGTGGGGTTGTTCCTGGCGCCCGGCATCAACTCCGGCTTCCCGGGGACGGCATCGTTCTCAAGCGGTGTGCAGAAGCTCGGGGATTTCGGGTTCTCCGACGTCTATCTCCCCAACGGCCGCGTTCGCATGGAGTTCTTCGAGAGCTTTGATGATGCGGACAACGTTCGCGACGGGGTCTGGAACTCCGGCGTGCTCAACATCCAGGTGAGGGAGGTCTGCAACGAGCCGGTGTGGTGCTACCTCGACGGGGTTGACACCGTCATCCCGTCCACGCTCGAGCAGATGCGGATGTACGACGTCCAGCCTGGCGATGTGCTGGACGTGATGGAGGTCTGCGCTCAGTCTGCGTGCGGCTACGCGGCTCGTGTCGAGATGTTCGCCAGGCCGCCCTTCATGGAGCCTGCCGGCCACGCCAAGAGCCACGCGGGTTACCCGGCGTGCATCGAGACGAAGGCGAACGATGTGGTCGAGGGCGGATTCGCGGAGGGGACGTACTGGGCGAAGTTCCGGTGCGTGGACCTGGGCAACGGGAACGAGTCGATTCTGAAGATCGGCTACCGGTACACCGACCCGGGCCCGGACGTTGACGCCTCGGCGGTCTGCGCCGAGGGCGAGTCGCCGGCGAACAATGACCACTTCGGCGACGCGATGACCTTCGTCGCGGGTGACTGCGTGAACGACATGGGCGTCGGGCTGACCGGCGCGCTGGACACGCCGATCTACATCAACGGTGATGTCGATTACCTGAACGTCACCGGCCTGACCCCCGGCGCGACGTACACGGTCACGGTCGTGGACGGGATGAACAGCAACGGGGCGTACACGGACACGATGCTCGGCTGGTTCACCGGCGAGCACGCGATCGCGGCGATGGACGACAACAGCGGCCCGCTGGCGGGGTACTCGATGCTGTCGTTCGTCGCGGACGTGGCCGGCGCCGCCACGCTGGCGGTGACGGGGCACGGCGACTCGGACTTCGACGGCCTGATGGACGTGTCGATGCCGTACGAGGACTACGGGTTCGGCGAGTACGAGCTGCTGATCACGCTGGAGGCGCCGCCGGTCGAGCCGCTGGAGGTGAGGGCGGACTTCAACGCGGACGGGATCGTGGACACGTCGGACCTGAGCGTGATGATCGAGGGGTTCGGCGCCCCGGCGGGCGCGACGGACCTGAACAACGACGGCGTGGTGAACACGGCGGACCTTGGCATGCTGCTGAGCGTGTTCGGGATGACGCACTGAGCGCCATCAGGGCGTCGTTGACAGCTGAGAGTTGATATCCCGGCGGGCTTCCTTTGGGGGGCCCGCCGTTTTTTTTCGATCCCGGCGCCTGGAAACTCCGCAGCAACCTCAGCTGGTGCGCCATGCCTACTCAAATCTGCTGGAAGCTGGTTGAGTTGAAACACGGAACTGTGTTTCTTCGTGGTGGGACCGTGTGTTCGGGAGGGGGAATGGCCGAACCGCGGCCCATGTTATCCACAGATCATAATTTGTGATTATTAAAGAGTTGTGCAGGTCAGAATAGTGCGTGAACTTCGAGTTGATTAACAACAAGCTTCATGAATCAAGCAGATCCATTTGAAAACGGCGTGTATACCGGGGCAAGTCAGCCGCAAGCCCGGCTTGGATTTGGGTTTGTGTTTCGTGGTTTCGTTGCTGCTGTCCGTATTGTCACTACCAGCAATGGCCCAGTCCGCGAGCCTGGACGGCTACGACTTCGACGGGGATGGCATTGACGATTTTCTTGTCCCGACTGTGGAAATCGATGAAAACTCGGATCGAGTCGGACGCGTTGGCGTGTACTCGGGCAATGGCGGGGCGATCTTGTTCACGCTCGTCTCGGGCGAGCCAAACGATGCATTCGGGTGTTCGTGCTCAGCCGCGGGTGATCTGGACGGTGATGGCGTCAATGACATCGTCGTCGGAGCCCCATATTCCGCGGTCAACGGCTGGCGTGCGGGTCGTGTTTACATTTTCTCGGGACAGTAAGGGGCCCTGATCCACGTCGTCGACGGTGACGGGTGGTCGCTCCTCGGGCTGGCTGTCTCGGCAGCGGGGGATGTTGATGGCGACGGCGGTCTGGATGTGCTGGCGTCCTCGGTGATCATGACCGGGGGGGGGCGGACCCGTTCTCTGTTTCGGGTGTGGTCTCGGCTTTGAATGGCGTGTCCGGATCACTCATCAGGCAGTATGTCAGCGCCGAACCGCTTGATGTGTTTGGCGCCGCGATCACCGCGTTGGGCGATATCAACGCGGACGGATTCGATGACATCGCGATCAGCGATCCGAATCTGCCCGGGGTGGGCGAGGCGCTCGGGGGTGTATCTGTGTTCCACGGGGCCGGTTCGCAGGGTGGCGTGGAAACCGTGGACACAACCACGGCCGCGGCGGTCATGTTGAATGGTGATTCCACCGTCATAGAGTTCGGGGCGGCGATGCTGCCATGGCGCGACCCCGAGATCGGCGCGACGCGGGGCGTCGTTGTCTTTTCCCGTGTGGATCCGGCAGAGAACGAGCCTTATGTTGCGGAGTTGATAGGTTGGGATTCCACGGTCTCGGAGGCCAGGCCTTTCACCGAGCTCTTCCCGATCGGGGATGCCAACGTGACGCAGGTCGTCGATGCCGGGGATGTCGGCGTTGTGCTGCAGGACTTCGGCGAGGCGACACCGGCGGATGAACCGTTCACGGCGGATCTGAACGGGGACGGTGTAGTGGAGATCGACGATCTCTCGCTGGTGATCGAGAACGTCGGTTCGGTCGGGGTGATCGAGGACATCGCCACGCCGGGAGCGGCGTATCAGACGCAGTCGATCGCCGTCAGCGGTCATTCGAGTTGGCTCTGTTGTTTGTGGGTCGGGAGGATGAACGAGGCGCCGCTGGAATGTCAGTCGATGCCGATTGTCTGCGGCGGCGAGCTGAGGCTGCTCTTGGGTACGGTGCAGAACACGGGCGGGGCGAACGGGATCGCTCACGCGGCCACCTGCGAACGGCTGGCGCGTCTGCGAATTGCGGGGGGTGATGTTGAGTTCGCCGTCATGAATCGGTCCTTGCGGACGGGGTCGGGTCTGGACCGGAGCGTGCTCGGCGAGTTCGCCGATTGGCGGCCCGATATCATGGTGATCAGGAGCGACGGGAAGATTGATTTGTATGAGTTGGAATCGTTGTCAGATGATTTTGATGAGATGGTGCAAAAACTTAGCGATATGATGGCGGCGTTGCCAGAAGGTATGCGTGGTGAAATACACCCGATTCCAATTACACAGGTAGTCGAATGATTAACGAAGATGAGATTGGGACCACCTGCGTCGGGCATCTTTGTCGGCTGTCGCCCTCCGATGTGCGGGAACTGTATCGCATGACCATTGAAAGCTGGAGCGCATTTGGCGTCACGCCGGATCGCCTTGCGGTCAAGGCTCCCGGGTTTTCAGGGAAAATCACCACATATAAGGGCAATCTTGGGCGGCTGGAGAAGGTGGACTGGGGTCAGGTGCGTTCAATTTCGATGTGTAAGCTCGATAACAATGGCGTTGATGCGAAACATGATTATGTTGTGCGGCTTACCGTGTTTGCGCAGTGGTCCTATGTGAGCGCGTCTGTGCTGATCGCGCGGTGTGGTGTGTCCATGGCGGAGGCGGGCGAATGGTGTGATCAATTGCTCATGGCCTCGTATCCTAAGTATGGTTACCTGTTTCGCCAGCCGATGTACAGGGGGCCAATTGAATATACATTGGGTATGAATTTGGCCACGCTCAGATTCCATCTCGAGCGGCCGGCGGAGCTTGGGATGAACATCTCGTGGTGGAATCGGGAGGCTGTCGAGAAAGCGGGGCATGTCCTTCTGCGGGACATTTACCCGAAAAACTATCTTTCTGAATCACACCTCTCCGCCCCGATCGGGTTGACGGCGATGACCCTTCGGGAGTGGATCGAGGATGATCCGGTGTGCTGCGGGGCGCTTGCGCAATTCACTGATGAACTGACGGAATGGCGGCCGCCTCTTGAGCGAATTCCCGAGATCCGGGAGGGGCTGTTCCGTGCGGGGCGAGTTTTCTATTGGCGGTTTTGCAATCCGAGCAACTGGGACCCCGAACTCGGCGAGCACGTTCCGGAGCCGTACAAACGCCCCGACCTCACCGCCCCGTGGGAAGCGAGTGGGCCGACGCCTGAGATCTTCACCGCCGAATTCTACAAGGACAAGGACCCGGGGCTGACGTACTGAGCCGGCGCCTGGCGATACTTCAATGCCGTTCGGTCAGCGACGGTGTCGTGATGTGGAACAAAGGCCCAGAGTCGCGATCTATTGAATGGATTACCATGAACAGGATCGGCGAGATCTGGGTTGGACACGGCTTGGATTGGGGCGTAGGCGTCGCGGGCGCCTGCTTTGAATGCGCGGAACAAATCTTCAATTCACTTGCGATCACTCCTGATCGTCTCGCTGCGAATGCTCCGGGCATCGGTCGGAGTTATGGTGACTGGAAGCGCAAGAGGTCTCGGATTCGTGCCCACACGCTGGAGAGCATGCGATCATTTGAGATCATCAAGCTTGTCGAGGGCGGTGACAATGAGTTGACGGATTGGTTGCTGTGGATTGGTTTGTCCACACGCAGATCGTCAATCATGATCTCCTGGGACCCGGCGCAGCTCGGTCATGCGTCCGGCACAATGTCCCGCCTGTTCACATCGATGGCAGAGGCCGCAGGTGTCCGATACGGGTACCTCTTCAAGCAGTTCAAATCTCAGGGGCCGTTGTGCTACGCAGCGGGAGTCATGTATCGGTCTGGGGTGGGCTATGTCCAATCAAGGGGCGATCTGGACTCGAACATTTCGGCATGGGATTTTCGGAGAATCAGCCAGGCTGGCGGGGCCATCTTGCGTGATGTCTATCCGGAGAATTATCTCGGCCAATCGCACCTTCACTCCCCATTTGGCGTAACGGGTTCGACACTCGAATCGGTGCTTCGAGGTGATCCGGATTTCTATCGGATCATCGAGCCGTTTACGGACGGGCTCACCTTGTGGAAGCCTCCGGTGCAGAATATCCCAGCGATTCGCGAGCGAATGTACCGCGCGGGTCGTCTGTTTTATTGGAGGTTCATGAGGCCTCGGATGCGCGATCCGGCTGGGACCGGTGAATGGGTGCCGGAGCCATATTATCGATTGGATATCTCACAACCCTGGGAAGATCAGGGACAGATCCCTGAAATATTCCGGGAAGAGTTTTACAGTGATCAGGATCCTGCGCTCACGCTCTAAACATGCGTGCAAACAGGTATGAATCTCTTTGGTGTGCTCAGCGATGCAACGCGACGACATCTGCTCAGTGTGCGTCCTCTGTGGTCCAACTTGGGGCCCGGACGTCATGAAGCGGTGTTTCGAGTCCGCCGAGCGAATGATGAGCGAGGTGGCGGCGCCGCCTCAACGCATGGGATCCGATGCTCGCGGCGTTGGCGCCCGGCCTGGGGATTACCGTTGGAAGCGGTCCAGGCTGCATGATGACTCGTTCGAGTCGATGGGAAGCTTCGAGTTGTCATCGGGCGATGCGCTCGATCGCAGCGCATTTTCGGGCTGGTCCGTGTGTGTGTATGCGTTCCGGGATCGCGGCACGGTGTTCTGTGGCTACGCATCACCTTTGGGCGAAGTTGTTGCGTCCCATGTGCAACAGTATTGGGTGGCTCTTTCAGGGCTCCTGAAGTCGGAATACGGGTACGTCGTAAGGCAGGAGCGATGGGTCGAGCCCATCCTATACGCGATGGGATTGCTCGCGCACAACGGGCGGTATCCGGCTTATTCTACCACGCCCTACACACTCAACATCAGTCAGTGGCGATGGGCTCGGGTTGAGGCGCAGGGGGGCGCGATCCTTCGAGATGTCTATCCGATCAACATCCTTGGGGAGAAACTGCAACAGGCGCCGATCGGGTATTCAGGTGTGTCGCTCATCGACTGGCTTCGCTCGGAGCCTGATGAGCGGGGCGTGCTGGAGCCGATCGACGGAGCGCGCGTGCTCTGGACTCCCCCGGTTGAGCGGATCCCAATCTTGCGCGAACAGTTGTATCGCGCAGGTCGGATTTTCTATTCGAAATTCATCAAACCCAGGCGCATCATCCCCAACACTTGTGGGCAATCAGAGCCGGAGCCGCTGTATCGCCCTGATCTCATGGCGCCTTGGGAGGCGGAAGGACAAATTCCGGATTTCTTATCCCCGGGTTTTTACAAGGACAAGGACCCAGGGCTGACGTATTGAATCGAGTTTGCCGATTCCTCAGCGCTGCTCGATCGGCAGGTACTGCGTGTTGTGTGGGCCGACGTAGTCTGCGCTGGGGCGGATGAGGCGGTTGCCGTCGAGTTGCTCCAGGGCGTGGCCGGCCCAGCCGGAGATGCGGCTCAGGGCGAACATGGGGGTGAAGAGGTCGAGCTTGAGGCCGATGGAGTGGTACGTCGTGGCGCTGTAGAAATCGACGTTGGGGTAGATGCCCTTGCTGGCGACCTCGCGGGCCATGGTCTTCTCGATGGCGCTGCTCTTGGCGTAGAGGTCGGCGTTGCCGGTGTCGGTGGCGAGCTGCTCGGCGAGGGTCTTGAGGTACGTCGCGCGGGGGTCGTAGCTCTTGTACACGCGGTGGCCGAAGCCCATGATGCGGTCCCTGGCGGCGAGCTTGTTCATGACGAACTGCTCGGCCTCCTCGGGTGAGTCGATCTCGTTGAGCATGTGCATGACGCCCTCGTTGGCGCCGCCGTGGAGGGGGCCGCGGAGCGCGCCGATGGCGCCGGTGATGGCGGAGTAGATGTCGCTGAGCGTGGAGGTGATGACTCGGCAGGTGAAGGTGGAGGCGTTGAGGCCGTGGTCGGCGTGGAGGATCATGCAGGCGTCGAAGGCGCGCTCCATGGTGTGTGTGGGGCGTTCGGCGTTGAGCATGTAGAGGAAGTTGGCGGCGAAGGAGAGGCTCGGGTCGGGGCTGACGATGTCGAGCCCGCGGCGGAGACGGTCGAAGGCGGCGACGATGGTCGGGGCCTTGGCGAGGATGCGGACGGCCTTGACGCGGACCTCGGGGATGTCGATGGAGTTGGGCTCGGGGTCCTCCATGGCGAGCGCGGAGACCATGGTGCGGAGCATGTGCATGGGCTGCGCGGTGGTGGGCATGGACTTGATCAGGCTCAGGGTGTGATCGCTGAGCCCGTAGGAGCCGCGGAGGTCGGTGATGAACGCCTCGAACTCCGGCTTCTTGGGGAGTCGCTTGTTGAGCATGAGAAAGGCGACCTCCTCGAAGCTGGAGTGCTTGGCGAGGTCGTTGATGGCGATGCCGTTGTATTCGAGGATGCCCTTCTCGCCGTCGATGAAGGAGAGAACGGTTTCCGCGGCGACGATGCCTTCGAGACCCTTGGAGGCGGTGCTCATATGCGCCCTTTCTCGTAAACTCGGTTTGACCGGGGACGGACAGAATCGGACCGGGAGATCCCTCGGGGCCGTCAGCGTACTGTTGAGGCCGGATCCGGTGCGGATCGGCGGGCGTCGCGCGGACGCGTTCCCGAGGAACGAATATAGAAGTGTTCCGGGGCGGCGGCAAACGAAACGGAGCCGCGGAACCGGAATCCATGGAGCGACCCAAGAGCATGCTTTGCAAGGGACTGCTGCTGACTGATCCGGAGCACCCACCACAGCCGGGGTGGATCCGCGTGGAGGGTGGGCGGATCGCCGAGATCGGGCGGGGGCACACCGACGAGAAGGCGGAGGTGGGGGGCGCTGAGGTGATCCTGTGCCCGGCGTTCATCGATGCGCACATCCACCTGCCTCAGATCGACAGCGTCGGGTGCGACGGGCTGGAGTTGCTCCCCTGGCTGGAGCAGGTGGTGTTCCCGGCGGAGGCGTGGTGGGGCGCCGGGGCGGCGGCTTCGATGACCCGGACGGCGGTGCAGCGGATGGTCCGTGAGGGGACATTCGGCTTCGCGGGGTACCTGACGAGCCACGCGCAGGCGGGGGCGATGGCGCTGGGGATGCTCGCCTCGGGGGTTGACGGTGCTCGGCTTCGCTTCGCCGCGGGGCGGGTGGCGATGGACCGCAACGCGCCTGCGGCGCTGATCGACGAGGACATCGCGCGGGCCCGGATGAACCCGACGCCGGGCGTGGCGCTGAGCGGCGACGGGCTTGGCGACCGGGGCGAGGTGAGCGTCAACCCCCGGTTCGCGATCGCCTGCACGGACGAGCTGCTGGCCGAGTGCGGCTGGCTGGTGAGGAAGCGGGCCGAGTCGGGCAGGCCGATCGTGATGCAGACGCACCTGTCGGAGTCGGTCCCGGAGTGCCGGTGGATCGGCGAGCTGTTCCCGGGGGACCGGGACTACACGAGCGTGTACGACCGGGCGGGGCTTCTGACGGAGCGTTCGGTCCTGGCGCACGCGGTGCACCTGTCCGACGCGGAGTTCGAGCTGATCGCGCAGCGCCGGGCGGTGCTGGCGCACTGCCCGATCGCGAACACGTTCCTGGAGTCGGGGCTGTTCGACCTGGACCGGGCGCGGGAGCACGGCGTGCGGGTGGCGCTGGGCAGCGACGTGGCGGCGGGCGTGGACATCGCGATGCCGCGGGTGGCGCGGGCGATGATCGAGATCGCCAAGATCCGGAAGATGACGATATCGCCGGGAGCGGACGTGCCGAAGCCGTCGGAGGCGTGGTCGATGATCACGCGGGGCAACGCGGACGCGCTGGGCTGGTCGGACTCCGGGCGGCTGGAGGTCGGCGCGCACGCGGACATCCTGGCGCTGCGCGTGCCGGAGACGTGGCGGGACGGGTTCCTGATCGGGCGGCTGCTGTACAACTGGACGAGCGACCTGATCGTTGACCGCGTGGTGGCGGGGGCGCGTGTGGCGAGGGTGGATGGGGTTTCGTAGGCGGGTGGTGTGTCGTGGGCACGACTTCCTCGCCAGGCGTCTTCCGGAATGACGACCAACGCATGGCCATGCAGAGCCATGGCCATGGCACGCTCTCGGGGGCGTTCTCTGGTCGATATCCGAGCCTTCGCTGCGCTCAGACTCGGCGTCCAGGATTGCTCAGACTCGGCGCCCGGTCATGTCCGGGGTTGATGACGTAGGATTGCCACGCGATGTTTCCCCTGGGCACCGATCGGGCGCTGGCGCGGCCAACGCTGGTGAATCACCTGCTGCTGCTGGCGTGCGCGCTCGTGTTCGTCGTGCAGCTGCTTCTGGAGACCGTCTCGCCCGGGGGCGGGCACGGCGGGGGGGCGCAGGGCTCGTTCATCGATGCGCTGCAGCTCGACCCCCGGCGCCTGACCTGGTACGGGTTCTTCACGTACCAGTTCCTGCACGGCGGGATGATGCACCTGCTGGGGAACATGCTGTTCCTGTGGGTGTTCGGTCCCAACGTTGAGGACCGGCTGGGGCGGCTCGGGTACCTGGTGTTCTACCTGCTGGGCGGGGCCGCGGCGGGCGGGGCGCACGTGCTGCTGACGAAGGCGCCGGCGCCGCCGGTGATCGGGGCGAGCGGCTCGATCAGCGCGGTGACGGGCGCGTACCTGGTGCTGTTCCCGCGGACGCACATCCGGGTGCTGCTGATGTTCATCATCATCGGGATGTACAACATCCCGGCGGTGTGGTTCATCGGCTTCGCGATGGCCAAGGACCTGTTCCTGCAGGGGCTGGGCGGCGATGACGGGGTGGCGCGGCTGGCGCACATCGGGGGGTACCTCTACGGCGCCGGGGTGTCGCTGACGCTGCTGGCGACGGGGCTGCTCTCTCGCGAGGCGTACGACCTGTTCAGCCTGGGCAAGCAGGCGCACCGTCGGCGTCGGTTCCGCGAGCTGACGAGCAAGGGCTCCGACCCGTGGCGCAACACGGGCCGGGTGCAGGCGCCGAAGAAGCCGGCGAAGATGACGGCCAAGGAGGAGGCCCGGCTGCAGGCGCGGGCGCAGCTGGCGAGCGCGCTGAGCGCGGGGCGGATGGAGGACGCCGCGAGGCTGCACCTGGCGCTGCTGCAGTCGTACCCGAACGAGGTTCTGACGCCGACGGCGCAGCGGGATATGGCCAACCAGCACTTCGCGATGGGGGTGTACGGGCGGGCGGCGCAGGCGTACGAGCGGTATCTGGAGAAGTACCCCAACGAGGGCGATGCGCCGAGCATGGCGCTGATGCTGGCTCTGGTCCGGGCGCGGTACCTCGACGACCGGGCCGGCGCGCTGGCGGCGCTGGAGGGGCTGCAGGAGAGGCTGCACAAGGCTGATGAGAAGGCGATGGCCGGGACGCTGCTGGAGGAGCTCCACGCTGCGGGGGTCGGGAGGGGATGAGTTGATGACGAGTCTCTGGAGCGCTCCGGCGCGGACGAGGATCAAGATCTGCGGGATCCGCGACGAGGCGACGGCGCATGCGGCGCTCGCCGCGGGCGCGGACACGCTGGGGTTTGTCTTTCACAAGGCGTCGCCCCGGTTCATCGAGCCCGACGAGGCGTGGGCGATCATCCAGACGCTGCCCCCGATGCACACGACGGTGGGGCTGACGGTCGGCGCGAGCGTCGAGGCGTACTCGCGGATCGAGCGTCAGTGCCCCACGGACTTCGGACAGCTGCACGGGGACGAGCCCGAGGAGGTCGTCCGCGCGTGCGGGCCCCGCGTGATCAAGGCGGTGCGGTTCGATCGGGCGACGATCGCGGCGCAGCTGCGCCGGTGGGGCGCCGTCGATGAGGTGGACGCGGTCCTCGTCGATGGCTCGGCGGGGGGGATGGGCGAGGCGTTCGACTGGTCGGCGCTGGCGGGCGCGTGCGGGGAGTGCGCCAAGCCGATCATCCTTGCGGGGGGCCTGAACGCGGCGAACGTCGGTGAGGCGATCCGTGTCGTCCGGCCTTGGGCGGTGGACGTCTCCAGCGGCGTCGAGCGCGAGCGCGGCGTCAAGGACGCGGGGATGATCCGGGAGTTCTGCGCGGCGGTGCGCGCGGCGGACGCGGCGCTGGCGTAGCCGTGCCACGATCCAGCCCCGCCGGGTCGTGTCTTGATCTGATCTTGAACCGCTGAGGAAGCACGACCCGGCGGGGCTGGGTCGTGGCACGGGGGTCAGACGATCCCTCGGCGCTCCCAGGCGGAGACTTCGGGCGGGACGAAGGACCAGAACCGCGCCAGGCGATCGACGGTCGCCGGCATGCGGTCGAGTTTCAGGCTCCCGCGGTAGATCAGGAAGACGCGGCCGTTGGAGATGCGCCACCGCGCGTTGGGCTTCTCGAGCATGAACGCCTGCATCATCGGCGTCAGGAGGGTGACGGCGAAGGGCTCGTCCTCGCTCCTGACGACGAAGGCCTGGTTGAAGCGCGGGTCGTCCAGGAGCATGCCCCGGCGGATGCCGAGCTTGCGGAACAGTTTCGAGATGGGGTTGCGGGGCGTGACGCTCAGCTCGGGCCACTTCGGCGCGTCGGTCGAGTACACGCAGTGGTACACGGTGTGGGAGGACTGCCCGGTGGAGACGACGTAGGAGTGCTCGAAGAAGAGCGCCTCGCGGCCGGCGATCGTGCCGCGGGCGACGCGGTTGGTCTTGCCCGACTTCTTGATCTCGGGGAGGAAGAGGTAGTCCTTGTGGAACTCCTTGGTGGGCTCGTGATCGAAGTCGAGGTCGATCGCGTCGCCGACGGCGTCGGCGCGCTCGCGCCAGGCGGCGGTGCGCGTCCGGCTGGCGCGGACGGCCAGGACGGTGACGAAGAGCACGATGCCGGCGACGACGGCGATGGCGACGGCGAACTTCGACCAAGAGACCTGCGACGGGAAGTGGCCTCCGGCGAGCGCCAGCCCGATCAGCATCGCCACGAAGCCGCCGAAGAGCATGATGATGAGGGCCTTTTTCCGGTTCTCCATGCCGACAGGTTAGGGAAAGCGGCGGGGTGATTCCTCACGTCCGCCTTTGGGGGTCGGGCGGGGCGTCAAGGGGGAATCCCCGGAAGGACGCGAAATCAGATCGGGGGGATTCGGGCTGGGGTGGGGGCGCGGCCGGCGCGGTCCGGTTTTGCTATTCCTGCGGGGAAACCGCTTGGGGGGCGCGGGCGGGGGGCGTCGATCGTCGATTGCTTGAGGGAACCCGGAGTCGGCCTTGGCCGCAGCGGGGGGACAAGCATCCGTGATGGATGGCAGATGCCGGCGGGGAATGGGTTCTCGGACGTCGCGTCCGGGGGCAGCGTAGCGGCAGCCAACCAGGGGAGCGGATTCGTGATGAACAGCCTGATGATTCGTCGTGCGGGCGAGGTGGCGAGCGTGATGATGTGCGCGGGGCTCGCGGTGTCTGGGGCCCGCGCGGGCGTTGAGGAAGTCTTCTGGGTCGAGGTGGACAACTCCGTGGGCACGGTCGGCGCGGCGGCGGGCGAGGCGACGGGGCTCGACGGCGTGCGCACATTCGATCTGTACGCGATTGTCTCGCCTGATACGCGCGTGTGGGCGGCGGACTTCGGGTACGTCGGCGTCCACAACGGGTACGACGACAACATGTGGACGACGCAGCCGATCTATCAGCACGAGTTCGGCGACGACGTGCGGTCGGGCTTCGTCGGGTTCGCGCCGGAGTACGCGGCGGTGGAGTTCGACACGTACGTGGGTCTGGGGATGCTCGACTCGCAGACGGTCATGAACACGGTCATCCTGGGGGTGGACTGGTCGCCGGGGCTGATCAAGGGGGCGTGGTTCGGGATGGAGTACACCGACGACGAGTGGATCGCGGCGGTGGGCGATGACGACGGCCGGTTGTTCCTGGCGCGCATCTCGGTGGCGTCGGAGGGCGTGTTCGGCGAGGACACGGGCGACAGCGAGTGGCTGGGCGGGCGGGTCTTCCTCAGCGGCGATGACGTCGACGGCGACTTCGGGCAGTGGGACCCGGTCAGCGGGCTCTTCCTGGCGCCCAACGCTTTCGACGCTCCGGCCGGGCCGGCGCCGGTGTATCAGGCGCCGGACGAGTTCGCCGAGCCGGAGCCCGAGGCGGCAAACGCGGTCTTCGGCGATGTCAACGACGACGGCGTCGCGGACTCGACGGACCTGATGATCCTGCAGCGCGCGCTGGGCTCGACCGATTCAAGGTTTGATCTGAATCGCGACGGCATTGTTGATGCGCTGGATGTGCAGGCCCTGCTGCCGGTCATCGGCCGGTCGGATCAATCGTCCGGCGCCACGGCCGGCGATGAGCGCACCGACGAGCTGGCGGGCCTGAGCCCGCAGGAGCGCAAGCAGATCGAGAAGGCGCAGCGGAAGGCGGAGAAGGAGCGCCTGAAAGCCGAGAAGCAGGCGGCCAAGGCGGCCGCGAAGGAGGCGCAGCGCATCGAGCGCGAGTGGAAGCAGGCGCAGCGCGATGCGGAGAAGGAGCGGAAGCGCGCCGAGAAGGCGGCCGCCAAGGCGCGGAAGCAGCAGGCGAAGCAGAACAAGAAGAAGTGACGTCCCGGCGCTGGCGACCGCGATCATCGGATTCCGAGCCCCCCGATCGGGGGGCTTTTGGTTTTTGAGTGTCTTGGCGCCGGCGTTGGCGCCCCGGTTGATTGTCGTTGTATGCTTTGATCTTGCATCGGGTTGCGCCGCTGGCCGCGTGCGGGTTGCGCCATTGCGAGATGGCAGGCCCCTTGCGGTCGGACAACAACATCCCGAATTCGTCGGCTCGCCGGAACCGGGTTTCTGATGATGCGTATCGGCGGGTGGCGATCGCCCGGGGGGCCGGGGCTGATCGCGCATTCGCGGGGCCGTGGGATCACTTCAAAGGAGAAGCAGCCATGCGTGGGATCGGGCGGACATGGAATCCTGAGTTGGTCGATGGGCGTCGGCGCGGCGTCAGGGGCGCGCTGTCGATGCTCGCGTGCGCGGGGATCGCGGCTTCGAGCGCTTCGGCGGGTGTGCACGGGCTGATCTGGGTCGAGGTGGACAACTCGGTCGCGACGATCCGCAGCGCCGCGGGGATCCCCACGGGTCTCGAGGGCGTGCGCACGTTCGACCTGTTCGCGGTGGTTACGTCGGACACGAGGGTTGTCGCGGCGGATTTCGGGTTCGTCGGCTACAACCGAGGGTTCGACGACAACATGTGGACGACGCAGTCGGTGTACCAGCACGAGGACGGCGGTGATGCGCAGGCCGTCGGCGTCGGGCTGCTGCGCGGTCAGGAGGCGCTGGAGTTCGACACGTACGTGGGTCTCGGGATGATCGACACGCAGATTGTCAAGAACACCACGATCCTGAGCATGGACTGGTCGCCGGCGATGTTCCAGGGCGCTTGGTACGGCGTGGACTTCTCTGAGCCTGATTACTATCTCGCGCAGGGCGACGACGAGGGGAAGCTGTTCCTGGCGCGGATCTCCGTCTCGTCCGAGGGGGAGTTCGGCGAGGACACCGGGGCCACCGAGTGGCTGGGCGGGCGCGTCTTCCTCGGCGGCTTCGATGATCACAGCGAGTTCGGGATGAACGTGGCGGAGACCGGGCTCTTCGTGGCGCCCAATGCGTTCGGGTATGCCGCGCCGCCCGACAGGCCCGCCGGCAGCGGGCGGCCACCCGGCGCGGACGACGCGGGATCGGATTCGACGGAGCCCACTGCGGCGTTCGGAGATGTCAACGACGACGGCGTGGTCGATCCGCAGGACCTGCTGCTCATCCAGCAGCACTTCGGCGAATCCGGGAGCGCGTACGACCTGAGCGGCGACGGGCTTGTCGATGCGGAGGACGTGTCGATCCTGATGTCGCTGCTGGAGAACGGCAGCGCCGATATCCCGGCGCCTCCGGGTCTTGCGGGGGACCTCAACGGCGACGGTGTCGTGGACAGCGCGGACCTCGTCGAGTTCTACGAGAACAACTGGCGTTACCGGGTTCGGTTTGATCTGAACCGCGACGGCCTGGTCAGCCACGAGGACCTGGCGATCCTTCAGGGGCTGATCGGGCCCGGCGATGCCTCGGATGATCTCACGCCCAAAGAGCGGAAGCAGCTCGAGAAAGAGATCCGCAAGCTGGAGAAGGACCGGATCAAGGCCCAGCAGCAGGCGGCCAAGCGGGCCGCGCAGGAAGCGAAGCGCCTCGAGCGCGAGCAGAAAAAGCTCGAACGCGCGATGGAGAAGGCCCGCAAGCAAGCCCTGAAACAGGCGGAAAAGGCGCGGAAACAGCTCGAGAAGGCGCTGAAGAAACAGCAGAAGAACAACGCGTGACCGGTTCCGTGACGCGCCGGTGCGGTCGTTGAATGAGGCTCCTCCTCGTGGGGGGCTTCATTTTTGCGTTGCCGCCGATCCGAGGAGCGAAGCCGATCAGCCGTTGGGCGTGAACTCCGCGCCGGGCTCGACGCCGAGGGTGACCATCTCGCCGATCTCGAAGTCCTCCGCCTTCTGGCGGGCGTCGGTCTTGAAGACGATCGGGGCGGCGCCGGTGTGGACGGTGACGGTCTGCTTCGACTTGTCGATGGCGCGGACGCGGCCCTGGGCGCGGCGCGGGCGGCCCTCGACGGGTTCGAGGAAGGCGCCGCCCCCTCTGATCTTGTCGATGCGTTTGGCCTGCGCGGTGATGACGCCGCTGCAGCGGCGGCCCTCGTGGGGCCTGGCGGCGGAGGCGAGGCGGATTCGGTAGCTGGACCCCGGGATCTCGAGGGTGAAGGCGCCCTCGCCGAGGGAACGGGCGACGCCGGTGGCGATGTTGGGGTTGGTCTGCTGTGTGGAGGTGGTCATTGGTGTTTGCTGTTGTGATGTTTTTCGTTGGAAGCATGGCCACCCCGAGCGGTGGCCATGGCACGCGCTCAGGCGGTTGAGGCGAGTGTCGGTCTGGGCAGGCCCAGGAAGTTGGCGAGCAGGAGGGGGCCGTGGGTGGTGAGGAAGCTCTCGGGGTGGAACTGCACACCGAGCAGGGGGGCGGCGTCGGGGTCATCGAAGACGCGGCGCAGGCCCATGACGACCTCGGCGGTTGTTCCGTCGTCGAGGGTGTCGTTGGTCCAGGCGCTGACGGCCCAGCCAGCGGCGGGGATGGAGTCGCGTGTGACGACGAGGCTGTGGTAGCGGGTGGCGGTGAAGGGGTTGGGGAGGCCCTCGAAGAGGCCGGTGGCGTCGTGGTGGATGTCGCTGGTCTTGCCGTGGACGATGCGCGCGTGGCGTGCGACGGTCATGCCGTGGCGGTCGCCGATGCACTGGTGCCCCAGGCAGACGCCGAGGATGGGGACCTTGCCGCCGAGGCGATCGACGATATCGCGCGAGACGCCGGCCTCGGCGGGTGTGCAGGGGCCGGGGGAGATGACGATGTGGGATGGCTTGAGCGTGCGGGCCTCGTCGGCGGTGATCTGGTCGTTACGGACGACGCGCATGTCGATCGACGGGTCGAGCTCGCCGATGCGCTGGACGAGGTTCCAGGTGAAGGAGTCGTAGTTGTCGATGATGAGGAGCATTCAGCGAGCAGGATAGGAGCAATCCATCGTTGGCGATGGGTTGGTTTCTGGTGTGATCTGTGCGGATGTTGGTTTGGATCCTGGGATTCGCTTCGCTCATCCCGGGCGTGGGGGGCAGGAGGGGTTGGCGCTCAGGCTGCAGCGGAGCCCGCGACGCCGTCCCGGGTCACGTAGAAGAGGGACTGCGTGATGGGGTAGGGGAGGGTGTGGAAGTTCTCCTCCGCCCTGCCCTGCATGCGTTTGACGAAGGGGTCGGGCTCGATGCTGATGGCGACGAAGAGGTCGCGGGCCGGGGCGGAGACGAGGAAGTCGCCGCCGAGCTCGGGGGCGAGGGCGCCGTGGAGGTTGGGCAGGAGCAGGCGGGAGGCGTCGTAGCCGTCGCGGTGGGAGAGGACGGCGGCGCGTCCGCCTTCCTTGGATTCGACAAGGCGGATGTCCATGGCGTCGCTGATGGCGGCGAGGTTCTCGCGCGCGATGTCGTCGAGGGTGTCGGCGTCGATGCCCCACTTGATCATCTGATCGGTGGTGATGCTGACGGTCATGTGGGGGAGGTCGATGACGAAGAGGACGGCGGTGTCGTTGACGAAGGGGATGTGGGCGACGAGCTCGCGCTCGAGGCGGTCGAAGATGGAGTTGTGGTGGATGCGGGGCATCACCATCGATCGGGCGACCTCCCAGGGGAGGGTCATGACTGAGCCCGGGTCGTTCTCGAAGAGGTGGTTGAGGTACTGATCGACGATGTCGTGCCCCCGGTCGGGGGCCTGGATGACGAGTCGGCGGAGGTTCTCGATGTCGAGTCGCCGGCCGTTGACGAGCAGCTCCGAGGCGCCGACGCGCTGGAGCATGAACTCGGGGTGCCTCGCGGCGAGCAGCCTGACGACGTGGTCGGCGAAGGGTCCGGGCTCGTCGGGCAGCTGGGGCATCGGATCGGCTCTGGTGCGGGGTGTCCCGTTCGGGGGGCCCTGGGGTTGGATGCTCCAATTCGTATCGGCGTGCGCGAAACCGGGCAGGGCCGAATCCTGGGTACGCCCCGATCGGCGGGGGGGTTTCACGGGGTTGCGCCGGGGGTGCGACGTGTCCGGGTTGTGCGGATCGGACCGGGACCCGCGGGTGCGGAATAGACTTGGGCATGCCTGAAACCTGTCTTATCGGCGACGTGACGATTGGCGATGGAGCGCCGCTGGCAGTCATCGCCGGCCCCTGCGCGCTCGAGGGCGTCCCGATGGCCCTGGAGATCGGGACGCTCCTGCGGGACACCTGCCGCGAGTTGGGGCTGTCGTATGTCTTCAAGGCGAGCTTCGACAAGGCGAACCGCACGAGCGTGGGGTCGCGTCGCGGCCCGGGGATCGGGGATGGTCTGGCGCAGCTGGCGCGGGTGCGCGAGGCGCTGGGAGTCCCGGTGGTGACGGACGTGCACGAACCGGCGCAGGCGGAGCCGGTCGCGGCGGTCGTGGACTGCCTGCAGGTGCCGGCGTTCCTGTGCCGGCAGACGGATCTGCTGATCGCCTGCGGCGAGGCGGCGCTCCAACACGGGCGCGCGGTCTCGGTCAAGAAGGGGCAGTTCCTGTCGCCGGAGGAGATGGCGGGCCCGATCGGCAAGCTCGCATCGGTGGGGTGCCGGAACGTGATGCTGATCGAGCGCGGGACGTTCTTCGGGTACCACCGGCTGGTGAATGATTTTCTTGGCCTGGGCGACCTGATGGAGCTGAGGGTGGGCGAGGAGCTCGCCGGTCCGGTGTGCTTTGACTGCACGCACTCGACGCAGCTCCCCGGCGCGACGGCGACGACGGGGGGCCGGCCCGAGCGGGCGCCGCTGCTGGCCAGGGCCGCGGTCGCGGCGGGCGTGCACGCGGTGTTCCTGGAGTGTCACCCGGAGCCCGCGCGGGCGACGAGCGACGCGGCGACGATGCTGCGTCTGGAGGATGTGCCGGGGTTGCTGCGGACGCTGGCGGCGATCGACTCGGCGGCGCGAGGCTCGGTGGCGAGTGGATCCATGGATTCGGCCTCAGCGGTGGGCGGGCGCAGACGATAAATGGATGGCGCCGGGACAGGCGCTACCCGGTTTTTCAGGCGATCCGGCGCGGGAAACTCGTTAGGATGGGGTTCCCCATGCAATGCGACCAGTGCGACAACGAGGCGACGGTGCACGAGGTGACCGTGGTCGGCGGCAAGCGGGTGGAGAAGCACCTGTGCGAGTCGTGCGCCCGCGAGCAGGGGCTGACGGTCCAGCCCAACGAGCCGATCAATGCGCTGCTGAGCAAGTTCATCATGGCGCCCGGGCTGGTGCAGCAGGCGGTCACGGGCGGGAAGTCCAAGGGCGAGCCGCAGGCGCCGGCGTGCCCCGAGTGCTCGATGACGTGGATGGAGTTCCGCAAGTCGGGCGTGCTGGGGTGCGCCAAGTGCTACGAGGCGTTCGAGTCCCGGCTGGCGCCGCTGATCGAGCGGGCGCAGGAAGGCGCGACGCACCACGTGGGCAAGGCGCCGAGGGGTTCGGCGGGCCTGGCGGACCATCAGCGGACGCTCCGGACGCTGAGGGCGGAGCTCGCCGAGGCCATCGCTTCCGAGCAGTACGAGCACGCGGCGCAGATCCGCGATTCCATCTCGGACATCGAGGCGCAGGTCGAGCAGCAGCGCGCCGACGCGGCGAGGCGGGTTGATCGCGGGCTGGTCGGGCCGGACGATCCCGAGGGGGTCACCCCGGGGGGCGCCGGCGAGGATCCCGACGCCTTCGACGAGTTCGGCGGTGCGTCATGAGCAACGAGCTGCTCGGCGTTGACGGGCCGGAGTGGCTGCGATCCGACGGGGCGGATTCCGATGTCGTGATGTCGTCGCGTGTGAGGCTGGCGCGGAACATCGCGGGCTTCCCCTTCCTGAGCAAGGCGAGCGACGAGGACCGCCGGCAGGTGATGGAGCTCGTGCGCGAGCGCGTGCTCGCCGGTGGCGTCGCGGAGAACCTGCTCTGGGTGGACGTCACCGAGGCGAGCGACGAGGAGCGGCACCTGCTCGTCGAGCGGCACCTGATCTCCCGCCAGCACGCGCGCGGCAGCGGGGCGCGGGGCGCGGCGATCTCGGCGCCCGACGAGCGGCTCTCGATCATGGTCAACGAGGAGGACCACCTGCGGATCCAGGTGATCCGTGCGGGGCTGGCCGTCGCCGACGCGATGACGCAGATCGACGCCGTGGACGACGCGATCGAGGGGCAGATCGGCTACGCCTTCAACCCGCGTTTCGGGTACCTGACGGCGTGCCCGACGAATGTCGGCACCGGGATGCGGGTCTCCGTGATGCTGCACCTGCCGGGGCTGCGCATGACCGGCGAGATCGAGAAGGTCCGGCGGGCCGCCAAGAGCCTGAATCTCGCGGTCCGCGGCTTCTACGGCGAGGGCTCGGAGGCGTCGGGGGACCTCTTCCAGATCAGCAACCAGACGACGCTGGGCAAGACGGAGCGGCGGATCGTCCGCGACTTCGAGAGCGCGATCCTCCCCCGGGTGCTCGAGTACGAGCGCAAGAGCCGCCACGCGCTGCTGACCAAGAGCCGGATGAAGATCGTTGACCGGTCGCACCGCGCGCTGGGCGTGCTGCGTTCGGCGCGGCTGATGACGGCCGAGGAGGCGCTCAAGCTGATCAGCCGGGTGCGGATGGGCGTGCTGCTGGGGGTGGTCGAGGGCGTGGACCTGTCCACGCTGAACCGGCTGATCCTGCTGACGCAGCCCGCGCATCTGCAGCGCGCCGTCAAGGCGAACCTCAACCAGGCGGAGCGCCGCGTCGTCCGCGCGGA
This sequence comes from Phycisphaeraceae bacterium, assembly GCA_020639135.1. Lineage (GTDB taxonomy): Bacteria > Planctomycetota > Phycisphaerae > Phycisphaerales > UBA1924 > JACKHE01. The sequence goes on from JACKHE010000003.1 coordinate 481,782, forward strand.
CCTGTGCCGGGACCGTCTCGGCGGCGAGTGAACCGTCCGGGCGACGAGTTCGTCTGGCCCCCGGCCGACGCCGCGCCGGCGCCGGCGCCCATCGGGATCCAGGCGCCGCCTTCACAACCAATCGTCGTGGCGCCGCGCGCGGGCTGGTGGCGGTCGATCGAGCGTGCGTGGCTGTGCCCGATCGCCGAGCCGGTGGCGGACCGGCTGATCGGCGCGGGTTGGACGCGCGAGGCGCCGGGCGCGTGCTGCGATCGCTGCGCGACGACGGTCGGCGTCGGCGAGGCGGACGAGTTCGGCTGCGCCTCGTGCCGGGACCGGCGCGTGCCGTGGGATCGGGCGTTCCGGCTTGGCGTGTACGAGGGTGAGCTGCGTGAGATCATCCTGGAGGTGAAGTTCACGCGGTTCCGTTCTGCTGGCGTGGCGCTGGGGCGGCTGCTCGGGGGCGTGATCCGGGATTCCGGCGCGCCGGTCGGGGACCTGGTGGTCGTGCCGGTCCCGATGTCCGCGCGACGGCGCCTGGCGCGGGGGATCGACCACGCGTCGGCGATTGCGCACGGCGCATCGCGGGAGCTGCAGGCGCCGATGCAGACGGCGCTGCGCCGGGCGCACCGCCCGAGCCAGCGTTCGGTTTCGTTGGGCGCCCGGGCGCGGAATGTCGCCGGGACGATGCGGCTGCGGCGCGGCGCCGAGACGGGGCTGCGGGGGAGGGTTGTGCTGCTGGTGGACGACGTTCGGACTAGCGGCGCGACGCTGGGGACGGCGGCGCGGGCGATCCGGGGCGACGGGGCGGGGCAGGGCCCGTTGGCGGTCTGGGTCGCGACGGTCGGCGTGACGCCCGGGCGGAGCGTGTCGGAGCTGGCGGGCCTGGGGAAGCGCCGGCGGGATGTCGCCGAAAAGGGCGTTTGAAGTGGCGTTTTGTCAGGGAGATAGGGCGTGCGGATGGGGGCGGGGATGTCGCCGGTGGTGGAGGAGATGTGGGCGGAATGCGGAGGAAAAAAAGTCGCTCGCCGGAGCCTTGACATGACAAGATGTGGGACTATTCTTCCCGGCTCCCTGCTCGGGGACACCCCCGAGCGGTAGGGGTCGCATCGCATTGCGGTGCGGCAAACTCTTTGAAAAGTGAACAGTTGGGTAACGCCGCGAGAATGTGTGGCGTTGGCACGGCATGCATGATGTCGGTCCCTTAGCCGGGGCGCGCCAGCGTCAACAAAATGGCTTCGGTGGGTGTCACAGCGCCCATCGACTCAAACATTCTCGTGTGTCACTATCAGTGATAAATCTTTGAGAACAATTCGCCGGGGATAAGCTCCCGGCGGCTCAGGGCGAGCAATCGCTCTGTGTAGACCGGCGTCGGGCCGCGAGTGATCGTGGTTTGGCGCAACAGGTCAACCTTCATATCTGACAGAATCCTCGCCGTCGCTTCGGCGTCGGTGGGGTTCATCGGAAAATCAATTGAAGAGTTTGATCCTGGCTCAGATTGAACGCTGGCGGCATGGCTAAAGCATGCAAGTCGAACGAGAAACGGGCTTCGGCCCGTGGACAGTGGCGAAAGGGTGAGTAACGCGTTCCTTACGTGCCCCGAGGTGGGGGATAGGTCGGAGAAATCCGGCGTAATACCCCATGTCCTCTCCGGAGAAAAGGCTTCGGCCGCCTTGGGAGCGGGGAGCGTCCCATCAGGTTGTTGGTGAGGTAACGGCTCACCAAGCCAAAGACGGGTAGCGGGTGTGAGAGCATGGCCCGCCACATCGGGACTGAGACACTGCCCGGACTCCTACGGGAGGCTGCAGCGACGAATATTCCGCAATGCGCGAAAGCGTGACGGAGCAATGCCGCGTGCAGGATGAAGCGGCTTCGCCGTGTAAACTGCTGTCAGGGTGCAGGAATACTGACCATACCCAAAGGAAGGACCGGCTAACCTCGTGCCAGCAGCCGCGGTAATACGAGGGGTCCGAGCGTTAATCGGAATCACTGGGCTTAAAGGGTACGTAGGCGGCCCTGCAAGCATCTCGTGAAATCCCACGGCTCAACCGTGGAATTGCGGGGTGAACTGCAGGGCTTGAGGCAGGTAGAGGTCGTCGGAACGATCGGTGGAGCGGTGAAATGCGTTGATATCGATCGGAACGCCGAAGGAGAAGTCAGGCGACTGGGCCTGTCCTGACGCTGAGGTACGAAAGCGTGGGTAGCGAACGGGATTAGATACCCCGGTAGTCCACGCCCTAAACGATGTGCACTAGATCGAGGCGGCTCTGACGTCGTCTCGGCCGAAGCGAAAGCGTTAAGTGCACCGCCTGGGGAGTACGGTCGCAAGGCTAAAACTCAAAGGAATTGACGGGGGCTCACACAAGCGGTGGAGCATGTGGCTTAATTCGAAGCAACGCGAAGAACCTTATCCTGGGCTTGACATGTACGGATTAGCTGGTGGAAACATCAGTGACGCCCTTGGGTGGAACGTACACAGGTGCTGCATGGCTGTCGTCAGCTCGTGCTGTGAAGTGTCGGGTTAAGTCCCTTAACGAGCGCAACCCCTATTGCTAGTTGCCAGCGCGTCATGGCGGGGACTCTAGCGAGACTGCCGGTGTCAAACCGGAGGAAGGTGGGGATGACGTCAAGTCAGCATGGCCTTTATGTCCAGGGCTGCACACGTGCTACAATGGTGCATACAGAGCGACGCGAGACCGCGAGGTGGAGCAAATCGCAAAAAGTGCACCCCAGTTCGGATTGCAGGCTGCAACCCGCCTGCATGAAGTTGGAATCGCTAGTAATCGGAGATCAGCTACGCTCCGGTGAATACGTTCCTGAGCCTTGTACACACCGCCCGTCACGTCATGGAAGCCGGGAGTGCCCGAAGTCGCCGCGATTCAGCGGTGCCCACGGCAAGTTCGGTGACTGGGACGAAGTCGTAACAAGGTAGCCGTAGGAGAACCTGCGGCTGGATCACCTCCTTTCTAAGGGATTTCCTTAGACACGCCAAGCGGAGCGATCCGCAGCGTGATCGTCAGCACACTCTCGTCCGGGTTTCCCACCCGGAGAGCCGGCCGGCAACGGCCGGTGATGGCCTACCCAACTGTTTGCAATACAAGCAACGCCTGTCCCTTCGGGGATGGGCGTTGTTGTTTTTGCGTTGAAGAACCGGGATGCGCTGTCACCCGGGATGAGCGCCGCGATTCCCGGGATATTCAGGCCAGAGACGATTCGATCCAGGGATTCGCTGCGCTCATCCCGGGTGTCGTGTTGCGTCAATCCTGTTGCAATGTCCCGATCGCCACCAGCACAGACTGATCGAAGTGATCCCCCTCCGGGATCGTTTCGAGCTGCTGCGCGTGATCCTCGGTGAACTGCCCGACCTCGGTGCGGCGCAGCGCCGTCAGGTGGCCGCCAGTGCCCAGCGATCTGCCCAGGTCGCGCGCGATGGAGCGGATGTACGTCCCCCGGCCGCAGCGGATGTCGAGGGTGAGTTTCGGCCAGGCGTATGCGACGATCCCGATCGAGTCGATGCGCACGGGGCGGGGCTGGAGCTCGCTGGGGATTTCGCCGGCGCGGGCGAGCTTGTACGCCGGTCGGCCGCCGATCTTCATCGCGGAAAACGATGGCGGAGCCTGCTGGATCACCCCCGTGAAGCGCTCGCGCAACACACCCTCGATCGCATCCCGCAATGGCCGGTCCGACTCGGTCACCTCAACCGGGCTCAGCTCGCCCTCGAGGTCCTCGGTCGTCGAGAAGGCGCTCAGGTCGATGTCGGCGAGGTAGCGCTTGGGCTGGCCCATGATCCGCTCGACGAACTTCGTCGCCCTGCCGAGGCACAGGACGAGGACGCCGGTGGCGAGGGGGTCGAGGGCGCCGGTGTGGCCGACCTTGGCGCCCCCCGATTTGCCCCGGATGACGGTGCAGACGTACGCCGAGGACATCCCGAGCGGCTTGTCGATGACGAGGAAGCCGTTGCAGTCAGGGCGCTTGTTGCGCGGCGGGCGGTCGCGCTTTCGGTGTCGCGGCGGCGGCAGGCCCTGCTGCTCAGTGGATGGATCGGCGGGATTCACCCGGGAGGGTAGCGCGGCGCCGGGCCCGGGCGTGATTCGGCTGCCCGGAGGCTGACAAGGGGCTCCGGAGCGGCTAGATTTGTCCCCTCAGCGCCGCCGCGGTTGGTGCATCCGGAGAGGTGTCCGAGCGGCTGAAGGAGCAGCACTGGAAATGCTGTATACGGGTAACCGTATCGGGGGTTCGAATCCCCCCCTCTCCGCTTCCGATTGAAAAGCCCCCTTCACCGAGTGTGGAGGGGGTTTTTCATGATCCGGAATGCGTTTGTACCGTAGGGTGTTCCCGAAACATGGCTTTTCTTGCCTCGCCTGAGTTCCGGTGGATTCTCAGCGAGCCCCGCTCGTTTTTCCGAATGCGTCTTTCCATACGCAGGCGCTTGGATCATCTCGATATTCGAGATTCCCGTGAGTGCATCAAGACAGCCCCGGTCGGTTCCGACTGGCTCCGAGGCTCGTCCGTTTCGATCGCCTCCAGAATGGCGCACGCGGCCTTCTGAATCCGATCGAGCGACGCGGTCAACGTGCCGGTGTCGCCATCGTACAAGCAGATGTAGTCGCTGGACGCCGTGTTCGTTTCAAGACCAACCCCCTGGCTGACCACGAATGCCACGGCCTCCGCTTCGGTCTCCCTAACGGTCTTGCTGGGCCGGGCCTCCCGATCGTCCTTGTGCAGGATCTCGTGCGCCCACTCATGGACCAGAACCGCGAACTCCTCGGCAGGCGCCAGCCCCGTCCTCAAGAGAATCCGTCCCCCCATCGAAACCCCGTCCGAACCGTCAAGGCTATCGAACCGCTCGACGGTGATCCCCGCTGCTCGCACGGCAGCCAGGAGTGCGTCAAGACTCCCCTCCGGGTCCCCTGTGACCCTGGACGGCTCCGGGAGCGGCTCTCCATCGGTCTGGCTGATGTCGAAGACATGTACCACCCGAAAAACCAGCCGGTCCTCAGGATCCGCGGTCTCGTCATCCCGAGCGTGGGCGCTGCGACCTCTGAGCCGCATCGGGGCGAAGATGGCGATGCCTTTCTCGCCCCGCCTGACGGAGCGGCCGAGCTTCCGCCAGGTGTGGAACCCGGCGACGCGGCTCGCGTCCGGCCTTTGGCTGAGGATGAGCATCAGGTTGTGAAAGCTGTACTGGTGAAACCGCCCCATCGCTCTGAGATAGCGTTCGATCTGCTCGCTGTTCCCTGCTTTGAGTTGATCGGCGAGCAGTTCGAGGGCGCGATCAGCGATCAGTCTCACCCGCGCGGACGCCGATTCCTTGTCGGGCGGGCTACCTGCTCGGGGCATACAGCCCCCGTGCGGTTTCACTGTGGATTCCTGCAGACCAGCAGCGCCAATCCGGTACGATCGTCGCCCGGATCCACAAGTCAGTGTGTTTCGGCGTTACAAGAAGCATGATGTTGTGCATGCTTCGAGGGATAGCACTGAACTGCTGGTCTGATCAACAAGATGTTGCCAGGTTGAACAGGCGGCCAACAATATTGTGTTTTGTCAGGCATATTCCAAGTCATGAGACACAATAACGGGGCCAGCGCCTGTGGCGCTGGCCCCGTTGCTTCCGTCGGCATCATGTTCCGATTAGTTCTCAGCGGGGCACATCGGGGATGGCATAGTCACCCTCGCCATCAGTGGGGAGTACCTCTGAGGCGGTCGTGGTGCTCGATACATATGTACAGCGGCGGACGTAATTTGTCACGAAATCGGTCACCGTATCGAACCCGCCGGGTGAGGTGGCGAGCTCCATCACGATGTCGCAGGGGCCACCGATGATTTTGCGGATCCCGATCAGGAGCAGGTCCGGATAGGAACCAGTGCGTAGTTCGTTGGAAATCTCCGCCATGAGGTGTCCCTGGTAGTCTTCGTTCGGCTCATCCCAGTCCTTGTGCTCCCAGGGGTAGTTGGTCTGGATGAACACGTAGTGCTTCCTAGCGCCGGTGTATCGGTTCAGGTGCACCACGTACCCCTTCGAGATCATGCCGTCACTACAGAGTTGGGACAAGGCCTTGCTGATGGCGGCCGGCGTGGCGTCGGGTTTCCGCTTCCGCACCGATTTGTTCAGCGATTTGACCTCTTGGCAGGGGTGCTCCAGGAGCTCGTCCAGGATGGCTTCTTTGAGTGCGCTGATTCGTTGCATCTGATTCTCCTTGAATGGTTGTGAAATCGGACTGAAGTTGGACTCGCGTGGACTCTCCTGTATTCCAATTAATCCGTCCACGGATGCGATGAGCGATCGAGATCCAACCGTTAGAGGATCGGTTCGGGGTTGTTAAAAAAAATATGTCGTTGTAGCGAATGCTACAAAAACGACATATCCATCATGACCTAAGAGGCGATGGCTTTGATAAGTCGCCAAGTTCGACGGATAGTTCTCGCGTAATGCGGAGTACACAATCCGATCTGTTGCTGGAGATTTTTTACAAGATTTCCGTCGGAACCAAGGAGACCTCATGCCGTAACATCAATGCGTGCTATGTGATTCAGGTACGTCGATGGAGACAAGAGATGGCCAAGAGATCGATGCAGGCGATATACGACGAAGACGACTCCGGGTCACCGAGGATCCGCATCAAGGATCTTGATCTCAGCGGCTCAGTTCTTCGCCAGATGAGTATCCCCTGCTCGGTCATCGAGAACTGCGATCTGCGCCGGGCCACAATCTTGGATTCCGACCTCCGGGGGGTGGAGTTTGTGAATTGTGAGCTTGAAGGGCTTGAAATCAGGAGGTGTCACATCCATGGACTTTCCGGCACAGATAGCCAGCCTGGCTCGGTCCGGTTCGTTCAGTGCGAACTTCGCCCGTTTTATGACTGATCCATGAGAACACCCGTAGTGGAGCAGAGCAAGAATGTTGTTGACAAACACGCCGAGAATGTGCTTCTTTTTCAGATATGGAACTACAGGGAGACGATCAGGGCGAAGTATGGCCCCAGGTGAGTGTGCGCGACATCATCGCGATGACGGATTTCATCCGCGGGATGAAGTCGTGCATCAAGCGCATGCAGCGAGATCAGCGGCCGCTCGTGATCACAACAGGTGGGCGTCCGGCGATGGTGGTCATGACGCCGGAGCAGTACGAGGCGTTCGGTCAACGTCCCGGGCGCGAGCCATCAAACGAGACGCGGGCAAGGGCTTGTGCAACCAGAATCAAGGAACGGTAAACCGCGTCAATCGAAAAGCAGCATCAGGCACGATATGCCGCGCCCCGGTGTTCGGGACGGACTCTTTCCCCTTTTTCCCCTACAGAAAGGAGCACGCAATGCTTCAAGGCAGAGACCCGAGGCCAGGATCATCCACAAGCCATCTCCCTCCCGGCTATCGGATCGGCTACGACGGTGTCGTCCGGCGACCGGATAACTCCGTCGTCTCGACTTGCACGGGCAGGTCGATGAAGGCGGTCGGCGGCAAGTTTGAGGTTCCGAAGAAGTAGGAATCAGCGCAAGTCGACGCCCGGCTGGGTTGATCCCCAACCGGGCGCTTCTACCACTCTCTACGTCAGGGGTGGGTGGGCGGTCTATCTCCTCTACGCCCGTCGTGCAGGGCGGTCGCACGCCCTGCACGGCATTTTCAACTCTACCACAGGACGATGCCCGATGCGCGTCCGCACTCCGGAATCCTACTTATGCTTAGATCACGCAGGCGCTCATCGCGTCGTTCACGCTCAAGGGGCCAAGACAACGGACTCGACACTCCGTTGTTCACGTTTAACCGCCTCGGTGACCAACTGACATGCAGGGATCTTGCGACGAGTTGTCTCGTCTGCGGAGCAACGGGGAGTGGCAAGAGCACTTCGGCTATCGCTCATCTCAATGTGGAGACGATGCGCATCGGCGCCTCGGTTGTCCTCACATCATTCAAGCCCGACGACTCTGAGAGATTTCTGCGGCAGGCGGCGAGCGCGGGGAGGCAAGACGATGTCCGGGTGCTCCGCGTTGGGGGGTTCGCCTTCAACCCGCTCGCCTTCGAACAGGAACGGTGTCAGACAGCCGGAGGACGGCTGGAATCTCTGGTCAGCCTCATCACGCTTCCGTTGGAGCGGCAGCGGAGATTCGGCGCCGGCGGGGATCCGCACTGGAAAGTCGCGGCAGCGGATCTGGTTCGGTCGTTGTGTGTGATCTATGCCGCGGCAGGGGTCAAGCTGTCGTTCAGGCTGATCCATGAGACGATCACTTCATTGCCGATGTGCGAGGACGACGTTCACGACCCCTTCTGGCAGTCACGGTGCCCCGCGTACGCAGCGATCCAGCAAGCGAACCGTAGTGAGCTGCCTGACACCGAAGCCCAGCAACTCGACATGGCTGCTCGGCACATTCTGCAGACGGTCCCGGCCACACCGCAGAAAACGATGATGTCGATCGTTCAGACATTGTCATCGAGCCTGTCGCCGCTCCTGTACGGCGAACTGGGCGAAATCATCAACGCGGATCAGGACACCTGGTCACCCCTTTCAGTTGTCGAATCGTCGGAGGTGACCGTGATCGACATCCCGGTTCAGGGTTGGGGGCCATCAGGCGCCGTCTTGCAGCGCATGATCCTGACTGCGACGCAGCGGGAGATCATCCGTCGGCGTCCCGATCAGATCACGCCACCGATGATTGTGCTGTCCTGCGATGAGTTCCCAGGAATCTGTGACCCGGAAGATGATTTGAAATTTCTGGTCACATGCCGAGATCGCGCCGCGTGCATGATTCTGGGAATCCAGTCGCTCTCCTCGCTCCGGTTGGCGCTGCACGACGCGACCGGAGCACGCGCTGCCGAGGCTGTCATGGGGGCGCCCGGGATCAAGCTGTTCGGGGCGAGCTCTGATCCCGACACGCTCGACGCGGCGTCGCGGGTTTTCTCCGTCGTCCCGACGCCCAGGATCAGCTTCGGATCGAACAGCCAGGACGGGCCGGTCGGTGACGGTCACCGCCCTCGGAAGCCGGGGCACAGCTTCAATTACAGCTCCTCGATGGACCCGGACATCACAGGCCGTGATTTGCTGTGCTTGAAAACAGGGGGCGAACACAATCATTTCATCTGTGAGTTTTACTGCTCGGTCACCGGCCGAACCTGGAAATCTTCCGGCAAATCTTCGCTGAAGGTCGGCATCCGGCAACGCTTCGACTGATCTACCCCGCCGCGCCGTGCGGCAATCTCCATTGGCTCTACCCCAACTCAAGGAGCGACATCATGACAACCAACCCCAACAATCTCTCCGCCTGGCAGCAGATTCAGCGCACCCGCAAGAACACCAGAGAGGCGATGGCGATCGCGAACGAATCGGCCGGGCTCCTGGCGAGCCTGTACCTGCTGGCCTTCGTGCTGGCCTCCCTCACGCTGTTCCCGATCATACATTTCCGGATCGGGTGGCGGCTCGTCGGCCTGACGTTCTTTTCTGCGGTCATCCTCAATGGTGTGTCGTTGATGTTCACAGGCGGCTACGCCGGGATGCTGGTCCAGCTGTGGAGCCTGACGCAGATCGCGGCGTTCTTCGCGCAGATCATCGCGGTGTTTCGGCGCACCGTGCTCCCGCCGAAGCCGCCCGTCGATCCCATGGAGTTCGGCGAGCTGTTCCCGCCGCTGCGGCGGCAGCTCCAGATGGCCACCCGCGGGTTGATCGATCGCCCGCACATGGACCTGATCGTCGTCGAGCCGGCCCTGCTGCTGGTGTTCACGCTGGTCGTCTGGCTGGCCGAGCAGTGGGATCGGCACGAGGGTGTCGAGGCGCCGCCCGGCGCCTGGATCGTGCCGCTGTGCGGCGCGATCGGGATCTTCCTGCTCGGCGTCCAGATGCTCTCGGAAGATCGCAAGGCGAGCGCCGAACACGCGGCGCAGATCCGCCAGCAGGAGTGGAGGGCGGAGATCGCCCGCAAGCAGAACCGGACCGATGAGCCCCGGCCGATCGAGGGATTCGTTGAGAACGACCGCTGAGCGCGAGATTGTTTCGGCGTCGAACCCGATGACGCCTCCCACCTACCCGTATCCCTATCCCATCTCTCAACCCTACTGCAGCATGGAGGCTGATCATGCTCGAGCACCAGGACAGCGACCGCCAGTTCCGTCCGCCGAAACCGCTCAACAGACGCGAGATCCACGACGCGGTGGGGCATCTGCCGCCGTTCATCGGCGCGGACGTCGCCTCGCGGGTGCTCGGCGTTTCGAAGAGCACGCTCTACAAGCGTGTGGCGCGAGGTGAGTACCGCGACGCCGTGAAGCGCGGCAAGCCGCTGGTGTTCTGGCGGGACCGGCTGATCCGCCGTCACTTCGGCGGCTGACCGATCGGCAACGCCCACTTCACACCTTTCCGTGTGTGCGCTATGGCTGCGCACATGCTCTACCAAGGCTCTGGCAACTACACCGAAGATGGAGGCCCATCATGAAATACGAGGACCAGGAAACCGTGCACGGCACCCGTGTGACGATCGGGCGCCGCGTGCAGCACCGCAAGGTCAGGGGCGAGCGGATCGAGCGCATCTCGAAGAACTTCACCGCCGAGTTCATGGACATCGATGGTGTCCGGCGGATCGAGTCGCTTGGCACTCCCATCAAACGCGAGGCCCGGAAGTTAGCAACCGAGATTCAGGCAAAGCTCGACGAAGGCAGGGATGTCCGCCGTCGGCGCGGCCCGGTCACGATTGAGCAGTTGATCGCAAAGTACACGGCGTACGCCGCGAGCAAGGGCCTGGCGCACACGTCCCTGGCGAAGTACCGCGCCGATCTCGAGAAGCTCGCCTGGTTTTGCGCCGAGCTTGGCGTGGTCCGTGCGGATCGATTCGATGAGCCGACGTTCCAGGCGTATGGCGCCTGGCTCCGGGAGCAGCGACACAAACAGGGATTGAAATACTCGGCGAAAACCGTCTTGACCGCGATGACACTCTGTCTTCAATGCTTCCGGTGGGCCTGGAGGACCGGGCTCATGCCGGAGTATCGCCTGGTCTCGGCTCGATTGCCTTGGGGCCGGCCGAGATCCCAGCCATGCTTCACGACCGAGCAAGTCGAGGCACTGCTGGATCGAACAACAGGCATCACGCATGCCGCGATTGCGCTCGGCGGCTACGCTGGGCTCCGCGTCGGCGAGATCCAGCAGCTCCGCTGGACTGACGTGCGGCTCGACCGCGGCAAGCTCGGCGTCCTGCACATCCAGCGGGGCGGCTCTGCCGGCACGACAAAGGACAAGGACCCCAGGTTCGTGCCGATACACCCGAGGGTCCGGGCGGCGCTCGATGCGCTTGAGCGCACCGATCCGCTGGTCCTGCCAGGCCTGAGCGACCGGACGCTGCTGGGCCGGATCAAGCGGCTGTGCCGAGAGCTGGGCTACGACCCGAGATTGAAAACCCACTCCCTGCGCCATCACTTCGCTTCGTATTGCGCCGCCAGTGCGAGGGTCCCTTACAGAATGGCTCTGGCCTGGATGGGGCACTCGTCAAGCCAAGTGCTTGACCTCTACTACCATCTCCACGACGAGGATTCGGAGGCGGCGATGCAGACTCTCGCGGGTGTTCACTCGCTCAACCGGGACCGCGGCCGATGAACGCGGAGCGTTCATCGAACAGACAGGAAATGCGTCATGCCGGAGCGGGATCGTCGTCGGGGTCTCACCCCGTGAGCCCGGCCCCGACGAGGATCCCGCGCAGGCGTGCGGCGACCGCTCTCCGCTCCCATCCGAACCCACCCATGCCGGACGGGCTGAGTCCGAGGGGTCTCTCCTGCAGACCATCGTATTCGAATATGCAGTCTTCCACACCCTCGTATTCACACGATCGTCCAACAACCCTCGGTTGGCAACGGGGTGTTTTCATCGCCTGTGAGTTGCGTTATCCACAGGCTGATATGACAAAGCTCGCTGACTTCATCTATTTCGAGATGAACATGTCGCCCCGGGAGCTCCGACGGATCCTGGGCGTCAAAGACCGTTCGACCGTGTGGCGCTACCTCACGGGCAAGCGGATCCCACAACCCAGAGTCCTGCAGAAGATCTACGAGATCTCCGGCGGCAGGGTCACGCTCGAGGACTTCCTCGACCCGGCGCCGCCGGAGTGCGCCGAGCTCATCCGGCTCCCCGACGGCCAGCAGAAGATGCTCCTGCCGTGGTCGCCAGAGCGAACGATCCGTGAACAGGACCACCCCGAAGCCGTCCCCGAGGCCAGGATCAGCCCACCCATCAAGCGGGCGTTGGAGGTCCTCGACGGTCGGGGCTGGTTCACGCCCTCGGGCAAGGTGCTGCTCGATGGCCGTGTCACGGACTTCAAACGCCTCGTTCAGGCCGCCAACGAAACCCTCAAAGCCAGGGGCCAGGACCCGATCCCGTACCCCGGGGTAGCGCCGCTGCATGACTGAGCGCGCGGATTCCGCGCCACAGGCGCCACGAAAATCACCATCAAACCGGAGCACCGCGTTGACCACGAACCCCAACCATGCGCCAACTGAAGACGACCGCCACGGCGTCCCCGAGCTGCTGACCACAGCCGAGGTCGCGGCGCTGCTCCGCGTCCACCGCAACACCTTGGACAGCGAGCGGGACGCCGGGCGATTGGCCTGCACCAGGATCGGCTCACGTGTGTTCTACACACCGGCCCAGGTGCGGGCGTACCTGAACCAACAACAAGGAGATCGAGCGGAAGGATGTTCTACGAACCGATCTGGGAGTACGAGGGTCACAGGCTCGTCCTGCGGCCCGACACCCCCAACTACGCCATCTATTGGAGAGGCCCGCGAGATCGCCGTGTCCGGCGCCAGAGCACGCGCACGAGCGATCTCGAAGAGGCCAAACGCAAGCTCGTTGAATTCGTCAGGGCACGAGCAAATCCAAAGCCCGAATCCCCCGAGAACGTCCTGATCCTGGACGTGCTCTGCGATTACATCGAAGGGTCCGACGACTCTTCGGATCTCGTCGTCAACCGGAGTAGGCAGCGGGCGGAATACGCACTCGGGCACTTCGATGCATTCTGCGAGTTCGAGGGGATCGACACCGTTGCGGATTTCACACTCAGCGTTCAGAAGCGATACATCGAGAAGAGACTCCGCGACATCCGTGCCCGTGGGTTCAAGGGCTCGAACGGAACGATCAATCGGGAATTGACCGTCCTCAAGGCTGCATTGAATTACGCATGGAAGCATGGTCGGCTGGACACAGTCCCCCACATCGGGCTGCTCCAACCGCCCCCATCCCGGGATCGGTTCTTGCGGCAGCCAGAGGTCCATCGGCTCCTAGAAGCATGCATGTCGGAGCACCTCAAGCTCTATGTGCGGCTTGCCCTGCACACGTTGCAACGACCAATCGCGATCTACTCCCTCACCGTCGATCAGATCGATCTGGAGATGGGCAGGATCGACTTTCTCCCGCGAGGCGTGGCGCAGTCGAACAAGCGTCGCCCGGTTGTCCCCATCACACCGACGCTCCTACCGCATCTGGAAGAGGCGATTGGCGGCTCTGTGACCGGGCACATCCTCGAGTATCACGGCAAGCCGATCAGTAGCGTCAAGAAATCGTTCGGACGAGCGGTCGAGCAAGCCGGGCTCAGGGAGGTCACCCCCTACACACTCCGACACACCGGGGCAACGCTGATGGCCGCCGCCGGCGTTCCCCTCCGGCAGATCGCCGGGATGCTCGGGCATACGGAGGCCAGAACAACGGAGATCTACGCGAAGCACCACCCGGATTTCTTGAAGGACGCGACTGCGGCGATCGAGGATCTGTTCGGGGAAGAATGAAACGTCAGCCTTGGACGCTCGCTCAAAAAACTCCTAGAGAGGGCGCCGACAGAGCAGGCCAGCCCGTGTAAAGCATGCGACAATCGCGGGTACGCACACACCGTGGAAATTACTTCTGTGGCTTGCTCCCGGATCCTTCGGTTTTGGCTTTCTTGGATGGCTCCTTCGAGGTCGCTTTGGCTGGCTTCGCCTTGGCCTTGTTCTTCTCATCGTTATCAATGTGGTGTCCGCCGTTAGTCATTGTTCTGATCCCTTCTTCAACGCCCAGGAGTGATTCGGTACGGGCGTAGTACCGCTTCAACGCATCCCGCGAGCTGGCGAGGAAAACCGACACCACGAAGGCGACAGCCAAGCCGATCGCCTGCTCATCGACCGCATTGATCGATGAGACTCGCCAGATCAGGTACACCAGCAGGATTGAGATCAGCGTGTTGCCGTAGAACTGGTAATAGCGGTAGTGGTTATTGACGATCCAGTCGTAGCCCGGGAGCCGCTCATGGAGCCTATGGTCGCTCCAGGACGGGCGATCCACGCCGGTGGCGTGATGGAGCGAGTCCACAAGGATCCACCGAAGTGCGCTCGCGGTCATCCCAAGGCCGACCGAAGCGATGGTGACGTACAGGAATCCCCCGATCGTCGGCCCAGCTATGGACGAGCCATGGAGCCAGGAGCGGACCTCCTCGGAGATGAGGCCGAAGCCCCAGAGGAGAACAAACCCGGGGATGAGGTAGGCGATCAAGACGCCGAAGTTCCTGCTTGAAACCTCCTGCACGGGATCCTCACGCCGTCTGATTCGCCGCGGATCCCCGGTAGGCGCTGGTGCCGGGGGCGGCACGATAGCCAACGTATCCTGACACGCATCTCGTGTCAAGGCAGAACCGCCTCAACATGGCGTCATGCCGACGAAGGCCCAGAATCTCCGCGAGTATCGCCGGGTACCGGAGGTATTGCGTCAACTCCGTGAGGAAGCGGGCCTGACCCAGCGTGACCTCGGAGCGCTGCTCAAGAAGCCGCAATCATGGATCTACAACTGCGAATCATCCAACCGCAGGGTAGATATCGCGGAGTTCGCCCGGTGGAGCTGCGCTTGTGGGGTTGATCCGGTGAAGGCGTTCCGGCTTTATCTGAAGAATTCGGGCATCAACTGACTGGCGAGCCGACGTTGATCGAGGGAATCATCGCGCTCCTGCACAGCCGTATGCGCCAAACGTGCGCCAAACCGCTGAGGCGCCGAAATAGGTTATGCCCTGAACTCCTTGGAGTCCGGCGGATTGGGATGGTGGGCGATACTGGGATTGAACCAGTGACCTCTGCCATGTCAAGGCATAGCTACGCCATGAATGTCAAGGTTTCATTCGTCATCGTACCCATGTGAGCACACTGAGTCACTGGATTTCAGAGTGGCCCTTGCGCCAGTTTGCGCCAGAATCATATCTCTATTGATCGTGCATTATTAGAGCATGAATGCAGGAATGAAATAAACGATTGTTGCGCTGTTCAAGAATTCGCAGTCCTCGGTGTTCATCTGCGAAATATGCAATCGTCACGTGGATGTAGCCGATTTTGCCCGGTGGAGCGTGGTGTGCAGAATCAATCCGGTGGATGCGTACCAGAGATTTCTTGACCTCGCTGGGTCAAATGATTCTGACTACGGTTTCGTGGATAGTGATCAGAACAAGCGCATCAGCGTTTCCGATATCGCGTTCGGTATCGACGATTCTACTGCGCCATCGTAACTGCGAATGCCTGAGCCATTGAACCGACGTTGGCATCGAGTCGGACCGCGACAACCGCAACGAGAGGGCTCGACCTGGCGGCAACCAGCGCTTCGGCCTCGGCGTTAGAAAGAGGTTCATTTGCGGCTTCGCGGGCAAAGGCGCGTTCGAGGAGGCTCCAACCTGTGTCATCAAGCTCCAGGACGCGAAACTCCGTGGGCACGTTGCGAGAGGCGTTTGAATGGAATCTCAAGCAGACGGTCATAGACTCGGGCCCAAGGCGGCTCGACATCGTTGTGTTGATGATCTCCTGGACACTCGCTGTGGCCGAAGCCAACGAGTCGTTGGCGGCGGTGATTGCAAGTTCGGCTTGCGCCAAGCTCGATTCAGCATCCCCGTCGATCCCTGTTCGCCGGCCTTCGGACCGGAGATGTTTCAGCTCGCGTTTGGCAATTGTGCGCTGATGGATCGCTGTGATCAGGGCGTCGATGGCCGATGGATTGGCGCGCAATGCGTTGGTGATCGCCGCGAAATCATCTGACTCGGCGCCCGATGCGGCCAACGCTTCGGGGGTGGCGCCGACCATGACCATCGCCTGCCCGACGCCGCTCAAGCCGGCGCCGAGGCTGGAGGCGGGTGCGCAAATGACCACGGCTCCAGCGAAAATCCATCGGGTAAACACGTTCATAAGTCACCTCGCTTGTCTGTGCCTGCTTGCTGCGAAGACGCCGCCGATCGCGATGATCGACATTGCTGTCGGCGTCGGGATGTAGTACGCGATGCCGTCTGCGGCGTAATCAAAGCCAAGACCTGGCGCCTCGTGAATGAACTGGCCGTCGGCAGTCCAGGATGACACATTTCCGAGCGCGTCGATCGTTCGGAGACTGCGATCGGGGAGTTCAAGGACATCTCGGAGCTGGCCCGAACCGAGACCGGTAAAGATTGCGGAAAGATAACCGGTTGCGGTGTTCATCCGAAAGAGATCGCCGCGGCTGCTATCGGTGACCAGCAGGTCTCCATTGGAGGAATAATCAATACCTCCGGAAGAAAAAGATAAGAATCGGATCATCCGTTCAAGCTCAAAGGCTTGATCGAAAACGAAGACCTCCTGTTGATTGTTGTCCGTCGCGTAGAGTATGCCATCGTCACCGAATACGACGCCGGTGACGCGCTCGAAGATCGGCTCGGTGTGAGTGATCAGATGCAGGTTGTTGTCGAGGATTGTGATCCGCTCTTCGTTCGCAAATGCATAGACCTTCCGCACCGGGTCAAAGTCAATGTACGAAGTGAGATTCAACGACTGATCTCCGGTGTCGTACCGGTTAACGAGTTCACCAGCTCCATTGAGCTCGACAACGCTGACGGTGTCGACGCCGTCCGGGCCAATCCAGCGACCGACGACAACCATGTTGCCCCGGCTGTTGAACACGGAGCCCGTGGCGCCATCGAGGTTGGGGACGGGGATCTGGCGAATGATCTCCAGATTCAAGTCTCTCTCGAGTATTCCTTGCCCCTGGCAATGCGCGGAGTAGATGTGATGCGGGGTGAAACCTGTGGCCCCGGCATGCTCTGTTATGGTGAGGAGACTGAGTAAGAATGACGGCATATGCGCAATGCGGCGCAGTGGCAGCCTGCCTGCGGCCGAAGCCAGGGACGCGATCGTGATTGCGATTGCTAGAGTCATGGCGCTTTGAGCTTTGGAACAGGGTTAATTCCAATTGCGTGTATTGCAGATTCCCATCCGGACTGAGACAGGCCATGCGTGACATCACCAGTGCGTGTGTTGATGATAAAAAAACCGGGGCATTCATCATCAGCGAGCGATCGTGCTGAAGATGGAGAAGCGTGGCCAACTATCCAGTAATCAACTACGGCGACACCGTCAACTTTCGCGATAACTGCGTGATCCAAGGCGCAGTTAGATGGATTATCCGAGAATTCTGGCGGCGTAATTATCACGACAACACTGGGCGAGTACCCCGAGATGATATACCCGTTTACTAGTTCGTAATCAAAGTGACCGAGCGGTCGGAACGGGACGGCGAGCGTTAATATGAAAATAAGGGCGCTCGATAAACCGATCGCAACCGTTCCGGCAAGGAGTATAATTATTATCAATTTTTTTTTCGATACAATCAATGGAAACTCGCTCTCAATCTCGATTAGCCGTCAAATCGCCTGAACATGAGCCGGTCCATGAACCGTGAATCTCATAGGGTTCGCCCCCGAGTTCGTAGTTATTATCCAGCGGTTTTTCGAACAAATCATTCACTGAATATTCAATTAAGCAATCGTACTGAATAATGATTACCCCGCATTCATTCCACGATATTTCTCCGTTGCAAGAGTATGTCGCGTCCACAGTGCCATCACCTAGTGAGAAAAGCGGTTCATTTGCAACCAAATAATTGTATGCGGCGGTCGCACCTATCGTCGCAAAAAGATCTAATACCCGATTGCCGGCATGCCCCCGCACTAACCTCAGGTCATGATTAACTTTGCGCGAGGCATGCTTGACCGGATTACGATAGAAAAACGGGGCGCTGCCGTGGCTACTGGTATTGCAGCCAAAGTTCACGTAGTCCTTTGCGAATTGTTCGATTTGCTGTTCGAAATGGTCCTGTATTCTATATGTCGCTAAGATTACCGATGGATGTGTTGCAAATTCCATCACATGACTTGGAGACATTTCTACGTAGCCATGTTGGCCTGTTTTTAGATAATACGCAGATAAGTAGTCGGCCGTGGAAGATACGGACTTGGGAGTTGATGTTTTGATCTGGCCGCGCATTGAGCGGTAGGCGTATGAATAGAGATCAAATGTTGAATGCAAAATATCAACGGCGGCAGAAGTTAATTCACCTGTCGGCAAGCCGGGTTGGGCCGCTTCTGACCCGAAGGGATCAGTGTGCTCAATGGGAAGGCTTTGTGAATACTGGTATAGATGCATGCTATCGATGTATTCCAGAGGGTCGCGGCTCATCCAAACACCCAGCGAGGAATCAAGCCATCGCCGCCGCGCCAGCCATAGTAGGGTGTCCGGGTCATAGATATAGCCGGCGTACCCAACGAGCATCCCGTTTTCTGAGAACTCGCCTTCGGGCGGATATGGATCACCCATCGCACCAAGCAGAATACCCAGGTCGGCGGTGTTCACTGTTCCATCAAAGTTCAAATCAGAGTCAACAGAATACGCGCTATCACCAGCAGCCTTGTAGTAGCTCGCCAGCAACTCATTTTGATCTGAACTATCTACAGTGTAATCGCCGTTGATATCGGCCAAGAGTTCGACTTGCGGCACGCCGTAAGGCGAATATCGGACCCGTTCGAATCCACTGCCTGTAGATCCTAGGGATGCAATCAAATCATAACGATGATCGCAGAATGCCCAACGCCCTGTGGCGTCGGTGAAATCCCCCAAGGCGCCCGAAGTGTCCGTCTGCACAAACAGCAGGGTGTCGATGTACATCGGGCACCAGATTCGTTGTGTGATCTCGGTCAGCGACCAGGGCAGGTCGCCGGTCCGTTCCTCGACGAGGCGCCAGTCGGAATCGTAGTAATAGTACGACCGCTCATCGTACCCGCCTGTGTCGAGCTCCACGTCACGGCGCGTCCGCTGGTGGAGCCCGTTGTACTGGTACAACGTGCGATCGTCGAATCCCTGCTGGTCAGGGTCGATCTGGACTTCGACAAGGCGGTCCCAAGCGTCGTAGCGGTAGCGCCAGGTCTCATCGGGCGCCGAGGTATCGCCGGGGAGGAATGTCGCCAGCCGCTCGCGGAAGTTGCCATTCTGGAGGTACGTGGGGGTGTCGCTGTAAGAGATCGAATCCGCGGGGAGACTGATGTCCCGGTCCGTGATCTCGTTGACGAGGTTGGCCTCTCTTGTTTCCTGGAGATCCGCGTTGTCCGTGAACACGCCCATCACCTCCGGGGAGGTCACGTAGTTGCCGTCGAGGTTTCGGCTCCGCTCAACCCAGTTGCCGAGGGCATCGAGATCCCACCGCTGGCCTCTTGGGCCGCCGATGCCAACGCCGAATTCGCCAGCGTCGTCTCGGATCAGGCGGTGGAGACCATCGTGAATGAAGAATTCATCCCGGTCAACGCCATCTCGGAAGTCGTCGCGCTCGGTGATGTTGGACGCGCCGTCGTAGGCGTACTTGAGGTCGATGAATGGGATATCGACGAAATCGGGGCCCGGCCCTCCCCCGCCGGGGGGCTGCGGGGCGTCGAATTTCCGGATCCACAGCTGCCTTTTGATTCTGCCGAAGCGGTCGTAGCCGTGGTATTCGCCGGAGGTCTGCGGGTTGGTAGCATCCGGATTCGTGAAGCGATCCAGCCGGACTTCATCGTTGTCTAGGGCAAGGGGGGCGAACTCTTTCTGCGCGAGCATGTTCAGGCCAAGATACGCATATTCGGCCGACTGCGTGACGGAGGGTCCGTTCCAGCTCAGCTTCGAGACCCGGGAGATCCGCTCGCCGATTCCGCTGGGTTCGTAGGTGTGGCTGATGGCTGTGCGGGTTCCTGATGTCGGGTCGCTCGGGTATCGGAATTCGTCAATGCGCGAGTGGTTTCCGAGTTTCCCCGTGACGCCCGCGACGGCGAGTTGGTCGTAGGTGTACTCGACCGCGTCCTCGAGCGCATCGGAAACACCGAGATCGCCGTTCGGGTTCTGGCGAACGAACGCGACCTGCCACAGGCCGTTGTACAGGATCTCTGCGGCGTTCAGGACCGTGGTTGAGTTCAGCGTTGAGACGCGTTCCGGCCTGCCCATGTCGTCGTATGATTGGGCGATGCGATCGGCCCAGTTGCTGACGTCCTCGGAGCCAAAATTATTGACTCGATCCAGCGTTATTCGTCCCCGATCATCTCGGGAATAGAGATGTTGAACGGCTCGGCGATCCTTTGTCGCTATCGTTTCAGAGAGTCGATTATATGAAAAAATCCGCGATGGAACCGCCGTTGGATCACCGCTGATGGTTTCGTAATCAACTGGATCGACCACGCGGGCAAGAAGATCGTTTGAGGCGAGGTCCGATTCGGCTGTTCCGCCAGACGGCGGCGTCTGGCCGGGTTGGCGAACGCCGTAGTAGTACCGAGTGACCTGGTAGTCGACAGAACTGGTCGCGCTGTCCCAGAAGGCCGCGACGCGGTGGGTCACGTTGTCGAGGCCGTCGAATGCGGAAATCGTGATCCGGTCCTCATCGCTCGCTGTCGGGGAGTCCCCGAGGTCGGCGACCCACACCCATGCTTCGGAGCCTCGGGTAACGTCGGCGGTGTTGGCGTCGTCTCGTTGGTAGTTCTCGATAATCCCTACATTGCGGCCCAGGTCATCATAGACATAGCGAGTGACAAGGCCTTCGGGGTCTTCTGTCTCCTGGATGAGGCCCCGGTCATCATAGTTGCGCTGGCTGATCAAGGCGTAGTATAGATCACCGGACTGAACTTCCGGCAGTGACGAAACACTCCACGTCGGGGTTGAGCCGCCGTGCTCAAAGACATCATCCGATTCATCCGTGTTCGTGCCGAAGGACATCTGGCGGATCATACGATCCGCAGCGTCATAGAACAGTCCTTGATATGTCGTGATGACCTGCGCACTGGACAGCTGATTGAGCGCTCCGGTTCCTGTTGCATCGTGAGCACGGTATCGGCGGGCTTGGAGGGAAACCCTGCCGGCGCCGCTGGTCCCCTCTCCGATTGCCGGCGAGGAGCCGGTCCGGTCGACATCTGGTTCAACATAGCCGAGGTTGGATTGTTCGAGAATCGTGTCGCCTGAAAGCGAGAGGATCGCGCTCCAGCTCCCGCTACCGACGATTGATGTCCCATCTCCGGCGCGATCGCTGATGAAGGTCGACGATTCTCGGCCGAGTTCGTCGTAGCTTGTGACATTTGCGGGCTGATTCGGATCCCAGGAGGCACGAACTCGACCAGCCGAATCGTACCAGCGATGGGATTCCAGATAGTTAGACGCCGAGGAAAGATCAGCCGTTGGATCCATTGCGATCCTGGAGCGATACACTAGGCCGCGCTGGCTGAAATCGGTCGTCTGGACAAGCCCTCTGTTTGCATTGGTTGATGAGAACGGAGAAGACCCGGGATCCGCCGCGAAGAGCCCGTTTCGGACTTCCCGGTCAAGGTTGTCGTACTCGTGAACCTCGAAATCGGGTGAGTCTGGGCCTTCCACTTCGACCAAGCGGTCACGAGTATCGTATGTATGAGCGAAATCACGCGTTATCGAAGCATCGACATGATACCGGACGAGCGTGATATTGCCGTTTCCTACTCCCTGGGTGGCGGTTTGGGGGCTGTCGTAAAAATATTCGATCGCATCGGTGTACGCGGATTCCTGAAGCTCTTCGGTCCCGATGCGCGCCTTGATCAACCGATCGAGCACATCGTATTCGAAGAGCGTTTCGGTCCCGTTGGCGTTCACATACGAGATTGCGCGTCCCAGGTCATCGTATGTGTAGTCAGATTCGTAGTACCCATTGCCCGACGAAGCCCCGGTATGATGCCACCGCCGTTCATTGACGACAAGGCCGGCGACATCGTGCACCATGTACGAACGCTCCAGGGCGCTGCCGAGCGAATAATCCGATGACCCCGCGACTTCACCCTCCGAGTTTCGTGTAATTGATGAGGCTACGAAGCTTTCGGTCGCGATCTGGGAGTCAGAGGTGTCGAGATAATCGATCTTGATCGGGCCGTCAAAGCTTGCTCCATCCGCGTCGGAGGGCTGCCCTGTAGCCGACGCGCTGGCGGGAAAGCGCATCAACGCATACCGATCAGGCGCCTGGACGCTGCCGGCGCCGTCCGGATCGTCCGGGCTGCCGATAGCGCGCATTTCTCGACGAATGCTCGTCACCCGACCGCTCGGCGAGCGTCGAGCGGTGACGCGCCCAAGGATATCGTTGGTGTATTCGCTGATCAGGAGGTCAGGGGTTGTCTGTGTAGTCCCTTCAAAGTCGGCATGATCATAGTACCCATGGATGCGTTTCGTGACCGCGCCCGTGTGGGGATCATATTCGAAGCGCTCGGCGGTGCTGTCTTCCAGCCACCGTTCCTTGGTCAGCCCATCGCGTCGCAAGAACTCCGTCTGTTTGAAATATCCATCATCGAGGGCTGTCTCGTCGCCTTCCCAGCCGCCGGCTGGGATGTAGGCAGATGGTCCGGACGCCGGCCCGTTTTCTTCAGGAAGCTCGCGCTCCGTGAAGACCTCTCGCTCCTCGATATAGCTGAGCGTGTCGACGGTCCCGTCTTCGCCGACGTCAAACGTGTCGAACGTGTACTGAAATTGCTGCACTTCGATGTCGTCTGGATCCGTGGGCAGGCTTGATTCACCCTCGATCCGGACTCTACTGATCTTTGTCGGCAGATCGTCTCGTCCTGTAACCGAAGAATATTCATACTGTTCGATGAGTGAAAACGATGGGAATGTTGGCGGGTTGGTCGTTGTGCCGGCGCGGGCGACCTCGCTCACTGCGACATTTTTCAGACGGCGGGTCGGTGTCGATCCGCCATAGTACGTATAGTGATGGACAAGCCCGCCGGACGATGCGAAATCACTGAACTCATTCGCATAGGTTGTCGGATCCTGGCGCCAGTATTCCTCCATCGCGGAAGGCGTGAATTCACGGCGGAGCTGGCCGGGCTCGCCATCGCTGCTTGCCGAGGCGCTATCGAAGTATTCCATCCGGTGTGTCCAGGCGCGGGTTCCCACCTGGTCGATGTCGTCCTTATCGCCCTCGCTGACGGCTCGATACCTGGTCATCAGATCGGTTTGGCTCCCGCCGAGATCGACTCGTTCCATGTCGTGCCAGTAGGTCTTGTGAGCGATGGAGTACGTGCCAGCCTGTGAATCGTAGAGCTTTTCTTCGATAATCGTGCTGCGAACGATCGCATCGCCCGGGCCGAAGCCGTTCTCATCGATCTCGTAGGTATAGAATAGCTTCTTCCCGTGCGCAGACCCGCCGCCGCAGCCGCAGTTCGTCTGGATCGTCTGGGTGGCCACTTTCTGGTAGGAATCACTCTGGGAGTCTACGATGTACGTGACGATCTTTGAGGCAAGGTCCTGGACATCGAGCGATTCACCAGAGATCGCGGCCGCATCGTTGTCACTGTCTAGGAGAGTTTCCGCAGCGTTCCCGGTCTTCCATTCGTAGTATTCGATCTGCTGAGGCGGGAGCACCATGTGCAGCTGGTGATCCTCGCCGTCATACGCGCTATCGGCGGTTCGGTGATATCGATACTGGGTGACCTGGCGGCGGATCGGGTTGCTTGTGTTGAAATAGATGTCATCCAGCGGATCCAATTGCGAATCGAGCCGGCTCGGATTGCCGATGTTCTCGATAAGGCTGGACTTGGTCAGCCCGTCGTTTACCGAGACCGAGCCGTCCACGCGCGTCAGGTGCGTGACTTGAACAAGGTCGCCCGGCTGCCCGATGTCAGCGGAGACGGTGCGGGATGGATCGACCTCGACATCCCGGTAATAGGTATAGAACACGGATTGGGTAAGGTAGAACTTGTCGTCGTCGGGGTCCGGGCGGAACACCTTGACCGCCTTGATTCGGCTCGAATCACCATAGTCACTATCCGACTGGTCCCCGGCGAGCCCCCAGTTGAACCAGACGATCGCGGTGTCCACCGGATTATCCGCCTCATCGTATGATTCAAACTCGAGGTGCGTTAAGACTTTGTAAATTTGGCCTCCGCCAAGTTGTCTTCCGTAATTGGCATATCCATACCTGATAACGCTGCCGCGGTTGTCGTACTCAAGCTTCGGCTTTCCACGCATCGTCGAGGCTTGGCTTCCGTGGAATATTCTGGTCCAGTGTCCGGGCTCGATGATCCGAAACTCATCGACAGAAGAAAGGCTGCCAGTGAAGCCCTCTGCACGGAGAAATACGGTAGTGTTCGGTGGTCCATGGAAGAGTGCGGCGTCATTCGCATCCTGCACGAAGCGCATCCGCGCATTCCCGCCGTGGTACCAATCCACAACATCGGGACCGCCATTGACAACAGTCATCACGACAAAGTTCAGGTTAGTGAGCGTCCATTGTGCGCCGATTATATTCGGCCTTGATGGTCCCGCATCAGATGTGAAAATTGGATTGCTGGAATACCGTCGCTTTAGTGCAAAGTTGTGCCCGGGGAGACGGATGCTCAGGTCTGTCGATCCATCTAATTTATCCCCATATCGAAGATCAACTGGTGAGCGAGTAGCCGTTTCGTCATCGCAATTCAGTTCGTCATCGGGGTGGCGCGTGTCGATCTCTTCGCCGGTGCCGCTAAGAGAAGCTTGGTATCTATTGTCGGGGCAACCGCCGGTGCATGGGTTGATGTTATAAAAATCTATTTCTGGATGCAGAGTGCTGCAGACTTGCACTTGTCCATCGGTACAGAGAATACAAACTGACCATTTATGTCCGATGCCCGGAAAATATCCTGCGTACGCAGCGTCACACTTGCGGTCTTCCGGGGCGCAATCAGCCCAATTGATGCTGGCATAAGCGGTTGGGACGGTAGCCCGAGAGATGGTCAGCAAACACGCGATGATGCAAAGCGCAATCGTTGATAATGTGCAACGCAAAGAAATGCCAGGGCGAATCGACGTTGATCGGCTTGAAATCATGGCTCTCTCCTTGCTCGGTCTTTCGAGTGTTTTTAATCAAGATGTTGAGGGGCGCGTTATGGTCGACTCGTCAGGAACAGTGGATTGATGGAGTTTTTGGTAATGGGGAATGCTTGTGCGGCATTGGACAAATCACGCGGCGCAAGGAAAAACGCCGCTCAACTCCGAGAGGTATTTCACAGAGATCAAAATGTCGTGCGATTGTTCTGCCGGGAGAACTGGGGTGGCTGCCCGGCAGGGCTGATGGAGAGCGGCATCGTGCGATCGCACCATCGTTAGGCTGTACGTCGGCCAATATGCCAAGGGTTCACGGGATGTCAAGAGAAATGCGCAAAACTGTACTGCACTGAATCCGATTTCTTGCGAAGCAACGATGTTGTGGACACTTGCGAATCTCCGCTGGTCGAAGGCGAGTATTTAATTCGATCGTAACCAGGCGGTTGAGTGCGTGCTGTTTTGCGAATTGGTCTCAGTCAATGGGACGTGCTGCGGAGCGGCTTGTCGTCAAAATCGATGATCTGTGGGCGCATCCGACATCGCGATCAGAATCCCGCATGCTCCGTATCGGAGAGACGCCTGACATCTTTTTCTTCTGCTTGCTGAGAGTCTGAAGGTACTCAGCAATGCCTGGCTACAGTCCATTCATCGGACTGCAATCTTGCTGTATGCAGAGAAGATGATGGAACACATGTTCCCAAGCCTATGAACTGTTCGGGTCATGCAGACCCGGGCTCTACACCGTCAACGCCGAGAATCTACGGGAACTCAGGACATGCTCAGGATGACGCCGAGCGCTTCCGCCGAGGCCGCGAAGTCGTACTTCCGCGAGGCCCTCAGCAGGGGCGAGTACTACACGAACAGGATCGGTCTCGAACAGGAGATCGTCGGGCTCTGGGGCGGCAAGACTGCTGAGAAACTCGGCTTGGCCGGCGAGGTCGATCGGCTCGCCTTCGAGCGGCTGTGCGACAACCAGCACCCGGCAACGGGCGAGAAGCTGACCGTCCGCAACCAGCCCAACCGGAGGCCCGGTTACGATTTCAACTTCCACGTGCCCAAGAGCGTCTCTGCCATGCTTGAGCTGGCCGGAGACGGGCGGATCGTCGAGGCCCTCCGCGGCGCCGTCGCCGACACGCTGCGGGAGATCGAGCGTGGCGTGCAGACCCGCGTCCGGACACGCGGCCGGAACGAGAACCGCCCGACCGGCAATATGGTCTGGGCGGAGTTCATCCACTTCACCGCGAGGCCCGTGGAGGGCGTGCCCGATCCCCATTTGCACCTACACGCCTTTATTCCGAACGCGACATGGGACCCGGCGGAGCGACGCTGGAAGGCGATCGAGCTGGGCGATGTGAAGCGGGACGCCCCGTATTACCAGGCGGCGTACCACGCCCGATTGGCGGAGAGGCTGACACGGCTCGGCTACCAGATCGAACGCACCGGGGATGGCTGGGAGATCGCGGGCGTCCCCGAATCGGTCAACAGGAAGTTCAGCCGCAGAACCGAGGAGATCGAACGAACTGCTGCCGAACGAGGCATCCACGATCCGCAACGCAAATCCGAACTCGGCGCCAGGACCCGCCAGCGGAAGACCGGCGAGGTCACGATGGCGAAGCTCCGCGAGGGCTGGCTTGAGCGTATCGACGCCGAGGAGGCGCAGGCTCTGCAGGCGGCGAGAGCGAAGGCCGGCGGTCGGCGTTCGTTCTTCATGAACTCGAAGCCGGATCTTGATCGGTCCCTGGATCACGCGATCGGTCACGTGTTCGAGCAGAACTCGATCATCTCCGAGAAACGACTCCTTGCCGCCGCGTTGGAGTTCGGCGTGGGCAGGGTCACACCCGAATCCATCAGGATACGGCTCCGCACCCGCGTCGCCAGCAAGGACGTCCTGTGTCGCCGGATGGACGACCAGGTGTGGGTGACAACGCCAGCGGTGCTCGCCGAGGAGCAGAAGATGCTGGCGACGGTGCGGGAGGGCCGTGGACGGCACGCCCCGATGAAACACGAGCACCGGATCGCGGACCAGCAGCTCGCACAGGACCAGCGGAACGCGGTGCGGAGTGTGCTCGAATCCACCGACTCGGTGATCCTGATCCGCGGCCGGGCAGGCGTCGGCAAGACCCGCACGATGAAGGAGGTCGTCCGTGCGATCGAGTCCACGGGCAGGCGGGTGCAGGTCGCGGCGCCCTCGGCGATGGCGACGCACGAGGTGCTGCGTGGCGACGGGTTCAGGAACGCCCAGACGGTGGCGCACGTGCTCGGCAGCCCGGAGACGCAGCACCGTCTGAAGGGCGCCGTCCTGTGGGTGGACGAGGCGGGGTTGCTCAGCGTCCCTGACATGCAGCGGCTCGTGAAGCTGGCGGACCGCACCGGCGCCCGGCTGATCCTGTCCGGCGACACCGCCCAGCACCGGAGCGTGATCCGCGGCGACGCCATGCGATTGCTCGAGAGCGAGTCCGGCTGCATGCCCATCGAGCTCAAGCAGGTCCGGCGGCAGCAGCAGGGCGACTACCGCCGGGCCGTCGAGACGCTGGCCAAGGGTGATCTGGCGGGCGGATTCGGGCAACTCGACAAGATGGGGGCGATCCGGGAAGTGGGGAATCGCGACCGGCGGTGGGCGATCGCCGAGGCATATGTCGAATCGATCAGGCGTGGCCGATCGACGCTGGTGGTGTCGCCGACGCACGCCGAGGGTCGGGAGGCAACGGACGCGATCCGCGGGGCGTTGCGGGCCGAGGGGCGGTTGGCGACGACCGACCGCCCGGTCACCCAGCTCAAGCCCCGCCACCTGAGCGAGGCCCAGCGGCGGGATCCCGCGATGTACCAGGTCGGCGACGTGGTGCAGTTCCACCGCCACGCGGGGTTCGGGTTCAAGGCGAGCGACCGGGGCGAGGTCCTCGGCCACACCGAGCGGGGCGTGATGGTCAGGCGGCAACGCGACGGCGCCGAGACGCGGTTGCCGGTCGAGGCGGCCAAGCGGTTCCAGGTATACGAAGAGGCAACGTTGCCGGTCGCCATCGGCGACCGCATCCGCATCACCGCCAACGGGAAGACCGCCGACGGCAAGCACAGGCTCAACAACGGGGCGTTCTACGACTTGGCGGGGTTCGACAAGCGTGGCCGGATGACGCTCGGCAACGGTTGGACGTTGCCGGAGGGCTTCGGGCACATCGCCCCGGGGTACTGCGTGACATCGGACGCCTCGCAGGGCCGGACGGTGGATCACGTCATCCTGGCCCAGTCGGAAATCTCAGGCCCGGCGGGTTCGCAGCAGCAGTTCTACACCTCGGTGACGCGGGGTCGGCACGAGGTGACGGTGCTGACCGATGACAAGCAGCGGTTGCTGCAATCCATCGAGAAGGACGCCACAAGAACGAGTGCGACCGAGCTGATGCGGCACGGGATCGTGCCGCCCCGGGAGCGGGGCGGAGCGTGCAGGGAAGCGCTGGGACAGTGGCTGAGCCACCGCGAGGGCGAACGGCGAGCGAGTGAGCGGTCGCGTCATCGTGCGGAACCTTCGCGGCAACAGGACCGCAACCGCCGAGACCGTGGCCGCGATCTGGACCTGGGAGGACCCGAGCGTGAACGATAAGGACATACTCAGGAAATACGCAGCGCCGCCCAGGAGCAACGGCCGTAGTCGGCACGGCGACGGCGACACCCGAGACGATGACCGGCAACCCGTCGCCGAGTCCTACGTCGCCATGCTGGACCTAGTCCTGACGGGTGGCAACCGGGTCGCGTTGCCGTACACGACGCTGCTCAAGGTTGAGTTCAACCCGTCGGCGGGCATCACGCTGTTCTTCCCGATGGACACGGTGGAGATCAAGGGGCGGAACCTGGAGAGCCTGTACCGGTCGCTCACCCAGCACCGCGTCCCGTCAATCCAGGCGGCGAGTGCGCGGAGCGGCGAGTGGGGGGGTGACGACGATCAGCAGGCCGTCGTCACGAGCATCCGGTGCACACCGGCGGGGTGAGCCGCCGGTGTGCAGGATCATTTAGCTCAACCACTCGGCTTTGGAGACGCCGACCTCCTCGAATCTCGATGTGATCCGCTTGATGTGACCTTCGTCCACTTCTGCGGCGTTCCAGATCCAGATTAACTCACTGAGAACGTCGAGGATCTTCTCGGCTCTGGATGCCTCAGCGGGCTTCGAGCCCAGGGCTTTCCAGATCTGGCGTGTCGCCGTTCCCAGGAGTTCGAGCGAGAATGTCCGTGCGTTCTGATCCGTATTGACCGTGCTGTCGCCGAAGGCCATCGGTGTCCGAGGCACATCGTCGAAGGTCTGGGAGCCGGTGGTGATCGCGAGCGTGTACCGCAGTCGTTCGTCGCCCGGAGGATCCTCGAAGACGCCGAACGTGATCCCGTTGATCTGGATCCAGCAGATAAGAGTGGTACCGTCATCAGGTCGGCATAGAGGTTGATTGTCGTTATGTGCGTTCATGGTGTGATCTCCTTTCGATCTGTTGTTGAACATGGACCCGCCTCGGCCGACGGGTCGCAGGCCGGGTCAAGCGATGGCCGCCGAGCCTGCTCGGGGATCGGCTGCACAAGGCGAGCGCAGCGGAGCCGCGGAAGCCGACGGCCGCTTGAACGGGCCGAGCACGGCGGCAGGGTCCAGGGTGTTCAACACAGGCGATGGAGAAGTGCGGCGACGAACGAAGAGCCTTGACCTCATCGCCGAATCGTGTCATGAAGTTCGGACACTGTAGAGGGGCTTCCAATCCCCACGAACACACGGTCCTCTTCGGGCCGGGTAACGGCGTGATGTCCAGGGCTCGGGCCTAAAGGCGCCGTGCTCACCGTGTTCGTTGAGTTGGAACGCCCGGCCACCAGGAGTAGAGGAGACCAGGATGTCACGCTCAACACGCCAATGGAAGTCATCAACGACAGCGATCGATGAGGAGCTCGGTCGGAGGATCCACCGGCGCCGAAAGTCGTTGCGGCTCAGCCAGCAACTGGTGGGCGATGCGATCGGAGTATCATTCCAGCAGGTGCAGAAGTACGAGCAAGCGATCAACCGCGTGCCGGCGTCGAGGCTGCCGGCGTTGGCGAGAATACTCGGCGTAGAGATCGCATGGTTCTTCTGGGGAATCGAGGACGATGAATGATTGAAGAGGAGATTGGGCCATTCATAGGGTCCGCTATTCTGGTGTCATCAACGCTCATTGAACAGCTCGAACTGTGCCGCGACGCGCGGAACGAACATCGATGGTGGTCCGCAGAGCACGACCTTGCTTCCTCGATGCAGCACCGTCATGCCGTGGTAGAACCCGTTCGGGTCCCGACGTGCGGCTGCGGCGTCGCGGGTCTTGTCGGGATACGTCGTGGCCTGACCATCGAAGTGTTCCGCGGGCACAAGCCGGTATGCCTTCGCAATCGTTGTGGTCCCACCCAAGATCCCCACACACACCCATAGCTGACTTCGGAATTTGAATGGCTTGCGGATCGGTTTGCCGAGGGCGATCCGATCTGCGGAGTACGAGGCACAGATGTAGCCCTCGGGAGAATGACGACCGTCGCTCCACACGAGCCGGTCGGCGTCTACCGCGAAGACCGTTGGGTTCGCGGCATCGGCGGCAGGGTCAGTGGCTGACCCCGCCGCCTCGGCGCCGGTGTTGAGTGAGGCGCCGCTCACCGCCCCTGCTCCTTGAAGTGGAGCCGCGGCGACATCGCCCGGTCCTCGAGGTTTGCTCGCAGTTCCTTCAGCCCCACCGGCTCGAAGTGCAGGTCACGCTCGACCGTGAGCCCGCCGGGCCCCCGGATCGACTCCAGCTCCGCCAGGCTGAAATACCCCAGCTCGACCTCGTGCCCGTCGACGAGGCCGAAGAAGATGTCCTCGCCGTCGAACTCGATGGCGTACCACGTCCAGTTGCTCCAGGGCGTGAAGAACTTGGCTAGAATCGTTGGGTTCGACTCCCACTCGGATCCGTACAGCGAGGGGAGGCGACGGCGGAGCTCCGCCGTCACCAGCTTCATGCCGACCTCCCGCAGAGCCCGGCCAGCACCGACTGCAACGCCGTGATGACCCAGATCAGCTCGCCAGGATCGAAGTACACCGCCGGCGAGATCTCGTCGCCGAGGTGTTTGCGGAGGCGGACCACCTCGGATCGCTGGCCTGCACGCTCAACGCGGTGCAGGTCGGCCAGGAAGGGCCCGAAGGCGGGGGCGACGCTCATCGCGTCGCCCCTTGGGCTGCCTCGGCGGCAACCGCTTGCTCGGCCTCGCGAGCCCGCTTGTAGTCTGCTTCCTGGATTTCCAGGATGCGGAGGTGGGCCCGGTCCACGGCTTTGGACAGGATCGGCAGGTCATCCCGGCCGAAGGAAGAGGTCTTCTTCCAGTTCCCGTCCTTGTCGCGGTACCGCCTGGCGACGGTGAACCGGTAGTATGGCCGGTTGTCGTCGCCGACGTTCTGCCAGATCGCGGCTTCGACGGGGCCGAAGTAGATCCGCTCGAACGGCTGGTTGTCGTTGGAGTTGTTGGTAGTCGTAGTCATGGTAGATCTCCTTTCAGATCTGTTGTTGAACATGGACACGTCTTGGCCGACGAGTCGCAGGCCGGGTCAAGCGAACAGCCGCCGAGCCCGCTCGGGGATCGGCTGCACGCAGCCGCAGGCGGAGGAAGCCGACGGCCGCTTGATCCCGGCCGAGCACGACGGCAGGGTCCATGATGTTCAACACGGGTCTGGGGGAGATGGCAAGAGGGCGTTGCCAGAGATCGAGATACCCTCCTCAGTGTAGCTGGACGGTGGGACGAATGGTCTTTCGCTTGAGTGTCGGCTGATTCCCACAACCCAGGCCTTCCCTTAATCTTCCCGAAGCCACCAAGTTCATACTGGATCAGTTCTGAGGGGGTAGGTCACCTCGATTTGAGTGTGCGAGAGGGCAAATTTGGCGGGAGAAGATCTGTGGCATGTTGATTGCTCCATCGCTTGGTGCCTGAGGGACATGCGGCATGGTAGTCTCGAACCAACGAATCAGATCCCAACAACAACGCAGAATCCGCGCCATCGACATGTTCTGCGGCGCAGGTGGCAGCAGCTGGGGCGCAAAGAACGCCGGCTGCGAAGTCATCGCGGGCTTCGATCAGCACGCACCAGCCAGAAATGCGTTCTCTCGAAATTTCCCCCGCGCCCGCATAGTCCCAGGAGCTATTGAGCAGCTTCAGCCTGAGACGCTATCGCTTGGACGAGTCGATCTTATCCTCGCGTCGCCCGAGTGCACAAACCACAGCCCCGCCAAGGGTGCTGCTGCACGATCTGAGAGGAGTCGAGCCACGGCTCTACAGGTCGCGCGATTCGCAGCCCTCCTGGAGCCTCGTTGGATCATCGTCGAGAACGTTATCAACATGCGGAATTGGCACAAATATAAGGCGTTCTGTGATCGCCTACGTGCCCTCGGATACAACATCCGAGTTGAGACTCTCAACGCTGCCGACTTCGGTGTTCCACAGGTCCGGAGACGGCTCTTTCTGCTGTGCGACCGGGAGAAGGCACCAAACCCCGTGAAGATCTCACGGGTAGTCCGTCGCGATGTGACTGATGTGCTGGACGATCGGCGCCAGTACCAGTATACCCCCTTGCGACAACCTAGTCGGGCCCGGGCTACGCTTGAGCGGGCGGAGCGCGCGTTCGCAACGATCGGAGCATCCAGGCCGTTCCTGATCGTGTACTATGGTTCTGATGGCAGTGGCGGCTGGCAAAGACTGGACGTCCCGCTGAGGACGGTCACGACTATTGATCGGTTCGCGTTGGTGCGACCGCGCAAGAAAGGTCACGTAATGAGAATGCTCCAGCCCACTGAACTAAAGCGCGCCATGGGTATGCCGGGTTGCTTCTTCACCGATCTCGGCTCGCGCCGCGAGAGCATCCGCGCAATCGGCAACGCGGTCTGCCCACCAGTCATGCGTGCGGCGGTCAGGTCGCTTACGGCAACCGATTGATGTCGTCGGCACTTCCCGAGAGTGGTAGTGCACGGATGCGGCCCAGGGCCCGCATCATTTCACTGATCGGCGACGAGCTCATCAGTGATGAATCTGTGGCAATCGTGGAACTGGTCAAGAACGCGTATGATGCTGATGCGCACCGTGTCATGATCGAGTTCGGTGGCGATGATCTTGCCGATCCAGACACTCTTACTATCAGCGACGACGGCGTCGGCATGGACATCACGACGGTGATGACCGGGTGGTTCGAGCCAGGTACGCTATCAAAGAAGAGGGCTGAGCGATCGCCGTCGGGACGAACGTATCAAGGTGCGAAGGGAGTGGGTCGCTTCGCCGCGGCCCGGTTGGGGCAGTCACTCTATCTGGAGACAAAGCAGGACGGCGCGGTCAACGGTACGACTGTTCTGTTGGAGTGGGGGGAATTCGATGAGGACAGCTATCTGGACGAGATCGAGATCGACTATGAGGTTCGGCCATTACCGGCCTTCACACATGGGACCAAACTCACGCTGATGAATCTCCACGCCCGGAAGCACTGGGCCGAAGATGACTTTCGCGAACTCCATACGCGGCTATCGCGTCTGATCTCACCATTTCAATCCAACGACGGCTCTCTCGAAATCAACGATTTCAAGATTGAGTTGCAGGTGCCGGGGCACCCAGATCTGACGGGCGAAGTGGAGCCGCACAAGCTCGTCAACAAGCCAAAGTACAAGATGCTGGCCGAAGTCACCTCGGATGGTCATCTGACTGGGACGTTGGAGATTGA
Organism: Phycisphaeraceae bacterium; assembly: GCA_020639135.1. Lineage (GTDB taxonomy): Bacteria > Planctomycetota > Phycisphaerae > Phycisphaerales > UBA1924 > JACKHE01. The sequence goes on from JACKHE010000003.1 coordinate 515,561, forward strand.
CGGTCACTCGGCAGAGGAGATTTCTCAGCAACTGCCAAACACGGAAGATCAATGTGGGCCACTTGTCATCGAGATTCGAGCGTGGGACCGCGATCGAACCGGATTGGCGCCTTACATGTCAGAATTTGACACGACTTTGACGCGCGTACGACAGATACTTGACAACTACTGCGGCGTGAGCATCTACCGAGATGGTTTTCGTGTGCATCCGTATGGAGAGCGCGGAAACGACTGGCTCAGTCTCGACACGCGCAGTCGCCAGAATCCCACATTCCGGTTGGCCAACAACCAAGTCGTGGCAGCGATCCGAATCTCGCGGGAAGACAACCCTTTGCTGAAGGACCGGACGACTCGCGAGGGGTTGGTACACAACAACGCGTACACCGGACTCGTGGATCGATTCACATCAGCACTCGCGATAATCGAGGAACATAGGTATCGGGTCCGGCCTCGGAAGGAACGAGAACCTGAACAAGTATCGACGCTGTTCGAGTACTTCGAAATGTCGGAGGTTGTTGAGCAGGCCGATCGCCAGCTTGGCAAGAAGCACCCTGTTGCCCAACTTGTCAAGAAGAAGGAGGTTGAAGTACGCGAGGGTGTCGCACGACTGCAGGATCACTATTCACGAGTGGTTCTCGCTGCGGGGTTCGGGCAGCTAGTCGACATCGTAGTTCATGAGATCGGGGCGCCACTAGGTCGAGCTACCCGCGAGGTCGCATATCTGGAACGCACCCTAATCGAGACCTTTGGTGAGACTCGTATTCGCGGTCTCGAAAACACGTTTACCAACATCAAGGCGTGGCTTGAGCAGATTTCGATGTTTAGGGAGGGTCTGCTGCCGCGTGTTGCGGCGAAACGCGGTCGCGCCACGTCGTTCTCTATTCAGGATGAGATTAATGGCAATCTAGAGCTGTACTCCAACTTGATTGCCAAACAGAAGATTCAGGTTGCCGTGCGTGCCCCGTCTAAACGGCTCGTCGTTCACATGGCACGGTCGAGTTTTGGTCAAGTCGTAGTCAATCTACTCGACAACAGTGTCTACTGGCTAACGCGTCATCACGGTGATGGGCGAGGGGGCCACATCGACATTCAAGTCACATCACTGAAGCACGGGTTTCGAGTGCGATTCAGTGATGACGGGCCGGGCGTGATCGAGGAAGATCAAGATCTGATATTCGAGCAACAGTTTACTCGCAAGCCCAGCGGCATGGGCCTCGGATTGTTTGTTGCTAGGCAACTTATGGAGCCATATGGGCGACTTGTGTACCGACAAGATTGTAAACTGCCCGGTGCCTGTTTTGAGGCGACATTCGAACAACGGGTAGGTCTATAGCATGCCTCCGACGCTGCAAGTCATGCTCGTAGAAGATGATGAGGCTAGTCTGAATCAGCTGGCCCGGGATCTTCCTGCTGTGTTCAAGAAGAACAAGGTTGAGGTGACGCTACACGAGTACGACGACTTTGACACTGCAATTAAAGCGGCTCGTGATCCGTCTCGGCGATTCGACTTGATTCTGTCAGACACCTACAAGGGCGACAATACCAACAGGGACGCGCAGGCCCTCAGGCTTGTGAATGAATACAAGTCGAGCCGCTTTTGCCCGCTTGTGCTCTTTAGCAGCGGCGTACGACCTGCCGAACTGTCTGACAGCCCATTCGTGCTCTGGGCTGATAAGAGCAAGGCAGAGGATGTCGAGCGCGCTATCGATGAGGTACTTCGCACTGGAGTGCCGATGGTCGCCTGCTCCATGCGAGATGTCCTGGAGAAGGTAGGTACGAAGTACTTATGGGAATTCCTGGAGCAGAGCTGGCAAGCTTTAAACCAGCCAAACCCGATCGATCCCAACTCCATTGAGAGGCTGATCCGCAGGCGCGCGGCCATGCAGCTCGCAGACATCGATGAGCATTCGGGGGCCCCGATTCTCGAACGGGCAGCTCAAGAGTACTACATCTATCCTAGCTTCGAGCAGCCATACTTCAGCCTTGGTGACGTTATCCGTCACAAGACGACCTACCAATTTCGGGTGATCCTCACGCCGCATTGCCACTTGTTTGTACAACCCGGTCAGGAGAATCCCCGAGCGGACCATGTCTTGACACTGCGGACGCTGCCAGCGGAAGGGGTGTTGGGTGAAAAAATACAGGCAGTTAGCAACATCACAGATGTAGCTGCGCGACACAAGAAGCTGGCAGAGTGGGCAAGATCACCAGCGAACACTCCAGGAAGGCCAGCAGGGCGACACTGGTACCTCCCAGCGTTTATGCAGATTCCTCACCTCTTCTGCGATTTGATGCAAGTTGAAAGCCTTCCTTTCGATGCCGTGGTGACCGATTTCGAGCGTGTAGCGACGCTGACTCCTCCCTACGCAGAGGCTCTCCAGGCGTGTTTCGTGAGTTTCTTCGGGTCGGTCGGCATCCCAACCACTCAACCAACGAGCTTCGACAGCATCCTCAGTGCTGATCCATTAAATAACCCTGTGCGCGACGACGACGTTAGCGAGGTTTGAGCCCGCGATCTCCCGCGCCAGGTCCCTCCTATAGTCTGGCATGCCCAAGGAAGAAGCGAGTAGATACGGACGCCCATGGACTGAGGCCGAGTTTCTTGCGGTTCTTGACGCGTATCTACGTCATCGTGGCGAACCAAACCATCGGGACGTGTCGTGGGTAGGCGAACTCGCCGCACTGCTCGGCCGATCACCTGCAGCAGTTGTAATGCGCCTTGAGAACTACGCTGCCGTTGATCCGGCTGTCGATGATCGCCGCGGACTAGACAAAGGGGGGCGCCGATGTAGGGACATCTATGTGGAGTGGCACGAGAAACCTGATGCATTGCGAGACTTAGCGCGCATTCACCTCGACCATGTTCGAGCCGCCCGACTGCCGAATCTGTTTGAGGATGAAGTAGTACCGATTCCGAGAGCATTTGGAAAGTACGAACTCATGGATCCGCTGGGCGAAGGCGGCTTCGGAGCCGTCTACTCCTGCCTTGATACAGCTACTGGAGAGCAGAGAGCTATCAAGGTCATCCAGCGGAGTCGCATACCTGACCCTGAGGCCTTCCCGAGACTTCGTCGAGAGATTCGGCTGTTGCGTAAGGTCCACCACACGAATGTGATCCGCTTATTTGACGACAGTCTCGATGACGACCGCAGCGACCCTGCATATGTCATGGAGTTGGCTCGATGCAGTTTGGCCAGCTACCTCGCTGAGCGAGAGGCCGAGGGCCGCGCCAGCGGTGGACAGATCAGGCCGGCGCTCGATCACACTGAGAGCACCAATATCATTTGTTGCGTCCTCTCAGCTGTTTGTGCATTGCACGGTGAGCACAGAATCATTCATCGAGACATCACACCTGCGAACGTGTTCCTGAAGAACGACTCGTCTGAGTGGATGCTTGCTGACTTCGGCTTGGCGAAGCTCATCGCGACGATATCGCATGGTCAATCATTCATCACACGTGCATCGCAAGGAGGCTTTGGCACGGAGCATTATGCAGCGCCCGAACAGTGGGGGCAATTCGCCGACTGTGACGAACGCGTCGACATCTATTCCATCGGCGTTCTGATTTGGGCGTTGTTCACAACCGAGTATCCACCCAAGCAATCAAGTCACCTTGGGATCCCTGGCCCCCTCGAGGCTTTGGTACACAAGGCCACGGCGCATCATGCAGCTGATCGACACGGAGACATCGCTGAACTTACCGACGCATTCGAGGAGGCGGTGCGAACCGGTTGGTGATGTTCAACCGATCTGGATCTGGCATCCCGCCTCCATTATCGCTGTTGTCAGACCATCCAAGATGAGCATTATGGAGCTATTTTATCCGCAGGCAGATACCATGCCTGGGCAGGCCCTGGACAGGACACATAAGACAGTATAAACGGGCGCAACAAGCTCTCTGGCTCAGCGCGCACAGAGCAAATGTGAGGCCCCCCGGCAGATGACTTGACGGCACCTATAGACTGCAAATGACAAAGGCCAACCCCATCCCTGCGAACCTCTTCTTCCACCGGTAGAACGTCTACTCGCTGATCCCCATTTTCCGGCACACGTCCCGGACCGAAGCCCCGCTTTCGGCCTGCCGCAACGCGAACGCGATCTGCTGCTCTGTGAATCTCGACTTCTTCACCCGATCATCCTCCGTACAGAGGCCGGATTGTCAGTCAAAGTCTCACCTTCTGCTTGGATCAGGATTCGGGTTTAGGCGCACAATCTCAAGACTGTGTGCCGGTAGAATGGAGTAGTTCTGGAGGACAGTTCAGTTCTGATCAAGCATTAGCTGTTTCGAGTTTTGAGCATAGGATGTATGGTACAGGGTTGAGCCGTGGTCGACGCTCCAATCTGTCACGGACATCTGAAATTACAAGAGTCTAGCCAACACAAGGGGGCATGGCAGAATGGCACAGCACTTTATAGTATAGTGAGTAGTTGTAGTGGATTTGACGGGGGTTCAAGGAGTACGTTGTTTGAAGCAGACTAGTCGGTAGCTCAACTATTGAAAATGGTTACAAACCAAAGCGATCAACATGTGTGATACAAAGTTTGGACGCATTCGCAGTGCGTTTAATACAGAATTATTAGAGATCGGATGCTGTTCTTATTCTTTATACATAGAAGATAAAAATCTTCAAAATCGATATGTCCCATTTGACATTGATCCATGTCTCGGATTTCCAGAGCGGGCTTACAATAGCCCTAGAACGGATCGATTGGAACGGCTTATTAAAACTCTTGATCTGCATACACCAGCGCCCGTTATTGAGGGTGACCTTATAGATATTCGCTCCCGCTTCTTCTCTGACGCATCCAGTACACGTTTTGGACATGCGCGCGACTATAATGCGTTTAGTGCGCATAAGCACTACTTACAACACTTTGTTCACAGAGAAGGCATAAGATCTCTTGCCGTGCTGTCTCCGAAATTATCAGTTATGGGCAATCAACTGTCCGAAATATTATTTATTAATTTCCACAAATATCTAGAATTTGACGATGAAATTAAAATAAAAATCAACAAATTGGCTGCCGCGATACTCTCCTTCGCAAGAAAATGCGAGCAGCAATC
>JACKHE010000004.1 GCA_020639135.1 Phycisphaeraceae bacterium
CGTCGTAACCCCAGTATTGCTTGAGGCTTTCGAGAATCGGATCGGCTGTGGATAACGTGTCGGTCATCGCGGCGTGGGGGTGCTGATCGTGGTTCGGCGGCACTGTACCGGGAATCCGCGGGTTTCGGGCGGGCCGGCTCTCAACCCCAACCCCATCAGGCGGTTGAAGACGTCGAGACGCCGCGACCGGGACCGACCCGGCGCGACACCCATAGCATGGTGCACAAGCCGATCCGGAACACTCCGGCGGCTGTCCGACAACCGGAGATGGAGCAAGCAGCAATGAACCGATGGACCCTGACGGCGTGCGCGCTCGTCGCGGCGTGCGCGCCGCTGGCCGGCGCCCAGCAGGTCGAGGTGGAGGAGTTCACCCTCGACAACGGGATGAAGTTCCTCCTCTGCCCGAGGCACGATCAGCCCAACAGCATCGCGGCGGGATGGCTCGCCAAGGTCGGCAGCGCCAACGAGCGCCCCGGCATCACCGGCGTCAGCCACTTCTTCGAGCACATGATGTTCAAGGGCACCGAGACCATCGGCACCTCGAACGCCGTCGCCGACCGCCGCATCATCGACCAGCTCGCAGCCATCCGCGACTCGCTGCTCGACCTGCAGATGCACGTGCAGTACCCGCGATGGAAGGCCGGCGAGATCGACGACCCCTGGGACGCCGCCAACGACACCCCCGAGATGGCCGACCTCCGCCAGCAGATGCGCGACCTCCAGGAGGAGCAGCGCGAGATCACCGTCAAGGACGAGTTCGACCAGGTGTACACCGAGATGGGCGGCTCGCAGATGAACGCCTTCACCAGCGAGGACGTCACCTTCTACTTCATCACCGTCCCGAGCAACAAGTTCGAGCTCTGGGCGTGGATGGAGTCCGACCGCCTCGGAGACTCCGTCTTCCGCGAGTTCTACTCCGAGCGCGACGTCGTCCACGAGGAGCGCCGCCTCCGCACCGAGTCCACCCCCACCGGCAAGTTCCAGGAGCAGTTCGACTCCATGTTCTGGATGTCATCGCCCTACAACTGGCCCGTCATCGGCTGGACGAGCGACCTCAACAGCTACACCCGCGCCGACGCCGAGGCCTACTACGACACCTACTACCGCCCCAACAACCTCGTCGGCGTCATCGTCGGCGACTTCGAGCCCGCCTACATCAAGCCCGTCATCCAACGCTACTTCAGCAGGCTCCAGGCCGGCGCCACCCCGCCCCCGGTCGTCACGCTCGAGATGGAGCAGCAGGCCGAGATGCGCATGTACGCCGAAGGCGACCTCCAGCCCCAGGTCGAGATCCGCTACCACGCCGTCCCGTTCGGTCACAAGGACGGCTACGCGCTGGAGGTCCTCACGGAGCTGCTCAACGGCCGCACCGGGCGCCTCTACAAGAACCTCGTCGAGGGCAAGGAGATCGCCTCCAGCGCCTTCGCCGGGCAGGATCAGCGCAAGTACGCCGGTGCCTTCTCCTTCAGCGCCGAGACCAAGGGCGACGCCACGCCCGAGCAGCTCGAGGATGCGTGGTACGAGGTGATCGGCGACCTCCAGAAGAACCTCGTCCCCGAGCGCGAGCTCGAGAAGGTCAAGAACGGCATCGCCGCCGACTCCTACCGCAGGCTCCAGAACAACTTCTTCCTCATGATCCAGCTCGGCTACGCCGAGGCGATCGGCAGCTGGAAGGAGATCAACGAGGGCCCCAGGAAGCTTCAGGAGGTCACCCCCGAGCAGATCCGCGAAGTCGCCAACAAGTATTTCAAGAAGACCAACCGCTCCGTCGCGATCTACACCAGGTCCGAGGACGCGGCGCCGGTTGATCCGGAGCTCGCCGGGCTCGACCCGCAGCTCCAGGGCATGGTCCGGCAGGCGATCGCCCAGATCGCGGCCGAGACCGACGCCGCGGCGCTCGCCGACAACCTCGCCCAGATGGAGGCCCGCAAGGACCAAATGCCCCCGCAGTTCCAGCCCGCGATGGAGATCATCGCGAAGAAGGCCCGCGAGCGCCTCGAGGAGCTCCAGGCCGCCGGGAACTGATCGTCGCAACACCAACAACAACACATCATCCAGGATGAAACCCATGAACCGAACGAACACCATGCTGACGATCGCCGGCGCCCTCGCGCTGGGCGCCGCGCCCGGCGCCGCTCTGGCGCAGATGGGCATCCCCGCCCGGCCCGAGGAGATCCACTTCTCGGCGCTCGAGTTCGAGCCCCCGATGGCGCTCGACTACCGCTACGAGACCAGCGGCGGCGTCCCCGTGTACATGATGCCCAGCCACGAGTTCCCGCTGATCAACATCACCTTCAGCTTCAAGGGCGGCGAGTACCTCGAGACCCCCGACAAGGTCGGCCTCGCCAACATGACCGGCTCGATGCTCCGCCGCGGCGGGACCGCCTCGATGTCCGCCTCCGACCTCGACGAGGAGCTCGACTTCCTCGCCGCGCAGGTCCGCACCTTCGCCGGGGGCCAGCGCTCCGGCGCCTCGCTCAACAGCCTCGCCAGCAACTTCGACGACACCTTCGCCCTCTTCATCGACATGCTCCGCAACCCCGGCTTCCAGGCCGACAAGGTCGAGCTCTACCGCGACGAGATGCTCGAGCAGATGAAGCAGCGCAACGACGACGCAGGCCCCATCCTCAACCGGGAGTGGGACGCCATGCTCTACGGGCGCGACAGCTGGCAGGCCCGCGTGCCCACCGAGGCGACACTCAACGCCATCACCACCTCCGACATGCGCGAGTTCCACGACAAGATCTTCAACCCCGGCAACCTGATCATCGGCGTCACCGGCGATTTCGACCCCGACCAGATGCTCGCCAGGATCAACAAGGCCCTCGCGGGCTGGCAGGCCGGGCCCCGCAACCCCGACGCCCCCGACAACCACGCCAGCTTCAACCCCGGCGTGTACCACGTCGAGAAGGACATCCCCCAGGGCAAGGTCGCCATCGGCCAGCGCGGCGTCAAGCGTGACGACCCCGACTACTTCGCGCTGCGCATCATGAACGACGTGCTCGGCGGCAGCGGCTTCACGAGCCGCATCACCAAGAAGGTCCGCTCCGACGAGGGCCTCGCCTACTCCGCCGGTTCGCGCTTCAGCATGCCCGCCGAGCAGGACGGCGAGTTCATGGCCTTCTACCAGTCGAAGAACCGCACCGTCGCGCTCGCCGCCAAGCTGATCTTCGACGAGATCGACAAGATCCGCACCGCGCCGATCTCCGAGCAGGAGCTCGAGACCTCCAAGGCCTCGATCATCGAGACCTTCCCCAGGACGTTCGAGTCCAAGAACGCCACCGTGAATCTCTTCATCGACGACGAATGGACCAAGCGACCCAGGGGCTACTGGCAGAGCTTCCGCGACAACGTCAGGGCCGTCACCGCCAACGATGTCCTCCGCGTCGCGCGCGAGCACCTCGACCCCGACAAGATGGTCATGATGGTCGTCGGCAACTGGGGCGAGATCGAGGGCGGCGACCTCGAGGATCGCGCCGACATGAGCGACATCTTCGGCGGCTCCAACACCGAGCTGCCCCTGCGCGACCCGCTCAGCCAGAAGCCGATCCAGAACTGATCGGTCCCGCACCGTGTGATCCCAGGGCGCCCCGCGATCGGGGCGCCCTTTTTCATGCGCCCCAACGCGTGTACCCTGCCCAGGTGCCCTCGAACACCGCTATCACGCGCTCACAGCAAGCGCAGATCGAATCCGTCCTCCGGGAACGCTTCGGCTTCACGGCCCTGCGCCCGCTCCAGCGGCGGATCATCGAGCGCCTGATGTCCGGCGCCGGCGCCCTGGCGATCATGCCCACCGGCGCGGGCAAGAGCCTCTGCTACCAGCTCCCCGCGCTGGCGATCGACCGCCCCGGGACGACGCTCGTCTTCAGCCCCCTCATCGCGCTGATGGAGGACCAGGTCGCCGCCCTCCGCGCGAAAGGCATCCGCGCGGTGTACGTCAACAGCACGCTCGACAGGAAGGAACGCCTCCGCCGATACGCGCGCATCGCCGAGGGCGCCTTCGACCTCGTGTACGCCACCCCCGAGCGGATGCACAAGCCGGAGTTCACCGAGGCGCTGTCGAGCGTCCCGGGCGGCGTGAAGCTCCTGGCAGTGGACGAGGCGCACTGCATCTCGCGCTGGGGGCACGACCTCCGCCCCGCCTACCAGCGCGTCGGCGAGTTCCGCGGGCAGCTGGGCTCGCCCGTGACCATCGCGCTCACCGCCACCGCGACGCCCGAGTGCCGCGACGACATCAAACGCGCACTCGGCCTCGACGACGATTCCATGCCGACCATCTCGGCGCCCATCGACCGCCCCAACCTGACCATCGAGACGCGCCAGACCTGGGACGACGACGCGAAGATCGACGCGATCCGGGACATCGCGGCGAGCCGCCCCGGGACCGGCATCGTGTACTTCGCGCTCATCAAGGACCTCGACCGCTTCGCCGACCTGCTCCGCCATCGGCTGGACCGCCCCATCGCGATCTACCACGGCAGGCTCGACCCGGCGCAGAAGAAACGCGTGTACCAGCGCTTCATCGACGCGGCGCCCGGGGACAACCTGCTGCTGCTGGCGACCAACGCCTTCGGCATGGGCGTGGACAAGCCCGACATCCGCTTCATCATCCACGCCCAGATCCCAGGATCGCTCGAGTCGTACTACCAGGAGATCGGGAGAGCCGGACGCGACGGCCTCCCCGCCACCTGCGCCATGCTCTACAGCGCCGACGACCTGGCGATCCAGCACCGATTCGTCGAGTGGGCGAACCCCGGCGCCGACCTGCTCGTGCGCATCGCCGACGCCGCCGAGCGCAGCGCCCACGAGGACTTCAGCGAGGACGAGCTCCGCCTGGCGGCGCTGGGCAAGGGCGGCGACGGCGGGCGACTCCAGCACTGCTTCATCACGCTGGAGAAACTGGGTGTCTTCGAGCCCACCGGCTTCCCCGATCGCTGGCGCCTGACCAGGCCCCTCGACCACGCCGAGATCGACCCGGCCGAGATCGAGGCCAAGACAAAGCGGGACCTCCAGCGGCTGCTCAACGTCGTGGAGCTCACCCGATCGGACGACCCCAGGCGGGTGATCCTGGACTACTTCGGCCCCGGCGGGGAAAACGCCGATCCCCGCTGAACCCGAGCCCCCGAACGCCCGAAAACATCCCCATGCCGACCGGCGCCGACCACCAGGGCAGACCGCTCGCCGTCCTGCGCGCGATGATCGACTCGGTGGATCACGAGATCCTCCAGCTCATGGCGCGCCGCAACGGCCTCGTCGCCGAGGTCGCCGCGTTCAAGCGCGCCACCGGCAAGGCGATCCGCGACTTCGACCGCGAGCGTGAGCTCCTCGAGGACCGCCGGAGCCGCGCCGTCCCGCTGGGGCTCTCGCCTGAGGTGATCGAGTCCATCTGGCGCCTGACGCTCTGGGCCAGCCGCGACCGCCAGGCCGCGCTCAAGGCCGAGGTCCCGGAGAACATCGAGCCGCGCACCGTCGCCGTCATCGGCGGCAGGGGCGAGATGGGCGCCTGCATGGCGGGGATGTTCGCCGACCTGGGCCACGCCGTGATGATCGCCGACCTCGGCACGCAGCTGACCAACGAGGAAGCCGCGCGCCACGCCGACGTCGTCGTGGTCTCCGTCCCCATCGACGCCACCGACGAGGTCATCCGCGCGATCGGGCCGCTCGTCCGCGAGGACGCGCTGCTGATGGACCTGACCTCCATCAAGGCCGCCCCGGTCAGGGCGATGGTCGAGTCCAGCCGCGCGACGGTCATCGGCGCGCACCCGCTCTTCGGCCCCAGCGTTCATTCCCTCCAGGGGCAGCGCATCGTGCTCACGCCCGGACGCGTCCCGGAGGGCGACGCCTGGATGCCGTGGCTGCAGGCGATGCTCCACGCGAGAGGGCTCAACGCGCTCGTGACGACCCCCGAGGCGCACGACGACGCCATGGCGATCGTGCAGGTGCTCACGCACTTCTCGACGGAGGTCCTCGGACGCACGCTCGACAACCTGAACGTCGCCGTCGGGGAAACCCTCGAGTTCACCTCCCCGGTGTACCTCATGGACATGCTGCTGACCGCGCGGCACTTCGCGCAGTCGTCGGCCCTCTACGCCTCGATCCAGATGCACAACCCGCGCACCGGAGAGGTCGCCGACGCCTTCGTCGCCGCGGCCACCGAGCTGCGCGACATCGCGTCACGCGGCGACCGCGAGGCCTTCGCCGCGATGTTCCGCAGCGTCCGCGACCGCTTCGGCCCCTTCAGGGACCAGGCGCTGGAGCAGTCGAGCTACCTCATCGACCGCCTCGTCGAGCGGGCCTGATCAAACCGCGCTTCACGCCGACGAGGCCAGCCGCGCCTCAGCGACAGGGCGCCGCGCGAGCATCCGCTGCACATCAAAGACCAGGCTCAGCAGCAGCGGCACGAGCACGAGCGTGAACAGCGTCGAGAGCAGCAACCCCCCCACCACCACGCCGCCCAGGCCGCGGTACAGCTCCGAGCCCGAGCCGGGCATCAGCACCAGCGGCGCCATGCCGCCGACCGAGGTCAGCGAGCTCATGAAGATCGGGCGCACACGCGATCGCACCGACTCGCGGATCGCCTCCCGCGCCGCCATGGGCGGGGCGTTGGTCTCCGTGTCGCCGTTCATGAAGTTCAGCGCCTGGTGCACGATCAGGATCGCGTTGTTGACCACCACGCCGATGAGCAGCACGAACCCGAGCATTGTCAGCACGTCCAGCGACTGCACGGGCATGTACCGGTTGTGCGTGCTCCAGACGAAGACCAGGTAGAGCGCGATGAACCCGCCCAGCGTCGCCGGGGGCACGCTCGCCATGATCACCAGAGGCCGCACGAAGCTCTGGAACAGCACACAAAGCAGCAGGTAGATCACCACCAGTGCCAGGAACAGCGAGCTGTTGACCAGCCCCCTGAGCGTCCCGTCGCCCAGCAGCGCGCTCCGCACCGCCGCCAGCTTGCTCGCCGAGCCCGCGAAGAGCGTGTCCACCGTCTCCGGGATCACGCCCGAGGCGCGGTCCGCAGCGATCATCGCGCCCAGCTCGTCGATCGCCTGCTCCAGCGGGAGCCCGTCCGGCGCCGAGAACTCCAGCGTGATCGCGCGCCGGCGGTCCACGCGGTTGATCTGCGGCGCGCTCGTCGTCCGCTCCAGACGCGCCAGGCTCGACAGCGGGACGATGCGCCCGATCGGCGTCGCGATCGGCGTGTCGGCCATCCCGCGCATATCGCGCTGACCCACCGCGTTCTTCGAGATCAGCTTCAGGTCGATCGACTCCCCGCTCTTGCGGTACTCGCCGATGATCGACCCGTCGCCGTTGGACTGGACCGCGAAGCCCAGCTCCTCCGGCGTCAACCCGACCTCGCTCAGACGCACCCGGTCCGGGATGATCCGCAGCTCCGGCCCCGGGATGTTGAAGTTCGCCGGATCGGGCTGCACCGACCCGAACCCGTACCGCTGCCCGATCTCCATCATGAACGCCGTCGCCGACGACGTCACCTCGTCGAGGTCGTCGCCCACGAAGTCGATCTTCACCGCGCTGCCCGTCGCGCCGCCGACGCGGAACAGCGGCATCTGGAACGCGAACGCGAGCACGCCCGGCGCCACCTCGCTCCGCGTCGCCTCCGCGAAGAGCGGGATCACGTCGATCGATCGCTTGTCGTTCTCCGCGATGGCGCCGTGGAACATGCCCCACCCCGTCGTCGCCACGGCGAAGTAGTTCACGATCGGCGGCGGCGTCACGCTCGGGCCCGGCTGCATCTTCGAGTAATCGAACGTCGCCACCGGGGGCAGTGTGGATGGGTCCCGCTTCGGGGGCCCCCCGTTCGGGCCCGGCGCCGCCTCCCAGTAGGGGCGGACCGTCGTCTCGATCCGCTCCGCCAGCGTGCGCTTCTGGTCCAGGTTGTACCCCGAGGGCGGGATCAGCATCCCGAAGATCAAGTTCCGGTTCCCGCGGGGCAGGTAGTCCGAGGGCGGCAGCAGCGCCAGCGCCGCCACCTGCGAACCCACCACCATCAGCAGCACGATCACCACCCGCGCGACCCAGCTCCCGCACAGCCGGTACACCAGCCCCGCGATCCAGTCCGGAGACCTGTGCAGCGGCGCCGCCAGCGCGAAGAGCCACTTCAGGTGCTTGTGCTGCTTGACCGAGTGGTCGATCGGACGCAGGAATCTCGCCGCGGCCGAGGGGATGACCGTCACCGACACCGCCAGACTCAGCGTCACCGCCGCCACAATCGCCAGCGCGATGTCCCGGAACAGCAGCCCCGCCTCCTCCTGGATCAGCAGGATCGGGATGAACACGGCGATCGTCGTCAGCGTCGAAGCCAGCACCGCGCCCCACACCTCGCGCGTCCCGTTGTACGCGGCCACGCGTGGCGACTCGCCGAGCTCGAGCCGGCGGAAGATGTTCTCCAGCACCACGATCGCGTTGTCCACGACCATGCCCACCGCGAACGCCATCCCCGCGAGGCTGATCACGTTCACGCTCCGGCCCATCGCGACCAGCGCCACCACCGCGCCGACCACGGAGATCGGGATGGCCAGCGCGATGATCGCCACCGACCGAACCGATCGCAGGAACAGGACCAGCACCAGGACGGCCAGCGCGCCGCCGAGCCAGATGTTGTTCCGGACCAGCGCGATCGCCTCATCGATGTACACCGTCTGATCGAACACCTGCCGCAGCTCGAACGAGCCGTTGAGCCCCAGCCGACGAGCCTCGGCGTCGAGCATCCCGCCCGGCGCGTTCATCCGGGCGATCTCGGCGCGGATCCCCCGCATGACCTCGATCACGTTCGAGCCCGTCTCGCGCTGCGCGTTGATCGCAAGCACCTCCCGCCCGCTCGAACGCACAAAGCTGTTCGGCTCCTTGTACGTCTCGACGACCTCCGCGACGTCGCCGATGCGCACGGGGCCGCCGGGCGTGTCCACGATCACGGTCCGCTCGACGTCCTCGACCGATTCATACTGCCCGATCGTGCGCACGCGCACATTCGTCTTGCCCTCGGCGAGCTCGCCCGCCGAAATGTTCCTGTTGGAGCCGCGGATCGCGCTGGCGAACTGCGCCGGGGTCACGCCCCGCTGCGCCAGCTCGACCGGATCGAAGCGGATCTGCAGCTCGCGCTCGACACCGCCCAGCGCATTGACCTCCGACACGCCCGGGATCCGCTCCATCGCCGGCTTGATCCGGTCCAGCGCGAAGTCCTGCATCGTCCGCATGTCGAAGCCGGGGTCGTCCGTCGAGAGGATGATCCACGCGATGTAGTCGCGGTTCTGGGGGTCCGAGTCCTCGACGACCGGCTCGTCGGCGTTCTCCGGGTAGTCCGGGACCTCGCGAAGCTTGTCGCTGACCTCGCGCAGCGCCACGTCCTTGTCCGTCCCCACCTGGAACTCCAGCCGGATCGTCCCGATCCCCTGCTGGCTCTGGCTCGTCATCGCCTTGAGGTTGCTGATCCCCTGGAGCTTCTCCTCCTGCTTGTCCACGATCTCCTGCTCGATCTCCTCGGGGCTGGCGCCCTCCCAGAACGTCGAGACCGAGATCACCGTGTCCTCGACGTTCGGCGTCAGCTGGATCGGCACACGCTGGATCGCCAGGACACCCGCCAGCAGCACGAGGATCACCCCCACCGCCACCGTCACCGGGTCCTTGATCGAAAGCTTGATCAGGTTCATCGCTCAGCCCCCGGCGCTCGGCGGCTGCGGAGCGCCGCCGGCCGTCGCCGTCCCGTCCTGCCCGGGCTCGACCGCCACGATCGGCGCCGTCGGGTACAGACGCTCGTTGCCCTCGACCACGATCCGATCCCCCTCGCGCAAGGCGCCGAACTCGATCACAAGCCGGCCCTGGAAATCAAAGAGCGGCGCGATCGGCGCGATCTGCGCCGTCGCCGGCGCGCCCCCGGCGTCGCTGCGCATCACGTACACATACGGGCCCGTCTCCCCGCGCATGATCGCGTCCCGATCGATCGTCAGCCGCTCGACCAGCTCCCCGGTCGGCGCCGAGCCGGTGATCGCAACACCCGGCGCGTAATCACCCTCTGCGTTGGCGACCGTCACGACCAGCGAGAACGTCCGCGCCCGCTCATCGACCAGCGGGATCACACGCCCCGGGGCGCGAGCGATCACCGCGCCCGAGCCCGCGTCGTGGACCTCGATCGGCTCCCGGCTCGACAGCACCGCGCCGAGCAGCTGCTGCGGCACGTCCAGCCACGCCTCCAGCGGGTCCGTCTGCAACAGCTCCACCACCGCGTCGCCCGAATCGACCCACTCGCCGATCTCCGCCTCTCGCCCCACCACCACGCCGGCGTACGGCGCCCGGATGGTCATGTCGTTCAATCGGATCTGCAGCAGCTCGATCGCCGCCTCGATCGAGGCGGTCACGCTCTGCGCCTCCGCGATCGCCGCCTGCGCCGCCGAGACGCCGGACTGCGCATCGAGCAGCTCCTTCTCGTTGGCCGCGCCGCTGCGCACCGCCTTCTGCAGGCGCTCCACGTCCCGCGTCAGGACGCTCAGCTCCGCGTTCCGCTGCGCGATCATCGCCTGCGACGCCCGGAGGTCCGCCTCGCGCCCGGCCAGGATCACGTTCAGCCGCTGCGCGTCGATGCCCGCCAGGACCTGCCCACGCTCGACACGGTCCCCCTCGGCGACCAGCAGCGAGGACAGCACGCCCTCTTCCTGCGAGGCGACCAGCGACCGGCGCACGGCCCGGATCTCCCCGGTGACCGCGCGACGCTGCTGGACCGGCTCCAGACGGACCGTATCCACGCGCACCGGCGAGGGCGCCTGGGCCAGCGCGGGGCCGCCCAAGGCCATGCACAGCGCGAACACCGCCGGGATCAGGAACGCAACGGGTTGACGCCGGGTCGGGTGCTTCGGGAGAGAGACATTCATGTGGGTAGCTTTTCCGTCCCCTGACCGGCGCGCCGGCATGCCGCCCGGACCGCCTCGCGTGAGGCGCTGATCGCCGCCTCCTGCATCGCGGGATCGCCGCCGATCCCCCGGATATCAAACCGGGTCAGCCGCTCGGCGAGTTCTATCGCCCGCTGTTCGATCGGTTGCCCGTCGAGATGCACGGAATCGATGATCTTCCGGTAGATCCGCTGGTACACCATCGGCCCCATCACGGACTCGGCGAGTGTAGCCGCCTCCGTTTCCGTGATCCCGGGGTTCACCCGGCTGATCACGTCCTGCATCCGCTTCATGCAGGGTCGGAAGTGCTCCTCGATCACGTCGTTGAACGCCTCGCTCGGCCACATCGCCTCCATCAGGAACAGCCTCGCCGCCCGCGCAGACGACCCCCCCTGCAGGACACGCAGACAGTGCATCCCGATGAACGCCCCCAGCGCCTCGCAAGCCCCCAGGGGGCTCTCGAAGGGGCCGATCAGCGCGTCCCAGATGTTCCCGTCCGCACGAGCCCGGTCCAGCACCCGACCGACCACCTCGTTGTAGAGGTCTCGCTTGGAGCCGAAGTGGTACTTGATCGCCGCCAGGTTCGCGTTGGCCAGATCGACGATCTCGCGGATGCCAACCGCCTCGTAGCCGCGTTCGCCGAAGAGCTGCTCCGCGGCGTCGAGGAGTGCCAGCTTCGTGTTGGGCTTGCTCTCGTTGTGGTTCCGGGAGGGAGTGGATTCCGGCATGTGTAATCGCTCGTTGCTGATGGCATGACGACCCCTTGGACCGCCATCCCGGAAAACCCCCAGCGCTCGCAACCATCATACTTCCACGAGGCCCAGAGCGACGAATCTGCCCCAAATCGGCGATTTCGGGGTGGTATTGCCGGTCCGGGGCCGTATCCTCGTGTGAGGCGCCGGGTCGCGATAGCGGCCCTGGAGAGGGGGCGGGACACGGTGCGATTCGGACCGGATTCAAAGCGGTTGCAGTTCATCCTCACCGGCGCCCTCGCCGTGTGGTGCATCGCCGCGCTCACACCGCACGGCGCCAGGGCCGGCGAGGACCCGACGCCGAGGCTCGGCAGCGAGGCCCCGAAGTGGATCGATCGCCACATCGTCCGAGAACTCCTCGAACTCGCCGAGACGAGACGGATCGACATCGTCGGGCTCGGCGACAGCAACCAGCTCTTCAACGCGCACGGCTGGCAGGATGGATGGACGTATGCGCTCGGACAGCGCTATCCCATGTACGCCACGCCCATCCTCGGCGCGGGCGCCAACAACGGCAT
Organism: Phycisphaeraceae bacterium; assembly: GCA_020639135.1. GTDB lineage: Bacteria > Planctomycetota > Phycisphaerae > Phycisphaerales > UBA1924 > JACKHE01. The sequence goes on from JACKHE010000004.1 coordinate 12,169, forward strand.
CGGACTCGGCATGGGCGTCAACGACAGCCCAATCATGCCCCCCATCGGCGCCCCGGTGGAGTGGGCAATCTTCAACAACCCCCTCAGCGGCGTTGACGACACCCCCTACGGGTTCCTCACCGCCGTCGTCCAGGCAAGGCCCGGGCTGACCTGCGGCATGCGGCTGACGCTCGGATCAACCGCGTTCCCGCTGAGCAACTTCAACGCCGACCACAAGCTGCGGATGCACTTCTCCTACACCGTCGGCCCCATCGGGGCGCTGACGTTCTATCCAGGTATCCGGCAGGCGCTGGGGCTGACCGTCATCCACGCCCCGATCAGCAACTTCAGCAATGTTGACGCCTTGGTCCGTGACCACATCGACTACCCCGCCGGCGTCCGCAACGAGAACGACATCGAGTTCAACTGGTTCCAGGGCGGCAGCGACGCTCTCATGGGGCCCTTCGTCGGGCTCTACATGCGGTTCGAGGACATCGAACAGCCCACCGGGTTCAGCAACCACACCCTCTATTGGACCGGCGGCGCCAGCGCCAGGCTCTGCGCCGTCAACCTCCAGGCCGCCTCGGACACCCACCTCATCGAGTACTTCCGCACCGTCCGCGAGCTCCAGCCCGCCGAGAAGAAGATCCTCATCCGCATCGCCTTCGGCGGCAACGACCGCACCGATTCCGAGCCCTCCGTCGGCCCCGAGGCCGGGCTCGCCAGCAACACCCCCAAGGGCGTCTCCGACAACCTCGTCGCCATCATGAACCGCATCCGCGAGATCTGGCAGATCGCCGGCTGGGACGAGGATGAGCTCACCTTCCTGCTCGTCGGGAATCACGCTAAACCCGTGGAACCCAACGGCTTCGGGTTCCGCGACGCCATCGCCGACCTGGCCCGGCAGACGAATCACGTCGCCTTCGTCAACCTCGCCGAACTCTCCAATCCCCTCGAAATGACGATCAACGGCTGGTACTACGAAAACGGCGCCCACCTGACCGTCGAAGGGTACGAGGCGATCAACACCCGCGAAGTCGCCGCCCTGATCGATCTCCCCGAGGACCTCAACGACGACTGCGTCGTGGACACCTCCGATCTCGCCATCCTCCTCGGCGCCTACGGCATCCTCAATCCCGCCGAGAAGAACCTCTCCGCGGACTTCAACTTCGACGGGACCGTGGACACCTCCGACCTGGGTCGGCTCCTGTCGAAGTTCGGTGTTTCCTGCCCCTGAACGAACCCCCGGTTCGGGCGAACGCCAATTCCTGTAAAACTGACCGTTTTCTTGTCCGATCGTGACGGTGTGGATATCTTGACCTGCCCGTCTGGTATAGTCCCCACTTCACCTCCCGCTGGGGAACTGACGCTCAAAGCGGCAGACCCGGACCGATTTCGATATAGAAACGCGTTCCGCGGTGCGGCAAGACACGCCCCCGCTTGACGCTGTGAAGGAGCACCTTGCATGTCTGATTCGATCGAGCCGGCCGCGTCATCCTCGAGCGGCGCCGGCGACCGGATGGAGTCGTTTGTTTATGACGACAAGATCGTTCGCATGTTCATGCTCGCGACCTTCGTCTGGGGTCTGGTCGCGTTCCTCGTCGGCGTCATCGTCGCGGTGCAGCTGGCGCTGCCGCAGCTGAACTTCAGCCCGATCCTCACCTTCGGGCGCCTGAGGCCGCTCCACACCAACGCCGCGATCTTCGCCTTCGCCGGCAACGGCGTCTTCACCGCGGTCTATTACTCCACGCAGCGGCTCTGCAAGGCGAGGATGTTCTCCGACCTGCTGAGCAGGCTCCATTTCTGGGGCTGGCAGCTCATCATCGTCTCGGCCGCCCTGACGATCCCCCTGGGCATCACCACCGGCAAGGAATACGCCGAACTCGAGTGGCCGATCGACATCGCCATCGCGCTCGTCTGGGCCGGCTTCTTCGGCGTGAACTTCATCGGGACGCTCATCAAGCGCCGCGAGCGGCACATGTACGTCGCGCTGTGGTTCTATATCGCGTCGCTGGTGGCCGTCTCCGTGCTGCACATCTTCAACAGCCTCGAGGCCCCCGCGTCGATCCTCAAGAGCTACTCGGTCTACGCCGGCGTGCAGGACGCGTTCATCCAGTGGTGGTACGGGCACAACGCCGTCGCCTTCTTCCTCACCACGCCCTTCCTGGGCCTGATGTACTACTTCCTGCCCAAGGCCGCCGAGAGGCCGGTGTACTCCTACCGCCTCTCCATCATCCACTTCTGGTCGCTGGTCTTCATCTACATCTGGGCCGGCCCACACCACCTGCACTACACCGCGCTGCCCACCTGGGCCTCGTCCCTGGGCATGCTCTTCTCCGTCATGCTCTGGATGCCCTCCTGGGGCGGCATGATCAACGGCCTCATGACCCTCCGAGGCGCGTGGCACAAGGTCACCACCGAGCCCGTGCTCAAGTTCTTCGTCGTCGGCGTGACCTTCTACGGCATGTCCACCTTCGAGGGGCCCATGCTCTCGGTCAAGACCGTCAACTCACTCTCCCACTACACCGACTGGACCATCGCCCACGTCCACTCCGGCACCCTCGGATGGAACGGGTTCATGATCTTCGGCATGATCTACTGGCTGCTGCCCAGGCTCTTCCAGACCGAGCTCTACAGCAAGAAGCTCGCCACCACCCACTTCTGGATCGGCACCATCGGCATCCTCCTCTACGTCATGTCCATCTACACCGCGGGCATCACCCAGGGACTGATGTGGCGCGCCTTCGACCAGAACGGCTCCCTCGCCTACCCCGACTTCGTCGAGACCACCATGCAGCTCATGCCGATGTACTGGATCCGCATCATCGGCGGCGCCCTCTACCTCACCGGCATGGTCCTGCTGGGCTGGAACTTCTTCATGACCTGGAAGAACCGCCCCGACAAGTACGAGGAGCCCGTCCACCAGGCCCCCGCGCTCCGCAAGGACTACCGGGACCCCACGCCCCCACCGACGCGCCTCTCCGCCAACACCGACTTCGGCAAGAAGGGCGACATCTGGCTCCGCGGATTCTGGCACCGCCGCTGGGAGCGCCTGCCGGTCCGATTCACCGTGTACGTCGCGATCGCGGTCATCGTCGCCTCGCTCTTCGAGGCGATCCCGATGTTCCTCATCAAGTCCAACGTCCCGACCATCGCCAGCGTCCAGCCCTACACCCCGCTCGAGCTCGCCGGCCGCGACATCTACATCGCCGAGGGCTGCTACAACTGCCATTCGCAGATGATCCGCCCCATGCGCGCCGAGACCCAGCGCTACGGCGAGTACTCCAAGCCCGGCGAGTTCGTCTATGACCACCCGTTCCAGTGGGGCTCGCGCCGCATCGGTCCGGACCTCGCCCGCGTCGGCGGCAAGTTCTCCAACCAGTGGCACTACGAGCACCTCAAGAACCCACCGGCGCTGACCAAGGGATCGATCATGCCCAAGTACGCCTGGATGGAGACCTCCAAGCTCGACTTCGACGCGATCCAGGGCAAGGTCAACACGATGGCGATGCTCGGCGTCCCCTACGGCGAAGCCCTCGAACACGCGAAGGAGATGGCCGAGACCCAGGCGAAACAGGTCGCCGATGAGCTCGCCACGCAGGCTGTCGCGCCCGAGCTCAGGGACATCTGGGACTCCAAGATGATCGCCCTGATCGCCTACCTCCAGCGCATCGGGACCGACATCAGCAACCCCGCGCCCGCCGAGGCCGGCGCCGCCACCGCGGCCGCCGGGGAGGGAACGCACGAATGAGTCTCACCGAGATCATGCATCATGCCGATCTCTCCCTGTACCCCAAGGTCGGCCTCCTCATCTTCCTGGGGGTCTTCCTGCTCGTGTGCTACCGCACGATCCGGATGAACCGCAGCATGGACCTCGAACACGCGGCCCACCTCGCCCTCGAGGACGACGCCCCGCCAGCAACCAGCAATCCCGCCAGCAATCCCGCCAGCAACACAGGAAGCTCCCGATGAGCGATCAGCACAGCGTCAACGCCAATCCCAACGACCCCTACGGCGAGCTGCTCGATCACGAGTACGACGGCATCCACGAGTACGACAACCCCACCCCGGGGTGGTGGCACACCATCTTCATCGCCTGCGTGCTCCTGGTCGTCCCCTACCTGACCTTCTTCCACTGGAGCCCTATCGGCTGGTCCATCTACGACGCCTACCAGGCCGAGATGGACGACTACAACCTCAAGGCCTTCGGCAAGTTCGGCGACCTCACCCCCGACAACGAGACCATCGCCAGCCTCATGGCCAACCCGGACATCCTCGCCGCCGTCAAGGGGACCTTCGTCAGCAAGTGCGCCTCGTGCCACCTCGCCACCGGCGGCGGCATGGTCGGGCCCAACCTCACCGACAACGCCTACAAGAACATCACCCAGCTCTCGGACATCTACCACACCATCGACCAGGGCGTCCCCGCCGCCGGCATGCCCGCGTGGGGCCGGCAGCTCTCCAAGACCCAGGTCATCCTCCTCGCGTCCTACGTCGCCTCGCTCCGCGACACCAACGTCCCGGGCGGCAAGCCGGCCGAGGGCAACCAGATCGCGCCGTGGCCCACCGCGCCCCCATTCGTCATTGACGAAAACGCCGGCTGATTCCACCCGGGTTGGGGAACCCTGGCAAGACAGACCGAATCCGCGTCGATTTCCCGGCGCCCCGGACCGAAGACCGAGTCATGACAATCACAGATGCGCAGAAACGCGTCGAGCGTGAGGGCGGAACGCTCTCCACGCTCCGGGAGGACGGTTCGCGGAAGTGGCTGCGCCCCAGGGTTTCCCCGGGTCGCTTCCTCTCCAGGCGCCGTGCCTTCGCCTGGCTGCTCATCATCATCTTCACCGCGATCCCCTACATCCGCATCAACGGCAAGCCCTCGATCCTGCTCGACATCACGCGCCGCGAGTTCACCTTCTTCGGCAAGACGTTCCTCCCCACCGACACCCTGCTGCTGGCGCTGTTCATCGTCAGCGTCTTCGTCAGCATCTTCCTGATGACCGCGCTGCTGGGCCGCGTCTGGTGCGGCTGGGCTTGCCCCCAGACGGTGTACATGGAGTTCCTCTACCGCCCGCTGGAGCGCCTCTTCACCGGCGCGCCGGGCCGCAAGAAGAACAGGCTCCAGTCGAGCTCCTGGGGCCCGATCCTCAAGTTCATCTCTTACGTGATCGTCTCGCTCTTCCTCGCGCACACCTTCCTGGCGTACTTCGTCGGGATCGACCGCCTCGTCACCTGGATCGGCCGATCGCCGCTGGATCACCCGACGTCCTTCCTCGTGATCGTCATTGTCACGGCGCTGATCCTCTTCGACTTCGGCTTCTTCCGCGAGCAGCTGTGCATCGTCGCCTGCCCCTACGGCCGCTTCCAGTCGGTCATGCTCGACCGCAACTCGCTGATCATCAGCTACGACCCCAACCGCGGCGAGCCCCGGGGCAGGATGCGCCGCGCCCGCAAGACCGCCCCGACCCCGGTCGATCTCACCGTCTCGGCGCCGCCGAAGGAACCCGAGCCCGGCGACTGCATCGACTGCAAGATGTGCGTCGTCACGTGCCCAACCGGCATTGACATCCGCGACGGTCTCCAGCTCGAGTGCATCGGCTGCGCGCAGTGCATCGACGCCTGCGACGCCGTCATGGACAAGATCGACCGTCCCCGGGGCCTGATCCGCTACTCGACGCAGGAGGCCATCGACGGCAAGAAGACCCACCTCATCCGGCCCCGCGTCGTCCTCTACCCGCTGCTGCTGACCGTCGCCGTCACCGCCTTCATCGTCGTCCTCGTGGGCAAGAAGCCCATCGACATGACCATCCTCCGCGAGCAGGGGCTCCCCTACGTCGCCACCGGCGACGGGTCGATGATCACCAACAACATCAAGATCAAGCTCGTCAACCGCCTGCCCCACCGCCAGAGTTTCCGCATCACCATCCTGGGCGACAGCGGCGCGACCTTCGTCGGATCGCCGGACAACGCCGTCACCCTCGAAGCCGACCCCCGCGTCCCCGTCACACTGGGCGTGGCGATCTCCACCCCCAGAGGCGCCTTCGCGCCGGGGGGCGGCCAGCTCACCATCACCCTCCACGTCGAGGGCGAGGGCGTGTCCAAGGAGCAGTCCTATCGTCTGCTGGGCCCACGCGGCGCCGCCAACCCCGGGTAAACCCATGTCCACCACATCCGCACCGAGCAAACCCGCCGGCCCCTACGACTCGATGACGCCCCAGCAGCGCGCCGCCGAGCGGAAGGCCGCCCTCAAGTGGGGGGCGCTCGTCGTCGCCATCCTCGGCGCCAGCTTCACCGTCGCGATGGTGATGCTCTACGTCAGCGCGATCGACCCCTCCTTCGCCGTCGAGCCCGACTACTACGACAAGGCGATCCACTGGGACGAGCAGGCCGCCCAGTACCAGGTCAACGCGCAGCTCGGGTGGAAGATCGCCGTCGGGACCGCCCCCGCGGCCACCCCCGGAATGCGCATCGTCACCGCCGCGCTCACCGACCGCGACGGCGCGCCGATCGAGGACGCCGCGCTCGGCGTCGTCGCGTTCCACAACGCCCGCTCCGCCGACCGGAAGGGGTTCCCGATGACGACCGCCGGCGGGGGCGTCTTCACAGCCGAGGCGCCGCTGCAGCGCGCCGGGATCTGGGAGTTCCGCTTCACCGCCGTCTCCCCCGAGCACACCTTCACCGACGTCCAGCAGGTCGAGCTCCCGCCGATGTCCGACAACCGCTTCCCGCGATGACCATGCCAAGCGACCCGATCATGATCGAGTCGATCCTCGCGGTCTTCCTCTTCAGCCTGACCGGGAGCTTCCACTGCGCCGGCATGTGCGGCGCCTTCGTCGCCTTCGCCGTCTCCACGCCCGGCGCCGACCCCGCTCGGCAGCCCAGCCGCACGCTCCTGCACGTCGCCTACAACGGCGGCCGGCTCATCACCTACACCATCCTCGGCGCCATCGCCGGAGCCGTCGGCGCGGCGCTCGACCTCGGCGGCGCCCAGGTCGGCGTCGCACGCACCGCCATGCTCCTGGCCGGGTCCGTCATGATCGGCTTCGGCGTCGTCACGTTCCTCCGACTCCGCGGCGTGAAGCTGCCGAGCGCCCCCATCCCGATGGCCTGGAGGAAACTCATCAGCAGGGGCCACAAGTACGCGCTGGGCAGGCCCCCCGTCATCCGCGCACTCGTCATCGGGCTGCTCACCACGCTGCTGCCTTGCGGCTGGCTCTACATCTTCGCCGTGTACGCCGCCAGCACCGGCAGCGCCCCCGCCGGCGCCATCACCATGGCCGTCTTCTGGGTCGGCACGCTCCCCTGGCTCGTCGCCGTCGGCGAGGGCATCGGCCGTCTCACCGGCGTCTTCGGCAGGCATCTCCCCACGCTGACCACCGCAGCGATCGTGCTCACCGGCGTCTGGACCATCGTCGGCCGATCACACGCCCCGGCCTTCGCCGGCGAGCGGCCCCACGCGATCACCGCCTCCGACACCGCAAACGCCCCGACCCCGCTCCAACAGCTCGAAGCCGCCTCGCAGGAGACGCCGGCCTGCTGCGCCGAACCCGAACACGCCGGCGCCGACCCGGATGCGCACTGAAGCGCCAGCAGAAGCCCGGTGCGATCACTGCTCGCTCCCCGTCCCGCCGGGGCTCTTCGATCCGGAAGCCGATCACCAGTTCTGCTGCGCCGCCTGCGCCACCGCGTACGAGGTCATCCACTCCTGCGGCCTTGAGCAGTACTACACCCTCCGCCAGCGCCTCGATGACACACCCAGCGCCGCGATGGGCGCCGCCGCGAGCGATCACTACGACCGCTACGACGACCCCGCCTTCCATGACCTGTACGTTGAAGCCTCCGAGGACGGACTCCTCTGCGTCGAGCTGCACGTCGTCGGGATGCACTGCGCCGCGTGCGTGTGGCTGATCGAGGCCGTCCCGGGCGCCGCGCCGGGCGTGGTCGAGTCCCGCGTTGACCTTGGGCGTTCGATGGTGCGACTGACCTGGGAGCCCGAGCGGATCCGCCTGTCGAAGATCGCCCGGCTCATCGACTCGCTGGGCTACCCCACGCAGCCGACCCGCGGCGCCGCGCTGCGCGCGCTCGAACGCCGCGAGGACCGGCGCCTGCTGATCCTCCTGGCCGTTGCCGGCGCGGTCGCGGGCAACGTCATGCTCATCGCGCTCGCCCTCTACGGCGGTTCGGTCCGCTGGCTGGGCGGGTGGATGGCGCCCGAGCACCAGCTCTTCTTCCGCTGGATCAGCGCGGGGCTCGGCGTGCTGGCCGTCGCCTGGCCCGGGGGCGTCTTCCTCCGCGGCGCCCTCGCCTCACTGCGCGTCCGCCGCCTGCACCTGGACCTGCCCATCGCGCTGGCGCTCGTCATCGGCGCCGCCTGGGGGCTCGCCAACACCATCCGCGACACCGGCGAGATCTACTTTGACTCCCTCACCACGGTCATCTTCCTCCTGCTCATCGGTCGCTGGATCCAGCGCAAGCAGCAGCGCCGCGCCGCCGGCGCCGTCGAGCTCCTCTACCGCGTCACCCCCACCTCCGTCCGCCTCGTCCGTGACGGCGCCACCGAGCAGGTCCCCATCGAAACGCTCATCCCCGGCGCCATCGTCGAGGTTCGCGCGGGAGAGACCGTCCCCGTTGACGGTGTCGTCGTCGATGGGGAATCCGACATCGACGCCTCCACCCTCACCGGCGAGTCGTGGCCGGTCCGCGCGGCGCCCGGCGTCAACGCGACCGCCGGCGGCGTCAACCTCCGCGCGCCCATCCGCGTCCGCGTCGAAGCCTCCGGCGAGGACACCCGCGTCGGCCGGCTCATGCGCCTTGTTGAAGAGAGCGCCCAGCGCCGCGCGCCCATCGTCCGCCTCGCCGACGCCATCACCGGCTGGTTTGTCGGCGCCGTGCTGATCCTCGCAACCTTGACCGCCGTTGCGTGGCTCCTGATCGATCCATCGAGAGCAGTGGACAACGCCGTGGCGCTGCTCATCGTCACATGCCCCTGCGCCCTGGGCCTCGCCACGCCGTTGGCTGTCCTTGTCGCCATCGGCCGCGCCAGCCGGCGCGGCATCCTGATCAAGGGCGGCGATGCGCTCGAGCGCCTCGCCAGGCCCGGCCTCGTCCTGCTCGACAAGACCGGCACCCTCACCCTTGGCAAGGCGGCGCTCGTCCGGTGGGAGGGCGACGAATCCATCAAACCCCTCGTCGCCGCGCTCGAGGCGCAGGTCGCGCACCCCATCGCCGCGGCCCTCGTCGAATCCATCGGCGCTGCCGGCGCCCACACCATCGATCACGTCGAGCACACCGTCGGCGCCGGCGTCGCCGGGCATGTCGATGGCCGCCGCCTGATCATCGGCTCCCAGGCATTCGTCACGAGCCATGTCGGCGCCCTCACCGAGTGGACCGTCGGCGCGATCGAGCGCTGCGCCGCCGAAGCGCTGACGCCCATCGTCATCGCCGCAGACGGCGCACCCGCCGCCGTCGCGGGGCTCGGCGATCCCATCCGCGACGATGCGCAGCCCGCGCTCGACAAGCTCCGCGCCGGGGGCTGGCGCCTGGGCATCTGCTCGGGCGATGACCCCCGTGTCGTGCGCGCCGTCGGCGCCCGGCTCGGCATCGATCCCGCAGACTGCATCGGCGCCGCCACGCCCGAGGACAAACTCAGCCGCGTCCGAGAGGAGCTCCACCACGGCCCCGTCGTCATGGTCGGCGACGGCGTCAATGACGCCGCCGCGCTCAGCGCCGCGACCGTCGGCATCGCCGTCCACGGCGGGGCCGAGGTCAGCCTCGAATCCGCCGACGTCGCCTGCAACGCCCCGGGGATCGCCCCCATCGCCGAGCTGGTCGCCGGCGCCACCCGGACGATCCACGCCATCCGGCGCAACCTCGCCGCCTCCCTCTTCTACAATGTCGTGTGCGCGACGCTGGCGATGACCGGGGTCATCAACCCCCTCATCGCCGCGGTCCTGATGCCGGTCAGCTCGGTCACCGTCATCACCCTCTCCTTCAGGGCGCGCACCTTCGAGCCGGAGGCGTAACCCCGTGTCGGTCCTCTACATCGTGGTGCCCCTCGCGCTCGTCATCGTCGCCGCGGCCATCGGCGCGTTCGTCTGGGCCACCCGGACCGGCCAGTTCGACGACCTCTCGACCCCCGGCGTCCGCGTCCTCTTTGACGACGAGCCAACCCGCAAGCCAGCGGACCAGCCCGACAACGACGGAAACCAATAAAGCGTGCCATGGCCACGGCTCGGCGTGGCCATGAGTTCCATCGGGGACTGTGGGATCACGTCATGGCCATGCAAAGCCATGGCCATGGCACACTCCTGTTTTTCATCACTACCGGCCGGTTTTTCCTCCCCATTGCCCCCACCCCCGCGCGCTATAATCTCCCTATGAAATCGATCACCGTCGATCGCGTCATGGCCGACCAGCGGGCCGCCGCCTTCACGAAGCGCTCCATCAAGACCTCCGCCAAGGAGGCCGGCCTGCGCCTCGCGCTCTCGATGGTCGATCTGACCACGCTCGAGGGCAAGGACTCCCCCGAGAAGGTCCGCTCCCTCTGCCGCAAGGCGATCCTCCCCGACGCCAACGACCCCACGCTCCCCCACGTCGCCGCGATCTGCGTGTACCCCGAACTCGTCCACGTCGCGCACGAAGAGCTCGAGGGCTCGGGCGTCCATATCGCTTCCGTCGCCACCGGCTTCCCCTCCGGGCAGTACCCGCTGGAGGTCCGCCTCGACGACACACGCCGCGCCGTCGAGGCCGGCGCCGACGAGATCGACATGGTCATCAGCCGCGGCCGCTTCCTCGCCGGCGAACGCGGCAAGGTCTTCGACGAGATCGCGTCCATCAAGGACGCCTGCGGCCAGGCGCACCTCAAGGTCATCCTCGAGACCGGCGAGCTCGAGACCTACGACCTCGTGCGCGAGGCGAGCGACCTCGCCATCGCCGCCGGCGCCGACTTCATCAAGACCAGCACCGGCAAGGTCGCCCCCGCCGCGACGATGGGCGTCACCCTCGTGATGCTCGAGGCCGTCCGCGACCACTTCATCAAGACAGGCCGGAAGATCGGCGTCAAACCGGCCGGCGGCATACGCACCTCGAAACAGTCGCTGCACTACCTCGTCATGGTCAAGGAGACCGTCGGCGACGACTGGCTCACCCCCGACCTCTTCCGCTTCGGCGCCTCGTCGCTGACCAACGACATCCTGATGCAGCTCGCGCGCCGCCGGACCGGGCGCTACATGGCCGGGCACGATTTCTCCGAAGCCTGATCCAGCGCAACACCGACACAGACAACCGCAACACAACCGGATAGGCGGACACCATGACCGACCCCACCGAGCACGAGATCAAACCCACCGGCGCCGCCGACCCCGGCTTCCACCTCGACCCCGCCGGCGAATCCCCCGCGCGCCGCTCGCCCCACCAGGGGCGCCAGCGCGTGCACACCCACGCCGATGAGCTCAACTTCGGCGCCGCCTGGGACTACGCCCCCGCCCCCGAGAGCGCCAAGGTTGTCATCGCGCCCAAGTACGGCCACTTCATCAACGGCAGGTTCACCACGCCCGGCAAGACCTTCAGGACGATCAACCCGGCCAATGAGGAAGTTCTCTCCGAGGTTTCCGAGGGTTCGACCAAGGACGTCAACAAGGCCGTCGCCGCCGCGCGAGAGGCGCTGCCGAAGTGGGCGAAGCTCAAGCCCACCGACCGGGCCAAGTACCTCTTCCGCATCGCGCGCCGCGTCCAGGAGCGCGCGCGCGAGCTCGCCATCATCGAGACCCGCGACGGAGGAAAGCCAATCAAGGAATCCCGCGACGTGGACATCCCCCTCGTCGCCCATCACTTCTTCTACTACGCAGGCTGGGCCGACAAGCTCCCCTATGCCTTCCCCAACCGCGATCCCCGCCCCGTCGGCGTCTGCGCGCAGATCATCCCCTGGAACTTCCCCCTGCTCATGGCCGCGTGGAAGATCGCCCCAGCGCTCGCCTGCGGCAACACCGTCGTCCTCAAGCCCGCCGAGACCACGCCGCTGACCGCGCTGCGACTCGCCGAGATCTTCGAGGAGATCGACCTGCCCCCGGGCGTCGTCAACATCGTCACCGGCGCCGGCGAGACCGGCAAAGCCCTCGCCGAGCATAAGGACATCGACAAGATCGCCTTCACCGGCTCCACCGCCGTCGGCAAGCTCCTCGCCAGGACCGCCTCCAAGCGCGGCGTGCGTCTCACCCTCGAACTCGGCGGCAAGAGCCCGAACATCATCTTCGAGGACGCCAGCATCGACCAGGCCGTCGAGGGCATCATCCAGGGCATCTACTTCAACCAGGGCCATGTCTGCTGCGCCGGCTCCCGCCTGTTCGTGCAGGAGAGCGTGGTCGGCGAGGTCGTCGAGAAGCTCACCATCCGCCTCAAGTCGCTCCGGCTGGGCGACCCGATGGACAAGAACACCGACATCGGCGCGATCAACTCGAAGGAGCAGCTCGCCACCATCAACCGCTACCTCAAGGTCGGCGACGATGAGGGCGCCCACCGCATCACACCCAGCGACAAGCCGCTCCCGAAGAAGGGCTTCTGGTGCAACCCCTGCTTCTTCACGGGAGTCCAGCAGAGCCACACCATCGCGCGCGAGGAGATCTTCGGACCGGTCCTCGCCGTCCAGACCTTCCGCACTCCGGAGGAGGCCCTCACCCGCGCCAACAACACGCCGTACGGCCTCGCCGCCGGCGTCTGGACCGACAAGGGCAGCAAGATCTTCGACACCGCGGCCAGGCTCGAGTGCGGCGTCGTCTGGTGCAACACCTACAACAAGTTCGACGCCGCCTCACCCTTCGGCGGCTTCAAGGAATCCGGCTTCGGCAGAGAAGGCGGCATGCAGGGCCTGCGCCCCTACGTCAGGTTGTAGCGCTCACAGCCCGGCGCACAACGATCGTACGAGATCACCTGATAGCCCGGGGATTCCAATCCCCGGGTTTGGATCCGGTTCACGCAGCCACAGGCTCGCGCTCGACAGATGCTTTCTCCCGCGCCCTCGGCGCATACCGCCCGTACTTCTCCACCGCCTCGACCAGCGCCGCGATGTTCGCCACCGGCGTGTCGAACGGGATCTCCGGGCCCTGGTTGGCCAGGATGAACCCGTACCCCGGCATGCCCTGCGCCAGCGCCGCCTTGGCCTTGAGCTCCACCCGCGCCGGCGACCAGCGCCGCATCTTCATGTTGTTGATGTTGCCGATCAGCCCCACACGGCCGGCGGTCTTCTTCTTGCACCGCGCGATGTCGTCCTCCTCGCCGATGAGCAGCGCCACCGCGCCCACGTCCGCGAGCAGATCGATGACTGGCTCGGCGATCCCCACCGGCTCGTACGCGACCAGCCCGCCGATGCGCGCGATCGTCTCCCGGACCACCGGGATCGCCCATTCCTCCACGCAGCGTCGCGGCAGCATCGTCGATGAGGCCATCCCGTCGGCCAGCACCACCACGTGCGCGCCGGCGCGGTGCTGCGCCCGCGCCCACTCGACGCAGAAGTCCGTGCACACCTCGATGATCGGCGCAAACCACCGCCGCTTCAGCTCCGGCGTGAACAGCAGACGCATCCACTTGCTCGTGCCCATGAGCATGCTCGGCATCGAGAACGGCGCGATGCACGCGCCGATGACGATCCTCGAATCCCCGACCTTCGCGCTGAGCTGACGGATCACCTCCAGCGTCTTCTCCAGCTCCTTCGAGCCGCTGATCGAACCGCGGCCCATCGACGCGATGTCGTCGAAGCCCTGGATCAGCATCCGAGACGTCGCGGGCGTCGAGTTCTGGTAGTGGTACGCCAGGTCGATCCCGAACGCCGTCACGTCCTGGATCACGTTGGGGATCCCCGCGACCGCGTCGGGGACGCCACCCAGCATCTCGTTGAGTTTCAGCTGCGCCTGCACCAGCCGCTCGGGCGGAGACTTGAAGTACTGCTCGACCGTCATCCCGTGCACGATCGCGCCCTGCATCAGCGGGACGGGGAAAACCGGGACCCTGTCCGGGATCCCGTGCTCGCTCTGCCCGAAGGTCAGCGCCGCCAGCACCCGCTCGATCGAGTTCATCGCGCCGACCTCCCCTCGAGCGGGACGTGCCGGTACACCTCCTGCACGATCCCGACCATGTCGCTCGCCGCCGTCGCCGCGTAGTCCGCCCCGACCTCCTTCGAGAAGTCCGGGTCAACCACGAAGCACGCGCCGCCCGCGACGATCTTCACGTGGTGCAGCCCCCGGGCGTCGAGCAGCTCGCGGATCCGCAGGATCTGCTTCGCCGACTCCACCAGCAGCGACGACACCCCGATCACCCGCGCCCCGCTTGAGGCCGCCGCCTCGACGAACCGCTCGGGCTCGGCGCCGAGCCCGACATCGATCACCTCGATCCCCGACGCCTTGAGGAACATCCCCACCATCTCCCGCCCCAGCGAGTGATAGTCGCCGCGCGCGTTGCCCAGCACCACCTTCATCCCCGTCGAGCCCCCGCCATGGATCTCAGACGACAGCCGCTCCATCGCGCGCTCGATCGCCAGGAAGTTCAGGTAGTAGTCCCCCACCGACACGTGCGCGTGCTTCTGCCGCATGTTGGCGATCTGCACCGACTTGCCGACGGCGTCCAACGCCGACAGCGGATCGACGCCCGCATCGAGCAGGCCGTCGATCATCGAACCCACCGGCGGCTCGCGACCCTCGGTCATGTCCTGCGCGAACGCCTCGATGAACCGGTCCAGCGTCCTGGGCGCCGCACCGCTGGCGCCGGCGCCGCAGACCTTCTGGATCGCGTCGTGGATACCCTCGATGTTGCGCTCGAGATTCCTGATGGTGATCTGCGACATCCGGTTGTGCCGCGCGCCCTCGCGCGCCATCTCCAGCGGGTGCAGGAACCGGTCCAGGTGCGCGACCATCTCGGGAAGCCGCCCGCCGTTGGACAGCAGCGTCTCGTTGATCCCCACCATCGACCCGATCGCCTCGCGCTGCTCCGCCGCCCGGCGGTGGTCGTCCTCCACCGCGTGGCGGATCGCGTCGGCGCCGCCGGTGATCTCCCCCACCGACGCCTTGATGTCGTGCGCCACCTTCGCGATCAGCTCCGCCAGCTTGCTCACCTCCGCCGCAACAACCGCGAAACCCGCGCCCGCAGCGCCCGCGCGCCCGGCCTCGATCCTCGCGTTGACCGCAACCAGCGACGTCCGCTCGGCGAACTGCTCGATGTTCTGGATCAGCGTCCCGATCCCGCTCGTGCTCGCGCACAGGCTCTGCAGCGACCGATCCATCGCCCGGCGGCCCTCGTCGGACTCGACCATCAGAGACTCGATGCTCCGGCACGATTCCAGCGACGAGCAGCAGTTCTCCGCGACAACATCCGCGACGCTCAAAAGGTCGCCGTTGAGCTTGGCGAACCCGTCGTCGAGCCCGTCGTCCTCGACCGGGCTCAGGCTGTCCGCGATCGCGTTCGCCGTCGCCGACAGGTCGCGGAGGAAGTTGATCTGGTGGTACAGCTCGACCCGGGCGAGCTCGATCAGCCCGAGGTCCGCGCCGGCGGTTGCTGCTTCTTCAAGTGCTGTCGCCACGTGACGCCCCGTCTGCGCTGCGCCGCGGCTCGACCACCCTGTGGACCGACCTGCCGTGCGCTCGCCGCGACATCAGATCGGCGACGGCGCCGCCGGGCTTCAATCGGATCTGTCGATCGCTTGGTTATCGGGACACCCTCACGGAGCGCCCGCAGGTTCGCCCACCGAGAAGTGGCCCCCCTCGATCTGGGCCCCCGCCTCCACCTGCAGGCTGGGCGTCGCGCAGTCGCCCTTCCAGGTCGCCTTGGCGCCGATGAGCACCGGCCCCCCCTCGTACGCCTTCGTCCGCACCAGACCCCGGCACTCCAGACCCTCGTGCGCCTCGACCACGTCCGCCACCACACGCCCCTTCGGCTGCACGATGATCCGGCCGCACGTCTGCAGCTTGCGAACCTGCTGCGTCGTCTTGACCACGATGTCATCGACCAGCAGCTGCTTCCCGCACTTGGGGCACCCCACCGTCATCGCGCGCGCGGAAACCTCGAAGGGCGCCCGGCAGTGGTAGCACCGGATCGCCCGCCCCGAAGTCACGTTGGGTGCGCGAGACTTGCCCATCGGGTCATGCCGTCTTCATCCATCCACACACACACCACCCGCGCGCGCAGGGCGCAGCGCCCGCGCGGCGGATCCATCCGGCGGCGTCGGTCGGATCACTTCCTGGAGGCGGCCTTCTCGTCCTGCGCGACGGTCACGACCTTGGGCTCGGCCATGCTCGACCCGCCGGCGGAGCCGCCCTTGATCGCGTCGGGCCCGACCCGGACGTGCCCGTTGAACGCCGCCCCGCTCTCGACGACGAGCGTCGTCGCGACAAGGTCGCCCTTCATCTTGGCGTTGCCGTTGAGCTGCACCCGCTCGCTGGCGGTGATGTTCCCCTCGACAACCCCGTCGATGGCCACCCGGGCCGCCGAGACCTCGGCCTTGCAGGTCGAGCCCGAGGCGATCTGGAGCTCCCCCTTGGCGCTGATCTTGCCCTCGCAGGAGCCGAGGATCTTGGCGGTCGCCCCGCCGAAGGTCATCTCCCCCGAGATCCGGGTGTCCGCCCCGATGATGGTGATCTGATCGTTGGTCTCAGACATCGTCAAACTCCGTTCTGATGGGTGTTTCCGTGAGGTCGCCGGCGCCTCGGGCCGGCCCGGGACCCAGTGTAATCATCCCCCCTCCCCGACGCGCCGCACCCCGCGCACACCCCCACAATCACGCTAGGGATCAGCCCCGCCAACCCCGGGATCGATCGAAGCAATCTGCGCCCATCGACTACCATTGCTCCCGATGGCCCTCGATTGCTCCCCCTTCGATGCCCTGACCTTCGACTGCTACGGAACCCTCATCGACTGGGAGCGCGGCATCCTCGACGCCCTGCGCCCCTGGGCCGACCGCGCGGTCCCCCAGACCACCGACGCCGACCTGCTCGCCGCCTTCGCACAGGCGGAGCCCGCGATCGAACGCGCCAACCCCGGCGCCCCCTACCGCGACATCCTCCGCCTCGTCCACGGCGCCATCACCGATTCCTTCGGCGCCCCCCCGGCGCCCATCGACGCCGAGGCCTTCGCCAACAGCGTCCCCGACTGGCCCGCCTTCCCCGACTCCCCCGGCGCCCTGCGCGCCCTGTCGGATCGCTACCGGCTCGTGATCGTCTCCAACGTGGACGGCGCCTCCTTCGAGGGCTCCCAGCGCCGCCTGGGGATCGAGTTCGACGCCGTCGTCACCGCCGAATGCGTCGGCGCGTACAAGCCCGACCACGCGATGTTCGAGGCCGCCTGGGAGGCGTGCGCCATGCTCGGCGTCCCGAAGGAGCGCATCCTCCACGTCGCGCAGTCGCTCTACCACGACCACGCCCCGGCCAAGGCGCTGGGCATGACCACCGTCCACGTCAACCGCCCCCCCTTGATCCCCGGCGCCGGCGCCACGCCCACCCCGCCGGCCCCCGTCACCCCCGACCTGACCGTCGCCACGATGGCCGAGTTCGCCGATCTCGCGCTGCCCCGAAAATGACACATCAACGTGAAGAGCCCGTCTGGGTCCCCCTGCCGCCGCGCCACCAGCCGTCCATGCCCCCCGAGAGCGCCGCGCGCGCCTTCTACGAGGTGATGCGCACGCGCCGGACGGTGCGCGAGTTCTCAGACCGGCCCGTCTCGCGCGAGACGATCGAGTGGTGCATCCGCTGCGCCACCACCGCGCCCAGCGGCGCCAACAAGCAGCCCTGGCGCTTCGTCTGCGTGCAGGACCCCGCGCTCAAGAAGCGCATCCGCCACGCCGCCGAGGAGGAGGAGCGCGAGTTCTACGCCCGCCGCGCCAGCGCGCGCTGGCTCGACGACCTCGCCCCACTGGGCACCGACGAGCACAAGGCCTTTCTCGAGATCGCCCCGTGGCTCATCGTCGTCTTCAAGCTCGCCCACGGTGACGACGGCTCGCCGGTCTATTACAACACCGAGTCCGTCGGCCTCGCCTCGGGGCTGCTCCTGGCGGCGATCCACCACGCCGGGCTCGTCAGCGTCACCCACACCCCCAGCCCCATGAAGTTCCTCACAGAGGAGCTGGGCCGACCCGACAACGAGCGCCCCTTCCTGCTCATCCCGGTCGGCTACCCCGCCGAGGACTGCCGGATCCCCCGCAAGGCCCTCGAGCGCAAGCCGCTCGACGAGGTGATGGTCATCGACCGCGGCTGAGTCCCGGGACTCCCACGAAACATGGCGTACAGCGAACAACTCGCCGATCGCATCCGGGACATCCTCGAACCGCTGCTCGATGCGCAGGGGCACGCTCTCCGCGAGATCAACATGTTCGGCGGGCTCTGCTTCATGGTGCGAGGACACATGTGCTGCGGCGTCGTCGGTGGAACGCTCATGCTCCGCCTCGGCGCCGATGGCGCCGCCGAGGCGCTCCAGCAGGAGCACACCAGGCCGATGGATTTCACCGGCGCCCCGATGAAGACAATGGTGTACGTCGATCCGCCCGGTCTGCGCACCAAGGCCTTGCTGCGCCGCTGGTTGGACCGCGGTCTCGAGTTCAACGGCACGCTCAGGGCGAAATGACCCCCGGACCGCCCCGGGCCCCCGCCGGGAGCGGATCAGCGCCGGGAAAAACCTTTCATTCCGGCGCTTCCCGCTGGTATAGTGTGGCAGCACATTGGCTCCTCGACACCGGACCATCCGCACCCAATCCAACCCAGGGGACCACCAATGCCCAACCGCATGAGCGCCATCGCCGCGAGCCTCGCGGGCCTCGCCGCCGCCGCCACGATCAACACCGCCACGCTCGCCGCCGACTGCAACCCAAACGCGGGGCCGGACGTCATCACCGGCGACCTCTTCGCGATCACCCGCTGGGGCGAGGTCGGCGGCCTGACCGCCTTCTCCTACGGCCCCGTCCTGTGCAACATCGGCGACACCGCAGCCGTCTGCGAGGCCAACACCAACATGCACCCCGTCTCCGCGCAGGCGATGTACCAGTGGCGCCCCCACTTCCCCGGCGCCGCGCACGGATCCTTCCACCAGGTCGGCATCTCCTGGGCAACACACCACTTCTTCGCGCTCTCCAACTCGCAGTGCTGCACCGACTGCATCCCAACCAACGGCTCCACCCTCGGCGTCCACTGCTCCACCGCGGAGTCCGCCAGCATCATGGGCAGCGCCTTCATCCTCGGACCGCGCTCCGAGGTTGACCCCGTCACCGGCGACTTCCCGGTCAGCCACGCCGCGCCCGGCGGGCCGACCACCACCGCCGGCCGGGTCGTCGTCCCGGACGCCGACCTGGACCAGGCCAACGCGATCAACGACGCCTCGCGCTACTTCGGCGAGAACCTCATCGTCTCGCCCGATGATGCGCTCGCGGATCTCGACAACAACAACGCCACCTACCGCGAGCTCACCGTCTCCAGCGCCGGGATCACGCACAACATCGCCTACACCGGGGGCGCCGTCGAGGAGCCCGCCATCACCGCCTGGGCCGACGCGGAGACCGGCGTGGTCATCAGCAACGTCGATGTCCCCGGCGACGGCCGCTTCATCATCGCCAGCAGCGCCAGCGACGAGGACGGCGACGGGACCTGGCGCTACGAGTACGCCGTCTTCAACATGAACTCCGGCGAGGCCACCGCCGAGTTCACCGTCCCCGCACACATCAGCGTCAGCATCGGCGCGCTCGCCTCCTCGGGCCCCAACCACCATTCCGGAGAGATCTACGACACCGCCAACTGGTCCGGCGCCCGCAACAGCAACGACGTCCACTGGCAGGCCGCCGCGCCCCCGATGGGACTCGAGACCAACTCCATCAACTGGGGACTCATGCGCTCCTTCGGATTCGACGCCGATCAGCCACCCACCACCACCAGCGCCACGCTCAAACTCTTCGCCTCCGCCGGCGACTCCCCCGCCTTCAACATCCTCGCGCCGGTTGCCGCATGCCCCGCCGACCTCAACGGCGACGGCGCCACCGACACCGCCGACCTCGGCATCCTCCTCGCCGTCTTCGGGAGTCACGGCAACCCCAACCCGGCCGATCTCAACGGCGACGGCACGATCGACACCGCCGATCTCGGTGTCCTCCTCGGCGCCTTCGGCGTCCCCTGCCCCTGAACCGCGCCGACGCCAACCCACCCTCGGCAGGCGGCATAACCTACCCGTAAGCAACCCGCCCCCCGAACCCGGAGGATGCCGCGATGGCGCCGCGCCTGGACGTGACCAAGACCTACAAGCTCTACGTGAACGGCGCCTTCCCCCGGAGCGAATCGGGCCGATCGCTGCCCGTTCTCGACGCCGACAGTGCGCCGATGGGGCACATCGCCCACGCCTCTCGCAAGGACCTCCGCGACGCCGTCGCCGCCGCGCGCAAGGCCGCCCCGAAGTGGGCGGGCCAGACCGCCTACCTCCGGGGCCAGATCCTCTACCGCATGGGCGAGATGCTCGAGGGCAAGAGCGAGGAGTTCGCGCAGCTCATCAAGCGCGCCAGCGGCTGCTCCATCCGTGAAGCACGCCAGGAGGTCGAGGCATCCGTGGATCGCCTCGTCGGCTACGCCGGCTGGGCCGACAAGTACACGCAGGTCCTCGGCTGCAACAACCCCGTCGCCGGGCCCTATTACAACTTCACCGTCCCCGAGCCCACCGGCGTCGTCGTCTGCCTGGCGCCCGACGAGCCCTCCCTGCTGGGCCTCGTCTCCCTCATCGCGCCGCCCCTGTGCGCCGGGTGCGCCGTCGTCGCGGTCGGCTCCGGGACCATGCCCATCCCCACGAGCATCCTGGGCGAGGTCGCCGCCACCAGCGATGTCCCCGCCGGCGCGCTCAACCTGCTCACCGGCCCGCGCGCCGAGCTGATCGACCACATCGCCGACCACCGCGACATCAACGCCGTCCACGCCGCCGGGCTCGACAAGGCGACCAACGAGCGCCTCCGCCTCGGCGCCGCCGAGAACGTCAAGCGCGTCGTCATCCGCGACACCAACGATGAATCCTGGCACGACGCCGACGAGTGCCAGAGCCCCTACTGGATCGAGCCCTTCGTCGAGATGAAGACTATCTGGCACCCCTCCGCGACGTGAACATACGTCACGGCAGCGCCACGCGCTCCGCGTCGTCCGCTTCAATCCCCAGCGCCGCACGCAGCGCCGCCTCGCGCCTGGCCGGCTGGAACTCCCACTCCAGCAGGCAGAAGTCGCAGCACAGCTCCAGCAGCCGGCCCTGATACGCCACGTAATACGGCTCGTCCGGCACGAGATCGTCGCCAGTCATCGGGCACACCTGCGCGTTGATCGGCTCGACCGTCTCGCGCACGAACGCCCCGACCGCCCCGGGCGACCACGACGCGAAATCCGCCAAGCAGCCTTCATCACAGCACGCCACCACGAACCCGCCAGCCAGCGCCCTCGACCGGCATCGCGCCAGCGGCGCCCCGTCGATGGGGCACGCGCGGTTGATCGGCTTCAGGATCGTCAGCAGGAACCGCTCCCGCTCCGCCCTCGGTCCATCCAGGAACGCGTCCCGGTCCGCATCCGAGGCGAACCCGACCGTGTGTCCCTCGATCACGCTGACACACGACGACGCGCCGACCTCTTTTCCGGTGACCGGGCACACCGCGTTGATCGGCGCTTCTTCCACACCGGGTACCGGCGCGGCCCCGACTCTCGTCGCGAGCAGGATCATGACAGCGATGACAAAGAGGCACTTCATGGAATGCGCCTATCGGCGATCCGCCCCGCGCACCTGAGCAAGTGTTCTCAACCGCCCCCGTCGCCGCTGAGGTACCGCGACCGCCGCCCCATCAGCCGCTCCAGCTTCTCCAGCCCCCGCCCGGCAAGGCGCCGGGTCGCGTCCTCGGTGCGGTCCAACTCCCGCGCCACCTCCGCCAGCGGCGCCTCGTCCAGGTGCAGCCGCTGCACCGCGGCCCGCTGATCCTCAGGAAGCTGCGCCAGGCACGCCATCAGCGCGCCGATCGCGTCCTGACGCCGGGCCACCTGCGAAGGCCGGCCGCTGATGTCGCCCAGCTGCTTGACGAGCGACTCGTGCCGCGAGATCCGCGACGGCATCCGCTGCTGCCGCGTCACGTCTCGCTTCTGCCGGCGCAGCGCGCGCACGGCGTCGATGAACCGGTGATCGATGATCGCCGCGACCCACCGGTAGAACGCGTCGGCGCCCTCGGGCTCGAACCGGTCGATCCCGTTGAACGCCGCGATGTACGCCTCCTGCAGGATGTCATCGGGGTCGATCTTCCCCTGCCAGTCCACCCCCACCTTCCGCCTGGCCAGTCCCAGCAGCCGGTCGTGCGACACCGCGAAGAGAGCCTCCAGCGCCTCGACGTCCCCGCCCGCGGCCGCGGCGGTCCACAACTCGATCGTGGCGTCATCGCCCGGCAGATCCGGCATGTTCGGCGGCTCGCTCATCGGATGCTCTACCATACCCTTCGGCGCCCGATGATGAACGACCCGCGCAGCGAACCCGACCCGACCGCCGGAGACCCCGGGGATTTCCCGGAGATCCCCGGGTACGACCTCATCGACGCCGTCGGCGCCGGGGGCATGGGCGTCGTGTACGAGGCCATCCAGCGCTCCACGGGCCGCCGCGTCGCCGTCAAGGTCATGCTCGAGTCCGCCATGGCCTCCCCCGCCGCCGCCCAGCGCTTTGAGCGCGAAGTCGAGTTCATCGCCAGGCTCAACCACCCCGACATCGTGGCCGTCCTCGACTCCGGCGCCGCCGATGGACGCCGCTTCTGCGTCATGGACTTCATCGAGGGCGTCCCCCTCGACGAGGCCCTCACCCCGGGTGAGTGCGACCCCGACGAGGCGCTGGCGCTCATCGAACGAGTCGCGCGCGCCGTCGATTACGCCCACCAGCGCGGCGTCCTCCACCGCGACCTCAAGCCCTCGAACATCCTCATCGACGACCAGCACAACCCCCGTCTGCTCGACTTCGGCCTCGCCAAGGCCATCGACCCCGTCAGCTCCCTCGGCGGGCGGCGCACCATCTCCGAGCAGGGCCAGCTCATCGGCACCGTCGCGTACATGGCCCCCGAACAGGCGCGCGGCGAGGTCCATCAGCTGAGCGTCCGCACCGACGTCTATGCGCTGGGCGCCATCGCCTACGAACTCCTGACCGGCGCGCTGCCCGTTGATATCTCCGGCTCGCTGGGCGAGGCCCTCAACCGCCTGGAGTCGCGCGACGCCCGCCGCCCCAGCTCGCTCCGGAAGATACTCGGCGCCGACACCGACGCCATCCTGGGCAAGGCGCTCGAGAAGAACCCCGATTCCCGCTACGAGACCGCCGGCGCCCTCGCCGCGGACATCCGCCGCTCGCTCGACGGCTTCCCGATCAAGGCCAGGCGCATCGGCCCCGCCGAACGCTTCGGACGCTGGGTGAAGCGGAACCCCAGGATCTCCAGGATCGTCGGTCTTGCGCTGCTCGTCATCCTGATCGTCTCCATCGTCTCGACCTACCGCGTGATCGACAACAGGAACTGGCGCCTGGAATCGCAGCGCCAGTGGAGCCGCATGTTCGAGGCCCTCGACCCCAACGCCGCGGGCAGCACGGACGTCACCCTCCGCGACCTCTTCGTGCGCGAGACGGCGCGCCTCGACGCCGACCCCCCGACCGACCGCCGCGTCGAGTTCGACCTCCGCCAGCGCCTCGGCCATAGCCTGCTCTCGGTCAAGGCGTACCCCGAGGCGGAGGCTCAGCTCCGCCTCGCGCTGGCGCTCCAGGAACAGACCGGCGTGGGTGGAAAAAAGGCGCTCGCGTCGATCCTCCACGAACTCGCCGCCAGCCTCTGGTGGATGGGCGATTACAAGGAGGCCGAGCCGCTGTACCGCAGGGCGCTGGAGATCCGCGAGTCCGTCCTCGGCGTCAACCACCAGGACACCGCCGAGACCATGAGCCACCTCGCCAGCACGCTCGACAAACTGAGAAAAACCGACGAGGCCGAAGCGATGCACCGCCGGACGCTGGAGACCCTCCGCCGCACGCTCGGCGAAAGCAACGAGAAGAGCATCGCCGGCGAGATGAGCCTGGGCAACTTCCTGCTCAAGAACGAGCGCTTCACCGAGGCGGAACAACCGCTGCGCGACGCGACGGAGCGCATCCGCAGGCTCCGGGGCGACCTCTTCGAGGGCGTCGCGATCGGCCTGACCAACCTCGGCGACTGCCTCATCGGGCTCGACCGCTGGGACGAGGCGAAGGCGGTCCTCACCGAATCACTCACGATCAAGCAAACCCTGTACGGCGACCAGAGCGACGCCTACGCCTGGTCGCTCTACCACCTCGCCAGGATCGCCCGGCACGAGAACAACCCCGAGGCGCGCGCCATGGCGCACCAGTCCTGGGTGACGCTCCGAGCCGCGCTGGGATCGAACCACGACAAGACGAAGAAGGCGGAGGCGCTCCTCAAGGAGCTCAGCTCCCGCCCGGCAATCCCCGATTAGGGACACACCACGCCGAACGTGCTCAGCAGGATCCCCAGGTCCGCCGTGTCAACAACGCCGTCGAAGTTCAGGTCCGCGTTGAAATCCGCGCCGCCGGGGGCGCCGAAGTTTGCCAGCAGGATCCCAAGGTCCGCCGTGTCCGTCACGCCGTCGTTGTTGATGTCGGAGTTGGGGCACAGCGTCTGCGCCGCCACGCCCTGCAGCGAGATGGCGTAGTCGCCGACATCGCCGTTGGCGTCCCATGCATTGATCTGGTCCGAGCCTCCCATCCCGTCGGGGCCCGACTGCTCGGTGCGCGTCGCCTGGTTGAAGATGTTCCCCGTGGGGCTGACCGGGTCGCTGTTAAACCCCGAGATCGCCAGGTAGTAGTGCACGTCGGCCAGCAGCTGCGGGTGCATCGACCCGTCCGTCACGTTGTTCGTCAGCAGCGACTCCCCCGCCAGCGCGCCCGGCGCCTCGTCGTTGGCGAAGATCCCCAGCCCCGGACCCGCCGGGTGATCGGGCCCCGTGAACAGGAACAGCTGCGTGTCGAAGTTGGCGGAGCCCCCCGCGCCGGGGAACGTCGTCGCGACAAACGCCAGCGGATCCACGATCTTGATCAGGTACATGTCCTGAAAATCACCGCTGATCCCGCGCACCCCGATCGGCGCCGGCCCGGGCCCCCCCAGCGAGCCGAAGATCGTCCCCACCGCCCCGGGCCCGTACACCTTCTGCGCCGTCGCCGGGAGCGCCCCCGCCTCGGGGTTCTCAGGCCATGTCGGCCCCCCGAGGGCCACCGAACACAGACCGGCCCCAGCGAGCACCGAACACACGATCCGTTTCCCACGAAGCATGAAGATCCCCTTCCACAGCGCCCAAAAAAGAACAACCCACACCGAGAATAACGCTCTATCGGCACGATTCCAACGGTAATTTTCCACGGATCCCGCCCCCACCACCGGTGGGACCCAGGTGGAACCCCTAGTACCGGAACGTCAGCCCCAGCTTGAACGTCAACGCCGTGGACAGCGACCGGAACCGCCCGTCCTCCGCGTCGAACCCCTGGTTCACCACGAAGAACACCTCGTCGCCCGGGACCACCTCCCACCGCAGCCGGCTGTTGATCCCCACCGAATCCGACACGTTGTCGTACTGCACCGTGTTGTTCCACGTCACGTCCGTGCTGAACGCGATGTTCATCTGAACCCGCAGCAGCCGCGTGATGAAATCCCCCGCCGGCAGGTCGATGTCGTTGATCGTGTAGTTCCCGCTGAGCCTGATGTTCGGCGTCGGCCTCCACGTCGCCCCTGCGAAATACACCACGCCGCTCCCGTCGTAGAACTCCCCGATGCGCACCGAACCGCTCACCGACAGGGGCCTGCCGCTGGACGTGTACGCCCCGACCGCGCCCGACGTGAACCAGTAATCGCCCGGGTCGATCACGACCCCGTCCATGATCTCGAACCCCGTGAACAGCCGCTCGCGGTTGACGGTGATGTCCAGATCGATCCCGTCGCCGTCGTCCGTCACGAGCGAGACCTGCGGGACGGTCAGCGACTGCGACTCGATCACGTTCGACAGGTCCGTCACCGTGTTGAGGTTCACCCCAAGGTCGATCCGCCGCCACACGCTCCCGACCGGCCTCCAGCGCTTCCGCCCCCGGGCGAAGTACTCCCGGATGTCGGGCCGCGCGACGAACCCCAGCGCCGGGTTGAAGCTCTCGCCCGTCTGCTCGACAATCAGCGTCCAGTCGAAGTCGTCGCTCTCGTACGCCAGCCGCGAGCCGAACGCCGTCCCCTCCGTGTGATCCCCGACCACCGCGTCCCCCGACGAGGTGCTCAGCTGCATCCACAGGTTGGCGCGCAGCGTGTCGGAGCCGAAGTCCGTCGAGTTCCGGTAGTTGAAGTCCAGCCCGACCAGCGAGTTGCTCCCTCTCGTCCGCGGCGCCCCGTTGGTCACGATTACGCCCGCCGTGGACTCCTCCCCCACGTTCCACAGCCCCCGGGCCACGGTGAGATTCTTGTCGCCCAGCGCCTCGTCGTGCTTCATCTGCACATCCAGCAGCCCGTAGTTGAACCCGTCGGCGCGCCCCGTCACCTTGACCCCCGCGAGGATCTCCTGCTCCTCACCGCTCGGCCCGATCCCGATCCGCCGCGAGAAGAACGGCAGCGGCGTGCGCCCCAGCCCACCGAACCGGAAGATCCCCGCGTCCTGCAGGAAGAAGTCACGCTTCTCCGGGAAGAACAGCGGGAACCGCGTCAGGTTGATCTGCCGGTCGTCCACGTCCGTCTCCGCGAAGTCCGTGTTGAACGTCGCCACGAACGTCAGCGACGGGTCCGGCTTCCAGAAGATGTCCACACCGGGCTCGACCAGCGTCTTCTGGGCGTAATGCGAGCCGTCGCCGCGCGTCGAAACCGTCACGAACGGCTTGACGTCCACCCCCAGCCCCTGCTTCAGCCCCTCGAGCCCCTCGATCACACCCGCGTCGGCGAGCGAAGCGACCCCCCGGCTGTTGCTGATCGCCGCCCAGCGGATGTCCTCGTTGGTGCGCCGGATGTACCGCTCCGCGTTGAAGCCCCAGTCGCCCCGCGCCGGATCGAACGAGACCGTCTTGAACGGGATCGCGAACTCCGCGTGCCAGCCCGTGTCGTCGATCGTCGCCTCGGCGCGCCAGATTCCGTCCCAGTCCGTGCGGATGTCCCGCCCCTGATCGATCAGCCCGTCCACCCGCGCGCCCAGCGGGTTCGTCTCGAAGAAGTACCCGTTCCGCTGGTCGTTGAACGTGTCGATGACGAAGCTGAACAGGTCCCCGTTGGCCAGCGCCGCGTCGCGCTGCATCTCCTGTGCCACGATCGCGCCGGGATCATCATCGAAACAGTGCACCCCCACGTACAGGTTGTCGTCGTCGTACAGCAGCCGGACCTCGGTCCGCTGCGATGGCTCGGCGCCCTCCACCGGATCGACCTGCCTGAACCCGTCGATCACCGGCGCCTCCGCCCACACCTCGTCGTCCAGCACGCCGTCGATCAGCGGCGGCGCGTCCGTCCGGAGGATCGCCGAGACCGGCGGCGGTCGCCGCGCCACCGCGCCGGGCTCGCCGGATTCCCGGAGCTGCGCCGCCACTTCGGGGGCGATTGCGCCGATGACCAGCGCGACCGAAAGAACGAAAGCTCGTCGGCGTCCGGGATGGTCGGGTGTCGGCGGCAACTGAAACAACTCCGCGATCTGCGTGCTCCGCCGCGGTGGGGCCCCACGCCCGGCGTGCGACAGCGTACCTCCGTTAGCCCGGGCCCGCAGACGCCGCCGGCGCCGCGAGATCGCGCTGCCGCCGCCCCAGCGCGATCGCCAGCCCCGTCCATCCCAGCGCCAGCGCCGCCACGAACCCCGCGACGCCCGCGAGCGGGACCGACGCCGCCACGAACATCCGCTGCGCCAGCGCCCCGACCACGTCGCCCCCGCGGTACACGAACGTGTCGATCAGCGCCTTGGCCTTGTACTTCTCCTCGACCGTCAGCACGGTGAACAGCACCTCCCGCGCGGGCCGCGTCAGCGCGTAGTTCGCCGCGCTCCGAACGCTCTCGAGCGCGATGACCACCCCAAGCGCCGGCGCCACCGCCAGCGCCACGAAACCCGCCAGCGTCACCACCGGGATGATCGCCAGCGTCGCGCCGACCCCGACCGACCGGATGATCCGACCCGTGAAGAACAGCTGCGTCACGAGCGTCAGCGTCTGCGTGATCAGGTTGATGTTGCTGAAGATCCACAGCCGCCGCGTCTCGGAGTCGGTCGCCCGCGCCACGGCGTCCATCTTCGTGAAGTACACCAGCGTCGAGGTCACCGTGAAGCACAGCATGAACAGGCAGATCCCCAGCATGTAGGGCGACCGGCCCACCAGCGAAAACGCCCGGAACGCCCCGCCCAGCCCCAGGCCCGGCGCCTGCGCCGTGTCCACGGCGCGCACGCGTTCGCCCGATGGAGAGCCGCGCAGCAGCGCCAGGAAGACCCAGACCCCGACCTCCAGCAGCGCCGCCGAGACCAGCATCAGCTCCCCGAGCCCGACCAGCGGGAGCTGGATCAGCCGCCCGCTCGCCCACGAGCCCAGCATCGCGCCGACCGTCCCGCCCACCCCGATGAAGCCGAACAACCGCTTGCCCTGCTCGTTCGTGAAGAGATCCGCCATGAACGAGCGGTACACCGCCACCGCGAACAGATTGAACACGCTCAGCCAGACGAAGAACGAGTAGCCCAGGATCTTCCGCGCCAGCTCACCGTCGCTGACGACCCGATCGAGCAGGTAGAACCCCACCAGATTCACGATGAAAAACCGGTACACCCACGGGATGAACCGCCCCGGCGCCAGCCGCCGCACCAGCAGCGTGTACAGGGGCGTCGCCGCCAGCGTCGCCCCGAGCGTCCCAAGGTACAGCCACGACAGCTCATCGACGCCGCCGCGCAGCCCCATCGTCTCCCGCACCGGCTTGATCAGGAAGTAGCTGAACAGCACGCAGAAGAAGAACGCGCTCGACAGCAGCAGCGCCCGGACCTCCCCCTCGCGCACGTCCACCACGCGACGCAGCAGCGCCGCCGGGCCTCCCTCAGCGCCGCCGCCGTGGCTCAATGGTCATGGCCTTCGTGAGACTCATCACCGCCGTCGTGATCTTCGCCTCCGGCCTGATGTTCCTTCCACTGGGCCAGCATCGCCGCCTCCTCCTCCATCGGCCAGCCCGCGCGCAGCGTGTCGTTGTCGCGCCGCCCCGGGAACCACGCCAGCGTGTCGGCGAGCGTCTCCGTCAGGGGCCGGATGACCAAGCCCGCCGCGACCGCCCGCGCGTTGCTCGCCCGGTTGATCCCCGCGACCTCGCCCTCGCCCGGCGCCCACATCGGCAGCTGCCCCCACGGCTGCACGCCGCGCTCCAGCAGGAATTCCGCCGGGACCCACGTGACCTCCAGGTCAACGCCCGCCGCCGCCTTCGACGCGTAGATCAGCTCCGCGATCGTCGCCGTGTACGCCGGGCCGCACGCGTTGAACGTCCCATCGGTCCCGTTCTCCAGCAGCGTCACGCAGAACCGCGCCAGGTCCCGCGCATCGATGAACTGCACCGGGTCGTCCGGGCTCCCCGGCGCCAGAATCTCACCGCCGCGGCTGACGCGCACCGGCCAGTACGAGAACCGGTCCGTCGGGTCGCCGGGGCCGACGATCAGCCCGGGGCGCACGATCGTCGCACGATCCCCGAAGACATCCCGCACCTCCTGCTCGCAGTACGCCTTGAGCGGGCCGTACGTCTCGCCGGTCACCTGCTCGACGCTCGGATCCTCGAGCGTCCCCACCGCGTCGTCCTCGCTGAGCCCCACGATCGACAGGTCGGGGTACACCGAGATGCTCGAGATGAACAGGTACCGGTCCGCCTTCTCCCCGAGGATCGTCGCGCTGTCGCGCACGTGCCGGGGGACATACCCCGAGTTGTCGATCACCGCGTCCCAATGCTCGCCGGACTCGCGCAGCGCGCTCAGCCCCTCGTCCTTGTTGTCGTCGCGGTTGCCGAAGAGTTTCGGGAGATCCGGGAAGAGATCCGCGTTCGTCCTGCCGCGGTTGAAGAGCGTGACGTGGTGCCCGCGCGCCTGGCAATACTCAACCATGTGCGGGCCGATGAACCCCGTCCCGCCGAGGATCAGGATGTTCAAGGGCTTCTCCGCAGGCTCGACCCCGGCGTGCGCGGGCGTCGTTGAAAACACGGACACGAACGCCGCCGCAACCGCGGCCAGCACGATACGAACCTTCGATTGGCGCATGAGTTCCCCGAAACGATGGTGGTGCGACACCCGGTTTCCCACCGGGCTCAGGCCCGATCGTACCGGCGCCACATCGCCGGGTTTCAGGACTCAACGACTCAGGGCGCGGCCGGCTCGTCCTTCGTCTCCACAGCCTCGGCGGGATCCGCCGGTGTCGCCGGGGGTTTAAGCGGCGCCCCGTCACGGAGCCGCATCCTCGGACGGTGCGTGTGGTAGTCGTGGCAGTCCAGGCACGTTGTCGAAACCCGGCTCGGCGTGTGACACTCGGCGCACCCTTCCCGGCTCATCATCGTCAGCGAACTGACGAACACCCCCGGGTCGCGCTGGAAATACGAAAGCTCGAAGTCCCGAGTCTGGGGCTCGACCCCGTGGCACCGCAGGCAGCCGTCCGGCCCCAGCAGCGGCAGGTGCGGCGCGTGCGAGAACTTCGTCAGCGCCCCGCCGCTATCAGCGGGCCGCCGGGCGCGCCAGTTCACCCGGAGCGCCGCATCGCTCACCCGATCGACGCTGTGACACTTGAGGCACTGCCCCACCGCGTCGGGCGCCGACAGCGCATCGAGCAGCGCAGCGCCGCGCCCGGGCTCGCTCGCCGCCAGGTCCGCCCACGCGCGCAGGAACGTGTCCGCGTGCCCCGTCGGCCTCCGCATGATCGAGAACGCCAGGTCGTCGCGATACCACCCGCCCAGCGAGGACCATTCCTGCCCCGCCGCCCCGGACTCGTCGAACCGCTCATCCCCCAGAGCATCGGTCGGCGACGCCCCCCCGGAGGCGCGACGCGACAGTTCTCCACGCAGGTCCGGCAGCCAGGACCCGACGCACTCACGCACCAGCGATCTCGACAGGCTCCCCGCAAGACGAGGCGACAGCGCGGACGCCCGGTCCGCGCCCAGCGCACGCTCCAGCCGCGCCGAGATCGCCCCGTGCCCGTCGTCGGCCAGGTCCAGAAGCAGCGCCTTGATCGCCCACGCGATGCGCCCGACCGCGTCGAGCTCCGCCCGATCGGCCCCCTGCAGGTCCAGGAGGTCCAGCGCGTCAACCGTGCGCAGATCCGCCGCCACGCCCGGATCACCCCCGAGCAGCAGCCGCATGAACGGCGTGATCTTCCCCTCCGCGATCCCCGAATCCGCCGGCCACTGCCCGATCCCCACGCCCTCCTCGTCGAGCGTGATCGTGTCCAGCGCGGGAAGCGTCAGGAACGCGATGCCCGCGCCGCCGCTCCGCGCGCTGCCCGTCGTGTCGTTCTCGTGACACCGGACGCACACCCGCTCGAAGGGGACCGTCAGCATGAAGTCGCCGCTCGCGTCCGGCGTGTGGCAGTCCACGCACGACGCCGGGGGCAGCGACTGGTCCTTCGTCAGGAAGTTGTGGTAGATGTGCGCCGCGTGATCGAACGCGATCCGCAGCCGCCGCCGGTACGGGTACCCGCCGAACTCCGGGTGCCCATGGCTAAAACTCTCGAACCGCGTCGCGTGGCACGCCTGGCACTGCGAATCCGACATCGCCGTCAGGTCCACGTCCCGCCCCCGGTGCTCCCAGTGGCACACCGAGCACGCGTACTCACCGCGCTCCGAGTGCGGCGGCAGCCCGAACCCGGTCGGCGGAGCGACGACCTCGCGCTCGCGATCCACCGCCCTCTCCGTGTCGCCCACAAGCGTCGCCGGCGTCAGCCCGTGCGCCTGCAGCGCATCGTCGCCGAGATCGTGGCAGTTCTGACACCGCCCGCTGTCGCGCAGGCTCAGCCCCGAGTTGAGCATCCCGTGCAGCACGCCCTTGGTCGATTCCATGTCGGCGCCGTGGCAGTTGCCGCAATCCTCCGACAGCAGCGCGTGCTGCGCGCTCAGCGGCCCGGGGATGGCGACCTTCGGCCCCAGCGAGGTGTTCATCACGATCGACGCGATGAGCATCGTCACCGTCACCGCGACGACCACGACAACGAACACGAGCCGCGTCAGGCGCGCCGATGTGGGGGCCGGTTGTTCCAAGGGGGGGTCACTTTCCGAGCATGACGTGAGCGAGCAGGCCGTGGGCGTGCGCGATCATCCCGTGCATCGTCCCCAGCGCCAGCAGGCACGCGACGCAGGGCAGGTGGACGAGCAGCCAACGGCGGACCGCCCCGTCGCCGACACGCACGGCGTCAAGTCGATCCTTCTCGATCGCGAGCATCGACAGTGTATCGAGTGCATCGCCCGAAGCGCCGGCGCCGCCGCCCGCGCCCGATCGCCGGAGCGACTCGATCGCCCCCAGCGCCCTCGACAGGTCGTGCCCGTGCAGCGCCCGCCGGACCAGCGTGGGCCGCCGGCCGAAGAAATCCCCGATCACGCCGACCGATCCGCCCGATGCGCCGGCCGCCAGCAGGATCCCGGAGGCGCGCTCCCGGATCTCGTCGTTCGCCCTGGTCATCTCGTCGCGGTCCGAGCCGAACTCCGCCCGGATCGCGCCCGAACGCAACTGCATCCACAGCAGCGCCCCGACGCCGCCCGAGATCACGATCGCCACGAACAGCCCCGCCAGGACCGAGTCCAGCCAGCCGTTGGGACGCGTGAACTCGACGTGCATGAAGAACAGCGTGAGGATCGCGACCGACAGCGTCACCTGCTGGCTCACCCAGCGGCTCGGGTTCGCGCCGCTCCGAAGCCGGAGGAAACGCCGAGTGAACGCGATCGCGATCGCCAGGAACAGCGCCCAGCCCGTGACGAAGCACGTCCGGTGCAGCGAGCTCGCGCACGCCGTGTACACGCTCCCGATCGCGACGACAAACGCGACCGCCAGCAGCACGGCGCCCAGCACGCCTCCCCGGATTTGATTGATCACAGCACGCATGGTTCCGCTGTTCCGTTATTGCTCCGAAGACGCCGCACGCGGCGCGGGAATCAGTTCATCGAGGCCGACGACGCCCGATCCCGTGTTGTCCCGAACGATCGCCTCGCCGATCGACCGCGCCTTCCCGGCGGCCTCCCCGGCGCTCGCGGCGTCACGTACGCCGCGACCGATCGCAACAAGCTGCTTGACCGCGTCGATCCCGACCGCGGCGTCGATCCGCTCCAGCGCCCCGAGCGCCCGCGCGACGTGCTCCGTCGAGGCGCCGCCGGCGACCGACCGGCACGCCGACTCGAGCCCCGCCGCCGCGCCCGCCAGGAACATCACACGCTGACGCTCAGGCGACGACTCGGGGTTGCTGTCCGAGCCCTCGCGAACGAAGTTGTGCCGCATCCCACCCTGCGACCACGACACGAACTCGAAGCCCAGCCCGTCCGGGTGCCCGGCGGACTTGACCAGCTCGTCGTCGGCGATCACATGGCACGATGCGCACCGAGACGCCATCGCGTACAGGTTCGAAGGACGGATCATCCCCATCGAGTCGCAGTACTCGTGGCGCTCGGCGCGGTGCTGCGGAGTCTCCTCCGCGGCCGTCGAGGCGCCGGGGCCGAACCGCGAGTGCGGGTCGATCCACGAGGCGCCGGCGCCGTGGCACGACTCGCACGACACGCCGCTGATCGATTTCGGCCGCTTGTCCTCTTCCTGCTGCATCGTGAAGTGGCACGACGCGCAGCGCTCGTCCGTCTTGATCCGGCGCACGCCCAGCGCATCCGCGATGCGCTTCGCCTCGTCGTCGCGCGTCAGCGCAAGCGACGCAGACTGGTGCGCCGTGCTCATCCACACCGCGTGCTCGTTCGTGTGGCACTCCGCGCACGCGTCGGGCCCGACGACCCGCGACGCATCGACTCGCGCCGCTGAAACCGCCGCGTCCGGCGCCCCGGCGGTCGCCGAGGCCAGGTGCGCCCCGGAACCGAGGACCCAAGCCAGGGCGCAACACCCCCAAAGCATTGTCATGGCACGGTTTCTGATCATGATGCGGAAACACTCCCATGACCGGTCCGGGGCGGGCGGACTGACGCCGCTGACCCCAGATCGGGTACCTCGAAGATAGCACATCGGTCACCGCTCCCGGCGAAAAAATCACGGCTGACATGGCCTTCCACCCGGTGGAGCGTCACCAACCGCGCCATCCGGCGCAACAATCCTCGAGTTCCGGGACACGTCCGATTAAAACTTGATCTGCCACTCGACACGGGCCCCGGAGGCCGGCCCCGAGTTCTCCTGACCCGTGAGGAACGCGTCAAGCCGCAGAATATTGTTCCGGCCGATCGCCGTCTCAAAGCGACCCGCGACCGCCACCGCCGAACGGTCGGTGTTGTTGGTATCGGACCTGAACCCCGCCTCCACCACCACCTGGCTCCGCTTCTCGT
Organism: Phycisphaeraceae bacterium; assembly: GCA_020639135.1. Classification (GTDB taxonomy): domain Bacteria; phylum Planctomycetota; class Phycisphaerae; order Phycisphaerales; family UBA1924; genus JACKHE01. The sequence goes on from JACKHE010000004.1 coordinate 46,628, forward strand.
TGAAGAAATGCTGGAATCCAAGCGACGCCCCGGCCGCGTCCTGAGCGCTGTTGCCCAGCGGCGCCCCGTACCGGCCAAGCCCCACCGCCGCGAACAGCAGCCCCGTCCGGCCAAGCGGCCCCCCCGCGTCCGGCCCCCGCGCCGCCGACGAGAACTCGTCGATCCCCCAGAACCCGTTCAGGTACAGGATGTCCTCCGAGTGCGCCGGCGTGTACGACAGCTCCGCAAAGAGCAGCCCGCCCCGCCCGACCTCCGGCGACTCCATGTTCGTCGGGATCGACGCCAGCGCGCGGAACGCCGTGTTGATCTTCCCGATCCGCTGCGCCGCGCTGCCCGCCAGGAAGAGCGCATCGGTGTTGTCCGCCCGCCGCCCGCTGTCGTACACGTACACCGCGTCGATGTTGATCGTGCTCCCGCCCGTGTCCATCTCCGTGAACAACCCGAACAGCTGCGCGTCGTGGTCCTCGACGTTGTTCCCCCGGTTCACCTCGTTCCAGCCGTACAGCGCCGTCACCTGCAGGTTGTTCACCCCGCCCGGGAAGATGTTGTTCTTCGTGATCCCCACGGCGTCGATGCGGTCGTTGATCAGCAGCCCCTCCTGGTAGAAGATCGGCTGCCGCCCCACCGAGAACCCGATGTCGAACTGCCCCGTGTCCTTCGGGTCGAGCCCCGGGAACAGCTGCCCCAGGTCGCCCTCTAAGAACAGGTGCGTGATCTCCCCGTTGGCGCCGTCGTCCCAGCCGTGCTGCCGGGCGCCGCCGGGCTCGAAGAAGTACCCGCTGAACTCCCCGTCCTGATCCAGCGGACGGATCCCCACCAGCAGCCGCTCCGTCCCCGAAAGCTGCAGGTTCCCGAAGAGGTCCAGCCGGTTCACCCATTCGGTGAACGTCTCGTTCCCGTTGTTGTACGACTGCAGCGCCGTCCGGTACGACCCGTACACCAGCAGCGAGGGCTGCCACAGCGCCCCCGTCGGGATCGTGAACCCCCGGCTGATCGGCCCGCTCCCCAGGAACGGATCCCCAAGCTCGAGGATCGGCTCGGGACGCTCCGGCACCTCGTCCAGCCGCATCGGCGCCGGCTGGTCGGAGAACGTCGTCTTCAGCTCGCGCTCATCGCCCTCGTGTCCCGCGTCTTGCGCATCCTGCGCCAGCGCGCCGGCGCCGACGAGCGACAGCAGACCGATCAGGAACCCGGTTGTCGGAACGCTGATGTGTTGCCCTGGCATCGAAGGATCAATCCCTTGCGTTGGCGACCGGCGCTCCCTCGCCGGCCTTGATGTCGAACTCGACCGTCGTGTCGTACAGCGTGATGAACCCCCTGCCCACGCCCTTGACGACCTGCAGCGGGCTCATGTTCAGATCGAACCCGACCTCCTGGATCTCCCGCACCAGGTTCGCCGGCGCCATCCCCGCCTTGAGCTCGATGTGCGCCGTGTAGGGCCCGGGCCCGGTCAGCGCCGAGCCGTCCACCGTGTACGTCGCCCACCGGCTCCCCAGGGGCTCGATCCCCTCCCGCTGCTTGCGCGCCCCAGGGGGCCTGCCCAGCAGCACGCTCGACCGCGTCGCCGGACGCACGAACGGCAGCGCATCCTCCGAGTAGTTCACCGAGATGATCTGCTCCCGGTCCCCGCCGCGGAAGTTCCGCGTGATGAACTTCGACTGCAGATTGAACAGCTGCTCGTCCAGCGGCAGGATCCCGTCGTGCACGAACTCCGAGTGCAGGTCCCGCAGGTCGAAGTTCGGGTCGAAGTCGCCCGACTCGAACACCACCGCGTCGCTGGCGTCACGCACGACCACGTGCAGCCACACCAGCCGCTCCGCGTCGAACCCGCTCGGCGCCGCGTGCCCGTCGGTCGCGTTCTTCACCCGCACCCTGAACCGGATGCCCCCTTCGTCGGCGCGCTCCGTCTCGACCTCGCCCAGGTGGTAGCCGTTGCGCAGCACGTTCGCCCGCTGCGCCATCCCCCACTCGAGCAGCTCCAGGTTCGCGTTGATGATCTCCCGCGCCTCGTACCGGTCGTCGATCGAGCGCCACCGCTCCGGGAAACCGCCCTCGTCGTGATCGCCGTCCTCGAACTCGTCCGTTCCCCAGCCCGCCTCCCAGTCGAACTGCGTCCATTCGGTGATCGTCGCCAGCGCCTGCGCGTCCGGGTTGTGCGGGAAGATCCCCGGGTGCACGACCGAGTGATCGGGCCCCGCCCAGTTGTGGATCGCGTGCTTGCGCGTCTTCGTCGGCACGCCCCCCACCACCGCCGCCGGGCCCTCGGCGTACCCCGCGTTCACCCCCTGGTTCGTGCTCATGTGGCAGTCCTGGCACGTCACCCCGCTCGCCGCCGCCGGCGAATGCTTGTAGTGCGAGAACAGCTCCTCCAGACGGAACCCGTTGACGAACGTCACGTCGTGGCACGACCCGCAGAACCCAGGCTCGCTCAGCCGGAAGAACCGCTTCGATTCCGTGTGGATCTTCCGCCCCGGCACGCCCTCCTCCGTCACCACCTTGTACTTCTCCGGCGCCGCCAGCACTTCCGCGAGGTTCTCGTTGCCCAGCGGCCCGTAGATCGGCCTGAGGATGTCCCCCTCGACGAGCGCGATCCGCCCGCTGACCTTCCCGTACCGCTGGTCCACCCGGTGGCAGACGATGCAGGTGATCCCCTCCCGCGAGACCGGGTCGCGCGATTCCAGCGGCGCGAACAACGGCTCGCCCAGGATCATCCCCACCTGCGTGTGACAGCGGATGCAGAAATCCCCGAACGTCCCGTTCGTCCGCTTGAGGATCGTCCCGTGCAGCGCCGTGAAGACCGGGCTCACCATCGCGTACGAGTGCTGCGAGACCGACCACTCCTTGTAGTGCTGCGGGTGGCACGTCTTGCACGTCGTCGCGCTCGGGAACCGGTCCTCCGTGAAGAGTTGCTCGTGCGCCAGCGCCGCCGCCGTCGCCGTCACATCATCAGGATCATCGCTGACCACGCCCGCCGGATCGCCGGCGTCGTCGTCCTGCGTCCACGCGACCGGCGCCGCCAGCGCCACCGCCAACGCCGCACCGACCGTGAACCAGAAGCCCGTGGCGCCCCGCGCGGGTCCGATGGATGATTGCAGCTCTTCCGACGACATACGGGCTCCCTCACTGAGTCACCCCGCTGGCGGAGTGTAGATTGAAGAGGTTACAGTCCTTTATTCGGAACGGTCACGTCCCCTCGCTGCAATATCGGTGTTTTCAGCCATTGTTGCGAGGTTTATCCGGCGAATCAGGGGATTCCCCCGAGATCGTCGGCGCCCCGTAATGCAGGTGAAGCACCGTCGGGGACGCCCCGCCCTCCTCCTGCTCGTCCGCGATCCGCACCACAAAGGCGTCGTCGTACTGCCAGTCCGCGATCGCCGGTGGGTCCGCCACCCCCAGCGCCGAAAGCATCGCCGGGACCGTGTTCGAGTGCCCCACCACCAGCGCCGTCCCGCCCCCGTGATCGCGCAGGATCTCCTCCCGCAGCGCCCCGGACGCCCCCGGGTCCCGGATCTCCACTTCGACCCCCGCCCGCGCCGCCGCGGGCGCCGCCGTCGCCATGCAACGCTCGTACCCCGACGAATACACCGCATCCAGAGAGACGTCCCGCAGCAGCAGGGCCAGCGCCTCCGCCCGGGCCCGGCCCGCATCCGTCAGCGCGGGATCCCGGTTCCCCGGCTCGACCACCTTCTCCGCGTGACGGACCACGATCACCGTCGTCTCCGCAGACACCGTGTCGGGACACGCCAGGTTCCCCAGCACGAACAGCGCCGAGACCAGCAAACCTCGCATTCGTGCGCTCCGTGTCATGCTCAACTCCTTTCAACTCCGGACAACGATCCGACCCGGGGACAGCCTACCCTCAGCCCGGCACATGCCCCAAACCCACGGACATCACGACCCGCCCCCCACCGGCCTCGCCACCGGCGTTGTCACCGTCCTGCTCACCCTGCTCGGCTGGTCCTGCGTCCCCCTCTTCCTCCGGTACTTCGCCCAGTCCATCGACGCATGGACCTCCAACGGCTGGCGCTACGGCGCCGCCGCCCTCATCTGGCTCCCCGTCGCCGTATTCGCATCACGCAACGCCAAAGCCAGGCGATCCACCTGGAAGGCCGCGCTCATCCCCGCCGCCTTCAACGCCACCGCGCAGGTCTGCTTCACCTGGGCGCACTACCTCATCGAGCCCGGGCTGCTCACCTTCGGCCTGCGCCTCCAGATCCTCTGCGTGGCCATCGGCGCCTACCTGCTCTTCCCGGGCGAGCGTTTGGTCATCCGCTCCCGCGCGTACCTGACAGGCTTCGTCCTCGTCCTCGGCGGCGTGCTCGGCACCGCGCTCCTCGGCGAGAACCCCTTCGAGGGCGCCCACGCGATGGGCTTCCTCCTCGCCGCCGGATCCGGCGCCCTCTTCGCCGGATACGCCCTCGCCGTCAAGCGCTGCCTCACCGGCGTCCACCCCGTCATCGCATTCTCCCTCATCAGCCAGTACACCGGCGCCGCGCTCATCGCGCTCATGCTCGCGCTCGGCGCCCACGCCGGCGCGGGCGCGATCACCGCGCTCACCGTCGGACAGTTCGGACTCCTCATCCTCTCCGCCATCATCGGCATCGCCCTCGGCCACGTCTTCTACTACACCGCAATCGCCAGGCTCGGCGTCGCCGTCTCCAGCGGCGTCATCCAGCTCCAGCCCTTCATCGTCGCCGCCGCCTCCTACTTCTTCTTCGGTGAGGTCCTCACCACGCCCCAGTGGATCAGCGGCTCCGTCGCCGTCAGCGGCGCCATCCTCATGCTCGTCGCGCAGCGCAGGATCAACCGCAACGCCAGGGCCGCCCGGGCGGCGCTCGTCCCCGACGAGCTCCCAGCCATCCTCCCGGAGCCCGAGCCCGCGCTCGTGACCGTCCGGGACTGAGCGCCGCTTCAACACGCTGGCGCCGTTTCCTGCGATACTCCCCCCATGCGACAACTCATCCCCCGCCTCGCCGCCGCCGCCGGCCCGCTCGCGCTCCTGGGCTGCGCCGCCACCACACCAACCAGCGTCACGACCACCCGGACCGCGCCGGCGGAGCTCCAGACCGCCGCCGAACGCACCGCCGCCTACGACACATCCACCTGCGAGGAAGTCGCCGCGCTGGTCACCGCCATCGCCCAGCGCTCCCCCATCGCGATCGAATCCTCGCTGGGCCGTTCCTTCGAGAACCGCAACATCCCGATGCTCGTCATCGCCGATCCGCCGGTCGCCACGCCCAGAGCGGCGCACAACTCCGGCAAGCTGATCGTTTACGAGTTCGGCGGCATCCACTCGGGCGAGGCCTGCGGCAAGGAGGCGCTCCTCCAGCTCGCGCGCGACATCGCCCTCCACCCCGACGAGCCGGAGAACCGCAAGCTCCTCGACAACCTCATCCTGCTCGTCGTCCCGCTCTACAACCCCGACGGCGATGCGCGCCGCTCGCCCGGCAACCGCCCCGGCCAGGTCGGCCCCGCCGGCGGCATGGGGCAGCGCGCCAACGCCCAGGGCCTCGACCTCAACCGCGACCACGTCAAGCTCGAAGCGCCGGAAACCCGCGCCCAGGTCAACCTCCTCAACACCTGGGACCCCCACCTCATCATCGACACCCACACCACCGACGGCTCCTACCACCGCATGGACCTCACCTACGCCCCGCCCCTCAACCCCTCGGGCGACCCCGCCCTGCTCGGCTACGCGCAGGACATCTTCCTCCCCCGCGTCGAGCAGCGCGTCCTCGACCACCACAACCTCGTCACTGCCCCCTACGGCAACTTCGACGACGAGAAAACTGTCTGGGCGACCTACTCCGCCAACCCCATGTTCGGCGGACCCTACCGGGGCCTCCGCAACCGCGTCTCCATCCTCTCCGAGGCCTACGCCTACGCGACCTTCGCCGAGCGCATCCGATCCACCGAGCTCTTCGTCCGCGAGTGCCTCGATCTCGCCGCCGAGCAGCGCCAGCCCATCATCGCCCTCGAACAATCCGCCGACGCGAACAGCCGGCCCGCCGAGATCGGCATCCGGCACGACTACGCGCCGCCCACCACAATGCGCACCATCCCCGGATGGCTCGAGACCCGCGGCGACAGCGACCACATGATCCCCACCGGCGCCCACCGCGAGTACGAGGTCGATCTCCTCGATCGCTTCGCGCCCACGCGCTCCGTCAGCCGCCCCGTCGCCTACCTCATCCCGCCGGGTATGGACGCGATCACGGACCAGCTCCGCCTCCACGGCATCCGTGTCGAGACCGTCACCGCCACGTTCCGGCTCCCCGTGGAAGTGGACACCATCACCGCCATTGACCGCGCCGAGCGCCCCTTCCAGGGACACCACTACACCACGATCGAAACCGCGCGGAATCAGGACGTGCGCACCATCGGCGACGGCTGGACGCGCATCCCCACCGACCAGCCGCTCGGGACACTGCTCGTGTACCTCATGGAGCCGCAATCCGGCGGCGGCCTCGCCGCGTGGGGCTTCTTCGACCCGTGGATCGAGCCCGACGGTCAGTGGCCCGTGCTCCGGCAGACCGACTGATCCACCCCCATCCCCCGCCTACACTCCGCACACGTGCCCCCCACGCCCCCCCCATCCGACACCGCCACGGCCCCCGACGAGTCGGCCCTGATCGCCGCGCTCAAGGCCGGCGATGACGAGGCCTTCCAGACCCTCGTTGAGACCCACATCGGCCGCATGCTCGCCGTCGCCCGCCGCATGCTGGGCAACGAGGAAGACGCCAACGACGCCGTTCAGGACGCCTTCCTCTCCGCCTTCAAGGCCATCGACCGCTTCGAGGGGAACTCCCAGCTCGGCACGTGGCTCCACCGCATCACCGTCAACGCCGCCCTGATGAAACTCCGCTCCCGCAAGCGCCTCCGCAAGGAGGTCGCCATCGAGTCCCTGCTCCCGACCTTCAGAAACGACGGCCACCCCGACGCCGCCCCCACTTCCTGGACCATCACCAGCGACGAGATCGCCGAGCGCGACGAATCCAAGCGCAGGATCCGCGAGCTCATCGAGAGCCTCCCCGCCGATTACCGCGACGTGGTGCTCCTCCGAGACATCGAAGAACTGGACACCAGGCAGACCGCGCAGATCCTCGACATCAGCGACAGCGCGGTCAAGACCAGGCTGCACCGCGCCCGACAGGCGCTCAAAGCGCTCCTCGAGCAGGAGTTCAACAACTGATGGAGCACCTCAACTGCAAACAGTTTGTCGAGTTCCTCGACGACTACGTCGCCGGCGCCCAGCCCGACGAGGTCCGCCGGGCGTTCGAGAGCCACATCGGCTGCTGCAAGACCTGCCTCGAGTTCCTCGAAGCCTACAAGGCCACCATTGAGACCAGCCGCAAGGCCTGCTGCTGCGGCCACAAGGAGATCCCCCGGGACAAGGTCCCCCAGGGGCTCATCAACGCCATCCTCAAGGCGCGCAAGGCCGGTGAGGATTCCTGAGGAAGACACCCCACCGATGCGCCTGTTCCTGATCACCGCGATGCTCGTCCTCGCATCAGCGCTCCAAGGCTGCGCCGGCCCCGGCGCCGCCGCGAGCGGCGCAGCGCCCGAAGACTATTACCACTGGCGCCCCGCGCCCGACGCGAAGGGCTGGGCGGTGTTCCTGCCCGGCTCCAGCGGCCTGACCGTCCTCGACGATGACCACCACTACTTCGACGCCGCCGAGCGCCTCTGCGACCAGGGCTGGCAGGTGCTGCTCGTGGACTACAAGCCGGCCTACCGCGCCAGCGGCGACAAGGCGCGCCGATCCACCGGAGAGAAAATCGCCTGGGTCACCGAACAGGCGATCCTTTGGATGCGACGGAATCACCCCGAAACCGCTGCAACACCCGGCGCGCTCGTCGCCTGGTCGCTCGGCGCCGAGGGCGCCATCAGGATCGCCAACGACCCCGAACTCGCGGCCTCACTCGGCCTCCGCGCCGCCGCGATGTACTACCCATCCAACGAGGACCACGTCGCTCTGCGCAACCGGATCCCGCTCCTGATCCTCACCGGCGCCTCGGACGACGTCACGCCCGCCGACGAAATCCGCACATTCGTCGAGGAGAGCGCCGAGGGCGCCGCGGAAGTCGTCCTCCGTGTTTACCCAGAGTGTCATCACGGATTCGACATCGCCAGCATCAGCCAGAAGAAGACGCTCCGCATCCTGCCCCTGATCGGGCCCAAGGCCACGCTCCAGTACAACCAGAACGCGGCGGAAGACGCCTGGCGCACCCTCGTCGGGTTCCTCGGCGCCAACGCGACGGCGCACAACCCCTGATCGTCCACCGGAAAAAAGACGGCGCGCGGAGCCCGACCTGAACCCCGGCGCGCCGCCCATGCTGGTCTGACAACCCCGTCGCCCCCACCCGTCATGGCCCGGGGCGAACAACGATCACTCAATCACCGATCACACCCCCCAGCGCTTTGCCGCTGTCGGAGGGCGTCTTCTTGGCCTTCTGCTGACCCGTGGCCGGAGCCGCGACGGACTCCGCTGTCCACCCGAACCGGCCCATCAACAGGCCCAGGTCCGCCGTGTCGGTCCGGCCGTCCTGGTTCATGTCGCCGTGGTGCATCGCCTGCTCCAGCGCGACCTGCTCGGCGCTGACCAGCGGCTCATTCAGCGGGACGCCGCCGTGCGGATCGAACGGCATGATGCACAGCGTGTAGCACCCGCACACCCCGTGATCGCCCGCGGGATCCGGGCAGCCATCGACCGCCCGCCCGTCGGGCGCCGGCGGCGTGAGATACCCGTCGAAGTCATCGTCGCCCTTGCCGGTCACGCCGATGATGATCTCGCCGTTGGCGTCCGCCGTCGTGCAGATCTGCGGGTACCCCGCGGGCCCCGAGTCGCAGTCGATGACGATCGCCTCGTCGCACTTCTTGTCGAACCAGCCGAGCTGCGCGTTCAGCGGCGTGCAGTCCTTGCTGTACCCGCCGACCATCACGATGCAGTAATCCTGCAGCGGCACGAGCCCCGTGTACTTGAAGAAGTCCACGTCGTCGCACAGCGGGTCCTGGCCCGTCGTGTTGTCGATCTCGATCGAAGCCGACGCCGTCGTCCCGCCGCCCTGCAGCGCCCTCGGGCCCTGGAAGTTCAGGCGGAACGCCTCCGCGCCGGTCTCGAACCGGTTCTCGTACACGAACGGGTTGTCAACCACAACGTCGTGGCCGCCCGAGTCCTGCACGATCGCCGGCGAGATGATCTCCCCATTGCCGTCGTAGAACGTCACGGTCATCTTGAACTCACCGAGCTGCCCGTGCGGCCCGTTCTGATGGAACCCGTTGAAGACCTCGCCGCCCAGCCCGTCGGGATACCCCGACACGCCGATCCGCAGCCACAGGTCCGACCCGTTCCCGGGGCTGAGACCGTTCGCCGCGGTGATGTCGTAGAGCCCCGACGCCTTCCCGTTGCCGGCGTGCGACCCGTTGTTGTTCATCGCGATCACCTGGTTCTGCTTGTTGAACAGCACCATGAACGTGTCGGGCTGGCACCCAGGCGTGCAGCGCATCTCCAGCAAGCCGGAGAGGTACGGGCCGCAGATGTCGGAATCGATCTCCTGCGGCAGCTCGCACTCGTCGTTGGGCTCGAAGTCGTCGCAGACGTCCTCGACCTCAACCCACAGCACGCACACCGCGTCGGCCGTCTCATCGTCCGAGTCGCTGACCGTGAACGTGATGTGGAACGACCCCGCCGGCGGGACCGTGAACTCCACCCGCGAGCACAGCTGCCGGAACCCCGGCATCCCGTCCACCGGGTACGGATCCCCGATGCACGGGAACGCGTCGGGCTCGAACGTCCCGTCGCCGTCCAGATCGCAGAACACATCCGAGCCCTCGGGCAGACCGTCCGCATCGAGCGTCAGCGTCGTGCAGATGCACTCCGTCTTGCCGCAGAACTTCAGCTTCACCTTGTCGCCGGGGAAGACGTTGATCATGTACCCGTCCGGCACGACCTCGAAGGGCAGGTCCAGGCAGATCTCCTCCGCGTCTTCCGAGCCCTTGATGAAGCACATGTCCGGGTTCGGCACGACCATGAACTCCGACAGCTCACACAGCGGGGGCGTGTCGCAGATCCCCACCGTGAAGCACACGCCGCAGTTCACCGAGTCCGGCCCGCACTCCTGCGAGATGAAGAACCTCGCCTCATAGACATCGCCGCACTGCTCGAGCGTCGGCGTCCACATGAAAACGCTCTCGACCAGCGCGTCGGGCTCGCCCGTCACGGGCAGAGCCGGCGTCATCGTCGCGTTGGGCGGGAACAGATCCAGCTGCTTGCCCACGATCGTCAGCGCGTTCATCGCGCCGTCCGGGCACTTGGACCTGCCCTGCACCGTGAACTTCACGAGGTCCCCGGGCTGAACCGCGATGCAGTCCGAGCCGAGCGGCGTCGTCATCACCACGCCGTCACGCGTGATCTCGATGTCGCTGATCGTGCAGTTCGGCGCCGGGCACTGACCGACGTCCGCGTTGAGCAGGCACAGATCCGAGCCGCTCGCCACGCCGTCCGGCGTCGCCACCACCTGGCAGTTGAAGTCCACCTGCGTGTCGCAGTAGTCATCGGTGACCTTCGGAGTCCAGGAGACGGTCCACTCCCGCATGGTGACCTTGTCCATCACCATCTTGTCGCCTGCCTGCACCATCGCTCCGGTCGGCAGCATGTCGCAGAGCAGATCCAGGTCGATGTCGTCGTCCGCACAACCCAGCGTGCCCTTGACGGTGTACACCAGCTCCTGGCCGGGCAGGATCGGCACCAGCGGCTTCTCCTCCATCCCGGTGAAATCGAAGGCCTCGCCCGCCACCGTGATGCTCGTGATCTCGCACGTCGGCGGATCGCACGGCATCACCAGCACTCGCAGCTCGCACAGGTCCGGCGACACCCGGCCGCACGAATCCTGGATCCCGAACCGCCAGACGTATTTCGTGTCGGAAACATCCGCAGCGCCGGCTTCCAGCGTGCACGTCGTGCACAGCATCCCCTGCTGATCCACCATCCCCATCACGGGGAGCACGGGGTTGCACAGCAGCGCCGGGCCGCCGGTCGGCGCGCTCAGCAGCGAGAGCGTCAGCGGAAGATCGTTGCAGTCCGCCGAGCCCGGCATCCCGCAGATCTCAACCGACAGGTCCTCGCCCGGCTTCATCATCACGCACGAGTCGGGGTCGTTCGGGTCGTACGTCGCCGGCGAGCCGTTGACCATCACGGTCATCAGGCACTTGGGCTTCTCGCACACCCGGATCGTGATCTCGCACTCGTTCATCCGCCCGCAGTTGTCCATGGTGTTGATGATCACCGTGTACACGCCGACCTGCTGAGCCGTCGGCGTCCACGTGCACTCCGAGAGCAGCACGCCATTCGTCAGCGGCACGAACACCCCCTGCGCCGGCGGCGCCGGCGTGCAGACCAGCCCCGGCAGCGGGTCGCCCTTGATCGACCAGCTCACGATGATCGGCCGCCCCTCGAACGCCTCGATCGGGCACGGCGAGCTCGTGACGAAATCGAAATCGACCTTCTGCCCCGGGCACGCCTCGATGTAGCCCGACTCGTCGCAGATCATCGGGTCGTTCACCCGGATCTCGCACGTCGGCCCATCGCAGACGATGATCCACACCTTGCACATCGAGCTCTGCCCGGTGTTGTCCATCACCGTGAACGTCACCTCGTAATGCCCCTCGTCCCCCTCCATGGGCGTGCCGGTGCAGTGGATCGTGAAGTTGGGGCACTCGAAGGTGTCCGCCGGGACGCCCCCGTTGTGCGGGTCCATCCACGCCGGGATCCCCGTCGCCGACCACTTCAGCTTCGCGCCGAAGCAGTCCGACAGGAAGTTCACGTCGAACGAGATCGCCTCGCCAGGCTTGACCACGATCGCGTTGTCAAGCTCGTCGCCCGTCAGCGTGCACAGCTCGGGCATCTCGTTCTTCACCACGCACGTCGGCGGCGGGCACTGCCCGATGTCCACCATCACTCCGCAGCTCGTCGATTGCTCGTTCGGACCACCAGGATCCGATGTCACCGTCGCCCGGACCAGGATCTTGTCGCACAGCCCGTACCAGTCCGCGCCGAACGAGCAGTTCACGTTGACCATGCACATGTTGTTCATGTCGCAATCGAACGGGAACACCACCGGCGCCCCGAAGATGTCCGTGAACTCGCACGGCAGATCAAGCGTGCAGCACGCGTCGTCCTGCTCGCACGCCGGGACCGGGATCTCCGCCCCGGTGTCGTCGAAGCAGACCACCTCGATGTTGTCGATCCGGACCGCGTCGCCGTCGCAGCCGCCGCCGCCGGTCACCTTGAACTGCAGGTTGTCCTCGCCGGGGATCAGCGTGAACGTGTCCGTCATCGGGTCGAAGTCCATCGGAGCCGGCGTCCCGTTGAACACGATGTTCGTCGGCTCGCACGTCACCGGCGGGCAGACCGTCAGCCGCACGCAGCAGTCAACCGGCTTGCCCGACGCGTCCGTGATCGTGAAGCACAGGTCCCGGGTCACCTGCTGGTTGAGTTCCGGGATCGTGCACGTCACGTCGTAGCACGCCTCGAACGGGTCCTCGGCCCCAGTCGCGTTGTCGTTGTCGCCGTCCGCGTTGTCCGAATCCACGAACGGGTCGTCCGTCGCCGAGACCACCGCGCAGTTCGGCGGCATCACGCCGCAGTCGATGCTGTTGCTCACGCAGCCCAGGTCGCACAGCGCCTGGCAGGTGTCCATCGTCGGCTCGATCGTGATCGTCCTGTACACGCCCTGCTGCAACGCGCCGCCCTCGACGAACTCGCCGCAGTCCTGCGTCCCGCAGATGTGCAGAGCGATCGTCTGTCCCGGCGTCACGATCTGTGTCGGGGGGACCTGCGGGTTGCTGAAATCCAGCGCCATCGGCTCGCCGCCGTCGATCGCGATCGTCCCGACGCACACCGGCTCGGGGCACACCCGGATCCGCACGAAGCACGTGCTCGAGTTCCCCGTGTTGTCCATCACACGGAACACGAAGCGGTACGGGTTGGTCCGCGCATCCTCGGGGGTCGGCGTCCACTCGAAGTACGACATGATGTCCGAATCAGGATCGCCCGGCTCGTCCAGGCAGACATACTGATTCATCGGGTCCGGGCCGTCCTGGTCCACGCACACCAGCCCCGCGGGGAACACATCCCCCAGGAACTCGTCCTTCTCGAGCGTCAGCACGGCGCCGGGGCAGTTGAACTGCAGCCGCCCGCTGACCACGAACGACAGCGTCTGGTTCGGGAACACGTCGAGGATCCCGTCCTCGCCGGGCTGCATCGCCGTCTCGCCGTCGCACATCACCGGATCAACTGTGCCGGGAAGGATCAGCGGCTCCGTCGGGATCGTCCGCACCACCGCGTCCACACCCTCGATCTGATACTGATCGATCAGGCAGCACGGCTCCTCCACGCACCCCAGGATCACGAAGTTCAACTGCGGATCCGACCGGTGACCCGTGACATCGAAGATGTTGAACGTCACCTGGTTCCGGTTCCCGACGTCCAGCGCCGTCGGCTCCACCCGCACCTTCAGGCTGATCGACTTCACCTTCTCGCCGGCCGGCCACCCGATTTGCGCCTGAAACGTCGTGTCCAGCAGCGGGAACGTCGGTGAGTTGATCACCACCACCGCATCGTTCTCCGACGTTCCAGTCGCCGAGATCACCTCGATGAAGCACGGCATCTTCGGCGTGGCGCCGCCGTAAGTGCACGGTGTCTGCTCGTACGGAAACTGCGGCGGATCCATCACGTCGAGCTCGGTGATCCCGTTCTCCAAGCACACGAACCCCGACCCGTTGCCCGGCAGCTGCGCATTGAACGTGATGTCGAACTCCGCGGTCTCCGAGACCGCCATCGTGATCGCGTCGATGTCCTCGCCGCCGCCCGCGTTCTCCTCGTACCGGTTACCCGCCGACGTCGGCGTCGTGCCGGGGCCGAGGAAGTCCGGGAGCATGTCGTTGTTGAGATCCACGAACGGACCAGCGACGAACCCCGGGTTGAAGTTCGGGATCAGGTCGATCTCGGCGTCGCACTCGAGCACGTTGATCGTGATCGGGACCTGCGCCGCCGAGAACGAGCCCGGGAACCGGGCGATGAACACCAGATCGTACTCGCCGTCGTTGATCAGGAAGTCATCCACGTCCGGCGACCAGCACAGCGTGATCGCCAGATCGTCGTCCGTGTCGCTGTCCGCCATCGCGATCACACCCGTCGCGATGGGGCTCTCGCCGCCATCGGTGCAGGCGTTGCCGTCCTTCAGGTACACCATGCCCGCCGGGAGCGCCGCGCCACCGCCCGGCGGCATCAGCGCGATCTCCATGGTCTCGAAATCGCACGACAGCGGGTCCGTCGCCTCCAGCCGGACGTACAACTCCGCGGTGCTCCGCGGGCGGATGTTCACCGTCGCCATCATCGCCGGCCCGCCGATCTGCGGAACACCGCTGACCTCGACATCGGTCACGAGGAACTGCGGCGTGTTCGTGCACGATCCGCCACGGAAAATCCTCCCCTCCACAACACCGCCGATCGTCCCCCCCGGCGGCTCCAGCAGCGGAAGCTCCGCGAACGCCATCACCGTCCCGTCGCCGCTGATCGTCGGGTCGCCGTCACGGGTCGCCTCGGAACGCGCCGCGCCGCGCGACTGGCCCGCGCCCACCATCACCGTCCGACCGCCGTTCATCGAGTGCATGAACACCGACGACCGCTCGTTGCTCTGCCCCGCGTCCTCCGGCTTCGCCGGGCGATCGCCGTGCGTCAGCGACATCGCGTAACTCTCGAAGATCACCACCGAACCGTCCGCGCTGATCGCCGGGCGCACGCTCGATCCGTCCGCCTGCCCGCCGTCCTCACCCACGCTCACCCGGCTCGTCGCGCCCGTCCGGAGATCCCGAACGAACACGTCCGGCACGAGGTTCGTGTCACCCGCGACCAGGTTCGACGCGCCGCTCTCGAACGCCACCATCGAACCATCAGCGCTGATCGACGCCCCCCGGCTCGCCGCGCCGCCGACCATACCGGTCGAGGAGGCGCTCACCAGTTCCACCCGCCCGTTGAGCAGGTCACACCGGTACACGTCCCGACGGCCGTTCGTGTCCGCCGCCACCAGCGCCGCGTCGGTCTCGAACGCGACGTACCGCCCGTCCGCGCTGATCGAAGGCCGCTCGCTGTCCCCGCGCGCCGCCCGGCCCAGCGAATCCACGCTGACCATCCGCGTCACACCGCTCGAGCGATCATGCACGAAGATCCGCCACGTCCCACCGGGCTCGCCCGGCGTCGATCCCCGGCTCTGGAACGCCACATACCGCCCGTCCCCGGAGATCGACGGGAAATCGCTCGCCGCGTCAAGCAACCGGCCTTCCGAGCTCACGCTCACCGCCGTCGTCGCGCCGGTCCCCATGTCGTACACGAACACATCGCGCGCGCCGTTCGCATCAATCACGTCCACCGTCTGCCCGGGGCCCATCGGCAGATTCAGCGCGCTCGAATCGCTCGCGAACGCCACGAACCGACCGTCCGAGCTGATCGCCGGGTGCACGCTCGCCCCGGCGCCGAACGCGTTGAGGAAACCACCGCTGGCGCGCACTAGCGCGCGCGTCTCGTAGTCGAACACGTACACATCGCTCACGCCGTTGTCGTCGTCGGGCGTCAGCCCGTCGTCCGAACTCTGGAACGCCATGTACCGCCCGTCGTACGACAGCGACGGATGACCCAGATGGCTCCCGATCGGCTCGCCCTGCGCATTCATCGGCGCCCGCTCCAGGCCCGCCGCCTCCGCGGCCCCGAACGTCAGCAGCCCCGCGCAGAAACTCAACACCGATGCCAATGCACAGGCACGGCTCGACGAGAAACGATTGAACATCACGCTCCTCCAGCATGTCCCCGGGCACAAACAGCGTTCTGTCGTGACCCCCGGGGCCTCCCTGCCGGGGCGGACGATCGGACAAGCGATTCATCACGCCCGGCGTATCAGCGCGAGGCTACCACACGCCCGATAACCGGGCAATATGTTTTCGGACCCATTGAAGTCCGAAAATGTCCGCCAGAAGGCCAAAACAGCCCGCATTGCCCCCCTAGGGCAGCCCACTGAAATGGCTGACGTGTCCCGGGACACGTCAGCCATCAGAATCCGCGATCACTCCGACCAATCCCTGTTCCATTCGTGGTTATCCAACACCGGCTCGTGCATCTCGATGATCCCCGATCCCGTGCCGCGCGGGAA
This sequence comes from Phycisphaeraceae bacterium, assembly GCA_020639135.1. Lineage (GTDB taxonomy): Bacteria > Planctomycetota > Phycisphaerae > Phycisphaerales > UBA1924 > JACKHE01. The sequence goes on from JACKHE010000004.1 coordinate 62,830, forward strand.
CACACCGGCGCCCCACACCGTAGAGCCATGCACGCAAGGGAATAGTCTCACTACCGACCCGGTTGAACCGATGCAGACATCCACCACCACCAGTCCCCGGAGGCCCACTACCATGCGACACCGAAACACACTCATCCCCGCCATGGCCCTGGCCCTCCTCGCCGGCGCCGCCACGCTCATTTCCGCGCCACACGCCACAGCCGCCAACAACAACGCCGCCCCCGCCATCGGCGCCGCCGCCCCCGCCTGGACACTCAAGGATCCCGACGGCGTCGAGCACTCACTCGCCGACTACCGAGGCAAGGTCGTCGTCCTCGACTTCTGGGCCACCTGGTGCGGGCCCTGCAAGCAGGCCATGCCCGGCGTGCAGAAACTCCATGAGGACTACAAGGACCGCGGCGTCGTCGTGATCGGCATGAACGGCAGCGAGCGCGGCGGCGACCCCGCCGGCTACATGAAGTCCAAGGGATTCACCTACCTCCTCCTGCTCAACTCCGAAGAAGTCATGCCCGACTACGGCGTCCGCGGCATCCCCGCATTCTTCGTCATCGGCGCCGACGGCAAGCTCGCCTGGCAGGGTTCCGGATCCGGCGAGAAGACCCACAAGCAACTCGTCCAGGCCGTCGATCTCGAACTCAAGAAGATCAGGTCCTGATCTCCACAAGAGCGCCCGCACGACTTTGAAACCACAACAACCGGCGCGCCGCATCGGCCGCCGGTTCTTTGTGCGCCGACACCGCAAGAAAAAAGCCCGGGTCGCCCCGGGCTCATTCGTGCTTGAAGTTGCAGTGAACGAGGCTCAGTTCGTCCGCGCCTCGGTCTGGCCGCCGATCATCGCCCCGCTCGGGAACTCGACCGGCAGGCCCAGCGGCTCGTCCGTCGAAGCGCCGAGCTCCTCCGCACGCTCCGCCGCCTCGGCCAGCATCGTCTCCTCGTTCTCCTCCGGCATCGCCGGGGGCTCCGCCAGGTGCGCCACGCGGATCGACTGGTACGCCCCGAAGCCCGTGCCCGCAGGGATCAGGTGACCCAGCAGCACGTTCTCCTTCAGGCCGATCAGGTAATCCACGCCGCCCTTGAGCGACGCCTCCGTCAGCACCTTCGTCGTCTCCTGGAACGACGCCCCGCTCAGCCACGACTCCGACTGCAGCGACGCCTTGGTGATGCCCAGCAGCAGCGTCCGGCCCGTGGCGAGCTTCGCCTTCCGCGCCTTGGCGGATTCCTTGCCCTCGGCCTCCGCCAGCGCGTTGGCCTCCTTGATCTGCTCCTTCGACACCAGCGCGTCAACCGCAAGATCGGTGCCGCCGGCCTCCGTGATCCGTCCCATCTTCGCGATCTGCGCGTTCTTGTGACGGAAGAAGTGCTTGTCCACGACGTCCTGCGGCAGCATGTCCGTGTCGCCGTGGTTCTCCACGCGGACCTTCCGCATCATCTGCGCCAGGATCACCTCGACGTGCTTGTCGTTGATCGGCACGCCCTGCGCCCGGTACACGTTCTGGACCTCCTCCAGCATGTACGTGTACAGCGCCTCCTCGCCCTTGATCCGCAGGATGTCGTGCGGAACCAGCGGGCCCTCGATCAGCGGATCGCCCGCGACGACCCGGTCGCCCGCGTGCACGAGCAGGTGACGGTCCTGCGGAACGTGGTGGTCCTTCTCCAGACCCGCCTCCGTCACCACCCGGATCGTCATCTTGCCCTTGCGCTTGTCCGAGTACAGCTCGACAGTCCCCGAGATCTCCGCCATCACGGCCGGGTCCTTCGGCTTTCGAGCCTCGAAGATCTCCGTGACCCGCGGCAGACCGCCGACGATGTCCTGCGTCCCGCCCGCCTGACGCGGCTGACGCGCGAGCATGTGGCCCGCCTTGATCTCCTGACCCTCCTTCACCTCGATGCGCGCCTTGGCGGGCAAGAAGTGGAAGTCCAGGATCTTGCCCTCGGCGTCCTCGATCACGATCTGCGGGTGCTTCTCGCCCTTGTGCTCGATCACCACCAGCGCCGACTGCTCGCGCCCGGACTCCTCGACGCGCACCGTCTCGCCGACCTCGATATCGACGAACGCGACCTTGCCGCCCTTCTCCGCCAGGATCGGCGTCCGGTGCGGGTCCCAGTCCAGAAGCTGCTCGCCCGCCTTGATCGACTGGCCGCGCTTGACCAGCAGCGAGGCGCCGTAGGGCACCTTGTACTTCTCGAGCTCGCGACCCTTGTCGTCGTTGATGACGATCTCGCCGTTGCGCTTGAGCGCGATCAGCTTCGTCGCCCCGTTCTCGTCCACGAACTCGACCTCGTCGCAGTCGCGGATTTCGATCGTTCCCGAGTGGCCCGAGCGGATGTCGCTCTCGGCGATGCTCGTCGTCGCCACACCGCCGGTGTGGAACGTCCGCATCGTCAGCTGCGTGCCCGGCTCGCCGATGGACTGGGCCGCGATCACACCGACCGCCATCCCCTCCTCCACGAGCTGGCTCGTGGACATGTCCATCCCGTAGCACTTCGCGCAGCACCCGATGCCCGACTCGCACGTCAGCGGAGAGCGGATCACCACCTGGTCGATGCCCAGATCCTCGATCTGACGCGCCGACTCCTCGGTGATCATCCCGTTCGCCTCGACGATGATCCGGTCCGTCACCGGGTTCGCGATCGTGCGGACGCTCGTCCGGCCCTTGATCTGGTCACGCAGCGGGACGTCGATCTCCTCGCCCTTGTACACCGCGCGCTTCGTCACGCCCTGCGGTGTCCCGCAGTCATGCTCGGTGACGATCACCGATTGCGCCACGTCGCACAGCTTCCGCGTCAGGTACCCCGAGTCCGCCGTCTTCAGCGCCGTATCCGCCAGGCCCTTGCGGGCGCCGTGCGTTGACGAGAAGTACTCCAGAACGTTGAGGCCCTCGCGGAAGTTCGCCCGGATCGGCGTCTCGATGATCTCGCCGCTCGGCTTGGCCATCAGGCCGCGCATGCCCGCGAGCTGCTGCATCTGCGACACGTTGCCTCGCGCGCCCGAGTCCGACATCAGGTACACCGGGTTCAGGTAGTGACGACCCTCGCCCAGCTCGATCGAGACCTCCGCACCCGTCTCCGGGTCGCGGCGGTCGTTCTTCAGCGCGTCGATCAGCTTGCCCGTCACCTGCTCGCGGCAGTGCGCCCAGATGTCCAGCAGCTGGTTGTACCGCTCGCGCTCCGTGATGATGCCGCGGTCGAAGTTCTTCTCGACGCGGTCCGCCTTCTTCTGCGACTCCGCGATGATCTCCGTCTTCTCCGCCGGGATGCGCAGGTCCGTCACGCTGAACGAGAGCCCCGCCAGCGTGGACATCCGGAAACCCGCGTCCTTGAGGCGGTCCAGCAGATCGATCGTCGCCGCCCGACCGACTCGCGTGTAGCAGTCGTCGATCACGCGCGCAGCGCCCTTCTTGCCCAGGGCGCAGTTGTAGAACGGCAAGCCGTCCGACAGGATGTCCGCGAACAGCACACGCCCGACGGTCGTGATCACGCGGCGGTTCTTGGGCATCGGCTCCGGCGCCTCGCCCTGACCGCTGACGATCTCGCGGAAACCGTCCAGACGGACCGTCACCTTCTCGTGGATCCCGATCTCGCCCATGTCGTACGCCAGGATCGCCTCCTGACGGTTCTTGAACACCTTCGTCTTCGCACTCTCGCCCTTGTCGTCGGGACGGTCGATCGTCAGGTAGTACACGCCCATGACGATGTCCTGCGACGGCGAGATGATCGGCCGTCCGTGCGCCGGCGAAAAGATGTTGTGCGGCGCCAGCATCAGCACGTGCGCCTCCGCCTGCGCCTCGACCGACAGCGGCAGGTGCACCGCCATCTGGTCGCCGTCGAAGTCCGCGTTGAACCCCGTGCACACCAGCGGGTGCACCCGGATCGCGTTGCCCTCGACCAGCACCGGCTCGAACGCCTGGATGCCGATTCGGTGCAGCGTCGGGGCGCGGTTGAGCAGCACCGGGTGCTGATCGATGACCTCCTCGAGGATGTCCCACACCTCCGGGTCGCGACGCTCGAGCATCCGCTTGGCGCTCTTGATCGTGTCGGCGAGACCGTGCTCCTTCAGCTTGCGGATGATGAACGGCTGGTACAGCTCCAGCGCGATCTTCTTGGGAAGGCCGCACTGGTGCAGCTTCAGCTCCGGGCCCACCACGATCACCGAACGCGCCGAGTAATCGACACGCTTGCCGAGCAGGTTCTCGCGGAACCGGCCCTGCTTGCCCTTGATCATGTCCGTCAGCGACTTCAGCGGGCGGTTGCTCGAGCCCAGCACCGGGCGGCGGCACCGCCCGTTGTCGAACAGCGCATCGACCGCCTGCTGCAGCATCCGCTTCTCGTTGCGGATGATGACCTCCGGCGCGTTGAGGTCCATCAGCTTCTTCAGTCGGTTGTTCCGGTTGATGATCCGACGGTACAGGTCGTTCAGGTCGCTCGTCGCGAAGTTCCCCGACTCCAGCAGCACCAGCGGGCGCAGGTCCGGCGGGATCACCGGGATCACGTCCATCACCAGCCAGCCCGGGTCGTTCGCCGAGTGCCGGACCTGCTCGACCAGCTTCAGCCGCTTCGACAGGTCCGCCGCCTTCTGCTTCGAACGCGTCTCGCGCAGCTGCTGGCGCAGCGACGACGCCTCCGAGTCCAGGTCCAGCTCCTCGATCAGGTGCCGCACCGCCTCGGCGCCCATCGACGCCTTGAACGCCGAGCCGTACTTCTCGAAGCAGACCCGGTGCTCCTCCTCCGTCAGCAGCTGCATCCGGGTCAGTTCCGTGTCCCCGGGATCCGTGACGATGTAGTCCTGGAAGTAGATGATCTTCTCAAGGCTGCTCGTCTTGCACCCCAGCAGCGTCGCCAGACGGCTCGGGAGGCTCTTGAAGAACCAGATGTGCACGATCGGCGCCGCGAGGTTGATGTGACCCATCCGCTTCCGACGCACCCGCGAGTGCGTCACCTTCACGCCGCAGCGATCGCAGATGATGCCCTTGAACTTCGTGCCCTTGTACTTCCCGCAGGCGCACTCGTAGTCCCGCTCCGGACCGAAGATCCGCTCGCAGAACAGCCCGTCCTTCTCAGGACGGTACGTGCGGTAGTTGATCGTCTCGGGCTTCTTCACCTCGCCGTACGACCACGAGCGGATATCGCTCGGCGACGCCAGGGTGATCTGCACCGATCCGTAATCGTTGATCCTGTCGTACACGCTCTCAGCCATGCGTGCGAGTCTCCCGCGTAGGGGGTGAGATCCGATCTGTGCCGCGCACCGTCAAAACGACTCCCGGCCACCGCCCCGCGCGATCCGGGCGGCCGCCGTCCTCTCCCGCGCCGGGCGATCAGCCCAGCGGCGTGCCGTTGACCGGCGGGATCACCCGCCAGCCGCCCTCACGATTCTCGACACGGATGTTCACCGGCGGCTTGCCGACAACGCCCACCTCGAAGACCACCACGCCCTCCTCCTCGAGGATCTGGTGCGCCTCCAGCGTCTTGAAATCGCCGATGAACAGCGACAACGCCAGCTCGCCCTGGGACTTGTCCTCGGGCTTGTCCAGCATGTTCTGGATGTTCCCGCCGATCGTCTTCAGCGCATCGGTCCCCGGCGCCTCCGCGACGCAGATCTCCGCCGCGCCGAGCAGGTCGCCAGCCTTGAGACGGTTCATGTACGTGTTCAGCGCCGCGGTCGCGGAAGAGTCGTCCAGCGCCACCTTCGCCGGAGCGGCGTCGGCCGTCGGCGCGGGCTTGGAAGACGTCCCGGCAGGCTTGGCCCCCTGGGCGACTTCGCCGCCGCCCTTGGCGACGTGCGAATCCTTCATCGGCGCCGTCGAGGCCCCGCCGCCGCCGCCGCCCGACGAGTTCCCGCCGCCCTTGCCGCAACCGACCAGCGCCAGCGCGCAGGCCGCGGCCACGATCACCATCCCGTTGCGTTGCATCCTGTTGAGCATCTTGCGTCTCCCTCACGCGCCCCCCATGTGTCCGGGGGGCGGGCAAGCCTGTGTGTGATCCGACCCGGCGCCTTACAACAGCGAGCCGCCCTCGACCGCCTGCTTCTCCAGCTCGACATTCATGCCGAGACCCCGGATCTCGTTGCACAGCACGTCGAACGCCACCGGCATCCCCGCCTGCAGCGTGTTCGTGCCCTTGACCATCGACTCGTAGATCTTCGTGCGGCCCTCGACATCGTCCGACTTAACGGTGAGCAGCTCCTGCAGCACGTACGCGGCCCCGTACGCCTCCAGACCCCACACCTCCATCTCGCCGAATCGCTGACCGCCCGTCCGCGCCTTGCCGCCCAGGGGCTGCTGCGTGATCAGCGAATAAGGACCGGTCGCACGCGCGTGGATCTTGTCGTCCACCAGGTGGTGCAGCTTCAGGATGTACATGAACCCGACCGTCGTCCGCTGGTGGAACGGCTCGCCCGTGCGACCGTCGTACAGCTGGATCTTCCCGCCCGCCGGCATGTGCGCCAGCAGCTCACGCGGGTGCGGGTGGCTCCCCTTCTCCAGGTCCTCCGCCAGCCGGGCGCGAACGTGCCCGTTCGCCTCCTCGACAAGCTCGTGAACCTCGCGCTCCGTGCAGCCGTCGAACACCGGCGTCACCGCCTGGAACCCCAGCACGCTCGCCGCCCAGCCCAGGTGCGTCTCCAGGATCTGACCCACGTTCATGCGGCTCGGCACGCCCAGCGGGTTCAGCAGGACGTCCACCGGGGTGCCGTCCTCCATGAACGGCATGTCCTCCTCGGCGACCACCCTCGCGATCACACCCTTGTTCCCGTGGCGGCCCGCCAGCTTGTCGCCGACCGACAGACGACGCTTCGTCGCGATGTACACCTTGACCATCTCGAGCACGCCCGACGGCAGCTCGTCGCCGCGCTTCATGTGCGCCAGCTTCCGGTCCCGCTCCTTCTGGATCTCGACGATGCGCGGCCAGAACTGACCGTACACCTTCTCGCCCAGGTCCCTGGATTCCTTCGAGCCCTTGATCCACTTCAGATCAAACGTCTCGACCTGCTCCATGATGACCTCGGGGATGTCCGAGGCGCCGACCTTCTGACGCGTTGACGGGTCGATCATCTCCGAGCCCGTCGTCTCGTTGATCCGGTCAACCATCTGCCGGAACGTCTCGATCATCTGATCGTTCATCCCGGCGCGGTACTCCTCCATCTCCGCAGCCAGACGCTTCTTCTGATCGTCCGACATGTGCGCGCGACGGCTGAACCGCTTCGTCCCGATCACGATGCCCTCGATCCCGGCCGGAGCCTCCAGCGAGTCGTTCTTCACGTCCTCGCCGGCGCGACCGAAGATCGCGTGCAGCAGCTTCTCTTCCGGGGTCAGCTCCGTCTTGCTCTTGGGGGACACCTTGCCCACCAGGATGTCGCCGGGGCCGATCCTCGCCCCCACGCGGATCACGCCGTGCTCGTCCAGGTTCCGGAGCATCTTCTCCGAGACGTTCGGGATGTCCGCCGTGAACTCCTCGCGCCCCAGCTTCGTCTCGCGGATCTCCACGTCGAACGACTCGATGTGGATGCTCGTCATCGCGTCGTCGCGGACCATCCGCTCCGAGATGACGATCGCGTCCTCGAAGTTGTACCCGTCGAACGTGTTGAACGCGACGAGGCAGTTCCGCCCGATTGCCAGCTGGCCGTGCTCCGTCGAGGCGCCGTCGGCGATGATCTCGCCCGCCTCGACACGCTGCCCGGGAACGACGATCGGCTTCTGATTCAGGCAGGTCCGCTCGTTGAGCCCCACGAACTTCCGCAGCGGGTACTCCTCGGTGTCGTTGATCACCACGCGCGACGCGTCAACACGCGTCACCACGCCGGCGCTCTCCGCCTTGATCACCATGCCCGAGTTCGAGCCCACCACACGCTCCATCCCCGTCGCCACCAGCGGCGGGTCCACGCGCACCAGGGGCACCGCCTGCCGCTGCATGTTCGATCCCATCAGCGCGCGGTTCGCGTCGTCGTGCTCCAGGAACGGGATCAGCGACGCCGAAACGCCGACGATCTGCTTCGGGGCGATGTCGATGTAGTCGATCCCCGACGAGTCCACCTCCGTCAGCTCGCCGCCGACCCGCGCCAGCACGTGACCGGAGTGCAGCTTCCCGTCGGACTCGATGATGTCCATCGGGCCCAGCACCGCGCGCATCTCCTCGTCGGCGCGGAGGTTCACCACGCGACCCGTCGGCTTCCCGCCCTTGACCTCGCGGTAGGGCGTCTGCAGGAACCCGTACTGGTCGATCGACGAGAAAATCCCCAGCGACGCGATCAGGCCGATGTTCGTGCCCTCGGGCGTCTCGATCGGGCAGATGCGGCCGTAGTGCGAGATGTGCACGTCGCGCACCTCGAAGCCCGCCCGCTTGCGGTTCAGGCCGCCAGGGCCCAGCGCCGACAGGCGGCGCTCGTGAACCAGCGACGACAGCGGGTTCGTCTGGTCAACGACCTGGGACAGCTCCGAGCGACCGAAGAAGAAATCGATCGCGCTGCTGACCGCCTTCGAGTTCACCAGGTCCGCCAGCTTCGTCAGCTCGTCCGGGTCCTTGACGCTCATGCGCTCCTGCACCGTCCGCCGGAGCTTCAGGAAACCCTTGCGCATCTCCTCGACCGCCAGCTCGTCCAGCGTCCGCAGGCGCCGGTTGCCCAGGTGGTCGATGTCGTCCACCTGCGCGATCGGACGACCCGTCTTCGGGTCCGGACGCTTGCTCCGCAGGTCCAGCACGTACTGGATCACACGCAGGAAGTCCTCCGCGCGGATGAACATCTCCGTCTCCGCGACGTCGTCCATGTCGAACTTGCGGTTGATGCGGAACCGGCCGACCCGGCCCAGCCGGTAGCGGTTCTCGTCGTAGAACTTCTCGTGGAAAAGCTGCCGCGCCTTCTCCGCCTGCGGCGGGTTGCCCGGGCGAAGACGCGTGTAGATCGTCAGCAGCGCCGCCTCGTGCTGGTTCTTCGCGATCTCGCCGAACTTGTCCAGACCCTCCTCCGCGACTGTGTTCAGGATCAGCGGGTCCGACGGGTTCTGGATCACCCTGCACTTCTTCAGCGTCGAGTTCTGGATCGCCGCGAGGTTCTCCTCGCCGATCTGACGGCCGACGCCGACGATCTCCTCGCCGCTCTCCGTGTCGAAGATCGACTCCGCGGCCCAGTGCTCGGCCGCCAGCTTCTCCACGTTGATCTCGTTGATCTCGTAGAACAGGCTCAGGATCGCCTCCGTCGAGGCCACCGACTCGTCCAGGCAGCGCAGGAACGTCGTCGCGCTCAGCTTCGCCGACTGGTCGATCTTCATCGAGAGCACGTCTTTCTTCGTGACCTCGATCTCGATCCACGAGCCGCGCTCCGGGATGATCCGCGCCCCGTGCAGGGGACGGTCCGCCTCCGCCGAAGCCACCGAGAAATCAACGCCCGGCGAGCGGTGCAGCTGGCTCACGATCACACGCTCGGCGCCGTTGACGATGAACTCACCGCCGCCCATCATGATCGGAACCTCGCCGAGGTAGATGTCCTCCTCGGGGATGTCCGGATGACCCTTCCGGGTGAAGCGAACCGTCACGCGCAGCGGACGGCCGTACGTCAGACGCAGCTCACGGCACTCGTCCGGCGTGTACCGCGGCTCGTCCAGCTCGTACTTGACGTACTCGAGCGACATCTCCTCGTCGTACGAGACGATCGGGAAGATCTCACGCAGCAGGCCCTCGATGCCCACATCGATCACCCGCTCGCCCGAGGTCTTGCCAAGCTGGACATACCGCTCGTACGCGGCGGTCTGCACCTCGGTCAGACTGGGCACAGAAATCGCGTCGCCGCGTTTCGAGAAATCGCGCACTTTCATCGCTGCCATCGACATCCTCACGATGGATGCTGCAGCCGGGGCCCACAACCGCGCCTGTCGTCACGATGCCCGCAACAACGGTCAACAACAACGGTCAGCGATGTGCGCCTCGGCTGAACAAGATAGGGGAGAGTTCCGCGCCGAATCCCGGATAGTAGCCCACGGGAAACCCCAGTGCAAACCGCCCCAGGGGCCCTTTTTCTTGCCACCACCGGCAAACAAGGGCCGGGCCGCCCCCAGACGAGGACGGCCCGGTGATAATCCTGACAGTTCCCGAATCTCGTCGCGACAATCGCGGCAAGATCCGTATGGAGAAGACGTTACTTGAGCTCGACCGTCGCGCCGGCCTCTTCCAGAGACTTCTTCAGGGCCTCCGCGTCGTCCTTGCTCAGCCCCTCCTTCACAGGGTTCGGGGCGCCATCGACGAGGTCCTTCGCCTCCTTCAGGCCCAGGCCGGTCGCCTCGCGGACCGCCTTGATCACCTGAATCTTCTTGTCGCCGGCGGACGCCAGGATCACGTCGAACGAGGACTTCTCCTCGGCAGCCCCGCCACCGCCGCCGCCATCGGCCGGACCGGCCATCATGACAGCGCCGCCAGCCGCGGCCTCGATCCCGTACGTCTCCTTCATGTAATCACCCAGATCCACGGCGTCCTTCAGGGTCAGGCCCGCCAGCTCGTCACCGAGCTTGCTGATCGAGGCGGAAAACTCTTTCGTTGCGGTCTCGGACATTGTTCAGTTCCTTCTATCTTGGGCGCCGGGCTGGCTGCCCGATCACTCCTGCACAATCCCGGAGAGGGGCCGAGACGTCTCGGCTCTTTAACCCGCCGCCCCCGAATCGGGGACCCAGGGCCAGTCCGGATGGTTGTTCTCAGTTCATTCCGCTCCGACCGGACCGAGCGAACGCTCAGTTGATCTTCGCGATCGTCTCTCCCTTTTCCAGCTTCTCCTCGATCGCCTTGACGATCCCCAGAAGGCGACCGCCGGGACCCTTGACCTGGGCCATCAGGTTCCGCCCGGGGCTCAGGATCAGCGTGATGTTCTGCGCGATCGCCTCGTCCCTCGTCGGGTACTTGCTCAGCGCCTTGACGCCCTCCTCGCCGGCGAACAGCTCGCCGTCAAGGATCGCGCCCTTGAGCTCCAGCTCCTCGATCTCCTTCGCCCACTTGACCAGCTCGCGGGCCACGTCGATCACCGACTCCCCGCCCCAGGTCAGCGCGCTCGGGCCCTCGAGCAGCTCCGAGAGCCCGCTCATCGGTGTCTCGCTCACCGCCTTCCTGGCCAGCGCGTTCCGCACCACCATGACCTTGATCCCGTTCTCGATCAGGCCCATCCGGAAACGGTTGTTCTCGTTCGCGCCGATGCCGCGGATCGAGATCACCACCGCGTTCTCCGTGTCGCCCAGGCGATCCTGGTAGTCACGGATCATCATCTCTTTGACTGGCTTGCTCATCGCGATTCCTCAATCGCCGGCGCGCGCATCGCGACCGGCGTCAATGCAGTCTCACTCGGCGCCCTCGGTGTGCGCGATCTGAACGCCCGGCGTCATCGTCCCGCTGATCGTGATCTTCCTGATGAACGCGCCCTTCGTCGTCGTCGGACGAAGTCGCATGATCGTCTGGATGAAGTGCTCCACGTTCGCGGACAGGTCCTCCGCCGAGAAGCTCATCTTCCCGACGCCCGCGTTGATGTTCCCGCTCTTGTCGTTGCGGTACTCCACCTTGCCAGCCGCGTACTCCTTCACCGCGTCCGCAACGTTGGGAGTCACCGTCCCCGCCTTCGGGGAGGGCATCAGGCCCTTCGGACCGAGCACGCGGCCGAGCTTGCTGATCACGCGCATCATGTCCGGTGTCGCCACCGCCACGTCGAAGTCGAAGAACCCCTTCTCGATCTCCGCGACCAGCTCCTCGCCGCCCGCCTTGATCGCGCCGGCGCCCAGCGCCTCCTTCACCGCGTCGCCCTGGCAGAACGCCACGACGCGCTTCGACTTGCCGATGCCGTTGGGCAGCGCCACCGCGCCGCGGATCTGCTGGTCCGCCTGCTTCGGATCGATGTTCAGGTGCATCGACAGCTCCACCGTCTGGTCGAACTTCGGGCCCTTGAACGACTTCACCTTCGCCACCGCCTCCTGCACCGGCAGGGCGCCGCCCGGCTTCTGCAGCGAGTTCTCGAACGTGCGGCGACCCATCCGACGAGGCTTCTTCGGCGCTTCAACTGTCTTGGCCATCGCTTCAGCCCTCCACCGTCACGCCCAGAGAGCGGGCGGTGCCCTCGATCATCCGCATCGCGGATTCGATCGAGCTCGCGTTCAGGTCTTCCATCTTCTCCCGCGCGATCGACTCGCACTGGGCGCGGGTGATCTTCCCGACCTTCTCCGTGTTGGGCCGCCCCGACCCCTTGTCAACGCCCGCAGCCTCCTTCACCAGCACCGACGCCGGAGAGGACTTGATCTGCATGTCGAACGAGCGGTCGTTGTACACCGTGACGATGCAGCCAACGACCTTGCCGTTGAGCGCGCCCGTCGCCGCGTTGAACTGCTGGATGAACTGCCCCGGATTCACGCCGTTGGCGCCCAGCACCGGACCCAGCGGAGGCGCAGGCGTCGCCTGCCCGCCCGGGGCCATGATCTTGAACTGCGCAGTGATCTCTTTGGCCATGGCTGTCCTCACCTCCCGGACCACCGGCCCTGCCACAAACAGGGCTCGCGTCAATCGGCCAATCGACGCCGGCTTCCGGTAAACGGTTCAAGCTGATCTCGCCCCACCAACAACCCGGACATCCCGGGTCTGGGGCCGAGCAGTGTAGCCCCCCCGATCACCCGGACAACTCCGGCGACACCGATCGTCTCCCCGCCCCCCACCGATCAAAAACCGCACAGCGCGCTGCACTTCGTCACCCCCTCCATATTGCTGCCCGCCTCCAGCGCGGTACGATACTCCCCAAGAGTTCCACACCCCGGCGTCCGCATTGCGCGTTAAGGCCCCAGGGCCTCCCCCAGGCCCAGGTCGTTCCGCCACGCCGCGCGGACCCGCTGGAGATGTTCAGCATGGTCATCGACTTCCGCACCCGGATCGCCAGCGCCAGCGAGCCGTACCCGGACAACGCCCCCAGCGCCGCCGTTATCGCGGGCTACGAATCCGCCACCCAGTGCGTCGATGCCGCCGTCGTCGTCGGTGAACGCTGCGACCGACTCGGCCACCACATCACCGCCGAGACCGTCGCCGACTTCGTCAACCAGGAGCCCACCCGACGCGTCGGATTCGCCGCCATCGACGCCACCGCCGACTCCGTCGCCGAGGACATCGATCGCGCCGTCGAGCTCGGCTGCTCCGGCATCGCGCTCGCCCCGGCCGACCAGGGCGTCCGCCCCACCGACGACCGCTGCCTCCGCACGCTCGAACTTGCCGCGGACAAGCAGCTCCCCGTGCTCGTCGCCAACCCCCTGCTCACCACCGATCCCCGCAGCGTCGCCGAGTTCGCGCGCCCGACGCTCCTCGACGACGCCGCCAGATCGATCGACGGGCTCTTCATGATCCTCGGAGACCTCCACGTCTTCCAGGACGAAGCGCTCCTCATGATCGCCCGGCATGACAACTGCTTCGCCGAGATCAGCGCCGTCGCCGCAACCACCTGGTCCCTCCGGCAGACACTCATCAACGCCTACGAACGCAACGCCATCGACAAGCTCTTCCTCGGCTCCGGCTACCCCAACGAGAAGCCCGGCGCCCTCATCGAGCGCCTCTACACCCTCAACCCCGCCGCCGCAGGCGCCGCCGCCCTGCCCGTCATCCCACGCCGGCACATCCAGGGCATCGTCGAGCGCGAGGCCTTCGAACTCGTCGGGATCGAGCACTTCGCCCCCAGACGCACCGCCGCCGCCAAGGCCGCCGAGCAGCCCACAACCATCATCACCGACGCGGCCCGCCGGAGCCTCAGAACGCCCACCGCGAACTGACACCGGCCCACCCGGAATGACCCCCCGCACCGATCCCCCGCCCGTCTTCACCCGTGAAGCCGTCCGCGAGGTCGATCGCCGCTGCATCGAAGACTTCCACATCCCCGGCGTCGTCCTCATGGAAAACGCCGCAAGCGCCCTCGCGCAGCGCGCGCTCGCCATGCTCGGCGCGCACGACCTCGACAGCGCCTGCGTCCTCGCCGGCCCGGGCAACAATGGGGGCGACGGCTTCGCCCTCGCGCGAAAACTCCACAACGCCGGCGTCCCGGCCGTCATCGCCCTCCTCGCCGACCCCGACCGCATCGCCGGCGATGCGCGCACCAACCTCGACATCGCCCGCGCGATGCGCCTGACCCTCCTCGGCATCGAATCCCACGATCAGCTCGACAGCGCGCGCGACGCCGCCGGACGCTCCCCCCTGCTCGTCGATGCCCTCCTGGGCACCGGCCTGACCTGCGCGCCCCGCGAACGCATCGCCGACGCCATCGCATGGTGCAACAACCAGCGCTCGCCCGTCCTCGCCGTTGACCTCCCCAGCGGCCTCGACTGCGACACCGGCCGGCCCCTGGGCGAGACCATCCGCGCCAACCACACCGTCACCTTCGTCGGCTGGAAGCAGGGCTTCACCAACCCCGACGCGAGGCAATACACCGGCGACATCACCGTCGGCGACATCGGCGCGCCAATCGAACTCATCCGCGCCCTGACCCGTGCCACGACCTGGCTCCGCTAGGTCGTGCTCCCCTCTATTTCCACGTGCCACGACCTGGCTCCGCCAGGTCGTGCTTCCCCATTCTTCCCCCGTGCCACCACCCGCCGCTTCGGCGCTGTGGTGTCCGTTGGATCAACCGTGATCAGCAAGACAACTCCGAGACGGCGTGCAGCGGCGCAGCCAATCCCGCGTTGATCACGCAAGCTCCGCCGGCGGCCGCGAGTACACCGGGTGCGTCCCCGGCGTCAGGAAACCGCCCGATTCCCGGATCAGCATCGTGTACAGCAGCGGGATCACCACCAGCGTCAGCGCCGTCGCGAACGAGTACCCGAAGATGATCGAGTACGTCAGCGGCTGCCAGAACTCGCCGCCCCCCGACAGGTTCAGCGCCAGCGGCGCCAGCCCGCCGATCGTCGTCACCGTCGTCAGGAACACCGGCCGAAGCCGCAGCTGCCCCGCCAGCACGCACGCCCGCTCCTTCTCCACCCCGACGGCGCGCAGCTGATTGATGAAGCTCACCAGCACGATCCCGTCGTTGACCACGATCCCCGCCAGCGCCACCACCCCGATCATCGCCGCCACCGAGAAGTTCAGCCCGATCAGCGCCAGCCCGAACGACACACCGATCAGGCTCATCGGCACCGCCGCCAGCACGATCAGCGGCTGCACGAAGCTGTTGAACTGCACGATCAGGATCAGCCCCATCAGCGCGATCGCCAGCTGCATCGCCAGCTCCAGGTCCTCCACCGCCTCGTCCCGGAACTCGTTCTCGCCGCCGAACTGCACCACCACCTCGCGGTCGCGGTAGATCTCGCTCTGCGCGCCCTGGCCGCCCCCCGCATCGCCTGACGAGGCCCCCAGCCGCGCGACCAGCTCGCGCTTCACGTCGTCCGCGAGCGTCCCCTCGTCCAGCGAAGCGCTGACCGCGATCATCCGCTTCCGGTCGTACCGCTTGATCTGGTTCGGCTCGACCACCCGCCGCACGTCCGCCACCTGGTCCAGGCTCACCACGCGCCCGCTCGCCGTGCGCACCGGCAGGTCCTTCAGGTCGCTCAGCGTCCGCCGCGTGTCCGCCGTCGAACGCACCCGGATGTCGAACTCCTCATCGCCGCCGAAATCGACGTCCGTCACCTCCACGCCCCGCAGCGCAGAAGACAGCGCCCGAGCGATGTCCACCGTCGTCACGCCGAAGAAACCCGCCACCTCCCGGATCGGCGTCGCCCGGTACTGCGGCCGCAGCCGGTGCGAGCTGCTGACGTCCGTCGTCCCCGGGATCGACGCGACGATCGACTCGACCTCGTCCGCACGCTCCGCCAGCCGCTCGATCGAGATCGAGTCATCGCCCAGCACGCGCACATAGATGTCCGATCCCGTCGGCGGGCCCTCCGTCGGCGCCCGGAGCTCCACCCGCACCCCCGGCATGTCCGGGAGCTCCGCGCGGATCGCGTCGATGATCTCGTTCACGCTCCGGTCGCGGTCCTGCTCCAGCGTCAGCTCGCAGAAGATCCGCGCAAACTCCGGCCCCGACTCCCACGACGCCTCCAGCCGCGTGGACAGCGCGCTCGTCTCCCCGATCGTCGTCGTCGGCTGCACCGGCGCCCCGCCCTTGACCGGGTGGTGCCACTCCTCGGGGCGGATCGCGCGCAGCATCGCCTCCTCGACGCGCGACGCCGCCACCACAGCGCCGGTCTCCATGTCCGTGCCCATCGGCGTCTCGACGTACGCCTCGATCTGAGCGATGTCGCTCTCCGGGAAGAACTCGAATCCCAGCGCGCCGGTGATCGCCAGGACCGCCGGCGTCGCCAGCGTCAGCGCCGTCAGCGCGATCACCAGCCGGCGGTGCTCCATCGAACGCCGGATCACCCTCCCGTACAGCCTCGACAGCGCCGTCGCCTCCGCCATCTTCGAGATCGCCACGGGGTCGATCTCACCCGTCGCGCTCGAGTGCCCCCCGTCCACCGCCTTGCGCAGCTTCTTCTTCGCCGGCTTCATCACGTACACCGACAGCGCCGGCAGCAGGAAGTGGTCCACCAGCAGGCTCGCCCCCAGCGCGAAGATCACCACCGTCGGCATCGTCCCCATGAAGTCGCCCATCACGCCACGAACGACGTACATCGGAGCGAACGCCGCGATCGTCGTCAGGTCCGCGCTGAGCACCGCGGGGCCCACCTCCCGGATCCCCAGCTTCGCCGCGTCCACCGGCGACTGCCCCATCTCCCGGTGCCTGTAGATGTTCTCCCCGACGATCAGCGCGCCGTCCACCACCATCCCGATCACCAGGATCAGCGAGAACAGCGACATGTTGTTGATCGCAAGGTCCTCGAAGAACGTCCGCTTGGCCAGCAGCATCAGCGCCGCCGCCACCACCAGCGAGAACGGGATCGCGATCGAGATCAGCAGCGCGTTCCGCCACCCCATGAACACCGTCAGCACCAGAACCACCAGGGCCATCCCGAACACCGCGCTCGAACCCAGCTGATCGAACATGATCCGGATCTCGCGACCCTGCGACCGGTTCGTCCCGATCAGCAGCCCACCCGCGCCGTCCAACCCCGCCGACATCCCACGCTGCTGCGCGAAAGCCCCCACCAGCGCCTCGATCTTGTCCGCCAGCGCCAGCACGTTGATGTCCTTCATCCCCATCGCCTGCAGCACCACCGCGTCCCGGCCGCCGTACCGCGCGATGCTCGTCTGCGGCTCGTACCCGAACGCGACCTCCGCCACGTCCCCGAGCCGCACGATCGACCCGTCCCGCTCCTCCACCGGAAGTCCCCGCACCTCGTCCAGGTCCGCGAAGCGACCGTCGAACCGCACCCGCCGCTCGATCCCCGCGCGCTCCAGCTCCCCCGTGGGCAGGTCGATGTTCCCCCGCTCCAGCGCCGCGATCACGTCAGCGCTCGTCAGCCGCTGCTCCGCCAGACGCTCAGGGGCCAGCAGCACCGACACCTCACGCTGCCGGCGCCCGAACTCCTGCACCACCCGCACACCCTCGAGCTCCTCGATCCGGTCCTTCAGCTCGTCCGCCAGCGTGTACCGCTCCCCGGGCTCGCCCCCCGCCAGGAACACCTGCACCACCGGCCACCCCTCGAAGTCGATCTCCTGCAGCACCGGCCCCGGGTCCGTCTGCGCCCGCGCCGGGAACTCCCCCTTGATCCGGTTGACCAGCTCCTGCACGTCCTGCTTCGCGTCCCGGATGTCCACCCCGTCCTGGAAGAAGAACTGCACCAGCCCCGCGCCGTACAACGCCTGCGACTGCAGCCCCCCGTCCTCGTCCAGGTCGCTCAGCTCGCCCGCCGCCTCCTCCTCGATCTTCCGCACGATCTGCGTGTCGTTCGTCAGCGGCTGCGCGCCGGGGTTCGACACCGCCACCATCACGATCGGCAGCTTGATCCGCGGCGTCCGCTCCTTGGGCAGCGTCCGCACGCCCAGCAGACCGAACAGCGTCAGCGCCAGCGCCACCACCAGCACGATCCGCGGATGCTCGACCGATTGCTCGCTGATCTTCAATCCAGGCGCCTTCCCGCGTTCCCGCTCAACGACCCCCAACCATTCGCATCAACATCAAGCCCGGATTCAAGGTTGCAGCCGCGTGCTCGACCATGAACCGCACGCGAACCCGTCACCCTCGCGCGTCAGCGTCCTCGACCACCGCGCCCGGTCGT
The DNA here is from genome assembly GCA_020639135.1 of Phycisphaeraceae bacterium. Classification (GTDB taxonomy): domain Bacteria; phylum Planctomycetota; class Phycisphaerae; order Phycisphaerales; family UBA1924; genus JACKHE01. Next base: position 80,958 of record JACKHE010000004.1, read on the forward strand.
GCACCCGCGACTTCTGCCCGGCCCACAGCTCCACATGCTCCGCCCACACGCGGAACCCGCCCCACGTCGGCGGCCGCGGGACCTCCGCCTCCGGGTCGTCCAGCTTCACGCCAAGCTCCAGCATCGCCCTCGTCACCCGCGCCATCAGCGCCGCGCGCGACCCGATCGGCCGCGACTGCTCGCTCGCCCACGCCCCGATCCGGCTCGCCACCGACCGCGTCGCGAAGTACGCATCGCTCTCCGCCGCAGGCGACTGCACCGCCACCCCTTCGATCCGGACCTGCCGGTCCCACGAATCCCAGTGCAGCAGCAGCGCCACCCGAGGATTCGCCTCGATCTCCCGCGCCTTCCGGCTCTGCAGGTTCGTGTAGAAGATCACATACCCCGGATCGACCACCAACTCTTTGCACAGCACCGCCCGCAGCGACGGCGCCCCACCCTCGCCCACCGTCGCGACGTACATCGCGTTCGCGTTCGGCTGGATCCGCTCCGCCCACGCCCGGTCCAGCCAAGCCTTCGCCATCGGCATCGGGTCCGCCGGAAGCTCGTCCGGCAGCCGCTCGGCTAGGGGGTACAGCTCGTCTGTCGGCGTGGAATCGGGCATCGGACGCCATCCTACGCGGTGATACGCCGTTGAGACCCGTTCCACAACCTGTCGGTAGCACACCAAAGTGTCCACCGACCGCCGCCCCGCCCCGGACTTCGATACGTTGTGGGGTCTCATCGAGGAACCACGTTGCCAGACGCCCCCACCACCGCGCCCGACCGACCCCGCCCCGACGCCCGCCGCGCCAGCCGCCCCGATGCCGGCCCCGCGCTCGCCAAGCTCCTCGACGCACTCCCGCCCAGCTCACCCGAGGCGGAGATGTCCCTGCTCGGCGCCCTCATCCTCGATCCCAAGGTCGTCGCCGACGTGATCCAGATCATCCGCACCGGCGATGCCTTCTACGCCCCGGCACACGCCGCCATCTACGACGCCATCGTCACCAACTACGACTTCCACCAGTCCGGCGACATCGTCCAACTCGCCGAATCCCTCAAACAGACCGGCGCCCTCGACGCCGTCGGAGGCGTCAACTACCTCGTCCGGCTGGGCGAGGCCGTCCCCTCCACCACCTCCGCCCCCCACTACGCGCGCATCGTCGCCGAGAACGCCAGGCTCCGCCGGCTCATCGACGCCGCCGGGCAGATGCTCTACGACGCCCACCACGCCGGCGACTTCGGGCCCGACGGCGCCCGCGAGGTCCTCGACAAGGCCGAGCGACTCATCTTCGAGATCGCCGAGCAGTCCCAGACCAACGACGCCGAGCACCTCAAGGAGCTCCTCCACCGAGCCCTCGAGATCCTCGAATCCTCAGAAGGCCGGGCCGTCACCGGCGTCGCCACCGGATACCCCGACCTCGACGAGATGACCAGCGGCCTCCAGCCCGGCGAACTCGTCATCGTCGCCGCACGCCCCTCCATGGGAAAGACCGCCCTCGCGCTCAACCTCGCCGAGCAGATCGCCCTCAGCGGCGCCCACGGAAAACGCGCCCCCGTCGCCTTCTTCAGCCTCGAGATGTCCCGCCAGGCCGTCGCCAGCCGAATCATGTGCGCCCGCTCCGGCGTGGATTCCCACCTCGTCCGCACCAACCGACTCAACGAGGAGCACTACCGCAAACTCATCCAGGCCTGCGGCGACCTCGCCGAAGCGCCCATCTACATCGACGACACCCCCTCCATGACCATCCTCGCGCTCCGCGCCCGCGCCCGGCGACTCGCCGCGCAGCACGGCGTCAAGTGCATCATGATCGACTACCTCCAGCTCCTCACCGCCCCCGGCTCGGCGCGCGAGTCCCGCCAGGTCGAGGTCTCCGCCATCAGCCGCGGCATCAAGGCCCTCGCCCGCGAGCTCGACGTCCCCGTCGTCTGCCTCGCCCAGCTCAACCGTGGTTCGGAGCAGCGCGAAGGGCACAAGCCGCGCATGAGCGACCTCCGCGAGTCCGGCTCCATCGAGCAGGACGCCGACGTCATCGCGCTGCTCCACCGTGAGGAGTACTACCACGCCGCCGACCCCGAATGGGCCGAGGAGAACCCCGAGCGCGTCGGCATGGCCGAGCTCATCATCGCCAAGCAGCGCAACGGCCCGACCGGGACCGTCAACCTCGTCTGGGACAACCGGACCACCCGCTTCAAACCCCACGCCGGCTACGGATACACGCACCAGAGCGCCCACTACGAGCCCAAGCCCGCCTACAGCGCCCCGGCTCCGTCAACATCATCATCCTTCGCGCGCCCGGAAGCCCCCTTCGACCCCACCAGCGCACCAAGATCCGCCCCCGACGAACGCCGAGACTGGGACGACGAAGACATCGACGACCTGCCGATCTGATGAACCCGTACCACTGCTGAACCCGTGCCACTACCCAGCTCCGCTGGGTAGTGCTTCTCTATTCTGGGCCGGGCGCCGTGGAAATGCGCAGCAGTACCACGACAGAACGCCCCCCCTAATAAAGAATCTCCCCCTCCGCATGATGCGCCGACGCCTCCACCGTCGCGCTCACCCCCGTGAACTCGCTCCCCGCCGGGTACCACAGCGTCGCGTCGGTGTTCGCCGTTTTCCGGTCCAGCGCGCGCGACGACCCGTCGAAGAACATCACGTTGATCACGCCCCGGTGCCGGTACGACAGCTTCCAGTTGTCCTCGTGCACCGCCCCGCGCGTCTCGTCGGCGAACTGGGGCCGGTTCGGCTGGCTCCCGTACGCCGTGGACGCCGCGTAGATTGGCCCCGACGTCGTGAACGACCCGAAATACTTCGGAACCGGGTTGATGTCGAAATCCAGCACGCCCGTGCGCGTCAGGTACCGCGTCCCGTCCGCGACGAACACCTTCCCCGCCGGGTTCCCCACCTCCGTCGTCATCGGCTTGTACCGCTCCGGAACCACCGCCGGACCCCGCCACCGGTACGTCACGTACTGCGTGGGCTTCCACCACGGCCCGCGCAGATGAAACGCCGCCGGCGAGAGATAGCTGATCTGCCGGAACCCCTCCAGCTCCTGGATCGCGCGGAAGTCCTCCGCGTCGCCCGGCGGGTAGGGCCGCTCGTACAGCGCATCGCACCCATCATCGGCGTCGGGGCACGCCAGCCAGTCGAACAGCTGCGCCGTCCGCCGCGCCCGGTTGGCCGACAGCCCGAGCTCCTCGCCCAGGCACGGGCTCATCCAGTCGAACGTGCTCACCGGCGTCGAGGGCGTCGTGTTCCCCAGCATCGCCTCGCGGTTCGCCAGCGCCCCCATGAACCGCAGCCCCTCACGATTCACACCCGGCAGGTTCGACCGGTTCGAGATCGTGTACTGCGCCATCCCCAGGTGCAGCGCCCGCTGCTGCGCCAGGCACACCGTCCGCCGCGAGCTCGCCCGGACCCCCAGCACCACCGACGTCGAGATCCCGACCATCGTCGAGGCCACCCCCATCGCCACCGCCAGCTCGATCAGCGTCATCCCGCGCCGCGTGCGCATCACAACAGCCCCATCCGGATCGACATGATCCATACGATGCGCCGCCGTGCGCCGGTGCGATCATCCCTGCGCCGGGCACCCTATCAGGGCGCCAACACACCCGCAGCAGACCATCCCCGTCCACCGGCTTTCCACGCCCTCACCGAGCCTTCGCGGCCCCGGATCCACCACCATCGGCCCCGACCAGCGGCCCCAGCGCCAGATCAATCCCCGGAAACTCCCCCAGCGCCCCGCCCCCCGCGCGCACGTGAACCGGGACCTCCAGCCCCGCATCCCGCAGCGCCGCCGCCATCGCCGAGTTGCTGTTCGTCCCGATCAGGACATAAGGCGTGTCCCACACCCGGTCCCGCTCCAGCGCCCGCGCCTGCTCCACGGTGATCGTCCACTCCGCCTCCAGCCGATCGTCCGCATCACCGAACGCCGGACGCAGCCGCACACCCGGCGTCATCCGCGCCACCCTCGGCGCCAGCAGCGCCCCCGTCGCGTCACGCCGCTCCGCGTAATCCGCGCGGTACGACTCCGTCGTGAACTCCACCACCTGATTCAGCTCATCATGCCCCGCCGGCGCCTCGATCGACAGGTACAGGTGCCGCCCCCGCCCCGCCACCACCCAGCTCCGCAGCTCGCACCGGCACACCGCCGCCGGCGCCGAAAGCGACGACCCCGCGCCCACCCGCGCCGGCGCCTCCCCGCAGGCGACCACCGCCAGCGCAACAACCAGCCCCAGCGCCGCGCGCAAAGCCCTCACGCGATCGTCACCGATGAATCCAGGTACACGTCCTGGATCGCGTGCAGCAGCTTCACCCCGTCGGCCATCGGACGCTGGAACGCCTTCCGCCCCGAGATCAGCCCCATCCCGCCCGCGCGCTTGTTGATCACCGCCGTCCGCACCGCCTCCGCCAGATCCCCCGCCCCCGACGATGCCCCGCCGCTGTTGATCAACCCCGAACGGCCCATGAAGCAACAGGCAAGCTGGTACCGGCACAGCTCGATCGGGTGATCCCCCGGCGTCATCTCCGAGTACACCCGCCGGTCCGTCTTCGCGAACTTCAGCGCGTTGAACAGCCCGTTGTTCTCCGGCAGCTTCTGCTTGATGATGTCCGCCTGGATCGTCACCCCGAGGTGATTCGCCTGCCCCGTCCCGTCCGCCGACGCGTGGTAGTCCGTCCCGTCCACCTTGAACGCGCTATTCCTTAAATAGCACCACAGCACCGTCACCATCCCCAGCGCGTGCGCCTCCTCGAACGCCTCGCTGATCTCCACAAGCTGCCGACGAGACTCCGCCGACCCCCAGTAGATCGTCGCCCCGACCGCAACCGCACCCATCTCGAACGCCTGCCGCACCGACCCGAACATCGTCTGATCGTACGTGTTCGGATAGCTCATCAGCTCGTTGTGGTTCAGCTTCACCAGCAGCGGGATCCGGTGCGCATACTTCCGCGCCACCGAGCCCAGCGCGCCGAACGTCGAAGCCACCGCGTTGCACCCACCCTCGATCGCCAGCTCGCAGATGTTCGACGGATCGAAGTACGCCGGGTTCGGCGCAAACGACGACCCCGCCGTGTGCTCGATCCCCTGGTCCACCGGCAGGATCGACACGTACCCCGTCCCGCCCAACCTTCCATGCCCCAGCAGCGCCTGGAAGTTCCGCAGCACCGCCGGCGAACGATCGCTCTGCGACACCACGCGCTCCACGAAGTCCGGCCCCGGCAGGTGCAGCGCATCCCGACGGACGCCCCTGCACTCGTACCCCAGCAGACCCTCCGCCTCCCCGCCCAGCAGCTCCGCAACTCCCGACATCGCTCGATTCTCCTTCAAAGTCAGACCCAAAAATCAGACTATCATGATGACTCAACCCAATCATACCCGCGGCCACGCCACGCGCCACCGACGAAAGGAACCACCGAAATGCTCATGACCTCCAAACCCATGTTCGACCTCGCCTACGACGGAGGCTTCGGCATCGGCGGCTTCAACGTCAACAACATGGAGATGACCCAGGGCATCATCGAGGCCTGCGCCGAACTCCGCTCACCCGTCATCCTCCAGATCTCCAAGGGCGCCCGCGCCTACGCCAACATCCGCTTCCTCAAGCACATCATCGACGCCTGCGTCGAGGAATACCCCCAGGTCCCCATCTGCATCCACTGCGACCACGGCGACACCATGCCCCTCATGCAGCAGTGCATCGACGACGGCTACACCTCCGTCATGATGGACGGCTCACACCACCCCTACGAACAGAACATCGACATCACACGCCAGGCCGTCGAACTCGCCCACGCCAACGGCGTCGTCGTCGAGGGCGAACTCGGCAAGCTCGGCGGCATCGAGGAGGACGTCGTCGGACTCGACGCCGAGGAGTACGAGAAGAACATCGAGCAGTTCCTCACCGACCCCGAGCAGGCCGCCGACTTCGCGCAGCGCACCGGCATCGACTCCCTCGCCGTCGCCATCGGCACCTCCCACGGCGCCTTCAAGTTCAAGAACGAGCCCAAGCTCGCCTTCGACCGCATCGAGGCCATCATGAAGACCTGCCCAGGCCTCCCCCTCGTCATGCACGGCTCCTCCTCCGTCCCCAAGGCCGTCGCCGCCAAAATCAACGAGTTCGGCGGCCGCATGAAGGACTCCATGGGCGTCCCCGAGGAACAGATCGCCATGGCCGTCCGCAAGTACGGCGTCTGCAAGGTCAACGTGGACACCGACTACCGCATGATCATGACCGCAACGATCCGCGAGGTCTTCGCCAAGAACCCCGAAGAGTTCGACCCCAGGAAATACCTGGGCCCCGCCCGAGACGCCATGCGCGAGATGTGCAAGCAGAAGCTCGAGATGCTCAACTGCGTCGGCAAGGCCGACGAGGTCATCGCCCACTGGAAGAAGGAGGGCGAGCCGATGCCTTTGTTCTATAAAAAAGACAAGACAGGGTTAAGTTTGCATCAATAAGTCCAATTAGTTTACGCGATGACCGGGTCGGCAACGCAATTCGCCTCTGTTAAGTAGATTCTGATTTAGCTAGCAGCCTCGTCACTAGGCGTATTACTCTATAGCTAGCAACAAATGCAAAAACGTAAAATCCAGAAAGCACACTTAGTGTAAATTTTGCGCCCAGATAAAATTCGCGATTCGTTTCATAATCACACAGAACTACCATCGCAAGCACGAGATACACCAACAGCCAAAGACACGCGCGGCTAACATACCCAACAAGTCGCTCATAATGCCCGTTTTTCCGAAGCAGACTGACGATTTCAGAATCCGATACCCCGAGCAGTATTGCAGGCGCCATTGCTTGGAATCCAGCCAGGATTGCGGCTACCTGGATACTTAGGGGCAACACTTGCTTAACTACACGATCCAGTGCCCAGCAATTAATTTTACAGTCGCCGGGCAAAAAGAATAGCAGCAACATGGAGCAAATTGCCCCCGCGCCAATCGGGTATTTTTTTTCAAACCAGCTACTTTCCAAAAAAAGACGCAATCTCTTTCTAGCGGTTTCTCGCGATCTCGGCTCCGGATATGGCTCAGGATCATTCGCCATCGCCATTCTCTTGATCGCGAAGCCTCCTTCTGAACTCCGCTCTACGGCTGTGGAACTGGCGATGCAATTTATTAATACAATCTTCGATATCAATACCTCTCCCCTCATCCTCTTCCACTTCGATTCCAATCCTAATTTGATCATTTAATAGATCAATTGGATCAATGTCCGATTCTGGGTCGTGCTTACCTCTAACTTTCAGAGTTGAAACAACATCGTTTCCAAACATCTTTCTAATCGCGCGCTTGACTCCCCGCGTATCCAGCGATGCCCCCTTCCCCTGATGACCCACTGTCACCGAGACTTTAACCGAATGACCATGCGCTTGCTCCATAATGCTTAAGGCATGACCGACACCCGCATCGGCATTAGTTACCCGCGACAAACCATCAGCGCCATTCAGAGTGTATGTAAACTCCCTAATTAGTGTCGCATCGCGCAAGCGATCTTCCACATCTTCTAACAAAATGGGTTCTGTGTTAAATGGGCCGCCAAATAGGTCATTCATAAATGCGCGCAATGTCGCGTGGCGCGCGCCGGTCTGATTGAATTGAACAACAGCTACGCCTGATTCGGGGTAATAACAAAAACACACACGATCACCGAGAGAGGATTGGGGGTCCACAGGAACGGCTTCTTGGTGATCATCAGAAAGTTCATCCGGGAAATTCACGTACTTTTTCTTGTACATCACACCGGACAATCGATTGAGTCGAGCATTCCAGTTGACGTTTGACAATCGGTACTCATATTGCCCAAATGTACGATCATAATGATCGTCAAATTGAGTATTGTCAATTTGAGTTGTCACTGTTGTTCTTGTCCCATTATTGGGCATGAACCAAAAGAAATCCGCTCGTGTGTTGATTGTCATGCGCACACTCCTAGTGAGCATTATTTTGGATTTCGAATCGAGGCCTTGGAATTCGTGAGGTGTCAGTGTACCAAAACGAGCGCACACCGAAGTCCCATCCCCCCAAAATCGCTTGCCCCACCCCCACCCATGGCGAACAACTCTTCCCATGGACCACCACCACCAACCACCCCCCCTCCCCAACGGCATCGACCGAAACGCCCTGATCGCCCGCCTCGTGGACCCATCCATCCGCCTCGAGGAGATCGCCGATGACCTGGGCGTCACCGTCGCGCAGGTCCTCGACGCCGCCGAGCACCCCCTGGTGACCTCGATCCTCGACCGCATGGACCGCCTCGACCGCCGCCGCGCCCGCCGAGCGGCAGCCGCCGCCGCCCCGACCGCGATCAAGACCCTCGAACTCCTGACGATCGACCGCGCAGCAACCCCCGAAACTCACCGCAAAGCCGCGTCGAGAATCGTCAGCGAAACCAAAGTCGGCGCCGTGGTATCGACAAAGTCGATGCCGCGCCGTCGCACCACCGTCGCACATGCACAATCATGGACGCCGAGTCTGAGCAAAGCGAAGGCTCGGATATCCCCCGCGACTCCCCCCACGCCTGGGATGAGGCTCCGCGAATCCCAGGATTCCTCCCCGATCGACACCGTGGATCGGGTGAGGGGTTGCAACCACCCCAACGCGCAGCGGCGCACCACTTCTGCCCCCCTCTCCCTCTGGGAGAGGGCCGGGGAGAGGGGCGACTGCAACCGAATCGATCAAAGTCCTGATTCGATCATCGCACGCGCCAACTCACTCCCCTCCACCACTCGCGCCAGTCATGTCCAGATCCAACACGCACCGCCACTCGCCCCCCTCGCGCCGCCACACCCCGGTGTAGCGCACCGCCTCGCTGATGACCTTCCCGCCCGGCCCGGTCCGCGTCCGAGTCCCGACACCGACCGTGCAGCCGGTCAACCCATCGGCGCTGACCCACGCGTGCGTGGGGCGCCAGACGAGCTTGAACGCCGGGTCGCGCTCCCACACGCCGTCGAGCAGCTCGACCAGCGCCTCGGCGCCGAACGCCTGCCCATCGTGCGCGACACTCCCCATCGCGGCGTCATCCGTCCAGAATGACCGCGGCCACCGCCGCTCGTTCGAGAACCCGGCCTCTCCCCACCGCGCATCCGTCGCCAGCAGAGCCGCCCGCGCCTCGCCGAGCGCCCCGTCATCAGCAACCCCCCGCCCCGGCGCCGCGCACGCCGACAGCAGAGCGCACACGCAGCCAACCACGACAACGACAAGCACATGATGCAGCATCACACCATGCTACCGGGTTTCATCTCTTCACCCGCTCCACTTGCGGGAGAGGGCTGGGTGAGGGGTATCCGGATCCGCCGCGAAGCGGCCCCCCTCAGATGATCAGCCGCACCCCGCCCAGCTCCGCGAGGCCGTAGATGAAGCCCTCGCCCGGGGAGCCGATGAACATGAGGTTGACCGGGACGCGCCACTCCTGCGAGAGCTTCTGGATGAGCTCCGGCCCGAACCTGCCCTCGACGGCGACGAACTCCACGTCGATGTCCGGGTACGCCTCGTCGAGGAACTCGAGATGCCCCTTGAGCTTCGGCGGGATCTCGTCCTGGCTCCTGACGACGGTGACGACCTTCGCGCGGTTGGTGTGCTCGTTCTTGCGGATGTAGAGCATCACGTTGTTGAGGTTGGCGAGGTTGTCGCCGCGAGTGAAGAACACGACCTGCTGGGCGTTGATCTCGTCGATCTTGCCCCGGATCCGCTGCGCCAGCGCGCCCATGGGCTTGACCAGCGAGGCGATCATCGAGCGGATGATGTACAGGGCCGCCTTGAGCAGCACGATGCGCCCGAGCATGATCCCCATCGCGATCAGCGCGGGGATGAAGTACTCCAGGAAGACCACCAGGTGCGAGGGGTTGCGCACCGCGTTGCCGACGAGCCCGGCGATCACCGCGGCGCCGCCCAGGAGCACCCAGGGCCACGGCGCCCGGCTGGGGCGCGGGAGCCTGGGGCGCCTGACCTTGAGCAGCACGTTGCCCAGCGCGAAGAGCGCCATGACGCAGAGGAAGGAGATGTTGTACACCCCGGCGAGCGCCTTGAGATCGCCACGGGTGATCAGCAGCACGGAAACGGTCAGCGCGAAGAACGAGATGATGATCCAGTGCGTGGTGCCGCGGCGGTTGGTGCGCAGGAAGACCTGCGGGAGGCAGCGGTCGAGGGTGAGTCGTTTGGCGAGGCCGTTGACGCCGACGAAGCTGGTCAGGACGGCGCCGGAGAGGACGAGTGCGGCGTCGATGCTGATGACGGTGGCGAGCCAGGACCCGGCGGACCGGCCGCCCATGTGGGCGAGGAGGGTGTCCTCGTGCTCGCCGATGAGCTCGATGGGCACGAGCGACAGGGCGAGCAGCGCGAGCAGCGGGTTGATGACGGCGACGGCGAGCCACATGTTGCGGAGGGTCTTGGGGAAGACGCCCTTGTCCTGCTCCTCGACGAAGTTGGCGGAGCTCTCGAAGCCGGAGATCCCGAGCATGGCTGCGGAGAAACCGAAGAAGAGCGCCAGGGGCACACCGCCGGGCGCGGGGACGGCGAGGTTGGCGTGCAGGGTGCCGAACCCCGTGCTCGCGATGTGGATGGCGCAGCCGACGATCAGGACGGCGATGGTGGTGAGGTGGAAGACGAAGATGGCGATGGCGACCCTTGCGGACTCGGTGATCCCGAGCATGGTCAGGATCATGAAGGCCGCGAGGAGGGCGATCGTGGCGCCGGTGACCGGGACCTGGCTGACGAGATCGTGGGTGTACTTCATCGCCTCGGAGGCGCTGAGCACGGCGGTGGCCATGTAGGAGAGGATGGTCAGCAGCGCGGCGAGGGAGGCGCGGGACTTGCTCGTGGTGTTGAGCAGCGCGTTGTAGGCGCCGCCGTTGAGCGGGAGGGCGCCGACGACCTCGGCGTACACGGAACGGAAGAAGAAGAGCACGCCGACGACGAGCAGCAGCGCCAGGGGCGCGAGCTTCCCGGCGTAGATGATCGAAAGCGCGGAGACGTACAGGCACGACGAGGTGATGTCGTTGCCGCAGATCGCGGTGGCGGCCCACTGCCCGAGCTTCTTCGGGTGGGCGTGTTTCGCGTCGGGTTCGGTCATCTGGCTCCGGTCGGCGTCGGCGCCGGCCTGCGGGTGGCCCGGCTCCATCATTGATCGGCTCGGGGCGTGTCGAGCTCTTCAAACGCGGCGTCGGAGGGCGGCCTGAGCCGCTGGAGGCGGGCGGCCTCACGCTCGACGCCCCGCATCACACGCAGGACGTTCTTCCCGGCGATGCCGGCGATGTCCTCGTCGGAATAGCCCCGGCGGTAGAGCTCGGCGAAGAGGGCGGGGTACTTCGAGACGTCCTCGAGGCCGATCGGGAGGGAGCGGATGCCGTCGAAATCGCCGCCGACGCCCAGGTGGTCGATGCCGATGCGGTCGCGGACATAATCGATGTGGTCGGCGACGTCGCTGATCGTCGCGTACACCCGGGGGTGCTCGGCGCGCCAGGCGTCCATCCCCGCCTCGACGGTGTCCTTATCGTCGGGGTGCGCTTCTTCGAGCGCCTTGCGCGCGGCCTGGTTGTCCTCGGCGTACTTGAGGGCGCCCTCGGAAACGTACACGGGGACGAAGGTGATCATGATGACGCCGTCGTTGGCCTTGAGCAGGTCGAGCACGTCGTCGGGGACGTTGCGGGGGTGGTCGCAGACGGCGCGGGCGCTGGCGTGGGAGAAGATGACCGGCGCCGTGGTGACGGCCAGGGCGTCGCGCATCGTGCCGGCGGAGGTGTGGGCGAGATCGACGATCATGCCCAGGCGGTTCATCTCGCGGACAACCTCCTTGCCGAACTCGGAGAGGCCTCCGATGTTCTCATCGTCGGTTCCCGAGTCGGCCCAGGCGGCGTTGTTGGAGTGGGTCAGGCCCATGTACCGGGCGCCGGCGAGGTAGGCGATGCGGAGGACGGCCAGCGAATGCTCGATGGAGTGGCCGCCCTCGATGCCGAGCATGCCGGCGATCTTGCCTTCGCGGTGGATGCGTTCGACGTCGTCGGCGGTTGCGGCGAGCTCGAGGTCGTCGCTATAGCGGTCGATCATTCGGCGGGCGAGGTCGATCTGCTCGAAGAGCGTGCGGGCGTCCCCGGGCTTGGCGCCGCCTTTTTCGCCGGGGATGAAGACGGACCAGAACTGCCCGCCGACGCCGCCGGCTCGGAGGCGGGCGATGTCGGTGTGCATGGGCGGCTTGAGCAGCGTGGTGTCGGCGGCGAGGTCGAGCTGGCCGAGGTGGTTGTTGACGCGCTCGTGGTATTGCCAGGGGGTGTCGTTGTGGCCGTCGATGAGGGGGGTCTGTGCGAGGACGCGGCGGGCGCGGGCCTGGAGCTGGGCCTCGGTGGCGCCGGCGGGCGGGGTGTGGGTGGTGGCGCAGCCGGTGAGGGCGATCGCGAGGATCAGGATCGGGGCGCGGAATCTGACGCGGGATTGGCTCATGAATGATCTCTTTGTCGCGTGCGGGCGCCCGTCAGGTGTCGAAGCGGCGCCAGTAGTCCTGATAGTACATCATCGCCTCCGCGCTCATCTCCTGCCAGCCCTTGTAGCGGAGGAACCGCGCGCAGGCACGTTTCTGGCCGCTGGTGAGCGCCTCGAAGTTGGGGTCTGGTTCCGGCGGCGTGCGTCTGCGCTTGTTGCTCGAATCCTGCAACGGCGGCCCGAGTGCTGAGACCGGCACGTCCTTCATCCAGTTGTCGTGCCCGCCATCGGCGCGATGCAGAGACCACCGCATGTAGGCCGGGAGGTGGTACACCCAGCCCTTGACATCGAAGAAGCCGAGCGCGTTGCAATGCTGCTCCAGGAGCTCGCCGGGGATCTCCGTCCAGTGCTTGTCGCGGTCGAGCCGGCCTGCTTCTTCGATCTCCCGATCTGACGCGTAGTCGTCGATCGCCGAGGCCTGGTGGAGCGAGGTGGCGCCGATGCGGTCCACGTTCCTGAACGCGGCCTCGATCTGGCGGATGAGCAGTTCCCTGCTGATCTCGTCGCCGGGGGCTGGGGGGATGGGGTTCATGGGTCGTCGAATGCTGGAGTGAAGGTGGGAAGCACTACAACGCCGAGGCGGCGTTGTCGTGGCACGGGGGAATCGGGCTCATGGGTCGTTTGGATCGGTTGTATGTATGTCCTGTTGATCCGACGATTGATCCGGGGGTTCGTCCCATCCCAGTCGTCGATCGGTGTAGTTGCCCGCCCAGCTGGAACCGAGGGGCGCGGAGGCCTCGCCCTCCCATCGATGATCGGCTTCGATCACCATGAGCCCGGCGTCCGGGTCTCCGGGTGTGGCGCGGAGCCTGAGCGGCTCGCCGGCGCGCACCGCCTCCCAGAACTGGTCCTGGTCGATCACGACAGGTCTGTCGCCTCCGGCAATGCGGCTCCATTCGTAGGCGCCGCCGCGCTGGATCATCGACCAGACGCATTGGCCGCTCCCGATCGGGCGCTCGCCTCGGAGCAGGTCGATGTTGACGACAACCGCAATGTTGTCCGCGCCCTGGGGGAGCGGGCCGGGCTGACCGGGATTGGATCCTCCGAACCTGTGGTCTCTGGCGACCAGCGCCAGATCGGAGTCAACGCTCCCGGGCACGCCTTCGCGCCGCACATAGAGGAGTTCGAGTTCTGAGTTCATCCAGGGCCCGAGCCACTGGTCGATCGGGTCCGCGGGGCACGGTGGGAGCGCGGCGTCGATATCGCCCCGGACGGCCGCGCGGGTGGTCACCGTACCGGTCCATTCGAATCCCTTGCTCATGTCCCGCCGCCTGATCTCGATCTCGAGATTGTCGATCGGGGTCTGGGAGGATCCGAGCGTGAAGATGTTGGCGGGGTTCAATCCGAAGTTGTCGTTCGAGACATCGATCCAGTCCGAGCCCGGGATCTTCGCCCTGATCTCGAGCACACACCGCATGATGCGATATCGGGGATTGATGGAAGCGTAGATCGGAGCGCCGATCGGCGTCTGATCTCTGAGCAGCACCAGTGTGGGGGCCGCCGCCTCCACGATGCGGCGGCAGTGGTCTTTGTTGAACACGTCCCAACCCCCCAGGGCCCGGAGCATGTTGACGCCGCGGTTGGACGGCAGGCTGATGGCGCGATGGATAAGCCAGTCGAGTTGCCAGCCCCACATGGGTCTGTCGTCTTTCCGTCCTCGAACGACGAGTTCCGCCCAGAGTTTGTCGGCAGTGGTAGCGGGTTTGGATGCGGCGAAGATCGCCGGCGGGAGATATGGGTAGCTACTGACAGAAGACATGGTGTAGCGGGTGGTCATCGCCGCGTAGAACTGCTGGCAAGTTGCGGATTTCTCGATGGTTGGGTAGGCGATGATCAGGGCTGTCGTCGGGATGATGGTTTCCCATCCGTCGTTGACGGCGCGCCGGCCGAGGTGACCGCCATAGGCGACGAGGAATAGCAGGGCGGAGAGCAGGATCCCGCGCCTGCGGGTCGGCGCAAACCTCCGCTGGCGGTCCTTCCGGAGTGTGGCGCCGCACTCGGGGCAGGTCGTGCCCGGGACTCCGGTCATGTCGTAGCGGCACTTGCGGCAGCAGCGGCGGTCGTCGCGTTTCGGGATCACGGCGCGGACCAGCAGCGCGGCGCCGAACAGGATGCCAGCCCACGTCAGTCCCAACAGCGCCACGGAGATCATCGGGTCAGGGCCTTGCAGAGGTGTTCGAGGTCGTCGTCGGTCAGGGCCGCGTGGAGGGAGAGGCGGACTCGGGCGGTTCCGGGGGGGACGGTCGGGGGGCGGATGGCGGGGGCGGCGATGCCGGCGTCGTGGAGTTTTGTGGCGAGCGCGACGGCGCGTTCGGGGTCGCCCACGATGAGCGGGATGATCGGGGTGGGGTCGGTCTCGGAGGGCGCGACGGGCCAGCCCTGCGCGGCGAGGGCCCCGCGGACGCGGCGGGTGATCGCGGTCAGGCGCTCGCGGCGGTCGGGCTCGTCGCGGAGGACGTCGAGGGCGGCGTCGATGGCGGCGGCCTGCGCCGGGGGGACGGCGGTGGTGTAGATGTGGGCGCGGGCGAAGTTCTCGATCGCTTCGCAGACCAGTGCGGGGGCGGTGATGAGGCCGCCGAGGGCGCCGAGGGCCTTGCTGGCGGTGGCGACGGCGATGTCGGCGAGGTGGCCCAGTTGGGCGTCGAGGCCGGCGCCTTGCGGGCCCAGGACGCCGGTGGCGTGGGCCTCGTCGATGATGAGGCAGGCGCGGCCGGCGCAGGTATCGCGGACGGCGGCGAGGGCGGGGAGGTCGGCGAGGTCGCCGTCCATGGAGAAGACGGTGTCGGTGACGATCCAGACGGTGGATTCGGGGGCTTGCGCGAGGTGTCGGTGCGCGAGTTCGTGCGCGCGCGGTGCGTCCTTGTGCGGGAAGGTGCGGAATGTGACGGCGCGCATCGCGGTGGCGAGGCGCGCGGCGTCGATGATGCTGGCGTGCGCGAGCTTGTCGGCGAGGATGCAGTCGCCGGCGTCTGGGAGCGCGGTCAGGACGCTGAGGTTGGCGTGGTAGCCGGTGGGCGTGAGGAGGGCGCGCTCGGCGTTCTTGAACTGCGCGAAGCGGCGCTCGAGTCGCTGGTGGATGGGGAGGGTCCCGCCGGCGAGGCGGGAAGCGCCGGCGCCGACGCCGAGCTCGGTCGCGGCGCGGCGGACGGCCTCGACGAGCGCGGGGTGGCGGCGCAGGGCGAGGTAGTCGTTGGAGGTCAGGTCGATGCGGTGATCGTCGATGGGGCGCGCGGCGCGGAGGAGGCCTCGTTCGCGCTGGGCGCGGAGCCGCTCGCTCAGGCGTTCACGCCACATTTGTTGTGGGGGTGGGGATGTGGTTCATCGCGGTGGCGCGCCGTGGGGGGAAGCGGCGCGCTGTTGCGGATCAGCGGACGACGCGGCCGTCGGCGGTGGTGGCGCCGTCGGGGCTGATTCGTCCGACGACCTTGATCTCGGGCTTGGCGGCGGGCTGCTGGTTGTCGCCGTCAACGCGCGCCTGCATGAGGCGACCGACCTTGAACTTGACGGTCTTCTTTGCGGGGACGAAGACGCGTTCGAGCGTTTTGGGGTTCTGCGCGGTTCGGGGCGCGCGTTCCTTGACTTCGAAAACGCCGAAGTCTCGGAACTCGAGGCGGTTGCCTTCGGCGAGCTCCTCGATGATGGCGTCGAGAAAGGACTGGATTGTTTGTTTGACGACGGTTCGCTTCTGATCGGTCTGATCCGCGATCCTGTCGATGAGGTCTTTCTTGGTGATCGTCGTCATGTGCCGCAGCGCCCCTTGCTGGCGACGGTGTCAGACCGACCCGCGACCGCGATCCTGGGACCACCCCACCGAGGGACCGCGTCGCCGGGCTCGCCGTGACCGGAAGAATCACGACGGAACGGCGCCGTCAGCAACGCCCAGTATCACGACCGGATGATCGTTGGTCAAGATCCTTGCAGGGTTTACGTCACGCAGACGGGGACACGTCGTCGATATCGATGACATGTCCCGCGTGGAATCCGCGGCTCAGCGTCGCACGCCGAGATCCCTGTCGCGGCGAGAATATTCGGGGAACACGAAGAGCGGCGCTGCGGCGGCGTCTCGTCCCTGAGCGGGGGATTGCGGGGGGAGGACGGCGTGGATCCTCGGCGCGAGCAGGGGCGAGCCTGGGCTGGTGAAGCCGTGGCTCCGGACGCATCCGGCGGCGAGGGACACGCACGCGCCCGCGAGGGCGAACGCGAGGGCGTCCGAGAAAGGCCGCGCTGAGCGGGTCTGACGGGGCAGAAACGCGGGATTGCCGGAGTCTCGCGGGTTGCGCATGGCACTGATATTGTGCGCTGCGAGCGGCCGGGGGCCTGTGGAAATCCGTGGGAAAGTTCGGCGCCGGTGGTGCAATCGTCAGGACCGGCGCGACCGATGCGACCGGCGGCGGCGTGTCTCGCGGCGGGCGGCGCGCGGCGCGAGGAGGGGCGGGATGCACACGACACTGACGGTCGAGACACGAGGGAAGGGGCTGCACGAGATCACCTCGGCGGTGCGGCGCGCGGTGTCGGCGCTGCTGGAGCGGGACACGTCACAGTCCGGATCGGCCTCGGCGTCGGGGCTTTGCGTGGTGTTCATCCGGCACACGTCGGCGAGCCTGACGATCCAGGAGAACGCGGACCCGAGCGCCCGGCGGGACCTGGAGGCGTGGCTGGAGCGGTTGGTTCCCGAGGGCGATGCGCTCTTCACGCACACGAGCGAGGGGCCGGACGACATGCCTTCGCACATCAAGGCCGCGCTGACGGGCGTGTCGCTGTCGATCCCGGTGATCGACGGTGCGCTGGCGCTGGGGACGTGGCAGGGGATCTATGTGTGGGAGCACCGGGCGCGACGGCATGCGCGCGAGGTGATCGTGTCGATCGTGTGAATCCGCTGCGCTGTGGGTTCAGGGCTTCCACTTGATGTTGCAGCCGATGCTGGGCCACTGCTCGGGGGCGCAGGGTTTGTCGTTGGCGGTCGCGTCGATGGCGGCGCGGAGGTCGGCGCCGGTGACGGGGGCGTCGTTGCCTGGGCGCGAGTCGTCGAGCTGCCCTCGGTAGGTCAGTTTCCCCTTGCGGTCGAAGAGGAAGAAGTCGGGCGTGCAGGAGGCGGAGAAGGCGCGGGCGACGTCCTGCGATTCGTCGTGGCAGTACGGGAAGGTGTATCCCCGGTTCGCGGCTTCGGCTGTCATCTTGCCGGGGCTGTCGCCGGGGTGGGTGTTGACGTCGTTGCTGCAGATCGCGACGCAGCCGACACCCAGGGCGTGGCAGTGGCGCCCGATGTTGGCGAGCTCGCTCGCGACGTGGATGACGAAGGGGCAGTGGTTGCAGATGAACATGACGAGCAGGCCGTGCTCGCCCATGGCGGCGTCGCGGGTAACGCGTCCGGCATGGACCGCGGCGTTCGTGTTGGGGAGGTCGAAGTCGGGGCAGGGTGTTCCCAGTTCGAGCATGGTGGATTCGGTGGCGGCCATGGTGCTTGCTCCGTGTCGGTGGTGTTCAGTCGCGCTGGTGGACGATGTCGCCGCCGACGATGGTCGTGGTGACGGTGGTTTCCGGGATCTGATCGATGGGGATGTTCAGGATGTCGCGGTCGAGGATGATGAAGTCGGCGTCGTAGCCTGGCTTGAGCGCGCCGGTGTGGGTCTCGGTGAAGAGCGCGTGGGCGGCGCCTGAGGTGTAGGCGCGGAGCGCCTCCTCGACGGTGATGGCGTTCTCCGGGAGGAAGGTGTCGCCGTTCATGGTTAATGCGCTGACGGCGGCATGGATGCCGAGGAAGGGGTTGACGGAGACGACGGGCCAGTCGCTGCCGAAGGCGAGGTTGGCGTTCTGGTCGGTGAAGTCGCGGTAGGCGTAGCTGGAGCGGAGTCGCTGGGCGCCGAGTCGCTGCTCGGCGTAGCGGCCGTCGTCGGCCTTGTGCAGTGGTTGCATGCTGGGGATGACGCCGAGCTGCGCGTAGCGCCGGACGTCGTCGTCGAGGACGTGCTGGGCGTGCTCGACGCGGGGTCGGACTCTGGCGCGGAGTGGAGCGGGGATCTCGGCGAACCAGTCGAGGAGTTCGTGGTTGGCGCGGTCGCCGATGGCGTGGACGGCGGGCTGGAGCCCCATGCCGGCGCCGAGGAGGATGAGTTCGCGGAGCGTCCCGTCGCCGGCCATGGCCAGCGGCATGCCGGCGTTGCGCTGGTCCTCGTCGGGGGGGTTGTCGTTGTAGGGTTTGGTCATCCAGGCGGTGCGGGAGCCGAGGGAGCCGTCCATGAATCCCTTGAAGCCGAGGACCTTGACGCGGTCGGAGAGGTCGCGGTGGGTGAGGGCCCACTCGAGGATGGGGCGCCAGTCGGCGATGGTGTCATCGCCGATGAAGATGGACACGCCGATGCGGATGGGGAGTTCGCCGTCCTGGTCGAGGGCGGCCATCGCCCTGGCGGTTTCGGGGGATTCGATGGCGCCGATCTGCGTGACGCCGAGGCGGACGCACTCGCGGGCCGCGATGCGGAGGTTGCGCTTTCTCGCGTCAAGGGAGTCTGTAGATGGCGCGGCGCGCCAGATGAGGTCCTGCGCTTCCTCGTAGATCTCGCCGGAGAGCCTGCCGTCGGGGAGGCGGCCGAACTTGCCGCCCGGGGGCGCGGGGGTGTGCTCATCCACCCCTGCGCGGCGCATGGCGCTGCGGCTGGCGAGGAGTTGGTGGCCGTCCATGCGGACGAGGATGGTGGGCCTGCCGCCTGCGGCGCTGTCGAGCTCGTCGGCGGTGGGCGGTTCGGGGTCTTCCCAGCCCTCGGCGGACCAGCCTCGGCCGAGGACCCAGGCGTCATCATCGAGATCGCTCGCGGCGTCGCGGATCATGCGGAGCATGTCCTGCTTGCCGGTGGCGTCGCGGAGCGCGATCCAGCCGAGGGTCGCGCCGGCGTTGTTGAGGTGGACGTGAGCGTCGATGAGCCCCGGGAGGATTCGGGCGCCGTGCGCGTCGATGACGCGGGTGTGTTCGCCGATTGTGGCGCGGATGATCTCGTCGTCGCCGACGGCGATGACTCTGCCGTCGAGGACGGCGAGGGCCTGCGCGTGGGGGTTGTCGCGGTCGTTGGTCCAGATTCGCGCGTCGATGACGGCGAGGTCGGCGTGGACGCGCGGGGTCTGTGCGTGGGAGTTCATGGCGATGGCGCTCCAGAGCGCGAGGGCGGTGGTCGCGGCGATCGTCGCGGGCGTGCGGGTCATGCGGTGGATTGTAGGGGGAGCCGCGCGGGGGCTCAGCGTGACGAGGGGAGGATCGCGGGGAGTGCGTCCTCGTCCTGTTCGTCGTTCTCGTCCTCGACCTGCATGCGGAGGAGCCTGGCGTAGTGTCCGCGGAGTTCGAGGAGCTGCTCGTGGGGGCCGATCTCGGTGATGGCGCCGTTCTCGATGACGACGATTCGGCTGGAGTTGCGGATGGTGCTGAGGCGGTGGGCGATGACGAAGCTGGTGCGGCCCTTCATGAGTTGTTCGAGGCTGCGCTGGATGAGTCGTTCGCTGGCGGTGTCGAGGCTGCTGGTGGCCTCGTCGAGGATGAGGATCCTGGGGTCGGCCAGGACGGCGCGGGCGATGGCGATGCGCTGCTTCTGTCCGCCGCTGAGGCGGACGCCGCGCTCGCCGATGAGGGTCTCGTAGCCGTTCTCGGTCTCGGTGATGAAGTCGTGGGCGTTGGCGACCTTGGCCGCGCGCTCGATGTCGGCGTGGGGTGAGTCGGGCCTGGCGTAGGCGATGTTCTGCGCGATGGTCCCGTCGAAGAGGAAGATCTCCTGCTCGACGATGCCCAGGAGAGAGCGGTAGTCGGCGAGGTTGATGTCGCGGAGGTCGGCGCCGTCGATGGTGACGACGCCCTCGGTGGGGTCGTAGAAGCGTGCGACGAGGTTGCAGAGTGTTGTCTTTCCGGCGCCGCTGGGGCCGACGAGGGCGATGGTCTCGCCGGGCCGGACGTCGAGGTCGATGCCGGAGAGGGCTTCGTGCTCGGCCTTGGGGTAGCGGAATCGGACGCCCCGGAGTGCGATGGCGCCCTTGACCTGGTCGCGTGGGAGCCTGGCGCCGACGTCGGCGCCGCCGAACTCCTGTTCCTCTTCGAGGAGGTCGAGGAAGCGGTCGAATCCGGCGAGGTTGTTCTGCGCGGCGGTGGCGGTGGAGGCGAGTGTCTCGAGCGGCGCGAGGAGCATGATGAGGTAGGCGGAGAACATCATGACGTCGCCGATGGTCAGGGACTTGTTGATGACGCCGAGGCCGCCGTAGAGGAGGACGCCGACGGAGGCGAAGGGGATCATGAGCTGCCAGGAGACGTCGATGGCGCGTGATCGCCACCAGGCGAGGATCTCCTGGCGGAGCATGAAGTTGTTGAGTCCGACGAATCGTGCGGACTCGCCGCGTTCACGG
This sequence comes from Phycisphaeraceae bacterium, assembly GCA_020639135.1. Classification (GTDB taxonomy): domain Bacteria; phylum Planctomycetota; class Phycisphaerae; order Phycisphaerales; family UBA1924; genus JACKHE01. The sequence goes on from JACKHE010000004.1 coordinate 101,795, forward strand.
CCGAAGCCCCGGACGACGCGCATGCCGCCGAAGGCCTCGGCGCTCTGGGAATCGACGAGTGTGCGGGAGTTGCGGATGTCGCGGTACACGGGTCGGATGGCGTTGATCCAGGTCCGGTGCGTGAACCAGATGATTGGGATGAGGGCGAGGGCGCCGAAGAGGAGCCGCCAGTCCACGGAGGCGAGGATGATCATGGTGCCGGCGAGCTGGATGACGGCGCGCCAGGGGTTGTAGATGAGGGAGAAGACGAGCTCGGCGGCGCCTCCGGCGTCGTCGCGGAGGAAGCTGGACATGCCGCCGCTCTTGAGCTCGTACACGCGTGAGAGCGGGAGGCGGACGGCGTGCTCGAAGGCCTTCCGGCGGAGGTTGGCCTGGAGGACTTTCGTCAGTCGGGTCATGCGCCAGCGGCCGATCATGGAGAAGATGACGGCGAGGATGGAGGCCGTGACCATGGCGCCGGCGAGAGTCCAAAGGAGCGTCGAGCGGTCGGTGGAGACGCGCGCCCAGGCGGGGAGGCCCTCGGGGCCGGGGTTGTCGGTGAGGATGTAGTCGATGACGACCTTGGTCGCCGCGGGCATGATGAGCTGGAGGAGCGTGGCGATGGTGAGCGTGGTCAGGGCGCCGGCGAGGAGCCAGCGCCGGCCCCGGAGCATGGCCCAGAACCCGCCGAGGAGCGCGTGGATGGGCCGGGTGCGGCTGCGGCTGAGTCTGGGCTGCTTGTCGTGCTCGGCGACAGCGTCCTGTGATCGCTGCTCGCGTCTGCGCTCGCGGTACTGGGCGTAGCGCTGCCGGCTTGTCTGGTGGAGGTCACGCATGCGCGGTGGAGTCGTGTCGGCGCGGCGCTGGTGGGGCCCCCTCGGTGGTGCGTCCGTGCGCCGGAAACGCAAGGATAGGGCGCGTGGCATCGGACCGGCGGATCAAGCCGGGCACGCGGTGTCGGGGGTGCTGTGGGATCAGAAGTCGATGCCGCGGTAGCCGTTGAACGTGCAGTTCACGGGATCGCCGGGGACGCCGCTGGTGTCGAAGGGGGAGACGGCGGTGGGCTGGGCGTCGGCCCAGTTCTTGAGCGAGACGGAGCCATCGACGAAGGCGACGTGGTGCCAGCCCTCGCCGGCGCGGGGCCAGTCGTTGTGGTAGAGGAGTCCCTTGCGCGCGGGGTTGGCGACGTTGGCGAAGGTGACGCGGCGGGCGTTGTTGCGGACCCAACTGGTGCTGCGGATGGCGCCGGGGTTGGACCAGACGCGGGCGTCGGTGAGGAGGGTCAGGCCGAGGCGGTACTCGGTCTGGAGGTGCGCGATGGAGCCGGAGCGGTAGTCCATGGCGTTCTCGACGAGGTCGTCCATGGAGACGTCCTCGATGATGCCGGGCTCGGGCTCGCTGCCTCCGGGCGTGGAGATGCCTGGGGCGGTGGGTTCGGAAGGGGCCTCGGCCGGGTTGACGAGGGTGCTGGGCGCGATCTCGAGTTCCTCCTCGGGGATGTCGGCGTATGAGGAGTGCCAGTATGGCTGGACCTGCCCGTTGTACATCTGGCGGAGAAGGTTGGGCCAGAGCTCGTTCTGGAGTGGGTAGAGACCCCATCCGCGGTCGTCGTTGTGAAAGACGCCGTAGTAGCCGCGGGAGGCGGCGGAGTTCTCGTAGGGGCTTCCGGCGTTGGCGATGGCGCCGTTGCGGTCCGTGCTCCAGGCGACGAAGTCGCTGTGGGTGGCGCGGAGGTTGGCGAGATCGACGAGGTTCCGCGACTTGCTCTTGATGCTGGAGACGGCGACGAGCAGGATGGCGATGAGCGCCGCCATGATCGCGATGGCGATGACGAGTTCGACGAGGGTGAAGCCTCGGCGTGTCTGGTTCATTCTTCCGGCCATCGACCCCTCCTCAATCCAGGTCGGATGTCGCGACAGATGCCGCATCAGGGTACCGGAATCGGGGGGGGAAACCAAGAAGGAACCGGGGAAAACCCCTAGGAAACTCCAGTATTGGGGGCGGCGCGGGGCCATTGCGTGTCCTGGAGGGGGTGGACCATTGCGGCGGGGCCCTGGGGCTGCAAGAATCGAACTCGTTGAAGAATCAGGGCTTGCAGAGTTGTACGTGATCGGGGGCCGATCAGTTCCGTCTGCGGGAGTCGATGCGTGACGCAGTCTCGGTGGTCGAGGGTGAAATCGCTGTACGCCGAGGCGTCGGAGCTGCCGTCGCAGGCGCGGGGTCGGTTCCTGGATTCGGCGTGCGGGGGCGACGCGGCGCTCAAGCGCGAGGTGGAGACGCTGCTGCGCGCCGGTGACGAGTCGGAGGAGTTCCTGACGCCCCCGACGCGAACGGTTGCGGCGGGGTTCGAGCCGGGGATGGACCGGGCGCCGCACAGCCGGGTGGGGCCTTACGAGATCGTGCGTCGTCTTGGCGCGGGCGGGATGGGGACGGTGTACCTGGCGGAGCGTGTGGACGGGCAGGTGCGCACGAGCGTGGCGGTGAAGATCGTCAAGCGTGGTATGGACACGGAGCAGATCCTGCTGCGGTTCGCCAACGAGCGGCAGGCGCTGGCGGAGTTGCACCACCCGAACATCGCGTCGTTTCTCGACGCGGGGATGACCGATGACGGGCTGCCGTACATCATCATGGAGTACATCGACGGTGTGCGGATCGACCGGCACTGCGCCGAGCACCATCTCGACGTGCGCGACCGGCTGCGGCTGATGCGGCGGGTGTGCGACCCTGTGAGCCACGCACACCGGAACCTGTTCATCCACCGGGACCTGAAGCCGAGCAACATCCTGATCACGGAATCGGGCGAGCCCAAGCTGCTGGACTTCGGTCTGGCGAAGGTGCTGACGGCGGGCGCGCACGACGCGACGCGGACGATGACCTCGACGGAGCAGCGGTTCCTGACGCCCGATTACGCGAGCCCGGAGCAGGTGCTGGGCGCGCACATGACGACGGCGAGCGACGTGTATTCGCTGGGCGTGCTGCTATACAAGCTGCTGACGGGGAGCCCCCCCTACCGGTTCCGGGGCGTGCCGACGCGTGAGATCGAGCGGGCGCTGCGCGAGGGGACGCCGCCGATGCCCAGCGCGAAGGTGGCGGCGCTGGGCGCCGCGCGGAACACGCCGGAGGCGGACGAGTTCCGTGATTTCCTGGAAGGTCTGGCGCCGTCGGAGGCGACACCCGAGCGGCTGCGGCGCGCGCTGCGCGGGGACCTGGACAACATCCTGCTCAAGGCGATCCACCCGGAGCCGGAGCGTCGGTACTCGGGCGTGGATCAGCTCCGCGACGACATCGAGCGGTATCTCAACGGGATGCCGGTGCTGGCGCGGAAGGACACGATCGCGTACCGGGCGGGGAAGTTCGTCCGCCGGAACAAGGGGCCGGTGACGGCGGCGTGCGTGATCGGGACGCTGCTGGTCGGGGGCGGCGCGGCGGTGGCGTGGCAGGCGAAGATCGCGGCGTCGGCGCGGGAGCGGGAGACGAAGGCGCAGCTCAAGGAGTACGCGCTGCAGCAGACGCTGCTGAATATCCTCAACACGGCGGACCCGAGCGGGGCGGAGCCGGTGGACGCGATCGACTCGCTGTACGAGCGGTTCGCGACGCGGGTGGACCGTGGGCTGAGCCCGGAGCCGGAGGTCGATGCGCAGCTGCTGGAGCAGTTCGGGCGGATCTACTACGCGCACGGGCGGTACGGGGAGGCGGCGGACGTGTTGCGGAAGGCGGTGGGCCGGCGGCAGACGATCTCGGGCTGGTCGAGCAGCCCGCAGATGGCGTCGGCGCTGCACCTGCTCGGGACGGTGCTGACCGATGCGCGGCAGTACGAGGAGGCGGAGAACGCGCTGCGCTCGGCGCTGACGATCCGGACGCGGCTCTACGGCGAGAACGACAACCGCGTGGCGGGGATCATGGACAACCTGACGGAGCTGCTGGCGTGGCAGGGGCGGTACGAGGAGGGCGAGGAGCTGTTCCACCGGGCCGAGGCGATCTACACGAGGACGCTGGCGTTCTCGGATCTGCACCTGCTGGAGCAGTCGGTGAAGATCGCGAACATCATGATCGAGCGCGGGGACCTGGACGAGGCGCAGGCGTTGCACGACGCCACGCTGGAGGAGGTGCACGAGCGGCTCGGCGACGAGAACGAGTACCTGGTGGGTCTGCTGCTGGTCGAGGGGAAGATCCTGCGAGGGCGCGGCGAGCTGGGGGCGTCGGTCGAGGTCCACCGGGAGCTGATCTCGCGGCTGGAGGCGATGCACGAGCACCGGACGCACCCGGACCTGGCCGAGGCGTACGCCAGCGCCGGGGAGACGTACGAGGCGCTGGGCGAGTACGACCGCGCGGTCGCGGAGTACGACCGGGCGCTGAAGATGCAGCGGCTGCTGTACGGGCCCAACCACCCGGTGACGAAGCGGACACTGGCGCACCTGGAGGCGGCGCTGTCGGCGGGCGGGGCGTGAGCGCACGAAAAACGCCCCGGCGCAGGGCGCGGCCGGGGCGTGCGATCGCTGGTGGGAGTTGAATCAGAAGAGGAGCTGGAACTGCGCCATCAGTGTGAACTGGTTGTCGTGGTCGTCGGCGAGGATCCCGAAGAGGCTGCTCGCGGGCGTGCGACCGCCGGTGTTGGCGAAGTTGCCAGCGACGGTGGTCGTTGTGGGATCGAGGAAGAGCTCGCCCTGGAGGGTGAAGCGAGCGGCGTGGCCGTGGAGGTACCAGTTGACGCCGAGCGCGATGGCGTTGAAGTTGTCATCGGCGGGGGCGCGGGCGCTGTCGGGCAGGATGACGGAGTAGCGTCCGAAGAGCTCGGTGTTGTCGGCGATGTAGTAGCCGCCCTGGAGGACGAAGCCGAAGTCGTCGAAGTCGGCGCCGGGGACGCCGGCCTCGTCCGAGACGTGGTAGCCGGTGGCGGTGGCGAAGACGTTCCAGCCGTCGTTCTTGTAGTTGAGGTCGGCGGTCCAGGCGAAGAGGCTCTGCTCGGTCCCGCCGATGTTGAGGTCGGGTCCGGACTCGTAGTGAACGGCGCCGCCGAGGGCGAAGGCTTCCTCGCTGCCTCTCGGGCTGGTGAGGGGACCCGAGACGCTGTTCCAGTCTCCGGAGAGCTTGAACTCGCCTCGTGCGGTGAAGGCGTAGTCGGCGGGCGAGGCGCCGAGGTCGGTGTTCTGGGATCGGAGGCCGTCGGAGAAGGTGAGGAAGAGGCGGAAGTCGTCGGCGCTGTAGGTGAACATGGCGCCCTGGGAGCGGAAGCCGCCGAGGAGGTAGGCGACCGGCGAGCGCTCGATGGTCTGGAGCTTGACGTCGCCGTGGTGCCACTCGCGGTCGAAGGCGTGGAGGCCCTGGCCGAGGCGGAGCGACCAGCCGTCGCCGAGTTTGAAGGTGACGAAGGCGTCGTCGAGTCCGGCGGCGCCGGTCGCGGCGCTGAAGTTGAACCGGATCTGGTAGCCGATGTCCTCGTGGATCTTGCCCTTGAAGAACATGACGGTTCTCGGGGCGCTGAAGCCGGGGGTGAAGTCGTCTCCGGCGGTGTTGTCGGGTCTGAAGTTGAGGGCGTAGCGGAACTGCATGAAGCCCTTGACCTGGAGGTTGAAGGCGCCGTCGGCGGAGGAGAGGAAGAAGCCGCCCCCGTCGTGTCCGGCGGTGGCGCCGGACTGGAGGAGGCTGGAGCGGCCCTCGGCGTCGGAGATCATCTCGGCGACGATGGCGCGGACCTCGTCCGCGCTGGTCGGCGCGTCGGTCTGGGCGGCGAGCGCGGCGCCGCTCGATGCGCAGGCGCCGAGCAACGCGAGGGTGGGCGCAAGCGTGGGCGCGAGGGTGGAGGAGAGGGGACGAAGCATGTTGTTTCTCCTTGGATGGTGAGGGATTTTTGTTCTGGAGTCGGCGCGTCAGTCGCCGAGGGGGATGCTGTCAACGAGTTCGCACAGCGCGTTGTAATAGGTGTCGGTGTCGATGCCGAGGAGCGCGGCGCCGAAGGCCTCGGCGTCCTCGGGCGCGACGATGTCGCCGTAGTTGACGGAGGGGATGTGGTAGGCGATGAGCAGGGGCCATGCGTCGGGCTGGTTGCGGAACCAGGGGTTGATGAAGAGGCAGTAGCCGTCGGCGGGTCGGTCTCCCAGGGGCATGGGCCAGGCGAACTCGCCGGGCTCGAGCGGCAGGTCGTCGAAGCGGACGCCGACGGGGTAGCGGACGAGCGAGCGGTCATCGAGGAGGCTCATGATCGCCTCGGCGTCGATGTAGAGGCCGCGGCTGAGGCGCGCCTCGGTCGCCCTGGCGACGAGGTGATCGCGCAGCGCCGCGGTGGCGTCGGACTCGGAGAGTCTGACGGGGTTCCTCGCGGCGCCGGCGATCGTCTCGTTGGTCTGCATGGCCGTGTTGTTCGTCGTCACTTGTCGTAACGTTTCTTGAAGTCTTCGGCGGCCTGCTTGCGCGCGGCCTGCTCGGAGGGGTCCATCTTGCCGAGGTACCACTTGTGGTCGTCGGTGTTGAGGATCTCGTCGATCTTGGCCTGGAGTGCTTCGGCGGCCTTGACCTTCGAGGGGTCGCTCGCATGACTGGCGCGCTCGACAAGCTCTTCGAGTTCGGGGATGAACTCGGAGTAGAAGTTCCGCGCGATCTCGTAGGTGCCGTGCCAGTGGGTGTAGTCGGGGGCCATCATGGCCGCGGCGTGCCTGGCTCTGCGTCCCTCGTGGTGCCAGAGCTCGAACCAGGTCCAGTCGATCTTGTTGGCGAAGGCGGTGGGCTTCATGAGGGGTTTGGCGAGGGCCATGAGCTCGAGCCCCGGCTTGGCGAACTTGGTGTTGTAGAGGTCAACGAGGCCGTCGTACTGGACGTAGAAGTTTTCCACCCACTGTGTTTCGTGGCAGTTGAGGCAGACGTCCTTCATGTTCTGCCTGCGGACCTGCCAGGGGACGTTGGCTCCCGGGAGGCCCATCTTGGCGTCGGAGACCTCGGGCCTGACGGAGACGGCCGGGCGGTTGTTCCAGCTGATGCGCATGCCGATGTCGTGGGTGACGCTCTGGGTTTTGGTAGCGGACATGTGGCAGGTGGCGCAGGTGGGGGCGGCCCAGTAGTCCTCGCCGACGATCCACTTCTCGTTGTCGAGGTTCATGTCGTTGATCTTGGAGAAGAAGTTGATGCCGTGCTTGGACTCCTCGTAGATCTCCTTCTGTGGATGGTCGGGCCCGAGGTGGCACTTGCCGCAGGTGTCGGGGTGGCGTGCCTGCGCGACGGAGAAGTCGTGGCGTGTGTGGCAGGCGTTGCAGGAGCCCTCGGTGCCGTCGGGGTTGATGCGCCCGATTCCCGAGTTGGGGTAGGTGGCGGGGTCGAGCTTGCCCCCGGCGAGGACCTTGATCTCGGAGCCGTGGCACTGCCAGCAGCCGTTGACTGCGGCGGCGGAGACGCCCTCGGTGAAGGCCATGGTGTGCAGCCCCTTGTTGCCCTCGACGACTTCGGCGAGAACGTTGTCGAGGGAGCCGAGGATGCGGCCGGCCTTGGAGTGGTGGGAGCCCGCGAACTCCTCGACCTCGCGGGAGTGGCAGCGGGCGCAGTCCTTGGGTGTGACAAGGACGGAGATGGTGTTGCCGTAGTGATCGAAGGCGTCGGGGTCGCGTTTGTCGGCGTTGTGGCACTCGTAGCAGCCGACGTTGGCGCGGTAGTGGGTGCTGGTCCCCCATTGCTGGTAGAGGCCCGGGTCGGCCTTCTGGTGGCAATCGACGCACTCCCGGGTGATGTCGCTGATATTCGGGAGGGCGATGGCCTGGCCCATCGCGGCCTGCCCGAACGCGACCGCTCCGGCTGCGAGCGAGAGCGCTGCGGTGATTGTTCGTTTCATTGATGGTCTCCCGAATGCTGATGTTCGCGGCGGTCTTGACCGGACGCCGAGTCGGTGTGGTACGCGCGGTCGATGGTGAGCTCCCCGTAGAGGACGGGGATGGTGATGCGGACGAAGATGGTGTAGAGGAGTGCGCCGAAGGCGAGGATCCCGAGGCAGACGAGGATCTCGTTGCGTGTCGGCGTGTATTCGACGATCTCGCCCAGGGGGCTGGGGATGAAGGCGGGGACGATCAGGCCCATGCCCTTCTCGATCCAGATGCCGACGACCATGGCGACACAGGCGAGGTTGAGCAGCGGGAGGCGCTGCCTCCAGGGCGAGAAGAGGATCACGAGCGCGCCGAGGTTGAGCGCGATGGCGGTCCAGATCCATGGGACGAGGGCGTTGTGCCCGTGGAGCCCGAAGAAGAGGTACTGCGCGGAGACGACGTGGGCCGAGTGGGTGTAGAACTCGGTGAAGAGCTCGGAGCCGAGCAGGAACATGTTGATGCTCAGGGCGATGGTGGCGATGGATCGGAGCGTGTGGATGGCGCCGTCGCTGACGAGATAGCCGGTGGCGCGGCGGATGATCTGGAGCGTGAGGATGATGATGGCCGGGCCCGCGGCGAAGGCGGAGGCGAGGAACCTGGGCGCGATGACGGCGCTGTTCCAGAAGGGCCGGCCCCCGAGACCGGCGTAGAGGAACGCGGTGACGGTGTGGATGCTGATGGCCCAGACGATGGCGATGAAGACGAAGGGGATGTAGAAGGCCCGGCTCGGCGGTCGGCGCCGGTAGGCGCAGTAGATGAGGTATCCGCAGATGTGGAGGTTGAGCAGCAGGTAGCCGTTGAGTGCGATGACGTCCCAGGTGAGGATGGAGATGGGGAAGTTGAACCGCAGGAGGAGGTGGTGGGCGCGGTCCGGGCGGCCCATGTCCACGACGATGAAGAGCAGACACATGACGATCGCGACGACGGCGAGGAGTTCGCCGTAGATCACGAGGTTGTGGAGCTCCTTGTGGCGGTAGATATAGACGGGGATGACCATCATCGCGGCGGCGGCCGCGACGCCGACGAGGAAGGTGAAGTTGGCGATGTACAGGCCCCAGGAGACCTGGTCGGTCATGCCGGTGGTGGCGAGGCCCTGGACGAACTGCTTCGCGTAGGCGTTGAGGCCGACGAGGGCGATCATGGTCAGCGCCAGCATCCAGAGGTAGTACCTCCAGTCGCCCTGGAAGCTGAGGCGGAAGCAGCGGAAGAGGAACGTGGTGTAGTCCTTCATGACCCGGCGCCCTCCACGCTGATGTTGCGGAGCGGGTCGCGTTCATCGAAGTAGTAGAAGAAGCGCGGGAGCGTGCCGACGTCCTCCTTGAGGACGAAGACGCGCTTGGTGCGGAGCACCTCGCGGACCTCGCTGTCGGGATCGAGGACGTTGCCGAACTTGCGCGAGCCGGTGGGGCAGACCTCGAGACACGCGGGCATGCGGCCCTGCCTCGTGCGATGCAGGCAGAAGTGGCACTTCTCCATGACGCCCTTGGGCCTGGGGCGGTTGGAGAGGTAGGACATGTTGAGGTTGAGCTTGTCCCTGGGGATGCTGGGCGTGGTGAAGTTGAACCGGCGCGCCCAGTAGGGGCAGGCGGCCTCGCAGTAGCGGCACCCGATGCACCAGTCGTAATCGACGACGACGATGCCGTCGGCCTCCTGCCAGGTCGCCTCGACGGGGCAGACCTTGACGCAGGGCGGGTTGGCGCACTGGTGGCACTGGACCGGCATGTAGTAGTGGCTCTCGTCGGGGACGGTCGGGCGGTCGTAGTGGTGATCGCCCTGCTCGATGTCGGTGGTGCCGCGTGGCATCTCGATGACGCGGATGTACTGCATCTCGGGGTCGCGGCTCTGGTTGTTCTCGGCAACGCAGGCGTGGACGCACTTTCGGCACCCGATGCACCTGCTGAGGTTGAGGGCGTACACGAACTCGACGCCGTCGAGGGGCTTGATGTCGCGGATCTCTGGGCGGAGCTCGTAGCGCTGTTCGACCTGGGCGCGGATGCGGTCGAGCGCCTTGTTCATGTCGCTCTCGGTCATCTCCTTGTAGTGCTTCTGGAGGAACTGCTGCATGGAGAAGCCGTCGCCGGTGAGCTCGCGCAGCGGGCTGAGGGACGCGGCGAGCGCGGCGAGGCCGCCGGTGGCGCCGGCCGTCGTGCGGAGGAAGCTGCGGCGCGTCATGCCGGGGCGCGAGGCGACGGGTTGAGCGCCGGAAGTCCCCGCGCAGCCGCAGCCCCCGGAGCCGCAGCCGGCGTCGGAACGGTGTTCGTCAATCAGAGGCAAACGCATCAGTGCGCCCCCCCTTCCGTGTAGTCCTGCTCGCTGTTCTGGGGCGCCGTGCCGTGCTCTTCGTCCTGCCAGCGGATCAGCGGGTTGCGCTGCTCGCTGATGTGCGTGGCGACTTCGGGATCGGGCGAACCCATGCGGAGTGTGTGCGGGCCCGGGAGCGGCCTGATGGGCTCGTAGGCCGGGGCGTGCGGGTTGTGGCACTCGGTGCAGACGAGCCTGTTGGGCTGGCCCAGGCCGGCGTTCCAGTATCCGAGCGTCTTGCCGTGCGTGCCGAGTTTCCAGTCGTTGTAGATGGGGCCGTGGCACTGGGCGCAGAGCTGCTCGACGTCGGCGTAGGGGAGTTTCCCGCCGTGGAGTCCGACGAGTTTGCTGCGGTCGGCGCGGTCGTGGCAGTTGAGGCAGCGGTCGTTGAGGCCGTGGTTGAGCATGATGTTGGCGTGCTGGACGAGGGGCTCGCCGGTGTTGCGGGAGAGGTCGGCGAGGGCGTGGCAGTCGTTGCAGCGCTGGCGGATTCCGGCGATGAGCGTCGAAGCCGGGTCGGTCATTCTCTGGAAGCGCGGCGCGGGGTCGATATCGGCGGCGCGAACGACGGGCGTCGCGGCGTCGGGGACCGGCGCGGTCGGTGCGGCGCCCAGAACAAACCAGAGCGCCAGGAGCAACAGGAGCGGCCCGCAGATCGAGGCGATGACCTCGTTGAGCGCAGCGCCCCGGTTTTTCGGCGACGATGGTGCGGCTTCAGGTGTCATGGCGGATCACCCCGTCGAATGCGGACATTCGGACCCGATAGAGATCTATTGATCGGGTGAGAGGATACCCGGCCCGTCAATAAAGAACAAGTGTGTCCGTTTATCCACCTTCGCCCCGACCCCCCTATTCGGGTGATTCCCGGGCCAAGCCGGGAGTCAGGCCTTGGATCGAGCGTTCCGGGAGGGGTTGGTGATGCCCGTCAGTCCGGAGCGATGCTCGGGTCGGCAGAGGAGGTGGCTCTTGGCCGCGGAGTTGATCAGGTCCTGGATGGAGGTGGATCGGAAGCGGTTCTCGATGTACGCGTGGACGTCATCGAGCAGCTGGTGCATGGCGCAGAGGGATGTGTGCTGGCTGGAGCCGAGCGGGCACTGGCTGATGCGTGTGATGTCGTCGCCGACGGCGTTGAAAATATCGAGGACGGTGAGGCCTTCCGGCGCTCTGGCGAGCGAGAAGCCTCCGCCGATTCCGCGCCGGGCGTGGAGCAGCCCGGCCTGGGAGAGTGTGCGGAGGACCTTGGAGAGATAGCCGGGCGGGATCAGCGTGTGTTCGGAGATCTCGGCGGTGGTGCGGGGGTGGTCGTTGTCCTGCGCGAGGTACATGACGGCCCGCAGCGCGTATTCGGAGGTTTGTGATATCACTCCAGATCGCCCGGTGAAGCGATGATATCATATATGAATATCCTCTTATCCGCAAATATCCCGGTGAAATATCTCTCGAGGGAGGGGTCGCAGAGGCCCCGGAGGACCGGGATCGGGCTTTCGGGGGCCAAAACGGGGCCGGGAGGGGTGATTCGACTACAATCCCCGGCCCTGAAACCCGCCGCCGAACAGCGGTGGACAGGGAACAAGCCCCGCCAGTCGCCCACGATTTTTCCCCAGCTCCGGAGGCCCTGTCATGACACTGATCGCCGCCAGGAACCAGCGCATCGGCACGGAGAACGCGTTCAAGATCGGGCCCTACATCACGGGTCTGGAATCGGCGGGTCACCGGGTGATCAAGTGCAATCTTGGCGAGCCGGACTTCCCGCTGCCGGCGCACATCCGCGACGAGGTGAAGCGTCAGCTGGACCTGGACAACGTGCACTACTGCGACCCGCAGGGGGTGCTCCCGCTGCGTCAGGCGATCGCGCAGGACATGGGCGCCAAGCGCGGGCTGCACATCACGCCGGACCGGGTGGTGGTGTTCCCGGGCGGCAAGCCGCCGATCGGCTTTGCGCAGCAGATCTACTGCGAGCCCGGCGACGAGGTGATCTACCCGAGCCCGGGGTACCCGGTGTACGAGTCGTTCATCGAGTATGTGGGCGCGGTCCCGAGGCCGCTGCACCTTGAGGAGAGCGCGGGGTTCAGCTTCACGGGCGCTGACCTGGCGCCGCTGATCACGGACCGGACGAAGCTGATCATCATCAACTTCCCGTCGAACCCGACGGGCGGCGTGGCGACACGCGACCAGCTCGAAGGGATCGCGGACGTGATCAAGGCGAAGGCGTCGCCAGACGTCCGGGTGTACTCGGACGAGATCTACGAGAACATCCTGTTCGACGGGAAGGAGCACGTGTCGATCGGGAGCATCCCGGGGATGGCGGACCGGACGATCCTGGTGAGCGGCGCGAGCAAGTCGTACTCGTGGACGGGCGGGCGCCTCGGGTGGGCGGTGCTGCCGACGGTCGAGGAGGCGCTGCTCTTCAAGAACATGAACATCAACTACATCTCCTGCGTGTCGCCCTACACGCAGATGGGCGGGGTGACGGCGCTGACGTCGCCCAAGACGGCGCCGGCGGTGCGGGAGATGGTCGAGGCGTTCCAGGAGCGTCGCGACATCGTGGTCGCGGGGCTGAACGGGATCGACGGGATCACGTGCGAGACGCCCAGCGGGGCGTTCTACGTGTTCCCGAACATCGGCGGGGTGTGCGAGAAGCTGGGCGTGCTGAGCGCGTTCTCGGCGCTGCCCCCCGATGTGCGGAAGCGGACGAGCCCCGCGACGATGTTCCAGATGTTCCTGCTGCTGGAGCACCGCGTGGCGGCGATGGACCGGAGGTCTTTCGGGGCGCTGGGCGCCGAGGGGCGTCACTTCCTGCGTCTGTCCATCGCGACGAGCGCCGAGGATCTGAAGGAGGCGCTGGTGCGCATCGAGCGGGCATCCACCGACACCGCCGGGTTCGCCCGGTTCATGAAAGAGAACTCCCCCCCATGGAACTGAGATTCGGACCCCGTCGCGCGTCGTACACGAACATCGCGGATCACCCGGAGCTGCTCAAGCCGCTGAGCGAAGAGGAGCTGACGCGGTTCGAGGCGCTGGACATGACGTACCGCGCGCTGTGCGCGATGATGTTCAACTACGTCCCGCTGTCGGGGCACCCGGGCGGGTCGATCTCGTCGGGTCGGATCGTCGCGTCGCTGCTCTTTGACGCGATGGCGTACGACATGTCGGACCCGGCGCGGATGGACGCGGACATCATCTCTTACGGCGCCGGGCACAAGGCGATGGGCCTGTACGCGATGTGGGCGCTGCGGAACGAGGCGGCGCGGATCGGGGCGCCGGGGCTGCTGCCCGAGGACATCAAGTGGCAGCTCCGGCTGGAGGACCTGCTGGGGTTCCGGCGGAACCCGGTGACGCGGTGCCCGCTGTTCAACAAGTTCAGGTCGAAGGCGCTGGACGGGCACCCGTGCCCGATCGTGCCGTTCATCAAGCTCTCGACCGGCGCCTCGGGCGTCGGCGATTGCTCGAGCGTCGGTCTTGGGTTCGGCGCGATGGACTACTACGGCAAGGAGAACGCGCCGTGGGTGCACATCATCGAGGGCGAGGGCGGCCTGACGCCCGGGCGCGTATCGGAGGCGATGGCCTCGGCGGCGACGGGCTCGCTGGGCAACGTCGTGATGCACCTGGACTGGAACCAGGCGGCGATCGATTCGAACGCGGTGTGCCGGGACGGGTCCGAGCCGGGCGAGTACGTCCAGTGGGACCCGTGCGAGTTCGCGTACCTGCACGACTGGAACGTCGTGTTCGTGCCGGACGGGTTTGATTTCCAGCAGATCATCGCGGCGCAGCGCTACGCGGCGACACTCGACAACGGGCAGCCGACGTGCGTCGTGTACCGGACGGTCAAGGGCTGGCGGTACGGGATCGAGGGCAAGGCGTCGCACGGCGGCGGTCACAAGCTGTGCTCGGCGGAGTTCTTCGAGACGATCGCGGAGCTGGAGAAGGCCGCGGGGATCGAGCTGACGCGCGACGCGCCGGGCTCGACGGGCAAGACGCCGCAGGAGTACGCCGACCTGATCGAGGCGCACTACTGGGATGCGCTGAACGTTGTGCGCACCTCGATGGAGAAGAACGATGGGATGGTCGGGATGCTCTCGTCCCGGCTGACATCGGCGCAGGGGCGTCTGAACAAGCTGGAGCGTAAGCCCAGGGCCGGGGCGCCGGACGTCTCCAAAGTGTTCGAGGTCGCGGCCAAGGGCGCCGGGAAGGTCCCGGCGGAGTGCGCGCTGGAGCCTGGGGGCTCGACGACGCTGCGCGGCGAGCTCGGCAGGGTGCTGAACCACTACAACCGGCAGAGCGGGGGCGCGGTGCTCTCCTCGGCGGCGGATCTGTACGGCTCGACGAGCATCAAGAGCGCCAACGACGGGTTCGACGGCGGGCTGTTCAACGCCGGGACGAACCCGGGCTCGCGGCTGCTCTCGACGGGCGGGATCTGCGAGGACGGGATGTGCGGCATCCTGTCGGGGCTGTCTTCGTTCGGCGCGCACGTGGGCGCCGGATCGTCGTACGGCGCGTTCATCGCGGCGATGGGGCACACGGCGTGCCGGCTGCACGCGATCGGCAACCAGACGCGCGCGGAGATCGACGGCGGCCCGAACCGGCCGTTCTTTCTCGTGTGCGGCCACGCCGGACTCAAGACCGGCGAGGACGGGCCGACGCACGCGGACCCGCAGCCGCTGCAGCTGATGCAGGAGAACTTCGTCAAGGGGCACTGCGTCACGCTGACGCCGTGGGACCCGCAGGAGATGTGGCACTGCGTGACGGCGGCGCTCAACGCGCGGCCCTCGGTGATCGTGCCGTTCGTGACCCGGCCCAACGAGCCGGTGCACGACCGCGCGGCGCTGGGCCTGGCGCCGGCGTCGGCTGCGGCGAAGGGGATGTACCTGCTGCGCGAGGCGAAGGGCGACGGGGACGGGACGATCGTCATCCAGGGCAGCGGGGTATGCAACGAGTTCATCGGCGTGACGCTGCCGCGGCTGATCGAGGAGGGGATCGACCTGAACGTGTATTACGTCTCGAGCGCGGAGCTGTTTGACCTGCTGCCCGAGGCGGAGCGGCGGTCGATCTTCCCGGAGGAGCGCGCGCGGGAGGCGGTGGGCATCACGGGGTTCACGCTGCCGACGATGTTCCGCTGGATCCTCTCCGAGCGCGGTCGGGCGCTGACGCTGCACCCGTTCCGCGGCGGTCATTACCTGGGCTCGGGCAAGGCCGAGATGGTGCTGGCCGAGGCGAAGCTCGACGGCGAGAGCATCCTGGAGTCTGTCCGCGGCTGGGTGAAGCAGGGGATGCTGCAGGCGGTGTGAGGCGGGGGCGGGCGACGCGGTGTCTCAACCGTGAGCTCCACGGCGTGTGTTCACCGGAGCAGGTCCCGGAGCGCGGGCTCGATGGTCGGGAACCTGAACTCGAACCCCTCAGCTTGCAATCGCTTCGGAACGCAATACCTGCCGCAGAGGGCGAGCTCGGGGTCGGTGCGGAGCAGCAGCGGCGCGCCCAGACGCACGAGCGGCGCCGGCGCGGGGAGGCCGAGGGGCACGCGGAGCGTTCGGCGGATGGCGCGCATGAACTCGGCGTTGGAGACCGGGTTTGGCGCGGTGGCGATGCAGGCGCCGTGCATCGACGGGTCGGCGATCGCGCGCTCGAAGAGGCGGTTCATGTCGTGTTCGTGGAGCCAGCTGACGCCCTGGCGTCCGGAGCCCGCCCGGCCGCCGAGCCCCCAGCGTGCGAGGCGGGACATGGTTCGCAGCGCGCCAGCGGATCGTCCCAGGACGAAGCTCGTCCTGAGCACGACCTTGCGGATCCCCGGCGGGGCGGCGTCGTCGAATGCTTGCTCCCAGGCCTTGCCGACGGTCGGGGCGAGGCCGTAGCCGAACGCGGAGTCTTCATCGCACCGGACGGTTGGCGGGTCGCCGTAGATGTGCGCGGTGCTCATCTGCGCCCAGACTCCGGGGGGATCGTCGATTGATCGGAGCGCCTGTCCCAGGGCGCGGGTGGCCTCGACCCTGGAGCGCAGGATCTCGTCGCAGTGGTCCGGGGTCTTGATGCAATCGACGGTTCGGCCGACGAGGTTGACGATCGCGGCGGCGCCCTCGAGCTCCGCGGCCCAGTCGCCGGTTGTCCGCGCATCCCATCGCGCGATGCGGGCGCGGGCGGGGTCTGAAGCTGTTGATCTGGAGAGGATCACGATCTCGCAGCCGAGTCCGGCGAGGTGGCGCGCCAGGTTCATGCCGAGGAAACCGCTCCTGCCGGCGATGACGACCCGGCCGGATGGCTGCTTCCAATCCATGGGGTCAAGTGTACCGGCCCGTGCGCGCGACACCGGGGGCCCGGGGACCTGACCGGCGATGACCGCGAGCGGCGGCGGCGAACGGGTTGCTACGGGCAGGAGGACCCGAAGGCGGCGAGGAGGATGCCGAGGTCGGCGGTGTCGATGACGCCGTCGGAGGAGATTACATCAAGAGCGCCGATATGACGTGAACGCTACCGGCGGATCGGTGCGACGTCATCGAAAAAACGAATGGTTCAAGGGCACGCGGCATCGGTCAGGGTTGGTTCGCACGTCTCCGGAACGATTCCTGTCTTCCCTCGTCGTCTGGTACACTCCGGCCCATGGCGACGGAACGCATCATCAGCGGGGAATCGGTGTCGGCGGAGGAGGCCCGGGCGAACTGGGCGCTGCGGCCGGAGCGGATCGGGCAGTTCGTGGGGCAGCGGGAGCTGATCGAGCGGCTGCGGATCGGGCTGGAAGCGGCCAACGGGCGCGACGAGCCGATGGATCACGTGCTGCTGCACGGGCCTCCGGGGCTGGGCAAGACGACGCTGGCGCACGTGATCGCGCACGAGATGGGGGCGAACCTGGTCGCGACGTCGGGTCCCGCGCTGACGCGGGGGACGGACCTCGTCGGGGCGCTGACGCGGCTGGGCCGGCGGGATGTGCTGTTCATCGACGAGATCCACCGGCTGCCGACGGCGGTTGAGGAGTTCATCTACCCGGCGATGGAGGACCACCGGATCGACGTGCAGGTGGACTCGGGGATGCACGCGCGGACGGTGTCGATCGCGCTCAAGCCGTTCACGCTCATCGGCGCGACGACGCGCGCGGGGCTGCTGTCGAGCCCCCTGCGGTCGCGGTTCGGCGTGGCGCACAATCTTCGGTATTACGAGGCGGAGGACCTGCTGTCGATCCTGACGCGGAGCTGCGCGATGCTGTCGATCGAGGGGTTCGAGGCGCCGGCGCTGGCGCTGATCGCGTCGCGGAGCCGGGGGACGCCGCGGGTGGCGAACCGGCTGCTGCGGCGCGTGCGGGACTACGCGCAGGTGCGCGCGCAGGGGAAGCTGAGCGTGACCGTCGTCGAGGAGGCGCTGGCGCTGGAGGGTGTCGATACGCTGGGGCTGGACGAGCTGGACCGGCGGTATCTTAGGACGATCGGCGGGACGTACCGGTGCGGGCCGGTGGGGCTGGAGGCGATCGCGGCGACGATGGGCGAGGACGCGGGCGCGCTGGAGGCGGTGGTCGAGCCGTTCCTGCTGCAGGTGGGGTTCCTGGCGCGGACGCGGCGGGGTCGGCAGCTGACGGCGGACGGGGCGCGGCACGTCGGGGTTGCGGCGCCGGCGGTGGAGGTTGTCGTGGGCGCCGATGGGGAGCGCGCGGCGACCTGAAGCGCCCGGGGGCGCGCTTCGGGCTTGATCAGATCCAGCGGCGGACCCGGGCGCGGTAGTCGTCATACGCCTTCCCGAACTCGGCGTGGAGGTTGGCTTCTTCGCGGCGGATGAAGAGCCTGCCGACAACGAACGCGAAGAGGAACGGGACGGGGAGGGGCTTCGCGACGCCGAGCACGACGGCGATGCCGAGGAGCGCGATGGTCATGCCGAGGTAGATGGGGTTCCGCGTGAAGCGGTACATCCCGGTGCGGATGAGCGCGTTGGGGGTGTGATCCGGGTGGATGGGGGTTCTGAGCCTGACGAAGCTGGGGATGCTCAGCCCGACCATCGCGAGGCCGACCGCGATCACGACGACGCCGAGAAATCGCTCGGGGCTGCCGATCCATGCGGGGCCCGGGAGGAGCAGCGCCATCGCGGTCATGATCGCGACGGCGATGAGGAACCACGCTGGGGGGATCATCCGCACGGATGGTTGCAGGTCAGAGGATCGCGAGGATCTCGAAGCGCTTGGGGCCGCGGGGGAGATCGACGCGGATGGTGTCGCCGACGCGGGCCTTCATGAGCGAGGCGCCCATGGGGCTGCCGACGGTGACCTCGACGATCTCGTCGGAAACGGCGCCGGAGGGTTCACCGACGAGCTTGAAGAGCTCCTCCTCGTCGTCGCCGACCTCGCGGATGCGGACGGTGGCGCCGATGAAGACGATCTCCTCGGAGATCTTCCCGCCCTCGACGACCTTGGCGGTGGCGAGGCGTTCCTCGAGCCGGCGGATCTCGGCCTCTTCGAGGCCCTGCTCCTCGCGCGCGGCGTGGTAGTCGGCGTTTTCCTTGAGGTCGCCGAGCTCGCGTGCCTCCTGGATGCGCCTGGAGAGGACGGGGCGGTTGTCGATGAGCTTGCGGAGCTTGGTTTCGAGCTGCGCTTTCTCGTCGGGGGTGATGAACTCCATTTCGGCTCCTTCCGGTTGCGCGGCTCGCCGGCCCGGGAAGATGACAAGCCCCCCGGCCTGCGGGGGGCTTGCGCGGATCGATTCGGTGTTGTCAGTGTAGTCAGCGGGTCAGGGCCCCGGCCAGCCCGGGGATCTCATCGGCGCCGACGGGGACGGTGATGGTCGAGCCGTCGAAGTCTCTGCCGATTGGTTCGTAGCGGCCGCCGAGGTGCTCGGCGAGGAAGGCCTCGGCGACGGCGGTGAACGAGGTGCTGTTCTCGGGTCGGCGGAAGCCGTGTCCCTCGTCGGGGTAGAGGACGTAGGTGACGGGGATGCCCTTGCGCTGCATGGCCTCGACGATCTGGTCGGACTCGGTCTGCTTGACGCGGGGGTCGTTGGCGCCCTGCGCGATGAGCAGGGGTTTGCTGATCTGATCGACGCGCGAGAGCGGGGAGCGCGCCTCGAGGAACGCCTGCCCCTCGGGGGTGGTGTGATCGCCGACGCGTTTCTTGAAGATCTCGACGGCCGGCGCCCAGTAGGGCGGGATGGTGTTGAGGAGCGTGACGATGTTGGAGGGCCCGACGATGTCAACGCCGCAGGCGAACTCGTCGGGTGTGAAGGTCAGGCCGACGAGCGTGGCGTATCCGCCGTAGGAGCCGCCCATGATGCCGACGCGGTTGGGGTCGGCGAACTGGTGATCGACGGCCCAGTTGACGGCGTCGATGAGGTCGTCGTGCATCCTCCCGGCCCACTCCTTGTTGCCGGCGTTGAGGAAGTCCTTGCCGAGCCCGGTAGAGCCCCGGTAGTTGACGCTCAGGACGGCGTAGCCGCGGTTGGCGAGCCACTGGTGGTAGGGGTGGTAGCCCCAGTTGTCGCGCGCCCAGGGGCCGCCGTGGACGAAGAGGACCATGGGCAGCGGGCTGCGCGGGTGGTCGCCGACGAGCTCGGTGTTGCGTGGGAGCGTGAGGTAGCTGACGAGGTCGTAGCCGTCGCGGGAGGGGATGGCGACGGGGCGCATCTTGGACAGCGGGAGCCCCTCGAGCTGCGAGCGGTTGGTGAAGAGGAACTTGGCGGTCCTGGCGGGACGGTCGTAGAGGTAGTACTGGACGGGCCCGTCGTCGAGGAGGTAGGCGACGACCCACTTGGTGTCGTCGTGGGTCCTGCTGATGACCTCGATGTCGCCGTCGGCGATCTTGCGCAGGTAGGCGAAGTCGGGCTTGAGTGCGTCATCGACGATGACCCAGTCCTTGCGCAGGCGCGTGAAGGCGACGGCCTCGATGTTCTTCTTCGTGGGGTGGACCATCACGTCGGAGAGATCGGCGTGGGCGTCGTCGGCGATGACGGCCTGCTCGCCGGTCTGGAGGTCGAGCGTGGTCAGCGCGGCGGTGTTGCGCCCGCGGCTGTCGATGAAGTAGAGGATGTCGCCCGACCTGTCGAAGCCCATGGGGTTGGTGGTGAGGGAGTCCTCCATGGGGATCTTGAGGAAGGGTGTGAACTCGCTGTCGTCGTTGCGGAAGAGCTCGGAGCCGCCGTCGTCGGTGAATCGTGTGGCGAAGCGGACGTTGTAGTCGTCGTCGGTGACGTAGCCGAGGTAGCCGTTGTTCTCCTGGACGAGCGCGCGGTCGCCGGTCCCGATGTTGACGCGGTAGATGTCGTGGAACTGCGGGACGCGGTCGTTGATCCCGATGAGGATCTCGCCGGGGAACTTGTCGCTGACCTGCTGGATCTGCGCGGCGACGCCGTCCATGGGCGTGAGGTCGATGGTCTCGTGTGTGGCGACGTTGGTGGAATAGACGCGCCAGTTCTCGTCGCCGCCCTTGTCCTGGAGGTAGAGCACGTGGACGTTGTCGTAGGACCAGAAGTAGGTGCGGATGCCGCGATCGGTGTCGTTGGTGACGGGCACGGCGGCGGAGGGGCTGTCGGCGGGGGCAACCCAGATGTTCAGGACGTCGTCCACGGGCGCGAGGAAGGCGAGGCGCTGGCCGTCGGGGCTGAGGCTGGGCGACGCCTTGTCGGGGTTGCCGAAGAGGACGTCGCGCGGGATGAGCGTGTCGTCGGCGGCGAGCAGCGGCGCGGCGGTCATTGCCGCGAGCGCGCAGGCCGCGGCGGCGCCGAGTGTGCGGTGGGCGTTGCGGTTGGTCATGAGGAACACTCCTGTGTGGGGTGCGGGGAAGGCGATCGGCCGGCGGGGATGATCACGCGCTGCGTCCGCCATGACGTGTTGTACCCCGGATCGGCGCGGGGGATGCGGGCGGGCGTCCGGGGGCGCATTCCCGGTGTGGAATCAGTGTTTCGGGGTCGCCCGGCGTGCGGCGGAGGCGAGGGCGAAGTGCGCCCAGCCGATGGCGGCGGCGGCGGCGGGGATGAGCACGCCGGCCCACTTGTCGGGGGTGATCCTGGCGACGCTCCCGTTGAGCGAGGTGGTCATGCCCCATCCCATCGTCAGCGGTGAGGCGAACCGCCAGTCGAACGACGCGGGGTCGGGGCGCGCCCAGCCGGTGGACATCGCCCAGATCGGCGCGCCGGCGACGCACGCGATCGCGACAAGCATCCACGCGCTGCGCATCACGCCGGGCCTGGCCAGGACGCCCAGCGCCATGATGGCGCCGATGAACGCGGCCCAGGCGCCGAGCGCCAGCGCGATGAGCGCGGTGACGCCCCACGTCCACCCGCCGAGGAGCGTCAGCGGCCAGATGACGGCCTGCGCCGGGACGCACATCGCGACGACATCGGCGAAGACGGACTCGCCGATGCGCTGGGGTGAAGTCTGGCTGAGCCGGACCATGGGCCAG
Organism: Phycisphaeraceae bacterium; assembly: GCA_020639135.1. GTDB lineage: Bacteria > Planctomycetota > Phycisphaerae > Phycisphaerales > UBA1924 > JACKHE01. Next base: position 123,272 of record JACKHE010000004.1, read on the forward strand.
AGCGCGCCGACACCGAGGCCGATCATGCCGAGCATGAGCCTGCTGCTGGTGCGGAAGTCGCTGGCGTCGTAGATCCAGAGGTGCTCGACGGCGAAGACGGTCGAGCCGGCGGCGACGAGGAGGTAGAGCGACCAGAGCAGGGTGATGGTCTTGGGCTCGGGCTCTCGGCGCGGGATGATGAGCCGGCCGCGCGTCGAGGCGTCGCCCGCGTGGCGGTCAGCGTGATTTGGCGCCTGCCGCGGATTCATCGAAGTAAACATAGGGCGTGTAGAGATCGACACGGGGCCTTCCGGCGTTGATCCAGGCGGAGTTGCCGAGCAGGGCGTCGAACCGGTGGAGTTTCTCGGCGTCGGGCTGCTCGCCGGGCGCCGCGGCGCCGGGGGCGGCCCCCCAAGCGACCTCGGCTCCCTCGGTGGTGCGGATGACGAGCATGTTGTGATCGAGGAAGCCCCCGATGTCCACGCCGGCGACGTGCTCCCAGGCGCGTCGCGTGCGGAGCAGGGCGAGCAGGTCGAGGCCCGCCTGGACGTCGCCGCCGACCCAGGTCTGCCCGGGGCGGCGCTGGCCGGCGCTGTCGGTCGGTGGTGAGGCCCAGGGATGCTCGATGACGCGCAGGGGCCACGCGGTGCCCGCGCGGTATTCGGGCGGGAGCAGCTCGCCGCCCCAGGCGACGAGGTGATCGACGGAGCCGACACGGACGACGGCGGCGGGGGCGCGCCAGGCGCCGGCGACGTCGATGACGCCGCGCGGCCTGCGCGTGACGGTGGGCCCGGGCTCGGGGAACCATCCGGTCTGGAGGAGCGCCCACTGCGCCTCTTCGAGGGATTCGGTGTCGAGGGGGTTCGGCGAGCAGCGCGTCAGGACGGTCTCGATCAGGTTGTGCTGGATGGACTGGGGGAGCCAGGTCTGTGTCTCGCCGGAGAGGGTCGGCCACTGGAAACGGACGTCGAGCGGATCGGCGCGGGTGTCGCCGACGTGCTCGCGCAGGGGGCCGACGCCGAGGGCCGCCCCGGCGGCGATGACGGTGACGAGCGCGGCGCCGGCGATTCGCCCGAAGGCGGTCTCGTCGTCCTTCTTGAAGAGGATCGCGGCGAGCGTCCGGCCTGCGCCGATCAGCCCCCCCACCGGCTCGCCCACGAGGAGGTAGGGGCGGGACTTGCTCTTCTTTTTGCCGCTGGATCGCCGGGTTTTCGCCATGCGCGGATCGCTCCTGCCTCGGGGCTGGGACTGGGGGACCATGGGAACATCAACTTCGGCACAGCGGGGGCGATCCCTGCACCGGCGGGGGCGCGGCGACGCTCAGGTGGCGGCGACAGGGATCGGCCCGGGGATGGGGGCGGTCATGCAGGCGGTTTCGACGAGCATCGAGCAGACCCGGGGGAACCCGATCCCGACGGCGGCGGCCGCCTTGGGCAGCAGCGAGTGCGAGGTGAATCCCGGCATGGTGTTGATCTCGAGGAACCAGGCGGCGCCGGTGGCGTCCAGGAGCCAGTCGGAGCGGGAGATCTGCTCGGCGCCGATGGCGCGGGCGATCGCGGCGGTGGCGTGGGTGATCCGCTGCGCCACGCCCGGCGGGAGTCCGGGATCGACGGTGTAGATCGTGTCGTCGCGGTGGTACTTCGCCTGGTAGTCGTAGAGCCCCTCGGCTGGGGTGATCTCGACGATGGGGAGCGTGCGGCCCGCGAGGACGCCGACGGTGAGCTCGCGGCCGGCGATGTAGGGCTCGACCATCGCCGCACATTGGGCCGCAACCGCGCGCTGTTTCGTCGCGGCGTGCGCGGCGTTCCACTGGTCGCGTGTGCGGCAGACGAAGAGCCCGACGGTCGAACCCTCGTGGACGGGCTTGATGACGACGGGCAGCGGGAGCGGGGGCTCGTGGTCGCTGGCGTTGAAGGCGCAGGCGACGGCGGTGCGCGCGCCGAGCGTTGCGGCGAGGAGTTTCGACCCCATCTTGTCCATCGCGAGCCGGGCGGTGCGCGCCCGGGCGCCGACGAAGGGTCGGCCGTCCTGTTCGAGCAGGTCCTGCATCGGTCCGCCCTCGCCCCACGGGCCGTGGAGGGCGGGGAAGACGACATCGCCGGGCATGGCGCGGAGTTCGTCGAGCGTGATGGCGTCGATGCAGCGGTGCTCGACGGGGAATCCCTCGTCGAGGAGCCCCTGTCGGATGGCGCCGGCGCTGTCGATGCTGACCTGGCGTTCGGCGTCGGGTCCTCCGGCGAGGACGAGGACGGTGGGCTTGCGGGGATCGGTGTTCAACGGGAGCGTCTCCAGATGACGACCTCGCGCTCGAGGGTGACGCCGTGGGCGTCGCGGACACGCTGCTCGACCATCTCCATGAGCCCGATGGCGTCGTGGGCGCAGCCGCCGGGATCGATGCAGATGAAGTTGGCGTGCTTCTCGGAGACGTGCGCGGCGTGGTGTCGGAGGCCCTTGCAGCCGGCCTGGTCGATGAGGGCTCCGGCGCTGACGCGCTCTCCGGCGACAACGGGGTTCTTGAAGGCGCAGCCGGCGGATCGCTCGGCGAGGGGCTGCGAGTTCTTCTTGTACTCCATGATCCGCTTGAGCGATTCGCGGAGCGTCTCGGGATCGCCCGGGGTCAGGGCGAAGTCAACGCGGACGACGACGCATCGGGTCAGGCCGGAGCTGCGGTAGCCGAACTCGATCTCGGCGCGATCGAGGTCGCGCACGGCGCCGTCGGGATCGACGATCTGGACGGTGTTGACGAGGTCGGCGATCTCACCCCAGGCTCCCCCGGCGTTCATGGCGACGGCGCCGCCGACGGTCGCGGGGATGCCGCCGAGGCGTTCGAGCCCGCCGAGACCGTTGCGGATGGTCTCGGTGATGAGCGCGGGGAGCTTGACGCCCGCGCCGGCGCGGACGGTGGTGTCGTCGGGGTATTCGATGGTGTTGAGGCGCTTGAGGCAGAGGACGAGGCCGTCAACGCCGTCGTCATCGACGAGGAGGTTGGCGCCGTCGCCGAGGACGCGGACGGGGTGGTGCTCGCGGACGAGCTGGGCGACGGCCTCGATGGTGTCCGGCCTGGCGAGCGCGTCGGCGGTCCCCCCCACGCCGAACCATGTCGGGAGGAAGGCGTTGTGTTCGATCGGTGTTGACGCTTGTGCGGTGGTCATCATGACGCCCTCGCGGTGACGGCGCCGGGGCATGCGGCGCGCTGGACGAAACGGTGCGCGACCTTCCAGACGGGTCCGGCGCCCATGACGACGAGCAGGTCGCCGGGCTCGCACCAGCGGCTCAGGTGATCGACGATGTCGTCGAAGGCGTCGATGTGCGTCGCCTCGACGCCGCGCTCGCGGAGCTTGCGGACGAGATCGTCGGCGCCGATGAGTGTCTTCTCATGCTCGGTGTCGCGGACGAAGTAGATGTGCGGGACGATGACGGCGTCGGCGCAGGAGAAGGACTGGGCGAACTCGTCGAGGAGGAATCGCGTGCGGCTGTGCTGGTGGGGCTGGAAGACGCAGACGAGCCGGCCCGTCGGGCGCTCGTGCTGGCGGAGGGCGCGGAGCGTGGCGTCGATCTCGGCGGGGTGGTGCCCGTAATCGTCGTACACGGTGACCCCCCCCACTTCGCCCAGGCGCTGGAGTCGGCGATCGACGCCCTGGAATGAAGCGAGCGCGTCGGCGGCGCGCCGGGGATCGGCGCCGACGGTGATCGCCAGGGCGCAGGCGAAGGCGCTGTTGAGCGCGTTGTGGACGCCCGGGGTGGGGTTGGTCCAGCGCGCGAGCTCGGCGCCGTCTCTGCTGAGGGTCACGAGCGCTGATTCGGGGTCGAACCCGACGCGCCAGTCGGCCTCGGGGGAGAGGCCGAGGGTCTCGACCCTGGCGCGGACGCCGGCGGCGACCTCGGTGCGGTGCGCGCCGTCGTGGGCGATCAGGAGCAGCCCGCCCTCGTCCGCGGGCGGGACGCGCCGCGCGAACTCGTTGAAGGCCTCGATGACGCCGGCGAGGTCGTGGTAGATGTCCAGGTGATCGGCGTCCACGTTGGTGATGGCGGCGATGGTCGGGTGGTGGCTGTGGAAGGAGCGGTTGAACTCGCACGCCTCGGCGAGGAGGAGGCCGGGCTCGCCGGCGCGCGGGCCGGCGGGGATGCGCTTGGCGCCCAGGTGGAACCCGGTCGGCGCGGCGTCGGGGTTGTTGTTGAGCTGCCTGCAGGCGGCGCCGACGATGACGGTGGGCTCGAGGCCGGTCTGGATGAGCGTGTGCCCCAGCGCGGCGACTGTGGAGGACTTGCCGTGGGCGCCGGCGACGGCGATGGCGGTGCGGCCGATCATGCAGCGGCCCAGCGCCTGGGCGTAGGTCATGACGGGGAGCCCGCGGCGCTTGGCCTCGACGAGCTGGGGGTGCTCCGGCTTGATGGCGGCGGAGGCGATGACGAGCTGCGCCGCGGCGGGGAGGGCGCCGGGGTCGGCGCATTCGACGGGGAATCCCTCCGCGATGAGGGCGTCGGTGACGCTCGAAGGGGTCTGATCGGATCCGGTGACCCGGGCGCCGCGGGCGCGGAACATGCGGGCGAGTCCCGACATGCCGCAGCCGCCGATGCCGACGAAGTGCGCGGCGGCGCCGTCGAGATCGAAGACGCCGGGGTCGAGATGGAGGGCAGGCCTGGCTGGCACGGGGATTCAGGGTATCGGTTCGGCGCGTGGCGTCGATGGAAAAGTCGGCGGATGGCGCGTTTGGGGTGAGACGCCGGATCCGGCGGGGGTTGTGCCGGGGCGGTGAGGGCGTATCGTGTCGTCCAATGACGTCATCGGAACCGATCCCGTACAAGATCGCCGTGCTGTGCGACCTGCGCGATGCGCGGGGGCGCGTGCTGCTGCTGCACCGGGCCAAGGCCCCGAACAAGGGGATGTACAGCCCGATCGGGGGGAAGCTGGAGCAGGCGATCGGCGAGAGCCCCGCGCGGTGCGCACAGCGGGAGATCGCCGAGGAGGCGGGGATCGATGTCCCGATCGAGCGGCTGCGGCTGGCGGGGGTGATCAGCGAGCAGGCGTACGAGAACGAGACGCACTGGCTGCTGTTCGTGTACCGGGTGATCGGCCCGGTCGAGGTCGAGGCGGGCCCCATGGACGAGGGGGTGCTCGAGTGGCACGACCCGACGACGATCGGCTCGCTGGACATGCCCGAGACGGACCGGAAGGTGCTGTGGCCCATGCTGCGGGATCACGAGGACGGGTTCTTCGCGGTGCACATTGACTGCTCCGGGGATGAGATCATCTGGAGCGTCGAGCAGTCGCAGCGGTGAGCGCCGAGGACTCCAGCGCGATCCGGCTGAGCCCGCTGGAGCCGCTGGCTTGTGCGGTGGAGCCGGACATCCCGGCGCCGTGGTCGCACACGGCGGACACTGTGCGCGCGTGGGTGGAGAACGAGTCGGCGTGCGATTCGTTCTCGCTGTGGCTGGTGAGCCTGGACAACCCGGCGCCGGACGAGCTGATGGCGTGCTGGGGTTTGTCGGCCGAGGCGGTGTCGGACTGGACGCTGACGGGCCGGGGGCGGGACCGGCTGTTCCAGCGGGCGTTGCGGGAGGGCATCGCGGTGGGGACCGCGGCGGCGCCGCAGACGCAGGTGCTCGCCGGCGCTCCGGGCGCGCACGTGGTGTATCACCTGCACCCGGAATCGCTGCAGCGGCGTCGGTGGTGGCTGGTGACGCTGGCGCGGTCGGGGCAGGCGTACCGGCCCGAGGAGCTGCGTTCGATCGAACTGATGGCAAGGCAGTGGCAGGCGGTGTTCAATCGCCCGGCCGAGCGCGGGATGCACCGGCTGCTGATTGGGGCGGACGATCGGCTGATCCACGCGGACCCGGCGACTCGGCGGACGCTGGGGAGGTCGGGCGTCTCGTCGGGGGAGCTGTGCCGGACGCTCAGCGCGGTGCGCGAGCAGCGGTGGCCGGAGGTCGGGGACGGGCGGCCGCTGGACATGACGATCACGATCGGGAAGGTCCCGCACTGGGTGGCGCTGCGGCGGAACCGGGCGGCGGCGCTGCGCGAGGCGGCGCACTGGCACGCGCAGCTGCGTCCGCTGGAGGGGGCGAACACGCTGCCGGCGGTGGAAGAGCTGGCGGACCTGCGCGTGGCGAGAGCGCTGGCGGCGATCCACGACGGGTTCGCGACGGCGATCAACCTGGACGCGATCGCGGAATCGGCGGGGCTGAGCCCACATCATTTCCACCGATTGTTCACTACGGTGGTTGGTGTCTCGCCCAAGCGGTACACGACGCTGAAACGGATGCAGGCGGCGCGGTGGCTGCTGCGGACGACGAGGGCGCCGATCGGGTCGATCGGGGTCGGGGTCGGGTACGCGACGGCGGCGCACTTCGCGTCGGCGTTCAAGGGTGTGGTCGGTGTGACGCCCGGCGAGTATCGGCTGGGATCCGGATGACAAGGAGCGAGCGATGGCGATGACATGGTTGATCACCGGGGCGAACCGGGGCATCGGGCTGGAGATGGCGCGGCAGCTGCGCGAGCGGGGCGACGTCGTGGTCGGGACGGCGCGGGACCCGGGCGACGCCGAGGCGCTGGAAGCGGTCGCGGAGCGGGTGATCAAGCTGGACGTGTCGAGCGAGGCGAGCATCGAGTGGGCGGCGATGGAGCTCGGGGAGATGCCGCTGGATGCGCTGGTGAACAACGCGGGGTCGCCGCCGGTGAAGGGATCGATCACGGAGCTGGACCTGGCGGAGTTCGAGGCGGCGATGGCGATCCACGCGCTGGGGCCCCTGCGGGTGACGCGGGCGGTGCTGCCGAACCTGCGGCGGGGCTCGGGGAAGCTGATCGTGACGATCTCAAGCGAGCTGGGGTCGAACGAGATCGCGCAGGGGAGCCTGTACTACGGCTACAAGATGGGCAAGGCGGCGGCGAACATGTTCACCTCGACGCTGGGGACGGACCTGAAATCGGAGGGGTTCACCTGTCTGGCGATGCACCCGGGGTGGGTCTCGACTCGGATGGGCGGCGAGCAGGCCCCGGTGACCCCCGAGGAGAGTGTGTCGGCGATGCTCAAGGCACTGGGGGGGCTTGGACCGGGGGATTCGGGGTCGTTCGTGGACCGGTTCGGGGAGGGGCTGGCGTATTAGGGTGGATTGAGGGGGCGGGAAGAGCACGACCCAGCGGAGCTGGGTCGTGGCACTGGACTCCTGGAAGCGCGACCCAGCGGAGCCGGGTCGTGGCACGGGGGGGCGTTGGGGGTAAGATGGCCTCTGGGCCGGGTTTCGGCGGTTGTCCTGCGGGGCGCCGACGGCGTGGCAACCCGGCTCGTTGGTCCTGCGTATTGATCCGGTCGCGGGAGTTGTGGTGGTGTGGCCTTGGGCTCGGCTCGGGGCCGCTGTCGCTCTCGCATTGGTCGGGTCGTCCGCCGGTCGGCGTGGTATTGCCGGTGCGGTGCGCATCTGGATTCGTTTCTTGCCGAGGCCGCCCCGGGGCGCCCGGCCTTGTTGTCCGTCGGAAGGAATCGATCGTCATGACCCCTGTTGAGACCCCCGCTCCCGGCGATTCGATCGTCGGGCACTGCACGCTGGACCCGGACAAGAAGCACGACCCGCACGCGACGCGTCTGGGGAAGTTTCTCAAGGCGTGCATCTCGTTCGGCGCGTCGGACCTGCTGGTCAAGACGGGCAAGGCGCCGGTGGTGCGGCTTCGGGGCGAGCTCAAGACGCTGGACACGGACCCGGTGACGCTGGAGGAGTACAAGAAGATCTGCGACCACATCCTGACGAAGGAGCAGTGGGAGGACCTTCACAAGTTCGGATCGGTGGACTTCGCGTACGACTACTCGGAGCGTGAGCGGTTCCGCGTGAACCTGTTCATGACGCGCGGGAAGCTGTCGATGGCGGCGCGTCTGATCACGAGCGACATCAAGCGGTTCCAGGACCTGTACCTGCCCCCGATCATGTCCGAGATCGCGATGCAGCCGCAGGGGATCGTGATCCTGGCGGGCGTGACGGGCTCGGGCAAATCGACGACGATCGCGTCGATGCTCAACTACATCAACGAGCAGAAGGCGGTTCACATCGTCACGATCGAGGACCCGATCGAGTACATCTTCGAGGACAAGAAGGCGACGATCCACCAGCGCGAGATCGGGATCGACTGCCTGGACTTCAAGGTCGCGCTGCGGGCGTTGGTGCGCGAGAACCCGGACGTGGTGCTTGTGGGCGAGATGCGCGACGCGGAGACGTTCGAGGCGGCGCTGCACGCGGCCGAGACCGGGCACCTGGTGTTCGGGACGATCCACGCGTCGAGCGCGCCGCAGACGTTCCAGCGGATCTACGACCTGTTCCCCGCGGAGGAGCGGGATCAGGTTCGGAAGATCATGGGGTACCAGATGCGGGCGATCGTGTACCAGAAGCTGCTGCCGACGCTGCACAAGAACATCCCGCGGATCCCGGCGGTGGAGATCCTGATCAACAACAGCGTGGTGCGGAAGTACATCCTGGAGGCCCGGGAGGGCGAGCTGCAGGAGATCCTGGTGACGCAGGAGGCCCAGAAGAGCGGGATGACCGACTTCAACGGCTCCCTTGTGAAGCTGGTGGAGGAGGAATACATTCACATGCGGACGGCGATGGAAGCGACGCCGAACGCGGACGAGCTCTCGATGCGTCTCAAGGGCATCGGCTGAACCGGGGGCGGCGTGCGCCACCCGGGCCCGCGCGGGCGCCGGGGGCGCCGGGCGCGACTGACCACGCGACAACGAAACCATCATGACCTACGAATCCCTGACGACGCTCGCCACGCTCGCTGTTGAGGCCGACCCGGTCTTCCTGGTGTCGTGGTGGAAGCCGGCGCTGGTCGCGATCCCGTTCATCGGCTGGGCGTGGGTGGTGACGAGCCTCTACGACGCCGACGTGCGTCGGTTCCTGCTCGGCGTGAATGTGTGGAACCCGGTGCACGTGGTGATGGGGCTGCTGGCGCTGGGGATGGCGCTGCTGCTGCCGAACTTCCTGATCGGGTACCCGGCGATGCTCCTGCTGCTGGGGATCGACCTCGGGGCGTACTGGTTCAAGCGGAACGCCTCGCACAAGGTGCCCGAGGACCAGAAGTGGTCCATGGACATCTCTCGCCTCAAGGAGCAGATGCGTGAGCGCAAGGAGGAGAAGCTCGCCAAGGGCGTGACGCTGGCGTTCCGCGGCCCCGAGGGGACGGTCAAGGCGCCGGAGCGGGGGACGCCCGAGTACGACGTGCGGATCGCGGCCGAGGCGCTGCTGATCGACGCGGTCGGCGCGCGGGCCTCGCGGATCGACATCGCGCCCGGGCAGGACGGGAACTACAGCGTGGCGCTGACGATCGACGGGGTCCGGCGTCCGGCGGACCCGATCCCGGGCGAGCGGGCGCTGGGGATCATCGACTTCCTGAAGTCCGCGGGCGGGCTGGACGTCACGGACCGGCGTCGGAAGCTGCGCGCGAACATCAAGATCGAGCAGGGCGGGGCGACGCGTCCGCTGCGGCTGGCGACGAGCGGCTCGACCGGCGGGGTGAAGATGAACATCCTCTTCGACCCCGAGGGGCAGGTGAACCACAAGGTGGAGGATCTGGGCCTGACGCCCAAGCAGCTCGACGAGCTCCGTGCGATCCTGCTGCAGCAGGAGGGCGTGGTGCTGTTGTCGTCGCCCCCGGCCAACGGGCGGACGGCGACGATGTACGCGCTGGCGCGGGAGCACGACGCGTACACGCAGAACATCCAGACGCTGGAGCTGGAGCCCTCGACGTCGATCGAGGGCGTCCGGCAGAACGTGTTCGACCCGATGGCGGGCGACGGGACGGAGTACGCGACGATGCTGCGGTCGATCCTGCGGCGCGACCCCGACGTGGTGTTTGTCGCGGAGCTGCCGGACGTCGCGACGGCGCAGGAGATCGTCCGGGCGGACCAGTCGAGGACTCGGACGTTCGTGTCGCTGCGCGCCGATTCGGCGCTGGCGGCGGTGCAGACGTTCGCCAAGGCGGTGGGCGACTCGAAGAAGGTCGCCGACGCGCTGACGGGCGTGATCGCCGTGCGGCTGGTGCGGAAGCTGTGCCAGAACTGCCGGGTGGAGTACACGCCGCAGCCCGAGATGCTCAAGAAGCTGGGGACGACCCCCGAGCGGACGAAGAGCCTGTTCAAGCGCGGGGGGCAGGTGCTGATCCGGGGCAAGGAGGACGTGTGCCCGGTGTGCCAGGGGTCGGGGTACTTCGGGCAGGAGGGCGTCTTCGAGGTGTTCCAGGTCGGCGCGGAGGAGCGTCAGCCGCTTGCCAACGGGGACCTGATGGGTTTCCGCAACGCGATCAAGCGGAAGCGGCTGCCGTCGATCCAGGAGGCGGCGGTGCTCAAGGCGCTCAGCGGCGTCACCAGTGTCGAGGAGGTCGCGCGGATCACCAGCACCGGCGCCAAGCCGAAGCCCGGGCAGCAGAAGCCGGGTCAGGGCGCGGCACGGCCTGCTGCGAAGCCCTGACCGGTACAAAGAGCGCGCGCCGGTCGGCGCGCCGCGGAGCTGAGGATTCGATTCATGGCCATCGTCATCAACCTGATCGTGATCGTGCTGGTGGGGTTCATCGCGTACATGTGGTCGCAGGAGGGGTTGTTCTCCGCGCTGATCCACCTGGTGTGCACGGTGATCGCCGGGGCGGTCGCGCTGGGCGTGTGGGAGCCGGTCGCGTACCTGATGCTGGGTGTGCGCGAGGACATCGCGTGGTCCGTGGGACTGGCGGTCCCGTTCCTGGTGACGCTGGCGTTGCTGCGGGTGATCATGGACAAGGCGGTGCCGTACAACCTGAAGTTCAGCCCGGTGTTGAACATGATCGGCGGCGGCGCGTTCGGCGCGGGCTCCGGGATCATCGCAGTGGGGATCCTGGTGATCAGCATGGGCTTCCTGCGGCTGCCGTCGGGGTTCCTCGGGTACAAGCCGATCACGTACGACTCGCAGGGGAACCTGCAGCGGACGGCGGGGCTGTGGCTGCCCGCGGACAAGCTGACGGCGAAGCTGTACGAAAAGCTGAGCGTGGCGGGGTTCGCGACTCCGACGCCGCTGGCCGCCCTGGCGCCTCGGATCGACGAGCAGGCGGCGCTGATGCGGATCACGTTCGACGACCGGGCGCGGAACACGCTGAGCCCGGATGATTTCCGCGCGATCGGGCGGTACTCGGTCAGCGCGTCCAACCCGAACGAGCTGTTCAAGGATTCGCAGTCGAGCCAGCCGCAGCAGGCGCGGGATCTGGACAACAAGCCGTTCCCGGCGGGGACGACGCTGGAGGGCTTCGTGCTGTTCTTCGAGCCCACCGCCAAGGAGAGCGGCGGGCAGGTCGTTTTCGGCTCGGGGCAGGTGACGCTGCTGTACGAGGACGCGGACGGGGTGACGCGGCGCGTGGCGCCGGTGGCCATGGTGTCGCAGGCCAAGAGCGAGGGGGTCTCCTACGGGCGGTTCCGGTACGACGCGAAGGACGTGTTCCTGGCGTCGGTCGGCGCGGCGAGCACGGCGACGATGGCGTTCGAGTTCCCGGTGCCCCCGGGCGGGACGCCGACGTACGTGTTGGTCAAGAACGTGCGTGTGCCGGTGTCGTCGTTCGCGCCGCTGCCGCTGCCGGGCATCGAGAACGGCCGGGTCACCACGGCGCAGCGCGACGCGGCGATCGACGCGAACCAGATCCTGGCGGGCTCGGCCGCGGTCGCGGGTGGGGGCGGCGGTGGCGGTTCGGCCGGGCCCGGTGCGATCCCGATCAAGCACGGCGGGACGCAGATCTCGGGCATCGACCGGAACGACCGGGAGAACTACGGGGTCCTGATATCCACGAACTTGAAGGAGACGTTCAGCAAGGGCAACCGGGGCGGGCTGGATCTGAACGAGGACAACCAGATCACCGGCGGGATGAACAAGTTCGCGTCCTCGGAGATCTCCGGGGACGTCGCGCCGAAGCTGCGTGTGGACGAGTTCTTCACACCGGCGGGGACGACGCTGGTGCAGATCGACATCAGCGCCCAGGCGAAGCTCTCGATCCTGGGCAAGGCGTACGACGCGGCGCTGTACCTGATGCCGCTGCAGCTGCGGGCGCAGGGCGAGACGTTCGACGCGGTGGGGTACATCTTCAAGGACGAACGGGGCGTGACGATCTCGTACGACTTGGGCAACCCGATCCGGTCGTTCAACCAGCTGCCCCAGACGAGCAACAGCAAGCCGACCGACAAGCTGACGGTGCTGTTCCTGGTCAACCGGCGCAACGACGTGATGATCGAGACGCTGCAGCTGGGGCCCGAGCCGATCGCGACGTTCAACCCGCCGATGCCGACGCTCAATCGCTGAGCGTTGAGCCGGCTTCGGATCACGTGAAAAAAAAACCGCCCCGGTGTGACGCCGGGGCGGTTGTCGTTTCGATGCGTTGCGGTTGCGCCGGGCGGATCAGATGTCGGCTTCGGCGGGGACGTTGATCTTCGGTCCCTGCTGCTCGGCGCCGGCGCCCTCGGGCCTGCCCTTGCGGTCGGACTTGACGATGAGCTCGCCCTCCTTGTCGAACTCCATCTCCACGCGCTCCTCGAGGTGCAGCTCGCGGTCGGGGACGACCTCGAGTTTGATGTCGGCCTCGAGGTCCTGGTCGAGGCGGATGTGGATATCGAAGGCGTCGATGCGCTTGATCGCGTGGGGCAGGCGAACGGAGCGGGGGGTGACGGGGTAGCCGGCGTTGGTGAGCGCCTCGGCGATGTCCTGCTGGGTGACGGAGCCGTAGAGGTGGCCGGCGTCGTTGCAGGAGCGGACGAGGGTGAGCTGGACGCCGTCGAGCTTGTCGATCATCTGCTCGCGGTTGGCGCGGAGGGCGAGCATCTCCTTCTCGGCCTGGGCGCGCTTGCCGGCGAGCTCGGCGATGGCCTCGTCGGAGGGCATCATGGCCATCTCGCGCGGGATGAGGTAGTTCCTCGCGTAGCCCATGCGGACGGTGACGACGTCGCCGACGATGCCGAGGGAATCGACGTTCTCGGTGAGCAACAGCTTGATGGTTTTCGACATTGGGGTCGCTGTCCTTTCAGGGTGAAAGTTGAGGGGCCGGGTCCTGGTCAGGACGGGGCCCCAACGGCTGATGTGGTCCCGGGGGCCGGGTGGCCCAGCGGGGTGGAGGCGATGGTAGGCGCCTTTCGGGGGCCGGGATCCGCCCCCGGTGCGATGAAATCCGGTGTTCGGGCTTCAACCGGGCGTCCCGGTCTGTTAGGTTTGGAATCCCGTGCACACCGAGCCGCACCGATCTCCGCGCGACCGATCCCTGCCCCAATGGAGCCGACCCATGAAGCCTGCCTGCTGTCTCAATCTTGTCGTATTCGCCTCCCTGCTCGGCGCCGGCCCGGCCTCGGGCGCGCTGCGGTTGGTCGGGACGGCGCCGGATTCGGACTTCAATGTGCCGACGACGAGCCCGGTGGCGCGGATGGCGATGTTCTCCGGGATCATCGATCCGGTGAGCGGGGTCGGTATCACCGCCCGGTACACGACGGTGGCGGGCGACTTCGGCGGCGGGGTGGGGCCCTGGTCGCTGGACGTGACGATGGACTCGGAGTCACCCACCGGCGCGATGGGCAACCTGTTCAACCCGATCAGCGGCGACATCACGATCGCCGATTACCCGTTCCAGGACGGGGCGTTCGTGCTGCCCTTCCCGGTCAGCGGGGACGGGACGTGGCTGTTCTCGTTCGGCTCGACGGAGCCCAACGCGGGGTGGACGTACGGGCTGCGCGACGTGTCGTACCACCTGCTGACGCTCGCCGACGACGTGACGACGATGTACGACGCGACGCCGGACGCCGGGCAGCAGTGGGACCGGCCCTACTTCATCGAGGGCGTCAGCGGGCAGGGGCCGGTGGCGTACCACGTGCTGGCGTTCACCGTGGACACGCCGGGCGTGTACGAGTTCACGAGCGTGCTGTCATCGGGGAACAACCACTTCACGTTCCTCTATCGGGACGGGTTCGATCCGCAGCTCCCGCTGCAGAACCTGCTGGACTACGGGCTGGGCAACGGCTTCGCGCAGAACGGCGACCCCAGCGGGACGTCGAGCTTCGATGCGCTGCTGAAGACCGGTGAGACGTACTACTGGGTGACGAGCCAGTGGGCGTTCTTTTCGGCGATCGAGACGGCGCACAACACGCTGGTGGGCCCGGGCGCGCCGGTCGTGCTGGTCCCCTGCTCGGCGGACCTCAACGGCGACGGCGTCGTGGACACGGCGGACCTGGGCGTGCTGCTCGGGGCCTTCGGGACCAACGATGCGCAGGCCGACCTGAACGACGACGGCATGGTGGACACGGCGGACCTGGGGATCCTGCTCGGGGAGTTCGGGTCGCACTGCGCCTGAGCGCGGGGCGATTGTCTGGTCCATCCTTCTCCCTCAGAACAAACCACTAGAAAAAAACACGACAACGCCCTGGGGCGTTGTCGTGGCACGGGTGTTCTGATTGTTGAGGTGGTCAGAAGGGGATGTCGTCCTCGGAGACGGGGACGTGGTGCCCGGCGCCGGCGGTCTGGTAGCTGTCGCCGCCGCGGCCCGAGCCGCCGCCGCTGCCGCCGCCTTCGTTGCGGCTGTCAACGAACTGGAAGGTCTCGACGACGACCTTGAGCTTGGAGCGGTTGGAGCCGTCGGTTTTGTCCTGCCAGGTGTCGAGCTTGAGGCGTCCCTCGAGGAAGACGGGGCGGCCCTTTCCGAGGTACTGGGCCATGACCTCGGCGGTGCGTCCCCAGACCTCGCAGTCGATGAAGGTGACCTCCTCGCGGTTCTCGCCGTCGCGGGTGCGGAACCTGCGGTTGACGGCGATGCCGAAGTTGCCGACTGCGTTGTCGCCGTTGATGTGCCTGACCTCGACGTCGCGGGTCAGGTTGCCCATGAGCATGACCTTGTTCAGTGATCCTGCCATTGTGGTTCACTCGCCTTTCGTGATGCTGTCCGGATTTCTCGTGACAGGGTGCGGGTGTGGGTGGGGGTTGGAACGCGCATTGTACCCGGGGTCGTCGGGCGTCCGGGGCGATCAGGCCTCGGCGGGCTCGGCTTCTTCCTCGGTCTCCTCGGCCTCGGCTTCGGCCTCCGCCTCGGCTTCGGCCTCGAGCTCGGCGCGGGACTTGGCGGATGAGGTCTTCTTGGCGGACTCGGCGGCCTGCTGCTCGCGGAGCTTCGCCTCGTCGGCCAATCCCTGCTGGTCGTCGGTGGCCTTCATCTCGTCCAGGGTCAGGTGGTCCGCCTTGATGGTCATGAAGCGGAGGACCTGGTCGGACAGGTTGCAGGCTCGCTCGAGCTCGGCGACGAGGGTGGGGTCGCAGGCGAAGTACGCGAGGATGTAGATGCCGCGGCGCTGCTTCCTGATCTCGTAGGCCAGGCGGCGCTCGTCCCACTTGCTCAGCGCGACGACCTCGGCGTCGATGCGCTTGAAGAGGCCGCGGATGTGCTCGACGGCGGCGCCGAAATCGGCTGCCGCGGCCTGGCTGATGAGGAACATGGTCTCGTAGTAGTTCTTCTTGTTGGGCATGGTCTGCTGTCGCCTTTCTTCGGGTTCGCGCCGGTCGCGGCGGGCGCCGGCGTGTTGGTTGGTGGTGGTGTCAGTTCTTCGGGTTGTCGCTGTCGTCCGCGGTGTCGCCGGCGGGCTTGCCCCATCCGGAGGCGGCGCGGGTGTTGAACTCGTTCATGGCCTTGATGACGCCCTCGGCGGCCCAGCGCTCGGCGGCGTCGCAGGCGCGTTCCAGGGCGGGTTCGAGGGCGGTGGATTCTTCGTCGGTGAAGCGGCCCAGCACGTGGTCGCGGCGCGCGGCGAACTCGGGCTCGCCCACGCCGATGCGGAGCCGCGGGTAGTCGCTCGTGCCCAGGGCGCGCTCGATGTCGGCGAGCCCGTTGTGGCCACCGGCCGAGCCGCCGGCGCGGAGCCTGATGGACCCAA
Organism: Phycisphaeraceae bacterium; assembly: GCA_020639135.1. Classification (GTDB taxonomy): domain Bacteria; phylum Planctomycetota; class Phycisphaerae; order Phycisphaerales; family UBA1924; genus JACKHE01. Next base: position 139,141 of record JACKHE010000004.1, read on the forward strand.
CCGGCAGCGCGACCTCGTCCACGATGATCAGCACGTCCTCGACGGGGGAGCACTTGTAGAACCGGACGGCCTCGCCCACGGCCAGGCCCGAGCGGTTCATGTAGGTGTTGGGCTTGATGAGCAGGCACTTGCCGGCGCCGGGGATCGCGGCTTCGAGCGTCATGGCGTGGAACTGCCCGCGCGCGATGGCTCCGGCGGCGTGGCGCCTTGCCAGCCGATCCACGGCCATGAACCCGGCGTTGTGCCGCGTCCGGTCGTAGTCCCGCCCCGGGTTGCCGAGCCCGACGATCAACTTCATCAGTCCTCGGACGCCTCTTTCTTCTCGGTGATGACCTCGGGCTCGGTGGCCTGAGCGCCCTCGACCGCGGCCTCTTCGCCGACGGCTTCCTCGTGGCGGACCATCTGGATGGAGCAGATGGTGTCGTCGGGGTCGCCGACGAGCGTCATGCCGGCGGGGAGGGTGATCTCGCCGGCGTGCAGCGAGGAGCCGGAACCGAGCTCGCTGATGTCCACGTCGAGGTGCTCGAGGATGTCGCGCACCTTGCAGCGGACGGTGATCTCGGTCATGTTCGTCAGGAGGATGGCGCCGGCGGACTTGAGCCCCACGGCCTCGCCCTTGAGGACGATGTGGAGGTGGGTCTCGACCTCCTCGTCGAGGTCAACGCGCTCGAAGTCGGCGTGGATGACGTTGTTGCCGAGGTAGTCGAACTGGAGGTCCTTGAGGAGGGCGTTCTCCTTCTTGCCGGCGATGTCGAGGACGAAGACCTTCTCGCCGTGGGCGAAGTGGCCGAGTGCGGTCTTGGCGTCGATGCTGAGGGAGACGGGGCCCTGCTTGTGCCCGTAGAGGACGCAGGGGAGCTCGCCTGCGTTGCGGAGTCGGCGGGCGTAGCGGGAGCCGGCCTTGTCGCGGGGCTTGGCTTCCAGGGTGAACGTGGTGCTCATAGGTTGTTGCTCCTGTCTTGAATCGTCGCCGGCTCGTCGCGCCGGCGGTGGTTGTTGCGTGCGGATCGGGGTCAGCGCTTGGACCCGGCGTCCTTTCTGAAGAGGGCGCTGACGGAGAGGTTGTGGTGGATGTTGTGGATGGCGTCGCCGAGGAGGTCGCCGACGCTGAGCTCGACGACCTTGTCGCGGATGGGCGCGATGCGGTCGCCGAGGGGGACGGTGTCGGTGAGGACGATGCGGTCGATGGGGCTCTCGCGGAGCCGCTCGAGCGCGGGCCCGACGAGGACGCCGTGCGTAGCGCCGACGAGGACGCGCCGGGCGCCGTGGTCCATGACGAGCCTGGCGGCCTCGCAGACGGTGCCGGCGGTGGAGATCATGTCGTCCATCATGAGGACGGTCTTGTTTCGGACGTCGCCGATGATGGCGCTGGAGTTTACCTTGGTCCCGCTGATGCGGCGCTTGTCGATGAAGGCGATCTCGCCGTCGAGGAACGCGGCGTACCTGCCGGCGACCTTGACGTTGCCGACGTCGGGGCTGACGAGGACGAGGTCGCCGAGCTCGTCGCGCATGTCGCTGAAGTAGTTCAGGAACACGGGCGAGGCGGACATGTGATCGACGGGGATGTCGAAGAAGCCCTGGATCTGGGCGGCGTGCAGGTCGAGCGTGAGGACGCGGTCGGCGCCGCTGGTGGTGATCATGTTCGCCACGAGCTTGGCGGTGATGGGCGTGCGGCCCTCCTCCTTGCGGTCCTGCCTGGCGTAGCCGTAGTAGGGCAGGACGGCGGTGACGCGCGAGACCGACGCCCGCTTGAGGCAGTCGATGAAGATGAGCAGCTCCATCAGGTTGCGGTTGACGGGGTTGCTGGTGGAGAGGACGACGAAGCAGTCGCGACCTCGGACGTCCTCCTCGATCTTGACGATGAGCTCGGAGTCGGGGAATGACTCGGTGCGACCGATCCCGAGCGGGAGCTCGAGGCGGTGGCAGATGCGCTCGGCGAGCGGGATGCTGCGGACGCCGGCGAAGATCTTCATCGAGTTGGAGTCGCCCCTGGCCATCACGCGCTCGCTCCTGTTGTGTTCGCGGCGAGCCGCTCGCGGAGGATCCGGTCGGTCTGCGCGAGCTGCTCGGGGGTGTTGACCGAGAGGGCGTCCCCGGCGGGGACCGCGGCGAGGGCGCCGACGGGCTCGCCTCCGGCCAGCAGCAGGGACGGGACGTCGGTGAGGTAGTACTCGCCGCTGCGCTCGTTGCGCGTGACGCGATCGAGCGAGGACCAGAGCTTGTCGGCGCGGAAGCAGTAGTAGCTGGGGTTGATCTCGCGGATTCGCTTCTGCTGGTCGGTGGCGTTCTTCTCCTCGACGATGCCGACGAAGGCGCCGGCGGCGTCGCGGACGATCCGGCCGTAGCCCGAGGGGTCATCGACGGTCGCGGTGGCGAGCGTGGCGGCGGCGGCGGAGCCGCGGTGCTCGGCGATGAGCTGCTCGATCGTCTCGGCGCGGATGAGCGGGCCGTCGCCGCAGAGCACGACGATGTCACCGGCGAAGCCTTCGAGAAGCGGCTGCGCGCAGCGGACGGCGTGGCCGGTGCCGAGCTGCTCGTCCTGGACGGCGAACTCGATTGAGGCGTCGCCGGGGTCGATGCGTTCGAGCGCTTCGCGGACGAGCTCCTGGCGGTGACCGACGACGGCGATGACGCGGGAGCACCCGGCCTCGAGGCAGGCGCGCGCGACCCAGCAGACCATCGGGGCGCCGCACGTTTCGTGGACGACCTTGGGGAGGTCGCTGTTCATGCGGGTGCCTTTGCCCGCCGCGAGGATGATGGCCGCGGTTTGATGCGTCATGCCACGAGTGAGGTCGGTTGAGCGCATCGGACGCGAGCGATCGGTAGAAGTTGGCCCGCCAAGATTCGAACTTGGACTGGAGGTACCAAAAACCCCTGTGCTACCATTACACCACGGGCCAGTTCGCGCCGCGTTGCGTCGGATGCTGCTGCTGTTCCGCCACGGTCTCCGCTGTTGGGCGCATCGGCGCTGACGCCGTTGCGCGGGTGTCCGAACCACAGTCGCGGCCCGGGCCGATCGGGGTCTCCCTGGGAGACGGTCCGACCGAGAAGCGAGACCGCGGCAAACTCTCCCGAGCGGGATCCGGCAAACGCCGCGAACGCCGGACCCATGCCGCGCCTCAAGCGTCGCGGACGGCTCATCAGTGGAGAGCGGGGGATCGTAGGGGAGCGCGGGGCCCAGTCAATCAGACGTCGTCGGGATCCGCCGGGTTCTCGGCTTCATCCAGTTGGGGCTCGGCGCCGCCTCGGATCGCGGATTCGCTGATGGTGTCGTAGCACGTCGCCAGGAGCCCCACGAGGGGGAACTTGCCGACGTGGAAGGGGCTGGGTCCCAGCCGGCGGAGCAGGGCGTGGCTGACCTGGGGCCTGGCCAGGGGGGTCTCGAAGTCGTCCAGCCCTTCGCCGCCAGACCAGAAGTCGTCGAGCAGGGTTTCCAGCGGCTGTGCGGGGGTCTGGGCGGCCTCGATCGGTTTGGGGGCGTAGGCGGGGGCGAGGCCCGAGGCGGCGCCGGCGAGGGCGCGGCGCTGGCGGAGCCGCTCGCGGAACTCATCCTCCGGGATGCCGCGGAGGTGGAAAAGGAGGAAGGGGTCGCTGTCGAGTCGCTCGGCGATGATCGCGGCGACGCAGCAGACATCGGGGGAGACGAGGTCCTCGATGTCGTGCTGGGGTCCCTTGACGCGCAGTTTCACGTCGTCGGGCTCGGACGGGAAGAGCCGGATGCCCATCGGCGCGAAGAGGTCCTCGACATCGCGCGGCAGGTCGCCGGCGAGGAGCTTGGCGGCGAAGAGGGACTGGTCCGCCATCGAGCGGGTCAGGCGCTCCCAGAACTCGTGGTCGTAGGTCGCCACGGCGAGCGTGACGGTGCGCTTGGGCTCGCCCCGGCCGTGCAGGAGCGCGGTGATGGAGCCGTGGCCGATGTCGAGCCTGCGGACGACGGACTGCCGGGCGAGGGTGATTCCCATCGCGACGGTGTGCGGATCGGCGTGGGACTCGAAGTAGCGCATCCATCGCAGGCCGACCCAGCTTGTCGCGACGGGGCCTTCCTTGGTGGAGAGCTTGATCGCGGCGGGGGTGCGCCGGGTGGAGCGTGTCCTGTTGACGCTGGTGCGGCGGGCCATGGTCAGCTCCCCCCCAGGCTGGTCTGTGGCGCGCCGCGTCTGCTGATCTCGTCGGCGGGCTCGCCGGCGTCGGCGTCCTCGTCGTCGTCGTCGAATGAATCGGCGACCGCGCCGGAGCGGAGGGAGAGCAGCTCGCGGAGCTGGCCCGTGGAGAGCTCGGTGAGCCAGGTCTCGCCGGAGCCGATGATCGTTTCGGCGAGCTCGGTCTTCTCCTCGATCATCTGGTCGATGCGCTCTTCGAGTGTCCCGGCGACAACGAACTTGTGGACCTGGACGGTGCGCGTCTGGCCGATGCGGTGGGCGCGGTCGGTGGCCTGGTTCTCGACGGCGGGGTTCCACCAGCGGTCAAAGTGGATGACGTGGGAGGCGGCGGTGAGGTTCATGCCGACGCCGCCGGCCTTGAGCGAGAGGATGAAGATCGGCGCGGAGCCGTCGGCCTGCTGGAAGCGGTCGATCATCTGCTGCCGCACGGCGCGTGGCGTCCCGCCGTGGAGGAAGAGGACCTCGCGGTCGAACTCGTGCATGAGCGTGGCCTGGAGGATGGCGCCCATGGTGCGGAACTGGGTGAAGATGAGCGTCTGATCGCCGGCGGCGAGGGACTCGTCGAGGAGCTGGATGAGCCTCGTGGTCTTGCCGGATCGCGAGGGCTGCGGGGTGCGGTCGCCGGACGGGTCGTACTCGCCCAGGAACTGCGCGGGGTGGTTGCAGATCTGCTTGAGCTTGACGAGCATCGCCAGGACCATGCCGCGGCGGCGGACACCCTCGGCGCGATCGACCTCGCCGAGCATCTCGTTGACGGCGGCCTGGTAGAGGGTGGCCTGCTCGGCGGTGAGGCTGGCGAACTCCTTGGTCTCGACCTTGGGCGGGAGGTCCACGTTGATGTTGGGGTCGCTCTTGAGCCGACGGAGGATGTAGGGCTGGACGAGCGCGCGGAGCCTGGCGCGGCGCTGCTTGTCGTGGCGTTTCTCGATGGGCGCGGCGAAGCGGCGGCGGAAGCGGTCGGGCGTTCCCAGCCAGCCGGGGTTGCAGAACTGCATGATCGACCAGAGCTCGGTGAGCCGGTTCTCGACGGGGGTGCCGGTGAGCGCGATGCGCCGCGGCGATTGGAGCTGGCGGATCGCCTGGGTCTGCTTGGTCGTGGGGTTCTTGATGTTCTGCGCCTCGTCGAGCACGATCCGACCCCACGGGACGCGGGTCAGCGACTCGCGGTCGCGGTTGGCGAGCGCGTAGGTCGTGATGACGATGTCGTGCGCGCTCGCGGCGTTGACGAGCGCATCGTCGGTGTGGCGCTCGGGGCCGTGGTGAACGAGTGCGCTGAGCCCGGGCGTGAAGCGGATGATCTCCCGGCGCCAGTTCTCGACGACGGACATGGGCGCGATGATGAGGGTCGGCCCGATGACGGGGCCCTTGCCCGTGCGCTCGAGCTCCTTGTCGCTCTGGACGAGCGCGAGGAGCTGGATGGTCTTGCCCAGGCCCATGTCGTCGGCGAGGCAGGCGCCGAGGCCGTGGTGTTCGAGGAAGGAGAGCCAGCTGACGCCGCGCTTCTGGTAGGGGCGGAGGACGCCCTCGAAGCCATCGGGCTGCTGGAGTTCGGGCATGCGCTCGTCGGAGTCGTCGGAGAAGAGGTCGGCGACCCAGCCGGTGGCGTCGAGCCCCAGGACCTCGACGCCGGTCTCTTCCGCCTCGGCGTCAAAGGCGAGGTGCATCGCCTCGCCGAGGGTGATCTGCCCGCCGGCGTTCTCGCGGAGGAACTTCGCGGCGGCCTTGACGTCCCTGGGCCGGATCTCGATCCATCGACCGGCGACGCGGACGAGGGGCGTGTTCTCGGAGGCGAGGCGTTCGAGGTCCTCGACGGAGAGCGCGGTGTCGCCGACGGCGATGCGCCAGTGGTAATCGACGAGCGCGCCGAGGCCGAAGCTGGACGCGGGGGAGCGATCGCCCGCGGCGCCGGGCTCGGGGACGGTGGGGTCGGACTCGATCTGGAGCCTGACGCCGAGGCGCGCGGCGGGGGAATCCCACCAGGCGGGGGCCTCGACGGCGACGCCTTCTTCAAGGAGCAGCGGCCTAACCTCGCGGAGGAACTGGTAGGCCTGCTTCGTGTTGAGTTCGACGACCTCGGGCTGCGCGCCGTCGAGCGCCTTTTCGAGCGGGAGGTAGAGGCGGGACGCACGGCCGAGTTCGCGCAGGAGGAGCTCCTGCGGGGATTCGAGGCGGAGACCGTTGGCGGTGATGGCGTCGGCGCCGGCGGACCAGATGTCGGCGGCTTCGACTTCCACGCGCTCGTCCTCGACGGCGCGGAGCGCGATGCGCAGGCGCCAGACGAGGTCATCGCCGGGCGCCTGGAAATCGCCGAGCGTGGCGCTGGCGATCGGTTCTTCGAGGCGGAGCGCCAGGCGCCAGGCGGCGTCGGCGCCCCGGTCGTCGAGGCGGGAGATCCACCGGCGGACGGAGCGGACCATGTCCGAGCGCAGCTCGGGGGCGGCCGGGGAATCGACGCCCTCGTCGAGCAGGCCGGTGAGCCAGGCGACCTGCGGGTCCTGCGCGGCGTCTCGGTCCTCGACGGCCTCGATCATCTGCTCGGAGCGGAGCGCGCTCCGGCATGCGGCGTCGATGACGGCGTCGAGGAATCCGGAGAGGATCGGCCAAGGCTCGTGCTCGGAGCTGTCGCACGCGGCGCGCGCGCTCGTGGGCATCGCGCGCAGGAGCGCGCTGGTGCGCATCGCCGCGGACTCGTCGCCCAGCCAGGGGCGCCAGCCCCCGCGGAGATCGCCGTCGGCGCCCTGGTAGAGCATCGGGACGAATCGCTGCTCGGCCAGGAGCGACCTGGCGTGCCGGGCGGCGGCGGCGAAGAAGGGCACGGTCGGCCCCAGCGCGACGTGGCGCGCCTCGGGGGTCGCGCTTGATCGCCATCGCGCGCTCGATGCGCTGGTCTCGTCGGCGAGGTCCTCGATCGCGTCGAGCACGGCCGGCGCCAGGTCGGGCGGGACCGCGGTTGCGGCGACGGACCACTCCCGGAGCGCGGCGGCGTCGAGCCCGGCGCCGAGCGAGGCCGCGTGCCCGGTCGCGTGCGAGAGCGTGGGGCTGGGTGCGGGCCTGTTGTCGATGGTCGGGAGGAGGACGTGGACGGCGCGGTCGGCGTCGTCGAGCCGGCGGAGCGCACCGGGGAGCGCGGCGTCGAGCATCGCGCGGCAGGTGTGCGGATCTGCGGCGAACGGGTGGCGCGGAGCATCGCTGGCTGGCGCCTCGGGGTTTGCGGCGCGTGCGGCGTCGTTCGGGGCGACCCCTGACGATTCCGCCCAGACCGCGAGGGCGCCCTGAGTCCAGTGCGTGTGGATGACCAGCATGGGGCGCGAGTTCCCTCTCGGCGGCGCGGCGGACCGACGCGCGGGGCGCCGGCGTGATCCGGAATGGGGACGCTGGGACTCGAACCCAGAACCAACGGCTTAAAAGGCCGGTGCTCTACCGATTGAGCTACGTCCCCTGCGTCTGACGCCGGGCTGCAAACACCGGTCCCGGCTGAAAAAACGAGCGGCGATTGTAGCCGGGCTCGTTGCCGCTGTGGTGTTGATCATGGAACAATCCCGTGTGGATTTCCCGCGCTGGCGGTGGAGCGCCGGGTGTGGGAGACTGCCGCCCATGCCCTTCGACACCGACGCCATCCGCCAACGGATCGAGGCCTCCGCGAAGACCATCGCCTCGCTGCGCGAGCAGGCCGAGATCATCCATCGCGCCGGGGCGACGATCGCCGGAACGCTCCGCGCCGGGGGGAAGGTGATGACCTGCGGCAACGGGGGCTCGGCGGCCGAGGCACTTCATCTTGCGGAGGAGATGATCGGGCGCTACCGCGACGAGCGGCCCCCGCTGGCGGCGGTGTGTCTGAACGCGGACCCCACGGCGCTGACGTGCATCGGCAACGATTTCGGGTTCGACGCGATCTACGCCCGGCAGGTCCGGGGGCTGGGCCGGTCCGGGGACACGCTGGTAGTCTTTTCCACGAGCGGGAAGAGCCCCAATGTCCGGCTGGCTCTTGAGGCGGCGAAGTCCCTTGGGATCAAGACCATCGGGCTGCTGGGCAAGGGCGGCGGGGCCTGCCTGGGTCTCTGTGATGTCCCGATTGTTGTGGATTCTGATGACACGGCGGCGATTCAGGAATCGCATCAGGTCGTGTTACACCTGCTCCTGGAGGCCGTGGAGGCGGCCGGGAGTTCGTTCTGAGGGGCGGGACACGTCAACTCTGACGTGTCTCAGCGAAGAGAGATCGTTTCCTTGCAATTCACCTAAGTCCTTTGATATCAAAGATCAACGTGTTTGCTTGCGAGCAGCGCCCGGGGGTGATCTCCGGGGGCTTCCTGTCGTCGATCGGCGGCCGACTCGCTGGTTGGTTGATCGCCAGGAGCCGCATATGAAGACCCCCAGTTTCCTGATCGGGAGCGCCTGTCTTGTCACGATGACCCTCGCCGGGGGGGTGCTCGGGCAATCCGCGGAGATCGTCCGCGAGACGAGGATCCCGGGCCAGACCCGGATCGATTCGATCCCCGTGGCGAACTTCGACATCCGGGCCGAGAACGGGGATGTCTCATCCCGGATCCGCGGGGCACTGAGCGGCCCGGGGCAGGCCCGGCGGCTGGTCGCGGCGACGCGGCTGGAGAACACGATCGCCGGGGCCCGGGTGGACCTGGACCCGGTCTTCGGCGGACCCAAGTTCGTGCGATCGACCTCGCGGACGCTGACCCCCCCCACCGACGCCCGGATGGGCGCCGGTGAGGTGGTCCGGGCGTTCGTCGCCGAGCACGCGGACCTGTTCCGGATCAGCGATGGCCAGATCGAGACGGCCCTGCTCACACGCGAGATGCGGAGCCCGGCCAGCGGCGCGCGGACGCTGTGGTGGACGCAGCGTGTCGATGGTCTTGAGGTCTTCGATGCGCAGCTGCGCGGGAGCGTGACGGCCGACGGCGCGCTGCTGTCGGTGTCCAGCGGGATGCTCGCCGAGCCCGATGGCGGGTGGCGCATCGAGAACGCGGCGATCGACGCCGGCGAGGCGCTGCGGCTGGCTTCCGCCTCGGTTGGCGCCGCGATGGTGGACGTCCCGCAGACGCTGAGCGTCAGCGAGGCGCCGGACCGGGCGCAGCGCTTTGCGCAGGGCGCCGGGCTGGGCAACGAGCCGTACCTGCGGCTGATGCTGTTCCCGATGACGCCGGACGAGCTGCGTCCGGCGTGGCGCGTGGTCGTCGGCGCGGCGGGCTCGGACGACGTGTACCTGATCTTCATCGATGCGGTCAATGGCGACCTGCTGTGGCGGCACACGCTGCGCGCCGACGCGGCGCAGGACGCGACGTACAACGTGTACGTCGATCCGGTGTCGATGCGTCCGCTGGAAAGCCCCGCGCCGATGTCGCCGGCGCCGGCGACGCCCGACGGCTCACAGGCGCCGGACGCCTCGCGCACGAGCGTGACGGTGGACGCGCTGGACCTGGTGGCATCGCCCGACGGGTGGATCCCGATCGGCGGCACGCAGACGTTGGGCAACAACGTCGATGCGCACACCGACCAGAACGCCGACAACGCCCCCGACCTGCCCCGCCCGACGGCGGGCGACCGGAACTTCGACTTCCCGATCAACTTCGCCGGCGGCCCGGCGTCGTACGAGGACGCGTCGGTCGTGCAGCTGTTCTACATCTCGAACTGGTTCCACGACGTGATGTACGGGTACGGGTTCGATGAGGCCGCGGCGAACTTCCAGGAGGACAACTTCGGCCGCGGCGGGACGGGGGGCGACTCCGTCACGGCGCAGGCGCAGGACGGCGGCGGGACGAACAACGCGAACTTCAACGCGGACCCCACCGACGGCGGTCTGGGGCGGATGCAGATGTACGTCTTCCCCGGGCCTACACCGGACCGGGATGGCTCGCTCGACGCGCAGGTCGTCGTGCACGAGCTGACGCACGGGCTCTCGATCCGCCTGCACGGCGGTCTGTTCACGCAGGAGGCCGCGGGCATGGGCGAGGGCTGGTCGGACTTCTACGCCTTCGCGCTGCTGCTGGACCCGGCGCTCGATCCGGACGCGAACTACGCCAACGGCGGGTGGCTGACGTTCGGTCTCGACCCGGGGTACAACGTCAACTATTACTTCGGCATCCGCCGGTACCCCTACTCGACGGACTTCGCGGTCAACCCGCTGACGTTCGCGGACATCGACCCCTCGACGTACGGCGTGGCTGCGCCGGCGCCGCCCCGGAGCCCCATCTCGTTCCTCAACCCCGAGACGTCATCGAACGCGAACGAGGTGCACAACATGGGCGAGATCTGGTGCAACACGCTGATGCAGTGCCGGGCGAACCTGATGGCCAAGCACGGCGGCGCCGCGGGCAACGGGCTGATGGTCCAGCTGGTCACGGACGCGATGAAGCTGTCGCCCTCGTCGCCGAGCCTGATCCAGGCGCGCGACGCGGTGCTGCTGGCGGACCTGGCGCTGACCGGCGGCGACAACATCTGCGACCTGTGGGACGGGTTCGCGATGCGCGGGTTCGGCGCCTCGGCCTCGACCGGCGACGGCTCGAGCGCGACGGGGCTGACCGAGGCGTTCGACATCCCGACGGGGCTCGACATCGAGATCCCCGGCGGCGCGCCGATCGCGGTGGACCTGGGCGTGAGCACGCCGCTGGACGTCGAGGTGCGCGACACCTGCGGCGACCCGCTCGACACGGGCAGCGGGATGCTCTTTACGCAGATCAACGGCGGCGGGTACTCGGGGGTTTCGATCGTCGAGACGTCGCCGGGCGTGTTCGGCGTTGACCTGCCGGCGCTGGGTTGCGGGCAGACGCTGGAGTGGTACGTCTCGTTCGAGAACACCACCGGCGGCGTGTACACGCTCCCGGCCGGGGCGCCGGCCCAGGCGTTCCTGGCGGTCCCCTTCACCGCGGACCTGGTGCGGCTCGATGACGACTTCGAGGCGGACAACGGCTGGGTCGTGGGCGCGGTCGGCGACACGGCGACGACGGGGATCTGGGAGCGCGTGGACCCGGTGGGCACCGGCTCGCAGCCCGAGGACGACGCCTCTCCGGACGGGACGCTGTGCTACATCACCGGCAACGCGCCCCCGGGCGCCGGCGCGGGAACGAACGACATCGACGGTGGCGCGACAACGCTGATGTCCCCGGCGCTCGACTGCACGGGCGGCGAGGCGTACATCTCGTACTCCTACTGGTACTCGAACAACCTCGGGGCCGCGCCCAACGCGGACTCGATGCCGATCGACATCTCCAACGACGACGGCGCCAACTGGACGTCGGTCGAGATCGTCACGTCGAACGCCAACGCGTGGGTGCGCGAGACGATCCGCGTGGCGGACTACGTGGCGCCGACGGCCCAGGTGCGGCTGCGGTTCGTCGCGAGCGACCTTGGCGACGGCTCGCTCGTCGAGGCCGGCGTGGACGAGGTGTTCGTGGACGTGCTCGAGTGCGTCAGCAACCTCGTCGGCGATCTCAACGGCGACGGCGTGGTGGACACGGCGGACCTGGGCATCCTGCTCGGGGTCTTCGGGACCAACGATGCGCTGGCGGATCTGAACATGGACGGCGTGGTGGACACGGCGGACCTGGGCATCCTGCTGGCGAACTTCGGGATGATGGCCTGATCGGATCGCATTCCGGCGCGCTCCTGCGGCGCCGGCGTCGTCCCGGTTGACGCCGGGGCTCCGCCGGCGCCGTTTTTCGTTGGGAGCCGGTAGAATCGCGCGCGATGGCCGAACGGATCATTGACATTTCTCCGGCTGTTTCGCCCCGGCTGGCGGTGTGGCCGGGCGACACCCCGCTGTCGCGCGAGGTGCTGAGCGATATCGGGCGTGGCGACGCGGTGACGCTGTCGTCGATCCACGCGACGGCGCACCTGGGCGCGCACGCGGATGCGCCGAATCATTATGTCCGCGGCGGGGAGGACATCGCGGCGCGGGCGCTGGGGTTCTACCTTGGCGCGTGCCAGGTGATCGCGGCGCCGGTGGCGCGCGGGGCGCGTGTCGGCTTCGACGATCTGCGGGACGAGATCACCGAATCGCGCGTGCTGTTTGCGACGGGGACGTTCCCGGATCCCGACGCGTGGAACGATGACTTCGCCGGGGTCGAGCCGGCGCTGATTGACGACCTGGCGGATCGCGGGGTGCGCACGATCGGGATCGACACGCCGAGCGTGGATGTGCTGGGGTCGGACGGCTTCCCGGCGCACGATGCGGTCGCTCGGCGTGACATGGCGATCCTGGAGGGGCTGATCCTCACGGGCGTGGCGCCCGGCCGGTACGAACTGATCGCGCTGCCGCTGAAGCTGGAGGGGTTCGACGCGTCGCCGGTGCGGGCGGTATTGCGCACTTATGCAGGCGAATAGATCGTCGGGTCCGCGACGCCGGCCCGCTCGAAGCCCGCTTTGCGGAGCAGGCAGCTGTCGCAGTGGCCGCAGGCGCGGCCCTGGCCGTCGGGGTCGTAGCAGGAGTGTGTGAGCGCGTAATCGACGCCGAGTTCGACGCCGCGGCGGATGATCTGCGCCTTGGTCCAGCTGATGAGGGGCGCGTGGATATGGAGCGTGGCGCCCTGAGCGCCGGCTCTGGTGGCGAGCTGCGCGGCGCGCTGGAAGGCGTCGATGAACTCGGGTCGGCAGTCGGGGTAGCCCGAGTAGTCCACGGCGTTGACGCCCAGGTAGATGTCGCTGGCGCCGAGGGATTCGGCCAGCGCGGTGGCGTAGCTGAGGAAGACGAGGTTGCGCGCCGGGACGTAGGTGACGGGGATGTCGCCGGCGTCATGGGGTTCGAGGGTTTCGGGGGCGCGGTCCTTGGGGACGGCGAGGTCGGTCGTCAGGGCGGAGCCCAGGAAGGCGTCGGGGTCGAGGTGGACCTGGGTGATGGATGCGGCGCCGAGGGTGCGGGCGACGCGGTCGGCAGCCTCGAGCTCGACGCGGTGGCGCTGGCCGTACTCGAAGACGAGCGCGTGGCAGTCGAATCCATCGCTCATGGCGATGGCGAGGGTGGTCGCGGAATCGAGTCCCCCGGAAAGGAGAACGACGGCGGGGGTTCGGGGTGATTCGTGCGCGTCGCCGGGGGGTATGGATGCGGTCATCTCCGGTCATCTTGGGTGGTTGGGGCGGGGCTGTCCACGGGTCGCCGCCGGCCCCGGCGTGTCCCCGGCGAATGATTTTCGGAGTCGCGCTTATCTGGCCCCCGGCGTGGTCCGATCTGATTCGTGCGGCGCCCTTCCACCCTCAAGCGGTCGGGTGATCGCGTCCGATAAGACCCCCGATGCGGAGCGTCTGGGGCGGGATCCCGCGGGAAGCGGGGTCCTGAATGAGTTTTGCAACGGGTCGGAGCCGGGCGCGGAGCGCCGGGCCGACGACCGCCCGGAGCGATGGAGCCCCGGGTGGATGTTTGGTCATGCCTGCCCAGCGCGGGCCACGAACCAGGGAGCCCCCCAGAAATGACGCTCATGCTCACCACCCGTACCCGCGTGCTGCTCGCCGCGACCGGCGCTGCGGCGCTGACGGCGATTGTCGGTTGCTCGTTCAGCGGATCGAACGCCTCGAACTCGGGCAACCATGCGGATTTCAACGCGAAGCCGATCCAGCCCAACAAGCCGGTGTCGCAGACGGCCCACGCGGATGATCAGCCGATCCTGCGGCACGCGATCGAGCCGCAGGAGACGTTCGTCGATCCGTTCTCGTCGAGCGTCGCCGGAGCGGGGACGTGGTCAACCAACGAGCGCCTGGGCCAGCGGCTGGACCCGATGACGGAGACCAGCCCCACGCTCAGCTTGTACGGTGGCGTGTCGCACCCGGGCCTACCCGGCTCTCCCTCGGGGGCGCCGTTCGATGGTTCGGAGAACATCGCACAGGTCTCTTTCGCTCCGGAGGGGGCGGATTTCGACCCCGATGTCTCCAGCGACGGCACGACGGTGGTCTTCGCCAGCACGCAGCACCGGAAGACGGCGGACATCTACACCAAGGCGGTCGATGGCCGGACGGTCACACAGCTGACGACCGACCCGGCAAACGACGTGATGCCCTGTTTCAGCCCGGACGGGTCGAAGATCGCGTTCTCGTCGGACCGCGACGGGTCGTGGGACATCTACATCATGGGCCAGGACGGCGGTCAGGCGGTGCAGATCACGAGCGAATCGACGCACGAGCTGCACCCGACGTGGTCGCCGGACGGGAAGTACCTGGCGTACTGCCGGCTGGGCGCCACGAGCGGCCGCTGGGAGCTGTGGGTGACGGAGGCGGGCAACCCAGCTGTTCGTAAGTTCCTGGGGTACGGGCTCTTCCCGGAATGGGCCCCGACGGGCAACAAGATCGCGTTCCAGCGCTCGCGGGAGCGTGGCGGGCACTTCTTCTCGGTGTGGACGCTGGATTACGTGGACGGCGAGGGCGTGAACCTGACGGAGATCGCGTCGAGCCCGGTCGCGGCGATCGTGAACCCGGCGTGGTCGCCCGACGGGCGTCGCCTGGCCTTCGCGACGATCCCGAACCCGGACCACAAGTACGGCGAACGTCCGGAAAACGCCGACATCTGGATTATCGACATCGACGGGGGCGCGCGGGCGAACCTGACGAACGGCCTGTTTGTGAACCTGATGCCCACCTGGGGCAAGGACAACGCGATCTACTTCGTCTCCGACCGCTCGGGGCGCGACAACCTGTGGTCGATCGATCCCTCGCAGGCGATCGTGGCCTCGGGCGACCCCGCTCCCAAGTCAACCGACTTCGCCAGCGTCCCGACGCGGGACAACTGAACCGAACCACCACGGCACGCAGCCGCAAGCGCGCGCCGCCGGCGACGAGAGAAGCCGGCGGCGCTTTGGAAACCCGATCCCCCCGCGGCCCACGGAAGGGCCGCCCGGCCGCCGACGCGCACGGATGCACAGGCGTTGACGGCTCTGATCCACGGCGTCGATGGAGCGACGCGCAGCAGGCAGGACGCCATGGCAAGTGAACACCTCATGCGTGGCCGGTCGTTGACCGGCCTGTTTCCCTCGGTTGTCTGCGCGGTGGTGTGCGTGGTCGTTCTGGTCGCGCTGGGTGCGTGCGGGACGGGCTCGAAGCCCCGCTTCGTGACGCCGGCGACGCTCGAGTCGCCCTACGCGGCGGACCAGACGGTGACCGTCTGGGCGATTGCGCCGATGCGGAACGAGTCCGGGACGAGCGCCGTTGATCCGTTGCGGGTCAGCGACGCCCTGGTCGCGGAGATGCAGCAGGTCCGGGGTGTCCAGGTGTTGTCGCTCAACAGGACGCTGGCGACGATGCGGACACTCGGGATGGCGGGCGTGGAGTCGCAGGCCGATGCGCTGCAGCTGGCGCAGGAGCTGGGCGTCGATGCGATCGTGGTCGGGACGATCACGGCGTACGACCCCTACGACCCGCTGCAGCTCGGGCTGGCCCTGGCATTGATCGCGCCGCCGGGGTCGCCGATCATCGGTGATCCGTCGTCTTCGGGCGCTGTCGATCCGTACGCGCTGGAGGCCGTCGGGAGCGACTTCGGTCTCTCGCTGGGCGGCGGTGCGGGCGCGGGGCCGCTGTCGGTGATCGCGGTGCACTACGACAGCGCGAACCACGACGTGCGTCTGGCGGCGAACCGTTATTCGGAGGGGCGCACGGAGTCCGTCAGCGCGATGGGCTGGGAGGCGTATGTGACGAGCATGAGGATGTTCACGAAGTTCGCGTGTTACGACGCGACCTCGAGGCTGCTCCGGCAGGAGCGGATCCGCCTCGCGGGCGCGCACCGGGCCGCGGTGAGCGAGCGGTAGTCACGCCGGCGATCCCCAAGGACCGCCGGCCCCGGAGAGGACCGACGGTCGTGCCAACGAACACAGAGCGAGCGAGCGCGGCGCGGACGGCGCGGGGCCTGACCCGGCGTCGGATGCGTCCGGTGTCCGAGCCTCTGCTGCGTCGCACGGGAAGGTCCGTGTACCCGACGGGCCGAGAAAAAAAGGCGCGTGCCCTGCAGGGCGCGGCTGATTTCTGGTCCCTGAATCGCCGAGATACCTATCGGAGCAGAGCCGTCCGGCACGACGCCGTTCGCCCCTGCGTTTCCACCAACGCGCCGGCAGGGAAGCCGACGCGGGATGCAGTTCACATTGTCCCAGACATCCGCCCTGGCGGACGCGGAGCGTAACGCAGCCATGTCCAAGACCCTGCCAATCGTGCAAGCCTTCCAGTCGTACCTCACGGACGAGCGTCACTTCAGCCCCTACACGGCCAAGTGCTACGGCGCCGACCTCCGGCAGTTCGTCGAGTTCCTGTGCGACGAGACCAACCGGACGATCGACCTCGACGCCGAGCGGTCGGCGTACTCGAAGCGCGAGTCGCAGTCGGGCCAGCCCAACGTGAGCGCGTCGTCGCTCCCGGATTCGCTGACGAAGCTGATCTGCTCGGCGGACGTGGAGCTGATCCGCTCGTTCCTGTCGCACCTGGCCGACCAGAACTACTCGTCGGCGACGATGGCGAGGAAGATCGCGACGCTGCGTTCGTTCTACAAGTGGGGCGAGCGCCGGGGCCTGACCGACAGCAACCCGATGACCCTGATCCGCACGCCGCGGCAGTCCAAGCGCCTGCCCAAGGCGATCACGCTGGACCAGGTCGAGCGGCTGCTCAGCGCCCCCACCGACCACGACGTGCTGGGCTCGCGCGACCGGGCGATGCTCGAGACGTTGTACTCGACCGGCATCCGCGTGTCGGAGCTGGTGGACCTGAACTGCGAGGACGTGGACGACACCGGCGAGGCGCTGCGTGTCCGCGGCAAGGGCAAGAAGGAGCGCGTCGTCCCGCTGGGCTCGCACGCGCTGCACGCGCTCTCGCACTACCGCACGCTCGTCCGCAAGGACCCGCGGTACGCCGAGGCGTGGACGGCTGAGAAGTCGTCGCGGCCCCTGTTCGTCAACAAGCACGGCGGCAGGATCTCCAGCAGGAGCGTCCGCCGGAAGCTCGACAAGTACCTGCGGCAGGTCGGCCTCGACCCGTCGATCAGCCCGCACACGCTGCGGCACAGCTTCGCGACGCACCTGCTCGACAACGGCGCGGACCTGCGCAGCGTGCAGGAGCTGCTGGGTCACCAGTCCGCGAGCACGACGCAGGTGTACACGCACCTGACGAGCGAGCGGATGCGCGAGAGCTACGAGAAGTCGCACCCGAGGGCCGCGGAAGCGGGCTGAGGCCGAACAACAACAAGGACCGTGCCACTGCAACGCCGCAACGGCGTTGTAGTGTTTTTGCATTTCTCAGAAGCACCACAACCCCGAAGCGGTGTTGTGGTGGCGCGGGAGCGCCGGCTCAGCCCCCGGCGGCCTCGTCGCCGAAGAGCTCGGCGATGACGCGCGGGACGGAGCGGCCCCGGCTGTAGAGGCGCCAGCGGTTGGCGAAGAGCTTCCAGCTGGCCGGGCCGACGATGACGGCGACGACGAGATAGGGCCAGAAGTTGCGCATGTTCGCCTTTTCCCAGATGACGGTCACGATGCACAGGATTGTGAAGGCGAGACCGACGATGGACGTGGCGCCGAAGAAGAGGACCTCACCCCCGAGGGTGAGGCCGAAAACGCCTCGGTAGCGGTGGACGTTGCTGAGATGGATGGCCTCCATCTCGTCGATGTTGTCGGCGGAGCCGGGCTGGAAGTCGTCGAGGACCTCGTCCAGCACGACATCGGCGACGGTGTCGTCGAGGGATTCGCCGGCGGTCATCGAGCCCGATTGCAGCTCGGGGCAGCGGACCTTGGCGCCGCACTTGCATTCGATCGTCTTGCCCGAGATCCCCGGGTACCACCGGAAGACGCGGTTGCAGACGTAGCATTGGAATGTGTCGAACGTCTTGTCGTTCATTCCGATCCCCACCCTCCGGCCCTTCTCCCGGCGCCGCGGCGGCGGCCGGTCGCTGCGAAGGCTTCATCCGTGCACACGGGCGGCGGAGTTCCCGGACCTCCGCAGGGACGGCCCCCCCACCCGAGATTCGTAGCGCCGGAAACAGATCGGCGCCGCAACCCGACTGATCTTTCTATGGTAGTGCGCCCAGGAGGCGGGGGTTCAGCCTCCCCCGCCGGCACCGCCAGACGCTTCTCTTGTCCCCGAATCCGGAGCCCGAATCCCCGATGCGACCATTCACGACGATCCTTCGAATCTCGACCCTGATCCCGGCGGCGTTCGCGCTGCTGCTCCCGATCAACTCGGCGCCGGCGCAGGAACTGGGGCCCGAGGCCCCGCCGGAGGTCGTCAAGGAGCGGGAGTGCTTCCCGGATCAGCACGACCCCGAGGTGGAATCGTTCGTCGAGATGATGACCGGGATGTACCGGGGCAGCGATCACACGCTGTACGTCAGCGCGGTGGAGGTCCCGGGTTCGGCGCCGGCGCTGTACGTCGAGCTGGTCGAGGCGGGCGCGGAGAACAAGCCGTTGCGCCAGCAGCTGTGGGTCCCCCACCGCAAGGACAACCGGCTCCAGGTGCGTGTGTGCGAGCTCCCGCTGGGGATGCGCGACCTGGTTGTCGGGATGTGGGCGGCGCCGCAGCTGTACCCGAGGGCCGACCTTGGCCAGTACGCGAGCCTCGGCGATCTGCAGGTTGACGTCGGCGACGGTCGCTCCACCGGGCGGTCGCGGCTCCCGATGCCGATCGCGCGTGAGGGCGCGGTGGACTACGAGCTGCGCTTCGAACGCACGGCGGACGGGATGCGCTGGACCGATCGTGGGACGGCGACGAACGGCGACGAGATCTTCTCTCTTGACGTAATGATGGGCCCCCGGCCCGGGATGCCCGGGGCGCGGGAGCTCGACGGAGGGATCCTGGTGTACGACCTGCGCGAGGGGTTTGTCGGCCCCACGCCGGAGAACAAGGACTCGATCGTGTTCTACTTCCACGAGTGGACGTTGGACGGTTTCCTGATCGACACATCGGATCAGCCGCACCGCGGCGGGTACGTGTTCACGATCCCGAACGAGAACGACGCGATCCGCTCGTGGAATCTTGGCGTGATCGGTCTGCGGCAGGGCGGGATCCGGCGGATCTACGACCCGGCGTCGGCGACGGGGATCTTCCGCGGCGAGCTGCAGCCGTTCCGGGGTGGGCCGCTTCCGCTGCTCACCGAACTCGAGTGCGTGTCGGTGAAGGACAACACGCCGGACAACTGAGCCTGCGCCTGATGTTCAGTTGACGCGTTTGTGCGCTGCGCGTGCGCAGAAAAAAGCGTTGCGCCAGCCGCGAACGACCGAGCGCAACGCCTCTCTCTTGCCCCGCAGTTTACGCCGGTGTTCCGCCGCGGGAACGGCCCGGGTGAAAAAGTTTTTCCCGGGCCACAAGGCGGTTCGGTGTCGGTCAGGCGTGCGTCGTCCGGCGTCAGAACCGCGTATCAGGAGAGCTCGGGGAACATCTCGGTGACGACGCGGACGAGGTCCTTGACGTGGGCGATGGATTCGTCCATGAGCTTCTGCTCGTCACCGACGAGCTCGACCTCGACGATCTTCTCGACGCCGCTGCCCCCGAGGACGCAGGGGACGCCGACGAAGTAGCCGCCGACGCCGAACTCGCTCTGGCAGTACGCGGCGCAGGGGAGGATGCGCTTCTTGTCCTTGATGACGGCCTCGGCCATCTGGACGGAGGCGCTGGCGGGGGCGTAGTAGGCGCTGGTGCCCATGAGCTTGACGATCTCGCCGCCGCCGACCTTGGCGCGATCGACGCACGCGGTGATGGTCTTGTTGTCGAGGAGCTGGCTGATCGGGACGCCGTGGACGCTGGTGTATCTCGGGAGCGGGACCATGTCGTCGCCGTGGCCGCCCAGGAGCAGCGCGGAGATGTCCTCGACGGAGCAGCCGATCTCCATGGCGAGGAAGGCGCGGAAGCGTGCGACATCGAGGCAGCCGGCCTGGCCGACGATGCGGTTGGTTGGGAAGCCGGTCGCCTTCCACGCGGTGTACACCATCGCGTCGAGCGGGTTGGAGACGAGGATGACGAAGGAGTCCGGCGCGTACTCGCGGACCTGTTCGGAGACGCTCTTGACGATGCGGACGTTGGTCTGGATGAGGTCGTCGCGGCTCATGCCGGGTTTGCGCGGCAGGCCCGCGGTGACGATGACGACGTCGGATCCGGCGATGTCCTTGTAATCGCTGGTCCCGATGACGCTCGAATCGAATCGCTCGATGGGGCCGCAGCAGAGGAGGTCGAGGGCCTTGCCCCTGGCGACGCCCTCCCTGTCGGGGATGTCGAGGAGGACGACGTCGCCGAGCTCTTTGGCGGCGGCCCAGTGGGCGCAGGTGGCGCCGACATTGCCGGCGCCGATGACGCTGATCTTCGCGCGATGCATGGATGCTCCTTGGTCCCTTCGGGTGGTCGCCACCATCGGCGCAACCCGGCCGGGGTCGGCATGGTAGCCCCGGTGCGGGGCCGGCGCCGTTCGTCGGAGCGTGTCAGGCGGCGCGCGATCTCCGCCTGGGCGCGATCACGCCGAGCGACGCCGCCAGGAGCGTCCAGGCGCCGGGCGTCGGGACGTACTCATAGCGGACGGTGACCGTCCCCGCGGCGTCGGTCATGAAGTGGTTGACGACGTTGCCCGGGCCATCGGCCGTGGAGAGGCTGTGCGCGGCGCCGACGAGATCGACGGTCCCGGTCCCGGTCCAGGGCGCGAGGTCATCGACGCCGGTACGGGAGGTCGAGGCGAGCGCGGAGCCGCTGAGGTCGAAGAAGCCGCCGGAGACGCCCTGGAAATCGACGAGCCCGTCGAAGGGCCCGGCGTTGAACTTCTCCATGCGGGAGATCCCGGCGGGCGCCACGAGGATCTCGTCGAGGAACGAGAGCGAGATGGTGGCGTCGAGCGTCAGGACGATGCTGTTCGCCCAGGACTCGAGGTTCTCCGTCTCGGCGGAGGCGTCGATCTCGGCGTTGAGCGTCACCGTGACGGACAGGAGGGTTCGTTGCCCGCCCATGTCGTCGAACTGGGGGAGCTGGTAGGTGTGCTCCCAGTCGGTGATGCTGCTGTAGGTCTCGCTGGTGTGGACCTCGATCATGCCGGCGCGCGCGCCGGATGCGACAATGGATAACGCGACGCCACAGGCGCACGCACGCAACAACGCAATGCTTGCCATCAGACTCCTCCGTGTCGCGCGGGGGTTGTGCGGACCCAGCGCGGGCGCCGGCTGTGCGGGCCGGCGATGGCAGTGTCCGAGAATCGGATGGGTTTGGCAAGGAAAAAACCCCGGCGAACCGGGGTTTTTGTGTGCCTTGGATGTCCCGGGGGTCCGAATCGGGCCTCAGGGTCAGGAAACGGCGATCAACGGCGGCGACGCGAGGCGGCCAAGCCCATCCCGGCGAGCAGGATCGAGGCCCCCGGGGCGGGGACTTCGGTGTACTTGTAGGTGATGCGGTAGGCGAGCTCGGCCTGGGTGTTGAACTGGAGCACCAGGTTGCCGGCGCCGGAGCCGAAGGAAGTGCCCATCGCGGCGCCGTCGAGCTTGACGGATCCGTCGCCGATGAAGCTGGCGAAGGCGTCGTCGTTGGCGGTGAGCTTGTTGTCGGCGGAATCGCTGGCGGAGAGGGCCGAGAAGGTCATCCCGGAGCTCCCGCCGAAATCGATGATCCCGTCGAACGCGGACGCGTTGAAGGAGTCGTTGGCGATGGGGATGACGACGCCGAGGCTGGAGCCGTTGAGGCTGAGGCTGATGTGGGCGGAGAGCTCGACGTGCACCTTGGCGGGCGAGTTGTCGAGGCTCTCGAGGCCTGCGGAGCCGGTGACGGCGCCCTCGAGGTGGATGCAGATCGAGACGAGTTTGCGGGCGCCGCCCATCTCGTCGAACTGCTGGACATCCAGGGACTCTTCCCAGTCGGTGGACTGGAGCGAGACCATGCCGGAGTAGGACTCCTCGAGGACGGCGCCGGCGAATGCGGCGGGCGCGAAGAACAGCGCGCCGGCGAGAACGCCGGTCAGGGCAAGGGTACGGATCACGGGATTTCCTCCAACTGCTGTGCGAGATGGCGCTGGGATTTCCAGACCAGCACGCATTGTCCTTGCGCGTGGAGCCTGAAACAACAAAAAACCCTGTGAATACAGGGTTTAGAGAAAAATCGAGTTATTGGGACAGGCCGAACTCGGAGGAACGATCAGCGGCCGCGACGCCTGCGGATCGAACCGGCGGCGCCGGCGAAGGCGAGCAGCCCGGCGGCCCCGGGGGTCGGGACGGCGTGGTACTCGTACACGACGGAGAAGTCGAGGCCGGCGTCGGTGAAGAACTGGAGGATGAGGTTGCCGGCGCCGGAGCCGTTGGAGGTGCCGACGGCGGTGGCGACGAGGGGGACGGTCCCGAGGCCGATGAAGGCGCTGAGGTCATCCATGCCGTTGACGAGCGTGTTCATGGTCATGTCGGAGCCCATGAGGTCGGCGAACATGGCGCCGGAGGAGCCGCCGAAGTCGATGCTGCCGTCGAAGGTACCGGCCATGAAGCTCTCGTTGGCGACGGGGATGACGACGCCGAGGTCGTCACCCATGAGGGACATGGTGATGGTGGCCTGGAGGTTGACGGTGACGTTGCTGGGTCCCTGGTTGAGGCTCTCGACGTTGGCGTCGCCGACGACTTCGCCGCTGAGGGTGAGCTTGACCGAATCAAGGACGCGGTTGCCGCCCATGTCATCGAACTGGGGGATGTTGAAGTTCTCGGTCCACGAGGTGGTCGAGATGGCCTTGGAGCCGTTGTGCGTGATCGTGGCGGCCTGAGCGCTGCCAGCGGCGATGACGACCATCCCGGCGAGAAGCATTGTCTTGTTCATGTCCGAGTCCTCCGCGTCGTCCGTTGTTGTGGACGGTTCCAAACCCCTGAAGCCAGTGCGTCGGCGCCCGGTCCCTGTGCGATGGCCGGGCGCCGACCGGCTCTGCGATGAGCCGTTGGTGAACCATGCCCCGGATGGCGGCGATCGCCAGCGGCGGGGATCGATTGGTGGCCGGATCGTCGCCCGGTCGGCGGCGCAACCGGCACAACCGGCGCAGGCCGCTGCGGGTGAGCGTTCTCGGACGCTTGCGCGCGGGAAAAAAAAGCCCCGGCCGCGGGGCCGGGGGCTTTCGAAGGATTCGCCGTCTGGGGACAGCGTGTGGCTCAGGATGAGCGGATCAGCGCCTGCGGCGGGAGGCGAAGACCCCGGCGACGCTCAGCAGGGCGGCGGAGCCGGGGGTGGGGACCTCGGTGAACTTGTAGATCACGGTGACCTTGGCGCTGGCGAGGGTCGAGAACTGGAGGAAGAGGTTGCCGGCGCCGGTGCCGGAGGAGGCGCCCAGGGCTTCGGCGACGAGGGAGACGTTGCCGGCGCCGATCCAGGGCGTCAGGTCATCCATACCGGACGTGAGGGAGGCCATGTCGCTCATGTCGGCGGTAAGGTCGGGATAAGACATGCCGCTGGGGCCCATGAAGTCGAGGCTGCCGTCGAAGGCGGTGGCGTCGAAGGCCTCCATGGCGACGGGGATGACGACGGCGAGGTCGTCGCCCATCAGGCTCAGGCTGATCGTGGCGCCGAGGTTGAGCGTGATGTGCGCGGGGGCGGCGTCGAGGCTCTCGGCCATGGCGGCGCCCTCGACGTGGCCGTCAAGGGTGATCATGACCTGCTCGAGGGTGCGGTTGCCGCCCATGGTGTCGAACTGGGGGATGTCGAGCTTCTCCATCCAGTTGGTGTTCATGAGGTCGGCCATGGCCATGTGCATCTCTTCCTGGAGCATCATGCCCGCCTGAGCGGCGCCGGAAGCGGCCAGCACGGCGGCGCCGGCGATGAGCGTCGTCTTGTTCATTGCTGTTCCTCCCCCCGCCGGCGGATGTTGGTCCGATACCGACGGAAAACTGCGTCCACCGTCTCAGCCTGCAACGCGCGGGCGGACGCGGTGATTCAGAAGTCTCTGAGGAACATGCACTTGGAGATTTGTCGGTCAAGCGGATTGTTCGGATTGCGCCGACAAAACCGGCTGGTCGGATCGCGCGGTCGGCGCCGGTTGCGCCGGTGTTCTTTTCCCGGACGTTGAGAAAAACAAAACGCCCCGCGGACCTACAGGATCCGCGGGGCGCGACGTTTTGATTCGTCACATTTGGTTATAGGGCTGCGCAACGGCAGCGCCGTCGAGCTGCCTTTACAGGCGCAGCCCTCTGGGACAGTCAAAGTCGTTCACAAGATCACCTCCTGGCCAAAGGGTTTTCCCAGCCGTCGCGCCGTTGTCCGTTGGCGCCGCCGGGCTCTTGTTCCCCGGGCCGTCGCCCGGGGCTCATCGCCCGTCCCTCGCGGGGCGGTCGTCGTGGGCTTCCGACGCCGGGGCGCCGTTTTTTCGCGGCGTGCGGTCCGTCGGGGTGATCCACGATGCACTGCATTATCGTCAAATCTGTACGCGGCTCAAGCAGAAAAGGTTCTGCCCGCACGGCAATCAATCCTCGAACTCGTCGAACTCGCCGCGGGCGGCGGCCTCGTCCACGTAGGCCTGGAACTCGCCCATCTTGTAGGAAACGAAGCAGAAGACGTGGTGGAGGGTGAGCCACTCGAGGTCCGCCGGGTCCTTGTCGAGGTCGGATCGGAGGCGGTTGAGCTCGGCGAGCAGTTTCTCGGCCTTCATGCGGGGGTCCTTTCGGGGGCGGTGTCTCGCCGGACGGGGGTGGTCTCGCGGCGGGTCCAGCCCGGTGGGAGGAACCGCGCCAGGGGCCAGGTGGCGGCGTAGCAGCAGGTCAGGGCGAGCACGACTGCGGCGCCGATGGGGATGGTCCACATCGCCGCAGCGGCCAGCCCGATCGCCAGCGCGAGCAGGGCGCTGATCGCGGCGAAGGCCATGACGACGGGCAGGCGGCGCGAGAGCCGCAGCGCACAGGCGCCGGGCAGCACCAGCAGCGCCGTCGCGAGGATGACGCCGACGAGTTTCATCGAAGCGACAATCGTCGCGGCGAGCGCGATCATGAGCCCGACCTGAGCGGCCCCGGTCCGCGCGCCGAAGGAAACGGCGGCGCGCTCGTCGAACGCCCAGAAGAGCACCGCCCGGCCGTAGCGCAGCGCCAGCGCGCCGGTGACCAGCAGCAGCGCCAGCGCGACGATCGCGTCGGGCATGCCCACGTCGCTGAGGGAACCGAAGAGCAGCGCCTCCCACTCGTGGCTGGGGGTGCGGCCCGGCTCGCTCTCGGCGCCGTGCTCGGCGAGCTGGAGCAGCGCGACGCCCAGCGCCATGGAGGCGACGAGGACGATGCCGATTGCGGTGTCTGCGGCGATGGCCTTGTTGTCGCGGAGCCAGCCGACGAGCAGCGCCGCGGCGACGCACGCGCCGCCGACAATGATGAAGTAGATCGGGCCGTGTGCGTAGCCGAGGACGGCGGCGATCCCGACGCCGCCGAGGGCGGCGTGGCTGACACCCTGGCCGATGAAGGCCATGCGTTTGAGCACCACCAGGACGCTCAGCAGTGCGCACTGGAGGGCGACGCAGACTCCCGCGGCGATGGCCCAGGCGAGGTCGGCGTCGGCGATCGGGTGTTCTGGGTGGCCGTGCATGGGAGAGCGATCGGACTCCGGCGGTTCAGTGCTGGCAGCCGCAGCCGGGGTGGTGGTGCGGCGCAATGCCGGCGACGTCGTGGTGGAAGATCTCGGCGAGGACCTCGGGGGTCAGGCCTTCGGGGGAGGCGTGCTCGTGGATGGTGCGCGCCAGGCACAGGACGCGGTCGCAGGTGGCGGCGATGGCGCGGAGGTCGTGGCTGACGATGAGGATGGCGAGCGCCTTGTCGGGTCCCTTCTCGGCGATCTCTCGCGCGTGGATGGCGTCGATCATCTGTGCGAAGCGCTCCTGGCCGATGGGATCAACACCGATGAGCGGCTCGTCGAGGATGATCGCCGCGGGTTCGGTGGCCAGGGCGCGGGCGATGAGGGCGCGCTGGAGCTGGCCCCCGCTCAGGTCGCCGATGGGGTCGTCGGCGAAGGCGTCGGCGCCGGTGAGCTCCAGCGCGTGGTCGATGCGCGCCTGGTCCGGCGCGGCGGGGCGCTTCCAGAGAGGCAGGCGGTTGTCGAGGGGCATCGCGACGACCTGGCGGACGGCCAGGGGGAAGTTGAGCTCCGCCTGGCAGCGCTGGGCGACGGAGGCGATGCGGCCGCGGCGGGCGGCGGCGCGGGGGGACATCCCGGCGACGGTGATGGAGCCGCGGGTGGGACACAGGGCGCCGAGCATGCAGCGGATGAGCGTGGTCTTGCCGGAGCCATTGGGCCCGAGGAGCCCGACGCGGTCTCCGGGGTGGATGGCGCAGGTGATGTTCTCGAGGGTGGGCGTGGTGCGTCCGCGGTAGGTGTAGGAGAGCCCCCGGACATCGATGACGGGTTCGTGGTGTCCGGTGCTGGTGGGCATGGGGTCGGGCGCGGATCGGGCCGGGATGAGAGCTGACGCTGGGGGATGAAAGTGGCGACCGCGCTGCGTATGATGCCGCCGACCCCCCACCGGTGGCGGCAGCCTCAGGTTGGGTGGTCAGTGTAGGGGCGGTAGCTCAATTGGGAGAGCGCCTCGGTCGCATCGAGGAGGTTGAGGGTTCGACCCCCTTCCGCTCCACTTCGGGATTCGTGGCACACACGGACAAGCAGCCCGGCCTTTGGGTCGGGCTGCGTTGGTTTTGGGATGTGCGAGATGGGTCAGGGGCAGGCGGAGCCGAAGTCAGTGAGGAGGAGGCCAAGGTCGGCGGTGTCGACAACGCCGTCGTTGTTGAGGTCGGCGTCGGGGCCGCTGGAGCCGAACTGGCCGAGGAGGGCGCCGAGGTCGGCGGTGTCGACGGTGTTGTCGTTGTTGAGGTCTCCGTGGAGTTGGGTGACCGAGACTTCCACGCTGGCGCTGGTCGAACTGCCGTACGCGTTGCTGGCGATCGCTCTGAGTCTGACTGTTCCTGGGTGTGCGCCCAAATCGTTGATGATCATCGCAACGTTCGGTGTCCCGAGCCCCTGGACATCGGCGGTCAGACCCGTCGCGGGATCGGTGAAGCCGGCCGCATCAATCTCGATGTAGTTGTAGCTGTCCGGGGGGGATTCGATGGCCCAGGACAGCGCGATCGGCGTATATCCGCCGGTGCAGGCGTCGAGCGCGATCGGATCTCCGGCGCACGCTAGGCTTGTGACGGCGCCCTGTGCGGAGATGGCAATCGAGGGGGCATCGCTGCCGAACACAACATTGTCGAGCCGACCGAATTCCGGCCCGTTTTCTGTTTCACCTCTGATCCAGAACGAGGAGAGCGATGTGAGTATGGTCATGAACTCGGATTCGGTGACGGGATCGCCTGTGCCGGCGTGCGTCCAGGCGGGACAGGGCGTGAGGGGTATCGCGTGGTAGCGCCAGAGGTTGCCGGCGATTGGATAATCCCCGCCGGCGGCTCCGGTCCCGAGGGGCAGCAGGTAGTTGATCGTCATCCCGCCACCAACGAGGTGGATGAACGCGCCAGCGCCGCCGTCCGGGAGAGTATTCGCCAGGGGCGTGTTCGAGAGGAAATCGAGTTCGACGGTCTTGCCGAACGCGGCGCTTTGGTCGCCGAGGAACGACGATGGCGCCTCGAAGAAGTAGGCGTCCCCCAGGTGCAGATCCTCGGCGTAGAGACACTGGGGGTTGGCGCCGGGCGTGTCCTGCCAGCTCAGGACGGCATCGTTGATGATCCCCCAGCCTTCGGTGTCGAAATCGAACGTGCTCTGCGGCGCCGACGAGGGCGGCAAGAAGATGACGTTGTCGATATCGTTGGTCTCATCGCCGTTTCGGTATTCGGCGTTGATGCGGATCTCGGCGAGATTGGAGAGAACCTCGATCAACTCGCTTTCGGTCGCGTGCGGGCCGTCGCAAGCGTTGACGCGCCAGTTGTCAGGGATCAGCGGGATTCTCGAAGTCAGCCATCTGGTTGTCGGCCTGCCCACTGAATCACCGAATAGCGTGGTCATCTCGCCGTTGATCAGGCCCTGGAGAGCAACATCCCACGTGGGGGTGCTGGCCACAGGGTTTGACACGGCGTCGATGCGGCGTTCATAACGGATGAATCCGCCAAATGCATCGGCGATATCCCGAGGATCGCCGCCTGCGCAAAAGAAAGGGATGTCTTCATTTTGTGTGAGCTCGGTGTAGCTCAGGTAGGAGCCGGGAACCCCGCCTTCGCCCTGCAAATCCAGCATTTCAGTGACGCCCTCACCCTGCTGCCCGCAGGGTTGCATCCCGAAGAGTGTGATGACTGACCACCCGTGTGTGCCGTTCTCAAAGTCCACGACAAAGGGCGAGAGTCGAACTGAAAAACCGACGAGATCGACATTGGCATGGTTGAATGCAGTCGGGCTCCCGTCGGGGTCGCGTTCGAGCGTGATTACAATCCTGGCGGATCTGGCGCCGATCGGGACGGGGGCGCCGGCCGAAACAAATTCCGAGAAAGTTCCCTCGATAACCGGGCTGATGGCGGTGGTCGGATCGCTCGGGCCGTCGATCTGGAGGGCGCCGATCTCGATCTGAGCCGCATCGAGGAAATGCGCTGCGATGTGTGCGATATCGTCCTGATCGATCGAGCCGCTGTCGCCGCCGCTCGGTGTTATAGAGCCCATCCAGGCTTCGAGTGAGCACATCGCGACCCCGGCGTCGATCTCGGCGCTTGCAAAGCTGATGTCAACCGTCTGCTCCATTGACGGATCGCCTGCATTGAAGTCTCCGATGAGCACCCAATCGCCACCGCCCAGCGGCGCCGGGTAATCGTTCCAGAACATGGCGCCGTAGAGATCCATAGAGAAGGATCCGGTTTCGATCCAAGCGTTGAGATCAACTTTCAGACCGCCTTCGAGAACGACCGGGCCGCCCGGCAGCGGCATGAACTGCTCGAAACTCGGGTTCTCGATCAGGTTCGCGTTGAACGTCTCGGCCTGCGCGACGCTGACTCCAAGAATTCCGAGGGCGAACACGATGGAACGGGAAGGAATGAGCATCACTGAACGTCTAATTTCGAAACCGCTGGACTGAGCAAGCCGTCAAAGTCGACAGGCACGCGAAGATCATAGTGAGCACTCAACTATTTGCAATATCAATTCACAATGGTTGAGTGCCCCGGAGGGCGGCCAGAAGGTCCACGGCTGAGGCATCGGGCGATCTCCGAGAGTATCCTGTGTGGCCCAATGATGCCCACGAAAACCCCCGACAAACCGGCCGCGAAAAAGTCCGACCCGCGCGACACGCCGGCGATGCGGCAGTATGCGCGGTTCAAGGCGCAGCACCCGGACTGCGTGCTGCTGTTCCGGATGGGGGACTTCTACGAGCTCTTCGACGACGACGCTGTCGTCGTCAGCCGGGCGCTGGGGCTGACGCTGACGCAGCGGGGCAACGGGATCCCGATGGCTGGTGTGCCGCACCACGCGGTCGAGGGGTACGTGCGGCGGCTGGTTGAGCAGGGGTTCCGGATCGCGATGTGCGACCAGGTGCAGGACCCGAAGGACGCGAAGGGGATTGTCGAGCGCGCGGTGACGCGGGTGATCACCCCCGGGACGCTGGTGGACGCGGCGCTGCTGGACGATGACGCGACGAACAACCTCGTCGCGATCCACTTCCGCGACGGCGACGACCGGATCGATCTGGCGGTGGTCGAGGTCTCGACGGGGACGTTCACGCTCTTCGACAAGCCCTCGGGGGCGATCGCCGATGCGCTGGCGCAGCTGGGCGCGTGCGAGGTGGTGTACGACGGCGACGATGAGCGGGCGCGGCGGATCGCCGACGCGGCGACGGCGGTCGGGTGCGCGCTGACGCCCAGGCCCGGCTGGCAGTTCCGCGCGGCCGAGGCGCAGGAGGCGATCCGCAAGCAGTACAACGTCAACAGCGTCGAGGGGTGGGGCCTGGCGAAGGACGACCCGGCGATCGCGGCGATCGGGGCGCTCGTGCGGTACCTGCACGAGACGCAGCTGACGCACGAACGCGAGCGGGCCGGGGGCGGCGACGCGGGCGCGCTGACGCACCTGCAGGCGCCGACGCGGCAGGCCGAGGCCGGTCGGATGCAGGTCGATGGCGCGACGCTGCGCGCGCTGGAGGTGGAGCGGACGATCCGGGACGGGCAGACGAGCGGCTCGCTGCTGGGGGTGTTCCTGGGCGGGGCGCGGTCGATGACCCCGATGGGCCGGCGGCTGCTGCGGCGGTGGCTGTGCGCGCCGCTGGCGTCGATCGACGCGATCGGGGCGCGGCAGGCGTGCGTTGCGGCGCTCGTCGATGACGTCAGGATGGCCCAGGAGCTGCGCGACGCCCTGGGGGGAGTGCAGGACGTGGCGCGCATCGCCGGTCGGTTCGGGATGGGGCGCGCCACGCCCCGGGACCTGCCGGCGCTGGGGGCCTCGCTGGAGCGGGCGGGGGCAATCCTGGGCGCGCTAGGCGCGACGCCGGCGTTCGCGCTGGACCACGAGCGGCTTGCGGCGGCGATGTCGGCGCTGGCGCCAATCGCGCAGGAGATCACCCGCGCGTGCGTGGACGCCCCGCCGGCGCACCTGCGCGAGGGCGGGCTGTTCGCCGACGGGTACGACGCGGCGCTGGACGAGTCGCGATCGCTGGGGCGCGATGCGCACGCGTGGCTGGCCAAATATCAGGCGCGGATCGCGAAAGAGCACGACCTGCCCAACGTGAAGGTCGGGTACAACCGGGTGTTCGGGTACTACATCGAGCTCCCCGGCGCGCAGGCGAAGCGGGCGCCGGCGATCTTCATGCGCAAGCAGACGCTCAAGAACGCCGAGCGGTACATCACGCCCGAGCTCAAGGAGTTCGAGGACAAGGCGCAATCGGCGCAGGCGTCGGCGGTTGCGCGCGAGCAGGAGCTCTTCGACGGGCTCTGCGCGTCGGTGCGTGCGCAGACGGACGCGCTGGCGGCGTTCGCGGACGCGGTGGCGCGCATCGATGCGCTGCTGCGGTTCGCGGACATCGCGCGCCGGCGGGGCTGGGTCCGCCCCGAGATCGTCGAGGAGCCGGCGCTGGACGCGGCGCAGGCCCGGCACCCGGTGCTCGAGGCGACGCTGGGCGAGGGGTACGTGCCCAACGACATCGTGCTGGGGACGGCGGACGAGCCGGCGCGGCTGGCGCTGATCACCGGGCCCAACATGTCGGGGAAGAGCACGCACATCCGCACCGCGGCGCTGCTGACGCTGCTGGCGCACACGGGGTCGTTCGTCCCGGCGGATTCCGCGACGATCGGGCTGACGGACAAGCTCTTCACGCGCGTCGGCGCCGACGATGCGCTGCACGCGGGGCAATCCACGTTCATGGTCGAGATGACCGAGACGGCACGGATCCTCCACGGCGCGACGCACCGGTCGCTGGTGGTGCTCGACGAGATCGGGCGCGGGACGAGCACGCTCGACGGGCTCTCGCTGGCGTGGGCGATCGCCGAGCGGATGGCGGCGACGGACCTCGGTGCTCGCACGCTCTTCGCGACGCACTACCACGAGCTGACGCAGCTGGAGGAATCAGCGCCGGGGCGGGTGCGGAACCTGCACGTGGCGGTGCGCGAGTGGAACGACGAGGTGGTGTTCCTGCACCGGATCCTGCCGGGTCGGACGAACCGGAGCTACGGGATCCACGTCGCGCGGCTCGCCGGGGTGCCCGAGCGGGTGATCGGGCGGGCGCAGGAGCTGCTGGAGTCGCTGACGGTGTCACATGAGGGTGGGCACGAGGGAGTGAACGCGAGCGGGCCCGAGGGCGGGCCGCCGGCGTCCGCGGGCGGCGCGCCGGGTGCGTCCGGGAATACCGGGCGTTTCGAGTCGCAGATGAGCCTCTTCGCGCCGGCGCCTTCACCGATCGTGGAACGCTTGAACGCGGTCAGGATCGAGTCGATGACCCCGCTGGAGGCGTTCGATGCGCTGCGGGAGCTCAAGGGCCTGCTCGAAGACCTGGGCGGCTGACCGGTCCCCGGACCCGCGGTGAAACAACGCCTATCGTCAGCGCGCCGGCGCCACGCCGGCTGTTTTTTCGCATCGAAGCGGTGTCAACCGCAGCACGCACCGGAGAGGGATCCCCCATGAGCACCGCCACGACGCCGCACGTTCTGGACGCCGAGTTTCTCGAGAGCAAGCACCACGCCGGGCTGTCGTTTGATGCCTATGTCGCGACGGCCAAGCCCGAGAAGCAGCAGGCGTGGCGCGCGGTGTACGACAAGATCACGCTGACGGAGCCGCAGAAGTCGCTGATCGGCTCGTTCACGAGGCCGATGCGGGTGCTGGTCACGAGCGGGGTGTGGTGCGGCGACTGCGTGCAGCAGTGCCCGCTGCTGGAGCGGATCGCCGAGGCGAGCGACCTGATCGATCTGAAGTTTGTCGATCGCGACGAGCACGCGGACCTGTCGCAGCGGATCCAGATCTGCCAGGGGCTGCGCGTGCCGACGGTGGTCTTCATGGCCGAGGACTACGAGTTCATCGGTCTGATGGGCGACCGGTCGCTGACGCGGTACCGGGCGATGGCGGCGCAGCAGCTGGGCGCGCACTGCCCGCTGCCCGGAGCGCCAATCCCGACGGACGAGCTGCGCGCGACGATGCAGGACTGGCTCAACGAGTTCGAGCGGCTGCAGCTGTTGCTGCGGCTGAGCCCCAGGCTGCGGCAGAAGCACGGGGACTGAGCGTTTCCGTCGTGACGGTGCTCCGGCGATGGCGCCATGATTGAATCTCGGCGGGCGCCGGGGCAAGGGGCACAACATCTGGCGTCGTGCCGGGGCCGCGAACGCCCATTTTCGTTGAACTCATCAGTTTGTGAAGTCTGTGGGCGGCGCTCGGCGGTACGCTGGTCTGGAGGACCGAGCGGTCTGTCGGTGCTCGGTCTACTGCCGAGAGTCAGCATCCCCCAATCCGGAGCAACCGCCCATGATGTGTCACATGCTCACCAGATCAATCGTCGGCGCGGCGGCTGCGGCCCTGGCGCTCGCCTGCGCGAGCGGCGCTCTGGGCGCCGGGCTTTTTGGGGCTTCGCTGAATCTCGCGGATCTTGACGGGTCAAACGGGTTTGTGATCAATGGGATCAGCGACGGGGATCGGAGCGGCAGTTTCGTATCTCAGGCGGGTGATGTGAACGGGGATGGGATCGGCGACATCCTCATCGCGGCTCCCACAGCAGACCCGAACGGTGTCTCGGACGCCGGGAGAACGTTTGTCGTGTTCGGGTCTGCCGCGGCGTTTCCCGCCTCGATTGATCTCGCCTCGCTCGATGGCTCGAACGGTTTCGTTCTCAACGGGATCGACGCGGATGACCAGAGCGGGTATTCCGTCTCGGTCGCCGGCGACATCAACGGCGACACGATCGACGATCTCGTCATCGGGGCGCCGTTTGGTGATCCGGATGGCGTCATCGACGCCGGAGAGACCTACGTTGTCTTCGGTTCGGCGGCGCCGTTCCCCGCCTTCATCGACCTCGCCTCACTCGACGGCGCCAACGGATTCGTCGTTCATGGGATCGACGAAGACGATCTTAGCGGGTTCTCCGTTTCCGGCGCCGGGGATTGCAACGGCGACATGATCGACGATCTCGTGATCGGGGCGAGCGGCGCGGCCCCGAACGGGAAGAATGGCGCCGGCGAGACGTATGTGCTCTTTGGATCGATGTCCCCGTTCTCAGCTTCGATCGACCTTGCGTCGCTCGACGGGACGAATGGTTTCGTCATCAACGGCGCCGTCGCGGGGGATCATTGCGGAGGATCCGTCGCCATCGCCGGCGATGTGAACGGCGACCACATCAGCGATCTGGTGATCGGCGCCAGGGGCGCAGACCCGATCGGGACCAGCGGCGCAGGAAGATCGTACGTGTTCTTCGGCTCCTCGTCTCCGTTCCCGGCATCGGTCGAAGTCGCATCGCTCAATGGCGCCAACGGGTTCGCGCTGAACGGCATCGATACGGGCGATAGCAGCGGGTGGTCAGTTTCCGGCGCCGGTGATCTGAACGGCGACTCCATCGATGAGGTTGTCATCGGCGCGTACCGAGCCGAACCGAACGGGGTGAGCAGCGCCGGCGAGTCGTATGTTGTCTTTGGCTCGGCGACGACGTTCCCCGCTTCGATCAACCTGGCATCGCTCAACGGGGCTGACGGGTTTGTGATCAACGGGGTCAGCTCACAAGATCGTTGCGGCTGGTCAGTCGCCTGCGCCGGAGACCTCAACAGCGACGGGTTCGATGATGTGGCCATCGGCGCTTACCAGGGCGATCCCAACGGGGTGACCGATTCCGGGGAAACCAGCATCTTGTTCGGGAAGCCGTCCGCTTTCGCCGCATCAACCAATCTTTCTTCGTTGAATGGCGTGAACGGGTTCGTGATCAACGGGATCCAGAGCGGGGAGGGCGCCGGGTTCTCGGTGTCGGGCGCGGGGGACGTCAACGCGGACGGGATCGGGGATCTTGTGATCGGAGCGTTCTCCGCCGATCTCAACGGTGAGAACAACAACGGAAGAACCTTCATCCTCTTCGGACGCGAACCGTGCCCTGCTGATCTCAACGCCGACGGCGCGACGGACACGGCGGACCTGGGGCTGCTGCTCGGTCAGTTCGGGACGGCCGGACCCGGCGCGGACATCAACGGCGACGGCGCCGTGGACACCGCGGACCTGGGCATCCTGCTCGCCGCGTTCGGCGAAACGAGCTGCGACTGATCCGGCGCGGGCAATGACCGTTGGATCACCCGCCGGGGCCGTCGCCCCCGCCGGCCTTCTGCTGCTGCTGGATTTCCTCCAGCGAGACGCGCTTGCCCTCGAGCAGCAGGCCGTGGATGAGCTTGCCGACGGGGTCGGTGCGGTCGCGTGAGACGGTCATCGCGTCGGCGCCGAGCTTGTTCGGGAGGTTGACGTAGGCGTCGGCGTTGCGCAGCGCGAGGACGATCTGGTCGCCGTGGGCGAGCCTGACCAGGCTGTCGAGCTTCTGCCGGATGACCGGGGATTCCGTGTCCCCGCCGGCGTCGGCGATGATCTTCGTGTAGGCGTCGATGTTCCCGAGCGTCGCGGCGCGCATGATCGGGGTCGTGCCGTTGTTCTCCTGGAAGTTGATGTCCGCGCCGCGGTTGAGCAGCAGGCGCACCGAGGCGATGCTGTCGGACTGCTCGATCGCCACGGCGAGGTACCCCAGACGCTGCAGCGCGTCGGGCCCCGGGTCGCTCAGGTCCAGGTCCCACGAGGCGCGGCTGGCGAAGTCGCCGCTCTGGATCGCGTAGGTGATCGCGCGCATCCCCAGCGCGTTGCCCGCCTCGAGGTCGGCCCGCGCGTCCAGGAGCAGGATCATCGGATCGACCCGGCCCCGCGAGGCGAAGACCATCAGCGGGGTGAACCCCTCGTCGTCCACCGCGTTGGGGTCGGCGCCGGCGTGGAGGAGCGCGCCGACGATCTCGACCAGCGGGGCGCTCTCGGCGGTGGATCGCCCGGCGGTGTGCAGCGCGGTGATGCCGCGCTCGTTCGTCCGCTTCGGGTTGGCGCCGGCGTCGAGCAGCGCCTTGACGAGCGCGGCGTCGCCGTTGTTGCAGGCGAGGATCAGGGGCGTGTAGCCCTCGCGCCCGGCGACCTTCGGGTCGGCGCCGGCGTCGAGCAGCGCCTGCGCGTTGGCGTGCCTGCCCACGAGCAGCGCCTCGGTCAGGGGCGTTCGGCCCAGGCGGTCCGGCTTGTTCAGATCGAAGCCGCGGCGGAGGAACTCGGCGGTGGCGGCCTTGACCTCGTCGGGCTCGCCGCTCTTGACGGTGTAGATGAAGCTGTCCACGGTCATGGGCTCGCCGGCGGGGGCGGTCGCCTCGCGCTCGCTGGGCTGGCCCAGGATGATGATCGCGATGATGGCGGCGAGGAGTGCGATGACGATGGCAAACTTCAGTGGTCGCATGGGGATTTCAACGCTCCGGATCGGGGGCGGGTTCAACAGGCGCAGGGGGACATGCTAGAGGGGCGGATCGGCGCGTCCAAGCCGACGGCCCGAACGCGTTGGCGTGCTATCCTCACCCCTGGCCCGAGCCTTGGCCGGGCTTGATCCGTTCATCCCCCACACCCCCCCACTTTCCCGCTTTTCCGGGAGGAGACGACGCCATGACCACCGCCATCACGATGACCTCCAAGGGCCTCAACGTCCCCGATCACCCCGTGCTCCCCTTCATCGAGGGCGACGGGACGGGCGTGGACATCTGGGCGGCGAGCCAGCCGGTCTTCGACGCCGCGGTGGAGAAGGCGTACTCGGGGCAGCGGAAGATCGAGTGGAAGGAGGTCCTCGCGGGTGAGAAGGCCTTCAACACCACCGGCGAGTGGCTGCCCGAGGCGACGCTCGAGGCGTTCCGCACCTACCTCGTCGGCATCAAGGGCCCGCTGACCACCCCCGTCGGCGGCGGGATCCGCTCGCTCAACGTCGCGCTGCGCCAGATCCTCGATCTCTACGTCTGCCTCCGCCCCGTGCGGTGGTTCGAGGGCGTGCCTTCCCCTGTGAAGCGGCCCGAGCTCACCGACATGGTCATCTTCCGCGAGAACTCCGAGGACATCTACGCCGGCGTCGAGTTCGAGCAGGGGACCGACGACTGCAAGAAGTTCAACGCGCTGCTCAAGGACAACTTCCCGCAGGTCCACAAGAAGGTGCGCTTCCCCGGGACGACCGGCTACGGCATCAAGCCGGTCTCGCGCGAGGGCACGGAGCGGCTGGTCCGCGACGCCATCCGCTACGCGATCGACACCGGACGCAAGAGCGTCACGCTCGTCCACAAGGGCAACATCATGAAGTTCACCGAGGGCGCCTTCCGCGACTGGGGCTACCAGCTCGCCAAGAAGGAGTTCGGCGCCCAGGACCTCGACGGCGGCCCCTGGCAGGTCATCAAGACCTCCGGCGGCGGGGAGATCGTCGTCAAGGACGTCATCGCCGACGCCTTCCTCCAGCAGATCCTCACCCGCCCGGCCGAGTACGACGTCATCGCCACGATGAACCTCAACGGCGACTACATCTCCGACGCCCTGGCCGCGTGCGTGGGCGGCATCGGCATCGCCCCCGGCGCCAACATCAACTACCAGACCGGCCACGCGATTTTCGAGGCCACCCACGGCACCGCCCCCAAGTACGCCGGGCAGGACAAGGTCAACCCGGGCAGCGTGGTCCTCTCTGGCGAGATGATGTTCCGCTACATGGGCTGGACGGAGGCCGCGGACCTGATCATCAAGGGCGTTGAAGCGGCGATCGGCGCGAAGACGGTGACGTACGACTTCCACCGGCTGATGGAGGGCGCGACGCTGCTGAAGTGCTCGGAGTTCGGGCGGGCTGTGGTGAAGGGGATGGGGTGAGCGCAGGCGACTTAATACTTCCCGGCACATCTAATCCCAAAAAATGGCGATCTATCACCACGCAAACACGGAGCCAATCAAATATTCCAAATTGTTGTGAACTTGAATTTGAAGCATTACAACCCACCTACGAGCACACATCGAAAGAATTTGAGAGACTCTACCAAACACCCGTAACTAAAATACGCAGTAAATTCTCTACTATTTACAATTGCCACGGACTTACATTTCTCTGCCGTCGTGCAGTGCTCGACGAAGTGTCATTTATCCGAACCATCTTGTCTGACGACGGTTATGCCAGAGTCAAACCCAATGAAGTCTTGCCCGGAGATATCGTGCTTTATGTTCACGAAGGCGATATTCAGCATTCAGGAATCGTCGTGGAATCGGACGAACGATATCCACTAATCATAAGCAAGTGGGGACAAATGCAAGAAGCCGTTCACAGAGTGCATATGTGTCCATATTTTCCATGTGATATCCTTGAGTATTGGAGACTTGATGATGCGCCAAGATATAAAAACACGTAGTGAAGGCGCGCTTCGGTCATACTTGATAGCCAACACTCCGACTTTTTTGTTGCGGCAACTGCAACAAGATCCAGGTATCCGAGCACTTTCAAAGCAAATACCTGCTAATGATCTAGCCGAAGAGTACAACGCCGCCATCTCAATCAAACCAACCAGCCCCCTGCAAGTTGCCGTGGCAATGGCGTGCTTATGCGCACTATATCAAGCCCCCCAGAGCGAGCCGAGAACGACCGCAATCCAATCGCTCAGCGAACCAAATATTGAGTGGATAAAATTTATTAAGCATGAATTGGCTCGCAAATTCAACGCCTCGATGAGTCACAACAAAATTCCACCGGCGGCCCCGACCTCTACCGCCCCGTTTGGCAAACCCCAATCTAGCAACATAACTGTTGGATACCACTATTTTAATGATAGCAATGAGGGAAAAGAAAAATAATGCTAGCCGTTAACTTTAGTATGGTGGCAGAAAATGCTATCATCAATGCCAGCACTGGGTCATTATCTGTAATAGAAATCTTAGAGCATATTGCCACCCCATCGTTTCCATTGACTATCCCGCGCCTAAATGTAATTGGATCGATGGTTCGGCAAGAGAGCGATGATAAAACTCAAAGCATTGAGCTCATTTGTGACTATGAGGGGCGAGACGAAATCTATCGCACGCGACAGGTTGTCGATTTCGGAGAAAACTTGTCCACGATTGCAATCGCGACAATATGGGGGCTTAGAATACCTCGTCCCGGCAACATAACCTTTAAGATCGCGGCTCCTGATACAAATGATGTTCTTTCAACATATGAACTTAGACTTAGCGAAGCAAAGCTCTCACCCACCGTGCCTTAATAATTGCAAAGATCAATATGCCGTTTAGACCAATATTCTAACACAGAGCCCCGCATCACTCTCCCATTTACTTTCCAGCCCTAAGCACTCCACGTAGGGCTTTCTCCTCGATTATTCCTACCCGACTCCCTCCCCAAACGCTATGAAATGCCCCCAGGGGTCCGTCACGTTGAAGTCGCGCATGCCGTAGGGGTAGTCCTCCAGGTCGGAGGTCGTGTCGGGTTGGGATGACCGGCGCAGGGTGTGGCAGGCGCCATGCTGCCCCCCCTACCCCTCAAACAACCCCTGATCACCTCGCACCGGTGCTCGAAGATCCTTCGGACGTCGCGCTGGACGTAGAAGCGGTTCATCAGCGCGCCGCCCCGGGGCGCAGAGCGGACGGTGTCGGTCATGATGGTGGCGGCGACGTGGTCGGCTTGTTTGATGCGACGCCCGTGTTCCCGCCTGTTGCTGGCCTGACCGGCACAAGTCAAGCCCCACCCTCCCCAAAAACCCCGCGCGGGCGCACCGCCCCGTCCGTGTTCCACGTGGAACCCGTCACCGCCCGGCGCCCCCTCGCCTTTCGTGATTCCCCCTGATCCCAGGTACCGGGAACAAACCGCCGGTTCCGGCGGGGCGGCGGCTGCATGCTTCGGGGGTTCTCGGACCGGGGGCCGGCTCCACTGGCGGGCTCGATGGGCCGATACGGGTCTGCGGACATCGCGGTCGCGCGCGCGTCGGCGCGCCCGGGCGGTGTCGGCGCTGACGGCATCAAAAAGCAGGAGCGAGCCCGTGAAAACTCAGACACTTCGGTACGACGGCGGGGGCCTGTCCGGGGGCGCCGCTGGCGGCGGCTGGAGCGAGTCCTTCGCCGACCTCGACTCCCCCTCGACGCTGATCCTCGTCTTCGGCGACACGGCGCTGCTCGACGACCCGGCGCCCATCCGGGAGCTGCGCCGGCGCTTCCCGGAGTCGCACATGCTGGGCTGCTCGACCTCCGGGCAGTTCATCGGCGAGGCGATCTCGGACAAGGGGCTCGTCGCGAGCGTGATCCGGTTCGAGCGCGGCTCGGTCCGCCTTTGCAAGGTGAATATCGGCTCGAGCGACGCGTCGAGTGACGCCGGGCGCGAGGTGGGCAAGGCGCTGTCGGCTCCTGACCTCAAGGGTGTGTTCGTGCTCTCCGACGGGACGCGGACGAACGGCTCGCTGCTGGCCGAGGGGCTGCGCGCGTCGATCCCCGCTGGGACGCCGATCTCCGGAGGTCTGGCCGGTGACGGCGAGCGGTTCGAGCGGACGTGGGTGTGCTGCGATGGCGACCCGGAGTCCGGGGCCGTGGTCGCGGTTGGCGTGTACGGCGAGGGCGTGGGCGTGTGGAACGGCTGCCAGGGCGGCTGGGAGCCGTTCGGCCCGGAGCGGACGGTGACGAGGTCGTGCGCGAACGTGCTGCACGAGCTCGACGGCAAGCCGGCGCTGGGGGTGTACGAGGAGTACCTGGGTGACGTGGCGCGGGAGATGCCGGCGGCGGCGCTGCGATACCCGCTGGCGCTGAAGCGTCCGGACAACGCGGCGCCGGTGGTGCGGACGGTGCTGGGGGTGTCGCGCGAGGAGCAGACGATGACCTTCGCGGGGGACATCCCCGAGGGGAGCAAGGTGCAGCTGATGCGTTCGACGTCAGAGCGTCTGGTCGAGGGCGCGCGGAGCGCGATCGAGATGGCGCCCGGCGAGACGTTCGAGAACCGGAGCTCGGTGTGCGTGTCGATCAGCTGCGTTGGGAGGCGGCTGATGCTCCGCCACCGCGCGGAGGAGGAGCTGGAGATCATCGCCGAGCGGCTGCCGGAGGGGGCGCCGCAGATCGGGTTCTATTCGTACGGCGAGCTGTCGCCGATGTCGTTCTCGTCTTGCGAGCTTCACAACCAGACGATGACGCTCACGATTTTCAACGAAGTGGATCGGGGGGGGGATGCATCCATCGGTATCTCGACAGCTGCATAAGCTCGGCATCAGCGAGGACCGGGTCCCCGACCTGAAGGACTGGGTCTCGTTCGTGCAGCAGGTCTCGACGGTGTACCAGTCCCACGACGAGGACCGGTATCTGGTCGAGCGCGCGCTGGAGGTCTCCTCGCGCGAGATGCGTGAGCTGCTGGCCGAGCTCGAGCAGCGCAACGAGTTGCTCCGGAAGAAGACGCTGGAGGACCAGGAGAAGGCGCGGCGGCTTCGGCACGCGGCCACGCACGACCAGCTGACGGGCCTGCCCAACCGGGTGATCCTGCTGGAGCGGCTGGCGGCGTGCATCGCCAGGGCGTCGCGAAGCAAGTCGTACCACTACGCGCTGCTGTTCATCGACCTGGACGACTTCAAGGTCATCAACGACAGCCTGGGGCACGAGACGGGCGACCAGGTGCTGATGGGGCTCGCCGAGCGGCTCGGGAGCGTATGCGGGGAGCTCGAGCACGGGACCCCGCTGTGCTGCCGGCTGGGGGGCGACGAGTTCGTGATCCTGCTCGATCACATCGACGGGCTGGAGGCTGCCAAGGCGGTCGCCGGCAAGCTGCGGCGTCACCTGGACGAGCCCTTCCTGCTGGAAAACAACCGGTTCGTGCTCAGCGCGAGCGTCGGGCTGCTGCTGGGGGACTCGCGGTACGTCAGTCCCAGCGACCTGCTGCGCGACGCGGACACGGCGATGTACCACGCGAAGACGCACGGCAAGGGCCGGCACTCGGTGTTCGACACGCGGATGCACAAGGAGATGTCGAACCGGCTGGAGATCGAGCAGGGGCTCTGGGGGGCGCTGCAGCGCGACGAGTTCTTCATGGTGCACCAGCCCATCGTCGATCTCGCCACCGGGCGAGTGCGGGGGATGGAGTCGCTGCTGCGCTGGGAGCACCCCGAGCGGGGCGTTGTGCCGCCGCCGCAGTTCATCGAGATCGCTGAGAACACCGGCCTGATCAGGCCGATCGGCGACAGGGTGATCCAGATGGCGTGCGCGGACCTGACGCGGATGCGTCGGACAGAGGGCTTCGGCGATCTGACGATCACGATCAACGTGAGCCGCAGGCAGATCAACGACAAGCTGCTGCCGACGCTCCGGGCTGCGTGCGCCGAGCACGGCCTGGATCCCGGGTGCGTGATCGTGGAGGTGACCGAGAGCGCCGCGATCGGCGGGTCGGTCGCGGGCGACGAAGTGCTGATGGGCATCCGGAACGCGGGGCATCCGATCTACATGGACGACTTCGGGACGGGGCTCTCGTCGCTGAGCATGCTGCACGAGCTCCCGTTCGACGCGATCAAGATCGACCGGTCGTTCATCCAGCGGATGACCGAGCAGCGGGAGCACGCGGCGATCGCGATGAGCATCATCCTGCTGGCGCACAACCTGGGGCTGAAGGTGGTGGCCGAGGGTCTCGAGACCCGGGAGCAGGTGATGATGCTCCAGTCGTGCGACTGCGACTGCGGGCAGGGGTACCTGATCGCACGGCCCATGCGGTGCGACTCCGCGATCCGTTGGCTGACGAGCAAGGACGCCGATTTCAGCGGGTTGCTGATGGCCGCGTGACGCCGGCGTCTCTTGATTGCGGTGTGTGCGGTAGGATTGGGGGATGCGGGTACAACGAACACTGATCGTACTTTCGGTGATCGCGGCTATGGCGCCGACCGGCTTTGGGCAGGACTGGGCGGAGAGCCGTGTCAAGGTCGTCCTCGAAGCGCACGCGCTGGTCGCGGAGCATTTCTACGACACAGACAAGCTCGAGGAAGTGGGGTGGGAGGAGATGGCGAATCCCACCGAAAGGCACGCTTTCGATGAACTCGATCAGATTCTCTACTTTGTGTATTCGAACGCTGGGTTCGCGGGGCATATTGACATCAGGCGGGCGCTGGACAAGCTCGGCGCCTCACACACCGAGCATTTCCACCAGGGGCAGCGAGAGTATTACGACCTGCTCGACGTGTTCCGTGAGGCGCCGGCGCTGCAGGACGACATGAAGCGATTGTTCCCGCCGGACGGCAGGGTGCAATGCGGCAGCATCGGGCTGCGATATCAGCAATTTCAGGAACTTGGGCTCATTGTCACCGACGTCATCCCAGGATCCGCCGCGGATGAAGGGCATTACAATCCTGGCGACCGGATCAGCTATTATGCGGGAGAGCATGGGGAGCGTCCGCTGCAACTCCAGCTCAATGAGGGCCATTGCGACCTCAGCGTCACCCCTCATCCGGATGGGTTCAGGGCCATCTGGCGTGTCGACCAAGTCAATCCTACCCAGGAATACCTCGACTACATGACCAACAGCGCCAGCGTCGTCGAGCGCGACGGCGTCAGGCTCGGTTACGTCCGCATCTACTCCTGGGCGGGCCAGCACTACCAGGACCGGCTCGAGGAGCTGCTGCAGCAGGAGCCGCTGGCCTCGGCGGACGGGGTGATCCTCGACATCCGCGGGGGCTGGGGCGGGGCGAACCCGCAGTATCTCGATTTGTTCGGCGCGCCGATGCCGACGCTGACGCAGATCCCGCGTGAGGGCGAGGCGTTCACGTGGGATCCAGCCGAGGATCTTCCTGAGCGGACGTTCCGCTGGCGCAAGCCGGTGGCGCTGCTCGTCGATGGG
Source organism: Phycisphaeraceae bacterium (assembly GCA_020639135.1). Lineage (GTDB taxonomy): Bacteria > Planctomycetota > Phycisphaerae > Phycisphaerales > UBA1924 > JACKHE01. The sequence continues at coordinate 182,425 of JACKHE010000004.1, forward strand.
GGCACGCGCAGCGGCAAGGAGATCATCGCGTACGCGTTCAGGAAGCACGGCATCGGTCCGGTCGTCGGGACGAAGACCGCCGGCGCGGTGCTGGCGGGGCGGCCCTTCATCCTCAGCGACGGCTCTCTGCTGTACCTCGCCGTCGCGGACGTGCTCGTCGATGGCGAACGGCTGGAGGGGGTGGGCGTCGAGCCTGACGTTGTCGTCGAGCGGGATCTGCCGTTCTGCAACGGCAAGGATCCCCAGCTCGACGCGGCGTACGACGCGCTGCTCGCGGAGATCCAGGGGAAATCGAAGAGGTAGCGCTCAGCCCTGTTTCATGCGCGACGCGAGCGTGGCGATCTGGAGCTCGACGCGCTTGATCTCGCGCAGGACGTTGTGCTTGTCCATCTGCATGAACCACCAGAGCTTGAGCATGCCGGTCGGGATGCCGGCGAAGAGGACGCCGAGGCACCAGAGGATCCTGACGTCGTTCTCGGGCGCGGTGAAGGCGCGGTAGATGCAGTAGAACATGATGACGGTGAAGACGGTGGTCATGACCATCGCGTAGATCATCCACCCCCTGGTGCGGCTCTTGAAGGAGCCGATCATCATCTCGAACATCGCCATCTCGCCGCCCTCGCCGAAGAGCTCGGCGTCCTCGGCGCTCAGGGCGTGCTGGATCTTCCGGTCGAGGTCGTCGGGTTTCATGGGTTCACTCCTTTGCGGTTGAATCTGAATGCGGGTCGAGGGTGCGGCGCAGCTCGTCGCGCGCCAGGCGCAGCCTCGACTTGACGGTGCCGGTGGGGATCTCCAGAACACTGGCGATCTCTGTGGTGGTCAGGCCGTCGACGTACAGCAGGGACAGGACGACCCGGCGCTCGGCGGGGAGCGCGCGGATCGCGGCGCGGAGGCGGTCGATCTCGTCGTGATGTTCGTCCGGGATCGGCGCGGCCTCCGGCACTGCGGCGGCGGTGTCGGTCCGGCGCTGGCGCTGCGCCCTGCGGAGGTGATCGGCGCAGCGACGGGTGACGATGCGGTAGGCCCAGCGGCGGAAGGTCGCGGGGTCGTTGAGGCGGTTCAAGGCGCCGGTGATGGAAAGCCAGGCGTCCTGGGCGGCGTCGCGGGCGTCGGCGTCGGTGTCGAGCAGTCGCCGGGCGTGGCGGAGCAGGCGGGGCGACCAGCGGCGGACGAGCTGCGCGAAGGCCTCGGCGTCGCCGCCCTGGCTGCGGAGGACGAGCCACTGGTCGTACACGGCCTCGCGGCGGTCGTCGTGGGCCGCCGGTGGGGGCTCGCTGGTTGGATGCGTCGCGCGGTTCATGGCTCCCGGATCAGGTCGCTCGCCGGCGGGGTGCGGATCACGGTTCTGAAAGAAAATCAGGCGGCGTCCGGCGGGACGGACTCGATGCCCAGCGCCGAGCGCAGGGCGGCGCGCATCAGGAGCATCTGCTCGCGCGCGAGGGACTGCCCGAGACGGGCCGCGGCGACGATGGCCAGGCCCAGCAGCGCGCAGGCGGGGACGATCCACAGCGCGTGGGGCGGCTGCCTAATCGTCCACTGCGCGACGCCCCAGCACAGCGCGAAGACGGCGATCGTCCCCAGCGCGAGGTAGGAGAACATGATCGCGAACCACAGGGGCGGGTTGGGGCTGAAGCGCAGGACCACCACGCATCCCGCGTCGCGCTCCTCGGCGATGGATTGGTCGGATTCGCGGAGGTCCAGGTGCGCCCAGGGCGACCAGGTGTGGCGCAACGATGGATGCAGCGCGATCATCCGGTGGCGTCCCCTGCCTGCGGCTTCGACGACGACGGGCTGCCCGCCGATCTCGCGCACGGCGTCGATGCGCGCCATTGCTTCATCGATGGGCATCGGCAGCGGCTGCGTGAAGGCTGGGCGGAGGACGGGCTGCAAGCGCGGTGGCTCCTGGTGGAGAAGTGTTCGGGAAGTCAGCGTGGCGCCGGGTGGAGCGTCAGCGTCGAGACTGTGGCGCCGGGCAGCAGCGGCGACGGGTTGCCTTCGAGCCAGTCGCGCTGGCCGTCGCGGTAGTGCGGCGAGAGGGGGTGGCCGGATTGGCCGCAGGGCATGTGGAAGATCGCGTCTTCGAGGTGGCCGGGGCTGGCGACGAGGCGGAGGCTGGCGCCGAAGCTGGGCGTGCTGACGCGGACGATCCCGGCGTCGCCGGGGAGTTCGTCGTGCGGCATGTCGAGCACTCTCCGCAGCGCTGTCAGGGGGGCGGGGATGGCGCCGCTCATGGGGTGCTCGATGTCGGCGCGGTTGGCGTCGCCCCAGGGGCGGCCGATGCCGCCGTCGGCGGCGCACTGCGCGACGGTGGTCGCGAAGACATCGCGGATGAGCGCATCCCAGTTCGCGTGCTGGGGCGGGAGCAGGTGGGCGGGGCGCTCCTCGACGAGGCGGAGCACGGGCTCGTCGGTGTTGGTCCAGCGATAGACGAACGAGGCGTCGATCTCGAGACAGGGCGCGACGAGGGGCGTGACGATCTCCCGGCGGAGCAGGGAGCGGAATCGGCTGAGGATGCGGTACGCCGGCTGGTCGGCGTCGGCGGTCCCGTTCCAGTCTTTGAGGATGGCCAGCGCCCCGGCGAGGTCGCCGGTCGCCTTCTCGCCGCTGGTCGCGTCGAGGATCATCGCGCGCCAGCGCTCGTGCCGGGGCGCGGTCGTGTCGAGCTGGAGCGCGAGCATTTCGCGCTCGGTGGCGCCGGTCATCGGGGCGAGGACTTCGAGGATGCGCCTGGCCCGCCCCGGTCGCGCCCAGGCGCGGCCGATGCGGCGCGCGATGGGCAGCTGCGCGGTGCGGTTGTTGGCGGTGGCGAGGAAGCCGGTGCGCGGGTCGAAGATCTGGGGCCGCTGGTCGTCGGGGAGCTCGCCCTTCCAGCCCACGCCGTCGCGCGCCCAGGAGACCGGGGCGCGTCCCGAGAAGCCCTGGCGATCGGGCAGGTAGCCGGTGACGACCCACGCGATGCGCCCCCGATCGTCGGCGAGGACGGCGTTCTGCGAGGCGCTGCGGAACGTGCGCATCAGCTCGAAGCCCTCCTCAAGCGTTGTCGCGGACATCATGTCGAGCAGGTTGAGATTCTGGAGTTCGGGGTCGAGAGCGGCCCACTTCATGACCAGCGGGGCGCCGTGGTGGTCCTCGCCGATGACGTTGCCCCACTTCGTCGTGCGCACGACGAGCTCCTCGGCGGCGCCGCCCTTGACGCGGATCGTCTCGACGACGGCGCCGAAGGGTGTGTACCCGTCCGGTGCGGCGAGGTACTGCGCGGGGTTCTCGGGGTCGGTCTCGATCTGGATGAGATCCTGGAAATCGCCGGTGGTGTTGGTGAATCCCCAGGCGAGGTGTTCATTGGCGCCGATGACGACGCCCGGGAAGCCGGGCATGTTGACGCCGACGGCGTCGCCGCCGGGCCAGACGAGTCGGGAGCGTCGCCAGATGTTCGGGACGCTGTGCCAGAGGTGCGGGTCGTTGGCGAGGATCGCGCTGTGGCGGGACGTCTTGTTCGCGGCGATCGCCCAGTTGTTGGAGGCGAGGGGCGCGGGGTTGATGTCGCCGACGATGGACTCCTCGACGTCGAGGCCGTTCTCGTAGGGCTCGCGCTCGCGGAGATCGACGACGTCGGGGCCGGGGATTGACATCGGGACGTAGCCGCCGGTGGGATCGCCCGGGTTCTCGTTGAGGATCGGCGCATCGTCGCGATCGGTCGCGGGCGTGAGGAAGCGGACGAGCTCGGGCGGGAGCGCCTCGTCCATGACGGCGATCATGCGCTCGTACTCGGCGTCCTGCGCCAGGCCGATCGCCATGCCCTCCATGATGAGGATCGAGTCCTCGGGCCTCCACGGCGCCGGCTCGGCGCGCAGGGCGAGGTATTCGGGTGGGACGTCGCCCAGCGCTGCGAGCCCGGAGTTCACACCGTTGGCGTAGGCCTCGAGGATCGCACGGTGTCTGGCTGGCGTGCGGGCGAGGAGCTTCCCGGCGACATCGCGGAAGCGGAACGGGCGCTGGCGACGGTCGGAGGCGAGCGCGCGGGCGCCGAAGAGTTCGGCCAGTTCGCCGGCTGCGTAGCGGCGCGCCAGGTCCATCTGGAAGTAGCGCTCCTGCGCATCGAGGAAGCCTTGGGCGGCGACGGCGTCGAGGAGCGTCGCGGCGCGGATGGTCGGGACGCCGCGGTCGTCGAACGTGACCTCGACCGGCGCGGTCAGGCCGTCGATATCCGCATCGCCGGAATCCATCGGCAGCGAGGCGACGACGCGGCTGTAGGCGTAGCCGGCGAGCCCCACGGCGATGAGCAGCGCGACGGCGACGATCGCGAGGATCGTGCGGCGGATTCTTCTGGCGATGGTGCGCGGCTGAGGCATGCGCCGGGCATGGTACCGCCGCGATCCGGTTCCTGGACCGTGATCGTTCACCGGGCTCACGGCATCAACGGGTCATCCTGCGGGGGCGGGACGGGCCAGAACACGAGATCGCCCTGCTCGACATAGCCGCCGGAAGCGCCGCTGTAGCTCAATGGCGTGCCGCCGTTGTCGATCCTGTCGCTCCCGACCGAGTAGAGGACCGGTGCGCCGGAATCCGGATCAATGCGGTAGATGAGCGGCTGGCCGTTGTGCCGATCGATCGGGACCGACGCGCAGAACTCCGGGACCAGCTCGGCGAGCGTCGCCGGCCATCGGTTGTGGTTCCGGCGGAAGCGCTGGATCGCCAGCGCGGTCAGCGCGCCGGATTGCACGTCTCTGGCGTGGTGGTAGGAATCCGGGATCAGGATCGAGAACGCGAACGATCCGAGGAAGATGTGCCACCTGGACCGGCTGACCCAGGTGCGGTCCAGCTCCGCCTGGAGCAGGGACAGCTCGCCCGGACGCTGGTTGGCGGCGGGGTTCGTGATGTCGTGCAGCATCGCCTGATCGAATCGCACGGCCATCGCGGCGAACTCCTTCCTCGACGGCGCGATCAGGAGCCAGGCGGGACCGGGCAACGACCACCGCCGATCACCGAGCGGGAGATCGTCGCCGAGGCCGAACTCCGGGAAGAACGCGATGGCGTGTCCGTCGCCGGAGCCGTTGTCGGTGAAGAGGCGCTGCACGAGATCATCCGTGAAGGCGCGCTCGTCGGCGAGCATCGGCTGCGCCCAGCCGCCCTCGAACCCGGCGATCGCGTCGCGGATCCGGGCGAGATGCTCGTCATCGAAGAGGTCCGGGTGAGCCTCGGCGATCCAGGAGAACTGGTTCACCGCGGCGTTGAAATGCCCGTTCGCGTAGAGATCGGTGAAGAGCAGCGAGGTCTCGCGGCTCTGTTCGGCGAGCCGGATCATGGCGATGCAGTCGGCCGCGGCGGTCTCGGCGTCTCCCTCGTCGGCGGCGCGCCAGGCATCGACGGAAAGCGCCGTGGTGATCCGCCAGCAAGTCTTCGTGATGTCGAAGAGCGGCATGATCAGGTCGTACGACGTGGCGATGGGGGTCGGCGCCATCAAGGGATCGGCGCTGCGATACTGCCTGCCGTCGCCGGTGTCCTGGATTGTCGAAGCGAGGATCCCGAGGTGCTCGTAGTCGAGCGCTCTGCGCAGCGCCGGCGCCAGCGCGGGGTCCGCGGCGATGGCGGCTCTCCATTCTTCCCACTCGCGCTGCGCGGGGTGCGCCGGGATCATGCGAGGGAGGGCCGGATCGACCCGCTTCATCACCTCAACGACGCCCGGCCAGGCGGGGTCCGGCCCGGCGTCGCGCGCCGATCGCTCGACGAGTTCCCCGACCACGTCCCGAGTGATCCTGATCTCGCCGGACCACCACCAGACCGTCAGGGCTCCGTAGAACAGGACCGCGAGCGTGAGGGGGATGATCGCCAGCCTGCAGACGGCGCGCGCGATCCTGCCGGTGAAGCTGAGCTGGTTGTCGTGATTTCCGCGCATCGCCGTGGCTCTCGACCAGCCCAGGCTGAACAAGGCTCGGGCGCCGGCGATTGTACGGGTTACGGGTCGATGGCTCCGGTGTCGGGCTCGGAGGGTTTGATCGGCAGCGGGGGCCAGAAGATGAGATCGCCGGCGGGGACGTCGGTCATCTGCGCGATCTCGGAGCGGGGGCGCCAGTGTCCGGCCTCGGCGTTGGTGGGCCAGCCGTCCTCGTCGAGGGCGGGGACGCCGCCATCGTCGATAAAGTTGGCGCCGACGGAATAGAGGATGGGCTCGCCGTGTTCGTCGAGCCGGTAGCGGAGTGGCGCGCCGTCGAAGCGGTCGATCGGGACGGCGTCGAGGTACGCCGGGACGAGCTGGTCGAGCGCGCCGGGCCAGCGGTTGTTGTTGGCGAGGCGGTAACGATGGAGGGCAATGGCGACTCGGCAGGCGTCGGCCTGCATGGCGGCCTTGTCCGAGACCGTGGCGATCTTGTCGATCGCGGGGATGAACAGCAAAAGGTACGACCAGCGCATGCGCGACCAGGTGGAACCCTCGAGGCGATCGACGAGCTCCTCGAAATCCGTCCCATCCCGCTCCCACATCGGCGTGTTGATCAGGCGGTCGGCGGCGTGGAAGACCTCCTCCGCCTGCTTGTGGAACGACGCCCTGCCGGGCATGGCCGCGCTCACCGGCGCCGCCAGGAACGTGTTCTGCGGACAGACGGGGATCTCCAGCTCGGTCGCGGCGGTCACGAGCATCTCGGGGCGGAGCCGGCCGTCGCCGCGGCCGTTGTCGCTGAAAGCGTGCTGCTCGACATCCAGGATCATCATCCACTCGCCGTCGAGGGAGATCGTTGTCAACGCCTCGGTGCGCCCGGGACGGAAAGCGTGCGCCAGCGCCGCGAGATTGTCATGGGTGAGCGCCGGCGCGTGCTCGTGAAGGATGGTTTCCGCGGCGTCGATCGCCAATGCGAGCTGGCTGATTCGCACGAGCTGCGAGATCAGCGTGTCGTTCTCTCCCAGCTGCGATGCAATCCCGAGCATCGCGTCGATGTCGGCGATCGCGGCGGCCACGTTGCCCGATTCCATCTGATCGACGGCGTCGAAGCGGAGCGTTCGTGTCAGCGTGCGGGTCGAACTCAGATACGGGAGCAGCGTGTAGAGCAGCGGGAGCGTCATGTCAGCGCTGTCATCGGGCGCCCGGCCCTTTTGTTCCCCTTCGGGATCGAACAGCGGGAGGTCCTCCTCGTGGAGCGCGGTGTCGGCGATGTAACCGAGCCCGGGCATCGCGGCGGCCCTGCGGATCGACTCGATCTGCGGCTGATTCGCTTCAAGGAACGCCGCAATGTCGGGCCAGCAGGGATCGGCGGGGGTCCAGCACTCCACGTCGCGCGTCGGGTCCTCGCCCATGCTGAGCAACGCCTCCCGGTACACCGGCCAGGCGCGGTCGGCTTCGGGGACGGCCGCGGCTCTGGCGTTCATGTCGGCGAGGTAGTCGTGCGTCGGGTTGACCGTGCCCGAGCCCGCGACGTACCAGATCAGGACGCCGGCATAGAGCAGCGCGATGGTCGCGAACGTCGCTGCGGTGGTCCGCTTGACGGCGCGGACGATCCGGGAGCGGTTGCGTTTCTTCGCCTTGCGGATGAGCCTGGCGGCGAGTTTCGGGTCGCCGAAGCGCTCGATGAGGTGGACGGCGTCGGCGCCGCCGGCGAGGCCCTCGGCGAAGTGGGCGGAGAGCTCGCGCGCCACGTCGGCCTTCTCCAGGCGCCGCAGGCGCGTGCGCTTCGTGACGCGCAGGACCAGATCCGCCAGCGGAGCGGGGAGGCCCGCGCGTTCGGTGTGGAGCGCCATGTCCAGCCGGCCGCTGACATTGCCCCGGATCAGGTCGCGCAGCGGCGTCTTGAGCAGAAGCCGTCGCCAGTTCGCCCGTCGCTGGGTTGTCGCGGATTCGGCGCTCACGCGAGTGCTCCGGCGGGGGCCGCGGCGCGGGCCGGCGTGAGGATGTCGAGGGAGCGCAGGGCGCCTTCGAGGGCGCGCCACTGCTTCGTGTCGCTGGCGAGGCGTTTGCGGCCCTTGCCGGTGAGCTCGTAGTACTTGCGGTCGCGGCCCGACTCGCTGGTGCGCCAGTCGCCGCGGATGAGCTTCTTCGCCTCGAGGTTGTAGAGCAGCGGGTAGAGCGTGGATTGCCCCATGGCGAGGACGCCGCCGGTCTTCGAGTCGAGGGCCTCGACGAGCTCGTAGCCGTACATGGCGTTGGCGGAGAGGAGCTTGAGGACGGCGACGGGCCCCGCCCCCCGCATCAGTTCGCGTTCGATCCGCATGGTGTGGCCTCCCGGCGTGGATATCGCCTGACATACTATGTGTCACAGAGTATCCGGGCAATCCGGGCGACGGGTTCCCGGTTTTCTGATTATTTGTTCAGGATCTCCCGGATCAGGGCCGCGTGGCGCGCCGAGGCGCCCTGTTGGTCGCGGACGCACGTGGTCGCGGCATCGGCCATCGCCTGCCGTCGGGCCGGGTCGGCGAGGAGGCTCTCGAGCAGGGGCGCGAGGCCCTCGCGCGAGGTCGGTTCCAGGGCGCCGGCGCGGCGCAGGGCCTCGACGGGTTCGCGGAAGTCGGCGTCGGCGGGGCCCATCACAATCGGCTTGCCCAGCGCGGCGGGCTCCATCGGGTCGGAGCCGAACAGGGCGCCGAAGGATCTGCCGATGACGACGACATCGGCGAGCGCGTAGGCCTGGCGCAGCTCGCCGATGGTGTCGAGGAGGAACAGGCCGGACGACGGGTCGCCGGCGCCGGTGTTTGAGCGGCGGACGCATCGCGGCAGGTCGCGCGCGGCGTCGTCGAACCATTCTGGGCGTCTTGGCGCGCACAGGAGCTGCGCGCCGGATGGTGTTGCATTGCGCAGGAGCGTGTGCTCGTCGGGCGCGGTCGAGCCGGCGACGATCAGGGGGCGCGCGCGGTCGATGCGGAGCTCCCGCGCGAGCCGGTCGGCGCCGGCGACGGGCTCGCCGGGTGTGGGGGCGGCGTCCCACTTCATGGAGCCGAGAGTGTGGAGGCGCTGGGGATCGGCGCCGACGGCGATGAAGCGGTTGGCGTAGGTCTCGTCCTGCGCCGCGATGGCGCGCATCTGGCGGAACCAGAGGCCGAGGACGGGGCGCAGCGCTTTGTACCGCTTGAACGAGCGCTCGCTGAGCCGGCCGTTGCCGATGATGATCGGGACGCTGCGCCTGCGGCAGGCGCGGACGAAGTTGGGCCAGAGCTCGAGCTCGGCGAGCATGACGAGATCGGGCCGGACGCTGCTCAGGAAGCGGCGCACCGCGAAGGAGAAGTCGATCGGGTAGCGGACGACCGTGGCGTCGGCGGAATAGAGCTCGTGCGCCCTGGCGATGCCGGTGTCGGTGGTGACGGAGACGACGACGTCGAAGTCGCGCAAGAGCATCGGGACGAGCGCGCGGAGGCAGTTGACCTCGCCGACGGAGACGGCGTGGAGGAGGATCCGGGGGCGCCCGGGGGTCGGGGGCTGGCAGTCGATGCGGCCCAGGCGCTCGCGCCAGCCGCGGCGTTTCTTCCGCAACCACCAAGGGGCGCCGAGCACTGCGGCGACGGCGTAGGCGAGATCGAGGAGGAATCCCATGAGGAGAGAACGCGGGGGATCGTGGGAAATGGGCGGGGCGGGGCTCGAACCCGCGACCTATCGCGTGTAAGGCGATTGCTCTAGCCGACTGAGCTACCCGCCCGGAGCCGGGGATGATACGACGGGTGGATGTTGTGATTTGGACCTGATTAGAAGCATTCTAACCGGGATGATCCCGGTGAAAACACCGGTTTTTTCGCAAACAACGGTTGTCGAGTGGTACACTTTGTACGCTTGTCTGCCGGACCTGTCGCCATGGTGACGCGGGTTCAGAGGAGAAAATCCCGGGACCGGGGTAAAGAGGATCGGATGATCGACGCCTCGAGGACATCGAACAGCGATGAGTTTGGGGGTTGCGCGCTCCCGCCGGGATCGGCGTCAACGCTGTGGCAGGCGCTGTGCAACGACACGGCCGCGTTCATCCTGATCATCGATGAGTCGGGCGTTGTGCGGTGCTGTAACGACCTGGTGAACGAGCAGGTCGGCGCCGAGCACGCGCCGCTGGAGGGCAAGACGGTCGCGACGTTCTGCTCCGAGGGCGTTGCCGAGGAGTGCGCGGACATGGTCCGCCGCTGCATCGTGGAGGACCGGGCGGTCAACCTGATCGGGATGTGCAAGGGTGTGGCCTCGCGGAGCATCGCGCGGCCCCTGCCGGCGGTCCCGGGGGAGCGGCGCTGTGCGCTGAAGGTCGTGCGCCCGCTCAACGAGTACGACGCGCTCGAGCAGCAGCGCGGCGAGGGTGTGTGGATGACGGCGACCAGCTTCGATCTTGGTCGCCTGTCGGACCTGACCTCGCGCGAGATGGAGGTGCTGCGCCTGATCGGCGAGTCGATGACGACGGCGGAGATCGCCGAGCGGCTGCACCGCAGCGTCAAGACGATCGAGTGGCACCGGGTGTCGCTGGGATCGAAGCTGGGCGCGGCGAACCGGGTTGAGCTGGCGCGGATCGCCGCCAGCGCGGGCCTCCAGCACCTCGACGAGGAGACCTTCGCCAAAATCTGCCGGCTCAGCGCCGCCGAGCAGGCGGTCCATCCCTTCTGAGCATCCGGATCATCTCCCGGTCAGCAGCAGCACGCCCAGGAGGATGCTGGCGACGCCAAGTCCCTTGCGCAGGGTCAGCGGCTCGTGCAGGAAGATGATCCCGAGCACGACGGCGATGGTCGGCGCCAGCGCAAACGCGATCGGCTTGACGCGCGAGACCTCGCCGAAGTGCAGCGCGAGGTAGAAGCACAGCATCCCCGCGGCGCCGGCCATGAGGCCCGATCCCAGCGTGAGCTTGAGCAGCACGCCCCGGTCGGCCTGGAGCCAACTTGTCGGCTCCATCTGCGCCCGGATCACGGCGAAGTAGTACGCGGCCCAGAGCACGGGCAGCGCGATCGTCGATCTCACGGCGATGGCCGTGACGGGGCCGATCTGCTTCGAGTGCAGCACGGATTTCGTGAAGACCTCGCCGACGCCCCAGCAGACGCCGGCGGCGATGGCGAAGAGGACGGCCCTGCTCATGGTTTCTCCCCCCCGCTGCTCTCAGGCGGGTGCTGCCCGGGCGGGAACGATTCGAGTTCGCACCCGAGCCCCAGCACGATGCGGTTGGCATAGGCGAAGTACGCGACGACCTGCGCCAGGTCGAGGATCTCGCGGTCGCCGAGACCGGCGGCGCGGAGCGCGTTGATCTGGAAGGCCGAAATGTGGCTTGGGTGTTGGGTGAGCGCAGTTGCGTAGTGAACCATTGCAAGCTCGCGCGGCGTCAGGTCTTTGGAGACGCCGCGATCCCGGAGCTCCTGAGCCAGCCGCGGGCGTTCGCCGTGGAGCAGACGCTCGAGGCCCGCGGCGTGGTGCTCTGCGCAATACCTGCATTGATTCCAGCGACTGACCACGACGGCGACGATTTCTCGTTCGATGCGCGACAACGGCGAGGGTTTGTGGCAAGCGCTGACGTACAGTTCAAAGTGCGTGCGGAGGGATTCGGGGTTGAGGGAATGGACCCGCATCACCTCGTCGATCGTCCCGTCGGGGTTGCCCACGCGGTCGTAGAGATCGCGGAGGTCTCCTTCGGCGTCTCTGGGGTCGATGGTTGCGATGTAGGCCATGCGGACATGGTGACGGGGGCGGGCTGCCGGCACAAGATGGGCTGACCTCCGGGGCCGAACCGGCCGATAGCATCACACCCGACAGCCCACCCGATGCGCCCATCAACCTGCCAACCCCCCATACGCTCGCGCACTTCGGGGCGCGGATCGATCCGCCCCTTCCTCTTCTGGCTGGGGCTGTTCTACGGGGGCTGGCTGACGCTGGTGATCGTGGGGTCGCTGTGGGGCGTGATCGAGGCGCACTGGCCGATCGCCGCGGCGATGGCGGTCGGGTCGTACTTCGCGGGCTCGACGCCGATGGGCGGCGGGACGGTGGGGTTCCCGGTGCTGGTGCTGCTGCTAGGCGAACCGGCGACGCTGGGGCGGGACTTCAGCCTGGCGGTGCAGTCGGTCGGGATGGTCTCGGCGTCGATCTTCATCTTCGCGACAAGGCGCCCCCTGGAGTGGACGCTGCTCAAGTGGGCGATGATCGGGACCATCGCTGGCGCTCCGTTGGGGGCGGCGTTCGTGGCGCCGCACGTGAGTGATCTGCAGATCAAGCTTCTCTTCGCGGTGATCTGGTGCAGCTTCGGGGTGATGAACCTCGTGAAGCTGCGGTCGATCGTGGCCGCCGAGGGGATCACGGCGACGAGCACGGGTTTCGACAAGGAGATCGGGATCCTGATCGGCCTGCTGGGTGGTGTGGCGGCGTCGATCACGGGCGTGGGGATCGACATGATCCTCTACGCGGCGCTGGTGCTGGTGTACCGCGCGGACCTGAAGATCGCGGTGCCGACGTCGGTGGTCGCGATGGCCTTCGCCTCGCTGGTCGGGCTGGCCTCGCACGGGGCGCTGGGGAGCCTGGACGGTGCGGTGTTCGGGCACTGGATCGCGGCGGCGCCGATCGTGGTGGTCGGGGCGCCGCTCGGGGCGTGGGTGGTCAGCCGGATCCCGCGCACGCCGACGATGCTCGTGGTGTCGGCGCTGTGCGTGGGGCAGTTCGTGTGGACGATCGTGAACCAGCGCGTCGGGGGGTGGTGGCTGGGCGGGGCGCTTGGGGGCGTGCTGGTGTTCAACCTCGTCTTCCACCTGATGCACGGGGCCGGGTCGCGGCTGAGCGCGACGCACCGCCACCTGCACGAGCCGGGGTCGCGGCCGCCGATCTGATGGGCGCGGGGCTCAGCCGCCGTTGCGGATGAGCGTCCCGATGGTCTCGCCCTCGATGACCCGGCGGATGTTCCCGGGGGCCTTGTAGTCGAAGACGATCACCGGGAGCTGGTGCTCCTGGCACATCGCCAGCGCGGTCAGGTCCATCACGGCGAGCTGTTTCTCGATCGCCTCGGTGAAGGTGAGGGTCTCGTAGCGCCTGGCGCCGGGTGTGGTCTTGGGGTCGGCGTCATAAACGCCATCGACCTTGGTCGCCTTGAGGACGGCCTCGCACTCGAGTTCGATCGCGCGGAGCGCGGCGCAGGAGTCGGTGGTGAAGAAGGGGTTGCCGGTGCCTGCGACGAGGATCACCACGCGGCCCTTTTCCATGTGGCGCAGGGCCCGGCCCCGGATGAAGGGCTCGGCGACGGCGGGGATGCTGATGGCGGTCATGCACCGGGCGGGGACGTCCACGGACTCGAGGGCCTCCTTGAGCGCGATGCCGTTCATGACGGTTCCGAGCATGCCCATGTAGTCCGCCGAGGCCTGATGGACGAGGCCTTCCTGCGCGAGCCGGGCGCCGCGGATCATGTTCCCGCCCCCGACGACGACGGCGACGCTGGCGCCGGTGGCGAGGGCGTCCTTGATCTCGCCGGCGATGAGGCGGAGTTCGGAGCCGTCGATTCCCGAGCCGGCGCCCCCCTTGCCCAGCGCTTCGCCGGAGAGCTTGAGGAGGACGCGCCGCATGGGCTTGCGTTTGTCGGGCATCAGGAGGGCCTCGGGTTGCGTATCGGATGGCGGGCGCTGGGGGCATTGCACCGCCCCGGGATGGCCCGGTCAAGCGGCGCGGCGTCGCGGCGGTCGGATGCCGCCGGCACACCCATCAAAGAGCGAACCGTCGCGCCGATGCGTTGGTAGGATTGCCTGGATATGCCGATGCCGAGGACAGCACCAGACGCCGCATCGATCCCCGCTGCGGCCCGGCAGGAGCCGAGATCTCTCTGGCGCCGGCTCGCGCTGTGGGTGACCGGATCGACGATGGCGGCGGTGATCATCTCGCTGCTGGTGCACCTGGGCGGGGCGATCGTCGCGGCGAACTGGCTGATGGGGATGCCGGGGGGGGATTCGCGCCATCACGGCGCCGAGGATGTCGAGCTGGCGGTGGTGACGGACACGGAGCTGACGGACCTGCAGGAATCGGCGGTCTTCGAGACGGAGCCGACGCCGAGCTTCGACGACCCGAGCCTCGACGATCCGCTGGAGGCGCCGGAGTTCCAGGCGGAGGTCTCCGACGCGTCTCTGCTGGGGGGCGACCTTGGGCAGATCGCGCCGATCGGCGGCGCCGGCGAGGGGCTTGGCGAGGGCGCGGGGCTGGGCGCGGACGTCGGGGGCGGCGGGGCGTCGTTCTTCGGCGTCGAGGCGCGGGGCTCGCGGTTCGCGTACATCGTCGATGTCTCGGGTTCGATGGCCGGCAAGAAGATGGACGCGCTTCGGAACGAGCTGACGCGCTCGATCGACGGGCTGCTTGAGAACTCCTCGTTCATCGTGGTCTTCTACTCGGGCGACTCGCGGATCCTGGGGGGGCGGATGCGCTGGATGCGCGCGGCGCAGCGGTACAAGACGCTCGCCGACCGGGAGATCCGCGCGATCGCCGAGGGCGGCGGGACGGACCCGAAGAAGGCGTTCGAGATCGTCTTCGGCCTGCGCCCGCGCCCCGACGCGATCTATTTCATGACCGACGGGCTGTTCCCGTCGTCCATCGCCGCGTACGTCGCGCAGCTGAACGAGTCGGGCGGCGAGCGCACGCCGGTGCACTGCATCAGTTTCGTCAGCCGGGAATCGGAGCGGCTGCTGCGGAGCATCGCCGAGCAGTCGGGCGGGACCTACACGCACATCGCGGAGCCGGGGACTTGATCGGCACGCGATGGATCCTGCTCCTGTCCGCGCCGGCGCTGCTGGCGCCGGGCGTGATCGAGCTCCGCGGGGGCTCAGAGATCGAGGCGCCGATCGAGGCGATCACGCTGGGCGGCGTGCGTGTCGGGGGGCCGGCGCCGAGGACGATCTCGTGGGACCGCGTGAAGGTCATCACCGGCGAGCACGCGAGCGAGGCGCTGGAGTTCGAGGAGATCGCCGACGCGGCGTGGCGCGCCCGGACGCGGCTGGCGCGGGGCGACGCGGCGATGGCCGAGCCGCTCTTCGCCTGGCTCTTCAACCTGTATCACCTCGGCGAGAGCCCGACGGCGGCGCTGGTCGCCGACGGGTACCTGCGGTGCCTGCTGGACCGCGCCGAGCAGGCGCAGGCCGTGGCGCCGTGGCTGGACACCGTTCGATTGCGCGAGGACGATGGCGACGCGGGCGTGCTGCAGCCGGCGCTCCCGCCGATCTTCGAGGATTCCCCGTCAACACGCGCGCTGGCCGAGTCGGGATTGCCGACGCTGCTCCAGCCCTCCGGCGGCGCGGCGCACGCGCTGTCGTGGTGGTACACGGAGGCCGCGCGGCTCGATTCCGGGTTGCCCGGACAACTGCCCACGACCCGGCCGGGCGAGGCCCGGGCCGGCGGCGCGGAGGGCGAGGACCTGGCGTTCATCGAGGCCCTCGTGCTGTGCCGGGGCGGGGATGACTCGCAGCGACAGCGGATGCGCGAGCGGCTGCGCGGCGTGATCGATCGCGAGGCGGGGACGTGGCGCGAGGCGTGGTCGCGCGTGGCGCTGGGGCGTTCGCTGCTGCTCGAGGACGACCTGACAAGCCGTCAGCTCGGCGTGATCGAGCTGCTGCACGCGCCGGCGCGGTTCGCATCGCAGCAGCCTGCGCTGGCGGCGGTAGCGCTGCGCGACGCGTCGAGGGCATTGCGCGCCATGGGCGACGACGCCGGGGCCGAGGATCTGCTCCGGCAACTGCCCTCGATCGATCCTGCCCGGCCGGCGCCGGCGCCGCGGCCCTCGTCCACGCACGTCAGCGCCGAAACAACCAACCAGCAATCCCCCGAACCCAGGAGCGTTCCACGCCCATGACTGTTGCACCGACCCTGTTTCTCGCGCAGGACTCCGCCGGCGGCGGCGGCTCCTCCGTCCTGCAGCTCATCGCCGCCGGCGGGCTGATCAGCCTGATCATCGTCGCGCTGTCGTTCACCGCGCTGACGCTGATCGTGATCCACCTGATGCAGGTGCGTGCGCAGGCGCTGGCGCCCGAGCACGCGGTGGCGGCGCTGGACGAGGCGCTGAGCCGGGGCGACGCCGACTCGGCGCTGCGGTACTGCCGCGACGAGGACAACGAGTGCTTCCTGACGCGGATCATGAGCGCGGCTCTGGGACGGTACCACCGCTCCGCGTTCGGCCTGCTCGAGCTCAAGTCGTCGCTGGAGGAGGCGGGGCAGGAGGAGGTCGCCCGGCTGTACCGCTCGACGGACTGGCTGGGCCTGATCGCGGCGATCGCGCCGATGCTGGGATTGCTGGGGACGGTCGTGGGCATGGTCGGCGCCTTCGACACGATCAGCTCCTCCGAGGGATTCGCCCGGCCCGATCAGCTCGCCGGCGATATCTCCAAGGCGCTCGTAACGACGCTGATGGGCCTGACACTCGCGATCCCGGCGACGGCGGCGTTCACGTTCTTTCGCAACCGCATCGACACGATCACGGCGGAGATCGCGCTGACCATCGAGGACCTCGCCGGGAAGCTGGAGAAGCACGCCGTCGGAGGCGCCGCGCCCCTGCAGCAGCCGCAGCAGCAGGCGGCGCGCACGGAGGCGGCCAAGGCGTGAGGATCGCCCCGGACCATTCCGGCGAGCGGATCATGGACGTCGATCTGACGCCGATGATCGACGTGGTTTTCCTGCTGATCATCTTCTTCATGGCGACGGCGCAGTTCGCCAGGCTGACCAAGGCGGACATCGAGCTGCCCCGGGAGCAGGGCGAGACGCAGCGCGCCGAGGAGGCGTCGGGCGTCGTGATCAACATCAGCCCGGCGGGCGAGCTGATCGTGGACGGGGACTCGTACTCGCTGGACCGTGTGGTGGCGATGGTCAAGGTCGAGCTCAAACGAGCCGGCGGCGCCCCCGGGGCACTGGACCTTCTGATCCGCGCCGACAAGGACGCGCCGGCGTCGGTGGTCAACACGCTCGCCGACCGGCTCGTCGAGGCGGGTGTGCGCAGCTGGCGGCTCGGGACCGAGCCCGGGTCCGGGGGCGGCGCATGAGGTTCGCGTCGCCCAAGCAGAGCGCCGCAAGACGGACGATGCTGCGGCTGCAGCTGACGTCGATGATCGACGTCATCTTCCTGCTGCTGATCTTCTTCATGACGACGACGACGCTCTCGTCCCCGGAGTCCCGGCTCTCCACGGGGCTCCAGACGGAGCGCGACGATTCGGCGCGCGCGGCGGATTTCCAGCCCCAGGTCGTCGAGGCGCGCCTCGTCGATGGCGCCCCGGCGTTCGTGCTGGGGCAGCGGGTGTTTCGGGACAAGGCGTCGCTGACCCGGACGCTGCGCGAGCTGCCCAAGGAGGCGGGCGTGTTCGTGCGCGTCTCCGGGGATGTCCGGGTGGAGTGGGTCGCGGGGGCGCTGCAATCGTGCGAGGACGCGGGCTTTGCGAGGGTCAACTATGTGCCGGCGAAGTGACGCCGCCGCCTGGCTGTTGGCGCTGCTGGCGCTGGCGCCCTGGCGCGCCTGGGCGCAGGAGACGGGCTCCGACCCGGGCTCCGATCCCGACGCGGCGATCGAGGCCTACCTGGAATCGCACGGGCTCCGCGACCTGCTCGTGACGCAGCTTGAGAACCGGATCGACGGCGCCAGGGGCGCGGAGAAGACAAGGATCGTCGAGCAGCTGGCGACGATCTACGCGGAGATGCTCGAGGCGGCGGGCACGTCGCAGGAGCGGATCGCGCTCGTCGAGCGCGGGCGGGCGCTGCTGGCCAGGGCGCCGGAGGCGGAGTCGGCGGACCTGCGGCTCGGGCTGGACCGCGCGTCGTTCACGCGCGCCGAGCGTCTGGCGGAGCGCGCTCGGCTGCTGATCGGGCCCCCCGAGGACCGGCAGGAGGCGGAGGCCGTCTTCGCGTCGATCGCCGGCGATCTTTCGCAGGTGGCGCGGGCGACGAACGATCGGGTGCGCGCGCTGGAGCGGCAGGAGGAGTCCGCCGGGGACTTCGACCCCGAGCTGCTGAGCGAGGCGCTGGGCAAGGCGCGGCGGACGCGCTCGATGTCGAACTACCTCGCGGGGTGGTCCAAGGCGTACCTCGCGGAGATGAACGGCGACAAGGGCAAGGCGATCGAGGCGCTGACGCACTTCGGCTGGCTGCTCAACGCGCCGCCCAACCAGCCCCCGACCACCGGGCGGATCCCCACCGCGCTGCTGGAGTTCGAGCACGTGGCGCGCAGCGTCATCGGCTCGGCGGTGTGCGAGGCGGCGCTGGGGGAGACGGACAAGGCGCTCGCCTTCCTCGATGTGCTGGAGGAGTCCGACAACACGCCGCCCGCCGTGCGCGCGGAGCTGGCGGCGCGGCGGATGACGATCCTGGCGCGCGGCGACCGCTGGCTGGCGATGACCGACCTCATCGACGGGATCCGCGGGAGGTCCTCGAGCGAGGGCCGGCTGATCCGCCAGCCCATGAACGCCGGCGAGGCGCGGCTGCTGGGCGTGCTGAGCATGAGCGCGCTGGAGCGGATCGACTCGACGAGCAACGACCCGGCGCGCAGCCAGCGGCGCGAGATCGAGGCGCTGGCGCGCCTCTCACTGGAGGACCTGGCGGCGCGCAACGAGCTGGGGCACATGCTGGACCTCACCCTGCGATTCGGCGTCGGCGCGCTGGGCGAGGACGGGTTCATCGCGCGGCACGTCCGGGGGCTGCGCGACTATCAGAACGCCAGGGCGGCGCACGAGGAGGCCGGCGGGGCCTCCGAGCCGACCTCGGCGCCGAGGGTGATCGACCGATACCGGCGCGCACGCACGACGCTGCGCAGCGCGTACGACGCGCCGGACGCTGCGGAGAACGAGGGCCCCCGCGCAACGGACGCGATGCTCATCGGGCTCTGCCTCTATTACGCCAGCGGCGCCAGCGCGAAGGAAGCGAGGCTGCGAGAGCTCGACGAGGCGGCGACGTGGCTCGTCGGCGCGGCCGAGGCGATGCCGGATGATCCGGCGCGGCAGTCGGATGCGCTGTCGATGGCGATCCAGGCGCTGGACACGGCGGAGGAGGTTGATGGCGAGGGAGGTCTCGAACGCCGGGCGCGGCGCGACGAGATCGCGATGCGGTTCCTGGAGCGGTTCCCGGAGGACCACCGCGCTGGTGCGCTGCTGGTCAAGCTGGCGACGAGCGGCGACGTGGCGGACGAGCAGGCGGTGGCGCTGCTGCAGCGGGTCCCGGAGAGCGCCGAATCGGTGGATGCGGCGCACCGGCTGGCGGCGCGGAAGCTGTACGCGCTGTACCGCTCGGCGCGGCCCAACCAGCGGCAGTGGGCGGCGCTGCGCTACGCCGACGCCGCCGAGCCCCTGCTGCTGCACGACCGGATGCTCGTCTCGTCGGGCGATGCACAGGCGGTGGACCGGGTGATCGTGCGGGGCCGGAGGCTGCTGGACGCGCTGCTGAGCCTGGACGCGCCGGACATCGCCAGGGCGCAGAGCGCGCTGGACCTCGTCCGGGGCGTGCTGGATCCCGACGACACCGGCGCCGGGGCGGAGGCGATCCGCGGCGAGCTGCGGTACCGGCAGGCGCAGATCGCGCTGGCCTCGGGGAGCGAGGCGGAGGCGCAGCGGCTCGTCGAGGAGCTCCGCACGATGAGCGCCGCGGAGACGTACCGCGACGCCGCGGCGCGGCTGCTGCACAAGCGCGCCGTGATCGCGTGGCGCGACGCCAAGCGGCGCAGCGCCGATCCCGAGACGATCGTCTCGTGGGCGCGCCGCGTGGTCGATCACGGTGGAACGCTGCTGCTGACGCTCCAGGAGGGCGCCGAGGGCGGCTCGACGGACTCGCAGACGGACGACGCGGCGCTGTTTGCGCTGCGGGCGACGATCGCGGAGGCGACTGCGGATTTGTGGCGGTACGACCACGACGCCGCGGCGCGCGACCTGTCGATCGGGATGCACAAGTCGCTGCTGGACGTGGAGCCGGGCAACCAGACGGTGCTGCGGCGCCTGGCGGAACTGGCCGAGGAGGCGGGCGATGCGGAGACGGCGCTGGACGCCTGGCGGCGCCTGGTGTCGGGGCTGGCGCAGGGGAGCGATGATTGGTTTGAGGCGAGGCTGCGGCAGATGACGCTGCTGGCGCGCGTGGACCGGGCGCGTGCGATCGAGGCGATGCGGCAGCACCGCGTGCTGTGGCCCGACTGGGGACCGGAGCCGTGGGGCGAGCGGTTTGCGGATCTGGACCGGCGGCTGGAACCGGCGGGGGGCGCGCGATGAGCCGGCTCGACGCGATCGCTCGCTTTCTGGGGCTGCCCCCGGATGACCGCACGCCGCTGGCGCTGCTGAACATCACGCGCGAGCAGTGCGAGAGCGGCGCGATCGATGCGGCGCTGGCGCGCCGGCTGGAGCGTGTCGATCGTCACCCCGAGGCCTCGACGCCCGAAGCGGACACGGTGCGCATGGCGCTGCACACCGCCGCGGCGCAGCTCGCCGATCCTTCGGTGCGCGCGCAGATCCTCGGTGAGCGCGAGGCTGCGCCGACAGCGCCGGCGCCCGCGCCGGTCGCGGCGCCCGGTGTCGATCGGCAGGCGCTGCTGGCGTTCCGCAGGACGGCGATCCGGACGATCCTGCTGTGCCGGGGGTGGAACCGTCGGTCGCGACGGATGCTCGCGGCGGTCGCCGGCGCATCGGGGATCGGGCCCGAGCAGATGGCGCTGGCGCTGCGGTCGCTCTCCGGGCCGGGGGCCGGCGCGCAGGCGCTGCCCGGCGCGGCGCCCAGGCCGGCGCCGAGGCGGCAGACCATCTTCGAGTCGTTCCACGAGGCGCCGGCGAAGACGGTCAGTCTCTCTTCTGGCGTGATCCTCGGCATCGGCGGGGCGATCGCGGCGCTGGCGATCGTGCTGATCGTCGCGGTGCGCGTGCTCTGGCCGGGCGCGAGCGAGACCGGCGCCGCGGAGAAAGCGCGGGCGCCCGATGCCGCCACGGCGCCGAGCGAGAACACCGGGAGGCGTGACGAGCAACGGGCGCCGGAGCCGCCCCGTGCGGCGCGCGATGAGGAGCCCCGCGCGGCGACTGCGCGGGTGCAGGAGCCGCCGGATCCGGCGGGCCTCGTGCGGACGCTGCGGCGGTGCGTGGAGATCGCAGCGACGGACCCGGGCGACGCGGCGTGGCGGCTGGAGCAGGCGGTGAGTCAGCTCTCGGGCGCGTGGACCTCGCTGGAGCCCGCGACCAACGAGGCGGCGATGGACGCGGTGCTCGCCTTCATCACCGAGGCGCCGGCGGGCGGCGAACGCAGCAACCGGGCGCTGCGCGCGATCGCGGCCGGGGCGCAGCGGCTGGGCAGCGCGCAGCGGCTGGGCGCCTTCGAGGTGGCGCCGGCGGTGTGGTCGTGCGGCGCGCTGGCGGAGATCATCGCTTCGCCCGGGACGCGCGGGCCGGTGCGGGAGTTCGCCGGGTCGGTGCTGGGCTCGGCGGTCGGCGGGTTCGACGCGTCGGGTTCGGCGACGTTTGCTGACGGCGCGCTGGCGGCGCTGACGGCGATGGCGCCGGCGCTGAGCCGCTTCGAGGGCGGGCGGGATTCGCTCGAGGCGTGGCGGCGCTGGCGCGAAGCGCTCGCCGCCGCGACGGCTTCCGATGTTGACCCGGTCCGGCGCGAGCTGGAGACGATCGACGCGGTCGAGGCGGTGATGCGGTTCGGGCCCTCGCTGGCGCAGCGTCCCGACGCGTACGCCGAGATCGCGACCATGCTCAAGTCGCTGCGCTGGTCTCCGGATTCCGCCAGCGGCGCGGCGACGCCGGCGCGGCTGGCGCTGCTGCGCTGGTTCGACGACCAGACGATCACGACGGAGGACCTGGCGCTGATCACGGAGTGGCTGGTTCGCGAGAGCGAGACGCCGGGCGTCGGGATCCAGATGGCGCTGCGCCGGACCGCGGGGCTCGAACGCAGGGCGGCGCTGCGCGACAACTACGCCGCGGTTTGGAGCCTCGCCGACGGGGTGGGCGCGGACGAGCTGGCGATCGCGTGGAACGACGCGGCGCGGCGCGCGATCACGGGCTCACGCAGCCCGTCGGCGGACCTCGTGGGCTCGCTCGTGCGCGCGGCGGAGCTGTCGAGGCTCAGCGAGGCCGCGGCGCGGAGGTGGCGGCGAGAGAACACCGCGGCGGGGCTGATCCTGCACGATCCGTTCGGCGCGATCGAGCGGGCGGCGCAGCCCTCGGGCGCGGAGTCGTCGCTGGAGAACGCCGGTGGCCGGCGGGACGGCGCGTGGGCGCTGGAGTTCCTGAGCGTGAGCAACTCGTCGGAGCAGAAGTTCGCCTCGATCTCCCGTCTGGAGTTGTGGGGCGGCTCGATCGGGCCGATCGATGGCGATGTGCTGGCGCGCGCGGCGCTGCTGGGCTCCCCCCTGGAGGTGCGCACCGCGGCGCAGCGCACCGTCCGCAAGCGCGCCGACGAGCCGGCGGTGGTCAACGGGCTGCTCGAGTCCATCGACGCGGGGCCGAGGAACGACTCGACCAGGGCGCTGATCGAATCCGTCACCGGGCAGTCGCTGCCGTCGCCGCGCAACGCGGCGTGGCCCCGCGCGGCGCGGCTGGCGCTGACCGAGCGGCTGCTGGAGATGCTCGCAGGCCGGTCGGGGCTCTCGGCGGTCGATCGCGTGTCGGGAGCGCTGGCGTCTTCGTACCGGGGCCGGGCGGGGGACGACGCGGTGACGTCGGGGCAGAACGCGGCGACGCCCGAGGGCTCGGCGCGGGCGCTCTGGAATACGTGGCGCGAGGAAGCCGGGCGCCTCGTCGGGACGCCGCGCGCCGGGCGCACGCTGGAGATGATCGACCGTCGGCGCGGCGGCAGGACGGCGCTGGCATCGGGGCCCGAGCAGCGGTTCGCGGCCGAGCAGGCGAGCATCGCGGAGGCGATGGGGTACGTCATCGCGTCGGAGCGGCCCAGCCGGGCGCCGGAGGTCGAGGGCGTGATGCGGCGGCTGGCGAGCGATCGGCGGCGCGCCGACAGCGTCTTCGGGCAGATCGAATCGACCGAGCGCGCCATGCTCACGCTGTGGATGATCCGGTTCGGTGAGGAACTCCCCGAGCAGCCTGACGCTGAGGAGGGGCCGGCATGAATCGTTCCCTGCGACTGTTCTCGATCGCGTTCGTGCTGGCGCTGCTGGGCGTTTCGATCGCCGACGCCGGCACCGGGGTGCTGCGGCTGCGTGAGCGGCTGGCGGCGCTGGCGCCTTCGGATCCGGTCGCGTACTACGAGCTGGCCGAGGAGGTGGCGTACGAGCAGCCCGAAGCGGTCGAGCTGGCGCGAACGCTGTACGTGCTGTCGTTCGAGATCGCCCGGCGCGGGGACCCGGCGTCGCCGCTGGGGCCGAGCGTCTGCCTGGCGCTGGCGGATCTGTCCACTTCATCGCTGGAGAGAAGGTGGCTTCGGTCGCTGGCGCGTTCGCTGGCCGGAGGCGGGGGCGCGCTGCTGCCGATCGCACCCGAGGACGAGGACACCAGCCCCGCGGTCGCGCTGGCGGTGGCCGGGGCGCTGGGGGATTTCCGCTCGGGCGAGTACCGCGGGGCGCTGGATGCGATCGAGAAGGACGATCGGGTGCGCGAGGTCTTCGAGCGTCAGACGCGTTCGTTCACCGGGGGCGCCAGCCGGATCGAGGACGAGCTGCAATCGGAGCCCCAGTGCCGCAGGTGCCGCAACCGGCGCATCGTGCGCGCGGGGGAGCCCGATTCGTACATGCTCTGCCCGATCTGCGGGGGCAACCCGGGGCCGAAACTCTCCGACGCCGAGCTGATTGATCTGCTGCGCATCGAATCGACGCTGCTCGGCGGGGCGTCCTCAACATGGAGCGCGCAGCTGGTGCTCGACGAGGGCAGGCCGCTGCGGGATATCGATCCCGACGAGCTGGCGCCGTGGTTCGGGGTGGATCCGGAGGCCACCGTGTGGGATGCGCAGGCGAAGTGCTGGGCGAGTCCCGGCGTGGTCACGACGCCGCGGCAGTTGCAGCCGCAGCAAGCGCCGTGACGTAGCGGTTCTTCCGCTTGATGATGTCCAGGACATCTTCGAGGCTCGTCTTGTTGTTGATGGCCCACCACGGCCACAGCGTGTCGCCGGTGCGGTGGCCGGCGGCCAGGCCATCGCGCACGAATCGCTTGAGCCGGCGCATCGGGAAGGACGTGGCCAGCTCCACTTTCAGCGGGATCGCGATGATCACGAAGTCCGGGTGCGGCACGAGGTACGCCCACGCGTCGGTGGCGTCGCCCGGGCGCTGGTAGGTGAGGCACCACTTCCACGAGGGGCCCTGCCACGACAACTCGTGCGATGCCCCTTCGAACTCGCCCAGGCGCTGCCTGGCCGTCTCGAAGAGCTCGAGCATCGGCTTCTGATACGGCCCGGTCAGGGCCTCCATCGTGGGGATCTCGAAGCGGTTCTCCCACACCTCGTGCGGGGTCACATCGGGCTTGATCGTCACGCTCATCTGGTCGTTTTGCCCCTGAAAATGCCCAGCAGGAAGGCGCCGGCAACGCTCCAGAGCCCGGCACAGGGCGATTCTAGGCGCGCCCCCGGGCGCCCGGCATCGACCACGGGCCCCGCCGAGATTAGAATGCACGGTTCGATCCAGCGATCACCGATCCCGCCACCAGCCGAGGATTCCCCGTTGCCCCAGCCCACGCTCGATCCCACCCCCCCCACCGACGCCGGGGCCCGGCCCGCGCCCGCGCTCGATGAGCTGGACCTGACCCGATCCCGCATCCTGCTGGTCGATGACAACGAGCAGAACCTCGAGCTGCTGCTGGCCTACCTCGAGGACCTGGGCGCCACCCTCGCCACCGCCGCCGACGGCGTGGAGGCGATCGAGGCCATCGACGCCAACGCCCCGGACCTGATCCTGCTGGACGTGATGATGCCCCGCATGAGCGGCTTCCAGGCGTGCGCCAAGATCAAGGGCGATCCCGCCACGCGCGACATCCCTGTCGTGATGGTCACCGCGCTCAACGAGGTGGCGGACATCGAGCGCGCCGTCGAGTGCGGCGCCGACGATTTCCTCACCAAGCCCGTGCACAAGCTGGAGCTGGTGACACGGGTGAAATCCCTGCTGCGCGTGCGGCTGCTCAAGAAGCAGCTCGACGAAACCCTCAAGCGCGTGCAGAGCCTCGGCGGTCACGACGCGGGGTGAGCGGCGGCCGGGCGGGAGGGTGCATGGCGCATCGGTCCGTGGACAATCGGGAGAGCGACGAGCGGCCGCCTGTGTATATGGGCAAGACGCTGACGGTGTTGAACTACACCGTCGCGGCCATCCTGCTGTTTCTGGCGGTCGGGCTCGGCTGGGTGGCTTCTCATCTTCATGCCCGGGGCTATGCAGACTTTGGCATCCCGCCGGGCTGGAGCGCCGAGGCTGTTCAGTTCTGTGTGCTTGCCGCCCTGATGTTCATGGTGTTCGTGGTCTGCCTGGTCGGGCCTTCGTTTCGGGTGGACCGCGCGCCGTACCAGCACGGGACCCCCGAATATCAGGAGCGACTCAACCGATCCTGGCAGCAGAGCTTTGACTGTAAATGGCGCAGGCGAGCCATGCGGCATGCTCCCCGTTCGATGCGCTGGTGGATCCGGATTACAACGTGGGGGCCGTTTGTTTTCTTGGGGCTGATGCTCGTGATCAGTGCGGGATCGCGTGTTCTTCCGCTGCCGTCTTGGATGGGGAGTGTGCTGAAGTTCATTTTCGGCTCGCAAGGTCCTTACAACAGCTTTGTGATAGTTCTCGTCATCTTCATCCCGGCGGGGATCGCGCAGTTCATCCTCGAACACCGCGTCCACAAGGCTTACGAGCGGATCGAGAAACGCGCCCTCGCCAACGCGGCCCACTGCCCCGAGTGCGATTACCCCATCGACCGCAAGGGTGGCATGCGCGTGTGCCCGGAGTGCGGGTGCGAGTTGATCGTGACGGTGTGAGGCTCGGAGTCCGCCCCCCTCTCCCTCTGGGAGAGGGCCGGGGAGAGGGGCGGCTGGGAGTGCGCCGCGCGTTGTCCTGTGGGGATCTTCGCGCGAATGTCTGCGCCGGAGCAGAACCAGGCCAGGCGCTCCGCGCGTCCCCTCTCCCGGTTCGCTGCGCTCACCACCCTCTCCCAGAGGGAGAGGGAGGCGTTCCGTCCCGATGCCCAAAAACTCCACGAGCGGCGGCCGGCCCACCGGGGTTCGGTCGCCGCTCGCGGGAGCAAAGAGAGATTCGTTCGCCGGGTGGCGTGGCAACGCGATGCTTTGCCACGAAGGGGCGTTCGATCGTGGCACTGCTGCGCATTGCCACGCCACCCACCCCTGTTATCTCGGGTGATCGCCCGGGCAGCGCGTCACGATCGCCGGGGTGTCGCCGGGGCGCTCCCAGCTGTGCTCGGGCCGCCTCGGCGATGCGGCGTGCAGCAGGTGATCCAGGTACAGCGAGAGCGCTTCCGGGCGGAACTGCACCAGGTACTCAGGCCTGGCGCTGGGATTGATCGACTGGATGCGGTCGAGCAGCTGCTCGCGCGTCAGCGCCCGCTGGGGCTGGCTGGTGGTTGCGGGGCCGGCGGGATCAACGCCGCGGCGGCGGTGGTGGCGGAGGAAGGCGGGGGCGACCATGAGGCGTGGGCTCCGGTGCGGGGTGACGTGCCCCCCGGGGCCGCCGGGGCCTCGGGGATTGGGGCGCTCCGCGCCGGGTTCTTCCGGAACCGGCTCCGCCGGAACCTGACCCATCGGCCGGGCCTTCGATTCCGCGTGACCGGATAACGCCGCCGGACGTTTGGGGGTGTGCGCGGCGTGGTTCTTGCGCTGCCGCAGCCGGGGGGCCTACGCTGGATCGATGCAAGCAACGCTGCGCCTGCCGACAACCGGGGCCGATGGTTTCGCCGGGCTCCTCGATCCCGAGGGAAACCCCGCGTCGTGGGCGGTGACGGATCGCAACCCGATCGCCGAGGGGATGACCGCGGCCGCGTGGATCGAGGGGCTGCCCGGTGGCGTCACGAGGGTGCTGGCGTGGTCGGGAACGCTGGATGAATCGCTCTTCGGCGCCGGGAACCCGATGACGTGGATCGGCCCGGGGCGGGCGGCGCTGGACGGGTTTCTCGCGGGGATCACGCCGATCCTCCGCGAACGCGGCGTGCGCCTGCTGATCCGGCCGCACTGCCGGCACGTGCTGGGCGACGCCACGACGGCGAAGTCGTTCGCGCAATCGCTGGCGCCGGGCTCGCCGGTGGGGCTGGCGCTGGAGATCGCGGGGATCTTCGAGCCGGGGATGCTGGGCGCCGCGGTGGATCATTGCCGGCGGACATTCGAAACGCTGGGCCCGCTGGCGGAGGCGGTGATCTCAAGCGGTGTCGCGGTGGCGGGGGATCGGGTGATTCCCGCGCCTCCGGGCGAGGGCCCGGTGGGGACGGGGCTGCTGGAGGAGTTGTACGAATCGCACTGCCGCCCCGGCACGCCGATCGTGGAGGCCACGGGATCGCCGGAGGCACTGGCCGGGCGGTGCTCTACAATGGGTTGATCCCTTTGAAGTTGAGGACGAACGCATGACGACCCCCCCCACCAGTCTCGACCACCCGACCTTCGCCGCCTGCCGGGGGGCGTTCCCGGCGAAGAAGTTCCGCGGCACGGAGTTCCGGAATCAGGCGACGCTGATCGTCGAGCCGGGTGACCTGCTGGAGGTGATGACGTTCCTGCGGCACGACCCGTCGATGCGGTACGACATGTGCACGGATGTCGCGGGCGTGGATTATCTGGGGTACCCGAGCGAAACGATCGGTCGCTTCGCGGTGCGGTACAACCTGATCAGCACGGAGCGGAACGACCGGTTCTTTGTGAAGGCGTTCCTGGACCCGAGCATCCCCACCGACGGGATCGAGGAGGATCCGGCGCTGTACCTGCCGAGCGTGTGCGGCCTCTGGCCCGGCGCCGAGTGGCGGGAGCGCGAGGTCTTCGACATGTTCGGCATCCGCTTCCACAACCACCCGGACCTGCGAAGGATCCTGACGTGGAAGGACTTCCCGGCGCACCCGCAGCGCAAGGACTATCCCGTCAAGGGAAGGGGCGAGCGCGAGCGGTACCAGGTTGTGGACCGGACGGACGCGTAAGCGTCAGCCGCGCGAAGCCGGCGCCGAGGCGCAGGTGCGCTCGTGACATTCCTGCACGATCCTGATGGCCTGATCGATCTCGGCGTCGGTGGTGTGCTTGCTCAGGCTGAAGCGGACCGAGCCGCCGGCGCGCCGCTCGCTCAGGCCCATCGCCGTGAGCACGGGCGAGACGCTGATGGATCCCGATGAGCACGCGGAGCCGCCGCTGGCGCACAGGCCCTTCTCGCTCATGGTCAGCAGCAGGATCTCCGCCTCGGCGTCGGGGAAGGCGATGTTGCTGGTGTTCCAGAGTCGCGCGCCGGGGGCGGTTGGGCCGTTGACCCTGGCGCCGGGGATTCGCTCCAGGATCGCCCGCTCGAAGCGGTCGCGCAGCTCGGCGACGCGTTCGGGGTTTCCGGGGTCGGCCATCCAGGCGCGGGCGACCGCCGAGGCGACGCCCAGCCCCACGCAGCCGGAGGTGTTCTCCGTGCCGCCGCGCCGGCTGCGCTCCTGCGAGCCGTAGAAGAGCGGCGCCAGGTGGATGTTCTTTCGCAGATACAGCGCGCCGGCGCCCTTGGGGCCGTGGAACTTGTGCCCGCTGAGCGTGAGCATGTCCACGGGCACACGGCGGACATCGGTGGGCATCTTGCCGATCCATTGGGTGGCGTCGGAGTAGCACAAGACATCGCGCTCGCGGCAGACGCAGGCGATGCGCTCGATCGGATGGATGGCGCCGGTCTCGTTGTTCGCCCACTGGATGGCGACGAGCGCGGTCCTGTCGTCGATGAGCGCCTCGACGGCGCGGGCGTCCACAACGCCGAACTCGTCGAGCGGCGCGTTGAGCAGGGTCATGCCGTGGCGCCTGGCCATCGCCTCGCAGAGGGCGCTGACGGCGTGGTGCTCGACGGCGGTGGAGATGACGGTGTCCCGGCCCTGCTCGAGACCGCGGAGACAGGCGCCGCGGATCGCGGCGTTGATGGATTCGGTGCCGCCCGAGGTGAAGATGATCTCGGCGGGCTGTGCCCCGATGAGGTCGGCGACCTGCCGGCGGGCCATCTCGACGCGGCCCTTGGCCCGCTGGCCCGGGCGGTGGATGGAGGAGGGGTTGTGCCAGCAGTCCGTGAGCATCTCGGACATCGCCGAGATGACCTCGGGATCGGGGCGTGTGGTCGCGTTGTTGTCGAGGTAGATCATTGGAAAACGGGTGATCCCCATCGTACCCGGCGTGCGTCGGGCGCCGAAGCGCGAATCGGTGATTGCGGGGCCCGAACCGGGATTTCCGGGAAAAGGCGGGCTCAGCCCTCGCCGAGGAGCAGGGATTCGATCGCCTGGCGGACGGTGGCGCCGCTCTCGTCCCGCGCGTGACCCGGGACGCCGATGGGGGCGAGGATGCCGAATCCGAGGCCCAGGTGCAGGAGCATCCAGGCGATGATCTCGGGGGAGAGGCGCCGGCTGACCTTGACGGCCTGTTGGGCCCGGACGATTTCTTCGGCGACGAATCGGTGCAGGGCCGCCATGTGGCGCTGGAGGGCCTCGCGGATCAGCTCGTCGTCGATCTCGGTCATCGCCTGGACGATGACGCGGTAGGCGCCCTGCCCCTGGTCGGTGACCATGGGGTTGGCGCCGATGAGCCGGCGCAGCCGCTCGGCCGGGTCGGGGGCGTCGGCGAGCTGCTGCTCCCAGGTGCGGATGGTGTCCTGCCCCGTGCGGTCGATCAGGGCGATGAACATCTCGCGCTTGGAGGCGAAGTGACGGTAGATGATGGGCTCGGTGACGCCGGCGGCCTTGGCGAGCAGGGCCGTGGTGGTCTTGGCGTAGCCGCGTTCGGCGAAGAGCTGCGCGGCGGTGTCGAGCAGCTGGGTGCGTCGTTGAGCGGCCGGGAGACGGGACATGCCGACCAAGGTACCGGATCCGGCGCGGGGCTGTTGTGCGGAACCGACCGGATCACCGATGCATCATGTCCGCGCTGGATTTTCTCCGATCGACGCCGGTCGGGGGGACGGGGTCGTAGCCGGATCCGCCCAGCGGGTGGCAGCGCAGGAGCCTGCGGCCGGTGAGCCAGGTCGCCCGGACCGGGTTGTGTGCGCGGTAGGCGTCCATCGCGTACTGGCTGCAGCTGGGGTGGAACCGGCAGTGCCCGCCGAGCACAGGCGAGAGGAGCACGCGGTAGGCAATGAGCAGCGCCAGGAAGGGCGCCGAGAGCAGCCTGGCCAGAACGCCTCGGCTTTCGGCGGGCTCAGGCATCGGCGTTCCTTGATCGGCGTTTGGTCCAGACCGCGTCGGCGGCGCGCCAGGCGTCGAGGAGCAGCCGGCGGTATTCCTCCAGCGGCAGCGGGTCGTGGGGGCGGACGGCGACAACGAGGTCGTATCCCCTGGGCATCTCGTGCTGGCTGTGCCGGAAGACCTCGCGCAGGCGGCGCTTGATCATGTTGCGCGCCGCGGCGTTCCCGACGCGGCGCGGGACGCTCAGCCCGAGCCGGCTGTGGCCGAGCGCGTTGGGGTTGACGAAGAGCACGAAGGGGCCCCGGCCCTTGCGGACGCCGTCGCGGAACACGGTCTGGTAGTCGCGAGCTCGCGCGAGGCGGTGGCGCTTGCGGAAGGTCAGTCGCGGGGGAGCGGGTTGTGCGGGCGCGGCGTTCACGCGGGACTGTACGGCGCGCCGGGGGCGCGGGGAGGCGTGGTGTCAGGAATCCTCGCTGAGCGCCTTCTGGTAGCGGCGCAGGAGCCGGCTCCTGGTCATGAGGCCCAGGACGTTGCCCTTGACGGAGCCCTCGGAGGTTGTCAGGACCGCGAGCGAGGAGACGTCGAACCGGCTGAACTTGTCGAGGACGGTGTCGAGCGATTCGTCGAGGGAGATGGTGGGCAGGTCGGCGCGCATGATCTCCTCGACGAGCAGCAGCGGGATGGCCTCGCGTTCGAGCAGGGCGGTGCGGATGTCGTGGCCGGTCACCATGCCGACGTATCGCCCCGCGTCGTCGGCGACGACGAAGTCCACGATCGAGTAGGTCTGGTTCAGCTCGAGCAGGTGCGAGACGGGGTCGGTCGGGAGCACGGTGGTGTGCGGGACGAGCGGGACGGCGTCGGCGGGGATCCTGCGGAGGATGGTCAGGTCGGCGGCAGTCCCGAGGAGCATGCCGCGGCGGCGGAGCTTGAGTGTGTAGATCGAATCGCGGAGCAGCAGCTGCGCGACAACGACGGAGATGACGGCCGCGAGCATGATCGGGAGCAGGACGTACACGTCGCGCGTGATCTCGAAGACGATGAGGATCGCGGTCAGCGGGGCGTGTGTGGATCCGGCGACAACGGCGGCCATGCCCACGAGCGCATAGGTGGCGGGCGAGCCGCCCTCGGGGAGGAGTCCGAGCTGGTCGAGGGCCATTCCGAGCGCGCCCCCGGCGGTGGCGCCGAGGAAGAGCGAGGGGGCGAAGACGCCGCCGGAGCCGCCGGAGCCGAGCGTCAGGCAGGTCGCGATCGCCTTGCAGAAGAACATGAGCAGGACGACGATCAGCGAGACGTGGACGACGCCGAAGGACTCGGGCCTGAGGATGACGCGGATGGTCTCGTAGCCGTTGCCGAAGAAGGGCGGGACGGACTCGGCGCCGCTCGCTTCGGTGTTGCCGACGATCTTGAGGAAGACGATGCCGAGCCCGCCGAGCAGCGCCGCGCCGACGACGGGGCGGATGATGGGATGGATCTTCGAGTTGTCGAAGATGTCCTCGGCGGCGTAGAGCGCCCGGATGAAACCGACGGCGACGAGCCCGCAGAGCAGGCCAAGCAGGAGGTAGCTCGGCAGCTCGGTGATGGTGAAGAGGTAGTGCTCGCCCTCGAGGACGGCGAAGAGGGCCTGGTTCTGCCCCAGGAAGGCCTGCGTGACGGCGGTGGAGAAGACGGAGGCGATGACGATCGGGGTGAAGGTGCGCACCGAGAAGTCGCGGAGGATCGCCTCGAGGACGAAGAAGACGCCGGCGATGGGCGCGTTGAAGACGGAGGCGATGCCCGCGGCGGCGCCGCAGCCGACGAGCGTGCTGGTGTTCTCGCGCGAGATGCGCAGGAGCTGAGCGACCCCGGAGCCGATGGCGGATCCGATCTGGATGATCGGGCCCTCGGCGCCGGCGGAGCCCCCGGAGCCGATGGTGCAGGCGCTGGCGAGGGATTTGACGAGCGCGACTCGGGGGCGGATGACGCCCTTCTTGCGATAGACGGCGTCGATGACCTCGGGGACGCCGTGGCCCTTGGCCTCGCGCGCGAAGAGGTGGACGAGCACGCCGGTCAGGAGGGCGCCGAAGACCGGGAGCAGCGGGAGGAGCCAGACGGACCAGCTCTGCTGGAGGTGGATCGCGCTGCGCTCGCCCCAGCGCAGGAGCCACATGAAGCCGAGCGCGCCGAACGCGGTGATGGATCCGATCCCCGCGGCGAGCGCGATCAGGTGCCAGTCACGAGAGAACCCGAGCCGGGTCGCGAAGCGCTGGAGCCTGGCTTTGTATCGGTGGATCATCGGGGCGCGGCCGGCGGGCGGGGGATCCCGACACGGTACGGGCCGCGCGGGGGTGAATCAACGCGGCTTCTCACCGGCGCCGATGGCGGGCCCGCGCCTCGGGCATCATGCGGCGACGTCGATCGGCTCTTCTTCCTGTTCGGTCTCGATGGGCTTGCCCTTGGCGTCGGTGAGCGGTTTGCCCTCGAGGTCGGTGATGATCGGGACGGGGTGGCGCTTCTCGTGGTCGGCCAGCGCCTTCTCCCAGTGCGCCCTCGTCGCGTCGTCGAGGTCCTTCCACTTGCCGCGGCCGCGACACTTGGGGAACCCGGAGCAGCTGAGCCACGGCCCCCGGGCGCCGTTGCGGAGGTTGAGCATCCGGTCCTGGCACTTGGGGCAGGGGATGTCGGTCTCGAGCGCCGGCGGCTGTGGCGCCAGCGGGCGGCCCTGCTTGTCGGCCTTGAGGATCCCGTCGCACTCGGGGTACGCCGAGCAGCCGAAGAAGGGGCCGAATCGCCCGGTCCTTTTGATCATCGGCGCGCCGCACTGGTGGCACTTGACGTTGGCGTTCTCGATGGGTTGCGGCCTGCCCTCGCGGTCGCAGGGGCTGGCGTACTTGCAGTCGGGGTAGCGCGAGCACGAGAGGAACCGCCCGCTCTTGCCGAAGCGGTACACCATGTCGGCGCCGCAGTCGGCGCAGCGGTACTCCTTGGGCGCGGGCTGTGTCTCGGCCTTGGCGTGAGTGAGGTTCTCGTGCGCGAGCTCCAGCGACTCCTGGAAGGGGCCGTAGAAGTCGTGGAGGGTCTGGATCCAGTCGGTGTGCTCTTCCTCGATCTTGTCGAGCTTGCCCTCGAGATCGCGGGTGTAGCCGACCTCCATGATGTTGGGGAAGGCCTCGATGAGCTTGTCGGTGACGACCTCGCCCAGGTCGGTGGCGTAAAAGCGGCGCTCGAGCTGCTCGACGTACTTGCGGTCCTGGATGACCTGGATGATCGAGGCGTAGGTCGAGGGCCGCCCGATGCCCTCGGACTCGAGCATCTTGATGAGCGAGGCCTCGGAGTATCGCGCGGGCGGGCTGGTGAAACGCTGCTCGGGCTGCGCGCTGAAGCAGGCGAAGGGTTGCGCCTCGGCCATTTCGGGGAGCGTCTGCTCGTCGGAGGAGGTCGGGACGCCCATCGCTCGGTAGAAGCCATCGAAGACGAGGATGCGGCCTGACGTCTTGAAGACGACCGGGGTCTGCGGGTCGGTCCCGCCCTCGATGAGCGCGGTGGTGGAGTCCCACTCGGCCGGGGTCATCTGGCACGCGAGGAAGCGGCTCCAGATGAGCTGGTACAGCTTGAACTGATCGCCGGTGAGCGAGCCCCTGACGCTGTCGGGGGTGCGAGCCGGGTCGGTGGGTCGGATCGCCTCGTGCGCCTCCTGCGCCGCCTTGTTGGAGGACTTGTAGAAGACCGGCTTGTCGGGGAGATACCTGTCGCCCCAGGTCCTCTTGATGTGGCCCCGCGCCATCTCCACGGCGTCGTTGGCGAGGTGCGTCGAATCGGTGCGCATGTAGGTGATCAGGCCCACGGAGCCCTCGCCGGCGAGCTCGACACCTTCGTAGAGGCCCTGCGCCGTGCGCATGGTGCGCTGGGCGCCGAAGCCCAGGCGTGACGAGGCGGCCTGCTGGAGCGTGGACGTGATGAAGGGGGGCGAGGGCCGGCTCTTCGTGCGCTTGGTCTCGAGTGAGCGGAGCTTGTAGGGCGTGGCGGTCTCGACGCTGCCGGTGACGGTGCGCACACGGCGCGCCGGTCCCTTGCCGTCGGGGTTCTCGGTGACGGTGGTCTCGATGCCCGTCATGCCGACGAGCCTTGCGATCTCGGTGATGCGCGGCGTCAGGTCAGCGGGTTCGGCGTCGGCCCTTCCGGGCGACATGACCTCGAACTTCCTGCCGCCGACCTCGACGAGCTCGGCGCGGACGGCGCCCTTGCCGGCGAGCCAGGCGTTCTCCGCCTTGATCGTCGGGGTGTTCCCCTTGGCGTCCTTCTGCTGCGCGAAGTCGGCGTAGGCGCCCTGCAGCTTGCCCGCGGCGGCGGGGTCGCCGGTGAAACGCCCGATGAAGCGCCAGGTCTCGTCGGGGACGAAGGCGCGGATCTCGCGTTCGCGTTCGACGACGAGTCGCACGGCGACGGACTGCACACGACCCGCGCTGAGACCCCGCGCGACCTTCTTCCAGAGCAGCGGCGAGACCTGGTAGCCGACGATGCGGTCGAGGATCCGCCGGGCCTGCTGCGCGTTGACCTTGCCCAGGTCGATGGAGTGCGGGTTGTCGAAGGCGTGGCGGATCTCGTCGCGGGTGATGGCGTTGAAGACGACGCGCTTGGCGCCGGCGGGGTCGATGCCGAGCTCGGTGGCGAGGTGCCACGCGATCGCCTCGCCCTCCCGGTCGAGATCGGTCGCGAACCAGACGTCGGAGGCCTTCTTCGCGTCGCGTTTGAGCTCGTTGACGACCTTCTGGCTGCGGGGGAGCACCTCGTAGTGAGGCCGGAAGTCGCGGTCGAGGTCCACGCCGGGCACCGGCTGCTTTTTCTCGCCTTTCTTCACCTTCGGCGCCTTGGCGGGAAGGTCGCGTACGTGGCCGACCGACGCCTTGACGACGAAATCGGGGCCCAGGTACTTATTGATGGTCCGCGCCTTGGCGGGAGACTCGACGATGACGAGCTGCTTGCCCTCGGCCGAGGCGCCGCTGGATCGGGACGCGGTTGATCTGCTCGCGGCCTTGCGGGTTGATTTCTTCGCGGTCTTCTTGCGTGAGGCGCCGGCCTTTGATCGGGTTGTGTTCGTCTTCTTCGCCATTCTGGTCGTGTGCCGGGGATCCTGTGGGTGTGGCGCCGATCCTTAATAGTCCCGGAGAATCTCCGGATGCAGGGGAGTGAATAGGCGACCCTCGGGAGTCAAGTCAAGCGCGAGCCCCGATCCCCGGTCCCAACCCTCGGCGATCGACGGGGTCAGCCTTCAACGGATTGCCCGTGGGGGGATGTCCCGGCTCAGCGCGCGGCCGCGGCGTCGAGGGCCTGCAGGACGAGGCCGGGCCACGCCTCCGGATCGATCGATCCGGCGTCCAGAGCGAACGACGGGGCCTGGTTCGGATCGTCGTAAATCGATTGCTGCAAGCCCGTTGCGCGATCTGCAACGGATGCGGCGCCAACGAGGCGGCGCAGCCAGGTCCGCTGATTCTTGGCGAATCGCCGGGTCTCGATGCGGATCTGCTCGATCGCCTTGTCGAGGGGGACCTCACCCCGGAAGTGGGCGGCGAGCTGCTTGTAGCCCAGCGCCTCGCCGGCCTGCGCTTCGAGGTCGCCGGCGTTCCAGAGCGAGCGCGCCTCCTCGACCAGCCCCTGATAGATCATCAGCCGGACCCGGGCGTTGATCCGCGCGTTGATCAGCGGCGTCGGCCACAACAGGGCGACGGGAAAAGCGTCGGCGCGGCGGTCGCCCCGGTCCCATTGCGACTGGTGCTCGCTGAGCGGGATGCCGGTCTGTTCGAAGACCTCCAGCGCGCGGATGGTTCGGCGCTCGTCGTTGGGGTGGATCCGCGCGGCCGCCTGGGGGTCGATCCGTTCGAGCCGGGCTCTGCGGTCGGTGCCGGACAGCGCCGCGAGCCTCGCTCGCAGCGCGGGATCCGGCGGGGGACCATCGAAGAGGCCCTCGAGGAACGCCTTGATGTAGAGGTGCGTCCCCCCCACCACGATCGGAGCGGCGCCGCGGGAGCGGATCGATTTGATCGCTTCATTCGCTTCGCGGAGCCAGCGATCGACGCTGCAGGGCTCGGTGGGCTCGGCGATGTCGATCAGGTGATGCGGGACGCCGCGGCGTTCGGCTTCGGTGGGCTTGGCGGAGCCGATGTCGAGTCGTCGGTAGATCTGGATCGAGTCCGCGGAGATGACCTCGCCCAGGACGCCGGAGCGGTCGGCGAAGCGGTGCGCGAGCTCGACGGCGAGGGCGGTCTTGCCCCCGGCGGTCGGGCCGATGATGACCGGGATGATCGGGATTTCGGGGCGATCGGGGGGCACTGCGTCGAGTGTACGCCCCCCCCCCCGGGGACAGGAAATGCGTACCATGGCTCCCCCGGCGCCGCGGTGTCGGGGTGAACTCGAGCCACGAAAACCACACCCACCGGGAGCCAGAGTGTGAAGAAGACGATCGAACAGGTTGATGTCGCCGGGAAGGTCGTGCTGCTGCGCGCAGACTTCAACGTCCCCATCGAGAACGGCTCGATCCGGGACGACCGGCGGATCGTCGAGACGCTGCCGACGATCCGGTCGGTGCTCGATCGGGGCGGCCGGCTGGTGATCCTGTCGCACATGGGGCGTCCGAAGTACGGGTACGAGGCGGGGCTGTCGCTGGCGCCGGTGGCGAAGCGGCTGGGCGAGCTGCTGGGCGCGGAGGTCGCGTTCCCGTCGGCGGGGGATTGCTCGCAGCCGATCGACGTGTCGTTGGGCGCCCTGGAGAACGGGCGGGCGATGCTGCTGGAAAACCTTCGGTTCCACGCCGGCGAGAAGCAGGGCGACGGCGCCTTCGCGGGCAAGCTGGCGGCGCTGGGGGACATCTACTGCAACGACGCGTTCGGCGCCTCGCACCGCGCCGACGCCTCGATGGTCGCGGTCCCCGAGGCGATGGCCGGCAAGCCCCGCGTCTGCGGGCTGCTCGTCAGGTCGGAGCTGGCGCAGTTCCACGCGATCCTGGACAACCCCGCGGCGCCGTTCGTCGCGGTGCTCGGCGGCGCGAAGGTCTCGGACAAGATCCCCGCGATCGAGCACCTGATCCCCAAGGCGAGCGCGATCCTCATCGGCGGCGCGATGGCGTACACGTTCGGCGCCGCGCTGGGCAAGCGGGTCGGCAAGAGCATCGTCGAGCAGGGCCGGCTCAAGGACGCCAAGCGCATCCTCGACGCCGCGGCGGCTTCGAAGTGCGACCTGCACCTGCCGGTCGATCACGTGTGCTCGACGGAGTTCGCCAAGTCGTCGGGTGACATCGAGGTCTTCGAGGACAACATCGGCGACGGCTTCATGGGGTTGGACATCGGCCCGGCGACGCAGTCGCAGTACGCGAAGGTGATCGCCGGCGCGAAGACGATCGCGTGGAACGGTCCGATGGGCGTCTTCGAGTGGCCGGCGTTTTCCGTCGGGACGCAGCAGGTCGCCGAGGCGATCGCCGGGGCGACCGCGGGGGGCGCCGGGTCGCTCATCGGTGGCGGCGACACCGCCAGCGCGGCCAATCGGTTCGGGATCGCCGAGCGCGTGACGCACATCTCGACCGGTGGCGGGGCGAGCCTGGCGCTGCTCGCCGGGGAGCGCCTCAAGGCGATCGACCTGCTGGACGAGGCGTAATCCCGGGCGGGCATCGGGACCCGGCGGGTCTCCCGGGGCCGGGCGATCGTTCGTGACTTGCGCGCCGGCGTCTGGTAGGGTGCTGGGACGCTCGCCGGGGTCATCGCTGTGCACGCCCCGGTGCCGAGGAAAGGAGCGCCCGGTCGATGCCCAAGCTCAGTATCAAGCAGCTGCTGTTCAACATGTCGCAGTACGAGGCGTCGGACCTGCACCTGAAGGTGGGGATGCCGCCGATCTTCCGGATCGACGGCGACCTGAAGATGCTGAACCTGCCGCCGCTGACGGCGGAGGACACCGACCGGCTGATGAGCGAGATCATCCCCAAGGGGCTGCGCGAGCGGTACGACAAGTCGGGCGACCTCGACTTTTCCGCCTTCCTCGACACGAAGTCGTTCGAGGACGAGCAGCGGGGCGTCAAGGCGCCGGAGTCCGACGGCGCGGGCGGGATGCAGCCGGCGGTGCGGGGCGAGGGCGTGGACCGGTACCGGTGCAACATCTTCCGCGCCGAGGGCGGCATGCACGGCGCGATCCGGCGCATCAAGCCCGAGATCCCGACGTTCGACGCGCTGAACCTGCCGCCGATCTACGCGAAGCTGGCGGAGGAGACGCACGAGGGTCTGGTGCTGGTGGTGGGGGTGACGGGCTGCGGGAAGTCCACGACGCTGGCGTGCCTGCTCGAGCGCGTCAACGAGACGCGCGCGTGCAACATCGTGACGATCGAGGACCCCGTCGAGTATCACTTCCACCCGCGCAAGTCCATCATCAGCCAGCGCGAGGTCGGGCTGGACGTCGGGTCGTACCGCGATGCGCTGCGCTACATCGTCCGCCAGGACCCGGACGTGATCTTCATCGGCGAGCTGCGCGACCACGACACGGTGCTCGCGGCGATCCAGGCCGCCGAGACGGGGCACCTCGTCTTCGGCTCGCTGCACACCGCCGACACGATGCAGGCCTTCAGCCGGATCATCGAGTTCTTCCCGCAGGCCGAGCACAACTTCGTGCGCTCGGCGCTCTCCGGCTCGCTCCGCGCCGTGTGCGCGCAGCGGCTGATGCCGGCGAACAAGGACGCCACGAAGGGCGTCGGCGTCGTCCCGGCGACGGAGGTGCTGCTGAACAACGCGGTCGTGCGCGAGAAGATCCGCGACGGCGAGGACGAGGACCTGCCGGCGATCGTGCAGAACTCCCGCGAGGAGGGCATGCGCAGCTTCACGCAGAGCCTGGGCGAGCTCGTCGAGAAGGAGATGATCACCCTCGCGACAGCGATGGAGTTCGCGCCCAACCGCGAGGCGCTCCAGTCGATGCTCAAGGGTGTGCACGTCCGCGCCGACACGGGCGTCGGCCGCATCAAGGGCTGATCACAACCCGCTGCTTCTCAAGGCGTTATCACGGCGTCGGCGACCCGTCCAGGGTGATGTTGTCGAAGCACCACCGCGAGGTCGGGCCGGGGTCGGCGTAGGGCGGGATGAGCGTGAAGTCGGCCCACGTCGTCACCTCGGAGGGGTCGTTCGGGAAGTCCACCTCCTCGGGATCGTCGGGGTCGAGCCAGCGCCACTGGCCGGCGCACTGGCCGGTCATGAGCGCATCGACCCAGACGAAGTCGCGCGATTCGGGGCTGTTCTCTGCGACGCCGCCGTTGGGCCAGTCGGGCAGCGCGGCGTTGCGCGCGACGCCGATGATGTCGCTGAGCCTGAAATCGTTGCAGGGCGCCGGCGGGATGCCGAGGAAGATGCCGTCGAAGTCCTGGAACAGGTAGAAGCAGAAGTCGTCGGGGAAGACGGGGCCGACGGGCATGGCGGCGAGCTGGAGGACCTCGATGGGGTCGCGGAGGAAGACGCCGTCGCCGCCGGAGTCGAGGCCGGTGATGGTGTCCAGCCCATCTATGGCGTTGGCTCTGGCAGTAATAGTCATGCCAGACATCTCACTGGGGCCGCCCGTTTCTTCGCCGCTGTCGGTGTCAATGGTGATTTCGAATACGCCATCTCCGCCCGGAATGCCGGAGGCGTCCACCTCGACGGTGTAGCTGTTGTCCGTCGGGCCGTTCGACGAAACTGTTACCCGGATCCGGAACCATGCGTTCAGCGGGACCTGCGTGCCGGTGTCGTGATACCAAGCATCCGGTCCCATGCCGAACGGGCCGCCCGCGTGTGGGTTGACTTCGAGCAGCGCAAAGTTGGTCTCAGGGATCGGCAATGATCCGGGTGAGCCGAATCCACTCAGATAGTCGTAATCAATATCAGGACCGCCGAGCTGGAGTGCGGTAACACTGCCGTTTGGGCCGTCAAAATCGAGTGCGTACCTCGACTTGGAATCGGTGACGTAGCAATCGACTTCAAGAACGCAATCTGTCGATCCTGTCGCGTAGGCCGCCGATCCTGGCAAGGTCACATCGAGATAGTACGAGTGGCCGTCGGTATTGAATCCGTGGGCGTTGATCCCTCGCAGGACATGCCCCCGCCCGCTGCCTGTTGGGTCGTCAATGACCAAATCGCCAGGCCCGGCATACCGCCCGTCCGCCTGCCCGTCGATCGGCGCGTTGGCCGGGTAGTCCTCGAAGCCCTCGCTGTAGGGCAGCGTCGTCGGCGGGCCGGTGGCGATCACGGGGTCGGCGCCGTCGAGCGTGACATCATCGACCCAGATGGATTCGCCGAGCGAGCCGGTCTGGTTGCCGGATTCGAAGGCGAGCTCGTCCACGGCGACGGAGCCGGCGGTCCAGCCGGGCGCCGCGTAGCCGGCCAGCGGCGCGAGGGTGGGGTCGGGGACGACCACCACCCCGTCGCGGCGGACGGTGAGGTTCTGCGCGGCGTCCACCTCGAAGGTGAAGCGGTGGAACGTGTTGGTGTCGTCCCACATCGCGTCGGTGGGGACGTTGATCCAATGCGAGTTGACCGGCGGGACGTCGGGGGCGGCGTCGGGCTGGGCGGAGTCGTCGGGCTCGATCGCGGGTGTGAAGTTCGGGTTGCGGACGCGCAGGTGCAGGCGCGGGTGGCCCGAGCCGTCGAGGACGACAACGCCGTTGTCGTTCTCGACGCCGATGAGCAGGCGCGCGACGGCAGGGTCGAAGGGGTCGATGCCGAAGGTGTTGTCGTTGAGCGCGACGGCGCGGACGGCGGAGAAGCCGGAGAGCGCGACATCGACGCCCAGCGTCCAGGGGGCGGTGTTGGCGGAGGCGATGGGCAGGGCGGTCCCGAACTCGGGCCGGTAGCCGCCGTCGGGGAAGGCGGAGTCCTCGCAGACGGACTGCGAGGACGACGAGGAGAGCGAGTCGTCGATGTAGGCCTGGTTGTTCCCGAGATCGAACCATCGGCCCCCCTGAAACGTGAGGGCCCCACCGGCGTTGTACACCTCGATATCGTCGGCGTAGGGCAGTGAGAAGGCCGGCGGCGTCGGGAAGACGACCAGTTCGCCGGTGATGAGGATGTTGTCGTAGCAGGTGTTGTGGACCTCGTACGCGGGGTCCTCGCTGGGTGTGGGATCACCGGCCCAGAGCAGGCGGACGGTGTCGATCGAGGAGGCGCTGAGGAGGGGCTGGGGGATCTGCGCGGTGGTCGGGAAGAGCGATGTCCCGATCGCCGGTCCGAATGGCCCGGTCGGGAAGACCTTGGCGAAGCCGTCTTCGATGTCGTCGGAGCCGTCGAGGGGGGTGGCGTCGCCGTTGTCTCCGGGGGCGGGGTCGGTCAGTGTGCGGGTCTCGGAGTCGTTGAACCAGATCTGCATCTCGTTGTGCTTGACGACGAGGCGGAGGGTGAACCACTCGTTGAGCTTGTACTGGAATCCGTCGGCGCCGAGTCCGGCGTTGGGGATGGTCGAGAAGTACGTGGCAGCGCCGTCGGCGTCGGTCCCGAGGAAGACAGGGCGGTCCATGTAGCCCTGCGGATTGGCGAACGTCAGGAAATCGCTCGTCAGCGAGGGCGCGTAACCGCCGAGAAAGGCGCGCCCGGCGATCATGGCGAATCCCTCGGCGCTTGATGTCCAGTCGATCCAGCGGAAGGTCTTGATGTCCGTCAGAAAGACGTCGATGTCGGCGATGACGGGCTCGTCGATTGTCGCGGCGAAGAGGGGCGTCTCGCACCTGGCGCCGAAGAAGCAGCAGGCGTTCTCGATGATGGCCGTCTCGGCGCGCGCATCGCAGAGGCATTCCTCAGCGCCCCAGCCGGCGCAGGTGTCGCTGGCGACGCTGGCGGTGAACTCGACGCCGAAGACGCCGGAGTGCTCCGGGTCGATGAGCGTCCAGTCGCCGTACACGGACTCGCCGGTGGCGCCGCCGTCGGGGGCGATTCGGAAGGCGACGCAGTCGGGGCAGCCGTCGGTGTCGAGGTCGTTGCTGTAGGCGCCGTTGAAGATGGCGATGGTGTCGGCGATTGCCGGCCCGTTGTCGATGGTGGCTTGCGCGAGGGGGAAGCCGCCGGGGTCGGTCGTGTGGACGGCGTCGACCTGGTAGAGGCAGAAGAAGCCGATGCTCTGGCCGAACTGACCGAGGATGATGCCGAGGTCCGCGGTGTCGATGACGCCGTCGGCGTTGATGTCGGCGACGGAGAATCCCGGCGCACCGCTGGCGCCGAAGGAGCCGAGGAGGATGCCCAGGTCGGCGCTATCGACGCCGCCGTCGTTGTTGAGGTCGGCGGTGAGCACGCCGAGCCCGGCGTCCTCATCGAGGTCCACGCCCTGCCACCGGGGGAGCAGGTCGGGCAGGGGCGGCTCGCTGTCGTCGAACTGGCCGTCCACGCAGAGGGTGGGGATGTACCAGCTCTGGGAGATATCCCAGAGGCCGCCCTGCGGGTTGGTCTGGTCCTGCATGCTGACCTGGAAGCGGTCGAAGATCGGGTCCGTCGAGCGGGGGTAGCTAGAGAAGTCGTCGAAGTACATCGAGACGGAGCCGCGGCTGGTGGGGATGGTGGTC
Organism: Phycisphaeraceae bacterium; assembly: GCA_020639135.1. GTDB lineage: Bacteria > Planctomycetota > Phycisphaerae > Phycisphaerales > UBA1924 > JACKHE01. The sequence goes on from JACKHE010000004.1 coordinate 225,068, forward strand.
AGCGCTCCGTTGAACCGCTGTGGCGCGCGGCTGCGCGGCGCCTCGTCGATCGTCGTGCGCTTGAGGAGTCGTCCCAGCTCGCCGGGCCCGGCGATGGGGCCGGCGGCCTCGACGGCGGTTGGCGCCTGCGCGAGGGTCGCCGGGGGAGTCACGGCGACGAGCAGCGCGGACGCTGCGAGTGCGGACGACGCGGCGACGAACGGCCTGAGCCGGTTCATGGCGGATCTCCCGGATGTTGGACACGGGGCCACCGGGTTCGACGCGGACGCCGGGGGCTCGCGCGGCGGCCGGCCCGAGCGGGGGTGGGTCGGCCGGGGAAGGCTACGTCAGGATGTCGCGAGCGGTTCCGGGTGTCAACGGAAAAGGTCGGGGGAATCGGCCGGGGATGCGGTGTGGGGATGAAAAAACGCCGCGGAGGTTTCCCTCCGCGGCGCTTGAGTTACGAGGTTACTCGTAGAGGAAGTAGATCAGCCGGGGCTTACGGGGTGTCCGAGCCGGTGAGGCTGACGTTGTCGAAGTACCACGAAGAGGGCTGGCCCGGGTTGGTGAACGCCGGGATATCGAGGTAGGTCGCCCAGGTGTCGACGTCGCCGGGAACGGCGGGGATGTCAACGAGGGTGCCTTCGACCTCGGGATCCAGCCAGATCCAGTCACCCGTGCAGGGGGTGCCGGCCATGGCCACTTCGTGCCAGATGAAGCCCTGAGACTCGGGGCAGACCTCCGGGTTGGCGCCGTCCGGCCAGTTGGGCAGGGCGACGTTCTTGAGGGCGCCGAGGATGGTGGAGAGCTCGAGGATGCCCGTGCAGGGGGCGGGAGCGACACCCAGAGAGATGCCGTCGATGTCCTCGATGCGGTAGAAGCAGAAGTCATCCGGGAAGGTGTTGGCGCCGGGCAGGGTCGCATCCTCGTGAACCGTGATGGGATCACGGAGGAAGGTGCCGGTGCCGCCCTGATCGAGACCGGTGATGGTGTCCATACCGTTGATGGCGTTAGCCGTCGCCGTGATGGGCCTGCCGGTCCTGGTGCTGGGGCCGCCAACCTCGCCACCGTCGTTGGTGGCCAGCGAGGTCTCGAAGGTGCCATCGCCGCCGACCATGCCGGAGGAGTCGAGATCAGCCGTGTAGGTGATCATGCCGACGCCGGCGTTGTGGACGGTGACGCGCAGACGGAACCAGGCGTTGTAGTTGATGGCCACGCCGGTGTCGTAGTACCAGTTGTCGGGGCCCATACCGAAGGGGCCGCCGGCGCTGGGGTTCTGCTCGAGCAGCGAGAAGTGGTCCGACGGGACGGGCATGGAGCCGGGCGAGCCGGTGCCGATGCCGAGAACGTAGTCCAGGTCGGGGCCACCGAGGCCGATCGAGGTGACGGTGCCGTTGACGCCGTCGAGGTCGATGGCGTAGCGGGACTTGTTGTCCGTGACGTAGCAGTCGGTCTCGAAGACGCAGTCGGCGCCGCCGTTGATGGCGTACGCGGTCGGCCACGTCGAGGTGAGATCGATGAAGAAGGAGCTGCCGGTCTCGTTGAAGCCGGCCAGGTTGATCGCCTTGATGCAGTTGCCGAAGCCGGTCGCGGAGGGATCGTCAACCACGTTGATGCCGGCGCCCTGGTAGCGGGGGAAGCCGTCGAAGACGAAGTTGAAGTGCGGGACGTCCGAGCAGTCGAGCGGCTGGGCGGCATCGTTGCCCATCCCGTCGCCGAGATAGGTCCACATGCCGGTCAGGATCTCGAACTCGCAGGGATCGACGACCTTGAAGTGGTTGGAGACGTTGATGACGCCCGGGCAGGGAGCCACGCCGGTCATCGTGTCAACAGCGAAGATCTGGTCAACGGCGATGACGTCGCTGACGGCGATCTTGCCGCCGATGATGTTGTAGTAGTTGTTGTTCGCGGGCAGGCTGGGAACATGGATGTCCTGCTGGCCGGCGGTGTCGGGATCCGCATCGTCGATCGAATCGACGCTGTACTTGCAGAAGACGTTGGTGGGATCGTAGGTGTCCCAATCGAAGGTGTCGCAGACGCCCATCGTGTCCGGGGGATCGAAGGCGACGCGGGTGGTGACGAACTGGAGCCTCACACCGATCGCGGCCTTGGTGCCGGTGTCGGGGTCATCGAACAGGCCGGCGTTCGGGAAGAACTCGGACGGACGGTTCGGGTTCGTGAAGCACTGCAGGTCCTTGCAGATGACCGCGCCCATGCAATCGGCCTGGCGGACCCAGACGAGGTCCCCATCGCTGAGGCCCCAGTCGTTGACGGGGTCGATGCCGCCGATGGCGTCGGACTTGATCATGTACTCACACCAGTCGTCCAGATCGCTCGTCGAGTAGTTGAGCGCCTGGAGGCCCTGCTCGATGCAGAGGTTGGTGTCAACCAGCGAAGCGCCGTCAACGAAGGGCGTGTCGCCCTGGCCGTTGATGGACTGGTTCACCGGGTAATCGCTGAAGTCATCGTACATCGGCAGCGCGTACTCGGGGCCGGCCGCGATGACCGGGCCGAAGCCGTTGAGCGCAACATCGTCAACGCTGAGGCCGACGAATGCGGTGCCCTGCTGGTTGCCGGCCTCGAAGTTCACCTGGGTGATCGCGTTCGAGGTGGCGATGAAGTTGCCGCCGTTGAAGAGGACGCCCGAGCCGGGAGCCGTCTCGTAGCCGACAGCCTGGGCCTCGCCGAGGCCGCTGTCATAAGCGGTGATGGCGGCGGCGCCCTTCATGGCGGTCAGGTTGAAGGCGTCATCCACGTTGAAGGAGTAGGAACGGAAGACGTTCACGTCGGCCGCCTCGAAGCGGACGGTGGTGGGAACGTTGATGAACTTGGGGTTGGGGGTCGCGACGAGGTCGGTCTGACGATCGACATCGGTGGGCGACTCCTCGGTGTTGGGATCGAAGTTGGGGTTCTTCACGCGCATGTGCATGCGGGAAGCGCCGCCGGCCTCGAGGATGGTCAGGCCGTTGACGTTCTCGACGCCGGTCAGGAGCCGGGCGACGACAACGGTGTCGGGATCCTGGGAGATGACGTCGTCATCGAGCCGGATCGAGCGGACCTCGGTCGAGTTCGACATGGAGATGTTGACGGAGAAGGTCCAGTCGTTGGTCGCGTCGGCGACTGCCGTGGGCAGACCCGAGTTGAACTCGTTGCGGAACTGGCCGTCGAAGGTGATGTTCTCCTGCAGGATGGCGTTGTCGCCGGACGCGGAGAAGGTGTCATCGATGATGGCGCGGCTTGACTGCGCATCGAACCAGCGACCGCCCTGGAGGGCGAGGTTGGCGCCGCCGAAGTACGTCTCGCAGTTGTCGAGGTAGTTCAGGGCGAACTTGGGCAGATCCGGCGTCGGGAACAGGAGGCCCTCGACGTGGATGTTGTCATAGAACATGTTGTGGGGCTCGTACCCGGGAACCTCCGCGGGGGTCGGATCGCCGGCCCACAGGAAGCGGAAGGTATCCATCGAGACCGCGGCGAGCGGGCCCTGCGGGATGTCGGGCGCCTGGCCGGGAGCGACACCGGGAGCGACGCCGAAGGGGCCGGTCGGGAAGATCTTGGCGAAGCCGTCCTCGAGGTCGTCCGAGCCGTCCAGCGGGGTGCCGGAGCCGTCGTCGCCGGGCATGGCGTCAACGAGCGCGGTGGTCTCGGAGTCCTTCAGCCAGATGGAGACCTCGTTGGTCGCCAGGCGGTAGGAGAGCGTGAACCACTCGCCGGTCTTGATCTCGATGCCCTGGTTCATGAGGATCGGATCGGGGGCGGTGCCGTAGAACTGACCGATGGTGAAGACGCCGGGCAGGTTGCCCAGGAAGATGAAGTGGTTGATGAAGCCATCGCCACCGGTGGAGTACTTCAGGAAGTCCGCGGTCAGGGACGGGGCATAGCCGCCCATGAAGGTGCGCGTGACGGTGAAGCCCTCAACGCTGGAGGTGGTGTCCACCCACTGGAACGTGTCGATCGTCGTGAGGAAGCAATCGACGTTCATGATGAGCGGGTTGCCGAGGGTCGGGGCGAACAGCGGGAACGTCGTGCGGGCGCCGAAGAAGCAGCACGCGTTCTCGATGATGCTCGTCTCGGCGCGGGAGTCCGCCAGCACGGCCTCGGAGCCGTAGCCGGAGCAGGTGTCCGCGTTGACGGCGGCCTTGAAGTCGGCGCCGGCGCCGGGGCCCGACGCGTTGGTCAGGGTCCAGTCACCGTAGATCTTCTCACCCGGAGCGCCGTCCACCTCGATCGCGAAGTGAGCGCAATCGGGGCAGCCGTCGGCGGGCATGGCGTCGTTGGTGTAGGCGCCGTTGAGGATCGCGATGACGTCGGTGGCCTGCGGGCCGTTGGTGATGGCGGCGCCGGAGAGCGGGAGGCCATCGGGATCGGTGGTCTGCGCGACATCGACGGAGTAGAGGCAGAAGGGGCCGGAGGTGTCGCCGAACTCGCCGAGCAGGATGCCGAGGTCGGCGGTGTCAACGACCATGTCGCCGTTGAGGTCGGCCGCGTTCATCCCCATGGCGCCGAAGGAGCCGAGGAGGATGCCGAGGTCGGCGGTGTCAACAACGCCGTCGTTGTTGAGATCGGAGACGAGCTGGCCGAGGTTGGCGTCCTCGGTGGCGTCAACGCCCTGCCAGCGGGGCAGGGGATCGAAGACGCCCATCTTGTCGGGGTCCATCTGACCGGCGACGAAGAGGGAGGGGATGTACCAGCCCTGGGCGAAGTTCCACGGCTCGCCGGAGGGGTTGATCTGATCCTGCATGTTGACCTGGAAGCGGTCGAAGATCGGATCATCGGAGAGCGGGTACGAGCTGAAGTCGTCATCGAAGCTGGCGAACATCGCTGCAGCGCGGCTGTTGCTGCCGGGGGTCATGCTGCCGCCGAGGATGGCGTTGGGGCCGGGCTTGCCGACACCAGCGACCTTCCAGTCCGGCAGCGCATCGCTGAGGAGCACGTTGAAGGGCGAGATCTCGCCACGCTCGACGCGCTCCTTGAGGTCACGAACGACCGCGTCGCGCTGCACCGAGCCGGGCGCGCCGATCGCACGGTGCAGGGACTCGACAGAGCGGTCCCCGATCTGGTTGGCGGGCACAGTCGTGGACGACGTGATGTCCGCCTGGGTGGCTGCTGCGACGGCAAAGCCGCAGGCGCCAACAAGAATCCCAATTCTCATTGCAAGGTCTCCTCGCAAACTGACACGCCGGAATGACGTGTCACATGTCCGTGCGGTTGCCCGCACCCGAGACAACTCCCCCCCCGCCAACAAGCGGACGGAGGTTGCCGAAAATTCGTCGAGTTGGATTCCCAGAGCAATCCACTGCAACCCGGATCGTCGTACTCCCCTAAGAGAGCAAGCCCGGACGATCCGAACGCGGCGCATTGTTCAAGTCATCGTTCGACACACTCCTTCGAAAAAAGAAACGACACTCTCTCTCTGACTGCGACCGGCGCCGAGGGCCCCCAGGCTCCCGAATGCCGGCGTGATCGCCCGATGACAAACGACCACACAAGTGTTGCAGCGCGGCGGGTCGTCACGATCCGGGTTCGATTCTCGGTACAACAGTGAGCTTCGATCTGGACCCGGTTCATCGATCTGGCGCCGGAACTGCCGACCAACGCAGGATGGACCTGGTCCGAAGATAGGGTCCATCATCTTGTGTTATCCCCCTTTGCAAGAGGATTTGCAAGCACATTTTCGGCAATTTCAGCGCCCGCCCGTGACATGTCCCGCTCAGGCAGCCAGAGATTCCATGGATTATCGGACTCCTTTGGTTTGCGATTCGTTGGGTGATAACTTCGAGAACTGCCTCTGAGATCAGGGATTTCCCCCTGAAACGAGTGATTGAGATACCGGCGCAAGCCGGCCGGATCTGTCATCGCCCGAATCACGATGCGGGTTGAATCGGACCGACGCTTCCGGAGCACTTCAGACGCTCGGTCATGGGTGCGAGGGACCCCGCGTGTCGCCCTCCGGATCCCGGGTCAGGATTTCATGCATCATCCCTTCGGATCCCGGCACGCCGACATCGTTCGCATCTCGTTCGGTCTGCTCCGGCTCCGGCGCATCATCGGACGACGCTTCCGGTGGGGCCGTCTCCAGATCAGCCTCCGGGAACCTCGTTCGGGCCTCGGCGATGATCTGCGGCGACAGCTCGAGCCCCAGGCGCTCGCTCCGCGAAGAGGCTGCTTTCCAGTCGAGCTCGCTGGCGCCTGACTGTGATGCCTCATCGAACCGGCCGAGGCAGATGAGGGCGCGCCGCTGCAGCGACTTGATGGATTCCGGCAGCCTTCCGATCGACTCGGGATCGAGCAACCCGAACGCCTCGATCACCTCGGTGTCGTCGCCGGCGGCGTATCGGGCCTCGATCAGGGCACGAGTGAGGTGGAGCCCGGGGTCGCGGCGGATCACGTTCCGCTGGTCAGGATCGAAGAGGACGGATTCGATCACGGCGACGCGGGATTCCGCGGGGCCGATCGTGAGCAGCAACTCCTTCGGCGGCATAGCCTTGCGCAACCGCAACAGTCTGGCGTCCCGGAGTTCCGGGTCGATGGCGGGGATGCTGGCGAGGATCTGGTACCCGGCGTTTGACGTCTCGTGCAGGCCGATCGCATCGGCGAGCAGGGGAAACAGCGTCGGGATTCTGCGAGTCGCCTCGGCGAGCCAATCCACGGCTTCGGGCCAGCGGACCAGGACGCCAGCCGCGGCCCGGCGGACGGCGGGCGCTGTCTCAGGGGTCAGCAGCGCGGCGATGTTCTGGCGATCCGAGAACTCTCCGAGCAACCCCCAGAGTTCGACCTTTCCCGGTGTCAGGTCGTCCGAGGCGATCGCCCGGAGATTCGCCAGAGCATGGTTCCAGATGCGGGGCTGGATCAGGCTGCCCGAGGTCACACCGCTGGCGAGCGTGCTCGCCGCCGCAGATGAGGCCGGTTCCAGCCCGCTGAGCCAGTCAATGCAGACGACCAAGTCGGATTCGATGGGTCGCCGGCGCAGGTATTCGAGCATGGCGGCTGCGGCGACGGGGTCGCTCTCACGCCGGATCGCTCTGCGGATGGCTTCGGTCGCCTCCGCCCCGGAGCCGAGGCGGAAGAGGAGGGAGGCCGCGGAAGCCCGGAGGGTCGGGATCGGGTCCTCCAGCCTGACCACGGCGGCCGCTTTGACCGAATCGTCGAGCCTCTGGGTGTTGAGCAGGGCGCGTTCGGCGAGCTCGAAGGCGAGCGCCCGGACGCCGGAGTCGCTGTCGGCCATCATCGTGGCGAGCAGGGCGGATCGCTGTTCCTGCGGGGTGAGGGCGTACGTCTTGCGGTGCAGTTCGATGATCCTGTCGTGCTGCTGCTGGAGTTCGCGGTTGAGTCGCCTGGCGCGTTCGGCCTGCGCGACGGCCTGCATCGCCTCCCACTCTCTGGGGGGGAGCCACCGGGCCTCTTCCCACCATCCGACCCACGCCGCGGTGTCATCGCCCAGGTCGTCCCGGCCTGTCTGCTCGCGGAGCGTGGCGACGGCTTCTCGGAGGAGTCGTTTGGGCGCTGCGTCGAGGCTGAGGATGTTCACGACGACCGTGATCGCGGGCTTGGTCGGGATCGTCGCGAGGCACCGGACCGCCATCGGGTCGGCGTCGATGCCGGCGGATTCGACCTTGTCGATGATCGCCGGGATGAGTTGTTCCGGCGGCGGGGCGCCGAGATCGACGATGGTCTGGAAGATCGCGGCATCGACAGCGGGATCGCCGGCGTCCAGGGCGGCTTTCAGGTCGTCAAATCGCTGTGATTCAAGCAGTTGAGAGACCGCGGCGCGGCGATCATCCGGCGTGGACTCCTGGCTGAGCAGGGCACGGGTCTCGGGGTTCCCCGGGTTTGCATGCGACTGTGTGGCGGGTTGCGCTGGTGATGGTGGCGGTTGTTGCAGCTCGCGGCGGGATTCGATGGTGGTCTGGCTCAGGGATTGTGTCGAGCACCCGGCGAGCGAGAGGACAGCGACCACGATCATCCGGCAGGATGTTCTGGGCCGGGGATCGCCGGTTTGAGCGCCCCTGGTCGCGGGGGTTGTTTCGCGCTGTGGGATCCGCTGGAGGGGAATCATCGCGGGGTCAACGGTGGGGCATCGACCGGGAAAGTTGCTGAAATCCCGGCGCCGATCTTGCACAAAAGAAACGTGTGGACGGCCTGTCGGCGCTCGCATCGCCTGTGGGTCGTGCCTTAGTATATGGATATCGTCGGCCAGATCGTCCGGCGGACTGCGGCCTGAGAAGGGATTCCGGGCCGGCCGCCGGCGCTGAGCCGCCTCTGGGATGAATCCGCCGCCATGAACGACTGGTTCGAAGCCGAGGAACATGTCGAGCGAGCCCGCCAGCACTTCGAGGCCAACCGCTGGACGGAGGCCGAGGCGGAGCTGCGCGACGCGATCTCGATCGATCCCTACCGCTCGGAATGGCACTTCAACCTGGGGTTGACGCTGGAGGCGACGGGGCGGGACGCGGAGGCGCAGCGGTCGTTCCGCGCCGCGTACGACCTGGACTCGACCAATGACTCGACGCTCCTGGCGCTGGGGCTGAACGCGCTGCGGCTGGACGACCCCGCCTCGGCGATCCGCTGGTTCGAGGAGGCGGAACGGGTGCGGCCCGAGTGCCCGGATTCCTACGTGCACCGCATCGAGGCGTACGCGCGGCTCAACGACCACGAGCAGGCGGAGGTCATGTTCTACATGGCGATCCAGATGTCCGACGTGGACGAGGCGTGCGCGTACCTGAACATGGCGGAGTCGCTGCTGGACCGCAACGAGTGCGATCGCGCGATCTGGTGCCTGCGCACCGCGGCCAAGGCGGACCCGACGCTGCAGCGCGTGCACGCGCGGCTGGCCGAGGCGCACGCGACGCTGGGCCGGCTGGACCGGGCGCGGCAGCTGTACCTGCGCGAGCTGCGCAACAACCCCGGCGACATCGAGACGCTGCTGGACCTGGGATGCCTGCTGGTGGAGATGAACCGCCTCGGCGAGGCGGGCGAGAAGTTCCGCCGCGTGCTCGAGCTCGAGACGGACAACGCCGACGCGCACTTCTATCTGGGCGACCTCGCCGAGCGGCAGGGGCAGCGCGACAGCGCGATCGCCTCCCACCGGCTGGTGCTCCGGCTGGACCCGCAGCACTCGGCGGCGCGGCGCCGGCTGGCGGGGCTGCTCGCCAGGCGGGGCGACCTGCTCGACGCGCAGCGGCTGCTGCAGCGCGAGCTTCGCCTGCTGGATCACGACGCGGTGGCCTTCACCGACGCGGATCTGGAGGAGTTCGGCTCGCTGCTGCTCGACGCGCAGCTGCCCGACGACGCGATCCGGGCGCTGACGATCCTCATCGACCGCAGGCCGGATTCGGCCCGGGCGCTGCACACGCTGGCGGTTGCGTGCCTGTGCGCCGGGGACCTGAAGCAGGGGCGGAAGTGGTGCCACGCGGCGCTACGGATCGATCCGGAGTGCGTCCCGGCGATGCACAATCTGGCGCTGGCGCTGATGCGCGAGGGCAAGTGGGTCAAGGCGCGGCGCTGGGTGCGCAGGGCTCGTCGGATCGACGCGGACGACCCGTCGCTGCGCCGGCTCCGGGCCAAGATCTGGCTGCACGGCGCCGGGCAGACGCTGCGCGCGATCCGCGGCTGGTTCGGTCTGCTGTGGCGCCGGGCGCTTGTCGTCACGCGGCGCGCGGGCTGAGCGTCCGATCCGTTCCCAGGGTCGGCCCCGATCTCAACCCATGCTGGGCGAGGCGGCGACGCGCTCGCGGATCATGTCGATCATGCTGCGGACCTCGTCGGCCATCCTCGTGTTGGGGAAGTCCTCGATGATGCGCTCGCCGACCTCAAGGGCCGCGGGCCAGGAGCGGTCCTGAACCGCGAGCTTGAAGCGGACGCCGAGGTTGTCGCGGGCCTTGCCGATGACGCCGCGGGCGACCTCGCGGAAGGGCTCGGCCTCGTCGGAGCCGAGGTACTCGTCCATCTCCTTGAGGAGTTTCATGGCGAGCTCGATCTCCTCGCGCTCGGCGGCCTTGAGGAACTTGCGTTCGAGCTCGAGCTTGTAGCGGTTGCGCGAGTCTCGGACGCGCTCGACGAGCCCGTCGGTGCGGGGCGAATCCGGGAACAGCCGGACGATCTTCTCCGCCTTGGCGTGGGCGGCGTCCCACTGGCGGTCGGCGATGTGCTCGTCGAGCTTCTCGATGAGCGACCGGACCGAGCGGTCGAGGGTCTGGGTGCGCGCCTGCTCGATGCGGGCGCGGAACTCCTCGGCGTCGAGGCGGTAGCCGAAGCGCTCGGCGAGCTCCTTGACGAGGGTCATCGCGGCGTCCCAGTCCTCGGCCTGGATGTCCTGCTCGATCGCCTGGCGGAGCAGGTTGCGCTCCTCGCGGCGGTGCAGGACGCGCTTGGCGGCCTCGGAGAGGCCGGCCTCGCGGCGCATGGACTCGATCGCGTCGGCCATCTTTTTGAGCTGCGCGCTGCGCTCGGTGCGCACCGAGATGGACTGCCGGGTCGATGCGGCGACCCACACGGGGAAGAGCGCGAAGGTGACGATCATGCCGATGAACGCCGCGCCGGCGAGCGAGGCGTCCTTGACCATGACGACGACGCACGCGACGAGCAGCAGCACGTAGAGCAGGGCGAAGACGCCTCGGTAGTTCGGCGCTGGCTCGGCGCCGTTGGTCTCGTTCTGCGGGTCCTGCTGGCCGGGAGTCCGGTGGTCCATCGGTGCGTCCTTCCTGGCGGCGCTGCGCCGGCTGCCGTTGCGCGCCGTTGTGTCACTCCGCGCGGTCAGCTCCCCGGGGTGTCGCCGCCGCAGTTGCGCTCGACCGGGACGAGGCAGATGAAGCGCAGCCCGCCGTCGCCGGGGTCGGCGGAGGCGACGAACTGGTGCTCCTGGTCGGCGGGGACATAGATCACGTCGCCCTGCCTGATGGGGTGATCGGCGCCCTCGAGGTGCACGGTCCCGGCGCCGCCCAGGATGAGCACCTCGTGCTCGTAGTCGTGGCTGTGCCTGGGTGAGTGCCCTCCCGGCGCGACGTGGAACTGTCGCATCGCGAAGTTGGGCGCGCCGTCGTCGCGGCCGATCATCATCGCCATGGAAACCTGCTCGGCGCCTGGCATGTCGATGGGCTGGGTCGGGGTCTCGTCGAGGTTGCGGATCAGCACGGTCTGCCTCCTGGGGGTCGGTATAGTCTAACGTTTCGAGGGGCAGCAATCATGCCGGATTCCGCACAAACCCCCATCGTCGAACGCTTTGTCCTCGGGCCCTTCGAGACCAACTGCTACGTGGTCTCGGCGCCGGGGTCGGATTCGTGCTGGATCGTGGACGCGGGGTACGGCCCCGATGCGATGATCGAGCGGATCCGGGAGCGGGGCCAGCGCGTCGGGGCGGTCGTGCTGACGCACGCACACGCCGATCACATCGCGGGGCTGGACGAGATCATCGGGGCGTTCCCGGGCGTCCCGGTCTTCCTGCATCCCAGCGAGCGCGCGTGGCTGCGGGACCCCGAGCTGAACCTGTCGGGTTTCGCGGGGACTCCACTGGTGTGCGACGCTGAAGCGACGGGCGAGCTGTCGGACGGGCAGGCGCTGGAGCTGCTGGGCGCGACGTGGCGCGTGCTGCACACGCCGGGGCACTCGCCGGGGGGCGTGACGCTCGTGCTGGAATCGGTCGGGGAATCCGGTGCGCATGTCGCGTTCGTGGGCGACACGCTCTTTGCGGGGTCGATCGGGCGTTCGGACTTTCCCACCAGCGACGAGGCGGCGCTGCACCGGTCCATCCGGGAGCGGCTGTACACGCTCGACGAGGACACGACGGCGCTGCCCGGGCACGGCCCCCCCACCACGATCGGCCGGGAGAAGCGCTCCAACCCGTTCGTCCGGTCCTGAGCCCTACCCCGGGCGCCGCTTCTTGACCGCGGTTCGCCGCGGCGGATAAGATTCGGGCAAAATGTAGCCGATGCTACAAATCAGAGCCCGGTGTCCGATCGAGAGTCAATCATGCGCAGCCCAACCGGATATCTCCCGATCGGACGCCGCGCGATCTGGCGGCTCGCGTTCGCGCTGACGCTGCTCTCCGGCGCGATCGCAACGCCGTCGCTGCGCGCACAAGGCGAGCGCGAGCCGATCGGGGTTGTGGCGACGACAGGGATGGTGGCGGACATCGTGCAGCGCGTCGCGGGACACCGCGGCAGGATTCGGGCGCTGATGGGGTCCGGGGTGGACCCGCACCTGTACAAGCTCACGAGATCGGACACGGCGGCGATGCTCGGCGCCGACGCGGTCTTCTACAGCGGGCTGCACCTCGAGGGGAAGATGACCGATGCGCTGGAGCGCATCGCCGGGTCCGGCAAACCGACATACGCGGTGACGGAGGAGATCGACCCGGCGTACCTGCTGGTCCCCGAGCAGTTCCAGGGGCACCCCGACCCGCACGTGTGGATGGACCCGATCGCGTGGTCGCGGTGCGTCGGCGCGGTGGCGGATCGGTTCGTCGGGACGCTCGACCCGCAGGATGCGCGGGTGTACCGCGACAACTGCGCGGCGTATCAGGAGCAGCTGGCCGACCTGGACCGCTATATCACCACGGTGATCCGCACGATCCCCGAGGACCGGCGTGTGCTGGTGACGGCGCACGACGCGTTCAACTACTTCGGTCGGCGGTACGGGATGGAGGTGCTGGGCATCCAGGGGATCAGCACGGAATCGGAGGCCGGGGTGCGCGAGATCGAGCGGCTCGTGGACCTGCTCGTGGAGCGGCAAGTCCCGGCGGTGTTCGTCGAGACGACGGTGCCCGACCGGAGCGTCCGGGCGCTGATCGCCGGCGCCAAGGCGCGGGGGCACGACGTCGTCATCGGCGGGAGCCTCTTCTCCGACGCGATGGGCTCGCCCGGGACTTATGAAGGAACGTACATCGGGATGCTGGATCACAACGCCACGACGATCACCCGGGCGCTGGGCGGGAAGGCGCCCGAGCGCGGGATGCAGGAGCTGCTGCTCCCGCCGCATCGGCTCAACGAGTGAACCATGCCGCTGAAACAGGCCCACAGGACGGCGGCCCCGGAACCTCTGTCGCGGCTCCCCGAGCACAGCGCCGAGAGCCCGCTGTCGGTGCACGACGTGACGGTGGCGTACCACCGCAAGCCGGTGCTGTGGGATATCGATTTCGATGCGCCGGCAGGGAAACTGACGGCGATCGTCGGTCCCAACGGCGCGGGCAAGTCCACGCTGATCAAGGCGGCGATGGGGCTGATCCCGCTGGCGGCGGGGCGGATCGAGATCTTCGGCAAGCCCATCCGGGCGCAGCGTCGGCTGGTCGGGTACGTGCCGCAGCGGGGGAGCGTGGACTGGGACTTCCCGGTGTCGGCGCTGGATGTCGTGTGCATGGGGCGGTACCGGGCGATCGGGTGGTGCCGGCCGGTCACGAAGCGGCACCGTGACGCGGCGATGGCGTGCCTGGAGCGCGTGGGGATGGCGGGGTTTGCGCACCGGCAGATCAGCCGGCTCTCGGGGGGGCAGCAGCAGCGGGTCTTCCTCGCTCGCGCGCTGGCGCAGGAGGCGATGCTGTACTTCATGGACGAGCCCTTCGCCGGGGTGGACGCGGCGACGGAGCGCGCGATCGTCGAGGTGCTGCGCACGCTGCGCGACGAGGGGCGGACGGTGATCTGCGTCCACCACGATTTGCACACCATCGAGGACTACTTCGACCACGTGCTGCTGCTGAACATGCGCATCGTCGCGCAGGGCCCGGTCGCGGCGACGTTCACGCGCGAGAACCTCCAGAAGACCTACGGCGGGCGGCTGACGCTGCTCGACGAGGCGTCGGAGGCGCTGGCCCGGACCGCGGCGCCGGGGGCCTCGTGATGCTCGCGGCGCTGCCCGCTGCGGGGCCCGATCTCGGCGAGGTCCTGGAGGTGCTGACCTTTGGCGCCGGGTTCAACACGGCGATCGTCGTGGCCGGGGCGCTGCTGCTTGGGATGGCCGCGGGGACGATCGGGACCTTCTCGATGCTGCGTGGTCGCGCGCTGATGAGCGATGCGCTGGCGCACTCGACGCTGCCGGGGGTGTGCGTGGGGTTCCTCGTCGCGGCGTCGCTGGGGGCGCTGGAGAACAAGCTGCCGATCCTGCTCGCGTGCGCGACGGTGACGGGGGTGCTGGGGGTGCTCGCGGTGCAGGCGATCGCGCGGACGGGGAGGCTGCGCGAGGACGCGGCGATCGGGGCGTCGCTGTCGGTGTTCTTCGGGATCGGCGTCGTGCTGCTGAGCGCGATCCAGGGCATGGACATCGGGGGCCAGGGCGGGATCAACGCGTTCATCTTCGGGCAGACCGCGGCGATGCTCGCGCGGGACGCGGCGGCGCTGGGCGCGATCGCCGTCGCGTGCGCGCTGCTGACGGCGCTGCTCTTCAAGGAGTTCCGGCTGCTTTGCTTCGACCCGGTGTTCGCCTCGTCGCAGGGGTGGCCGGTGAACCGGATCGACCTGGCGATGATGGCGCTGGTCGTCGCGGTGACGGTGACGGGGCTGCAGGCGGTCGGGCTGATCCTGATCGTCGCGCTGGTGATCATCCCGCCGGCGACGGCGCGGCTGTGGACGGACCGGCTGTGGCGGATGGCGTGCCTGTCGGCGCTGTTCGGGGCGATGAGCGGGTACCTCGGCGCGTCGCTGTCGGCGCTGCTGACCGACACGCCCGCCGGCGCCGTGATCGTACTGACGGCCGGGGCGATGTACGTCGCGAGCCTCTTCGCGGCGCCGAGGCGCGGGGTGATCGCCGGCGTGGTGCGGCGCCTGCTGCTGCGCCGGACGATCGCTCGGCAGCACGCGCTGCGGGCGCTGTACGAGTCGATCGAGGCCGCGGGGGCCGGGGAACCCCGCGTGCCGCTGGATGCGCTGCTTGCCGGCCGGTCGTGGGGCGCTTCGGAGTTGCGGCGGGCGCTGGGATCGCTGCGGCGGTCCGGACTGTGCGAGACGGACGCCCGGTCGGTGAGGCTGACGGGGTCCGGGCTCGAGGAGGCGCGGCGGATCACACGCAACCACAGGCTGTGGGAGGAGTACCTCGTCGCGTTCGCGGACATTGCGCCGAGCCACGTCGATCACGCGGCGGACCTTGTCGAGCACGTGCTCGACGCGCCGCTGGTGGCGCAGCTGGAGCAGCGGCTGCGGAGCGCCGGTCGGCTGCCGGGGCCGAGCGTGCACCCGATCGGCGCGGGAGGGGGCGGCGCATGAGCCTGTTCCTCCAGGTTGACCTGCCGGCGGCGCTGACGGGGACGCTGGCGGCGCTGTGCTGCGCGCTGCTGGGGAACTTCCTGCTGCTGCGACGCCAGAGCCTGCTCGGGGACGCGATCTCGCACACGGTGCTGCCCGGGATCGTCGTCGGGTTCCTCGTCTTCGGGACTCGGAGCGCCGGGCCGATGCTGCTGGGCGCGATCGCCGCGGCGCTGGTCGCGGCGACGCTGATCGAGCTGGTCAAGCGGTACGGCAAGCTCGAGCCCGGCGCGGCGATGGGGGTGGTCTTCAGCGTGATGTTCGCGCTGGGGGTGCTGCTGATCGAGCGGGCTGCGGCGCGGACGGTGGACCTGGACGCCGAGTGCGTGCTGTACGGTCAGCTCGAGGACGTGCTGTGGCTGGGGCCGACGGCGCCGGGCGACCTGCTCAAGCCTTCGATGTGGTCGGGTTTCCCGCGCGAGGCGGCGACGCTCCTGGTCATCACGGTCGTCGTCGCGGCGGGGATCGCGCTGTTCTTCAAGGAGCTGCGCATCACGGCGTTCGACCCGGAGCTGGCCTCGTCGGTCGGGATCCCGGCGGGCGCGGTGCACTTTGCGACGACGGCGCTGGTGGCGGTGGCCGCGGTGGCGTCGTTCGAGGCGGTCGGGTCGATCCTGGTGGTGGCGATGCTGGTGTGCCCGGCGGCGACGGCGCGGATGTTCACGGACCGGCTGACGACGCAGGTGTGGCTGAGCGGGGTCTTCGCGGTTGTGGCGGGGATCGGCGGCTACGTGCTGGGCGCGCTGGCGCCGGTGTGGCTGGGGATGGACGGCTCGCTCAGCGCCGCCGGGATGATCACGGTGCTGTCGGGCGCGCTGCTGGCATTGGCGATCCTGCTGGCGCCGGGGCACGGGGTTGTGGCGAAACGGCTGCGGTCGCTGTCGCTGAGCGCGGGGATCGCGCGGGAGGACCTGCTTGCAATGCTGTTCCGGCTGGAGGAGAACCGATCGGGCGTGACGCTGACGCGGGGCGAGATCCGCGGCGCGCTGGGCGGCGGGCTGCCGTCGCGGATCGCGCTGCGGCATGCGAGCCGGCGCGGGGACCTGTCGATCGGCGCGGCGGGGGCGACGCTGACGGACGCCGGGCGGGCCGAGGCGCGCCGGCTGGTGCGCACGCACCGGCTGTGGGAGACGTACCTGGTGCGCGAGCTCGGGCTGCGGCCCGATCACGTGCACTCGACGGCGGAGGCGCTCGAGCACGTGACGACGGAGGCGATGGCGCAGGAGCTGGGCGAGCGCGCGGGGGCGGCGGCGGATCCGCACGGGAAGCCGATTCCGGATTGAGCGGTTGGGGTGGGTTGATATCCGAGCCTTCGCGGCGCTCAGGCTCGGCGTCCATCTGCGCTCAGTCTCGGCGTCCACAGGCGCTCACGCGCCCTTCTCCTTGAGGACGCGGCGCATCGCCCTGATGGTTTCGGCGCTGACGTGATGCTCGATGCCCTCGGTGTCGATCTCGGCCTGCCTGCGGGGGACGCCGATGGCGCAGAGGAAGCGGAGGACGACGCCGTGGCGCTCCATGGAGGCCCTGGCGAGCCGCCGGCCTGCTGGGGTCAGGGTGACGGGGCGGTAGGGCGGCTGCTCGACGAGGCCCTCGTCCTGGAGCCGGGAGATGATGCGGGTGACGGTGACGTGGCTGACGCCCATGACCTTGGCGAGGTCGCCGATGCGCGCTTCGCCCCTGGATTCGATGAGCTGCGCGACGGCCTCGACGTAGTCCTCGGCGGTCTCGTCGCTGTGCGCCGCCCTGGTCTTGCGGAAGCGGTCGGCGGCCTGCGATGTGGGCTCGGGCTTTCCGGGCATCGGGCGCGATGATACCGGGGCGATCGCGCGTGGTACGATCGTCGTCATGATCGACCGATTCGCGGGGCTGCCCTCGTCGCTGGCGCAGCGGGCCAGGTTCACGACGCTCGCGGGCGTCCCGGCGCTCGTGGCGCACCCCGACTGGGAGTCGCCGGCGCCGACGATGCTCTGGATGCACGGCCGCACCGCCAGCAAGGAGCTCGACCCCGGGCGGTACAGCCGGTGGCTGCGCGCCGGGATCGCGGCGGTGGCGCTGGACCTGCCCGGTCACGGCGAGCGGCTTGACCGGGCGATGCACCAGCCCGACCGGACGCTCTACGCCGTCGAGCAGATGGTCGGGGAGATCGACGGGGTCGTCGAAGCGCTGGCGGACCCGGAATGGGGCGGCGTCTTTGATCTCGACCGGCTGGGGATCGGGGGGATGTCCGCCGGGGGGATGGCGACGCTGCGGCGCCTGTGCGACGAGCACCCCTTCCAGGCGGCGGCGGTGGAATCGACGGCGGGGGATTTCTCGTTGATGCCGTACGCGGAGCTGTACGAGCCTGGCATCATCGGGCGGCTGGATCCAGCGCGGCATCTGGAGGGCTGGACACCGATCCCGCTGCTGGCGCTGCATTCGGAGATTGACGCAATGGTCCCCCTGGCGGCGATCGGTTCGTTCTTCGACAAACTTCGTGCGATGTATACCGAGCAGCACGCAGACCCGGACGAGCTGCTCACGCTACGAACGTGGCCCGAGACGGGCGCGCCGGCGGAGCACGCGGGCTTCGGCAGGGTGGCGGCGGAGGCGAAGGCGTTGCAGGTGGAGTTTCTGGAGCGGTGGTTGGGCGAATCCTGAACCCGGGAATAGGCGAGGCACCCCGGGGGTTCAGGACTCCGACAGCGGAACGATTCTCTTCAGGAGTGTTCATGATGCGATCACGTCTTGCCCGCCTGGTTTCCTGCTCCACGATGCTCGCCGGGGCCGTCGCGATGGCTGTCCCGGTGGCCGCGCGTGCGGATGATTCTTCCCCGGCGCTCGGGGGCGTTGATGTTGTCGCGTTCTCCGACGCTTCGACGACGGCGCCGGTTCCGGGCGATGCATCGATCACCGCCGAGTATGCGGGCCGGGTGTATTGGTTCGCGTCGAGCGAGCACGCGGCGGCGTTCACGATGACGCCGGAGGTTTACGTCCCCCTCTTCGGGGGGAACGATCCCGCGCTGCTGGCGCAGGGCAAGACGGCGCCGGGCGACGCACGGTGGTTCACGGTCATCGATGGCGGGCTGTATTTCTTCTCCAGCGAGAACACCCGCGATCTGTGGCTGCGATCGTTCGACATGCTCGCTCCCAGGGCGCTGGCGGGTTGGAACGCCGACGCGAAGACGAAGGATCGGAGCGAGGCCGTGATCGGGGTGTCGCTCGGGCGCGACATCGAGAAGTACCTCGTCAAGAGCGACGTCGGCGCCGGCGGGTACGACGTGGTGTCGTACTTTCTCGAGGGCGGGGGCAAGCCGCTCAAGGGCGAGCAGAAGATCGAAGTCGAGTACCGGGGCGTGACGTACCAGTTCGCCAGCGCGGACAACGCGGCCCGGTTCCGGCAGCGGCCGTCGCGCTACGAGCCAGCGTACGGGGGGTGGTGCGCATACGCGATCGCCCACGAGGGGTACACGAAGCCCAATCCCAAGCGGTTCCTGATCCAGAACGACCGGTTGATGCTGTTCTACGACGGCTTCCTGGGCGACACCTACAAGTCGTGGAACAAGGAGGGCGCCGAGAAGCTGGAGGGTCTGGCCGACCGGTGGTGGGAGCGCGAGACCGGTGAACCTACTCCCGGGACGGCGCCGGGATCGAACTGAGTCAACCTGAGAACTGCTGGAATCCCGACGGGGGATGGAACCCCGCGCATCCAGTGTCGGTACGCCCGGTGAATCGCTCGCGTGAGCGGGTCGCCGGGCTGCTGAACTGATCCTGAGGGGATTCCGGATGCACAGAATGATTGCAATGGCGTGCTGCGCCCTTTCGCTGGTTTCGATCGCTCACGCCGAGACCGAGTACGCCGAGGTCGTGGAGGGATTCGCCAGCGCGATGGAGGACCACTACGTCTTCCCCGACGTGGGCGCCCGGTGCGCGGCGTTGCTGCGGGACGAGCTCCGGAGCGGGGCGTACGACGGGCTGGGGCCGGAGGAACTGGCGACCAGGGTCCACGAGCAGCTTCGCGAGATCACGCACGACCTGCACTTCGGTGTCCGGTACAACCCCCCGCAGCAGGGAGCGGCGCCGACGCCGATCGGCGAGATCCCCGAGGTCATCAACCACGGGTTCCGCAAGGTCGAGCTGCTCGACGGGAACGTGGGATACCTGGATTTCCGGTTCTTCGAGAGCTCGGACGGGATGAGGGCGACGGTTGACGCGGCGATGGCGTTCCTGCGTGATTCGGACGCGCTGATCATCGACATGCGGCGCAACGGCGGCGGCCAGCCTGACGGGGTGCGGTACGTGTGCAGCTACTTCTTCGGCGATGAGCCGGTGCTGCTCAACAGCATCTACGACCGGACGACGAACGAGACGGAGGAGTTCTGGACGCTTGCCGATCTCCCTGAGAAGCGGTTCGCGTCGATCCCGATGTACGTGCTGACGAGTGCGAACACGTTCTCCGGCGCCGAGGAGCTGTGCTACAACCTCCAGACGCGGGGGCGGGCGACGATCGTCGGCGAGGTCACCGGCGGCGGCGCGCACCCGGTGATGGGGATCGACGTCGGCGAGGGGTTCTCCATCGGCGTGCCGTTCGCCCGGGCGATCAACCCGGTGACCGGGACGAACTGGGAGGGCGTCGGGATCCGGCCCGACATCGGCTGCAACGCCGACACCGCGCTGGACGTGGCGCACATGAAGGCGCTCGAGACGCTCAGCGCCAGCGCGACCGGCGGCAAGGCCCGCCGCCTGGCGTGGGCCTCGGACTTCATCCGATCCAGGATCAACCCGGTGGTCGTCGATCGGGCGACGCTGGCGGAGTACGTGGGGTCGTACGGGCCCCGGCAGGTGACATTCCGCGACGGCTCGCTGTGGTACTCCCGGGGTGGCGGCCCCGAGCGCCGGCTCAACGCGATCAGCGCCGACACGTTCATGGTTGATGGGGTCGATTTCTTCCGGATGACCTTCGAGCGGGACTCTCAGGGCCGGGTCGCGCGGATCCTCGGCAGCTACGTGCAGGGGCACAGCGACACGTCCGAACGGGACGGCTGATCGGTTTGCCCGGGAATCGGGGCGTGGGGCGATCGGGTATCGTTGCCGCGCCCACCGATGATCGAACGCCTGAAGCCATTCCGCGCGCTGCCCAACCCCCGGGAGGTGTTCGCGTGGGGGATGTACGACCTGGCGAACCAGTCGTTCACGCTGCTGATCCTGACACTGCTGCTCCCGATCTACGTGAAGTCGGTCGCCGTCAGCGACCCGGCGTCGGGCGACCGGGTGTGGTCCACGGTGTACGCCGCGTCGATGTTGCTGGTGGTGTGCTCGTCGCCGTTCGTCGGGGCGTTCGCCGATGCGCGGGGCGCCAAGAAGCGGCTGCTGATCGGGACGGGGATCGCGTGCGTGCTGCTGACGGCGTCGTTTGCGCTGATCGGGCCCGGGGGTTGGGTCCTGGCCGCGGCGCTGTTCATCCCGGCGAACTACTGCTATCAGATCGGGGAGAACATGCTGGCCTCGTTCCTGCCTGAGGTGGCGAGCCAGCGGAATCTGGGCCGGGTCAGCGCGATCGGCTGGACGATGGGGTATGTCGGCGCGCTGCTGCTGCTGGTCCTGGTCGTCGGGGGGATGCTGGCGCTGTCGATGGGGCCACCCGAGCGGTGGCGCCCGTTCTTCGTCTTCGCCGCGGTGTGGTTCGGGCTGGGGATGATCGCTCCGGCGCGGGTGCTGATCGAGCGCCGCCCGGCGGGGACACCCCCCTCGATCGCGCTGTGCACGCGGCTGGCGCTGGACCGGCTGCGAACGACGGTCCGCGATGCGGCGGGGCACCGGCAGCTGCTGCGGTTCCTGCTGGCGTTCTTCGTCTATGCGCTGGGCGTGCAGACGATCATCGCGTTCGCGGGGATCATCGCGCATGACTTCGGGTTCGACCAGACGCGGCTGGCGCTGTTCGTGCTGCAGCTGACCGTGACGGCGGGGATCGGGGCGGTGCTGACCGGGATGCACCAGGACCGGCTGGGGCCTCGGCGGACGCTGGTGATCTTCCTGTGCGTTTGGATCGCGACCTGCCTGACGATGGTGGGACTGGCGCTGCCCAAGGACCCGCCGCAGTGGCTGTTCTGGATCGCGGGCAACGGGGTCGGGCTGGGGCTGGGCGGGGTCGGGACGGCGAGCCGGGCGATGGTCGGGACGTTCACCCCGTCGCACAAGACGGCGGAGTTCTTCGGCCTGTGGGGGATGACGTACAAGGGCGCCGGGGTCGTCGGGGTGCTGAGCTTCGGCCAGGTCAAGGCGTCGCTGGGCTCGACGGCGTCGCTGCTGCTGCTGACGGGGTTCTTCGTGGTGGGGCTGGCGCTGCTGCTGCGCGTCAATGTCAACGCGGGGCGGCGCAGTGCGCTGCGGGCACAACGCGCGCACGCCTCGTACACTCCGGGCGCATGACCACCTCCTTCACCAATGTCCCCGACAGGCACGGCCGGTTCGGCGCCTTCGGCGGGGCGTACGTCCCCGAGACGCTCGTCGCGGCGCTGGGCCAGCTCGAGTCGGCGTACGCCGAGGCGCTCGCCGACCCGGCGTTCGGCGCCGAGTTCAACCGGCTGCTGACGGAGTTCGTCGGTCGCCCCACGCCGCTGCACCGGGCGCTGCGTCTGACGGAGCACGCCGCGGCCCTGAGCGCCAAGGGCGGGGCGGCGACGATCTGGCTCAAGCGCGAGGACCTGGCGCACACCGGCGCGCACAAGATCAACAACACGCTGGGGCAGGCGCTGCTGACGCAGCGCATGGGCAAGCGGCGGGTCATCGCCGAGACGGGCGCGGGGCAGCACGGCGTCGCGACCGCCACCGCCTGCGCGCACCTGGGCCTGAGCTGCGAGGTGTACATGGGCAGCGAGGACGTCCGGCGCCAGCGGCTGAATGTCGTGCGCATGCGGCTGCTCGGGGCGGAGGTGGTCGAGGTCGATTCCGGCTCGCGCACGCTCAAGGACGCGACGAACGAGGCGATGCGCGACTGGATGGCCTCCGTCGAGACAACGCACTACATCCTGGGCTCTGTCGTGGGGCCGCACCCGTTCCCGCGGATCGTGCGCGACTTCCAGTCCTGTATCGGGCGCGAGACGCGCGGGCAGTTCCTCGCGCAGGCGGAGCGGCTCCCCGACGCGGTCGTCGCCTGCGTCGGTGGCGGGTCCAACGCCGCGGGGATGTTCTATCCCTTCGTGGAGGATATATCCGTTCGGCTGATCGGCGTGGAGGCCGGGGGGCGGGGTCCGGCGCTGGGGCAGCACGCGGCGCCCTTGTGCGCGGGCTCGCCCGGCGTGCTGCACGGATCGATGAGCTATGTGCTCCAGGACGAATCGGGGCAGACGGCGGGCGTGCATTCGTGCAGCGCCGGGCTCGATTATCCCGGCGTCGGGCCGGAGCACAGCTACTGGAAGGACACGGGTCGCGCAGCGTACACGAGCGTCACCGACGACGAGGCGCTCGACGCGTTCTCCATCACGGCGCAGCGCGAGGGGATCATCCCGGCGCTGGAGTCATCGCACGCGCTGGCGCACGCGATCCGGCTCGCCGGCGCGATGCGCCCCGGCGAGCACCTCGTCGTGAACCTCTCGGGCCGCGGCGACAAGGACGTGGACGAGGCGGCGCGGCTGCTGGCCGAGCGCGCTTGAGCAGACGTGTCAGGGATCGGCGTCCGGCTCGATCGCGGGCGCCGCGGGATGTGCGTGCGCGGGGGTCTTCCAGAGCCTGAGCATCAGCAGCGCGACGCCGATGAGCAGCAGGGCGTCGGCGACGTTGCTGACCCAGGGCCACAGCTCGTTGCCCGCGCCGCCCGGCCAGGACCAGCCGAACGGCAGGTTCACGCCCGGCGCCGGGTGCAGGAAGTCTCGGACGCAGCCGAAGACCAGGCGGTCGTAGAGGTTGCCGAGGCCTCCGGCGAAGATCAGGCCCAGCGCGGCGTGCGCGATGCGGTCCCTGCGTCCGGTCCACTTCGCGAAGACCCAGACGCCGAAGGCGAGAGCGATGGAGGTGAAGAGGACGAAGAACCACCGCCTCCCCGCGCCGACGCCGAATATGGCTCCGGGGTTGATGACGAGCTGGAACTCGAGCACCCGCGGGATGAAGCCGACCGGGATGTGCCTGGGGATCAGGGCGCCGATCTCGCTCGGCGGCAGGGCGAGGACCTCCTCGCGACGGACGGCGACGGGGTGACCCGCGATGCGCGCGAAGGCGACGGACTTGCTGACGAGGTCGAATGCGACGCCCAGCGCGGTGACGCCCAGCAGGAGCGCCCAGGCGCGGGGATCGCGTGCGGGTCCGGCGTGCGGCGCGGGTCGGTGTCGCGGTTGGGCGGTCACGGTCGGGTCAGAAGTAGCGCTGCCGGTCCTGCTCCCTGGCGCCCTCGAGTGAGAGCTTGGCCCAGGGGGTGGCGTCGAGCCGGTCGCGCCCGATGGGCCCGCCGGTCAGGGCGCAGATGCCGTAGGTCCCGCTGTCGATGCGGGCGAGGGCCTCGTTGATCTCGATGAGGAGCTTGCGCTGGCTCTCGGCGAGGCCGAGCGAGAGCGCCTGCTCGTACTCGTCGGATCCCATGTCTCCCGGGTGCTGCGGGAAGGCGCCGCCGTCGCTGGCGTTGAAGGCCTCGGACTGGATCGCGTTGACGTCGCCGGCGACTTCGCGGCGCTTCTGGAGCAGGATCTGCCGGTAGTGCTCGAGCTGCGGCTTGGTCAGCGGGGATTTCTTGAGCTTGCGGGTCGCGGCCTTCTCTTCTGGCGCGGCGGTCATGTGGGCGCGGACGAGCTTGAGGCCGGCGCGTGCCGCGAGCCCGGACGCGGCTGCCCTGGCCTCAGAGAGCGTGTAGCGCTCGTCCTTGGCGCGGGGTTGGGCTGATTTCTTCTTCTTGTCGGAAGCGGCGGATTTGGCCGGTTTGCCGTCCGTCTTGGTCGCCGCCGTCTTCTTGGGCGCCTTCTTGATCGTTGCCTTGGCGGCGGTCGATGCCTTTTTCTTGGCGGTCGCCGCCTTCTTCACCGCGGGCTGCTTCGCGGCGGGCTTTTTCGCGGCCGACTTCTTCGCGGCGGGCTTCTTTGTCGCCGCTTTCTTCGTGGTGGACTTGCGAGCGGCCTTCTTTGCGGTCGCCTTCTTGGCGGTGGCCTTCTTCCGCGTGGCCTTGCTGGCGGTGGAGACCTTGGTGCGCGCGGTTCTGGTCGCCGTTTTCTTTTTCGACGCGGCCCCTGACCTCTTGGTGGTCTTCTTCTTCGATTTGGTTGCCGTCTTCTTCTTGGCCACCTGATTGTGCTCGGAAGGGCGCCGGGGGCGTCTGGAGAGCCCGGCCGACGTGGGGGGCGGAGATCGCGCGAGCGGCGAGTCTAGCCCCGGTCAGAGGGGTGGTCAAAGTAAGTATGCCGGTTTGTTCGCAGGGTGTCAGGATTCCTGACGCGCCTGGGATCGCTGGCCCAGGGTGGTTTCCACGCCGGCCCGGGTCGCGATCTCGTATTCGCCGAACTTGCGGAACCGCTCGTACCGGCGCCGGGGGAGGTTCTCCGGCTTGAACCTGCGGAGCTCGCGGAGTCGATCGACGATCCACTTCTGCACGTTCGCGGCGGTCTGCTCGGGGTCGCGGTGGGCGCCTCCGAGGGGCTCCTCGATCACGTCGTCCACGATGCCGAGCTTGAGGTTGTCGGCGGCGGTGAGGTTGAGCGCCCTTGCCGCGGCGGTGTTGGTCTGCTCGTTGGCCTCTTTCCAGAGGATCGCGGCGCAGCCCTCGGGGCTGATGACCGAGTACCAGGAATGGCGGAGCATGGCGACCTTGTCGGCGACGGCGATGCCCAGCGCGCCGCCGGAGCCGCCCTCGCCGATGATGACCGAGATGATCGGGGTCTTGAGCCGGCTCATCTCGCGGAGGTTGTAGGCGATGGCCTCGGCCTGGCCGCGCTCCTCGGCGCCGAGCCCGGGGTAGGCGCCGGGGGTATCGACGAAGGTGACGATGGGCAGGTTGAACTTCTCGGCGAGCCTCATCTTGGCCATGGCCTTGCGGTAGCCCTCGGGGTGGGCGCAGCCGAAGTGGCACTCGAGCTTCTCTTCGGTGTCCTTGCCCTTCTGGTGCCCGATGACCATGCACTTGATGGAGCCGATGCGCGCCATGCCGGTGACGATCGCCGGGTCGTCGCCGAAGCGGCGGTCGCCGTGGACCTCGCAGAAATCCTTGCAGATCATCCGGATGTAGTCGCGCGTCTGGGGGCGGAGCGGGTGGCGCGCGACGCGGACGGTGTTCCACGGGGAGAGGCTGCGGTAGATCGTCGCGAGCATGCGCTCGTGCGCCTCGCGGAGCCTGCCGATCTCGACCTGGAACGCGTCGTCGCCGGCGCCCTTCTCGGGCTGCGCCTCGGCGGTGCGGGTCGCGGCGCCCTGGAGGGCCTCGATCTGGCGCTCGATCTCGATGAGCGGCTTCTCGAAGTCGAGTTGGAAGTGCTTGGCCATGTGCAATACCGCGGCGGCGTGGGTCCCCGGCGCCCTTTGCCTGCGCCGATCGAGCGTCAAGTGTAGCCTGAGGGGCGTGGCGAGTGAACAACGCACCGGGACACGGCGCCGAGGCTTGGTCCGCCGTCCGGGAGCTGGATTTCGAGGTTGATGATGCGGGAAGCGGCGCTGGCGGTTATCGGCGGTGGGAACATGGCGGGGGCGATCCTGCGCGGGGCGTTTGGGGCCGGGGCGATCGATCCCGGCGGCGTCGTCATCGCCGAGCCCGACGAGGCGAAGCGGATCGGCTTCGCCAACCTGGGCGCGCGGTGCGTGGAGTCGGCCGATCTTCTCAGGGGCGCGCTGGGCGAATGCACCGAGATCCTCCTGGCGGTCAAGCCGCAGGTCTTCCGGGAGGTCGCGCCTGCGCTGGGGGGTGTCGGCGATCGGGTGGTGATCTCCATCATGGCGGGGGTGACGAGCGGTGCGATCCGCGGGGCGCTGGGCGGCGCGGCGCGCGTCGTGCGCACGATGCCCAACACACCGGCGCAGATCGGCAAGGGCGTGACGGCGGTGACGCTCGGCGCCGGCGCGCGCGCGGGGGACGATGCGCTGGCGCGGCGGGTCCTGGGCAGCGTGGGCTCTCTGGTGATGATCGAGGAATCGATGATGGACGCGTTCACCGCCGTGGTGGGCTCGGGGCCGGCGTACGTCTTCGCGCTGGCGGAGGCGATGGCGAGCGGCGCGCGTCTTGTCGGGTTCGACGCGGCGCTGGCGGACCGGATCGTGCGGGGCACGGTCGAGGGATCCGCGGCGCTGCTGGCGCAGCGCGTCGATCAGGCGCCGGAAGCGCTGCGCCTGGCGGTGACAAGCAAGGGCGGCACGACGGCGGCGGCGGTGGAGAAGCTGGAAACGGACGATTTCTTCGGCGCGATCGAGCGGGCGATTGTCGCGGCGCGGGACCGGGGGGCTGAGCTGGGGAAGTCGTGAATCGGGTAGGTGGTTGATGTGCCACGGCAACGCCGCTTCGGCGTTGTAGTGCGAATCGCGGTGCTTTTCCGGAAGCACGGGATCGCGGGATCATGTTGCGCTGCTGAGATTGAACGAAACTTTGTTCACTTGAGTCGGGTAGGATCGAGACGCCGAGACATGCAACAGGACCCGCCACACTTCGTCGCCCGTTCCTCGAAGGGGCTTCGCTTCGGTGTGGCCAAAACATCTGAGACCGGATCCGGCCTCGTCATCAGTTTTCGCGGCCCGGATTACGCCCTTGTCCCCCTCGCGCTCTCGGTTGCTTGCATCATCGTGTCAGCGTTTGTCTTCTTTACGGGAGGTAGCCAGGCAGATACCGAGTTCGCTGTCATCTATGGACTTGGGGCCTTGGTGCTTCTCGGCTCGGGCGCCCACTTTCTGTTCGCCTACAGATCCGTCGAACTGGACTTTGATCATCGACTCCTGACTCTGCGGAAGCATCGCCTGATCTTTGGATCGCAAGAAGCCTGTGATCTTGATTCGCTGGTCATCGCCCGTTGCCGGGTTCAGGCGCCACACAGTTGGACTTACAAATATTCCGGGCTGATCCTGGCTGCGGATGTGATCCGATCCCCTTTGCTCTATGCCTGCGACAAGGGCGAAGCGTTCGCGTTGCGCGCTCTGGCGGAGATTCATCCGAAACTGGCGCCGTTCGTTGTCGAGGATTCGTACAACGTCAGGTACGTGTTCCCGTGATGAATCCGGGAATGGGACTGGGGGTGGAGTTGGGAAAGTCGTGAACCGGAAGGCGAATAGCGTGCCACTCCACGCCGCTTCGGCGTTGTAGTGCGAATCGCGGTGCTTTCCCGGAAGCACGACAACGCCGCGGCGGCGTTGTCGTGGCACGGGGGTCTGTCAGAAATCCCGTCTCGCGAAGATCCAGCAGCAGATCGCGAGGATGACGGCCTCGAAGCCCAGTGACGTTCCGAGGACCCAGGGGACGGATCGGCTGCGGAACTCGGCCTCCGTCTGCCGGGCGGCGCGGGACTGCTGCTCGGGGTCGGCCCAGGACTCGTGCTCCTCCAGCTGTTCGCGGCGGTCCTCGGGGACATGGGCTTCGAACTGCTCCTGCTGGAACGCGGAGTTGGCGCCGTAGATGTCGTCGAGCTCGGCGGCGCTGATGAGCGATCGGCGGAGGAGGGCGATGGTCTCGTTGGTCTTGGGGAAGACCGCCTTGGCGGTGAGGATCCGATTGTGCCAGCGCTCGAGCGCGAGGACGTCCTCGTCGGCGCTTTCCCGGATGTCGATGGCGCGCTGGAGCCGGTCGTTGTCAACGCCTTCGGCGACGGAGGACTTGATCCGGTTGACGATGCCCTCGCCGCTCTGGTCCTGCCTGTCGGCGAGGCTGGCTTCGATGGCTTGGACGCGTTGCTCGGCGCGGTGGGCGCGCTGCTGGGCCAGCGATGTCTGCAGCGCCAGCCCGGCGTCGGCGGTGTTGAAGATGAAGAGCATGAACCAGAAGAGCAGCGCGAGGATCAGCGCCGCGATGGTCGATCGCGTGAGCAGGCCGACGAGCGCGCTGACGCAATAGAGGAAGCTGAAGAAGGCGATCATGATCGGGATCGCCAGGAACAGGCCGGGCTCCCACGAGCCGCCGCGGAGGCCCAGCACGACGAAGCAGGCGGCGGTGAAGGTGGTGACCTGGAGCGCGACGAAGAGCAGGGCGGCGGCGTACTTGGTCAGGAAGAGCCGGACACGGCCGATGGGCTTGCTGAGGGTGAGGTCGATGGCGCCGCCCGCGACGAACTCGGGGATCATCCCGGACGTGGTGACGAGGGCGAGGATGGTCGAGACCCAGGCGAGCCAGAAGCCGACGCCGAACTGGATGAAGAGGAGCTTGTAGAGCGTCTCGGTGGTGAAGCCCAGCGCCGCCAGCGGCAGGGGCGTGCGCCACATCGCGATGGAGAGGTTGCCGTCCCGGGAGCCGATGAGCGCGAAGGAAACGACGACGAGCCCCGAGAGGATGATGGCGATCCAGAACAGCTTGCGCGCGTTGAGCTCGCGGTAGCCGTCGAGGAAGATGGCCAGCGTCTGGCGGGCGATCATCGGCCGGCCCCCTTCCGGGTCTTGCGCGATCGCTTGTTGCGGACGCCGCCGGGGTTGCCCCCGCCGTCCTTGACGGCGGACATGAAGAGGTCCTCGAGCGAGCTGCGGGTGGGCCTGATGGCGTGGATGGTGACGCCGCGGGCGCGGAGGGCGTCGATCATGGGCTGGATCGCGTGGACGTCGGAGACGGTCGTGCGCACGACGCCCGGGGTGTACTCGATGGACCCGTCGTTGAGATCGATCGCCTGCGCGATGAGCGCGTTCTCGTCCTGGTTCTCGCCGACGGAGACGCGGAACTCGTAGCGGCGGCTGGCCTCGGTGAGGTCCTCGATGGCGCCCTGCTGGACGACCTCGCCCTTGACCATGATGGCGACGCGCTCGCAGATGAGCTCGAGCTCGCTGAGCAGGTGGCTGTTGACGAAGACGGTTTTGCCGTTGTCCTTCATGCGCGCGATGATGTCGCGGATCTCCTTGCGGCCCAGGGGATCGACGCCGTCGGTGGGCTCATCGAGCAGGACGAGATCGGGGTCATTGATGAGCGACTGCGCGACGCCGAGTCGCTGCTTCATGCCCTTGGAGTACTTGCCGACCCTCGTGTCGCGCCAGTCGAGCATGCCGACGGTCTCGAGGAGCTCGGCGGATCGGCGGCGGCGGGCGGCCCTCGGGACGCCGGCCATGGCGCCGAAGTGATCGACGACCTGCTCGCCGGTGAGGTAGTCGGGGAAGCGGAGGTGCTCGGGGAGGTAGCCGACGCGGGAGAGCGCGGCCTTGTCGCCGATTGGAGCGCCGAACATTCGCCCCTTGCAATCGGAGGGGCGGACGATGGTCATGAGGATCTTGACGAGTGTGGACTTGCCGGCGCCGTTGGGCCCGAGGAGGCCGAAGACCTCGCCGGGGTGGACGCGGAGCTCGACATCGCGGAGCGCGCGGACGCCGCCGCCGTAGGTCTTGGAGACGGCGTCGATGTCGATGACGAGTTGGTCTTCGCTGGGCATCGGTTGGATTGTCGCGGATCGGGGCCGGGGTCGCCACTTGATGGGCGAAGCGGGTTCGTTCTTTCATCGGAGATCGCGCCGGCGGGCGCTCAGCGGTGCCCCGGTGGGCTGCGGCGTGCCCCGGTAGCATGTCGGCATGTTCCGCGAGCTGCGCGAGTTCGTCCTGGCTCTTGAGTCCTCGGGGGAGCTGCGCACCGTCTCGGCGCGGGTCTCGCCTGAACTGGAGATCGGGGCGATCACCGATCGCGTGTCGAAGTCGCCGGCGCCGGCATCGCCTTCGGCGTCCACGCAGCGGAACGACCCGCGGTTTGCCCACCTGGGGGGTCGGGCGCTGCTGTTTGAGGATGTCGAGGGCTCGGACCTGCCGGTGCTGATCAACGCGTTCGGCTCGTACCGGCGGATGGAGATGGCGCTGGGGTGTCACGAGCCGGGCGTGGGCGCGCCGGGTGGTCGGTTTCAGGGCGGGCTCGACGGGATCGCGGCTCGGATCGGGGAGCTGATCAAGCCGGAGCCGCCGGCGTCGATCGGTGCGATCGTCCGCAAGGCGCGCGCGCTGGCGCCGCTGCTGCGCACGCCTCCCAGGCGGGTCCGGTTCGGGCAGTGCCAGGAGGTGGTGCACGAGGGCCGCGATCTCGATCTGTCGATGCTGCCGCTGCTCAAATGCTGGCCCCTGGACGGGGACCTGGGCGCGGTGGGCTACCCGGCGTCGATCAACGGGGGCGTTGGCGGGATCGACACGGATGAATCACTGCGGGGGCGGTACATCACCTTCGCGCACATCCACACGATCCACGCGGACGACGCGGGAAAGACGAAACCGGCGTCGCACAACGTCGGGATGTACCGCGTGCAGCGCATCGGCAGGCGCCGCCTGGCGATGCACTGGCACATGCATCACGACGGCGCCCGGCACTGGCGGTCGTGGAAGCGCCGGGGCGAGCGGATGCCGGTGGCGATCGTGCTCGGCGGCGAGTCGGTGCTGCCGTTTGCGGCGATCGCGCCGCTGCCGCCGGGCGTGAACGAGCTGCTGCTGGCGGGGTTCCTCAACGGGCGCGGGATCCCGATGGTCCCGGGGCGGACGGTGCCGATCAGCGTGCCGGCGAACGCGGAGATCGTCATCGAGGGGTACGTCAGCTGCGAAGCGGGAATGCCGGGGTTCGACCCGCGCGATCCGGAAGCCGGGAAGCTGGGCGACGGGGCGTTCTTCGAGGGGCCCTTCGGGGATCACACGGGGTTCTACTCGATGCCGGACCGGTACCCGATCGTCGAGGTGACGGCGATCACGACGCGGCGCGACCCGATCTTCCCGGCGACGATCGTGGGGCTTCCGCCGCAGGAAGACTACTACATGGGCAAGGCGGTCGAGCGGCTTTTCCTGCCGCTGCTGCGCACGATGGCGCCGGACGTTCTGGACTACGACCTGCCGATGTTCGGCGCGTTCCACAACTGCGCCGTGCTGAAGATCGACAAGGAGTACCCGCTGCAGGCGCGTCGGCTGATGCACGGGATCTGGGGCGCCGGGCAGATGGCGTGGACCAAGAACCTGATCGTCGTCGATGGCGACGTGGACGTGCACGACACGGCGCAGGTGATGCGGGTCGTCGGCGAGCGGTGCGATCCCGCGACGCGGATCGAACGCACGTTCGGGCCGCTGGACATCCTCGACCACGCGGCGCCGGCGCTGGGGGCGGGGTCGAAGCTGGGTTTCGACGCGACGGCGCGCCTGCCCGGCGAAGGGGTGACGAGGCGGCGCCATGCCGCTCCACCGGCGTCCGACCCCCCACCGGCGCCAGCGGCCGTGCTCAACGAGCCCGCGCGGGCGCTGTGTGTAGATTTGCGTGGAGTTGAGAATGTTCGCGCCGCAGCGGTCCCGGCGTCGCTGGGCGGGCGGTGGCTCTTCGTGTCGATCGACAAGCAGCGCCCCGGCGACGGGCGGCGGCTTTGCAAGCGGATCCTGGCGCAGCGCGATCCGCCGGCGCCGAGGTTCACCGTGGTGGTCGATGCGGGTGTGGACGTGGACGATTTTGACGCCGTGCTGTTCCGGTGGTGCGCGAACGTGGACGCGGAGCGGGACGCGCTCACGAACAACGACCGGGTGGCGTTCGACGCGACGGCGAAGGTCAATGCTGAGGGAACCGAGGACCGCCCGGTGCGGGACTGGCCGCCGATCATCGAGATGTCGGCATCGATGCTCGGGCAGATCGAGCGGCGGTGGAGTGAATACGGCATCGACTGACACTTCAGCGCATCCGGTCCTGCGATCGGTTGTGCTCGCGGTCGATCATGTGGGACTCCTGCTCGCGCGGCGGGGGCATTGAGCCGAAGAAATGGCCCACGATCGACGCGATGCCGGCCATCGCGCGGACCCATGGGCCTCGCTTTCGGCGGCGGCGTCTGGGATGGTGCGGCCTGTTGTTCACCGGAACATGATTGCAGGATCAGACGATCCGCGCGGGGTTGATCCGGCTTACCCGGCGCGGAGCGCGGAGATCTGCCGATCCTTCGATGGCAGGCGCGGGTTCCTGGCGAGATTCAGCAGCATCAGTGTGCGGATGAAGAGCCAGCTCGCGTCGAACTGCCACCACTTGAGGCCGTGACGGGCGGAGGTGGGGAATGCGTGGTGATTGTTGTGCCAGCCCTCGCCGAGCGCGAGGACGCCGAAGATGGGGTTGTTGCGGCTCTCGTCGTGGCAGTCGTAGGGCTGAGCGCCCCAGATGTGGCAGACGGAGTTGACGGACCAGGTGACGTGGTGGACGAAGAAGACGCGGATGAGCCCGCCCCAGATGAAGCCGAGCAGGGCGCCGGTCCAGGACAACGTGATGAGCCCGCCGAGGAGCGCGGGGATGAGCAGCCCGACGGCGACCCAGAGCGGGAACGCGGCGTGGATAAAGCGGAGCATGCGGTCGTGCTCGAGGTCGGGGACGTACTTCTTGAAGCTGGGCGACTTGTGGCTGATGATCCAGCCCATCTGGGCGTGCCAGATGCCGCGAAGCATGCGCCACAGCCCGCCGCCGAAGGAGTGGGGTGAGTGCGGATCGTCGTCGCGGTCGCTGTGCTGGTGGTGGCAGCGGTGTGTGGCGACCCAGCTGAGCAGCGGTCCCTCGACGGCCATCGAGCCGAGGACGCCCAGGATGAACTTGACGCCGCGGCCGGTCTCGAAGGACTTGTGCGTGAAGAGCCGGTGGAAGCCGGCGGTGACGCCGATGCCGGTGCAGAGATATCCGCCGACGAGCAGCGCGATGTAGAGCCACCCGAAGCCGAGTGGCCAGATGAGGACCCCCCCCGCGACGATGCCCGCGAACGGGAGGATGATGGCGATGAGGTTGGCGATGCGCATCCGGAGCGGGACGCGGATCGATTCGTAGGGGATGATCGACGGCGTGACGCCGACGCCGTCGGCCAGGGGGGCCGGGCGGTCGATTGGCGATGATGGGATTGTTGTCATGAGCTTCCGTGTGGCGCCGGTCTGGTTGGCGGTGGATGGTGGTCCGTTGGATCCTACTTCGGACCGCGGGCTCTTGTTTGGCCATGGATTGATCTGATTTCGGGGTTGCCGGTCCGGTGCGCCGGCCCGACGGCGCCCGGCATCGGCGGGGAATCCGCATTTTTCGATCCCGGATCGGGATACCCGACGGTACGCTGGGACCGGACATTCCTCGAGAGAGGGGAGACATCGATGCGATTGCGATCCGGAATCGGGGCCCTCCTCGCCCTGGCGGCGGCGATGAACTCGCACGCCGAGCCGACGACCACCGTCATCACGCACGGGCTCTCGCTCGGGAGCAAGGGCGCGTGGGTGCAGAACATGGCGGAGGCGGTGGTCGCCAACGGGCCCAGCGGCGGCTCGGTATACCGCTACGACGGCGCCACCGGCGCGTGGCGGTACCTGCCCGCCCTCAGCGACGGTTCGACGGAGACGATCGCGCTGATCTTCAACTGGGTGGACGAGTCCGACGGCGTCAGCACGGGACCCAACTGGGGGTACGCGCAGGCGGCGAGCGATGCGCTCGTCGCGGCGCTGCGCGATGCGCGGTACCTCGACGGGACCGGGCCCGGCGACCTGGCGAGCGGGCGGACGCTGCACCTGATCGGGCACAGCCGGGGCGCCGTGGTGATGAGCGAGGCGTCGATGCGGCTCGTCGCCGGCGGGATCACCGTCGATCACCTGACGACGCTCGACCCGCACCCGGTCAACGGGATCAACGCGGGCTGCCTGGGCGTGGCGGGCGACGACTGGGACGACGCGGACCCGCAGCGCTGGTCGCGCGGTGACGGCTGCGCCGAGGTGACGTTCCTCGACAACTATTACCGCTTCGACGGCAACGGCTGCGACCCCAACGGGCAGCCCGTTGACGGCGCTTTCAACGTCTCGCTGCGCGACGTGCTGGGCGACACGGCGATTTTTGACAACGACCTGTTCGGTTCGTGCCCGCTCGAGCACACCAAGGTCCACGCCTTCTACCACGGCACGGTGGATCTCGGCGCCGCCAACGACGGCGACGGCTGCGACATCGACAACGGCTGGTACACCACCACCGGCGAGCCCGGCTGCTCGTCCAGGGCGTGCCAGGGGTTCTTCTACTCGGCGCTGGGCGACGGCCTCTCGATGCGGCCCGCGATGGGCGCGGGGGTCGAGCCCGATCCGTTCGCGGTCCTGTGCAACGGCGGCTTCGACATCGGTTCCTACGCCGGGTGGAGCTACCACGGCGGGGGCGGGAGCGGCGCGATCAACGGCGGTGGTTTCCTCCGGCTCAGCAGCGCCGGCTCGTCGAGGACGCACAACCGGTTCTACCTGCCAGCGGGCGCGGTGTCGCTGGACCTTTCGCACCGCGTGGGGGTCGCGTCGCCCGACGACGAGCTGGTCGTCACCGTCACGGCGCTGGGTACGGGGATGACGACGGAGCTGGACCGGTTCGCGCTCGGCGCCGTCGAGGGCGCGTTCACGCCGCGCTCGACGCCGCTCCCGATGAATCTCGGCGCTGGGTCGTACACGCTGACGGTCGCGATCGACGGCGGCGTTTCGGGGATCGAGGCGCAGGTGGACGTGGACGATCTGATGATCATCACGCCGTCGATCGGCTGCGAGGAATGCCCGACGGACCTCAACGGCGACGGGGTCACCGACACGGCGGACCTCGGCCTGCTGCTTGCCGCCTTCGGATCGATGGGCGCCCAGGCCGACATCAACGGCGACGGCATCGTCGATACGGCGGACCTCGGGATCCTGCTCGGGGCTTTCGGCGACCTCTGCGGCTGAGAAACCGGGCGGGAACCGGGGATTCCCGGGCCCTGAGATTCTGTAACGAACCCGCGGCTGTGTGCGTCTGAATACGGACAACACGGTCCGCACGGTGCGCCCCGTTGTGGGGGCGCTTCGCGCGGGCGCTTCGGAGGTTCACGCATGTCGAATCTCATCACCAGACCCCGCTGGTCGCCTTACCTGGTCGGCGCCGGGATCGGGGTCCTGTCCTGGGTCGCGTTCGCCTGGATGGGCAAGGCGCTGGGGACCTCGACGACAATGGTCAACGTCGCCGGCGCGATCGAGGGCGTCGTCAGCGGGCAGCACGTCCGGGAGACGGAGTACCTCGCCAAGCACATCGTGGGCAAGCCGGTGTTCGACTGGCAGTTCGCGCTGGTGATCGCGCTGTTCATCGGCGCCCTGCTGGGGGCGAAGCTGTCGGGGTCCAGGTTCAAGGAAACGGTCCCCGATCTCTGGGCGTGGCGGTTCGGAACAAGCCCCGCGCTGCGGTATGCCGGGGCGTTCCTGGGGGGCGCGGTGCTCCTGTTCGGCGCCCGGATGGCCGGCGGCTGCACGTCGGGGCACTCGATCTCCGGCGGTCTGCAGCTCGCGGTGTCGAGCTGGGTCTTCACCATCGCGATGTTCGGGGCGGGGACCGTCACCGCGTTTGCGCTCTTCGGCATGAAAGGACGCGACCATGTTTGACTCACCATTCTTCGCCGATCCCGCGTCCCTCGCGCAGGGCGCCCTGGCGGGGCTGATCTTCGGCTTCCTGCTCCAGCGCGGCGGCGTGACGCGGTACCGCGTCATCCTCGGCCAGTTCCTGCTCAAGGACTTCACCGTGCTCAAGGTCATGATGACGGCGATCGTCGTCGGCGCCGTGGGGATCTACGGCATGCTCGCGACCGGGATGCTCGGCGAGGGCGCGATGCACCTGAAGTCCGCGACGCTGCTGGGCAACGCGCTCGGCGGCGTGATCTTCGGCGTCGGGATGGCGGTGCTCGGCTATTGCCCCGGCACGGGGGTCGGCGCGATGGCCGACGGCTCCCGGCACGCGATCTTCGGCGTGCTCGGGATGATCGCCGGCGCCGCGGTCTTTGCGGAGCTGTACCCCTGGGTCAACCGCACGTTCCTGAAGGTCGGCGACCTGGGCAAGGTGACGGTCTCGCAGGAGACCGGGCTCTCGCCGTGGTGGTTCATCCTCGCGATGGCCGTGATCGCGGTCGCGGGGTTCCTGGCGCTGGAGCGCCACGAACACCATCACCCGGAGGCGCCCGGGAGCGCCGCGCCGGCGTGAACCATCAGCGCGGCTTCGCTTTGATCACCAGGTCCGCGATGACCGGGAGGTGATCGGATCCGATCCCGCGTCCGGTCTCGAACATCCGCACCCCGATCCGGTCACCGACCAGGACGTGATCGATCGGGATGCGGAGCATCGACGGGAAGGCGCCCCGCCAGGAGCCGCACAGGCCGAAGCCGAGCCTCGCGTTGCGCAGGCCGGAGTCATGCACGAGCGCGCGGTAGCCGTGCGACCAGGGCGTCGCGTTGCAGTCGCCGGCGAGGATCAGCGGTGATGCTCCCGCTTCCCGGACAATCGAGTTGACGAACGCCAGCTGCGCATCGCGCAGCCTCGACGCTCGGCTGCTGACCGGGGCCATCGCGTGCAGCGCGATCAGCGACACCGGGCCAGCGCTGGTCTGGATATCGCACAGCGCGCTGCGCAGCGCCACCGCCCCGGCGCCGGCGGGTCGGGGGCTGCGCGTCAGCGGCGTCTTGCTGAAGACGGCCACGCCAGCCTCGGGCTGGTCGGCGGGGCGCTCGATGATGCGGAACGGATAGTCCCGTGAGAGCGGCTCGATCACGCGGTCCCAGAGCGTAGAGAACTCCACCACGACGAGAACGTCGGGATCGACCCGGCCGACCTCGGCCAGGAACCGGTCGGCGTGCCCGTTGATCGCCAACACGTTGGCGGACATCACGCGGATCGCCGCGTCGCCGGGCGCCGGGGCGTCGGCGGGGCGGGCGCCGATCCACAGCGGCGCCACGCGCGCGGCGGTGACGAGGCACAGCGCCAGCGCAATCCCGCTCGCGGCTCGCGACCCGGCGATGACGCACGCCGCCAGAAGCACGACACCGCCGAGCAGCAGCGGGACCTGGAAGTGGCTGACGAGATCGATCAGGGGATGCGCGGCGCCGAGAAACCCCGCGAGCACAAGCATCGCCTCGAAGGCGCACGCAGTGAGCAGCAGGCGCCGGATCGCTGTGTTTCTCCGGCGCGGTTGTGGCTCGGCGTGTGTTGTCATCGCAACCAGTACGGCGGCCCGCGCTCAGGGTTCGGGCTGCGGAGCGGGAATCCGGGCTGCGAGCGCCTCCTCGAACGCCGTGATGACGTCGCCCGGCTCGATTGACGTGATATCGGTCGTTCTTCGCAGGGCGATGACATCCGGTCCGGTGCGGATGGGCGCCCACTGCGCGGGGTCGGTGGGGCCGTAGAGCGCGACGATGGCGCAGCGGGTCATCGCGGCCAGGTGCATGGGGCCGCTCTCGTTGCACACGATCGCCCCGGCGTGATCGAAGAGCGGCAGCAGCATCGACAGCGGGAGCGCGAGCCGGCGGGCCTTGTCGTTGCGGCGCATGGCGCCGAGCAACTGCGCGGTGGTGGATTCCTCGCTCGGCGCGGTGAGGACGGCGACGGTGTGGCCTTGTTCTTCGATCGCGTGATCGGCGACGAGCGCGAAGCGCTCGGGCGGCCAGACCCGGTGGGGTTTGCCGGCGCCGGGGTGGATGACGGTCAGGGGCGCGGCGGGGTCGATGCCGGCGTCTTCGAGGGCGCGCCGGAGGGCGTCGTCGTCGCCGGCGAGCGGCGTGTAGGGCTCGATGATCGGTTGGATGTCCTCCCCGAAGCAGGCGGCGAACTGCGCGTAGCGGCTCATGTGGTGCGCCGTGTGCGTGTCGCGCAGGCGGAGGGCGTAGAACGCGCTGCGTCGGTAGGTGTCGAGCCCGACGGTGGTCGGCACGCCGGAGCACCGAGCCAGGGTCGCGCCGCGGTCGCCGCCGCTGAGGGCGAGCAGCAGGTCGTAGCGTCCCCTGGTCAGGCGCCGGAACCGGAGAACGGCGCCGGGGCCAGAGAGCAGCCCGCCGGGCGGGTCGAGCGGCAGGATGTTGGCGGGATCGAGCAGGCGCTGCGCCAACGGGACGAAGGCGCTGTTGACCATGCAGTGCGCCTCGGCGCCCCGCGCGGCTGCCGAGCGCTGGATCGCCTTGATGACCGGCGTGGAGATGGCGAAGTTGCCGATGTGCAGGTCGGTCATCACGAGCAGGATGCGTTGCGCGCCCCGGCAGGCCTCGGCGAGACACCCCGGGTCGGAGGCGGGCTTCCTGAGGAGTCTCCCGGCGCCCATCAGCGCTGGTTCTCCCAGCTGAGCACGTCGCCTTCCGGCAGATCGGTGACGCCGAGGCGGCGGAGCATGTGCAGGGCCTGCGCGCGGTGGTGCATGCTGTGGGTGATGACGTGGGCGATCGCGCCGCCGAAGGTCTTCTCGGCGGGCGGGTCGTCGAGCGTGTCGGTCCAGCGCTCGTCCCAGGCGCCGCGGCGCTCGATGTCGTGCGCCAGCTCGGCGAGGTCGGCCGCCGCCCTGTCCAGGCGCGCGGTCAGATCGGGGACCGAATCGCCTTCCCGCTGACGCACCGGCTGCTCGTTCATCAGGTCGGTCCAGACCTCCATGTTGTCGATGATGTGCCCGAGCGTGGCTCGGAGTGTGCGCCGGCCGATGTCGAACTCGCGGTCGAGGGCTTCCTGCGGGAGCGAACCCGCGATGCCGAGCAGGCGCCGGGTGGTCCAGGCGTCGTGTTGGAGGAGGCGGTCGAGGAGGTTCATGTGGCGCGCGGTCCGGCGCAGACGATACCGCGCCGGGTCAGGGGGAGTGCTGCGGCTGCTGGTAGCGCGCGACGTGGGTCCCGGCCTGGAAGTCGTCGAAGCAGACACGGATGTGCGCGTCGGGCCAGATGAGGTCGAGCGTGCCGCGGGTCGGGGTGTACACGGCGGTGTAGAGCGTTCCGGAGCCCCGGGCGTACTCGTTGCGGTACAGCGGCGGTTCGAGGAAGCGCTGCGCGAGGGCGGTCGCGTCGCCGGTGTGGGTGGCGAGCAGGTCGTCGATGCGGCGCCGGCGCTCGATGGTTCTGGAGAACTCGGCGTACTCGGGCCAGGCGATGCCGCCCTGGTGGTTGGTCGCGGCGGGGTCTGTGGTGACCTGCGCTGGGGTGTCCGGGCTTAGGAGCAGAGTCGCGTGCTCGCCCTGCCTGTCGATGAGGGTCACGCTGTAGGCCATGTGGACGGGGACATTGCGCAGCAGGGCGATCGCCTCGGGGACGGTCGCGCAGGATTCGAGCGCGGCCCGGACGAGCATGGTGGTCCCGAAGCCCTCCCCCACCGCCTTGTCGCCGCCGAAGGCGAGGCTGGCGGCCAGGCCGTGCTCGTTCATGCCGTCAAGGGCGCCGATGCTGCAGTCGGTGACGGCGATGACGTCGGTTTCGGACCAGGCGCTGCGGAGGACGACGCCGTCGCAGCGGCGGGGCGCGAAGTCGTAGTTGCGCACGAGCGCGATGTCGTCGCCCCAGCGCCAGACGGCCTGTGCGCAGCCGCGGATCGAGGATGGCGGGCGCCAGAGCGAGAGGAACCGGGCTTCCTCGTCGCCGCCGCCGACGAGTTCGCACAGCGTCTCGTGCACCGGGGCCATCGAGGGGAGGTGCTCGCGCAGCGCCCGGACGCAGGCGGCGTAGTCGGGGCGGGACGAGCCGTCGTGCGAGGGCGCGTAGCACCACCGGCGGAACGAGGGCCAGAACTCGCGGAAGATGGACAGCCACTCGGGGCCGGGCTCGGCCTCGTGCACGAATCGGAAATCGAGCTCCGGGTGATGCCTCGTCATCGCGGCATTAGAGCAGCTTGAAACCAGCGTTGTCGATCGTCTCCTGCACCGGCGCCTCCTGCGCGGGGGGCAGCGGCTGTCCGAGGTAGTGGTCGCGGATGCCGCGGATCCACGCCTTGGCGCGGTCGTTGAGGCGGAACTCGTCGTCCATGAAACGGCCGGGGCTGACGAGGATGCCCAGGTCGGCGCCCTCGTAGCGGTAATCGCCGGCCCCTGAGATGCGGAGATAGAACGCGCGGTTCTCGTACTGGACGGTGCGGCGGTGTGTCTGCATGCGCACGTATCGGATCGTCCCGTCGTCGTTGAGCTCCCAGATCCCGGACGGCGGGGCGGCGACGATGTGATCGACGTCGCCCGCGGTGTGCTTGATGACGAGCTGGCTCCAGGAGTCGATGTTGTCGGCGCTGGCCCAGCGGTCGTTGATCGCGTCCACGTCGATGTTGTAGTCGATGCCCATCCACTCCAGGAGGTGGAACAGGAACAGCGGCGCATCGGCGTGGCAGAAGGAGGCGAGGTTGGTCATCGAGCTGGCGCCCGTGATGCGCGGGTTGCACTCGCCGAGATAGACCTTGCCGCTGTCGAGATCGGTGAGGAAATCGATCTCGAAGTAGCCGCGGTAGCCCAGCTTGCGGAGCTCCTCGCCGAACGCGAAGGCGGCGCGGCGGGCCTCGGCGCGGACCTCGGCGGTGAAGGTGTCGGCGTACACCTCGTTGCCGCACCAGCCGCCCTTGTAGGGCGTCAGCTCGGGGAAGCCGACGAGCTCGGTCATGAGCGGGCCGACAATGGTGCCGTGGCGGGTCGCGCACGCCTCGAGCGCCGAGCCCCGGCAGCGGATCTTTTTCATCACCTTGACCTCGGGGGCCTCGGTGATCTCGTCGGCGTATTCGTTCCAGTCGTCCTCGCTGGAGATAAAGAACGTGGTGTGCCCGGAGTCGCCGTAGGCGGTCTGGATGACGAGTTCGGGCCCGAGGTGGCCGGCCTTGGCGCGGAGGTCGGCGTAGCTCTCGATCCTGTCGAGGACATTGGGGACGGACTCGACCCCAGCGCGGTCGGCGATGCGGGTGGTCTCCATCTTGTCGTCGATGCGGGAGCGCAGCGCCGCGGGCGGGAAGCAGACCTCCAGGCCCAGCTCCCGGCAGAGCTCCTCGGTGCGCTCGTCGAACATGAGGAAGACGGCCTTGCCGCCGGGGCCGCGCTTCTTGATGAAGTCGATGACCTCCTTGTGGGAGAGGAGGTAGTTGTTGATGTCCTCGATGGAGGTGAAGGGCTCGTGGGGCGTCTCGCCGGGGACGAAGACGTTGGGGTGCTGCCCGTCGAAGCAGTCGATGTAGTTGATGAAGGTGAAGTGGCGGATCCACTCGTCCATGCCGAGCAGGTTGAAGTTGGTCGCGCTGATGAAGTAGATCGGCTCGTCGTTGCGGTAGAAGAAGCGTCGGATGTCCGAGACATCGTTGAGGCGTTTGGACGGGGCGCCGGGCTTCGATTTGTCGGAGACGATGGGCGAGCCGGGGGACGACGCGCGCGGTCTGGGCTCGGCCTGCCTGGTGTCGATATTGGAAGTCATGCGTGCTCCGCTGGGAGGTCGAGCCGGCGCCCCTGCTCCATGCCCTCGGCGCGCTCCAGCGCGTCGTCGGTGAAGATTCGGAGGCCGAACTCGGGTTCGTAGCCGTGGATTTCCTTCACGCCGACGGCGTGGAGGTAGGCGAGGATCTCCCGGCTGAGGACCTGACCGGGGACGAGGATCGGGAATCCGGGAGGGTATGGCGTGATGAACGCGGCGGAGACGACCTCGCGGCCGGCGTCGATGGACGCGGCGACGGAGCCGTCGAGCTTGAGGAACTCGACGGCGGACTCGTCGTAGGCGAGGAAGAACGCCTTGCGGAGGTCTCCCTCGGGTGTTGACGTGTCCCCTCCCGGCTTGAATGCGGGGTGGAACCTGCTGAAGTCCGGGAGCGCCGGGGCGTCGATGAGGTTGGCGACCTTCTGCTCGTGGCGGGCCCTGCCGGCCCTGCTCTCTCGAGCGAGGCGGCTGTCGATGTCGCGGGCGATGCGCGCGAAGACCTCGACGAGGTAGGCGATGTCGCCGCGGGTGGTGCCGATGTTGGTCATGAACAGCGCTGAGTTGCGCGAAGTCTTGTTGATCTGGATGTCGTGCTCGTCCATGAGCAGGTGGCGGAAGGCGTCACCGTCGAGGCCGGTGTTGGCGATCATGACGGTGACGCGCGTCGGGTCGAGTGTCAGCTCGTCCTGCCTCCAGGCGTCCTCCATGCTCTGCCAGCCCTTGATGGGGTCGTAGTAGGACTCGAGCCCGGAGGGGCGGAACTCGTCCGGGATCATGTCGGTGGGGCGGAGCACGGAGAAGTACTTGCGGATGAGCTCGTGCTCGGCGATGCGTTCGCGGAGCGTCATCGCCAGCCCGATCGAGCGGTGGACGAGCTCGTAGCCCTCGAGCTCGACCTGCCGGCGGCCGATATCGAGCGAGGCGATGATCTGGTAGTTGGGCGAGGTCGAGGTGTGCGTCATGTACGCCTCGTGGAACGCGGCGCTAGACTTCTGCGCGAAGTCCTCGTCCTGCACGTGGATCATCGAGCCCTGCCGCAGCGAGGTCAGCGTCTTGTGCGTGGACTGCGTCGCGTACACGCGGACGCGAACGGTGTCGGGGTCGGGCATGGCGCCCCCGTCCCAGGAGTCGCCGGACTGGAAGGCGCGCCGGTACGCGGGGTCGGAGAAGATTTCGCGCAGGCGCTTGGCGGCGCCCATAGCGGTCCTGCGACGCAGCGTGGGGCTGAACCCGGCGTAGGCGAACCACGCCTCGTCCCAGAGGAAGATCATGTCCGGCTTGATCGCCAGCACCTCTCGCATCACTCGCTCGGGGTCGTACGTGATCCCGTCGAAGGTGCAGTTGGTCATCAGCAGCATGCGCACCTGGTCGAGCTTGCCGGCGTCGCGCAGCTCGATCAGCTGCCGCTTGATCGTCTCCAGTGGGACGGCGCCGTACATGGAGTACGGCGTCAGCGG
Organism: Phycisphaeraceae bacterium; assembly: GCA_020639135.1. Classification (GTDB taxonomy): domain Bacteria; phylum Planctomycetota; class Phycisphaerae; order Phycisphaerales; family UBA1924; genus JACKHE01. Next base: position 267,933 of record JACKHE010000004.1, read on the forward strand.
GTAGGAGTCGAGGTACACCGGCAGCGCCCCGGCGAGCATGAGCGCGTAGTGGTGGGACTTGTGGCAGTCGCGGTCGATCAGCACGATGTCGCCGGGCTGGACGAGCGCCTGGACGACGATCTTGTTGGCGGTGGAGGTGCCGTTGGTGACGAAGAAGGTCTCGTCGGCGCCGAAGGCGCGCGCCGCGGCGGTCTGGGCCTTCTTGATGGGCCCCCGGGGCTGCAGGAGCGAGTCGAGCCCTCCGCTGGTGGCCGAGGTCTCGGCGAGGAAGACGCCGCGCCCGTAGAAATCCAGGAGCTCGCGCGCCCAGTGCGAGTTGGTCATGGACTTGCCGCGCGCCACGGGCAGCGCGTGGAAGACGCCAGCGGGCTTGAGGCTGAACCGGCGCAGCGCATCGAAGAAGGGCGCCTCGTACCGTTCCTGGATGCCCTTGAGGATGCTCAGGTGCAGCTCCTGGTAGGCCTCGAGGCGGTAGAACGCGCGGCGGAAATCGGCGCCGAGCCTGCCGGCGACCTCCTCCAGCGGCGTGTCGGTCACGAGGAAGAGGTCGATCTCGGGCCGCAGCTTCTTGATCAGCCGGCCCAGCGCGATGCTCCGCGGGAGCCCGTAGAGCTCCTGGAACCCCTCGTTCTCGAGCACCTCGAGGTAGCGCTCGAACATCACGTGGCGGTTCTTCGTGAGGAACCCGCAGTTGTACCGCAGCACGACGGTCTGGATCGTGCGGTTGAAGAGGACGGCGATGACGGCGTCCTCGACGCTCGGCGCCGAGACGATGTCGTAAACGAACTCGTCATCGTCGGCGCGGACGCCGTGCAGGTTGTCGCGGAGCTGCTGCATCTCCTCCGCGTCGATGTCGTCAACGATCAGCGCCTCGAAGTACAGCCTGGACTTTCCCTGCGGCGTTTCGGTGTGGTTGTTGTCGGGCTCCTCGTGGCGCCTGAGCCGGTGCAGGCCGCCGTTGGTGCGGTAGGCGTCGCCGATCAGGAGCCTGGCGATCTCGGCGACGCGGCGCGCGAGCTCGTCGTAGTCGGCCTCCTCGAAGAGCGCGGTCAGCTCCGCCATCGCGTCGCCGCCCGGGAACGCCCAGTAGGCCTCGAGGATGCGGAGCGTGTCGAGGTCCTCGGCGACGAGGTCCCGTGGCTCGTCGAGCGCCCTGTTGAGCCTGGAGAACTCGCGCAGCCAGTTGCTGTTGACCTGGAGCTGGTTCCAGGTGTCCATGCGCAGCTGCGAGGCGTTGTACTGCCGCAGCTTGTGCGAGCCGTCAGGTCGCGCCGGGTTGTCGGGCTTGCCGGGGTCCGCCATCACGAGACTCCCCCGGTGGGCGCCGGGCCCGGCTCGGCGGCGGGGGCATCGACCGGGGGCGCCGGCGGGATGACGACGGCCTCGGCCTCCGGCGCCGGGTCATCGAGGCCCGCGCGCGAACCGCGTGCCTGCTTGACCAGCGGGCCCAGGGTGTCGAGGTAGCGGTGGTTCTCCTTGGAGCGGTGGTAGATGTTGAAGTCCACCTTGCGGTCCCGGAAGCTCTTGAGGGGCTGGCCCAGGCCGCGCAGGCCGACCTCGCGCGATCTGCTGACGCGGTCGAGGTCGATCTCGATGGGGATCATCTCCTCGGCGGAGCCCGCCTCGTAGAGCACATCGCCGCTGGGCGCGACGATGATCGACTTGCCGTTGCCGCCGTCGCCGACGCCGTTGATGTCCACGACGAAGCACTGGTTCGTCGCGGCGGTGGCGCGCGCGATGGCGAGCTCGACGTCGCGGTCGATGCTGCCGGTGAGCGTGGGGTGCAGGATGACCTCGGCGCCCATCGCGGCGAGTGTGCGCGAGGTCTCGGGGAACCACATGTCGTAGCAGATGCTCACGCCGAAGCGCCCGACGTTGGGGACATCGAAGACGCAGAACTCCGTGCCGGACTCGACGCCGGTCTCGTAGGGGAGGAAGGGGAACATCTTGCGGTAGCGCGCGATGATGTTCCCGTCGGGGTCGATTACAGGCGCGGTGTTGAAGATGCCGCTGTCGGTCTTCTCGAAGAAGGAGCCCGGCAGCAGCCAGACGTTGTGCCGGGCGGCGAGCTCGGCGAACTGCGTCTCGGCCTCGCTGGGCAGCGGCTGTGCGTTGCCGGTCCAGCCGCCGAACGTCGCCAGCTCGCTGCACACGACCATCTGCACCCACGGGTAGAGGTACAGCAGCATCTCGATGCGGTTGGTGATGTGCCCCAGGTTGGAGCCCTGCCCCGAGAGGTGCAGCTGCATTCCAGCGATGGCGAACGGGGTCACGATGCGGCCCCGCCCAGCACGCCGGCGCCGACGTGCTGCAGGATCTGCTCTTCGAGGATGGACAGCCCCTTGTCGAGCTGCTCGTCGGTGATGACCAGCGGCGGGAGGAAGCGGATCACGTTGGCGTCGATGCCGGAGCGGATGACGATCAGGCCCTTGGCATGGCACGCGTCAACGATGGCCTTCGTCAGATCAGTCGCGGGTTTGGCCGGGTCGCCGGCGAGCGCCAGCTCCATCGCGACCATCCCGCCGAGGCCCCGGACATCGATGATCTCCGCGACGGACGATTGCAGCTTGCCGAGGCGTTCCCGGATGCGCTGGCCGATGTGCTCGGCCCGGTCGTTGGCGCTGAGCTGCTCGAGGCGTCGGATGGTGGCCAGCGCAGCCGCGCAGGCGATCGGGTTGCCGCCGTAGGTGGTGCCGACGGTGCCGGGCTCGACGGCGTCCATGACGCTCGCCTTGCCGACGACGGCGCCGATGGGCATGCCGCCGCCCATGGACTTGGCCCAGGTGGAGAGGTCGGGGGTGACGCCGAAGCGCTGGTACGCGCCCCAGGCGCCGGTGCGCGCGAACCCGGACTGGACCTCGTCGAAGATGAGCATGATCCCGTGCTTGTCGCAGAGCCTGCGGAGGCCCTCGATGTACGCCTTGGGCGCGACGCGGAAGCCGCCCTCGCCCTGGACGAGCTCGATGATGATCGCGGCGACGTCCTGCGGCGCAACAGTGTTGTGGAAGGCGTGCTCGAGGCGGTCGAGCTCACGCCGCGTCACCGCACCGGGATCGCCGCCCCCCCTGAGAACATCGGGGTAGGGCATGCGGTAGATCTCCGGCGCGAAGGGGCCGCAGTTGCGCTTGTAGTTGACCTTGGAGGTCATGGTCGTGCACAGGAGGGTGCGTCCGTGGAAGGCCTCGCCGTAGCAGATGACTGCGGGGCGCTTCGTGGCCTGGCGCGCGATCTTGATCGCGTTCTCGACGGCCTCGGCGCCGGAGTTGACCAGGATGCACTTGGTCCGATCGCCGTGGGGCAGGATCGTTGCGAGCTTCTCGCAGAGTTCGACGTAGGGCGTGTAGGTGGCGACGTGGGCGCAGATGTGGGTCAGGCGCCCGGCCTGCTCCCGGATCGCCTCGACGACCTCGGGGTCGCAGTGCCCGACGTTCATCACGCCGATGCCGCCGGCGAAATCGATGTACTCCCGGCCTTCGATGTCGGTGATGATCGCGCCGTGCGCGGAGTCAACGATGATCCCGGTGATGCGCGGCAGACCGCGGGTGACAACGGCGTCGCGACGCGCCAGCCAATCCTGAGAGCAGCCCATTGATGGACTCCTGAGAAGGTCTCCGGAGCGGAGACAAGCGTGGTTCCCGCCGGTCCGCTCCGTGGACCGGCGGCCGGTGTGGCGAACGCCCCCCGGTGATGGCTCAATCATAGACCCGGCGGCGCCGGGCAGCGGGAGAAAACGGGGCTCAGAGCCCCCAGGAGACGTACTTCGTTTCGAGGTACTCGTGCATGACGTAGCGTCCGCCCTCGCGCCCGAAGCCGGAGTGTTTCACGCCCCCGAAGGGCGCCTGCGCCGTGGAGGGCGCGCCGTCGTTGGCGCCGACGACGCCGTACTCGAGCGCCTCGGCGACACGCATCAGCCGGGAGGCGTCCCGGGAGTAGAAGTACGCGGCGAGCCCGAACTCGGAGTCGTTGGCGGCCTCGATCGCCTGGGACTCGTGCGTGAACCGCTGGACGGGCGCGACGGGTCCGAAGGTCTCCTGGGTCGCGATGGTCATGTCGCGCGTGAACCCCTCCAGGAGCGTGGGCGCGTAGAAGCGGTTGGCGCAGCCCGCGACGGCGACCCGGGCGCCCCCCGCGCGGACCCGGCCCCCCTTGTCGCGCGCGTCGGCGACCTGTGATTCGACCTTGTCCATCGCGGCGTCGTTGATCAGCGGGCCGACCTGCACGCCCTCGTCCACGCCCCGGCCCACGCGTAGGGAACCGAGCTGCGCCTCGAGGCCCGCCACGAACTCGTCGTAGATCCCGTCCTGGACGTAGAAGCGGTTGGCGCAGATGCACGTCTGTCCCGTGTTGCGGAACTTGCTGGCCATGGCGCCGGAGAGGGCGGCCTCCACGTCGGCGTCGTCGAAGACGAGGAAGGGCGCGTGGCCGCCGAGCTCGAGCGAGAGCCGTGTCAGGTTTTCCGCGCCCTGACGCATGAGGATGCGCCCGACCGCCGTCGAGCCGGTGAAGCTGAGCTTGCGGACGGTCGGGTTGGCGCAGAGCTCGGCACCGATCGCCGGCGCATCGCCGGTGACAATGTTGACGACGCCGGCGGGGATGCCCGCTTCGATCGCCAGCTCGCCCAGCGCGAAAGCAGAGAGCGGCGTCAGCTCGGAGGGCTTGATGACCATCGTGCAGCCGCACGCGAGCGCGGGGCCCATCTTGCGCGTGATCATCGCGGAAGGGAAGTTCCAGGGCGTGATCGCCGCGGCGACACCGACGGGCTGCCTGAGCACGAGGATGCGCTTGTCGCGCGTCGAGGCGGGAATGGTCTCGCCGCAGACGCGCTTGCCCTCCTCCGCGGCCCAGGCGATGAACGATCGCGCGTAGTCGATCTCGCCCCGCGCCTCGCTCAGCGGCTTGCCCTGCTCGCTGGTCATCAGCCGCGCCAGCCGCTCGCGGTGCTCGACCATCAGCTGCGCGAGCCTGCGCAGCGGGACCGCGCGCTCCTCGGCGGTCCACGAGCGCCACTCGGGCAGCGCCGCGGCGGCGGCCTCGATCGCCCGCCGGGTCTCGGCGGCGCCGCAGCTGGGGATGACCGCGATGCGCTCGTCGGTCGCCGGGTCGAGGACGTCGATGGTCGCGCCGCTGTCGGCGTCGATCCACTGGTTGTTGATCAGGTTCCGGGTCTGCATGAGGGCCCTCGGTGGATGGGATGGGGGGGCGGCCGGGAGGTGGATCCGGTCGCCGGGAGGGAGTCTATCCCCTCGGCTCAGAGCGCCGATTCTGCCGCTCTTTCCACCGTTGGCACAACATGTTGTGCATTGCAAAAAGGAGTCCCGGCGCGCCCTGTCCAACGGGCCCCGGGGCTGCTAGAAGAGGCGGATTCCGGGCCGGGGCCGAGGAGGTCCCGGACGATCGGGCGGCGCCGCCGAGCGGGTCTCCCGGTCGCAGCTTGGGCGGGCGCCTGGCGCGTGGGCAAACATCACGGAGCAACGATCGCATGGCGGTGAAAGTCACGATCGACAATGTGAAGAAGAACTTCGGCGCGACGAAGGTTCTCGACGGTGTCTCCCTCGAGATCGAGCCGGGCTCGCTGACGTTCCTGCTGGGCTCGTCGGGGTGCGGCAAGACAACGCTGCTGCGGATCATCGCCGGGCTGACCGGCGTGAGCTCCGGACGCGTCGCCTTCGACGACCAGGACGTGACGAGCATGTCGCCCCGGGAGCGCCAGATCGGGATGGTCTTCCAGAGCTACGCGCTGTGGCCGCACATGACGGTCCGGCAGAACGTCGAGTTCGGCCTCAAGGCGCGCAGGGCGGACCCGGCGTCCCGGACGCCGCGCGTCAACGAGATCCTCGACGCGGTCGGGCTGGGCCAGCACGCCGACCGCAAGCCGGCGCAGCTCTCCGGCGGTCAGCAGCAGCGCGTGGCGCTGGCGCGGGCGCTGGTCGTCAAGCCGAGGCTTCTGCTGCTGGACGAGCCGCTGAGCAACCTGGACGCGGGTCTGCGCGTCCAGCTGCGCGAGCTGATCCGCGACCTCGTCAAGGAGGCGGGGATCACGTCGATCTACGTCACCCACGACCAGGACGAGGCGATGTCCGTCGCCGACGAGATCGTCGTGATGAAGGGCGGCGGGATCCTCCAGCGTGGGGCCCCGCGGGAGATCTACAACAGGCCGCAGACGGTGGATATCGCCACGTTCATGGGCGAGACCAACCTGATCGACGCCACGCTGCTGCACGTCAACGGGCAGGTCAACCTGAACACGCCGATCGGCCAGCTCGTGGCGAGCGAGTGGCCCACCGCGATCGGGCACGACGCCCTGGCGACGGTGGCGATCCGGCCCGAGTCGTTCCGGATCACCGACCCGGGCGCTTCGCGGTCCAACGCCTTCACGGGCTCGGTGCACCATTCCTCGCGTCGCGGGCTCTGGTCCCGGCACGTCGTGAAGACGGACAGCGGACACGAACTGGTCGCGCTGGAGCCGGGGCTCGGGACGATCGCGCCCGGCGACCGGTGCTGCCTGGAGGTTGACGCCGAGCACGTGGTGGTGCTGCCCTCATCGGACGCGGGCGCGCCCGGCGTGGTGAAGGCCTGAGATGCAGGGCGGCGCGCGGGTCCGTCAATACACCCTGATGGCGGTGGTGCTCGCGTTCTTCGCGATCTTTCTGCTGTACCCGATCTGGCTGACGGTCCGCGGCGGCTTTGTCGATGACCCGATCACACGCGAGGGGTTCACGCTTCGGCACGTGGCGCTGGTCTTCCGCGACCCGGTGCTGCGCGACGGGCTGATCAACTCGCTGCTGCTGGCGCTGACGGCGACGGGGCTGTCGCTGCTCTTCGGGCTGCCGCTGGGGATGCTCTCGGCCAGGTGTCAGTACCCGTTCAAGAGGACGCTCGACGCGGCGATCCTGGCGCCGCTGATCCTGCCGCCGTTCGTCGGCGCGATCGGGCTCAAGGCGATCCTGGGGCGCACCGGCTCGCTGAACATGCTGCTGGGGACGGACTGGGACATCCTGGGCACGGCGCGGTTCTGGGGGGTGGCGGTGGCGATGGCGCTGCACCTGTACCCGATCATCTATCTCAACGTGAAGGCGGCCGCGGGGGGCATCGACCCGTCGATGGACGAAGCGGCGCAGGTCGCCGGGGCGCACCCGATCATCCGTCTGCTGCGGGTGTCGTTCCCGATGCTGCTCCCGGGTGTTTTCGCCGGCGCCTCCATCGTGCTGATCTGGTCGTTCACGGAGCTCGGGACGCCGCTGATCTTCGACTACAACGTCGTCACGGCGGTGCAGATCTTCCAGGGCATCAAGGAGATGGACGCCTCCAGCGAGCCCTACGCGCTGACCGCGGTGATGCTGATCGTGGCGACGATCATGTACTTCATCAGCAAGACGCTGCTGGTCAGCGACGGCAGCGTCGCGACGACCCGCGTGCTCCGCGCCGGGGAGACGAAGATCCTTCGCGGCCCCGGGGCGTGGCAGACCGCCGGGCTGTTCTTCGCGGTGATCGCGCTGGCGCTCGTCCCGCACCTGGGCGTCGTGCTGATGAGCCTGTCGCAGCCCGAGAGCTGGAACGAATCGATCCTGCCCACGCGGTGGACCACCGGCAACTACGCCGCGGCGCTGGGGCACCCGCTCGTGTCGGGCGCGATCCGCAACAGCCTGGTGCTGTCGCTGGCCGCGGCGACGATCAGCATGGGGCTGGGCATCGCGATCGGGTACCTCGTGGTGCGCACAAAGCTTGTCGGTCGCAAGGCGGTGGACTCGCTGTCGATGCTGCCGCTGGCGGTGCCGGGGCTGGTGATGGCGTTCGGGTTCGTCGCGGTGAGCATGAGCTGGCCCTTCGGCAAGGGCGACCCGCTCGACGGGCTGATCGACGTGGTGGGCTCGAACCCCAACCCGCTGCCGCTGCTGGCGGTGGCGTACGCCGTCCGGAGGCTGCCGTATATCGTCCGCGCCACCGTCGCGGGTCTGCAGCAGGTCAGCGTCGAGCTGGAGGAGGCGGCGACGCTCTTCGGCGCCAGGCTGATCGACCGGTTCCGCACGATCGTGCTGCCGCTGATCCTGGGCAATCTCTTCGCGGGCGGGCTGCTGGTCTTCGCGTTCTCGATGCTGGAGGTCAGCGACTCGCTGATCCTCGCGCAGCAGGAGCGGCACTACCCGATCACCAAGGCGATCTACATGCTCACCGAGCGCCTCAACGACGGGACGGTGCTCGCGTGCGCCACGGGCGTGTGGGCGATGGTCCTGCTGGCGGTGTGCCTGGGGCTGGCGACGTCCTTCTTCGGCAAGAGCCTGGGCAGCGTGTTCCGGGTCTAATCCCGCGAGCCGGCCATCTCACCAGCCCGCCGAATCACCTCGCGGTAGTTGCGCCGGAACTGATTCGCGTAATCGATGCTCAGCTCCGCCGCGCGGTCGCGGTCGCGCCACTCCTGGCGGATCTCCCCGTAGTGCGCCTCGTCGAAGGGCACGGCCTCACCGTCGGCCTTGACGTGCGTGGGCATCGCGAAAAAGAGCTCCTCGAGCCCGGCCACCACCCCCGGGCTGGCGCCGGATTCCCGGGCACGCGTCATCGCCTTCCACGCGCGGCGCTGCTCCTCGTGCACGTCGATGATCGCGGCGCCCATGATCGGGCCGATCATCGAGCGCCAGCCGCGCGACGGCGCCTCGCTGGCGATCTCGAACGGGTTGATGTCGTCGATGAACCGGTCGCGGTACTTCGCATAGAACTCGCGGCGGATCGGCATGCGGCGTAGCTCGTACTGCTCGGGCCCGATGCCCGGGTCCTGCGCGAGCTTCGACCGCGCGGGAAGCTGCCACAGCGCCTGGCCCTCGTCGCTCAGGCAGAACTCGACGAACCGGCGCGCCAGCTCCGGGTGCGGCGCCCCGCGGAGCAGGGAGATCGGGTCGGGATCGACGAACACCATCGAGGCGGGCTCGACGAATCGCAACCGCGAGTCCGCCGCCGACCCGCCGGGCGGGATGACCGCCTGCGCCTGGTAGCGCCCGTAGAAGTCGATGGAGACACCGACGGCGGCGTCGCCGTGGCTGACGTCGAGGACGATCTTCTTGGATTCCGCGGCGAAGTAGCGCGTGTTAGCGCCCATCGCGCGGAGGATGCGCCAGCCCTCGTCCCAGCCGTAGTTGTTCAGGATGGACTCGTACGTCGTCGCAACGGAGCCGGACTGCCGCGGGTCGCCCAGCGCGAGCAGCCCCATGAAGTCGGGGTCGGCGAGGTCGCTCCAGCGCTGCGGGATCTCGATGCCCTGGCGCGCCAGCGCATCGAGGTTGCACAGCACGCCGAAGCTGCTGGTGGCAAGCCCGAACCAGTAGCGGTCAGGGTCGTAGAGCGTGGAGACGCCGATGCGGTTCTCGCCGTACCAATCGTCGAGCGTCGCCTGATCGAACTCGATGGGCGCCGAGATGGGGATGCGGACGTTCTCGTCGCCGATGGGGACGGTGACGCCGCGCTTGAGCAGCCCGTGCTCGTAGGTGCCGCCGCCGAAGCAGAGGTCGTAGGGCATGGTGATCCCCTCGGCCATCGCGCCGTCGGGCAGGATGTTCCCGCGCTTGGCGGCGCTCTCGTAGATCGCCATGAGCTGGGCGCGGATCTCGCTGGTGCCTCCCGGGCGGCGGAAGTCGATCGCGGCGGGCTCGCCGTATTCGCGTTGGTGCCAGGCCTTGAAGGCGCCGGCGAACTCGAGGCGGATCTGCTCGTTGTGGGGCGAGATGATGATCAGCGTCGGCGTCCCGGTCGCCGTCGTCGCCGAGGCGGGGCGCAACACGAAGGGGATGGCGATCAGCGTCGCCAGGACGACGGCCAGGAGGATCGAGAGGGGTGCGGATCCGCGCGCGGCGGTGGTGGTCATGGTGTGCTCGGCGAGAGGAGGCTATCTGCTCAGAACGTGACTGCGGCCCGAGTTTACCCCCCCATCGCGGCGCGGGTCGGCAATCGCACATCGTTCCCGATCAACCACTACAGGTTGTGCCGAGTCGCGCGAATCACGGCGATCTCACCCAGCGCGCCGATCAGCACGCCCACCGTGTAGCAGGCCAGGTCGGACCACAGAAAACCCGAGCCGAGGATCAGCGCGCCGGGGACCGTCCCGCGGATCGAGTCGATCCACGGCGCGTGGTAGAGCTGGCTGATCTCGATGGCGAAGGAGAACAGGAGCGCGATCGCCGCACGCCGCACGAGCGGCATCCTCGGCGCCAGCACGCTCAGCCCCAGCAGCGCGGCGAGCGCCCAGAGCGTGTCGCCGGTGTACGTCGCGATGAACTCGGGAAGCGATGACCCGAAGCGTCGGGAGCCCAGTCCAAGCGCGATCACCGGCAGGGTCAGCAAGACATAGGTTGCGCGTCGATTCATCATCGCTCCGCGAGGGTGTGCGCCGCTCCTGCTCATTCCATGCAGGATATCGCATCATTCCGGACGTGCCCGTCGCCGCGGGATCGCAACAGTCCGTGGGCGAAGCGCCGCGGTACACTGGCCGGCATGGATGCATCCAACCCGCAGTCCCGGCAGCCGGAGCTGGCGCTCACCGCGTCTCGCGGCATGACCTCGTGGATGCTGCGCGAGCGCGCGAGCATCGCCTTCACGACCTACCAGGCCGGCAAGCTCTTCGCCGTGGGGCTGCAGCCCGACGGGCGGCTCTCCGTGTTCGAGCGCACGTTCAACCGGTGCATGGGCCTCCACGCCGATCACGGCTCGCAGACGCTCTGGATGACCTCGCTCTACCAGCTCTGGCGGTTCGAGAACTTCGTCCCCGGGGGCCAGGCGACGCCGGACGGGTACGACAGGGTGTACGTCCCGACGCTCGGGCACACGACCGGGGACGTGGACATCCACGACCTGCACGTCCGCGCCGACGGCTCGCCGGTGTTCGTCGTCACGCTCTTCAACTGCATCGCCACGAGCAGCGCAACGCACAGCTTCCGGCCGCTCTGGAAGCCGCCGTTCATCTCGAAACTCGTCGCCGAGGACCGGTGCCACCTCAACGGGATGGCGGTCGATCCCGCGACGAGTGAGCCCGCGTACGTCACTATCGTCAGCAGGTCCGATGTGAGCGACGGCTGGCGCGACCGCCGCGTCGGGGGCGGCGTGCTGATGGACGTGCGCACGAACGAGGTGGTGTGCGAGGGCCTGAGCATGCCGCACTCGCCGAGAATGCACCCCGACTATCCCGACCGCGTGTGGCTGCTCCAGGCGGGGACGGGGTTCCTGGGGTACGTCGATCTCAAGTCGGGGGATTTCCGGGAGGTCGCGTTCTGCCCCGGGTTCACGCGGGGGCTGTCGTTCGTGGGCCGCAGCGCCATCGTCGGGCTCTCGACGACGCGCGAGCACCGCACGTTTGCGGGTCTGCCCCTGGACGAGAACCTGAAGCGGCGCGACGCCGAGCCCCGGTGCGCCATCCACGTCATCAATCTCGACACGGGCAACACGGATCACTGGCTGCGGATCGAGGGCGTGGTGCACGAGCTTTACGATGTCGTTGCGCTGCGCGACGTCGTCCGACCGAAGCTGCTGGGCTTCAAGACGGACGAGATCCGGCGCACGCTCCGGATCGACGAGTCGCCCGGGCTGTAAGCCTCCGATGCAGAGCGGCGACCCCCGGCGGGTCGCCGGGGGGCGCCGGTGCGTGTGGAATACTCTCGGAGAGCGGGTCAGTCGCAGCTGACCCAGCGGGGAGAGCGGGATTCGAACACGCGGAACCCCTATCGCAGTTCACTGGTTTAGCAAGCCGGCGCCTTCAGCCGCTCGGCCATCTCATTAGCAGCTCCTCGGCGACATCGACGCCGACGGGGACGTTGATCCGAACGATGTCGCGGTCATCGCCGGCGCGATCGGCGAGCAGTTCAACGACACCGGCGCCGGCGGCGAACCCACCGCCGAGTACCGCGCCGACGCCGACTGCAACCTCGACGGCGTCATCGACAACGCCGACCTGGCCATCGTCACCAGCGCCCTGGGAGCCGAGACGCCCCGGGGCCTCTTCGGCGACGTCCCCTGCGCCGTCGGCTACGCCGGCGGCCTGCACGAGCCTGCGCTTGGCTTGTGGCTCTTCCGCAACCGCTGGTACGACAGCGAAAACGGCCGCTGGCTGACGCGGGACCAGGCGGGCTACATCGACGGGTTGAACATGTACCGGTATGTGAGTGGGAATCCGCTGCGGTACTGGGATCCGTTTGGGCTGTGTCCTCTCGAAGCAATCAGGTACAACGGAAGTGCTGAGCAGGCGTATTTCGAGGGTATGCGCGGGATCAGACAAGATCTCGTCGATCCTCTCGTGGACAATTCCATCGAGTATGTGAAACCGCGCCTCGACAACATTGTCGCAGGAGCTGGGGCAGGTGGCGTCGCGGGCGCTGGGGTAGGCACAACGATCGGAGCAATGTTTGCAGGCGTCGGCGCTGGCCCTGGTGCACTCATCGGCGGGCTGTCGGGTATTGTCGGCGGCGCTATTGAGGGCTTGTTGTCGGAGCCGGGCACAACTGTTGAGGAATCGATCCGGGACGGAGCTATCGCGGGTGCGATCGATGGCGCAATTGGGGCATTCGGATCCGCGTATCGATCCGTCGGCAAGGCAGCCGACACTGTGGCGGACCTCAGCAGGCCCGTAAGATCAAATGCTGAACTTGTTCAGGAGGTAGCGAACAGAGCCGGCACAAGAGCAGAAAGGTTTGGCAACAACCTCTCGCCAGCAGCCTTGGGGACAAAGCAACACCGCTATGCCTCCAATCTACTTGAAAGATATCAAACTCGATATGGCGACCGAGGCTTGATGTCTGAAGTATCATTCCTAAATGGCGACAAGGTCGTATATGGCACACCCGGGAGTATTCGCATCGACGTGTTGGACATCACGTCAGATACCGCATTCGATTTTAAGTTCGGCGCCAGCGGCTTGTCGCCAACCAGAGTGGCCAATATCCGTCAGCATTCACCGGTTGAATCAGTGTGGGAGATACGACCCGAATGAACACTCCGAGCACAGTGACAGGGGCGTCTGCGCAAATAACTCGCGACTGGGCGGACCAAATACCGTGCCTGGGCATCTACAAGCCCAGGCAGCTGCTCAAAAGATGCGGCCCATTGCTGATTGGCATCGCGCTTGACCGTGACTCAAGCAACGATAAATATCGACCCACATTTCATGTTCACTGTCTTTGCATCAAGAAGGGATATCTGACGCTTTCGCTCCTTCGCTACCCCGACGAAATTCTGAACACTCTCCCGCGGTATATTCACATGCGTGATCATGCGAATCAATATCGCGAAGTGGCCAGCGCCATGGCCGCGCATTCACCATTGCCGCTCAGCAGAAATCTCACACTAGTCGAAGTCCTGGAGGCGTACGACGAATATCTAGAGACTCCGGGCGGGATTTTCGCAGCACTTTCACACTATCATGAAATGATTCTGTTGGCTGCCGTGTTCGGCGAATCGGATATTGCCACTTCAATCCTCAACCGGTGCCTTGCACAAGTGGCGCATTCCAAGTTTCGTTTTTTCGGAGGGCGCGAGGAATTCGTTTCATTGATGATATCACAGATTGAAGCTCCCTCAGCAATCCATGAGATTGTGGAGCATGAAGCCAGCACCCTGAAAGTTGATTGTCTACCTCAATCTGCTCTGCACTTGTCATAACTAATTATTCCAGCAAAATCAACACTAACCAATGTCTGAGTTGACCCTGAACTCAGGCTGACTCAAATAGCTAGTCAAATTTCTCAGACCAACTAGTCCAATTCTTACAAAACTGCTCAACACGCTGTCATTCAACGTGCTCAAGCAACAAGATATCATCGACGAAACGATTCCCCACTCCTGCTCTTGAAATGAAAAACCCCTCCCCAGCGATCACTCGCCGGGCAGGGGGTTTTTATTCAAGCGGAGAGAGCGGGATTCGAACCCGCGGAACCCCTATCGGAGTTCACCGGTTTAGCAAACCGGCGCCTTCAGCCGCTCGGCCATCTCTCCAAGAGCTGCTCGGCGATGTCGCCATCGCCGCCGGGTCGTCACCCGGATGCAGCGGGGCCATTCTCGCGCCCCCGATCCCCAGGGTCAAATCGGACGCGCCGCCGGCCCGCCTGATTGCCCGCACGTGCGTGACGCCGAACAAAAAAAGCGGCAGACCGACTGTTGGTCGGTCCGCCGCTGGCTGGGTGGGAATCGGACGCTCGAGGCGTCATCCCTGGGATGCGTTGCGCATCCCCCCTCTGGGGTGGCTCTCTCTCTCCGCTCCGGGCGGCGTCGGCGCCGACGCGCGGCCCCTCAGCCGGCGCGGCGCCTTCGTGGGCGCGGTCAGTCCGCGCCCTCGTTCAAGTCGCCGTCACTGGCGTGACGGATCATCTTCCGGAGATATTGGTTCTCTCTCCGCGTGGCCTCGAGGTCGAACACGAGGTACTTCACGCTCAGCCTCAAATAATCGAGCGACTCCTGCAGCTGGGAGACGGTCCGGCGCATCCGCTGATGGCGTTCCTTCGTCTCCTCGGCGAGCTGCTGGAGTCGCTCGCGCTCACCCTCGGGGAGGGTGTCGATCTGCTTGAGAAGGTCGTCAAGCTTGCCCTGGAAGTCCTGCTCTTTCATGCTCACACTCGCCTTCCGTCTCTGGTCGTTCTTGAGTTGTTGGTCAACCCCGTCACCAGCTGTCTGGCTCACGGGAGCACAACCAGAGCATGCTCCGCCATCGCGACGGGTCCAGCCGTGAGCGAGAAACGTGTGTTTTCAGGTTCCGGTGGTGGCGAGTGCGCCGGTCGCGCCCATGCGATGACGCCGATCCGGGTCCGGATAACCGCTCAAACCCTTCCCAGGAGCCGGCGCCCGGCCTCCACTCCGGCGCTCGGGGCGCCCTTGGAAGCGGCGGCGATCGCCTGCGGGTCGCTCCGCTTGGCCTCGGCCAGGAGCGACTTGAGGTGCTCGTCGCGGTTGACGGCGTACCGCTTGAACAGCTCCTCCAGCTCGTGCCGATTGAACCGGCTCAGGGGATCGGCGAGCCCCGACTGGGCCGCGGCCCAGTCCATCAGGGAAGCCCCGGTGGCGTCGAATCGGTACAGGGCCATCGTCGCCGATAACCGCGCCGTCAGCGACGCGAAGGGGTCCCGCGCCGGCTCGGGGATCGCCGTCATGACTTCCCGGACCACGCGCTCGGAGGCGCCCGGGTCGAGCCCCGGGACCGTCGCGGCCTCGGCGCGCTCCATCGTGGTCTGCGACTCGGCGGGCCGGAGCGCCGCCATCTGCGTCGCCAGCGACTTGAGCCCCTCTCGTTCGAATCGGATCTTCAGCCGCTGCCCGGCGACGCCGTCGATGGCGAGATCCTCGGCGCCGATCACCTGGCCGACGCCCCATTCGGGCTTCTCGGCATGGACCACCCTGTCGCCGAACTGGAACCGATGCGTTGGATTCATGGGCGCTGGCGCTCCCCGGGAACCACGATCAACGCCGGAACGGCGTTCGGGGGGCCTGAAGACAGTACGGAGATCGGAGGGACGCGCCGGGCGTTTGCCCGGCGTCCGGTGTGAGGATACCCTACCCGGTTCGCCGCTGCCCGCCGGGCGATTCCTGCGCGGGGATCCCCGGGGCTGCAGGGCCCGGCCGGCGCCAACCCCCTCCGGAGACACCAGGGACCATGATCGAAGCGCTCAAGAGCGAGGAGATCGTCGAGAAAATGGGCGGCCGCTTCAAGCTGTGCGCCCTCATCCAGCGCCGCCTTGTCGAGCTGATGGACGGCGCCCGCCCCCTTGTGGAGCGCGACGGCCGGTCCGACCTGGAGCTCGTCATCGAGGAGATCCTTCAGGAGAAGATCGCCATCGACCTGGCGCAGAGCGAGCTGCCCGAGGACTTCCCCGTCGGCGAGACGAGGGAGATCCTCGACGCCAACGCGTACTCCTGAGCTGATCCTCCCCCCCGGCGCCCGCGCCGGGCGACGCGATCATGAACGCCAACACCGGCGACAACACCATCTTCGAGGGCGCGCCGATCCTCGTCGGCGTTACCGGGGGCATCGCCGCGTACAAGACGTGCCTCCTGGTCAGCCGCCTCGCGCAGTCGGGCGCCGACGCCACCGTGCTGATGACCGATGCCGCGACCCGATTCGTCGGCCCGCTCACCTTCCAGGCGCTCTCGGGCAACCACGTGTACGTCAGCCCCTGGGAGCACGTGCGGTCTCAGGACCCGCAGCACGTGTCGTTGGCGCGGAGCGCCAGGGCGATTGTCGTGGCGCCCTGCTCCATGAACTGCATGGCGAAGCTCGCGCACGGGCTGGCCGATGATGTCGTGACGCTGGCGATCAGCGCCGCGGACCGGCGGGCGACACCGATTCTCCTGGCGCCGGCGATGAACGCGGCGATGTGGGCGCAGCCCTCGACGCAGCGCAACCTGTCCACGCTCGCCGACGACGGATTCCGGATCATCGGCCCCGACGAGGGCTGGCAGGCGTGCCGGACTTCCGGCGCGGGCCGGATGAGCGAGCCGGACACGATCCTCGAAGCGCTGCGGGACGCGCTCTCCTGAGCGATACGCGGCGTTGGGGCGCCCAAACGCCCGGCTGGTAGGATGCGCCGCCTGCGCAGCGCCAGATCCCAGCGCCGAACCCCAGCGAAAGGACACGGCATGTCCACCCCGGGCGACCGCCCCCCCATCACCGTCGCGACGCTCACCTCGGGGCTGCTGTGGCCGAAGCTGTGGCGGACGCTCCCCATGGCGACGAGGCCGGGCCGGCTGATCGTCTCTTTTGTCATGCTGGTCGTGCTGCTGGTGCTGGGTTCGGCGTACGACTTGGTCGCCGGCCCGGTGGTCCCCGGCGCGGGCCTCGACGCCGACATGCCCCCCGCCGAGCGCGTGCAGGCGAACCTGCGCCGGATCATCACGAGCGCCGACGCCATCGACGGCGAGCGCGCCGCGTCGCTGCTCGCGGAGGAAACGATCAAGCCCCGCCGGGTCATCGTCGCGATTCAGGACTCCTTCAAGGACCGCGCCGCGACGATCCTCCGCGACGCCCAGAGCCCCGTCACAACTGCGGAGTGGGACCGCATCCGCACGCCCTATTCGTCAGCAATCCGCGACGTCGAGCTGCTGCGCGGCTCGGGGCTCTTCGAGACCGCCGCCGGGAATACCGCCAGGGCGTTCAACGAGGTCATGCTCGGCGCCGTCTCGCTCGAGCCGGCCCGATCGACGCGCGCCGCGCACTGGTGGTGGACGCGCACCGTCGTCCCCATGTTCACGAAGCACACGCTGGGCTCGGTGCTGATCCTCGTGCTGACGGCGCTGCTGCTGGGCGTCTTCGGGGGCGCTGTGGCGCGGTCGTCGGCTTGCGACATCGCGGGGTGGCCGGCGCCAGGGCCGGGCGAGTCCGTCGCCTTCGCATGGCGACGCCGGGCGGACTTTTCGATGACGCTGCTCGGGCCGGCGCTGTTCATCGGCGCCATCGCGCTGGTGCTGGCGGCGATCGGCGCCGTGGCGCTGCGGATCCCCGGGATCGATTTCATCGGCGCGATCTTCTACGGCCTGGCGCTGCTGCTGGGGCTGCTGGCCGCGTTGTCTGTTCTCGGGCTGTGCCTGGGCGGTGTGATGCTGATCCCATCGGTCGCGGTCGAGTGCAGCGACTGGCTCGACGGCGCGCAGCGGGTGTACGCCTACGTCGCGGGCTCGCCGGGCCGGCTGGTGATGTACCTGGTGGCGCTGCTGACGCAGGGGGCGCTGGCGTACTGGGCGCTGTCGCTGGTCTTCGCGCTGACGCTGAACTTCACGGCGGGGACGGTCACCGGCTGGCTGGGCGCCGAGCCGACCGCGCTCGCGGGGCGCGTCGAGCCCTTCGTCTTCCAGACGCAGCCCGACCAGTGGGCGCTGGGCGGCACGACCCTCTGGACCGCGCACGTGATGGGTCTGTGGGAGCAGGCGTTCACGCTGCTGCTCGCCGCGGGAGTGTTCAGCTACCTCTTCACCGGCGGGACGGCCCTCTACCTGGCGCTGCGGCAGGTCAACGACCACCAGGACATGGCCGACATCAGCCCCGACCTGCGGGATTGAGAAACCGAGCCAGACCCGTGCCACACCCGTGCCACGACAACGCGCTCCGCGTTGTAGTGCTCTGCGCGATGATCTCAGGAAGCACGACAACGCGAAGCGCGTTGTCGGCACGGGTTCTCACCGCTTGCCGGTGTCCTTCATATAGAAGTGCACGGCCATCGAGTTGTACGCGTGTGTCTCGGGGCCGAGGGCGTCGTCGATGCGCAGATCGACCCGCGTGCGGTTGAGGAACGCCGGCTCGGGCGCCTCCTCGTCGCGCCATTCCAGGTCCTCATCGAGCAGGTCCACCTCGTCGGCGTGCTGGGGAGGCGTGGGCATCCCCTCGAACAGCGGCCAGGGCGTCCGGAAGACGGCGTACCCCTCGTCGTCGAGGAGCTGGATCAGCCGGCTCAGCTGCCGGAAGACACGGGGCCGCGACTCGGGGTCCGTCACCAGCTTGTAGGGCGGGTCGAAGAAGAGCAGGTGCACGGGCCTGGGCGCCCTGGTCAGCGCCGCCGACCCCAGCGCATCGCCCTGCACCAGGTCGCACCGGTCGCCGACCCCCAGCGCATCGATGTTCCGCTGGACGACCTTCGCCACGCCCCGGTCGCGTTCAACAAAGACGCACCGCTCGGCGCCCCGTGAGATCGCCTCCAGCCCCATCGACCCCGAGCCGGCGAAGCAGTCAAGGATGTTCTGCCCCTGGACGTGCCCCCGGAGGATCGAGAAGATCGACTCCCGCACGCGCGACGGCATCGGGCGCGTCGTCTCGGAGCCCTTGGGGGATTCGAGCCTGCGCCTTCGGAAATCGCCTGAGAGGATCTGCATCGTCGATGGAAGACCGCCGGGGCGGTTGCGTCAAGCCGGGGCGCTCGGCGCGGCGGCGGCGCTTGCTATGCTTGACCGATCCGTTCTTGTCCGATCGGCGTTGCGCCGATACAGTGCCCGATACTTGATCCGTTCATCCGGATCAATGGGAGAATACACGTGACACAGACCATGACGCACGCCGGCGGCGCCAAGGGCGCCGGGGCGACCACCGAGACCCGGCTCTTCACCTCCGAGTCCGTCTCGATGGGCCACCCCGACAAGGTCGCCGACCAGATCTCCGACGCCATCCTCGACGCGATGCTCGCGCAGGACCCGATGTCCCGAGTCGCGTGCGAGACGATGGTCTCGACCGGCATGGCGATCGTCGCCGGCGAGATCACCACCAAGGCGTACATCGAGATCCCCGACATCGTGCGGCAGACGATCGAGCGCATCGGCTACACCGAGCCGGCGCTGGCGTTCGACCACCAGTCCTGCTCCGTGCTGGTGAGCATCAAGCAGCAGTCCCGCGACATCGCCATGGGCGTCAACAAGGAGGGCGCCGGCGACCAGGGCATGATGTTCGGCTACGCCTGCCGCGAGACGGACATCCTCGACCCCGAGGCGCTGATGCCGCTGCCGATCTTCATCGCGCACCGCCTCGTCGAGAAGCACGCGCAGGTCCGCGAGGCGAACAAGGCGATCGTGGGCCTCCGCCCCGACGCCAAGAGCCAGGTGACGCTCCGCTACGAGAAGGGCAGGCCCGTCGCGGTGGACACCGTCGTGCTCTCGACGCAGCACGCCCCGGCGTGGACGCCGAAACAGGGCGAGCTCAAGCAGGCCGTCATCGAGCACATCATCAAGCCCGTCATCGGCGATGACTGGTGGTCCGACGACATCACCATCCACGTCAACCCCACCGGGAACTTCGAGATCGGAGGGCCCCACGGCGACGTCGGTCTCACCGGGCGCAAGATCATCGTGGACACCTACGGCGGCGTCGGGCGCCACGGCGGCGGCGCCTTCTCCGGCAAGGACCCCACCAAGGTGGACCGCTCCGCCGCATACATGGCGCGCTACATCGCCAAGAACGTCGTCGCCGCGGGCCTCGCCGACAAGTGCGAGGTCCAGCTCAGCTACGCCATCGGCGTCGCCGAGCCCACCAGCGTGCTCGTTGACTGCTTCGGGACCAACACCGTGGACGAGGCGAAGATCAACGCCGCGATCCGCGATCACTTCCAGCTCACCCCCCGCGGCATCATCGATTCGCTGGGGCTGCGAAACCCCATCTACACCCCCACCGCCACGCACGGCCACTTCGGCCGCAAGCCGGCCAACGGCTGCTTCAACTGGGAGAAGACGGACAAGGCCGACGCGCTCAAGCGCGACGCGGGCTGAGCCCGAACTGACAGCGCCCCGTGCCACTACCCAGCCCCGCTGGGTAGTGTTCTTTTTGGGGTGTGATGGTTCAAAAAAAAGCACGACCCAGCGGGGCTGGGTCGTGGCACGGGTCGGGATTTCAGTGCATTCACGCCGCGGCGTTGCCGTCGTAGCGCGTCCGCATCGTGCCCCGGGCGACGTGCTCGGGGGTCATGCCGGGCATCGGGAAGTGCCGGCACAGGGCCTCGCCCAGCGCCCGCTCCTCGGCGATGACGAAGTAGCACGGCTCGCTGAGCATCCGCAGCGCGAATCGCATCGCCCGCGCCAGGTGCTCGGCGGTCGTCGCGACCATCACCTCCGAGCCGTCGCGGCGAATCGGGAGGATGCGGAACTGCCACGCCTGACGCCGGTCGATCAGGCTCGCGGCCCAGGCGTCCACCGCCATCTGGGTCGGGTCGATCTGCTCGGCGATCTGCGCGTACTGCTTCGACCACGCGTACTCGACGTCGGACTCGCTAAGCCCGAACATCTGCTCGGCGATCTCGCCGAAGGGTCGGTGCGACTCGCGCTGCGCCTCCAGGACGGCCTCCACCTGCTCCTCGCGGAGCAGCCCGAGCTGAATCATAGTTTCACCGATGCGCACTGCCATAGGCCGTTCCTCCAACAACAACTGGGAACCGCTCGAAACCCCCCGACGCGGCGCGCCGGTGACAGCACTGCAATCGACAACCAGCGCGCCCGACGCGATGCGGATCAGCGATTTGCCGGATGCGCCGGTCGGCGTGCACGGGAACCATCGCGTTTGGCAATGGCGAGGGTTCGCTGGGCCCACGCGCCTCAAACTCCGCGCAAATACGTGGACGACGCTTGACAGGTGGCGGGGCGATCTCGCGCCGCTCGATTCCCGGACCCTCAGCGCCCATCCGGGGACACCGGCGCCGGCGCCGAGGGTTTCCGGTCGGTCTTCGTCATCCAGCCCATCGCCCGCCCCGGCCAGTCATTAGTGATGCCCCACAACTCACCGAGCGTCATCGTCGGACCCGGGTCCGAAAGGCCGTTGATCCGCGCCAGCTCCGATTCGATCTGCGTGATGGCCACCTGGAACTCGTCGCGCTCCCGCTCGCTGCGGATCGGCTGCCAGACGAGGATCCCGTCGGCGCCCGCTTCAAATGATGCCCTGATCAGCAGCCGCCGCTCGGCCTCGGTCAATAACTGCTCCTTGTACCTCCCTCGCCAGCCCATGCGGGTCCCGTACATGCACGGCAGCACGAGCTGGCGCCCCCCCAGCGCATCGCGCAGGTGCATCATCGCTTCCACCGCATCGTGCACGGGCTGCACCCAATCCCGCGCGTGCGCCTGGTCAACACCCGGCTTCACATCGTCCGCGACGAGCCGGCGAAAAGGGTAAATGTGCGAGGCGAAGTACGACGCGCGGCGCATCACCGGCGCCGATTCGAGGTTGAGCCGGTCCACGTCCAGGTCAAGGTCGCGCAGCTCCACGCCGCGCGGCGTCAGCACCCTGGCCCACCAGCCGAAACGATCAATCTCCGGCCAGCCTTGCTCGATCCCGTCCTGGATCGCGGTGTGGACGGCGATCGCCTTCGCGTTATACGCGGCCCGGCTCGCGCCGGCGCGGGGCTTGTCCCACGCCGCGTCGTACTGGATCGGCCAACCCTCGATGTTGACCATGACGTTGGCGCGCCGAGCGCCCCAGAAGCCCGAAGCGACCTCGGCGTCACGCCTCGCCTCATCGCGGAGCGCCCGGATGTTGATCGACATCGGGGTGCTGTGGTCGTACGCGTCGCCAAAGGCGGTCTCCTCGAAGAGCACGTAGGGCGTAGGCTCCCAGAGCCTGGGGTGCACGACGATCGAGGTCATCAGGTTGCGGTTGTCCGCGCTGGCGCCCTTGATGGAGAGGTGGCCGAGGAACATGGGCCTGCCGCGGGACGCCGATCGAGCGGTCGGAGTCTGCGCGACCGTGGGCGAGGCCTGATCTCTGGGCCGATCGCTCCCCGAGGTGCGAACGGCGGCGATGGAGCATCCGAGCGCCGCGAGGAAGATCGCGAGCGCGAGACCTGATCTGATGAGTTGATTCATGGCTGGAGCATCTCCGGGTTGGTCGCGCCCGACATCCTGCTCGGCATCGAGGTCGAAGTCCAGAACTCTCCGGCGCGGTCGCCCCAGCAGGTGCGCACGCCGCCGGTTCCTGTTGCACAGAATTGATTCCGGATCTACGATAGCTGCGTGGACGCGCTGCGGAGCCGACATCGAATCATCGCGTTGACCGGGCTGTTGGCGTACGTCATCGCGTCGTTCGGGTTCCTCCCGGCGCCCTCGATGGTGCGGAATCTCCTCGGGATCCACGGCGCCGAGCGGTTCCCGTGCGAATCGCACGCCTGCGGCTGCACCGATGCGGAACTC
>JACKHE010000005.1 GCA_020639135.1 Phycisphaeraceae bacterium
GTTCGAGCCTGATGGTCTGCGCGTAGGCGGCGTAGGCGGCGAGGCGATCGCCGGAGATCCAGTGCGCATCGGCGAGGGTCCGCCAGATCGAGGGCTCGTTGGGGTCGTATTGCGAGGCCTCATCGAGCCGCGCGATCGCCTCCTGCACGTCGCCCCCGACCAGGGCCGAGCGTCCGGCGATGTAGCGGCGCAGCGCCTCGTCGCGGTCCTGCTCGGAGACGGCGGCTGGGGGGTGGGCCTCGGCGCCGCCAACGGACGCCGGCAGGGGGGCCTGCGCGAAGTGGTCGAGGGCGGCGTCGAGCGAGGCCCGCGCTCGCGGGTCCGCGGAGGGGTCGATGGCGGTGAGGTCGAGCCCCTGGGGGGGCGTCGCGGTTGTGGTTTGCGTCGCGGGCCTGTCGATCTGGCGCTGCGCGAGTCGCTCGAGTGGGCTCAGGCCCTCGCCGGTGCGGGCGCCGGGAGCGGCGCAGCCCCCGATGAGCAGCGCCGCGGCGATGAGTGCGGAGGCCGCCCGGATGCGGGCCGGAGTCGTGTTCGAGTTCGTGTGTCGGCGCGGGCGATCGGTCATTTGAGGGGGCGGTGCGGTTGAGGTTTCGGGATCAGGGGGCCGACTTGGCGCGGCCCTTGGGCTGCCTGGTCGCAGCCTTCTTACCGCCGGTTTTCTTCCTGGTCGCGTTCGGATTGGTCGCGGATTTTGTTGATTTGGACGCGCCGCCCGCCTTGCCGTTGCGCTCGGACCAGGACTGGAGCTTGTCGTGGGTGGTCCTGCTATCGGCGGCCTTGACGGCGCGCTCGAGGATGCCGATCGCCTTGGGGATGTCCACGCCCTCCTCGATGACCTGCTCGGCGACGAGCAGGGCGTGCGTCCGCTCGTCGATGGGGATCGCGTGGGCGTCCAGACCGATGAGCATCACGCGCGCGGTGACGAAGGGGATGGCGCCGCGGAGCGAGTCGAGGTAGGCCCTGGCTTCGCGCTTGCCGGTCTGCTTCAGCGATTCGAGGGAGACGGCGTGCTCCCTGCTGTAGATGTCGTTGAGCGAGGCGCGGAGGCGTTCGGCGCGGTGGCTGCACCTGGGGTAGCGCTCGCCCAGGATGGCGATGATCTCCTCGTAGGAGCCGACGCGGAAGTCGTTGTAATCGACGGTGGCGGCCTTGATGCGCTTGAACGCGGTGGCGGCCTTGGCGTGCGTGGAGTCCCAGAGCAGGGACGAGTACACGAACTGGTCGATGGGATCGAACCCCAGGGACTGGTCCTTGACGCCCCTGGCGCTGATCTTCTTCAGCAGTTTCGACAGCTGCTCGGCATGGTTGATCGCGGCGCTCACGCTGTGGATCCCTCGCTCGTCTCGGTGTCGTCGTCTTCGGCGCTCCCGGCGGCGCCGGTGCGCAGCCCCTCGAGCCCCTTGTTGATGGTCTCGATGACCTGCGCCTGGGTCTTGAGGCTCCTGTCGATCACGAACTCGAGCTTCGGCGCGTTGGGCATGCTGATCAGGTCGGCGATCTCGTGGCGGACGTGCAGGCTCGCGGCGCACAGGCCGTGGATCGTGGCCGATTCGCGCTCCTCGGGGAGCACGGAGACGCTGACCTTGGCGGTGCGCAGGTCCTCGCGGAGCTCGACGCCGGTGACGGTGATGAGCCCGCGGATGCGCGGGTCGTTGAGGCCCCGGGCGATGACCTGCTGGATCGCGCGCTGGAGCGCGGCGTTGAGCTGGTTGCGTCGCTTGCTCACGCGGCGTCCTCCGCGGCCCTTCGGGGCTCGTCGCTCTCGGCGCGCCGGTCGCGCTCGTCCCAGAGGGATTCGGCGGGCTCGATCGACCAGCCCTCCGGGGGCTGGTCGCCCCGGATGACGTCGCGGGACGACCACGCCAGCTCCGCCTCGGGGAGGCGGCCCAGCTTGCGTTCGATCGCGTCGAGGGTCCGCTCGACATGCGCGGCGGAGTTGGAGACGCAGGCGAGCCCCATGACCGCCTCGCGGCATCGGTCGTTGGCGTCGGTCTCGGCGACGGCGACGAGGTGCTCGCGGTGGAGCCGGTCGCGCAGGGATCGCACGACGCGGCGCTTGTCCTTGAGACTCGCCGAGTGCGGGATGAAGAGCTCGAACTGGAGCAGCCCGACAAACATGCGCCGTGGTCCGTAGGTCGTGGTCAGATCTTGCGGCGGACCTCGACCTGCTTGTAGCACTCGAGGATGTCGCCTTCCTTGATGTCGTCGTACCCGGCGATCTTCATGCCGCACTCCTGGCCCGAGCGGACCTCCTTGGCGTCGTCCTTGAAGCGTTTGAGCTGGTCGAGGGTGCGGTCGTTCTCGATGACGATGTCGTCGCGCGTGACGCGGATGAACGCGTTGCGCTCGATCGTCCCGTCGGTGACGTAGCAGCCGGCGACGGCGCCGACCTTGGTGATCTTGAAGACCGCCCTGACCTCGGCGTGGCCCAGGACCTGCTGCCTGAGCTCGGGCGTGAGCATGCCCTCGACGGCGAGCTTGATGTCATCGACGATGTCGTAGATGACCTGGTACAGGCGGATCTCGACGCCCTTGGCGTCGGCGAGCTGCCTGGCCTTGGACGAGGCGATGACGTTGAAGCCGATGATGATCGCGCCGGAGGCGTGCGCGAGGAGCACGTCCGATTCGGTGATGCCGCCGACGACGGCGTGGAGCACGCGGGTGCGCACCTCGTCGGTGTGGACGTCCTCGATGGACTTCTTGAGCACCTCGACCGAGCCCTGCACGTCCGCCTTGACGACGACGAGCAGCTCCTTGACCTCGGCGTCGGCCATGGTTGAGAAGAGGTTGTCGAGGGTGACCTTCGGGGTCGCCAGCTCGACCTCGCGCTCGCGGGCGATGCGCTCCTCCGCGGCGTTCTGGGCCTTCTTGAGCGAATCGACGATGTAGAACTTGTCGCCGGCGTCGGGGAGGTCCGACAGGCCCGAGATCTGCACCGGCGCGACCGGGAGCACGTGCTTGAGCTTGTTCCCGCGGTCGTCGGTGATGTCGCGGACGCGGCCGAATGCACGGCCGGCGACGATGAAGTCGCCGATCTTGAGCTCGCCGTCCTGGACGAGGAGGTTCGCGGTGGCGCCGCGGCCCTCGACCATGGCGGACTCGACGACGGAGCCCCTGGCGGGTCCCTTGAAGTCGCCGGTGAGCTCCATGAGCTGCGCCTGGAGGTCGAGCGTCACGAGCAGGTTGTCGATGCCCTCGCCGGTGACGGCGCTGACCCGGACGACCTCGGTGTCGCCGCCCCATTCGGTGGGGTTGAGCTCGTGCTCGGCGAGCTGGCCGAGGATGCGCTGGATGTTCGAGTCGGTCGCCTGCGGGACGTCGATCTTGTTGAGCGCGACGATGATGGGTGTGCCGGCGGCCTTGGCGTGGTTGATCGACTCGACGGTCTGCGGCATGACGCCGTCGTCGGCGGCGACCACGAGCACGACGATGTCGGTGACGCTGGCGCCGCGGGCGCGCATGGCGGTGAACGCCTCGTGGCCGGGCGTGTCGAGGAAGACGATCTGCTTGTCGTCGTCGCCGACGTGGACGGGGACGCGGAAGGCGCTGGTGGCCTGGGTGATGCCGCCGGCCTCGCCCGATGCGACGTTGGCGTGGCGGATGCGGTCGAGCAGGGAGGTCTTGCCGTGATCGACGTGGCCGAGGATGGCGACGATGGGGCTGCGCGGGCGCTCGTCGAGCATGGTGCGCTCGCCGAACTTCTCGGCGACCTGGGTCTCGGCGGTCTTGGCCTCATCGACCTGGAGCTCGATCTCCCAGTTCATCATGATTTCCTGGGCCTTCTCCGTGTCGATGCCGGAGTTGACCGTCGCCATCACGCCCTCCATGAAGAGGAGCTTGATGATCTCGGAGGCCTTGACGCCGGTGGCGGCGGAGAGGTCCTTGATGGTGAAGGGCTCGGAGATCTTGACGACGCCGCCGGTCTCCGCGGCGGACTGCGCCTTGGCGCCGCCCCCGTCGGACTTGTTCTTGAGCGCCCGCCGGCGCGTGCGGAGGAATCCGCCGGAGCGCGACAGCCTGGCCTCGCGGTCGGCGAGGTCCTGTTGGCTCCAGTCGCGACCGCCGCCGCGACGCCGGCCACCGCCGGAATCGGAGCGTCGCGAGTTGCGTCCGTCGCGTCCCTGATCGGCGCCGGCGCCGCCACCGGTTCGGCGGACGCCGCCGCCGCCCTGGGGGCCGCGGGACATGGGGATGGACGGCCCGTCGATGCCACCGCCACCGCCGCCCTGCCTGGGGCCTCGGGGGGCTTCGATCCGGTCGGGCGCCTCGATGCGGACGACCTTCGGGCCGGACAGCTTGGCGGGGGTCTGCTTCTTGAGCTGCTCGCCGGCGGGAGAGATCACCTTGGGGCGCTTGGGGACGTTCATCGTCGGCGCGGGGGCCGGCTTGGGCTTGGGCTGCCTCGGGGCCTTGGTCGCGGGGGCGGGGCCCTGATCGTCATCGGGCGCGCTGGCCGCGGCGGCGGGTCGTTCCGTCGCGGGCTGCTTGGCACTGGGTACTTCAGTTTCGGTTAATCCGGGGGCCGAGACAGTTCGCGCTGCCGGCGGCGCGGGGGGCGCCGTGACTTTCGGAGCGGGCGCCTTGGCGGGCTCGGTGAGCGTGGCGACGCCCCCGTCCTCATCGCCTTCGTCGGCGGGCTTGGCAACCGCCTTCTTCTTGGCGGGCTTGGCGCGCCGGACCTTGTCGATGTCCACCTTCTCGCTGGTCTCGACCGCGGTGTGCTGGTCGGATCCCCCGAACCACTCGCGGATGGTCGCCTCCAGGCCGACCGAGACGCTCGACATGTGGTTGTTCATGGGGATGCCCTCGGCCGAGCACTTGTCGAGGATGGCCTTGGACTTGACCCCAAGCTCTTTCGCGATTTCAAAGACCCGTTTCGCCAACTGTTTTCGCCCTTCGTTCGCCGGTCTCAACGCCGGGCTCCAGCCCCGCGCAAGTTCCGGCATCGTTGCGCCGTCTCGGCGCCGCTGTCTGGCAGGTCAGGCCTGCTCGCTGCCCTCTCGTTGTGTCTGCGGGAAGGTTGTGATCTCGTCGTCGCGGACACCGGAATCCGTGGAGACGGATTCGCTGTCCATCTGGTCGTTGAGCGCCGCCTCCGCGATGTCGTGGTCCTCGCTGACCGCCGACTCGTCGTCCCCGTCCTCGGCGGATTCCTCGCCGGCGTGGTCGGGCTTGCTCGACGGGGCTGCGGGCCAGTCGGAGGTGACTTCGCCGCCCGAAAGGATCGCCTCGGCGTTGGCGTCGGCCATCGCGGCGATCGCCTCGAGCCGGTCCGGATCGACCGTGCTGACGGTGGGCCGGTCGCGCATCGAGCCGGCGCCGAGGATCGCCGCGGCGGCGATGTCCGGCGAGACGTCCTCGCCCAGCCCGCCGTCCTGGAGCAGGCGCCGGGCGGCCTCCTCCTCCTCGGCCTTGCGCTGCGCGGCCTCTTCCTTCTCCCTGGCCTGCTGCTCGGCGACCTCCTTGGCGGCGAGCGAGGAGGCCTCGACGATCCGCTGCGCGGTCGCTTCGTCGGCCTCGAGCTCGACCTGGATGACCTCGACGCCGACTTCCTCGACGTCGAAGACGCTGACAATGCCCAGCGCCGCGAGGCGGTCGAGCATCTCGTCGGTGACGCCCTCAATGGATTCGAGGGTCTGCGCCATTGTCTCCAGGCCACGGTTGAACTCGGTCGGGGTGAGGATGTCCACGTCCCAGCCGGTCAGGCGCGCGGCGAGTCGGACGTTCTGGCCCCGCTTGCCGATCGCCAGCGAGAGTTGGTCCTCGTTGACGACGACGGTGGCTCGGCCCAGCTCGAAGCAGAGCGAGATCTCGGCGACCTCGGCGGGCTTGAGGGCGTTCTGGATGAGCACCTGGCTGGACTCGTTCCAGCGGACGATGTCGATCTTCTCGCCGTTGAGCTCATCGACGATGTTCTTGATGCGCGAGCCGCGGACGCCGACGCAGGCGCCGACGGCGTCCACCTTGGAATCGATGGAGGTGACGGCGACCTTGGTGCGGTGGCCGGCCTCGCGGGCCATGGCCTTGATCTCGATGACGCGCTCCTGGACCTCGGGGACCTCGACCTCGAAGAGTCGGCGGATGAACTCGGGGTTGCCGCGAGAGAGGACGATCTTGACCTGGTTCCCGACGTCGCGGACGTCGAGGATCATGCAGCGGATGCGGTCGCCGGGCTGGAACTGCTCGCCCGGGATCTGCTCGGAGCGGGGCATGAAGCCCTCGGCGCGCTCGATGGTGACGACGAGCGAGCCGCCCTCGTAGCGCTGTGCGGTGCCGGTGACGATCTCGCCGACGCGGCCGGAGAAGTCCGCGTAGAGGCTGTCGCGCTCGTCCTCGCGGAACTTCTGGATCATGACCTGTTTGAAGGTCTGCGCGGCGATGCGTCCGAATGCGGCGGGGGGCATGTCCACGGGCTCGCCGAAGCGGAAGAGCGTCATCTCTCCGGTGAGCTTGTCGAGGGAGCAGGTGAACTCCTCGGTGTCGAGCGTGTTGTAGAACTTGCGCGCGGCGGAGACCATCGCGGTCTCGAGATCCTCGATCAGCAGGTCGCGATCGACGTTCCGATCGCGGGCGATCGAGTCGAGGATGCGCATCATTTCCTGGGGGTTCATTGCGGACATCGGGTTGTTCTCGTTGTTCTGGTTGTCTGGTTGTCGTGCGGCCTTCGGGCGCCGCGGCCGGGTTGTCGAGAGATTAGGGGCGGGCGCGTTCCTGGCGCACGAAAAACCACGTGTGTCGTCGGGCAACACGCGTGGTCCGCGCCGGGCGGTCTCGCCGAGCCGCCGGGGCAACGCCCCGGACGACCGCACGAGCCGCGATCAACCTGTGGCTTGTCGCTCAGGTCATCACGGGGCTCCTGCGTCGCCGACCCTCCCTGGCGCCCGCGCTGGCGGGGGTTCGGGAGAGGCCGATGCGCGATCGTTCGAAATCACACCGCATGGCAGCGGATCACATGCATCACACAAACGTCCTTTGCACAACGACGCCCAGAGCCTTGCGGACACACTCTGCCCGGGCCGCTCCGAGACGCCGTTTCTTCGGGAGAAGCGTATGCCGACACCCGGAAACCGGCAACCCGTCGGCGGACCGGGGGTCCGGGGCCTTCGGATCACCGCGGTGGGCTCAGATCCGGTCGTCGGGCCTGATGGGGCGCTCGATCCGGACCGCCCTGGAGCCCTCGATCTGCCCGACCCGGCACAGGAACTTCCTCTTGCCCTCGACACAGAGCGTCTGGGGCGAGGCGGCGGGTTTCTCGGTGACGATCAGGTCCCCGACGCTCAGGTTTGCCAGGTCGGCCAGGGTGATCTTCGTGTTGGCCAGGACCGCAGAGACCTCCAGCGGGGCCGACTGGAGCGTCGCCTCGACCCGCTTCTCGTTCTCCTCGGTCCGCTTGAGGCCCTTGGAGCTGAACCAGGTCTGCGCGGAGACAGCTTCCATCAGGGGCTCGATGACGTTGTAGGGGATGCACAGGCTCATCGTGCCGGCGCGGTTGACCATCTTCAGCTCGAACCCGATGACGATCACCACTTCGTTGGGGGGGACGATCTGCACGAGCTGGGGGTTCGATTCCGTCTCGGCCAGCGAGAAATCCAGCTTGGCGACATCGCTCCACGACTCCGACAGCGCGTCCAGCGCCCGCTTGATCACCTGGCCGATGAGCCGCATCTCGATGAGCGTCTGCGGCCGCTGGGGGATGAAAAGCTCCTCGTTGTTGCCACCGAGCAGGCGGTCGATGATGGAGTAGATGATCAGGGGGCTCAGTTCGAGGCAGATCTGGCCCTCGAGCGGCTCGATATCGATGAGGTTGAACGAGGTCGGGATCGTCAGGCTGGCGACAAACTCGCCGTAGGTCATCTGCTCGCAGCCGGCGAGCTTGACCTCCACGATCATGCGCAGGAACGCGGAGAGCGAGGCTCCGAAGTTCCGCGCGAACCCCTCGTGGAGCGTCTGGAGGGACCGCATCTGGTCCTTGGAGACGCGTTCGGGGCGCTTGAAGTCGTAGGGCCTGATCTCGATGGACTCCATGTCCAGACGCCGGCGGCTGAAGACCTTGACGGCCCCCGGGGCGATCGTGACGACATCGTCGTCCACGGCGTTGAGCAGGGCGTCGATCGCGGATTGGTCCAGCACGTCGGCCATCGAGTCGGCATACTCCTCGTTCGACGCCGCGCGCGCGACCCCCGGGGCTCCGGGCCGGGCAGCGCCGCGGCGTATCGTGCTTATCGGTCCCGGGTGCGCCCCGGCTGCACTGACGGCTGGTGCTCGGGGTGGGCTTTCCCCGCCGTGGGCCGCAGAATCTCCCCGGAATGCTCCCTCTCCGGGGCCCTTGACGGAACAACCAACCCCACCCGGCGGTTCACCCATCGATGCTTGATCGCTTCCTGACCTTGTGTAGATCCTCCGAACCGGGAGTGCTCGCCGCGGGCGTCCTGACGTTGTTCGCGGCGGCGCCGGGCGGCGCCCAGCTGTTCGGCTCGGTCCCGGTCGATCCGGTGCGGGTTTCCGTGGTCGCTTCCGATTCACGGGTCGCCCCGGGGGACCAGCTCGTTCTCGCGGTGGTCCTCGAACACGCCGAGCACTGGCACTCCTGGCCCAGTGCGGCTCAGGACGTGCTTCCGCCGGACATCGCGGAGTTTGCCATCCGCACCAATGTGACGATCGCGCAGGTCCCGGAGTGGGTGGAGGCGGTGGGACCGGTGCAATGGCCAGCACCCTCGCTTGCGAAGGTCGCCGATCCCACGGGCGAGCACGACACGATCGAGGTCCCGACGTACCAGGGCAAAGCGGTTGCGTACGTCCCGCTTCTCGTCAAGCCCGGCGCCCCCGCCGGGAGTGACGACATCGTTGTTGACGTCGAGTATCAGGCCTGCGACGAGACCTCCTGTATGGCGCCGCAGCTTGTCGAGCAGTCGGCGTCGATCGAGATCGCGCCGGTCGGCGCATCGGGTGAGAACGAGAAGGGCGACCCGTCGCAGTTCGCGGGGTTTGATTCGTCGGTCTTCGCGCAGATGGCCGCGGGGTCGGTCGCGGCGCAGCCGGCGACGCCGACCGGCAGGGGGGCCAGCTTCTTCGGGCTCTCGCTGGGGAACCTGTCGGGGGTCGGCGGCTTTCTCGCGTTGGCATTTCTCGGCGCGGTCGGTGGATTGATCCTCAACCTGACGCCCTGTGTGCTGCCGGTGCTGCCGATCAAGGTGATGACGCTCAGCCAGCACGCCGCGACGCCGGGCAAGGCGCTGGCGCTCTCGCTCTGGATGGCGCTGGGCGTCGTCGCGTTCTGGGTCGGGATCGGGATCCCGGTGGCGCTCGTCGGGGCGTTCAGCGATCCGTCGCGGATCTTCGGGATCTGGTGGCTCACCGCGGGGATCGGTCTGGTCATCGGGGTCCTCGCGCTGGGGCTGATGGGGCTGTACACGTTCCGCCTGCCCAAAGCGGTGTACATGGTCGATCCCAAGGCGGACAGCGCCTGGGGATCGTTTCTCTTCGGGGTGATGACGGCGGTGCTGGGCCTGCCCTGCTTCGGGTTCGTCGCCGGCGCGCTGCTTCCGGTGGCGGCGACGCAAGGCCCGGCGTGGACGCTGACCGTCTTCGGCTCCATCGGCGTCGGGATGGCGCTGCCGTACCTTGTCCTGGCGCTGCGGCCCGGGCTGATCGACAAGGTCCCGCGCACCGGGCCGGCGAGCGAGCTGGTCAAGCAGGTCATGGGTCTCCTGCTGCTGGCGGCGGCGGCGTACTTCGTCGGCGCCGGCGCGCGGGGGTTCATCTCGGAGCGTCCCGCGCTGCTCTCTGGGCTGCCGTGGTGGGGCAGGATCGCGCACTGGTGGGTCGTCGGCCTCTTCGCGGGGGGCGCGGGGCTGTGGCTGCTGGTGCGCACGATCCAGATCACGAGGAAGACCGGGCGGCGCCTCGTGTTCTCCGCGATCGGCCTGTTCATCCTGGGCGTCTCGGTCGCCTACGCCGCAAAGGAAACGACCAAGGCGCGCAGCGACGTGTGGATCGCCTACAACGCGCAGCTCTTCGACGCGGCGCGGCATCGCGGCGACGTGGTGGTGCTGGATTTCACCGCGGAGTGGTGTCTCAACTGCAAGGCGCTCAAGGCCGCGGTTCTCGACCGCAAGGGCGTGGCGGAGCAGCTGCGCTCGTCGGGTGTGACGCCCCTGATCGCCGACGTCACCAGCACGAAGGCGCCGGGCTGGGCCAAGCTCAGGGACCTGGGCCAGACCGGCATCCCGACGCTGGCCGTCTTCGGCCCGGGGCTCGAATCTCCCTGGATCAGCAACGCCTACACCGGCGAGCAGGTCCTGGAGGCGATCGCCTCGGCTCGGGGCGGGCGCCAATAAGGAATGCCGCGCAAGGAATCCCCGGCCCTCGTGGCGGCCCGAGAACTCCACAATCCTCCCAGACCACGCGGAAGTTCGCCCGGTCGGCCCGGAGCATTGACGACGCGAGATTTGTGGCGTACTTTTCCTGTCCCGGAGCCGATGAAGTCGGACCGGAACAACACCTTTCGCGGGTGTAGCTCAGTGGTAGAGCGTCACGTTGCCAACGTGAATGTCGGGCGTTCGAATCGCCTCACCCGCTTTGATGAAGACGGCCCGCAAGGGCCGTTTTTCATTGGGGATGTTTCCATCGCCTCAAGCTCCTTCGCGCGCAGGGTCTGCTTATCTTCCGATCGGATCTTCCGACGCAGGCCGGAGTCCCGGGGATGACTCCGCCGCTCTTGGACCGGTGAGCGACAATCAGAAACCGGATTCGGCAATCCGATTCAGGTGCACGAGGACATTGCGTTGCGCGGCGCATCCCGGGGTAATCCCTCGAAGTGCCGCGTTCACCGGTTGCGCGCGTTTTTCTCTTGCTTCCACGTCGGTTCTCTTTCATTCTGACGGCGCACGTCACACCGGGGCGAATCGGGGCTGTGGCTCCCGCCCTGTCAGCGTATTGGAGGGATTATGCGGGGGATCCGACGGGACCTGCCGGCGCGTATCGCGGCGGTGGCAGCGCCGATGTATCTGTTCAATGCCTTCGCTTTCGGCGGGTTCAGCTTCGATTCGATCTCGGTCCCGATCCTGTCCGCGAAGTTCCGCGCGGACTTCGCCGAGCTGACCGCCGAGCGGATGATCGGCTCGACCAACGTCAACATGGCGATGCTGGTCGATCCCCGCGACGGGGGTCTCGGGATGCTCGACATCACCGACGAGCTGTTCGGCCCCGGCGCCGGGCCCGCGACGATCGCGCTGGGGCTGACCAAGACCGGCGTCTTCGAGGCGGACATCGACGACTCGTTCTTTCCCGCGCTCGCCACAGGGAACGTGGGGCTGTGGGCGCTGTTCACGGACACCGACGACGGAAGATTCGGGATCGACTACCTCTCATTGCTCATCGAGACGGAGGTGGACACGATCGAGGTCTTCTTCCAGGGCATGGGCAACGACGGGTTCAAAATCACACCCAATCCGCCGGCGGACGGCGCGGACCTGAGCGCCCCGTTCCAATCGCTGCGTCCCTTCGGCGCGACGGGGACCGGCTTCGACGAGACGATCTCCAGCAAGGCGATCCATGTCCTGCCGAGCCCCGGCGCCGGCGCGCTGCTGGCGATGGGCGGGCTCGCGCTGACAAGACGCCGGCGGTCGCGGCGTGTCAGGGCGCATGCTGTGATCGCTGCTTCGCTCGCCTGCGCCGCCACGGCCGCGCAAGCAACCCAGACGATTCCGCTCGACACCGACCAGATGGTCCGCCAGTCCGGCTCGGTCGTCTACGGCATGGTCGAGCGGGTGGAGACCGCCTGGAACGCGGACCACAACCAGATCTGGACGACGGCGCAGGTCCGCGTCGTCGAGTACTGGAAGGGATGGTCGCCGGACGACCTGATCGAGGTCAGCTACCTCGGGGGAACGGTGGGCGATCTGACCTACATCGTGGTCGATCAGCCCCGGCTCGAGGTCAACGAGGAGGTGGTGCTTTACCTCCAGGAATCCAGGATCGCGCCGCTGCCCTTCACGGGGATGTCGCAGGGCAAGCTCACCGTCGAGATCAATCCCCTCAACGGCGAGCGCGTCGTCCGTGAAACCGGCAGACCCCTGACGGTGCAACGTACGGACTCACTGCAGGCCGCACAGCGGCACCGCGTCGCGCAGGAGCCCGCGAGAAGGGAGCTCGAGCGTGTCTCGGGCGTCACGGTTGTCGATCTCGACGCGCTGCACATCGGCCCGGACGGCAACGGCGCTCCAGCGGCAGGGGGTGACCAGTGACCCGCTTCCGGATCATCACGAGAGCCTCGGTCTCGCTCGCGACGCTCGCCGCGCTCTGGGCGGCGGGCCCAGCGTCGGCGTTCCGGACGTGGAACCTCCCGTTCATCACAGAGGCGCTTCCATCCGCCGCGCTCAACTCACCGTTGCACTGGGACCTCCGAGAGTTCCCCGGCTGCCAGGTCCCGTACGCCATGTCCAACGCCGGGATGGCCGGCATCGACTTCAACGGCGACGGCAATGTCAACGCGAATGACGTCACCGCGGCGTCCAACGCGATCAACGCCGCGCTCACATCGTGGGCTAACGTGACGCCCGCGCTGATCGCGCCGACCCGGACGCCCGCCGCGCAGGTGGCCAACATCCCGGGGCTCATCGACGGGTTCAACACGATCGGGTTCGGGACGACCATGGGGTTCGGTAGCGGCAATACCGATGATGTCGCGGACCCGGCGCCGGTCGGCCAGAACGTTGGCGCCGCGAACACGCCGGTGATCTTCGCGGGCGCCGACGGCATCCTGCAGAGCGGTGGCGCCAACCTGGGCGGCGACGACATGATGGGCATGGTCGGCGGTCACCCGGTGGTTCATTGCGGCGTCAACGGCGTGATCAACACGACGCCGATGGGCGACGACCGATGGGCGATCGGGATCAACGTCGGGGCGAACCGGAGGATCATCGCGCCGGGGACCAACGGCACGATCGAGACCACCCCACTCGGCGACGACACGATCGCGGGCGGGTTCCTGAACTCCGGCGCCAACGGGATCGTTGAGACCACCCCGAACAACAGGAATCTCACCAACACAAGCACGTTCGGTGTCACCGGGATGCTGGTGAACAACACGACCGGCACGATCATCGAATCCGACATCGTGCTCAACACCGCAACAATGCTCCGCGATGAGACCGGCGTGATGCGCCCGGTCCCGTGGCGGACCAACGGCCAGCGATTCAACAACCCATTCAACGCGACGAACGCCGCCGGAACAGCGGGGATCGGGTTCACGAAGGACGTCCAGTCAACAGCCACGCACGAGCTGGGGCACTCGATCGGCATCTCACACCCGGAGGAGAATCAACTTGTCGCCGTCGGGCAGGGCCCGTGGGGGCAGCCGTGCATCAGCGGCGCCGCGGGCGGGATGCTCAGCGCCGCGACAGTCGGCGCCCTGATGGGCGATGACGAGATCAACGGCGCGGGGACCATGGTGTACACCGGCGCCGACGGTCTCTGCCAGACCACCGCAGGCGGCGGCGACAACCAGGTCATCGCGGTCGGGAGCGGGGCGGCCGGGCTTTTCTGGGCCGTCCTCCCGGCCAGCGACAACAACCTGACGACGCCCCGTGTGCCCGACGACACCTCGTGCGCGGACAACCAGGGCAACCCGTTCAACGCGATCTGCGTGGGCCCCAACGGCATCGCCAACAGCGGCAAGGCCATCGGCGCCATCGCGACGATGAACACCAACCCCAACTGCTTCACCGGCAACGCGGCGCAGGAGCGGTCGCTGGCCCAGGACGATGCGGACGCCTGCAACTTCCTCTACTCCTGGGACCTCGGCGATGCGCCGGACCCGTTCATGAACGGCGGGCCCTTCAATCGCTACCAGACCCTGGTGCAGTCCACGACCAGCGGCCGCATGCTCAACGGCGTGCAGCTCCGCGCGACAACGGCGCTTGGTCCGGTGCATCTCCGCGGCGCCCGGGGCGGCGGCGGCGACGACATCGTCGTCGGGACCGGCGCCGGGGCCATGATCCGCGACGGCGGCAACGGCATCGTCGAGACGACCCCCGCCGGCGACGACGCCTGGATCAACGCGAATGTCCCCGCGGCGCAGCGCGCCTGCGGCGGCATCGTCACGGCCAACGCCAACCTCATCTCCGCGGGGACCAACAACGTCCTGAACTCGACACCCAACAACTGCGTCAACTTCCTCTACGAGTGGCTGGGCGCCAACGTCGACGGCAACGCCAACGAGCACTCACCGCTCGCGCCGGACAACTTCGACGACGGCATGACCTTCGTGCAGGTCAACCCGACGCCCATCTCGGGGCACGGCAACGGTTACAAGCTCAACCGGGGCGGCGCCTACGCCGTCACGATCACGATCTCGACCTCCGGGCTTGCCGGCAGGTACGTCGGCGGCGCCCCCAGCCAGGAGCTTTACTTCAACGGCTACTACGACTTCGACGGCGACCGGCAGTTCCTGCTCGCCAACGACCGGGTCATGAACTGGTGGGGCTCCAACATCGCGACCACCGGCGCTAGCGCCAACCTCACCGGACCAGCAACCTTCCAGGCCGGGCCCAACAACACGATCGTCCTCAACTACACGCTGAATGTCCCGGCGAACGCCGGCGGTGGCTCCAACGTCATCTACGCCAGGATGCGGCTCGATTACGGCGAGGACGAGGGACGGGTGAACAACATCAGCATGAACAATGGCGCCGCGACCGGCGTGGCGCAGTACGGCGAGGTCGAGGACTACGCCATCATGCTCTGCGATCCTCCGGATCAGCTGCACGTCGGGTGCCTCCCCGGGTATCAGTTCCCGAGCATCCCGAGCGGCCAAGCGGGGACGTTGCAGGTCTGGGCCGAGCGCAACTTCGAGGGCCTCGAGGGTCAGCTCGTCACGATCACACAGATCGGGGGCGCCGGCGCCTTCCAGTGGCCCGATGGGTCCACCTCCGCGACCAACCCGTCCATGACCTTCACCACGAACGGGGACGGCAGGGCGCAGGTCCAGATCTTCGACACCAACAACAACCCCGGCGATGTGTTCGTTGAGTTCGCGGTCGTCGGGACGACCCTCAAGGCCTACTGCCAGTTCGACATCGGGTTCTTCGGTGGCGTGCGCTCGTCCGACCTCAACGGCGACGGCGTCGTGGACACGGCGGACCTGGGCATCCTCCTCGGGCAGTTCGGCTCGGTGGACCCGTCGTCGATCGCCGACATCAACAACGACGGCATCGTGGACACGGCCGACCTCGGCGTGCTGCTCGAGCTGTTCATCAACTAGAGGAGTCGCGCCAACCCCTCGCTGGAGCATCGGCTCGTCTGCTCGTAAACGTTTGATGCGGGAGGATTTCGAGCGCCGATCCGGCATCGCCGCCGGTCGATTTGGCCTGTGGCTTTTTCCATGCCCCCAGATGCAGGCGAGGTCGCGGTCCGGACGTGATCCAGCGTGCCGACGCGGTTCGGGGCGACCGCGCGAGTACAATCGGCCTTCCGTTTCCGCGCTCATGCAGGGACGTTTGATCGCACACCGACCATCGGCGCCGAGCCTTGCCACGACAGACCATCTTCCTGCCCAAGACTTTGACGTGTCTGCGCGGCTACACGAAGGCGCACCTGTCGCGTGATCTGCTCGCCGGGGTGACGCTGGGGTTCGTGGCGCTGCCGCTGTCGATGGCGTTCGGCATCGCCTCGATCCCGGAGAACGTCGCGGGCGGCGCCGCGCTCTCCCCGCCGACGGTCGGTCTGTGGACGGCGATCATCGCGGGTTTCCTGATCTCGGCGCTGGGCGGGACGCGCGTCAACATCGGGGGCCCCACCGGCGCCTTCGTCGGCATCGTGTACCTCATCGCGGCGCAGCACGGCTTCGACGGGCTGCTGCTGGCGACAATGATGGCCGGCGTGATCCTCGTCATCATGGGCCTGGCGCGCCTCGGGGGGCTGATCAAGTACATCCCGTACCCCGTCACCACGGGCTTCACCAGCGGGATCGCCGTGATCATCGCGACCGGGCAGGTCCGCGATCTTCTGGGATTGCAGACCGGGGCGCTCCCGCCCGGATTCGTGCAGCAGATCCGCACGTACGCCGAGCACCTGGGCACGATCAACGCGGCGTCCGTCGGCGTCGGGCTCGGGTCCGTCGCGCTGATCCTCGCCTTCCGCCGATGGGTCACGAGCCGCATCCCTGGCCCCATCGTCGCGATCCTCGCGGCGTCGATCATCGCTCGGCTCCTTGATCTGCCGGTCGAGACGATCGGCGACCGTTTCGGCGCCATCAGCGCCGGCGCGCCGAGGCTGAGCCTCTCGTTCATCGACCTGTCGCGGGCGCCGGAGCTTGTCGGCCCCGCGACGACGATCGCGATCCTGGCGGCGATCGAGTCGCTGCTGTGCGCCGTGGTGACCGACGGCATGCTCGGGACGCGGCACCGCTCCAACACCGAGCTCATCGCGCAGGGCGCGGCCAACATCGCCGGGCCCGTCTTCGGCGCGATCCCCGCGACGGCGGCAATCGCGCGATCGGCGACGAACGTGCAGGCCGGGGGGCGCACGCCGATCTCGGGCATGGTCCATGCGCTGACCCTGCTGGTGATCCTGGTCGCGCTGGGGCCGCTGGCCTCGGCGATCCCGCTCGCTTCGCTCGCCGGCGTGCTCATGGTCGTCGCGTACAACATGGCCGACCTGCGCAGCTTCCGATGGCTGCTCACCGCGCCGCGCAGCGACGCCGCGGTGATGCTCACCACCTTCGGCCTGACGGTGCTGATCGATCTGTCGGTCGCGGTGCAGGTCGGGATGGTGCTCGCGGCGATCCTGTTCATGAAGCGCATGGCCGACCTAACCAGCGTCGCGACGATCGCGGACGGATCCGCCGACGATCCTTCCGACGCCGTGCTCGCGCCGCTCGGCCGATCCGGGGGCGCCGGGCTCCCCGACGGGGTGCAGGTCTATGCGATCGACGGCCCGTTCTTCTTCGGCGCCGCGTACAAGATGCGCGACGCGCTGGACCGGATCTCCAGGCCGCCGGAGTTCCTGCTTCTGGACCTGACGCGGGTCGGCGCGATCGACGCGACGGGCCTGCACGCGCTGGACGAGCTGCGCCGCGCGACGGTCGCCGACCGGACCAGCCTCCTGCTCATCGGCGTGCACGCGCAGCCCTTCACGGCGATGTCGAAGTCCGGGATGACCGACCGCTTCGGGGCCGACGCGTTCTTCGGGACCGTGGAGGAGGCGCTGCTCGCGGTCGAGGACAGGCGCCGGGCCGGGGCGACGGACGCCGTTCCGGGCTGAAAACGCCCCATTGGACTTGCCCGGGCTTGCTCCCTACGGTTGGCCCACTCCGCGGGTCGCACGGAAAAGGCGCCACGCGGAGGGAGACCGGTGTTTTTGCAAGGGCGCCCCCGGCGTCCGGAGACATGGCGGTTTCAAATGGGCGGTGTTCCATCGCCCGAGCACACCGGTATCGAGAACAACTCAGCAATGACCTTCAATGAACTCCGGCTCATCGAGCCCATCGTTCGCGCGGTGGCTGACGAGGGCTATTCGACCCCCACCCCCATCCAGGCGCAGTCCATCCCCGACGCCCTGGCCGGCCGCGACATTCTCGGCTGCGCCCAGACCGGCACCGGCAAGACCTGCGCCTTCGCGCTGCCCATCCTCCAGAGGCTCGCCGGACCCAAGACGCCCCCCGGTCAGCAACCCCGCCGGCTGCCCAGGGGCCGCGCGCCGCGTGCGCTCGTCCTGTGCCCGACACGCGAGCTGGCGACGCAGATCTTCGAGAGCTTCGTCGTTTACGGCAGGCAGCTCCCGTTGCGGCACACCTGCGTCTTCGGCGGCGTGAACCAGTTCCGTCAGGTCAAGGCGCTCGGCGCCGGCGTGGACGTGCTCGTCGCGACGCCCGGGCGGCTGCTCGATCTTCAGGAGCAGGGCCACGTCGATCTGACGTCGATCGAGACGCTGGTGCTCGACGAGGCGGACCGCATGCTCGACATGGGGTTCATCCACGACATCAGGAAGATCGTGGCGCTGACGCCAAAGGAACGGCAGACGCTCTTCTTCTCCGCGACGCTGTCCCCCGAGATCCGCCGCCTCTCCGACTCGATGCTGCGGGACCCTGTCCGCGTCGAGACCGCGCCCGAGGCGACGACGGTCGAGTCGATCGCCCAGCGCGTGTACCACGTCGAGCGCGGCGACAAGCCGATGCTCCTCACGTCCGTGCTGAGCATGAACGAAGTCCGCAGGACCCTGGTCTTCACGAAGACCAAGCACGGCGCCGACAAGCTGACCAAGCTCCTCAACCGCGCCGGCATCAACGCCGACACGATCCACGGGAACAAGTCGCAGAACGCCAGGAACCGCGCGATGCAGGGGTTCCGGTCCGGCGCGACGACGGTGCTCGTCGCGACGGACGTCGCGTCCCGCGGCATCGACGTGGACGACATCTCGCACGTGGTCAACTACGACATGCCCGTCGATCCGGAGACGTACGTGCACCGCATCGGCCGCACCGCGCGCGCCGGCGCCTCCGGCGTGGCGATGTCCTTCTGCGATCGCGACGAGATCGGGATCCTGCGCGCCATCGAGCGCCGGACGAGGATCGAGATCGAGGTCGGCAATGAGTTTCCGGAGCTCGCGCTGGCAATCAACTCCCGCCCCCACCGCCCCGACGGCGGAGCGCCGCGCCCGCACCGCAAGGGCCCGAAGCCGAACCGCGCACTCGACGCCGCGGAACACGGCGATAACCGTGACGGCTTCCCCGGCAAGAAGAAGTTCAAGCCCCGCGGCCGCAAACCGACCCGCAACGGCGGCGGCGGGGGTCGGCCGGCGAGTGGGGGCGCGCCTTCGCGGTCCAGGAACGCCGGCGCCGGTGGTCGTGGGCGCAAGGCGAAGACGAACCGCGCGGGACGGTGAACCGGACCGGCGTCGTGCTCGTCCCAGTCGCAATCGAGCGCCAATGAAAACACCGGCTCGGGGATGATTCCCCGCATCGCTGTTGTTGCGCTATCATTTGCGCGACCCGATCAACCTGCGAGAAGGAGATCATCAACCATGGCCTTGATCCACCGCACCGCTCTTGTCTTCGCCGGCGCCGCCGCGATCTGCGCTTCCCCGCTGCTCGCCCAGAACGATCAACCCCGGCCCCAGACGATCGTCGCGTTCGAGAGCTCGACGATCCCCGAGATCCTTGCGCACCCCAAGGACGCCGCGCTCCGCGATGCGCTGCTGATGCTCCCGGCGAGGCTGCGCGAGCTGCCGCGGGAGATCCCCGACCTCCAGCAGGCGCCCCCCGGGATCTTCGACCTGGTTGACCTCGCGTTCCAGGGGCCGGTGCGGATCTCGATCGTCAGCCACGGCGCCGATCCGAACACCGGGATGCCGCGGATCAGCGGTGAGATCGCGTTCTGTGCTCGCGACAAGGGGAGCGCCGACGCGGCGCAGCGCGCGCTCACCGGGCTGGTCGCCGATGTCCGGGAGCTTGAGCGCCAGCCCGACGGTTCGCTGGCGATGCAGACGCCCGCAGGTGAGATCGGCATCGGCGTCCGGCAGGGCGACCGGGGCCGGTGGTGGCTCGGCGCTCGCCTCGGTGATCAGGACGCTGTCGCGGATTCCTACGCGGCGCTCCCCCCGGCGCCCGGGGGCACGCGGCTCATGAGCGGCGCGCTCAATCTCGAGAGCTTCATCACACCCATGAAGATGATGGGCGCGATGATGGCCGGCGGGAACCCGGAGGCCGCGGCGGGGATGGCGATGATCGACAACCTCGGCGTCCTCGACACGCTCAGCAGCCCGATGGACGCCGTGTGCTGGAGCGACGACGCCGGCTCGCACACGCGCGCCGTCGTGCACGGCGCCCGCGGGTCGATGCAGAGAATGGGCGCCGG
Organism: Phycisphaeraceae bacterium; assembly: GCA_020639135.1. GTDB lineage: Bacteria > Planctomycetota > Phycisphaerae > Phycisphaerales > UBA1924 > JACKHE01. The sequence continues at coordinate 19,854 of JACKHE010000005.1, forward strand.
CGAGGGGCTCACGCAGGCGCAGGTCAACGCGATCCCGGCCGATGCGATGGCCGCGTCGATCGGGCGGATGGACCTGGGTGCGCTCTTCGGGATGCTCGACCAGTTCAAGTCGATGAGCCCCGAGGCGCAGGAAGCGCTGTCGATGTTCACCGAGCAGACCGGGGTGGACCTGGAGAACGACATCCTCCGCTCGCTCAGCGGGGTCTTCGCGTTCTATTCCTCCGATTCGACGGGCGGCTCGGGGCTGATGTCTTGGGTCATGCTCTCCGGCGTCTCCGATCACGACGCCATGCTCGGCGCTCTGACGAAGCTCACGAACCTCGCAAACAGCGGGATGCAGGACAAGTTCGATGAAGACGGCACGGGCCGGTATCTCCGCATCGCGCACCTGCGCGAGGGCGGGATCGACTACCTGTCGTTCCAGACGCCTGGGCTGCCCGTTCCCTTCTCGCCGACCATCGCCATGGCCGGCGACTGGCTCGTAGTCGGGGTGTCGAGGCAGTCCGTCACCGCGGCGGCGCGGCAGGCGGCCGGCAAGGGCGACGGCGGGCTGCTCACCAGCAAGGCGTTCCGGCAGCAGTGGCCCGGCTCCATCGAAGGCGCGATCAAGATCCAGTACCTCGACACGCCCCGAGCGATCCGCAAGGGGTACGGGTTGGCGACGCTCCTCGGGGCCATGCTCGAGAACGCCGTCCGCTCGCCCCTCGGGGCCGATCGCGAGCCCGGCATGGTCATCCCGTCCTACAACGACCTCGTCCGCGGCGCGCGTGCGGCGGTGCAGGTCGTGCGTTTCGAGGGCGACGACCTCGTCATGACGACGAACGCAGACGGCTCGACGATCGTCAATCTCACCGGCATCGGCGGCGCCATCCTCGAGCCCATCGTGCTCGCGACGATCCCCGCGGGGATCCTGGTCCCGGCGATCGACCGTGCCCGGGAACGCGCCCGAGAGATCATCGAAGAACAGGAGCACGCGCCGGGGTTCTGACCGGCGCGCGCTCCACGGTTTGATCAGCCGGGTTGTCGTTCGGCGCTCAGTGCATCGCGCCGCCCTGCGCGGCCCAGGCCGCGTCGAGCTTGGCGATGGCCGCGGTCGGGTCCTTCTTGATGCCCCGCTTGCAGCGGTTGCAGCAGAGCTTGAAGAGCCGGTTGCCCATGACGGCGTAAACGATCTCGCCCTGCTTGAGGCCCTCGCCGGAGACGGGGCAGGTGTCGAGCGGGTAGTTGTCCTTCTGCTGCGCGATGACCGCGTCGTCGATCTTCTTGAAGTACTTCTCGGGGTCCGCCTGGAGGTCCTTCAGGCATCCCTTGCAGCACAGGCGAACGAGCCGGTTGTTCACCACGACGTCCACCTGCTTCTGCGAGGGGTCGTCGGCGCAGACCGGGAGCAGCTCCTCGTCCGAGACCACGCACGTTGTCAGCGGGTAGTAGGGGAGCTGCGAGGCGATGATCTGCTGGTCGATCTTCTCGAGGTACGCCTGCTCATCCTTCTCGAACTTCGGCACGCACATGGCGCAGCAGAAGCGGACCTCGCGCCCGTCGTACACCTTGACGACCGCGTCGCCCATGCCGCCGAGCTCCTCGCCAGAGACGGGGCAGGTGGTCAGGGTGTAGGGGTCGCCGACGCGCTGCCCCTCGTCGGCGCTGAGCGCGGGGGCGGCAAACGGGGCAAGGGCGATCGCGGAGAGCAGGATCGCGGCGAATCGGGTGCGTTTCATCGGCGGTGTTCCTTTCGGAGGGGGGGGTCGTGTGCGAGATCGCTCCCCCACGGGGCAATCATACCTCCCGCGGTTCCCCCGGGATGCCGGGGGTTCCGGCCGGCGCCGGGTGACCCGGTAAGATCAGGCTCATGACCCAGCCGATCGCCAGCATGACCTGCGCCGGATTCCTCGAGGCGCTCGCTTCGAAGGCCCCGACCCCGGGAGGCGGCGCCGTCGCGGGGCTCATCGGCGCCACCGCCGCGGCCCTGGGCGAGATGGTCGCCGTCTATTCGTTGGGCCGGTCGGACGACGACGAAACCGAGTCGGCGCTGCGGGACATCACAGCGGAGCTGTCCCGGGCGCGGGGGCTCTTCCTGACGCTCGCCGATGAGGACGCAGCGGCGTACGCCGTCCTCAACGCCGCGTTCAAGCTCCCCAAGTCGGATCCCGGCAGGATGACCTCGATCCTCGCCGGCGCCAACGCCGCGATCCAGCCGCCCCGGGCGACACTCGCGGCCTGCGCCGACGTCGCCAGGCTGCTCGAACGCCTCCTGCCGATCTCGAACAGGAATCTCTCGTCCGATCTGCGGATCGCGGCGAGCCTCACGATCGCATCGGCGGACGCGGCGATCTGCAACATCGACGCCAACGCCAACCTGCTCGGCGAAACGGGCGCCGGAATCACCCGGGAGGCGTGCGCGCTCGCCAACGACATCAGCAAGCGGGCCGGTCTGGTCGAATCCGCCTGCATGCTGCTGTGAAGTGGCGCGGCGTTGCCGGTCGATATCCACCCAGTGCCCGATCCGCAGGACATGGTGGACATCCCGGGGCTCGTCAACCCCGCCGCCGTAGGGGCCCAGTCGGTCCGTGCGGTCGATCCCGCGGTCGCAGGCCGACGCTGGCTCGGCGTCTGGTTCACCTGCTGCAATGTCTATGGCAGGATCCCGCGCAACGCGGAGGGGACGATGTACGTCGGCTTCTGCCCCCGCTGCGGCGCCAGGGTGCAGGCGCTCATCGGCGAGGGGGGGACCTCGCGGCGTTTCTTCCGCACGGAGTGACCCGCGTTCGGACGGTCACGCCCGGGCGCGATAGACTCATCGCGCATGTCGATCCTCAATACCTCCTCGTATCAGTTCGCCAGGCCCACCGGGCACTGCGTCTTCACCGGCATGGCGATCCCGCCGCTCGCCGGGTACATCGCCTGCCTCGTCGAGGGCGAGGAGGACGAGTCTCTTGAGCGCCGGGACGTGTCGCTGGAGATGTGGGAGCGCGGCGAGCGGCCCGAGCGGCTCTTCGCGTTCTGGCGCGCGACGATGCCCTCGCCCGAGCAGAAGCACGACCCCTTCCTGGGCGATGACGAGCTGCTGGCGATCTTCGAGCAGTTATGCGAAAACCCCGAGGAATCCTCGGAGCAGCAGTCCGTCTTCCGATTCCTGCTGGCGCTGCTGCTGCTGCGCAAGCGGCTGCTCCGGCAGGACGGCTCGCGAGCCGGCGCCGGGGGCCGACGCGTGATGCTGCTCCGCCGCAAGGGCGAGAACAAGGACGAGACTCCGGCGATCGCGGTCCCCGACCCGGGGCTGGACGAAACCCACGCCGCCGACGCCGCCATCGCGCTGGGCCGGGCGCTGCGGGGCGACGAATGAGCCTGAAAACCCTGCGCATCGGTCTCACGGCGCTGTGCCTGCCGCTGGCGCTGGGGGGGTGCGCATCGGGGCGCCAATCCGACGCGCCGGTCGTGCGGGATGAGCCGCCTCTGGCGTACGCCCAGGTCGCGACGCGGTTCAACGAACGCACCGATCGGCTCACCCGGATCTGGGCCAACGCGGTCACGAGGCTGTCCTATCTCGACGAGGACGGTGATCGGCACACGGAGCAGGGCGAGGGGCACTTCCAGCTGATCGCGCCGGACCGCTTTGCGCTCTCCGTCGGGAAGATCAGCGAGGTCCTGTTCTGGATCGGCTGCGACGACGAGCGCTACTGGTTCTTCCAGCTGTACGAAGGCGAGCGCGTCACTGTCGGACGCAACGAGAACCTCGGCCGCCCCTGCTCGCGCAGCCTGGGGCTCCCGGCCAGCCCGCTCGACATCGTTGACCTGCTCGGCGTGACGCCGCTGCCGGTCGGGGCGCCCGGCGCGACCTCGTGGTCGGACAACGGCCGGTGGCTCGTCGTTGATGCGCCGGGGCATCTCGCGTGGCGGCGCCTGTTCCTCGATCCCGGGACGCTCCTGCCACGCCGCGTGGAGCTCTACGACCCGGCGGACACGACGTCGCCCCTGGTCATCGCCTCCATCGAGGCAAACGACCGCGTCGAGCTCGACGGCGTGGGTGGTTTCATGCCGATGGCGCCGTCCCGGCTGCAGATCGACCACCCCGCCAGCGGCACGAGCATCCGCCTCTTCCTGCACAACCTCAACGATGGCAAGACGAACGGTCGCCTCCCCGACGCCGTTTTCACGCTGGAATCCCTGATCGAAGCGTTCGGCCCCAGGGAGTTCATCGTGCTCGACGAGGATTGTCCCAACCCCGCGCTCCCCTGATGGACCACGCGGGGAATACTGCGGGTACGATCGCGGCGATGCGCCGACCGCTCCCGAACCCGAGACCGAACCGGATGCGATGGCTCGCGCCGCTGCTGACGGTGATCTCCGGCGCCTCCGCGATCGGCGCCGACGGCCCCTCGCTCCCGCCGCCGATCGGCGCGGGCTCCGAAGCGGGCGGCTGGGTCGAGCTCGACTACCCCGACACCATCACCCGGGCCCCGTCCAAAGTCAGGCCCCCGACCCACCAGCTCTACTTCCTCCCGGTGGACACCGAGCCCGGCGCGGTGTACGGCGCCATGGAGATCCCGGAGCGCCCCGCCGCCGTCGCCGCGACCGGGTCGCGCGTCGTGCTGCTCTTCGCGCCCGACGGCTCGGGATCGAAGGACCCCTCCACCGGCTGGATGGTGCGCGCGCTCAACGCGATCGACATGCCCGAGCCGCTGCCGCCCAACTTCGACCCGCAGGGTCGGCTCGAGGTGCTCCCCGCGCTCCAGACCGACGGGAAAGTCATCGGCCTCTGCGGCGTCCCCGGCGGGGGGGCCGCGGCGCTGATCAGGCCCGTCACCGACGCCAACGGCGATCCGATCGGGCCCGGCATCGAGCTGCGTGCGCTGCTGGGCGGACAGTGGCGCCGGGTCGAGATCCCCCAAGGCGTCGCCTCGACTTCGCTGTGCCTGTTGCTCCCCGCCAAGGGCGGCGTCTCGCTGCTCACGCCGGGCGGCGCCGGCTCCGGCAGGGCGACACGGTGGAGCGCGGAGCTCGCGCTGGCGACGGAGCCATCGGCGCCAACGGTCGCGCCGCGGTGGACCTCATCGCCGGTCACGATCGGCTCGTTGGAGAACCCCGTGATCACCGTCGCCGGGGACCACGTCCTGTCCGCCCAGCGGGATCCCAACGGCATCGTCACCGTCCGGCTACACCTGCCCGACTCCGCGACCGAGCTCGCCAAGCTCCCGGGCATCCCGGAGGATTTCGCGCTGCTCCGCGTCGGCGACACCGCGGCGCTCGTGTACCTCAGCAGCGGCGACACCCCGCGGATCATGACGGCGGTGGTCCACAGCTCCACCGGCGAGGTCCTGCACTCCGGGCCGCGCGTCCTGATCGCGCCGCTCTCGACGGACGACCTGCGCTTCCTCGGGTTCGTGCTGGCGCTGGTGCTGATGACCGCGCTGGTCTTCGTGCTGCGTCCCGCCGCGGCGTCGAGGGGGGAGATCCTGCTCCCGCAGGGGACGGCGCTGGCGAACCCCGAGCGGCGGCTCGCCGCGGGGGTGATCGACTTCGCGATCCCGCTGCTGATCGTGGTCGAGGTGTGGGGGGTCGGGCTGGTGGACGTGCTCCTGTCGCCGATCCGCGGGAACCCGGCGCACTTCTGGCCCTTCGCCGTCGCCTCGACCGGGTTCTTTGTGCACACCGTCGCCGGCGAGTGGCTCTTCGGGGGGCGGTCGATCGGCAAGGCTATCCTGCGGATCCGCGTGGTGTCGATCGACGCCAGGCGCCTGACGCTCTGGCAGTGCGTCAGCCGCAACATGATCAAGCTGGTGTGCCCGCCGCTACTGATCCTCATCTTCGCCGATCCGAGGCGACGGCACCCGGGCGACACGCTCGCCGGCGCGGTGGTGATCGCCAGAGCAAGGGGCCCCGTCCCCCCGTCGGACGACAACGACGACGGCCCGGGCCGGACCAACGAAGCGCCGGTCGCCGACGGTTGACCCCGGCGTTCATCCCGGCGTGGGGACTGCGCAGAACTCGCGCGATCCTTGCAGCGATCCGGGCCCGATGCCCGATAACGCCTGCGTGACGGCGTCGTCGCCGCGGAGCAACCCCGCGGCGCGGGCGCCCATCGTCCGCCCCCACCCGATCGCGCCGGTCGCCGCTGATGACCCAGGAACCCGAAACCGCCAACCCGACGCCCGAATCCGGGCCGCCCTCGGGGGGGCTCCTCGCGACGGTCAAGGCCAACTGGCCGGGCCCGGCGCTGGTGCTGAGCACGGCGCTGCTCGTCGGGGCGATGCTGCTGGCGCGCCAGACCGCAAAGGGGCACGACTTCGCCGGCGCCCTGGAGAACGTCCAGCGACTGATCGAGAACGGCCACCCCAACGAGGCGCTCGACGCGCTCAACGACAAGATCCTGCCCTATCTCGACGACCCGCAGGCGACGCTCACGGACAAAGGGGAGTTCTACGCGCTCCGGGGCGATGCGCTCTTCGAGATCCAGCAGCTCATCGGCGCTCCCGCGGTCAGCGCCGTCAACAGCATGACGATCCTCTCCGATTACGAGGAGGCCGAGCGCGCTATGCACGACCTGACCGCGGCGCAGCACGCGCGGGTCGTCGGCGCCCTGCTCTCGCTCGGCCGCTTCGACGAGGCCGTGAACCGGATCAACGCGATCCCCGACGACGGCAGCGGGCGCCGGGAGCGGCTGCTCCGGCAGGCGCTCCAGCAGCAGCTCGACAGCAACACGGGCAACAAGGACAACGCGCTGCAGCTGCTCTCCGAACTGGCCGAGGGCAGGGGCGCCAGCGAGCGCGACCGGCTGTGGGCGATCGCGCGGCAGACGGAGCTCCGGCTCGAGTCGGGGCACGCCGAGGAGGCGCTGTCGAGCCTGCTCCGCGTGGTCAGCCGGCTCGGCCAGGAGGCGTCACCGGAGAAGGCGGAGCTCTACACGCTGCTCGCGTGGTCGTACTACGACCTGGGCCGGATGGACCAGGCGCTCAAGCACCTGGACATCGCCGAGTCGATGTCGTCTCCGACGGACAACCTCGTCGCGGAGATCCGCGCGCTGCGGGGGCGGATCAACCAGATCGACGGCGACCCCGACACCGCGCACGACTACTACGCGGAGACCGTTGACGCCTTCCCGGAGCTTCCCGCCACCGTCGCCTGCAAGCTGGGCCTGGCGGAGCTCGACGCCGGCGACGGGCGCGACGATGAGGCCCTGGCCGAGTACGACGCCGTGATCCGCAGGATGCCGCTGAACGAGCGGCGCTGGCGGATCACCACCGAATCGGTGGCGCAGAGCCTGGCGACCTGGCGGCAGGCGCGCTACGTCGAGGGTGATTTCGCCGCGTCGATCGAGTACGCCAAGCTCGGGGAGCTGCTCTACGGCCCGGAGCGTCTGACCGCGGACATCCCGCTGGCGCTGGCGCAGGGGCACGACGCGCTGGGCCGGGAGATCCTCGAGGAGGCGGGCGTGAAGCCCGACAGCCTGATCGACCTCGCCGACGTCGAGCCGGTGACCCGCGCCGAGGCCCGGCAGCAGTTCATGGAAGCGGCCGAGCAGTTCATCCGCCACGCGCGCATGGTCATCCTGGCGGACCCGGAGGCGTTCGCCGACTCGCTGTGGAACGCGGGTGTCGCGTACGACCTCGCCGGCGAGTCGAACAAGGCGATCGAGGTCTTCAGCGAGTACGCCAACGGCGACCCCGACGAGCCGCGCCACCCCGCGGCGGTGTTCCGTCTGGCCGAGGCGCACCAGGCGCGGGGCGACTACGAGCTCGCCAGGAACTTCTACGACGAGCTGATCGAGCGCAACCCCAACTCGCCCGAGGGGCAGCGCAGCTTCATCCGCCAGGCGCAGACGCTGCTGCGTCTGGGCGACGAGGCCTCCGTCGAACGCGCCGAGTCCCTCCTGAAGACCGTCGTCGGGTCGGGGATGTTCTCGCCGGAGGCGGACGAGCACCGCCAGGGGCTCTTCGAGCTGGGGTCCATGTACTACAAGCAGGGCCGCTACCGGGAGGCGATCGAGCGCCTCCAGGAGGCGATCGACCGCTACCCGGACGACGAGCAGGCGCCGATGATCCGCTACAAGCTGGCCGACTCGCTCCGCCTCAGCGCGGGGGAGATCGAGCAGACCCTGACCAGCGCGATGCCCGACCAGGAGCGCGAGGAGCTGGAGCGGCTGCGCACCGAGCGGCTCGCGCAGGCGCAGGACCTCTTCCTGCAGGTCCGTGACAACATCGAGGCGCTCGACCCGCTCTCGCTGGACGAGCTCGACCGGCGGCTGCTGCGCAACGCGATGTACTTCCGCGCCGACTGCGCATTCGACCTGGGGCGCTACGACGACGCGATCCGCTGGTACGACGCCGCGGCGCAGAAATACGCCGACGACCCCTCCTCGCTGGTGGCGATGATGCAGATCGTCAACGCGTATTCGGCGCAGGGGAAGTGGCGCGAGGCGCAGACGGCGCAGGAGCGCGTCCGCCAGCGGCTGAGCGAGATCCCCGACGCGATGTTCGACGACCCCAACCTGCCCATCGACCAGCGCCACTGGGAGCGGTGGATCGCCAACTCCCCGCGCGTCGATGTCCCGACCGAGGGAGACGGCAACTGACCCGCGCCCGCAACGAGAGCCCACGATGATCGACACCGCACTCGACACACCCCGGCCCACCGACAACGCCGCCGTCTGGCTGCCGACCCTCGACGGGATCCTGCGCGAGCAGGACGCCTCGACGTCCGAGCTCGAGGCGCTCAGCGTCGCGCAGCGGGGGCACGTCGAGCGATCCGAGACCGACGACCTGCTCCGTGTGCTCGGGCGCCGGCAGACGCTGCTCGAGGCCGCGCTCGCCTCGGCCAAGCGCCTCGAGCCGTTCCTGGCGCGCTGGGACGAGTTCATGGACGCGCTCCCGCAGCCCGAGCGTGGCGCGCTCGTCGAGCGCGTTCGCGCGATCCAGCAGCGCGTCGATCGCATCGCCACCGCCGATGAGGATGACCGCCGGCGGCTCACGGCGCAGCGCAACGATCTCACCGCGGAGCTCGCCGGCGTCGGACGCTCCCGCGGCGCGCTGGCGGCGTACGCGAGCCCCGGCTCCAGGTCCCCCAACCCCAGGTTCCAGGACCGCAAAGGCTGACCCGACGTGACCACGCTGACGGCGCATCCCGACTCCGCCCCCGCGCAGACGCTCGCGGAGGTCGCCTCGCGCTCGGGGCTCACCCAGGACGACCTGGGCGAGCTGCTCAGCGCCTTCACCGAGGTCACCGACCGGCTCCAGCGCACGCACGAGACCCTCCGCGCCGAGGTGGTGCGCCTGCAGGACGAGCTCTCGACCGCCAACGCGCAGCTCCGGCGCGCACAGGAGCTGGCGGCGCTGGGCGAGATGGCCGCGGGCATCGCGCACGAGATCCGCAACCCGCTGGGCTCGATCCGCCTCTACGCGAACATCCTGGAGGAGGACCTGGGCGACCGCCCCGATGAGCGTGCGATCGCCGGCAAGATCGCCGGCGCCGTGCGCGGGCTGGACCGGATCGTTTGCGACGTGCTGGACTTCGCGCGTGAGCTGCGCGTCCGGGCGACGCCGACGGACGCCGGGGCGCTCTTCCAGCGCGCGATCGACGCCTGCCGGGAGCGGATCGACAGCGCCGGCGCGTCGGTCGCGGTCGCGGAGCGCGCCGGGCGCGTCGGGCTCGAGTGCGACCCCGACCTGCTGCACCAGGCGATGACGAACCTCATCCGCAACGCGGCCGACGCCGTCGCCGAGAACGAGGGCGACCGCCCCAGACACATCGCGCTCGGCGCCGACACCCGGGGCGGCGCGGTCCGCCTGATCGTCGAGGACACGGGCCCCGGGATGCCCGAGGACGGCAGGCAGCGGATGTTCAACCCGTTCTTCACGACGCGCCACGCCGGCACGGGGCTGGGGCTGGCGATTGTCCACCGCATCGTCGATGCCCACGGCGGGCGCATCGGCGTGACCGACTCACCGACCGGCGGCGCCCGGATCACCCTGGCGCTCCCGATCCGATATCAGGCTTGCTCCGGGGGAGCAGCGCAACAGCCAAACACCCGCTCGCATGGAGGCGAACGATGACGACCGTCCTTGTTGTTGATGACAAAGAGATGCTCCGCGACAGCGTCGGGACGACGCTCCAGCGCGCCGGGTTCACTGTGCTTGCCGCCTGCGACGGCGCCGCGGCACTGGAGATGATCGCCCGCCGCAAGCCCGACGCGGTGGTCACCGACCTGAAGATGCCCAACATGACCGGCGTCGAGCTGCTGTCGAACATCCGCGCGTTCGACGCGGACCTGCCGGTCGTGCTCATGACCGCGTACGGGACCGTCGAGACCGCCGTCGAGGCGATGTCGCTCGGCGCCTTCACCTACATCACCAAGCCCTTCGAGGGCGACGAGCTGCTCATCGCCGTCAAGCGCGCCATTGAGCACGGCAGGCTCAAGCGAGAAAACGCCGTCCTCAGGCTCACCTCGGGCGCCGCGGAGGACTCGACGATCAGCGGCGACGAGCAGCCCCTGCGCGGCGTGGATCGCCTCATCGGCGAGTCCGACGCGATGCGCCGGGTGCGCGAGCAGATCGGCGCCATCGCCGCCTCGCACGGCTCGGCGCTGATCGCCGGCGAGTCCGGGGTCGGCAAGGAGGTCGTCGCCCGGGCGATCCACGAGATGAGCGAACGCCGCGGCGAGGCGTTCCTCGCGGTCAACTGCGCGGCGCTGTCGGAGTCGCTGCTCGAGTCGGAGCTCTTCGGCCATGAGAAGGGCGCCTTCACCGGCGCGGATCAGCTCCGCAAGGGGCGGTTCGAGCTCGCCGACCGGGGGACGCTGCTCCTGGACGAGGTCTCCGAGGTCAGGCCGCAAATCCAGGCGAAGCTGCTCCGCGTGCTCCAGGAGCGCACGCTCGAGCGCGTCGGTTCGAGCATGAGCATCGGCGTGGACGTGCGCGTCATCGCGACGACCAACCGGGACCTCCCGCTTGAGGTTGACGAGGGACGCTTCCGCGGCGACCTGTACTACCGGCTCAACGTGCTGCCCATCCACATCCCGCCGCTGCGCGAGCGGATGGAGGACGTCCCGGTCCTGGCCGACCATTTCCTCCGCGCCGTCTGCCGCAGGGACGGGCGCGCCATGCGCGACCTCTCCGACGATGCGCTCCGGGCGCTGCTCTCGTACTCCTGGCCCGGCAACGTGCGCGAGCTGCAGAACATCTGCGAGCGCGCCGTCGTGCTCAGCCGGGGCGAGGGCGTTGACGCCGAGCTCATCCGAGGCTGGCTGACCCAGGCCGCCCCGGCGCCGGGCGTGGTGACGCGCCCGATGACGGTCGCCGACCGGCACGCACACGCCGGTGGGTACACCAACGGCCACGCCAACGGTCATGCCAACGGCTCGGCCGCTTTGGCGACCATGACGCGGCCTGCCGAGCACGTCGCGATCGCGCCCGAGCTCGAGGAGCACTCCCCGATCATCTGCAAGGAGACGAGGCTCCTGGACGACATCGAGCGCCAGGCGATCGTCGAGACGCTCCTGCGTTTCAACGGCCACCGGCAGAAGACCGCCAAGGCGCTGGGCATCGGCGTCCGCACGCTCGGTCTCAAGCTCAAGAAGTGGAAGGAAGACAACCTCGTCTCCGCATCGCTGTGAGTTCGGGAAGGATTACTGATGCCCTCAGAAAAGCAGTGGGTTGCTTCCTTAGTCGATCGACTCCGCGATTCCCTCAACGATGATGCGTCAAAGGCTGTCTTGGTCGGTGTTGAAGATGCACGCCGTCTGACCTACGCGTACGAGGTGTACCGATATTCCGGAACCGAGCCAATCGATATGTCCCAGGCTGGCTATCAGACAGACTTGCTTGTTTACGACATGATCGATGACGAGCAGTGGATCCCTCGTATTGTGATTGAGATGAAACTGGGTTCAGTCACAACTCACGATGCGCTGACATACAGTTCGAAAGCCTCGACACACAAGAACGTGCATCCGTATCTGCGTTACGGGATTGTTGTCGGTAATTGGGGCGATTATCCGCTCCCGCCTCGTTTATTCCGTCATGGTGCGTATTTCGATTTCATGATGACTTGGGCCGGAACGGATCAGAGCCTCCCAGAATGGTCCCAGTTCATCAAAGTGCTCAAAGAAGAGATTGAGGCATCAAGGAACATCCAGGACTTGCTGAGCAATGCCAAGAAACACTCGAAGAAAAAATATCACCTCGTCCACCGAAAACTGGCATTTCTCTAGGCACACCATTTGCGGAAGCGACCCGCGATGTTCATCTCCGAACTCACCACCTCCGGCGCCATCCCCACGCTGACGGCGACGCTCCAGTTCGCCGCCCGGCGCCACGAGCTCCTGGCCGCCAACGTCGCCAACCTCAACACCCCGGAGTATCAGGCGACCGACGTGGACCCCCACGAGTTCCAGCGGACGCTGGGAGCGGCGATCGATCGGCGCCGGGCCGCGACCGGAGGCCGCCGGGGCGAGCTGGACCTCAGCGGCAGCCGACGGATCGATCAGGACCGCGCCGGCAACCTCCGGGTCAGCCCCAAACCCGTGGCGCACGGTCCGTTGCGCCACGATCGGAACAACAGCGACCTCGACTCGGCGATGCAGGCCGTCGCCGAGAACACCATGGTGTACCGCGTCAGCGCCGAGCTCCTTCGGAGCCGGATGAACCACCTCGCCACCGCCATCAACCTCCGCGTCTGACGACGCCTGATCCCCGGAGCCCATTCGATTCATGTACGGCGCCCTCGATATCTCGGTCAGCGGCATCGCGGCCCAGCGCGCCCGGCTGGAGGTCGTCTCCGCCAACGTCGCCAAGATCGATTCCCCCGTCGATCCCGCGAAGGACCCCGATCAGTTCCGCCGGCAGTTCGCGGCGCTGGCGCCCAGGACGGTCCGTGGGCAGGACGGCAAGGAGCGTGTGGTCGGCGTCGAGGTGACGGAGATCGGTCTGGACCAGTCACCCTTCCGCAAGGTGTACGACCCCGACAACCCATTCGCGGCCAAGGTGACCGACGAGAGCAAGGACCAGGTCGCCGGGTACGTGAACTACCCCGACATCCACTGGCCCACGGAGATGATGAACGCCTACGACGCCACCCGGCTCTACGAGGCCAACATTGTCGTGGCCGAGGCCACCAAGACGATGATGGCGCAGGCGTTGCAGTTGATCGCGTAAGATGCAACCCACCGGCGCCGGCTGGCGCCTTCGCGGAGATTGACGACTCATGTCCGACCCCCTGGGACTCATCGGCTCTGCCGGCGGCCTGCCGCCGATCCGCCCCGCCGGGCCCGGTGCGACGCCGGGCGGCAAGATCGACCCGAGCGCCCCCTCCTTCAAGGACCTGCTGATGCAGAACATCAAGGAGGTCAACGACTTGGAGCTCGACGCGAGCGCCGCGGTCGAGGACCTCGCCGCGGGACGCCGATCGGACGCCGAGACCGTGCTGCTCGCGACACAGAAGGCGGACATGGCGTTCCAGATGCTGCTGCAGGTGCGGAACAAGGTCGTGGACGCTTACGACGAGCTGAAGCAGATCCGCGTCTGAGGGACTTGAAGTCCACAGGAGTTGAGCGCAAAGCTTGCGCGTGATGCGCAATTTCTTGTTGTCGTGCGCACTTTCAAGGCTCTTGACAGCGGTGTCCGAAACACAGGAGCCGAAGCGATGGCGGTGGCGCCGCCGCTTTGGTGCGTTGCGCGGAGCGCGGCGCCGATCCACAAGGCATTGGAGGCCGATCCACAATGGATCAGCTCAGGAGAGCGATCGCGACCATCCAGGCACAGGCGGCCAAGCTGTCGCCATCGCAGAAGCTTCTGATGATGAGCCTGGCGGTGGTGCTGGCGATGACGATGTTCATCGTGAGCCAGTACGCGTCGAACCGGACGATGATCGAGCTGATGCCCGGCGCCGACGCCGCCGCGACGACCAGGGCGGTCGAGTTCCTCCAGGTCAACAACATCGAGCACGAGATGCGTGACGGCCACCCCTGGGTGGCGCCGCAGAAGAAGTTCGCCGTCCTCGCGCAGCTGGGCGAGAGCGGTTCGCTCCCGGCGGACACGACGTTCATGTTCAACGACATGATCGAGCAGGGCTCGTGGACCGACTCGACGGCGCAGCGCAAGCAGTACTACAACCTGGCGCTGCAGAACACGCTGGCGTCGATCATCTCGGAGATGAGCGGGATCCGGAAGGCGCAGGTGCTGATCGACGCGCCGGAGCCGACGGGGCTGGGGATGGCGACGCGCAAGGCGACGGCCAGCGCGACGGTCTTCCCGACGACCCCCGGCGGGCTGTCGCAGTCGGCGGTGGACGCGATCGCAGGCCTCATCGCCGGCGCCGTCGCGGGTCTGGACATGGCCGATGTGCGCGTCATCGACGGTCTGACCAATCGCCAGCGTCGCGCGCGGAATGACGAGGACATGGCCACGAGCGACCACCTCGAGACCGTCGCGAAATACGAGCAGCGCTTCCGCGAGAAGATCCTCGACCACCTCGCCTACATCCCGGGCGTCATCGTCTCCATCAACGCATCCGTCGATGTCCGGCAGGTCACCAGCCAGACCCAGGAGTACCTCCCCTCGGGCGAGGGCTCCGTCGGCATGATCAAGTCCGAGCAGACGCACGACCAGCAGCAGGAGTCCGCCCACCGGGGAGCCGAGTCCGGCGTCAGGCCCAACACCGGGCTGAGCATCAACAACGGCGGTGCGCCCGGCGAGTCCTTCACCGACAACGAGTCGGACTCCGACTTCGAGAACCGCTTCGGCTCGCGCACCGAGAACATCGTGGACCGCCGGGGAATGGCCACGCGCATCAACGCGACGGTGAACGTGCCCGAGTCCTACTTCATCGACCGCTGGCGGCGCGCCCAGGGCCAGGACGCGGCCGGCGGCGACGGGACGCTCCCGACGACGCAGGACCTCGACCCGATCGTCCTGTCGGAATCCGAGCGGATCCGCACCGCGATCGAGCCGCTCGTGGACCAGTCCAGTGAGCAGGGCGGCGCGCCGGGGGTGGTCATCGTTTCCATGATCCCGGACATGCCCGCGGCCTCGGGCGGCGCCATGACGGCGGGCGTCGGCGGGTTCGGCGCCGGCGGCGGGAGCGGCGGCGGGATCCTCGCCTCCGGGCTGATCAAGAACGTCGCGCTCGGCGGCGTCGCCCTGCTGGCGGTCTTCCTGATGGCGATCAACCTCAAGAAGGTCGGCAAGGCGGAGCGGCTCCCCAGCGCCGAGGAGCTCGTCGGGCTGCCCCCGGCGCTCAAGGAGAACGTCGAGATGTTCGGCGAGGCGGACGAGGCGGAGTCGAACCTCACCGGCATCGAGCTCTCCGACGAGGACCTCCAGATGCGCAAGAAGTACGAGCAGGTCGCCGCGCTGGTCGGCGAGCGGCCCAACGACGCGGCGTTCATCCTGAACAAGTGGATCGCCACCGAGAACTGAACGGCGCAGCAGCCAACGAGAGAAAGCCCCAGCGACCATGCCCCCGATCAACAGGAACCTCCCCGACAACGTGGACGACCTGAGCGGGATCACCAAATCGGCGATCCTGCTGCTGTCGCTCGAGGCCGAGGGCGCGGCGAAGGTGCTCAAGGAGCTCGCGCCGGCCTGCGTGGAGGAGGTCACGCGCGAGCTGGCCGGTCTCGGGCGGATCCCCGACAGGCTTCGCGAGGCGGTCATCGACGAGTTCTACACGATGTCGCTCGCGCACGAGTTCGCCAACGAGGGCGGGCTCGACTACGCGCGCGTGCTGCTGATGGAGTCGCTGGACCCGAAAGAGGCCGAGAAGGTCCTGAGCAAGATCCAGACGCACGTGCAGAAGACCCCGTTCGCGTTCCTGCAGAAGGCCGAGAGCGAGAACCTGCTGACGTTCATCCAGGACGAGCACCCCCAGACGATCGCGCTGATCCTGTGCCACATGCCGCACTACAAGGCGTCGGAGATCCTCGTCGGTCTGCCCATCAGCAAGCAGGTGGAGGTCATCAAGCGCATCGCCAACATGGAGCAGACGAACCCCGAGGTGATCCGACAGGTCGAGGAGGGTCTCGAGTCTCGCCTGAGCAGCATGCTGATGCAGTCGATGGAGAAGGCCGGCGGGATCGAGACGGTTGCGGAGGTGCTCAACCTCGCCGACCGGGCGACGGAGAAGGCGATCATGGAGGGGCTCGAATCCGAGGACCCCGACCTCGTCGAGCAGATCCGTCGTCTCATGTTCGTCTTCGAGGACGTGCTGCTCGTCAATGACAAGGGCATCCAGTCCGTGCTCAAGGAGGTGGACAACGACGAGCTGGCGCTGGCGCTCAAGACGGCCTCCGAGCCGCTCAAGGACAAGATGTTCGGCAACATGTCCGAGCGCGCCGTGCAGCTGATCAAGGAGGAGATGGAGTTCATGGGCCCCGTGCGCGTCAGCGACGTCGAGGCCGCGCAGCAGCGCATCGTGGACATCGTCCGCAGGCTGGAGGAGTCCGGCGAGATCATCATCGCCGGCCGCGGCGGCGAGTCGGAGATGATCGTCTGATGCGATCCGAGTTCCCAGCGCCAACCCGGCCGGAGCCCGCGCGATGCCGATGATCCCGAAGGAATCGGCCTCGGCGTACACCCGGGGCGCGATCGTGCTCGACCTGGGCGACCTGCAGCGTCAGGGCGAGGCGATCATCGAACGCGCGCGGCGCGAGGCCGATGAGATTCTCGAGAACGCCAGGCTCCAGCGCGACCGGCTGCTCAAGGGCGCCTCGGAGTACGGCAGGACCGAGGGCTACGCGCAGGGCAGGCTCGAGGGCCTGGAGGAGGGCCGCGCCGAGGGCAGGGCGGAGGCGCTGGCGCAGCGCGCGCCGGAGTTCGCCGAGCTTTACGACCGATGGCGGGAGGCGATCGGGAAGTTCGAGAGCGAGCGGATGCTCCTGCTGCACAGCGCCCACGACGCGGTGCTGGACTTCGCCGTCGAGTTCGCCCGGAAGGTGACGAAGCGCTCGGTGGAGCTCGACCGCAACGCCGCGGCCGCCCAGCTCAAGGCGGCGCTGGCGCTGCTGCTCCGCCCCTCGAGGGTGGTGATCGTGGTGCGCCCCGACGACCGGTCGATGATCGACGACGCCCTGCCGGAGCTGCTGTCGGGCTTCGACGAGATCGAGCACGCGGAGCTGCTGACCGACGGCTCGCTCGCTCCCGGCTCGTGCGTGGTGCGATCGGGTGACGAGGAGGTCAGCGCCGACATCGACCTCCAGATCGGCAGGCTCGTCGAGGCGGTGCTGCCCGACCGGGGCGCCGTATCGAGCGGAGAGGACGGGGCGATCGGGGACGCGGCGTGAGGCCGCTGGCCAACGAGATCGAGACGCTCCGACAGTCGCAGCCGATGCGCGTCACGGGGCGCGTCGAGGCGCTGCGGGGTCTGACGATCATCGTCAGCGGGCTGCCGATCCCGGTGGGCTCGCTGGTGATGATCGAGAGCGCCGTCGGCAGCGCGATGCCGGGCGAGGTCGTGGGTTTCGACGGCCGTACGACCACGGTGATGACGCTGGGCCAGACCTCGGGCGTGCGACCCGGCGATGTGGTGCGGGGCGAGCAGCCCTCGCCGACGGTCCCGGTGAGCGAACGGATGCTGGGGCGCGTCATCGACGCGATGGGTGAGCCGATCGACGGCCGCGGCCCGATCCGGATGAGCGCTCGGGGCCTGCTCTCGCCGGAGCCGACCTCCCCCATGGCGCGGACGCGGATCGTCAGCCGACTGACCACCGGCGTGCGGGCGATCGACTGTTTCACCACGCTGGGCAAGGGCCAGCGCATCGGCGTCTTCGCCGGCCCGGGCGTGGGCAAGTCCACCCTGATGGGCTCGGTCGCGCGCGGGACCAGCGCGGATGTCAACGTCATCGCGCTGATCGGCGAGCGCGGCAGGGAAGTGCGGGAGTTCATCGACGACGCGCTCGGCGAGGCCGGCCTGGCGCGGTCGGTGGTCGTCGTCGCGACGAGCGACCAGTCGCCGCTGATGCGAATCCGGGCCGCGCACACCGCCAGCGCCGTCGCCGAGCACTTCCGCGACCGCGGCTCGGACGTCATGCTGATGATGGACTCGATCACGCGCTACGCGCACGCGCTGCGGCAGGTCGGTCTGGCCGTGGGAGAACCGCCCGCGACCAAGGGGTACACCCCGAGTGTCTTCGCCATGCTCCCCAGGCTGCTCGAACGCGCCGGGACCCGCACCGGCTCCGGCACGATCACCGGCGTGTACACCATCCTCGTCGAGGGTGACGACATGACCGAGCCGGTCGCCGACGCGGCGCGCGGCGTGCTCGACGGGCACATCATCCTCGACCGGGCGCTCGCACAGAAGGCCCACTTCCCCGCGATCGACGTCCTCGATTCCGTCAGCCGCGTCGCCGGCGATGTCACCGACCCCGAGCACATCGCCGCGCGGCAGGAGATCCTCCGGCTGCTGGCCACGCACAAGAAGGTCGAGGACCTCGTGCAGATCGGCGCCTACGCGAGCGGGTCCGACCCGGTCGCGGACACCGCGATCGAGCTCAAACCCTCCATCGACGCGGTCCTCCAGCAGTCGCCGCACGCCGTCGCGCCCTTCGACGAGGCGCGGAAGCAGCTCCTGGCGCTGGCGCAGCGATCCGCGCAGACAATCCTCGCCAGGCAGCGCGCCGCACATGCCGGCGTGGGCGCGGCGTGAGCGGGGGGGGCTGATCGGCTGTGGCGCGATTCCGGTTCGAACTCGAGCACGTCCTGGACCTCCGCAAGCGGCAGGAACGCGACGCGCAGATCGCCTTTTCCGCGATCGACCGCGAGCGAGCGGCGCTGGAATCGCAGATCCGCGGTTACCAGCGAACGATCGTCGGGTTCAAGCGCGATCTTCGCGTCGCCCTGGCGGGCGAGCGGGCTGGCGATGGGGAGCCCGGGGCGCCGGTGACGCTCCACGATGTGCGCTCGCAGGCGGGCGCCTCGCTGATGGTCATGGGCAAAGCGCAGGCGGCGGTGATTCAGCTGGCCGCGGTGCACAAGCGGCTCGACGCCGCGCGGGAGGCCTTGCTGGAGGCCGCCAGGGCCCGCAAGGCGGTGGAGATGCTCCGGGAGCGTCGGTACGAGCAGTGGAAGCGGGCGATGAACCGGCGCGAGGCCGCGGAGCTGGACGACCTGGCGACGATGCGCGCCGGGCGGGAGGAGTTCCCCGGCGCCGCCCGGTGACGCTGGCGCCCTGATTGCGACCCGGAACGAAAAGGGATCCCGACGATGCTCAAAGCGTTCTTCCTGGCCATCTCGACGCTCGCGATCGCGCACATCCTCGCGCTGGTCGGCTTCACCGCGTGGCTGTACCAGGGCGACCGGCTCAACATGGCCCGGATCGACGCGATCCGGGACATCTTCCGGCAGACCATCACCGCCGAGAACGCGCAGGTCGCCAAGGAGGCGAAAGCCGTCGAGGACCAGCAGGCGGCGGCGGACGCGGCCGCGCTGGAGGCCAATCCCCCGGCTCCGGTCGAGACGAGGATGGGGCTCATCGGCGAGCTCGACGATCTCAACCTCGTGGCGGTGGAGCGGCTCCGCAAGGAGAGCGGCGACCTGAGCGACACGCTCGCACGACAACTCGCCGACATCGACGCCGCGGCCAAGGCGCTGGAGGAGGAGAAGGCCGAGTTCCTGCGGCTTCGTGAGGAGATCCGCAGGACCGAGGGCTCGGCGCAGTTCAAGAAGGCGCTCCAGCGGTACGAGGGGCTCAAGCCCGCCGAGGCGCAGGCGGTGTTCCAGACGCTCATCGATCAGGGCCAGACCGATCAGGTCGTGTCGTACCTCAACGCGATGCAGCCGCGCACCAGCGCCAAGATCATCGGCCGATTCCCGCCGGAGGTGGCAGCCGATTTGCTTGAGCGAATCCGCCAGCGCGGCGTGGAGACCGGGAGCGCCCCGGTCGCCAGCGCCGACGCCAATCAGCCCTAGAGGAATCTCAACGAATGCCACGCCTGACCCCGACGCCGCCGACGACGATCCCCACGGCGCCGGCGAGGATCGCCGCGCAATCGCCGCGCACGTTGCGCACGAGCGACGCGATCGGGCAGGAGCCGACCACGTTCACGCAGGCGCTCCGGAGCGCCTCGCGGCCCGCGGGACCGGTCGTCCGGGAGCGAGCCGGGGAGCCGATCGAACAAGCGAACCCCAACGGTGTCGATCCGGGGAAACCGGAAGCGGAGGTCGATCCCGCGCAGGACGTCGTCGAATCCGACACGAGAACGGGCCCGAGCGCCGACGATGAGCCGGCCGCCCGGCCGGAACCGGCGGATCAGCCTCCGGCAGGCCCCGACGCCGCGGATGCGCCGGACGACGACGATCCGGAGCCGGAAATCGCCTCGCAGGCCGCATTGGAAACAGTGGTTGACCCGCTCGTGGCCACCCAGGCAGCTCCGGACACGGCAGCGCCGCAACCAGTCGGACCAACCAACCGGGCATCGAATCCCGAAGCATCGACGCCCGCCGAGCAGCCCGCGGATGCAACCCCGGATCAGGCGCCGGCGCTCGAGCAACCCCGACCGACGAGCGGAGGCTCCCCTGCAACTCCCGCGACCAGCGGAGATGACGATCCGACAACCACGACGGCCGCGCGGGCGCCGGCGGCTGCGCCGCAATCGGTTGCGCAGGCGCCGGCTGACCAGCCGGCCGATCCACAGCTGACGGCTTCGGCGACATCCGATCAGACGACTGCGGACCAGCAGGATCAGCCGGAGACGGACGACCCCGCCGACGAGCGCCGGAATCCCACGTCCCAGAAGCATCCCGCGGAGGTCGCCGCCCGGCGTGAGCCTGCGCAGGCGCCCCCGGCGCAGGAAAGCTCCGGGGCGCAACCGGTGCGCCACGCGGAAGCCGACCCTGCGCCGAACCCGGCCCCGGCGGCGCCCGAGCGCGCGTCGGTCGAATCGACCCAGCCGAACCCGGCGCCGAACATCGCCGGGACCAGGCCCGAGGCGCCGGCGTCCGCGCCGCAGTCGCCGTCCCTGGGGCACGTCGAGCCGGATCAGGCGTTCACGGCGTCGGTCAGCCGCGGTCTGGCCGCGGCTGTGCGGCAGCAGGGGGGGACGCTGACGATCAAGCTGGACCCGCCGACGCTGGGGAAGCTGACGATCCGCCTGACGATCGAGCAGGGCCGGGTGGAGGCATCGTTCGACACAACGACGGCGCAGGCACGCGACTTGCTCCTGGAACACGCGCCGGCCCTCCGCGCGCAGCTGCGCGACAGGGGGCTTTCCGTCGAGCGGCTCGAGGTCGTCGGCGCGACCAGCGCCGCGAAGCCCGGGCACGCCGCGTCCGGATCCGGGGACCAGCCCGGGGCGCGGGAGGGTCAGGACGACCCGCGGCACGACGCGGCGGGCGGGCACAGCAGGGGTCGGTCGGAGACCGGCGGGGATCAGCAGTCCAGGAATGACGGCGCCAGGGGCGACAAGGCGGGGACCGCCGACGAGCCATCGCAATTACCGTTCGAGTCTCGCCTCCGCTACTCCGTCAGCGCCGTCGCGTGAGCAGATCGCGCCCGGCCGCACCAGGGAACACCGCAATGTCCGCCATCGACTCCGCGACATCGTCCGCCGCCGCGACGAGCGGCGCCAGCAACAGCTTCGGCGCGCTCTCGAGCAACGAGTTCCTCGACATCATCTTCACCGAGCTGACCAACCAGGACCCGCTGTCGCCCAACGAGACCAAGGACCTGCTCCAGCAGATCAGCGTCATCCGGGGGATCGAGTCCGACACCGCGCTGACCGACACGCTCAAGCAGCTCGTCAACCAGAACTCGCTCTCGCAGGCCGGCGCCCTCATCGGCAAGTTCGTCACCGGGCGGACCGAGTTCGGCGACGCCGCCGAGGACTTCGTCCTCTCCGTCAGCGCCACCAGCGAGGGCCCCGTCCTCAACCTCCTCAACGGGCAGCGGGTGCCCCTGGAGAACCTCAGCGAGATCATCGACCCCGCCGCCTTCGGCGCGGTCACGGGCGACGACACGAGCAGCGGCGGCTGAACATGAACAGCGAAGGCGTCAACCTGCTCCGCCGGCTCGGCTCCGGCGTGATCCCCGCCGGCCCCGAGCGCCTCGCGAGCCGCACGCTCGAGGGCTCGGACTTCCCGACGCTGCTCGTCGAGGCCGGCGCCGGAGCGCTCCGAACCGGGCGCGCCCTCGCCACCGCGACGACCATCGAGCCCGGGTTGAGCCCGCAGCAGCTGCGCCACCTCGCCGACGCCGCCGACCTGGCGCAGGCGAGCGGCGCCGGGATGGTCGTGGCGATGATCGACGATCGCGCGCTGACGCTGGACGTCGCGCGTCGGCGCATCACCGGCGAGGTCCCCCTCGACGCGCCGGCGCGGACGCCCTCGGACGTGCTCGACGGGATCGACGCCGTCGTCGTGGCGAGGAACACGATCGACACGGAGCGCGACGGCGACAGGACGGGCGCCGCGGCGGCATGGACGACACCCGAGGCGGCGCGGAGGCTCGCCGCATCATTGACGCAGATCCAGAACCGGTCCGTGGCGGAGCTGCTGGCCGGCGATCCCGAGACACGCCGCGCGGGTTGACGTTCGTCCCCCCCGCGCCGAGACCGATTTGTCATCCGTACCCCGAAGGAGCGCCCGATGGCCTCGACAACCGCACTGCTGACTGGACTCTCCGGACTCAACGCCCACTCCAGGCGACTCGAGGTCATCGGCAACAACATCTCCAACGTCAACACCACCGCCTTCAAGTCCGCGCGGCTGCTTTTCTCGCCCTCGCTGAGCAGGAACATCTCGCTCGGGACCACGCCCAGCGCCGCCTCCGGCGGGACGAACCCCGGGCAGATCGGGCTCGGCGTCTCCATCGCCGGGACGCAGCGGAACTTCACCTCCGGCGCCCTGTCGGCGACCGGCATCTCCTCCGACCTCGCCATCGAGGGCGACGGCTTCTTCATCGTCGAACGCGCCGGGCAGCAGTTCTACACCAGGGCCGGCTCGTTCCAGCTCAACAGCGAGCGGCAGCTCGTCACGCAGTCCGGCGCCCGGGTCCAGGGCTACAGCGTTGACAACAACTTCAACGTCATCGAGGGCGGGCTCGTCGATCTGGAGATCCCCATCGGCACGCAGACCCTCGCCGAGGCGACGGAGAACGTCACGCTCGCCGGCAACCTCAACGCCGGCGGCGACACCGCGACGCAGCCCTCGATCACCCTGTTCGACCAGGCGTTCGTCGATGTCGCGGACTCCGTCACGCCGCTGACCGGCGCCTCGCTGCTCGTGGATGTCGATGACCCCGCCAACGCCGGCACGCCGCTCTTCGCCGACATGCAGACGATCCGCCTCAGCGGCGTCATGAAGGGCGACCGCACGCTCCCCGACGCCGACCTCGTCATCGATGCCGCCACGACCACCGTGCAGGACCTGATCGATTTCATCGAGGATGCGCTGGGCATCGTCCCGGGGCAGACCTATCCCGACGGCAGCACGTCGGGCGTGACGATCGACGGCGCCGGCGTGATCAACATCGTCGGCAACATCGGCGAGGACAACTCGATCATGCTCGAGGACTCCGACTTCCGGCTGCTCGACACCCTCGGCGTGGAGATCCAGGAGGGCCTGACCTTCACGCAGTCGCAGGCCGCCGACGGCGAGTCCGTCACCACCACCGCGGCGATCTTCGACTCGCTCGGCACGAGGCTCTTCGTGGACATCACGATGGTCTTCGAGTCCGCGGACTCCACCGGCACCACCTGGCGGTACTACATCGAGTCCGACGACGACACCGACGTCGATCTCAACGTCGGCACCGGCACGGTCTCCTTCGACAACTTCGGGCGTCAGATCCCCGGCGCCGCCGTCACCGTCTCGATCGACCGGCTCAACACCGGCGCCGTCGATCCGCTGGTCTTCAATCTCAATCTCGACTCCGGCGCCCAGTCCGTCACGGCGCTGTCCGAGGAGTCCGGGGTCTCGACGCTCGGCGTCCCCTTCCAGGACGGCGTGGAGCTGGGCATCCTCTCGAACTACTCCGTCGGCGACGACGGCGTCATCACCGGCGGATTCACCAACGGCCAGACCCGTGTCATCGGCCAGGTCGTCCTGGCGACCTTCTCCAACCCCGAGGGCCTCGTCGATTCCGGCGACAACCTCTTCGTGACCGGCCCCAACTCCGGCGCGCCGCTCGTGACGCCTCCGCTGCAGTTCGGCGCCGGGCGCGTGGTGGGGGGCGCGCTGGAGCTGTCCAACGTGGACCTGGGCGCAGAGTTCATCAACATGATCCTGACGACGACCGGCTACAGCGCCTCGTCGCGGGTGATCTCGACGACGGACCAGCTCCTGCAGCTGCTCGTCAACATCTGATCGCGCGGAGCGCGGAGGCGGACGGCATGATCACGCTCACCAGGCTCAACGGCGACCGCTTCGTCGTCAACGCGGAGGCGATCCGCTACATCGAGGAGCGCCCCGACACCACGCTGACCATGGTCGGGGGCGACCGGGTGATCGTCTCCGAGACCATGCGCGAGGTTGTCGAGCGCTCCATCGATTACGGGCGCCACCTCCGCAAGCTGATGCCGCCCTCGTAACGGTCCGCCGGCGGAAGCCGCCCCAGCCGCGCCAGGCCTCCCCCGCGGCGTCCGAGAACCGGTGCGAGCCCGATCGACCCTCAAGGCCCGTGCATTCCGAGTCGATGGCAGGACCGGATCGGTCCGCGCCGGCACGGACGCCGGCGCGCCTCTGGAGGTTGACAGGTGGACATCGCCACAATCATCGGGCTCGTGCTCGGCGTTATTGTCATCGTGGGGTCCATCCTCATGGGCGGCATGCCGCAGATGTTCTTCGACGCGCCGTCGGTCGTCGTGGTGATCATCGGCGCGATCGCCTCGACGTTCGTGGCGTTCCCCCTGGGCAACATCCTCAAGCTGCCCAAGGTGATGATGAAGACCATCTTCGCCAAGCCAGAGCCGGTGGACGCGATCCTTAAGCAGCTCGTCAGCTTCGCCGAGGTGGCCCGGCGCGACGGCATCCTCGCGCTCGAGAACCACGTTGACGACATCAAGGACCCGCTGCTCGTCCAGGGCATCCAGATGGCCGTGGACGGCACCGACCCCGAGCTCATCGAGGCCATCATGGAGGCCGACCTCGAGAACATGATCTCCAGGCACGAGACCGCCAAGGGGATCTTCGACTGCCTCGGCAAGTACGCGCCCGCGTTCGGCATGATCGGCACCCTCATCGGCCTCGTCACCATGCTCGGCGACATGTCCGATCCGTCCGGCATCGGCGCCGGCATGGCGGTCGCGCTGCTGACCACGCTCTACGGCGCCATCATCGCCAACGTCATCTTCCTCCCCCTCGCCGACAAGCTCGCGCTCCGATCCAACGAGGAGATCGTCGCCAAGACCATCGTCATCAAGGGCGTCATCTCCATCCAGAGCGGCGACAACCCGCGCGTCGTCGAGCAGAAGCTCAAGACCTTCCTGCCGCCCAGCGTCCGCGCCGGCGGCGACGACGAGCTCGCCAAGGCCGCCTGACAAACCGACTCCACAGGAGCTGCGCCGACCATGGCCAGGCGACCCAAGAAAGACAGCGGAGGCGTGCCCGAGTGGGTCGTCACCTTCGGCGACATGATGACGCTGCTGCTCTGCTTCTTCGTCCTGCTCGCCGCCTTCAGCGAGCTCAAGAAGGAGCACGAATACCAGAAGGTCGTCACCGCCGTGAAGGAGGCGTTCGGATATTCCGGCGGCGTCGGCGTCCTGCCTATCGACGACCCACCCCTGCGCTCCATGATCGAGAGCCTCCAGGAGCTCGCCAAGCGGCAGATGTCCAAGAAGGTCGTCAGCCAGAACACCACGCCCGGGATGCAGGGCAAGGAGTCCACCGTCACACGCGTCCAGGACGGGCTGAAGTTCACCATCGGCGGCTCGCAGATGTTCGAGCCCGCCAGCGCCACGCTCAACGAGTCCGCCAAGCCCGAGCTTGAGCGCATCGCCCGGCTGCTCATCGGCAAGCGGTTCAAGATCGAGATCCGGGGCCACGCCGCGAGCAAGACGCTCCCCCCCGGCAGCCCATACAGGGACCTGCTGGACCTCTCGTATTACCGGGCCAAGGCCGTCCACGATTTCCTCGTCCAGCAGGGCCTCGATCCGCTGGTGCTGAGGATCTCCGCGGCCGGCGACACCGAGCCCGTCGAGCCCAGAGCGTACACACCGGAGACCCAGGCGGTGAATCGCCGGGTCGAGATCATCCAGACCGAGGCGGAAGTCGAAGAAACAAACCCGGATCCGAACTTTGAGAACGCGAACTACGCCAAGGGCGGCTGAGCCGCCGATCCGCAGCGTTCAGGAGCAGTGACCATGGCCGACGATGATGCCCAGAAGAACGACCAGACCGACGGCTCCAAGGAGAAGTCCGGGAAGATCGGTCTGAAGACGATTGTGCTCGTGGTCGGCCTGCTCGGCGTCGAGGCCGCCGTTGTTGGCGTCGCCATGACCATGTGGGCCGGCCCCGGCGAGGTGCAGGCGGAGATCGTCACCACCGACGACGCCGCGGCGGAGAACGTCCACGAGCTGATGATCGTCAGCGACCGCTTCCCGAACCACCAGTCCGGCAAGATCTGGCTGTGGGACACCGAGATCCAGATCCAGGTCAAGCAGAAGAACCTGGACTACGTGCAGCGCGTCCTCGAGGAGCGCAACGCCGAGATCAAGACCGGCATCAGCACGCTCTGGCGCAACGCCCACCACCGCCACCTCACCGAGCCCAACCTCGAGACGATGACCCGTCAGCTGACCGAGTACCTCAGCAGCGTCTTCGGCGAGGACGCCGACGGGCAGCCGAGGGTGTACAAGGTGCTCATCCCGCGCTGCGTGGGTCTGCCCGGCGACGGCTGAGCCCGCCGTTCGGATCGCTCGCTCGCTTCCGGATTTCTCTCAATCTGCGCCACGCGCATTCATTGAACGCGCAGGCCGGGGCTGTGCCGATAGTGGTAAGAAGGACCACCCGGCGAGCGTCGCCGCGTGGTTGATCGACATGGATGTCCGCCGCGGCGTTGGTACGTAACGCATTGCGGTTGAAGAGGCTATGGATGGCCGACGAAGAACCGACCAACGAGCAGCCGCAACCGGAAGACACCGGCGAAGCCACCCCGGAAGCGGGGGCGGCCGCGCCCGAGCCCGAGGAATCCGAGCCCCAGAGCGCAGATCCTGCGCCCGAACCGGAAGCCGAACCGGAGCCGGCGCCGATGACCGCCGCCGAGCAGCTCGCCGCCGACGCACTTGCCGCGGCGCGCAGCGCGATCGCGGGCCTCGATGAGCCCGACACGCCGGAACCCCAGGCGCCCGCCGCCCAGGCCGCGCCGGAGCCGGCCGCGTCGAACGGATCGGCGCCGCACACGGGCGCGATGTTCGGCCCGGGCGCGCACGCGCGGCCGGCGCCCTTCACGCCGGAGCAGCTCACGCAGCTCGCGTCGATCGAGGGCGGCGAGGGGATCGACATCCTCTCCGACGTTGACCTGAACGTGAAGATCGAGCTGGGCCGGACGAAGATGCTCGTCGAGGACGTGCTGCGTCTCTCCGACGGCGCGGTCGTCGAGCTCGACAAGCTCGCCGGCGACCCGGTGGACATCTACGTCAACGACCGGCACGTCGCCAGGGGCGAGGTGCTGATCCTCAACGACAACTTCTGCGTCCGTGTCAGCGAGATCCTGGAGGCGACGATCGAGGAGCGGTGAGCGGCAGACGAGCATCCCGCGCCGCATCGACGCGGCGCCCGCCGGCGGAGCCCGGCGGACCAGGGCCAGGATGGCGAGATGGTGATCCACGACAGCGCACGAATCACGATCGGTCGGGGTCTCCGTCGGGGCGCACGCCTCGGCGCCGCGATCGCGCTGGCGTTCGCCCTCCCGGCGCTGGCCGATCCCGGCGCCCTCCGCGCCAACCCCGCCGGGTCGGTGTCGATCCACACGCCAACGCTCCCGCAACCCGAGCCGCCGGCTCCGACCGGACCGGCCGGGGACCTGCCCGTCGATTCCGGGTCATCGAAGCGTGATCTCCCGCAGGCGCCGCGCGAAAGCGACTCCACAGAGCCGGCCGACAAACCGCTCACCGACGACGCCTCGAAGCCGCTGGGCGCCAACCCGTCGCGCGCCGGTTCCGGCGACAGCTCGGCGGAGCATCCGACCACATCTGGCGGCGGCTGGGGACTGCGCACGGCGCTCGCCCTCGCCGCCGTCTTGGGACTTATCGTGCTGTGCAAGGCGGCGTTCGTGTTCCTGGCGCGGCGGGGCGGCGGGTCGATCGCGGCGCAGCTCGGGGCCTCCGGGCGCGCGCCGTCGGGGCTGCTGAGCGTGTTGGCGCGGTACCCCGTCGCCAAGGGGACGACGCTCGTGCTGCTCCGCCTGGACCGGCGCGTCCTGCTGCTGAGCCAGACGAGCCAGGGTTTCACCACGCTCACCGAGATCGACGATCCCGAGGAGGTTGCGACCCTGATCATGCGCGCCGAGGACGAGGAGGGCGCCTCGATGACGCGGCGTTTCCGCTCGATGCTCGCGCAGGCCGGGAGCGATCCGGAGCTCATCGGCGAGCGCGAATACGAGATCGAGCCGGTCGTCCCCATGACCCCCAGAGTCGCCACGGCGCGGTTCCATGACCTGGCGATTCAGCAGAGCGCCGATGGCGGCGACCACGCCGACGCCGTCGGTTCGCTCCGGGACCGCCTCCGCAGCCTGCGCGAGGTGACCGCGTGATGCGAGCCCTGCGTCTGCTGTTCATCACGGTGTTCGTCGCGTGCTTCGCGTCCGGTGCACCGGGGCAGGTCGGCCCGCTGCCCATCGAGGGGATCACACCGCCCCCGAGCGCGTCCGCTTCCTCGCAGGATTCACCGATCTCCGACGGCGTGATCACGGATCCCGCGCAGGTGCTTAACCCGGCGCGCGCGCTCGAGGACGCGGCCGACGCGATCCCGGGCTTCGACGGCGGGCTCTCGTCGGCGCTGAACATCGTGCTGCTACTGACGGTGCTGGGGCTGGCGCCGTCGATCATCCTGATGACGACGAGTTTCCTGCGGATCGTCGTCGTGCTGAGCCTGCTCAAGCAGGCGATCGGCGCGCAGAACCTGCCGCCATCGCAGGTGGTGCTGGGCCTGTCGCTGTTCATGACGCTGCTGGTGATGAGCCCCACCATCGACCGCGTGTACCGCGAGGCGATCCTCCCCTACAACAACGGCGAGATCACCAACCAGCTCGAGATGTGGGACAAGGCCAAGCAGCCGGTCCGCGACTTCATGTTCGACCAGATCGAGGCCACCGGCAACTGGTCCTCGCTGTACATGATCATGAACTACCGCGGCGTGGACACAAGCCACCCCGAGAAGATGACCCGCGCCGACGTTGACACGATCACGCTCGTCCCGGCGTACATGCTCAGCGAGCTCAAGGTCGCATTCCTTATGGGCTTCCGCGTGTACCTGCCCTTCCTCGTGATCGACGTCGTGATCGCGAGCCTGCTCATCTCCATGAGCATGATGATGCTCCCGCCGGTGCTCATCTCGCTGCCCTTCAAGCTGCTGCTCTTCGTCCTCGTGGACGGGTGGACGCTGGTCGTGGGCAGCCTCCTGTCCAGCTTTGTCCGCGAGGGCGGCGCCGAGCGTCTCTCCAACCTCGTCGCCACGGGATCGCCGTAGCCATGCCGAGGAACGAACCATGGTGATCGACGACAACCTGCTCGAAGTCGTCAGACAGTCGCTGATCCTGACGCTCAAGATCGCCGCGCCCATCCTCGGCGCCGGCGTGCTGATCGGCCTGACGATCAGCATCGTGCAGTCCGTCACCTCCATCCAGGAGCAGACGCTGACGTTCGTCCCGAAGATCTTCGGGATGGTCCTTGTCGCGGTGCTGCTGCTGAGCTGGATCGTCGCCAAGATCGCCGAGTTCGCCACCGCCATGTTCTCGTTGTACGGGCCGGTGTGACCGCCCCGCCCCCACGCCCCCGCCCGGATCCCGCGCCGCCATTGATCGTCATCGACCACATCCTGCCCCACGCTGTCGGGTTCGTCGCCGTGCTCTGCCGCCTCGGCGGCCTGTTCATCTTCGCGCCGGCGCTGGGCTCGGAGTCGATCCCGATGCGGCTCAAGGCGATGATCGCGCTGGTGATGACCGCGGCGGTGTACCCGCTCGTCTCGGGCGCCGCGATGTGCGTCGGCGACGTCAGCTTGCCGCAGCTCGGCTGGCTGGTCTTTACGGAAACGCTCGTCGGGCTCTCGATCGGCCTGATGGCGACGCTCCCGATCGTGGGGCTGCAGGTCGGCGGCGCGCTGATGGGCCACCAGATGGGCCTCGCCGCGGCGCAGGTCTTCAACCCGACGCTGGACACCGAGGCCGACACCGTGGGGCAGCTGATGCTCTTCGTGGGGCTGGCGGTGTTCCTGTCGATCGGCGGTCTGGAGGCGATGCACCTGGCGGTGGCGCACAGCTTCGACCGCATCCCGATCGGGGGTTTCGGCGCGGACCGGGCGCCGCTGGCGATGATCGTCGGCGCGTTGCAGTCGGGGTTCGAGCTCGCCTTCCGCGTCGGGGCGCCGGTGTTCTGCATCATGCTCGTCGAGAGCGTCGGCACCGGGTTCCTGATGAAGACCGTCCCGCAGCTGAACATCCTCAGCTTCGGGTTCCCCCTGAAGATCCTCCTCGGCGTCTTCACGCTGATCGCCGCGCTGGGCGCCGTCAGCCTCGCCGGCGGCGAGGAGGTCGAACGGATCACCCGCATGTTCCTGCAGTGGGCGAGGACCGCCTGACCCATCATGGCCGAAGACCTGGGCGAAAAGACGGAGCAGCCGACCGCCAAGCGTCTGAGCGACGCGCGGCACAAGGGCCAGGTGGCGCGCAGCCAGGACCTGGGCTCCGCGGTGATCCTCATCGCCGCCGTCGTGGTGCTGTACGTCGCCGGCGGCTCGCTGCTCGAGACCACCGCAGGCGTCATCGCCGGGTCGCTCTCGCCGGACTCGATCGGCGGCGCGATGACGGTGGGGGGGCTGGGGGCCTATCTCCCGCTGGTCGGGCTGGAGATCGCGCGGATGCTCGCGCCGATCATGCTCGTGCTGCTGGTGATCGCCGTCGGGGCGCAGGTGGCGCAGGTCGGCTGGCTCTTCACGCTCAAGCCCCTGGAGCCCAAGCTCAGCAGGTTCGACCCGATCAAGGGCACGAAGCAGCTCTTCCAGCGCCGAAACCTGATCAAGGGCGTCGCCAACATCGCCAAGCTGCTCTTCGCCTCGCTCGTCGGCGTCGCCGTCGTCGGGATGAAGTTCGACCAGGTCGTGGCGCTGCCGGCGCTGTCGATGACGGCCGCCTTCGCGGTCTCGATGCGCATCATCCTCCAGACCGCCGTGGCGATGCTGCTGGCGCTGCTGATCATCGGCGTGATCGACTACATGTACCAGAAGTGGCAGCACACGCAGGACCTCAAGATGAGCAAGCAGGAGGTCATCGACGAGCGCAAGAGCACGGAGGGCGACCCCGCCGTCAAGGCCCGCCGCCTGAAGATGGGGCGCGAGATCGTCATGCAGCAGATCCGCAGCGCCGTCCCGCACGCCGACGTTGTCGTCACCAACCCCACGCACTACGCCTGCGCCCTCCGCTACGACTCCCGGAAGATGAACGCCCCGAGGCTCGTCGCCAAGGGCGGGGACTTCATGGCGATGCAGATCAGGCTCGTCGCGGCCAGCCACGGCGTGCCCATCGTTGAGCGCCCCCCCCTGGCGCGCGCGATCTACCACCAGGTCGAGGTCGGGCGCGAGGTCCCGGTCGAGCTCTACGAGGCCGTCGCCGAGGTCCTCGCCTACGTGTACCGATTGGAGGGCAGGGCCGCGTCCTGACCGGCGCGGCGTCGTGAACGCTGATGGCGAAGACGAGGACCAACAAGCCGGCCCCGGCGTGGGCGCTCGCGGTGGCGAGGCACAGCAGCCTCTTCGTCCCGCTGGCGTTCATCATGCTGCTGGCGGTCATCGTGGTCCCGCTTCCCCCGATGGTCCTGGACGCGCTGATCGCGATCAACATCTCGATCGCCGTCATCATGCTCATGACCACGGTGTACCTGGAGGAGCCGCTGCAGTTCAGCGTCTTCCCGTCGCTGCTGCTGGGCACGACGCTGATGCGGCTGGTGCTCAACATCGCCTCGACGAGGCTCATCCTCACCGCCGACGCCTCGACCCCGGAGGAGGCGATGGGCGTCGCGGGCAAGGTCATCAGCGCCTTCGGGACCTTCGTCGCCGGCGATTCGCTCATCGTCGGCGCGATCATCTTCCTGATCCTGATCATCGTGCAGTTCGTGGTCATCACCAAGGGCGCCACCCGCATCAGCGAGGTCGCCGCGCGCTTCACCCTCGACGCCATGCCCGGCAAGCAGATGGCCATCGACGCCGACCTCAACGCCGGCATCATCGACGAGAAGGAGGCCCGGCAGCGCCGTGAGCTCATCGCCGACGAGGCGGACTTCTTCGGCGCCATGGACGGCGCCTCCAAGTTCGTCCGCGGCGACGCCGTCGCGGGCATCATCATCACCGTCGTCAACATCGTCGGCGGCTTCGCCGTGGGCGCCATCGAGAAGCACTGGCCCATCACCGACACCGCCAGCATCTTCACCAAGCTCACCATCGGCGACGGCCTTGTCTCGCAGATCCCCTCGTTCGTCATCTCCATCGCCGCCGGTCTCATTGTCACCAGGGCCGGCGCCAAGGCCTCCCTCGGCGAGGAGCTCACTACCCAGATGACCTCGCGCCCCATCGCGATGTTCATCGCCGCCGGGTTCATGGCCGCGCTCGCATTCACCCCGCTGCCCGCGGCGCCGCTGCTCGGCGCCGCGGCGGTGATCGGTGTCACGGCCTTCTTCATCAGCCGGCAGACCGAGTCGAACAAGATCAGCCAGGAGACCCAGGCGCGCGAGCAGGCGGCGTCCACCCCGGAACCACCCGCCGTCGAGAAGCTCCTCAAGGTGGACACACTCGAGCTCGAGGTCGGCTACGCGCTCGTCGCGCTCGTGGACACCACCAGGGGCGGCGACCTGCTCGACCGCATCGCCGCCGTCCGCCGACAGCTCGCGATCGAGATCGGCGTCGTCGTCCCCCCGGTGCGCATCCGCGACAACATGACGCTCGACCCCAACGAGTACCGGCTGAGCATCCGCGGCGCCCACGTCGCCCAGTCGAAGGCGTACCCGGGGATGTTCCTCGCCATGGATTCGGGCATCGCCACCGGCAAGGTTCACGGCGAGGCGACGAAGGAGCCGGCGTTCGGGCTCGACGCCTGGTGGATCGACGCCGGCGCCAAAGACCACGCGGAATCGCTCAACTACACCGTCGTCGATCCCTCGAGCGTCATCGCCACGCACCTGAGCGAGCTCGTCAAAGCCCACGCCGCCGAGCTGCTCTCGCGCGAGGAGGTGAACAACCTCATCGAGCAGCTCAAGGAGAAGGCGCCGAGGCTCGTCGAGGAGGTCATCCCGGGGATCGTCAAGCCCGGCGAGCTCCAGCGTGTGATGCAGAATCTGCTCCGCGAGCGCGTCCCGGTCCGCGACCTGGAGACCATCGTCGAGACGCTCGGCGACTGGGCCACACGGACCAAGGATCTCGATGTCCTCACCGAGTACGTCCGCAACGGACTCCGCCGGGCGATCTGCCAGCAGTACGCCATCGCCCCCGATGAGCCCGCAAGGCCCCACCGGATCGTCTGCGTCACCCTCGACCCGGCGTTCGAGGACCAGGTCAACGCCTACATCGATCGCTCCCAGGGCGGGACGACGCTCGCGATGCCGGCGCACGTCGCCAACAGGCTCGCCCGGCGCGTCGCATCGGCGCTGGAGCCGGTCGTCGCGGCGGGCGCCCAGCCGGTCGTCATCGCCTCGCCGCAGGTCAGAGCGGTCGTGCGGCAGATTCTCGAGCCGCACATCCCGGCGGCGGCCGTGCTGGGCTACAACGAGATCGTCTCCGGGGTCGAGGTCGAATCGATGGGGCTGGTGACGATGGAGGATGAGCCGGCGATGAAGATCGGGGCGGCGTGATGACAGCTTTGGCGACGCCGGGTCTCTTATGCACAGATTGCTCACCGGGACGCCCGATTGCGGGGTGTTCTTCGCACGGGTACCCTCACTCTGTGACCCGCGGAGCGGGTCGTTCGGAAGCGACCGACGCCCCGCGTCGTGCGATAAACCACTCTTGGCCTGCAGGATGCGGGCTGTCACAACGCCACGGAGAGGCGACGTGAATCTCAGGACCTACCGCGCAGCTTCCATCGCCGACGCGCTGAGCGACATCAAGCGCGACCTCGGCCCCGACGCGGTCATCCTGCACACCAGATCCTGTAAGGAAGGCGGCATCCTCGGCTTCCGCGCGCGCCGCGTCGTCGAGATCACCGCCTCCTCCGCAGTCAACGTTGTCCATCCCCTGGCGCGCAAGGGCAAGGCCGCGCCCAGCCGGTCCACCGCCACGGACCGCGTCCGCAAGGCCTACGGCGGCGCGCCGTCGCCCGCGCCGCCCGCCGGTGATCCCGTCGTCGAGATGGCCGTCGCGGCCTCGGCCAGCGCCGACACGGCGCAGCTCAACGCCAGCGCCACGGCCCAAGTCAGCCCGAGCGCCCCGGCGCCGGCGCACGAACAGCACCTCATCGCGCGCGAACTCGCTTCAATCCGCTCGATGGTCGGGCAGGCGCTGCGGTCCTCCAGCCCGGCCTCGACCGGCGGGATGCCCGAGGCGCTCTTCCGCAACTACCTCGCCATGATTGAGTCCGAGGTCGCGCGGGAGCTCGCCGACCACATCGTGGGCGAGGTCCGGCAGGAGCTGACCACCGAGCAGCTCGAATCGGATGAAAACGCCGTATCCCGGGCGGTCCTGACACGCCTGGAGCGGCTGATCCCCGTCGCCGACACCCCCCCGGCCTCCGGCGCGCTCGCCACCGACGGCAGGCCCAGGACCATCGCGCTCGTCGGGCCCACCGGCGTCGGCAAGACCACGACCATCGCCAAGCTCGCCGCCATCTACAAGCTCCGCCACGGCAAGCGGGTGGGCCTCGTCACCACCGACACCTACCGCATCGCCGCGGTCGAGCAGCTGCGCACGTACGCGAACATCATCGGCATCGACCTCCGCGTCGCCCTGACCCCGCGCGAGATGCAGGCCGCCTGCGCCGCGCACGCCGACTGCGACGTGCTGCTCATCGACACCGCTGGCAGATCCCAGCGCGACGCGACCAAGCTCGACGACCTGAAATCCTTCCTCGAAGCCGCGAAGCCGCACGAGACCCACCTCGTCCTCTCCGGCGCCTCGAGCGAGGCGGTCATCGTCGAGGCGGCGCAGCGTTTCGCGCTGGCGAGCCCCGACCGCGTGATCTTCACCAAGCTCGACGAGATGGTCCACTTCGGCGTGATCGTCAACGCCGCCCGCTCCATCGGCGCGCAGCTCTCGTACGTCACCACCGGGCAGGAGGTCCCCGACCACATCGAGCCCGGCAGCGCCAACAGGCTCGCCAGGCTCATCCTGGGTGTCGGCGAGGTCCGCGAGGAGGCGCAGGCGTCATGACCGCCTCGATCACCCACGAGGATCAGGCCACCAGGCTGCGCGCGATGATCGAGCAGCAGGCGGCGCCCGCGCCGGCGCGCCAGCCGTCAGTCCCCGCGCCGAGGCTCGACCGCAGGCTCCCCACGTTCAATCTCGCCGACGCCGACGCCGCGCCCAGAGCGCCAATGCTCGGCGCCCAGCGCGTCCGTTCGGCGCGCGTCATCGCCGTCGCTTCGGGCAAGGGCGGCGTCGGCAAGACGAACATCTGCGTCAACCTCGCTTCGGCCTTCGCAGACCTCGGATGCAGGACCGTGCTCCTCGACGGCGACCTGGGGCTCGCCAACGCCGACGTGCTCTGCGGCATCAACGCGCGCGGGCACCTCGGCCACGTCATCGACGGCGCCCGCACCATCGAGGAGATCACCATCGACGCGCCCGGGGGATTCCGCCTCGTCCCCGGCGCCGGTGGGCTCGCCCGGCTCGCCGATATCGACGACCGGCGAAGGACCCAACTCATCGAGGGGCTCGCGACCCTGGACGCGGACGCCGATGTTGTCATCGTGGACTGCGGCGCCGGCGTCGGGGCGAACGTCATCGCGTTCACCCTCGCCGCCGACTGCACGCTCGCGGTGACGACTCCCGAACCCACCGCCATGGCCGACGCGTACGGCCTGCTCAAGTCCGTCGCGATGGCGTTTCGGCATCGTGGGGCGGTGCTGGCGCCCGAACAAAGACAGATCATCGCGATGTGCATCAACCAGGCGCGCGATCGCGCCGAAGCCGCGTCGGTGCTCAAACGCATGCAGGGCGTCGCCGATCGGTTCCTCGGGGTCCGGATCATCGATGCGGGATGGATCCCGGAAGACCCGGCGATCCCCGACGCCGTCCGGCGCCGAACGCCGCTGCTTGTGTGTCATCCGAAGCGCCCGGCGTCGCAGCGGTTGCGGCTTGTCGCGCGGGATTTGCGCAACCTGCTCGAGCTGACAACCTCCGAGGATCTTGATCGTCCGGGGCTGGCCTCGCGCCTTCTGCACCGGTTGATCCGGTTGTAAGGCGCACCATTTGCGGAGAAATCCGCCGCGCGTGCTTCAGAAGCGTTCCTGAAGCGCCGATGTCACGCTCAAGTCGCCCGTGCATGGGGTGCGCGCGGAGGGGGATGGAGTGCCGGCCTTGAACGATCAGCGAGTGCTCAAGTCGGTCTCCGGCGCCTGCGGGCTGTCCGGATTCGCGGTGGCGATTCTCGCCGGCCTGGCCGCCGACAACCCCGCGAGCGTCATTCTCACACGCGCCCTCATCGCGATGTTCGTCTGCTACGCCGTCGGGATGTTCATCGGGATCGTCGCCGCTCGCGCCGTCCGCGAAGCCGTCGTGACGCATGCGCAGCGGAACCCGGCCCCTGAGATCGAGGAAGTCCGGCGGACCAGCGGCGCCACGCGAAACGCCCGCAAGCCGGCGGGGGCGTCCGGCGTTCAGGCGGAGGCGGCCTGATGGGATTCATTCACAACTTGTTCACCAAACCGCGCAAGATTGATCACCGCCGAAATGAATCCTGCTACACTCGGGCGTACGAAGCATCGCCAAGGGTGGGCGCACGGATTCGCGCCCGGCACGCTGCTCGCGACCCCCGACGCCCCGGCGTCGGGACGCAACACGCCACCGAATGGTCAAGGAGCCGACCATGACAGCGACGAAATCCGCGAAATCCTCCAGTCCGGCTCGCGCCAAATCCAAGGGCGCCGCTCCGTCCAAGGCCAAGGCGAAAGCCAAGTCGAAGGACGCCCCCAGGCCGGCCGCCAAGAGCGCCGCCAGATCGACGACGGTCAAGGCGCCGGCGAAGAAGGCCACCGCCAAGGCCGCGACGCCCCGCGCCAAGGCGCCCAAGCGCAAGCCCGCGCCGAAGAAACCCGACTTCTCCAAGGAGAACCTGGACCGGCACGAGCTCGTTGACGTGTGGATCCACTACCAGCAGAACGACCACCCGGAGCACATCCGCAACTACTTCATGGTCAAGTACCTCCCGCTGGTGCGCTACAACGCGGAGCGCATCTACGCGAGGCTCCCCGACGAGGTGGACATCGAGGACCTGATGTCCGCCGGCCTCTTCGGGCTCATGGACGCCATCGACGCCTTCGACCTCGATCGGGGCGTCAAGTTCGAGACGTACTGCGCGCCGCGCATCCGCGGCGCCATCCTCGACGAGCTCCGCTCGATGGACTGGGTCCCCCGCCTGGTCCGGCACCGCAGCGCCAAGGTCGAATCCGCGCGCGCCGCGCTGGAACTCGAGCTGGGCCGCCAGCCCACCCAGGAGGAGATCGCCGAACGCCTCGGCGTGGACGACGAGGAGTACAAGAAGCTCCACCGCGACTCCAGCGCCGTCGGCGTCATCAGCCTCTCGCGCAAGTGCCGCCAGTCCGACGGAGGCCGCGAGGTGCGCGAGATCGACGTCATCCGCGACGAGACGCAGGCCAACCCGCTCGTGCAGACGCAGAAGCGCGATCTCAAGGACCTCGTCACCAAGGGGCTCAGCCGGGCCGAGCGTCTGATCGTCATCCTCTACTACTACGAGGAGATGACGATGAAGGAGATCGGCGCGACGCTGGACCTCTCCGAGTCGCGCGTCAGCCAGATGCACAGCTCGATCCTCGCCAGACTCAAGGCGCAGATGCAGCACCGCGAGCGAGAGTTCGAGCCCACAACCCAGGAACATTGAACTGAGAGAGAGTTTGTGAGCAGGGGGACGGAGAGTCAACCCCGCCACACACCTTCCGTTTGAGCAGCGCCCGCGACTTCGCGGGCGTTGTTCGTTCCGGGACACGCCCTCGGCTTGCTTTCCGCGCGGCCCCGGGGTTCACTGCTGGCGTGAACCGACGACGATGCCATCTCGCGCTGGGCTCGAACATCGGCGACAGGACCGCCGCGATCAACGCCGCCATCGCGGCCATCGACGCGATCGACGGCGTGCAAGTCGTCGGCGTCTCGCCGATCATCGAGACCGAGGCCGTCGTGCCCGCGGGTGATCCGCCGCAGCGTGCCTACCGCAACGCGGCGATCGCGGTCGAGACCACGCTCGAACCGAGGGCGCTGCTGGAGAGACTCCAGCACATCGAGCAGGCGCTCGGCAGGGACCGCGCGGGCTCGGCCAGGTGGGCGCCCAGAACGATCGACATCGACATCCTCCTCGACGGTGGCGCTGTGATCAACGAGCCCGGGCTGACCATCCCGCATCCGAGGATGCACGAGCGCCGCTTCGTGCTCGAGCCGCTGGCCGCGATTGCGCCGGACGCCGTGCACCCCGTGCTCCGCCGCACGATCCGCGAGCTGCTCGCGGCGATCCATGATCCGACCTCCGAGGCCCCCGCGCGAACAGCTCTCGCACCGATTATCGCGCTCTGCCTCGCCCTGGGCGGGGCGCTGGCGCCGACGCCGCTGACCCGGGCGCAGGAGGAGCCCGCGCCGCCGCCCGCGGAGGCCGAGGCGCCCCGGACGATCCACCTCGACGCCGTGGAGGTGTTCGGGCGACTCGCCAGCGCCTACCGGACCGGCCCCATCGCCGAGCGTGTTTCGATCACCGCGGTCTCGGAGTTCCGGGAGCGCGAGCAGGTCGCCGAGGTTTTTCTCGATGCGCCCAGCGGCCTCGCGGCGCTGGAGCTGGGGCCGTTCCGGGCCAGAGCCGACGCCGATGCGCTCCTCGTCACGCACGAGCAGCGAGCTGACCGGTACGCGCGGTTCGAGGCGCGCGGGAGATCCATCGCGGCGCTGGTCGCGGACTCGCTCCCGCCGATCCCGTTCCCGCAGCTTGCCCTGGCGTTCGACGACCCCGCCGATCCATCGCACCTGACGCCCTTCGGCGCGCCGGTCGCCTGGACCGACGCGATGCGGAGCCCCGATTCGGAGCACTGCCTGCTCCTGGGATCCAGCGCGGGTGCGCTGATCACCTATGTCATCGACGCATCCACGTGGAGATTGCGGGCCGGCGTGATCACCGTCCCGGCGACCGGGCTCCGGATCGAGATGCACTACGAAGCCATCGAGCCCGCCGATCCGGACCGGTGGTCGCCCGATCTCAGGGGCAAATCCCCGGTCCCGACGCTGGCGCAGCTCAGACCCGGTGGCGTGGACCTGCACCCCGGCGCCCCGATCCCGGCGATGGTCTTCTTCACGATCGCGTCCGAGCCGTGGCGCCCGGACCTCGACCGACAGAGCCCCGTCGCGCTGCTGCTCTTCCGCGAGGTCTCCCCGACCGTGCTCGCCGCGCGCGACACGATGCACGATGCGATCGAACGCTCCGGCGCGCCGCTGGACACCCAGCCGGTGATCGTTGTCGATCGGCTGGTCGGGATCGATCTCTTCGAGCGTATCGGCGAGACGGTGTACGCGTACGGCAGACCCGTGCTGTGGTCGGCGTCGCCCGAGGTCACCATCGACCGATTCACCGACGGCCCCGCCTGCGTCGTGCTCATCGACGCCGACAACCGGGTCTTCCGGGTGATCGAGCTGGGTCAGGGCCTCGAGCTTCAGGACGAGGCGCGGCTGCTCGACGGGGCCATCACGGCGTTCCTCGCCCCTTGACGACAATTCCCCGGCGCCGTGGCGCGGTTTGTTGTTTCATTTCCAGCGCAGTGTCTCGGGCAGCGTGTTGAGGTTCTCGCAGCCGTCCTCGCGGACGATCACCATGTCCTCGATGCGCACGCCGCCGACCTTCGCGCCGTACAGGCCCGGCTCGATGGTCAGGCAGTCGCCGACGACGAGCGGGGGGCCGCCGAAATCGAGCAGGGGCGGCTCGTGCACGTCGAGCCCCACGCCGTGCCCCGTCCCGTGGACGTAGCGGAACGAGTCGTCGCCGGGTGTCACGGGCAGCCCGATGCCGTAGCCGAGTTCCGTGAAAACCTCGCACGCGGCCTTGTGGACATCCTCGCCGGAGACGCCCGGTCTGGCGCGCTCGGTCGCGGCCTTCTTCGCCTGCGCCGCGGCGTCGTGGATCCGCTGCACGACGGGGGGGATCTCGCCGTGAACAACGGTGCGCGTGCAGTCGCCGAAGTAGTGGGACGAGGGATCCATCGGGAAGATGTCCACGATGATCGGCTCGCCGGTGCGCAGCGGGCCCGAACCACGGTTGTGGCAGTCGGCGCCCTGCGGACCGCCGGCGACGATGCTGCCGCTCGTGCCCATGCCGTGGCGGAGCAGCCACATGTTGATCTCGTTCTGCACGCGCTCGGAGGTCAGGGGCTCTCCCCCGACAAGCAGCGCGCCGCCCTTGCCCGTCTCGGCGTTGGCGATCATCTCGCAGGCGAACCGGATCGCGCCCTCGGTCTGGCGCTGGGCCTTGCGCAGCGCATCGACCTCGCGCTCGGACTTGGAGCGCCGCTCCAGCACGCCGATCTCGGGGTCGCAGCGCACCTCGACACCGCGCTCGCGGAAGAAGTGCGCAAAGATCAGCGGGAGCGACCGCCCCGACCAGACCTCGGTGATGCCGCGCTGGACGGCGAACTCCGCCGCGGCCTGCGCGGTGGCGGTGTCGCGGTCGCCGCTGAGCCCGCCGTCCGGGGTGAACTCCTTCGGGATGAAGATGTGGTCGGCGACCTTGGCGCGGACGGCGCGGTCGCGCTCGATGTCGCGGAGGATGAGCGTCGTGCCTTCTCCCGGGATGTCGAAGAACACGGCCGCGTCCCCGCAGTGAAAGGGCGCGCGGTGATACAGCCAGGGGTTCGCCGACGGCGCGCCGGCCTGGACGATGATCCGGTTGCCCGCCTTGCCGGAGGGCTTCGCAGCGGTCTGGGTCGCGGTGGTCATGGGGATGCCGCCTTTCTGTTCGAGTTCGCCGGCGCATTGTTCGCAAGGAGTACCCCCGCCGCCAGTTCGATGGGATGGATCGCGTGTCTCCCCGCGCCATCGAGGATCTGATGCCGGCACGACGCCCCCGGCGCGCAGATCGCGGTCGAGAGTCCCGCCAATCGCGCCGCCGGGAGCAGCACGCGCTCGCCGATGGCCATCGAGAGGTCGTACCGACTCTCGTCGAAGCCGAACGACCCCGCCATCCCGCAGCAGCCGGAATCGAGCACGCGCAGGCGATCCCCGCCGAGCAGGCGGCGGAGGAGGTTCGCGGAGGAATCGTCGCCGAGCAGCGCCTTCTGGTGGCAGTGCGCGTGCAGGATCGCCTCCCCCCGCTGCTCGGGGATCGCCATCGGCTCGGGGTGGGTGTCCCAGCGGTCGTGGATGAACTGTTCGGGGAGCACCGCTTTGGACGCGATCAGGTCGATGGCGGCGCGGTCGGCGCCGGTGGTGAGCGACTTCCAGTCGTCGATCATCGCGCTCAGGCAGGACGGCTCGCACACCAGCAGCGCTTCGCAGGAGTGATCGCCGGCGATCGGAGTCAGCCGGCGCACGGTGGATTCGATCTGCCGCCGGGCGATGTCGAGCGCGCCGACGGAGATCCCGGGCCTGCCGCAGCAGCCGACGCTGACGAGTTCCACACGGTAGCCCAGCGCGTCGAGCAGTCGCGCCGAGGCGACTCCGGCGCCGGGTTCGGAGTACATCGTGAAGCAGTCGCCGAAGATCGCGACGGTGCGGCTCCGGGTCGCGGTGTTCCTGACAATCGGCGCGATCAGCCGGTCCAGCGGACGCGCCGCGGGCGGCAGCGATCGGCGCCGGTCGACCCCGAAGAACCGGCCCGCGATCGATCGCAGCGCGTCGGACCGAGCCGCGAGGTTGGCCAGCGCCGGCGCCATCGAGCCCAGCCGGTTGACCGTGCGCACATTGGCGATCATGCGGTCCTTCAGGGGTGCGCCCCCGCGAGCCCGGTTGCGCTGCGCGAGGTACTCCGACTTGAGCCTGGCGACATCGACGTTGCTGGGGCATTCCGCCTTGCACGCCTTGCACGAGAGGCACCAGTCGAGCGTGCGCAGGGTCTGAGCGTCGCTCCACACCCCGTCGCCGCTCTGACCGAACTGCCCCGTGATCGCCAGCCGCAGCGCGTTGGCGCGCCCCCGTGTCGAGTGCCGTTCGTCGAGCGTCGCCATGTACGAGGGGCACATCGTGGCGCCGCGTTTCTTCCGGCACACGCCGGAGCCGTTGCACTGCTCGACGGCGCC
Source organism: Phycisphaeraceae bacterium (assembly GCA_020639135.1). Classification (GTDB taxonomy): domain Bacteria; phylum Planctomycetota; class Phycisphaerae; order Phycisphaerales; family UBA1924; genus JACKHE01. The sequence continues at coordinate 62,404 of JACKHE010000005.1, forward strand.
GGTGAGCCCGTGCTGGTCGCTGAAGTCGAAGTGCGTCTTCACATCCGGCGCCACGACCTGCTCGCGCTCGGGCATGATCCTCAGCGTCGCGGCGATGGACCCCGCCGGCGCGTCGCCCACGATGTTCCCCGGGTTGCACAGGTCCAGCGGGTCGAAGATCCGCTTGATCTCCCGGAACGCGTCCATCAGCGGCCTGCCGAAGTACCGCTCCAGCAGGGGCGAGCGCACGCGGCCGTCGCCGTGCTCGCCGGTCAGCGCGCCACCGAACTCAACGACCAGGTCGGTGATGTCCTCGGCGATCCGCACCAGCGTCTTGCGCTCCCTCGCGTCGTGGATGTTGAGCAGGGGGCGGATGTGCAGGCACCCGACGGAGGCGTGCGCGAAGTACGCCGCGCTCGTGCCATGCCGCTCGACGATCTCGCGGAACCGCCGGACGAACTCCGGGAGCCGCGACGGATCGACGGCGGTGTCCTCGACGAACGTGATCGGCTTGCGCAGCCCCGGCAGCCCGTGCAGCAGGGGCTCGCCCGCCTTGCGCAGCGCCCACGCGCGGAGCAACGCGCCGGGTTCGCGAAACTCCCGGCAGCGTGACGGATCGACAATCGAACGCAGCGCCCCGGCCCCGGCGTCGAGCTCCCCGGTTCCGCCGAAGGCGCTGTACTCGACGTACAGCACCGCCGCGGGGGGCTTGCCGTCGATCGTCGGCATCAGCGCGACGTTGCCGCGCTGCACCGCGTTCTCCTGCGCCAGCTGCATCAGCAGGTCGTCGAGCAGCTCCACGGCGGTGGGGTTGGTCGTCAGGATCGGGTTGACCGCGGCGATCGCCTCATCCAGAGATGCGAACGCGCAGACGATCAGGCTCCGGGCGATCGGCAGCGGCTCGAGCTGGAGCGTCGCCCCGGTCGTCACGGCCAATGTCCCCTCCGAACCGACCAGCAGCGGCGCCAGGTTCATGGCCCCGATCGGGTCCACGCCGCGCTGGCGGAACTCGTCGAGCTGCGCGAGGACGCGGTCGAGCGCGTACCCGTCCGCGCGGCGGACGATCCTCGGGAACCGCTTACGGATCTCGGATTCCACCGAGTCCACAACGCCGATCACGCGCTCGGTGATCGCCCTGAGTCGCGGGTCCCGTTCGGCGGCGCCCTCCGCGAACGCGAGCTCGTGCGTCGAGCCCTCCCCGTCGATGACGATCGCGTCGATCGCCAGGACGTTGTCGGCCGTCATGCCGTAGCGGACGGAGCGCGCCCCGGCGGAGTTGTTGCCGATCATGCCGCCGATCGTCGCGTGCCGGCTCGTCGCCACATCCGGCGCGAAGAAGAGGTTGTGCCCCCTGGCGAGGAGTTCCTCGTTGAGCTCGTCCAGCACGACCCCCGGCTCGACGCGGACCGATGACGCCGAGACGTCCACCGGGTGGATCGCGCGCAGGTTCGGCGAACAGTCGAGCACGACCGCGCGGTTGACGGTCTGCCCCGCGAGCGACACACCGGCGCCCCGGGGGAGGATGGGCAGACGTGCCGCCGCGCCCCGGCGGACCGCCTCGCGCAGGTCGTCGAGGTTCCGGGGGATGACCACTCCCAGGGGTTCGACCTGGTAGAGCGAGGCGTCGGTCGAGTAGAGCATCCGGTCGTGCCGGCCGGGGCGGACCTCGCCCGGCGCGGCGTTGCGGTACTCCGCATCAAACCGGCCGAAGTCGTCGATGGCTCGATTGGTGTTCCCGGACGTTGTCATGACGGGCCATCATCCGGGCAATCCGCCTGGTCCGCCACTTCCGAGTGCGCGGGGTCTCGGGAACGCGAATCCGTGCGGGGCGTCTGAAACTCAGACCCCGGCTCGGGAGACGCCGATTCACTGTCGCCGGTCACCGCACTTGCCAGCAAAGGAACCCATCATGACGACGACCACCGCCACCGACCGCCGATGCGCTCCCCGCAACCGGACCCTGGCCCTGACCATCCTCGCCGGCGCCGCCGCCTCGCTCGCCTGGGCCGGCGCCGCCTGGGGGGCCGACCTGCCCCTGACCGATATCACCCTCTACCGCTCCGGTGTCGGCTCCTTCAGCCACAACGGGAAGGTCACCGGCAGCGAGACGGTCGAGCTGGACTTCGGCGTTGATCGCATCAACGACATCCTCAAGTCGATGGTCTGCCTCGACTACTCGGGCGGCGAGATCGGCGGCGTCGTGTACGAGCCCAGGCGATCGGTCGATGCCAGGCTCGCCGACTTCGAGATCGACCCCCGGACGACCACCTCGATGGAGACGCTCCTCAACGCGCTCAAGGGGGAGCCGATCGAGGTCGAGATGGCCGACGGCTCCGTCTCCGGGACGGTCATCGGGGTCGAGCGCATCCCATTCCCGAACCTGACGCGCGTCGTCCTGATGACGCCCACCGGCGTCCGCGCGACCGATCTCAGCCAGGTCCGCTCGATGAGCATCCTCAACGAGAAACTCGCCGCAGAGCTCGAGAAGGGGCTGGCCGCGATCGCCGAGCACCGCTCCGACCGGCGCACCAGCATCGACGTCAACTTCAACGGCAAGGGCGAGCGGCGCGTCTCGGTGGTGTACACGCACAGCGCCCCGGTTTGGAAGGTCAGCTACCGGCTTGTTCTGCCCCAGAGCCCCGGCGACGAGCCCTACCTCCAGGGCTGGGCCATCGTCGAGAACGACACCGACGCCGACTGGGACGGCGTGAAACTCTCGCTCGCCAGCGGTCGCCCGGTCAGCTTCGTGATGGACCTCCAGACGCCGCTGAACCTGCAGAGGCCGTACGTCGCCGTGCCGGTGCTCGCGGGGTTGGGGCCGGTGGTGTACGAGTCGGTGATGCCCGGGAGCGAGCTGGCGCAGATGGGGACGATCAGCAGCAACGGGCCGTCAATCGCCATGGCTGCGCGCCGGGACGGTAGAAGCATGGCCGAGGAATCCGACGCCTTCGCTTACGGAGCAGCCTCCGCGCCGAAGCAGGCCATGCTCGGTGATATTCCCATTCTCGAAGGCATGACGCACTCGAGCGCCACCGCCGGCGAGGCCGGCGAGCAGTTCCTCTACACCATCGACGCGCCGGTCTCCATCGACAAGGGCAAGAGCTCGATGCTCCCGATCCTCGGCCAGGACATCGAGGGCCGGCGACTGACCATCTACTCGCCCGACACCGGCGTCGATCGCCCGATGCGCGGCGTCGAGCTGACCAACGACACCGGGCTGCACCTGCCCCCGGGCCCCGTCGCGGTGTACGACGCCGACGCCTACGCTGGCGATGCGCAGATCCGCCACACCTCGCGCGACCAGAAGCGGCTCCTCTCGTACGCCGTGGATCTGGACGTTGATGTCAACCCCGTCCACGACAGCCTCAGCCGCGTCACGAAGCTCAAGATCGTAGACGGCATGGTCATCGAGACCTCCGAACGCACCGACAGGCAGACGTACACCGCCGTCAACCGCGACACGAAGCGCCCGCGCACGGTGATGATCGAGCGTCCTCTGATGACCGGCTGGACGCTGTCCTCGAAGATCAAGCCCTCCGAGCTGACGAAGAACGCCGAGCGCTACCTCGTCGATCTCAAGCCGGGCGAGTCCGGCGAGCTGGTCGTCGAGCACTCCCGGACCGACTCGACGCGCCTTGCGGTGCTGGGCTACGACCTGACCCGGCTACTCAGCTACCAGACCAACGGCGCCGCCTCGCCCCAGGTCGTCGCGGCGATCCGCAAGGCCGCGGACATGCAGGGCCGCATCAACGGCCTGAGCAGCCGGATGAACCAGATCGACCGCGAGCAGAGCGAGATCGCCCAGGACCAGGACCGCATCCGGCGCAACATGGGCACGGTGCAGCGCGGGACCGACCTGCACACCCGGTACATCCAGAAGCTCGACGAGCAGGAGGACCGCATCGAGACGCTGCTGAGCCAGCGCGAGGACCTGCTGGCCGAGCGCGACACGGCGCAGGCCGAGCTCGACGGCTACCTCCGCGGCCTGAACGTCGGCTGATGTCCCCGGCGCGCTGCGCATGGTTGGCCGGGCGCCGGCGGCGTATCCTGATGGCGCGCCGCGTCACGGCGCCCCGATGAGCGCAGCATGCCGTGAACCTGTCCGAACTGATCGCTGATTGCAACGTCGTCCCCGCCCCGCGTCGGGGGGCGGGGACGCCGCTGTCCGACATCGAGATCACGCACGTGACCGATGACAGCCGTCAAGTCACGCCCGGCTCACTCTTCATCGCGCGCCGGGGTGTGAAGGAGGACGGCCGGCGCTGGATCGCCGACGCCGTCGCGTTCCATGCAAGGGCGATCCTGACCGACGAAGCAGGCGCCGAGGCCGCGATGAGCGCGATCGCCGGCGCCGAGCGCCCGCCGGCGCTGCTGCAAACGAGTCTCGACCTGCGCACCGTCACCGCGACGCTCGCCGAGCGGTTTCACGGCCGGCCGGGATCCAGGCTGCGCCTCGTGGGCGTCACCGGCTCCAACGGCAAGACCACCATCGCCTGGCTCGTCCGGCAGCTCGCCGCCGGCGCCGGCATTCCTTGCGGCCTCATCAGCACCGTCGAGACGATCGCCGGGGGCGAACACAAACCCGCGCAGATGACGACCCCGCCGGCGCCGGAGATCAGCGCGCTGCTGGCGCGGATGGTTGAGGCCGGCGACACCGCGTGCGCGATGGAGGTCTCCAGCCACGCGCTCGATCAGTCCAGGACCGGTGCGCTGCGGTTCGACGCCGCGGTCTTCACGAACCTGACCGGCGATCACCTGGACTACCACGGCGACATGGCGGCCTACGCCGACGCCAAGGCTCGCCTCTTCGCCGCGCTCGATCCGGGCGCGCTGGCCGTGGTCAACGCCGACGACCCCGCGCACACGCGGATGCTCCACGGCGCCAACGCGACGGTCTGCCGGTGCTCCGAGAAGGAAGGCGACGCCGTTGTCACGCTCGGCGCCTCGACCCTCGACGGCTGCGCGCTGACGCTCACCGGGGCCTGGGGAATGATCGAGACCACCGTCCCGCTGCTCGGCGCCCACAACGCGATGAACACGCTCCAGGCGGTGGTCTGCGCGCACCGCCTCGGCGCGACGAGAGCGCAGCTCGAATCGGCGCTCCCGCGCCTCGTCCCGCCGCCGGGCCGGCTCGAGCGGGTCGCGGGCCCCGCGGGCTTCCCCAGCCCCGCGGTGGTCGTGGACTACGCGCACTCGGACGATGCGCTGGAGAAGACCTGCCGAACCCTGCGTGAGTTGTTGCCGGACGGTGGAAAACTCCGCCTCGTCTTCGGCTGCGGCGGTGATCGGGACACGACCAAACGCCCCAGAATGGGCGCCGTCGCCGCCGCATTGGCCGATGTCTGTTACGTGACCAGCGACAACCCCAGAACCGAGCCTCCCAGGGGCATCATCGACATGATCCTCGACGGCATGCCGGGTCAGACGCGGTCCGACCCCGGACGCTGCGTCCCCATCGTCCAGCGCCGCGAGGCGATCGCCGTTGCACTGCGCGACGCCGACGAGCGCGACATCGTCTGCATCGCCGGCAAGGGGCACGAGCGGGTGCAGATCATGCCCGACGGCCGGGGGGGAACAATCAAGCTGCCCTTCCACGACCCGACGGTGGCGCGCCGGGAGCTGGAGGAGCTCGCGCAGGTGATCGAGCCATGACCCGCCGCAGGCCGCACCCGTTCTGGACGGTCGAGGGCTGCCGCGCCGCGGCCGGAGGTCGCCTGATCGGCGCCGCGCCGGACCCCGGCGCGACCATCGAGGGCGTCTCGATCGATTCGCGCACCATCAAACCGGGCGAGGCGTTCCTGGCGATCCGGGGCGATCGCTTCGATGGCGCCGAGTACGCGGACGCCGCGATCGAGGCCGGGGCGAGACTGATCATCGGTGAGGAATCCATCGGCGAGCGCGCCGTCCCGGTGATCGCGGTGGAAGATCCGATCAGCGCGCTGGCGCGTCTGGCGGCGACTTGGCGCGACTGCCTCAGCGGAACGCGCATCGTCGCCGTCACCGGAACCAACGGCAAGACCACCACCGCCAACCTGATCCACGCCGCGTGCCGTCACTCGCTCATCGGGAGCGTCAGCGAGCGCAGTTTCAACAACCACCTCGGCGCGCCGCTGACCGTGCTGCGCGCGCACGAGACCGACGACTACCTCGTCTGCGAGATCGGGACCAGCGGCCCCGGCGAGATCGCGCGCCTGGCCGGCATCGTGCGACCCGACATCGGCGTCGTCACCAGCATCGGGCTGGGCCACGCCCAGGGGCTCGGCGGGCTCGAGGGCGTCCGCGTTGAGAAGGGCGCGCTCATCCGGGGGCTGCCGCCCGACGGGGTGGCGATCATCCCCGCCGGCGAGCAGGGACTCCTGACGCACGCCGAGGCGCAGAACATCATCACGTTCGGCTCCGAAATCGACGCCGACCTCGTCGCGGGGCCGGCGCGATACGAACCGCTCCGCCGTGAGGACGGCTCGGAGATCCCCGGAATCGCGTTCACGCTCAACGGAGACAAGGAGGTCAGGCTGCCGCTGCTGGGCGACCACAACGCGCGCAACGCCGCCGCGGCCATCGCGGCCGCCGAGCAGCTCGGCGTCCGTCAGTCGGCGGCGATCGAGGGGCTGGCCTCCGCGGTGATCCCCGGGATGCGGCTGGAGCTGCGGACGATCGCCGGGGTCCGGGTTCTGAACGACGCGTACAACGCCAACCCCGATTCCATGCGCGCGGCGATCGAGACGGCGGCCTCGATCCCCCGTCAGGGGCGCCTCGTCCTGGTCCTGGGCGACATGCTCGAGCTGGGCGAGCTCTCGGGTCCCTCCCACCGGGGGATCGGGAGGCTGATCGCCAGGCTCGAATCCCCGGTCACGATCATCACGATCGGGCCCGCGGCGGCCGCGATTGCGGACGAAGCGCGCGGAGCGCCGATGGTGGAGTCGGTGACGGCGCTGCCGACCACCGACGACGCGGCGATCGCCCGAGCCGTGTCGATGCTCGTCCCGGGGGACACGGCGCTGCTCAAGGCTTCCCGCGGGATCGGCCTCGAACGCGTCGCCGATCGACTCATCGCGCAGGAACTGGACCCCACCGCGACGCCCAACCCCAGCGGCGCCTGAACCGAACCGAGCCACCGCACGACCCGACAGCGCCCGCGCCCGATGCTCTACAACCTCATCAACGCGCTCGAAGACAACCTCGCAGAGTTCCGGATCTGGTCCGTGCTCCAGGTGCTCAATCGGGTCAGCTTCCGCGCCCTGGCCGCGGCGCTGGCGGCGTTCCTGATCGTCGTCCTGCTGGGCAGGCCCGTCATCCGCTGGCTGACGGCGAGGAAGATCGGCGACGCCGCGAAGTTCGACCACTCGGCGCTCGACCGCGCCCTCGAGTCCAAGCAGGACACCCCGACGATGGGGGGGGTGCTCATCGCCGGAGCGATCCTCGGCGCCACGGCGCTCTTCGCGGACCTGACCAACTTCTACGTCCAGATGGCGCTCGTGCTGGTTGTCTGGATGGCGATGGTGGGGGGCGTTGACGACTGGCTCAAGCTGACCGCCTCACGCCGGGGCGACGCGCAGCGGCAGGGGCTCTTCGCCTGGGAGAAGCTCGTCTTCCAGCTCGCGATTGGCGCGATGCTCGGATGGTTCGTCTTCCGCCACGGCGATTCCCCGCCCTTTCTGGGGCACGCGCTGAACCTGCCCTTTCAGAAGACCTACGACACGGCGACGCGACTGCCCGCCGATCATCTCGTCTTTCTCCCCTGGTGGGTCTTCGTCCCTCTCAGCGCGGTCATGATCGCCGGGATGTCCAACGCGGTGAACATCACCGACGGCATGGACGGGTTGGCCTCCGGGATCACCTCCTTCATCGCCTTTGCGCTGCTGGTGCTCTGCATCATCGCCGGCTGGCAGGTCGCCTCGCAGTACCTGCTCGTCCCCTTCGTGCAGTTCAGCGACGAGCTGAGCGTCCTGGCCGGCGCGATGGCCGGCGCCACGCTCGGGTTCCTCTGGTGGAACGCCGCCCCGGCCTCCGTCTTCATGGGCGACACCGGCTCGCTCTGCCTGGGCGGGCTGCTCGGGTACATCGCGATCGTCATCCGGCAGGAGATCCTGCTGCTGCTGATGTCCGGGGTCTTCCTGCTGGAGATCGGCAGCGTCGTCCTCCAGGTGGGGTACTTCCGCATGACCGGCGGCAAGCGGATCTTCCGCTGCGCCCCCTTCCACTGGCACCTGCACCTGGGGGGCTGGCCCGAGTCCCGGGTCGTCGCCAGGCTGTGGATCGTGACCCTGATCCTCGTGGCGATCGCGCTCGCCTCCATCAAGGTGCGCTGACTCCGGAAAGCGACCCCGGACTTTTTCGGGGGTTGCTGGCACTTGGCGCCGGGAACGCCTTTGATAGCCGATATGGGCACGGAGGCGCCGACAGTCGAACGATTGAACGATGACGCCGGGGAATCCCCCGCGCCGCCGCCGCCGCCGAAGCCCGGCGGGATCAAAGCCGGCAAGCTCGCCGGGCTCTCGATGTGGGCCGCGATCTGGGTCCTCGCGTGGCCCATCCTCACCGAATCAATGCTCAACGCGCTGGTGGGGCTCGTGGACACCACGCTAAGCGCCGGGATCTCCGAGGCCGCCACCGACGCGATCAGCGTCGGGAGCTACGTCATCTGGTTCCTGGGCATGATCGCGCTGGCGATCGGCGTGGGATCGACAGCGCTGATCGCGCGCTCCGTCGGCGCGGGCAAACTCGCCGTCGCCAACGCCGCCGTCGGGCAGTCCATCCTGCTCGCGACATTCATCGGCGTCATCGTGGGCGTTCTGCTCGGGACGCTCGCCGGGCCGATCGCGGCGCTCATGAGTCTCGACGGCGAATCCGCGCCGCTCTTCATCCAGTACATGCGGATCCTGGCGATCACGGTCCCGGTCATGACGGTGGGGATGGTCGGCGGCGCCTGCCTCCGTGGCGCCGGGGATTCGATCAGGCCGCTCGTCATGATGGCCGTGGTCAATCTGGTGAACATCGTCTTCAGCTGGGTCTTCTCGGGCGTGGATATCGCCACGGCGTCCCTCGACGAGAGCGGCGAGATTGTCCGGAGGATCGTCCTCGAGAACCCGTTCTCCTTCGACATGGGCATCCGCGGCATCGCGATCGGCACCCTCGCCGCCTGGACGACCGGCGCCCTCTTCGTGATCTGGCTGCTCTTCCGGGGCCGGGCCGGCGTGACGCTGATGCGGCGCCGGCTGCGGATCCACGCGGTGACCATGCGCAGGCTCGTCCGTGTCGCCCTGCCCAACTTCATTGAATCGCTCGGCATGTGGACCGGCAACTTCATCACGATCCTCTTCGTGGGGTGGATGGGAGTCGCCGGGCTCTTCGGAGCGCACCTCGTGGCCATTCGAATCGAGGCGATCTCATTCACCCCCGGCTTCGCGATGGGTCTCGCCAGCGCGACGCTGACCGGGCAGTACCTCGGCGCCGGTGATCCCGATCAGGCCAGGCTCGCCATGCGGCGCTGCGCGATGATTTCATCGTGCATCATGGGGTTCTTCGGGATCCTCTTCCTCCTGATTCCCGGCTGGATCGTGGGCCTGCTCACCCAGCAGCCCACGCACCTGGAGTACGCCCCGAAACTCCTGTTCGTCTGCGGCTGGATCCAGATCCCCTTTGCGATCGGGCTGACCATCCGCAACACCCTCCGCGGCGCCGGCGACACCAAGTTCGTCGCTCTCATCACCTGGATCTCGAACTATGGGATCCGGCTGCCCCTCGCCTGGATTCTCTGCGGCGTGGACATCCCGCTCGGTACCTGGGGGGTCATCCCCAACCCCAACCCGTACGACTGGGGGCTCGTCGGGCTGTGGGTCGGACTCTGCACCGAGCACATCTTCAGGGCGACCTTCTACACCCTCCGCTACCTCAATGGCGCATGGACGCGCATCCGAGTGTAACTTCTCCGCCATGCGCATCAGGCTGGCGACGTCTGAGGATGTGCCCGGCATCGCGGCGATCTACAACCACGAGATCCTGCACGGCGTCGCCACCTTCGACACCGTCCCCTGGGACGACGACGCGGCGCACGAGTGGTTCGGCAAGCACCAAGACCCGCGGCGGCCGGCGACCGTGGCCATCGATGATGGCGGCGCTGTCCTCGGCTGGGGCTCGCTCTCGGAGTGGTCCTCACGCTGCGCCTACGCCCGGGCCGCGGAGGACTCGTTCTACGTCCACCCCGACCACCGGGGTCGGGGGATCGGCAGGGCGATCATGGCGGACCTGATCGGGCGCGCCGGGGCGCAGGGGATCGCGGTGCTGCTGGCGCGCATCGAGACGTCCTGCGCCGCGAGCCTGCGCGTGCACCGGGAGTTCGGGTTCGAGTCCATCGGGACGATGAGGCGTGTCGGCGAGAAGTTCGGCCGGGTCCTCGACGTCGAGCTGATGCAGCGATCCCTCGAGGACGCGTGATCAGCTCTCGGCGGCTTCGCTGACGGCGGGGGCGGGTTGCTTCGCCTCGGCCTTGGATTCGGCGGGAGCCGGCGCCGGCGCCACACCGGCCGCGGCGGCGGTGCTCGCGGCGGCGGCCTTCGCCTTCTCCAGCTTGCGCTTGTACGTCTCGACCTTCTGCTTGTCCGGCGCCAGCACCATGTTCATGGCGCGGCCGGACGCCTTGGGCGGCGTCTCGATCTTGCAGACGTCCTCCAGCTTGGTCGCGATCTCCTGCATGCGCTCCATGCCCAGGCGGCTGTGCATCATCTCGCGCCCGCGGAAGCGCTGGACGACGAGAACCTTGTGCCCGTCGATGAGGAACTTCCGCGCCTGGTTGACGCGGATCTCGACGTCGTGCGGATCGATCTTGACCGACCGGCCCAGGCGGACCTCCTTCATGTCGGAGGCCTTCGAGGCGCTGCGGCTCTTGGAGTCCTTCTTCGAAAGCTCGTACTTGTACTTGCCGTAATCGGTGATCTTGCAGATCGGCGGACGCTCGTCGGGCGAGATCTCGACCAGGTCGAGCCCGACCTCGCGCGCACGCTGCAGGGCCGCGGCGGTCTCCACGATCCCGACCTGCTTGTTGTTCTCATCGATCAGGCGAACCGGCGAGATGCGGATCATCTCGTTCGTGCGGGTCCTCCGGACGGGGCCCGGGTTTCTGTACATCCTTCTGCGAGCGATCGGTGGTCTCCTTCTGTTGCTGCTGCGGAATCTTCGGCCTCACGCGACCGAACGGCTTTCGGCGCCGGCCTGTCTCATCGGCTGAAACAGGAGGGCCGCTAGATCACGGGGTTTCTTGGGGACAACGGATCATGAACACGGGGTCGGCGCACAGCGACGCGCGGCGGGGCGCGGCGTGCGGCGGGATGACCGGTTCCTGGTCAGTGTCGAGGGCTCCGGGGGAGCGAAAGGAGCCGCCCATGCGGCCCCTGCGGTATTGAACGTACCCCGCAGGCCGGAGGCAAGCAAGCAGAATCAGGGGTTTTCGGCCCTTCAACCTGCGCCTGCGGCCTCCGGGACCATCGACTCCTTCAGCGTGAACTCGCCCCGGTCGTCCCGCTCCATCGACAGACCCTTGACGAACTCCACCAGCGGCAGGGCGCCCAGATCCTTCTGGACCCCGCGAGCTCGGACCGAGACCGTCCTCGCCTCCGCGTCCCGGGGGCCGACCACCGCCATGTAGGGGATCTTCTCCTCCGCGGCGACCCGGATCCGCGCCTGGATCCGGTCGTTGCTGTCGTCGAGCGTCGTGCGCAGCCCCGCCGCGGCCAGCGCGGCGTGGACCTCCTTCGCGTAGCCGGCGCTCTTCTCGCTGATCGGCAGCACCCGGACCTGCTCCGGGGAGAGCCACAGCGGGAACGCCCCCTCGAAGTGCTCGATCAGCACGCCGACGAAGCGCTCCATCGATCCGAACGGCGCCCGGTGGATCATCACGGGACGGTGCGCCGCGTTGTCGGCGCCGATGTAGGACAGGCCGAACCGCTCGGGCAGGTTGTAGTCCACCTGCACCGTGCCCAACTGCCACTCACGCCCGATCACATCCTTGACGACGAAGTCGATCTTGGGGCCGTAGAACGCGGCCTCGCCCTGCTCCATGCTGAACGGCTTACCGAGCGTCGCGGCGGCGTCCTTGCACGCCTGCTCTGCCTTGTCCCAGTTGGCCGCGTCGCCGACGTACTTGTCCGAGTCCGGGTCACGGAGCCCGACGCGCACGCGGAAATCCTCCATCCCCAGCGTCCTGAAGATCTTGGTCACCAGCGAGAGGCAGCCGATCATCTCGTCGGCGATCTGGTCTTCGGTGCAGAACAGGTGCGCATCGTCCTGCGTGAATCCGCGCACCCGGGTCAGCCCGTTCAGCTCGCCCGACTGCTCCCAGCGGTACACCGTCCCGAACTCCGACAGACGGACGGGCAGGTCGCGGTACGAGTGCGGCTGGCTGTTGAAGATGCGGATGTGCATCGGGCAGTTCATCGGCTTGAGCAGGTAGCCGTCGATTTCGCCGTCCCTCAGCCTGTTCGCCAGCTCGGCGCACGAGCAGCCCTCTTGAGCGAGCTGCTCGATCGACTCGCGCTCGACGATTGGCGGGTATTGCGATTCCTGGTAGTACGGGAAATGCCCGCTGGTGCGGTAGAGGTCGAGCTTGCCGATGTGCGGCGTGTACACCTGGGTGTAGCCCTGCTTGACGAGCTCCTCGGCAATGAAGTTCTGCAGCTCCGTGCGCACGACCGAGCCCTTGGGGGTCCACAGGATGAGCCCCTGGCCCACCATGTCGTCGATGTGGAAGAGCCCCAGCTTCTTGCCGATCACGCGGTGATCGCGCGCCCTGGCCTGCTCCAGCAGCTCCAGGTGCTCGTCGAGCTCCTTCTTCGAGGGGAACGCCGTCCCGTACACGCGCGTCAGACGGTCGCTGTTCTCGTCGCCGTGCCAGTAGGAGGAGGCGAGCGAGAGCACCTTGACGGCGCCGATGCGTCCGGTGCTGGGCACGTGCGGGCCGCGGCACAGGTCCTCCCAGTTGGCGCCCGGGGTTCCGGTCACGTACCAGGAGAGGGTGTCGGAACCGGCCACGATCGCGCGCTCGGCGTTGTCAAGCTTGTACTTGCTCCCCTCGGCCCTGAGTTTGTCCAGACCCTGCGCCACGGGGCACTCGACCCGGGTGAACGGGCGATTTTCCAAAATTATTTTTTCGATCTCCGCCTCGATCAGCTCGAAGTCGTTCGACGACAGGGGCCGGTCCTCCGGGACGGCCATGTCGTAGTAGAACCCGGTGTCCAGGGGTGGACCGTACACGAGTTGCACGCCGGGGATGATGCGCTGAATCGCCTCGGCCATGACGTGGGCCGCGGAGTGGCGCACGAGATACAACATGTCGTGGCGCGACGCATCATCTCGTGGTTTGTCCGTGATGATCGCGAGCTGCGCATCGTGCTCGATGGTGGTGTTCAGGTCCGAGAGCACGCCATCAATTTTGGCGCCGAGGGCCGCCTTCGCGAGCCCCGCGCCGATGTCCGCGGCGACTTCGTACGGGGTCACCGCGTGGTCAAAGTCTCGGGTTGATCCGTCCGGCAGGGTGATGCGGGGCATCGTTTTGGGTCTCCGTCAGCACGAATGTTCGGGCGCCGGGCCGCGCGGTCCGTTGACCGCGCAGGTTCCGTTGCCCAAGATACCGCAAGCGGGCGGGCGGTTGCCGCCGCTTCAGGAAGCGTCGCGAGCGATTGAATCAGTCCCGGGTCCTCCCGGTCAACCTCTCACGAGAAATCCAGCATGATCTGCCCGTACTGCGGATGTGACGACGGCCGCGTGATCGATTCACGAGCCAGCGAGAACGGGTCCGCCATCCGCCGGCGGAGGCAGTGCAACGACTGCGGGCGCCGCTTCACCACCTATGAGCGGATCGAGGAGGGCGCCAAGCTGATGGTCGTCAAGCACGACGGCCGCCGCGAGGCCTTCGACATCGCCAAGATCCGCAAGGCCCTGGACATGGCCTGCGGCAAACGACCCGTCGCCGACAGCGCCAAGCAGCACCTCGTCGAGGTCGTCGAGGAGGCCATCCACCGCGAGTTCGACCGCGAGGTGGACACCACCTACATCGGGCGCCTCGTCGCCAACAACCTCCGGGACCTCGACGAGATCGCCTACATCCGCTTCGCCAGCGAATACGAGGAGTTCAAGAGCGTCGGCGACATCCTCGAGACCGTCCGCCAGCTCTCCGAACGCGTCCGCGACGCCAAGGACCAGCAGAAGCTCTTCGATGAGAAGGACGGCGCCGCCGGAAGGCCCCACCCGGGCCCCGTCTGAACATCAACCATTGTCCGGTCCTGATCCGGGTTGCCAACAAGCCGCGTCCCTGCGACGATATTCCTCGATGTCGCGCCGCGCCTGCATCCTGTTGTTCCTGGCGATCGGGCTTGTCGGTTGCTCGGGTGATCCCGCTCCGGTGACCACAACCGAGCCGGCCGAGCCCGTCATCGCGATCGGCCCCCCGGCCGAGGCGCCTGAGTCCTCGCCCGACGCCACCGGCTCCACGGCCATCGATCAGGCCGATCGTCCCCCGACAGCGCACGCCAGGACCGACGGCCGACCCGCGTGGTGGATCGATCAGCCCCAGACGGCGTCGGGCCGGCTTTATCTCGCCGTCGAGGCGCTGGGGGCGGACGTGCGCTCGGCCCGCCGGGCGGCGGTGGACCAGGGCATCGAGAGCCTCGCCCGGATGCTCGGGCACGATCCCGAGGACGACCGGATCCACGCGACCACCGTCCGTCCCCTTCCCTACAAGGGAGGCGCGAACGAGGGGATGCGGTACATCGGGTATGTGCTGGTGTCCTCGGAAGCGCCCGGCGCTGGGTGAGTGTGACAGGATCACACGCCTGGGATGAGTCTTCGAATCTCAGGATTCTGTACGAAACAAGATCGCAGCGCGCAAAATCCCGGGATTCGCGAAGCCTCATCCCAGGCGTGGGGCAGTCGTCGTGCGGGTTGTTTACTTCTTCCCGCCGGTGACCAGCTCGCGAAGCTCGTCCTCGATGAAGAGGATGGCGCCGCAGTTGCCACAGAAGGTCAGCTCGCCGTCGCCGAGGAGGCGGTTGACCGCCTCGAAGGGCAGCAGCACCTGGCAGGAGCCGCAGGCGTACTCCATGTGCTTGCGGCTGTGCTCGGAGACCGGGGCCATGACCTCGTCCTCGCGGAACTCGACCTCTTCCTCGAACTTGGCGAGGGCGTCGGCGGGGACGTCGCCGGCGGCGACGGCGCGCTCGGATTCGAGCTCCGTCAGGCGGTCCTTGACCTCGGCGGCGCGCTGATCCCGGTCATTGAGCGCCACGGTGCGGACCTTGCCCCGTTCGGCGGTCTCGGCGTCAATCTCGGCGATCGCGTTCTTGATCTCGTCCAGCCGGGTCATGGACTCGAGGATGCGCTCCTCGACGCCCGACTTGTCCGCCTTGAGGGTGTTCACCTCGGTGAGCAGGGCGGAGTATTCCTTGTTCGAAGTCGAGTTGTTGAGCTTCTCCCGGAGCGCCTCGATGCGCTGCTCGATGGAGCGTGCCTCGTTTTCGTCGTTGCCGATGGTGGCCTGGAGTTGCCTGGACTGCCCGCTCAGGGCCTCGTGCTTCGCGGTCAGGTCTTCGAGGGTCTTGTCCTGCTGCCGGAGGTATCGCTCGGCGGCATCGACTCGGCTCCTGAGGGAGCGGACCTGACAATCGACTCGGTACAGGCGAAGCAGTTTGGTTGTGACCGACAAATCGCGAGCCTCCACATATCCCCAGTATCCACTCAGTGTAGCAGCCTACCCCCCCGAGGTGGAGCGCAAAGTGCGGATTTCAACCCGTCGCCGCCGCTGACCCCCGCTCAGATCGACAGCAGCGCCATCGTCCAGAAAGCCGCGGCGCCGGCGAGCAGCGGGGAATCGAGCAGATCCAGCACGCCCCCGAAGCCCGGGACGGAGGCGGAGGAGTCCTTCATCCCGGCGTCCCGCTTGAACATGCTGATCGCCAGATCGCCGATCTGGCCGGTGAATCCACAGATCAGACCCAGCACGGCGCCGGTCCAGGGCGTCATGTCCAGCGATGTCGCGCCGGCAAAGTCGCGGAGCAGCCACGCGGTCAGCGCGCCCAGCCCGGCGGAGGTCGCCAGACCCCCGATCAGGCCCTCCCACGTCTTGCCGGGGCTCACCCAGGGGATCAGCTTGTGCCGGCCCAGAGTCATCCCCACGGCGAACGCCCCGATGTCGCAGGACTTGATCAGCAGCAGCACCACCAGCAGCGCCCAGGCGCTGTGCGCCAGCCTGAGCTGGAGCAGCATCCCGGGCAGGAATCCCAGCACCGCCATCGTCAGCAGGCCGCCCGCCAGGTTCACGATCGCGCCGGAGTTCTTCCTCGTCAGCGCCGCCCTGCCCAGCGTCAGCGCGGCCACCGCGACCGAAGCCGCGGTCGCGTTGCCCAGCGTGGGGGGCAGGGGGGTTCCGGGCGCCCACCACGCCAGCATCCCGATCCACGCGAAGACCGGGTGCCACATCGTCGGGGTGGTCGAACCCACGGCGCGGAGCATCGCCGCCAGCTCGACCGCGGCGAGCGTGACCACCAGCGCCAGACCGACCCCGATGGGGATCCCCGCCAGCCGCTGCTCGGAAGCGTCGCCCAGGAACTGATCGAGCCACGCCAACCCAACGAGCAGCGCGATGAAGACCGGGCCGAGCAGGAGTCGGTGTTTCAGCACGGCTCGGCCCGCTCCTCGGTGGCGCCGAAGCGACGCGACCGCCCGGCGTACTCGGTGATGGCGTCGTACAGGTCCTGCTCGGCGAAGTCCGGCCAGAGCGTGTCGGTGACGACAATCTCCGCGTAACTGATCTGCCAGAGCAGGAAGTTGCTCACGCGGAACTCGCCCGAGGTGCGGATGAGCAGGTCGGGGTCCGGGATGCCCGCCGTCCCCAGGTGATCGGCGATCGTCTGCTCGTCGATGTCTGCGGGTTCGAGCTCACCTTTGGCGGCTTTGGTCGCGATGAACCTCGCGGCCTCGATGATCTCGTCGCGCGAGCCGTAGTTGAGCGCCAGGCAGAGCGTCGGCCCCGTGCAGCGCGCCGTCGCGGCGATTGTGGCGTCGAGTTCATCGAGGACGGACCTCGGCAGCCCCTGACGCCGGCCCAGGTGGCGCAGCCGGATGTTGTGCTCGACGAGGAACTCCCGCTTTTCCTTGAGTTTCGCGACGCACAATGTCATCAGCGCATCGACCTCGTCCGCCGGGCGCGTCCAGTTCTCGCTGGAGAAGGAATAGAGCGTCAGCGCCTCGACGCCGGCCCAGGAGATCGCCTGCAGCGCGCGCTCGACCGCCGTGGCGCCCGCCGCGTGCCCGGCAGATCGCGGCAGATCCCGGGCTTTCGCCCACCGGCCGTTGCCGTCCATGATGATCGCCACATGCCGGGGGATCCTCGTCGGGGGCACGTGCGGGATGACCCGCCGGGGCTCGGCCTCGGGGTTGCGACGCAGGATCCGCGCCAGCGCGGCGTGGTCCGCCTCGCCCAGCGCGATCTCGTGCTCGGGTTGAGTGGTCGGCGTCATCGGCGGTTGATTCCGGAGCCGATGGTACCCGTTTCATACCCGCTCAGTTCGCGCTGCGGGCCGCCCGGGTTCGCGCCGCGGGGGGTCAGTTCCCGAAGGCGTTGAGGAGTATGGAGAGGTCTTCCGTGCCGACGACCCCGTCGTTGCTGATGTCGGCGACCGGGTCCGGCGTCCCGTACCTGGCGATGAGCATGCCCAGATCGGCCGTGTCCACGGCGCCGTCGCCGTTGAGATCGCCGGGGACCGCGGCGGATCGGAACTCGGCGACGGTGTAGATCTCATCGCCGCTGCTGGCGGTGGCGTTGTTGATGGCGTTGCCCGCGGCGTAGAAACCGATCTCGCCCTCGTCGCTCGATGGCGCCGTCCACTGGACCGTGAACTCCGCGGCGCCGCCCATCGCGGCCCAGTCGGCGATCGACGCCTGCTTGCCGGCGCTCGTCTGCGTCACGAAGTGGACCGGGCCGCTGCCCGCGTTCCTGGTGTTGAGCGCATCGGTGACAGCGAGCTGCCCCAGGCGCATGCCGGCGGTATCCTCGACGCTGAGCTCGAACCCCGCGCCGGCTTTCGTCGCGTCCTCGACACGCACGCGCAGGGTGTACACCTGGTCCGGGACGTACAGGGGGGGCAGCCCCAGCACGGCGACGGCGCCGGGCCCCGTGTTCACGCCGAACTCCGCGTGGCAGATGGTGCAGTCGAGCGTCCCGCTCGCCGGGCTGCCGGAGAAGCCCTCGGGGGCGCCGCCGGAGAAGGCGTGCGCGCCGGAGGCGGATATCACGGCGACAGATACGGCGGACAACGCGCGGGACAGTGATCGGTTGGTCATGGCAGAGTCGGGGGGTCGGGGGGTGAATCAGCGCACCGGGCGTGCGCCGGTGCTCGAACCTACCTCACGGCTCCGCCCTTGCAATCGACACAGGCGCATTTCCCCGACATTCGCGGCGGCAGAGTCCGGATAGCGCTGCCGCCCACAACGGCGGATAACCGGAATGTCAGCGCGGGAGTTCCACTGGCGCCGGTCGGGGGCCCGGATTATCGGGACCGGGGCGCCGCGCCATGATTTTTCTTGGTTTTGATCAAGCGCGTGGTAGGCTTGTTGCAAGCGGTTTCGGCCGCGTGTTCAGCGAGAACTCCAGATGCGTCAACACACCCAAGACATGATGAAGTCCGCGATCCGCGGCGTCTCGGCGATGATCTTCGCCGTCGCGATCATGGCGGTGTGCTCAGCCGCATCCGGCGACAGCGCCGGCGCCGCGAACCGGGGCGCCGCGCAGCGTCAGGAGTCAACGCGGGTCGCCGGCGTGCTGCTGTCGCCCAGGACCAGGTTGATCATCGACTACCAGCGCACCGCGCTGGCCTGATCGACGGCCCTCAAAGTCACAATCATTCAGGGCAGAATCAGCATGGCGTCGCCGTAGCTGTAGAAGCGGTAGCCCCGCGCGATCGCTTCCCCGTAGTGCGATCGGAGCCGATCGATCCCCTCGGGCAGCAGCGCGGCGACCATCGCCAGCAGCGTCGAGCGTGGCAGGTGGAAGTTGGTCAGCAGCGCCCCGGCGTGCCGCCACGCGTGGCCCGGCTCGATCAGGATCGACGTTTCGGATTCCACGCCCTCCTTGATCGCTGAAAGATCAAGCGGGAGGCTCTCGAGCGTCCGGGCCGAGGTCGTTCCCACGGCGATGATCCGCCGATCCTGCGCGTGGGCCTGACGCAGCTTCGCGACCGCGTCCGCGCTGACCGCGTAGCGCTCGGTGTGCATCGGATGCTCACCGACGGTCGCCGTCTCGATCGGCTTGAAGGTACCCATCCCCACGTGCAGCAGCACGTCGGCGCGGCGGACGCCCATCGAGTCGATCCGCTCCAGCAGTTGCTCGGTGAAGTGCAGCCCCGCGGTTGGCGCCGCGACGGACCCGCGCGCATTCATCGCCGGCAGCGCATCGATGGTCCGGTACCAGGCGCGGTCCGCCTCGTCGGGGATGTCGATGCCCTCGCTGTGCCGCCGGCGGGCGATGTAGGGCGGCAGGGGTGTGGCGCCGACACGCTCGAGCGCCGCCGCGGCGTTCTTCGGGTCGATCGTGCTTGCGTCGATCGCCAGGCGCCAGTGATCATCGAGTTTCGCTTCGAGCGTCGCGGTGACGCCGGTCTCGGCGCCGTGCGCGTCGAGGAACTCGATCGATGTCCCCGCGCGGAGCCTGCCGTTGCTCTTGAGCATCGCGAGCCAGCGGTCGGGAGGATCGCACTGATCGAGGTAGAGCCCCTCGACCCTGCCCCCGGTGTCGGTCCGGCGCGCGCTCAGGCGGGCCGGGTGGACCCAGGTGCGGTTGCGCACCAGCAGGTCGCCCGGCTCCAGCAGGGCGGGCAGCTCGGCGACCGTCCGGTGTTCCATCCGGTCCGGCTCGGATCTGGACAGGACCATCAGCCTCGCGCTGTCCCGGGGCTCGGCGGGTCGGCAGGCGATCAGCCGCGGCGGCAGCTCGTAGTCAAGCTCGTCGGTGCGCAGTGACATGAGCCGGGCAGTCAAGGCGCCCGGGATCGTCACGGCAACCGGGCATGGCGTGTCACGAGCCGCAGCGCCGGCGTTTGCCCCTGGTCTGCTGACCAGCCAGGAGCAGCCGCTCGCCGTCCTCGGGGGTCATCGAGCCCTCGGCGATATACGCGGCGATCTCCCTCCGGGATTTCTCCAGCTCCTTGGCGGTGGCCGACCGCGTGATCGTGCCGAAGAAAATCCCGATGATGGCGACGGCTCCCAGAACCAGGAACATCACGATCGGGATCAGCAGCGCGGGGTCATTTTCGATGAGATTGGCGATGGCGTCGTCCATGTTCGGTGGGTCCTCGGCGGTTCAGTCGTTGTCTTCCCCGGCCTTCATGAGGCGCTCGCCTTCTTCGGGGGTCATCGAGCCCTCGGCGATATACGCCGCGATCTCGCTGCGTGAGCGCTCGCGTGAGCGCGTCTTGATGATCGAGCACGCCGAGCCGCTGAGGATCGCCACCACGGCGATGACGCCCCCGACGAGGAACAGGAGCTGGTCCTTCTCGATCGGGAAATCACCTGCGAGCGTGGTGGTCAGGAAGTCCATGGCCGGTTCTCGGGAGTGCGGGTGCGTGGACAGGGTACAACGACATCGTTCGGAATCCGCCGGCGGCGGTTTCACGCCCGATTCTAGGGGGCGGGTTCCGGGACATCGTCGAACCCGGGGACCCGGGTGAATCCCGCCTCGATCGCGCTGGCCATCGGGCCGGGCTCGGTGAGGAGCCGGATCACCTTGTACCCGTCATCCGTGTACGGCGCGAAGGTGTACACGATCCCGACCGCCTCCGGGAGCTCGAACCGCTGGTTGATCCGCACCGGCGCCTCCGACGAGGCGACGTCGGAGGCGAAGACGATCGCCAGGTCAATCTCGCCGGCCATCAGGGCGTCGATCAGCGCCGCGGCGTCGGTGCGCTGCGTCGTGCGTCGTTCGACGAGCGGCCAGATCTCCGCGAGCCGCAGCGCGAGACGGGTGAACTCACCGAGCGGGGCGCCGTGGCCGCACACCCCGACCGGCCCGGTCGAGCGTTCGAGCGCGCGGTCGCTGCGGAGGATCGGGTCGGGGTCGTCCTTGCGGGAGATGACGACCATCGAATCCTCGAGCCAGGGGGTCACGCTGATCGGCATCGGGATGAGATCGGTCGCCATCTCCACCGTCGAGGCGATGTAGAGATCGGGAATCTCCCCGGCCTCGATGCTCCAGGCGAGCGACTGGGCGCCCCCGAGTTGGAGATTCAGCTGCCAGTCGAGGTCCCGCTCCCGCGCGACCCCCTCGACAGCGCGGAGGACCGGTTCGAGCTCGGCCGCCGCGAAGACGGTGATGAACCGTTTGGGCGCCGGTTGCGCCTGAGGGGCGCTTTTCTGGCACCCGGGCGGCGCCAACGTCGCCGCGAGGGCGATGCACAACCCGGCGACGATGCGGGAGCCGGGATGTCGGGGGGCTGGCACAGGGTCCATTGTGCGGGACATCGGCGATTTTCGCCAGCGTGGACAATGGTTCGCGAGCCCCCGCCCGGGGCGCGGTGTGCGCGTCGTGTATCCCGGCGTGGTATGGTTTTCCGGTTCGGAACCGAGACCACCCCCCCGGAGGCGGCATGCGGCTGGAGGAGTTCTGCAAACCCGAGCTGGCGCTGATCCTCAGCGGCGTGCGATCGCGCGACGAGGCGCTGGAGCGCATCGCGCAGGCCGCCGCGCCGATGATCCCCGGCGCCGACGCCAAGGGCCTTCTGCACTCGCTGATCGACCGGGAGCAGAAGACGCCGACCTCGACCCCGGAGGGCGTCGCGTTCCCCCATGCCCTGCTGCCGGGGCTGGAGCAGACGATCGTGGTGGTCGCGATCGCCAGGCCGGCGATCAGCTTCGGCGTCCCGGGGCACCCCGGGTCGGACGTGATCTTCGCGATGTTCGGGCCCGAGGAGCGGCCCTGGGACCACGTGCGTCTGCTGGCGCGCATCGCGCGCGTGGCGCGCGGGAGCGGCGCGCTGGAGCGGTTCCGCAAGGCGGCCAACGCCGAATCGCTCTTTGCGGCGCTGCTCGCGGAGGACCGATCGCATGTCTGAGCCTCCGGCGGTCGCGGCGGAGTCGGGCGGCGCGCGGTCTCCTGATGGTCGGGTGCTGCTGATCATGATCGCGTCGGACCACGCGATGTTCGACGACCTCATCACGGCGCTGCTGGACATCGGGCTCACCGGCGCGACGGTGATCGAAAGCCGCGGCATGGGCTCGATCATCCGCGAGGAGATGCCCATCTTCGCGGGGCTGGCGGCGCTGATCCCCGAGCACACCGGCAGCCGCGTGCTCATGTCCGTCACCACGCGCGAGCAGGCCGGACGCGTCTTCCAGTTCCTCGAGACCGAGATCAAGGCCGCGAGCAGACCGATCGCCATCACGGCGCCGATCGAGCGATCCATCGGCCTGCTGCGGTGATTCCCGGTGGGGCGCTCCGCGATCAGGATGATGCCGCCGCCGGTCCGCCATGAGGGTGTCGCCTCATGAAGTTCTTTGTCGCCATCCTGCTGATCGTGTCCGTGGCGCTCGTGGGCGTCAGCCACCCCTTCCAGCGCCTCCGGCGCAGCCGCATCGTCCTCGCGCTGCTCTCGGGCGGATGGCTCCACGTCGGGATGGGCGTGCTGCTCGGGCCGTCCGTCATCGGCGCCGTTGACGAGGCGGCGCTGACGAAGCTGACCCCGTTCCTGGCGATCGGTCTCGGCTGGATCGGCGTCACCGTGGGGCTGCAGGCGCGGCGCGACGTGCTCCGGGAGCTGCCGTGGTCGCTGTACCGCTGCGCCGCGATCGACATCGCGGCGAGCGTCGCCGTCTTCGGCGTGCTGTCCTGGCTCATCCTCGGGATGTGGACCCCGGACGCGTCGCTGGCGCTCCGCTGGCCCCCGGTGGCGCTGCTGACGACGGCTTCGATCGGCTGGCTGCTCGAGACGAGGTCGCTCCGCGCCTCGCCCTCGGCGGCGGCGGCGCGCCTGTCGTTGTTCGTCCGGGGGTCGGGGGCGCTGTGCGCCATGGCCGCCGTGCTGCTGTTCGGGCTGCTCGTGCACGCGACGGTGCGCCAGCCGGACGGGACGATGGTCTTCGACTGGGCGAACGCCGCGGTCAAGGCGTCGGTGGCGCTGCTGCTGGCCGTGATGACCGGGCTGATCGGTCGGTTCGCGCTGCGACTGGCCGGCGGCGACCGGTCGGAGCTGCTGGTGATCTTCCTGGGGCTTGTCGCGCTCGTCGCGGGCTCGGCCGTGGCGCTGGGGTACTCGCCGATCCTCGCCTCCGCGCTCGCCGGCGCGGTCATCGCCAACCTCGCCGGGCGCGAGCTCCGCCGCTTCGAGCGTTTCATCCTCCAGGCGGAGTACGTCGTCGCGACGCTCTTCTCCATCCTCGCCGGGATGATGCTGGATGTGCGCATCGGGCTGGCCGGGGCGGGGCTGGCGACGGCGATCGCCGCCGGGCGGTACTTCATCAAATCCCCCGTCTTCGAGCTCGGCGTGCGCGGGCGCCTCTTCCGGCCGGTCGACACCGACACCGACCGCGAGCCGGTCGCGCCGGCGTCATCGCCGCTCTACCTGGCCCCGATCCGGCAGGCGCCGCTGGCCATCGCGCTGGGCGTGGCGATGGTCATCTCGGAGGCCTCGCCGATGGCGCGCAAGCTGCTCGGCGTCATCGTGCTCACCGGCGTGCTCTCCTCCACGCCCCTGGTCTTCGCGGCGATGCGATCGAGCGTGCGCTGGGAGCATGAATCCAAGCCGTCCCCGGGCAGGGCGGAGCCGGCGAGCGACGCCGGCGCCACGGAGGAGGGACCGGCATGACCGAGCGCGTCCGGATCCTGATCGCGCTCGCGGCGCTGCTGGTCTTCGGCGTCTTCGTGCACCGCTGGCCCGGCGCCGGGATCGTGTACCCGCAGGCGACCGACGCGCTGGGCTTCGCCTTCCGCCCGCACTCCGAGGGGCTGATGGACACCGCGCTGGGGCTGGGCCTGCTGATGCTCGGCGCCTGGCTCGCCGGCCGCCTCGCCGCGGGGGTGCGGCTGCCCAAGATCAGCGCCTACCTCGTCTTCGGCGCGGTCGTCGGGCCCGACGCGATCAACCTCGTGACCGAGGGGCAGCTCCCCAATCTCCGCCTCATCGACGACCTGGCCATCGCGCTCATCGCGCTCACCGCCGGCGGAGAGATCGAGTTCCACATGCTCCGCAGGCAGGCGAAGTCGGTCCTGCTGGTCACGCTCGGCGCCGCGGTGGCGGTCTTTGCGCTGCTGACTCCGGCGGTGGTCTTCGCCAGGGATTTCTTCGGCTTCGGCGACGTCCAGACGATGCCCGCGGCGGTGATGATCGGGCTCCTCGTGGCACTCTTCGGCACCGCGACGAGCCCCGCCGTGGTGATCGCGACGCTGGCGGACCTCCACGCGCGGGGCCCGCTGAGCAGGCTGTCGCTGTCGGTGGCGGTGCTCTGGGACCTGGCGCTGGTCGTGCTCTTCGCCGTTCTGGTGGCGATCGCCGGACCGATCTTCGCGCACGAGCTTGGCGCCGACGCGGCGAGCGCGCACGACGAGGGCTCGCTCGTACTGTCTCTGGCGCAGAAGCTGGGCGGCTCGCTCGTGCTCGGGGCGTTCGCCGGGATGGCGCTGACGTGGTACCTGCGCCGGGTCCGCCTGCACCTGCCGATCGTGATCGTGCTCTCGTGCTTCGCGATCGCGCTCGTCGCCGAGGCGCTGCACCTCAAGGCGCTGATCGCCTCGCTCGTGGCGGGGTTGATGCTCCGCAACATCTGGGAGGAGGACTCCGAGCCCCTCTTCGAGACCGTCGAGGAGCTCAGCCTCCCGGTCTATTGCGTCTTCTTCGCCGTCGCCGGGGCGCGGATCGACCTCGACCTCGTGACCCGACTCTGGCCCGCCGCACTGACGCTGGTGACGCTGCGGACGGGGCTCGTGTGGGTCGGCGCCTGGGCCGGCGCCCGGGCGGCGGGGGAGCCCAACGCGACCGCCAGGTGGGTCCCCTCCTCCATGATCGCACAGGCCGGCGTCTCTGTAGCGCTCGCGGGGATCTTCAAGGACACCTTCGACGAGGCGCCGTTCGCGGACAGCTTTTTCAACCTCGTGCTGGTCGCGATCGCGATCCACCAACTCGTGGGGCCGGTGCTGTTCCAGATCGGCCTGATGCGCGCTGGCGAGGTCGGCATCGTGGGCAATCATGGCGGCGCCGAAGAGGATTCCGGGTGATCACCCTGTGCGTGTCGGATCATGTCAGGAGTACGATCGGTATGTGTTCGGATCGCCCGGCCGTGACGCGATTGTGGCGATCTCAGAAGGATCATTCTCAGGCGCCCTCCCGGGAGGGCCGATAGACGTTGGTGCGGCATCGCCTCGATGCCGGCCGGGGCTCTGGGAGTCCCGATTGCCCCCAACGGACTGGATCAACTGCAGATGGAAGGCCCCGGGCTCTGGATGATGCTGGTTGCGGTGTTCGCTCCTGCGATCGCCGCGGCGTTGACGCTGCTGCTGCCCAGGCCGGCCATCACGGCGCGCACGCTCGTGACCCTGGCCGGGTTCGGGATGAGCTTCGGCGCCCTGTGCTGGCGGATCTCGTCGCTGGGCGTCGGTCACGGCCCGGGCGCCATCGTCGGGTTCCCGTTCGCCGAATCGATCCACCTGAGCATGACCTTCAACCCCGATCCGCTCGGGCTGTTCTTCGGCATGCTCGTTTCGGGCATCGGTTTCCTGATCGTGCTCTATGCGCGCGGCTACTGCGGGCCCGACCGCGACAGCCTCTACCGCTTCTATCCAACGCTCGGTTTCTTCGCGAGCGCGATGATGGGCGTGGTCCTCGCGGACAACATGCTCGCGATGCTCACGTTCTGGGAGATGACCAGCCTCAGCAGCTTCCTGCTCATCGGCTGGGACCGCGACAACCCCAGGGCCGTCAAGCTCGCGGTCCAGGCGCTGGCCACCACCGGCCTCGGCGGGCTCGCCCTGCTCGGCGGCATCCTGCTCATGGCGACCGCCACCGGGCAGTGGACGCTCAGCGGCGTCGTTGCCGCGCTGTCGTCCGGTGAACTGCCGCAGCAGCACGCGGGGATGATCCCGTGGGCGTTCGCGCTGATGTTCCTGGGCGGGGCGACGAAGTCGGCGCAGTGGCCCTTCCACTACTGGCTCCCCGGCGCGATGGCGGCTCCGACGCCGGTCAGCGCATACCTGCACAGCGCGACGATGGTCAAGGCCGGCGTGTACCTCTTCGCCAGGCTCTGGCCGGGGCTTGAGTCGTTCGAGTTCTGGGGCCCCACGCTGGCGCCCGTCGGCGCGGTGACGATGCTCCTGGGCGGCTACCTCGCCGTCCGGTCGAGCGAACTCAAGAAGATCTTCGCCTACACGACGGTGAGCCAGCTCGGCCTGCTGACGTGCATGTACGGGCTCAGCGCCTCCGGATTCGTCCACGGCGCCGGGGCTGATCCCTCGGCGCACGGCGCGGAGGCCGCGGGCCTCGCGCTGTGGCCGGTGATGCAGATCCTCAACCACGCGCTGTACAAGGCGCCGCTGTTCATCATCGCCGGCGCGATCATGCACATCGCCGGGCGCAAGGAGCTTCACCAGCTCAAGGGGCTCTTCCGCGAGCACTTCCACCTGGCGCTGGTGTGCGCCCTGGCGGCGTACGCGCTGGCGGGCCTGCCGCTGACGCTGTCGTTCACGATGAAGGAGGCGTTCCTCCACCAGATCCACGAGGCGACGCACGCGAGCGGGTGGTTCTGGGTCATCGGCGCGATGGCGGTGCTGACGGCGATGTGCAACGTGTCCATCTTCGTGCGCATCGTCACGACGTTCTGGATGCAGCCCACAGGCGCGCCCGAGGCGAGGTACGAGGACGACCCCCACGCGCGCGCGGACAACCCGATCTCGCACGACACCGGGCACGACAAGCCCGGCCCCGAGGACGACCACCTGTACCACCACGAGCACGGCTTCTGGGCCGCGTGGATCTGGCTGCCCGCGGCGATCATCGTCGCGTTCCAGTACATCGGGGGCGTCGCGCCGGGCTGGTTCGGCGGCTTCGTGGGCCACGTCGAGACGAACACCGGCGCCTGGGATCAACTGCCGAGCCTCTGGCACGCGCTGTCGCACCCCGGCGTCCCGCTTGCGATGTCCGCCGTCGCGATCACCCTGGGCGTCCTGCTGGGCCTGTCGCCGCTGTGGCGCCGCCCGATCGACGACCCGCACAACGCGATCTTCCCGGAGACCTACGTCGCGCTCCAGCGCCTCGGCGCGGTCGTGTACCGCGGCGTCCAGTCGGGCAACTTCCGGTATTACGTGTACGCGATGCTCGGCGCGCTCTTCGTCGGGCTGGTCGCGACGATGGGCGGCGACGCCGGCCTGCACAAGCCGGTGATCTCCGGCGCGCTGTGGAACGCCCGGTTCGGCCTGATCCTCTCTGTGGTGGGGCTCTGCACGCTGATCGTGCTCACCGCCCTCATGATCCCGTTCGTCCGCAGCAGGATCGTGCGTGTGCTCATCCTCGGAACGTGCGGGTTCGCCGTCACCGGGATGTACCTGCTCTACCAGGCCCCTGACCTGGCCATGACGCAGCTGATGTTCGAGATCATCTCCGTGCTGATCTTCCTGCTCGTGCTGCGCATGTTGCCGGAAGAGGCGCCCAAACGGCCCAAGGGCGGCCGCATCGGCCGAGCGGTCTTCGGCTGCTTCCTCGGGGTCACGCTGGGCTGGCTCGTCGCCGCGATCGGCGGGTACGTCGAATCGACTGACATCGAGCGCCTGGGACCGTGGTTCGAGGCCAACAGCTACCACGGTGAAATGATCGCCCCCGCGATCGTTGAGGACGGCGTGCAGGTCGCGCCCGCGCAGTACGCCCGGGGCGGCGGCGGCGAGAACGTCGTCAACGTCACGCTCGTGGACTTCCGCGGCTACGACACGCTGGGCGAGATCACGGTGCTGTCCATCGCCGCGATGGGCGTCTTCGCGATCCTCGCGGTCGTCCCCGCCAGCCGGTTCAAGCCCAGCGCCAGCCAGCTCAGTTCCACGGAGTTCGCCGCGAGGTTCGATCACCGGGGCGTCAAGTACGGGCGCCAGATCATGCTCTCGACGCCGCTGCTGCAGACCACGATGCGCCTCGTGCTGCCGCTGGCGCTGATCTTCGCGGGGTACGAGTTCTTCAAGGGGCACAACGAGCCCGGCGGCGGGTTTATCGCGGGCCTTGTCGCGTCGGTGGCGCTGGCCGTGTACCGCATGACCTTCGGCCCGAGCGTGATGAAGGGCCTCAAGCCGATCACCCCCGCGCTGTGCATCGCCGCGGGGCTGCTGATCGCGCTGACCACCTCCGCGACGCCCCTGTTCCTCGGCGAGGCCTTCCTCCGCAGCGCCAACGGCTACATCGAGCGCGGCGGGAGCGAGCCCTACCACTGGGCCACCGCGGCGTTCTTCGACCTGGGCGTCTTCCTGGTCGTCGTCGGCGTCAGCGTCGGGATCATCAACAGGCTGCTGGAGGAGCTCGAATGACCCTGCTCGTCTCCATCTGCATCGGCGTCATCTTCGCCGTCAGCTTCTACCTGCTCATGGGCAAGGAGCTGAAGGAGGTCGCCATGGGCGTCTTCCTGATCGGCCACGCCGCCAACCTGGGCATCCTCGCCATGAGCGGCCAGCCCCTGATGGTCGTCGGCTCGCTCGTCGAGCCCAAGGGCCCCCCGATCCTCGGGACCGGGCGACCGATGGTCGATCCGCTGCCCCAGGCGCTGATCCTGACCGCGATCGTCATCGGCTTCGCCGTCGTCGCGTTCCTGCTGACGCTGCTCGTGGCGACGTACCGCCGCACGCACGAGCTCTGGATCGATGACCTTGCCGCCGAGGGGAATCCGGCGTTCCTGATCGACGGCGCCACCGAGAGGAAGAACGCGGCCGCCTGACCCCGGCGGACCGGATCACCCACCGATGCTCATGACCTGGATCATCCTGCTCGTCGCCACCCCGATGTTCGCGGGCATCGCGACCACCTGCTTCCGAGGGCACGTCAGCGCCCAGCGCTTCATCGGTGTCGCCGCGCTGATCACCAACGTGATGTTGGCGCTGTCGTGGCTGCTGCAGCTGGGCCCGGGCGGTGTCTTCGTGCAGCAGGTCGGCGGCTGGGCCGCGCCCTTCGGGATCACCGTCGCCTTCGACTCGCTCAGCGGGATCTGCCTCGTCGCGGCCAACCTCGTGGGCCTCGCGGCGTACCTGCACTCCTTCGGCTCGCTCCGCCCCAGGACCGAGAAGGGCTGGTTCCACCCGCTCTTCCACCTCCTGATGATGGGCGTGAACTACGCATTCCTCACCGGCGACCTCTTCAACCTCTTCGTCGCCTTCGAGATCATGCTCATGGCCAGCTACGCGATGCTCTGCATCGGCGCCTCCAGGGAGCAGCTCGCCCAGACCTACAAGTACGTCATCCTCAACCTCATCGGCTCCACGATCTTCGTCCTGGCGGCCGGGCTCATGTACGGCATGATGGGCACGCTCAACTACGCCGACCTGGCGCGGATCGTCGCCAATATGGTGTACGCGGGCGACCCGATGCCCACCGGGTTCTTCGCCGTGTCGCTGATGCTGGTCTTCGTCTTCGCGCTCAAGGCGGCGGTCTTCCCGCTGTGGTTCTGGCTCCCGGACACGTACCACACGAGCCCTATCGCCGTCTGCGCGATGTTCAGCGGGCTGCTGACCAAGGTCGGAATCTACGCGATGTGCCGCCTGTACCCGATGATCTTCGCCGCCCCGGGCGTGCGCGAGATGTCCGACAACTGGATCCCGATCGTGCTCGCCAGCGCCGCCGGCGCGACGATGCTCCTGGGCATCCTCGCGGCGCTGCCCCTGACGAACATCCGGCGCATCCTCGCCTGCACGCTCATCAGCCACATGGGCTACCTGATCTTCGGGATCGTCCTGCTCACCGACGCCTCGCTGAGCGGGACGCTCTACTACATGGCCCAGCACATGCTCGTCATGACCGCGCTCTTCCTCTGTTGCGGCCTCATCGAGATCAAGGCCGGGACCGACGACCTCTCGAAGATCGGCGGGCTCTGCAAGGATTCCCCCTGGCTCGGCGCGCTCTTCCTGGTCGCGTCCATGAGCCTCGTCGGGCTCCCGCCCTTCTCCGGCTTCTACGGCAAGGTGCTCATCCTCGGCGAGGGCTTCGGCTCCGGCGGCGTCTTCAACTGGATCCTCACCGGCATCGGCCTGCTCACCGGCGCGCTCACCCTGCTGGTCATGGCCAAGGTCTGGTCCCTCGCCTTCTGGATGCCCGGCCGGTCCGTTCGGAACTCCTCGTCGTACCCATCCGCGAAGCTGATCGCGGCGCAGACCAGGCCCGGCTACCTCGCCGTGACCCTCCTCGTCTCGGCGTCGCTGGTGATGGCCCTGGGCGCCGGGCCGACCCTGCGTATCACCGACCGAGCAACGATGGGCCTCAGCGAGCCGGCGTCGTACATCAACACGGTCTTCGGCAGGACCGTGTTCCCCCCGAGCATCGCGGCCCGCATCGAGGATTCCCGGGCGCGGCGACTGGCCAGCGAGGCCTCCGCGCAGCCGACACGTGAGGAGGCCCACCGGTGATCCGATTCCTGCTGAACATCTTCCTCGCGGTCGTCTGGTGTGCGCTGTCGAAGTTCGACGGCTGGAACTTCCTGGGCGGGCTCTTCGTCGGCGCGGTGGTCGTCAGCGTCTTCTCGCGCGCCACCAGCGGCGAGCCCTACGCCAGCAAGGCCTACAGGCTGGCGCGGTTCGTCCTCTACTTCTGCAAGATCCTCGTGCAGACCAACCTCCAGGTCGCCTGGGAGGTGCTGACCCCGAAGATGCACCAGACCCCGCGGATCATCCGCTACCCCATCGCCGGGATGACCGACGTACAGCGGACCATGCTCGCCAACGCGATCACGCTGACGCCCGGCACCCTGACGATGGACATCAGCCCCGACGGGCGCTGGCTGTACCTGCACTGCATGTACGCGAAGGACCGCGACGCCGCGGTGCGCGAGATCGACGAGCTCTGGAGCAACATGCGACGGGGGATCTTCAGTTGAGCCGCCTGACGCCGACCATCCTGGCCCTGCTCACGCTGGTGCTGACGCTCGCGTGCCCCGCGCCGTCCATGGCCGCCGAGGCGCCGCACGCCGTCACACACGCCGCCGAGCCCGAGCGCAGCGTGGGGGGGCTCGACGTCGCCGTGGGCATGACCCCTGCGGAGCGGGCCGCGGAGTGGATCCTCTTCCGCGTCGTGGACGCCGGGATCGTGATGCTCGTGCTCTCGTTCGCGCTGTGCCTGATGCGCGTCGCCAGAGGCCCGACGCTCATCGACCGCGGCCTGGCCACCGACACGATCACCCTGCACGTCGTGGGCCTGGCCATCCTGCTGACCATCGGCCTGCGCACGCTGCTCTACTTCGACGCCGTGCTGATCTTCGCCATCCTCGGCTTCGCGACGACCGTCGCCTTCGCCCAGTTCATCGGCAGGAGGCGCGCCGTATGAGCCCACTTGACCTCCTCGACGGCTTTACGATGCGGGCGCTGGCCGACCTGCTTGCCGCGCTGCTGCTGCTCGGCGGCCTGCTGTTCATGTTCATCGGGTCGATCGGCGTGGTGCGGCTGCCCGACGGCTTCCACCGCATCCACGCGGTCAGCGTCTGCGCCACGCTGGGCTTGACCGGCATGCTCCTGGGCGCCTGCTTCCACATCGGCTCCGTCGTGCTGATCTCCAAGGCGGCGATGACCATTGTCTTCCTCTTCGTCGCCGCCCCCGCCGGCAGCCACCTGCTCGCCAAGGCCGCCCACGACGCCAACCTCCCGCAGTGGGGCAAGACCCTCAGCGACGAGCTCGCCGAGGACAAGGAAGCCTTCGGCGTCGAGGAGTGGATCGGCGTCTCGCTGGAGCAACCCCCGATCCCCGAGGCCGACAGCGAGAACGCCGGGACCGGTGGCGGAAAAAAAAAGACCAGCGCCGCGTAATGCGTCGCGTCTGAGCGTCCGGGCCGCCGCGTCCCGCTGAGCCCCCGCCCGACAGGATTCATCGCATCAGGTTGACCCATCGCCGGGTGGTGGGGAAGATGCCCAACCCCAAGTGGCCCGGGCGTTGTCGTCCAGCAACCGCGAGGGAAACCGGAGAGGTGGCGGAGCGGTTGAACGCGCCGGTTTCGAAAACCGGTATACCTCGCAAGGGGTATCGGGGGTTCGAATCCCCCCCTCTCCGCTTTTTCATTTCGTATGCGAAACAGTGTCCCTGTTTCCATGCGATTTTGGCCGGTTTGCCGCGAGACACGGCGGTTCCGCCGGTCTCCAGGGCAGCGGCCCAGTTCTGAATCAGCCCGGATTCGCCCCGATTGCCGCGGGAGTCTCTCGTGGCGGTTCGAGGTGTGTCCGCGCGCCGGGTTCCCTGTTCCGGCCCCGAAAACAGGGATCATTCCTGTTTTCAGGGAGGATGCCTGCGCAACGGGGCTTCCGAGCCCTGCCTGAGAGCGAATGAGCGGTGATTGCCGAGCGGATTTCTCTGATTTCCCTGCGTGCTGGAACAGGGAACGAGCAGGGATTACCGACCAGCCGCGCGGGGCATGGCGTCGATCCCGAGCTCCGCCGCCTGTCGTTCCCAGTCGAGTTGCTTC
Organism: Phycisphaeraceae bacterium; assembly: GCA_020639135.1. GTDB lineage: Bacteria > Planctomycetota > Phycisphaerae > Phycisphaerales > UBA1924 > JACKHE01. The sequence continues at coordinate 95,029 of JACKHE010000005.1, forward strand.
GCCGCGATCAGCAGGTCGTTGAGCGTGATGCGGCCGGGCAGCGTTCCGACGAGCGCGTGCTTCAAGATATCCGGACCAAGCTGTGTCAGTGGAAGCAGCTTGACGAGGCGCGCCCGGGCCACGCCGTTCGTCGCCGAGTACGCGCGGGTCGAGAGGCCGGTCTGGAGCAGGTCTTCGCGCCAGCGATAGGCGAGTCCGATCGCGTCAACGATGTGTTGCCTGGGTTCGGGGCTTGAGGGAATGACGAGGTCGTGGCCGTCTGGGGAGAGGAGCAGGCGGCGGCCGTCGAGCTTCTTGATCTGGATCCTCAGGGTGAGGTGGATGCATCTGCCTCGGTCCTCGATCTCGGGACAGTGCGGACAGGTCGGGTGGGAAGCCGGCTCGGCCGGCAGCGGTCCGAAGTCGCGATTCTGAATCTCCGCGATCTTTCCGGCATCGAGTTTGATCAGGAGCGCATCAGGCGAGAGAACCACGCCGTCGATGACGGCCCGGATCCAGCGGTCGCGCGTCTCGGCGGGCTGCTGCGCCAAGCCATCGAAGTCCAGATGGTCGAGCACGACGCCGCGGACGAGATCATCGAGATGCTCGGCGTTGACGGACTTGATCGGGCAGGCCTTGAAGCCGCGTCGGAGCGCCTTCTGGCTGATGTAGTAGCGGACGAGGCGTTTCTGGCGGTTGCCGGGGTTGGAAGCGCCGCGCTTGGTCAGCGGGCGGTGGGTGCTCGTCGGGCTCATGGCGAAGTCCTCGTGGGTGCGGAGCTTGCCCTTGAGCAGGTGCGGGTGGGTCCACCGGTGGAGGCGGTCGCGCTCCTGGGTCGTCATGAGCCGGTGCGCCTCGTCCCACACCGCCTGCGGGATGATGGGCTCGTGGCGACCGTCGTAGACCTCGGCCTCGCCGTTGCGGGTGTGGGTGATCTTGCCGATGTACGTAGGATTGGTGAGCAGCTTGTAGACGTACTTCCGCGTCAGCGGCTTGCCGCCATGGACCCGGCCCGTGCTGCTGGTCCAGCGCTTGGTGGTGTGCCCGGCTTCGTTGAGCGCCTCGACGACCGCCACTTGTGATTTCGTTTCGATGAAGCGCCGGAAGATCTCGCGGACGAGTTCCGCTTCATCCGGGATGATGTAGAGCCCCCTGGGCTCGTCCTCGCGCTGGAGGCGATACCCCAGCGGCGGCTGGCCGCAGACCCAGTATCCCTTCTTTTTGGTCGCGGCGATCTTGTCGCGGATGCGCTCGCCGGCGACCTCCCGCTCGAACTGGGCAAAGCTGAGGAGCATGTTCAGCGTCAGCCGGCCCATCGATGTCGTCGTGTTGAACTGCTGTGTGACTGAGACGAATGAGACCTGCCGCTCGTCGAAGAGCCGCATCATCTGTGCGAAGTCGTTCAGGGAGCGGCTGAGGCGATCGACCTTGTAGACCACAGCCACGTCAATCCGGCCCTTGTCGATGTCGTCGAGAAGCCGCCCGAGCGCCGGCCGCTTCATCGTGCCCCCGGAGAACCCGCCGTCGTCGTAGCGCTTCGCGACCGCCTTCCAGCCCTCGTGCTTCTGGCTCCGGATGTAATCGAGGCCGGCCTCGCGCTGGGCGTCGAGGGAGTTGAAGGCCTGATCAAGGCCTTCCTCGTTGGACTTGCGGGTGTAGATCGCGCAGCGGACGGTCTTCATGGCGTCCTCCTCACGCGGCGCCCCTGAGCTTCTTGAGGCCGAAGAAGCGCGGGCCGGACCACCGCGCGCCGGTGATCTCGCGGGCGATCTCGGAGAGGCTGGCGTACTCAGCGTCGCGGTAGCGGAAGCGCTTCCCGTCGTCCAGGACCGTCACCTCGTGCCTGCGGCCGCGCCAGGTCCGGACGAGCGTCGCGCCGGTGCGGAGCGGGATGCGCTCGCGGCGCTTCCGCTTGACGGGGTCTCCCCTTGCGGAGGTTGGGTTCGGGGCATTGCGGGTCGCCGCCCTGAGCCGGCGCCGGGTCTCCGCGTCGAGCCCGCCGCGCGTCCGCTGCTGGATATGCCAGGCGATGTCGCGGAGGAGCGCCTGCTTGAAGTGCGGTGGATCGCCCCGGACGCCGAGCTTTTTCCAGCGCTCGCGGAGCTGGCTGGGGGTGAGGTCCGCGAGCGTGTTGAGGTCATCGGGCATGTGGTCGTTCCTGGTTGCTCACAGGGCCGCCCCTGTGGGCGCGCAGCAACCGCCTTCCATCGCTCATAAAGGATCGTCGCGGCCACGGACAGGGCGGCGGTGGGGGAGAATCGGGACGCCGCGGGATACTCCTGCGGTGTTCACATAGAGCCATCAGACCGGCCGGAGATCAAGCTGAAAGCGCTGTGAATTCAGGCTTTCTCGGCTCACTTCCGGACCTTGGCGGCGAGCTGGGCGATGGCTTTCTCCGGCTTCACGCCGCATGCCCGGCACCACCGCACGAACTCGACCGGATCGAGGCGTCGGTCCCCGGCCTCGCACTTGTGGACGAAGGTGTGGGGCCGGTCGAAGACCGCCCCGAGCTCGGCCTGGGTGAGGTCCGCCTCCAGACGCCACGTCCGCAGAAGCTCGCATAGCCGCCGATAGGCGGGATCGTGCTGGGGTCGTGGTCGGGGGCGGTTTCCCATATCGGGAAATCAGGCTAAAGCCGCCCGGCCAATGTCCCGAATTGGGACATTGAATAATGCGGGAGCGATCCCCATCGCAATCGCAGGGCGGAATGACGCCCAAGGAGGCCCCATGCGCACGATGAATCAGAACACCCTGCTCCCGGCATCGGCAACGACAGCGCCGCGTAAATCCGTTCTCGCCGGCTACGCGCTCTGGCTCGGCGGCTTCGTCTTCCTGTGCGGCCTGCACCGGCTCTACTACGGCCGGCACCTCAGCGGTTTCATCTACCTGCTGACGTTCGGGCTCCTGGGGATCGGGCAGCTGGTTGATTTCCTGCTGATCCCCTCGATGGCCGCGGACTGGAACCGGCGGCTCGGGGGCAGCAACTTCAACACGAATCAGAACCAGAACCAGGCGACACAGCAGGTCGTTGTGAACATCGACCCCTCGATGATGCAGCCCAGCGCCGGACCGCCCGCCGGACAGTCTGCGGATCACGCCGAAGGGATCGCTGCGTAGCGCCTATGGGAGCCCCCGCTCGGGCAGTCGGGGGCCTTCGGTCTGCGCCATCCATTCCTCCCCAGAGAGTGGGGGCGGCGCCCCCGGCCGGAGGCGGGTCCGCTCGCCGAAGACCCGATCGAGGACGAAGTGCTCTTCTTCAATAAGGGCAAAGAACACGCCCGTGTGCCGGCACTCGTCCTCCGTGGCATCCGGATGCGGGGCCATATGAAACGCCCCGCCCCGGTCCCCGCCCTTACCCTCCGGGTACGGCTCCTGCTGGTACTGCGCCATGAACGCCTTCGCGCCCATGCGCAGCATCGCTTCGCGCAGCTGGTCGCGGCTCTCCCGGATCGGGTGCAGGGCCTCGCCCTTGCGCCTGGCGATGCCGCCGCCGAGGGGCTCGGGGAGCCGCTCGTCCTCGGTTGCGATCGCGGGGAGCCTGAGCAGCTCCCAGCCATCCTGCTTCAGCAAGTGCGCGGTCAGGTCGTCGTGCGCAAGACGCTGCATGACAACGATGATCACGCCGTCGTGCTTGTCGTCGAGCCGCTGGTAGATGTTGCGGTCGTACCAGCTCCGGATCGAATCGCTCTTCTGGCCGTCGTCCGCCTCGTGCGCCGACTGCGGGTCGTCGATGATGATCACGTCGGCGCCCCGACCGGTCAGCGCGCCCGATGGTGTGAACGACGCCCGGAGCCCGCCCTGAGCGAGCTTGAGCGCGCCGGTGGTCTCATTCACCCGGACGTGCGGGAAGAGCGCCCGGTACTTCGGGTGGGTCATCAGGCGTCGGGTCAGGTCGTGCTGATCGTCGGCGAGCCCCTTGTGCCCCGCGACGCACATGACCTTGGACTCGGGCTCGATCCCGAGCAGCCAGGCGGGGAAGGCGACCGAGGCGCAGATCGATTTCAGCGACCGCGGCGGCATGTTGACGATCAGCCGCTTCGTCTCGCGTCGGTGGCAGCGTTTGAGGGCCTCGCCGAGAAGATCGATCGACCAGTTCGGCAGGTATTCAACGTTGGGATGCAGCAACCGGAACGCGAGCTGGAAGAACATCCGTGGTTCGGACTGGTACATGTGCCTGATTGCTTTTCCCTCGAGATCAAGCATCGTTGTTCTCCTTGTTGTCGCCGTGTTCGTTCGCTCGGTTGAATTCCCCGAGCAACTGACGGAGCGCCTCGCGGTCGGCGGTGTCGGGCTCGAAGCCCTCGACGGACTGCTGCTTGACGATGAAGGGCAGGATCATCTTCATGGCGCGGAGGTCGCCCTTGAGCGCATCGTTCACGAGCGTCTTGAGGATCAGCTCGCGCTTGGTCAGCGAGACCTGCCGCCCACCCTCGGTGATCTGGAGCGTCCGGCTCAGCTCGATGTCGAGGAGCTTCTCGAAGTCCTTGATCTTCTTCGGCCGGCCCTTCGGGTTGCCGGACTGGCCCTTCTTCCAGCGCGAGTGCTCGGGGGGTTTCCCGTAGCCGACTTCGTAGTCGCGATCCTGGTCGTTCTGTTCAGTCATGCGCCATCTCCTCGGATTCCGCCATCCGGGTCTCGGCGAGCTCCGTGTAGGTCTTGCCCGTCTGCTCGTGGACCGCTTCTCCGCCGGTCCAGCCGCGCCAGCGGGCGATCGTGACATCGACGTACTTCGGCGAGAGCTCGATTCCCGCGCATGCCCGGTTGGTTTTCTCGCACGCGATCAGCGTTGATCCGCTGCCCAGGAACGGGTCGAGGACGATCTCGTTTCGGCGGGAGCAGTCGAGGATCGCCTCCTCGATGAGCCGGACCGGCTTGATTGTCGGGTGGAGCTTGAGCGCTTCGGCTCCGTCTGGGTCGCCGTCAGTCGCGTCGAGAGAGCGAACCGACGGGAAGCTCCAGACGTTGCTCCGTGTGCGGCCGTGCTCGCCCAGCCCGAAATGGTTGCGGTGGCGGGCGTCGCCGTGCTTGAAGACGAAGACCAGTTCGTGCTGGCTGCGGTAGAACGTGCCCATCCCGGGCCGGTTCTTGACCCAGACGCAGAGGTTCTTGAAGTTGGTGTAGCGGTCCAGCCCCGCGGCGAGCATCTCCGGAGCGTGCCGCCAGTCCATGCAGAGATAATGGATCGAGCCGGGCTCGCTGGCTTCGCAGAGCTGCTCCATCACGCCGCCGAGGAACCCGGTGAACTGCTCGGGCGTCATCTCGCCGGCGCCCATCTCGAAGTTGCCGTGCTCACCGGCGCAGACCTGGCCGATGGCTCTGGCCGGGAGGTTGTAAGGGGGATCGGTGAAGATCATCGCGGCGCGGCGAACGCCGAGCAGGCGCCGGTACGACGCCCTGTCGGTGGAATCGGCGCACAGGACCCGATGGCCTGACTCGCCTTCGTCCAGGATCCAGAGATCGCCCGGCTGCGTGACCGGCGCCACGTCATCCGGGTCGGGCGCCTCGTCCGACGCGTCGTCTTCGTCTTGGCGAATGTCTTCGATCGCCAGGATCCGCTGATCGATCTCGCCGTAGTCGAAGCCGATGGACTCGATGTCGAAGTCGAGCTCCAGGTCGGAGAGGATCTTGAGGTTCTCGCCGAGGAGTTGGTCGTCCCAGGCGCTGACCTCGGTCAGGCGGTTGTCGGCGATCATCAGGGCGCGGACTTGGGCGTCGCTGAGATCAGTGACCCGCAGCGCCGGCACGAGCTCCATGCCGATCAGCTTGCAGGCCTCGACGCGGGCGTGGCCGCAGATGAGTCGGGTGTCCTGATCGACCAGCACGGGCATCCGGTAGCCGAAGGCCTTGATGCTCTCAGCGATCTGGCGGATCTGCTTTTTGGGGTGCGTACGGGGGTTGTCGGGGTGGGGTTGGATCGAGGCGATCTCGATTTGTTCGATGTTCAAATCTTTGTCCAAACTGAAACTCCATATGGACGGCGGCGCAATGACAGCGCTGCGAAGGTTCGATGGCCCGGCCATGGAGCACGGTGTGCGCGCGAGCTACAGCCCGTCAGCCATGCCGGTGGAACAACTCTCGTTATGTGTGTTTGGTCGCCACCAGCCCCAACGCGGACCATGTCCGTCGCCTTGCCGATCGACCCATGCCGACCGGCGGGAGCCTGCCGGGAATCACTCCCGGCTACGGCCAACTACCCATGCAGCCAACCGCGGCTTGGCCGCCTGCCTGCCTCCCGTCCGCCAACGCCCATGCGCGGTGATCAGGGAGGGTTCGGGCTGCCCACGCTATTGTAGCCTGTAAATCGCTGTGTGTTAGCAATTTGCGGCGATCGGGCCATATTGTGGAGTGACCGATAATCACTAGCAATGCGGGACGGAAGTTCGCTGAAGACTTTGTCGGGTGCTGGGTGGTTTGAGAGGTTGTTGGTTCGGCTGCCGAATTGCCCGCTGAGACAAAAAAGCCGCAGGTCGTGGGTTGCACGAGCTACGGCGGTCGTCTTTCGACGGTGCCTGCGATTTCTCTTGTTGCGTGAAAACGCGGGCCAAGATCAATTACACTGTTGAAATAATAACTTGGACCTATGGATATGTCAAGATCCGGAGACATCATGATGATGAGGTACACGATCGGGCTGGACATCGGATCGAACTCTGTCGGCTCCGCGATGATCGATCGACAGACCGGTGAAATTAAGGTGGGGTTGTCCGTCTTTCCCGCGGGGGTTGATGAGTCCGATGACAAACGAGGAGATCCTAAGAATACAAAGCGTCGGATGACAAGGCGGACGCGCATCACACTTGCTAGGAGGTCATCGCGGAAGCGGGAGTTGGTCCGCAGGTTGATCAAGGCTGGTTTGCTGCCCGTGGATCCTGGTGAGTATCAGCGACTACTGGATTCGACGGATCCGTGGTCGCTTCGCTGTAGGGGACTGGATGAGCCGTTGTCGCCGTTCGAGTTCGGCCGCGTGCTGCTGCACCTGGCCCAGCGTCGGGGAGCATTGGGGTTGAAGATTGCGGATCTCGACGATGAGGATGCAGATGACGACGTTCAGGAGGACGGGAAGGTCAGGGATTCGATCAAGGCAGTGCGGGCAAGGATGATGGAGAAAGAGGCCCGGACCTTCGGTGAGTTTATGGCGATGCTGCGTGACGAGCGGACGCACCCGATTGTGAGCGAAAGCCGGCGGACGATGAAAGCGGGGTCGCGAGTTTACCGGGACGCGATCCGCAACAAGGGCGGAAGCTACGAACGATGCGCCGATCGTGCAATGATCCGTTGCGAGTTCGCACAGCTCTGGGAGAGGCAACGGCATTTCGGCAGCGATCTGGCAGCGTTGCTCACAGATGAGTTGCGGCTGGCGCTTGATGACGAACAGGGTGATTCCCTCTGGCGTCACAGGGGGCTGCTCTTTGGTCAGCGGCGCGCAAGCTGGGATCTTGGCACATTGGGAAGGTGCGCCCTGCATCCGAGCGATCGGTGCGCGCCGCATGCGGACATGGATGCCTCGCGTTTCCGTGTGGTCGAGACGGTAAATAATCTGAGGATCATCGAGCAGAACTCGTCGGCCAGGGCGTTGTCACCGGAGGAGCGCCGGAAGGTATCTGATTACCTCAGCGGTCCGCTGGGGATGCTCAAGCCCTCGAAGAAACACCCGGAGCCTCGTCCGAAGACCAATGTTACGGTGTCCGATTTGCGGAAGTTGATGGGCTGGAAGCAGCGGGCCGGGAAGAGCCCTGAGTTCCGGTTTAATATCGAAGCGGATGCAGAGAAGGTCATCAACACCGACTGGTTCCGCAGGGAGATCGTCCACGGCGCTGTTACGCTCGAACATTGGGCACAGCTGACGGAGCGACAGCAGGAAGGGATCAATCGGGCGATCCTGAAGCTCGATCCCGACGAAGATACGCACGCAGAGCGTCTGAAGAAGGGTGTCATGGACTGGGCGGGGCTCGACGAGTTCCAAGCCGATGCGCTCGTTGCAGCGTGGGAGCGACGCCCGAGGCTCGACTCGAAACGGCTGAACATGAGCCGTAGGGCGGTTCGAAACCTGCTGTCGCTGATGGATCGCGATGAGCCGTGGCTAGGGGATGACGGGGACGTCGGGCATCGCTGGTTAACGCCGATCGAAGCGCGCAAGCTGATTGCCGAGGACGCCGAGTTTCGGGATGTGACGACAGGCGAGGCGCTGGATGACTCTACCCGGCGCCGATACATGACTGGGACCAAAGGGGCCACGGCGCGCGATCGACACTACCTGCGCAAGCACGTCCTGCGGAAAGACGGGAAAGTCGTATCTGGGCCGAAGGGGAAGCCGCTCTCGGAGCCCCCTCCGGCGCCGATGATCAGCAATCCGGTCGTCAGGAAGGCGATTCATGAGGTACGCCGACACGTTGTCGAGCACATGCTCGCGTCGGGGCGCAGGCCCGACGAGGTCCATATTGAACTGGCGCGCGAGGCGAAGATGGGGAAAAAGGACGCCGACCGCGTTCTCTCTCGCATCCGGCTCCGGAACCGGATCCGGCGGGACATTATCGATAGTTTCGACCTTGGCGCCCGGACTTCGACACAGCAACGTTCGGCGGTCGATCGCGTTGTGCTCTGGGCGCAGCAGGGTGGCGTCTGCCCGCTTTGTGGGAAGGAAGGGATGACCTCTCGGGCTGCGGCGGTGGGAAACGGATGCGAGGTCGCACACATCATCCCGCGCGCCAGCGGTGGCCACAACGGGCTGAGCAACATTGTGCTGTCGCACACGAAGTGCAACCGGGACATGGCGCGGCGGACACCTCGTCAGTTCTGGTCCGCGGGCTCAGGATTCGAGCAGGGGATGGTCTGGGTTGAAGGGATCTATGATGATGTCAAGCGCCCATCGCCTGCTCAGGCGAAGAGCGCTACGGGCGAGGCTCTCTGGGCATGTTATTTCTCACCGCGCGACGATAAGGCCAAGGTGGAGCGGTTCAAGCTGGATATTAAGGATATCCAGCAGGAGATGCAGCTGCGCCAACTGGCCGACACCCGGTACGCCTCCCGGCAGGTCATGTCGTACCTGGCCGATGCGCTGTATGACGGCAAGGGGTTGCCTGAGCGCAGCGCCGGGAATGACGAGCGGCGGATCTTCGCCACCGACGGGTTGTGGACTTCTCGCTTGTGTCGGGAGTGGGGGCTCTTCTTCGATCCGCACAAGAGGCACGCGCACGGCCTGAGCAACGACGAGGAGCATGAACGGCGGGAAAAGGACCGGGGTGATCACCGCCACCACGCAATCGACGCCGTGGCGATCGCATATTGCACCAGGCAGGTTCAGATCGCGTGGGAGGAGCGGGAGAAACAAGCGGACAAAGATGGTGTCAATACGGCCAGCGAGGAGGCGATGGAGGTGTACCGGCGCGCCAATCGGCTTCCGCCTCCTGAGCCGTTCAAGTCACGGGAAGAGTTCCGACAAGCGGTCCGATTGGCTGTTTACGGCGATGACGCGACTGTTCGGCCCGTGTGCCACAAGCCGGTCAAGCGCCGCCTTGTGGGCGCGCTCCACGAGGAGACGCTGCTGGGGCCCATCCTCAATCGGGATGGCCGGTTGACGGACGCCTTCACGGCGCGCAAGAGCGTGCTCGAGTTGACGCCAAAGCATCTGCGTCCGCCTCGGGAGGAGACCGAGACTGAGGCGATCGGGCGTCTCGCGGCGCGGCGTGTCCGTGATCGGGGAGTTGACGCCAAAGCCGCGAAGAAGTGGGCGAGGGGCATTGTAAGCTCGACTGGGTTCGTGCCGAAGATAGTCGACCCACCTCCTGGGAAATCGGGGATCGTGCGTGACCGGACCCTGCGCGAGCGTCTCCGTCAATGCCTGACGGAGAGCGGGATGGACCCGGACAGCTTCACCAAGACAGAGGTCAAGAAGCTGGTCGAAGACGGAAAGTTCAGGCAGGCGTCTGGTGTTCCGATCCGGTCGATGGTCCTCAAACGCACGATGACGGATCCGGTCGTCGTTTCGCGCTGGGCAACGGATCACGCGACGGGCCAGAAGTATCGGGCGTACGACGCGGCGACGAATGAGGGCGATGCGCGGACCGCGCGCGCATACCTCGGAGGAAACAACCACCACATCGAAATTCGCGTCGACGCCCAGGGCAAATGGTCCGGCGATGTAGTTACTGCGTTTGAAGCCTCCCAGCGCAACCTGGCTAGGCTCCGAGCCCTCCGTGAAGCGGGCGTTCCGAGCCTCAAGCATCTACGAAAAATGCCACGTGAAAAACGCTGTCAGTGGCGCTCGGTCGTTGCAAAGATCGAGCAGGAACACTCGATCGTTGATCGCTCGGAAGACCAAGCCAAAGGCGGCGCGTTCGTAATGAGCTGCTGTGAGGGCGAGACACTGTATATGAAGGACAAGCGAACCGGTGAGCTCGGGTACTTCGTCGTGGCGAAGCTGGACAAGCCGCAGAGCATTGTTGTTGTGCCTCACTGGGACGCTCGCCCGGCGACCAAGCGCAAGGGCATGGACGGCGCCGCTATTGCCAGTTCCGACCGGAATCAATTCACGGTGACACCGACAGGCCTGAAGGATCTGGCGCCCCCTGGCCACGAGCACACCGTGAAAGTGCGTGTTTCTCCCCTGGGCGACATCCAGATCTTAGAAAATGATTGATTTGCAGGCTCGGGTCGGTTTGAATCGGGGTTGAGCACGGGCGCCGATAGCCCGTAGCGTCTGCCTGTTCGGAGGCGCCCATGATCAAGCGCACGGTCGAAATCAGTCGGGAGCCCGCGCACCTAGCGGTTCGGCGCGAGCAGTTGCTGATCCTCCGCCGGGCGGATTCCGATCGCCGTCGTCGCTTGCCCGCAAATCCCCCCAACCTCGCCGGGACCATCCCATGCGAGGACCTGGGGGTGCTCATGGTGGACAACCGGAGCACGACGTATTCCCACCACGCGTTGGCCAAGCTTGCCGAGCACGGCGCGGCGCTCGTGGTCTGCGGTAGGGACCACCACCCCGCGGGGATGTTCCTCCCGATCAGCTCCAATACGCAACTCTTTTCCCGGCTCGATGCGCAGCTCGGGGCCAGCAAGCCGATGCGGAAGCGGCTCTGGCGACAGATCGTCGTCGCCAAGCTCCGCGCTCAAGCGAAAGCACTGGCGCCGCTGGACGATCCCGTGGTTAAGCGGGCCCGTCGACGGATCCTGAGTCTCTCAAGGCGGATACGGTCTGGAGATCCGGAGAACATTGAAGCGCAGGCGGCATCGACCTATTGGCCCGTGATCTTTGCGCACTGCCAGTCGGTCCGCTCGCCGTTCCGTCGGCGGCCCGGTGACGCAAACGCCCCGCCACCGAACAATATGCTCGATTACGGTTACTCGGCGATCCGGGCGGCGATGGCGCGATCGATCGTCAGCGCGGGCTTGCTCCCGGCGTTGGGGATCTACCATCGCGGTCGGTCCAACCCGTTTTGCCTGGCGGATGATCTGATGGAGCCGATCAGACCGCTGATCGATCGCCGGGTCCGCGGGTTGGCCGAACGGTGGGAGTTGGAGCTGACTCAGCCCGTGAAGGCGGAGCTGCTCGATGTGCTGACGGAAGAGGTCGAGTGCGGTGAACTCCGCGGACCGCTCCAGGTGTCGCTGACGCGATACGTGGCGTCGTTGGTGCGGGTGTTGACTCGAGAGTCGGATGACCTGCTGATTCCGGAGAGCTCAAGGCCGGAGTGACGACGCATGAACCTGAGTGAGTACCGATGGATGTGGATCATCGCGATGTTCGATCTCCCGGTGGCGACCAAAAAAGAGCGGAAGGCCTACGCCCGATTCCGCAAAGAACTGCTCGAAGACGGCTTTCGCCAGATGCAGTTTTCGGTCTATACTCGGCATGCGTCGAGCCGAGAGAATGCCGAGGTGCACCTCAAGCGGATCGAGGCAATGGTGCCCGAGTCCGGTGAGGTTCGGGTCATCGCGGTCACAGACAAGCAGTACGGGAGGATGCGGATATTTTGGGGAAAAAATCGACACCCCCCCGAGCGGCCACCGGCTCAGTTGGAACTTTTCTGACGACCTTTCGAGCGCAAGGTCTTTGTTTGTCGTCGCTTATGGACGGAAGAGTGTAATTGATCTCAGCCCGCGAGCAACGCGCAACGGCGCCAGTCGGAGCCCCTGCAGTGCTTCCAGTGTAATTGATCTCAGCCCGCGAGCAACGCGCAACGAACACCGCAGACCTCACAATCCTGATCGAAGTGTAATTGATCTCAGCCCGCGAGCAACGCGCAACTGCAAGGCCTCGACGTATCGAGGATCAGGAGTGTAATTGATCTCAGCCCGCGAGCAACGCGCAACGTTCTGGTCGAACACCAACAACGCGCTCGGAGTGTAATTGATCTCAGCCCGCGAGCAACGCGCAACTGTACTCAGCGGGGTACGATGAGGCGGAAAGTGTAATTGATCTCAGCCCGCGAGCAACGCGCAACCGCATCGCGGACGTGGGCGACGTCGCCAACAGTGTAATTGATCTCAGCCCGCGAGCAACGCGCAACAGGATGTTCTGCACCTTCTCGATACCGCGCAGTGTAATTGATCTCAGCCCGCGAGCAACGCGCAACCCATCCTGGCGAACACCCAGGCGGTTGAAGAGTGTAATTGATCTCAGCCCGCGAGCAACGCGCAACCGCGTGGATGCGCGGTACACGGCGCGGTCAGTGTAATTGATCTCAGCCCGCGAGCAACGCGCAACACTACCTGCGGTCGGCCTGCGAAGAGGCGAGAGTGTAATTGATCTCAGCCCGCGAGCAACGCGCAACTAGAGGACCCAGTCGCCGCGTTTGCAGTCAAGTGTAATTGATCTCAGCCCGCGAGCAACGCGCAACACATCGACAAGGACGGCCTGGGCGACGCCTAGTGTAATTGATCTCAGCCCGCGAGCAACGCGCAACCTGCTTGGCGACATTCGCAAGGGGGCTAGGAGTGTAATTGATCTCAGCCCGCGAGCAACGCGCAACAGGCGAAGCGTTGCGGTCGGGACTTCGGCAAGTGTAATTGATCTCAGCCCGCGAGCAACGCGCAACTCTTCACAGTCGAACACATTGCTGCACGTAGTGTAATTGATCTCAGCCCGCGAGCAACGCGCAACTGGCAGCCCTGCGAATTCCCGGAGATCAGCAGTGTAATTGATCTCAGCCCGCGAGCAACGCGCAACGGTGAGCAACTACGGCAAAGAAGTCACGGAAGTGTAATTGATCTCAGCCCGCGAGCAACGCGCAACTACAGCGCCTTGGCGCCCTCGACGCTCTTGAGTGTAATTGATCTCAGCCCGCGAGCAACGCGCAACTGATCGTCCCGAGGGCCTCCTGAACGTCCTAGTGTAATTGATCTCAGCCCGCGAGCAACGCGCAACTACCGGATCATGCTCGAGGAGGCGGTCCTGAGTGTAATTGATCTCAGCCCGCGAGCAACGCGCAACCTGCTCGTACAGCGTGGCGGCGGCGGTCACAGTGTAATTGATCTCAGCCCGCGAGCAACGCGCAACCACCGCGTCAACATGCCCGTCGCCGGTACTAGTGTAATTGATCTCAGCCCGCGAGCAACGCGCAACTGCACAGAGACTATGCGGCGCACTTCTTCCAGTGTAATTGATCTCAGCCCGCGAGCAACGCGCAACAGCATTTCCGTACTGCCCGAAGTTCACCGAGTGTAATTGATCTCAGCCCGCGAGCAACGCGCAACGTCGTCGTGTACGTCCCGGTGAGCAGCGTCAGTGTAATTGATCTCAGCCCGCGAGCAACGCGCAACTCGGATTCCGGATGCGAATGGATACAGCAGTGTAATTGATCTCAGCTCGAGTAGCGGGCGAGCTCGATGATGGGCAAGAAGATCAGCAAGCAACTCACACTAGCCGTTGCTCATGAGCCTCGATCGAGCTTCACCGCCCTCACTGGCTCTCGTACGCTCTCGGCGTCCCCATGGGGGTGGGCCAGGAGCTTGTGCGCTCTCTCAGGCGGCTTTGGAGCGGTGTTCCGGGACGCGGATGACCGGGTAGGCCAGCCCCGGATCGCCTCGGGCGAACCGCCGATGCAGTTGGATTCTGGGCTCGATACCTCCTTTGTGCCTGTAGAGCGACGGGGCAGCGGTCTGCGTAGCTCCTTCAGACGAAATCTGCTGCGCCGCCGAACGATGTTATGGCGTCATCAAGATAACCGCCCGTTATCCAAAGTTGGTGGTGAGGAAACACTCCCGCCCGGGAGATTCTACATGCTGCCACGTGGTTTGAAGCCAGAGAAGCTCAATCTCTGGGTCTGCGGCATGAGTTGGCCGCCAGCCCATCGGGCCACATAAATTTGTGTTGTGTGGAGTAATGTGACACAAATTTATCAAAAACAGGCCTAGAAGCCTGGAAAAGGAAAAAAGGCGAGATATTCGGCTGCAGTATGGGCAACGAGTCCAGCAAAGCATTTTTTGTATGACTGCCGCTATGGACCCCTTGCATTCGAATCACTGCAACTCCGCTCGTGTTCACTACAAGACGGCGCTTCCGCACTCATGCTTGAGGTATTGGCCTCCGGCGCCGGCTCTGGGGCAGAGAAATCGGAATGAACTACACCGCTAGAGATTGGCACAACAACCGGAGGCAGGTCAATTGCGCACCCGCCCAAAGCTCCCGATCAGGATGCCGAGGTCAGCGGTATCGACCACGCCATCTCCATTCAAATCCGCATCGGATCCCGGATCACCCCACTGGCTCAGCATGATAGATAAATCGGGCGATCCCACTACACCGTCGTCGTCGAGATCGCCGCGGACGAACGGAGATACTCCGAGTTCGGCCGTTGTCATCAGGATCGGCGCGCCCTTGTTAGTCCGCAGCCACAAGTTGTAGAGGGTATTGCCCCAGTGATCGGTGTGATTCGCATCTCGGAGCGCCTCGATATAGTGCCGAGTGGCTGTCGCGTAGAACAGGTGGACTTCGATCCGGCTGGCCCCGTCCGGGATGAAGTACCGCACGTCTGACCAGTGTTGCTCGTCCGCGTAGGCCGCACCGACCGCGGGCGCCCCGCCGGCGTTGTACAACTCGTTATTGAACCCTCGGGGGGGGATCCGGTTGTCTTTCTCGATGGTGTCGGCAAGCGCCATGTGCGTCGTCACGCCCTCGGAATAGCCCGTCGCCGCCGCGGCCGCCGCGCTCAGGCCAACGTGCATTTCGAACACCGTGGTCGAGGCCTCGTCAAGGTGCGCCTCTTCCTCATCGTAATGCCCGTATTCGCGGAGCAGCCCGCCATCCCCATCGAGCATTCGGACGTTGATCCAGACCCGCCGACCTTCAATGTGCCCTGTCGGTAGCTTGTGACCTGTCTCGTTGATTACCCGGACGTTGATCAATCCGTTGTGCTGCTCTACCTCCACCGTCGCTGCGCGCTGGAGCATCTCGATTGCCTTCTGACGGCCTGCGAGCAGAGCGCCTTGGTCGACATCGGGGTCATCCATGTCCTTGTAATATTCCCCGATGATCTCGAGCACCCACGCGGAGGCCCCGGCAAAGTCGTGGCGGGCCAGATCATCCCGCTCCGGACCGAAGTAGCACCCTTGCCCCGTGGTTCTGGGCATGTGGCAGTCCTGGCAGGTGCTGACAACCGTGGCGTTGTCGCCGCCGAATCGGCCGCCCATGTCGACCCCGCCGTTGGCAAAGGCACTCAGTTTCCACTCGGTGTACGTTCGTTCAAGCGGGAACTGCCCGTGAGGATCCGACGTGGGGGATTCTTCGCCAATCGTATTGTAACGATATGTCCCATCCGGCTGTTTCGTGACCGCCAGATTCCCGACGTCGTGACATGAACCGCAGTAATCGCCGGATCGATGAAACGCGGATCCGATCGCCACATGGGGGGCCGCGGACTCCATGTAGGGCCCACGTCGCGTGCCCACCGGGTCGATCACAAGCATCGCATTCCCATAGAACGATGGAACATCTTCGAGTTGCCCGAGAATCCACGAATCGCGTTCGGGGCTGATTCCAGGTTTGTACACGGGGTCCACCATCGAATGGCAGAAGTGACAGCTCACTCCATCGACATCGAGCGAGTTGAGTGAGGCGCCGCTCGGATCGTTCGCGCTTCCTGTAATAATCGAGTTGGGCACATGGCATCGCAAACAGTACGAACCAACGTTCGCGACATCCTGATTCGCTGTCGTCATCTGGGCAAAGAACAGTGGATCACGACCGGCCATCGCCATCAGGCTGCCCTGCCACGTCGCAAACGGCTCGTTACCGGTGTCGAAATCACCGTGACAACCGCGACACTCCGCCGAATAGCTGAACGCATACTGATCGAGCGACCCGGGCTGCGTGCCTGGGGTGAAAAAATCCTTCTGGGACATGGAAATCGGCTGCCCGGACGCGACGAGAGACCATGAGCCGACGAGCCAGATGGCGACGGTGATACTCACATAATCCAGTCGAAACGTAGACATCGTGATCCTCCATAGAAAATGGATGATTTAGTCCATTATTGCACATTTCCGATCCCAGTCCATCACAAAGTCCTGTTTTGCAAGGGTATTTTGCGCCGTTCAATCTCTGCCAAAGTGAACATGGAGGGACAATAAACCTGCTCCTCCGGAGCGGTGAGGGACAGCGCTCACCGGTAGCGGTCACAAATCGGGGGGAGGCCATTCAGCATCGAGTTGGTCGGATTCCGTTATCCGACCGTCGTGGTGTCGAATGGTTAGTCATGCCATTTGACACCATTTCGGAGCTGCGTCGTTGTCGAAGGCGGACGCGTGAGAATCACAAGATGGTTTCGAATTCCCGGAGACTCGTTGTCCGTCACTACAGCGGGACAAGTTCTACGAAAAGATTGTCAATCACCGCCTATCGATATCATGGCTTGCAAATGCCAGAACTGACTGTGATTAGCCGAGGCGTTAGACACGATTCCAGGAACATTTGGCAATGGCAGTTGCGTTCACACACTATTCTGCGAATATTCAGGAATTAGTGCGTGAACGAGCCGAAATACGCCGATCGCAAGCGAAGATTGGTAGCAATCGATGCTGAAGATCAAACAATCCAAGCCCGCTTCAATCCAGCTCCGAGTTCTCCAGAGTGGCGGTTCGGGGGGGCGTCGAAAGCAGTACGCCAGATGGCGCGCCGCGACGCTTCTAGGCGTCTATCTGCTTGCGGGGCTGCACATCGCGCACTGGGCGGTCGCGGGGCGCACGTTGGCCCCGATGGAATTGAACGAGTTGATGTACACGCTCGAACTCGGGATCGTCACCGCGGGGTTTCTGCTCATGGCGACGGCCATGCTGTCGGTGTTGCTCTTTGGACGGTTCTTCTGTTCGTGGTTGTGTCACATCCTGGCGTTGCAGGATCTATGCGCTTGGCTGCTCGGTAAGTTCGGGATCCGTCCGAAGCCCGTACGGTCGCGGGCGCTGTTGCTGGTCGGACCCGGGGCGATGTTCTATATGTTTATCTGGCCGCAGATCGACCGCCTGATCCGCGGAGATCCGCTCCCTACGCTGCGGTTGCTCGACGATTCGGGGGGCTGGGCATCGTTCGTCACGGACGATTTCTGGCGAAATCTGCCCGGGCCGGTCGTCGCGGGGCTGACATTCCTGACCTGTGGGTTCCTGATCGTATACATCCTCGGGTCACGGTCGTTCTGCGCCTATGCCTGCCCCTATGGCGCCGTGTTCTCGATCGCCGACCGCCTGGCGCCGGGACGGCTCGTCGAGATCGACAACCGCTGCGACCAATGTGGGCTGTGCACAACGGTCTGTGAATCGCATGTCCGTGTGCACGAGGAGATCGGTCGGTTCGGGATGATCGTGGACGCGAACTGCCTGAAAGACCTCGATTGCGTCAGCGTGTGCCCGAAGGACGCGATCGGATTTCGATTCACGAGACCCTCGCTCCTCCGGTCATTCAGCCGGACAGGGCGGCGGCGGCTCCCGAGCGATTTCTCACTCGCCGAAGAGACGATGCTGGCGCTCGTGTTCCTCGTGACCCTTGCGATCGTGCGCGGGCTGTACGGGTATGGCCCGTTCCTGATGTCGCTGGGCGTCGCGGGGATCTCCGGGTATCTGAGCGTCATCGCGCTGCGCACCGTGCAGTCGAAAGATGTCAGGATCAATGCGTTTCAACTGAAGCGGTCGGGACGGATCACCGGCATGGGCGCCGCCTCTCTCGGTTGCTTCGCGCTGTTCGTTGCGTTCATGGCGCACAGCGGGTGGATCCGTTACCACGAGATTGCGGGTGATCGGGATTATCAGCGCATGCGCGAGTATCTGCACACGATGCGTCAGAACCCGCCCGCCGAACTGGTCGGCAGCGCCAAGCGGCACGCGCACGCTGTCGAGCGGTGGGGGCTGCTCCGCCCGCGGGCGCTCGATGCAAGACTCGCGTCTCTGCACTCCTTCGATCAGCCGCCCGATGTCTCGGTGGCGTACTTCGAGCGGGCTCTCGCGAGGCGTCCAGACGACCGGGCGGAGCGCATCCTGTTTGCGCAGACCCTCCTGCGTCTCGGTCGTGACGGAGAGGCGCAATCGCAACTCCTCGCCGCGGCTAAGACCGAACCCGAGACATCGCACGGGCATGCGGAGGCAACCCGCCAGCGTGTCGTGGCGGCGATGACGCTCGGGAACCTCCGCCTGCGCCTCGGTGATTTCGAGGGAGCCGCCGGCGCGTTCCGCCTGGCGCTGTCGATCGATCCCGATCACCCGCCGGCGGCTCGCGCCCTGCGGCGGATCGAGATCGCGCAGCGGCAAGCGAGCCGCAGCGATCCCGTCGGCTCCCTGCCCGCCCAGCCCTGACCCTTGGTGTGAGCGCGACCGATCGGGGTGGCGGCGGCCGCCAGAAACAACCGGGCTATGACTCGACCGGGCGTCGAGGCGTCAGCCCGTGCCCGAGACGTTTCTCCGCTTCGATCCCCGCCGGGAACAGGATGTTGTTTTCCTTGTGGATATGGAGGTGTGTGTCGCGCTCGAGGTCCGCGAGGAGGCGATAGCACTCCTCCCACGTCGGGCACGCATCCGCGGGCGCCGCGAGATCGTTTGTGAGATCACGGATTTGCTTGAACGCGTCGCCCACGTCGTCGTGATCGTGCACCATGCAATCAATGGGGCGACGGACGCTCCATGGTGGGCCGCCTGTGATCTCCGACTTTCGTTCGAGCCGGCGCAGCCAAGGGAAGAGCACGCGTTCTTCACGGATGAAGTGATCGTGCATATCTTCGGTCAACGCCGCGACCGTGCTTTGCAGTTCAACGAGCCGCGGCTCCTCGTCGGCGTGTGCGGCAACGCACTTGTCGATGAGCCGGCCGAGTCGGTCGAGGGCCTCGCGAGCGAAGGCGTGGTGGGATTGCTCGATATGGTCGGCCAAATCCGTCATGGACATGGCGGCGCAATTGATCGTCTCTGCGGCATCTGGAGTCGACGGCGCGTATTCGCTGAGTTGGTCGATGAGGGTTTCGGTGTTCTGGCCGGACCGGGCCGCGGCCTCGGTCAGCGTCCGCCTGCCCCCGCAGCAATAGTCGATGCCGAGGCGATCGAGTTCAGGGATCAGGTCGGGGTGGGCGGTCGCGATTTGTCCGACCATCATGTCGGGTTTGATTTCACGGGCCATCATTGCGCTCCTGTTCAGGATGCTCAGGATCAGTCTCTTCGATGTTGCGACCGACCCCGGTGAAGCCAAGCCGATTCCAGGCGACATCGAACGGCATCGCCTCTCCGGCGAGTTCGGCCTTCGCGTTTTCGAGTTCGGACGGTGATGCGAACGCCGCAACCTGAGAGCCCATCGGTGTCCGGAGGTTCGGTGAGAGCAAGAATCCCGCTTCTTCGGTATGGATCCACCTCCGCGTGGCGTAGCTGTGCGACCAACGTGCGAGAACCACGAGTTCCGGGCGCTCAACCTCGTAATTGACCTGGCAGTTGAAGTCGTCGAAGAGCCGGGGCTCGGGGCCCCTCGGGCCCTCGACGATCGTCGCGGTGGCCCAGCGTTCATCGCTGAGGATCATGTTGCACTGGCGGCAGACCGAATCGCCGAGCAGAACCGCCGGCGGGCCGACCGCGGTTTGATTCTCGCACCCGGGGATCAAAAGGGACGCCGTTGATACGGCGATGGCGGGAATGAGCCGTCTCATACCGATCCCCTCCGAGAGAAGAGCAGGACGGCCAGCCCGAGGGGGAGTGCCGTCCAGGCGATCAGCGACGACACAAGCATCCAGGGAAGGGCGCCGCCGAGGGTGCGAGAGGCGTACGCCCCGACCGGCCCGAGCACGTCGAGCGATGCATTCATGTTCACGATGACAGCCATCTTGAAGGATTGCAGCGGGTTGATTATTGCGAGCCCAAAGATCTCCTGGACGCGCAGCTTGAAGAGAATAGAACTGGCCATGAGGCCCAGGTCGCTGATGAAGACAAAGGCGAGCCACGTGAAGAGCGCGATGCCCATCGCCACGGCGGTCCGCCTCGAGCAGACCGAGATCAGCACCCCGATCGAGAGCATGGCGAGGGCAAGCAAGACGGTAAACCCGACGAGCATTGTGTACGCCCCGACACCAACGCCACCTGTCCGCCACGCGAGCACGCCGCCGCTGATCCCGAACCCGACGCAGAGCGAGCAGATGATCGCGGCCGCGAGGCCGAGGTGCTTGCCCAACAGCACCTGCGTGCGTGACACGGGCTGGGCAAGGAGATACAGCAAGGTCCCGCGCTCGCGCTCACCCGCGACGGACCCGGCGCCGGCGGTGAGCGCCATCAGCGGCACGACAAGCATGACGAGGTTGAGCAGGCCCGCGGCGGTCCGGCCAAACCCGGCGAAACCGTGCGATCCGATGCCGCTCAGTGACAAGTACGAGACACCGACCGCAAGGACCGTGAAAGCGAAGGTATAGAGCGCAAACCACTTGCTCGCGATGGCGTCGCGGAATTCGCGCCGGGCGAACCGGGCGACGCCCCCGATTAGCGTTGGGGCGGCGGGTGTCTGACGTGTCGCCGAAAAATGGGCTGCGGAATTGGCGATCATTGGCTCGACTCCTGGATCTGAACATCGTCAAGGACCTCGATGTCTCGGACCTCGATCTGCTTTCGCGCGAGGGCCGCGATGGGCTCGGCCTTGCGATCACGCGGGACCGCGACACACAAGCCGCGACCGTTCAGGTGGACCGCGTGCCCGGCCTCGCGGAGCACGTCGGCGGCATCGGCCTCGCACGCCATGGTCAGGTAGAGCCGGATGACCTGAACGGGTTTCTCGGTCGGCCACAGCTCGACGGGCGTCGTGTCCTGGACGACCCGGCCCCGCTCCATCACGAGCACGCGGTCCGCGAGGCTGATGATCTCGTCCGGGCGGTGCGAGGCGAATAGCAGCGTCTTGCCCGCCCGGCGGAGGCGCTGCAAGGTCTCGACGACCTCACCCCTACCGGCGGCATCGAGGTTGGAAGTCGGTTCGTCCAGGATGATCAGCGGAGGGTCGCTCAGGAGGGCCACCGCGAGCGCGAGGCGCTGCTTCATGCCGCCCGAAAGGTCGCGGACGCGCTTGCGCTCGTGCCCGATGAGCCCGACCTCCGCCAGCGATTCCGCGGCCCTCGCCCTGGAAATCCGTCGAAGCCGCGCAAAGAAGACGATCGCCGAACCCAACCGCGCATCGTCGTGGAACGCGAGCTCCTGCGGGACATACCCGACCAACGCCCGCGCGTGCCTTCCCCTTCGGCGAACATCAACACCGCCGACACTTGCATTTCCCTTGAATCGGATCACGCCCAGCAGGCATCGGATGAGCGTCGTCTTGCCCGCCCCGTTACTGCCCCACAACGCGATCGAGGCGCCGGCATCGAGCTCAAAGGACACATCGGAGACCGCCTGCACACGACCAAAGCGCTTGGTAATGCCCTTGGCATGGATCATGAGCGAACTCCTGTCTGCGGCGCCGGCAGGCCCCGCTCGAAACCCAGTGCGGCGATGCACGCGACGGCGATGGAGAGCAGGGTCGCCGCGAGAACCGCCATACGCGCCCCGCCGATCCCGCCGCCGGCGATGGCCGAGTTGATACGGGGCGGTGAGGCGAGCGGCGATGGATCGATCAGCGTGGATTCGGGCCGCAGCTCGGGCAGCGCTCGGGCCGTGAATTCGATCGCCTGCTGCGCGGGGCTGTGAACGAAGAGTCGAAGGTTCGGCTCGTTCGCGAGCATGGCGCCGAACAGACTCCTTGGTTCGTAGGCCACGTCTCCGATGCCGTCGCCGTCGAGATCGAAGCCGGCGTAATCCGACCAGTAATTGCCGACGCCATCGCGAGCAAAGTCGTTGCTGACCAGCCGTCCGCGCCCGTGTGTCGCCGCGGGCTCTTCGTTCTCGACGAACGCGTTGCCGGTGAAGACGTTCCCGTGCGTGTTCGGGGTCGCGAGCAAACCCACCTCGTTGAAGGCGACCATGTTGGATTCAAAGAGCCCGGTCGAATCGACCGAGGATGGACTGTTGTCGAGATAGACGCCGACGCGATTGGCGAGCAGCTCGTTGCCGGCGATGATGATGTCGTCGCAGTCCTTCAGGCCGACACCGTACCCGCTGGCGCCCCGGTTGTTCGTCAATCGGTTGCCCCTGAGCGTGATCCGGTTGCTGTACATGAGGTAGATGCCGACGGAGTTGCTGCGTAGGTCGTTCTCCTCAATCACGGTGTCATGGCTATACATGAAGTGGAGCCCGTACCGGCTGTCGGTGACGGTGTTTCGGTCGATACGGAGGTCCTCGGAGTACCAGAAGACCATGTCACGTGAGCCTCTGACGGTGTTGCCCTCGACGGTGCAGCCGTGGCTCCACCAGAGTCGGATGCCGTCGCCGCGGCGCCCCGGCTCGAGATTCTTGCAGGCGATCGTGTTGTTCCGAATCACCGCGTTGGGCGCCTCCCGGAGGTCGATCCCGAACAGGGCGTCATCGATGGTGTTGGATTCGATGGTCGCGTCTGCCGCGATGACCCGGATGGCCGCCGGCTCGCCGGTGACATCCTCATCCGTCGCACGGATGACGCATCCACGGATTGTGACTTGCTCGGCGAGCACCTCGATGACGGTGCCTTCGCCGAGACCGTCAAAGATGGCGCCGGCGCTGCCGTCCAGAACGATCGGCTTCCGGATGATGAGGTTGCCCTCGTAGATCCCGGCTGGCACGAGGATCGCGTCGCCCTGCTCGGCGTTGTCAATCATCTCCGCGACGACCGACACCGGGATGGGAGTGTTCCCCGTGCCTCCGTCCGCGGAGCGGACGACCGTGGCAAGAATCGAAATCAGGATGGTCAGGCGTGGGGGACTCATGTCAGGTGGTTTGTTCAGGCGGCCGAGTTCTGTTGCTTCACAAGTGGCAGATACGCGCGACGGTGGAAGTACAACGCAGTGACCAATACGAACGAAGCGACGGTCGCGAGCATCAGCCCCGGGCCGGGGGTGGCAATCGTGATGAACTGGCCGATCCCTCCCTTGCCGAGCGCGGTGGGCACGAAGGGCTTGACCGCGTTGGACAGCGGGGCGTTCGGGTCGAGGTTGAGTCCAAAGTGACGCATCCACAGGTGGAGATCCACGAGGAAGACCACCGGGAAGAACACGACCGGGGCGACCAGCAACGCGGCCCATCTGGTGTGGACAAACGCTGCGAGCTCCAGCATCACGACAAACGCGATCAAGATAAAGACGCCGACGGTGCGCTCGATCTCGGCGGCCTCGTAGAGCGAACGCATCCCGATGTAATGGTTCAGACCATCAATCTCGGCGACATCACCGGTCAGGGAGTTCAGATACGCGGTCATGTGCAGACCGTCCGGATATTGCGGCGCCTGAAGCTCCATGCGCCAGTACGGCAGGAAGAGTGAAACGAGCAGGAGCACCCGCGCTGCGAGCAGCAGGAATCCGGGCATTCCGTACCGAATCGAGCGGCTTGACGCATCGGCTGGATTGATGCGAGGCCCGAGGAATCGATCAGTGATCGTTGTCATGAAAAGCGGCCTCCTCGTCTCACCGGAATGATTCCGGCCGAGTGTTTGAGAAGCCGCGCGGGACGCTCTCACGTCCGGCGCAGCGATGGGTCAGTCTGGCTCAATCATCAGGTATCCCATCATCTCCAGGTGGAGCGCCGAGCAGAACTCGGAGCAGTAGAACGGGAATGTGCCGGGTGTATCAGCGGTAAACTCAATCGTCACGTTCTCGCCGGGCTCCAGGGACGC
The DNA here is from genome assembly GCA_020639135.1 of Phycisphaeraceae bacterium. GTDB lineage: Bacteria > Planctomycetota > Phycisphaerae > Phycisphaerales > UBA1924 > JACKHE01. The sequence goes on from JACKHE010000005.1 coordinate 119,174, forward strand.
GGTGATGTTATAAACAGGCACCGCGAAGCCGTGCGTTGCGTCAACGGCGCGCTCGATGTTGGTGATGTGCCACCGGACCTTGTCGCCCTGCTTCAGGTAAATGTGCTCGGGATTGAAATGGCTGCGGACCGCGGTCATAAAGATGTCCACGGTTCCGTCGCTGTTGCGCTGCACTCGCTCCATCTTGGGCTTGGGCGCCATCGGGTTGATGTTCTGCTCTTGCGGGTCCCAGCCGACCTCGGGATAGGTCGCCCATGCATTGATCTTGTCGGCCTTGATGATCTGGGCGTAGTGCGGTTCGCCGACGCCCATCGCCATGTCGTAGATCACGGGCGCATTGGCGCCCTGCTTCGAGATGTCGATGAGTTGCAGGTTCTGCGGGAGCAGGGGGCCGGTCTGGATGAACCGGTCCACGGACCACTTGTTGAGGGACACGAGGTACTTGCCGTCAGGGCTGACGGTGTCGCCCTCGGCCGCGGCGATGTGGCCTACGTTGTAGTGCACGGGGGTCTTGTGCACGAGCGTCCAGTCGGGTTCCGGGGTCTGTGACCCGTATGAACCGCCCATGGTCCATCGGGCGACCGCGGAATCCAGGTAGAGCGAGGTGTACGCGTACCCGTCCGGTCCGAACTGGGTGTGGAGCGGCCCGAGACCGACCTCGATGCGGGCCTCCACCACACTGTCGAAGTCGAGGATCGGCACACCAAAGCCGTCAGACCCGGAGTACGTCTTGGATTCAATCGCCTTCTTGATCTTGTCTGTCGAATAGATGGTCACGTGCGGATCAAGCTTGCCGGAGACGACGATGAAGTCGCCCTTGGGTGCGACATCGACGCCGTGCGGGCTCCGGGGCTCGGGTGTCACATGCAGCAGGCCCTCGGCGAGCGCGGTCTTGAGCGTGATGACGGGGAAGCCCTCGATCTCCTGAACCTTCCCCGCCTTGAAGACCTGCTCAGCTTTCCTCCAGTCGATAATGTGCAGGAAGTCGGTCGCATTCCGGCTGGCGCCCGCTTCGAAGGGCGGTTTCTTGTCCTGGATGCCGCCGGTCGCGAGCTCGGTGTTCAGCGAGTTCATAAAGAAATACCCGTCACTCGCCAGCTTGCCGGCGTCTGAAAGGTCCTGCCAGTACGGCGGCAGCTCGATCGCGAACGACTGATCCTTGTCGATCCGCCCGCGGTTGCGATCGAACTTCCAGAGCGTAACCGAGCCCTTGTACTCTTCCTTGTATTCGGAGATCGGAACGTATTCGGAGCCCCAGGGCGACGCGTACTGCCCGCCCTCAATGATGTACTCGGTGTTGGGTGTTACGAACGTGCCGCCGTGATCGCTGAGCGTCAGCGGGTTTTTCACGATCTGCTTGGTTTCCCAGTCACGGAGATCAATAACCGCGACACGGGCATTGATCTTGTCGTTGATGAACACGAACTGCCCGTCGTAATCTCCGTTGGTCTCGGACAGGGCCGGGTGGTGCGTGTCACCCCAGAGGTTCGCTTTGCCTTTCGGGAACCCCTCGGCAAGAATGTCATTGCCCACCCCGAACCCCCAGCCCTGCCAAGGCTCCGGCGTGAACACCGCGATCGAGCGCAGCAGGCGCATGCTGGGCAAACCAACGACGAAAATCTGGCCCGCGTGACCTCCTGACGCGAACATTAGGTACTCGTCCTTCTGCCCGCTGGGAAGGTAGGTCTTCGCCGCCGCCACCAGGTCTGCAGTCGTGAGCCCGCGGTCCTTGGCGATTGATTCGACATCACGCATGGACTGTGCGCTGGCGACAGAGCCGACGCTTGCGAGGAAGAGCCCCGCTCCAACAACTGTGAGAGTTCTGATTGTTTGAGATCTTGTGTTCAACGCTGTCCCCTTTCTGAACGCACGTTGGAGATAATTGGTCACTGCGGCCGGCGGTGCTGGGGGCTGAGCGATTACGTGCCCATCGCCTCCTCCTGCACAGCCCTGACGTAATCCACGATGATCTGAAGTTGTTCATCGGTGATTGCCGGATTGCCGCCCTTGGGCGGCATGTCGACGCCTGTCGTATTGTTCTCGTCCCAACTCGGTCGGCCGGACTTGATGAACGTGATGAGGTCCTTGTCGGCGCTGGCGCGCACGAATCCGCTTGTCGAGAGCGGGAGACCGAGGTCTTCCATGCCCTCGGCGCCTTTCCCATGGCAGGCCGAGCACGATGCGACAAAGAGGTCATACCCTGAATGCTCGGTGAGTTCGACAGCCGCGACCGACGCGCCGCCTTCGCGCCCTTTCAGGTTCCAGGCCTCGGTTGACGCCGTCGGCGCTCCTTCCTCCTGGATCGCTCGGAGATAGAGCACCACGCGTGCGAGGCGTTCGTCATCGACATCTTGAGCGCCGCGCGGCGGCATTAGTGCGCCCGACGTGTTGGACGGGTCATCGATCGGGCGTCCCGTGACTAGAAGGTTGTGGAGTTCCTCGTCGGTCTGTGATTGCACGAACGCGCTGTTGCGCAGCGGCTTGCCCAGAAGGTGCATCCCCTCACCGTTCGGCCCGTGACAGACCGCGCAGGTGCTCTTGAACGTCTTCACGCCAAGAGCGATCTCGTAGGGTTCGACGCCGAGAGCCGCGGCTTCAACACTCCATGGCGGCACGGGAGGCGCGGGGAGAGTCAGCAGGAGAATTATGAGGATGATGGGTAGGATCGATGCGAACAACGTGACAGTCCCGCAAGCCATCACGCGATTGGGATCAGGATCGGCCCTCATATTGGCTCGACTCAGATCTCCAGAAGAAGAAGCGGTCTGCTTGTGTGCCTCTGAGTTCATCGAAGGCCGTCCCTCCTGTTCACCCGAATCGGTACAATAGTGGACAAATCACTACACATTCATAGCGTCACAGACAATTGTGGTCAAGTGGGTCTATTTCACCGATTTTCCGTATCGACCCTCTTTTCAACCTCGCTGGGTACGTCGATGGCCAGCGTGAGAGGCAGTTTCCCGGAGGGGTCGCACAGGGGCCGCACACCCCCCTCACCGTCGAGAAGGTCGCTCAGTGAAGTCGAAGCAAACGTGCTTTCGGTGCGGGCCATTTCCGTGTCGAGCATCCGGTGGAGGGCGCAGAGTCGGGTGTGGCCCTCGATCCCCAGGGGACACCGTTCAATCCTCTGAATCTGCGTATCTGAGGCGTTCAGAACGTCTAGGACACTAATCGCGGTGGGAACTTTCGCCAGCGCAAATCCCCCCCCCGAACCGCGTTGGGCTGTCAGGATCCCATCCCGGGCAAGCATCCGTAAGACCTTCTGGAGGTAGCCAACAGGAACCCGGATCGCCGTGGAAATCTCCACCGCCGAAGCTGGGGTATTCTCCGTGCGGGCCGCCAAATACAGCGCGGCTCGAAGCGCGTACTCGGAGGTTTGTGAGATCATGGGGAGCCTCGATATTGTGTACTTTATAGTACACTATAGGGGCTGCTGGCAAGTCAATCAAGTATTGACCTGTTCCCCGGGGTGGGCCAGCAATTTGTTGCGCTCCGCCGGGCGGCCCGCTAGGCCACTGAGCGATGCTTCGGCGTCACCGTGATGGCCGGGTAGGCCAGTTTCGGGTCGCCGCCGACGTGTCGTCGCGTCACCGCGACGCGGAGATCGAGATCGCCTCCTTCCGTGTAGCGGAGCGGTGCGGGAACGGGGATCCCAGCAGCCGCCTCGACGGGCGTCATTGTACAGTAGCGGGCGAGCTCGATGGTGAGCAAGGCGATCAGCAGGCAGATCGCCTCCGTCGTATCCAACAGACCCAGATCGAGCTTCGCCGCTCTCAGCGGCTCTCAACGCCTCGATCGGGGCGGGCCAGGAGATTGTGCGCTCTCTCAGGCGGCTTCAGAGCGGCATTCCGAGACGCGGATGACCGGGTAGGCCAACCGCGGATCGCCTCGGACGCATCGCCGATGCAGTTGAACTCTGGGCTCGACACCTCCTTCCTGTCTATAGATTGCCGTCTCGGGGACGGGAACGTCGTGTTCTGCTTCAACCGGCGTCAGGGTACCATGTGCCGCATGCGGTCGGAAGCGGTTGTGCCATTCTCTGTAAGCGTCGAGGCGAACCTGAAGGGCTTTGGCGCTCTGCGGCAGCAAGGATCGCCGTGCCCACCCCTTCACATCCTTGAAGACCCGTTCGACCTTCGCGTTGAGCTGCCAGGTGTGGACCTGGCAGCGGATGTGCGTAACACCCAAGGCCTCGACGCTTCTGCGGAACCGGGACCGGAACTGGCTGCCGTGATCGGTGATCAGGAACCTCGGCGCTGCCCCGTTGCTGTCGATCGACGCCACGACCAGACCAGCCAGATCTGTGGACGTTGGGCGTTTCGGAAACGCCTTCAATGCGACGATCTTCCTACTGAAGCCATCGATGATCGCAGCGATCTCGACCTTCTTCCACAGGACTCGGATCTCTGTCAGATCCAAGTGCCAGACCCGGTTCGGTCGCGTTGGATGCCGCACGTGATTAGGGGCTGTGGTTACTCGCGGTTGAGGAGCGCGCTTCGCTGGCTTGGGCGGCTCCTCCTGCAGCACGCGTCGGATCGTCGTCCGGCTGATTCCGATGCCGGCTCGGAGGAGGTGCCGAGCGATCGTCCGAGTCCCGAACTCGGGCTCCGGGAAGGCTTCTCGGATCTCGTGAACGAGCCTCCGGATCGTGTCGTGCAGCCGGTTCCACGGCGGTCCACCGAGCAGTCGCTCGGCTCGGAGCTTGTCATCGACCGCCCTTTGCCAGTTCCGGATTGTGTTGGGGTGCACGACGAACCGAGATCCGGCTTCCTTCGTCGACCATCCCCGGAGCCTCATGACCTCCAGGATCTGGGCTCGTTCGGCAGGGGAGTAGTGGGGGCGTTGATGCGCCGGCTTCCGCTGCCTCTGGCTCCTGAAGACCGCCAACTCCCGCTCGAGCAACGAGGCGTCGTGGTGGATAGCGTCCCGCTGGCCCAGCAATCGCACCAATGGCGACGCGTGATCGAGCATCCTGGCTCTGGCCGCGACCGCAGAGCACATGAAGAGCGTGGCGATCCCGTCCGCCAGGGCCCACGTGGATTGGTTGGGTTGGCTCACTCGAATGCCCCCGGGCTGGTGAGAGAATTCGGCATCTTGGACGCATCGCAGGGGGCGCACAAATTCCTGGCCCACCCCGAAGAGGGGGGATTGGAGGGCGGCAAGGCCGATCAGCTAGCCAACACCGCTAACGGACGATGAGCGACGCCGCCTGACGGCGGCGCAAGAGACTATTCGCCATATCGCGGATCGCCCCCCGCTTTCTCAAACCCCTGCTCGGCAAGCGATTGCTGGGCAGGGGTTTGTGTTTGGGGTGTTCGTGAATCAGGGGGTGTAGCGCCCAAAGTAGTGCACAAAGTAGCGCCGCTCAGATTCTCCGCGCGTTCCGTTCTGCACATATTCACGTTGGAATATGAGTGCCGGATGTTCAAATCCTTTTGCCTCGGGCTCGGTCTCGTGCCCGCTGCGCCTGTCACCATTCCGCAATGCACCCACTTGATGGCGGCCGCTTTAGAGATCACAGCGCCGTCGTAGTTGTATGCCTCGGAGATCACCATCACCAACTCATCTACGTACTTCTTTGGCGATTCTGGGCATGGATCACGGCGAATTGCCACAGTGCTCGAACAATTTATCATCCTCCTTGCCTACGAAGACATCAATACAATTGAGCGCACTCCCCAGGGCCCAATCCTCCAGTCAACCATGAGCACTGCAACATATTGAGAGAGACTGCATACGCAACTTGCGACGATCGGTCCATTTGCGGCATTTGCCGCGTCCTCACAAGCGACTCAGGAAGCCCATACTGGGGCGCCGAGGAATGGACGGGTCAGTTGGAAATGTGCATTGCGCAGCAGGTCGGCGGACTGTGTGGACTCGTAAAGCATACCATGCACACGAATTGAAACACTGACCAAGAGGAGAACGAGATGGCTTCACTCGCGGAGCACTTGTCACGAATTGAGCCGGACCAATGGCGTTTGTCTCATGAGTTCTCACAATGCGTTAAGTCGGCGAACGAAGAGCTCTTCAGATGTCACGACACCAGGGCAGCCGAACACGTGTTGAACCTCTGGCTGTCAGCACACCAACCTTGTCTTTTTGGCCGCTCCGCCGCTCGACAAGGGCTCCTCAGTCATTGTGTGCTGTTCGAGTCGGACCTTAACCAGCCGGACGAGCATATCCGGCAAGTGATTCAGACGGCACGAACCGAGTGGACGCGACGAGGTTTCAGAGGTGAACGTAGCGGGTTCATCATTACCGCAGTGTCGCGCCGCCTTGCCTATGCCGCGCCTGGCCCAGCACTCAAGGCTCTGGCTCAGCGCCTGTGTTCGTTGTACCTGCTTGATGACATTGAGTGTGACCGCGTCTACCTTGACGATCTATTCTTGCAAGCGCCGGCACTTTCGGGCAGAGTCTGGCGTTGGCGTGCAGGCGTGAACTACTTTGCTACAAATGGCGACGGTCGGTGGTGGCAGGATCACCGGATCCCTGGAGGCATCGCGTTCTCCATTAATTCGGTCGGTCACATGGCTCGGTCCGGCGCAGTTTCAAGGTTGCTAAAGGAAGGTGCGGCTACTTTGGGCATGAATCCCACGGACCTTCCACCCGCGCCCATCGATACTCTCGACAAGGCGCTGCTGATCGCCATGCAGACCATCGCGGGAGCGTCAGACGCGGTATCGGGTAAAGCCACCTCACTGCGTCCGCTCGTTTCTGGAGCGCCAGAGTCACACCGCTGCCCTGCACACTTTCCTTCCAAGCTGCAAGCATTTGACAAGTGTGAATATGATGGCTTCTACCACACGGACTACACCATACCTTCGGAGTACTTCCTCCCCGAGGTTGAAAGACCGGCTCATGTGCGGCAATGGAACCTTGATTTCACATATCTTGCTGATGCGGGCGTCGATAATCCTGCAGGGGTTACCATGGGCACGGGGCAGATTCTGAGGGGCACCGACTGCTGCGGATCATATCAGCAAGCCAAGCGTGAGCGCTCCATGGGACAACTTGTCAGCCTGGCAAATGAGCCGAGGCTTGATGGAATTATCGGCACAGAGCCTACCGCTTAGGGCAAACACCGAGGAGATAATCAAGTCAAGTACCGAGGATGTGACAGAACACCCGCATCGGTAACCGCCTGAGGTTTGTGCCACGTTTCATCAGGCATCGTATCGACATAGTCAGTCGACTGGACACACAATACCAGGACACCGTGCGTTCTGGGCTTCGGCACAGGCAGCACTCGAGATCCCATGGGGCTAGTGGCTATCCGTAAACCTTATGAATCCCGAGAAAAATGAGCACAATACCGGGTTTACGGATAGCTTCTGGCGTGGGGCCGCGTGCGGCCTTCTGCCCGAGGTCATCCGGGTACAATGGGTGCGGTGCCAAGGGATGAGTATGTCACGAGACGGTATTCGATCTACACGCATTCGGATACACTTGTATCCCATGGGGGCAATTTACAGCGGTCGGCCAGATCACGGCGCCATGTTCAAATTGCCGAATTCGATTCTCGGTCACTTGGAGGACACACAATGGCGGGCAGCGGGGAGCATTGGCAAGAGCACGAGACTTCTCTCAAATCAGTCGATGGCTTGGTGCTTGACGCACGTCTCATTGAAGTAAAGCACTCTGTCACGTCCGTTCTTCTGGTGCACGGCTTCGGCGTCGATCTGCATGAAGAGGGCACTTTCGACGTACTAGCCACCCGCCTCGCCGAGGCCAAGGTCTCCGTCGCACGCTTTTCCTTCCGCGGCCATGGAAAGAGTGCCGGCACACAGGAGGGAATGACAATCTCTGGTGAGCGACTCGACTTGACAGCCGCGTACAACTGGATGACACGTCGATTATCGCCGCCCTACGCCATTCTTGCCGCGAGCTTCGGCGCGGTTTCGACTCTGCTTCAACTTCGTTCCATCCACAGTAAGCCCGCACGCCTTGTGCTGTGGAACCCAGTCCTGGACTTGGACGCGGTCTTCGTGGCACCTACCACTGTCTGGGGCAAGAAGAACTTTGGCAAGAGCGCGCTGGCAAAGGCCACATCTCAGGGCTACTCCATCGTCGATGGCTCCATTCGCGTTGGCCAGGTGTTTCTGGAAGAAACGGCGCTGTACTCTGGCAATCTTGGCGTCTTGGCTTTGTCGTCTGTACCGACGCTAGTGCTTCATGGTACCGACGACTCATACGTGCCCATTGCATCGTCCCGACAAGTGGCAGACATGCCCAACGTGCGGCTTGTTGAGATTCGTGATTCTGACCATGGGTTTCCAGATACCGCAAGCGAGGAAACAGCCATTACGGAGGCTGTACGCTGGCTCACCACGACTGCTCCGGATGCTCCATGATGCAATCGCAAGAAAGAGCCTTGGTAAAGATCGATTCCACCTGTGTCTGCGGAGGGGCCCTCGAAATCGGTGTGCCCTCTGAGGAGTCCATACGTAAGGCCAGTTCTCAACCGCTGGCAGACGTGAACATCGCAGCTAGGTGCATTGTCAAGAACTTTGTCACCATCCACGAAGGGGTCACGCTAGGGGAAGATGCGATCGTTGAGGACTACTGCCGCATCGGTGCAAACACGCGAGTTGGCGCCCGATCACGACTTGTCCATCGCGCGTATATATGCGACGACGTGGTCATCGGACAAGAGTGCCGCATCGCCGGCTTCGTCTGCGACGACAGTCAAATCGAAAGCAATTGCACAGTGATGGGGACGTTGGTACATGACTACAATCAGCCACACCGAGACTGGTGGGATGTCACCGAGCCGGCCCCCTTAGTGCGTCACCACTCGATTGTCGCGATGTCTTCGACAGTAGTTGGCAGCGTTGTCATTGGGCCGTACGCTTATGTAGCCGCCGGCGCCCTCATAACACGCGACGTCCCGTCCTGGCACGTCGCGATCGGACGCAACGAATACGTGCACTGGAACAACTGGAAGGGCGCTCCACTACGGGAACTCTTTGCTCACTGGCATTCGTATGAGAGTGGAGCCGGCGCATGACATCTGGTAGTCAACTCAATGTGTTTATGGCATATCAGTTCCGCTCTTCCAAACTTGGCAAGATAGACCGAGAGTATGCGCTGGCACAGGCAGTGTCAGAAGTCAACAAGTCGCTCCGGGAGGAAGGGTCACATGACGTCGTGTCATGGAATGCACTGGAGTTGGAAAGCTGGCACTCAGTTGGAGCGCAAGTTCTTAGCGGCATAAGAGAGAGTGCAGTATTCATCGCGGATATTTCAGAACTAAACGCCAACGTGTTGCTTGAACTTGGGTATGCGATCGGCCTGTGCCAGGGTTCCAATTGTGTCACAGTTCACGTGCTCGCGCACGAGTCTCTCGATACTAGAAGCATCCCATCAGATCTTCTGGGCGGTTATGTTATCACTTACTCGGAGCAGAGCTTTCAGGCAGTCGTCACACGAGTACTCAGAGACTCTGCCGTTCGGCTTGCCGAGGGGCTGACCGCGCGTGCCGCTAATTCGAGCTGGCGCGAGCTGTGGGGAATCTCGTCAGATCATGCGGTCGATGTCATATGCTCTGAGATACCCGACGGGACCCGTCCTGACTTCGCACACTATGAGCACCCGAACTTCCTTCGCTACGCGAAATTTGCCGACTTGGACTCGCTTTTCCTCGTCCATGAGATCCTGGCCTCAGAGTTTCAACATACTCGAGTGCGCGACTACGGGGCCACTGAGTCAATTGCTCAACACGACAGTGGCATCCTTGTTGGTGGTGCCGCTTGGAACGCAAGAGTTGAGCGTATTCAGCGTTGCTTGCCATTTGAGTTTATGGATGCCGAGAATCCAGAGACCGATTCGTTGCAAGTCCGAGCTGACGGTTCCACGTGGCTCTTCGAGAGCACGTTCGCATCCTCCGGCATACCTGAGACTGACTACTATGTATTCGCCAAGTTTCGGCCGGATGGGCACAGCCGCTTGTTGTTGTTCGGCGGTGGGTTGACGCACGGCGTGCTCGGTGGAATCAAGACACTTGCACATGTGTCTCCCGGTCCGACCAATGCCTTATATCTCAGCAAGTGGTTTGGCGCCGCCGCAGACTTGGTGGTAGTTGGTTGCGTTGCCCATCGCGACGGCTATCTCAAGGCTCAAGACTTCAGGGTTTCACCACCGTGCCTAGTATTGCGGCGATCCGAGCCGGATTCTGAGTTCCATGTAGTCGAGTCCGCTTGCATCTGCAAGGTGCAGCATCAAAGGCCGTGTGAGTAATATGGTGACACGGATCATTGTTGCGGGGCTCGCTCGGCGGCAGGATCGAAGGCGATTGGTTGAGCAACAGCTGCGCGCCAACAACGTCGCCAACTATGTGTTCGCAGCTGACCTTGATCTCACCGTCGACTGGCAAGAGTGGGAACCGGATGATATTCGTCGGCTCACTGCTAGCTGCTATCCTTGGCGTCTGAATGACTCTACAAATCCCTGGTGGAATCGCAGTATGACTTTGGGCGAAATCGCCTGCACGCTGACGCACTGGGCCATTTGGAACTATGCGGCCCAGCTGCAGTACACTAGTCTAATTGTGCTCGAAGATGACGCCATTCTGCTGCATGCGTTCGAAGATCGAGAACGTCTGATACAGAGTCTCTTCTGCTTAGATCCTTATTGGGATCTCTTGTACCTTGGGCGCGAACGACTCGAACCGGACCGTGATAACTGCGGCGAATTCGTCCGGCCGGGCTTCAGCTATTGCACACATGGGTACGCGCTGTCCCGCAAGGGAATTCAGCTGTTGCTGAGCACCCCATTAATGACGAGCATTATCCCTGTTGATGAGTTTCTACCAGCCATGTATATGGAACATCCACGTCATGATGTGCGAAGGCGATTCTCGCCAATTCTCGCTGCTTATGGGCTAAATCGAGATATAGTTGAAGTTAAGGGGTCTGCTCATATGGGTAGTGATACAGAGAATGCCCCGCTAATTGAGTCGGAACCGCCGTCGATTAGCAAGTCAACTCTGCCAGCACACGATGGGGAGGGTCTACAGAATGCAGAGTAGCGGAACAGAGAAGTTGGCGGACTGGATATGGCTTTGCGAGCTTGCGGATTGCTGCGAGTCCCTTGGTTACACTCAAGGCTACATGGCCGCGGCGGCACACTGTCGTGGGGCGCTCTCCGGGGAGGCTATGAGCGGCGTTCTCCGCGCCCCGTTCTCTATGGTGAGGCGCCGCGCAGTTCACCTGACTCGGTTCTTGCCGCGGGACGATGCGGTTGCCAAGCTTGCTGAGGTACTTGCCGCTGACGAATGTCCGGTCGTTCGTCACGAAGCGGCCTTCTGCCTAGGTACCTTTAGGAATGAGCTCGCGCTAGTCGCTCTTTCGAAGTCCGCGCTCAGCGATTCGGATGAGCTGGTCCGGCATGAGGCTTCCGAAGCGCTCGGAGACATGGGGCTTGAGGCAGCGAGAGAGACACTTGAGTTGGTACGGATGGATAGCTGTGAATCGGTACGGCGAACGGCGGTGATGGCCCTGCAAGAGCTTGATATGCGCTGCATTCAACAATCAAGTGAAGTCATGAAAGCAGCTCGTATCGAGCCACCACCAGTTAACAATGAGGGTGATCCAGGGCGCTTCGCGGGGGCGAGTTGATAGGCTGGCTTCTGGACAGGAAGTGGACTCTGCGGTGGGCACTCAATGGCGCAAGCCTCACCCACAGGCAGTTGACCGGGTGTCATACGAGAGGTATCCTTCTTCAAGCCGCACGTGCACCTATATGGACTGCTCACTTGACAAACGTGTCTGGCGCATGTCAGAAGACAAATGTCATTGAGACCAAAGGGGATAGCGGCGAGTGCCGACTAACGCACATCCCTTGCTGCGGCCGTCGATGCATTCTCCGCGAACTGCCTCTAGCTTCAGTGAGATGTCCGGCCAGTCCGTATTCAAGCGCATGCACGTGCATACAGCGAATGTTCGGCACATCCGACCAATGCAGGCCGGCTATGCGGCTCTATAGTTCTTGTCATGGTTCGACGAAGAGGTCGTCATCCCCGTGCGCTGCGAGCACCAATCTGGCTCCAGATCCCGTGCTTCATCATCGAGTTGGTCCCATTGACGGTGCCAATGTTAGTAATGGCCTCGGGTTTTCGGATCGCGGGAGGAATCATGCTGCCCATCGCAGGCTTCATGTCACATTGGATCTACTTATCACTGACAAGGCAGACGAGACGAAGGGTTAACCAGACATACATCCGCCGTCGTGCGCGCAAACATGATGGTCCGTTCATTTTGCTTTGCCGATCGTACGAACAGGGTGGCAGATTCACGACCTCCGTGGATATTCCGAACTACGGTATCACCGACCTGAGGCTCATCGAGGCATTGATCTACGACCTGAGTCACAGGAACACTGTCGTTGCTCTTGGGGACCAAGATATTCCGAAAGCCGAGCATCAAGGCCGTGCGTTGTATGTCGCAGAAGTTGCAAAGTCTAGCGAGAACATCATCGTCAGTGCGACCACCGGCGACACACTCTTAGACTCCGAAAAACTCTGGCAGAGACTGGTGCTCCGTCTCGCGGAATCGTCTCGTTGCATTGTTGTCGTCCCCGGACGCACGCATGGAGTCATTGAAGAACTCCTCCTTCTGCGGAGTGGCGGGTTCGGACACAAGACCTTTGTTTTTATGTGGCCCGATACGCATCCCTATACTGCGTTGTGTGCAGATTCCCGCGAGTGGGAGGTAGTGCGGGAAGAAATCTCTGCGAACGGCGTGATGCTCCCGCCACACGAGCCCGGAGGTGCCTGGGTTAGACTGAATGACCAAGAGCCAGTGGATAGGGTTGTGTCACCAATTCCGCTGCGAAACGTACTCGAGCCGGTCATCGAGTGTCTTGCGGAGAGTGGTCGGTGGCTATCCGACGTTACAGAAGTGATCGAAATGTGCGAACTTTGTGCAGATCCGGAAAGATACGGGCATCTCTGGGGCTATATGTCCGAGCAGAGAGAGTTCAGCGACCGCATGTGCCGGTAAGTCAGGCCTTTTCAAACCGAGCTGACACAGACACGTCGATCTCCCGGGCAAGGTGCTCTGTTGATGTCAGTTCGGCCCCTATCTACGCGTGATGTTCATCGCAAGTGCGGCATTGTGACCAATTTACGGTCAGGATGAATATGGGCTTCTCAGCAGGCGCCATCGGCAGCCCAGTCGCAATGATCGGGTCGAGCCATGCATCCCGAAGAGCAGGGCGATGCTCCGAGTAACAGAATCTACTCTGAACGGTACACAGACGTTGAAATGCGGAATACCCTAAAATCGATTGTCGGTCGGATGGAGCTGCACCGTGACAGATTGTAAAGAAACCGCCCACGGTGATGGAACGGCGAAGGACTTTGTCTTCATTAGCCACTCTCGCAGGGATCGGGCGTTTGTCGATCGCCTTGTCCGAGTCCTTCGGAGAGGCGGGATCGCGACCTGGCCAGATACCAACGAGCTAGCCCCAGGAGAGAATTGGCATTTGGCTATTGAGGCAGGCATTCGCCAGTCTGCGGCCTTTCTATTTATGGCCAGTGCCGAATCGATCAACTCACAGTGGATCTCGACAGAACTCAAGGCCGTTTTCGGGAAGGGCACCTGCGTTATTCCAGTAGTGCTCGATAACGAAGGTAAGCATGGCCTTCCTTCCTTCCTTCCTTCCTTCCTTCGCGATTGTGAATGGGTCGAATTCCGGACCGGTACGAGGCGGCTTTTGACCAACTCCTCAGGGCTCTCCTGCCGCTTCGCGCCGAGTCTGCGGTCAAACCAAGAGCCGGTCAAGCCAAAGGCTACGAGTTCCTCAGCTATGCTGAGCATGATGCTCCATTCGTGGATAGACTCAAGGAGTTCCTGAAGCAGCGCAACAACGGGTACTGGGACTATCGTGAGAGCGATCGAAATTACCATGCAGAATTTTACCTCGAACTCGAATCTGTCATTCAGGAAGCTGCGGCGGTGCTATCCCTTTTATCACCTTGGTGGAAGCAAGCGCCCACGGCATTCAAGGAGTACTACTTTGCCATTGAGGTCGGGGTCCCCGTGTTCCTGCTGCGAGTCCGGAATCCCGGGCCCACGTTTGCTGTCGCAGGGATGCCATACATCAATATCTCGACAGATTACCATCTAGGTTTCAGGCAACTCGACAGAGAGTTGTTGAGAAATGGCCTTTAATCATGTGGCGGTCACCGGGCGACTGCCGGACTCAACAAAGGAGAGAGCATGGCTGAAAGGAAAGTAATATTCGTCGCGTTTGCGATTGAAGACGAGCGGCAGAGGGATCTCCTGAAGGGGCAGTCTCTTAATACGGCGTCGCCGTTTGAGTACACCGACATGTCCGTCAAAGAGCCATACAGCTCTGAATGGAAGGAGCGTGTCCGCACCCGAATTCGTCGCTCGGATGGAATAATCGCATTGGTGAGTAAGAACTCACTTACATCCAGCGGGCAGAAATGGGAGATCGCGGTCGCCAGCGAGGAAGGAAAACGCGTCCTCGGCATCTGGGCATACGCCGATGACAGGACCAACCTCCTAGGTGTCAGAACTGTAGCGTGGACCTGGAACGCCATTGGGGACTTTATTGACAGCTTTTGACAAGGTGGTGTCATGCGCATCGCACTCATTGTCGGTATTGATTACTACGAACACGGTGGGGCACTGTATGGCTGCGTGGATGATGCGCACGTTGTTAAGGCGGTTTTGGATCGTCATGGCGACGGGGCGGTCAATTTTGATTGCAAGCTCCTCACTGGAACAGGTCCGAATGATCGGGTCAATCGCAATGCCCTCAAGGATCACGTTGAAGAGTTATTCAAGGCACCGGCCGAGATTGCGCTGTTCTATTTTGCTGGACACGGCCATATTGAGGCGACCGGCGGCTATCTGCTGGCAACAGACTCACAACGCGGGGACGAGGGTCTCTCTCTTTCCGAGGTGCTGACGTTGGCAAATGCGTCGCCCGCACGTAATAAAGTTGTTGTGCTCGACAGCTGTCACTCTGGGATTGCTGGGAACCCTCCTTCATCCGGCAACCTCGCTGCGCTGTCTGAGGGAATGACGGTGCTTACAGCATCGACGGCTGACCAATACGCTACGGAAGAGCATGGAAATGGAATCTTCACGACACTGCTGGTGGATGCTCTGCAGGGTGGGGCTGCCAATCTCACAGGTGACATAACTCCCGGTAGCGTGTACGCGCACGTAGATCAATCTCTCGGCGCGTGGGAGCAGCGACCGGTATTCAAAACAAACGTGCGGCAGTTCGTCTCCCTGCGGAAGGTTCCTCCGCCAATCGAGTTGGACGCGCTGCGCCAGATCATCGAGTTCTTTCCCGGACCAGGGGCAGAGTTCCAACTCGATCCCACATTTGAACCTGAGTCAAAGGGTCGAGATTCTGACATGCCGCCTCCTGATCCCGAGAACACGCAAAGGTTTGCGGTGCTGCAACGCTATAACCGGCTGAACCTGGTCGTGCCGGTGGGGGCACCCCATATGTGGCACGCCGCGATGGAGAGCAAGACTTGCAAGCTGACAGTCCTTGGTGAGCACTACCGCCGCCTTGTGGAGCGGCAGCGAATTTAGGGCGGTATCTGACTGCCAACGACCGATGATTCCATTGTCCGAATCGTCTGGAGCATTCTCCGCGAGCGATCTTCATACTGAGAGTAGATTCCGCGTTTCCAGACTCCAAAGTCCGACTTGGACGACAAAGAGTTCAACCGGAGTTCCGTCACCCCGGGCAGAAGGTCGGGCGGCATTGGCGTTTCCACAAGGCCGC
This sequence comes from Phycisphaeraceae bacterium, assembly GCA_020639135.1. GTDB lineage: Bacteria > Planctomycetota > Phycisphaerae > Phycisphaerales > UBA1924 > JACKHE01. The sequence continues at coordinate 134,951 of JACKHE010000005.1, forward strand.
GATCGACGATTGGCTGAATGCAGGCGGATGTCCGGGACGCGGTCTGTGATGCCAAGACGGCAAAGTCACTCTACAAGGGGCCCCTGGCGAACAACTACGGCGAATGATTCCGGCTATTGGGTGGCTTGGTCGAGGTCACACCGCTGTCGGGCCGATAGAATGGGGACGCATATGGCTACTTCCCCAGAACAAATCCGATTGCTGGTCGATTCGTTCGCCGAGCGCGATGATGAACGCTTCCGTACGGTCGCACTTGACATCGCAGCCGCAGCGGCAAGGGCGGGGGATCAAAAGCTCGCAAAATCTGTCCGGGCCATGGTTGATCGATCTCGAAGATCCGCGCTGCCATCGGTCGGTCCGAAGGCCGTGCCGATATCTCGTCCGGAGGGCGAGCTAGCGTCGCTGTTGACGGTTTCATATCCGAAGACTCGGTTCGTTGACATGGTCTTACCTGCCAAGTCGAAGGCCATCCTGGAACGGATGCTCGAAGAGAACCGGTCGGCCACTACGCTACGGGCTCATGGATTCGAGCCGAGGAGAAGAGTTCTACTCGCGGGCCCTCCAGGCTGTGGCAAGACCATGACTGCACGAGCAATCGCTGGGGAGACTGGATTGCCGCTTCTCGTGGTCCAGTTTCATGCCCTAATCACCAAGTACATGGGCGAGACGGGCGCGAAGCTCCATGCCATCTTTGAGTCAATGTCATCGACCAGAGGGGTCTACCTCTTTGACGAGTTCGACGTTGTCGGTACGAGCCGATCAGCGAGCAACGATGTTGGTGAAGCCCGACGAGTGGTCAACTCTTTTCTCCAACTGCTCGAACATGACGACTCAGAGAGCATCGTCATCGCAGCCACCAACATGGCAGGCACGCTCGATGAGGCGTTATTTCGGCGATTTGATGACATCGTCCAGTTCGGCAAGCCGAGTGGCGCTGAAGTTCGGAAACTTGTCGAGAACAGGCTTGCGGCCTTCGCTCCTCTGAAACTTCGCTGGACTGATATCTCAACAACCGCCAGGGGCTTAAGCCATGCCGAGGTTGTAAAGGCCTGCGAGGATGCTGCCAAGGCAGTGGTGCTGGGACACAAATCTGTGGTGACAACGGCCCAGATTGTCAGCGCTCTCAAGGCTCGAAGGCGCCCCTCGGCTCGGGCGAACCGCTCCCGAACGACGTAGCATGATTGCATGTCGCAGCTCCCGCATCTGCAACTGATTGGTGGAGTCAGCGGAGTTCCGTATACCCGCCCCAAGTCCGGCTTCGGCGAATTCCAGACTCCTCCGAGAGATCGGATTGGACACGCTCGCTCATTACGGCAGAGCCTTCAATCTGCTCTTGCTCAAGGGCAAGCGGAGATCGAAGCACAACCTACGCCCGACGCAGTCACTGGATTGCAGTTCGTGATCGAGAGCCATGCGGGATATGACCTGCGACTTGAGAGCCTTGAGAATCGTCGGAAGGGCATCAAGCTACTTCACGTTAGTCAAGATGGCGATGTCCAACGGGCCGTAATCTTCGTTCCGCGGACAGCGTACGGTACTCTGTCGGATCGGATCGACGAATACGAAACTCGTGTCAGAGACTCAGGCAATCCTTGGCATGCCCCTCTAATCGAGAGCATCGAGCGGATTCGGTTAGCAATTGCGGAGGATCTATGGTCTGACCCTACGCCATTCCCCGCTGATGAAGGTGCACTTTGGTGGGAGGCCTGGATTCCGCTTGATGGTAAAGAACCGGCTGTCATTCATGGCGAGTTGATCGAGTTGGCGGTGAGCCTTGGGATCGGGATCGGTCGGCGTTGGCTCACGTTCTCAGAGCGGCTCGTCACCCTCGTCAAGGCACGCCCTTCGGATTGGGCTCGATCGCGTCAGTTGCTCGAAACAGTGGCGGAACTACGAGCCCCCGTCGAGCCTGCTGCCCCGTATCTCAATCTATCGCCGATTGAGCAGGCTGCGTGGATCAATAACCTCAGAGCGAGGATTCGGATTGCTCATCCCAATGCTCCTGCCGTTTGCTTGCTCGATACCGGAGTGGATCGAGGACATCCGCTCCTCGAAGATTCGCTTCTGGAAGCCGATTGGCAAGCCGTCGATAGCGATTGGGGATCTGCGGACAATGCTGAGCAAGAGGGGCACGGTCCACATGGAACGTTGATGGCAGGGACGGCACTCTTTGGCGATCTAGGCGAGCGGCTTCGAGAATTTGGCACCCTCAGCTTGAGCCATCGTCTTGAGTCCATCCGAATTCTGCCGAGGCGGGGCAACAACGATCCTGAGCTTTACGGAGACATCACGCAGCAGGCGGTCTCTCTCGCTGAAGTAGCTGCCCCCGCTCGCCGCAGAGCCGTATGCCTCGCCGTCACCGCTAAGGACACATCTGGTCAAGGCGCCCCCAGTTCGTGGTCTGCTGCCGTTGACCAGTTGGCATATGGCGACGGGGCGTTAACTCGGATGGTTCTCGTATCGGCAGGGAACATTCGGGAGTACACAAACGGGTACGCCTACCCACAGTCGAACCTCGATGCAGCGGGAATACTCGACGATCCCGCTCAAGCGTCGAACGCACTGGTCGTCGGAGCATTCACTCAACGAACGCAGCTATCGCCAGATTACGCTGGATGGCGTGCAATCGCTCCCGCAGGCGGCCTCGCTCCCATGAGCCGTACGAGCGCTGCATGGGACCAAGGTAATCGCTCCCCGTGGCCACTCAAGCCCGACATCGTTTTTGAGGGCGGCAACTTGATCACCGACGCCTCGTCAGCGATCTCTCCATGCGCCGAAACAGAACTGCTGACGACATCGGTCGCAACTACCGGCGCGCTCTTCGACACGAACTCTGGAACCAGCGCTGGGGTCGCTCAGGCATCTCGATTAGCCGCCCGAATCATGGCGAAGTACCCTTCATTGAGACCCGAGACCATTCGGGCGCTTCTTGTTCACTCCGCCGAATGGACGGACGCGATGCGAGAGCAAGTGCCAGGCACGACCAAGGAAGTGGTTCGCCGTCGAGTTCGTACCTTCGGCTATGGTGTTCCGAACGAGTTGCGAGCCATGTCGAGCTTGTCGAACGCCGTCACGCTCGTATCCGAATCAGCGATTACGCCGTACACGACCGGCAGCAATGGAGCGAAAGCGAATCAGATGGGGCTTCACGAGTTGCCCTGGCCGAGCGATGCTCTGTATGCCCTCGGTGATGTCCAAGTCCGCATGCGGGTCACTTTGTCGTACTTCATCGAGCCCAATCCCGGGCGTCGGGGCCGAATCCCTCGGTCTCGCTACGCATCGCATGGTCTCCGATTCGATGTGCTTCGTCCTGGCGAAACGGTCGATGAGTTTCGACAGCGGGTTTCTGCCGCGGAGCGGGACGACCCCGATGCAGACATCGACACGACGGGCGAGTCGAGGGACTGGGTCATCGGAGTCAATGGCCGAGCGCGAGGCTCCCTCCAAGCAGATTGGTGGGAGGGCTCAGCCACGCAACTTGCGGGGAGTCATGCGATTGCCGTCTACCCCGTCACGGGGTGGTGGAAAGAACGGTCCTTCCTCGGCAAGGTCGAATCACCCGCCCGCTACAGCCTCGTCGTCTCGATCGAGACTCCTCCGGAAGCGATCGATCTGTATGCGCTCCTGACAGCGCAGACAGAGATCCAGGTCGAAGCTGTAGGCAACGCGTAGCTGGCATTTGAAAGGTCTGCCGAGCTGGTTGTTCCTCAACATGCGTTCTTGGCGCAAAGATGCCGGGCATTCCGATTACTTGAAGCCAATAGGTATCCCGCCGTGACCTGACCGGAAGGGCTGTTCACGGAAAGGCAATAGCTCGTGGGGCCATGCCGTAGGCAACCTCTAGCGTCCACCTGTGGACGCTTTTTTTGCATCTTGAGCCCAAGGGATGCATAAGATCGTTGCTATAGCTGAAATGCATCAATGATACTTATCAGGTGGAAATGTAGCTCTAGCAAGTAACTAAAGCCTGCATGACCTTCTCCGACTCCCCATCATGCAGGTGGTAGTACAAATCGAGGATCGAGGAGCTTGAATGGCCCATCCACGCCATCGCCATGCGGTAGGGGACGCCGGAGTTGGCGATCATCGAGGCGAAGTGGTGCCTCATCGAGTGGGTTTTCAGGCGGCTGTCAGCTCCGACGGCCCTGGCGGCGGTCTTGATCCTGGCCAGGATCATCCGGTCGCGCATCGGCGGGAGCATCCAGTCGCCTGAGCGGGGCAGCCCCTCGACAACTGGACGGATCCGAGGATGGATTGGCACTGACCGCTCCTCTTTGTCTTTAGTTGTCCCGTTGGAGCCGCCGCGACGGATCCGAAAAAATCCCAGCTCACCCTTGTCGAGGAGCACATCCTCCCAGCGGAGGGCCAGCAGCTCGCCAACGCGCATCCCGGAATAGGCCAGGACGGCGACAGCTTCGGTGTAGGGGCTGTCTAGGCGCCCAATGATCGCCTCGACCTCCTCGGTGGTCGGGCACGGCTGCGGGCGAGCCTTGGCCTTGGGTAGTTCGGCCCCCGCGAACTCGTACGTCGGCGTCATCTTCTGCCGCCACGCCCACTTGAAGAGCTGCTTCCAGAGGACCATGGCGCTGTAGATGGACTTGGGGCTGTAGGGGGCGCGCTGCTTGTGGCGCTTGGACTCCAGCCACGCCTTGAAGCGGTACAGGTCACGCTCGACAGCGCGGTCGGCATAGACGAGCATGATGGATTTGCAGAACTGCCGGATCTTCTCCAGCTCGGAACGGTACTTGGCCTGTGACTTGGGCGCGAGGCCCTTGTTCTCGCAATGCTCGGAGTACTGATCAGCAAGATCGTCGATGGTGATGCGCTCGATACGATCTTGAGCACGACCAGCGTCGAGACGCTGCTGGATTTCATACGCCTTGCGCTTTGCGGCCTGTTTGTTCCGGGTGCCCAGCCCAACGACGCGGCGCACGCCATCTACATCTGTGAAGCGGGCAGAATAGGCCTGATAGGTGACGGTCCTCCGCTGCCCGCCCTTGGTCTTGCGGTTAACCGTGCGGCGATAGATGGTGACCTCGGTGCCATCAACCTTCTCAGCATTGGGGTACGCCATGGGTCAGTCGTCCTCCCTCGTGGAAGGGGCGGAGAACGTACCGCTGCTGCCGGTCGGGCGCAACCGTTTTCGCCTGGATCGACCGCTAAAAAACCACTCCACCAGCCCATCGCGCCAGAATCTCAGGGGATTCCCTCGTCTAACGGACCTCTTACAACAGCGGTCCTCGCTCACCCAGCGGTAGATCGTGGACTTGGAAACTTGGAGGAGCGCGGCGGCCTGGTCCGGCGTGAGGATGGGCGGGAAGCGGTCCGCGTCGATGGCCTCTCGGATCTCCTCCCTAGAGAACTTCATCGATGATCTCGCGGGGCTGGGCGCGCCGGGTGTTCGTCCCGATGTGCGGGTTGCACTCTTGGAAGGGTCGCATCGGTGGGGAGGGGTTGACGTCGCCGCGCGTGGCGACCCCACCGCCACCACCGTCATTGCCGAGGATCGCGCCCATAACTCCGAGCGCCACTCCGACGACGACAGCGATTGGGAAGAAGCACGAGTTCAGGAAGGCGTCAAGTGCGCGTTCAGCGTCAAACACCGCGATCATGCTGATCAATTGATTCATGGCGAGTTCTCCGTGTTGACAGGGTGATGGGCGTCATCCGTCCGGCTTCTTGGCGGGTGCTCAGGTGTACGGGCTGCCGTATTGGAAAGCCCGCACCGGGGGCATTGGGTTGATGTCGCCGCGGGTGATGCACCCGCCGCCTCCACCGTCGCCATCGCCGAAGATGAGGGCGAAGACCAAGATGGCGATGAGAATCGCCATGCCGAGCGCACCGGCGCCGGGGTCATACGCGCCGGAACCGATCTGCGCGAAATACTCCAGGATCGTGATCATGATGGGTCCTCCTGCGCAATGAGGGATGCGGGTGGGGGGTCGATGAGCAACATCTCGCGAACTGCCCAGCGGCCGGGGATCTGAGGGCGCGGGTTGACATCGTGGAACGACAGCCGAGCAAGGTTGGGACCAGCGTTCTGGAAGGCGCGCAGCGGCGGCGCCGGATTGAGCTCGCAGAGCGCAACGGTGGTGTCGGTGGGCTCCGCGATCTCGTCGACGACAGCGGAGCGACGCGCGATGCACAGCAGCACGATCAACGCGATGAACGTGGTCAGAGTGAACCAGTTGAGGACCACGACAAACGCGGAGTCAGAAGAGTTCTGCGCGAGCATCACCATCTCAGCGCCTCCCCGTCGTGTGCGGGTCGATCCGGCGTCGGCTTGAAGAACGCAGCGATCCCGAAGTGGGGACACCATGTCCCCACCAACCAAGAACAACACCCCGCAAGCAGACCTCCGCACCGCCAGCGCCGAATCGATGACGTTCATCGAGGACGACAGCGTCGATCTGGTCGTCACCTCGCCGCCCTACTGGAACGCCCGCGCCTACGACGAGTACGAGAAGGGCTCCAAGAGCTACAAGAAGCGCAACTACACCAAGGGGTTCGTCTCGTACGACGAGTACCTGGCGCTGATGACGCGGTGTTTCAGCGAGGCGTTCCGCGTGACCAAACCCGGCGGGATGTGCTGCGTCATCGTCAGCGGCGTGCTCTACAAGAAAAAGCACTACCCGATCCCGGCGGACCTCTCCAAGCGGATGCGCGACATCGGCTGGGAGCAGCGCGAGGAACTCGTTTGGGATAAAACACACTCGGCCTGCGATCGCTTCGGCACGTTCGCGTTGCACCGGGGGCCGCACTACTTCTACCCCAACATCCAGACGGAGCGGATCTTGGTGTTCTCCAAGCCGGGGCCAAGCCCGCGCAACACCACCGATCCGGCGACACGTGAGGCATCCAGGCTCCCGCTGACACCGTTGGCGACGAGAGAGATCGGCAACGACGTCTGGCACGTCGCCGCGTCCAGGCACGGTGAAGTCGATCACCCCGCGCCGTACCCGCAGGACCTGATAGCACGTCTGATCCTGCTCTACAGCTACAAGGGCGACCTGGTGCTCGATCCGTTCCTCGGCAGCGGCCAGACGATGGTCGTCGCCAACGCGTACGGCAGGAACTTCGTCGGCGTTGACGTCGAAGAGAACTTCGTCGAGTACGCCAGGTCGCGCATCGGCGAGCCGCTGCGCCTTCGCAACAAGCAGCTCGTCGCGCGGTACGAGCACATCGAGGGCGACGCGTTCCTTGATCCGCGCCAGCACGGGCGAGAGGGGCGGGGGACGGTCGACGATCAGGAATGCCGGCGACCACGGTGACGGTGATGGTGTTTGCATGCGGACAGCATGCGCTGCGCCCGTCGGACGGCTGATCGGATCTTCTGCGCGCTTTAGCTGTCGTGGAAATCCGACCTAGCGTCCGATGACCGTGGTGTTCAATGACCTCCAGCGAAAGGAGGTCACCCCCATGACCACATCACCATTCGGCGGCGACATCGCCAGCTGCGGCCTGCCGGTCGACATCAGCATCCTGACACACTCGATCAACGGCGTCGAGATGCCCGAGCTCAAGGTCGGCGCTATCGGCGTCACGCTGCCCGACGGCAGCGTCCGCGAGCAGCAGCACCGCGCCCTGGCGATGCTGCGCGACGGCACCATCGTGGACGCGATCCAGGACTCGATCCGGTGCGACTACTGCGCCGCCGAGGTCGCGCACCTTGCGCAGCGCGAGGGCTTGACGCCCTTCGAGGAGCTTGTGGCGAGCCGGCACCACCGATCCAACATCGCCCGCTCCGTCCTGACGGGCATCCCGCTGTGCTGCCGCCACCAGGTCCGCTTCACGCTGGGGGGCGGGCGCATCGTCGTGATCTCGCCCAACGAGGAGGCGGCGCTCCGGAAGCAGTGCAACGACCGCAGGTCGCTGATGATCGAGGTGCTCTGCGAGTACGTCCCCGACCATGCTCCACGGGCGCTCACCTAACCCCTACGGCGGCGGCTACCGCTCGCAGCGATTGCGCCGCGCTGTCGAGCGCGCCCGTTCTCATGGAACACCGCCGGTCGCCGGGTCGCGCGCGATGCAGCCGTGGCCCGGCGGCTGGCCCCCGATGCCCCACGGCGCTTTCTGTGATGGGCCGTGCCTGTTGGGGTTCACCCCGGACGGTCGGCAACTGCGGATCAACGAGGACGACCTGAACGGCCCCGTGACGCTGGTGGTCGGTCCTCCCAGGTCGGGCAAGACCGTGCTGGCCGAGCGGCTGATGGCGACGGTGGACGCCCTGGGCGGCTTGGTCATCGGCGTGGACACCAAGAACGCCTCCGACCATGAGCCCGGTCACGGGCTGCCGACGCTGGTCCCCCGGGATCTGGCGCTGGGATTGGAACCGCCGCCGGGCGTTGACGAGGAGGTCTTCCTGGGCCGCTGGATCCGCCTAATCGAGCAGAGCCTGTACCTGCACTCGGGCAGCCGGTACCTCCTCGAGGAGTGGCGGAAGCTGCGGCTGGCGCTGGCGCCCGGCGAGCGGGTCTGCTGGCGGGCGGTGCTGGAGGCGTTGGAGCTCAGGCTCGACAAGGCCAAGGGGTGGTCCAAGCAGTCCCAGCACCTCGATTCGGCGGTTAATGCGCTGGGGCGGCTGTGCCGGTCCACGGAGCTGTTCTCCAGCGTCGTCGGTCTGGACTGGAGAAGACGGTTCTCGCACAGCCACACGATCCTCCTGCGGGGGCAGACGGCCGAAGCCGCTCGGATTGCCACCTTGATCTATCTGGAGGCCTTCCCGCTGTACGCCACGGCGATGGGGTGGACGGACCGGCGGTTCCGGGGGCTCTTCGTGCTGGACGACGCTCGCGTCCTCGTCAAGCGGGGTGAGCGGCACGACCACGCCGATGTGGACGCCCTGATCAACTTCGCCGATCTGGCGCACGTCAACGGCGCCGGGACGATGGTGGTGGTCCAGCATCTCGGGGAGGTGTCGGACGATCTGGTCAGCAGCGCCAACGGCCTGATCCTGTGCGGCCCGGTCAGCGAGCAGGACATCGCCCGCCTGCGGGGGCGGATGCAGCTGACCCCGTTGCAGACCCAGTGGCTGCTGCACCAACCCGTGTTTTACGCGGTGGCGCACTTCAGGCGGCAGGCGTGGTCCTTCGGCGTTCCGATCCGGCTGGCGCCGCCGTCGCCGACAACACCGGCGGGCTCGTTCGCGGGGGCGGACCGGGAGCGTCGGCGCCGTGCGATGTTCGATGGAATGACGCCGAAGCTGTGGGCGCCGGCGCCGATTTCGGCGTCATCGACGGCCACGTCGTCGACGGCATCCACTGAACGAAGCGGCAATGGAGATCAGGATAGCGATGAGAAGCAAGGGCTTTCCGCGAAGCTGCACCGTCTGTTGACGGAGTTGGCCGATCACCCGCATCTGCTCCAGTCGGAACTGGGCCAGCGGTGCGGGGTGCGGGGTCGGGAGCTGACGGCGTGCCGGGACGAGTTGCAACAACTCGGGCTGGTCAGGACGCACCGGCTGCTGCGGTACGCGTTGTGGGAGCTGACACAGAAGGGAGCAGAACGGATCGGGCGGCGGTTCATCCCTCTTGCCGGTCGGGGAAGCCACTCGCACCGATTCATGCAGGCGAGGTGGGCGGCATGGAAGCGGCGGGCGTGCCCTCGGGTTGAAGTGGAGCACGAGATCCCAGGTGTCGGGCCGGTTGACGGCTACGCCGAAACCGCCGAGGGGGCTGTTGAGGTCGTCGAGATCGTTCTGAGCGAAGAGACCGTGGACCGGGCTATTGAGAAACTGGTCAAGGTGGATGGGGTTCGGACAATCGTCGTCACTGATCAAGACGCTGTGCAGCGGATCCGCAGGCGGGTGGGGGACTTAGCCGGGATCGGGGTGTTGTCGGTGCGGGAGCTAGTGGCTATAGGGCAATGCTCTAGTTAGGTATGTGCTAACCAAGCCCCATTCGTCCAAAGCCCAATGCAGTTTGTGTCAAGAATGTTTTGGGTGGAGTTTCGAAAGAATCGATTTGATCTGTTTTTGTATTAAAAATCGATTATTACCAAGCACTAACGGGATGCAGTCAAAATTTGTTTTTGCATGCACTGATGGACAATGCAGCTATTTTCCAGAGGGCATTTTGGTAGTGTGTGCTGATCGTGCCCGCTCTTCCGTCTTGATGATGAAGATGAACCGGGATGAAGACATGTCAAACAGTAGGATTCATCAAGAGCAGTTCATCGACTTTGTCAGAGATGCGATCGAGAACCGAAACTTCACGATTCCTGAGGCTGCTGAGCGATGTGGTGTTTCAGATCAAACACTCCGTAATTATTTGCGGTTCGTTTCATGGCCTGATGCACGTCAATTGGAAATTCTCATCGAGCGGCTGCATCTTCCTACCAGGGCAGCTGCACAGGCATGGCTGTTCGGGCTGATCGAGCGCCAAGGCGCGACCTACGTTTCCCATTTCGCTCAACTCGATATTGCCGAGCAGGGCATTCCAACTGCACCATCCAAAGCCGAGAAATCCATCAGGGACAATCCATGTGATGAACAGACGGATGCGTTTATCGCCGAGATCGCGACACGCATCAGGCGGTATCGCAGAGGAATGACTGCTTGGGATACACCGAAAAAGAGCTTGAGAGTAAATACCTCTGGCCCTGATGGGCATTGGCTTAGTGTGCCCGGAAACGAGCCGATCGAACACCTCCCGGTTGGCATGCGTCGTGAAGGGCTTGGTTTTCTTTCGAGTTGGATTCGTGTGCCCGCGGGTTACGGCGCATTCCACAAGCATGTTTCGAATCGCTTTCTCGATTCGGGAACTGAAGTCTTTGTTGTCTTTAAAGGGAAAGGGCATTTGGTTGTCGAGTCTCCTCTCGAGTCCAAAGACAAAGATGGTGTTGAGGTGTTTGGTTTGACGCCATTTGCATCGGGGCACTACGAAGGGTGTTCCGGACATCTTTTTCTTGCGTCAGGTGAATGTGATCTGGTCCTTTTTACCGTTTGTATTCCGGTTCCTCCAGAGCTGGCAAAGGGTAAGCCATTTGTCACCAATACCGAACACGGAGTGTCAGAGGGCAAGGCATTCAAAATTAATTCTGAATTGCCGGATTTGCCTGATGGATTTGTTGAAGCGGTTCGCGCGATTAGAGAGACCCCGCATCCCTGACCGGATAACGAAAGGAATCTCTTACGATGAATGCAATGCACAACAAAATGAGCAGCGAGACTCCTCGGGATTCCCCTTCAATGTGCCCTGTTCACATCACCTCGCGAACAGGAGAACTGGTGGGGACATACCGCGATCTTGAGGCCCTGCTGAATACCTTGTCTAGATATGTCGTAGTCGATTATCCTCGTCGCCGGATTATCGTGCAGGATATCGAGCGGCGGTACGAGAAGACATTGGATGAGATTGCAAAGGAATCGGCAGCATTAAAGTTGGCGACCGAAAAAATTGGCCACAGTGGACAGCGTCAGATCAGCAAATTAATGGGGCTGGTCGCTCTTAATGCACTCGTGTGCTATCCAATGACACACCCGTCAATTGCATGGTGTTACGGTTGGACAGGATATGTCGATCTCTACAATATTAAGATCAGGGTGCAAAAAGACATTTCGGCTGTAAACAAGGTGATTGACGCATGCCGACCCGGGATGCCATTCTTCCATACCAGGACGACCCCATACTACATCATGTCGCCAGAAGCCGCAGGCGGTTCAAGTGAGGGCGCTGATCGTGGGTACAGGATTGTCCTTTGCCGACATGCCAGTTCATTCAGCTATGTGAATCATGGCCAATAAGGAAGCATAAGCCGGTGTGTGGAAGAGTCTGGTTGGCTGTCGGACGAAATCCAAGCGCACGCGGCGTTGTATTGCATATGTAGATCTGGATGGATGGCATTATCAATCGGATCGGGATTGATTGCATGGTGCGTTGTTGAGAATAAGTCATCAAGTATGCGCGAGAATTGGGTTAGGTGCTTTGTGGAGGCCCTCTGAAAGTACCCTTTGGGTTCTGGACACGGCGTAACCGAGTATACTGACGAAGCCCTGTGAAGCAGTCGTCCCGAACGATCAACAGGTAATGCGCCAACCCATCGATAACCGAGTTCTCGTTTGCGAAGCGATACTGCCCAGGCGCTGCATCCTAAATACCAATCAATCAGCGGCTCTTTATGCTCGCTGGTGATTCGGGATACGATGGAGCTCGGAAGTGCGCCTCTGCGAATTAGGATGTAATTCGTCGAGAATTCATGGGGGTATACCATGGATGCTCGGCAACGCGACAACGCATTGGCTAATTCCAATGAATTGCGTTGCCTTAACAACAATGCGGTCGACATTGGTATGCTTGATACCACATCAAGCAAGGACTCATCATGATGTTCAGAGCATCCACTATTTGTGGCGTCTAGCGCTCGGCAAATATCGTTCAAGAGATCTTTGGGGGAAAGTACTCTGCGTTCTTGAACCGTCACAATCTGTGTGATGTCGCCATCACACCGCCCCCAAATCGTGCTGCTTGATAATCGCTCCCAGCCTAGTGATTCCAGTCCATTATGTACCATACGATTGTGCATATGTCATTGCTTATCAATGTTGCGCACACGAAGAGATGCCTAGCTGGCAATAATTCGAGATACTCCAGTGGGCGACGAACGAGAATAGCGTGTGCAAAGGCAGTTGAGCAAGCGCTTAAACTGGAACATTGGGACACGCAGAGATCCAACGAAGGAATCCTGGAGGCGTGAATACTCTGATTCCTGCTTGCCTGCATCTTCTCAGCACAGGCTGCGGTATACCATTGGGCAGCAATGCGTACTTTTCAATTGAAGTGAGCGAGTTTAGCCGCTGTATGCAATGCATAAAATTTGCAGACCCTGTCTCCACCTCAAGCACGAGTGTGCGACTATCTAGCTCCGCGTGTAGGTCATACCGGAAATCGTTGTGGATCCATTCAGTGGAGACAGTCCATCCAGAATCTCGCAAGCGATTTGCTACTCGATCTTGCCAATAGGCATGCTGAAGTGACCCGTTAATTGGGGTGATGTGGAATTTTCTACCGGCACAGAATACTCTTCCAGAGTTTGTCATTTCAAGTAATACGATCCCGCCCTCGGGCACCTTGATGGGGTAGGGCTTGATGAGCCCGTCTTCGACAAGGACGTTTTTGAACGAGTTGCCCTTTCGGCGAGCCAATCCGAGGCGGTCATACCGCTTGGCTACACCATCGAATGGGTATGCCGCGATATCTCTAAGCAGCGCCAGTACTTGCGGGTCGTCGAAAATCCCTCGACCGCCCGAATCAGGCGATTCCACCGTGTACGCCGATTCCAACTGAATTTGCCCGTCAATGTGCTCAGAAGTGGCAATTCCGCCCGGTCCGCTCGCCTGTGCGCTGTTCACCTGGGTGGAATCGCTGGTCTCTGCGGCTCTTGAGAACGGCCCCTGTCGGAACCGTTGCTCGACGAGCCTGTCGGTCATCTGCCCCTTCGGGACAGAGATAAGCGGCGCCTGAAAATGCACGGCCCTTGGCCAGCGCCCGCTTAATCGGCAGATGCCCTGGCCGATGGGCAGCGCGCTGAGCATCGCGGCGCCCTCTTGGTCGAGGAGGAGGTTCTGTGCTGCGGCCAACAGATCGGTGCGGGAGCGCAGCGACATGGAGACGAACCCGTAGCAGTTGGCCATGACGACCTGGCTGAGTGTCGAAGGCGACTGGCTGCAGAGGATCATCCCCAGGCCGACTTCTCGTGACTGGCGCGCCATGGTTTCGATGATGGACTCGCGGGCTCCAGTGCGGTTTGGGACTAACTCCTGGGCCTCTTCGAGCGCCAGCACAAAGCGCAGCCGCTCGCGCTGTGGTTGAGCGAGCAGGGTGTAGTGCAAAGACCGCGCGATCAGATTCGTGATGAATCCGGCGTCTTGTCGGCTCAGCCCGTCCAACTCCAGCACGGTGTGGTGGTCGAGCAGTTGAGCGACTGCATTGGCGTCTCGCCTGCGGTTCAGCACGATGCCAAGCGGACCGCTCGTCAGGTGGCCGAGGATACGCTTTGCGGTTTCCGCCCAGGTGGCTGCACGGCCCTTGAGTTTGGCGGAAGTGATCGCTCTCTGGACATCGAGCAGGGTAGGGGCGCGCTTAGGATTGTTGCACCAGAGCCTCGTCGCCGCGGCGATGATCAGATTAGCGACACCGTCGCCACCCGTATAGGCGCGGTTCACTTCTTCGGCGATTTGTCGAATGTGAACGTCAAAGCCGACACCGGGCGGCGGGGCAAGAGGATTGAACGAGAAGGGCGCTCCGATATCACGTCCGAGCGCAAGCACCTGGATGTCCTGCCCAGTCGGCAACGCAGCAAGATGGCGCGTGCTCCGCTTAAAGTCGGTCACACACCAGGGGATCTGGGCATCCATGAGCTGGACCAGCAGGTGATGGAGCAGATTGCTCTTGCCGCTGCCGGTCTGGCCGACGATGACGAGATGGCGGGTCAGTTCTTCGGGAGTCAGCCCCAACCAGCCCAGCGTGTGGACGCCATGGCGGATCCGCCCCAGGCGGAGCGGGCCATCGGCTTCAGTTCCACTTGGGGGTTCGAGCAGTGTTGTAAACCGCCCAGACGTTTGCCTGCTGAGCAGGTTGGTCAGGGTCAGGATCTCACGCTGTTCGGTAGGGTCACCAGTCAGGAACGCTGATTCCAGCGCCTGGGCCTTGGCTTCGCCCAGCAGGGGGCGGAGCTGACGGAATCGGGAGTGCGTGTTGGGGTTGGCGGTCAGCGTCCATCACCCGGCGAGGCGGTTTGTCGAAGAAACTCTTTCAAGAACGCGACGCGCGCGGCGTCCACCGCAGCATCCCGTGAACTCACGAGCAGCGAGGAGAGGTCCTTCCAGAGCGATAGTCGTTCACCATGTAGCCGGTCTTCGAGGCGTTCGATGCGTGCCTGAAGGGCGTTTCTCGGCTCGTCTTCGACATAGGGCGGTAAGTTGAGCTGCTGGCGCTTGGCCTCGCATAACTGCTCGGCAAGATCACTGCAACGCGCATCGCTGATGCCGATGCGTTGCGCGGCCAGGACTGCAGGTAGTCGCAGCTTGTTCGATGCGGTGACTTGGCGTTGGTGCTGCCAACGATCAACGGTTGATTGGGCCGGCTCGGCGTAGATGTCGTATGAGGGACTGATGTCACCTCTTGGGAGTAGTCTCATGGAGGTGGGTGGGATGCTCAACCTACATGTATTGCGCTGAATTGACCTGCAAAAAATGGTCGATACTGCCTAGGAACCAGTCACGAACAGATAGATCAACGCGTTCACAACCCGCATCCCGAACGGTATGGCCGCAAGCAGTCCGAAGCCGTAAAAGGCAGCACAGAATAAGCGGCTCATGGGGCGGTCCCACGAAGCGCCCTGATACACGATATCCTCTCGTTCCTGGAGCACAGTCCATTCATGCCGCGAGCTGTTCGCTACGACATCCGGGCATCGCGACCAGAAGATGGACAACGCGATGGCGATACAGACGAGTCCGAGCAGCATCCAGAAATACTCGATGGAAAGATACATCGATGGAAGTGAGAGCGAGTCGCTGCTGAGCACTTGAACGTGTGTGTTCCACCATTGCGACAATGAGGCGAGCAGGACAAGGGCGATGACAGTGAACCAGGACAACGTCATCATTCTTGTCGAGCCGATCTTGCTGAGTGTTTCCCAGGGCAGGTAGGGAAATGGCGATTGGAAATGGGCATGTTCCATCGCGGTCCTGTTTTTGAACATAGGGCGGGACGGCCCCCAGAGCCCTTTACAGTTGTCGAATCGCATCAGCCGGTAGTGGCAGCCCTCGAACTTTGCGCGGATGAATTTGCAGTCCTTGAAGCACGCGGTTGAATCGGGTTCGAGCAAGCAGTGGATCGCGGCATCCACAAGCCTGGAGGTGTGTATCGTCGCATCAAGGTCGCCCCTGCTCACCTCGAACCGCCTGCAAAATTGCGAAGATACCGACACGACACCGGAGCATTCCCGGAACGAGAAGCCTGTCGGCGCGTCCATGGCGCGGTACTGGAGCTTGAATGCATGGAGGGCGCATTGATCGAATAACCGATGCAGAACCTCACCCGTCGGTAATTCGGGAGCAGAAAACCCCGGTACATGGAAAATCTCTGCGGTGATGAAATCACAACCGACGAATCGCAGGGAGGACGGCGCTCGCCAGACCGGGCTATCCGACCGGATGGTTCGACTTTCAACCTGGTATGACTGGCCTGGTCGAACGGTCTGCTGAATGAGGGACTCTGCTTCCTCGTCAGTAAGTAACGGGCGCTGAGGCTCTGAATCGTCCATGGCTGAGCCCTTTGAAATAGATCCTGATTCTTTCGGTTTGACCGGATGAAGTGGGGCAATCGAGCACAATCTTATTATGCCGATTCCGTGAGTGCTGATCCATGACAACCAACCAGCACTACTCCGATGTGGTCATCGTGGACCTGCTCACCGATCTGATCGCAAGAACTGAGCATGTCAACAGGAGTGCTGAGCGGCTCTCTCGCAGGCGAATTCCCCGGGCTGTTGGACTTGATGCCGATGCTTCGGAGCGCCGGATCGCCTCGCTCCTGCTCGATCTACACGGCCTGCACGCCCAACTCGGCGCCGCGATCGTGGCGATGGAACGCCGGGAGCTCAGGAAACTCCTGCGCTAGCTTCCGATCCACATCGGAACACATCCATGTGGACTCCATGTGCAGTTGATTCTAAAACCCCCTCTGCATTCCACAATAATGTGCGGTTTCGTCCCAAGCTCGACACGAATCGGGTGCGGGTCGATCCGCTGCAAGGCAGTTCAATCAACGGGGGGATGAACAGACGCGATGGCGTCGAGCAACGTGGCGTTCTGGCGAACGCTGGATCTGGGAGGTGTGTACGAGCAGCACTGGCTGGCCGTCGATTCTGTGCTCTATCTCCTGTTCTTCACCGGCATCGCCCAGGTCACGCTCGGCAGACGGTTCGAGGGGCGGGGCGGCCAAGCCCTGGTCATCGTTGTCGGCGTGGCGCTGGCGATCGGGGCGTCGGCGGCGGCAAGAACGTCGGGCTACCGGCTTGGCGCTTTGGGGCCGATCGCCTGGGCGATCCTGCTGCTAGTGCTGGGCGGTGTTGTCTACGAGTTGTTGCGGATGTTCTCAGCGCCCAGGGCGCTTGCGGGCGGGCTGTCGCTGCTGGCGGTCTTCGTGGCGGCGTCCTCGGTGGGCTCGGCGGTGGAGACACTGCTCATCGCTCTGGGCATCACCGCCGGTGTGGGCGCGATTGGAGTGCTCGGCGTGGTCTTCGTCATTGGCTGGGCGGTCTGGCGGGCCGGGCCGCGAGATCATCGATGGTTGCGGGATCCTCACAATCGTGCGCTATCCGACGAATCACACATCGGGCTCGGTGCTCCTGTCGACCTGAGCATTGCAGACGATCGTCGCAAGACGCTCGAGGTGCTTCGCACTCTCAAGCAGCTCAGGCGGCACTTCGACGACCACCCTCCTGACGCCAGATCCGAACAGATGCTCTTTGAGCTGGCGGGAGTGAAGCGTCGGGTGGATGAACACTACGAGCGCGTCCTGCAGGACCTGGCCCGGCGGGGCTGGCGGACGACAAGGGATCACTCCAGATTGCCCGAGCAACTCCGGGCCGTGTTGTTGGCGTGCCGGGAGAACGGCTCGCGGTTCCGAGAGGCGGTCCGAGTTGCGCAGGCAGGGCACGACGCGAACAACCCGGCGCTCGTCGTCGAGGCCGTGGACCGGTTGATCCGCCTGGAAAAGGAATCGGTTCGGCTCACCGGCACGCTCGGGCACGCGCTGCGAGAACTCGCCGCTTCGAACCAGTGGGATGATGCCGGTGGTCGGGATCGATGAGCCCGCGTCGGGCAATCAGCTTCCATTGCGACAACGGATGCTGCTGCTCTTGGGCACCCCGCGGTGCGCCCGTGAATTGTTCGAGCGGCTGGAGGGCGCATCGCTCAAGGCGGTAGAGACAGCGTTGCAGCGGCTTGCTCGAAATCGATACGTCGAATGCGCGACGCCGACGCAACGACAATCCCGGCTCTACCGGCGAACTTTGACGGGTGACCTGTGGATAGTTGAGTTCGCCGATTGTCCACCGAAGCCGGCGAGCGACTATCTGAGCCAGAACGATCTGAACACCCGCAGTTGGGTTCAGGCTGGCAAGTACCGGCGTCTGGTGCTGCGAGCGTTGGACAGGCCCATGCGGTCCAAGGAGAACCGCAAGGCCGCGTTGCAAGAATACGAGCGGATTGGGGCCAACCATGTCCACGCGGTGCTGCGGGATTTTCGGGACCGGGGGATCGCCTACCGCAATACACAGGGACAGTGGATCCTGACAAGCCTGGGGCGGCGGTTCAGGGAGATAGAGCTGGACGGCCTACCCGAACGGCCAGGGATCAATGCGCCGCTGTGGAGCCGCCTGACGGCGCCACAAGAGCAAGGCGAGGCCGACAAGGACCAAGAGGCCGACGAGGAGACGGAGGGTGTGTGAACGGGTCATCGGTGGACTGTACCGCTGGGCGGGTAGCGAGCGCAACCCCAGACAAACGCCGAGAATATCCAAGGGATTTCAGTCTGATTGGTTTTTAGAATTTCTGGACATTGTCTTGGAATCGACATTCGACTTACTGCGGTGCGAAGAAGGGCGAATCGTGTTCGGCATGACGACAGGATTATGGGAATCAGGGTCATCGCTTTGTGAGGCCGGATCTCTCCGCACAGAATCGAATGTTCGAGAAGTAGCACGAGAATATGATAATATGTTATTAATTAATTTTCTGATTAATCTGACGATGCGGCTTAGATCAGAATAGGAATGTAGCAATATCGCGCGCATGCGCGTAGATAGGGTTTTTGTATTGGCAAGTCGGCCAAGAAAATATGAAATGATCGATATTGACATTATCACCACGAAAAACATAGAAGCGGACGGTAACGGGCTCGACCAGATTGTCGCGGATTCTGTTCTTGAATGAACATGAAAAATATCCAACACATGGCTGACGATTGTTACCGAAACAATACAGCAGGGCATTATCAGTAGCGAGATAATTAGCGCTCGCAGTGGGAACGATCTTGCCTCTCGAGATCGAACGAATAATTGGGCGTCTTTGCTTAACGCTAAAACCAGAGGTAGCCTTCTGTATTCTACGATTATCGACATGTAAACTAATGAAGAGACGAGACATGTCATGATAGTTGTTCCTGACCAAGATAGCGCGGGGACGTCGCCATGTATTGTCGACAAGAGCGATTGAATTAGCACAGTTGACGAACCAGATAGAGCCGCGATTATTAATAACCCATTGATCGCGCGCCCCAGCAGGTACCATGCGGCCAAGAAATTCGTAGTAGTTGTGTCTATCGCTTCGAGTATAATTTTTATAACAACTCCGGGGAATTTTCTAATTGCAGACTCTACAATGCTTGCGACCTCAATGATCCGGGCTGCTGGAGACGAGTTCGAATCGATCGCGATTCGAGAATTGCCGATTTTGGTAGAAAATAATGAATCGACAATGCCTCGTCGGCGTCCTCCGGGAGCGTTGGGATGCGGCGCTGCCACAATTGCGATTAACATCGAACACAACAGAGTGATACCTAGTAAAAAAAGCTTGGCGTCTGTTATCATATCTATATATGATATTACCGAGCTTGGTAGTTCGCCCCAGAAGTGTTCATAGACATCTATTGCAGAGCGCAACAATGTTCGATGGATCGTTAATTTTGAAAATATGTCAAAGAGAATGCTGGTCGCTATTAGTGACCCAACCAGAGTCAGGACGTATCGGAATCTATTGCTAAAAATGCGCTCGTTCACATCATGGAGTGCTAGCCAGTGCCAAATCAGCCATGCGCATGAAAGCAACCATGTAATTGGCATTACTAGCGGGATAAAGATTTTTACGAGCTCCAGTGAACCATTCAACGAATATCCATATAGAAGCAGCGAGGACGTGGCGATAACCCCATAAATAGAAGCGGCCAAGCCCTTGCGATCGCCTGATAGAAGCATGGAAGCGCAGCAAATTGCGATTAATGTAGAAGATATGATTGGCCACATGGCATCATAACCAAATAGGTTAAAATACCTGCCAAACAGCATAGATGCTACGATAAAAAATGGCGCAAATGTGCGTCGAAATATCGTTGTTAATCGGGCCGGCTTGGAATTCCTGCCTGCATGTTTGATAAAGGTAATTGTATCATGGACTGTGTTTAGGTCGTTAACTCGGATTTGTAATAATCGATTGCGAGTATTGCCAGCAAGTGTTGATGCAGGATCAGCGGGGTCGATAGAGTCCGGATCTACGATCTCGCAATCGATCCCGTTCGGCGCTTTTAACTCGGCCCAAGACAACCAGACTGATATCGGGCCCGCAATATCTTTTCGAGAAATCGCAAGTACGGTCGTGCCGTCATGTTCCCAAGAAACAAAGTTTGCGCTTGATGTTGTGGCGACGCCAAATTCGGCTTCGAATCGCTCTTTTGTTGCTTCAAGCATGCTGATCAGTTCTCGATGGTTTGGAGGAAATCAAAACATTTATATAATCAGAAATAAAATATAGATACAACCCGTGATTCAAACAGACAGAGATGCGAAGAAAAGGTTTCGTAAAGCAAAAAAGAAGATCGGCGAATTGGAAACTCGAACTCGTCATGTAATGCGTGTATTGGAACAGGTCCGGTGCGGTGGATCGAGTTCGCACGAAGTGATTCGAACGCAAAGTGAAGTCGATAGCATTATAAATAAAGATGTAGATGAAACGCTTGGCGACATTAAAAAATTATTAACCAGTGAATAAAATAATCCTTATTCGAAATGACGACGGGTAAGTGATTGATTGGCGACTGTGTGTTATCTGGCGTGCGAGTGCGGGCGGCATGTAGTTTGAGGGTTGGAGCGATGGACTCTACAAGGTACCGTATTTGCGTCGAATTGCGATCTATCCGTGCTCAAAACGTAACTATCTACTGGGCAGGATGTTGCGGCGATGTTGCGGGATTTTATTGGAGTGCGTTTCACATGCATGCGGCTTCCTGACAGTAGAGCGCGCAGATAATTCTGAATCGTTGTTGATCCATTGGTGATTTGTGGTTTCACTAGATCGTATGCCATTTCCAAAATTCTCTCATCATGATGGCGCCGTAGCTCTCAGAATCCATGAAAGATGACATCGCGCCACATCGTTCGTCAACGATCCAGAGGCGGGGCACCAGATCCACCAAGACAGAAAGCAAATCGATTCGATTTCGTTGGTTGTATTCCTGCATCGCATGAGATGCAGATCGACGGTGTGAACGGATGACAGATAGGACTCCGCGATGGAGGGCGATAGCCCGTGATGGTCTTTGGAACTAATCGGATAGCAATATGAAATCGGTCATGAGCCAGGGATGAGCGCGTATTCGGAAGTGATCAAGAACTGCCTCTTCACCGCAGTAAGGAGCAATCGAGCAATAGTAGTAATACTGGCATGCAATTCCTTAAATCGCCACTTCACATCAGAAATGCCGATTGAATTGCGAGTCATGCATTCTGGCGTCATCGACCACTTAAAGGTGTTGTGCTCGAATTCGTCCGGAGTTAGTGACCGGCGGTGTCACCCCCCCTTAACCAAGGGACGACCTGACGGAACCTCCACACCGGATTCAATGGCGCGCCAATTTGCCGACACGGAAATTCCGTTACCGGCTGTGGTTGGCAAGCGCACGAGTCGTATTCAAAAGAATCTCGCTCTTGGGCGATTAAAAAAACCATGGCGTAACTACGAAGTATAGTCGATGGCTACTCCCCTTCCCAGACAATGATGAATGAGAGGTCGTTGATGTCGATCAATCCGTCGCCGTTGACATCGGCGGATGGGTTATCTTCTGCTGGCGCATCGAAATGGAGGAGAATGAACGCAATATCGTTGACATCGACGGTTCCGTCGTGATTGGCGTCTGCGGGGCTGAAGCAGCCGTCGAGCACACCATCAGCATCAAGATCCCAATCGAGGCTCCAGATTGCATCCTGGCAGAGCCCATCTATCGCAGCCTCGTCGCACCCGTTCCCCACCGAGTTCGTCACGACATCAAAGAATCCAGTGATTGAACCGCTGACGTATTCGCTGGAGTCTGCGTCGTTGGCGAGGCGGAGCATGAGTTGTGTCGGCTCTTCCAGGCCAGCCTCGGCGTCGTTACCGATCCCGCCAATGCACACGCGAGCATTGAGGTCGGCGCGGAGCCGGTCAGATTCGATAATGGCGGCTTGTGGGTCGTCGTTGTCCTGCCCGTCGGTGAAGAGCAGAACGAGTTTCGCGGTGGGGGGCCAACTGCTGTCCAGCAACTCGTACGCGCGCCCGAGGCCGGTGCTGATCGATGTGGCGCCGCCTATCTGTGAGAATCCGTACTGCCCGGAGGTGGGGTTGGGGGATAAAATACTGAGCGCGGAGCCCAGGTCTTCCAGCGTCGAGAGTTGGGTCATCGCAACGATGTCCTCGGTCACATACTCGGGACCGTCCGGCATCGACACCACGCCGAACTGCAAGACGGCGATCTTCAGCGAGCCGTCGATGGGGATCAGCGTCCTCGGGCCTTCAAGGCACCGCTTGACCGCGTTGATCTGGCACACAAAGTCATCGGAAGTGACGCTCGATGATCCGTCGATGATGAAGATGTACTTCCGGAACGGCGAGCCCTCGCATTCATCAGGGATCCCGTTGCTGTTGCAATCTGCAGAGACCCATCCGTCCCCGTCAGGATCAGTCGGGTCGAGATCCCACTCGTCCACGACGCCGTTCCGGTTGCAGTCCTGGCACTCGTCTGGAACGCCGTCGGCGTTCACATCGGGGGCGCCATCGGCGATCTCGCACGAATCGAGGACGCAGTTGCCGTTGCAGTCCAGCGAATAGTCAGCGTTGATCTCGTTGTAGTCGAGCACCGCGTTGCCGTTGCAATCGACAAACGGGTTGAAGGGGCAATGCCCCTCGAAATCATTCTCGTCTCCGGGGAGTTCGATCGGGCCGCCGTCATCGTCATCCGGGAAGGTCACCGGGCCGTTTGGCCCTGCCAGGGCAACCAAGCCGATTGAAGCGGCTATCACTGCTCCAGAGACAATCCGCAAAACAAGGCCTTGACGTTCGGCGCCAGTGATCTTGTCCAATCTCATCGCATCCTCCTTGGTTATGAGTGGTCAGGCACTTCGAACATTGCGCATTGACCGGGGCACGCGTTTGCCGCGAAGCAATTGACCGAGTCCACCACAACGGCAATCTGACGACAGGGTAATCTGTCAAGTGCCGAATGCAATCCTGAAATCGGATGATCTTCTGATCGAGACGAATCGAAGGAGCATGCTTTTCGGTTGCCGTTTATCACGCTGCTACGAAGCGAGCGACAACGCTTCCGGTCGTGCTCACCAATCTGCAGGTGTTCATCCCTCACACCCTGGCGACGGCCTCTCGGGACCGCCGCACCGGCTTCATCGAAGCGTCGGTCTGTCGACTCGAAACTTCCGTGACCGGCTGCGGCTCGCAATCGCCCTGCCCGTCGCGAATTGGCGGGCGGAGGTAGATGAACATGACAGAAGACCAAGTGCTCAAGCTCGGCTACGACGTCGTAGCCACAGCGATCTCGGGACCGGTGACGGTCGCCGAATACCGGCATCACCGACTGCGGGTGATAGCCGAGGAGGACGGCTCCGAGAGCTCCGAGCCGTTCGAGGAGGTGCGGTACCTCCTCTGCCTCGATGCCAACCGCCGCAGGCTCTGGCTTACGCCCGAGGACCGGCGGAGGGTCTTGTGGGCCCTCCAGGAGGTCGGCGGTGAGAAGCCGATCGAGGAGTTCGACGAGGGGAGGGTTGCTCACTCTCCCTCGGTGAAGGAACGGATCTGGGTGCATCGCCAGGTCGAGTGGCTGGTGTCCACGGGGCGGATGCCGGATCAGGAGGTGTTCAACGACGACCCGATCGGGTCGTTGCGATCGTTGGGGTTGGGGACGCCGGACAGCGTGCCGCTCCTCAGCCTGCTGATCAGCGAGATCCGGCAGGCGCTGGGGCGGTGCGAGCCGCCTGCGCGGCTCCCGGAAGATGATTGCGGGCCATTCGATCCCACAGGGGAGCTCGAGGGCCCGAGGCCGGGTGTGACCCGGTGGGTGTGCCGGTCGCAAGGACCAGGAGCAGGGACCGGGATCAGAAAGAAAACTCATCCACCGCCCTCTGGGCGGTCGTCTGATGGGATTGTGTTGTTGCGGGGCATCGACCTGGCGGCAGCTCCGCCAGCCGCCAGACCTCGCCCAGGGTTGTGGCGCGGCTGCGCCGCGCGGGGTTGCGGGGCTGGCTGCGCCAGCCCGTGGTGTTGTTGTGGCGGCTTCGCCGCATAAAGTGGTGGCTGCAAGCAGCGTGGGGCTCATGCTGAGCGGTTGAGTGTCGGATGGGGTGGGGGGGGGAAGCCGTCGGGAACTGACCCGGACATCAATCCGGAACCCACCCGTTCGGGTGATCGTCAGTAGTCCCCGGTCATGGATTTGACGATGGTCTCGATGTCTCCGGCGGGTTGCTCCTCCCAATGGAGATCGCGGTCCACCTGGATCCCCCGGACATCGATGCCCCGCAGCTCGTCCAGGCCGAAGTAGCCCCACTCGCCGCATTGAAGGTCGTTGTTGAGCACGGCGAAGCCGAAGAACAGGCGGTTGTTGGGATCGTACTCGGCGGCGTACCAGTCAGAGGACCCGATGAAGAAGTGCTCGTAGATGGTCTTCTTCTCCCACGGTGTGCTCTCTGTGGCGTACAGGGGCGGGATGCGTTGCAGCTGCCGGTAGGTCGGTTCGTTCCACATGCCAGAGTGGTGACAGCAGGGGTTCATCAACCTTGAGGCGGATCGGCACTCAGCCGGGGAGTAATCGGATCGATTTCATGGCGGCTCGAAGGACGGCGCGGTCGTGGTGGTTGGACTTCCCCGGGATCGTGAACACGATCTCGCAGCGCTCGGCGTGGATATCGAGCTTGACGAAAACGCCCGACAGCGATCTGGCGAGATTGTCGTAGCGGAACGAGCGAGAAGGCTCTTCGGCCCCCCGCGCAAGCCGGGCCGCCGACCGTGAACCCGAGCCCGAGCAGTGTCGTGACGGCGGCGTTTCGGAAATCCGCCGGGGTGCTGCGGTTTTTATGAACTGGCGGGAGGATGGGAAGTGGGATCGCTTGCGAACACATAGTAAACCTGTTGACGATGACATCTTTAAATGTCTTTTGGCTGTGAGAGCGCTATGAGACGCAATTACACCAATATCGCGATCCCCATCGAGGTCGCTCGCGAGATCGACAAGTACATCACCGATACACGATTCGGCTACAGCTCTCGGGCGCAGTTCGTGCTGGACGCCATCCGCTCCAGGTTCATCGAGTTCCGCTGGGGCAAGTAGGCGAAACCTTGATAAGCGCGGATCGCCTTGCAGCGAAGATGCCAGGATCAAGGAAGAAGAAACGGCGGGTCTTCGTTCTCGATTGGACGATCTGGGCCGCATACTTCAGGGGGGAGTGTGACGAGATCGACCGGCTCAAGGACATTCACAGATTGATCACACCGGCGCACGCGCTCGGGCAGGTCGTGTCCTGGCTCAATGACCACGGGAGATCATCGGAGCACGAGCAGCGGTTCATCGAGTGCTACTCCGTCATCGCGCCGCTGACGCCGGAGATCACGATCAAGATTCGCGACTGGAATGGTGGATCGATCACGAGGCACATCGGGTTGGCGATCGCGAGAGCGAACGGCGGCAGGCTCCTCGTCTTTACGAGGGGGAAGCTCCGAACGCTTCAATAGCGGGCGGTGGAGCTGGCTCTTCTCTCAGATTCAGAGCCGTTGGCTGCGGAGTTTTCTGTGTTCCTGGCAGATCGAATGCGGTCGAGGAAGCATGGGGGAATCCGCTCGGCAGTGGATGGACAGGGGGCAGGGGTGATGGATGTTGCCGGGCCGCATCTCCACGGAGCGCCAGCGCCGCTTGCTCCGCGAGCACACCGCTGCGGTTGATGTACCGCTCCGCCTGAGCGCTGCCCATCGTCCAGCCGAAGCGGGCGCAGAACGGGTAGGGGGTCAATCGCGAGCACCAGAACGTCGCGGACGTGTGCCGGAACTGGTGGGGGTGGAGCGAGACGCCCAGCACGTACTCGCCGACCTTCTTGAGACGCTTGCAGCAGTTCTTGTAGCCCCAGCAGATGAGCGTGGCCGAGGAGTCGCGGGTTTCGATACAGCCGTTCTCACAGATCGACCCCCCGTCCGGGTGGAACCGGAGCCACGTCAGCACGCTCTCGGTGGCCATCGGCAGCGCGATGGTCCTGGCGAACGTCTTGCTCACCCGGATGCGGATAAAGCAGAGCCATTGGTTGTCCTGGTCTTTCTTGAACCAGACGTCGTTCAGCCGGACGTTGAGCAGTTCCCCGATCCGCATCCCGCCGTCGAAGAGCAGCCAGACCAGCGCCTGGCCCTGCGGGTCGAACATCGCCTCGGCGAGCTTGGGCACGGAAGCGGGGTCGAACGCCTTCGGCTCCGTGAGGACGCGGCGGGTGTCGAACCAGGCGGTGAGATCGGCGATCCTGCCGGGGTCGTCGGGGAGGAGCCAGGTGTAGAACTTGCGGATGATCTTCTTGAAATCCAGGACGGTCTCGGGGCTGTACCGATCCGATCCTCGGATGCGAGAGAGTTTGCGGATCTCGCCGTCCTCGACGCCGATGATGAACCGCTCCATGTCCTGGACTCGCGTCTGTTCGAACGGAACGCGCAGCTCCATCGCGAAGCGGCGGAGGATGGTCAGGAGCTTGCGGCAGCGCGCATGCGAGAGGCGGCGGACGCTGCCCCTGCGGACGGTCCTGCCAATCCTGGCGTCTCGGATAAAGCGCTCAAGCGTTGCCCGGTTCTCGGGCAGGAGCCGCTCGTCTCGCTGCAGGCTCTCCAGCTCGCGGCGCAGGTGGGTCTCGTGTCGGTGGATGTCAATCGGTTCATCGATGGTCTTTGGGCTCATGGTGTTCACTCTCCGGAGGCGCCGCGTCGTTATCACGCTTGTGACGGATCGACCGTCGTGCCTGCGGAGTGATTTCAGACGAGCACTACTGCCCAGTGAAACAGCCCCTGCCGGGCTTTGGCATCGGCGGGTTGGAGCCCGCGGAACCGGATCATGACGACCGAACGCATCTTGGAGCGCCTCGGAGTCGTGGGGTGTGTTTGATCTTTATGAAGGTTGCGCTTACGCGTGCCAGCCCTCCTTGTTCCAATTCGAGACTGCCAGCCTCGATCTGGATCAGTTCTGGATGGGCAGGTCATTTCCTTGTGCGAGGTATCAGCAGGCGCACTCACGGTTCAAACAGTTCCGCGTGATCAAGATACCGCGCCGGTCTTCTCGGATCATCGCTTATTCGCCGCCATGCGCTGCGTTGAAGGGTGAGCGCCTCGGCTTGGGTGATGCCGAATGCGACTTCTGCTTTTGCAATCTGTTCTTCATTGCGGAATGGGGCAAGAGCGTCCGCCACGTGGTCGGTTGCGATCCCATTGCCGAGGCGGGCCATTCTGCCCCATACCTTGTCTGCTGCCTCAATATCTTCTGCTTTGGCTCCAATGTTCTTTGCAAACGACGTGAGATACCGTTGATGCCAACCTGTTTGGAGCATATCAACATTTACTAGGTTGAATTTTTTTGTGTCTTGGCGGTCATGGGAAAACAGGATCGCGAATTTCATCATCAGCGTGATGTCGTCGTGCAACACGCCTTCGCGCAAGCGAAGAAGCAGTGCTCGGGCAGGGGCGTATGCGGCCGTCAGTTCACTTGCGGGAACGTTTTCCCCGTGCATCTTTTTATCGGAAATCTCGAATAGCCGCAGATTGGCAAGTTCTTCCATCGCGGCCATTGACATATGGTCCGACGCATTTGCAAACCAAAGTACGGCGTGATGATTGAGCATCACCTCATCCCGCTCACGCAAATCAAATGCCCTGAGAATAGCATTGGCCTCGTCCATCTTCGCTTTCGGTTGTTGATCAAGCATATATGAGGCATCGAGTATGAGATTGCCAACGGTATTCATGGCCTCTACATTGCCATTGAGCGCGGCTCTGTGGTATAGCATCAAAGCGCGAGCATGAACCGCCTTGATCCGTTGCGGATCATCTATATGCTCCGGATCAAACCATTCATCAGCCACTCTCGCGACGTGCACTGCAAGGGCTGGATGCAGCTCGGACCTGAGCAGACATTCAAGAAGATCGTAATCCACGCCATACTCACCTCCCGGTTGAACAGAACTCGCGGTAATGGTCCAAACTGGCAACCACAGGTATTCCGGTGCATTGGGATCGAGTCCACTCATCCAATTTTGGATCAACGAAACACGCTCCGTCAACGACGTGAGCCGAAGCAATGCCTCTCGCGCTGCGTCTCGAGGCGTGATCCACGATGTTGGTCTTGGCTCTCGCGAATGCGGGGCCGACTCCGCTTCAACTCGGAGCACTTCGACTGCCAGTTCCTTCCAGTGCTCAGAGCGAGCGGGATCGGTGTCTTTGAGCAGCTCATGCAACTCGAGCATCGCTTGCCATTCTCCGGATTCGGCAAGCTGCAACAGCAACGGCAGGCGGGCATCTTCCTCCGTGAGTACGAGATGACCATCGTCCCGTTCGTCAAGCAAATTGCGGAGCGCTTCCGGATCATTCGCCATGGCGGCGCGTTTCCAAAGTCTGTGTGCGGTTTCATCGGTTCCCTCGACCTGTCCGGCGTCGACCGCGCGCGCCACTAAGATCATTGAGTCAACATGGCCGAGTTCGGACGCGGCTAAAACCCATTGAAGTCCCACCACGCGATTCATTGGAACGCCGATCCCTCGGACGTATCGGCGAGCGATGTCGGCGACGAACTCGGGGTCGGGTTCGGGGCTGGTCACGGCCCTTGAAAAGGACGTTAGGAACTCCACGCGATCAGCCGCGATGCCCTTTGCACTCTCGGTGACTCCCAGGCGGTTCAACTGAGCCATGAGTGAGAGGAAGTGTTCGTCGTCCAGGTAATCGGGGGCAAGTCGTGAGATCGATTCGAAGGCGTAGGCTCCGAGCAGCGGGTCATCACGCAGTACCGCAATTCGACCGGCTACATCCCAAGCTTCGATCAAGTCCTGATGTGGCACAGCGAGCACAGGAAGCAAGGCGACATATGCCTCTTCGATCAGCTCCGTGCGACTACTCTCAGTTGCTGTGGGGACATCAGCGAGGATTGACTTGGCTGTTGCAAGAGCGAGCTTCTGCTCTGCATGTGTCGGCAACCTTGGGAGATCGTTATCCACGGGATCCACGGTTTGCGAAGAGACGACCGGATCGGATCCCGTTGTCGGTGGACGTGCAAGTCGCTGCCAGAGCTCCTGGATATCGGGATTACTCGCTAGTTCGGGTCGGAGCCGTACCAACTCCTCAATCGCTATGACACTTATGTCACGCTTTCCGAGTATGTCTGCCGTTTGCGCGATAGCGAACTGAAGTTCGGCGTTTTCGGAGTCCAATGCCGCAGCGGATACGAGTGTCTCTAGTGCGGCTGCGCTGTCGCCCGCATCCAAGAGTCTTCTCGCCTCATCGAGTGATGCCTGGCTAGCATCCGCTGCCTCGGCATTGGTCTGAATAGGCTCATTCTGGGTATTCGCGACCCCCGAATCCTCTCGCTCGGTGCAGCCGGACAGAATGAGAAGGGCCGAAGCCGCGAGTATTGAACTGCAGTGCCGGCAAATCATCTCGCCAGGTCCTCAATCGCGTTCGAAGATATCTTTGGAGGGCGGAAACTCAGTGAGAACTACGCGCCTGGTTCCGACATAGAAAGGGAAGGAACTCAGCCGCACGGGAAAGGCGCTGTCATTCGTAACAAGATCAAGCATATGTTCGCCGGTTTGAGTTGGGAGTTCTTTCAAAATCTGTGAGCCGGAGGGCGCAATTCCGATCGAGTTCACACGCGATTGTGGCCCTGAGGGTGAACGGGTCAGATCGATCGGGTTGGGAATTCCAAGCGCTTCGCCCAGAGGTCCGTAAGCGAGAAATAGTGCGAGCTCACCTCGTCCGCCAGACTCGAGTGGATTATGAGGGATGTCGATTTTGCGCATCAATGGAACGACCAGTCGTTGCTCGGGCTGATCCGCGTCATAAAACATCCACAGCTCCTTCTGAAGCAGGAACGTTAGATCCTCGGCGACGGTCATCTCTGTGATGGATCGTGAATCGATTATCAGCCTCCAACGTTTGTCAGGTGGGATGCTTTCTTTCGGCCATCCCCGAGGAGGGAACACGCCGTCAAGCGCCCGAGCGTATGCTTCCTGAGTCGATGGTCCGTCGATGAGGCGGATATTAGAAGAGGACTCGTACTCCAACTGGCTCTCGGGTTTCGGCGGCGCCAGATCGGTCAGGGTTCGCAGCCGAGGCTTGGCGGGCTCATCGGCCAGCTCTGAGCCGACTCCACGGCTTGCGTTATTCTGGCTCTCCAAGAGTGGGCCGAGGAGCGCGTCAATCATCGATTGAGAAGGGGCCAATCCGCGCGTCTCGAAAGAACGAACTTCCAGTTCGTCGTCGGTACGCTCCACTATTGGACGATGGTCGGATCTGGAACTGGATGGTTCACTCGATGGAATGTCGGGAAGGTCAAGCTTCGGAGGGTGATACACCTGACCGCCGGAACCTGCTTGGTACACAACGTTCGCGCGCCATTCTGCTATTTTCGATTCTAGAGTCGAGACAAGATTGGTAAGGCGAGCCTGCGTCGCATGTTCTCCAAGGCGGCCGGCCTCGTCTCTTGCCTGCTTGACGTGTGCGAGTATTTGCTCAAGCTGTTCGATCGATGTGACGTGAAGGAGACGGTCTTCGAGTTGATCCTCGAATTGTTGCCAGGGGCTCGATTCAAATTCGTTCGGGTATTCCTTGTCCACATCGATCGTGTTCTCTTCGAACTGATCATGGTATCGATCAGTGTCAAATGGGGAATCATCGGGTGAAACGTGTGTCTGGTTGTCGAGAGGAGCCGGCTCCACTGACTCATACAAAGACGCGAGGGTGCTCAGAGATGCGGCAACCCGATACAGCCCTTTGCGCGACGCGGACTGAGCAGACTTTCGAAGTTCAGATGCGGTCTGTGAGCCAGTACGCGGTGTGGTCCCGTGGCGAATTCGCCCGATCTCATCTTCGATCTGCTTTACGGCTTCTTCCTCTTGTGAAAGCCAGCCAGCGTAGAGGGCAGCCTTTCGTTTGAGTTCACGGCACGACCAGCTATCGACATTGTCACGTGTTACGCCACCAACAATTCCTGAGGATCGAGAGTCGATCACGGCAAGCAGCGCATGCCGCGCCGAAAGGCAATCGCGGTCTTCCCTTTCTTTGCGGTCCGGAACTTCGAGAATCGCTCGAAGGTTGACCCGTCCATCAGGAGTCACTATAGGTCGGTCGAAGTTCCTCTCGTCTGTTACCTGGCCGCTCGCGATGTGGCCTGAGAGAACAAAGACAATCAACTGCATACAAAGCTTAACTCTGCGCATGGCGCCTCCAGTCCGCTTCTATTGATCATATCAATCAGCATGTCCCGTGGACGAATTCCCGCCTAACGCGGCGTGACCTGAGCCAAGCCGAGTGCCCAGCAAGACTTGCATCAGGCCATAAATGAACCGGATAGAACCTTGCATGGCGGTAGGATGTGTTCGTCGTCCGCGATCGATTCGAGATCGCTGGCGAGCATTTTGGTGCTGTCATGGATTTCGACAGGTTCTAGGTGCGGCTCGATAGGGTACAGTCTCCCAAGACAACGCCTCAAATTCGTTGTGACGGCTCGACCGTCAACACCTGTGAGTCATTCCTGGAAGTTTCGATCCCTATGGGATCGACGCCCCCGCCGGATAGGCATGCCGATTCGCGATCTCCTGCGGAATCGGTGCGGTGGTAATCGAAGTGGAACAGGGAACACGATGTTCTATATGAAGGTTGCGCTTCCCCGTTCCAGCCCATATAGTTCGATTCGGCCCCGAGACTGTCGGCTTCGGAATGGATCGGGTTTGGGTGGCAGGTTGTAGGCTTTCTAGGTTATTACTTCTTCGATTGCTTGGCTGACGAAGTTTTCTTCTTCTTGTCTGGCGCTTGTGTCAACGCGGATGCAGCCACGCTCCTGACGTTTTTGTTTGGGTCCTTCATCAGCTTTGCCGCCTTCGACGCAACTTTTTTTGAAGTTTGTTCGCCGCTGCTCTTTGGTGTTGTCTTTCTGCTGGCCTTTTTCTTCGCCATGATGCGTTCCTTTCGGGAGAGCCATGAGTCGGAAGCCCGATGCCCGCTGTGGTTGCATACTATCTCCGCTTAGAGCGATTCTAGGCAAGAGAATGCTGAGGATAAAATAATCTTTGTTATGATTGGAATTGTAATCGTTCTTGCACCATTGGATTCTCGATATTTCTGCGCCCCCAAAACTTCGATTGCAGTCACCATTCCGATCGGTACTGGTAGATCGTCAGCATGCAGGACAACGGCACGGGCACGGAGACACCCTTCCCGACTGGGACCCGGGCCGTCACCGGGCTCTCGATGCCCGGTCCGGTCCATTTGAGGGAGAGTTCGGAATAGCAGTACAGGTGCAGGCCGTCGAAGCAGTAGTAGGTCCCGCCGGTGGCCTCCGGCTCGATCAGCGAGATATCCATCCCGGTCTGCCTGAGGCACCCCTTGACGAAGACCGGGGCGTCCTTCGGATCCGCGGGCACGTCGGGGTCGCCCTCCCACCGGAGGCGGGCCGGTTGGATGTTCATCTCCGTCAGGTGTCGATCAACATGAGTGAACACGAGCTCCCGGAATTCGTCATCGGTCATCGAGCTGTTCGCCGGCTTGGACGGCATGTTGAACCCAATCACGAGTGAACCATTCGGCATAATCTCTTCTCCCGGAAAAGACACAGGCATGTGTGAATGCACGCGATAGCGGCACAACCGTGTGCCACGCTGTGATCTCGTCCGGAAAAAGCGGCTTTGAGGCCTACCAAAATTGAGGAATCGAAGACCCTGACGTGTCTCAGGGCCTAGCGGATCTGGCGCAACGGAACCCAACCACCGACATCGCCTGGTCTTGCGGCGCCAGAATCATCATATAGAGCGGGGCGTTGTCGGCTTTGTCTTTCCAACTCCGACCCATGGCGATCTGCTGTCCGGGGAGCTCGATCGCACCGCCGGCGCTCATCTGGACGAACGGAGTGTCAGTCAGTTCCGCCGCGTTGCCGTAATAATCCAGCCCGCCCTCCGGGGTGATGTCCCTGCCGAACGGGACCTCAGCATTGACGAGGCTGGCGAGGACTGCGGAGCGAACCTCCGGAGATCGGAGATCCTGCGTCGTCAAGCCCACGATTGAGACCCCGACATTCGCGGGACGCTCGTCCGTGATGGGCTCGTCCCCCCAGGGGTACAGCCGCCCCTCGGAACCCCTGGCGGCGCGTTCCCATTCAGGCTTGGTCGGCAGCCGCTTGCCCAGCCACTCCGCGTACGATCGCGCCTCGTCGTACGTCACGCCCACAACAGGAAGCGAGTCAATCGCGATGTCATAGGGATCTGTCCATATCTGCGGTGGGCTGGCGCCGGTCGCCTCGACGTAGCCACGAAATTCGGCGTTGGTGACCTCGTGCCTGTCGATCCAGTACGCGGCGAGATCGATAGTTCGATGGCCATGAATCGGGTCTTCGACGAAAGGGTTGCCTACGGTCGCTTCGCCAGCGGGGATCAGGATCATTCCGCCGGTTGTCGCGGGCGCGGATGCAGGGATCCGAATCGTGGTTGTTTCTCCCGCCTCGATCCGGCGCGTGAACTCCCGCAGGCCCTCGGGCGTGTCAACGGCGATGCGGTGGAGCCCGGGCTCCAGGCGGAAGGAATGCCTGCCAGATGGAATCAGCTCGGGGTTCTCGAACATCTGTGTTGCCGGATCGAACGCGCGGTGCTCGATTGCCGAGATCGCGCTCACGGGGGCGATGGTGACGAGCGCAGTCGTCGGCGGCGCGGTGAAGGCCCGCAGCGAGACCAGGCTGGAGGCGGCGATCAGGAGCGTGGCGGTGGCGGTCGTAACAACCGGGCGGCGTCGGGCCGCCCACACGCCCCTGCGGGCGAGCGAGGCGCGTCTCGCCGCAATTGGCTGTCCTCGGAGGAACCGGTCGAGGTCCCCGGCGAACTCGCCGGCGCTCTGGTACCTGCGGGCTGGCTCCCATTCCAGCGCCTTTTGGCAGATCGCGGCTAGGTCCGCGGCGTGGGGCACCGTGTTCTTCCTGGAGAGGACGCCTAGCTGGGGA
Source organism: Phycisphaeraceae bacterium (assembly GCA_020639135.1). Lineage (GTDB taxonomy): Bacteria > Planctomycetota > Phycisphaerae > Phycisphaerales > UBA1924 > JACKHE01. Next base: position 169,198 of record JACKHE010000005.1, read on the forward strand.
TTGGCGGGCTGGCGCGGATCACCGTTCTTCGCCGAGACGCACCAGCGCCGACCCGTGGCGCACTCGTAGAGCACCGCTCCGAGCGAGTACACGTCGGATCTGGCGTCGAGCGGCGATGCGATCAGGCCCTCCTGCTCGGGGCTCATGTAGCCGCTCGTGCCCGGGACCTCGTGCGTCATTGTCAGGTCATGGCTGTGCTCGACTTTCGCGATCCCGAAGTCGCACAGGTGCGCCTTTCCGTTGGTGTCGATGAGGATGTTCGAAGGCTTCACATCACGGTGGATCACACCGTTGCGGTGCGCGTAGTCGAGCGCCTGCGCGATGGAGTGAACCGCACCCAGCGCGGCGTTGATCCGCCGGAGGTCGGGAGCGCCGGTGTAATCGATGCATCCCAGCGCCAGGGCGAGAGTCTCGCCCTCGATGTAGGCCGAGGCGATGTAGTGCGTCTTCTCCCACCGTCCGAAGCGGTGGACCGGGACGATGTGCGGGTGGTCCAGCTTCGAGACCGTCTGCGCTTCACGTCGGAACCGCTCGACGCCCGACCCCGATGCCGTGAGGACGGCAGGGAGCACCTTGATCGCGACCATGCGGTGGAGCTCGGTGTCCTCGGCGAGGTACACCAGGCCCATCCCGCCCGAGCCGATCTTGCGGATGATCTCGAACCCGTCGAAGGGCGCCGCTCCCTGGGACGCGAGATTCGGGAATGTCTCGAGGAACGATTGATCCAGCAACGGGCAGGGGCGCGATTGGGCGCGAAGCAGCCCGAGCACCTCACGCTGCGCATGCTCCCGCAGTTCCGAGGAGCTCAGCTCCGGTTCCCAGGTCGATTCCGGGGCCTCACAGAGCCGCTGGAACCATGCCACGATTTGTTCGTTCTCTTGTCGATCCATGCCCGTTCTGCCTTGAATCGGTCTCGACATCGACCTGCCGTAATCCCCGACCGGATTCCGGCGGCCGCGCGCATCACGGAACCCATTCATCGGCGAGTTTTTTCTTGAGCCACGCCGATGCGAAGTCCCAGTCGCGTTGGACGGTGTTGCGGGAGATCCCCATCGCCTGGGCGATCTGGTCGTTCGACAAGCCGACATAATACCGGAGCTCGACCACCTCGGCCTGCCTCGGGTGCAGCCCCGCGAGCTGCTCGATGGCCTCGGTCACGAAGATCGCTTGCTCTGACTCCTCGATCGGGATGAGCTCCTCTCGCAGCGGGATCTCGCGGCCCTGCCCGCCACGTTTTTGAGCCAGGTTGTACCTGGCCCGATCAACGATGACGTTTCGCATCGCGCGGCTCGCGGCGCGGAAGAAGTGCCGCCGGTTCTCCCAGGATGGCGGCTCGTTGCCGAAGAGCTTCAGGAACGCCTCGTTGACCAGCGCCGTCGGCTGGAGCATGTCCCACGGCGGGATTGTCCGCATCCGGATCGAGGCCATCCGCTTGAGGTCGTGGTACACCAACTCCACGAGCTGCTCGACGGCGCCGGGTGTCCGGAGTTCGATCTCCCGGAGCAGTTTTGTGACCTCATTGGGGCGGATCTCGGTCATCACTAGCGATGATTTTAGTGATTCCGTGGGGTTTGGGAAGGGGGAAATCCGGTTGAGGTGTCGGCGGCGTTCCATGACTTGAGGCCGTGAACAGGGGTGGCTCGGATACGGGAGGACCGATCACGGCGACGTCGGAACGTGAGCCTCCTCGCGCCGCCGGGCAGCGTGAGCTGTCCGGGGGCTTTGCGGTCGAGATCTATGACTGATCCCTCATCAGAACAACCCGCCGGTGTCGTGGTCGAACACAAGCAGCCGCCGGTCCGCCAGAGTTTCGCCGAGGGGTTCGCGACAAGGGTGATCGAGGCAGCGGGCGGGTCGAGCAGGCGGAAGATCGCATCTCTGATCGCGGACCACTTCCAGACCAGCGCCGAGACTGTCCGGCGGTACCTCAACGGCGATACCCCCAGCGCGGAGTTCATTCTGGCGATCTGCGAGGCGACCGGGACACGCGCCGACTGGCTCCTCTTTGGCAGAGGGGAGCGGACCCCGTCTCACGAATACACGCGGGTGCTCCGCGAAGCGGATGCGATCGAACTCGTCGAGGAACTCCTGCGGCGCGTCCGCGAAAAACGAATCGAGCCGGCGGGTGGGGAACCGGATGCGTTCCAGCTGGACAACGCGATCGAGATGTTATTCCAGGACAACGAAAAACCGGTCGATCGGGGTTCCGCCGGGGAAGTAATGGACCACGCCGCCGATGACTGACGGTCTTTCTGTGCGGACGAGCTTTCAAGAATCCTACGGCGTCGTGTTCATAGGCCCCTTGGCCTCCGATCGTCCGGTGAGAAACGCGCTAGGTGTAGTTGACGACGCGTGGCGCCGGGACGCCGGTGGAATCCCCTGGTTGCTCGTGGCTTGGGAGTTTTCTGGGATCAGCTGGGGCCGGGGGCTGCGGTTTTTTCGGTTTGTAGGTGGTGGGCCCTGTTCTGCGCGCACCCCGGCGCCGGCGGGCTCGGTGTTGTGGTTCTTGTTTTTGCGGGGTGGGGAAGGGTGATCTCATGAAGAAGACTCTGCTGTTCGGGCTGCTCCTGCTGGGTGTCACGGCGTGCGTCGCGGGCGGCTGCGCTTCGAGCAAGCTGCCGGTGTCTGGCGCGTACCGCTCCAGGGATATCGGGAGAAAGAATCCGATCGAGCCGGTGGCATTTGAGGATGGTGTGCTCGGGATCGCCTACATCCAGGGCGTCACGATCAACCCGGCGGATCGCGATAACTCACTCGAATACGACGCCGAAAAGGTGGAGGCGGCCGCGAACAAGTACGTGCGGTCCGTGATCGGGGAGAGCGGGTTGCTGCGCATCACGCAGAACGAGGAGCGGGCGACGCTCGCCGTCATCGCGGACGTCACCCAGATCACCTGGCGCAGCGGGACGCAGGACGACACCGGACTGATCGACATCTTCGACGATACGAAATACGACGAGGAGAACCACCGCAAGGGGAGCTGGATCGAGATCAACATGGAGCTCACGTTCCTGGAGATCCGGACCGGCGACTTCATCGCCAGCGCTTCAGCGGTCGGCGTGCTGTGTCGTGAGGACGGTGAGTCCGTGCAACGGATCGAGATCTCTGGCGGAGGAATCGGAAGGGGCGGCTCCAAGTACATCATGACCCCGGTTGACGGCACCGATGTGCCCACCGCGGTCCAGCTGGCGCTCGTCGGGTCCACCGAGCTCTGCCGATCGCAGCTCCTGCGGCATTTCGGCCAGGACGTCGCGTCCGCCCCGACCGGGGATTGATCGGTCACGCCGCCACGGATCGTGCCATGTCCAGCGACAACCCCAGAGTCGAGACCATTGGGCCGATGCGGCCCGCCGGTTTTCCCGCAGGGGAGCCGCCGCCGTCCGCTGATGATTCGGGTCACGGGGCGAGCGGTGACGCCGGGAAACACAGGGGAGAATCGTGCCCGTTCTGCCGGCACACGATTTCCAAGGCGGTCTTCAAGCGCCTGTGCAACGAGCACAAGAACGCCACGGAGAAGGGCATAACCGACGAGGACCGGATGCTCCGGTTCTACTGGTTGATGGAGACGAAGCAGGACATCATCAGGTGGGTCCGGCTGTCAATCGTCGGGGTCATCGTCGTCCTGATCCTCGCCGTCGTTTCGGCGTTGCTCCCCGCTTACCTCAGCCTGCTCCGGAGCGACGCGCTCATCGACAATGCGAACGGAAAGATCCTCGAAGCCTCCAAGAAGCTCTCCGAACTGGACGGGATCCTCCGATCCGACACCGTCGCGCAGTTGCCGGGATTGCTGGACCGGGCGGCCGAGGTGGACCGCACGCTGGAGGAGCTCGAATCCAAGCTCGCGGACTCGAGCTCGCGCATCGCGGACCTGAACGAGAGTGCCACAGTCTTCGTGAAGCAGGACATCAAGGGCCTCGAAGACCGGCTCCGGCGAGAGATCGCGTCCCTCCGATCCGAATTAGCCTCCGGGCCCTCCGCTGGGGGAGTCTCTGTTGCGGCTCGATCGGCGCCAACTCCGGCTCCGGTGCAGCCCGTATCTGGGGACTCCCGCTTGCCGACCACCGTCTTCGACACCCAGGCGACACTCGAATGGATCCTGCCCGAGGCCTTGGAGGGCGACACTTGTCGCATCGACGTCTGGCTGAGCGACCCGGACGGCGGGGCCGAGCCCCAGCCGTTCTACGCGACCGGGACGCGATTCGATCTCAAACGAGCGGATATTGCTGGATTTGCGCCGGGCCGTCTCTGGTGGCGCGTCACCGCGCTCGGCGAAGGCGGCGCGGAATACCGCGGGCCCGTCGCGTCCTTCGACCTCTACCGCAACGCGCTGGAGCGGATCCTCTCGCGGGGCGAGATCCGTGTCGGGGTGTCCCCGTCCGATGACGGGCTCTTCGTCCACGAGCAAACTGTCGGCGCGTCGAGCGACTCGACCAACGCGCTCTCGGGCTTCGACATCGAGCTGACGCGTTGGGTCGCGGAAGAGCTCCCCTCCCAACTCCGGCGCGAGCTGGAGACGAGCCAGGCGCGGGGGGACGACGCGATGCTGGTCGAACGCTTCCTGCGAGAGCACGGCACGATCGGCGTCCGGTACATCCGGCGGGACTGGAACGCGCTCTTCGCCGCGCTGCAATCAGCCGAAGTGGATTGCATCGCCTCCGGGATCACCGCGACCGACGCGCGCAGGGAGCGGTTCTCAATGGTGTTCACGGCGCCGTATTACACCACTGTCCAGTGCGCGATCATCCGCAAGGACCGGGCGCCAACGCACTCCAGCGAGCTCGCGGGCAAACGCTTCGCCATCGTCAAGGGCACAACAAGCCACGCCGCCGCGAAGCTCTACCGGCCCCAGTCCATCGCCCAGCTCGACCGGACGGACCAGGTGCTCAGCGCTGTGGTGCGGGGGGAGGCGGAAGTGGGGTTCGCGGACTACACCTTCGCCTGGCAGTCGTTGAAGGCGCTCGGCCTCAGCGGCCGCGTGGAGTTGCTTGCGCTCACACCCGAGAGCGCTTCCGATCCTGTCGGCGCGGTCGCGTTCGAGGAGCCGTACGCCATGGCCGTTCCCGACGTGGACGCCACGCTCCTGGCGGCGATCAACGGGCTGCTCCAGAGCGACGCCGGCCACGAGGCGCTCCGCCGCATGCGCGCCCGATCCAACCTCCCGTCCGAGGCGCCCGCCGCGCAGATGCCCGCGTGGTCCGCGGCCCTCGGGGCCGCCGGCGCCGCTGGGCTCGACGCGGATGCTCCCATCAATACAAGCGCCGCGCCGCGATCGGACCCGTGATGCGTCCCGACTCCCCGGCGCTGGACCCGTCCATCACCCCGTGATCCGTTGAAGGAGCTCGCCCGGCATGCCATATCCCACACGAAATCGGAGCAGATCCGGATTCAACACGATCGCCACCCTGTTGTGCGCCGTGGCGTGGCTGTGCAGCGCGTCCCGCTCGCCCGCGGACGTGATCACGATCTGCACGTTCAACGTCTACAAGCTCGGCGCCGTCGATCCCAAGTACGAAGATCTGGAGTTCGGGGACGGCGAGGAGATCCCGCAGCGAATCCTCAATCTTGCCGACGTGCTCACGGTCGATCGGTTCGATCTCATCTGCCTGCAAGAGGTCTACGCCGGCGCCCGAGGCGAGGCGGTCATCGACGACCTCGTCCAGGCCCTCGACACCCGCCACGGCCTTCGGTACCGGTCACTGCTCTCGGAGCACATCGGACGCGGGCTGATGCCAGAGGCCATCGCGTTCCTCTACGACCCGGCCGTGGTGCGGCCGCTGCCCGTGGGTTCGGCGGGGCAGAAGACGGAGAACATCCCCATCCCAGGCCGGGACCTCGTCAAGACCGCCTGGGTCGCCGGTGACTTCGACTTCACGCTGGTTGCGGCGCACCTCGCCTGGGGGGATGAGGACGACCGGGACGCGGGGTACCGGCAGATCCGGGAGATCCTCACGGACCCGGCTTCGTTCTCGGGGGACCCGGACGTGCTGGTGCTGGGCGACTTCAACCGCTTCGGCAAGGGCTTCAGCTCGGTGGACTTCCTCGACCACCACCCGGGCGAGTTCTTCGTGCCCAACATCCAGTTCTTCGACCCGGCGGTGCACGAGCGGAAAACCGTGACCAAGTCGTCGATCACCGGCAAGGGCGTGCCTGACGACGACCCCCAGCTGCTCTCGACGACGGTGGCGCCGAACCGCTACGTCTACGACATGGTTCTCTTCACGCCGGACGCGGCCGAGGAGTACACCGCGGGCTCGGCTCCCGGCTCGCTCGGCGTCGACTTCGGGATCGTCTACTTCGATGAGCCGGGCAGGTTCGGGCACCAGCCGGGCGCAGACAGCCTCGGCCACAACGAGCTCAAGGAAGCGTACTCCGATCACCGGCCGCTCTTCATTCGTTTTTTCACCGACACGGGCAACGCCGACGGTGAGACGCCGACAGTTGCAGCGACCACCGAGTTCGTCGGCACGCAGTCCGGGACCCGGTTCCACCTTCCCGGCTGCCGGACGATCCGAAACAGCGTCATCACCGAGCGCTGGGCGACGGCCGAGGACGCCCTGGCCGACCGCAGGGCGTGCGGCGTCTGCAAGCCGCTGCAGAACTCCGGCCTGTAACCGAAACCGACGCGCGATCGTCAGCGCACGGAAGCCCAGGGAGACCCACCGCTGGTGAAGAACATCGTGATCTGCTGCGACGGGACGTCCAACGCCCCGCACACGGGCCGGACGAACGTGATGAAGCTCTGGCTGATGCTGGAGCGAGACCCGAGCCAGGTCGTGTATTACGACCCGGGCGTGGGCGTGCTCGACAGCCCGTCCCGCCTGACGCGTGTGGGGCGATGGATCAACCGCACGGCCGACCTCGCCGCGGGGAGCGGGCTCGGGCAGAACGTCATCGAGGCGTACCTCTACCTGGCGCGCGTCTGGGCGCCCGGAGACCGGGTGTACCTCTTCGGGTTCAGCCGCGGCGCGTACACCGTACGGGCGCTGGCGGGGATGCTCCGGTTCGTCGGGCTCGCCGACCCGGACGTCCCCAACTTCGTCCCGTACCTCTGGCACGTCTACTCCAACACCGGCGGCGTCCCGGCCAGGTTCAAGCGGCGCATCCGCACCGCCTCGCAACTCAAGACCTTCAACCGGAAGCCGCGGGTCACGCTCCTCGGCGTCTGGGACACCGTGAGTTCCTGGGGGTGGTACTTCGATTTCAAGACGCTGCCCAACACCGCCAAGTGCCCGAACGTCGACCACATCCGCCACGCGGTGGCCATCAACGAGCGCCGGGCCGCGTTCGCGGAGAACCTCTTCGACCCCGGAAAGAACCGCGATCTGCAGGAGGTGTGGTTCGCGGGCACGCACTGCGATGTGGGGGGCGGGCACCCCGAGCCCGAGAGCGGCCTCTCGAAGATCCCGCTCGTCTGGATGATCGACGAGGCCGTGTCGCTCGGGCTCCGCGTCGATCCGGTGATGCGGAACAAGCTCCTCGGCGGCGCCAACAGGAAGGGCCGGACACAGTACAGCGCGCCGGACGCGCTGGCGCCGTTGCACCGCTCGATGAGAGGGCTCTGGCCCCTCCTGGAGTTCCTGCCCCACCGCGTCTGGATCGGCAGCGTCGGAGAACGCGTCTGGCGCCTGCATTGTTTCAGACGACGGAAGTTCAGGGCCGAGGGCTCGGCCGTGCACCTGAGCGTCGGAGCGCGTCGACGGGGGCTCGGGTACTCGGCGCCGGACATCGCAACTCGTCTTTGATTCGACCCGCCGACCAGTAATTGCCTGATTGTATATTTGAGGTCAGAGGAAGGGTGCGCGTGCAAGCGACTATTGAGAAGCTCACCTTGATGAATCGTTCCGATGACATGGTCCGAGAGTGCCCGGAAACTGTAAAAGACATGAGCGAGTTCTATCAGTGAAGATAGGTCGGCCGATCAATCAAATCCTTCATTGCCAACTGGCCGAGATCGGGCAACTCCACTCACACCAGATCAAGAAACTCCGGTGGGTGGTCCGAGGACTCGATTGGAGTTTGAGCCGACATCGGGGCGTCATGTCGAGATAAGAAAGTCCGAAGTGAATCGATGGTTGAGCAAGTTCTATCTCCCTGTACATCACTGTTGCGAACTTTCAAAATCACGGCTCCAGTTTCGTCTTCCATAACCGTGCCCATTCTCGCCACTCCGTATCGCCACGCATCGCGATGTCGTCGAGCATCGAGAGGGTCGTTTCGTCTATGCGTCCGCTCCGGATCTGCAGCCGGGTCTTGCCCTCGATCGCCGGCAGGTGCCCATCGAAGACGGCCAGGGCGGCGTCGTACGCGGAGATCGCTTCGTCGAAGCGACCGGCGCGTTCGAGGGTCATCGCGAGGTTGACGCGCGGCGCCGGGTGACCCGGCATGAGCTTCCGGGCCCACTCGAACTCGTTGGCGGCCTCGTAGAGCTCGCCTCGGTCGAGCAGGATGACGCCGAGGTTGTTGTGGGCGGGGCCGTGGTAGAGGTCGGCGGCGAGGCACTCGCGCAGGAGCCGCTCCGCCTCTTCGCGCTCGTCGGGATCGAGGCGGCGCACCCGGGCGTACAGCTCTCTCGCCAGGACCGGGTCTCGCTGGATCGTTGAATCGAACGAGGAATACGGGCTCCGCGTGCTGTTCGCGCACCCGGCGATGCCCGCGGCGAGCGCGACTGCAGTTGAAAGGAGCATCATGGCGGTTCGGATCTCGAATCGTCGCTTCATGAAGAGGTTTCCTGTGAACTGACTCTGTTCGTGAGATGGATGCGCTCCAGCGTGATGGACGCGGCATAGTCGTCCGAGGGGGGGTTCGGATCATGGGCGCCCGACCGCTGGGTTCGCTGGCTTTCGGCCTGCCGGTCGAGCCGGACCGAGCGGATGGTCCAGAGCGGCTCGCTCCGGGTCCACTGGTTGAGCCAACGGGCGAGGTCCGGCGCCCGGATCGGCTCGACAGTGATTGCGACGACCTGCTTCGAGAGATCGGCGCCCCGGATCGGCGATGGGGCCTGCGCACTGATTCGCGTCAGGTGGTCGGGGCTGACGCCGGTGAGGTGCAGGGTGTTGTGGAGCCTGGCTACGAGGTCGGGCTCGGGGCTGGGGCGGTCGCCCACGGAGGCCTGGCGGCGCAGCAGGTCCTGGAGACGGAGCGCGGTGGCCCGGGTCGCCTCCAAGTCATCTTCGGCGCGCTGTGCGGCGTCGATCGCGCGAGCGGATCGACCCGTGGCGACGACCGGCGCCAGCAAAGCGATGGTCAGCAGCACGGCGAGCGCGGCTCGCAGGTTGGATCGTTGCTGGGGGGTCATGGCGCGCCCCCGTCGCTGCTCGAGAGGGCGCCGGGGCTGAACTGGATCGTGAAGCTGTACCCCTGCCGCGCTTTGGACGCCGAAGAGGAGCTCTTCGACCACGAGGGGGAGAACCCGGCCAGACGCAGGCTCACTTTCTCGAAGTCCTGGGGGTTGCGGACCGCGCCCTGGATCGTGAGCGAGTCCTGCTCCAACTGGATGCGGTCGATTACTGTCGGGACTTCGTCCGGCCATGCGGCGAGGAGCGCCGTCAGTGTGCCGCCCCGATCCTCCGCGGTGTAAGCAGCGCCGACACTCTCGCGGGTCTTCAGGAGCCTGCGGCGCTCGGCGGCCAGGGCGAGGCGCGGATCGAGCCCCGGTGGGGGGGTAACGCCGGTGAGCTTGAGTGCGTTCGCGGCAACACTGACGGCCTCGGTTCTGATGAGCTCGGCTCGCGCGATCGCCGCGTCCGCTCTGCGGAGATGGCCGGTCGTCAGCAGGGCCGACGTCGTTAGCGCGGTCAGGATCACGGCCGCGGCGGCGATCGTCCGCCGGCGCGCCCGGCGCGGGCTCTCGAAGGCTCTGGAGCGGAACTCCAGCCGTTGAGCGATGGATGTAGTCCGGTCGCCGATGCCGGTGATCTTGTTGATGAGCGCGGGTGGCAATCCCCGAGGCCTGACCGATTCGATGTGATCGTTGCCGGACTCGTTGGCGTCAATCCAATCGCTGAGACGCTCCGATTCGGCGCCGCAGGCGATCCAGCAACCCGCCTCTCCGATCCAAGTAAAGCGGGGTTCGATCTCCTCCAACGGCGCGGGCAGCTGCGGCTCGAATGCGTAACGCAGGGCCTCATCGTTGACACGCCTCGGCAGGCCTTCGAGAGCCGCCCAGTAGAGCAGCGACGGATCTACCAGCAGCGTCGCCTTGTCGGAGTTGAGGCCATCAACTCCGGCGGCGTTGCCCGTGTTGGTGGAAGGAGCGGCGGTCATGGCGTCAGCTCCAGCCGCGCCTGCCTGCCCGCAACATCGAAGACCGCGGCGCGCTCCTCGATCGCGCTGACGATCGGCCCCGAAGGGACCGCTTCACCGGCGGCGGCGGAAAAATACTCGCCGGCGGCGCGGTCGTAGCCGAAAACGCTACGCATGCCGCCGCTCATCGTGATGGCGATGAGATCAACCTCGAGTTTCGGCGGCGGCGGGGGCGCCGCCGATTCGACAGGGGATGATTCCGGGAAGAGCTCGTCGTTGAGGGAGACGGAGAGGACTCGGCTAGGGAAAGCCTCGTCGCCCGGAGCGGGTTGGTCCGCTGCGGCCGCCGCGATGAACGGCTGCACGGTGGTAAGATCCTGCGACGGCGGGGGCTCACTCGGAGCGAATGCCCAGAGCGCCGTGATGGCGACGACGCCCGAGCAGACGACCAGCGTGAATGCCGTCATGATCGAACCCGCGTGGTGCGCTCTCTTCAGATTCACGGGGCGATCCTCCGCGACTCGGTGATCCGCCAGGCGCCGATCGTGTTCTTATCCGCGTTGTAGGCGACGCCGATCGACCCGTCGAGTTGGTCGGCGGGAAGCCGCTCGGCGACGACCCACCAGCGCAGCCGGACGCCGCGGGATTCGGCCGAGATCATGAACCCGATCGCGCTCGATGATGTCGTCAGCCGCACTCGTTTCGCGCCGCTTTGTTCATCTCGATCGGGTGTCTGGATCAGGGATCGGGGGATGGGCTCGCCGTCCCTCCGGCGGCGCAGGATCTCGCGCACCGCGGCAGGGTCCAGCCCCCGCAGCGCGGCCTGGAGCAGCGGGAGCGGCGCCGTGGCGACGTTCAAGGCGCCGTCGCCGTGCGTGGTGACCCACTCCACGAGGACGGCCCGATCGTGTGGGGGCGCCTCGCCGAACCAGCCCGGGAATGCGGCGACGACGTGCGGGGACGCGAGCGAACCGGCGAATGATTCGAGCAGGGGTCGCAGGTTCTTGAGATCCCCGAACTCCGGAGCCGAGACATGACCAACGCGCAGGCGTTGGATCTCCGATGGCAGACCCAATCCCGCGAACGTGCCGAGGCGATCGACACGGAGCCTCCCGCTGCAGTCGATCGCATGGACACGGACCATCAAACCGTCCGATTCTGCCTGGAAGACCGGAGCCCACCCCGACGGATCATCCTGTGACGCGATCCAGCCGTCCGCGTCCCGGGCGGCCCACTCGAGCAGGGGCGGCGCAAGGTCGTCCACGAGGGAATCGACCTGTCGCAACTGGAGCATCTGGTTGACCTCTGCCGATCCGTCGAACGCGGCGCGGATGGCGCCGACTGTCAGCGTGGAGACGGTCACCAGGACCAGCAGCGCGATGAGCAGCGCGACGCCGCGTCGTGATGCGTTCGAGCGGCTGGTCATCGGACGCGCTCCCATAGGATCGCTGTCTCGGCGCCATCGATCCGGAGATCGATCCGCAGGGCGGACCAGTTCCGTTCCGGTCGTGCTGCGCCTGGCGCCGCGATACGATTCAGGTCAAGCCGTTCGACGCCCCAGGCGATGATGCGCCGTTCGGGTCGCGCGGCGTCCGTGGTCTGTGTTTCCCGGATCAGCTCCCGGGATTCTGCGTTGACGAACCAGCGGACGCGTTTCCACGCGGCGCCGCCGGGGTCGATCGAATCGGGAGCGATCATGGACAGCCGTCCCTCCGCGAGATCCGCCTCCACCGTCGCCGGCAGCGCGGCGCCGAGGTCCGACCGGATCCGGTCAGCGACCCGGCTCACGATGAGTCGGCGGGTGAACTGTTCTTCGATCCCCGCGCGGGCGCGGGTCGCGGAAGTCAGCCAGGCCGAAGCCGCGGCGGTGAACGCCGAGAGAATGGTCAGCGCGGCGAGTAACTCGATGAGCGTCAGGCCCCGGCGGGACCCATTGACCAGGTGACGAGTTGGGAGTGCGGGCGGCTTCATCGCGCTGCTCCACCCCGATCTCCCTGTCCGAGCGTGATTCCCAGACCCCTGAGCGTCATGACAACGGACGGGCGCCCCTGCCGCGGGTCGTCGAGCGTGATCGTGACCTGTCGCCACCGGAGTGCGTTCGGATCCGTCGAGGATTGCGGCGCCTGCTGGTTGCTCCGGCGAGCCGAGGGCAGGGCGCCCGCGGGATCTCCCGGCAGATCGCTCACGGTCCAGATCCGGTCCTGCTCGTCGGTCCATTGCCAGGGGATCGGCGCATCCGAGTCCGAGATCCGGCGCTCACGCCAGCGGTCGTACACGGCGAACGCGTCGAGCGCGTCCTGGGACTCCCGGATCACGGCTGTTGAGCGCCGGAGCGTCCACATGCCGGCGGTCGTCGCCGAGGAGAGGATCATGAGCGCCGCGAGGAGCTCGATGAGCGTCATGCCCCGGCAGCGCCTCGTCCGGCCTGGGATCGTGGCGCGCGCCTTCATCCTCGCGGGCCGGGTGGTCACCGTGAATCCCCTCCGGTGATCGCTTGTGTCCGGATCTGCCCGCTGACGCCGAGACGGCGGATGCGGATGTTGTCACCCCTGCGATTCGATAATTCGATCACGCAGTCGATGCTGTCGCCGCGAGCGCTGATGGCGAACACCTCGATCCTTTGTGAATCCGGCGCCTGGCGCAGTGCGCAGGACCAGCCCGCCGGGAGAGCGCGATCGATGGTGAGTTCGTCGGCGTCGGCATTCATCCCCGGATTGCCTTGGGGGCGCGCTGTGAGTGTTTCGCCCGCGGTAACGGCGGCGCCACCGGTGCGCTGCGCGAGCAGCCTCGCCCGTTCGAAGAACTCCGTCGCGGTCGCGACCACCTCTCTCCGCTGGGCCGCGGCCGACATCGGGCCGACCATGCCGATGCTCATCGTCGCGGCGATCCCGAGGATCACGACGACAGCAAGCGTCTCGATCAGCGTCATCCCCGAGGACGCGGGGCGGCCCAGAACGTGTTGTTCGGATCGAAACGTCATGGGGTGGGGTTTTCCGCGCCGCCTCCCAGCGCATCGCTGGTGATGTCCGCCTCCTCGCCCCCGACGCCGCCGAGCGCCTTGTCGGCGCCGTAGCTCATGACCTGGTAGCTGCTGTTGGGACCCGGTGTGATGTACACGTAGGGGCTGCCCCAGGGATCGACGAGCTGGTCCGGCTTGAGGAACGGCTCGCTGCGCCCCGGGGGCGCCTCTGTTAGGACCCGCAGACCCTCGTCCATCGTGGGCAGCGCGCCGGTCTCCAGGGCGTAGGTCTCGATCGCGGAGACGATCGTCGTGACGCCGGTCTTGGCGAGCTCGTGCTTGGCCCGGCCCACCTGCCCCCTGAAGGAGTACGTCAGCGTTGCGGCGATCAGCCCCAGGATAATGACGACGGCGAGGACCTCGACGAGCGTCATGCCCGGACGGGTTCGTGTTGGTGCTCGATGTTGGCTTTGGAGTCGCATCGGGGTTGTTGTTCGCAGTGGGATCCGATCCATCGTTGATGTTTACAGGGTCTGCGTGACACGGAGCATGGGCAGGATCGCGGCGTACACCACGAACCCGACCATCGCGGCGAGCAGCAGGATGACCGCTGGCTCGAGGATGGTCGTCAATCGGTCGATGCGGCGCTCGCTCGATTCCAGGCGGCGGGCGCCGATGGTCCGCAGCGCCGGGGCGAGTTCGCCGGACTCCTCGCCAACGCCGACGACTCGGCAGAAGACCGGGTCGGCGACACCCCCGGAGGCGAGCGACTCCGAGGCCGAGCGTCCCTCGCGGACAGCTTCCCCGAGCGCGATCAGTTCGTCGCGGATCGCCCTGTTGCGCACCGTCGGCGCCGTCAGCGTCACCGCATCGCACAGCGGCACGCCGCCCTCCAGCAGCCTGGCCATGAGCGTTGAGGCGCTCCCGAGTTGGGCGTTCAGTCTCGCGGGCCCGAGGACCGGGATCCGCAACCGGGCCCTGGCGAGCGCCGGCGTTGTCCAGAGCCAGCCCAGCAGCGTGACCAGGGACGCGGCGGCGATCGTCCACAGCAGCGTGTGATCCCGGAGCGAGTCTCCGACCGCGAGCAGGATCTCGGTGGGCATCGGGAGCTCGACTCCCGCGTCCTGCAGTACACCCGCCAGCTGGGGCAGTGTCGTGGTCGTGAGGAACACGACGGCCGCGACGCCGAACACGGAAAGCAGCGTCGGGTACGCCAGCGCCGAGGCGAGGCGACCCTGCACCTCCCCCGAACGGGAATGCGCCTCGGCGAGGTCGTTCAGGGCGTTCTCGGCCTGACCAGACTCCGAAGCCGATCGCACGAGCGCCAGATCAACCCGGGTGAACCAGTCGGGGCGCGCGGCCATCGCATCGGGGAGCGTGGCGCCGCCGCGGACGCCCTCCGCCAGCTCCCGGCACAGCGTCGAGAGTTGCCGGCCGCGTTTCGATCGTCCGCCGTGCGTGGCGAGGAGCTCCAGCCCCTGGACGAGCGGCGTCCCGGTGGCGAGCAACGTCGCGAGGCTCTCGAAGAACTCGATCACCGAATAGCGCCGGCGCGCCGGTGTGTTCCGGAACGGCAGCAGCCCGCGGATGCGATCGACAATGACAGCGGAGCCGGATTCGCCGAGTTCGCGAACGGCGCGCTGTGGCGCCGGTGTCACACGCGTCGGAGCAAGCCCCATCTTCCGGAGGGCGGACCGGACCTGCGCCGCGGTGTCCGCGGTGAGTTCGCCCCGTTGTCGTGCGCCGGTCGATGGCGCGATCGCGATGTAGCGGTACACGGGCATCAGGCCTCGCCCCCGGTTGGCTTGGGCATGCCGGGATTCGTTGCGGTGTCGGGTTCGCAAGGAGCCGGTGTTTCGCTGTCATCGATGAGCGTGACCCGATCGATCTCCGAGCGGGTCGTCACGCCAGCGACAACGGCGTCGAGCCCGGCGTCGCGCAGTGATTGCATGCCGGACTCCCGAGCGGCGGCCTCGAGCACCGACGCGGAGGCGCCCGACCCGATGAGCGTGCGGAGGCGATCATCCATCACCAGCAGCTCGTAGAGCCCGACACGACCTCTCAGGCCCCGCCCCCGGCATCCCTCGCACGGCTCCCCGGCGATGGCGCCGGTCCCATCGCACGCGGCGCACTTGCGGCGGACCAGCCGCTGCGCGAGCGCCGCGGCGAGCGAGTCGTTGATCAGGTACGGCTCGACACCCAGGTCGATCAGGCGCGTCACCGCGGTGACGGCGCTGTTGGTGTGGAGCGTCGAGAAGACCAGGTGCCCGGTCAGCGCCGACTGGATCGCGATCCGCGCGGTCTCGGCGTCGCGGATCTCGCCGACCATGATGACGTCGGGGTCCTGGCGGAGGATGTGCCGGAGGCCCGTCGCGAACGTCACGCCCTTGCGGAGGTTGATCTGGGACTGGCTGACGCCCGGGAGCTCGTACTCGATCGGGTCCTCGATCGTCATGACGTTCCGGTTGGGGCTCGCGACGCGCTGGAGCACGCTGTAGAGCGTCGTCGTCTTCCCCGAGCCCGTCGGCCCCGTGACGAGGATCATGCCGTGGGGCCTGACGCAGACCGCCGAGAATCGGTCGCGCAGCGCCCGGGGCATGCCGAGGTTCTCCAGATGGAAGAACTGGGACTTTCGTTTGTCGAGCAGGCGGATGACCAGCCGCTCCCCATGCGCTGTGGGGAGGCTGCTGACGCGCAGGTCCACCTCGCTGGGCCCGATCGCGACGACCGCGCGGCCGTCCTGCGGCAGCCGTCGCTCGGCGACGTCCATGTTCGCCATGACCTTGACCCGGCCCACGATCGGCTCGAGGAGTTTGCGTGACAGCGTGCGCACGTCCTCGAGCTCCCCGTCAACCCGGCGGCGAACGACCAGTGAGTTTTCAAGGGGCTGGACATGAATATCGCTGGCGCCCACGGACAGGGCATGAAAAAGCAGCCCGTTCACGAGCTTGACGATCGGCGCCCTGCCGGAGGTCTGGAGCAGGTCCCGGTCCTCGATCTTGAGCAGCGCTTCGATGTCCTGCTCGTCCACATCGCCGATCGCATCGCTGACGTCGTTCCGGCTCCCGGCGCCTCCCGAGCCCGAGTCGTCCGAATGCGTGTTCAGCCGCTGCGCCAACTCGTCCAGCGCCAACACGATCGAGTCGGCGTCGCCGGAACCCACGGTCACCGGACGCCCCAGCCGGACCGCCAGGTTGTGCGCCACCAGCGCGGAGGCGCCGGGGTCGGCGCAGACCAGTTGCTCGGCGCCATCGGCATCGACACCCTGACTGATGACGAGGTGATCCCTGGCGTACCCGATCGGGATCCTTGCGCAGAACCGCTCGCTGGCGAGCCCGTAGAGAATCCGTGCGCCGGGCGCCGGCGGCTGGTCTGCATGTTCCGCGGTCGTCACGCTCATGGGATGGACCTGACCAACGACATACGATCCGGCGCTGGCCCCGGATCCGCAAGGAAAAAACCCCTCCGCATGACCATCAGTCCAGCCAGATCGGACTCAGGACGGGGAACCCGTCGTCGACACCCGCCTCCGCCAGATCCCGCTCGCCCAGCAGCCGGAGATCCTCAAAGCCCGGGGCGCGGAGCACCGTCGCCTTGATGATGATGTAGAACCGGGAGATTGTCTCGGATTCGCTCGTCGTGCTGAACAGCAGGCCGAGGATCGGGATCTCGCCCAGAACCGGGACCCGGGTGGTGGACTCGCCGGTGCGGCGCGTCTCCAAGCCGCCGAGAACGACGGCATAGCCGTCGGGGATCGTCACCTCTCCGTCGAAGCTGTTCTGTTGGCTGGGCGGGGGCAGCACGCCGCCGTCGCCGGTGGACGTCGATTCGCCGGTGAAGGCGCTGAGCTCGACCGAGTACTCGAGGGATAGATGGTCGCCGGCGGTGATGTGGGGCGTCACGCTGACCGTCGTGCCGGCGTCCTCGAAGCCGCCGAGGCTGGTCGTAGCCACGGTGTCCGAGGCATTCAGGCTGGTGAAGGGGGCCCTGGACACGCCGCGGACGGTCGCGGTGGCGTTGTTGTTGACGAGGGTTTTCGGCGAGGAGACGGATCGGCCCGCGTTGACCGCTTCGAGCGCCCGCACGACCGCGTTGAAGTCCCCCGGGTTGATGATCGAGCCCGTGAATCCCGTTCCGCCCGAGATCGCGGTGCCGGCGCCGAGCCCGAAGAGGCTCGCCAGATCGAACGTCGTCTGCCCGCTGACGAACTGCCCGGTGAGCTCCACGCCGAAGTCCAGGGCGTCGCCCTCGTCGAGCGAAACAAGCGTCAGCTCGATCATGACCTGGGGCTGCCTGCGATCGAGCCGCTCGACGATGGACTCGACCTGCGCCAGGGTCAGCGGATCGGCGACGACCAAGATGGAGTTCGTCGAGGTGTCCACGCTGATCGTGACCTGCTCGCCGACACCCTCAAGAAGGCCGGAAGCGTCGCCGGGGGCAGCAGTCTCGGCGCCAGGAGCGGGCGACGCGGGAGGTGACGCCTGTGCGTTGGCTGGTTCTACGACGGGATCGGCTCGCTGGTTGATCTCGAGCAGCTCCCGGAGCGTCTCGGCGAGCTCCGTGGCGTCGCGGTTGCGGATCTCCAGAGCCAGCAGGGACGTCCCGACCCCGGCCGGGCCTTCGAGAATCTCCGCGATGAGATCATCGACCAGTTGCTGCTGCGCCTCGGTCGCGGTGACGTAGATCGTGGAGGTGAGCCGGTCGGTGATGATCCTCGGGGTGAAGCTCTCGGGGGAATCCGACCGGAGCAGGGCCCGCACCGACTCCGCGAGGTCCTCCAGCGGAGCGCCGCCACCCCGGTGCGCCCGGGTGACGAAGCGCTCCGCGACGTCGAACTGCTCGATGAGCTCCGTGATCCTGGCCATGCGTGACTCCGGCGCCAGGATGAGCACGCCCCGGTCGTCGGGCGTCGGGAGCAGCTGGACACCCGGTGAGACAGCCCCGGTCGCGGCTCGGGCGAGGGTCGGGTCCGCCACCACCTCGGCGGTGAGCACGAGCTGGACGGACTCGATGACACGATTGGCCGTTGACGACTGGAGCGGGATGGTCCTGCGGGTGATCGGATCGGGAGGCGCATCGAGACGGTCGATCAGCTCGAGCGCCCGCTGAACCCGGCCCCGGTAGTCGCTGATCAGCATCAGGCCGGTCTCGCCGACCGCCTTGATCTGCCCCGCCTGCGGCGTCAGGAGCGGCTGCAACGCCGAGGAGACCGCCGCCGGTGAAGCGCTCCGGAGCCCGACGAGGACGGAGACGAAGTTCGATCCGGGAGAATCCGGATGTGATTCCAGTTCGTCACGATCCGTGAACCCCGGCGCCGCGTTGGGGGCTTGAGTCGCGGGGACGATGCGCAGGATGTCGGAGCCCCGAAGCGACACGATCGCGTAGCCCTGCCCCTCCAGCACGAGCGTGAGCGTGCGCCAGAGATCCCGGTCGTCGAGGGGCCGGCGGAGGCGGAGTGTCACCGTGCGTTGGGCGAGTTCGCGCTGGGGGTACTCGACCGAGACGCCGAGTCGCGTGCTGATGAGCTCGACCAGTTGGTCCAGCTTGATGTCGCCGGAGAGGGTGAACGAGATCGGCGCGGTCTCCCTGGAGGTCGGCGGTGGAGCTTGAGCTATCGAGGGAGCGACATCAATCAGTAGCGCACCGATGCTTGTGACCACGGCGATCAAAGACGAGATGGCGTCATTGTGTCGGTGCATCGTGGTATTCTATTCTACATTTTCATCGAGAAGTGCGTTGGCTTGCGCCTGCCATGCTGCCTTCAACGCAGGAAGATTTGCGGCTAAACGTGTTTCGGCGAGCGCAACTGCCGTGCTGGACCGGGCGGCGTTGAGGGCCGCGAGTTCGGCATTGGTGCACGTGACACCGCGTCGCTCATTTCGCAGGGCTGCTTCGAGCAAACTCCAGGCCGTATCGTTGAGGTCGAGTACACGATACGCGGCAGGGATGGCCCGGTCCTGGTTCTCGGAGACCCGGGCCATCAGGTTGGCGGTTTCGGAGCCGGCGAGCTCTGTGACGACATCCATCACGTTTTCGTTGATATCATCCTGAACAGATTGCCAGCGGATTTCAGCTTCGACCAGTGCGGCTTCAGCAAAGTCGAGTTTTGCGCGTCGAATTTCAGAAATACCACTGCGACGGATTTCATATTGGGTGATGCGCAGCGCTTGCCTCGCTGTCGCGAGTTCGGATATTGCATTATTGTGCTCACGAGAATTCAGGCGCTGCCTGACCCTTTGATACACCATGCGAAACGTGGCATCATTCAAACCAGAAGCCGCGACGCTACTCGGGCTAAGATGAAATAGGATTTCGACGCAGCCTTGCTCAGCGAAATCATTATTAGGGCCGCCGGCCAAAGACACACGTGAGAAAGTTAGTGTAGCGATTGTTGTTATTGTTGTAATTGTTAGTTTGCAGTACAATCGATGTGTTGTTTTCATGGCAGTTCAACTCCCGGGATATCCCGATAGCTATCAAGATCGTGGTGGTAGTTCTACGAGATTCTCATCAAGATTTCGATCGCATTGGTGACGATCAGTTCGGATTGTATAGCTTCCTGGTTTGTAGGGCACCTGGCGACCTTGTGGATGTTCATCAGAATATATCATAAATTCGAATCCAAAGTTGCTGCTGCACTCGGCAAGAAGTTCGTCGTTGTTCTCCCGCACAACGATTTCTAGGCGAAAACCAGATCCTTCGCAGGTGGTTCTTAGGTATTCAATGCCATCAATGGTTTCTGAGTGAGAAGTTGTCGACTCGGGCCACGTCGCTCTGCTTTGTGACCGGGCGTTGCTAGTACCACCGGCAAAACCACTTGTTGTAGTTATTGAAAGTGAGCCATCTTTGTCGATGCAAATTTCAATGGCGCAGTGAGGGGTTGGTGGTATATTATTACACCCCGATGTTAGTGTGTTTAAACTGTAAAGCGAACATGCAGCTATGGGGCAAATTTGTGTCTGGTGTTTTTTTTGCCTTATTGGCATCCATCGTCAATTTTTGTAATTGATTGTATATATTATCTAGGCCCATGTCCCCGGCGGTTGAATTGCATGCACATAAGATTGGAGGCGCCATGTCACTATATCTTAGAATATCATTCAAGTCTGATTTAAGGAATTCGCTCTAGTCGGACTCTGCCCCATTCTCGCCAATCATCGCCAACGAAGCCACCACACTGAATGTGCGAATAGGAGACCGTCGATAATATTGTATGGATAGATGCCGGAATAATTCTACTATCATCTGATGTTATATATATGATAACTTCTTGCGCTTTTGGGCGCGTGTACCAAATTATGGTCGCCGAAAACGCGCGCATCTCTGTTTGGCCCCAATGTGCGGGCGAGCCATCCGAATCAAGCCACGGCGAAACTAGCCAGTCAGGCGACCCCGCATCACCGCGGTAATTTTTATGGATATCACTGGCACTAAGGTCGCCAGATGAATTAGCCATAATTTCACGGGGCTCAACCGTAATCCCATGCAATCGAAGAGCTAAGACATCACCAAATAACCAACTTCCGTGCATATGGGCCACATCTATTTTTGTTGGAGATAATTGTGGCCAGTTCGTAATATCGACATTCTTAAGTACACTTGATACCAAGTCTTGCAACTCATCGTTCGACAGATCTTTGGTAGCTACCGGTGGGGCTTGGGATTCTCTCTGCGCTGCGTACAACAGCATCAGTGAAAATACTGCAATACAGGGTACGAATATCGCGGATCTTTTCAGCCATGCACGTCTCATGCCTGCGCTCTCCAAGGGTGATAGTATATTGTTCTTAAAACCACAGACATCGAGCAAAGTTGTCATGTGCGTCTTCACCACGGACCCTTATCCCCCCGAGGCGGATGTGACGAGTTCGTGTGATATCTCTGTCCCGGGCACCACTTGATAATATCAAATCTCATGCCGCGGATCCTGAAACTTTTTGCAATGCCAACATAATGAAGCTCTTGCGCACCGCGCAGCACATTTCCAAAATCGTACACATCTTCCACCCAAGTCTCAATTTTCATTTCACAGCTGCCGTTTGGCTGACATCCGGCGTCTTTATATCGACCCCACGTGCCGTAACCGCCGAGAGTCGCGTACCAATCCGACGATTCCCAATATGATATCCTGGTTGGTTCTGTGCGATCCGTGGTCCCAGAAGGCGTCATCCCGCTTTCAACCGCCTGCATTGCAGAATTTATCATGCCCACATATGTTTTGTAAGCCGAATCGCTCTGCTTGAATAGTTGATTGTTATTGATCCACATAGTATTGCCAGAATTGCCAAGGTAGTGAAAAAGGGCGCTGCCGGCATTCTTTCGGCCAGTTGTCATCCACACGGCCGCCTTAGCTTGAAGTTCGCCATACACCACATAATCTGTCCACCAGGGAGATGCTACCGTTCCATGAGTCTGATTCAGAGATCTCAGTAACAGTACAATTCCCGTCAAGGGCGGCATCGTATATCCGGGCGTATATCTGGCGCGGGTATTGTATGCTACCGTAGTTCCAGATGGATCAACAGTCCCTGCTGTATTTGAATGTCCATATTCATATAAATTAGTTCCATCCATATATATCAACGGATCTCGTGACAACCATCGCCCGGTCTCGCCATCTAGCCAACGATACCGGACACAATACTGCGATACATTATCGTCATACAGATACCCCGACAGTCCGACGATGTTCCCAATTTTGCTGAGCTCGCCGTCGTTCGGTGTGGGATCGCCGAGGGGTATCAGATACCCGAGATCGGCAGTATCGACTACGCCATCAAAGTTACAATCCAGGTTTGGAGGGTAGTCCGAATCAGCTGCTGATGTTCCAATCGCGGTGATCAGCGGGCCGAGATCAGCGGTGTCAAGCACGCTGTCCCCATTGGAATCCGCATCATGCAAGGCGCGCGGGACGCCGTACGCGGAATACACCACGCGCTCCTTGCCGCCCGTATCGGGCAGCAGCAAGACGACGCTGTGACGTCGATCGGTCGCGGCGTAATAAATGTTCGATGCAGTATCGGTGAAATCACCGAGATCTCCCGAGCTATCATCATCGGTCATGAACGCGACGAGGGTGTCGATGTAGGTCGGGCACCAGACCCACTGGGTCATCGCTTCAGGGGCGTCATTATCGAAATCTTCGAATTGGCGAGATTCGAGGAGACGCCAGGCAACGTCGTAGAAGAATACCTCACCCTCATCGACAGCTTCTTCGTAGGCCGACTCGGTGCTCTCATCGGTGTTCACGGTTCGCGTCACCCGCTGGTGCATCGCGTTGTATGAGTACCGGGTCCTCCAGCGGAACCCTTCCGATTCTGGATTAACCTCGGCGCCGACAAGCCGGTTCCAGGCATCGTAGGTGTAACGCCATTGATCTGAAGGCCCGGAGAGGTCATCGTTGATTTCTTTCTGCGTCTGATTGCCGACGGGATCGAATGAATCGTACAGCGCTTCCCCACCAACAGGGAGGCCGGCGATGATCCGGTGACGGATCGTGATCTCGTTGACTGAGTTGTGATCTCTGTCTTCGAACTGATCGTCGGCGTCGAAGCCATCGTCGTCGAGTTCTCGATCGTAGTCTTCCCAGTTGCCGAGGAGGTCAAGGTTCCAGCGCTCACTACGCCGTCCGGGGGTAGAAGCGCTCGTGAACGAGTCTTGGTGAAGGCGATCGACTGAATCATACTCAAAATACCGATCTGGCTCGCTCGGGCCTGGGACGACATCAAGCCTGCTCAGAATATTGGAGTTCCGGTCGTAGGCATACTCCAGATTGACGACGGGGGCGTCACCGGACTGCGGCGATGGCCAGAGATACCTTCGCCATTCCTGATGCTTGATCCGGCCGAATCGGTCGTAGCCGTCGTACTCGCCTGCGATGGGGGTGTCGGTCGCGTCGTCGATGGTCCTCCGATCGAGGCGCAAGCCAACCTTCGTGTAATCCTTGATCGCAAGAGTGTCCATGCCGAGATAATCATACTCGACGCCCTCCGGATCCTGCGAATCACCCCAGGAGAAGCCGCTGAGGCGGGAGATCACGCCGTCGAGGCCTGAGTCATAATGATGGGTTAAAGCGGTTGGGATTGGGACGGGGGGAGGGTTCGGATTTGTTGGCTTACTCGGATACTCTAGCGTATCAAGCCGAGAGTAGTTACCGGACACCGTCCCTGAAGCCGGGGCCGCGGCGTACTCGTAGGTGTAATCGACGGAGCCCGTGATGGCATTGCCTTCGCAGACGGTCATTTGATCGACCTGGGTGACCTGGTTGATGTCGTTGTACGCCATCGTGACGGAGGAATCGACGGTCGTCGTCCCCGATAGCAATGACTGAGCACTGGAGAGGCGGCCCATGCCGTCGAAGGTGAAGACAAGCTCATCGATACGCGTATCGATACCGTTAGCGGTGCCAAAGTCCGTGATCTCATCATGAGTCATCCGGCCAAGGCCATCACGGGAGAATGTGTGTTCGATGCCGTTCTGATCGGTGTACGTCACGACTTCGCCGAGATAATTGTAGGTGTAGTCAACGGAGTCCCCATCAGGATACTCGGTATTGACCAACAGGTCCGGATTCGCATAGGCGCCGCTGCTGTAGCCATAGGTGTACTCGGTCACCTGTTCGATCTGGCTCGGCGATACGTAGTTGATCGCGACCTGCTGCGTGGTCTGATCGATCGAGTTGTAGCCGATGAGTGTCGTACGGTCTTCATCGCCGACATAGGTCGTATCGGATTCGATCGCGCCGAGGTTGACCTCCCAACCCCAGTCGTCTGAGGAGCGGGTAATTGTAGCGTCGACATAGTTCTCGACTACCGCGACGGTGCGGTTGAGGTCGTCGAAATAGGTCTTGGTGACACGCCCTTCTGGATCGGTCGTCGTGTCCGCTAGGCCGCGGCTGCTGCTGTAGGCGGTCGCGGTGATGATGGCGTCCTCGAAGCCGGTCTCGTCCCAGTCAGGAGGGTTCGTCGGCGACGGCGCCGAGGGAGGGCTGCCGCCGCCTTTCAGAACATCCGTCGATGAGCCGAGGTTGGTTCCCCATGCGATCGATCGGATCGGTCTCGAAGCGTCGTCGTACGCGCTCTGGGTAAACGTCACGATACTGTCCGTCGAAGCTCCCGACGCGAGATCCCCCGTGTATGTGCTGTCGTGTGTGCGCATGCGGCGCATGACGGTCTGAACCGTGCCGGCTGCATGAGATGGCACGCCGTCGATCCCAGCACGGTTATATAGGTATTCAGTCTGCTCAAGCACAGTGTCGTCTTCGACGTCTTGTGCGTATTTGAAGGAATCTCCAACAGTATCCGTTCCAGGAGCCGGGTCGCCGCCCATGTCAGTCGTGTATGAGACAATCGGGCGGCCGAGCCCGTCGTAGCGTGTTTTCTGACCAGGTCCGTTCGGCCCCCAGGTACAAAGCGCGCGACCGTTCTCGTCGAAGATGCTATAGGTATCGAGGAATTGCTTGGCGGTGTCTGTTGCTTGACCAGCGTCGGTCGCGACACGATGCAGGTACATCAGACCGCGCCGGGTGTAATGGAATTCTTCGTAAAAACCGCGGTTCGTGTTCGTATCTGTAAAGACATCGCCCGATTGGATGTCCTCGACCAAGTCAGGCAGCGGTGATGGGTCGGATTCGAAAAGCGCTCGTTTCGCTACACGGCCGAGGCCGTCATATTGGATAGCCTCGTACGGCGGCTCGGGCCCCTTTGTGTATACGAGCCGACCACGCTGGTCGTAGAGATATCCGGTGTCGCGCGACTCGGTGCTGGATTCGAAACTCTGGACATATGTCAGTCGACGTGTGCCGACTTCCTGTTCCGGGGCGGGGGGCGAGTCATTCCACCAGTCATAATCGTAGAACCGTTTTTCGATTACTGCGGGGGAGCTCACACCATCACTGACGGCTATCTCAATAATCGAATTGTAGTGGTCATATGTATAATGAGTGTGCTTTCCGTTTGGCGCGATTTCTGTGGTCACTCTCCCGCGCCCGTCGTATTCATACGACGTCGAGTACGCGCCCGATGAGGGATTCCCTGAAGAGAGATCGTGCCACCTAGTAGCGCTCAGCAGCGTGCCGATCGCGTCGTGCTCGGAGCTGCTCCGCGTCACTTCGCTCCCGATGCTGTAAGTCGCGATCGGATGATCGGTTGAAGCCCCGCCAGTGGTCAGGCTGATTGAATTCATCGCATACGAACTGTTCCGAACACCGTGTCCACCGGCATCCATCCAACTGACCGAAGCGGGACCGGAAAATATTTGTGAACCGCTGTCCGAATATGGCGGGATCGTCACCTGGACAAAATAAACCTGGTTGGGTCGTTCATTCTGGGCGTCGCCCGGGGTCAGATACCGTAGTTCGCGGCGCGTATAAGTCGTTGAGCCTGAGGAGGAGGTCATTGCGACCACCCTGCCGAGCGGGTCGAGTTGATACGTAGTCCTGAGCGATGCGGAACTGCCTCCGCTGGGATCGCTCCGACCCATGTAATCGGGCGGTGTCTGGTCCGGCGGTTCAGCCGGTGGGGGATATGCATCCAGGGCCGCATCGTATAAAATCAGCGGTGCATTGGTCGGCCACGCGGCGTTTGATACCGACTGAATCACACGCCCCGTGCGGTAGGGATATGAGCCGGCGGTCTGATATTGATAGGAGTCGATCGCCTTGTCTGGATGAATTTGGTAGAGGTGATTGCCGAATTCATCAAAGTACTGCAATACATTGAATGAATTCTGATCACTGAATGGCTGGGATGGTGATGCCGGACCACCTTGGGCGTAAGTTTCGCGTTCGATGCTCGTGCGGCACAATGCGATGCCATCGGCGTGTTTCGAGTCGGGATGTGGCTCAGGGTGAAATTCGTATTCATACAGCATGGTCTCGACCGAATCGTTCCCGGATCCTGGCCCTGCGTCAGGATCTGGAAATACCTCCATCAGAACTGGCAAGTACAGATGGCTGGTATTCACCGAGTAGTCGATGGAGTACAGCGAATACACCGTGCCGGTGTTGGCGCCTGGCCCGGCAGCAAAGTCGGTGAGAGGCGAGCCGTTCGGGTCGGCTCCCTCGCGTACGCCAGAATACGTTCTTTCAAGAGTGTCATTGTTATATTCGTACAAGTACACCCTGCCGGTGTCCGGCGAAGCCGTATATTGGGGTTTGGTGGTTGAGCTTGAGCCGGGCGTGTACGATTGAGTCGCGGACGACATCATCTTCCGGATGAGTTTCAACCGGTTGTTGACGGTGTCGTACACTTTGTGGGTCACCCAGTACTGGGGCTGCCCACCGGAAGACGTCTCGACCACGCGGTTGATCAATACCGGGGTTTTAATCGATTCTGATGCTTCGCCAAACCTGGCGACATCATAATAGACGTTGCGATGAGTCGTCCAAGACCCATCCTCTTTGTGTTCGTCATGATACGAAAGCGTGCTTGAGTATCCGCTCTGCTGGTCATCGTAGACGAGATTGGAGTAGGTAAGTCTGCGTGAAAAGCTCGAAGAGCTCCCGCCGCCGCCAGAGCATCCGCACCGTCCTTGCGTATATTGCCGGAGAACCTGGGAGTCTCCTACGCTGTTCGATCCGTCATCATCTCCATAGACGATGTATTTCTTGGCGAGATCGACGATATACGGGTTGGTGACAAGATCGTGAGAGGATCCGGGAAACACCAGATGCAGAGCGAGTGAAGGGTCCGTATCCAGAGTCGGGAGTTCCAACAGCTCCTCGGCGCGATATTCGAGTGATTGCTCGGTAGCGCCGGACTCAGAGTTCTTGAGCTGCGTAAAGTACTCGATTTGTGCGGAATCGATCACTATGCGGAGATCGTACTGATCTCCAACAACTTCGCCGTCATCGATATCGATACCGTTCTCGAATTGAGCATCGAGCAACACGAGCTCATCCCGAGGGCCGATCTCGGACATCGGGTTGTATTCCTGATTTCTCCAGTACCGGTATTGAACCGGTTGCAGCCTGAATGGCTCTGTGTTCTGAGGGTCAGATTCGTCAAGGTCGACACGCGTGTAGCGCCGGGCTTGAAGAAGAAGCCCAGAATGATCGCCGGCATCAACAGCCGGAAGTTTATTGACGTCGCCGTTTATGGTATAAAAAGGCTCTGTGTCGGGGAACAGAATTAGATAGTCGTATTCAACACGTGCTGTTTCGTACCAGTCGCCGCCCCCTGGACCAGGGATATAGCGCTCCGCGGTGACTTCGACGCATCGCTTCACATTGCCGATGAACGAATCGTAGTCGAACCGCACACGTGCTTCGCAGGTGTTGTCCTTATCATAAAACCAGATCGCATCGAGTTGGGCGCCCGAACTCCATTCATAGATCCTGCGGTTGCCATAGATATCACGTTCTTCGGCGAGGAGATTCGCGACATTATACTGCGCGGGTTCAGCGTTCTGTGGTTCGGTGGGCGCGTTATCCTCTGGATAAAACGGACTCCAATCATACCACAAATTGTAGAAGTGCCGCTCGCCAACTCCAGGGGTCCTGACGGTGATCACGGGACGGTTGACCAATTCGGATGAATTTGTTGGCCAAATCCCAGAAAAAGTCTTTGGGTGCGTGATGATGTTCGGATAGACAAATCGGCGCGAAGTGCCGGAATCCAGGTTCTCTACCCAAGTCCGCGCTTGATAGTCCCCCGTTTGAGTAAAATCTTCTCCTGTGTGCTTGAACTGTGCGTGCTCAAACTTTGATTCCGCGAGATAAATATATCGGGGAAAATCCCAAGTCCCCGTGTATTCTCCGCACTGGCTACACGTTCTGGTGTCGATGGGGCTTCCTGGGTACACATAATCAAAGATCCCATCCGGTCTCCACCTCGAGCCGAAAAAAGAGTTGTTGGAGCCGTTTGCTGAAGAATAAGTACGCGATAGCGTGAACACGCCGCCGGTGACGCGAATCTGCAAGTCCGTGGCGCGCTCTACCTTGAACCCGGTATCAAGCCGGACGGGCTCACTGGATTCCATCTCCTCGTTACAGTCATTATCCTCGTCTTCCTCCGGTTCTTCCGGGATGTCCGGCGTGCTCCCGTACCCACCTCCGCGGCCTCCGCCATTGGGATTGTCGTCCCTCCCAGAGCCAGTTCCGTGTCTCGAACCGCGGCCGCGCGACTGGTAAGCATTCTCGTTGTCAACAACGTTGTCCTCAGTAAGTTCTGAATCGTCGCAGCCAACTCCCGGAAGACCCAGATCGCCTTGCAGTGCTTTGTAGCAATCAATGCCGCCGGCATAATTCCCAATCGTGAACACGGTAAATACAATCAAATAACCGGCAATACGAAACGGACGCCAGAATAATGAGAGGCGATCTGAACTGTTAGTTTTCAACATCCAATGACGCATTGCGCGGCCTCCAGGCAACTTGTTCGCGAAATCTACGGACAGCGATAGTGCATGTTATACTGGTGCGATTAAACTAATGATCATCGAAACCAATGAAAGCGCCTACAAATATGATCAGACAACTCACACATGGAAATTCACAATCTCCGTACTACTCACTCTCGGTAAGTAAATGCAGAGATTTGCGCCAGTCTTCATCCGTTGCATAACAGACATCTCTATCCATGATACGCACGGCATCGTGTGGGTGATTCCGATAAAACAGAAAATCGATACAAAACGAATTGCCACGAGTGTTGACAGGGTGTGGAAAACGTCTCCCGCCAGGTACGCCAATCACAAGAGACGTTCTACGCAATGTTTCTGCAACAAGGCCAACACGAGAAAAGCTGGCATTTTCCAAAGCCGCTGATCACGATCCCAAGTCGATGTCGGCTTCTGTCAGGGAGCGCGGACTGGGCAGGTCATCCCCAATTGCTTGGAATTCAGGTGTGACAAACTCAAACTCGAGCAGAAAGTCCCTCCGGCCTTTCTGCGTGAATCAGCCGGCTGGAGTTGAACGTGGTTCCCCTATTGAACGGGGGAGGCCGTGGGTATTTTGTATCCCCGTTTATCGTCCCGGAGCGCCGGACCAACCGGTATGCCGAACAGAATCAGGGGAGGGCGTACCCAATGGTTCGACCAAATCCGCTTTCGCAGGTTGTTACCCTGAATCCGGTTCTCGACGGTGAGGTCGTGGATCTGATGAAGAAAACCGGCATGGCAATTAAAGCCCGATTGCGAGCGCGCCTGTGGTGGGGGAATCTTGGCCATCAGAGGGAATCTTGTACGAACGCGCGCACAGGACTGCTGATTTACAGGTGGGGCTCAGAATCGGTTGGGTTCTGTTCTGGTAGTGCCCAAAGTAGCGCCATTTCATAATGATCAAACCCGGCAACGAATGACAATACCTGAGAGCGCCTGAGGCTCGGCAAGGCGTTGATCAGGAAGGATTTGAATGGTAATTGCTTGATGAGGCTTGGGTTGTCGATTACCCCCGCGGAGAATCCCCCCCTCTCCGCTTGAAACAACCCCTACCGAGCGACGAGTCGCTAGGCAGGGGTTTTTTCTTCGTTCAATGTGATGCGATCTGCGGCAGGTGAGGGCCTTCGGGTCAGCCGCGTCGTCGCCTCCGGGCCGCCAGGGCGATGCCGCAGATCCCCAACGGTGTTGCGGTCAGCGGCGCTGGGACGATCGTCAGCGATGCGGTCTTTCCGGCCGTCCAGCCCGCGGGTACCGGATTCGGGAATATGACGGCGGTCACATACACGTAATACGTTTCTCCGGCGAAGAGCGTGAAGGTCTCGGTGTTCACACCTCCGGTGGACTGGTAGTAGAGTTCGAATGCTCCACCGCCAATCGCGCGGGTGATGCGCACTCCTCCCGGTCCCTCAGAGCCGAATCCTCCCCAGGATGCCTCGACCTGCAGATCCTCGGTCACGTCGATGTACATGCGGACTTCCGCGGCCCAGTAGTTGTAGTGCGGCTCGGGCAGCGGATCGACGATCGACGAGACCGACATGGACGTCGGTGTCAGTGATGCGCTGATGTCGTAGTAGGCGTTCGAGACGCCGACCGTGTCGAACGTGGTCGATGAAGCGATGTCAAACGAGCCGGAGTCGTAGTCGTACCGGCTGGCGAAGAGCAAGATCGGCTGCGCATAGGCGCCGGCGCTGGCATCGAATGTGCCGACCGCCTCGGCGGTGTTGGCGATGCCCGCGGAGAGTAATGCGCCGCCAAATAACAGCGCCCGTGACGTGTTGGACTGCATGGAGATCCCCCTCTCAGAGCCTTGATCGTCCCTCCAGGAACCATTCAGGTGTACCAGATGCATCCCGGGACATCAAACATGAAATTGAAAGATCTCGCGGCGAGCCGGCGTGTCTTGTGATGTCTTCGCCCTAAGACAAGGGGTAGAAATGGATTGGAAATCTCCTCCCGGGATGTCCGGAAATGACTGTTGGGTTCGTTGATGTGCACTCTGCCCCATATCATCAGCCCGTGAGCCGAAATCCCTCCGATCTCTCGCGTGCCGCTGGGAACCAGTCGGGTCTGCCATCCGGCTCCGATCGGCATGCTCGCGGCGACACGATCCGCTCGGCCATCGCGCACTTCGAAGCGGGAAGGCTTGGAGAGGCGCGGCTTGCGGCCGAGGCCGTTCTGAAACACAACAAGAAGGACACCACGGCGCACCTGCTGCTTGCATTGATCGCGGAGCGATCGCACGACGCGGCCTCCGCCAAGCGATACGCGGAAAAAGCGCTCACGATCAAGCCGCACGCAGATGCGCATATGGTGTTGTCGCGACTGGATCGGCAGGCTGGGAACACGGACGCCGCGCTGGAGCATTCCCAGCGAGCTCTGGCGATCAAACCTGGCCACGTGTCCTTTCTCCTGCAGCGGGCCGGGACGCTGGAGGAGGCCGGGCGGGTCGCCGAGGCCAGGGCGATCGTCGATCCCCTGATCGATGGTTTCGAGGCCCGGGGGCAGGCGCTGCCGGTCACGCTGCGGTACGAGCTGGCAAAGCTGCTGGTGCAGGAGAAGAACTACGGCAGAGCCGTCGAGGTGATCGACGAACTCCTGGGCGATGGATCGACGCCGCGCGATCTCGTGCGGACCATCCAGTACCTGAAAGCCAAGGCGTGCGACCGGAGCGGGCGGTACGAGGAAGCCTTCGACGCGGCGACGCTCGGCAATGACATCGGCAGGCTGGAGTTCGACCCCGCGCTGTACGAGCAGCAGGTCACGGCGCTCATCGAGACCTGGTCGGCTGAGCGGATCGCCGAATACCCGAGGGCGACGTGCGACGATGCGACACCCGTGTTCGTCGCGGGGATGCCGCGATCGGGGACCTCGCTCATCGATCAGATCATCGATGCGCACCCGCTGGCGGCGGGCGTCGGGGAGCTCGCGACAATCGAGGTCTTCGCCGCCAGGCTGGGGAAGGTGTACGACCCGGACAAGCCCCCGCCCGACTGCTTCGGGCGGTACAACCAGTTCCGATGGACGAGTGTTGCGCACGACTACCTTAGCGAGGTCCGGCGGTCGGCCCCGCCCGGCGTCCAGCGGATCGTCAACAAGTCGCTGGGCAACAACAAGCTCGTGGGACTGCTGGCGCTGCTCTTCCCGCGGACACGGATCATCCATGCGCTCCGCGATCCTCGCGACGTGGCGATCTCCTGCTACATGGGCGGCTTCAACAACCGCCTGCACGCCTGGTCAACGAGGATCGAGTGGGTCGCCAGCGCTTGGGAGCAGTCCCTGCGGCTGATGGACCACTGGAAGTGCATCCTGGAGATCCCGATCCTGGACGTGCGCTACGAGGAACTCGTCCGTGATCCTGACTCGCAGTTCCCTCGCCTGATCGAGTTCCTGGGGCTGGAGTGGGACGAGGCGTGCCGGGCGTTCCACCAGAGCCGGCGAACGGTGCGCACGCTGAGCTACGACCAGGTCAACCGGCCGCTGTACACGACCTCGGCGGGGCGGCACCAGCACTACGCGGCGCAACTGGAGGGCGTCGAGTTTCCTGACTACTGATCCATGCGGTTCAACTCTCCCGCTCCGTCGCATCAGACTTGAACCCGTCCCCGCGTGCCCGCGCCGCCGTCTGCCAGAACGACTTGATCCGCTCCCGCGCCGCGTCGATCACGCCGCAGAAGGTCGCCGGGTTCGCGGGGTCGCCCGAATCGAAGAGCGTCTCGATCGCCTCGCCGATGTTCTTCACCGCCACGACGCGGAAGCGGCCCTCGGCGCACGCCTCGACCACGTCCGGGCGCAGCGCCAGGTCGCCCACGTTCGACGCCGGGATCACCACGCCCTGCGCGCCGGTCGGGCCCGCCGCGGCGCAGGTGTCGTAGAAGCCCTCGATCTTCTCGTTGACGGCGCCGATGGCCATGACGTGGCCCTTCTGGTCGATCGCGCCGGTCATCGAGAAGTCCTGCCGGATGGGGATGCCGGTCAGCGCCGAGAGCAGGCAGCACATCTCGGCGCCGGATGCGGAGTCGCCGTCGATCCCGCCGTAGGACTGCTCGAAGGCGATGGCGGCGTCAAAGGCGAAGGGGTGCTCGGGCTTGATCAGTTCGCGGAGCAGGCCACCGAGGATGTAGAAGCCCTTGGTGTGGATCGAGCCGCTGAGGTTCGCCTCGCGCTCGATGTTGATCACACCGGCGCCGCCCGGCGAGACCGACGCGGTGATCCGCTGCGGGAAGCCGTACACCAGCGGCCCCGCGTGGACGACGGCCAGGCCGTTGATCTGCCCGACCGTCGCGCCGGTGATCTGCACCTGGATCGTGCCGTTGGCGAGGTACTCGCGGAAGTTGCGCGCGGGGAGGTCGCCGCGGCGTTTGGTCCGGCGGATGGCCTCGCGGACGTGCTCGCCGCTCGTGACCTGCTCCTGCTTCTCGCCGGCGACGAAGGCCGACTCGCGCGAGATATCCATGATCCGCCCGAGGCGGGTCGTGAGCATCCCCGCGGCGCCGGCGATCCGGGCGCCGTGCTCGACGAGCGCGGCGACGGCGTCCTGACCGAAGGGGGGGAGGCTCTCGTCCCAGGCGGTCTTGGCGATGACGCGTGCGTACAGCTCGACGGACTCCTTCGAGCGGGGGACCGCGCTGTCGAAGTCCGCCAGCACCTTGAACAGGTGGGCAAAGTCGTCGTCGTGCTCGTCGAGCAGGTAGAAAATCTCGGCGTCGCCGACGAGGATCACCTTGGTGTTGAGCGGGACGGACTCCGGGTCGAGCCCGTCCACGCCCCAGGGGGTCATGGCCTCGTGCGAGGGGAAGTCGATCTGCCCGGTGCGCAGCGCGCGGATGAGCATGCGCCACGCGTTGGGTTCGGCCAGGACCTCGCGCGCCTCGATCAGCAGGAACCCGCCGTCGGCGCGCAGCAGCGCCCCGGGGCGGATCATCATGTGGTCCGAGCGTGACGCGCCGGACTTGGACCAGGCGAGCTGGATCGACCCGAACAGGTTGGCCACCGACGGCGTGGACTCGAGTACGATCGGGCACGCGCCGTCCGCCGGTTGCTCCACGATCGGGTTCACCAGGTAGAGCCTGGAGATATCCACGCCCTTGAGGATCGCGTGCACGCGGTGCGTCGTGATGTCCTCGCGCACGGCGGTGAGGAACCGCGAGATCTCCTCCTCCTCGCACTGCCTGCGGATGTCCTCGAGCATCGGCTCGACGGCCGAGCCGATCTGCCGTGCGACCAGCTTCCGCCCCTTCTCGGCGTGCTCGCGGCGCAGCTCCTCGAGCTGGCCGTTGATCTGCGCCATGCGCTGGGTGAGGTCGTCGATCCGTTGCCTGAGCGCCTCGGCGCCCGCCTTGTCGAGCCGGCCGGCGACGACGAGGGAGTCGAGCGCCTCCGGTGGGACCGGGTTCCCGTCGATCATCGCCGCCAGGGCCGTCACCTTCATGGGGCCGACGTCCATCGTCACCATCGTCAGCCCGGCAGTAGCGATGTCCGACTCAAACGGCTGCGTGATCTGCTTGAGCCGCGCCTCGACGGAGGCGTCGAGCGCCGACCGCTCGGCCTTGAACTGGTCGCTGTCCATCGCCTTGGGGATCCCCTCGCGGAGATACTGGGCGAACTCCTCCATGTGCGCCGCGAGCTTGGCCGCGCAGCCGGGTGGCAGCGTGATCAACCGGGGCTGCTCGGGGTGCGCGAAGTTGCGCACGTAGCAGTGATCGTGCGTGTGCCGGCCCTGCGGCCTGATGCGCTCCATCATCTGCCGCACCAGCGTGACCCGCCCGGTTCCGGCCAGTCCGCGGACGAAGACGTGGTGCCCCGGCGCCGTGGTGGCGAGCCCGAACCGCAGCGCCTCGGCCGCGTCGCTCTGCCCGAGGATCGACTGGGCCGGCTCGACGCTTGCCGTCGTCTCGAAGGGCAGCCATTCCCTGGGACAACGCCAGCGCAGCCGATCGGGACTGACAGGGTCGGGGCGACCGCGGTGCTCGGTTGTGGTCATGCGGACAGGATACCCGGATCCGGGGCCGGCCCTCCGGCTCGGGTCATTCATCCACCGACCTGGCGCACCGGAACCCGACGCAAGCCGCCTGCTGCCTGCGGCTGAACGGAACGACGCTTGTCAGGTCCATGGTGGGACCGTTCTCACCATTCCACGGCCTTCCCTTGACCTGGATGTATTCGTATTGTCCGGGCGCCTCATCGAGCTGATACCACTCGAACGGGGAGTCCGTGTACTCGGAAATGTTCCCGAACATGTGGATCAGGCCGTCGGGCGTCACGTCGGCGCCGATCGGGTCATCGACGGGGCGCAGCGGTGCGAGGACCTGGGCGCCGAACTCTGGGTCGTCGAAGTTCGACTGCCACCCGAGCCGGCTGTCCTGCCCGATGTTGCCCCGATCCTGCACCGCCTCGTAATCGAAGCCCCACGGGAAATACCACCCCTCTGGCCCGCGCGCCGCCCGCTCCCACTCCACCGCGCTCGGCAGCCGCTTGCCCGCCCACTGGGCGTACGCCTCCGCCTGCGCAAAGGTCACGCCAACCACGGGCAACCGGTCGATCGCGTGGTCGTACGGCGTCACCCACAGCGGCGGCGCCGCCGCGCCGGTCGCCTCGACGTATTCCCGGTACTGCGCATTGGAGACCTCGCACCGGTCGATCCAGAACGGCGGGAGCTGAACCGTTCGTTCAAGGTCCTTCGGCTGGATGGATTGCTTGAAACCGACGATCGCGGGGCCCCCCGGGATGAGGACCATGCCTGCAGACTCCGGGTCCATCGGCCGGGGATGCGCATCGATCTCGACGCTTGCATCCTCGCCGATCACGCTGTTGCACTCCGCCAGCGCGCCGGGTGCGCGGACCAGGACGCGGTACTGCCCCTGCGGGAGTCTCCTGCTCGCCGGGCCCGTTCCGATCGGTGTCTCGGGTCCGTATTGACGGGAATCCCAGTCATATCGGCGGACCGAGATCCTCGAACCCGGCGCGTCCGAGCGCACCGTCAGCAGCCCCGTCGGCTGCGGTTCCGGCAGCAAGATCGGCGCGACGACGCCCGCAACTCCGAGCAGCAGCGACGCGGCGATCACGATCCACGCCGAGCGGCGCCTCAGCAGAAGCCGCAACCTCCTTGTCGCCGGCATCCGGCGCGTGCGCACCGGCTCGCCCCGGAGGATCCGGTCGAGCTCCTCGGCGAACTCGCCGGCGCTCCCGAACCGATCGCGCGGATCCCACGCCAGCGCCCGTTCGCAGACACGCCGGAGTTGTTCCGATGACGACCCGCCGCGCACACGCACCGGTCTCAGCGACCGGGCCCGCATCGCGTTAAGCGCCTCTGCCGCCGAGCCCTCGGGGTGCAGCTTCTCCAGCGTCAGGCACTCGTACAGCACGGCGCCTAGCGCGTACACATCGGACCGCGCGCCGACCGGGGCGCGCAGCAGCCCCGCTTGCTCGGGGCTCATGTACGCGATCGTCCCCGGTTTCTCCGCGGTCCTCGTCAGCTCCAGTGACCCGGATGTCTTCGCGACGCCGAAGTCCGCCAGGAACGCGACGCCCTCGCGGTTGATCAGGATGTTCGCGGGCTTGACGTCGCGGTGAATGACGCCCTGAGCGTGCGCGGACTCCAGCGCGGACGCGATCGAGCGGATGGCCCCGACGGACCACGCCGGCCAATCGCCGTTAGGGCCCTCCGTTTTCGCGCGCGCGATCGCCTCTGCGAGCGTCTGGCCCTCGATGTATTGCGACGCGATGTAGTGCGTCTCGCCCCAGCGGCCGAAGCGGTGGACCCTGACGATGTTCTCGTGCTCGAGCGATGCCGCCGCCTGCGCCTCGTGGCGGAACCTCTCGACGGCGCTGGCCGAACCGGTCAGCGACGCCGGCAGCGCCTTGATCGCCACCAGCCGCTTGAGATTCACCTCCTCGGCCAGGTACACGAGCCCCATCCCGCCGGAGCCGATGAGACGGATGATCTCGTAGCCGTCGAAGGCCGCTGGCTCTCCCCGCGACAGCTCCGGGAACGCCTCGGCCGGGCTGCGGTCGAGGATCGGCAGCGGCGAACGCTGCGCCCGGAGCAGCCCGAGCAGCTCCGATGATGCATCGCCGTCGAGCCCGGCCAGCGCGACGGATGACGCCCAGGAGTCGGGGTCCTCGTCGCACAGCCGGTGAAACAGCTCCACAAGCCGGTCATCGTGGTAATCGCTCGCCGGTCTCATGCGGTGCGCGAACCTCCGAGCCGCTGGGCCAGCCAGGCGCGGGCGAACGCCCAGTCCCGGCGCACCGTCACCGCGCTGATCCCCAGGGTCAGGCCGATCTCCTCCTCCGTCAGCATCGCGAAGTGCTTGAGCTCGACCACCTCGTGCTGCCTGGGGTGACGCTCGCCCAGCGCCGCCAGCGCCTCGGAAAGCCGCAGCGCGGACTCGGATTCCTCCCAGAGCAGCGCCGTGTCGCCAAGCGGCACGCGCTCCCGCCCGCCGCCGCGCTTGAGACTCACCGCCCGGCGAGCCCGCTCCACGAGGATGTCCCGGACGGCCGTCGCCGCCGCCCGGA
This sequence comes from Phycisphaeraceae bacterium, assembly GCA_020639135.1. GTDB lineage: Bacteria > Planctomycetota > Phycisphaerae > Phycisphaerales > UBA1924 > JACKHE01. The sequence continues at coordinate 206,294 of JACKHE010000005.1, forward strand.
AGAAATACCTCCGGTCCGGCCAGGACGGGTTCGGCTTGCCGAAGATCCGGAGGTACACCTCGTGCACCATCGCGGTGGGCTGCAGAGAGTCGCCGTTTGGCGTCGCCCGCATCCGGTTCTCGGCGATGCTCCGCAGGTCGGCATAGACCAGCCCGATCAACTGATCGACAGCGCCCGGCGTCTGTCGCTCGATTTCGTGGAGCAGCCTGGTGATTTCACTGGGATCAGCCTGGGACATCCACGAAACAATCTACAGATTTCATGATCGGATTCACAGATCGTTTTCGGCACTCCTCGGGCCAATGCGTTCAGGACGATCGCCAGCCCGAGGTGACGGAAGTTGGAACGCTGGCCATGGCTGCGGGCGACCAACCAGAATCCTCGGCCCCCGGGCGGAGCGATCCGCCCCGGGGCTGTTCCAATCCGCGGCGCCTGGATTCATGACGGGTGCTACTCCGAAGGCCGCCGGAGGATCGTGTACATCGCGAATACATCGTCCAGAGACATCGACCCGTCCCACCCCAGGATGGTCGCCATCCGCCGCATCGCGTCGGAATCGTCAACATTCCACTTGACGACCTCGAACCCGACGCCCTCGGTCAAGGCACGATCGAAGGGGAACGCGCCGCTCGCCCAGGGGATGTAGGGCTCGTCCGGGCCGCTCGGCTTGGGGTAGATGTTGTATACGATGAACAACCCGCCCGGCGCCAGCGCGTCGAACATCGCGCGCACGAAGGCCTCGTCATCGACGCCGAGGTCGATGACGCTCCTCGGGTCCGCCTCCCGTTCCGGGTGGATGTACCCCAGTTTCAGCGTGTTCTTGGAGAGGATCAGGTCGTAGCCTGTTCCAACGGCGTCCGTGAGCGGCTTCTCCGCGGGGAAGCGCCCGAACAGCAGCCTGATCGAGCCCGGATCACCGGCGCCGGCGACCGACGCCCGGTCGATCTCGCCCGTGTCGCCAGGCTCGCGGTAGAACTCCCGGAGCAGATCGAGCACCTCGAGCCCCGTGCAGTTGGCGCCCAGGCTCGCGAGCATCCGGAGATGCCCGATGCCGCCGAAGCCGAAGTCGAGAATCCCGGCGCCGTCAACCGTGCGCATGCCGCTGGAACCCGCCAGGTCGATCGCCCGGCAGTACGCCAGCGGCGAACCGTACGCGGTGTTGTAGTAGAAGTCCTCACCGAGCTCGAGCCTGCGGAACGGCTCCAGCGCCTCTTCATCGAGACCCTGCGCCTCCGCCTCGCCGATGGCGCGGCGCTTTGTGCGGTCCCAGTACACGATGCGCTCGCCCTCGATCTCGGGCAGATCCGCGGCGCTGCGCAGGAACGATCGGCCGAGATCCGTCTCGACGAACCCCAACAGCGATCCTGCGTCATCGCGGATCTGTTCCACCGGGCGTGGCTCGCTGTCCTGCGCGATCGCCGCTGTGGTCAGCGCGATCCCGAGTAGCGCCATGCGGCATGCTCTCATCATGGGTCTCCTGTGCTCGGTCAGCCCGCGCGGATCGGTCCGGTATAACGAAAAAGCCCACCCGCGTTGCGTCGGGGGGCTCTGCTTGTTCGGGCAAGGGCGTTCAGTGGCCTGGGAGCGTCAGCAGCCCCATCGAGGCGGCGCCGGCCAGCGCCAGCCAGAGGCAGCCCTTGATCGCGAAGAACGCGAACCCGGCGTAACCCAGCCGGCGGATCATGCGGCACTGGCTCATCAGGCGGCGCCCTTCGAGGAGGTGTTGAACCTCGGCAGCGGGATCAGGCCCCGGACGTTGCGGCGGTACTCGAGGTACCGGTCGCCGAACGCCGCGACGAGATCACGCTCCTCGATGGCCGTGCCGAAGAGGATGTAGGCCGTGGTCATGATCGAGAAGAACAGGTGTCCGACGGTCATGTGGGGCGTCGCCCAGAACGCGATGAGGAAGCCGAGCATCAGAGGGTGCCGGACGATCTTGTACAGCCCGACCAGGCGGAATGAGACGGGGCGGTACTCCCCGCCCATCGCGTTGGTGACGACCTGCCGGACGCCGAAGAGATCGAAGTGGCTGATGAGGAACGTCGAGCCGAAAACGATCGCCCAGCCGAGCAGCGACAGCCCCAGCAGCCCGTTGGCAAGGATCGGATCGCTGACGCTCCACACCACCTCGGGCAGCGGACGCCAGAGCCAGAACGTCCCGGCAAGGATCAGGCTCGCCAGCATCACGAAGAGGCTCCGCTCCATCGCGTGGGGGATGAACCGCGTCACCCACCGCTTGAACCGGGGACGCGCCATGATCGTGTGCTGGACGACGAACGCAACGAGCATGGCCCCGTTGATCAGCAGCGATGGGGCCAGCGCCCCGGCTGCGCCGGAGTCGATCGTTTTGGGAACGATGATGCCGGTGACGAACCCGATCGCGTAGCAGATCGTCGCGAAGAATGCCGCGTAGGCGAGGAGGCCGAACGCGAGGATCCCGATCCTGGATCCCGAGCCCGCCGCTCGCCCTCCACTGGGCGAGTGCGTGGATGGGGCAGCGCCGGTGCGTTCCTGGGGCTGCGCGCGCATGCAGGTGGTCGTCTGGTGCTCATGGCGTCTCTGTCGACAGGGTTGTGAGCAGCGGCTGGGCCTGGCTCGATCGGAGCTGGCCTCGGTACACCAAGGCGGAATCCACCTGCGGGCTGCCAGGAGATCACTGGTTTTTCATAGACTTCTTTGGGGCTCCCAGATTTCGGCCGCCAGCCGGTCCGATTCGGCGAACGCCCTTGGCCAGCCGCCCGCCCCTGGAGGGCTTGAGATAGTCCACCAGCCCGGGTCCCTCGCCAAACGTCGCCCGGGCGGATCTCCAGGGCCTTCCCCAGAGCGGCGTCGCCCCTCCTCGACCCGGCCCACCGCGTTGAGTGCCTTTGCCGTGTGCCAAAGTGCCGTCGCCAGCAGCCGGTGCTCGGGGCAGGCCTCGATTGCGTAGCGGATGCTGCCTGAGGCGATCACCAGCGCCCGTCGCCCCGGCCCTCACCTCCACGAGGCACGCGCTCTGCGAGTGAGCTGCGACTTCGCCCTGATTGGTCTTTGGGATCGGACGGTTCCCCTGATGCCAGCTTACCGAGCCTTGACGATGAGGGCGCATCGTGTCGATCGCTCCCATCCTGCGGGTCGAGCCGCATCAGGCTGACGCGAGGTTGTTCCGCAGCGTCAGCGTCTTGAGGTCGTTCTCGTTGAGGTCGCGGACGGCAGGTCGATCGCTTCTGCTGAGGATCTCGACGCGCGCTCGGTTTGGCTTCGTGCGGAGCCGAGCAGGCTCGCGAGGTTGTTCATCGTGATGATCGCCCGGGTGCCCCTGTGCAGGACGCGCCGCTTGATTGCCAACACCCGGTACATCGCCTCGGCATCCTCCCAGCGTCCCACGTCATCTGCTGCGTAGGCGAGGTTGTTCATCGTCGAGAGCGTTTGCGGGTGGTCCTCCCCTGCGGTCTTTGTCTGGTACTCTACGACACGCTCGGAGCAAGTGCCGCGATCGCCTGCTCATCCCGGCTGGAGCCTCATCGGCGCCGCTGGCGAGGTTGTTCCGGCGTCGCCATGGTGTCGGTGTGCTCATCGCCCAGCAGTCCTGATGCGCTGCTCCAGGACATCGCTCAGACGCTGCAGGCTTCTTCGTACCGGCCCATCTCGTTGAGCGTGGAACGGATGTTCGATCGCCCCTGAGCGTCATCGGACTGTCCGCTCAGAGCCGCGACTCCGCCGATCGTGGACGGATGAAGAGCGCCAGCGCCCGTCGAGCCTGCCTGTGTCTCGCGAGCAGCGCATACGCCGACACGATTTGCAGCGTCAGTGGGTCCGATCGCCGAGCTGCCGTGCGGCCAGCTCCGACGCACCACGCCGCAGCTGCGATCCTGCCTTCGAACAGGGGCGACGCCCGGTACGCCCTGCTGATCATCAAAGTGTGCCCGATCTCTGGGACTCGGCCTCGATGCCCGTGGCGCTGATCCGCTGGCGGGCGCCAAGCCGGAGAATCGACTGAACAGCTGTGTCCGCCCCGCAAAGGCCACTGCCGGGTCAGATCTCGAGAGCATCTCCTCCGTGAACCGGGAGATCGTCTGAACTTGGCGAGCCTGTCCCGCGTCGTGCCCATGCGCTCGGCCTGTGTCGCGAAGACCGTGCTGACCACGACCACCGCGAGCAAGCGCGCCATCGTCACCGCGCTGCCTGCCGCGGCGAACTCCACCTGGTGTCTGCTGATCATCTTCCGGGCCCTGTAGAGCCTGGTTAGCCGGCGAGGATCACCTCGCCGTTGAGATGCCGCTGAGATCGGCCGCGAGCCCGGGGACTGATACCGCCGGGCGCGGTCCTTCTTACATCGCCCAAGCGACGACCCAGCCCAGCCCTCGCGCAGGTCGCGCCAGCCTCGTGCCGGTCGTCTTGTCGGATCGAAACGCAGCGAGTCGAGGGCCTGGGGGTTCCTCTCGCGGATGATCCGCCCAGCTCCGCCGCGCCTGCCTTGTTCAGCCGCTGGGTGTCGAACGGGGGCAAGCCGGCGAGCACCTCGTAGAGCAGCCGCGCCGAGCGAATACACGTCAGATCGCGTGTCCACATCGATCGCCCTGAAGGAGACCTGCTCCGGCGACATGTACTGCGGCGTCCCCACGATCTGTGCAGATTGGGTGACTGAAGGCCGATCCGGAGAGCGGTCCCTGCACCGCCTTGGCGATGCCGCCGGAAATCGATCACCTTTGGGGACCGGCCTGCCGTCCACCCTCCATGACGAGGACGTTCGAGGCTTGAGATCGCGTGGATGACGCCCTTCTGATGGCAGTGCTGGACGGCGTTGCACACCGGGATGAACAGCCCAGGAGCGCACGCACCCCAGCCCCTGCGCCTGGCGTACGACGTGATCACCGACTTTCATCGACGTACTCCATCACGAAGTAGGGCAGGCCGGTGTCGGTGGTCCCGCGTCATGACGCCGGCGATGTTGTGCGGCTCATCAGCTCCAGCCGCCTGCCGCCTGTCTCGAACCGCGCCAGGACCTGCCGCGAGCTCCATCCCGGCCGAACCAATTCTTCATCAGCCACACGAGCGCCCGGATTGGCTTCCTGGCGCAAGAGGTAAACGATGCCGAATCCGCCCTCGCCAAGCTTCCCAGGACGCGGTCGCCGATCGAGTCCGGGATCGGCTCCTCGGCGTGCTCGATCACCGCAGAGCCGGTGTCGATCGACGGCTCGCTCAGGAACGCCCCGGCGCCCTCGTGCGAGTCGAGCAACGCGCGCACGCGCGACGCCAGCCCGGTGTCGCCGTCGCACGCCTTCTCGATGTACGACTGTCGGGCGTCGGGGGACAGCTCCAGCGCCTCGTGCAGGACCGCCTTGACCCGTTCCAGGCTCACGGCTGCTCCACCCCGTCGGCGCCCAGCAACTCGAAGAGCCGCGCCCGCGCGAACGCCCACTCGCGCGCGACCGTCCGCTCGGAGATCCCCATCACCTGCGCGACTTCCTGCACGCTCAGCCCGCCGAAGAACCGCAGCTGCACCACCTCGCCCGCGGAGGGGTCCTCCGCCTCCAGCTTCCGCAGCGCCTCGTCGAGCTCCAGCACCTGTTCCGGGTCGTGCTCGACGGCAAGGTCCACGACGCTCAGGGGGACCCGCGACCCGCCGCCGCCCCGCTTGGCGCTCTTCTTCATCCGCGCATGATCGATCAGGATCCGCCGCATCGCCTCGGCTGCGGCTCTGAAAAAGTGCCCCCGGTCCTCCCACTGCGGCGAGCTGTCGCCCAGCAGCCTGAAGCACGCCTCGTGGACGAGCGCCGTCGCCTGAAGGGTATGGCCGGCGCGTTCCTGGTTCATCCGCGCCTGCGCGATCGCGCGGAGCTGGTCGTACACCAGCCCGATCAGCTCGCCGGTCGCGGCGTTGTTCGCCCTGCAGGCGTGCAGGGCGATCGTGATTTGCTCGTTCGCGTCGGGCATTCAGGCGCGGGTCTTGCTGCGGAGGCGCCCCGTCAGTGTACCAGAGCGAGGCGGCCGATCAGCGCACGAAAAAGCCCGGCGCGGGCGGCCGGGCTGCGGTGCGTGATGATCAGTTTGTTCAGCCGTCCGATCCGTCCTCCGAACCGGCGCCCCCGTTGTCTTCGGCGAATGAATCGCGGATCGCCTCCAGGAGCACGCTCTCCAGAGTCCCGTCAACGGTCTGCTCGCCCTGGTGCTCGGCGATGAACTTGGCGCGGGCAGCGTTGTTCTCATTGATGGAGGCCTGGATTTCGGCGCGCCGCGCCGCCGCCGACACGATCGCCTGCTCCAGCTCCTTGTCCGTCAGCCCCTGCAGGTCGTCCGGGAGCGTGGACCGGTCGATCTCGGCCAGGCTGAACCCCTCCTCGCGGCTCGCATCGACGAGGTCCCAGACGCTGTTCCGGTACAGCCCGCTCGCCTTGGCGACGTTCCGGCTCACTGAATCCCTCGTGTTCGCCCCGGAGAGCGAGTCCTGCGCCTCCTGCCGCATCTCGTACTCGCGGCCCTGATCGCCGAAGCGGATGTACGTGCTGTTCAGTTCGCCGCCGAGCCTCATGATCACCTCGTCGAAGGGCGTCGGGATATCTACAACGGTCCGGCTCTGGTTGATCGCGCAGTACCGGCCCTCGCCCAGCGTCGCCCCGTCCTTCCAGAACGTGTTGATGCCCTCCTGCCTGGGCCCGCAGAACACCGTGTGCACCGTGATGCCGCGGTTCGTCGCGGAAGGGATGGACGACGTGTAGGGCGTCGTCCCCTGTGTGAAGGGCTCGTTGCCGGCGATGACGATCATCCGGGTCACGCTGGGCGCCCCCGCCTTGTCGCTCGGCTTGATCCACTCGAGCCGGTTCACCGCGGCGTCGATCACCTGCCCGCAGAACTCGTTCCCGCCGTTGGTCCGCAGCGCAAAGAGCTGCTCGGAGATGATGTCGAGGTCCGTCGTGAAGGGCGTGCGCATCTGGATGAACCCGTCGTCCGACTCCAGCGACGAGTTGCCGTACTGGAAGACCGCGACCTGGAGCTGCACGCTCTGGCAGTCCCGCTCGATCGAGGCCAGCTCGTTGACCACGCTCCAGAGCTGCGCCCGCGCTTGATCGATCAGCCCGTCCATGCTGTTGCTCGTGTCCAGCAGCAAGGCCAGCTGCACCACGGGGCCGTCGGTCGGGTCGGGCTTCGGCGCGTTCAGCGCCGGCGGCGCGATCCGTTCCGAGTTCGAGACCGGCCCACCCCCGATTGCGGCTCCCGCGATCAGCAGGACGCCGGCCGTGGCGAACACCGCCAGCCTCTGATTCCGTTGCGAGTTGCGAGATCCCGTCTGACTGCGCTGCTCCATCGCGGACTCCTTCTCAGGTCTGCTGCGAGTGATGGCGAGGCTCCAGTGGATTCCCCCGGCGCGTCACGTGACGTTTGCGTTGCCGCACCGGAACGGTCATACGCACGAGCGACGAAAAAGTTCACCGCGGCGAATCCGTCCGGCGCACGCCCTGTAGAACATGCCAACAACGGAATCGGGCGCGGTGTCGCTGCGCGCAAGGGGTGTCTCAGCGGCCCTTCGCGGCGCCGGGATCGACGGCCTTGCCGGCGTCGTCCTGCTGCTTCTCCTTGAGCTTCCCCAGCGCCTGGGGCAGATCGATCCCCGCCTGCTCCGCCAGCTCGTGGATCGGCGGGAGCGAGCCGATCAGGCCCGCGAGGAAGTTCGCCGTCGCGCCCTTGGCCCCGTTGTCGCCCGATGAGGCGCCGCCGTCCCACACCGTGATCTTGTCGATCTTCAGCTCGCGGATCGCCTTGACCTGCTCGGCGACGAGCTGCGGGAGCTGCTCGATGATCAGCAGCGTCGGGGCGATCTGCGGGTTCTCCGCGCACGCGGCGACCAGCTTGTTGTAGCCATGCGCCTTCGCCTCGAGCACCTTCTGCACACCCTCGGCTTCCGCGACGTACCGCGCCAGGATCCCGTCCGCCTCGCCCTTGGCCACCAGGCGGATCCGTTCCGCCTCGGCGCTGGCGGCGATCTCGATCCGGCGCTTCTCGATCTCCTGCGGCGCCAGCTCCATCTTGGACAGGTTCGCCAGCTCCTGCTCGCGCTCGGCGATGAGAATCGCCTCCTGCGACTTCGCCGTCGCCACGTCGGCGCGGCGCTTCGCCTCGGCGCGGATCTCCGCCAGCCGGGCGTTCGACTCGGCGATCTGAGCCGATGACGTGTTCTCGCCGTCAACCGCCAGCGCCTCCGCCCTTGCGACGTCGATGCGCTGCCGCTGCTCGGCGGCCTTCTGCGCGGCGACGGTCTCGGCCTTGCGCTCCGCCGTCGCGATCTCCAGGTCGCGTTTGGACTGGACCTCGCCCTGGACGGCGTCCGCCTCCAGCGCCGCGATCGCCACGCGCTGCTTCTGCTCGGCCGCCTTCTCGCCCTCGGCTGACGCGGCCTGCTCCAGCGACACGCTGACCGTCTGCTCGCGTTCGGCGACCGCCTGCCCGGTCGCGCCGAGCTTGTTCTGCTCGGCGACGTCCACCTTCGCCTGGTTGATCGCCTCGGCGGCGGCGCGCTGGCCGATCGCCTTGATGTACCCGCTCTCGTCGGTGATGTCCCGGATGTTCACGTTGATCAGGTCGAGCCCGATCTTGTTGATCTCCTGCGCAACGTTCTCGTTGATCAGGTTCATGAACTTCTCGCGGTCCTTGTTGATCTCCTCGATCGACAGGGTCGCGATCACCAGGCGCAGCTGGCCCAGGATGATGTCCTGCGCCTGCTCGCGGATCGAGCTCACCGAAAGGTTCAGCAGCCGCTCCGCGGCGTTGTTCATCAGCACCGGGTTCGTCGAGACGCCCACCGTGAACGTCGAGGGCACGTTCACGCGGATGTTGTTCAGCGACAGCGCCCCCTCCAGCGGGATGTCGATGACCAGTGGCTCGAGGCTCAGGAACGAATAGTCCTGGAACAGCGGGATGATGAACGTGCTGCCGCCGTGCATGCACTTGGCCGCCGCGTTGGGGCCGCTGACCCGGCCGAACACCACCAGGATCTTGTTCGATGGGCACCGCTTGTACTGCTTGACCGCGATCGCGATCACGAAGAAGAAGATCAGCAGCGCCGCGCCGCCGACGAAGAGCCACAGCAGCGGCTGCGGCAGGCTCGCCCCGCCGCCGCTCGCCGACGCCGTCATCGATGAGAATCCGATCTGCATCCGTTGCTTCCTTTGCTGGTGATCAGCCCCCGCCCCGGATCCCGGTGACGTCGAGCGTGTTGCCGTCCTTCGTTCCAAGCACACGCACCCGCATCCCGCTCGGGATCGCCTCGGCGTCGCCGGTGACCGCGTTGTAGATCCGCTGTCTCGTCTCGATGACGACGCTGACCTGCCCCTTGCCGCTGTGCGAGGGCGGGACCTGCGCGTACGCGTCCCCCTCCAGACCGATCGCGCCGCGGATGTGCAGTGTCCCGTCCGAGCGCAGGTCGTAGAGCATCGTCAGCAGCAGCGTCAGCAGGTACACCATCGCGACACCGCAGACGGCGCCCACCGCGATGCTCACCGGGATCGACCACCCGGTGCCCTTGGAGCTCGCCAGCGCGCCCCAGCCGAAGCCCATCGCGAAGGTGAAGACCGACTGCACCGACAGGTGCCTGAACAGCGCGTTGGAATCGGTGTGGTGGGCGTCCGCGCCATCGGCGTCGGCCCCGTCGAGCCCGTCCAGATCGCCGCCGTGCAGGTCCCCGCCGTGGAAATCCCCGCCGCCGTCGGTGTGAGCGTCCAGATCGATCATCCCCATGGACATCAGCCCGAGCCGGATGATGAAGAAGAGCGTCCCGAGGATCGCCGGGATGCTGAACCAGGCCGCGGAACCCGAGAAGAGCAGGTCGTACATGGTGACTCCATCGGCGGGCATGCGTTGCCAGCCGGTGCAGTCGGATTATGCCGGAACTCCGGGACGCGTGCATGTCCCAATGAGCGCCGCGTCGGACGCGTCACGCGCGCACGCACGCCCGTCAATCAGCCGATTATTCGCATGAATAAAGGAAAAACAGGCATTGGCCCGGAGTCGTCTCAGGCCGCCCGGTTCCGGAATCGGACTTCCGCCGACGACCGCAACGACCTGATCGATTCGAGCTGCCGCCGTGACTCGGCCTGATCACGACCGTGCGCTGCGTGCTCCAGCGCCAGGCCCCGCTCCGTGAACTCCGGGAGCCCGACCGAGCCGCCCGAACCCTTGATCGCGTGCGCGATCCGGGCCACGGCCTCGAAATCTCCCCGCTCTAGCGCGGCTTCGGCCTCAATGATCTTCTCCGACAGGCACTCCACCCAGTCCCGCGCGACCGCGGCGAGTTCGGGGTCCAGGCCCGGGCGCGCGGGCGCCGAGAGTTCTTCAGCAAGCGTGCCGGGATGTCGCTCCTCGGCTTGCGCTCCTTCGATCCACCTCAGGATGGTCTGGATCAACACCGTGGCTTTGAAGGGCTTGGTGAGGAAGTCGTCCATCCCCGCCGCGAGACACGTTTCCCTGTCGGCGCCGGAGGAGAACGCCGTGAGCGCCAGGATCGGCGTCTCCTCGCCGGATTCCCGGATCAGCCGCGTCGCTTCGAGCCCGCTCATCTCCGCCATCTGCACGTCCATCAGGATGATGTCGAAGTCCTCGCGCTCACACGCGGCCACCGCCTCCTTGCCGTCGCTGACCGTCATGACCTCCGCGCCCGCCCGGTCCAGAAGCAGCGAGCAGATCTGGCGGTTGGCCGGGACATCGTCCGCGACGAGGATCCGGCGCCCTTCGAGCGGCCTGGCGGCGCCCTCCTCGTCCCACCCGTCCTTCTCCGGGATCGCGTCCGGCAAGGTCTCGCCGTGGAGCAGCGCCGGTGCGGCGATCTCCGCCGTGAAGACGCTGCCCGCCCCCGGTTCGCTGGTCACGGTGATGTCCCCGCCGAGCCGCTGCGCCAGACGCTTGGAGATCGCCAGCCCCAGCCCGGTCCCGCCGAAGCGTGTCGCGATGGTCTTGTCCGCCTGCTGGAAGGGCGTGAACAGGTTCTCCACCTGCTCGCCCGTCATGCCGATCCCGGTGTCGCGCACCGCGATCCGGAGCCTTGGCGTCCCGCCCGCTTCGCTCATGGAGACATCGACGTGGACCTCGCCCTCCTCGGTGAACTTCACCGCGTTGGCGACCAGGTTCATGAGGATCTGGCGCAGCCGAGTCGCGTCGGTCCGGATCCCCTCGGGAACGGCGTCGTCGATGGTGATCCGCAGGCCGATGCACTTCTCGTCCGCGCGCGACTGGAGCAGCTGCACCGCGCCGGAGATCGTCTTCCGCGGGTTGCACGGCGCGATGGAGATGTCCGTGCCCTCCGCGTCCATCTTCGCGAGGTCCAGGACGTCGTTAAGCAGCGACAGCAGGTGCTCGCCGCTGCCGTGGATCACGCCGATCCACTCCGAGCGTTGCTGCTCGTCGCCGTTGTCGGCGCCGCGGCGCAGCAGGTCGGCGAACCCGATGATCCCGTTGAGCGGCGTCCTGATCTCGTGGCTCATCGAGGCGAGGAACCTGCTCTTGGCGTCGTGCGCCTCCTCCGCCGCGACCCGCGCCGCCTGCATCGCCTTCTCGGCCTCCTTCCGCTGGGTCAGGTCGTTCTGCACCGCGATGAAGCTGACCACGGCGCCGTGCTCGTCGTGCACCGGCTGGATGTCGATCTCGAGCCAGTACTCCCGGCCGTCCTTGCCCCGGTTGAGGATCTCACCCCGGAATCCCCGCCCCTGCAGCAGGGCGCGCCGGATCGCGTCCTTCGTGTCAGGGTCGGTGTTCTCACACTGCAGAAGCTGTCCCGGCTGGAGACCCCTGGCCTCGTCGATCGTGAAACCGCTGATGTCGGTGAAGCCCTGGTTCACCCAGACGATCCGCTGGTCGGGGTCGGTCAGGATCACGGAGTTGGTCGTCTTCTCCGCCACCATCGAGAGCATGCGGATCCGCGCGGTCATCTCGTGTGCGATCCGGACCGCCCTCCGGCGCGATGTGCCGAGCGTGAGGAAAATCCCCGCCAGCGCCATCGAGAGCAGCAAGCCGCCGACCGCCACGACGACCGGCGGGAACAGGTTGATCGTCGACTCGTACGCAGGGGTGGACGCGATGCGCAGGACCCACTGCTGACCCCCGATGTCCAGACGCTCGGTGCGCTGGATCTCCCCCCCGTCCCGGTCCTCGATCTCGGTGTGCGAAGCCTTGCCCCGGTCCAGGTCCAGCAGCAGGGTGTTCGTTGCGATGCGATCCCCCCGCGTGATCTGGAGGTGCGCGTAGCCGTGCAGCGCTTCGGCGAGCATCGGCCGCAGCCCGTCCAGAGAGAACGTCGCGAAGAGCACGCCCTCCAGCGCAATCACCCGCTCTTCCGGGGTCGATGCCGGCTCGCCGTTGCGGTACACCGGGATCAGCCAGAGCATCTCGCTCCGGCGCCGATCCCCGTCCGGGATCTCCAGTGTTCCAGTCAGCAGCGGTGTCCCCTGCTCGGCCGCACGCATCGCGGTGACACGCAGCGCTGGGATGGCGCCCAGATCCTCCCCGAGCAGCCGGCGCCCCTCGGCGTGGGGCTCGGCGTACCGAACGATCCAGTGCTGGTGGATGCCGCCGTGCAGGGAGACGTTGAACCCATCATCCGACTCCGCTCGCTGCGCCGCTTCGTACGCGGAGAGTTCCTCGTCCGGGACGAGATTAAGCATGCCCATGAGGCGGACGCCAGGGAACTCCTCCGCGAAGTTCCGGCTCGCGACGTAATCCACAAACTCATCGCGTTCGACGCTCTGGCTGGCCGCGTACACGCCACGCGCGCCCTTGAGGCCGTACACCGGGCGGTACGACCAGTCGTAGAGCACCCGCGCGGCCTGGTTGACCGCGACATCGAACCGGTGCCCCGCCGCCGCGACAATCTCCTGGCTCATCACGATCGCGATGGCCAGCGCCGTCGGGATGCCCAGCGCCAGGGTCATGCCCGCGTGCCAGCCCGCCCGATCGCTGTCATGAGTTTCGTCTGGCGCGAAGTGATCGATCCCCTGCCGGGAGGCCACGACACACCGCCAGAGGATGAAGGGCCCGGCGAAGATCGCGAGCAGCATCGAATCCAGCAGCGCCTCGCGCCAGCCTTCGAGACCCGGCGCCAGACGCGGGAGCACGAACATCACCACCGTCTCGGTGACGATGATGAGCACGAGGATCTCGAGGAAGAGCCTTCCGATTGTGTGCAGTGGTCTTGACATCGGGATGGAGAATGGGCGCCGCATGGGTTCATCGAATCGATGCCCGGCGGACTTCAACGCTCCAGATAGGGCCCTTCACCCGAATCCGGGGATCGGTCGAGCAGCCGAAAACAGCGCGCCTCGGAAACCATCAGCGCGGGTCGCGGGTGAGTTCTCGGACCTCGGCCGCAGAACGGCCAGAGCATGGGCGCAATCCACCCTATCGGGTGGCAGGCTTGCAGAATGGCGCCACTCGGGCGGCGCCTGGGGTCCGGGTCTCTGACTTGCTCAGGCGTGATCCCGCTGCCGGCTTCGGGCCTTCATCCCGGCCTCGTCCACCTCGCGGTAGATCCCCATCGCGTCGTAGCCCAGGATGGGGCAGTACAGGTGCAGCGTGATCGACTGCCCCGCCTCGCCCCGCGGGACGCCCAGCCGGTGGATCGATTCGCCGGTGCTCCTGGCGGACTCACCTGACTTGAGCCGGCGCGTCGCGACCGGCGTCACGAGCTCGCCCTCGACGACCTTGAACCGGGTCTCTTCCACGTCGCCGGCGATCACTTTGAACCCGCAGTCGCTCTCGTCGTGGTCGTGGATCGGGCTCTGCATGTTGTCCCAGAAGATCGCCAGCAGCACGAACGCCTCGGCTTTGGCGATCTCGAACCGCGTCCGCTCGCCGGGGCTGAAGTGCCCGCACGCGCGGGCCTCGGCCTCCGAGATCGTGATCCGCTTGAACGCCTCGGCGACCTCGTCCCGTTTCGCGGGCAGCGCCGCGTAAGGCGTGAGGCGCCCGAGGATCAGCTCGCGCGTTCCGGGTTTCACGGACGGGTGGATCTTGATGGGATCCGGATGCAAAGCGCCTTTCCTTCCCTGAGCGTCTGCGCTCAGCGCACGATGTTGTCCGAGGGCGCCGCGCCCCGGGCGACATCGAGCAGTTCTTCGAACGCGTGTTCGAGCTGGCTCATGGTCAAAGTGGGATCGATGGTAACAAGTCGGATGACCCGCCGCCCGAACACGACGCCGTGGCCGACCTTCAGCCGCCCCTGCGTGTTCAACTCGTCGCAGATCATCTCGGTGGACTTCCCGACGACCTCGAAGCAGACGTTGACCCAGGAGGGCTCGAAGGCCAGGCTCATCCGGTCGTCGTCCCGGACGATCTCGACAGCGCGGCGAGCCAGGGCGACCTGCCGGTCCACGCGCTCGGCGTACCCGTCGTCCCCCAGCGCCTGCCATTGGGCCCAGAGCTTGAGCGCATCGTTGCGCCGCCCGCACTGGAGCGACCTCGTCCCGGGGTTCAGCCAGCCGTGGTCGGCGCCGAAGTCCTGCTGGAAGAGGTACGAGGCGGTCTCGTCGAAGTGCCTGCGGAAGAGGTCGGGCTCGCGCGTCAGGGCCACCGAGCAGGTCAGCGGGGCGCCCATCATCTTGTGCGCATCCCAGGTGAACGAGTCGGCCCGCTCCAGGCCCCGCAGCAGCGACCGGTGCTCGTGGTGCATCAGCGCGGTCCCGCCGTAGGCCCCGTCCACGTGCAGCCACAGCCCCTCGCGCCGCGCAACGTCGGCGATCGCGTCGATCGGGTCGAACGCGCCCATCACCGTCGTCCCGCTCGTGGCAATGATCATCAGCGGCTTCAGCCCGGCTCTCCGATCCCCGGCGATCGCCGCCGCCAGCGCCTCGGGATCCATCCGGCCCTCGGCATCGACCCCGACCGGGCGGACGCTTTCGCGGCCGGCGCCGATCATCGCCGCGTTCTTGCGGATGGAGTAGTGGCACTCCGACGAGGCGTAGATCGTCTGCCCCCGGCCGTCGAAGCCGAGCTCCCGCGAATCGGGGCGCATCTCGTTGCGCCCGACGAGCATCGCCGCGAGGTTGGACATCGAGCCCCCGGGGGTGAACATCGCGTCGCCGCCGGCCATCCCCGCCCTGGCGAGCATGCGCTCGAGCACCTCGCGCTCGATCAGCGCCTGAGGGCCGGCCACCTTCCAGGTGTACATCGACTGGTTCAGCACCGCCGTCAGGACCTCGGCGATCGTCGCGACGCGCTCGCGCCCCGCGAAGAGCTGGTTGAAGAACCGCTCCCCGGAGGTCGTCGGCGTCGCCATCACCACGCGCCGAAGCCGCTCGATCGCCTCGGCCTCCCCGACGCCTCGCTCCGGGATCGCGATGGGCAGCGTCGCGATCGCCTGTTCGACCGAGAGCGGGACAACACCATCCGGCGCCGATTCCCGGGCGATGATTGCCGAAGCGATGACCGCGGCATCCTCGACGGGGTTGCCGTGATCACTCGTGGCAGAGAGGGAGATTGACTCGGTGCGCGTCATGGAGGGTCGGAACCCGGGTTTCTGGTCTCCGGGGTCCTGCTGGTCATTGGTAGGCGTCGGGATGGACCAGACCCACCGGGATTCGGGAATATTTCCCGAACCCGGCCGGCAATGACCCCACGGGGATTCGAACCCCGGTTTCCAGGATGAAAACCTGGCGTCCTGACCTGGCTAGACGATGGGGCCGTCGTTCAGGGGGGCCGATTGTACCGGGGTCGCCCGGCCGAGTCGCCCGTCGCCGCGTCGTTTATCGGGCCCGGAATTCCACCCACTCATGCCGGATTCCGCTACGGATCTGGCCGATCCATTGGGCATGACCGCCCCGACCGATGACCGGCGAGCCAGCGAGCGCCTCGACGTCGCCGACGCCGGCGTGGGGCATCGATTCGGGCACTTCCGCCGATCGTTTGTGCACGCTGTCGCCTTCGTGCTGGCGCTTGGGATGTTCCTCTACGCCGCCAACGTCATCGATCCCGGACAGTCGTCCGCCCACGAGGACGATCCCGGGGCGAAGCCGCACCCGCTGCGCAACCCGCAGGCGCCGGAATCCAGCGGCAGCCTCGGCACGCTCTCGAGCCCGCAGTACGTCGTCGAGATCCACGCCACAAGCGAGGGGCCACGCTACACCGTCCGCGACGCCAACGGCGTCGTGCTCGGCGCGATGCTCGAAGCCGTCGAGGTCGAGCAGGTCGCGCCCGGACTCGAGATCGAGGGCATGGTCGGTCAGCCCATCATGCTCGCCGAGCCCCGCGATCAGCTGCACGACTGAGCTCGACGTCGTCCAACATCGGGCGCGTACCATCACCCGATGGGTGACCCCGGCGAAATCCGATTCCCGCCTGAAGTGCGCACGGTCGCGGTCCTGGGTGGCTCCTTCGACCCGCCAACCCGCGCACACACCACGATCCCCCTCGCCGTCAGTCAGGCCATCGGCGCCGACTGGCTCCTGGTGATCCCGGCGGCAGTCTCCCCCTTCAAACGTGATGGCTCCCACGCGAGCGACGAACAGCGCCTGGCGATGCTCCGGCTCGCCTTGGCCGAACATCCCAGGGTCGCGATCTCGGCGATCGAGATTGAGCGGGGGGGGACCAGCTACACCGTGGAGACGCTCCGGGAGCTGCGCTGGAGGTTCCCGGCGATTGTCTTCCGCCTGCTCATCGGCGCCGATCAGGCGGCATCCTTTCACCGCTGGCGCGAGCCGCACGCGATCCTCGATCTCGCCGAGCCCGCCGTCATGCTCCGGGGCGATGTGAACGCCGATGCGCTGCTGGAATCGATGGCGCCGCACTGGAGCGCGGGGGAGCTGGCCGCCTGGCGCGCTCGCATCATCGCGGCGCCGACGCTCGACGCCAGCTCGACCGAGGCGCGGGCGCTGCTTCGAGTCTCGCCCCGCGACGAAGTTCGCCTGCGCGGGTTGCTGGATCCACGCGTGCTCGAATACATCACGAGGGAAGGGCTCTACGGCTCGGGCGTCGCGTCCTGAGCCGCCCTGGGCGGTTCGGTCGTTGGCTCGCCTGCGCCGGCGTCAGCCGTCGGCAGCGGCGGGCGCCCGACCGGCCCCCGGAGGAACGCGTAGCCGTTAATCTGCCGGTGGATGTAGTCCGGCGCCGAGACGAGCAGGTTGCCCTCGTAGAAGCGCACCAGCGCGCCGTCGCCGCCGTTGTCGATCCACTGGTCGGGCTCGATGACGGCGCGGAGGATCTCCATCAGGCGCTCGGCCTCCTCCTCGGCGCTGAACACCTGCGTCTGCCCCTGGTTCTGCTGGAAGATCCCGCCGCCACCGCCGCCCTGGCCCTGGCGGATGACCGAGTTCAGGTTCAGCTGCGGCACGTCCTTGTAGTCGGGCAGGACGAAGAGCAGGTCCTGCACATCGTAGATCTCCAGCCGCTTGAACTGGTTCAGCCTCGACCGGGGTCCGACCTGCAGCGCCCCGGAATCCTGATCGAGCTGCCACGTCGGCGCCTGGGATCCGTCCAGCGCCGCCTGCTGCGCGGCATCGAGCAGCAGCGCCAGCGCCGGCGCGCCCTTGCCGCTGACCGAGACGATCGCCTCGGGGTCGAGCCCGTCGCTGTGCCGGTCGTTGATCCAGGCGATGTCCACCGTCGCGCCCGTCGCCGTGCGCACGAACTCGACGAAGTCCTCGAAGCGCACGTCCGGCGCCTCGACGGTCAGCGGCCTGGTCAGCAGCGCCAGCGTCCTGGCGCCCTCGCTCTGCGCCAGCGCGCCCGGCGCGAGGAGCAGCGTGATCGCCGCGATCGGCGCCAAGCAGTCTCGGATGGTTCGCATGGTGGTCTCCGGCGGGCTTGGCCCGCGCCAGGTTCTACGGGCGCGGGGCGCCGTCAGTTCCGCACCGGTCAGCGATCGGCTTCAACGGTGTCGATCGCCCGGATCGTCTCGCAGACCGTCAGCAGGGTCATCGCCGCCGCGTCCAGGGGCGCCCGCTGGTCGGACAGCGACATCCGAACGGCCCCGGTCGCGGTCGCGGCGGGCATCGGGACGAGGGCGGCGTCCGTTTCGTCGATCGTCAGCTCCATCAGGAAGCGCATCGCCCTGGTCAGGCGGACGATCTCGGGGAGTCGCTCGTCGGGGCTGGTCAGCCTGGGGTCCGCCAGCATCGTGGCCACCAGCGACAGCGCGCGCGCGGTCTGCCAGTTCGGGGCCGGGTGACGCGAGGCGGTGAAGATGATCGCGCCGACGAGGTCCGGCGCCGCCGCGCCGACCGGCGGGACCTGGAACCTCCACAGGATCGACCGGTGCTCGCGCAGCGCGATCGCCGCGGGCAGCTTCGTTCCCGCCGGGTGCAGCGCCAGCTCCGCCCAGCCCAGCCACGGAGAGAGCGCCGGAAGCTCCTGCGCCGGGGATTCCCTGAAGAGTGCGCGCACCACCTGCTCCGTCGCGGATCGGTCGATGGTCCCGTCGGTCGCGGCGGCGTACGCGACAAGCGCCAGCGCGGGGGGCTCGATCGAGTCGGCGCTGTCGATGGCGCCGGCCACCGCGGCCCGGCACCGGAACCGCAGCCTCGTGATCGCCTTCGGCGTCTCGATGTCGTTCCACACGCCGGCGCGGTCCGCCTCGTTGATCGCGCACAGCGTCATCGCGGCCGAGGTCGGCTCGGCGGAGGGTTCCGCCTCGTCGCCCTGAACATCGGCGAGCTCCTCCAGCAGCGCGCCCACCGCCGCCAGCGGCGCCTTCGGGGATTGGCGCTGCAGCGCCCACCGAGTCAGCGCCATCGACGCCAGCGCCTGCGATCTCGGGGCGGCGATCACCGGATCGGCGTAGTCGCCGGCCCAGGGACGGAGCGTGTCCATCAGGCCCAGGTGCTCCGGGCCCGGCCAGTGGCGGCGCAGGATGTTCCCTGCGATCCGGTCGGAAAAGGCGCGAAGCCCGCCGGACGTGACAGCCGTCGCCGGCGTGACCCGGCCGCCACGGAACAGGAACACCGGGGCCGAGCCCGGCGTGATCTGCGTCAGCCGGCTCGCCGGGAAGCGGTACACCACCAGCCCGTGGCTGTCGCGCAGCTGCTTGAGCGGCAGCGGCGGAAGGTCCAGCGCACCCGCAGCGGCGAGCAGCGCCTGCGCCGCATCGCGGTTCGAGGACTGCATCGATCCCGCGAAGACCGCGACCAGCCGGTCGCCCACGCGCGCCGCGACGCCCTCGATCCCCGGGTCCGCCTCGTCCCCGGCGTCGGCGAAGCTCTCGCCGCCGATCGGCGTCCACTGCCCGGCGAGCTCCAGGTCGATCGTCAGCGCCGCGGCGTCGCTGCGCAGACGCTGCCCGCGCAGGGCGTCGTTGTCGCCCCGGATTCGCTCGCTCGCCTCGATCCACGCCCCGGCGGCGGCGTCGCGCAGCGCCCGGGCGGCGGGTTCATCAGGTCCGATCACCTCCGTGCCCCGCCCGACGACTCGGCCTCCCCGGCGCAGCGTCACGCTGATCGCCGTGCAACCCGGCAGGTCGATGGGCGCCGCAGCCTGCGGGATTGCGGCGGAGCGGATCCAGGGTTCGATGGTCTGATAAGCCGTCAGGGCGGCTTCCGGGCCCGGGACGTCGGGCGCCGGGGCCGGTTGCGCCGATTGTGCGGGCCCGATCAGCGTTATCGCGTTGACGGCGAGCACTGCGATCTTGTCCCGCCACCTTGGCGTGGCATGCTTGTGGCACACCCCGGCGCTACAGGTCCGGGTGATCGGTTCGGCGGGATTCGGTGCGGACAGTCGCATGATGTGAGTCGGACTGGCGGTGGCGGGCACGGGCCCGGCAGACAACCGGAGAATGGCAATGACCAGGATTCTTGTTTCGAGTCACGGCGTCTTCGCCCTGACTCCCAACCGGCAGAAGATCCTCATCCTCGCGTTCCTGACGTTCGCGGCGATGTGCTGAGCGGATCCTACCGGCGCCCCGGCGTGCGTGCCCCGGCGCCACGCCCCGACGCGGGACAACCCACGATCGACGAATGAAAAAGCGTCGCCACCCCACCGGGGCAGCGACGCTTGTGTGTTTTTGAACCGGGCTCCGAGGGTCAGAGCTCGATCTTGTCGGTGCCCATGGAGCCGTGATCGTCCATGCCGCCTCGGGTCGGCGCGGGCGCGCCGGGCATGCCGGAATCGCCGCCGCTCTCGCGAGCCGCACGCTCCTCCTCGACGGAGCCCCACTGGGCGCGCTTGAGGGAGAGGCCGATCTTGCGGTCGCCGGTATCGACGCGGAGGATCTTGACATCGACCTCCTCGCCGGCCTTGACGACGTCCTGCGGGTTCTCGACCTTGTGATCGGCGAGCTCGGAGACGTGCAGCAGGCCCTCGAGGTCCTCCTCGAGCTCGACGAAGACGCCGAAGTTGGTGATCTTCGTGACCTTGCCGCGGACGACCATGCCGGGCTGGTAGGCGCCGGGGATGGCGTTCTCCCAGGGGTCCTCGGTGAGCTGCTTGAGGCCGAGGCTGATGCGCTGCTTGTCCTGATCAACCTCGAGGATGACGCACTTGACCTCCTGACCCTTCTGGAGCATCTCGTTGGGGTGCGCGACCTTGCGGGTCCAGGAGAGATCGGAGATGTGGAGCAGGCCGTCGATGCCGGGCTCGATCTCGACGAAGGCGCCGTAGTTGGCGAGGTTGCGGACCTTGCCCTCGATGACGGTTCCGGCGGGGTACTTCTCGGAGACGAGCTCCCAGGGGTTGACCTCGACCTGCTTCATCCCGAGGGAGATCTCCTGCTTGTCCTTGTCGATCTCCAGGACGACGACCTCGACCTCCTGGCCGGGCTCGACGATCTCGGAGGGATGGTTGACGCGGCGCGTCCAGGACATCTCGGAGATGTGAACGAGGCCCTCGATGCCCTCCTCGATCTTCACGAAGGCGCCGTAGGACATGATGTTGACGACGGCGCCCTTGACGCGGCAGCCGACGGGGTACTTCGCCTCGATCTCCTCCCAGGGGCTGGTCTCCTTCTGCTTGAGGCCCAGCGCGATCTTCTCGCGGTCGTAGTCGATGTTGAGGATCTTGACCTCGATCTTCTCGCCGATCTTGACAATCTCGGAGGGGTGGTTGACCCGGCCCCAGGACATGTCGGTGATGTGCAGGAGGCCGTCGATGCCGCCCAGGTCAACGAACGCGCCGAAGTCGGCGATGTTCTTGACCGTGCCGACGACCAGGTCGCCCTGGTTGACCTTGTCGAGGAGCTTCTTCTTGGCGGCGTCGCGCTCGGCCTCGATGAGCTTGCGGCGCGAGACGACGATGTTGCGCCGCTGCTCGTCGATCTTGAGGATCTCGGCGCGGACGTCGCGGCCGATGAAGTCGCCGACATCGCCGGGGCGGCGGATGTCCACCTGCGAGGCGGGCAGGAACGCAGGGACGCCGATGTCCACGAGCAGGCCGCCCTTGATCTTGCGCAGGACCTTGCCGGTGACGACGTCGCCCTCCTTGGCGGTCTCGACGAGCTTGTTCCAGTTGATGAGGCGCTCGGCCTTGCGCTTGGAGAGCTTGATCAGGCCGCCGTCGCCCTCGAGGGACTCGAGCAGGACCTTGACCTTGTCGCCCGGCTTGACCTGGGTGAGGTCGTCGAACTCGTTCTTGGGGATGAGGCCCTCGGACTTGAGTCCGACCTCGACGACGACATCGTCGCCGGCCATGCCGACCACGGTGCCGTCAAGCATCGCGCCGATCTCGAGATCGGAGATGGCGCCGGTGAGCAGGGATTCCATGTCGCCGCCGGCGACCGAATCGCCGAAGGCGTCCTTCAGGAGGGCCATCGCCTCGTCGTCGGCAAAGCCGAGCGACGCAATCAGGGTTTCGTCAATCATGTGAGTTGTGATCCCGGAGTCCGTGGCCGCCGTGCGTCGGGCGCCTCGAACCCATGTTGTCCGGTGGGATGCCGGGCCCCTCAGGGGCGGTTTGGGGTGAACCGATCCGATCGCCGGTCGGCGCCGCGCGCCTGGGAAGCCGGTGAGGCCAAGTCTAGCCCCGGGATCCGGAGCGTCCACCGCCTGTGGGGCTGTTTGTGCCGACGGGATCGCTCCCCTGCAAGATCCGCATCTGGGGCCGCGCCAGGGCCAGACCCTCGATTTCCGCGGCGCTGACCCAGCGCTGATCCGGTCGCCGGCGTTTCGGGGGCGGCGCGGCGTACACGGTGAACCGGAAGATCCGGTGCGTGGTCTTGTGCTCGAACTCGGCGATCCGGCGCGCCCGCCCGCCGCCGGTGAGCGCATCGATCGATGCCCGCGTCGGGGTTTTCCCCTCGCGCTCGATCGTCGGCGCCTGCCACAGGCCTGCCCACATGCCGCCGTCACCCCGGCGTTCGACCAGCAGCCGTCCTTTCGCATCGCGCATCACCACGCTCGCGGCGTGGACGACCTGCTGCGACGGGCGAGGCTTGGGCCGGGGGATATCGCCCTGCTTCCCCTCACGGTGCGCGACGCAGCTCGACCGGACGGGACAGGCGTCGCAGCCGGGGGATCGCGGCGTGCAGATGTTGGCGCCGAGCTCCATCAGGCCCTCATTCAGCAGCGCCGGAGACGTCGCGGCTCGGACGAGGTCCTCGGCGCGCGCCCAGAGGCGGTGGATCGTCGCGCTCGCGGTGGGGGGGAGATCCGCGCCGTCGAGGCGCAGCAGCACGCGCGCGACGTTGCCATCGACGATCGGCGCCGGTTCGTCGTACACGATGCTCGCGATCGAGCCCGCCGTGTAGCGCCCCACGCCCGGCAGCCGGCGCAGCGCGCTGGCGTCTCTCGGCACGATTCCCCCGTGCTCGCGGACGACGGCCCGGGCCGCGGCGTGGAGGTTCTTCGCCCGGCGGTAATACCCGAGCCCCGACCACTGCGCGAGGACGTCGTGCTCGTCGGCTTCGGCGAGGGACTCGATCGTCGGGAAGCGTTGGATGAAGGGGGGGAAGCGCTCGGCGATACGGGAGGCCTGGGTCTGGAGGAGCATCGCCTCGCTGACCAGGGCGTAGTAGCCGTCCCGGGGGGTGGTCCGCCACGGCAGGTCCCGGGCGCTGGCCTGGAACCAGCGTTCGATCCCCCGAGCGATCGCCCGGTCGCGGCTCGCTGATGTGTCGGGCTTCCGGGCTCGGTGGGGGGGCATGCGGGTGGTTGTACCTGAAACCGGCCGGAATCGCGGTTGCAGGGGCGGAGTTTCGGATTCTGGATCTTGTGCGGGGGCGCCGGGGCTCCTACTATGGAGGCGGTTCGATCCGGCGCCCTCACGGAGCGAGTGCGCCATGGCTGTAAGATCAATCACACAAGCGATTTGAAGCAAGCATAAGGCGAACAGCCCGCCTTCCCAGGACTGCCCTGATCGCCGGGGCGCGTCCGGTCGGATGGTTCGCGCCGGTCTCCGACGCCGTGCCAGCGCACGAGTGATACGGAGCCCGACGCCTGTCATCCGGAACCGGCGCGACTCGGATCAGCGCCGACAGCACCGATGGCACAAGAAACCAGCGCCGCCACCATGTCCGAGGACGTGACGAAGCATCCCATGAACGAATCCGACAGCGAAGGGGGCGAATCCAGGCCCAAGCGCCGTCGCCGCCGAGGCAAGAAGAAGACCAGCGGCGCCGAATCAACCGGCGTCCCTTCAACTGGCGCCGACAACGAACACACCGAGGATCACACCTCTCGCGATGACGGCGAGAGCAACGGCGCACGCCGTGGCGGCAAGAAGCGCAGCCGGCGCTCGCGTCGTGGCAAGCGCAGCGAGGCGCCCCCGCAGGACGAGGGCGACGATCGGAGCGAGGCGCCCCGCAAGCGGTCGGCGCCATCGACGAGCGCCAAGGCTCAGGAGATCTTCGCCGACCAGACGTTCGCCGACCTGGGCATCCGCTCGAGCGTGCTCAAGGGTCTCGAGGCGATGGGCTTCGAGCGTCCGACCAAGGTGCAGGCGGCGATCCTGCCCCCGTTCCTCGAGGGCAAGGACATCCTGGGCCAGGCGAAGACCGGCTCGGGCAAGACCGCCGCGTTCGGCATCCCGGTGATCAACAACGCGACGCGGGACCTGCCGTTCCAGACGATCATCCTCTGCCCGACGCGAGAGCTGGCGATTCAGCTGGCGCGGGAGATCAACGAGATCGCCCACTTCACCCCGATCAACGCCGTCCCGGTGTACGGGGGGCAGGCGATCAACACGCAGGCCGCTCGGCTGGCCAAGAACCCCGAGATCGTCGTCGCGACGCCCGGCCGCTACATGGACATGGTCGAGCGCGGCTACGTCCACCTGAACAACGTCAAGTTCGTGGTGCTCGACGAGGTGGACCGGATGCTGGACATCGGGTTCCGCGAGGACATCCGCAAGATCCTGGGACGGATCAAGACCGAGCACCAGACGCTCTTCGTGTCGGCGACGCTCAGCGACGAGATCGAGCGTCTGGCGCGCACACACATGAAGAACGACGCGGAGAAGATCGTCACAGTCGCCGGGTCGCTGACCGTCTCGATGGTCGAGCAGCACTACCTGACCGTCGAGCCCTGGGACAAGCGCAGCCTGCTGCTGCACCTGCTCCGCCACGAGGAGCCGGCGCTGACGGTCGTCTTCTGCCGCACCAAGGCGACGGTTGACAAGCTCACGTCCTACCTCTCCGACAAGGGCATCGACGCGCACGCGATTCACGGCGACATGTACCAGGGCAAGCGCAACGCGGTGATGAACAAGCTCCGCGACGGCGAGCTCGGCGTGCTCGTCGCCTCCGACCTCGCGGCGCGCGGGCTTGATGTCGATGGCATCTCGCACGTCGTCAACTACGACCTGCCCGAGGACCCCGAGGTGTACATCCACCGCATCGGCCGCACGGCGCGCGCCGGCCGCGAGGGCGTCGCCTGGTCGCTCGTCTCCCCCGATCAGGGCCCGCTCCTGACGGCGATCGAGCAACTCGCCAACACCGAGATCCCGCTGATGGACTACCCCGACTTCAAGCCGGGCCCGGTCCCCGAGCGCATCGTCGCCGAGCGCACCCGCGAGGCTCAGGAGGTCGAGGCGATGCGCAAGCCAAGCCGCTTCGAGGAGCCCTCGGCGCCAGCCGCCCCGGGCGCGGACTCGGAGGTCAGCGTCAAGGACGATGCCAAGAAGTTTCCCGACGGGATCGTCCCCAAGGCGATGCCCACCAAGCGCATCCGCGGCAAGGTCCGCACGCACCGGAGCTGATCGACGATTTCAGGTTGATCGCGGTTGGTTACGCGGAGAGCGCCATCTCGCCGGCGTCATCGTACGCAATGGCGATGCGCATCCGGGAGGGGTCGTCCGAGGCCATGGTCCGCACGACCTTGCCGGGAACCAGCTCCGACATGGGCACGATGAAGCGGTCGCCGAAGCCGATGGTCAGCTGCAACTCGTCCTCGGAGGCGACCTCGGTTGGCGCATCGACCTCGACGAGCACGCCGCCCGCGGAGATGTTGAGCGTCTGGCCCGCGAGAAACCGACCCGACGCCGGGCAGAAGAGCTTGGCCGGTCGGGTCAGATCATGCCGGACGTGCTGCCGGCGGTCCCGATCGTCGAGCGGCGGCGGCGGTGGCTCGATGACCACGGAGCGCGTCCGGGGACGTTTCAGAGTGGTGGCGTTGGGATCAGAAGCGGGCATCACGAGCCTCCGGGAGGTGTCGGACCGGCTTTGTATCGGGCCAATACCGGGCTGGGTTTGCCGATGGGCGGGCTTTGCGCGTTGAAACGGGTGTTATCTCGGACGTTGGGTGCATCCCGTGGATCCGTCATGGTCCCCAGCCGGGCATTCGTGGCGTAGGGTTGGCCCATGTGCCGCCAGGCAGCAATCGAGTCGCTCCGCGGGATCGCGCCCATCCAGGCTGTGGTGAGCGACGTGGACGGCGTCCTGACGGACGGGCGGATCGGCCTGTCCTCGGATGGCGCTACGATCCGTTCCTTCAACATGAAGGACGGCATGGGGACCGGCCTGCTCCGCGAGGCGGGCGTCAAGGTGGGCTGGTGCAGCGCCGGTGTCGATGACGGGGTCATCCGCCGGCGCGGTGAGCACCTCAATGTGGACGCGATCGACGTGGGGCACGGCGACAAGGGGGAGCGGTTCGCGGCAATCTGCGCGAGCCTGGGGGTGGCCCCGGATCGTGTGGTCTACATCGGCGACGACATCAATGACCTGCCGGCAATGGCGATGGCGGGGCTGAGCGCCTGTCCCGCCGACGCGGTTGAGTCGGTGCGCACGCGGGTGGACCTCGTGCTGTCGATGCGGGGGGGCATGGGGTGTTTCCGGGAGCTGGTGGAGCTGATCCTCGCGTCGCGGGGCGGCTGAGCCGGCGATCGCGGCGCCGTTTTCCGGTCTCCGGGGCGGATCCGTCGATAACTCGGGGACGATGACCACCCCCTGCGGCGACTCCCCGAAGATCCTGACCCTGGCCGGGTTGCGGGCCGTCCGGGCGGATCTTGCGTCCGCGGGCAGGCGCCTGGTGCAGTGCCACGGTTGCTTCGACATCGTGCACCCTGGGCACGTGCGGCACCTCCAGCAGGCGAAGCGGCTGGGCGATGCGCTGCTGGTGACGGTCACCGCCGACGCCGGGGTGGGCAAGGGGCCGGGCAGGCCCCTCTTCAGCGACGACCTGCGCGCCGAGAGCCTGGCGGCGCTGGACTGCGTGGATTTCGTGCATGTCGATCACCACCCCACGGCGGCGGACCTGCTCGCCGAGACGAGGCCCGACGTGTACATCAAGGGCCGGGAGTACGAGACGAACCTGGACCCGCGCTTTGCGCGCGAGCGGGAGGTGGTCGAATCGTTCGGCGGGCGGGTGGTCTTCTCCTCGGGCGACGTGGTCTTCAGCTCCACGGCGCTGATCGACTCGATGGAGAGCGAGGGGCAGACGCAGCACAACCAGATCCGCCGGCTTCTGACGAGGCACGGGATCACGCACGCGTCGATCCCGGAGACACTCGCGTCGTTCCGGGGGCGCCGCGTCGCGGTCATCGGCGAGTGCATCACAGACACGTACCACTTCTGCGACCGCCCGGACATCGCCGGCGAGAGCCCCATCATGACGCTGCGCCCGCTCGAGACGCGCTCGTACGACGGGGGCGCCGCGATCATCGCCCGGCACCTGGCGGCGCTGGGCGCGCGCCCGGTGCTGGTGACCGGACACCCCGCGACGCGGCAGGCGGCGGCGCTGCGGCGGCGGCTCGACGACCAGGGCGTCGAAACCAGATGGGTGCTGACCGGGCACGAGCTCGTCGAGAAGCAGCGCTACCTGGTCGGGCAGCAGAAGGTGATGAAGGTGGACCTGTGCGCCCAGACAGAGCTCGACGCGTCGCAGCAGCGTGAGCTGCTCGACCTCGCCGAGGACGCGTGCGGGGGCTGCGAGGCGGCGATCATCGCCGACTTCGGGCAGGGGCTGCTCACCGGCGAGATGATCCGCAGGCTGTGCCTGGCGGTGCGCGAGAAGGTGAACGTCCTCACCGGCGACGTGAGCGGGCGGCGGTCGAGCCTTGCGAACTTCCGCGGCGCCGACGCGCTGTGCCCCAGCGAGCCCGAGCTGCGCGACGCGACGCACGACCACGCGTCCGGGTTGAGCGCCGTGGCGTGGGGGCTGATGCGCACGACGAGATCGAATGGGGCGATCGTGACGATGGGCGCCGAGGGGCTGATCGCCTTCGAGCGGCTCCCGGAGATCGAATCCGACGAGGGCGACTGGCGGTCGCGGATCGTCGGTGAGCACGTCCCGGCGCTGTGCCCGGCGCCGATCGATGCGCTGGGCTGCGGCGACGCGATGCTCGCGGTGGTGACGCTGGGGCTCGCCTCCGGGCTGACGCTCAGCCACAGCGCGACGCTCGGCGCCGTCGCCGCGGCGCAGCAGGCGCGCCGGATCGGCAACGTCGTCGTCGGCTCCGATGAGCTGCGGGGCGGGCTGGAGCGCCTGTGCGAGACGCGCCTGGCGACGGTCCGGCTCCCCGCGCGTGGGGCGCAGCTCGCGGCGCCCGCCTTGTCGCCGGTCGGCTGAAACGAGCACACGCACCGATGCCAGGCGTCGCCTTCGTCATCCCGACTCGCAACCGTCCCCGGGAGTTGGCGCGCACGCTCGGAGCGATCGGTGCGCTGTGCCTCGATCGCGTCCCTGGCGGCGCGGA
Organism: Phycisphaeraceae bacterium; assembly: GCA_020639135.1. GTDB lineage: Bacteria > Planctomycetota > Phycisphaerae > Phycisphaerales > UBA1924 > JACKHE01. The sequence continues at coordinate 234,299 of JACKHE010000005.1, forward strand.
GGTCGTCATCGCCGACAACGGCTCGGATCCGCCCGCACGGGCGCCGTCGATGCTCGCCAACGGCGCGCCTGCCCGGGTGATCCGCCTGGGCGCCAACGAGGGCGCCGCGGCGAGGAACATCGCGGCGGAGGCGACCGACGCCGACTGGCTGGTGATGCTCGACGACGACTCGCACCCGACCGACAATGGGCTGTTCGACGCGATTGCTGACGCGCCGGAAGATGTCGCGGCGATCGGGGCGGAGATATTCCTTCTCAATGGCCGGCGCGAGGCGGGGGGGCTCCCGGAGGTCTTCGTCGGCTGCGGCGTGGCGATCCGGCGCGGCGCGTTCCGTCGCGCGGGAGGGTACGACCCGTCATTCGGTTTCTACGCCGAGGAGTACGACCTTTCGGCGAAACTGATCCTGGACGGATGCCGGGTCATCCACGACCGCCGGTTCCGGGTGTTGCACGAGAAGTCGCTGACACAGCGCAGCATGGACACGATCTGCCGGCGGCTGGTGCGCAACAACGCGTGGGTTGCGGCGCGCTATGCGCCGCCGGGCTCCAGGCGGCCGGCGATCCGCCGCGATGTCCTGCGCTACGCGCGCATCGCGGTGCGCGAGGACGCGATGGCCGGCTACGGCCGCGGCTTCGCCGAGATGCTCGCCACGCTCGGGCGGCAGCCGAGACGGACGATGCGCCTGGATCTCTGGGAGCGCTTCATCGGCGTCAGCGCTGTGCGAAACACGCTGAGTGCGTGCGTGACGCTGCGTGATGATCCGGTCGTGTGCGTCGTCTCTCGCGGCAAGAACGACTGGGTCGTTGCTCAGGTCATCCGCGAGTTGGGCCTGCGCACGACCCCGAACCCGGGGCGCGCGGACGCCGTGATCGTCGGGACATGCTCGCCCGGGCCGATGCTCGACGCCGCACGGGCGTGGCGCGCCGGCGGCGCGACGGTCGTCGAGCCCTGGTCGTTCAGCGAGCCGGGGCCGGCGCTGTCCGGTCGGCGTGCTCTTACACTGGCGTCATGACACCTCGCGGCATCCTGGCAAGGCAAGCGCCCGCGAAGGTGAACCTGGCGTTGGCCGTGGGTCCGCCGGAATCACCGGGCGGGATGCATCCGATCGCGTCGTGGATGGCGCCGATCGGCTGGTGCGACACGCTCACCATGCAGCGGCTCGATGACGGCGAGTCGAACCGGATCGAGGTCATCTGTGCGCCGGATGCGCCGCGTCCGATCGAGATCGACTGGCCGATATATGACGACCTCGCGGTTCGTGCGGTGCGTGCGATGGAGGAAGCGGCGGGGCGGCGACTCCCCATCGCGCTGCGCATCGAGAAGCGGATCCCCGCCGGCGCGGGGTTGGGTGGCGGGTCATCCGACGCCGCGCAGGCGCTGCTGATGCTGCGCGAGCTGTACGAGCTGGACATCAATGACAAGCGTCTCGCGGCGATCGCGCAGACGCTGGGTTCTGATGTGCCGTTCTTCCTGGGAAGCGGGCCGGCGCTGGTGACTGGGCTGGGCGACCGGATCGAGCGCACGCCGCCCATCTCGGGCGGCGCGCGACTGGTGGTGTTTGCCCCGGATTTCGGCTGCGCGACGGGCGCCGTGTACCGAGCGTTCGATGCGACGGGCGGCGCGGGGTGGTTCGAGCAGGAGCGTGTCGCGTCGATGGCGCGGTCCGGGGTGATCGACGACTCGGCGCTGTTCAACGACCTGGCGGGCCCGGCGGAGTCGGTCGCGCCGTCGCTGGCGGAGACTCGGGCGCGCATCGAGGCGGCGGCGAGCGTGCGCACGCACGTGACCGGCAGCGGCAGCGCCTTCTTCGTGGTCTGCCCCGACGCCGCCGAGGCGGGACGCGTGCAGGAATCGGCGCGGCGTTTCGCGGGGCCGATTGCCGGGGTGGTGGTGGGGTGGGCGCAGTAAAAATCCCCGGCCATCGCTGACCGGGGATCGGGGTGGTGATCTCAATGAAGCGTTGGGTTACGCCGTCTCGACCTTCTCGGGCCTGGCGTCCTCTTCCTTCTTCTTGCGGAGCGAGGGGTCTTCCTGCGAATCGAACCGCAGGTGGTCCTTCTCGGGCTCGTGCATGACGACGACCTTGTTCTTGTCGTGGAACTCGCCGGAGAGCAGCATCTCGCTCAGGGGGTCTTCGATGTACTGCCCGATCGCCCTGCGGAGCGGCCTGGCGCCGAAGTCGGGGTTGTAGCCCTTCTCGATGAGGAAGTCCTTGGAGGACTGGTCCAGGACGAGCTGGACACCCTGCTCGGCGAGGCGGTCGCGGACCTTGCTGGTCTCGTACTCGACGATGATGACCAGATCCTCCTTGGTGAGGGGGCGGAAGACGATGACCTCGTCGAGGCGGTTGATGAACTCGGGTCGGAAGTACCGCTCGATCTCCTTCATCAGGATCGCCTTGATGCTGTCGAAGTTGGCCTCGGCGTCGTTGCGCTTGAAGCCGAACCCGCCGCCGCCCTTGATGAGGTCGGCGCCGATGTTGGAGGTCATGATGACCACGGTGTTGCGGAAATCGACGTGGCGACCGAAGGAGTCGGTCAGGCGGCCTTCCTCCATGATCTGCAGGAGCATGTTGAAGACATCGGGGTGCGCCTTCTCGATCTCATCGAGCAGCACGACGGAGTATGGCCTGCGGCGGATGCGCTCGGTGAGCTGGCCGCCCTCTTCGTAGCCGACATATCCGGGGGGGGCGCCGACGAGCCTGCTGACGTTGTGCTTCTCCATGTACTCGGACATGTCGAGGTGGATCAGCGCGTCCTCGTCGCCGAACATGAACGCCGCCAGCGCCTTGGAGAGCAGCGTCTTGCCCACGCCGGAGGGGCCGACGAAGATGAACGAGCCCATCGGGCGCTTGGGGTCCTTGAGGCCGGCCCTGGCGCGGCGGATCGCGCGGCTGATCGCCTTGATCGCGTCGTGCTGGCTGACCACCTTCTTGTGCAGCTCGTCCTCGAGCTGGAGCAGGCGCTGCGCCTCCTCCTTGGCCAGGCGGGTCAGCGGGACGCCCGTCATCTTGGAGACGACCTCGCCGATGACGTCCTCGTCCACGATGCCGTCCACCTCGGCGGCCTTCTCACGCCAGTCGCGCTGGACCTGCTCCTTGTCCTTGCGGAGCTTCTCGGCCCGGTCGCGCAGCTCGGCGGCGAGCTCGTAGTCCGCGGCCTTGACGGCCTCGTCCTTCTCGATCGACAGTCGCTCGATCTGCTCCTCGATGTCCGCCAGGTCCGGCGGCTTGGTCATGCTCTTGAGGCGCACCGCGGCGCCGGCCTCGTCGATCACGTCGATCGCCTTGTCGGGCTGCACGCGGCCGGTGATGTACCTGCCCGACAGCTCGACCGCAGAGGCGAGCGCGTCGTCGGTGATCTTCACGCGGTGGTGCTTCTCGTAACGCTCGCGCAGGCCCTTGAGGATCTCGACGGTCTGCTCGTCGGACGGCGGCTCGACGGTGATGGGCTGGAAGCGGCGCACCAGCGCGGCGTCCTTCTCGATGTACTTGCGGTACTCGTCGAACGTCGTGGCGCCGATGCACTGGATCTCGCCGCGGGAGAGCGCGGGCTTGAGCACGTTCGACGCGTCGATCGCGCCCTCCGCGCCGCCGGCGCCGACGAGCGTGTGCAGCTCGTCGATGAACAGGATCACGTTCTTCGCCCGGCGGACCTCGTTCATGACCGCCTTGATGCGCTCCTCGAACTGGCCGCGGTACTTGGTGCCGGCGACCATCATCGCCAGGTCCAGCACGACCAGGCGGCGGTCATGGAGAAGCTCGGGCACCTCGTTACCGACGATGCGCTGCGCCAGGCCCTCGACGATCGCGGTCTTGCCCACGCCCGCCTCGCCCAGCAGCACCGGGTTGTTCTTGGAGCGGCGGCACAGGATCTGCAGCACACGCTCGATCTCCTTGGCGCGGCCGATGACCGGGTCCAGCGCGCCCTCGCGCGCCAGCTCCGTCAGGTCGCGGCCGAACGAATCGAGCGCGGGGGTCTTCGACTGGCCCTTGCGGCCCTCACGCGAGGCGCCGGCGGGACCGCCGACACCGGCGGCGTCGGATTCCTCGGTCTCCATCCCGGCGCCGAGCAGGTTCAGGACCTCCTCACGGACTTCCTCCAGCTTGAGCGAGAGGTTCATGAGGACTTGGGCGGCGACGCCGTCGTGCTCGCGGAGCAGGCCCAGGAGCAGGTGCTCGGTGCCGACGTAGTTGTGGTTGAGCGAGCGCGCTTCTTCGATCGCGAACTCGATGACCTTCTTGGCGCGGGGGGTCTGGGGGAGCTTGCCCATGGTGACCATCTCGGGGCCGCTCTTGACGAGCTTCTCGACCTCGAGGCGGACCTTGCGCAGATCGACATCCAGGTTCTTGAGGACGTTGGCGCCGACGCCGGAGCCTTCCTTGACGAGCCCGAGGAGGATGTGCTCCGTCCCGATGTACTCGTGGTTGAAGCGCTGCGCCTCCTGGTTGGCCAGGGCCATCACCTTGCGGGCTCGGTCTGTGAAGCGTTCAAACATGTGTTGCTCCGATGCTCTCTTGTCGTTTCGTTCCCGGCTTCCGGATGGATGCGGCGAACGATCGGTTGGTCACGGGGCGTCCCTGCCCTGTGCGATGAAATCCTAGGCGGCGGCCGCTTATTCTCGGTACGCCACCGATGCCGGGGTGTTCTGCGAACCCGGCGCCACCCGGGCAGATCCCTCATCGGTCGGATTCAGGGCCTCCATGCATGGTTTATTGCTCTGAAAACTCGGCGGGCCCCGCCACATCGGCGCCCGGCCTGCCAAGGTGGCTTATCCGGACTTTGTTCATGATTCTTGCATTCCGTTCGGTACAATCCGGTTCACGCGGTCCGGGCGACATCCCGGTCGCGATCCAGATCCGTCAGGAGCGCCATGATGCGACCGAACTCTCACAAACTGCTCCGCCGGTTGCTCTTGTCGATCGGGTTCCTGGGGTGCTGCCTCGGGGCGCCGGGGCCGGCGACGGGTCAGTCATCCGCCTCCGCAACAAGCGAAGCCGTCACCGATCTGGTGCGCCCCATCCGCGCGTCGCTCCGGGTCGAGGGGCGGAGCACGCCGCTGCGTGGGCAGGTCACCGCGTGGAGCTTCGGGGCGTTCTGGATCGTGCGGGACGGCGGGCAGACGCCGGTTCGGGTGGACTGGCGTGACCTGAACGCGGATCAGGTGTACAGCATGATGCGGCAGGCGCTGGCGCGCGATGATGCGCGGGGGTACCTCGAGCTCGGCGCCACGCTGCTGTCGATCGACGAAACGGACATCGCGAGCCGCGCCCTGCAGGTGGCGGCGCGATTGCAGCCCGAACTCGATGGGATCATCGGGCGCCTGCTGGAGGCGCACGCATCCGGGGCGGATCCGCTGGCGCTGCTCGCGGAGGATGTCGCCCTGGCGACGCCGCCCTCGGAGCCTGAGCGGTCGGGCGCCGCTCCGGATCCGGGGCTGGATCAGGACCCGAGCACGGACCCCAACGAGCGGGCGACGGCCCGGACCGCCGAGATGAGCACGCCCTTTGCGCGCGTCGAGTCGGAGCACTTCCTCACGCTGATGCAGCCGTGCGGCCTGGAGGCGCAGAGTTTCTCGTCGATGCTCGAGCAGACCTACACGGGGTTCGCCGGGGTGCTCGGGCTGGGTGAGGGCGAGCGATTCTTCGATGCGAAGTGCGTCTGTTATGTGCTCGGCGACAGCGATGACTACCGGGGCCTCGCGAAGCAGTTCAATCGGACACCCAACGCCGACCGCGGTCAGGAGCGGATGACATTCCTCTTCGTCGATGACGGCGCCGTGGTCGAGATGGGCTTTTACGATCAGGAGCAGCTGGCTTCCGTCTGGCAGTACCAGATGTATCTCGACGTCGCGCGCGCGATCATCGATCGCCACGACAACGCCCGGCGGCTACCCCTGTGGTTGGAGCAGGGGCTGACGCGGTACGTCTGGATCCTGCAGTCCCCCGGCTCGGCATCCGAGCGTCAGCAGTTCAGGCGGGCGCGGGAGTATTGCAAGTTCAACAGCGTGGCGGTCTTCATCCGCAGGAACGTCGAGAAGTTCGACGCCTTGTCCAATCAATCTCTGGCCGTGAGCCACCTCCTCGTGCAGGCGTTGATCGCCCAGAAGCCCGAGGAGTTCAAGACATGGATCCGGATGATCAAGGCCGGCGACGACTGGGAGCGGTCGCTGGAGGAGTGCATGGGGTTCGACGTCGATACCCTGGGCGCGTGGTTCGAGCAGCAGCTGGGCATAACGAAGTGACCGCGACATGATCAGGCTCGATCCAACACTGGCGCCGCGACGATTCCGGCGGACCTGCGCGGCTGCGGTCATCGCGCTGACGCTCGGCCATGCGGCGCTCGGCGCCGACGAGGCCCGGGTCGAGCTGGAGCGGCCGGTCCGCGTTTCGCTGCGGACGGAGGGCCGGAGCACGCCCATGCGCGGGGAGATCACCGCCTGGAAATACGGGGCGTTCTGGCTGGAGCGTCCGGGCGCCGACGCGGCGATCAGGATCGGCTGGGACGAGATCGGCGCGAAGACTGCGTACGAAACGGCTCGGCGGATCCTCGGGCGCGACGACGCGGTCGGGTATTTCCGGCTTGGCGTCGAGATGCTGGTGATGGATGACCCGAAGCAGGCGCGGCGCGCGTTCGACTACGCCGTGCAACAGGACAGCGCGATCCTCGCCGACACGAAGAACGCGATGACGCTCTGGGAGACCGGGGCGGACCCTGTGGAGGCGTTCGAGGCGATGCAGACACGGGCCGGCGCCGATCCCGTGGGCGAGGGGGTCACGGGCGAGCGGAGCACCGAGGAAAACCGGTACCAGCCCCCGACGCCGGAGGACGATTCGCAGGCGGCGCAGGGGACGGCGCCCTGGAAGCCGCTGGGGCCCGAGGAGCGGGAACGCGCGATCGAGGTGCAGCGACAATACGCCGCGACGGCGGGGCTGGACCTCCACCACAACCAACGGCTGGTCATCGAGACGGACCATTTCATCATGGCGACCGACCTGAGCGAGGCCGAGGCGCGCCGCTGGAGCGGGCAGCTCGAGGTCATGTACGCCACGATGCTCGAGATGTTCGAGCTCCCGGAAGAGACCACCCTGTACGCGGGCAAGTGCAACGTCTTCGTCTTCGCGAGCCAGGGGGATTTTCTCCGGTTCGAGGAACGCGCCATGGGCATCAACGCCAAGGGCTTCGGCGGGTTGTGTCACTACCGGGGCGAGGACGTCATCATCTCGTTTTACCGCTACGGGAGCGAGGCTGATTTCCAGCACCTGCTGATCCACGAATCGGTCCACGGGTTCCTGTACCGCTACCGCACCCCGGCGCGCATCCCCACGTGGATCAACGAGGGCCTCGCCGAATACATCGCCGCCTACCTGACCCCGGCCTCCAACAGGTCCAGAGAGGAGTGGAACTCGGCGAAGAACTTCGTGAACCGGCGCAAGGATCCGATCGACGTGATGCGGAACTTCTACGGGGACCGCAAGGACCGGACGCTGAACGAGTCCTACTCGGTCAGCTCCATGCTCGTCCGGTTCCTGCTCAAGCACAGGCCCGCCGAGTTCAGGCAGTGGCTCGACGACCTGACGACCGGCGCCGACTGGGAGCAGGCGATGCGGCAACGCTTCGGTGTCGATGCGGCCAGGTTGTCGGAGGGTTTCTCGCAGGACATCCGCTCGGAAACCTCGTACACCGGTCTCCGGTGAGCGGCAACGGCCCGGCGGAGTGGCTCAGAAGCCCGCGGCGGCGTCGGCGCGGCGCGCCAGGGAGAAGTCGTTGTCCGTGATCCCCCCGGCGTCGTGCGTCGTCAGCGTCAGTGTGACCTTGTTGTAGCGCACGAGGATGTCGGGGTGGTGCTGGGCGGCCTCGGCGGCGTCCGCGACCTTGTTCACGAACTCCATCGCGTGGGCGAAATCGTCGAACTGGTAGGTCCGCTGGATCGAGCCCCCGGCTTCGGACCACTCCGGCGCTTCGGCGTCGAGGCGGGTGTGGATCTGGTCTTCGGTCAGCGTCTGCATCGGGGTCGCTCCGGGGGACTGCGGGTGTCCCCCCGGTTCATCGGGGGGCGCGAGTGGGTATCTTCGGCTCTGGCGTGCAACAGTCAACCCCGGACAACCAGCGCGAAGCGCCCGCCGGCGGCACATCGCCGATTCCGAGCCTCCAGGAGGGGGTCGGCGACGGAAATCCGTCGCCACCGATCACGCGCCTCGCCCCCTCACCCACCGGCGCCCTGCACCTGGGCAATGCGCGGACGTTTCTCATCAACTGGGCGATGGCCAGGCAACAGGGCTGGCGGATCGTGCTGCGCATCGAGGACCTCGACACGCCGCGCGTCAAGCCGGAGACCGTCGCCGGGACGATCGACCTGCTGCGGTGGCTGGGTATGGACTGGGACGAGGGGCCATATCTCCAGAGCGAAGATCTGCCGAGGCATCTCGAAGCAATGCGCGAGCTCGCCGCGGGGGGGCATGTCTTTCCCAGCGAACTGACGCGCCGGCAGATCGCCGAAGCCGCCTCGGCGCCGCATGACGGGGACGGCCCGAGCGAGAGCCGGTTCGGCGCCGAGCTCCGGCCACCGGTGATCCCGCGCGAGTTTGACGACCCGGGCACGAGCTGGCGGTTCATCACCGAGGACGTGGCGATCGAGTTCGACGACGGGTTCGCCGGGCGCCGGTCGGTCAACCCGGCGCAGAGCGTCGGCGATTTCGTGGTCTGGACGAAGAACGGCGCGCCGGCGTACCAGCTGGCCGTGGTCGTCGATGACGCGGCGCAGGGGGTCAGCCGGATCGTCCGGGGGGACGACCTGCTGGACTCGACGGCGCGGCAGATCCTGCTGCAGCGGGCGCTGGGGATCTCGCCGAGGCCGCGGTGCTGGCACCTGCCGCTGGTGCTGGGCCCGGACGGCCGGCGCCTGGCAAAGCGGCATGGGGACACGAGATTGGACCACTACCGGTCGCGGGGCGTCGCCCCGGAGCGCGTGATCGGGCTGGTCGCGTCCTGGTGCGGGATGCCCGCGCGCCAAACGATGAGCGCCGGGGAGTTCGCCTCGTGGTTCGACGTGGCTAGGCTTGGTCGGACCCCGATCCGCCTGCAGGAAGGAGACGAGGCGTGGCTGCGACAATGATGACGTCCCGGCGGCGCGTGTCGCCGATCTGCGTCGCGGTGCTCGCGAGCATCGCGGCGTGCCAGACCGGCTGCGAGGAAGCGCCGGATTCGCACGACGGCCTTGTGACGGTGCGATTCACCGACGAGACGTTCTATCTCGAACCGGCGCTGGACAACCCGACGAGGATTCTCGGGCTTGGGGGCCGCGAGCACATCGACTCGGACGGCGGGATGGTCTTCGTGTTCCGGGACCGGGCGGAGCGCAGCTTTGTCATGCGGAACTGCCCGATCCCGATCGACATCGCCTACCTGAGCGATACCGGACGCGTCGTGACGATGTTCGAGATGCAGCCGGAGAAGCCGCAGGGCGAGAACGAGAGCGACATGCAGTACGAGCGCCGGCTCAAGCGGTACCCGAGCCGGTACCCGGTCCGGTTCGTGATGGAGTTCTCGGGGGGACGGTTGCACGAGCTGGGCGTGTCGGTGGGGGACGAGGTCCGCTTCGACACGGAGGATCTCAAGCGCCGCGCGCGGTGAGCCGATCCACCGTGGCCGCTCGCTCGGCGGCGCCGCGGGGTTCTCGGGCCTGTCGCCCAGCGCCCTGATCCACCGGAGCGGCGCCCACGGCGAAACGCGTCAGGGGATCCCATGCTCAACGCGACCGTCACGCTGATCGCCTCGGACCGGCTCGAACAGGCGACGTCGCGGTGGTGGCAGCCGATCGCCGAGGCGTGGACGATGCACGGGGAGACACCCTCGGTGCAGGCGCTGAGCATGAGCGAGGCGGTCGAGCAGCCCGGGGTCGTCGTCGGCTCGTCGGTGCTGCTGGTCATCACGGGCCAGAGCTCGACTTCGGACCTGGCCAAGCTCGTCGATCGCCTCAGCGCCAGGCTGCTCCCGCTGGTGATCCTCGCGCCGGCGCACCCCAGGTACGAGGCGTTCCGCGACGACGGCGTGATCGTCGAGACGCACGACGCGCACCCCGAGGCGATCGCCTCGATGCTCTACGCGGGCGTGGCGCGGCAGCCGGTGATCGAGTCGATCCGCAACGAGCTCCGCGCTCTGCGCCGGGCGCAGGCGGGGCTGACCGACCACATCGATCGCATGCACAGCGAGCTGCAGCTGGCGGCGATCATCCAGCAGGACTTCCTCCCGAGCTCCCTCCCGGTCGTGGACGGGCTCGACTTCAGCGTGCTCTACCGCCCCTGCGGGTACGTCAGCGGGGACATCTACGACGTGGTCCGCCTCGACGAGAACCGCATCGGGTTCTTCGTCGCCGACGCGACGGGGCACGGCGTGCCCGCGGCGCTGATGACCATGGTCCTGAGCCGCGCGCTGCACACCACCGACATCGACGACCAGGGCAGGACGCGCGTCGTCCCCCCGGGCGAGGCGATCGCGCGGCTCAACGGCGCGATCGTCCGGCAGGCGGCCTCGACGCACCGGTTCGCGACCGGGATGTACGGGATCATCGACCGCTCGACGAACGTCGCGAAGATCGCCGTCGCGGGGCACCCGCCGCCGCTGCTCGTCCGCGCCGACGGGACCGCGAGGACCGTCGATGGCGGCGGCCCCATGCTCGGCGTCTTCCCCGAGGCGGAATACGAAGAGATCGAGGTCGAGCTGCGCGACGACGAGATGCTGATCGTCTATTCCGACGGCTTCGAGACGACCTTCCCCGACGCCGGCGCCAATCAGCACGAACGCCGGTTGCCGACGCAGCGGTACATCGAGCGGTTCTCGTCCCTGGGCGGGCGATCGATGTCGATCGGCATCGGGCAGGCGCTCGACGACCTGGCGGTCGAGATCGACACCCAGAGCGGCTCGCTGCACCAGCTCGACGACCTGACCGCGCTCGTCGTGGGGGGGCGGGACTACGCCGGGGTCCGGGACGCGCTCGATCTGGGCGCCGAGCCGGAGCCGGAGTTCCGATCGAAAGCCGCCTGAGCCCGCCGGTTGGAGGCCGGAACGGGCGTATCATGACGCCATGCCCGGCACTGCGATCGCCACAGCAACCAGCGTCCACCCCACGGCGACGATCGACCCGACGGCGGTCATCGGCGAGGGGGTTCTCATCGAAGCGGACGTCTTCATCGGCCCCCGCTGCGTGATCGGCGAGGGCTGCCGGCTTCGCGCGCGGTCGATGGTGCTCGAGCACACCACGCTCGGCGCCCGGTGCGATGTGCACCCCTACGCCGTGCTGGGCGGCGACCCGCAGGACTTCAAGTACGACGGCTCGACCCCCGGCGCGCTGGTGGTCGGCGAGGGCAACATCTTCCGCGAGGGCGTGACGGTCAGCCGCTCGGTGGGGGACGAGCACCCAACGACGATCGGCGACGGCAACTTCTTCATGGCCAACAGCCACGCGGGGCACAACACCGTCATGGGCAACAACTGCGTTCTCGCCAACGGGACGCTGCTTGCCGGGCACGTGCGCATCGGCGACCGCTGCTTCTTCGGCGGCAACTGCTGCGTCCACCAGTTCTGCGACATCGGCTCGGGCGTGATGCTCCAGGGCGGGGGCTTGGCGTCGATGCACGTCATCCCTTACGGGATCGTCAGCGGGCTCAACACGCTCGCGGGCATCAACCTCGTCGGGCTCCGACGGACGCCGGGCTGCACGAAGCAGGACATTTCAGAGGTGCAGCGGGTGCACCGGACGCTCTTCCGGGAGCGGCGCCCGCTCAGCGCGGCGCTGGGGCAGCTCGAGGGCGAGGCGTGGGGCCCATTCGCGCAGCGGATGATCGACTTCGCCCGCCGCGTCCGCGATGCGCAGCCGCCGCGCGCCAGGGGCATGGCGGCGCCGGCGCCTTGATCGCCGCCCGATGGATCCCCCCCGTGTGAGCGCACGAACAGGGTTGAGGCCATGAGCACGACCAACCCCGATCCCTACGACATCGACGGCGCCGACAACCCCTTCGGCCCCTCGGGGCACGTGGAGGTCTTCGCGCCGCAGGGCGAGGTGGACGACCGCGCGAGGTCGCCGCGGATGGATGCGATCGCGCTCGAGCCGGGGCGAAAGTGCGTTTCGTGCGGCTACGACCTGACGGGGCTGTACGTCGGTGGGAACTGCCCGGAGTGCGGCGACAAGATCCTGAGTGTGGCGCCGAATCCGGACAACGACGCGATCAAACGGATGCCCGAGTGGTACCTGCGCGTGCTGGGCGTCGCGCTGTGGGGGCTCGCGATCTCCGGTGCGCTGGTTATCGTTGCGGAAGTCATGATTCTGATTCAGGCATCTTCATGGGCGACGTCATCGAATCTGCTCCACACGTTTGTTCAGGTCGTGGCGCTGACGTGGTTCGTAGGGATCCTCGCGCTCTGCTGCCCGCCGCCGGAGAAAGAACCCAGGCTCGGGATCGGACGGTCGCGGTGGGAGCTGGCGATCTCGGCGTCGGCGGCGCTGTCGCAGGTCGGCGTGCTCGTCGCGCTGCTGCATCCGCTTCTTGTTGGCGCGGTCAACATCCAACTCCTGCTCTGGAGCGCCAACATCGCGTTCTACGGGCTCTTCCTTGTCGCACTCCAAGGCGCCAGGATCGCGTGGCGACTCAATGACGAGGACCGTGCGCACCGGCTGCAAACCGCGGGGCTCTCGATCCCGCTGGGCGCCGGAATGGTGTACGTCTTCGGCGAGATCATCGGCGCGCACGTCCCATTCCTCTCGCTCTTCGGCGTCCCGTTTCTCGTCATTCAGGTCATCGGGACATTCCTCTGGATCTGGGGCAACCTGTACCTGCTGTGGTCCTTCGTGAACCTGGGGCAGGAGGCGTTCTGGGCGATCAGCAACACTCACGCGGCTCAGGCGAGGATCGAGCGGATGAAGGACCGAGCCCGCGCCGAGTTCGAGCAGGCCCAGCGGGAGCGCGAGGACAGTCAGCCCTACGGTGGCCCCATCTCCTGAAACGCCCCCGTGACCTGTCCCGATGGCCGCCCGGCGTTGATTTCCGGCTCCCCCGCGCAGACACTCCACCCCATGGCCACCCCTACCAAACCCGCGGCCGGGCTCGCGCCCGCTTCCCCCATCGAGGTCCGGCAGAAGACCCTCCGCTGCGGCGTCATCGGCGTCGGGCGGATGGGCCGGCACCATGCCCGTGTGTACTCCGAGATCCCGGGGTGCGAGCTCGTCGGCGTCGTGGACGCCAACGATTCCCAGCGCACCGACATCGCCAGGCAGCGGGGTTGCAAGGGCTACGCGCAGGAGCAAGAGCTGCTCGACGCCGGCGTGGACGCGGTGAGCATCGCGGTTCCCACCACGGCGCATCTCAAGGTCGCGCGGCCATTCCTCGAGGCCGGGGTCGCGTGCCTGATCGAGAAACCGCTGGCGCCCAACGCTCAGGAATCGCGAGAGCTGGCGCGGCTGGCCAAGGCGCACGGCGCCTGCCTCCAGGTCGGGCACATCGAGCGGTTCAACCCGGTGGTGCGCGCGCTCCGCGCCGAGCAGGCGAGGGAGCTCGCCGACGGCGCCACGCAGAGCATCACGCCGCGGTTCATGGAGATCCACCGCGTCAGCCCCATGACGTTCCGGAGCCTGGACGTGAGCGTGGTTTTCGACATGATGATCCACGACCTTGACCTGGTGCTGATGCTCATGGGCGGCGTCGAGCCGGTCGAGGTGCAGGCGACGGGCGTCGCGGTGCTCACCGGGCACGCCGACATCTGCAACGCCAGGCTCGTCTTCGAGCGCCCCGAGGGGCGGTGCGTGGCGACGATCACGGCGTCGCGGCTCGCGCTCAAGACGGAGCGCAAGGCGCGGCTGATCGCGCCGGACGCCTACGTCAGCATCGACTACGCGAAGAAGGCGGGTGTGCTCATCCGCAAGCGCTCCAACGCGAGCACGCTGGCGGAGGTCCGCGAGCGGCTGCACGAGGGCGCCGACCTGACGAGCCTGAACTACATGGACCTCGTCGCGGTCGAGCAGCTGACCATCGACGACGCCGAGCCCCTGCGGATGCAGCTGGAGAGCTTCGTCGGGGCGATCCGGACGGGCGAACGGCCCGAGGTGGACGCCGACGCGGGCTTCGCGGCGGTCCGGACGGCCGAGCGGATCATCGAGGCGATCGAGAAGGTGGGGTGATCGTCCCCGGAGCCCCCACGAACGCCGAGACCGGGGCTACACTCTCGCCCTGATCCCCCGAGGAGCGACCCCCGATCATGGCCAAGAAGACCTTCCACTGCACCGTCATCACCCCCGCCGAGCGACTGCTCGACGAGGAGGTGACGTACGTCAACATCCCCCTACACGACGGGCTCATGGGCATCCTGCCGGGGCGCTCGCCGATCCTCGCCAAGCTGGGGCTGGGCGAGCTGCGGATCACCAGCGCCGAGGGGGGCGACCGGTCGTACCTGCTCGAGGACGGCTTCGCGCAGATGGTCGGCGACTCGCTGACGCTGCTGGCCAAGTCCGCGGTCCCGGTCGAGAGCCTCTCCGAGGAGGAGGCCCGCGCGGAGCTCGCCGAGGCGAACGCCCGGAACGCCACCGAGGGCGACGCGATGCGCAAGATCACCCGAGACCGCGACCGCGCCCGGCTGAAGATGCGTCTGGCGAGCTCGTTCCGCTCCTCCGGCGCGATCTGATTCCATCGACAAGCAGATTGTGAACCACGCCGTCCACATGGGCGGCGTTTTTCCTGCGCGCCGGACGAAAGTGTCGGCGCCGCCGGGCGCGGGTCGATCAGAGATCCGGGCGCCGGCGCGCGGTTGGCGTTGGGCGCCCCCCGAACGAGTGAGGAACGCGATCCATGACCACGATCAACCCCAACAACGGCGCCGGCGCCGACCGGCTGAACCCGACGATCCAATCCACCCTCAGCCGCCTGGGCAGGGCGCTGACGATCCGCGATGGCAAGGCCGGCCCCGGCGCCGCCGCCCGCGCCGGCGACAGCGTGGAGATCAGCCCCAGCGCGTCCTCGGCGTCGTCATCACTCGACCGCGTCGGCTCGCTGCTGGCGGGCCTGGAGTCGCTGGTGGCGCAGGCCGCGGCGGACGATTCGAGCGCCGAAGTCCGGGCCGAGGCGCAGCGGCGGATCGATGAGGCGGTGGCGCAGATCTCGCAGGTGGCGGGGTCGGGGTCGGTGGGGGCGGTGGGCGACCGCCTGAACGCGGCGCCGGGGTATTCGGTGGTGAACCGGCACGACGCGATCAGCGGTGTGGCGGTGAGCTCGGATCTCAAGCAGGGAGAGCGGCTGGATGTCGAGCTGAACGTGCTGCACTCGGCGCACTTCGGCGGGTTTTTCCTGTCCCTTGGCGGGATCAGTATTGATCTCGGGACCGGCTCATCGTTCGTCTTCGAGATCGCCGGGAACTTCGGTTCGCAGATCTTGTCGTTCTTCTCCGGTACGACAATCTACGACATCGAAGCGGCGATCAACACTTTCGAAGACCAGACCGGGGTTCACGCGGTCGCTTCTCAGACCGGCATCCGGATCGAGAGCGTCGGCCTGAGCGCCGATGATTTCGTGACCATCCGGGTTCTCGACGACGGCAGTGTCGCTGGCAGTGATGGGATTCTCACACTCCGCAACGACGACCCCACGGCGGCGTCGCCATTCGGGGCGACCCAGTTTGGTTCATCCGCTGCGAACGCAGGGCTCACTGACTTTGGCCGGGATTTCGAGGCCGAGATCAATGGTGTGGCGGCGCAGGTTGACGGGAACCGGTTCAGCGCGAGCCTGCTGGGTGGTCGGGTCGATGTCGCTTTCGATTTCGATCCGATTTCTAGCCTGAACAACTGGGCGTTCCCGATCGGCACTCCCGCTCGTGCGCTGACGGTCCTTGGCGGTCATGCGGACCCGAGCTTCGACTCGGATCGGAGCGATCAAGCCGAGAATATCCGGGTCGAGAACCGGGCATTAGGCAGGGGCGAATCCTTCGATGTGATCTTCGACACTTTCGAGAGCGCCAAGCGTGCGGGGGTGTATCTGCAACTGGGTGGGTTCGGTCACGCGACGACGGTTGCGGGTGAACTCACATTCACGCTGCAAGGCCCCACCGGTGCGGAGAGTTTCGTTCTTCATTCCGGACAGAGCATCGCTTCGGTGCTCGACGCGATCAATGCGAAATCTGAGCAACTCGGGACGCAGGCACGGCTGTCCGGCAAGACCTTGTTGATCGCAACCGACGAGTTCGGTGAGAGTCAGCACATCTCGCTGAAGATCGACGCGGCGGATTTCTATCAGGGCGCCGCGGGCCGTTTGCTGGTCGATTACCATGGAAGCCCAATCGCGGAGCATACAGACCTCACAATCAATGATCTGATGTATCGACCAGCGATCAAGGATTCCGGTCAGGACATCCATGTGTACAGCAACTTCCATCACGGTGCGATTCAGTTCAGCACCGATGGGAGGCGGATCGTTGGCGATGTGTTTGACGGTGACCTGCACTTTGAGCTCGACCTCGCCACGATCCTCCCGGACCCAGAGGGGCTGGGGTACGGCACACCGAGGCTCGACAACTTCCACGCCTTCACCATCCACGGCGCCGACGGTGTCAACGTGGACGGCCCCATCGGCGACATCCCTGCCCCGGCGCCGTTGCCGGCGTCATCGCCGCTCCTCGACGCCCTCGCGCCCTTTGCAACAGGCGGGGCGAGCGCGGGGGACTTCGACGCCGCACTCGGGGCGATCCGGTTGCTGCGGGATCAGGCGGCGCCGCCGGTGAGCGAAGGTGAACTCCAGCAGGTCAGGAGCGAGTTGATCGCCGAGGCGGGGCGCTCGCTTGGGATCACGGCGCCGACCGACGCGGAGCGGGCGCTGGAGCTGCTGGGGGGCGCCAAATCCACAAGGAACTCATAGAGATCCACCGCGCGAGCGGTTGAATACAACAGCGAATCGGATTCATGAGCACGATCAACCCCACCGGGGCGGTTCAACGGCTATACGAAACGAGGGCTAGGGATACATTCGAGTACTTCCGGTGGTGGCTTCTAATTCCGAAGTAGTACTGACTGTCCTCAGTAAGCATCAAAGCAGTTCCGCGATATGGAGGAAGGCTTCGACTGACTCGCGGTACACACCAAGGTGTTTGTCGATGTCCGCCTTCTTCGCGAGATAGTATCTGTTATGTGCGGATCTGTGACCGAGGTCACGAAGTTCTCTGAGGTCTTTCTTCACGTTTCGCGGGAGATTCCACGACGACTCGGATAGAGCTTTCTCGATCAGTTGCGTCAGTTGGAAGAATTGGCCGTTCTTGTCCTTGATCTTCTTGTCGATCTTCTTCGCCTCGAACGCCTCGATGATGCTGGTTTCGAGAAGCCGCCTCATCATAACTGCTGCGCCATCGTAGTAGCCGGCGTCGTACGACCCATTAGTCTGTCGCCCTACCGAGATTAGGTAGCCGCGACCTGTCTGCTGAAGGATGTCGAGTGGAAGCACACCGCCATCCACTTTAAAGGATGCCTTTGCGGGTGTTTCTCGCCATTTGGTCGTCAGTTCAAAATTCAAGTCACGCAGTGCTTCTGCTCTGCTCTTGGGTTTTGAAGTCGGTGAGAATACAGTTTCGATCAATTCTGCGAGCGCGCTCGTGTCGCCCAGTGACATATCTCCGAGAGCCGTGAACGCGATCGTTGCATCGGCCCTCAGCTTTGAGAGCTTATCCGCGTAGAAATTGACGCCAGAAAGCGACTTCTTATGGCGAGCCGCTGTCCTGGAACACTCAACCGCTTCCTTGGCGAGTGCAGCTAGGCGTTCCTGCGGCGATGCCACCTTCTCCACCACATTCTTCTTTGACCGCTTCTTCGCCATGACTTACCAGTTCGAGTAGGCATAAGTCGTCTTCGCCCCCTTGCCACCCGTGGACTGCTTTTGCCGCCTGAGCTTTTTGTCCCTGGTAAGTCGCATGAGCGGGGTGCTCAGGTTTGTGACCGGGATGTGGAATCCTCGATCAGCCAACTCGGCTTTCACGTCCGCCAACGTCCGCTGTTCGTCAAAGAACCCGTCGTCGATTAGCTCAAGCAGGCGGGTCTTGGGACCTTTCCCTTTGGGAGCAGCCTTTGTCGCCGCTTTCTTGGCACCGGTCTTCTTACCTATCTTCTTCGAAGTCTTCTTCTTTGGAGCAAGTGCCACTCCTTCGCTGAGCAGGGTTTCGAGGATCTTCTCGAACGCGACGCGGCGGAGTTCGGGGTCCTTCACCGACTGCACGGCGGCTTCGGCTTGTGCGACCATTTTGCTGTATTCGTTGGCTTGAACATCACTCGGCATCGTCTTCAGCCCCTTCTTGTGCGAGCATCTTCTTCACCCGCTTGATGCCCTCTCGCGTGATCTTGTACTTCTTGCGAGCCTGCTTCGAGCTTCCGCTTTTGCTCGTCTGGATAACGAGACGGGGGCTCTTGTTCATCGCGTTACCGAAAGCCCTTGTGACGTTGCTCACTGCGTGGCCAAGGTTCTTGAGGTGCTTGTTGACCGCAGCCGACTCGAAATCCTCCTCCCCTTCGATTACCTGCAGCCAATAGCCGACAACAACCGCTCGGTCGGAATCTGTGGTTGGATTCGCGGCGTCAAAGAACTCACCGATGTTGTCGAATTCCTCCGGGGGAGACATCGGTGCCGCCCCGCGCGCAGGCGGGCGTGTCGTGTTGCCGGCCGATCCGCTATACCGGGTATTGATATAGAGCAGCACGTTCACCCGCTGCTCTTCCTCCAACTGATCGAGTTCCTTCGCAATCGTCGCCATTGCCTTGATCTCGGGGTCGTCCATGATTGGTCTCCTTAGGGCAACGCCGAAACACTACCCACACGAACCGCAAAGAGTCAAGTCAAGGGTCGTAATTTTATGCACCTATTGCCATCACCTCGCTTGGCGTGACCTCATCGCGAGCGCGGGGCGATCGCTGGGGATCGCGGCGCCGACCGACGCGCAGCGGGCGCTGAAGTTGCTTGGGAGCAGTGAGGTTTAGCGGCGCTGGTGGGTTGATATCCGAGCCTTCGCTGCGCTCAGACTCGGCGTCCAGGGCTCCTCAGACTTGGTGTCCAAGAAGGCAGGTGCAATCAGTCCAGCCTGACCAACTCCTTGAACGCCGCGAGGCGGTCTTCCAGTTCCTGCTTCGTCAGCTTCGCCAGGCGGTCCAGGCTGAAGGCCTCGACGGTGAAGCTGGCGATGACCGTGCCATAGGCCAGGCCCTGGCGGATCATCTCGAAGGTGACGGGCTCATCGCCGAAGTGCTGCTCGGCGTGGGTGCGCGCGATGTGGCCCATCAGTCCGCCGCCGAAGCTGTCGCCGGCGCCGGTGGGGTCGTGGACGGTCTCGGTGGGGTACGCCGGGAGCGCGGCGACGCCGTCGCGGTGGACGAGCAGGCAGCCGTGCTCGCCCTTCTTGATGACGGCGAAGGTCGGTCCCAGGTCGAGGATCGCCTTGCCGGCGGTGAGCGGGTTGGGGTGGCCGGTCAGGAGCGCGGCCTCCTGGTCGTTGAGCACGACGCCGTCCACCTGCCGCAGCAGCGCGAGCAGCTCGACCCGGGCGGTGTCGATCCAGAGGTCCATCGTGTCCACGACGGCGATGGTGCGGTCGGGGAATCCGCTGAGCAGGTCCGCCTGCACGCTCGGGTGGGAGTTGGCGAGGAAGACGTACCGGGAGTCTCGGTACTCCTGCGGCGTCATGGGCGGCGCCTCGGCCAGGACGCCGAGTTCGGTGAAGAGCGTCTCGCGGACGTTCCAGTCCTCGTGGTACTTGCCGCCCCAGGCGAAGGTCTTGCTGCCGTTGCGGGTCTCGAGGCCCTGGACGCAGACGTTGGGGAAGCGGGCGAGGGTCGTCCGGGCGTGGTCATCGAAATCACCACCGACGGCGGCGACCATCCGCACCGGCGCGAAGAAGCTGGCCGCGGCGGCGAAGTACGTGCACGAGCCGCCGAGCACCTGCTCGGCCTTGCCGTAGGGCGTCTCGATGGTGTCGATCCCGATGGTTCCGGTGACGATCAGCGGCATGGTCGGCGGCTCCGGTCAGAGGTTGAAAGCGGTTGGCGCCAGAGTGTATGCGCGGCGGCCCGGTTCAGCGTCGTTGATGCGGATTGTCGTGCCCGCTGGTACGCTTGATCCCATGACGACGCCAAAGGCCATCGTGACCCGGTTCGCCCCCAGCCCTACGGGGCGGCTGCATGTCGGCGGCGCCCGGACGGCGCTCTTCTGCTGGGCGCTGGCGCGGCAGGCGAATCTCAGCAACCCCGGCTCCGGCGCCTTCATCCTGCGCATCGAGGACACCGACCGCCTGCGCTCCAGCGACGCCTCGACGCGGCGCATCCTCGACGATCTCGCCTGGCTGGGCATCACCTGGGACGAGGGGCCCGAGCTGCGCACGTCTTCGGGCTTTGCCGGCGGCGGCGACCCCCGGGGTGTCGGCCCGTTCGAGCAGTCGGCCAGGTTCGAGATGGGCGAGTACGACAAGGTGGTGAACACGCTCCTCGACTCGGGCCGGGCGTACCACGCGTTCGAGACACCCGAGGAGCTGGCCGCGATGCGCGACGCGGCGATGAAGGCGAAGTGGCAGTTCCGGTACGACCGCTCGGCGCTTTCGATCCCGGAGGCCGAGCGCCGCCGGCGCGCCGAGTCGGGCGAGCCGCACGTCGTGCGATTCCTGATGGCGGACGAGGCGATCGAGTTCGACGACGAGATCCGGGGCCACGTGACGATCCAGCCGAGCGAGCTGGACGACTTCGTGATCCGCAAGGCGGACGGGTGGCCGACGTACCACCTGGCGGTCGTCGCCGATGACGAGGCGATGGGCGTGACGCACGTGATCCGTGGCGAGGAGCACCTGGCGAACACGCCGCGGCATGTGGCGCTGCAGAAGGCGCTGGGCTACCGGATCCCGACGTTCGCGCACCTGTCGCTGATCTTCAACCCCGACGGGTCGAAGATGTCCAAGCGCGACCGGGACAAGGCGGCGCGGCAGGCGTGCGAGAGCGCGGGGCTCGGGAGCTCCCCGGTGGAGATCCTTCCCGAGAGCGACTTCGAGCGTTGGATGAAGGACAAGCGGCAGGCGCTGGCGCCCGATCAGCTCGAGGCGATCGCGGACAAGCTGGACATCGAGCTCCCGGAGATCGACGTGTGCGACTTCGAGGCGGCGGGGTTCCTGCCCGAGACGCTCTGCAACTTCCTCTCGCTGCTGGGCTGGTCGCCGGGTGACGACATCGAGAAGTTTGACAACGAGTTCCTCGCGCAGCGGATCGCGTTGGGCCGGATGGTCAAGACCGCCGCGAAGTTCGACCGGAAGAAGCTGCTCTCGTTCAACACGGACTCGATCACCGCCATGAGCGACGGGGAGTTCCACCGGAGGTGGCGCACGTGGTGCGAGCTGCACGACCACGCGGTGCTCAAGCGCCTCGACGCGGGGCAGGTGGAGCTTCTGGCGGCGGCGCTGCGGCCGCGGTGCAAGACGCTGCGCGAGGCCGCGGTTTCGGCGCGGTTCGCGCTGGTCGGCGCCGAGGCGATCCGCTTCGACGAGAAGGCGGTCCAGAAGACGCTGCTCAAGGACGATGGCGAGGGGCTCGGCGTGCTGCGCGGGATCCGCGGCCGGATCGAGGCGATGACCGAGTTCACCTGCGACGCGATCAACGAGCTGGTCAAGGCGTACTCGGAATCCGCGGGCGTGGGGATGGGCAAGGTCGCCCAGCCGCTGCGCGTGGCGCTGACGGGTTCGACGGTGAGCCCGCCGATCGACGCGACCCTGGCCGTGCTGGGCAAGGTCCAGGTCCTGACGCGGATCGACCGCTGCCTGAAGGAGTGCGCTGTCCAGGCATCATGAGCCGGGCGAGATCAGGCCGGGCGTGATCAGAGGGGCCGGTACGTCGCCTCGCACCCCGGCGCCTCTCCGATGCGCACGAACGCGAGCGACACGCCCTCCGGGAGCATCGGGATCATCGACATCGCGATGTGCCGGGCGACGTGCTCGGCGGTCGGGTTGACATCGTTGAAGGGCGCGATCTCGTTGAGGTTCCCGTTGCGGAAGGGGGCGACGATCGACGCCAGGCTCGCCTCGAGCGCGTGGAAGTCGCAGACGAGGCCCTCATCGTCGAGCGACTCGGCGGTGACCTGGACGACGACCGACCAGTCGTGGCCGTGCAGGGGCTCGGGCTCGCCGGCGATTCGGATCGAGTGCGCGGCGGAAAAGGTCGTGCGGATGGTCAGGTCGTAGGGCATCGTTGCGGCTAGTCTAGGGCGTGCCGCGATCGCGGTTGATTCTTCATTGGAGTTCCGATGTCCACCACCGCCCCGCTCATGGTCACCGTCAGCGGCCTGCGAGGGATCGCCGGCCAGAGCCTCACCGAGGGCGTCATCGGCCGCCACCTCGGCGCCTTCGTGTCGATCCTCCGTGAACGCAGCGCGCAGCCCCGGGTCGTGATCGGCCGCGACGGTCGCGCCGGAGGCGAAGCGATCCTGAGGATGGCGATCGACGGGCTGCTCGAGGCGGGGTGCGACGCCGTGAATCTCGACGTCGCGATGACCCCGAGCGTCGGGCTGATGACCCGGCGCCTGGGCGCCGACGGCGGCGTCGTTATCACCGCCAGCCACAACCCGGGGCAATGGAACGGGATCAAGTGCCTCGACGCCACCGGCGCCGCGCTGCCCCCCGAGGAAGCGGCGCGGCTGGTGCAGGCGTTCCACGACGGGGCGGAGTCCGGGCCGGGACGGTCCGGCTCGCTTGAAGAGAATCCCGACGCGGCGCGGATCCACGCTGATGTTGTGCTGGAGGCGATCGCCGGGATCATCCCGATCGATCGCATCCGCGAGCGCCGGTTCCGGGTCGTGCTCGATTCCGTCAACGCCTCGGGGCGGATCGCGGGCCCGATGCTGCTCGACGCGCTGGGCTGCGAGCTGACGCACCTGGGCGCGTCCGACAGCGGCGTCTTCGAGCATCCGCCGGAGCCCACCGAGGCGCACCTGGGCGGGCTGTGCGCGAAGGTCCGCGACGCCGGCGCCGACATCGGGTTTGCGCAGGATCCCGACGCCGACCGGCTGGCGATCCTCGACGAGCGTGGCGCCTACATCGGCGAGGAGCACACGCTGGTCCTCGCGGCCCGGGCGCTGTTCGGCGCCGATCCGGCAAGGGCGCCGAGGGTCGCGGTGAACCTGTCCACGAGCCGGATGATCGATGATTTCCTGACGGAGATCGGCGGCGAGGTCGTGCGCACGCCGGTGGGGGAGGCGAACGTCGTCGCCGGGATGCGCCGGGAGGCGTGCCAACTCGGCGGCGAGGGCAACGGCGGGGTGATCTGGCCCCGCGTGGTCGAGATCCGCGATTCGCTGGGCGCGATGGGGCTGGTCCTGGCGCTGCTGGCGCGAACGGGATCTCCGTTGTCGGGGATCGTCGCGTCGTACCCCTCGTACGCGATCGTCAAGCGCAAGGTGGACACGCGCGAGGGCCTGGCGCCCACCGCGGTTGCGGCGATCGAGGCGAGGTATCGGGATCAGCGGCTGGACACGAGCGACGGCGTGCGGGTGGACTTTGAATCAACGCGTTCGTGGCTGCACGTCCGGGCGAGCAACACCGAGCCGATCATGCGGCTCATCGCCGAGGCGCCGGACACGCCGACCGCCGAGGCGATCCTCGACGAGGCGGGGGCGGAGATCGCGGCGTTGTAACGCGGGGCTCAGTTCCCGAAGTTGCTCAGGAGGATGCCGAGGTCGGCGGTGTCCACCTCGCAGTCGCCGTTGATGTCGGCGATGCGCGACGAGGTCCCGAAGGCGCCGAGCATCTGGCCCAGGTCCGCGGTGTCCACGACGCCGTCGTTGTTGAGGTCGGCGACGACCACCGTCTCGATGCGCACGCGCGCCAGCGGGTCGCCCAGCATGGTCTGCTGCCAGCTCAGGGCGGGCAGCGCGGAGTAGAACGCCTCGGCCCAGGTCAGGCCGTTGAGATACAGGTTGTCGGTGATGATCTCGAGATCGGGGAGCGAGAAGGAGTAGGGCTCGGCGACGTTGCCGAAGGTGAACGTCCCGCCGGCGGGGAAGAATTCGAGCGCCTGGCCCTGCCCCTGCCGGGGCATGCCGTTGAGGATGCTGTTGCCGCTGAAGGACTCGTACGCGAGCATCACCGCCGCGGGATGGATGTCGGGGTAGAGCGAGAGGTACGTCGCGACTCCCGGGGGGTCGTCGCCGCAGCCGCCGGCATCGTGGTTCTCGCCGTAGGTCCCGAAGACGAGCAGGGGGAGCGCGGGGTCGGCGAGCTCGCCCTGCTCGATGAAGTCGGCGGTCTGGTCGTGCGTGGCGACGACGCCGAGGTCGATCATGTTGTCAACGACCCGCTCGAAGTCGTCGTGGCTCGTGCCGATGGCCTGGCCGTATCGGTCGTCGTCGAGCTGGTCGGCGCAGGCGTACTCGTCGAGCAGCGCCTGGACCTGCGCGGGGAGGAAGCTCGGGGCGTCGGAGCGGTCGAGCAGCGCGGCGATCTCCTCCAGCGCGGTGGTCGTCGCTCCGGGCGCTGAATCGACCCGGCACACGAGGTAGAAATCCCCGGGCGTCAGGCCGGTGATTACATGCGCGCCGGCGCCGGAGAGGGTGAACCCGCGCTGGGTCTGGATCTGCGAGCGATCGAAGGACGAGATCGGCTCGTTGATCCTGCGGTGATACGGGTTGTCCACCATGCCCCAGTGCCGGAACTCGGTGATGCCCGAGGAGGGCTGCTCGAGGTCCTGCTGCAGGAGCGTCAGCTCCGATTCGACGCTCACGTACGACGAGATCGGGAACGTAGACATCTCGTTCTGCCCGAAAACCCGCGCCGGCAGCCCGCGCGTCGTCACGATGCAGATGATGTGCTGCGCCATCGGCGTCCCGTCGGGGAGCGTGGCGCTGTTGAGGTAGTCCAGCACCGGCTGGCGGATTGTTGACAGGTACAGGCTGCGGCTGATGTCCACGACGTTGTACGTCAGCGCCAGGTCGAGCTCGTGCACGCCAGGATGGTGGGCGAGGTACAGGTCGCGGACCGCCTGCGACTCGACCTTGTTCGAGTTCCACAGCAGCAGCGTGCGGTCCTCGGTGAGCCCGCAGCGGTCGCCGGCGTACGCGGCGGGCGACGACAGCGGAATCGCGGCGGCGGCGAGCAGGGCGCCGAGGGTCAGGGTTCGTTGATCGATTCGGGTCATGGCGCAGGTGTTCAATCGGTGACAGGGACGGTGGCCAATACAGCTTCCGACGCTCGAGAACCCCGCAGGGTCCATCGGTTATTCTCCGGCATGGGTCAACCCCCCTCATGGGCCAGAATCGGCGATGACGGCGTGATTCTGCTCCGGGTCAAGGCGGTCCCGGGAGCGAGGCGCGACGAGATCGCGGGGGTCCTGGGCGAGGGGGGGCAGGCGAGGCTGAAGATCCGCGTCAGCGCTCCGCCGGAGGGTGGCAAGGCGAACAAGGCGATCTGCAAGCTGGTGGCGACGGCGCTTGGTGTGAAGCCCCGAGACGTGAGAGTCGCTGCAGGTCAGACGAACCCGGAAAAAACGCTCCGCGTCGAGGGGATCGAGGCGGAGCGGTTGCTTCGGTTGCTGGAAGTACTCGAATGAGGTTTACGCCGGCGCCGGCATCGCGCCTGGGGCCGTGCCCTCGTCCTCGCGGGGCTCGGGCCTGGGCGTGGGCCTGGCGTCGCGCTGCTTCTTCGCTTCGGCGGCGAGGAGCTGGCTGACGGTTGGCTTGTTGAGCTGCTCGCCGCGCATCAGGGCGTTGATCTCGTCGGCGCTGAGCGTCTCGTGGACGAGCAGCGCCTGTGCGACGGCCTCGACCTTGTCCCAGTTGACCGTGAGGATCTTCTTCGCCTCGGAATACGCCTCGTCGGTGAGGCGCTTGACCTCCTCGTCGATGATCTTGGCGGTCTCGTCGGAGTAGTCGCGCTCGGGGATGTACGACTCGCGGGTGTCGGTCCCGGAGTAGCGGACGAAGCCGAGGCGGTCGCTCATGCCCCAGTCCAGCACCATCGTGCGCGCGATCTGGGTCACCTGCTGGATGTCCGACGCGGCGCCGCTGGTGATGTCGTCCATCTTGATCTCTTCGGCGATGCGTCCGCCGCAGGCGACGCGCATGGCCGACTTGAGCCACTTGAGCCCGAAGCCCATGCGGTCCTTGTCGGGCAGCGACATCGAGGCGCCGCCGAAGTTCCCGCGCGGGATGATCGTCACCTTGTGCAGCGGGTCGGTGTTGGGCAGGACGATCTGGAGCACCGCGTGCCCCGCCTCGTGGTAGGCGGTGGCGAGGCGGTCGTCCTCCTCGACGACGCGGCTCTTGCGCTGGCGCCCGAACTTGATCTTGTCGCGCGCCTCCTCAAGGTCCATGTGCTCGACGTAATCCTTGTCGGCCATGGTCGCGATGATGGCGGCCTCGTTGATGATCGCCTCCAGGTCGGCGCCGGAGAACATGGGCGTGCCCCGCGCGATCTTCTCGAGATTGACGTCGGGGCCCAGCTTGACCTTCTGCGCGTGCACCTTGAGGATCGCCAGGCGGCCCTTGATGTCCGGCAGCTGCACGACGACCTGCCGGTCGAAGCGGCCGGGGCGCGTCAGCGCGGGGTCCAGCACGTCGGCGCGGTTGGTCGCGGCGATGACGATGACCTGGTCGGAGGAGCCGAAGCCGTCCATCTCCACGAGGATCGCGTTGAGCGTCTGCTCGCGTTCGTCGTGGCCGCCGGTCGAGAACCCGCCCCCACGGCGGCGACCCACGGCGTCGATCTCATCGAGGAAGATGATGCAGGGGGAGTTCTCCTTGGCCTGCTTGAAGAGGTCGCGGACGCGGCTGGCGCCGACGCCGACGAACATCTCGACGAAGTCGGAGCCCGAGATGGAGAAGAAGGGAACGTCGGCCTCGCCGGCGATGGCCTTGGCGAGCAGGGTCTTGCCGCAGCCCGGCGACCCGACGAGCAGCACTCCGCGGGGGATGCGCCCGCCGAGGCGGGTGAACTTCTTGGGGTTCTTGAGGAACTCGATGATCTCCTCGACCTCCTCCTTGGCCTCCTCGATGCCGGCGACGTCGTCAAAGGTGACGCCGGTGGAGGACTTGGAGAGGACGCGGTGCTTGGAGCGACCGAAGTTGCCGAGCATCCCGCCGCCGCCGCTCATGCCGCGGAGGCCGCGAAGGATGAAGAACCAGATGAGCACCAGGAAGAGGATGGGGATGAGCCAGGGCCCGATGATCTGCTGGAAGAGCGAGGGGCCGCCGGCGTCCTTGAAGTCGCCGTTGGTGAGCTCGGAGAGGTCCTTGTAGCGGACCTCCTTCGCCTCGGGGCTGATGGGGACGCGGATGAGTGTGGGTTCGCCGTCCGGGGTGGCGGGCTTCTGCCGGGCCTCGATCGCGCGGGACTTGAAGATGATCGAGTTCTCGACGAGCTCGTTGTTCTCGTAGAGGTTCTTGAACTCGGCCCACTTGTAGTCGCGTCCCGGCTGCTTGATGCTGTTGAAGGTCATCAGCAGCAGCGCAATCAGCACGACGATCATGACCCAGCCGAACATCCCCCGCCCCGGCTTGGGGGGCTGCTGGCCGCCCGGGCCGCCCTGCTTGTTGGGGCCGCCCTGCCGTGGGTCGTTTGATCGGTTGTCGTTCTGCCCTGGATCCGGCATCGCGGCTCCTTCGATTCGTCCGTTCAGTCCGTTGCCAACACCGCCCCGGCGCCTTGGATGACCGGAGCCGGGCGGGAGATTCCCTTCAAGACACAGTAGCCCGAGATGCGGGGCCGGGTTCGCCGGGCGGGATCACCACTGATCCCGGAGTTCCGCGACGAGCCCCTGCGCCACGCTCGTGATGGCCCCTTCCTCGCCGATCCGGGTCCGCTCGGCGGCGCCCGGTGTGGGGATGTACGTCCCGGCGCCCCGGAAGTTCCGCCGCGCGAGGATCGTCTTCCCGCTGCGGTTGTCCCGCCACTGGAAGTCCACGACGATCTCGATCGCCATCTCCTGCCCCAGCCCGCTGTCGCGGTTGACGCTCAGCTGTCTGCGGCGCACCGATCTGATCACGCCGGTGATCGTGGTGTCGGCGTCCGACGAGGACGTCACCGAGTAGGGGGAGACCCGGTTGAGCTCCTTCGCCAGCGCCTCGGCGAGCCTCGCCTCGACGCCCTGCTCGAAGGTCCGGTTCTCGAAGAGCGGCGTCGAGACCGAGCGGATGTCCCGACGGAATCCCGAATCGAAGACGTAGCCCTCGCTCGAGCTGATCGCGCAGCCGGCCATCGGCGTCAGCGCGACACCCAGCGTCAGCAACGCGAAGCGCGCAGCCAGTGCGGGGCGCCTCATGGCGTCGCTCCGGGCGTGTCGGTCTGGTCGGGAGGATCCGTCGCATCGCCGTCCTGATTGTCGGCGTTCGGGGCGGCCTCCTGCGGTGCTTCCTGGGCCTCCGTGGACGCTTCCTGCTCGGGGAGGGGCGTTGCCCAGCCCCGCTGCTCCATCGTCCGCAGCGCGACCCCGGCGGCCTGCGATCCCGGGTATTCCCGGACCAGCCGCTTGAGCGTGTACCGCGCCGAGGGCGCATCGCCGCGCTGGAAGTACCACCGCGCCGTGTCGAGGAGCTGGTCCGCGCTGGCCTCGTCGATGGCGACGAGCTGGGCCCGGCCCAGGCCCTCCTTCTCGGCGGCGATCGGGTAGAGCAGGAGCAGCCGCTTGATCTGTTCGCGCGCGTCCAGCAGCGAGGCGCCGTCGTAGGTCGGCCCCCGGTACAGCGCGATGTTGGCGCGGATCGCCAGGGTCAGCGCCTCGACGCGGCGCTGGCCCCTGGGGTAGTTCGCCAGGTAGATGTCGCTCATCGTCGTGGCGAGCTGGAGCTGGCCGGTGCGGTAGTAGTAGTCCATCACCTCGATCGCGGCGCGCTCGGCGAGCTCGCTCTGCGGCATGCGCTCCTGGATGCGCAGCAGCGCCTCGATCGCGTCGTCGGCGGCGCTCTCGAGGCGGAATCCGAGCAGGCGCCGCCTGAGCCCGCCCAGGTACAGCTTCGCGATGCCGAACTGCCGCTCGAGCGCGACGGGGAAGACCTCGCTCTCCGGGAAGCGTTCGGCGATGTTGATCTCGTAGTCCGCCAGGGCGTGCCACTCGCGGTCCATCGCCAGAAGGCAGTCCCCGCGGAGCAGGTAGGCGTTGGGCAGCCACGGGGAATCGCCCCCCACGTACTCGATCCCCCGGTCGGTCTTGACCCGGGGGTTCTCCGACTTGGGATCGTTCTCCCGGATCCACTTGTCGATGATCGCGTACGCGCGGCCCGGCGAGCCATCAACCAGGATCGACCTCGCCTCGGCGATCACCGCCTCCGGCGTCCCGGGCTCGGGCCTGGCCACCTCCACCCAGCCCTCGTTGTCGTCGAGGTTGTACTCGACGGACTGCGCCAGAGCGCCCGCCGGGATGCACCACAACGCGAGGGCGCCGGGGAGCGCCGGGATGAGCGTGAAGAGGGATCTGACCATCGGCGACACGATACCGAACAGGGCGCGTCCCGTCCTACCGGCGGGGGTTCCGAGGCGATGTGGCGCCGGGTGTGGATGAGCGGCCGCCCCGGCCGCCGTTCCGCGCGGCGCCGGGTCCGAGGGGGCCGGTCTGGGGTTGCGACTCGGGCTCGGCTTGCTCTTCCCGGGGGTGCGGCTCCTCGGCGTGGTTGTGCGCATCGTCCTCATCGCTGATGCGGCCGAAGATCAGGCGCCCGGCGCTCGTCTGGAGCGAGTTGGTCACGGTGATGGTGACGACCTCGCCGATGCGGCCGCCGCCATCGACGGCGACGATCATCGTCCCGTCGTCGAGGTAGCCGACGCCCTGGCCGGCCTGCTCGCCCTGACGGATGATCCGGATGTCGAACTCCTCGCCCGGCGCCGCCTGGGTCTTGACCGAGTTGGCGACGTCGTTCATGTTCAGCACCTGGACGCCCTTGATGCCGGCGATGCGTTCCAGGGCGGCGTCGGTGGTGACGATGGTGGCGTTGGTCTGGAGCGCGTACTCGACGATCATCTGATCGACGTTCTTGCCGGGGACGATGGCGTCGTCGATGGTGACGTCCAGCCGCGGCGAGCGCTGGAGCTTGGAGATGATGTCCAGCCCGCGCCTGCCGCGCTGGCGTTTGCCCTTGTCGGCGGAGTCCGCCAGGGCCTGGAGCTCACCCAGGACGAAGGTGGGGATGAGGATGGGCGCCTGCGTGACGCCGGTCTCGGCCAGGCCCAGGAAGCGTCCGTCGATGACGGTGCTGGTGTCGAGCGTCAGGGGGCGCGCGCCCCTGATCTGCTTGGCGAACTCGACATAAGGGATGACCAGGCGGAAGTCGTCCTGGGTCTGGAGGACGATCGTGATGCCCAGGTAACTGCACGCGACGCCGATGAGGATCTGGATCGCGCCGATGACAGTCTTGGACTCGAAATTGGCGAGTTGGGTGATCAGGTCCACGATGAAGCCGATCGCGACCGCCGCGAGGATGCCCGCCATCAGCCCCATGAAGACGCCGGAGACAGTCTGGAGTTTCTTGTTGGGCGTTGCGATGTCGATCAGGATGACGCTCATGCACAGCGCGGCGCTGACAAGCGTGGGCCACCACCACTGGCTTGCGATGCGGAACGCGGTGGCGTCGTTCGTGCTGCTCTCGGACTCGCCAGCGAACTTGAAGATCGCGATAAACGTGACCGCGATCCACAGGAGGAGGAAGATCGACCGGATCGCCCAGAGCAGGGCGGTGCTCTGCCTCTGGAGCGAATACTCCTCCCGCCTGATGTCCCGGGCGCTGCTCATCAGGGGAAAGTGTACGCGACCGGGGTCCGGTGGCTACGATGGGCCCAGGAGGCCACGCCTCGGGGTTGACGGCCGGGCCCGGTGCGCGGGTGGCCCGTGAACCTGGTCAGGGCTTGATCGCAGCAGCCATAAGCGGCCGTCGCCCGGCGCCGCCGGTGACCTGGCCGTCAACCCCGAGGCGTCCTCCGGCCCCGTCCGCGCCCGAACCGCGCCCTCCACTCGCCATGTCCTACACCGTCCTGGCACGCCGATACCGCTCGCAGAGCTTCGACGAGGTCGTCGGGCAGGAGCACATCGCGCGCACCCTCCGCAACGCTATCGACCTCGAACGCACCGCCCACGCGTACCTCTTCGTCGGGACGCGCGGCGTCGGGAAGACCTCGATGGCGAGGCTCTTCGCCAAAGCACTCAACACGACGGACAGCCCCGAACGCGAGGCTGTCGAACGCACCATCATGTCGGGCGAGGACGTCGATGTCATCGAGATCGACGCCGCCAGCCACGGCGGCGTGGATGACGCGCGGGACCTGATCGCCAACGCGACCTACCGCCCCATGCGTGGGCCCTACAAGATCTACATCATCGACGAGGTCCACATGCTCTCGCAGGCGGCGTTCAACGCGCTGCTCAAGACCATGGAGGAGCCCCCCGAGCACGTGAAGTTCATCCTGTGCACGACCGAGGCGCACAAGGTCCCGGCGACCATCCAGTCGCGGTGCCAGCGGTTCGACTTCCGCGCGATCAACACCGACGCCATCGCGAAGCACCTGACGCGCGTCCTCGGGCAGGAGGGGATCGCGGCGTCGGAGGACCTGGTCTTCGCCGTGGCGCGCCTGGGCAACGGGTCGATGCGCGATGCGCTGTCCATCCTCGACCGCCTGCTCGCGGCGCTGGAGCCCGGCGCGACGCTCGACCTGGAGCTCCTCCAGCGGCTGATGGGCCTGCCCGAGCGGCAGGTGATGCACGAGCTGATCGCCGCCTTCGCCGGCAGCGATCCCGCGGCCGCCATGGAGCACAGCGACGAGCTCGTCCGGCGCGGCATCGCGGTCGATCAGCTGCTCGTCTCGCTCGCCGAGGCGCTGCGCGACCTGATGGTGCTGCGCGTCTGCGGCGATGGCACGACGCTCGTGGAAGCCTCGCAGAACGCGCGTCAGGAGATGGCGGCGCTCGCGTCGCGTTTCGACGCCCCGGCGCTCGTGCACATGGTCGCGCTCGTCGAGAGCGTGGGCCTGTCGATGAAGAACGCCGTCTCGCAGCGGGCGATGTTCGACGCGCTGATGGTGCGGATGGCGATGACGGAGAAGCTCGCCGACGCGGCGGCTCTGCTCCGCGGCGCCCCGGCGGCGGCGCGGGTCCCGGCGAGGTCCGCTTCCCGGGGGAGCCCGCCAAAAAAAGCCTGACGGCGGGCGCCGAGGGCGGGACGGCTTCCGAGGAGCCTCCCACGCCTGAACGCGGCTCGCCGGAACCGAAACCAAAGCAGAAACCGAAGCCGGCCCGGCCGGCGCCCGCCGACCCCGACGCGGTGTGGAGCGCCGTGTGCGCGGTCGCCGACGAGACGATGGCGATGCGCACGCTTTTCCGGGAGCTGGAGCTGACGTCGCTCAAGGAAGGCGTCGCGACGCTCCACCTGCGGGACCCCTCCTACGGCTCGGTCGCCGGGAGCCGACGAGAGCAGATCGCCGAGATCTTCCAGCGCATCGTCGGCGCGCCGATCCGCGTCGAGCTGGGCCTGCCGCAGGCCGCCCCGGAACAGGAGCGGGGCCCAATCGACGACCCGGTCGTCGATGACCCGGTGGTGCGGCAGGCGAAGGACCTCTTCGGCGGGACGATCGTCAGCGTCGAGGTGGAACGCGGAACGGACTGAACCCAACGCGCATCAGGCGCCGGAGCGAACATGTTCAACCAGATGAAGGCGATGGGCGCCGTCGCGGGGCTGCTCAAGAACAAAGAGAAACTCAGGGAGAAGGCCGACGAGGTAAAGGTCAGGCTGGAGACGACGCGCGTCTTCGGCGAGGCCGGCGGCGGCGCCGTCCGCGTCACCTGCACCTGCCGGCTTGTCGTCGAGCGCATCGAGATCGCCCCGGCGCTGGCGACGGGCGCCGAGACGGCGGAGCTGGAACGGATGGTCGAGGCCGGCGTCAACGATGCGCTGGAGAAGGCGCAGGACCGGGCCAAGGCGATCATCGCGCAGGCCGCCGATGAGATGGGCCTGGGTGAGGTCCTGGGCCAGGGCGATCTCGCGGGGCTGCTGGGCTGATGTGGGCGACATCGCCGGTGTATCATGCACCGAGCGATGCCCTCAAAACAGCGTGACAATCAGGGATCCGCCAGGAACGGCTCGGCCTATCCCGAGCCCGTCGAGCGCCTGATCGAGACGCTCGCCAGGCTCCCGGGGATCGGGCGCCGGACGGCGGAGCGGCTCGCGTTCTACGTGCTGAAATCACCCGCGGAGGAGGCGGACCGGCTCGCGGCGGCGCTGCGCGACGTCAAGCGCGCCGTCCGGCACTGCCGGGTTTGTTACAACCTCACGCAGAGCGACCCGTGCCCCATCTGCGCGGACGGGTCGCGCGACCGCGCCTCGGTCCTGATCGTCGAGCAGCCCAAGGACTGCATCGCGCTCGAGCAGACGGGCGTCCACCGGGGGCTGTACCACGTCCTGATGGGGCGCATCAGCCCGCTCGACGGCGTCACGCCGGCGCACCTGACGATCGACGACCTGCTCGCAAGATTCGACGACCCGTCGCGCAACCCCGGCGGCGTGCGCCCCACCGAGGCGGTTCTGGGACTCAACCCCACGCTCGAGGGCGACGGCACGGCGCTCTACCTTGCCGGCGAACTCAGGAAGCGTGGGGTCGCGGTGACGAGGCTGGCGCGGGGGCTGCCCTCGGGTGGGCAGCTCGAGTACGTCTCGCGGGCCGTGCTGGCCGATGCGATCGCCGGGCGGCAGCGTATGGAGTGATCCCGCGGCCCGGATCCACCCGTTTCCGCCGCCTGAATCCGCGGGACCATCATCGCAACGGCGCGTCGGCGCCGATACATTGGTGGTCCACAGCCATGCGTTTCGACACCTCACAATCCATGCGTCTGGGCCAGCAGATGAAGCTGGCGCCGAGGATGATCCAGTCGATGGAAATCCTCCAGCTGTCGGCGCAGGCGTTGGAGGAGCGGATCGAGCAGGAGCTGGAGAACAACGCCACGCTGGAGCTGGCGGGCCCCGAGTCGGAGGAGCACGCTGAGCGCGAGCGTTCCGGCGACGACAACGGCACGCTCATCCAGGAGCGAGAGCTCGACCTGGACAACGAGACCGGCGCCGATGACTTCGAGCGGCTGCGCGAGATGGAATCCAGCTACTCGGAGGCGTTCGACAACGAGTACTCCGCGGCCCGCGCCACGAGCGACGACGGCGAGTCCCGGTTCCGCGAACGCATCCACCAGGACGGCGAGCGCGACGCGAAGATGGACGCGATGGCCAACACCGCCTCGCGCACCGAATCGCTGGGCGAACAGCTGCTCAGGCAGTGGGGGCTGGCCTCGGTGGACGACCGGACGAGGGCGCTGGGCGAGCTGGTCATCGGGTTCATCGACGACGACGGGCTGGTCCACGCCGGACCCGGGGAGATCGCCGCCAAGGCGCCGCCCGGGGAGCCGGCGCCGACGGCCGAGGAGATCGAGGACGCGATCCTGGCGCTGCAGCGCACGCTCGAGCCCACGGGGATCGCGGCGCGGGACGTCCGGGAGTGCATCCTGCTGCAGCTCGACGCGCTGGAGCGCGACGAGGGCGAGAGCTACGACACCGAGCGCGAGCTCATCCAGAATCACTACGACGACCTGCTGCGCAACCGCCTGCCGCGGATCGCCGAGCGATCGGGGCTGGCGATCGAGCAGATCACGCGTGCGATCGAGCGGATGCACCGGCTGGACTTCGCGCCGGGCCGGCGCCTGGCCGCGGGCGAGCTCAGCGCCGTGACGCCGGACGTGATCGTGGTGTACGACGAGGAGAGCGACCGGTACATCCCGGCGCTCAACGACCGGATGACGCGGTCGCTGCGGATCAACGAGGACTACCTGAAGATGGCGCGCGACAAGTCCGTCGAGAAGCAGACGCGCGACTTCATCAAGACGAACCTCCGCAACGCGCAGTGGCTGCTCGACGCGGTCAGTCAGCGGGCGCACACGCTGCTCCGCGTCGTCAACGTCGTGTGCAGCGCCCAGCGCGACTTCTTCGACGAGGGCCCCGAGGCCCTGCGGCCGCTGCCCATGACACAGGTCGCCGACCAGCTCGGCATCCACGTCGCCACCGTCTCCCGCGCCGTCAGCGGCAAGTACATCGACACCCCCCGCGGCGTCTTCCCGCTGCGGCAGTTCTTCTCGGGGGGCACGCAGACCGACTCCGGCGAGGAGGTCAGCTGGGACGCCGTCCGCGCCAAGCTCAAGGAGCTCGTGGACAACGAGGACAAGGGCAACCCGCTCAGCGACGATGCGCTGGCCGAGGCGCTCAAGGAGACCGGCGTTGAGATCGCCCGGCGGACCGTCGCCAAGTACCGGGGTCAGCTCTCGATCCCCAGCGCGAGGCTCCGACGCCGGTTCGGCACGGAATAGAAGAACGCGCCACGACAACGCCCATGCGGCATTGTGGTGGCACGGTTTCGTGGCGCATCACCGCTGCCCGGCCAGCTTGCGCACCGTCATGTCGAAGTTCCGCGTCATGCTGCTGAGGAAGCCATAGACGATGATCGCGTCCACCACACCCGCGACGACGGCGCCGATGGCGAGCGTCATCGTCAGCGACTGCGTTCCGCCCGATTCGAGCGTCGCGGACGCGGCGGCGGGGTTGACGAGCGTCCAGACCGCCGTGACCGGCGTGAAGCACGCGACGATCGGGCCGACGTAGGCGATCGAGCGGAGCATGCTCAGCCCGCACAGCCCGATGGTCCCCGCGACCGCGCCGACGACGCACACCGTCCACACCACCGACTTGACGGCGCCCTTGCTCTTGAGCGACCACTGCAGCCCGATCATCACCACCACCGCGATGAACCCCACGCTGACGACCGGCGCGGTCAGCGCCGAGATCGGCAGCACCACCGGCAGGTTCATCGTCGAGACGCCCACCGGCTCGCTGACCGTCACGCCGCCGGCGCGGCCGAGCCCGCCGGCAAGCGTGTAGATCCCCGCCAGCGCGATCGTCCCGGCCGGGACGGCGATCATCGGGACGAGGTAGGCGATCAGCCCCCGCAGCTTGCCGCGGAGGTACATCGCCGGGGTGACGGGCGTGGCGAGGATCAGGTCGAGCGTCCCGTCCTCGCGCTCGCGCGTCACCGCGGTGGCGGCCATGTTCATCGCCACCAGCGAGACGATCAGCGTCTCGGCGCTGAGCGTCGCGCCGAGCGTGAAGCGGAAGTCGTTGTGCGTGAACGTGCCGTTGTGGTAGGCGAAGATCACCCACAGCCCCCACAGGGCGCCGGCCGCGATGAACGTCCATCGCGCGATCCACCGTTTGAGCGTCAGCCCGCGCGCGACGGCCTCGGCCCAGGCGATCGGGTTGTGCCACACGGTCCGCGGGGAGTGCCCGTCGCGCTGCCCGCCGCCGAGCCCCAGCCGCCTGCTGGTGCGGCGCTCCTTCGTCCCGATCAGCCGCACCGCACCGGCGCTGACGCCGAGCATCGCCGCGCTGCACAGGGAGCTGATCAGGCACCACGACAGCGTCGGGGAGCCGAACCAGAGCCGCTTGATCCACGGCATCGCGGCGAGCTCCGCCGGCGAGGGCGTCGCGTAGCTGGACGGGCTCAGCAGCGCGTTGAGCGCGAGGAAGGGGTTGAGCGGGGTCAGGAAGGTGACCTGCCCACCGCCTGCGACCCTGAGTTTCAGGTCGATCGCGCCGGTCACGGCGATGTAGGAGACGATGGCGATGTAGAACGCGAAGACGGCGCGCTGCCCGGCCAGCCGGTTGACGCTGAGCGTGATGGCGATCGCGCCGACCAGCAGCGCAAAGCACAGGGCGATCGCGTAGCTGGAGAAGATCGACGACCCCGGCACGCCGCCGAAGTACTGCGTGATCGCGAACAGCGGCAGCGACGCCAGCAGCAGGGCGATGATGAAGAACATCCGCCCCAGGAAGTTGCCCAGGACGACCTGGCTGGCGCTCAGGGGGGTCGTCAGCAGGATCTCCCACGTCCTCGGGTTGGCCTCCTGCGCGATGGCGCCGGCCATGAAGACCGGGGCCAGCAGGCAGATCAGGGCGATCTGGAGATACGCCGACCACTCGAAGGCGGTCGCCCCGGCGGCGGCGAGATCGCGGTAACTCAGCGAGCCCTGCCCGGTCTTGAGCAGCAGCAGCCAGAGCAGGACGCCGATCAGGGCCGCCAGGTAGCCGGTGCGGAGGTACATGTGCCGCGTCCGGCGGGATCCGCCCTGCACGATGCGGACGACGATCGGGTTGGCGGGCCCCAGCCTCAGGAGCCATCGGAGGGCGGCGGACATACCCCCGATCGTACCCCTGACCCGCAGTCGGGGAGGCGTCCCGGGTCGGCCCGGGGCCCCCGGCTCTTGACGCCGGGGCCGGGCGCGGGTTTGCTATGCGGATGCCCCGACCACCGTTGGTGGGGGCGCTGGTCAGAAATCGCCCACTTCGCTGGACAAGGGCGGAGACGACGACGCCGGCGCCGGAGCCCGGAGGCTCCGATCACGCTGGCGACATCTTGTGTTGGCTATGCCGCGGCGCCGAACTCTGGGTCGTTCACCCACAGGCTCCGCTCGATCGATCACCCGGTTTTCACTGTTCTGTAGATACCAACCCATCATTCCCTGATGAACACCGACCGTCGCACCCCATCGCAATCGAGCCACCGCTCACCGGATTGAGTCCGACGGACGATCGACGATCCCGCATCGCCAGCACATCTCCTGACGCCGCAATCCCTCACGGGATGGGCGTTTCCGTGTCCCGCGCCGGGTTCATCACGCCGGCTCGCCGTCCCGCCAGGTTCGCGGGTCCACGCCGGCAGGAAAGAGCGGGATGCTCAACGACACCATCAACTTCGGCTTCCTCGCGCAGGCGGATCCCGCCGGGTTCGGCGCGCGGGATGTTCTCCTGCTGGTCATCGGGCTCGTCGTCGGCGCCGGACTCGGCGTCGCCGCGATCCGGCTCATCGCCGGCCAGACGATCGCCGCCGCCAGAAAGGAGGCGGAGACGATCATCGCCAGATCGCACGACGACGCCGCGACCGCGGCTGAGAAGACCGAGCTGGAGGCGGACAAGCGGATCCTGGAGCGCA
Organism: Phycisphaeraceae bacterium; assembly: GCA_020639135.1. GTDB lineage: Bacteria > Planctomycetota > Phycisphaerae > Phycisphaerales > UBA1924 > JACKHE01. Next base: position 272,317 of record JACKHE010000005.1, read on the forward strand.
AGGCGGAGTTCGAGCGGGAGACGGAGGCGGCCAGGAACGAGATCCGCGAGCAGGAGAAGCGCCTGACCAAGCGCGAGGACACGCTCGACCGGAAGCTGGACTCCCTGACGGCCAAGGAGGAACAACTCGAGCAGAGCACGGCAGCCCTGCGCAAGCGCGAGACGGAGATGCACAAGCGCGAGCAGGAGGTGGAGTCGATCCTCCGCCAGCAGCGCGACCAGCTCCTGCGGATCACCGACCTGAGCCTCGACGATGCCAAGGAGCTGCTGCTCCAGCGCGTCGAGGACGACGTCAAGGACGAGGCGGCGCGGATGTCGCGCCGGATCCTCGACGACGCCGAGCACGACGCGAAGGACAAGGCGCGGGAGGTCACGATCAACGCGATCCAGCGCTTCGCGTCGGAGACGACCGCCGAGTCCACCGTCAGGGCGATCCCGATCCCGTCCGACGACCTCAAGGGCCGGATCATCGGCCGCGAGGGACGGAACATCCGCGCGATCGAGAAGGCCACCGGCGCCGACATCATCGTCGATGACACCCCGGGCGTGATCATCGTCTCGTGCTTCGACAAGGTGCGTCAGGCGGTCGCCGCCGAGTCGCTGCAGAAGCTCGTCGCCGACGGGCGCGTCCACCCGAGCCGGATCGAGGAGGTCGTCGAGAGCGTCCAGAAGGACATCGACGAGCGCATCATCAAGCACGGCAAGGACGCGGTGCTGGAGGCGAAGCTCCGCGGCGTCCATCCCAAGGTCTCCGAAGCGATGGGGCGTCTGCACTTCCGCACCAGCTATGGGCAGAACGTCCTGCGGCATTCCATCGAGGTCGCCTTCCTGTGTCAGCTCATCGCGGACCAGCTGGGCCTCGACGGGCAGCTCGCCCGCCGCTGCGGGTTCCTCCACGACATCGGCAAGGCGATGGATCACGAGATGGAGGGCGGCCACCCCAAGATCGGCATGGACTTCGCCCGGCAGCACGGCGAGAAGGAGCCGGTGCTCAACGCCATCGGCGGTCACCACGCCGATATCCCCGCGATCTCGTTCTACACCCCGATCGTCATGGCCGCGGACGCGATCAGCGGCGCTCGCCCCGGCGCCCGGCGCGAGTCGTACGAGAAGTACATCCAGCGGCTGGAACAGCTCCAGAACATCGCGCAGCAGCACCAGGGCGTTACCGAGGCGCACGCCATCCAGGCCGGCCGCGAGGTCCGCGTGATGGTGGACGCCAAGGAGGTCAGCGACGACCACGCCTTCCAGATCGCGCGCAAGATCGCGGACCAGGTCAGCGACGAGATGACCTTCCCGGGCGAGATCCGGGTGACGGTGCTCCGCGAGACCCGGGCGATCGAGATCGCCAGGTGATCATGCCGGCCGGGGCGCCCCGACCGACGCCACCCGGCGCGTAGGATGGCCGATGACGCCAGCGCAGAACCAACCCGGCGCCGCGGATTCCGAGCGGCTCATCAGCGCGGCCAATCAACTCGTGCATGACGCCAGACCCGGCGACGCGGTCCGGCTGCTCATCGGCGTGATCCGCGCCGACCCGCGGGACGGGCTCGCCCGGTTTCATCTCGCCTGCGCGATGCAGGCAGCGGGCAAGCCGGTCGAAGCCGCGGCGATGTTCCGCAAGGCGGTGGAGCATCTGCCCGGACACCCCGAGCCCCTGGTCCGGCTGGGCAAGGCGCTGGAGCGCACGCGCCGGCCCGCCGAGGCGATCGACGCCCTCAACCAGGCGATCGCCCTCAACGCGAGCGACACGAAGACGAACCTCCTGCTCGAATCCCTCGCCAAGCGGCTCGCGCACCTCGAGGCGGCGCGGGAACGGCTCAAGGGAACCACCGGCGAGCAGATGCCGGCCAAGATCCGCGGCGCCGCGCTGCTGGAGCTCGGCGCCACACTCGATGCGCTGGGCGAGCACCGCGAGGCGTTCCGCGCCTACAGCCAGGGGCACCAGACCTTCGCGCTGACGCGCGAGGCGATGATGCACCACGCCGGCGAGTACCCGGCCAGGCTCCGCCGGGCCGCCGAAGAGGTCACCCCGGACGTCGTCGCCTCGTTCCGGCGTGACGATGCGCCGAGAGAGAGGCCGGGGCCGACGCTGCTCGTGCGGCTGCTGCCGATGGTGCGCGACCGTGTCGTCGAGGCGCTGCGCGTCACCCCGGGGCTTGTCGTCAGCGCGAAGACGTCGTGCATGGGGCAGACCGCGCGCGCGCTCGAGGAGATGGTCCCGGAGGCCGCCGGGTCACCCGCCGCGATCGCGGGGCTGTCGCGCTCCGAGGTCGCCTCGCTGCGCCAGCGCTACTGGACGCTCGCGGAGAAGGCCGTTGGCTCGGGGCGGCTCAGCACCCACCCGTTGATCGACGCCGCGCCGATGAACATCCAGCACATCCCGCTCTTCCGGGCGCTCTTCCCCGACGGCAGGATCATCCTCTCCGTCCGCGACCCGCGGGACATGACGCTGAACTGCTTCTTCCAGCGGTACCTCTTCAACACGATGACGGTGAACCTGCTGCACATCGGCTCCGTGGCGTCCTGCCTGGCGGACGCCGCGGCGTACTGGGAGCGGATCACCGCCGCCGCGGAGCTTCCGACGCACGTCATCCGCTCCGAGGACCTCGACTGGGCGCCCCGGCAGACGCTTTCGAACCTGATGGGCTTCCTGGGCCAGGCCTACCACGGGGAGCTGGACAAGCTCATCCGCCACCGCGCGGCCGAGCTGTCGCCCGAGCCCCCGAAGACCCCCCGGGACTTCGCGCCGCTGGAGCCGCTCCCGGGGCGGTGGCAGTTCTACCGCGCCGAGCTGGAGCCGCACCTGGAGAAGCTGGCGCCGGCGCTGGCGATGTTCAACTATTCGTCGAAGGAACGCGCGGAATAAAAAAACGGGCGCTCCCTCGTGGGAGCGCCCGCTGCGATTCGCTCCGCGTTGGCCCGGCTTACTTGTCCTCTTCCTTGATGCCGAAGCCGGAGCGGTCGGGGTAGGCCGGGCGCTTGGGCGGGTGATAGCCGTTGCGCTCGATCTCGCTAAGCATGAGGGTGATGGCCGCATCGAGCTGGGGATCGCCGCCATCAACCATCAGCGCCGGGTCATCGACGACCTCGATGTCGGGATCGACGCCGTGGCCCTCGATGCCCCAGGTCCCGTCCTTGTCGTAGTAGGCGAACGAGGGGACGGTGACGCCGGAGCCGTCGATGAACTGGGGGTTGCCGGTGTAGCCGACGAGCCCGCCCCAGGTGCGCATCCCGATGAGCTTGCCGAGCTTCATGATGCGGAAGTAGGAGGGGAAGGCGTCGCCGCCCGAGGCGCTGGGCCCGTTGATGAGCATGCACTTGGGGCCACGGTGACCGTCAACGGGCCACTGCCAGTCGTCGCCGTCGCGCACGGCCCAGTAGTTGGTGATGGGCCTGTTGAGGACCTCGATGAAGCGCGTCGGGATCTGCCCGCCGCCGTTCCAGCGGTCATCGACGATCAGCGCCTCCTTGTCGAGCTGCCCGAAATACTGCCGGAGCAGGTCGCTCTGGCCGGGGACGCCGGTGTTGATGACGTAGATGTAGCCGACCTTGCCATCGGACATCTCGTCAACGTGGCGGCGCATGCCCTCGATCCACTCGCGGAAGCGCAGGTTCATGTCGCTGCCGAGCAGATTGACGACGATGTCCCTGGGCGCCTCGCCGATCTCGCCCTCGGGGAGGTCCTCGGCGTCGACGCCGTCCATGTTCGGGACCGACGCGACGGTGAGCGTCACCGTCCGCCCGCCGAGTCCGATGAAGCCGGACCAGACGTCCTTGCCGGTGTCGAGCGGCGTGCCGTTGACGGCGAGCAGGTAGTCACCCTCCCGCACCTTGACGCCGGGCTGGCTGAGCGGCCCGCGCGCGTCGGCGTCCCATTCGGCGCCCTCGTGGATGTGGGTGATGCGGAAGGCGCCGTTCTCGAGCGCGAACTCGCAGCCGAGCATCCCGACGCCAACCGCCGGTTGGTCCTCCTGCGTGGGGCCGGGGCGGTAGTACGCGTGGCCCACGTTGATCTCGGAGATCATCTCGCGGATCAGGAACCCGACGTCCTCGCGCGAGACGCAGTCGTCGAGCATGGACATGTAGTGGTCGCGTACGGCGGCCCAGTCCACGCCGTGCATGTGGGGGTCGTAGAAGAAATCACGCTCGCGCCGCCAAGCGTCCATCATGACCTCTTCCCACTCCTCGCGCGGGTTGACATTGACGGACATCCCCGCGGTGGGGACGGGCTCCGGGGTCGAGCCCGCGCTGGCGCCCTGGATGACGGCGCTGGCGCCGCCCTTGAGCACGAGTACGTTCTTCCCGTCCGGCGTGAGGAGGTACCCGTTGACGCCGCTGGCGACGTTCTTCTCCTCGGGCTCATCGTCGGCGGGGTTGAAGACCTTGAGGTCGGCGCCGCCGTCGCCGATGCGGAGGTACAGCAGCGCATCGGAGCTGTTGACGCTCAACCCGGCGAAGTTGCCCGGATCGATGGGCAGCTCGATGCCGCGACGCTCGAACCCGTCGAGATCAATCTCGACGCGCTCGACCGCCTCGCTGTCATCGTCGTCGCCGTCTCCTTCATCATCACTGACGCCGACGATTGTTCGTTCGCCGGATAACGCGGCGTGGAAGTCATCTGCATTGATGGTTGCGGAGAGAGATTCACCGTCGATGGTGATCGTGAAATGCAGCGGAGGGTACAGGTCAGAGGTCATTGATCCGGATATCACACCGGAAGCCTCGTCGTAAGCTCCTTTGACTTTGAACGCGTACTCGCCCGATGAGAACGACCCCTTGACGGAGCCGTCCTCGTTCAGACGCAGGGTCAGGGAGAAGTCCGCGCCGTCGGGCGGGATCGGGTCGCTCCCGGTGAGGCGGCCCTCCCAGACGCCGGTGACGCCGTCGTCCTCCGGCGCCTCGTCCGCCGCGGCCTTGTCGCCGCCATCGTCGTCGCCCTTGTCCTTGGCGTCGCCGGAGTCGTCGTCCTCGTCCCAGGTCTGCTCGTCGCTCTTGGGCGCCAGAGGCGAAGCGGTCCTGGCGAGCAGCGGGACGGCGATGATCGAGTCCGGCTTCTCGTAGATCCACGTCGTGTCGGGCAGGTCGGAGTAGGTGGGGCTGAAGTTGATCGAGGTCGAGTAGTACAGGAACTCGCCCTTGCGGTCGAAGGCCGGGCTGTCGGTGTTGAGCATCCCGTTGGTGACCTGGTGCTTCTGACCGCTCTCCGTGTCGTAGAGCATGATCACGCTGTGCGGGTTCGGCGAGTGCTGCGTCATGTCGTAGGCGATCCAGCGGCTGTCATGCGACCAGCTGGTGGCGGACCTGGCGCCCTGCTGCGGGTTCTTGTCAACGAGGGTGGAATCGCCCGACTCGATGTCCAGGATGTAGAACGCGCCGGACTTGTCGTGGTAGATCAGCTTCTTCGAGTCCGGAGACCACTTGTCCATGTAGCGGTACATGGCTCCGTCGTGCGTAAGCTGCCTCGTCTCGCCCTTGCCGTCGGACTGCGTGACGTAGATCTCGTACTCGCCGGTCGCGTCGCTGAGATAGGCGATCCACCGGCCGTCGGGGCTCCAGACCGGGTCGCGCTCGGCGACGCCGCTGGTGCGCGTCAGATTCCTGGGCGAGCCGTTCTTGGCGGGCAGCGTCCAGATGTCGCCCCGCGCCTCGACGGTGGCGCGCTTGGCGCCGGGGGAGACACCCCAGCTCATGATCAGCTCGCTCGCGTCCTCACGCTGAACGGCGATCGCGGGGCGGTCGCCGGGGATCGTCACATCGACGACGCGCGACCGGCGGTTGTTGAGGTCGAGCAGGTAGATCTCGGCGCCGTTCTGGAAGACGATCTCGCCGCGCCCGCGCTCGCCGGGGCCGATGGAGGGCCACTTGACGTCGTAGTCCTTGAACGCGGTGATCTGCTCGTGGTTCCTGGTCTGCGTGTTGTACGACCAGATGTTCAGGCGGTGCTCATCGCCGCGGTCGCTGAGGTAGTACACGGTGTCGCCGTGCCACATCGGGATGGTGTCGGTTCCCTCGAAGTCCGTCATCCGGACGGACTCGTAGGTGTTGAGGTTGAAGAGCCAGATGTCGCTGGCCCAGCCGCCGCGGTAGCGCTTCCAGGTGCGGAAGTCGCGCGGGTGGGGGGTGTAGGCGAGCCAGCCGCCGTCGCCGCTGACCGCGCCGTTGGCGCCGTAGGGGATCGGCAGCTTCTCCGGCATCCCGCCCTGGGGCGCGACGGTGAAGATCTGCTCCTGCCGGCCCTGGCCCTGACCCGAGAAGCCGTTGGTGGAATAGACGAGCCTGCCGTCGGGGGTCCAGCCGCTGAGCTGCTCGTTGGCGGGGTGGTGCGTGACGCGTGTCGGGACGCCGCCGTTGACCGAAATCGTGTACAGGTCCCGGTCGCCCTCGTAGTTGCCGACGAAGCCGATCGTCTGCCCGTCGGGGCTGAACTTGGGGAACGACTCGGCGCCGGGGGGCGATGCGAGCGGCCTCGCCATCCCGCCGGCTCGATCGACCACCCACAGGTCGTTCGCGTACACGAACACGATGCTGTCGGCGCTCACGTCGGGGTACAGCAGCATCCCGCCGTGGGGGTCGATGTCCGCAGAAGCGGTCGGGGCAGCGCCCAGCAGCGCCGTGAGAGCCGAGGCGAGCACAAATCCGCCGCGGGCACGCGCGGCGTCCAGGACGATCGTCATGAGGGGGGTCTCCGAAAGGGTCAGTCAGGAATACGGATTGCGGGACGGGACATCCTACATACCGATTCGGCGGGAAAGATTTTCAGGCAGATATCACTGATATGGAGTGAACGTCGTGGGCAGCAGGAACCGAGACGCCACGAAGATCGTCACGCAGATCACGACAAACGCGGTAATCCCGAAGAACACGCCGATCGCAATCGTCCATACCGGCTTGTCCCGCAAGCGGTTGCGCTTCTTGAGCAGCCCGCCGCGCAGGCTCCCGACCTCGTGCCGGAGCTGCGCCAGCTCGGCCCGGATCGCGCTGAGCTCCGTCGAGCCCTGGTAAGCCTCGACCGATCGGACCTCGACGCAGTGGCTCGCGGCCTTCTGCCGAGCGATCTCCTCGGACTCCGCGTCGAGCAGATATCCGATGGATTCCTCCGTCGCCTTCTGGACTCCCTTGATCCACCACAGGGCCATCGGGGCTCCTTTCAGTCATCGAGCGATGATCGGATCCACCCGCCGCCGAGGACCCGCTGGTTCGTCTCGGCGTCGTAGCACACCACCGCCTGCCCCGGCGCCACGGCGATCTGGGATTCATCGAAGCGGATCTCCAGCGTGTCGGTGTCGGCGTCGATCCTCGCCAGCGCGGGGACCGCGTCCGAGTTGTACCGGATTTGCGCAGCGACAGGCCGCCATGACGCCAAGTCTCCGACGCCCACGAGCCAGTTCAGTTCCGTCGCGAGAAGCCCGGGCGCGCGGAGATCGTCGCGCGAGCCGACGGTCACGGTGTTCGTCGCCGGATCGCGCCCGATGACGTAAATCGGGTCGGTCGAGGCGACGCCGAGCCCGCGGCGCTGGCCGATGGTGAAGCGGTGCTGCCCCCGGTGGGCGCCGATCTCGACGCCCTCGGTGGTCAGGATCGCGCCGGCCTGCGCGGCCTCCGGCGCGCGGCGTTCGACGTACCCGGCGTAATCGTTGTCGGGGATGAAGCAGATCTCCTGGGAGTCCGGCTTGTTGAAGACCGGCAGGCCCCGCACTTTCGCCATCTCCCGGATCGCCGGCTTCTCGAACTCCCCGATGGGAAGCCGCGTGACCGCCAGCTTCTCCGCCGGCGTCCCGAAGAGGACGTAGGACTGGTCCTTGCCGCCGTCGATCCCGCGCAGCAGCGCCGGGGAGCCGTCGTGCTCGCCGATCCTCGCGTAGTGCCCCGTCGCGACGGCGTCGGCGCCGATCTGACGCGCGTAGTCGTGCATCTTGCCCAGCTTCAGCCAGTCGTTGCAGCGGACGCACGGGTTGGGCGTGCGCCCGGCGAGGTACTCGTGGACGAAGTAGTCCTGGATCCTGCCGAAATCCTTGCGGAAGTTGCAGACATAGAAGGGGATGTCCAGTTCCGCCGCGACGAGCCGGGCGTCGGCGGCGTCGCCCACGGAGCAGCAGCCCTGCCTGTGCGCACGGCGTTTCCCACTGTCACAGGCGCCGCCGCCCTCCGTCATCCCCTCCGGCTCGTGCTCCTCGCCCAGGCGCATGAAGCAGCCCACGACGTCGTAGCCCTGCTCGACGAGCAGCGCCGCGGCAACGGAGCTGTCCACGCCGCCGCTCATCGCGACGAGGACCTTGCCTGGATGGTCGGGATCGGTGGGCATCCGCAGATGCTAGGCGGCGCTGCGCGGGGTTCGATTCAGCCCCCAGTTTTCTGCCGGTACGCGATCAGCAGCCCGACCTGGACGATCCCCAGAAGCGTCCCGAAGGGCAGATACCACAGCGAGCCGACCGCGCACGCGAGCATGCCCCACCACGCCCAACCGGCGCCGATCGCGAAGGCGATCATCACGACGAGCCACACCGAGCCGTAGGTCACGAAGATCACCTTCATCAGGGTGGACCGGGGCTCGATGCCCACCGCCTTGACGGCGTGGCTCCAGGGGCCGACCTCCCCGGCGAAGCGTCCGCTGTTCGGGGTGAAGTAATCACCCTTGATCAGCGCGCGCGCCCCATCGGCGATGAAATAGCCGCCGACGAAGAGCGCCAGGGCGAGCGTGATCCAGCGGAGCGATTCGATCATGGCCGGGCATCCTCGCGGGGCATTCTAATGTCGGAGGTGGGCCATGGAATCGACCCGGCCGCGGACCGCTAAGATGCCGGCGCCGGCGTCCGTTCCACCGGCGAAGAAGGACCATCACCCATGTCGATGTTCACCCGCTGGCGATCCAAGTCCCCGGCGACGCCATCCGCAGACCACACCCGGCGCTCTGTGCCCGCGACCGCGCCCTACGCCGCGCCATCCGGGCAGCGCGAGGAGCGCATCGTCGCCGTCGGCGTCGAGATGCTCTCGCTGGCGCGCGGCAAGGCGTCGCTGCTCTCGTCGAAGTTCTGGTCCGACAAGCTCATGGACTGGGCGATGCAGGACCACGACTTCAAGGTCCAGCTCTTCCGCTTCGTGGACGCCTTCCCGACGCTGACCACCCCGGAGATGGTCCACGACCACCTCGTCGATTACCTGACCCAGCCGGGCGTCAAGCTCCCGCCGGGGCTGGGCATGGGCCTCAAGGGAGGCGGCCTCGCCAAGGGGCTGATGACCAGCACGATCTCCGGGCAGATCAAGTCGATGGCGTCCAAGTTCATCGCCGGGACCGACGCGC
>JACKHE010000006.1 GCA_020639135.1 Phycisphaeraceae bacterium
CCCAGCGCGTAGGCGAGGACGATCACCGTGTTGTCGTCGGGGTTGTTCACGCGATGATCCTCCGGGGCTTGGCGGCGGCCGGCGCGGGGATCGGTTCAGGCCCGGTGGCGGCGTGCGTCTGCCGGGCCTGCTGGACGCGGGTGAGGGTTGCGCGGGTGAGGATCAGCGCGACGGTGAGGAAGAGCACCGCGGCGAGCCAGACGAGCATGGTGTTGGCGGCGGCCGGGGCGCGCTCGACCGGCGCCAGGTGCGAACCCGGGAGCAGCCGGATCGAGAGGTACACGAGCGGCACGTCGAGGAAGGCGAAGATGCCGAAGGCGGCGCTGCGCCAGGCGCGGAGTTCGGGCGTGTGCTGGAGGGCGCGGTTGATGACGTAGCCGACGTAGAGCAGCCACAGCGCGAGGCTGAAGGTGAGCGGCGGGCTCCACTCCCACCAGTGCCCCCAGACGCGCTTGGCCCAGAGCATGCCGGTGCAGAGCACGATGAACCCCAGGAGCACGACGACCCTGGCGCCGGCGTCGCCCAGCGCGTCCCACTTGGGGTCGCGCCGCCAGAAGTAGGCGCAGTTGGCCGCGAAGACGATCGCGCAGCCGATGAGCATGTTGATCGCCGTCGCGAGGTGGAGGTACATGATGTGCTGGATCAGCCCGCGCTCGGCGTCGATGGGCGCAACCCACACCGCCATGGCGATGGCGGTCGCCAGCAGCGTCAGCGTCGCCGTCCAGAAGGCGAGGAAGATGGCCTTGCCGCGGCGCGTCATGGCTGGGGCTCCGCGGGGCTGGTGTCGCCGCTGCGCCGTCCCCACCAGACGATGAGCGCGCCGATGCCGACGACCGCCAGCGCCACGCCGATCGTGATCGCGGTGGTGGCGATGTCCGCGCCGCCGCCGTCGGCGGCGCCGGGGGTCTGCGCGACGGTTGCGGCGGCCTGCTCGACGCGCGGGCTGTCGATGTGCAGCCCGGCGGCGGTCCGCGGGGCCACGTTCCCGGCGTAGAACATCCTGAGCCGGCCCTGCTCGGTCTCCTTGGCGCTGAGGGCGCTCATCTCGATCGGCGTGATCAACCAGACTTCGTCCGGGACGAAGACCGCCAGTTCGTCGGTGGGCGCGGTGGTGGCGAAGGGGAGGTCCGCCTGGCCGTCGGTAGGGTCGATGATGTAGGAGAAGCGGTACAGCGTCGCGCCGGGCATGAGCGGCATCTGCACGGTCAGCGTGGCGCCGTCGAATGTGGTGCAGCACCAGCCGTGGAAGCCGGCGTCGAGCAGGACGTCCCGGGCGCCCCCGGGCAGTCCCAAGCGGACGGTGGTCGCCTTGCCGTTGGGCGCGGTCTCGCCGCCGGTCCAGGTGCGGTCGCCGGGGTTGGTGACGATGACGGACTCGGAGACGACGATGTGTCCCGACTCGGGCGTGAGCATGACCTGCCGGGAGCCGAGGCGCCACTGCGGCTCGTCGGTCGTCGCGTCGTACACGGTGATGTCGAGATCGGCCGAGGGTGATTCCGTCGTCAGCGGGGGGCCGGTCTCCTGGTAGGTGACGCCGGCGTGCTCGATGCTGATGACCGGCCTGACGCCGTCTCCGATCAGGAAGCCGTCGAACACCGTCTGGGAGTTCTCGTCGAGGGTTGACTCGAGGCTGCCGAGGCTGCCGAGGCTGTCGGGGCCGCTGAAGAGCTCGACGCGGACGGCGTCACCGCGCGCGGAGTTCGCGCCGGCAGTGCCCTGGATCGCGTGGACGACGAGTCGGCCTGTGGTGAGGGGCGAGGGGGGGGCTTCCGGAGCACCGGGGCTTTGCCCGGCGGCGGATTGTGCGATCATGGCGAGCGCTGCCGCGATCAGGGTCCGCACCGCGCTGGCTTTGGGCCTGGTTCGCGCCATTCTCTCGCTCCCTGAAAGTCATCGCGCGCGTGACGACACGCCGATGCGCCCGGATTATTCATGCAATCCTGGCGCCAGGGAAGCGCTGAATCATCTTGCGAGTTCAGGATTTACCCGTCGTGGCAGCTGAGGCAGAGCCGGCTGCCGCTGTTGTCCATGACGAGTTTCGAGGGATTCTTTGCGTACACACTGTGGCACGAGCCGCATCCGATATTCCCGTCGAATAGGCGGATGCGGTCGTCGAGCGAGCCGGGATGCACCATCCGCGCCATGCCCTCGCGCGGTTTGCCCGATCTCTGGGCGAAGGGGATCCCGATGGGGTGCTCCGTGGCGAGGCTGCCGCCGAATCTCGCGCCGCCGTCGTGGGATCCACCGACGCCGGTCGCGAGTGCGCCGTCGTGGCATTCCAGGCAGGACGAGGATTCCCGGTCGAGGCCGGCGGCAATGACGCCGGGGCGGTCGTCCTGCCGGGAGTCATCGGGCCAGACGAGGTGCGCCTTGTCCACGGCGATGCTGTGCCCGCCGGTCGAGCTGAATGGGGAGTCCCGGTGGCAGGAGACGCACAGCGCGGCGGGCGCTAGGTTGCCCCGGAGCATCGGGGAGTGTTCGGTCCTCGCCCTGGCGTGGGACGCGGACTGATCCCCGTCGTGGCAGGTGAGACAGGAGACTCGCCCGTTGGCGAGCGGGAGCTCGGTGCGCATCCCGGGCTTGAGCTGGACGCCGACCGGGTGGGAGAAGTCGGCCTTGACCTTGTGGCAGCCGTTGCAGTTGGCATCCGTCCAGGAGATGGCGATGGACGCCGGGGCCTGCGGAGCGCCGGGGGGGGCGCCGAGAGCGTCGGGTTCCGCGGCGGAATCGATTCCGGTGGCCGCGACGATCATCGCGGCGAACGGGATGAGCAGGGTCCGAATAAGCCGGTTCACGGCGCCGGCGGGCTTTGCACAGATCGTCGTTTTGTTGGAATCCACCCCGCGCCTCCAAGCGTTCGCGGGTAGGTCGGCAGGGCGGATTGTGGAATCGAGAGTCTCCGGGCATGGGGCGGGGCTGGATCGATTCTTCCGCGCTTTGGGAGGATTCTCGGGATCGGATTCTCAGTTTTCGGAATAATGATCGGGGTGCGAGGTCGAACCCCCTCAGAAATGAAGAGAATGAGGTCAGAAAATCCGCGACATGGCGCCAGTCTTGCATTATTCCTGGAGTAGTGAGATCGGCGGTGCGTCGGGCCCTGCCTGGTACAGCCCCGGAGCCGCCGGAGAAAAATCAGCATTGACCGCTGAGAGAGGAACTGCCATGAAGACGAAACAACTGCTCCTGGGTCTGGCGGCCTCGGCGACTCTGGCCACAATGGCCTCCGCCCAGATCGTCGGGTCGCGGCACGATTTCTCGTCCAACTCCTGGTCGGACGGTGAGATCTGCAAGCCCTGCCATACGCCCCACTTCGCGATGGCCGACCTGCCCCGCCTGTGGAACCACGAGCTGACCACGGCCACGAACTACATCCTGCACGAAGGCTCCGGCACCGTTGAGGATGACTTCGACCTGATCAGCCGCCTGTGCCTTTCCTGCCACGACGGCACCGTCGCGCTGGACAGCTTCGGCGGCCAGACCGGCACGGAGTTCATCCCCTCCAGCGCGAACCTGGGCGTTGATTTCACGAACGACCACCCGGTCGGCTCGGACGCCCTGTATCCCCCGGACCCGCAGCCCTCGTGGTGGGCCGGCGCGTTCAACGATCCCTCCACGTTCCCCAGCCGCGTCGGCCTGGAGGACTGGGTGGACCCGAATGGCGTGACGCAGAAGGTTGTCGGCTGTGCGACGTGCCACAACCCGCACAACCGCGACGGCTTTGACCTGCTGAACATCAGCAACAACGCCAGCGCGCTGTGCCTGACCTGCCACATCAAGTAAGCCAAGCCTCTCTCTTGGCCAGTGATCATCGCCCCGGTGATGGCGCGCCCGCGTCGATCACCGGGGTGTTTTTTCGCTCTTGATTCAGGCGGCGCCGGCTTCCCGGGACGCGAGCGGTCCCCGCCCGGCGCCTTGGCGGCCGTTCCGGTCCATTCGGGAGCGATTTGTCTATGATCGCCCGAATCTTTCAGGAGACCCAGAACGATGCGACCCCGCACCCATCACGGAATCCGGATCGGCGCGGTCGGCGCTGCGATGATGATCGCCAGTGTCCTGACCTCCGGCTGCTCCTCGACGAGGACCACGACCGCGCAGGACGTCACGCCCGAGTCCTACTCCTTCTGGCCCCTGCCCCCGGACGAGCCCAGGATCCAGTTCGTCAAGTCGTTCCGGTCCAGCGCCGACGTGCGCAAGGACAGGCAGAGCGACCTCGCCAAGATCGTATTCGGCGATGAGAGCGAGCAGGAGGCGGCGATCCAGAAGCCCTACGGCGTGGATCTGCACGCCGGGAAGATCTACGTCTGCGACATCCGCAGGCCCGGGATCGAGGTGCTCGATCTCACGAACAACCAGGTCAGGCTCGTGGGCATCCGGGGTGTCAACAGGCTGGTGCACCCGGTGGACGTCGCGGTCGCCGATGACGGGACGATCTACGTCGCCGACAACGAGCGGAACGCCGTGATCGTCTTCGGGCCCGACGAGCGGTACGCGCGGACCATCGGGCGGCAGGGGATGAAGCCGGTCAGCGTGGCCGTGCACGGCGAGCGGCTTTACGTGTGCGACCTCACGGCGCAGCAGGTGGAGATCTTCGACCGCGCCAGCGGCGACTCCGTCGGGAGGTTCGGGTCGGTGGGCGACGGCGACGGGGAGTTCCGCGTGCCCCTGGGCGTGGACACGGACCGGCAGGGCAACGTGTACGTCTCCGACATGATGCGCGCCCGGGTGCAGAAGTTCACTCCCGACGGCGAGTACGCCGGCGGGGTCGGCGAGCTGGGCGACTACGCCGGCTCCTTCGCCAGGCCGAAGCAGCTGGCCGTGGACTCGGAGGGGATCGTCTATGTCGTGGACTCGGCGTTCCAGAACGTGCAGATGTTCAACGAGGATTTCGCGCTGCTGATGTCCTTCGGCGCGGCGGGGAACTTCCCCGGGGCCCTGAACCTCCCCGCCGGGATCGCCGTCTCGGACGATCGCCTGGACCTCTACCAGAACCTCATCCATCCCGGGTTCAAGGCGCGGCGTCTGATCGCGGTGACGAACCAGTTCGGCCCCGCGAAGGTGGCGATCTACGCGCTGGGCGAGATCCGCGAGGGGTGGACGAAGGAGCAGCTGCAGGCGTCATCGCGCGAGGTCTCCGCGGGTGTCGGCGAGAATGCGCGGCTGACGCCGCTGCAGTCCACCGGGGATGTCGAGCCGGGCCAGCAGCCGCCGGACGAATCGCCCCCCGAGGAGCCGGGCGGAACGACCGGCGGAAGCGGGGGGAGCCGGCGTTGATCGGACCAGTCCCGAGGCGCCCGGAGCGGTGGCCGGGGCGCCGCGGGTTGGCCCTCGGCGCGCTGGCGCTGGCGCTGGCGATTGATGTCGTGTGGGCCGGCTGTTCGATCGAGAAGAACTACGACCTGCTCAGTTTCTTCTTCGACGGGGTGCCGAACCCGAACGCGCTGCCCGTCGCCGCGTCCGCGGGCGGGTCTCCCGCCGCGATGCGGCTCAGCGCGACGTACACCGCGCACCAGCCGTACCTGGATCAGCGCTGCGTCGAGTGTCACGGGAGCCGTTTCGACATGCAGTCCGTGACGTCCGCGGTGTGTCTCAAGTGTCACGAGGGGGTGCGTGAGCAGTTCCGTCACATGCACGGCCCGGTGGCGTTCGGCGCGTGCCTGTGGTGCCACGTGCCGCACGAGTCGGCGTACCCCGCGCTGCTCAAGGGCGAGCCTCGGGCGGTGTGCACGCAGTGCCACGACTCGAGCGTGCTGCCGACGGCGGATGTCAGCGAGCACCGGCAGGAGTCCACGGTCTCGTGCCTGGCGTGCCACTACGGGCACGGTCACAGCGCGCGGTACATGCTGCGCGAGGACCGTCCGGCGAGCGCGCCGTACGTCGAGCCCCTGTCGGCGCCGAGCGGCGAGACGGATTCGGCGGATCCCGTCGCGGATCAGGAGGGGGATGGCTGATTGCCGGCGCGAGGAACCTCGTCCATCCAGGGGCCGGGCCGCCGAGTCATGGCGGCGGCGCTGATGCTGGCGTTGGCGTCGGCGCTGGCGGTCGGCGCGTCCGCGCGGGCGCAGTCCGGGGACGAGGGCCCGGTGATCGTGGGCGAGTCGCGGGAGCGATTCCGGGACTTCGAGCTGGACCGGTTCGAGGCGTCGCTGCAGTTCTACACGCGGTACCTCAACGACCGGATCAAGCAGAACGGGGCGCCGACCCGGCGTGACTCGGAGCTGCTCTTCCGGGAATCGCTGGGGATCTCCACCCGGGCGTTCATCGGTCACCGGAACCTGATCGATCTCACCGCCGACGCGAGCCTGGGCTTCGACGACAACAAGATCGACAGCGACTCGCAGGGCATCTTCAACGAGCACGAGTCGGACCTGTACTCCGAGTTCAACATCAACGCCCTGATCCTGGGCAAGGGCCCGGCGCCGGTGAATGTGTTCGCCCGGCGGTCCCAGTCGCTGCTCGACCGCTCGTTCGCGGGCTCGATCGACACGACGACGACAGAGCTCGGCGCCAACGTGCGGCTGTTCGCCGAGACCGCCCCGACGACGCTGGAGCTGACGCACCGGACGGAGGACCTGAACGACCGGCTGGGTCTGGTGCGCGACAACCGCACCGAGGACACGCTCACGCTGCTGAGCAACTGGCGCCCGGGCGAGCGGCAGCGGCTGAGTCTCGACTACACCCTCAAGTTCGTCGATGAGCAGCGGCGCACCGTTGACACCAACTACACGAGGCAGACCGGGCAGGTGATCCACGAGCTGGACTTCGGGCCCGAGAACGAGCACGACCTCCGCTCGGCGCTTCTGTTCCGCAACCAGTCGGGCGACTTCCGTGAGAACACCCTCCGCCTCACCGAGACGCTCTCGCTCCACCATTCCGACACGCTGCGGTCGCGCTACAACCTCACGCTCGAGGACCGCGACGTCTCGGGGCAGACGCAGCGGCTGGCGCAGGGCAGGGCGATCGTCCGGCACGAGCTCTTCGCGAGCCTCGTCACGACCGCCAGCGCCGGCGCGAGCCGGACCGAGGTCCCCAACGACGACTTCACCCGCGACGAGTTCGACGCCGACGTCAACTTCGAGTACACGAAGCGCGTCCCCTACGGGAGGTTCAACGCCTCCGTCTCGCTCGCGGCGCTGCGGCTGGACGAGAGCGACCGGGGGAGGCCGATCACGATCTTCGATGCGCCGCGCACGCTCAGCAGCGGCGTCCCGGCGCTGCTGTTCGGCGGGACCATCCTCGAGGACTCGCTCGTGATCTCCGATCTCTCGGGGAGCGTGTTCTACACCGACGGGCTGGATTACACCTCCACGGCGTTCTCCGACCGGCTCGAGCTGCTGCGGATCATCACCGGATCGATCGCGGAGGGGCAGACGGTGCTGGTCGATTACACGCTGGGGCCCGAGCCCGCGGCGACGGTCGATACGCTCTCGTACGCGCTCGCCGCCCGGTACACCGTCGAGCGGGGCTCGCTCCGGGGATTCTCGCCCTACGCCGAATACCGCGACGTCTCGCAGAAGATCAGCCCCGCCGGTTCGAGGATCCCCATCGAGACGACGACGCTGCGCTACGGGGCGGACTACCGCGTGGGGCAGCTGACCTTCAACGGCGAGGTGGAGAACCGGGACAGCAGCGTCTCGCCCTTCGATGCGCTCCGCGCCAGCGCCCGGTACGACCAGCGGCTCGGGCTCAACTCCTACATGACGGTGAACCTGTCGCACGAGGACTTTGACTTCAACAGCTCGCGGGGTTCGCTGACCATCGACCGCGCCTTCCTCGACGGGGTGCAGGAGCTCACCGACGGGCTGACCCTCCGGCTCCGCCTGCTCTACCGCATGGAGAACGACAGCCTCTCCGGGGACACCACGGGCTTCGAGCAGACCGTCGAGCTCAACTGGAAGCTCCGCCAGACCACCATGTTCCTTTCGATCCGCAACTCCGATCTGGAGACCGACGATGCGCAGACGCAATCACAGGCGATCGCGTTCGGCCTTACGCGGCGCTTCTGACGCTGCGCTGATGCTGGCGCTGCTCGCGCTGGGCGCGCCCGGCGGGTGCTCGACGCCGCCCGGGGTGGTGTTCGAGCGCACGGACGCCGAGGTTCGCTGGCCTGCGCCCCCGGACGAGGCGCGGATCCGCTACGTGGGGCGGCTGGTCAGCGACCGGGATCTCAAGCCGGCGCGTTCGGGGCTGCAGGGAGTGGGCGACTTCCTCTTCGGGCGCGACGAGGCCAGGGGGATGGCCAGCCCCATCGCGGTGTGCACCGACGGGGGCGACCGCGTGTTCGTCGCCGATCCGGGCGTGGGGGGGGTGCACGCGTTCAACCTCCGGACCAGGAAGTACGAGCTGTGGCGCACTCCGGAGGACGAGGTCCCGCTGCTGCAGCCGGTGGGGGTGGCGCTGAACTCGACGGGACAGCTGCTCGTGAGCGACTCGGCAGCGGGGCTTGTCTTTGTCTTCGACGCGGGTGGCCGGCTTCTGGGCACGTTGGGTGAGGGTCTGCTGGAGCGTCCGGTGGGGATCGCGGTGGATCCGATCGACGGGCGGCTCTTCATCGCCGACGCCGGGTCGCACCAGGTCGTGGTGCTGGCCCCCGACGGCGAGGAGGTGGCTCGTGTCGGCGGGCGTGGCCCGGGGCCCGGGGAGTTCAACTACCCGACGTACGTCGCGCTGGATGAGGAGGGGCGGCTCTATATCAGCGACACGCTGAACTTCCGGGTGCAGGTGCTGGGGCGGGATCTTGAGTTCCTCCGGAGCATCGGGAGCAAGGGGGACCTGCCGGGGTATTTCGCGCAGCCCAAGGGTGTGGCGATCGACCCCGACGGGCACGTGTACGTCGTCGATGCGAACTTCGAGGCGGCTCAGGTCTTCAACAGCGTGGGGATGCTGCTGCTGGCCTGGGGCCACGAGGGGCGTGGTCCGGGCGAGTTCTGGCTTCCGGCGGGCATTTTCATCGATGCAAAGGGATGGATCTGGATCGCCGATTCGTACAATCGGAGGGTGCAGGTGTTCGAGTACCTGAGGCCCGGGGCGGGGTGATGCGCATGCGAACGAAGACTGGCCTCATCCTGATCCTCGCCGGGCTCGGCGGCGCCGCGCTGACCGCGCCGGCGCAGCAGCAGAGCGTGGTGGACAGCCCGCACAACCTGTCGGCGACGGGCCCCGGGACGATCCGTGCGGTTGCGGAGGAGCAGGTGTGCATTTTCTGCCACGCGCCGCACAACTCGACGCCGGTGAGGCCGCTGTGGAACCGGGCGATGCCGATCGACGCGTACACGATCTACACGAGCCGCGCGCTCGACGCCGAGCCGGGGCAGCCGACGGGCATGTCGAAGATGTGCCTGTCTTGCCACGACGGGACGATCGCGCTGGGGTCGGTGAACTCTCGGAATCAGCAGATCCTGATGTCGGGGGGGGTGGTGCAGATCCCGCTGGGCCCGGCGCGTCTGGGGACGGACCTGGCGGACGACCACCCGATCTCGTTCCGGTTCGACTCGTCACTGGCGGCCAACGACAGCAAGCTCGTGGACCCCGCGACGCTGCCGCACGAGGTGATGCTCGATCACAACAGCGAGCTGCAGTGCTCGACGTGCCACGACGCGCACAACAACCAGTTCGGCAAGTTCCTCGTGCTCGACAACACGGAGTCGCAGCTGTGCGTCATCTGTCACCGGATGGGCACGACGACGATCACGGCGCACGAGAACTGCAACGCGTGCCACACGCCGCACACGGCGCCCAGCGGGCCGTACCTGCTGCGGGGTCAGACGATCGCCGAGACGTGCCTGGCGTGCCACGACGGGACGATCCCCGGCGCGGTGGACATCCTCTCGGAGACGGGCAAGCCGTCGAACCACGAGACGTTCAGCGAGGTGGATCCGCAGGAGCCGCTGTCGAGCCACGCGTCGTGCGCGGACTGCCACGAGCCGCACACGATGACGCAGATGCAGACGCCGGCGCCGGACGCGCCGGGCAGCTTCGGGATGGTCGCCGGGGTCAACGCGGCGGGGTCGCCGGTGGCCGTGGCGCAGTACGAGTACGAGGTGTGTTTCCGCTGCCACGGGCCGGACAACCCGGTGCTGCCGAGGGTGCCGAGGGTGTCGAACCTGAACGACGTGCGTCTGGAGTTCGAGACGAGCGCCGCGTCGTTCCACCCGATCGAGGCGCCGGGGAAGAACATGGACGTGCCCAGCCTCCTGCCGGGGATCACGGAGTCGGACATCATCCGCTGCACGGACTGCCATAGTTCGGACCTGGACTCCGCGGCGGGGGGCTCGGGCCCGGACGGGCTGCACGGCTCGGTGAACGGCCCGCTGCTCGTTGCGAACTACACCACCACCGACTTCACCAGCGAGAGCGCCGAGGCGTACGCGCTGTGCTACCTCTGCCACGACCGCAACAGCATCCTCAACGACGAATCCTTCTCTGATCACCGGAAGCACATCGTGGAGAAGCGGACGCCCTGCAGCGCGTGCCACGACGCGCACGGGATCAGCTCGCTCCAGGGCTCGGAGACGAACAACTCGCACCTGATCAACTTCGACACCTCGATCGTGTTCCCGGATCCGTCCACGAACCGGCTGGAGTTCCGCAGCCTGGGCTTCCAGCGGGGCGAGTGCTACCTCACCTGCCACAACACGCAGCACAGCCCGAGGCGTTACCCGGAGGACTGATCGGCGCCGGCGGGCGGGTCCTCGATCGGGTCGCTGTCGGCGGGTGTTTGCTGCGCCGGGGGCTCCGGGACCTCGATGCCGAGGGTGGGCGTGACGCGGTCGTAGGTCGCGGTGCGGTGGCAGCCCGCGTTGCACTGGCCGCCGGTGGGGGTGCGCTGGTGGTTGAGCGGGAGGCTCCACTGCCCGTAGGGGACGGACTCGGCGATGAGCCGGTCGGAGGCGCTCGCGTGGACGGCGTGGCAGGCGCGGCAGGAGATGCCGTTCTTCTTGGACCGCACGTGGACGTAGTGCAGGTTCTTGTCGCCGTTGCGGAAGTCGGTGGTGACCTCGGTCGTCTGCTCCAGGACCAGCCTCTGGTCGTGGCACTGGAAGCACAGCTGGTAGTGCGAGATGTCGAAGGGCTCGTAGAACTTGTCGGAGTAGTTCCTGACGAGCAGGTTGCGGTGATCGGCGCCGTGAGGGAGGTGGCAGCCGGTGCAGCGTTCCTCGGCGATGGAGCCGTGGGGGTGCATGCCTTTCTTC
The DNA here is from genome assembly GCA_020639135.1 of Phycisphaeraceae bacterium. Classification (GTDB taxonomy): domain Bacteria; phylum Planctomycetota; class Phycisphaerae; order Phycisphaerales; family UBA1924; genus JACKHE01. The sequence continues at coordinate 11,190 of JACKHE010000006.1, forward strand.
GCGATCTCGGCGACGGAGGCGATGGTCCTGCCGTCGTCGAGCTCGATGGGCCTGGCGTGGCATTCGAGGCACGCGCCGATCGGGTCGTCCTTGAGCAGCGCGACGTGCGGCCCGCCGTGGGGCTGGTGGCAGTGGAGGCACGCCTGGTCGTCGAACATGGGGTCGTGCTTGAACGTGGCGCTGGCGGCCTCGAGCGCCTGCGTCTCGTGGCACGAGGTGCACAGCGCTCTGGGTGCGAGGACGAGCTGGTCGGGCGACGCCGAGGCGTGCGCATCGTGGCAGTCCGTGCACGCGCCGGTGGCGACGGGCTTGTGGACGACCGCGGCGGTGTCGATCCGCTCCTTGACGGACTCGTGGCACGAGGTGCAGATGGTCTCGGCGGGCATGGTCAGCAGGCGCGGGAAATCGGCGCTGTGCGGCAGGTGGCACACGAGGCACTCGCCCTGCGCGACCGGGGTGTGGACGTGCGACTCGGCGACGGTCTGGGTGTGGCAGCCCAGGCAGGTCGCGGCGACAGAGCCGGCGCGGAGGAATCGTTTGTCGGTGGCGCCGTGGGGGTTGTGGCAGCCGGCGCACTCGCCCCTGGCGAAGGGCTCGTGCGCGAAGTCGCCGATCTGCGCGTCGGCGCCGACGTGGCAGAAGGAGCACAGCGCGCTGCCCGGGCGTTTGTTGACGAAGGTGTGTCGCTCGGGGTCCTGGTATTCGTGGCAGGCGTCGCAGGCGCCGATGGCGTTGGGGCCGTGCAGGAACGGGTAGGCCTGGGTCTCGCCGTGGCAGCCCCCGTCGAGGCAGCCGAGCACGCGGGTTGCCGGTCGCTGCTGGGGCTGCGCCGAGGAGAGGGTCGCGAAGCCGAGGGCGGCCCCGATCGCGATCGCCGGGATGGAGATCCGTCGGATCATCCCTCGATGGGCGCCCCCTGCTGCGCCTGCCGGACGAGTTCGAGCGCGCGCTCGAGGAGCTGCTGTGTGTAGGACGGGTTGTGCACGCCCCAGCTCCCGTCGAGGCGGACGAGGTCAACGAGCTGCCTGGCTTCCCGGATGAGGTCCTGGCTCTGCGGGTCGAGTGAGCCGCTGTCGATGCGGTCGAGTTTCGACTGGAGCTGCTCGTACAGGCGCCTGGTGGTTCCCTGCCAGAGCGGGATCATCTGGGCGCCCATGCCGGGCTGGTGGCAGCGGTCGCAGGACTCGGCGGAGGCGGTGACGATGCGCGATTTGTCGGAGGGGTTGTCGCTCTTGGCGTGCTCGGCGATGTGGCAGCCGGTGCAGTCAACGTGGGCGAGGAACATCGGGTTGATGGGGTTCTGCCCGAGGATGGCGTCCTGCGCGTCGGCGGTCTGCGGGGCGTGCAGGTACTCGGTGCGTTGGATCGAGTGCTGGTTGATGTGGCACCTGGTGCAGTCGAACTGCTCGAGTGACATCGTCTGCGCCGAGATGCCGTGGCCGATCAGGCCGTGGCAGCTGAAGCACTCGATCTTGTGCTCGCCGAGGGCGTGGATGCGGTGCATCTCCTCGGCGGGGAGGGTCTTCTCGACGCCGAAGTTGTGGCACTGCACGCAGCTGCCGTTCTCGATGGCTGGCGGCGGGGCGGTGGCGTTGCGGTGGCAGGACTCGCAGGAGGCGCCCCTGGCGATGAACTCGGCGTGGTTCACCTGGAGCCCCTGGTACTCGATGATTGTGCTGGGCGCGTCGTGGCAGTTGGTGCAGTTGCTCGGCGGGCGGTGCGCCTGGCCGTTCTGTTCGAGCTGCGCGGCGCTGAAGCCGGCGCGGACCCGGAACTGGATTTTGGATGCGGAGAGCCCGTTCGAGGCCATGACCAGGTGCGGGTCGCCGTTGTGCTCGCTCTCGATGAGGTGGCACGTGATGCACACGCTGGTGTTGACCTCGAAGTGCTGGTCGCCCATCACGTGGGAGTGGCAGGTCCCGCAGGAGATGGCGACGCCGAGGTGTGATTGTCCCAGGTGCTTGTCGTGCCGGAACTTGAAGACGCCGTTGTCGATCTTCTTCCCGTTGAGAGTCTCGACGCTGTGGCAGCCGGAACGCGTGCACGAGAGCTGCGTCACGGAGGCGGAGGGTTTGAACGACGTGCGGTGGAGGATGTCGTCAACGACCTGTCCCAGGCCGTTGAGTTTGGCGGCGACGAAGCTCTGTGCGCCCGGCTCGATGTGGCACTTGACGCAGGAGATGTCGTGGTGCGCGCTGGTCTCCCAGCTCGCGTAGTAGGGCTCCATGATGTGGCAGCTGTTGCAGAAGTGCGGCTGCGAGGTGTGCTCGACGCCGACGACGCTGCCGACGAGGAAGAAGACCACGCCGATGGCGATCACGCCTCGGCGCCTGCGCTTGTCGGCCCAGAGCCATCTCCAGAGTTTCCGCATCCGTACGAACCGCCTTTCAGCGCTGAAGGTCGAGGGCCGAAGCCCGGCGTGTCTCGCTTCTCAAATACGAGAACCCGGGGCGTGGCTGGTTCCCCGGGTTGGGAGTATAAGCCGCTCTCCGGCGCGGATCCGGAGTTCCGTCGCGATTCGGCGAGCTTCGAAAAGCTGTCTCGGCGTCGTCCTGACGCCCGGTTCAGCGATAGAATGCCCGACCATTGAGAGTGTCGGTCGGCATCGCCCGGAGCTGGGAGCAAACCATGAGCCGAACAAGCATTGTTTTTTCGTGCGTGCTGCTGCTCGCGATCGGCGCCTCGGTCGGCGCCCAGTCGCAGAATCAGCCGGACCCTCACGCCATGCCTCCCGGTCACCCGCCGATGGGAACAGCGCCGACGGGCCCGGCGCCGGAGGGGGAGCTCCCGCAGGGGCACCCGCCGACGACGATCGACCTGCCCAAGGCGGACGTGGCTGAGCCGCCGCCGGCGGACCCGGCGGACGTCGAGTCGATCGACGCGATCGTGGGCGCGTACTACGACACGCTGTGCGGGGGCAAGGGCGTGGAGCGCGACTGGGACCGGCTGCGTTCGCTGTTCCAGCCTCTGGCGAGCCTGGTCGCGGCCAGGCCGGCGGGCCCCAACCACACCGGCATCTGGGTGATGAAGCTGGAGGAGTACATCGCGTTCAACAGGACGTATTTCGAGCGTGGCGGGTACTTCGAGCGCGAGGTCGCGCGGCGCGTGGAGGTGTTCGGGAACATCGCGCAGGTCTGGAGCACGTACGAGGCGAGGCACACCGAGAACGGGCCGCCCTACTCGCGCGGGATCTACAGCTTCCAGCTGCTCAGGGACGGGCCGCGCTGGTGGATCGTCAACGTGTTCTGGGATTACGAGCGTCCGGACGCGCCGATCCCCGACGAGTACCTCCTGACCCCGTAACCGCCGCCCGGCGCGCCACCCGCGAGGCAACGAGCGCATGCCCAAGTCGGTCCTGCTTGTCGAAGACGAGACGCTGCTGCGCGAGACGCTCGCGGAGCTGCTCGCCGAGGAGGGCTTCGAGGTCGTCGAGGCGCCGAACGGCGAGCGGGCGCGGGACCTGCTGTGCGACCGCGCCTTCGACCTGGTGCTGACGGACATCCGCATGCCGGAGATGGACGGTCTGGACCTGCTGCGCAACGCGATGCGCCTGGCGCCGCAGACGCCGGTGGTCATCATGACGGCGTTCGGCACCGTGGAGAGCGCGGTGCAGGCGATGCGTGAGGGCGCCGCGGACTACCTGCTCAAGCCGGTGCAGTTCGAGGACATGCTCGTGCGCATCAACCGCGCGATCGAGGTAGGCGAGCTCCGCCGCGAGCGCCGCACGGCGACGGAGCAGCTGGCGGAGTCCGGGACGTTCCACAACCTCATCGGCGAGTCGCCGAACATGCTCAAGCTCTTCGAGACGGTGCGGACGCTCTCGACGGTGCGGTCGAGCGTGCTCATCGGGGGTGAGTCCGGCACGGGGAAGGAGCTCTTCGCCAGGGCGATCCACTACAACGGGGTGACGCGCGCCAAGCCGTTCGTCGCGGTCAACTGCGGCGCGATCCCGGAGAACCTGATCGAGTCGGAGCTGTTCGGTCACCGCCGCGGCGCGTTCACCGGCGCGGTGCGGGACCGGGAGGGCTACTTCGAGGCGGCGAGCGGCGGGACGCTCTTCCTCGACGAGATCTCGACGCTCCCGATCAACGTGCAGAGCTCGCTGCTGCGCGTGCTCGAGGAGCGCGTGGTCGTGCCGGTCGGCGACACGAAGCCCAGGCCCGTGGACGTGCGCATCATCGCCGCGACGAACCAGGACCTCCGCGAGCTGTGCGAGCGGGGCCTGTTCCGCGAGGACCTGCTCTACCGTCTTGACGTCGTACGGATCACGCTCCCCCCGCTGCGGCAGCGGCGCCTGGACATCCCGCTGCTGATCCACCACTTCCTCGACCGGTTCTCGCGTGAGATGAACAAGCATCCGCTCGGCGTCAGCGACGCCGCGATGCGCGCGATGCTCAACCACGAGTGGCGTGGGAACGTGCGTGAGCTGGAGAACGTGATCGAGCGCGCGGTGATCTTCGCCGACGGGCGGCTGATCGACCTCGAGGACCTGCCCTTCGAGACGCAGGGCGGGGACGACAACGGCGAGGACCTCAAGCGCGCCATGCAGCAGTACGAGCGGCAGCACATCATCCACTCGCTGCGCCGGCACCGGTACGACAAGGCCGAGACCGCGGCCAACCTGGGCATCGGCGTCTCCAGCCTGTACCGCAAGATGGACGAGCTGGACATCCCCAAGAACATCCAGGAGCTGGACGAGGCCGCGGGGCGGCGCTGAGGCGCTGCTCCCGGTCGCTCCCGGGAAAGGGGGGGCTTTGCTGCGACGACAACTCATCCTGAGGCTGGGCGTCCCCGTGCTGCTGATCGTCATCGGCGCCATCGCCGCGATCCTGCTGCTCCAGGGTGTGCTCGGTGACCTGAACACCGCCAGCGCCGCCTCGGCGTCATTCGCGGCGAGCATCGAAGGGCTCGAGGACGCGGTGGCGGCGCTCGACGCGGTGGCGCCGGGGCCCGACGGCCCCCGCGCCCGACTCGTCGAGGAAGTCCAAGCCGGGATCGCGGCGGTGACCACGCACGGGCTGGTCCTCGCTGATCCGCAGGCGCGCGCCGAGGTCGAGCGGCTATCCGCGATCCGCCTCGGGGACACCGCGGCGATGGAGATCGCGATCGCCCGCCTGCACCGGGTCGCGAGCGCTTCGGCCGCCAGCGAGCAGCTCTCGATCACTGGGCGGCTCCGCGGCCTGATCGTGGGGATCACGATCATGTGGCTGGTGATCCTGAACATCACGCTGCTGGCGATGCTGCGCACCGGTGCGATGATCCTCAAGCCGGTCGAGGCGCTGGTCGAGGGCAGCCGGCAGCTCGCGCGGGAGCGGTTCGAGCACCGCGTGGAGGGCGTCGGCGGCGAGGAGTTCGGGGCGCTCGCCGACGCGTACAACGCGCTGGCCGAGCAGCTGGGCCTCAACGAGCAGCGGCGTGTCGAAGCGCTTCGCCAGCTCGGCGTGAGTCTCAATCACGAGCTGAACAACCTGATCGCGACGATCGAGCTCCAGCTCGGCCGGCTCGATCGGGCCACGGGGCACGACAGCGCCGTCGCCGACCGGCTCGCGCCGATCCGCGCCAACCTCGTCAAGATGGCGGCCATCGTGTCGTCGCTCAAGGACTTCAGGCAGATCGTCGTCACGGAGTACGTCGGCGGCACGACCATGCTGGATCTCCAGCGATCGACGCAGGCGCCGGGGGCGGCGTCGCCGGAAGGGGGTGCGGTTTGAATCACGCGGCGCCCGAGAGCCTGTTCCTTCCGCTGTTCCGCAGGCAGCTCTCGTGGCTGATCGGGATGCGCTGGGTCGCGGGCGGGTCGATCGTGGGGTTCGACGCGGCGCAGGCGGTCGCGGGCTTCGCGATCAAGCCCTTCGGGATGATCGCGGGCGTCGGCGCGGGGCTTCTCGTGTTCAACGCGGCGCTGCGTTCGGTGGTCCGCACGATCGCCGAGGAGGAGCGGTCGCGCGGGTGGATGATCCGTGTCGCGTGGGCGCAGGTGTTCGTGGACCTGCTGGCGCTCTCGACGCTGGTCGGGATGACCGGGTCGCTCTCGAGCCCACTTCTGGGTTTCTTCGTCTTTCACATGATCATCATGAGCGTCTTCCTGCCCCGGGCGCACGCGTTCGGGGCGGCGGGGCTGGCGATCGTCATGATGCTCATCGCGCTGCGCCTGACCGGGAGCTGGCCGAGAACCGCGCACGACTGGCTGATCGCGCTGGGGTGGACCGGCATGCTGGTGCTGACGGTGTACATGGTCGGGACGATCATGCTCGCGCTGCACCGGCGGGAGCGGACGCTCCACGAGCAGCGGGGCGAGATGGAGCAGATCGCCGATCGCCAGCTCGCGCAGGAGCTCCAGATGCTCCAGCTCGAGAAGCTCGTTTCCATCGGGCAGCTGGCCGCGGGCGTTGCGCACGAGATCTCCAACCCGCTCGCCGGCATGGACGGGCTGCTCCAGCTCATGGAGCGATCCCCGGAGAAGGTGCGGCCAGCCGCCGTGGCGCAGCTCCGCGAGCAGGTGGCGCGGATCAACGAGACGATGCGGCAGATGACGGCGCTGGGTCGCCCGGACCTGGGCGAGCCGCAGCCGATCAACTGCAACGATGTTGTGCGCGAGACGCTGCACGTCCTGCGCTACGACCACCGGCTGCGGTCCATCGAGCTGTTGACCGCGCTCTCGGATGATCCCGGGATCGTCATGGCGCCGCCCAGGGCGATCCAGCAGGCGCTGATGAATCTGCTCATCAACGCCGCGGACGCGGTGACCGGGCGCGACGAACCCCGCATCGAAGTTCGCACGGAGCGCGACGATCGGAGTTGCCGCATCCTGATCCGCGACAACGGCCCGGGCATCGATCCGGGGGACAGCCAGCGGATCTTCCAGCCCTTCGTCACGACCAAGCCCATCGGGCGCGGCACCGGGCTGGGGCTCCCGATCAGCCGGGACCTCGTCCAGGCGCAGCGCGGGACGCTGACCTTCGAGAGCGAGCCCGGCGCCGGCGCGACGTTCATCATCGCGCTCCCGCTGCGCGACGCGGGAGCGGTGCGGGCGTGACCGGCCCGGGCGACTGGCGCCACACGCGCTGGGGCGCGGCGGTCCGGTTCGTGGGCAGCCTGCGCCTGGCGATCCCGGTGATGGCGCTCGTGGTCATCGCGATGATCGCCGGGGCGACCCTGGACGCGACGTTCGGCGGCGATGCCGCGGCGCGGTTCGTGTACGCCACCGGCTGGTTCATCGGGCTGATGGGGGTGATCGCGCTGAGCCTGATCGCCTCGGTCGCGACGCGTTACCCCTGGAAGCAAAGGCACACCGGGTTCATCACGGTGCACGCGGGGCTGCTGATCCTGATCGTGGGGGGGTTCTGGTCGCTGTTTGCGCGCGTCGAGGGGCGGGTGATCCTGCGCGAGGGCGACAGCGCCGGCGTGGCGGAGCTGTACGCGCCGAGGCTCGAGCTGCTCGACGCCGGGGGGAGCGCGGTCCGGCCGGTCTCGTCCGTGCGCGCCGGCGATGACCGGCGGGGGCGGGTCCGGCTCGGGCCGCTGACGCTGACCATCCTCGACCGCTGGCCCGACACGCGTGAGGAGGCGACTATCGCCGACGACGGCGACGAGCCGCTGCGCGCGTTCCGAGTCGTGACGACCTCGACCGGCGATTCGGGACGCTGGATCGCCCAGGCGTCGCGCACCGGCGGCCCGGTGCGGCTCGACAGTTTCAACATCGTCGTGCTGGGCGAGGGCGAGGCCTGGTCGGCGCCGGGGTCCGATCCGTTGTCGATCTACCGGATCGTTGACGGTGGTCAGCGAGCCGCGCTCCCAGATGTCGGCGAAGAGGCGGCGCCCGGCTGGCGCGTGCTGGCGATCCACCACTTCGCCGCCGCAATCGCCACGGGCGAGGGGCTTGTCGAGGATGACAACCCGGCGGCGCCCAACCCGGCGATCGAGGTCCTGCTGAGCGACGGCGCCGGGACGGTGGAGCGTCTGACGGCGTTCGAGCGGTTCCCGGGCATGTCGATGCGCCGCCGGGCGCAGGGCGAGGCGGACTCGGGTCTGCAGATCGAGGTCGTCAGCGGCGCGGAGAAACTGACGCTCTTCGGTCAGCCGGGCGCGTTGCGCGCCGTGTACACCGACGCCGCCGGGAACGTGCAGCGATCCGAGCACGGGGGCGCGCTTCCCTGGACGATCCGCGCCGGCGGCGACGAGTTGACGATCGTCGAGCAGGCGACGCACGCGCACGCGACGACGCGGTTCGTTGCTGCGCCGGTGACGAGCGACAAGCCCAGGCCGGCGCTGCTCGTTCAGATGGAGGATGGCCGGCAACTGCCGATCCCGTGGAAATCCGCGGTTCCGGTCGGACTCGACGGACGATTGCTGCGCCTCCGGTACGGGCCGGGGAGCGTGTCGCTGCCGTTTGCGATCCGGCTCGACGACTTCCGGCGAACCGACTATCCCGGGACCACGATGGCGATGTCGTACGCGTCGGACGTGGTGGCGACTTCCGATTCCGGCGACGAGCGCCGGGCGACGATCACGCTCAACCGGCCCCTGTCCATCGCCGGTTGGAAGGTGTATCAGTCGGGGTTCGAGGGCGACACGGTAGCGGTCTTCACCGTCGCGCGCGACCCGGCGATGCCGCTCGTGTACGCGGGGTGCGTCGTGCTGATCGTCGGGATCGTGCTGACGTTCTACGGCGGGAAGTTCAGCCGGGGCCACCCGGGGGTGTCGGGCGCCGGCGCGACGGGGGACGAAACGCCATGAGCCCGCGTCGCTTCGTCGTCATCCTGACGCTGCTCCTGTGCGGTTGTTTCTCGTCCGCGAGCCGTGCAGACTGGAAGGCCGAGCTGCTCGCGATCCCGATCCAGAGCGAGGGCCGGGTGATGCCGCTGGAGACGTACGCGCGGGAGCTCTCGGCGCGGCTCACTGGCAGCGCCGGATCTCCGGCCGGGCGGGATCCGATCGAGTTCTTCTGCGAGCTGTGGTTCCGCCCCGGGGCGCAGATGCACGAGCCGATCATCCGCGTGGCGCCGAGGTCGTTCCGCGTGCGCATCGGGCTGGACCCCGAGCGCCAGATGTTCGCGCCGGCTCAGATCGCGTCGAATCATGAGATCGTCGGGCTGCTGGAGGGCTTTGCGGATCGTCGGTTGGTCAATCCTGCGGCGTTCCCGCTGCCGGATCAGAAACGGGCGATCGAGTTGCGGTTCGTCATTGACCGTCTGGGCGCCTTCAGCGCCGGCGCGCCGCTGCCGATCGTGCCGGGGCCGGACGGCGGGTCGTTCCTGCTCGCCGGCGCCGGGGGCGGCGACCCCGGCACGGAGCGGGTCGTCGCGGCGATTTCGGCGCTGCGGGACGCGTATCTCGCCGGCGCGCCGCTGGACGGACCCGCGCACGCGCTGGCGGCGTCGATCGAGGGGGCGGGTTCGCTCAGCCCCGAGCGCCGACGCGCGCTGCGCCATGAGCTGGTCCTGACCGACCATGACCCGGGCACGAAGGCTGCGATCGCCTACGCGCTGGCGCTGCTGGTGTTCTTTGGCGCCCGGCGCCTGCATCGGTGGCCGCTGTATGCCCTGGAGGCGCTGCTCGCGGGTGTTGGGATCATCGAGCACGCGGCCCTCGTCGGGATCCGCGCGGTGGTCCTCGAACGCGCCCCGGTGAGCAACTCGTACGAGGCGCTGCTGTGGGCGGGGCTCGTCGCGGCGGTCATCGGGGCCGTCGCCGGGGCGATCCGGCGGGGCGGTTGGTACACCAGCGCGGGGATCGCGGCGGGCTTGTGCGCGCTGCTGCTCGCGGGGCTGACGCCGATCCAGGACCAGGCCTCGGCGCTCCCGCCGGCGCTGCGGAGCAACTTCTGGCTGACGGCGCACGTGCTGACGATCGTCGCCAGCTACGGCGTGCTCGCCGTCGCCTCGGCGCTGGGGCACGCGCACCTCATCCGTTCAGCGCTTTCACGGCGCCGGGGCGAACCATCGCGGTTCGGCGGCGCCCTCATCACGCAGACGTACCGCATGATCCAGGTCGGGCTGCTGCTGCTGACGGCCGGGACGGTACTCGGCGGTGTCTGGGCGGCGGATTCGTGGGGGCGCTTCTGGGGTTGGGATCCCAAGGAGACCTGGGCGCTCGTGAGCATCGCGACGTACTTCGTCGTGCTCCACGCCAGGCACACGGGCTGGATCCGCGACTTCGGCCTCGCCGCATCGGCCGTGCTTGCGTTTGCCGCGATTGTCTGGACGTTCTACGGCGTTAACTTCGTGATGGCGACGGGCTTGCACACCTACGGATTCGGCTCGGGCGGCGCTGCGTGGGTTGCGGCCTGGGTCGGCGCCGAGGCGGTGTTCGTGCTCGTGTGCCGACCCCGGGATCCGGGGCGCACAGGTCAATCAACAGAACGCTGAACTGAAGCATCGGAACTCTCGCGGAGCTCTTCGAGCCTCGCCCGCAGCGCGGCGAGCCCCAGGTCCGCGCAGGCGCCGGGTGAGACGCGCGCCGCGGCGCTGGACTCCGGCGTCCTCGCCCCCCCGGGGGCGCCCCGGTCGGCCATGGCGCGGTACGCGTCGCGGAACGACACGCCGCTCAGCGCCGTCTCGATCGCGGCGTCCGTCGAGTGCATCGGCGCATCGATCGCGGCGCGCATCTTCCCGGTGTTCAGGCGCAGCCCCCGGATCAGCGCGGGCGCCAGCGCCAGGCTTTCGCGGGCGCAGCGCATCGCGCGCAGCAGCGGCCCTTTGGTCAGCTGCAGGTCCCGGTGGTAGCCGCTGGGGAGCGACACGATCTGCTGGATCTCGGTCATGGCGCCGGCGACGACCGCCGCGGCGCCGCGCAGGAGCTCCGCGAGGTCGGGGTTGCGCTTGTTGGGCATGATCGAGGAGCCGGTGGTCATCTCGGGCGGCATCTCGACGAAGCCGAACTCGCTCGTGGCAAAGAGCGTCAGGTCCCATCCCAGCCGGCGGAGCGTCTGCATCGGCTGCCACAGGCACGCCAGCGCCTGCGTCTCGTGCTTGCCCCGGCTCGCCTGCGCCGCCATCGGGTTGCGCTGGAGGCGCGGGAAGCCCAGCTCGCGCGCGGCGCCCTCGCGGTCCAGCGGGAGGTTCACGCCGTACCCCGCGGCCGTCCCCAGCGGGCAGCGGTCGATCCACCGCGCTGTCATGTCGATCAGCTCGGCGTCGTCGAGGAACGCCTCGGCGTAGGACGCCATCCACAGCCCGACCGTCGAGGGCACGGCACGCTGCAGGTGCGTGTACCCGGGCATCGGTGTCATCTCGTGTTCCCGGGCGACCTCGAGCGCGGCCTCTGCGATCTCCAGCGCCGACCGGCGGGCGGCTTCCAGCGACTCGCGCATGCACAGGCGGATCGCGACCAACGCCTGGTCGTTCCGGCTGCGCCCCAGGTGGATGCGCTTGCCCAGGTCGCCCAGGTGCTCGGTCAGATGCGCTTCGATCGCGGAGTGCCCGTCCTCGTAGCGCTCATCGAGGACGAAGGCGCCGTCGGCGAACCTCGCCAGGAGCGTCTCCAGCTGCGCGCCGACCCGGTCGGCCTCGTCCTGCGTGAACGCGCCGATCCGCGCCAGGGCGTTGACGTGCGCGCGTGTCGCGCGGATGTCGTGGGGGAAGAGCTCGCGGTCGAGGATCACGTCGTCCGCGGCGAGATAACGCATGACGCGCTCCTGCACCCGCGTTCCCTCGTGCGCCCAGATCGGGGATTGAACGGTGGTCACGGCGAGATCCCCTCCAGCTTGTGCAGCCCCAGCGCCGCGTTGATGTTCTGCAGCGCCTGCGACGCGGCGCCCTTGAGCAGGTTGTCGATCACGCACACCGCGGCGCCGCGCGTCGGGTGCGCCGGGTCCACCTGGATCGCCCCGATCACCGCGCCGGGGCGGCCCACGATCTCCTGCACGCGGGGGGTCGCGCCGTCGATGACGTCGATGAGCTGCTCGTCCCGGTAGGCCTCGCGGTAGATCGACGCCAGCGCTTGCTCGTCGGTCGGGGCGTCGAGCTCGAAGAGGACCGTCATGACGATCCCCCGCTCGAACGGCGCGACGCTCGGCGCGAAACGGATCGGAACACCGAGCGTGCATGAAACCTCGCGCTCGTGGATGTGGCCGACGCTCGAGTAGGGCAGCACGCCGCCGGTCAGGCGGGCGACGTTGTTGCGCTCGCTCGGTGTCGAGCCCGCGCCGCTGTAGCCCGAGACACCGAAGCAGTGGGGGACGCCGAGCAGCCGGTCCCGGATCGGTGAGAGCGTCAGCCCCATCGCGGTGGCGTAGCAGCCCGGGTTGGCGATGCGCCCGGCGCCGCGGATCCGTGATCGGTTCGTCTCCGGCAGGCCGTACACCCACGAGGCATCGAAGCGGTGATCGGCGCTGCAGTCGATGATGAGCGCCGGAGGGCGCCGGGATGACTCCAGCGCCGCGACCGCTTCCGCCGCGCGGCCGTTGGGCAGGGCCAGCGCGACGATGTCCGGCGCCGATTCGCGCCAGGCGTCGAGGTCCGGCGCCTCGAAACTCATGCCGGGGACGCCCTCGATGGGCTGGCCGGCGTTGGACTCCGACCAGGCGCTGGTCAGCTCGATGGCGCTGTGTCGCTGCAGCAGCGCGATGAGCTCGCGCCCCACTGAGCCCCGTGCGCCGACGAGCCCGAGCGTGTAGGACTTGGTCGCGGTGTCAGACGAGGGCGTCGGCATGCGTCGCTCCGGGAATCTGGATGTCTGGGGGAGCCGCCTGTTCGGGGGCGTGGAATGACTGCGGGAGCGCGGCCGCGTGCTCGACGCAAGCCGCGATGTGATCGGGATCGCGCAGCCCCTTCCAGAAGATGACCCAGTCGCCCCGCCGCACCGCGCCGTCGGCGCGTTCGAAGTACCACGGGTTGATCTGGTTCGCCCGGCGGGAGCGCCAGAAGAACTCCGGTTCGCTCGCGACAAGGCGGTTCCACAACGACGCCCCGATCCCGGCGCCCTGCGCCTTGGATGTGACGGCGAACTTGTCGAGATACGGCGCCGGTCCGTCGCTGGTGACGATCGCCACCGCGGAGAAATCGTTGGCGAGCAGGATCCTGCTGATCGCGGCCTCCTGGAGCCAGCCTTCCTTGAGGCGTTTCTGGAAGCTGGATTCGAGCAGCTCGACCAACCGGGGGACGTCCACGCACGACAGGTCCTTGCGTTCGGCGATGCGCACGCCGCGCTGGATGAGCGTGCCCTGGCCCTTGTGGGTGAAGAGTTCGCGGACGAGGTGGCGGGAGGAGGTGACGGAGACGGACGAGGTCGCGGGCATCTGGTCGAGCAGGCGCTTGATCTCGCGGAGCTTGAGCGCCATGCCGCCGCTGACCCAGGACGAGGCGATCATCCGCTCCAGGTCCTCCTCGAGGTTCACCGCGGGGATCACGCGGCCTTCCGGATCGAGCAGGCCGCTCGTGGGCGTCAGGAAGATGACCTTGCGGGGCTGGACGGCAAGCGCCAGCTCGCGGGCGGCGACGTCGGCGTTGATGTTCAGCGTCTGCCCCTCGGGCGAGACGCCCAGCGACGAGATCACCGGGATCTGCCCCGAGTCGATCGCGCTGCTGACCAGCGACAGGTCCACCTTCGAGACGACGCCGACCCAGCCCATCGACGACTCGTTCGTGCGCTTCGCCTCGAAGACGCCCGAGACGATGGGCCTGGCGCGGGCGCCCCGCGCCTCGAGCTGCTCGCACAGCCTGACGCACTCGCGCTGGAAGACCCGGCGCGCGACCGCGAGCACCTCGGGCGTCGTGACGCGCGAGCCCGCGACGAAGTGCGAGTCGATGTTCTCATCCTTGAGCGCCGCGGTCAGCTGGGGGCCGGCGCCGTGGATGACGATCGGCAGCAGCCCGATCCTGCTGAGGAACGCGAGGGTCGAGGCGAGCTCGTCCATCTCGTCCAGGAGCAGCCCGCCGCCGACCTTGACGACGGCGAAGCGCGAGGTCTCGACGCCCTGGAACGCGCGGAGGTACTGGTCGATCTCCTTCTTCGTGCCGAAGTTCTGGAGCAGGTCGATGATCGTGTCCCGGGGCGCCGGTGCGGTGTTCGGTGTCATGAGGGGTTCACTCCTTCCGGGCCGGAGAAGAGGCGGGTCAGGCACGACACGGCGCGTTCGAGGTCCGCGATCGGGACATGCTCGTTGGCGGCGTGGGCCTGTGCGATGGAGCCGGGGCCGAAGACGACGCTGGGGATGCCGGCCTGCGCAAAGAGGGCGGCCTCGGTCCAGTAGTCCACGGGCTCGGCGAGCTCGGCGCCGAGCAGTGCCGCGATCGACGCCGCCTCGGTTGTCGTCCCCAGCGCCGGTCCTCGGAAGCGCTCTGTCCAGTGGGCGAGCGAGCCGTTGGCGAGGGAGCGCAGCTGCGCCAGCGCGGCGTCCGCGTCCGCGGTGGGCCTGTTGCGGATGCCGAAGCGCACGCGCGCCGACTGGGCGATCATGTTCGACTTGACGCCGCCCTCGATCACACCGATCGCCAGGCGGGACTCGTCGCGCGACGCGTCGGACCACTCCAGCGCCGCGGCGCCCCAGCGGAGGGCGTCGTGCACGGCGCTGCGCGCTCCGCTGGTCCCGGCGCTGGCGTGCCCGGCGGTCCCGCTGAAGCTCGCCTCGACGGAGATGAACCCGCGGTGCTCGGTCACGACGCGGCAGCCGGTCGGCTCGCTGACGATCACGCGAGCGAACCGCTCGCGCGCATCGCACTCTTCGAGGTACCCGTTCACGCAGTAGCCCCGGCCCGCTTCCTCGTCTGTGGTCAGCAGGATCGCCGCTTCGCCGGTCGTGCGCTCGGCGGCGGTGAGGATCGCCGCAGCGGCGCCCTTGATGTCGCAGGCGCCGAGCCCGATCGCGGTGTCGTTCTCGATGCGCAGCGTCCACGGGTCGCCGTCCCACCCCTGGCAGGCCGGGACGGTGTCGAGATGGCAGTTGACGAGCGTCGTGGCGCGGCCGCGCAGCGCCAGAAGATTGAAGCAGCCGTCGCCCAGGTCCGTAACGTCGCAGGCGAAGCCGGCGGCTTCGAGCGTCGAGCGCGCAGCGTCGATCGCACGGCGCATGGAGAGCGGCTCCCTGGGGGGGTTGGTCGTGTCGAAAGCGACCAGCGCGGTCAGGTGATCGAGACAGCGGTTGCGCATCAGGCGCCGCCGATCCCGACCGGGCGCCGGCGCGACAGGCCCGACCACGTCGCGCTCGAGAGCCCGTAGAGCTTGATGAACCCTTCCGCCTGTGTCGAGGTCCAGTCGGCGCTCTGCGCGTACACCGCGCCGGGGTCGGTCAGCGTGTTGGCCGAGCGCACCGCGACCGCGAGGCACTCGCCGCCGTCGCTGTGCAGCTCGACCTCGCCGGTGACGCGCCGCTGCGTGGAACGGATGAAGCGCTCCAGGTCGGCCCGGAGCGGGTCGTGGAAGAGCCCCGAATACACCAGCTCGGACCACTTGGCGGCGACCAGCGGTGCGAACGAGGACTGCGACTTGGTCATTGTCGTCTCGGCCAGCGCCTTGTGCGCCGTGAGCATCGCCGTCAGGCCCGACGCCTCGAAGACGATCCGTCCCTTGAGGCCGATGACGGTGTCGCCGGTGTAGATCCGGCGCCCGACGCCGTAGGCGCCGAAGTGGCGGTTCAGCGCGTGCAGCATCGCCGGGCCCGGGCCGCGTTCGCCGTCGATCGATGTGAGCACGCCCTGCTCGAATGTCAGCGTGACCCGCAGCGGCTCGGCCGGCCAGTTCTCGCGCGGCGCTGTCATGCGCCGTGTCATGGCGCCGTCGGGCGCCTCGAAGCGGTCGATCTCCGAGCCGGACATCGTGACGCCGAGCAGGTTCTCGTTGATGGAGTAACGCGAGGCGTCCTGCTCCACCTTGAAACCCGCTTTGCCGAGCCGCTCGATCTCGTAGGCGCGGGGCGACGAAGTTGCGCCCTGGAGATCGCGGATCGGCGCCAGGATCGGCAGCGCCGTCAGGCTGCGCAGCGCCAGGTCGAAGCGGACCTGGTCGTTGCCCATCGCGGTGCAGCCGTGCGCGACGGCGTCGGCGCCGATCGCCTCCGCCAGCGCCGCGACCTCGGCAGCGATCACCGTTCGGTCCGAGCAGAGCAGCGGGTACTGCCCCGCGTACAGCGCGCCGCCCATCACGAAGGGGACCACGAACTCGTCCCAGAGCATGACCGAGCCGTCAACGGCGTGGTGCTCGGCGGCGCCCAGGTCCAGCGCGCGGCGCTCGATCCACGCGGCCTTTTCCGGGCTCACACCGCCGGTGTCAACAAAGAGCGTGACGACGCGGTAGCCGCGCTCGAGCAGCTCCAGCACGCAGTAGCTCGTGTCGAGCCCGCCGCTGAAGGCCAGGACAACCGTCTCAGGCATGGACAATCTCCTTGTGTTCGGTGATCGGCACACCCGACGGGGCGCCGGTTGGTTTCGCTCCCAGCAGCGTCGCCATGACCGCCTGCTGCGTGGGCAGCCGGTTGGCCGCCTCCTCGATGATGATCGATCCCGGCGAATCGACGACGGCGTCCGTCGCCTTGATGTTCCGCCTCATGGGAAGGCAGTGGCCGAAGAGCGCGCCGTTGGTCAGCGCCATCTTCCGCTCGTCCACGATGAAGTGCCTGTTCGCGTCGCGGATCGGCTTCTCCTGGGCCCAGTTCCCGTAGAAGGGCAGCGCGCCCCAGCTCTTGGCGTACACGACATCGGCGCCTTCGTACGCCGCGTCGATGTCGTGCGAGATGGTCAGCGAGCCGCCCTGCGCCGCGGCGTTGTCCCGCGCGGCGCCGAGGTAGCGCTCGTCGAGCAGGTACCGCTCGTCGGGGCACAGCAGCGTGACGTCCATGCCCAGCTTCGTGGCGATCAGCAGGGCGGAGTTGGCGACGGCGGTGTTCAGGGGCCTGGGGTGGTAGGTCCACGTCAGGACGTATTTCCGGTTCTGCAGCGAGCCGAGGCGCTCGCGCAGCGCCAGCGCGTGCGCCAGCTCCTGGCAGGGGTGCTCGATGGTCTCGAGGTTCATCACCGGGACGCTCGCGTGCCGGGCCAGAGCCTTGATGGGCTCGTCCCGGCGGTCCACCGACCAGTCCTGGAAGCCCGGGAACTTGCGCACGGCGATGAGGTCGCAGTACGACGACAGCACCCGCGCGACCTCCCGTGCGTGCTCCTCCGCGTCCCCGTCCATGACGGCGCTGTCGGTGAACTCGATCGGCCACGCGCCCTTGCCGGGCTCGAGCACCACGGCGTGCGCCCCGAGCCGCCAGGCGCCAAGCTCCATCGACGTGCGCGTGCGGAGCGAGGGGTTGAAGAAGACCAGCGCGACCGCCTTGCCCCGCAGCAGCGGGCCGGGGTCGCGCTGCTTGAAGGAGGCCGCCAGATCCAGCAGCGCGTCGATCTGCGCCCTCGACCAGTCGCGCGTCGTGAGGAAGCTCCGGGGTGTCTTGGATTGCTCGCTGGGCATGGTGATCTCTCAGGACTCGATGATCCGGGTCAGGCGGGCGACGACCTTCTGGGCCGCGGTCTTGCTGGTGGTGGCGAGGAAGATCGTGTCGTCGCCCGCGATGCAGCCGACGACCCCCCTGGGCGGCCAGCGGTCGAACTCCACGGCGACGAGGTGCGCGTGCCCCGGCGCGGTGTGGACGACCGCGATCGAGTCGGCGGTCGTCGCGGTCAGGATGTGACGCCGCAGCACCGACAGCGCGGCGTTGGGCGCCTCCTCCGGCGCGGCGGTCGGCGCCTCCTCGGGCAGGACGTACCCGTTGGGCCCCTTGAGCACCCCCATGGCCGCGAGGTCGCGCGAGATCGTCGCCTGTGTGGTCTCGATCCCGTGCTCGCGCAGGGATTCCGCGAGCGACGCCTGGCTGAGCGTCGGGTCGGCCCGGAGCGTCCGGGCGATCAGTTCCTGTCTCCTGCGGTCGGCCACGTGCATGAATATACGCAAGATGCATAAATATGTCAAGCCTCCGGGGGCGACAACGCGGGGCGGCATCCTCCCGGACCCACGACATCTGGTGGTTCATCGATACACAACCCGTTGTGCTATAAAGAGATATTCACAGTCGGCACACGACCTGACCGATTGAAGCGCCAACCATCCCATGCCGCCGGGGTTGTCGTCGAGGGATTGGACGCCGTGCGGATGAACGCTTGGAGAGCGCCGTCATGGATCGCAACGCGAGGGGCCGGTCGTACCGAACCGTCTGGATTTCCGACCTGCACCTGGGCTCGCGCGGCTGCCAGGGCGATGCGATCTCGCGGTTCCTCAAGCACGTGCGGTGCGAGCGGCTGTACCTCGTTGGCGACATCATCGACACGTGGCGCCTCAAGTCGCGCTGGCACTGGCCCGAGTCGCACAACGACGTCCTGCGCCGCCTGCTCAACCACGCGCGGCACGAGACGGAGGTCATCTTCATCCCCGGCAACCACGACGACGCCGCGCGGCAGTTCGTCGATCTGGAGTTCGGCGGGGTGAAGGTGATGCCCTACGCGATCCATGTCGGCGCTGACGGCAAGCGGCTGTTCGTCACGCACGGCGACCAGTTCGACATGGTGGTGCAGCACTCCAGGGCGCTGTCGATGCTCGGCGCGGGGGCGTACGAGTTCCTGCTGCGCGTCAACCGGATCTACAACAGGTTCAGGGAGTGGCGGGGCAAGCCCTACTGGTCGCTCAGCCAGGCGATCAAGCTCAAGGTCAAGCGCGCCTGCACCTTCATCAGCAGTTTCGAGGACCACCTGCTCCGCGAGGCGCACCGCCGCGAGCTCGACGGCGTCGTCTGCGGGCATATTCACAAGGCCGATCACCGCGTCGGGTCCGTCGATGGCGACGAGATGCACTACTACAACTGCGGCGACTGGGTCGAGTCCTGCACCGCGATCGTCGAGCACCACGACGGATCGATGGAGCTCATCGACGGGCTCGGGTGGCTGGAGGCGAACAGCATCCACCCGCCGCACCCGGCGATCGAGGCGCGGCGCGGGTTCTCCTTCGACGAGCACACCGTGCACGCCGATTTCGTGCTGACCTGATCAGACCCGGCCCAGCCGCTGGGGGTCGATCCGGCGCGCATCGTCGGCGTCGCCGGTGTTGACCGTCGAGGCGGGCTCGAAGAGCAGCACGCTCGCGGGTCGCCGGGCCACCGGCCGGTGCTCGACGCCCCGGGGCACGATGCACAGCTCCCCCTCGCGCAGCTCGACCACGCGGTCGCGGAACTGGATCTCGATCTCGCCCTCGACGACGAGGAACAGCTCGTCCTCGTGCTCGTGCGCGTGCCAGACGAACTCCCCGTCGAGCCGGGCGAGCTTGACGTGCTGGCCGTTGCACTCGCCGATGACCCGGGGCGACCAGGCCTCGGAGAAGAGCCCGAGTTTTTCGATGATGCTGATGCGCTCCATGCGGGCAGTGTACGCCCGGGGATAGACTCCCCGCATGGCGGGCGCCGATCCGACATCCAGCGAGCGCCGCGACGCGGGCGTCTCGATCATCCGCACGCTCCGCGACGCCGGCTTTGCGGCCTGCTTCGCCGGGGGGTGCGTGCGCGACGAGCTCCTGGGGCTGCATCCCAAGGACTACGACGTCGCCACCGACGCGAAGCCGCCGCAGGTCCGCGCGCTCTTCAGGCGGGTCAACGAGGTCGGCGCCTCCTTCGGCGTGATGCTGGTGCGTGTCCGGGGCGTGACCGTCGAGGTCGCGACCTTCCGCAGGGAGGGCGGGTACACCGACCGCCGACGCCCGGACCATGTCGAATATGCGCAGATGGAGGACGACGCCAGGCGCCGCGACTTCACGATCAACGCGCTGTACCTCGACCCGCTGTCACCGCCCGAGACCGACCGGCCGGAAGTGCATGGTCATGTGATCGATCTCGTCGGCGGCTTGCGGGACCTGGAGGCGGGGACGATCCGCGCCGTCGGTGATCCGGAAGCGAGGCTCTCCGAGGACGACCTCCGCGCCCTGCGCGCGGTGCGGTTCGCCGCGAGGCTCGGCTTCACCATCGAGGAGCGCACCGTCGAGGCGATCCGCCGGCACGCCGGCGAGCTGGTCGGCGTCAGCCGCGAGCGCATCGGGGATGAGCTCCGCGCGATGCTCGCGCACCCGAGCCGGGCGACCGCGGCCCACCTCATGGAGTCCCTGGGTTTGGCGCGTCCCGCGCTGGACTGCCGATCGGACAGTCCGGAGCGCCGCGACGACCCGCTCCTGGAGGGGTTGGAGCCCGACGCCGACTTCGTCACCGGGCTGGCCGCGTGGGCGATCGACCGGATGGATGGCGGCGTGTTCGACCCGGGGGCGATCCGAGCGCAGGCCGGCGCCATGACATCCCGGCTCCGACGGGCGCTGTGCCTGAGCAACGAGGAGCGTGATGCTCTCCGGCAGAGCCTTGAGACCCTGTCGCGGATCGTCCTGGACTGGGGCGCCCTCCCGGTCGCGGGCCGCAAGCGGCTGGCGGTCACGTCGCGTTTTCCAGCGGCGGTGTCGATCCTCCGCGCTGCGGAGGCCGCTCTGGCGGAGTCGATCGAGCGGGATGTGGCCGATCTGGCGCGGACGCCGACGGGGCTGAATCCCCCGGCGCTGGTGCTCGGGGATGACCTGATCGCGATGGGGCTGACGCCCGGGCCGGAGTTCCGATCGATTCTCGACGCGGTGTACGACCGTCAACTCGAGGGTGAGGTGGTTGATCGCGCCGGCGCCGAGGCGGCTGTCCGTCGGCTGATCGGGGGCTGAACCCGCGTTTCGAGGCTCCAAAGCCGGAATCACGGAACCGAGGGGGGACCCGGCCCATATACTATTGATGGACCGGATCCCGGCGCCTCGGGGCTATGGTTCCAGCAACACACCCGCCCGACCCAATCGGCCGAGACTCCAAGGCAGGATCTTCATGAAACTCAGGCTCACCACGCTGCTCGCGACCCTCGTCATGCTCCTTGCGATCGTCCCCGTGACGTCGCAAGTGGGCTCCCGGTCCGCCCTTGCCGCCGACGAGACCGAGGCGACACCCGAGACCGAGACGAAGGATCTGCTGATCCTGCACTCGGGCACGATCGTCGAGGGCAAGATCCTCGAGGAGACGGCCGACGTGGTGAAGATGCTCGTGGTGGTCGCCGGGATCGAGGCGCCGACGACGTACCGCCGGTCCGAGATCCTGGAGATCCAGCGCGGGATCCCGGTGGTCAACGACCTGCCGGGCGCCCGCAAGCCCGATGCGGCTGACGACCCGGACGACAACGGCTGGGGCCGGCGCGACGAGCAGCCCGCGGACAGCGCCTCGGGCAAGCCCAAGGTGTACAAGTTCCCGATGAAGGGCTACATCGTCGGCGGCTTCCCCGCTGCGAACCACCTGCTGCGGCAGGGCCGGCGTGACATCATCTCCTTCACACCGGTCGAGAAGACCATGCGCGACGCGCTGTCGTACGACCCCGACGTGATCATCATCGAGCTCGACGCGGACGGCCCCGACATCGGCTGGGACGGCGGGTTCGTCGCCGAGCCGCTGACGCCGATCTTCAAGGAGGTGATCGACCGGGAGGACATCAAGGTGATCTTCTGGGTCAAGAACGCGCTCATCGGCGCCGCGTTCCTCCCGTTCAACAGCCGGGACATCTACTTCGAGTCCGAGGCGCTGCTCGGGGGCATCGGCACGCTGGACGACTTCGACATCGGCGACGAGCTGGTCAACGAGAAGCAGATCTCGCTCCGCATCGGCGCCGCCGAGGGCCTGGCGATCTCCAACGGCTACGATCCGGCGATCATCCGCGGGATGGCGAGGCAGCAGAACTGGCTCTGCTACCGGTTCCGCCACGGCAAGGTCGAGTTCCTCGAGCACGAGCCGCGTGAGATCGACGGCGAGGGCTGGGTGATCCTCACCGACGACGGCAAGGGCAGCAACAAGGACGAGTCCGAGATCCGCGGCAACGACGTCCTGAACCTCGACGCGCAGACCGCCAGGGAGATCGGGCTCTCCAAGGGGACCTACGACGACATCGACGACCTCGTCTTCGCGCTGGGCATCCGGGGCGACTACGACCTCATCGAGGGCCGCGCCGAGCGCAACTTCGACGAGTGGCGGGACCGGGTCGAGCTGGGGCTCGACCGCTACGTGGAGCTCCAGCGCGAGCTCGATGCGGGCGGCAGCGGCGGCGGCGGCCGCGGCAACGACGCGGTCAAGCAGATCGGACTCCGGACGCGCCTGCTCAAGGAGCTGCGCGGCCTGATGACCACCTACGAGGAGATCTTCGACCCCAACGGCGACCAGCGCGCCGGGATCGACGTCCAGCTCGAGCAGCTCCGCGAGACGCTGATCCAGGCGAACAAGGCCGAGCGGCAACGGCAGCGGAGGAGCTCGAACAGCCGCCGCTAACAACGCGGCGTGACCGAGCGGATCACCCGAGACACCACACGACCCGACGAAACAACCGACAGCGAGCACCAACCATGAAAACCACACGCGTCATCCTGAGCCTCGTCGCCGCCCTGATCGTCGGGCTCTGCGCCCGCACGGCCGCGATCGCGGACTCGGTCTATCTCAATGACGGTCGTGTCCTCGAGGGCGTGATCACCCGCGAGGGCGACACCTTCATCTACATCACCACCAAGATCGGCGACATCGAGAAGAACGAGCTGATCCTCAAGACGGACATCAGCCGGATCGTCCGGGACTCACCCGACAGCGAGTCGATCGCGGAGGCGGCGACGATCAAGCCAGGCGGCGCCACGAAGAGCGACGAGCCGGCGAACGTCCCGGAGGGCGCGACGCGGATCGCGTTCCTGCGCCTGGGCTGGGAGCCCGAGGACACCGTCGGGCCCTACATCAACAAGGACGCGCTCCAGCGCTCCGTCGAGGAGCTCGAGGGCAAGGCCGACGTGCTGGTGCTGTGGATCGACACCGGCGGCGGCGATGTCGGTGAGACGGTCAAGCTCGTCAACTACATCCAGAAGGACATCAAGCCAAAGTTCCGCCTTGTCGGCTGGGTCAAGCGCGCCATCTCCGGCGGCTCCTTCACCATGCACCCCATCGAGGAGCTCTATTTCATGCCCGAGGCTAGCTACGGCGGCTCCGTCGCCTTCAGCATGACCGGGCCGGGGCAGGCCAAGGCCGCCGAGGGCGCCTTCCTCGAGCAGATGCTCGAGTTCGGCGAGCTCGCATCCTCCTACGGGCACCACGAACCCCTGATCATGCGGGCGATGCAGATCCGCATCCCGCTGTCGGTGGACATCGACGAGGACGGCGTCGCCCACTGGCGCGAGGACCTCGAGGGCAAGTACATCGTCAGCACCGATGACCGCATCCTCACGCTCAACTCCCAGCAGGCGATGCAGTTCGGTTTCGCCAAGGGCATCGCCTCGACCAAGGAGGAGCTCGTCGAGGCGATGGGCTACAAGGAGTGGGTCGAGGTCGGCCAGGACGTGGACGACAAGCAGCAGAAGTTCCGCGACGACATGAAGACGGCGGAGAACGAGATCGCCAAGGCCGCCCGCAACTTCCAGTTCGCCATCGAGAACCAGAACCTCGCCAGGGCGAGGAAGTTCCTCAGCGATCTCAAGACCTGGGCGCGCCGGGCGCCGGCGTGGCAGGACTTCAGCACCGGAGGCCTGCCCCCGCTCAACCGCGAGCTCTTCCGCGAGCTCGAGCGCCAGGTGGACGAGCTCGCCAAACAGGTCCGCGAGCGCGAACGCAACAGCCGCCGCTGATCGGCCGGCGCCCCGGCGGGGCCCGCGACAGCAAACCACAAAATGTGTCATCATCAGGGGACGCCAGCCCGGCGTCCCCTGTTTCGTTGCGGCGCCCGAGCGCCGGCGCCAACCCCGAACCACCGGAGCGTCCGCCCCATGCCCCCGTCAACGCTGACCGATTTCGTCCCCCCCGTGATCGACGCCTCCCGGTGGTCGGAGGTCGAGCCGCTCGTCACGGCGCTGCTGCAGCGCCCGATCGGCTCCCCCGACGACCTGGAGCGTTGGCTGGTCGATCGCTCCGAGCTCGACGCCGCCTGCTCCGAGGCGCGCGCCGATCTGTACATCGCCATGACCTGCCGGACGGACGACCAGGCCGCCGCGGGCGCGTGGACGACGTATATCGAGGAGACCGCGCCCAGGCTCAAGCCCGCCGCGTACGAGCTGGACAATCGGCAGGCGGCGTTGTGCGACGAGTTCCGTCTCGACGCTCAGCGTTACGCGGTGATCGAGCGCGAGACGAAGGCGGACGTCGAGCTTTTTCGCCCCGAGAACGTCCCGCTCGAGACGGAGCTGGCGAAGCTCGACCAGGAATACGACGCGATCTCCGGCGCGATGACCGTCGAGTTCGACGGGAAGGAGCGCACCCTCCCCGAGATGGCCCGCTTCGGCGAAGAGACCGACCGTGCTGTCCGCGAGCGCGCCTGGCGAGCCGTCGCCGAGCGACGCCAGATCGACCGCGATCGGATCAACGGCGTCTTCGACCGGATGATCGCCCTCCGCGACCGGCTCGCGTACAACGCCGGCTTCTCCGACTACGTCGCCTACGCGTACCGCGCCAAGCACCGATTCGACTACGGCCCGGCGCAGTGCGAGGCGTTCCACGACGCGATCGAGCGCGCGGTCGTTCCCCTGGTGCGATCCATCGATGCCGACCGCAAGGCGGAGCTGGGTGTCGGGACGCTCCGCCCCTGGGACCTGGGCGTGGACATCAGGGGCCGGGCGCCGCTGCGCCCCTTCGATGGCGGCGAACAGCTGTACGACAGGACCCACCGCGTCTTTGAGCGCATGGACCCTTCGCTGGGGTCGATGTTCGCGACGCTCGGCGCCGGCGGTCAGCTCGACCTCGATTCGCGCAAGGGCAAGGCGCCCGGCGGGTACCAGTACATGCGCGACCGATCGCGCAAGCCGTTCATCTTCATGAACGCCGCCGGCCTCCACGGCGACGTCCGCACGATGGTCCATGAGGCCGGTCACGCGTTCCATTCGCTGCTGTGCCGGGACGAGCCGCTGCTGCACTACCGGCACTCGCCGATCGAGTTCGCCGAGGTCGCGTCGATGACGATGGAGCTGCTCACCATGCCCGAGTGGGACGAGTTCTACCCGAGCGAGGAGGACGCCGGCCGGGCCCGGCGCGAGCAGCTCGAGGGCGTCGTGCTCCTGCTCCCCTGGATCGCCACGATCGACGCCTTCCAGCACTGGCTCTACCGCAACCCGGAGCATACGCGCGACGAGCGCACCTCCGCGTGGATCGGCCTCGTCGATCGCTTCGGCCGCGGCGTCTCGTGGGAGGGCCTCGAAGACTTCCGCGCCTGCCTCTGGCAGCGGCAGGGGCACCTCTTCGGTTCGCCCTTCTACTACGTCGAGTACGGCATCGCGCAGCTCGGCGCCCTCCAGCTCTGGCTGATGTCCCTCGAGCACGGCAGGCCCGCCGCGATCAAGGCGTACGAGCGCGCGCTGGCGCTCGGGGGCTCGCGCCCGCTGCCCGAGCTCTTCGAAGCCGCGGGGATCGAGTTCAATTTCTCCGCGCCGATCGTCGAGCGACTGGTCGGCGCCGTCCGCTCGGCGCTGGACGAGCTCCCGGCATGACCCCCGAAGAGTTCCGAACGCTGGGGCATCGGGTCGTCGATTGGGTCGCGCGGTACATGGAAACCAACGCCGAGCTCCCCGTGCGCTCGCCCGTCGAGCCCGGCGACATCGCGGGGATGCTCCCGGGCTCGGCGCCGGAATCACCGGAAGACTGGGACTCGATCCTCGCCGATCTCGATCGCATCATCCTCCCGGGCGTCACGCACTGGCAGTCGCCCAGCTTCTTCGCGTACTTCCCCTGCAACGCCAGCGGCGCCTCGATCCTCGGCGAGCTCGTCAGCGCGGGTCTCGGCGTGCAGGGCATGCTCTGGTCCACCAGCCCCGCCTGCACGGAGCTCGAAACGGTCACGCTCGACTGGCTCGCGCAGCTGATCGGCCTGCCCGATTCCTTCCGCAGCGCCACCCCCAACGCCGGCGGTGTCATTCAGGGCACCGCCAGCGAGGCGGCGCTCGTGGCGATGATCGCGGCCAGACATCGGACGATGACCAATCTGCCTCCCTCTCCCTCAGGGAGAGGGCCGGGGAGAGGGGGAAACGCAGAGGAATCATTCGAGTTGACGCAACAGAACGAGTCCACCACATCGCTCCGCGCGTCCCCTCTCCCGGACCGGCTGCGCCGGCCCACCCTCTCCCCGAGGGAGAGGGATGCCTTTGCGAACTCCCTCGTCGCCTACACCTCGACCCAGGCGCACTCCTCCATCCAGAAGGCCGCGAACATCATCGGGCTGCCCCCCGGCGCCCTGCGGCTCGTCCCCACAGACGCGGCGCTGCGGATGGACCCGGCGGCGCTGGCGAGCATGATCGAAGAGGACCGCGCCGGCGGGAAGACGCCGTTTTTCATCTCCGCCACGCTCGGCACGACCTCCACCGGCGCGTTCGATCCGATGACGGCCATCGGTCCGATCGCGCAGCGCGCCGGCTGCTGGCTGCACGTGGACGCCGCCTGGGCGGGGTCGGCGTTCGTCTGCGAGGAGTTCCGGGCGCCGCTGTCCGGCGTCGAGCACGCCGATTCCTTCAACTTCAACCCCCACAAGTGGCTGCTGACCAGCTTCGACTGCTCGGCGATGTGGACGCGCGATGTCGGGTCGCTGACCGATGCGCTGAGCGTCACCCCCGAGTACCTGCGGAACAGGGCGAGCGAATCGGGCGGCGTGATCGACTACCGCGACTGGCAGATCCCCCTTGGCCGGCGCTTCCGCGCGATCAAGCTGTGGTTCGTCCTGCGCTCCTTCGGCGCCGAGGGCCTGCGCACGCACATCCGCGGCCACGTCGCGCTGGCCCAGGAGCTGGAGTCATGGATCCGGGAGGATGACCGATTCGAGCTGGCGGCGCCGAGGTCGCTGGCGCTCGTCTGCTTCCGCCTGCGCGACGACGCCAGCGGCGAGCGCACGACATCACTGCTGGAACGCGCCAATGCGTCCGGCAAGCTGTTCTGCTCGCACACGACGATCCCCGACGGAACGGGGAGTGCGCGTTTCGCGATCCGCTTCGCGATCGGCGCTGTGGGGACGCGGCGCGAACATGTCGAGCGGGCGTGGTCGCTGCTGCGCGATCTCGCCGGATAACGACCTCTCGTGACATCACGGTGAAAAAAACACCCGCAGCGGAGTGTCTCGACGCTGCGGGCGCGGGTTGCGGCGGGCGCTTGCGGTGGTGGTGGGGTGGACAGGCGACCCGCCGCTGGGTGTGTGTCCCCGGGTTGTCCGAAACGGCCGGCGGGCGGTCAGGCCCGCCGGGCGTGGGAAAAAATCAGAAAGATCCGCCGAATGCGCTGCCTCCTGCCGCGTGGCCACGCGGCGTGAACCAGGCCTTCGTCGCCGCAGGTTGAGCCCGGCGCTTCCCTGCGCGGTGGGCCAAGCCTGTAGCGAACCGGAGCGCGAGTCCTTCCACGCGCCGGCGTTCCTCCAATGGATGCCCCCGCGTCCGGCCCTGACGCCGCGCCTTCCCTGGCGCGTCGCTGCTTCCGGACGCCGAGACCTCCCTCGACGGATCACATACGGAATCGGGATGTCAAACCGCCGGTTGCGTCACCGTGAGGCGGCGCTGGCGTCGTGTCGTTTCGAGTCGAGGCGCTGCATCAGCGCCGGGATTTGCTTGAGCCGGTCCTTGCGCGAGGCCCGCCAGGCGGCCCGGTCTCGGATCTCCAGCCACTCGCCGCTGCCGACGAGGACCACATCCGTGCCCAGGTCCACCAGCTCGAGCAGTTCCTGCGAGATCCGGATCCGCCCCGCCGAGTCGGGCTCGAGCCGGTCCGAGAGGCCGAAGAGCGTCGAGAGCAGCTCCGCGTGGTCCGCGTCGGGCATCAGGCCCAGCATGTGCTCCTTGGCGCGGGTCTCGAAGTCCGCCTCGGTGTAGAGCCGGATCACCGAGCCCACCCACGGGACGGCGTACCAGGCCTGGCCGCATTTCTTGGAATCCCACCGATTGCGGATGTCCGCAGGGATGGCCAGCCGATGCTTGGCGTCGATGGTGTGTTCGTAGTGTCCGGTGAAGAGCACGCATCGAGGTCCGGGAATGCATCCTTGCGGGGTGGATTCGGGGCCCGGTCCTTCAGGCGCCCGCGGGGATCACGGCTGGGACAGTATGGGCAACCTCGACACTTTGCAACACCCCATAATCCCGGCATGGTGCTGTGCATCACCTGTGAACCATTCTCGGGCGGAGAGTGTCGGTTCAGATCGCGACAAATGTGCGGATTCTGCGGTTGCCAACCGGTCAGAATGTGGTAAATTCTTGTGTTGCAGCGAGTTGTGGCACGCGATGGGGCGCCGCCCGGGGAGGGGCATCGCTCGAACGGGGCCAGTCAATGGGGGGGACCGGCATCGATGCGCAGTGAATCCACACCGGGATGGCTGCTCGCTCTGGCGCAGATCCCCTCGTCACTCTTTGTCATGACGGCGACCCGGGGCCGAGCCTCGGGGGCCGTGCTCGCGTCATGGGTCCAGCAGGTCTCCTACGAGCCGCCGCTGGTGTCCGTGGCGATCCCGCGGGGGCGTGGCATCGCGCCGCTGATCCGTGATTCCCGGTGCTTTGCGCTGTGCAAGGTCCACCCCGACGACAAGCTGCTTCCCCGCCGGCTCCGCATGACCGACGACCGCGACTGGACGGCCCTGGAGACGATCCCGCACGAGAAGCTCGCCACCGGCGCGCCGTGCATCAAGCGCGCGATGGCGGTGCTGGACTGCCAGGTCATCCGGCACCTCGACGTCGAGGCCGACCACGAGCTGTACATCGGGCAGGTCATCGCCGGGCGCGTGTACACGAGCGAGCCCTGCGCCCTGAAGCCGGATGTGCAGGCGAGCGGGCGCGTCGATCTCCTGCGGCGCCTGAGCCCCGGTGAGCTCACCTCCAACGGCGCGGACCGCGATGCATCGGACTCGCACCTCGGGTTTCGCTTCGGCCCGGGAAGCACAGCGGGGCACGCCCAGACACCGGAGTCCGACTTCGACGAGTTCGACGACGAGTGATCCGCTTCGGCGCAACGGTGTGACAGCAGCGGATCCGCGGGCATCCAACCGGCGACCGCTGACCGCCTACAGTCGCCCGGCATGACCACACCCACACAGCGAATCAACGCGTCCAACCGCCTGGGGCTCGATTACCGCGCCGAGGCGGCGAGGCTCGGCGCCCCGGTCGTCCCCATCACCGACGCCCACAGCCACATCAACGGCGCCGGCGCCTCAAGGATCTACCTCGAAGCCGCCAGGCTCTACGGCGTCGAGATGACCTACTCGATGACGCAGCTCGCGCAGGTGGACGCCGTGCGCGGCGTCCTGGGCGATTCCGTGCGGTTCATCGCCGTGCCCAGCTACGTCGATCCCGACGGCGGGCGAGCGTTCAAGGAGGGGTTCCTCGAGAGCATCCAGGCGTTCCACGAGCTGGGCAGCCGGATGGTCAAGTTCTGGGCGGCGCCGCGCTCGCGCGATTACGCCAAGGGGTTCGGAGACCTCTCGTGCTTCCGGCTCGACGGCGAGTGGGTGCAGCGCGCCATGGCGCTGGCCGAGTCGCTGGGCATGATGTTCATGACGCACATCGCCGATCCCGACACGTGGTTTGCAGCCAAGTACACCGACCCCGCCTGGTACGGCACGAAGGCGGACCAGTACGTTCCCCTTGAGCGTGCGCTCGACCAGCGCGCCGTCCCGTGGCTCGCTGCGCACATGGGCGGCTGGCCCGAGGACCTCGGATTCCTCGACGGCCTGCTGTCGCGCCACGACAACCTGCACCTGGACACGAGCGCGACGAAGTGGATGGTGCGCGAGCTGAGCAGGCACCCCGCCGGCGCGCTGGCCGATTTCCTGGAGAAGTGGAAGGGCCGGATCCTCTTCGGCTCCGACATCGTCACGATGGACGAGCACCTGGGCGACGGCGTGGGGCACCGGGAGAAGGGCGCGCAGGCGACGAGCAACGCCGAGGCGTTCGACCTGTACGCCAGCCGCTACTGGGCGCTGCGGACGCTCTTCGAGACGGACCACCACGGGGAATCGCCGATCGCCGACCCCGACCTGGCGATGGTCGATCCCGGCTCATTCGGCGAGATGGACGCCCCGGCCCTGATCGGTCAGGGGTTGTCCCCGGACCTGCTGCGGTCGATCTATCACGACGCCTCGGCAAGCCTGCTCGACGCCTGGTGGGTACAACATCCCTGAGATGATCCCGGTCCTCCTGGTCGGCGTCGCGCTGGGCTTGTTCTCGGCGGTTGCTGGCTCGTTCGTGCTTGTGCGGACGAGGCAGATCATCGCCTGCGCGCCGACGGCGCGGCAGGGCGCCGACCTCCCGGAGCCACAGGGCGGCTGGCCGAGCGTGTGCATCGTGATCCCGGCGCACAACGAGGAGGGCGTCATCGGCGAGCTCGTTGCGTCTTTGGTGGCGCAGGACTACCCGGGCGAGCTGCACGTCGTCATCGCGCTCGACCGTTGCACCGATGCGACCGAGGCGATCGTTGTGCGCGAGTCGCATGGCAGCGAACGTGTTGAGATCGTGCGCATCGCCGAGTGCCCCGAGGGGTGGGCCGGCAAGACCAACGCCGCCAGCGCCGGTGTGCGCGGGTCGAAGTGGGCGCCGGACGCCGACGTGCTGATCTTCTCCGACGCGGACACGATCTGGGATCCGGCGTGCGCGCGCGCGTGTGTGGCGCTGCTCAAGCACCGGGGGCTGGATCTGCTGAGCCTGCTGAGCACGCTGCGCTTCGAGGGCTCTTGGGAAGTCCGGGCGCAAGCCGTCGCGTCGGGGGAGCTCGTTCGCCGCCACCCGATCGACAAGGTCAACCGGACCGACAAGGGCAACGCCTTCGCCAACGGGCAGTTCCTGTGCTTCACGCGCGCGATGTACGAGCGCATCGGCGGGCACGGCGCCGTCCGCGAGGACCTGCTGGAGGACCTGGCGTTCGCGCGGGCGGTCCAGCGCATCGGCAAGCACGACGGCGGCGGGCCCGGCGCCTGGGGGGTCTTCATCGCCGACGGGATGCTCCGGTGCCGGATGTACGACTCGATGGCGCAGTTCCGCACCGGCTGGAAGCGGATCTACACGGAATCGTCGCGGCGGAGCGTGTCGAGGCTGCGCAAATCGGCGCGGCGGCTGCTGGCGATCTGGCTGATCACGCCGATGAGCGCGTTCGCCGTCGCGGCGCTGGGGCTCGTCATGCTGCCGCTGGGCTGGGGCGTGTTCGCGGCCGCGGCGCTGGCGGCGGGGCTGCTCGGGGCGGCCGTCTGGACGGTCGCCGTGTGGCGGGTGTGCGCGATGCAGTCGGCGCCGGTGTCGAGCGTGTGGTGGTGGCCGGCGGGGACGCTGATCGTGGCGTCGATCCTGCGCGAGGCGGCGCGGGACCTGGAGCGGGGGGAGCCGATCGTGTGGGGGGGGAAGACGTATCTGCTGGAGGCGCGCTAGCGCAATCAATACCCGAGCCTTCGCCGCGCTCAGACTCGGCGTCCAGGATTGCTCAGCCTTCCTTCTCCTCGCGCAGCTTCGCAAGGACCGTGAAATCCTCGAGCGTCGTCGTGTCCTGCGTCGTGTTCTCCTCGCCGGAGGCGATGGACTTGAGCAGGCGGCGCATGATCTTGCCGCTGCGCGTCTTGGGGAGCGCGTTGGCGAAGCGGATCACGTCGGGCCGGGCGATGGCGCCGATCTCCGTCGTGACGTGCGCACAGAGCGCGTCCTTGAGCTCGTCGCTCGCCTCGTAGCCGGGGCCCAGCGTGCAGAAGGCCGCGATGCCCTCGCCCTTGATCTCGTGCGGCATCCCGACGACGGCCGCCTCGACGACGGCGTCGTGCGCGACCAGCGCGCTCTCGACCTCCATCGTCCCCAGGCGGTGGCCCGAGACGTTGATGACGTCGTCGATGCGGCCCATGATCCAGAAGTAGCCCCGGTCGTCGCGGCGGGCGCTGTCGCCGGCGAGGTACATCCCCTCGACGCGCGACCAGTACGTGTCGATGAACCGCGCCCGGTCGCCGTAGATGCCGCGGAGCATCGAGGGCCAGGGCTTGCGGATCACGAGCAGCCCGCCCGAGTTGTGAGGCTGCTCCTCGCCCTGCTCGTTGACGACGGCGGCGTCGATCCCGAAGAAGGGGAGCGTGCACGAGCCGGGGACGGTCGGCGTCGCGCCGGGGAGCGGCGTGATCATCTGCCCGCCGGTCTCCGTCTGCCACCAGGTATCGACGATGGGGCACTTCTCGGCGCCGATGGTGCGGTGGTACCACATCCACGCCTCGGGGTTGATGGGCTCGCCGACGGTGCCCAGGACCTTGAGCGAGGAGAGGTCGTGCGACTTCGGGTGCTCGTCGCCCCACTTCATGAAGGCGCGGATCGCGGTCGGCGCGGTGTAGAACTGCGTCACCTTGTGGCGTTCGACGATGTCCCAGAATCGGTCCTCGGCGGGGAAGTTCGGCGCGCCCTCGTACATCAGCGTGGGCACGCGGTTGGGCAGCACGCCATAGATGATGTAGGAATGCCCGGTGATCCAGCCCACGTCGGCGGTGCACCAGTACACCTGGCCCGTGCCGGGGCGGAGGTTGAAGACGTACCTGGAGGTGAGGTATGTGTACACCATGTACCCGCCGGTGGAGTGCATGATGCCCTTGGGCTTGCCGGTCGAGCCGCTGGTGTAGAGGAGGAACGCCATGTCCTCGGAGTCCAGCGGGGCGCAGGGGCACTCGTCTGGTGCGGCGAGCGTCAGGTCGCGCCACCAGTGGTCGCGATCGTCGTTCCACTGCACGTCATTGCCGCAGCGACGCAGGACGATGACGTTCTCGACGTGTGAAGTCTTCGCGCAGGCCTCGTCCACGTTGTCCTTGAGCGGGACGATCTTGCCGCGGCGCCAGGAGCCGTCGCAGGTGAGGATCACCTTGCTCCGCGCGTCGTCCACGCGGTCGGCGATGGCCTGGGCGCTGAAGCCGCCGAAGATGACGGAGTGGGGGGCGCCGATGCGGGCGCAGGCGAGAACGGCGATGGCGAGCTCGGGGACCATCCCCATGTAGATGGTCACGACGTCGCCCTTCTCGATGCCGAGAGATTTCAGGGCGTTGGCGAGCTTGCTCGTCTCGCGCTGGAGATCTCGGTAGGTGAGCCTGCGGACCTCGGGCTTGCCCCCGGGCATCGGCTCCCCTTCCCAGATGATCGCGACCTCGTCGCCGTGCCCTTCGTCCACCTGGCGGTCAACGCAGTTGTAGCAGAGGTTTGTTTTGCCGTTGACGAACCACCTGGCGTCGGGGCAGTCCCACTCGAGCACGCGGTCCCACGACCGGAACCAGTGCAGCTCGCCGGCGATCTCGCCCCAGAATGATTCCGGGTCGTTGATGGATCGCTCGTGGAGCGCGCGGTACTCGTCGAGCGAGCCGACGTAGGCGCCGCCGATCGCGTCGGAGAACCCGGCCGGGGGGTTGAACAGCCTGCTCTCGTGGAGTGTGGATTCGATCGCCTGGGACATGATTGGGCTCCGTCGTGGTGTCTTGGAAGACCGACCGCGGTAGGCGTGGCATGATAGTCATTGGCCCTCTGCTGCGCCAAAAAAAGCGACGGCGAGCACATGGCTCGCCGCGCTTTCCTCCCAGCGTTCCGGTTCGGCCCGGGTTCCCGGGCCGAGTGTGTCGTGGCTTGATGGATCAGTTGCTCGGTGGGGCGGTCCAGCCGAAGTTGCCGAGCAGGATGCCCAGGTCGGCGGTGTTGGTGATGCCGTCGAGGTTGATGTCGCCGTGGTTCATCGCGTTGAGGATGATGTCGGTGTCGTCGGGGTTCCCGTCATCGGGGCCCATGGGCTGGCCGCCCTCGCCGTGGAGCCCGATCACGCGGAGCGCGAAGGTCCAGCAGCCGCAGACCCCGTGGCCCCACTCGCGCTGGTCGCACTCGACGACGGCGCGGGGCCCGGCGTCGCGGTGGCCGTCGAAGTCCTCATCCCCCTCGCCGGTGATGGCGACGCAGGCGCGGCCCTGCGAGTCGGCGGTGAAGCAGAGCTCGTCGTAGCCGGTGTCCAGGTCCCAGCAGTACGACAGTGCGATGATCTCGCCGAGCTTGTCGAACCAGCCGACGAGCGTGTCCGTGGGGCGGCACTCGCAGTCGATCCCGCCGACCTGTGTGAAGCAGTAGTCGCAGAGGGGGACGAGGTTCTCCAGCTGGAGGAAGTCCACGTCGCGGCACGTCAGGCGGAGGCCCGTGGCGTTGTCGATCTCGATCTCGGCGTGGTCAACGCCGACGGGGACGACGTAGTTGATGTGGAAGGCCTCGGCGCCGATCTCGAAGCGATCGACGTACACCTGCGGGTTGGCGACCTCGCCCAGCCCGTCGGGCAGGGTCAGCAGCTCGGGGCAGACGCCGTTGTCGTCGTACCAGGTGACGGTCATGGTGAACTCGCCGAACTGCTGGTGCGGGTTGTTCTGGAAGAGCCCGTTGAAGTTCCCGTCGAGGCCGTCGGCGCGGCCGGTGACGCCGATGCGGAGGCTGCGCGTCCCGTCGCCGTTGTCGATGAGCCCGCTGCCGTCGGCGATGTCGTAGAGCGCCGAGGCCCAGCCGTTGCCGAGGGGGCTGGAGTTGTCGTCGTGGCGGATGTGGCTGTTGAGCTTGTCGAAGAGGACGAGGAAGGTGTCGGGCTCGCAGTCGTCGATGTACGTCTTCTGGAGCTTGCCGGTGACGTGGGTCTCCGTCGAGACGACCTCGATGTGGTTCTTCGTCTCGAAGGTGTTGTTGTCCTCGCTCTCGACGTGCACGCTGCTGACGGGCCAGGACGAGTCCTGAGCGATCGCGGCGCCCGTCAGCGCCGCGGTCGCGGCCAGCGCCGCCATGATGATTCTGCTGTGCATCGGAACCTGTTCCTTTCGGACCGTGCCGTCCCTCCCACAAGGCGGGCGCCGCGCGGAGCTGGTCCATCGGATGTATGCCACAGGAACGACCGCTGTGAACCGGAAAGTCGGAAGATCCGCGCAATTCCGCGCGTTCGTTTCCGCCGTTCGTCCGGGAACTGGCGCCTGACGTGTTATCGAGACGAGCTCCACCCGAACGCGCCCAGGAGGATGCCCAGGTCCGCCGTGTTCGTGACGCCGTCCATGTTGATGTCGCCGTGCGTCATGGCGTTGAGCAGCTGCGCCTCGTCGGGGTCCGTGCCGTCGTTGTGCGGGTGATTGACCCGCACATCGAGCGTGTAGCAGCCGCAGACCCCGTGGCCCCGGAGGTAGTCGGGGCACTCCGCCGGCGCCCGCACGACGCCCTGGCCGCCGGCGTTGAGCAGCTGGCCGTCGAGGTAGCCGTCGAAGTCCTCATCGCCCGAACCCGTGACGGCGATCCGCGCCCGGCCGTCAATGTCGGCGACGACGCACAGCCTCGCGTAGCCCGGGACCGGCCCGCTCTCGTCGTCGAGGGCGATCAGGTTCATGTTCTTGTCGAACCACCCCAGCAGCGCATCGGTCGGGCGGCACTCGCAGTCGATCCCGCCGATCTGCGTGATGCAGTATTCGCACAGGGGCACGAGGTCCTTGAGGCACAGGTAATCGACGTCGGTGCAGTTGAGGACCTTGCCGACGGTGTTGTCGATGCAGATGTCCGCGCTGGCCGCGCTCGCGGGGACGATGAAGTTGATGTAGAACGCCTCGGCGCCGATGGCGAACTCGTCGGTGTATTCGAGGGTCTCGTCGATGGGCGCCCCGGAGGCGTCCCGGAACGTCACGTAGAGCGTGAACGCCCCGAGCTGCCCGTGCGGGCCGTTCTGGTTGAGCCCGTTGAAGTTGGCGTCGAAGCCGTCGGCGCGGCCGGTGACGCCGACGCGCAGCGAGCGCGTGCCGTCGCCGTTGTCGATGAAACCGGCGGCGTCCGAGACGCCGAAGAGCCCGGAGGCCCAGCCGTTGCCCTTGTTCGAGCCGTTGTCGTCGGAGGCGACGAAGCGGTTGAGCTTGTCGAAGAGCACCATGAAGGTGTCCGGCTCGCAGTCGGGGGCGTAGCGCTTCTCGAGCTTGCCAACGAGGACGAAGTCCCCGGCGGGCGCACTGATGTTCTCGAGCGAATCGCTCGTGTCGTTGGGCTCGTGATCGGCGATGACCACCGGCGCGCCGCCGGTGAACCCGGCGACCGCGACGGCCCCGACCGCGATGGATGCGGATGCCGCGAGCAGCATGGCGAGACCTCCCGTACGCGCCGGGCGGGGACTGGAGGTACCCGCGAGGCGGCGTCATGGCGGAACGGGGGACACGCCAACACTGACGTGTCCCGACCCCGTCATCCGCATCAGAACGGAATAGGACACGCAATGCAAGCATTGTTTTTACAATAACTTACAGTCGGATCAAGGATAAAAGAAGGACGTTTGGGACACGTCACGAACAGCCCTTTTCCCGGACGTGGGCGGAAAAAACCGCACTGGCTATTCCCTGACCCGCCTCTCGCTCACGTTGGTTGTTGGTGAGTTTGGCAGATGCTCACGCGTCGAACAGGCTGCGGCTCTTGAACATGCCCTGCTGCTCGAAGTGTTCGAGCGCCTCCTCGACGGACTTGAAGATACGCGTCGCCGTCTCGGTGATGAAGGGCGAGGGGGCCTTCTTCGGTTTCCACACGACGTACACCTCCTTGGTGTGCTCCCAGGCGTGCTGGAGCTCGCGCTCGACGCCGCTGGAGAGGCCGGGGGTGCCGTTGGGGAGCTCGGGGACGAGGCTGACGATCATGTCGGCCTGGTCGATGAGCTTGAAGTCGCGCATGTAGATCTGCCCGTCGATGTCGCCGGCGATGTCGAGGACCTGGCGGACGGGGACGCGCTGCTTCGTGGGCCCGGCGAGGTCCGCGGGGAGGTCGATCTCGACGAAGTCGTGCCCCTCGCGCGCGTGGGCGATCGCGCGGTCGAGCAGGAGCTTCTCGTCCACGTCGCCCGGGTCGAAGGTCACGAAGTGCTCGGCCAGCTGCGCGCGGAAGCCGTCGATCTCCGCCAGGACGTCGGGCATGTCCACGACGTGGCTCATGGGGAAGCTGGGGTACACCTTGCGCATCTCGGGTCGGCAGACCAGGCGGTGCATCGTGCGCAGGTTGTCCTGCAGGCGGCCCCGGCTGAAGATGAAGAACGGCTTGCCCAGCGCGGTGGCCAGCAGCTCCGTCACGAGGATCTCCTCCTCGCGCCAGACCATGCAGTCCTTGAGCGTCGCGTCGATCTCGTGCTCGGTGTGCAGGCGGTGGTGGACGACCTCGATGTTGTCCACGATGCAGACGAACACGTCGGGGTCGAGCTCGCGGATCTGGTCGAAGTCGATCGCGCTGAAGAGCCCGTGGCGCCAGCGGAAGGTCGCGTGCGTGTTGACGACGGTGTTCGGAGCCTCGCCCGCGTGGCGGATGATGTCCTTGAAGACCGCCCGCCGCAGCGAGGCGAGCCTCGACCACGGCAGCCCCAGGATGCGTCCGTGCGTGACGTCCGGCGCCTCCTTGTACATCATGGAGCCGACGTGGAAGTTCCGGATCGTGTCCCCACGCTCGCCGGCGTAGCGCTCGACGGCCTCGAGGAATGGCTTCTTGTCCAGCCCGACCTGCCCGGTGACCAGTGCGATCATCGTTTGCCCCTGGGTTCGCTGATTTCCGCTGATGGCGGCGCCATCACCCCGCGCGGCGGCCCACCCGCCGGATGCAACGCCGAGTATAGGCCGCCGATCCTGCCCGTCCGCGATCCCGGGATCCCGCCGGGCGCCCGATTCCGCCGGGGAATCCGCTGATTTTCGGGCCCGATCGCGCGGATGTCTTGTAGATTGGCTGCTCTGGAGCCGACACAACGATATCTCGCGGCGCCCGAGTTGAGGAGGACGATATGAGCGGCACAAGAGGGGGGGGGGTGGGGCTGCGGGCGGCTCTCGGCGCGACAACCGCGCTGACGGTTCTCGCCGGCGGCGCGGGCGCGGACCCCGTCGATCACATCAAGAAGATCACCGCTCCCGACGGGGCGACGGGGGATTCCTTCGGTTACGACGTGGCCAACAACGGCGTGGAGTGCCTTGTCGGGGCCCCGGAGCACGACCAGGGCGGGGTCTTCGCCGGCGGGGCGGCGTACTTCTTCGGGCAGAACCTCGGCGGCGTGGACAACTGGGGTTTCGCCCTGAAGCGCAACGAGTTCGTCCCGGGCAGCGCGGACCGATTCGGCTACCGCATCGGGATGACCGCCTCGCACGCCTGCGTCGGTGTCTGGGGAGACGACGACAACGGTCTCTCCGCCGGCGCCGCGTACGTGTACGAGCGCAATCTCGGCGGCATCGGCGCGTGGGGGCTCCGCAAGAAGCTCCTGGCGAGCGACGGGGTCTCGCAGGACAACTTCGGCTGGTCGGTCGAGATGGACGACGACGTCGCGATCGTCGGCGCCCGCATCAAGAACAACAGCCAGGGCGCCGCGTACATCTACAAGCGCAACACCGGCGGCGCGGACAACTGGGGGCAGGCGGCCAAGCTCGTCGCGCCGGACGCCGTGGACTTCTCCTTCTTCGGCGAGTCCGTCTCCATCGACGGCAACTACGCCGCCGTCGGCGCCTTCCAGGACCCCGAGCTCGGCGACGACGCCGGCGCGGTGTACATCTTCGAGGAGTTCCCGTCGAGCGCCCCCGAGGGCCCCGGCGCCGACCGCACCAGCGTCTGGAAGTTCTTCAAAAAGCTCACGGCGCCCGATGGCGGCGCCAACGATGTCTTCGGCTGGTCCGTCTGCATCAAGGGCGACTACGTCGCGGTCGGCGCGCCGAACCATTTCGACGGCGTCGATGTCCTGGGCGCGGTGTACCTCTACCACCGCAACCAGGGCGGCGCCGGGAACTTCGGCCTCGTCAAGAAGATCGAGAATCCCGACCACGACAATGTCGGCGACAGCTTCGGCCGCAGCGTGGACATCGACGGCGATCTCCTCGTGATCGGCTGCCCCTTCGACGGGCCGCCGATGAACTCCACCGGCGCGGTTTTCCTGTACGCCAGGGACATCGGCGGCGCGGACAACTGGGGATTTCTCTTCCGGGCGAAGGACCCCGATCCCGCGACGAGCGATCAGCTCGGGTTCTCCGTCGAGGCCTTCGGCGACACCATCGTCGCCGGCGCCATCGGGGAGGCCGAGGGCTCCAACTTCGTCGGCGGCGCCCACATCTTCCGCGTCAACACCCTCTGCCCGCAGGACCTCAACGGCGACGGCACGGTGGACACCGCGGACCTGGGAATCCTCCTGGGCGCCTTCGGGGGATCCGGCCTCGGCGACCTCAACCTCGACGGTGTCATCGACACCGCCGACCTCGGAGCGCTCCTCGGCGGCTACGGCGCCATCGGCTGCGCCTACGCGCCATGACCACGTATTGAAATGAGAAACACGATCAACATGTTGGCGACACATCACGCGATGCGAGGCCTCCTCATAGCCGCGAGCACACTGATGCTCGCGAGCACGGTCATCGCGCAGCCGGTCCAGCACATCCAGCAGCTGCTCGCTTCCGACGCAGCGGACAACGACGAGTACGGGTACGAGGTCGCGGTGGGGTGGCCGAAGCTCGCGGTGGGCTCACCGCGCGACGCCGACGGCGGGACCCAGTCCGGTTCCGTGTACATGTACAAGACCAATGTGAACGGGACATGGGACCTTCAGCAGAAGATCACCGCTCCCGACCCGACGCCCAACGTCTTCTTCGGGCAGGAGCTCGCCCTGTACTACGGCGGTGCGCCCGGGACGAACCTCATGGCGGTCGGTCTTCCCTCGGACGACACCGACAGCAACAACGCCGGCGCTGTATACGTCATGATCGAGGGCCCGGGCGCCAACCCCTGGGGGCTGAACAAGAAGGTTTATTCTCCGTCGCCGCAGCTCGGGGGGAACTACGGCAGGGGCGTGGACATCGTGGGTGACGTCCTGCTCGCCGGGCAGCCCGGGAGCATGGTCGCGTACCTCCACCAGCGAGGCCAGGGCGGATCGAACAACTGGGGCGTGATCGCGACGCTCTCGCCCCCGGCGCCGGTCTTCAACGTGTACGCCGAGTCCGTCGGGCTCACCGCCGACGCCGCGATCGTGAGCGACAGGGCCGACAACAGCGCGGGCTCCGAGACCGGCGCCGCGTACATCTTCACCAAGGACGAGGGCGGCCCGGACAACTGGGGGTTCACGAAGAAACTCCAGGCGCCCGTCCAGACCGCGATGGACCAGTTCGGCGTCAGCGTGGATATCTCGGGCGACTTCGCCGCGGCGGGGGCGCAGGGCGACGACGATGTCGCCAGCCGCTCCGGCGCCGTGTACCTCTTTGCGCGCGACGAGGGCGGTGTCAACAACTGGGGCTTCATCAAGAAACTGACGGCGCCCGACGGGCACACCGACCAGTTCTTCGGGCGGGAGGTCCAACTCGACGGCGACCTGCTCCTCGTCGGGACCTACAACGACAACGGCGAGGCCGGCAACGCGGGCGCGGCCTACGTCTTCGGCAGGGACATCGGGGGACCCGACAACTGGGGTCTTCTCCAGAAGATCGTCGATCCCGCGGCGCAGTCCAACGACTACTTCGCCTACGGCATCGGCATCGACCAGGGGACCATCGTCTCGGGCGTCCGTCTCGACGACGACGCGGGGTTCAACGCCGGCTCGGCGCGCGTCTTCAGCGTCGAGAGCCTCTGCCCCGCCGACCTCAACGGCGACGGCATGGTGGACACCGCGGACCTTGGCATCCTCCTGGGCGCCTTCGGCGATTCGGGACTCGGCGACCTCAACCTCGACGGCGTCATCGACACCGCCGACCTCGGCGCGCTCCTCGGCGGCTACGGCGCCACCGATTGCGCATTCACACCGTGATCTCTTGAGCGGCAGAACTGGAGAAAGATTCATGCGCACAAGCACACGACCCATCGCGACACTTGCCGCCCTGCTGCTCCTGTTCGGCGGGGTTTCGATATCGAACGCCCAGCCGGTCATGCCGGCGCAGCAGCTCCTCGCGCCGGACGCCGGGGAGGACGACCAGTTCGGCTACGACGTCGCCACGACCGGCCAGTACATGGCGATCTCCGCGTTGGCCGACGACGACAACGGATCCAACGCCGGCGCGGTGTACGTCTTCAAGCTCAACGCGGCGGGGCCGAGCTGGGACTACGTCACCAAGCTCTACGAGACCGACGGGACGATCAACGGCAGCTTCGGCTACAGCGTCGCGATGACGCCCGGGACCGCCTCGCCGCTGGGGCTGATGGCGATCGGGCACGTCGCCGACAACCAGTTCGGCAACGCGTCCGGCGCTGTGTTCATCCACTCCGAGACGTCCTTCAGCCCCGACCCGTGGTCGTTCCAGAAGAAGGTCGTCGCGGTGAATGCGGGGCTCAACCGCCGCTTCGGCGAGAGCGTCGCGATCGACATCTCGACACTCCTCGTGGGCTCCCCGGGCGACCAGACGCTGATCACCGGCGGCGGCGCCGCGCACATCCACTACCGCAACCAGGGCGGCATCAACAACTGGGGCTCGGTCAAGAAGCTCAAC
Organism: Phycisphaeraceae bacterium; assembly: GCA_020639135.1. Classification (GTDB taxonomy): domain Bacteria; phylum Planctomycetota; class Phycisphaerae; order Phycisphaerales; family UBA1924; genus JACKHE01. The sequence goes on from JACKHE010000006.1 coordinate 52,559, forward strand.
CCGCCCGACCCGCTCCCGGGCCAGACCTGCGGCGAGAACGTCGCGCTCGACGGCGACATCGCCGTAGTCAGTGCGCGGGGCGATTCCACCTTCGGCAGCCAGTCCGGCGCCGCGTACGTGTATCTCCGCAACCAGGGCGGCGCGGACAACTGGGGATTCGCGAAGAAGCTGCTCGCCCCCGACGGCGTCGCGAACCACAACTTCGGATACTCCGTCGCGGTCTCCGGCAACATCGTCGCCGTCGGCGCCAGGAGCGATTCCGACGCCGCGACTCGCGCCGGCGCCACGTATATCTTCGACCGCTATGTCGGCGCCATCGACAACTTCGGGTTCGTCAAGAAGCTCGTGCCGCCAGACGGGATCCACGACGCGTTCGTCAGTGACACCGTCGCGCTGCACGACGGGATTCTCGTCACGGGATCGAGCTCCGAGTACAGCGCCGGGTCCGCCTCCGGCGCGTTCTACGTCTATGGACAGGACGTCGGGGGCGAGGACAACTGGGGGCTCATCCAGAAGGTGCACGCCCCCGACGCCATGAACGTGGACTTCTTCGCCTCCGATCTCGACATCCGCAACGGGCTTGTCTGCAGCGGCGCCAGGCTCGACGACACCATCCCCGCGCCGGACACCGGCTCCGCCTGGGTCTTCTCGGTGGACAGCCTCTGCCCTGCCGACCTCAACGGCGACGGCGTCGTGGACACCGCGGACCTGGGCATCCTCCTGGGCCTCTTCGGGGGCTCGGGCCTGGGCGACTTCAACCTCGACGGCGTCATCGACACTGCGGACCTCGGCGTGCTCCTCGGCGGCTACGGCGACACCGACTGCGCGTACGCGCCATGAAATGACAGCGCCCGCCCCGGATCGGGGACGGGCGCTGCGGGGGTGAGGCCTGCGCTGCTGGCGGATCAGCTCGTGGCGCCGAAGCGGCCGAGCAGGATCCCGAGATCGGCGGTGTCCACCGTCCCGTCGTTGTTCAGGTCCGCGATGTCATCCGTTCGGCCGAAGAGCGCGATGAGGATGCCCAGGTCCGCGGTGTCCACGACGCCGTCGCCGTTGATGTCGGCGAAGACGGGCAGCCCGAGGATGGTCAGCGAGCCGTCCGGCGTGAAGGGGCTGGACCACTTCGGGTCGGTGTACACGTTCGATCCCGTGAGCGTGCGGAGGAACGCGGCCATGTCGTTGACGTTGGCGGGGGTGAGGTTGAGCCGCTGCGGGCTCCCGCCCGGGGTCAGGCGCGGGTCGAGGTTGGTGTTGACGGGGGCGAGGATGATCCCGTTGTTGTAGTGGTTGATGGCCGCGTTGACCGGCGCGCCGGTCCCGCCCAGGTTGGTGTGCATGAACCCGGCGTTGGCGGTCCCGTCGGGGTTGATCAGGTCGCGCATGGTTGGCGACCGTGTGACGGTGATGTCCGTCCCGCCGCCGATGGCGCCGATGACGCCGTTGTTGAGCGACAGCGGATCGATGTCGAACTCCGGGGGCCGGTGGCACCCGGCGCAGCCGGCGCCCCCGCCGATGCGCTGCCCGCCGGGGCCGAACGCCGGCGGCGCCAGGAAGAGCTGCTTGCCGTTGTTCTCGTTGATGGTGAAGTTGGGGAAGGGGGGCCCGTCGCCCGGCGAGACCGCGCGGCCGGCGTCGTACTTCGAGTCGAACGACTGGATGCTCCGCATGAACTGCGCCATCGCCAGCTGCATCCGGGATTCGGTGATCGCGCTGTCGCCGAAGACGAACTCGAAGAGCGCGGGGTACTCGCTCGTCGCTTCGAGCTTGGCGATGAGATCGCCGATGCCGGGGTCCCCGTTCGCGCCGCTGAATCCCATCTCGTTGTGGTCCTGGATGGGCATCGTCGCCTGGTCCTCGAGCGTGTTGGCGCGCTCGTCCCAGAAGAAGCGGCGCTCGGTCCCGAATCGGCTGTTGACCAGCCGCATCGAGTGGCGCCCGGTCGTCCCGTTGACGCCGATGCTCGCGTCGGGCAGGTCGCTGAACGCCCGCTCCTGGCGGTGGCAGCTCGCGCACGCGACGGTGTCGTTGCTCGAGAGCCGCACGTCGTAGAAGAGGATCCTGCCCAGCGTGGCGCCCTCGTCGGTGATCGGGTTGCCCGGGGTCGTGTTCTGCTTCGTGATGTACGCAGGGATCGGCTGGTTCGCGTAGTTGTCCAGGTTGTTCAGGTCGATGACCTGCGCCGCGGCGACGCCCGTGAGGGCGACGCTCAGGCCGGCGCCGAGCAGCGCCCCGGCTGCGTGCGGATGGAGCGATCGCGCGGTGATGTACGCCATGTCGGTTCTCCTTGGTCGAGAAGCGGGGTTTCGCAGGCGACGGCGTGCCCCCACGGCGTCGCGGTTGTCGCGGCGCTGACCCGAGCGGGGGCCGACGCCACAGCAGCCCAACGCACCTCCAACCGATGCATTGCCGGAAAATCGGATCAATCTCCAGATCCGCCTCAAGCCTGCCCCACGGTCGCCCGAGGCGCCCGCGCCGCACCCGAAATTTTCGTCACATTCGAGGACACTTGGACACCGCGATCGGCTCTGACGGCCCGCAATCGCCGATCCGGCGACCCGGCCGCCCCCCGAGGCGCTCCGGCGCCGAGTTTGCACCCATCCGAGAACACCGCGGTCTCACTGCGCGGATATGACCGATGACTTCACCACAGGGGGGCAACCTGTGTCGGCAACGCCTTCGACGTACCTGATCTCCTGCGCTCTGCTCGCAGGCGCGGCGCACGCCGCGCTGGGCGCCGTCGAGCGCTACAAGGTCGAATCCGAGTACCTCGCCCGCCTCGCCGAGCTGGGCCTGGACACCGTGCAGGAGGGCTTCGAGTCCTCGGTGTGGGACGGCTCGCGGTACACGATCGTCGATCCGCACCACCTCGTGCAGGCCGAGAGCCAGGGCATCCTGTGGGAGCCCGCCGCGAGGGACGTCTGGGGCGGCGGCTTCGGGTTCCACCAGCACGGCCTTTCCACCACGCCCAACTGGGCGCGTTCCGGGGGCTGGGGCCTCTTCGAGGACCACGGCGGCGATCCCTACCCCACGACCATCCGTCTCACCACGCCGGTCCCGATCTTCGGCGTCGGCGGGTGGTACAACACCAACCCCGACGGCGAGAACGTCGGCATTCTCTTCGACGACCGCACCACCGCCAACGCGCCCGGCTATTTCCTCCCCGGCTTCGGCGCGATGTACCCCGGCGACAACCCCAGCTTCGGCCACGTCTTCGTCGGATTCATTGACCCTGACGGATTCACCAACGTCATCCTCACCGGCGTGATCCAGGTCAACGAGAAGGGCATCCTCGAAGGCGGCGCCATCTTCGGCTGCGACGACTTCACGATCGGCGTCCCGCAGGGCTTCATCACGCCGCCCTGTCCCGGCGACATCAACGGCGACGGCGCCGTGGACACCGCCGATCTCGGGATCCTGCTCGGCGACTTCGGCTCGAACAACACCCAGTCGGACCTGAACAGCGACGGGATCATCGACACCGCGGATCTCGGCGTTCTGCTCAACGGGTTCGGCGAAACGGGATGCCTCTGATGCAACACACACGCCTGACGATCGGTCTGACGGCTCTGCTCACGCTCACGGCGCCGATCGCGCGGGCGGACGTCGAGCGCTACAAGGTCGAATCCGAATACCTCGCCCGCCTCGCCGAGCTGGGGCTGGACACCGTTCAGGAGGGCTTCGAGTCCTCGGTGTGGGACGGCACGCACAACCTCCAGCCGGTGCTCGACCCGCACTACCTCTTCGACGTCACCAACCAGGGCATCATCTGGGAGCCCGCGGCCAAGGACATCTGGCCCGTGTACAGCAGCCTTCAGCACGGCCTCTCCACGACGCCCAACTGGGCGCGAACCGGGGGCTGGGGTTCGTACGAGAATCACCGGGGCGAGGGGTACCCGACGACGATCCGTGTCAGCGCTGAAGTCCCCATCTACGGCGTGGGCTGGTGGTACGACACCAACCCCAACGGGCAGTCCGTCGGGCTCCTCTTCGAGGACGCGACAACAGCCAACGCGCCGGGTTACGTCCTTGGCAATCTCGGCGCCATGTACCCCGGCGACAACCCGACCAGTTCGGGGCACGAGTTCGTCGGCTTCGTGGACCCTGACGGATTCACCAGCGCCGTCCTGACCGGCACGCTCCAGGTCAACGAGAAGGGCTTCCTCGAGGGCGGCGTCGGCTTCGGGACCGACGACGTCACCTTCGGAGTCCCCCAGGGATTCAACACGCCGCCCTGCACCGGCGACATCTACGGAGACGGCGTGATCGACACCGCCGATCTCGGGCTGCTCCTGAATGACTTCGGGTCAGCCAGCGTCCAGTCCGACCTCAACAACGACGGCGTCGTGGACACCGCGGATCTCGGGCAGCTCCTGTCGGTCTTCGGATCGCCCTGCCCCTGAAACCACGCCCTCTCGGAGCACGACACACCATGCGCTTCCCATCGCTTCCACAACCCGCGGCGCCGCTCAGCATCGCACTGCTGTTCGGCGCCGCCGCTCCGGCCCTTGCCGGCCCGGTGGCCACCATCGCCGAGATGGAGATCCTCCTCGATGACCAGATCGAGATCGAGGATTTCGAGGGGCTGAGCGTTCACGGCGGGACAACCTCCCCCGCGCCCAATCCGCTCAACTCCGCCACCGCGCCGGCGGGCTGGGGCATCATCCCCGGCGTCACCTACGGATCCATGACCGGTCTCGCCCTGCACGGCGGATTCCTCGACGGCGACGACAGCGTCGTTCTCCAGGGCGGGACCTTCCTCACCGTCACCTTCGACCAGCCGCAGCTCGGTGTCGGCATGCGGCTCATCGACGGCACCGGCAACGTGCCCTACCACGACATCGTGACCTACTTCCACGGCGCCACCGAGCTCGGCGTGCAGCAGTTCGACCTCCCCCCGGCCAGCGACGCCTTCACCGGATGGCAGGACGCCGCCATCGGGATCACCTCGATCACCGTCACCTCCACCGGGACCGGCTTCAGCGGGCTCTCCTCCATCGACAATGTGATGTTCGGCGTCGTCGTCGTCCCCTCGTGCCCCGGCGATCTCAACAACGATGGCGTCATCGACACCGCGGATCTGGGCATCCTCCTGGGCGACTTCGGGACTACGAGCGCCCTGTCCGACCTCAACAACGACGGCGTCGTGGACACCGCGGACCTGGGCATCCTTCTCGGCGTCTTCTCGACACCCTGCCCGTGACAACCGGAATAAGGACTCCCATGACACCCACCACGCGAACCAGATCCCGGGCGCTCGCCGTCGGCCTGCTGCTCATCGCGGCATCCAGCGCGGCATCCAGCGCGGCGGCCGAGCAGATCGCCACCGCCGCGGAGATGGAGACCTTCCTCAGCGATAGCCTCATCTTCGAGGATTACGAGGGCGTCAACCTGCACGTCGGCGGCTCCTGGCCGGCGGCCAACCCGCTCAACGACAGCACCATCTCTTCGTTCTTCACCATCGAAGCCGGTGTGACGTACACCTCCTCGGTCGCCCTCACGTTCTATGGGACGGTCGTCAACGGGACCGACAGCGTCGTGCTCCGCGGTCAGAACGACCTCACGCTGACCTTCGATGAGCTCCAGGCGGGGGTCGGCTTCCTCCTCTTCGGTGCGGCGGGAGATACACAGATCGCCGTCTATCACGGCGCCGACGTGATCGGCGAACCCGTGTTTGTCGGGAGCGGCTTCATCGGCTGGACCGACACGGCCGTGGGCATCACGTCGGTCACCATCTCGTCCGCGACCGGCGCGATCGTCGCCATGGACGACATGATGTTCGGCGCCACGCTCAACACCGGCTGCCCCAGCGATCTCAACTTCGACGGCAATATCGACACTGCCGATCTCGGGATCCTGATCGGGAACTTCGGGACCAACAACACCGTCGGCGACATCAACAACGACGGCGTCGTGGACACCGCCGATCTCGGCATCCTGATCGGCGATTTCGACACCGCCTGCCCCAACTGACCAGGCCACTCCAGCAAGACGAGGGAACCGCAACCATGACCCGCCCAGCAAGCACACTCCGAACCTGCATCGCCGCCGCGCTCTCCGCCGGCGCTCTCGCCGCCACGACATCCCACGCCGCGGTGATCTACGTGGATGACGATATCGCCGGCGGCGACGGCCTGTCCTGGCTTTCGGCGTACGCCGACCTGCAGGACGCGCTCGCCGCCGCGGTTTCGGGCGACGAGATCTGGGTCGCGGCGGGGACGTACACCCCCTCCGACACCGACGCCACGGCGTCCTTCGTCATGGCGCCGGGTGTGGCGCTCTACGGCGGCTTCGGCGGGACCGAGACCAGCCGCGGCCAGCGCGACTGGCAGGCCAACGAGACGATCCTCTCCGGCGACATCGGGCGTGACGACATCACCGATTTCTGGCCGAACGGCTGGAACATCGTCACGTCCAACGCCGGCCACGTCATCGACGCCAGCGGCGCCACCCGCGACACCGTCATCGACGGCTTCACCATCGCCAACGGCAACACCGGGCCCTCCGGGACCATCGCCGGCGATCCGCTCCATTACGGCGGCGGCATCTACATCGTCGGGGGCAGCCCCACCGTCCGCAACTGCACGCTGACGCACAACCTCGCCGCCTTCGGGCACGGCGGTGGGGTGTACTGCTTCGACGGCGCCCCGATCTTCGAGGGCTGCGTCTTCTTCCAGAACTACGCCCACGGCGGGGGGGGCGCCGGGATGCTCGTGTACGGGAACAGCGCGCCCGAGTTCCGCGGCTGCGAGTTCCTCAACAACATCGCCGTCTCCATCTCCGCCTCCAACCTCGATGGCGACGGCGCCGGCCTCGCGCTCTACTGCGACAACTGGATCACCGTCGAGGACTGCCTTTTCAGTGGGAACACCTCGAAGTCCTTCTACACCGTCGGGACCTCGCTCGGCTACGGCGGCGGGCTCTGGGTCTGGAACGGAGGCGTCACCGTCGATCGCTGTGTTTTCTCGGGCAACACCGCCAACTACGGCGGCGGCATGATCTGCTGGGGGCCCGGCACGGTCACCAACTCCCTCTTCACCTACAACACCGCCCTCGCGCACGACACCAGCGCAGGGACCACCGCGGGCGGCGACGGCGCGGCGGTCGCCGTGTACGCATTCGCCCCCGACGAGCTCGACGTCATCAACTGCACCATCGCCAACAACACCGGCGCCGAGTACGCCGGCGCCGTGGGGATCTGGAACGCGCGCATCAACCTGATGAACTCCATCATCCGCGGCAACCACAGCACGAACCTGGAGTTCGCCAACACCTGGCTCGAGCAGGTCTCGGGCTTCAACAACGTCGAATCGTGCAACATCGCGCACATCTTCGAGCCCCACGCGCCGGGCGAGGACCCGCTCGACCCGCAGAACCTCCCGGGCTGCATCGACACCGACCCGCTCTGGGTCGCCCCGGGCATCGGAGGTGATTTCAGCCTCAGCCCCGGCTCGCCCTCCATCGACGCCGGTGACAACTCGCTCGTTCCCCTCGGCGTCGCCACCGACCTCGCCGGCAACCCGCGCTTCATGGACGACCCGATGACCCCCGACACCGGCGCCGGCGCGGCGCCCATCGCCGACATGGGCGCCTACGAGTTCGGCGAGCCCGTCATCGCCTGCCCGACCGATCTCAACAACGACGGGGTCATCGACACCGCGGACCTCGGCGTCCTGCTCGGCGCCTTCGGCTCCGCGGGGCCCCTGGGCGACCTCAACGGCGACAGCGTCGTGGACACCGCCGATCTCGGCATCCTCCTCGGCGATTTCGGCGGCGCCTGCCCCGGCTGAATACGCCGCCTGTGATGTCCGATCGCTGAATTCTTCGTTCCTGATCGCCGAAAACTGGTTTAGAGTGTCCGGACGGCCTCCGCCGGCGAGCGCCGTCTCTGCAGGCGCTGCGGCAGCGCGGGAACAGACGATTGCCAAGAACCCGATTCGCCATCCCGCTCGCGGTCGCCATCGCGGTCATCGCGCCCCGGCGCGCCGACGCCGGAGCGCCGCCGCCCGGCGGGCACGCCGACCTGTGCGTCGTCGGCGATTTCTACCGCGCCGCCAGGACGCGCCGCGTCTCGCACCTGCTCCTGGCCGACTCCAACGGCATCAACGCCGACGGCACGGGCTCCTACGGCTACGTCAAGGGGCTCCAGGATGCCGCGTTCGAGGACGACACCTACGAGTGCTGGGCCCTGGGGATCGTCTCCGGCACGTTCAACGTCAGCACAAGCCGCGTGTTCTCCCCGACGGTTTCTCCGCCCATCGCGATCGGCGACCCGGTGGTGCTCGGGTTCGCCTCGGCCTACCGGGGGCTCGGCAACCTCAACGGGCAGTACTTCTCTGTCCGCAACAACTTCACCGCGGGCCCCGGCGCCACCGCGGGCCTGCGCAGCGTCACCGGCGCCGACGCGCCGCCCTGGTTCCAGTGGGAATCCTTCCCGCTCAACATCCACTACACCACGTTCCAGGATGATTCCGAGGGCGCGGGCTCCCTCGGCTTCAGGCTCACCCTCTCCGGGTTCCCGATCGTTGTCGGCCCCACGATCCCGACCAACGGCGCCGCCCAGGACACCATCATCGACACGATGCTCTCGGTCAACGCCGGCGATCTCTACCGCACCGACACCAACCGCATCATCCTCCAGACCGTCGCGGTCAACGGCGAAGCGGTCTGGAACTACATCATCCCCGAGATCCCAACGCGCCGGACCGGCTTCCACTTCGCCCAGCTCTGGGTCGAGGGCGGCGGACGCGCCTCCGACGCGGCCTTCGATCTCGATCGCGCCAATCCCGTGCACCTCGACAAGTTCTTCGAGCGGCTCTCCACCGTCCAGGACGAGGACGAGCCCATGCTCGTCGTCGAGTTCGAGCTCGGCGGCAACGACTGGATGACCGGCGGGACGGGCCCGCAGGTCGTCGCGGACCTCGACAGCATGAAGCAGCTCTGCGACCAGCACTGGCTCGCCAACGGCAACGCGCTCGAGAACATCGTGTACCTCGTCGTCGGGTACCACCCGCGTTCGCTCAGCGAGGACTTCGGCTTCCGCAACGACCTCAAGGCGTACGCCCTGTCCACACCCCGCGTCGCCTTCTACGACCCCGCTGCGGAGTTCACGCTCCAGGACATGATCGACTTCGGCTACTCCGACGATCCCGTCACCGGCGACGACCCGCACATGTCCGACCTCGGCTACCGCGCCTTCTCGAAAAGACAGCTCGAGGTCGTCGAGGCCGCCGCCGACCCCGACCCGGCAGATTTCAACGCCGACGGCGCGGTGGACACCGCCGATCTGGGGCTCCTCCTGAGCCTCTTCGGGACCGCCGATCCCCAGGCGGACCTCAACGGCGACGGCATCGTGGACACCGCTGATCTGGGGCAGCTCATTCAGTCGTTCGGCTCCGTCTCCTGCCCGCCCGGGGCGTGATTCCGCCGCCGCCCGGGCCGCGCGCCGGGCGCCATCGCGTACCATGCCGGGCATGAAGATCCTCCTGACCAACGACGACGGCATCGATGCGCCCGGCATCGAGGCGATGCACGCCGCCATCACCGACCGCGACGGCGTCTTCGGCGCGCCCCTCGGCGAGCCCATCCTCCCCGTCGCCCCGCTGACCGTGCAGTCCGCGACCAGCCACGGGCTTACGTTCCACACGCCCCTGATGGTCAGCGAACGCCGCGTCAGCGCGCACATGTCCGGCCTTGCCGTCGATGGCAGGCCCGCCGACTGCGTCAAGCTCGCCATCGCCAACCTCTGGCCCGACCGCTTCGGGCCCGGCGACCGCCCCGACCTCGTCATCAGCGGCATGAACGCCGGCGCCAACTGCGGCGTCAACATCATCTACTCCGGGACCGTCGCCGCCGCCATCGAGGCCGCCTTCCTGGGAGTCCCCTCCATCGCCGTCAGCCTGCACATCGGCAAGTCCAAGCCAGACTTCATCGCCGCAGCGCGCCACGCCCGCCGCGCCATCGAGGCGGCCCTCGCCTCCGGCGACGGAGCGCCGCTCCGCAGGCACGGCTGCCTGAACATCAACATCCCCGTCACCGAGGGCGACGGGCCGATGCCGCCGATGGTCGTCTGCCCCATGAACTGCCACGGCCTCGTGGACAAGTACGATCCACGCCGCAGCCCCAGCGGGGATCCCTACTACTGGGCCGCCGGCGATGGGCTGGACTTCCACGGCTCCGACAAGGGCGCCGACGTGGATGAGCTCTTCCGGCGTCACATTACGATCACGCCCCTGAGCTACGACATGACGCACCACGCGGACCTGGAGCTCTGGCGCGAGCGTCTGGCGGGCGTGACGAGCGCATGAAAACGGACGGCGCGAATTTCTTCACGCCGCCCGGAGGGAGAAAGAGAGAGATGTGTCACGCGCCGCCCCGTGGCGACGGCGTGCGGATGACTGGTTGAGGGCTCAGCCGGCGAGCATCGACTCGACCGCTTCCAGCGCCTCGGGGAGGCCCTGCTCGACGGTGTCGAGCTGGCTCTGGGTGAGCTTGAGCTCGTCGAGGACCGCAGGATCGACGGTCAGATTGTTGATGTCGAGGCGGAAGCCCTCGGTGTTCTTGGCCGCGAGGATGTCGGCGATGTGCACGACGCACGCGAGCGTCCGCCCGCCCTCGGGCAGCGACAGCGGGTCGTGGTGGGCGCCGGTGACGTTGTGCAGTGGCTTGGGGAACTTCCACTTGACGCAGATCGCCCGGCCGAAGTCCTGGTGGTTGGCGCCGAAGACCTGGTCCTCGACCTCGACCATGTTCTTCGTGGGGGCGCCGGTGGGGTCGATCTCCAGCTTGTCGAAGACCTCGATCAGCTTCTCGCGATCGAACTGCATCTCGAGCATGATCCCGAGGTCGTGGATCAGCCCGCCGAGGAACGCCTCATCGGGCAGGCCCAGCTTCATGATGTCGGCGATGGACTTGGCGCCCGCGGCCGTCGCGACCGAGTGCTTCCATAGGTCCTTGGCGCTGAACGCGGGGCAAAGCTGCCCGCCCCGGAACAGCTTGGCGAGGCTCGCCGCGATCGCGATGTTCTTGACCGCGTTCAGACCCAGCAGCACGACGGCGCGGTTGATCGAACCGATCTGACCCGGCAGGCCGTAGAAGGCGGAGTTCACCACCTTCAGGATGCGGCTGCACAGCGCCGGGTCATGCGAGATGACCTGGTGCAGGTCCTGCACCGTCGAGGTGGGATCCTCGACGAGTTCGATGATCCGCAGGGTGATCTCGGGCAGCGTCGCGATGTGGCTCACACCCTGGATCGCGCTCTCGACAACCTGCGTTTTCTGCTCGGCGGTGACGCCCATGTCTTGACTCCAAGTTGATATCTCTCTGGACACAGCCCGGTCTCCCGGCGTGACGGTTCATCGACCGTGAACCGGTGGGACTTGCGTTCCGGTTGTGCATGCGGGCGCAGCGGCGCCGAATATCCGGCGTGGTCCGAGAATCAGCCGCCTCAGTACGCGTTCCGCTTGCGCAGCCATCTGGGGTCCGACCAGTCGGCCCCGGCGATCTCGCCCGCGGCGCGCTCCCCGGCGTCCCCTCCCCCGAAGGGGCAGGCGATCCCCGAGCGGTCCATCCGCAGCGCCGTCTCGATCGTGTCCCGGATCGCCGGCGCCGTGACGCCGCAGTCGATCACGTTGGCGCCACGCTCGCGCCCCGACTGGCGGCGGCCGATGTTCACCGCGGGAATCCGCAGCGCCGAGGCCTCGATCAGGCCCGCGGAGGAGTTCCCGACCAGCGCCCCGGCCGGGGCGATCCGCTTGAGCAGCCCGACGAACCGCTCCCGCGGCAGGTGCGCGACCGCGCGCACGCCCGACGCCTCGATCGCCGACAGCACGCCCTCGCGCCCCGGGTCGTGGTTGGGGTGCAGCGCCAGCACGCGACGCCCGCGCATCGCCACGAGCGCGGCCTCCGCGACCGCACGTTCTGCCGCCGCGTCGTCGCCGACCGGGTGCAGCAGCAGCACCAGCTCCGGCGAGCCCAGCCGCTCGTATTCCCCGTCCGCCATCGGCGCGATCTCGCGCAGGCCGTCGATTGCCGGCGATCCGACCACGCGCACGCGCCACGGATCCTCGCCCATGCGGAGGATCCGCCCGGCGGACTGCTCGGTCGCCGGCAGGTGCAGGTGCGCGAGCTTGGTGATCGCGTGCCGCATCGCCTCATCCGCGACGCCCTCGGCGCGGTCGCCGCCGTGCAGGTGTACTGCCGCCACGCCGCCGACCGACGCCGCGGCGGCCGCCGCCAGGGCCTCGATGCGATCGCCCAGCACGACAACGCAGCCCGGCTTGAGTTCAACGAACGCCCCGGCGTACCCGGCGATCCCGCGTCCCAGCGCCGCGGCGTCGGCGAGGCGGCTCGTCGGCGCCCCGTCCTGCTGCATCGGGATCGTCGCGGCGACCTCGTACCGATCGGCGACCTCACGCCATGTTTCCGCGGGGCCCAGCAGGTGCGAGCCCGCAACGCAGACAACCAGTTCCAGATCAGGGCGCCCGTTGATCGCGCGCATCACCGGGTCAAGCAGGCCGAACTCGGCGCGCGAGCCCGTCGCAACCAGCACGCGCTCCGTCATCGCACGTCCCCGTCGGTGAACGCGTGATCCGCCTCGATCCGCTGCGCCGCGCGCCGGCCGATCACCTCCGCCGTGCGCCAGGGCTCGTACCCGCCCCCCGGGCGCTTGTACGCGATGTCTCGCTCCGTGATGACCTCGCCCTCGTCGATCACCCGCGCCGCGACGATCGACTGCCGAGCCAGACGGCGGACCTCCAGCTCGATCGCGTTCGGCGCCTTGGTCCGGGCGCCCATCGCGCGGTGCGCCGCGTGCGCCCGCTCGATGTACGCCGCCAGATCCTCCCACACGAGCGACGCCGCGTGGTCCGGCCCCGCTGCGGCGGTGTTCCACGTCAGGTGCTTCTCGAGGATGTCCGCCCCGGCCGCGACCGCCCACGCCCCCGTCTCGAGCGACCCCGTGTGGTCCGAGTATCCGACAGGGCAGCCGAACCGGTCCGACAGCGCCCCGATCCCGCCCAGGTGCGCCGCATCCAGCGGCGTCGGGTAGCTGCTCACGCAGTGCAGCAGCGCGTGCCCGGCGCCCGCCGAGGTCATCCACCCGACGGCGCGCTCGACCTCCGCCATGGTCGCCGCTCCGGTGCTGGCGATGATCGGCCCGCCGGCCTCTGCCAGCGACTCGATCAGCGGCCGGTGCACGATGTCGGGCGACGCCGTCTTCCAGGCATCGAACCCCAGCGCCGCCGTCTCCCGGACCAGCGACTCGTTGAAGACCGTCACGATCGCGTGCAGCCCCAGCGCGTGCGCCCGCTCGACAACGAGCGCACAGGCAGCCGCGTCCAGCTCCAGCCGCGCCAGCATCGCGTGCGCATCGCTCTCCCCGGCGTCGCGCTGGTACGCCGCCAGCTCCGCCGACTTCGCCAGCAGCAGCGAGGCGTCGAAGCGCTGCAGTTTCACCGCGTCCGCCCCGGCGCGCCGGGCCGCCTCGACCAGCTCCAGCGCCCGCTCGACCGACCCGTCGTGATTGACGCCGATCTCCGCGATGACGTACGGCGGTTCCCCCGCTCCGACACTCCGATTTCCGATTTGAACTTGCTCGCTCACGTCCCCACCCCCGCCGCCTGCCGCAGCGCCGCATCCGCGACGATCAGGTCGATCGGCGAATCGATATCGATCACCTCGCCCTCGGCCGTCCGCACGCCCCGCCGGTCGGCGCCGAGGAACCCGTGCGGCCCATCCAGCGGTCGGCGCAGCGAAGCGGCGCGCACGACGAGGCACCCGCCGTCCGGCACATACGCCGCCGGCAGGTCCTGCCGCCGGAACACGCCGTGGTTGAGTATCTCGCCCTCCCACGGCGTCACCTGCGCTGAGTCGTCAAGCCGGCATGTCCACCACGGGTGATGCTTGCCCACCGGCGCGTACGACTGCACCGAGTCGGCCCCGCTCTCGACGCACAGCCGCACGCAGCGGTCCGTCAGGTCTTCGGGCCTGACCGGAACATTTGCGTAGAGGATCGCCACGACCGCGTCATCCGCAACGCCGAGCGAATCGATCGCGTGCCGGGCGGCGTCATCGACGCGCGCCGTGTTGCCCGCCAGCTCCGCCGGCCTGGCGACGACGTCGATCCCGAGCCCGACCCCGAGCGCCTGCAGCGCCGCGTCGTCCGTGCTCAGCGCCACGCGCCCGATGGACGCCGATCGCTGCGCGTGCTCGATCGTCCAGCACGCGCAGGGTCTGCCGCTCACCAGCGCCGAGTTCTTCCCCGGAACCCCCCGGCTCCCGGCCCGCGCGAGGATCACCGCGATCGCGCCGCTCATGCCCCGGCCCCGTCCGAAGGGTCAACCCGCCTCGTAATGCGCGCGGCATAGCCGGCCGCGAAGCCCGGGACCGTCAGCGGCGCGATCCGCTCGCCGTCGATCGCCGCCGGCAGCGGGTCGATCACCGCCGACCCCGCCCGGCACAGCCAGTAGTCGTAGAACGGCTCGAGCTGCTCGTACACCGCGTCACGCCGCGTGATTCTCGGCGTGATCCACGGCGTCGGGATCCCTCCCGCGTCACCGCGCATCGCCAGCAGCCGCTCGGTCCGCTCGATCACGCGCGCAAACCGGTCCGCGCCGGTGATCATTTGATAGGCCTGGGCCGTCGTAGCCAGCACGTCGATGCTCACGATGTCCGCCCCGAGCAGCGGCGCGACATCATCGCAAGCCCCGTCCAGCCCCGTCCGGAGATGCGCCGCGGCGAACCCGGCGGCCCGCGCCGCTCCGATCAACTCCGAGGCGAGTTCCAGCGGCGGGTGCTCCAGCGTCAGCGCCGCGTCCGGCCGATCAACGCGCGCCGAACTCAGCCACCGGAGCGCCGCATCGCCGTTTGCGCACGACAGCACGGTGTGCGCCGGGAACGTGTCCGCCTGCAACCCCGGCATCCCGCGCAGCTCCGCGGCGAGTTCTTCCACGCCCAGACCCGGCCAGCGATCGCCCAGCCGGTCGATCAAGGCGCCGATCCGCTCGGCGCGCCACGGCGAATCCGCGATGAATCGGCCCGGCGTGTCGCGCACCGTTGAAGGGATCGTCACGCACACCGGCTTGGCGATCCGGTCCGCGCTGGGACGCATCGGCAGGTACGCCAGCAACCCCCCGATCGACGCGAACGCCCCCGCGCCGGGCGGCGCCTGCCGGATCTCCTCCAGCAGCGACCGCGCGACGCACGCGCCGGCGAGCCCCGGCGGCGCCTGTGTGAACGTCAACCGATGCTCCTCGGGCCGCTCCCGATGCCGCTCGATGACCGCATCGCACAGCGCCGGGTCCACCAGCGCCCAGTCCGAGCCGACGAGCAGCGCCGCGTCGGCGTTGTGTTCGGCGCACAACTCCGCCAGCGTCGCCGGATCGAAGCACTCGTCATAGCACGTCAGCCCCGCCAGGGCGCCGCGCCATGCCCCCGGCGCAAACCTTCGAGCCGCCAGGATCGCGCGCATCCGCTCGATCCCCGTGCGCGTGCGCGCCGGGTGGTCCGCACCGACCACCTCGATCCCGGCGAGATTCTGACAACGTGACAGCCGCTCGATCGTCCGCTCCAGCAGCGCCCCGGAGCCCAGCGCCGCGTCCAGGAACGCCACGCACCTGATCCGGCCGCTCCCGTCACGCTTCGTGGAACTGATCGGGTCCGCAACGGGGATCCGCGTCCGCACCGTCCCCGTGTCCTGCGCGTGGATCGTGTCCTGGAGCATCGCCGCGAAGCTGTCCGCCGCGTCGGCGAACCATCGCAGGTTCACCCGGTCGCGCTCGAGCCGCCGCCGCTGCTCCTCCCGCGGGTCCAGCCCCTGCTCGATGCGCAGCGCCCGGTCCGTCCGGATCCGGTTGAACGCCCCGGTCTGGTTGATCTTCGAGACCAGCCCGAAAGCCGGCTGGTTCGCCTGGGCCTCGGCGCTCATCCGCTGCGCCTTGTCGATCAGCGCGTTCGCCCTTTTCGGATCGTCGAGGTGTCCCGCGATCTCGTCCAGCACTTCGCCGGTGCGCCGCGTCAGCCCCGCCAGCCGGACGGTCGCCTGCCGGAGCGTCTGGAACCGCTGGCGCAGCGCCTCCGCGTCGCCCGCCGGATCGTGCCGATCCGGTGTTTCCGTCAGCGCCCCCGGGAGCGCCGGCGCTCCGTCGATGTGCGCCGCGATCGCCTCGGCCAGCGGCATCGCGACCGCGTGGGCCTTGCGAACGCCCCCCTCCGTCGCGTCGATCACCGTCAGCCCCTGCGCCGAGTCGTTCAGGAAATCGTGCTCGAACTGCGTCAGGTACGAGCCCATCTGCTCGTCGGTGTAGATCGGCCTGCCCAGGTGATCCGTCGCCTTGCGCAGGATCCCCCGGCTGCGCACGATACGCTCCCACTCGAACATCTCCAGCGTCCGGAACGGGTTGAGCTCGCACGCCCACACCCGGTGGATCGACGCGCCGTCGCTGTAGTACTGCCCGTCGGTGAAGCCCAGGTCCTGCCCGACCAGGATCAGCGGATCGCACCCCAGCAGCCGCGCGAGATAGCACGACAGGTGCGCCACCGTCGCGCCGGGCTTGATCGATCCGTGCTCGGTGGAGTTCACGCCGCCCAGGATCGAATCGAGCGATTCATCCCCGACGCAGCGGATCACGCCCGGGTACGAGGCGAGGATCGCCGGGTTCGCCTTGGGCTCGGCCACGAGCGTCACGCCGGCAAGATCATCCGCCGTCAGCCCCTCGTAGAATCGCGCCGAGATCTCGTGATAATCCAGCGCCGTCACGAAGTGCGGCCTGAACCCCTCGGCCAGCAGCGGCTTGAGCACCGTCTGCGCCGCGATGATCACGCACCGCGTGCGCACTGCCGGGTCCTTCAGCAGCGCGATGTTCCGCCGGAGGCTCGGGCCCGCCGCGACGACGATCGCAGGACTCCCGGTCGCGGCGCCCGCGAGGTCCGCGACGCCCAGCCCGTTGCAGTAGTGCCCCGAGTTCATCAGCCCGTTGCGCAGGGCCATCTCGCACTGGACCATCGTTGTGATGATCTGCGAGCGCACCGTCGCGACCACCGACGCGACCGCCTGCGAGAAGACGCCGGAGGTCGCCGCCAGCCTCGCGCTGCTCGCCGGGTGCTCGACGAACCGCACGCCCATCGCCACCAGCGTCTCCGAGCCGTGGATCGCCTCCGTGATCGCGCCCTGGTCGTCCGGCGCGGTGCAGATCGTCACGTGCCCCGACGCGAGCATCCCGGCGAAGTCGATCCGCTCCAGCACGGCCCGCAGCAGCGCGACGTCCGGCTCGAAGACGACGATCAGCGAGGCGCCCCGCGCCCGCCGCGCCAGCGCCTCGACGTGATGCCCCAGCCCGAAGCCCAGCACCACCGCCGCGCCGACGCCCGCCAGATCGACCGTCGAGGCCAGCCGCTGCGCCTCTGTGATCGGGCGGCGTCGGCTTGCCAGAGCCGCGCCCTGGTAGGTCGCGCTCAGAGCCCCGTTCTCCGAGGACTCGACGAACTCAACGCCCGGCGCCGGGAGCGTCCCGGCGATCGCCCGGGCCAGCCTCGGCGACCGCATCGCCAGCGCGCCCAGGTTCCGGTCGAGGATCGAGCCGTCTGGGGTCCTCCCGGGGACCCGGTCGGCCTGAATTGTCGGAGCGGTCTGGGGCATGGATGACTTCGAGGCGACGAATCGGCGCGGCAACCGCGCGGCTGGAAATGGCGTACCTTCCTGATGTATCGGGCGATCGGCCCTGCGTGGCGCAGGAATGGCCGATCCACCGGCCAGCCTCCCGGAGGGCGCTCCCATGCAGGCCGTCAACTTCGCCCCGGCGCCGCTCCCGGAGTCCATGAGCCCCATCGCCTGGGCGACGGAGCAGCCGCTGATCGTCGCGCTGGCCCTCGCCGCCGCCGGGATCGCCTGCTGGGTTCTTCTCTCGCGCCGGGAGCAGGCGAAGCTGGGGACGATGATCGGCGGCGCCCTCATGTTCATGGCGGTCGCGGTGTTCGCGCTCGGAACGCTGATCGAGACGGACCGGGAGCGTCTGGAGCGTCGCACGCGCGAGTTCGTCGCCGCCGCCGTGGACGCTGATATCCCCGCGTTGGAGGACCTCATCCTCCCGGACGCGGTGCTCGCCGCCTCGGGCCGGACGATCGCCGACGATGCCCGAGGACAGATCGAGTCCCTCTCGCAGGCCCAGCAGGCCGCGGGCGTCATCGAGAGCTGGCGCGTGAGTAAGGTCCAGGCCGTTCAGGGTGGGAGCAACGTTGGAACGACGCAGTTCCGAGCCCGCGTCACCCCCCGCGCCGGCGGCGTGACCCTCTCCTGGTGGAAGCTCCACTGGCGCCGCGACGCCGAGGGCGCCTGGCGCTGCAGCTCGATCGACTGCCTGGCGATCAACGGCCGCGAACCCGGCGGCGGCGTCTTCGATCGCCTCCTCGACGCGGCCAGGGGCGGGAGATCGCGCGGCTTCTAGCGTGAATCCTGAGCCGGTTGATCAGTTCCGACGACGCCGGCTGGCGCCGATTGCCGCGATGCCCAGCAGCGCCGCGGCGCCCGGCTCGGGCTCGACCAGCGTCGCGGTGATGTCGGTGAACGATCCGAACGCCTGGTAGGTGATGCCCTGAGCCGGGTTGAAGAACGTCATCACGTACTGACCACCCATCCCCATGAGCACCGTCGTGTCGGTGACCAGGTTGGTGTCGGGGAATGTCAGCGCGGAGAAGTCCTGGAACCGAACCTCGGTCCCGAGATAGCTGAATCCGGCGGGCACACCGCTCGTGGTCACCGCTGAGTTCGGGTACGCGTCGTACTCGTCGATGATGTTGTCGTTGGTGATCCGGATCTTCCCGACGGGCGCCGAGACGGAGTAGCCGGCGCAGAACGAGCTGAACCCGCTCGTTGCGTAATCGGCGAAGCCCGGGCCGGAGGTGATCGACCCGCCGGTGATCGGCGCGTTCGTATCGACAACGAACGACAGGGCGAAGAAATCGCCCGGCGTGAAATCCCCCGACAGCGCCGCCGGGACGTTGTTGAGGTTCCCGAGGAAATCGAAGAGCAGCACCACGGCGTCCGCTCTCGGCGCCGACGCATGCAGACCAACCGCTCCGGCGACGAGGGCGCCGGCCACCAGGGACTTGCGGATCATAAGACACGCTCCTGAACTGAAAATGAGATGACGCGCTCCTCCCCGGGACATTCCGGGTACGGAAGTCGGGGGCCCTTTCCTTCGCCCCACACCATTGCAGCGTCGGAGGCCGGCTGGGGGAACGGGGAAAACCACTGTTTTTCAGGAAATTTGCCGCTGTGCCGGCCTACATCCGCTCGACCGGGATCAGGCCCAGCGTCGTCAGGCCGTCCCCGAGGACCTTGCCGGTCAGCCGGCACAGGCGCAGCCTGGCGCCGCGCGTCGCCTCGTCCGGCGCCTTGAGCACCGGGCACTGCTGGAAGAACCGGGAGAACTCCTCCGCCAGCGTCCGCAGGTAGGTGCAGAGCCGGTGCGGCTCCAGCGCCTCGGCCGTGCTCTCGAGCACGCCCGGGTACTGCAGCAGCGCCAGCGCCAGCGCCCGCTCCTCCGGCGCGTCGAGCGCGAAGCCAGGGCGCCGCGCGTCGATGTCGGATTCCGTGACGCCGAACTGCTCCGCGGCGTTGCGGAAGATGCTCCGGATCCGCACGAGCGCATAGAGCAGGTAGGGCCCGGTGTCGCCCTCGAACATCAGCATCCGGTCGAAGCTGAAGACGTAATCGCGCACCCGGTCGCTCGACAGATCGGCGTACTTGATCGCGGAGATCCCCACCGCCTCGGCGACCTTCCGCTGCTCGTCCGCCGGGAGGTCCGGGTTCTTTTCCTTGATCTGCTCCCCGGCGCGGACGACCGCCTCGTCGAGCAGATCACTCAGTTTGACGTTCTCGCCGGAGCGCGTCTTGAAGGGCTTGTTGTCCTCGCCCAGCACCGTGCCGAACGCCGCGTGCTCGAGGCGCGCGTCGCTTCCGTCCGGCTTGCGCGCGTACCCCGCCTTGATCGCCCCGGCGAAGGCCTGCTTGAAGTGAAGCCCCTGCCGGGCGTCCACGGCGTACACGCACCGGTCGGCGCCCAGTTTCTGCACGCGCCGGCGGATCCCCGCCAGGTCCGTCGTTGCGTAGAGGAACCCGCCGTCGCTCTTGCGGATCAGCAGGGGCTCGGCGATCCCGGCGTCCTTGAGGTCGATCACCAGCGCGCCGTCGGATTCGACCGCCAGACCCCGATTCACGAGATCATCGACGACGCCCGCGAGTTCATCGCGGTACGTCGATTCACCCGCGGCGGATTCCGGCGGGACGTTCGCGTGCAGGCGACGGCAGATCGCGTGGCAGGCGCTCATCGTGACGTCGGCGATGCGCTGCCACATCGCGACAGTCGCCCCGTCGTGCGACTGCAGCCGGATCAGCGTCTGCTTGGCCCGCTCCAGCGCCTCCTCGGCGCCGGCGACCTGCTCCTCCAGTTCGGCCTCGGCTTTGGGCCCGAGGTCGTACCTGCGGACGGCCTCGAGCCCCCGCCGGTCGGGCGAGCAGTCGCGCTGCGCGGCGCGGTAGGCGGTGTCGAGGTCGTCGAGGGTGAGCTTGTCGAGGTCGATGGTGCCCCGCCGCGCGAGGTCGGCGACGTGCGCGGTGACCATCGCGATGGGCAGGCCCCAGTCGCCGACGTGGTTCTGGCGGATGACCCGGTGGCCGAGCCGCTCGAAGATCCGCGCCAGCGCATCGCCGATGACGGTGGCGCGGAGGTGCCCCACGTGCATCTGCTTGGCGAGATTCACGCCGCAGAGATCGACGACGATCGTCTCGGGCGCCGCCGGTTTCTCGACGCCGAGGTCGGGGGTGTCGAGGGCGTCGAGGAGGCCCGCGTAGGCGTCGGGCGCGAGGCGGATGTTGATGAAGCCCGGCCCGGCGATGGTGGAGTCGTCGGGGGGCAGGGCGATCCCGGCCAGGTCGAGGTGATCGACGATCTGCTGCGCGATCTCTCTGGGGGGCCTGCCCAGCGCCTTGCCCAGCGGCATCGCGGCGTTGGACTGGTAGTCGCCGAACTTCGGGTTCCGGGCCGGGCCGATCAGCGGGTCGGGGTCCGGGGGGCAGTCGGGGCCCAGGGCGGCGCGCATCGCGCTGATGAAGCGGTCGCGGAGGAGTTGGACGGGGTCGTGGGACGTGGAGGTCATGGGGGAAGGGAGTGTAGCGATCAGTGGAATGGGAGCGCCGCTAAGCAGCGGTGAAGACAGAATCTCTCACACAGGTCATGCCTCCTGAGGGGAGAGGGGGGGAGAGGATAACCGAGCCCTCGCTCCGCTCAGCCTCGGCGCCCTGGGGGCCCGAAGGTGTTGCTCCTGAACTGACAAGAGAAACCCTGAACTGTTACTCTTTGGACCGTCGTTCATCTCGCATTGTTGATTTCATAATCAGGAGCCAGACAATGAACCGGTTGACAATCACGGCGATTCTTGCCGCGGCGCCCCTCGCGACGCCCACACTGGCGCAGCAGGACGAACTCGGGCCCTCGACCTCGGTGCTGCGGTACGACGCCTCGCTGGGCACGCTGCCGACCGACCAGGGCTGGGCGTTGACCGGGACCCTGGACGGCGATGACCAGGTGATCGACGGCGTGTTTCACCTGAATGTCGCCGGCGGGCCCGTGGTGTTCTTCCAGTCGTACGCCGTTGACTTTGACTGGGGCGAGGGTGTGACCCTGTCGATGCGCGTCCGCGTTCCCGAGGGCACGGTGGCCGGCGACGGGTTCCGCGGCGGCGCGACCCTGTTCGGGAATGATCTCTCCGGCCACCAGTACGGCGTCCTGGTCGGCTCCGACGCGCTCGTGTTCTCCTCGCACACCAACATGGAGCACGACCCGGTGCTCACCGTGGAGTTCCCGTTCGACGCGGCCACGGAGTTCCACACATACTCGATCGTGTCCTTCTCGGACAGGGCGGAACTCCGCATCGACGGCGTGCCGCGGGCGGTCGTGCCGGCCGGCGACCAGGACGCCTCGATCGGCGAGTCCTACGTACAGTGGTCGGCGAACTCGGTGCTGTTCGATGTGCAGTCGGAATGGACCGACGTTGTGCTCTTCGATGACAGCCCCATCCTCGAAGACCTCAACAGCGACGGCTGCGTGGACACCGCGGATCTCGGGATCCTGCTCGCGGCCTTCGGGCAGTGCCGGTAGCCCCCCCGGCGGCGTTGTGTTTCTTCGGGATTGCCGCGGGCGACCTGTACCCTGATCGCGGCGCGAGCGACGAGCGACGAGCAACGGCCCGGCAGCAGGAGCACCACCCCATGCCGACGACAACCAAGGACCATGACGAGCGGATCGCGGCGATGACGTTCTCGTCCGTGTACCCGCACTACGTCGCGAAGGTCGAGAAGAAGGGCCGGACGAAGGCGGAGCTGCACGAGGTGATCCGCTGGCTGACGGGCTTCGACGACAAGGCCCTGCAGAAGCTGATCGACGACAAGGCGACCTTCGAGCAGTTCTTCAAGAAGGCCAAGCTCAACCCCAACGCGAAACTGATCACCGGCGTGATCTGCGGCTACCGGATCGAGGAGATCGAGACGCCGCTGACGAGGCAGGTCAGGTATCTGGACAAGCTGGTGGATGAGCTGGCGAAGGGGAAGAAGATGGAGAAGATTTTGCGGGCGGGGTGAGGGGGGTTAGATTGAGGTCGTGTTAATAATCGTCGCGAGAATGTCGCCAAGGCGCCCGTACGATTACCGGAGATCGGCTGCGTGATCTACGACTTTGATCTGACACATGATGATCTTCTTGCCGGGACTCGGCACATGTACGAGTTCAGTTATTGCCATGAGTACCTGGAATTTGCCGCACAACAACACTCCAGAACAATGAGACGGATCGGGATCATATTTCTCGCAATCGGTCTGGGCTGGTTTGTCTTTGTAGCAATGAATAAGGGCGTGATGATCGCATTGCGGGACAAAATTACCTTGTTCATTCAGATATTCTTGGTCATCCTCGGATGGAATGCCTGCATAAAAGGATTCAATCCATCAGGGGCGCGGAATATGAAGGAAAAGATCATCAGCAAATCACTTAAGAGCATTCCTTCAAGCAGACTGCTCGGATGGCGATCACTCGAAATTACCGATGAGTTTTTCCAACTCAGCGGTGAGCATGCTGACGATATCATCCGGCCTGGCGCCGTTGATTTCATCAACGAAAACAAAGCCTATATCTTCATCTGCTTGGCAAACGGAGGCGTTATTCCGCTGCCGAAGCGCGGGCACTCGGATTCCGCGTTTGCAGAACTCCGGGCACAGATTGAGTTCTGGTCCGGCAAGCGGATCAATGCTATCCCAGCGTGAGACTCCCCAACCCCTCGCCGAGATCCACGTTCCCGCCGCCGCCCAGGCCGCTCTTGAGGCCCTGGTGCTTCTTCTGGAACTCCTCGCGGAGGCGGCGGTCCTTGGGGGTGATCTTCTGGATCTCTTCGATTGAGGGGCCCTCGTCCTCGCCGCGTCGGCCGCGGGTGGCGTTCTTCGGGGGCTCGGTGGTCTGCTTGAGGGAGAGGCTGATGCGGCGCTTGTCGGGGTCCACCTCCAGCACCTTGACGGTGATGACCTCGTCGGGCTTGAGGACGGAATCGACCTTGGCGATGCGCTTCCAGGCGAGCTCGGAGATATGCACGAGGCCCTCGACGCCCGGGGCGATCTCCACGAAGGCGCCGAACTCCATGATCTTGGTGACCTTGCCGGTGACCGTTTCACCGGCGGCGATGGTCCCCGTGGCGGCCTTGTAGGGGTCGTCCATGCACTGCTTTATGCCCAGCGAGATCCGGTTCTTGGCCCAGTCGAGCTTGAGGATCTTGACCCTGACGGCCTGGCCCTCGCTGACGACGGACTTGGGATCGCGGATGCGGTCGTGGGAGATGTCCGAGACGTGGACGAGGCCGTCAACGCCGCCGATGTCCACGAAGGCGCCGTAGTCCATGATTCGGGAGACGGTCCCGTCGATGGTCTGGCCTTCGGACAGGGTGTTTCGGAGGACCTCGGTCTTCTCCTTGCGCTCGGCATTGAGGAGTTCGCGTCGGCTGAGGACGATGTTGCCGTGGCCGGCGCGTTCGAGCTTGGCGACCTGGCACTTGAGCTTCTGCCCGACGTAGGGGGAGAAGTCCTCGACGCGGTTGAGCTCGACCTGGCTGGCGGGGAGGAAGGCGCGGTGGCCGGCGACCTCGCAGTCGAGGCCGCCCTTGTTGGTGCCCTTGACGAGGGCCTCGACGACCTGGCCGGGCTCGAGCATCTCCCACTCGGCCTTGGTGACGGCGCCGGGCATGGAGCAGATGTAGAGCTGCTCGTTGGCGTTGAAGCGCTCGACGACGACGTCGATGATGTCGCCCTGCTGCGGGAGCTTGTCCTCGGGGAAGCTGGCGCGGCTGGCGACGCCGAGCTCCTTGGGGCCGAACTCGATGAAGATGTCGTCCGGCCCGACGGAGGCGACGCGGCCGGGGCGGATCTCGCGGCCGCCGACGACGCGGCGCGGGCCCCGGACGCGGGGTTTCTCCCCGGCGGGGGCGGGCTTGGCGGACGCGTTGGCGTGATCCTGCTCGGCTCCCAGCGCGGCCATGGCCTGCTCGACCTCGGCCTCGACTTCGGCGCTGAGGGTGGCCGACGCCGGTGGGGGCGTTTTGGCGGGCGCCTGCGGGTTGCTGGAGTTGTTGGCGGCTTCGGGGGCGGTCGGGTCGGTGGGGTTCGACATGCCGGGGTCTCGTCGGCGGGGAGGCCGCCTGGTTTGTAGGGCGCCGTGTCGATCCGTATGAGATGGATCGGGGCTTGCGGCGTCCGGGGGAATGGCTTTGCCCGGGAGTGTATCGGGGGAACGGGTCCGGGTCGTCAGTGCGGGGCGGGGAGCGATGAAAATCGGGGGGAATCGGTGGAGCGGCATGTGTTGACATGCCTGGGGGGTGGTGGTCGAATGCCGGGCTGCCGTCGGGGGAAGCCTCGGCGCATCGAGGTATCCGGGCCAGCCGGGGCAAACCCCGGACCGGGAACCGGCGGAGGCCTGCGGGCGTACATGCAGGCAGACTCAGTCCGGGGTGCGTGGCTCGTGCGGGCCGGGAGGCTCGGAGCGGGTATGGTCTGGGCCCCGGGCGTCCTGGTCCGGATGATTGTGGTGGAGTTCATCCGTTCCCGGTCAAGCGGGGGCGGTGGTTGTCAGTGAGCATCGAGCGAGGAGTCGCATGGCGAGTTCCAATGTCTGCTGGGGCATCGAGATCGGGTCGGGCGCCGTCAAGGCGCTGAAGCTGGCCAGGGACGGCGACACGTACAAGGCGCTGGAGTTCGTGGTGATCCCGCACCCGAGGCCGCTGTCGTCGCCGGACATCGATCCGACGGACGCGAAGCGGGTGGCGCTGGGCGCCCTGGTGAGCCAGCACAACCTGTCGAAGGCGAACGTGGCGGTGTCGGTCCCGGGCAACGCGGCGTTTGCGCGGTTCGCCAAGCTGCCGCCGGTGGAGCCCAAGAAGGTCCCGGACATCGTCAAGTTCGAAGCGGTGCAGCAGATCCCGTTCCCGATCGAGGAGGTGGAGTGGGACTACCAGACGTTCGTGAGCGAGGACTCGCCGGACGTCGAGGTGGGGATCTTCGCGATCACGCGCGAGCGGGTGATGGAGCTGCTGCGTCTGTGCGCGGACGTGGGCATTGAGCCGGTGGCGATCAACATCAGCCCGGTGAGCGTGTACAACGCGGTCGCGTACGACGAGAGCTTCACGGCGGCGACTCCCGGGACGGCGATCATCGACATCGGGACGATGTCCACGGACCTGATCGTGGCCGAGGCGGGCCGGGTTTGGGTGCGGACGTTCCCGATGGGCGGGCACGCGTTCACGGACGCGCTGGTGAGCTCGTTCAAGCTGCCGTACCCCAAGGCGGAGAAGCTGAAGCTGCAGGCGGAGCGGAGCAAGCACAAGCGGCACGTTTTCCAGGCGATGCGCGGGACGTTCGCGGACTTCGCCCAGGAGGTGCAGCGATCGCTGAGCTACTACCAGCAGCTGCATCCGGAGGCGGACATCAAGCGGATCATCGGGGTCGGCTCGACGTGGAAGCTGCTGGGGCTGCGCAAGTACATCGCGCAGCAGCTCGGCGTGGACGTCGCGCGGCTCGGGCACTTCAACAAGGCGTCGGCCGAGGGCACGAGCGAGAGCGACTTCAACAACGTCGCGATCAACATGGCCACCTGCTACGGGCTGGCGCTGCAGGGGCTCGGGCAGCAGACGATCAACGCGAACCTGATGCCCATCCAGGTGACGCGGGCGTCGATGTGGCGGCAGAAGACGCCGTGGTTCGCCGCGGCGGCGGCGATGGCGCTGGCGGCGGGCGGCGCGAGCTTCATCGGCCCGATGCTCGCGCAGGGCGAGGCGGACACCGCGGGCAGGAAGCCGGGCATCCGTGTCGTGCAGGACGTCAAGTCACAATCGGACAAGCTCAAGGACGAGGCGACGAAACTCGCCGGCGCGGCGTCGATCGGCGCGACGGTGCAGAACGTCGAGCGGCTGCTGAGCCCCCGGGACCTGTACCCCGAGATCATCAGCGACGTGGGCGCCATGCTCGCGTCTTCCGACCCGCAGCGGGCGCTGCTCGCCGGCGACACCGGCTCGATCCCGCCGGAGCGGTGGCAGCTCTTCGAGGTGCAGGACCTGGAAATCAGGTACCTCACACCCTCGGGCGGCGAGCCGTCCGGGCTGGGCGCCACGCCCAGGACGCGCACGGAATCGAGAGATGCGCGCGGCGGCGGTGGTGGCGGCGGCGGCGGCGGCGGCGGTGTTCTCGGCGGCGCACGCTCCGGCAGGAGCGGCGGCCGCGACGCGAGGCCGACCCGGCGCGACGAGGAGGCGGAGGCGGAGATCGATCTGCCCTTCGGCGCCTTCGAGGTCCGGATGGTGATCGACTCGCCCAACAGCGACCAGCTCGCCTTCCTGGACCGCACGGTGATCCGCTGGCTGGAGAGCAACGCCGAGCGCGCGGGCGCCCCGTACAAGATCATCCCGCCGCGGGACAGCGAGATCCAGATGGAGGTCATCCAGAACGCGCTGTCCGCGCCGAAGGGCGCCGCGGCGAACGCCGGCGGCGGGCGGCCCTCGGGCGCCGCAACGGGCGGGGCTTCGCGCAACGAGCGTGACTCCGGATCTGGCGGTCAGGCGAGCGCGGTCGTCACGGACTCCGGGACGCTCAGCCTCGACGAGATCGCGCCGCTGACGATCGATCCGCCCTCGGCGCCGCCGGTGATGTACCGGTACACGCTGCGGTGGCGGGCGATCCTGCTCGATCCCGCCAGGCCTCAGGAAGGCCAGGGCGAGCCGGTCGCCAGCGCGGCCGGGTTCAACGGCATGGGGGTGGATCGATGAAGAAGATTCTTTCGCTCATCAAGTCGAACCTGTTGTCGTTCATCTGCGTCGTGGTCGCGATCGTGGCGCTGCCGGCGCTGATCTTCCTCAGCTCGGGGAAGACGTCGAAGATCCACAACGAGATCCAGAGCGACCTGGACGGGAAGAACCGCACGCTGCAGCAGGTCACGTACCGGTACACGTTCGAGCCGGTGACCCCCGCGTCGCCCAAGGTCGAGATCTCGAGGCCGCCGACCCAGGCGATGAACGAGGCGATGAAGTCCTGGGGCGAGCAGCTCCGGGCGCAGGCGGCGGAGTCCATCGAGGTCGTCGTGGCGCGCAACTCGCAAGGCAAGCGCGTGCTGGTGGAGGGGCTGCTGCCCGAGCCGGCCGAGCCCGTGCGGGTCGCGAAGCTGCAGGAGATCCGCGAGATCTGGCCCTCGGCGCACCGGGCGCTGGTGTCGCGCGTCGGCGCCGGGACGCCCCCCGATCGCGCGACGCTCGAAGCGAAACTGAACATCACGTGGCGGCAGAAGCTCGAGCGGATCCAGAGCACGCTCGGGGCCGAGGCGAGCATCGACGACCAGGAGAAGATCCGCGCGGAGCTGCGCGATCAGCGGCTGGCGGAGTACAAAGCCGCGGCGTCGGAGCTGCACTTCTACGTCGATCCGGGCGCGTTCGCGGACGTCGAGCCCTGGTCGCAGAACACGCTGCCCCCGATGGACCGGGTGTGGGACTGGCAGTGGACGCACTGGATCCACGCGGACCTGCTCAAGGCGCTGGAGCTGGCCAACACCGAGGGCGAGTGGGTCCGCTCGCTGCTCGAGGGCCCGGTCAAGCGGCTCGAACGCGTGTCGGTGCCCGCGCTGCAGTACTCGGGCGAGTCGCAGCCGGCGCCGATCGATTACGCCTCGCCGATCGAGCCCAACTGGGAGGTCTCGGAGACCGGGCGCGCGGCGTGGCCTTCGATCCCGCAGGGGTTGTACGACGTGCGGTACGCGACGATCACCGTGCTGATCGACGGCGCCCGCCTGCTGGACGTGGTCGAAGCGATCTCGGCGACGAACCTGATGCGCGTGGTCCGGGTGAGCCTGACGGACGTGGATCCCACGCAGGACATCCAGCAGGGCTACGTGTACGGCGCCGGCCGGATCGTCCGCGCGGACCTGACGATCGAGACGGTGTGGCTGCGTTCGTGGATGCAGCAGTACATGCCGAGTTCCGTGCGGACGGCGCTGGGCATCCCGGCCGAGGCGCCCGAGGGTCAGGAGCAGGAAGAGCAGCCGCGGGGCCGGCGACGCTGAGTTTGAATCGGATCAACGAACACCGCGGCGCCGATCGGTCGGCGCCTCGTGAAGCAGAGCATCGGAGCGCAGCATGAAGGGCAAACGGATCAATCCGCTCGAGCGACACGGGGAGAAGCTGTTCTTTCTGCTGATGCTCGTGGCGCTGATGGCGGTGCTGGTCAAGCAGTTCGCCACGGGCGGGATGACCGTCAAGGTCGGCGCCAAGGACAACCTGACCATCAGCCAGGGGTACGAGACGATCGCCAGCCAGGCGGAGCGTCTGGACGGGCAGATCAAGTCGAACGAGGTTGACGCCAAGGCGCCGAAGAAGGCGCCGGACGTGATCGAGCTGGTGCAGTCGGCGATCCCGACGAAGCCGAGCGAGACGGTCTCGATCGTGATCGGTGTGCCGGACTCCGGCGTGATCCGCGGCGGTTCGGATCCGACGATCGAGCCGGGCGGCGACGGCCCCGAGTACGCGATGCCCAGGCCGGTCGCGCCGGCGACGCCGCTGGTCAAGCGCTACAGCGGCGCGCTGGACCCGATCACGGTGGCGACGACAGCCGGGCTCGAGGACATCGTCGGGTCGCAGCAGCCCTTTGATGTGCACGCGGTGACGGTCTCGACGACGTTTGACGCTTCGGCGCTGCGCGCGGCGCTGGCGGCGGACCCTGACGGGTCGGGCCCGTTGCAGCCGATCCCGGGGCACTGGTGGCGCGGGCAGCTCGTGCTGGTGGACGTGGAGCTGTGGCGGCAGGAGGTCTATGCGGACGGCTCGAACGGCCCCGAGGAGCTGATCGGATCGATGCCCGGTCGTGGTTCGGTGCGCGCCAGCCTGAACGATCCCGACGCGTCGATGCCGCAGATCCTCAAGACGGCCGAGGACGAGGCGCGGGACATCGCCAGGCCCGACTTCTATTCGGTGATCGCGGGGGCCGTGTGGTCGCCGGCGGCGCCGGAGGTGCAGAAGACGCCGCAGGAGATCGAGGCGGATTCCCGTCGCGCGGAGATCGCGCACATCGACGAGGAGCTGGAGGCGCTCCAGCAGAACCTGAACGACCTGGGCAAGTCGCCGGACGAGCGGCAGTCCAGGCGTCCCGGCGCCTCGGGCGGGTTCGGCGACACGGTCGCACGCGGCGGCGGAGGCCGGGGCGGGCCCGTCGGCGGTGGCCGGAGCGGGCGGAACAACGCCGCGGCCGAGGCGGCTCGCCGGGCCAAGGCGGCCAGGGAGCGGCAGGAGCTGGCGATCAGGACGAAGATGGACGAGCTCCAGGCGCAGCGCAACGAGATCGTTGCGTGGCTGACGGAGCAGGGCCTGCCGATCGAGGTCGTTGAGAAGGCCGATCCTGGGCTGGAGATGGTGGCGGCGCCGGTGGGCTCGCTCAAGGACAGCGACACGCTGCATGTCTGGGCGAATGACTGCGGCGCCGAGCCCGGCGCGACGTATCGCTACCGCGTCCGTCTGGTGTACGGCAACCCATTCTTCGGGCGGGACAACGTGATCCGCGAATCGCAGCGGGACGAGCTCGCGTCGCCACGGGTGATCCGGACGGCGTACTCGCCGTGGTCGGAGCCCGTCACGATGGACCAGACGAGCTATTACTACCTGACGCGCGTCAGCGGCCAGGGCTCGGGGATCGGCGGGGATAGCGGCCGCATCGTGTACGCCGAGGTGTACACGTTCTTCTACGGGTTCTGGCGCAAGGCGGATGTGCGTCTGCGGCCGGGCGACCCGATCGTTGGCGAGTTCGTGCTGCCGGAGCTGGACACGTTCGAGTTCCCGACGCCGCAGGAGGGGACTGTGGATGCACGAAACATCGCGCGCAAGCCGGTCGATTCGACTCTGGTGCGGTCGCTGGGGGACATCATGCTCGATGTCCGGCCATCGGCGCGCGTGAACCGGGATGCGCTCAAGGGCGGCCGCGACACGGAGCCCGATTACGAGGCGGTGCTGCTGGACGCGGCGGACCGGATCACGATCCGCGACCCTTCCCAGGACCGTGCGAGCGAGCGCCGGAGCCAGATGAAGCTCTCCGCGGAGCAGGCGCAGACGGCGGTCCTGGCCGAGCCCGGTCAGGGCGGCGTGGCGAACGTCAAGGAGGATGGCGAAGGCCCCGGGGGTCGCGACGCGCGTCCGGGGGGGAACCGTGACGAGCGGCCGACGCGCGGTCTCGGTGGCCGGGGTGGTCTCGGGGGCTGAGATTCAGTGGAAATCAGGCGGTGGCGCCCGGCGGGAGCCGCCAACCCGACGGGCGGAATCCGGCATGAAAACAGGGTTCTGTCGCGGGTGATCGTCACGGGATGTCGCGAGCGGTGTGGATCATCGGTGGGCATCGTCAGAGGGCGAGAAAAGTGTTTTTCGGGCTGGTTGACAACGATCTGTTGGGGGCTACACTCCCCGGCCCCAGAAATCTCAGGGGAGTCGATTCACCGGGCAGCGATGTCGGGTGATCGGGGCGTCTGACGCGGTGCAAACCGTGCCGGGCGCGGCTCTTTGACAATCGGATACGACGACGTAAGTCAGTGAAGGTGGGTCGTCAGAGGTTGATCGAGGCATGGCCGTCCCCGGCATTGCGGAGATCGACCAGTTCGTCTGACGGCCCTCTCACCGAGAGCAATGTGCCGAGGTTATGAAATGAACGGTCAGCCCGCTGCGGGTTGCCCGTTCGAAGGTGAACTCGTTCACCAGATAGCGTTGCGTTGATCGGGTGTCGCGGAAGCGGTGTCCGGTTGGCGTGATGAATCTATCAAGGGCACACGGTGGATGTCTTGGCGTCAAGAGGCGATGAAGGACGTGAATACCTGCGATAAGCCTTGGGGAGCTGGAATTAAGCTGTGATCCAAGGATTTCCGAATGGGGCAACCCGGCCCGTAGAGGGTCATCACACGCTGAATGCATAGGCGTGTGAGGCGAACCCAGGGAACTGAAACATCTCAGTACCTGGAGGAAAGGAAAGCAACAGCGACTCCGTAAGTAGCGGCGAGCGAACGCGGATAAGCCGACGAATCATGTGAACCGTCTGGAAAGTCGGACCAGAGGTGGTGAAAGTCCAGTAGCATGTGTGTCGGTGAGGCCTCGAGTAGATTCGGTCACGTGGAACCCGGATTGAACATGGGGGGTCCACCCTCCAAGCCTAAGTACTCCTTGACGACCGATAGTGAATCAGTAAGGCGACTGAATGATGAGAAGCACCCCTGTTAGGGGAGTGAAAGAGTACCTGAAACCGTGTGCTTACAAGCGGTCGGAGCCCCCAGCCTTGTGTTGGGGGTGACGGCGTGCCTTTTGCATAATGAGCCGACGAGTTGCTCTGTACGGCGAGGCTAAGGTCTAACGGACCGGAGCCGGAGCGAAAGCGAGTCTGAAATGGGCGCTGAGTCGTACGGGGCAGACGCGAAACCTTGTGATCTACCCATGGGCAGGTTGAAGGGCGGGTAAGACCGCCTGGAGGACCGAACGCACCAGCGTTGAAAAGCTGGGCGATGACCTGTGGGGAGGAGTGAAAGTCTAATCAAACTGGGAGATAGCTCGTTCTTTCCGAAATAGCTTTCGGGCTAGCCTCACGTGGCAACTGTTGGGGGTAGAGCGACTGGATGCCTTTGGGGCCCGCAAGGGTACCCGGGGCAACCAAACTCCGAATACCAACAGCCAAGGCGTGGGAGTCAGTCCGCGGGTGACAATATCCACGGACAAAAGGACAATAATCCAGACCGCCAGCTAAGGTCCCTGATCTCTGCTCAGTTCGAAAGGAAGTCAAATTGCCGTGACAGCCAGGATGTTGGCTTAGAAGCAGCCACCATTTAAAGAGTGCGTAACAGCTCACTGGTCGAGGAGTTTGGCGCCGATAATGATCGGGAATAAGCAGAGAACCGAAGCTGCGGCTTGCCACTTTGTGGCAGGGGTAGGAAAGCGTTCCTGTCAGCGTTGAAGGCGTCCCGGAAGGGTCGTTGGAGCGTCAGGAAGTGAATATGTCGGCTTGAGTAACGAGAAAGCGGGTGAAAATCCCGCTCGCCGAAAACCTAAGGTTTCCTGGGGAAGGTAGATCCGCCCAGGGTTAGCCGGATCCTAAGGCGAGGCCGAAAGGCGTAGTCGATGGACAGCAGGTTAATATTCCTGCGCTCTCGCGGCGATCAAAGCAACGTGCGAATCCCCGTGGTCATCGGGGCTGTTAGAAGCGCCCAGGCCCTTGAGGCCGGTGGTGGCGAAGGGGGTTCCGAGAAAAGCGTTGTGGGCAAAGCGAGATCCGTACCAAAACTGACACAGGTAGGTGTGGCGAATAGCCTCAGGCGCTCGAGAGAATGGTCGTGAAGGAACTAGGCAAATTGACCCCGTACGTTCGCAATAAGGGGGCCCTCCCCGCTTCGGCGGAAGGGCGCAGAGAAAAGGCTCTGACGACTGTTTATCAAAAACACAGCACTGTGCAAACTCCTATAGAGGACGTATACAGTGTGACGCTTGCCCGGTGCTGGAATGTCACGGAAGTGGGTTAGCTTCGGCGAAGCTCGCGACCTAAGCACCAGTAAACGGCGGCCGTAACTATGACGGTCCTAAGGTAGCGAAATTCCTTGTCGGGTAAGTTCCGACGCGCATGAATAGCGTAACGATTGGAGCACTGTCTCCACGACCAACTCGGTGAAATAGTAGTGGCGGTGAAGATGCCGCCTACCCGCAGCAAGACGGAAAGACCCCGTGGACCTTTACTGTAGGCTTTTATTGGTCACGAGCATGTACTGCGTAGGATAGGTGGGAGGCTTTGAAGTCCGGGTTCCGGCCCGGGTGGAGCCATTGGTGAAATACCACCCTGTTCACGTTTGTGTCCTAACCCCGATTCCCGTGAAGCCGGGCGGGGGACAGTGAGTGCCGGGCAGTTTGGCTGGGGCGGTCTCCTCCTAAAGAGTAACGGAGGAGCGCAAAGGTCGGCTCAACACGGATGGAAACCGTGTTTCGAGTGTAAAGGCACAAGCCGGCTTTACTGCGAGACCGACGGGTCGAGCAGTTGCGAAAGCAGGCCTTAGTGATCCTGCGATCCCGTGTGGAAGGGTCGTAGCTCATCGGATAAAAGGTACCCCGGGGATAACAGGCTGATCGCTCCCGAGCGTCCATAGCGGCGGAGCGGTTTGGCACCTCGATGTCGGCTCATCACATCCTGGGGCTGTAGGTGGTCCCAAGGGTTCGGCTGTTCGCCGATTAAAGTGGTACGCGAGCTGGGTTCAGACCGGCGTGAGCCAGGTCGGTCCCTATCTGCTGTGGGCGTTGCAAGTTTGAGAGGATTTCTCCCTAGTACGAGAGGACTGGGAGGGACTCACCCCTGGTGATCCAGTTGGCGTGCTCACGCCACCGCTGGGTAGCTAAGTGGGGCAGGGATAACCGCTGAAAGCATCTAAGCGGGAAGCCCCCCTCGAGATGAGACTTGCTTGTCATTTGACGGGAGACCCCTGGAAGACCACCAGGTTGATAGGCTGCAGGTGTAAGGACCGAAATGTCCTCAGCCGAGCAGTACTAACGGTCAAAGGATTCATCACGTCAACCAGCCACCGCTCCGGGTCATCCCGGCGCGTTCTCGGTTGACGACGCGTGTCCGGGTTCATCGTTCCCATCCCGGGAACTGACCTCGGCGCACTCGTTCTCGTCTTCACTTCATTTCGTCGTCGTACCGGTCCGTCACAGGACCGGGCGCCTCTGAAAAGCGACGCTCGGTTTTTTCTCTGCCGCTCGCGAAAGCGGGCCGCAGGGTTTGTCGGTGACCATTGGTCCGGGGCAACACCTGTTCCCATTCCGAACACAGCAGTTAAGCCCGGGCCGCCGATGATACTGTTCTGCGGGAAAGTAGGTCATTGCCGACATCTGGGCTCCCCGAGGTCAACCCTCGGGGAGCCCGCTCTTTTTTTGCAGTTCGATTACCGACGATCGCTACCCTGAGCGGAATGCGAATCAACACTGCCGCCATCCGCCACGCCGCGCTTCTGCTCGGCGGGGCCGCGACCCTCCTGTCAATCCCGAACGCCGCACTGGCACAGGGAGACACCCCAGGTCTGCCGGAGCGTTGGCTGGGCCGCTGGGTCGGCGAGTCGCGCAGCGTACGTCCCGGCGCCGAACCGATGGTGTTTCACACCGAGATCCTCATCGAGCCGATCGCGGACCCGCCGCAGGGACGCGAGGGGTCGGTGTCGTGGACGCTGATCTACGGTCAGGGCGAGACACGGCAGATCCGGCCTTACACGCTGCTGGTCGTGGACGCGGACGCCGGGGCGTACGTGATGGACGAGCAGAACTCGATCCTGCTGCCGATGACGATGCTCGATGGCGCGCTGCACGGCGTGTTCGTGGTCGGCGGCATGGAGTTCGTCTGCTCGGAGCGGCTTCGCCAGGGAGAGACACCCGGTGATGACGAGCTGGAGATGCAGATCATCATCTACAACCCCGAGAGCTGGGAGGAATCCGGGGGAGTTGGGATGGTCCCGCTGGTGCGGTCGGGCGCCGCGGTGTCGTCGCAGCGGGGGTCGCTGCACCGCGCGGCGATCGATGCGGTTCTGACGGCGGAAATCCGGCGGGTCCGCGAGGAGCGGGACCGGCAGCGGGCCGATCAGGCCGCGGGCGATGGCGGTGATGGGGACGGTCAGCAACAGGCGGATCCGGGCTGATATGATGCCCAAACGGAGCAATCACTCCGCAGGAGGCAACAGCGACATGGCCCAGCAACCATCGACAACCCGCGAGGTCCGCCTGTACGACGGCGAGGGCGAGGACCTGATGACCATCGAGCAGGCGATGGACCGGGTCACCCTGATGCCCAACACGCCGCGGAGCGTCAAGCCGGACGGGCGCGACACGATCCGCATCCTGTGGGGCCAGCACATGCTCCACGACATCCTGGAGAACCGTTACCGATCGGTGGTGTGCGGGGTCAACGATAGCGACAACTCGCACGGGATCATCGCGCAGATCGTGGACCTGATCGACACGAGCCAGTGGACGTCCAAGACGGTCACGTCGTACGCGAAGATGTTCCACGACTCGGTGACGCTGCAGGCGGAGGGCGACAAGGAGCCGCACATCCTGAAGATCGACCTCGACTCGGTGCTGATCCTGGCGATGCTGCGTCCGCGCGGCAAGGACCACTTCACGCTGGACGACCTGAGCCTGGGGTTCAAGACGGTGTCGAAGATGCTGCGTGGGCGGCGCGAGCGGCTGCCGGTGGCGAGCGTGTCGTTCCTCGGCGCGAGGTCCAACCGACTGATCGATGCGCACACCGGCGCAGAGCCCTCGTTCGAGACTGTGCTCCGAACGATGTTCGAGTCGGGCTACCGCGGCGACGTGTACCCCACGTCGAAGCTGTGGGGCCTCGGCAACGTCGGGGTCTTCCCGAGCTACCCGTTCCCCGCTGGCCTCCAGCGGATGCGCGAGGGTGGGTTCTGAACCCCGGCTGATTCGGCAGCGCCTCCGCCGGGAAGGGGGGACGCGATGTCCATGCGGGCCAGGTTCCTTTGGGTGTTCATCATCGCGCTGGCGATCGCCGCGCTGAGCGCGACGCTGGCGCTGTCGATGCCGGTGCTGGGACAGCTGAGCTGGGATGTCTTCGGGACGTCGCTGATCGCCGCGGGGTGCCTGCTGGGGGCGATGCTCGACGCGATCGTCATCGAGCGGGGCAGGCTGCGGCCGCTCATGCTGCTGTCGATCATCGGGTGGGCGGTCGCGTGCCTGCTGGGCTGGACGCTGGTGTGGTACCCGTTCGACGCGATCGGCGCCTACGAGGCGCAGGAACTCATCGGCAAGATAACGCTGAGCGTGTCGCTGGTCGCCGGGGCGATGACGGCGGTCGGGCTGCTTCGGCTGCTGCGGCCCCGGACGGAGCTGGTTCGGGTGGTGCGCGTGGCGACGGAGACGTGCTGCGGCGCGTTCGTCGTGGTGTCGCTGCTGGTCCTGTGGGAGGTCTTCCTGACGTGGTGGTTATTCCCGGGAGAGCTCGAGAGCCGGGTGATGAGCGGGCTGTTCATCTGCTCGGTTGCCGGGCTGCTGGGGACGCCCGCGCTGCGGGCGGCGGAGATCGCGCGGCGCAAGGACGCCGCAGAGTCGGGGCTCCCGATGCGCGTCGGGGTCGAGCTGACATGCCCCCGGTGCGGGCTGGCGCAGACGGTGCGGAGCGGCGCCGAGGCGGCGTGCTCGGGCTGCGGGCTGTCGATCCGGGTCGAAGTGGAGGAGCCCCAGTGCCCCGCGTGCGGGTACTCCCTGGCGCGGCTCGACGCGGCGGCGTGCCCCGAGTGCGGCGAGCGGCTGCCGGGTGGCGGTGAGGACGCGGGGATGTGAAGCGAGCCCGCTCGACGAATGGCGACCGGATGTGATGATTTCAGGGCGGGATTGTGCCGATTACTGGTAGGATTTGCAGAGCTGTCGGGCCATCGGCGCCGGGGTTCGGCGGCCGGCTCATCAGGCCAGGAGGTTCAAGATGCCGGGACGATCGATTGTCACATGTTGCTTCGCCATGCTCTTCGGGTCTCGGCTTCTCGCCGGCGACCTGACGCCCCCGCCCGGGCCGATCGCTCCGACGGACCGCGTGACGCTCAGCGCCGCGGATCCGGCGCCGATCGTGCTGAACTCGGCCGGTTCGTATGTTCTGACGAGCAACGTGACGCGGCTGACCGGGGCGGTGATCGAGATCAAGTCGGGCGGTGTGACGCTGGATCTCAACGGGTTCTCCGTCGTGGGCGCGGGGGTCGGGACGGTGGGGATCCAGATCGACACGGGTCTGACGGGGGTGACGATCAGGAACGGGAATGTCCACGCGTGCGAGCGCGGGATCATGACCGTGGCGGGGATTCCGGGGACGCTGCTGATCGAGAACGTCCACGCACGGGAGTGCGTCAACGACGCCTTCGACGTGGCCAACGCGACGCTCCGCTCCTGCACGTCGGCCGGGAACTTTGGCGACGGGTTCCGGGTGCGCGACGACTGCCTGCTGGTCGAGTGCCGCGCGGAGAACAACGGCCAGGCCGGGTTCAACTGCGACAACGGCGAGCTGGACCGGTGCGTCGCGGTGGGCAACGCGTTCTCGGGGATCTACGCCGGGGACCGTTCGATCATCACCGGGTGCATCGCCTACGCGAACAACAACGGGATCACCGTGTACGGCGGGTCGATCATCAAGGGCTGCACGGCGAACTCGAACCAGTTCGGCGGGCTCGAGGCTCGCGACGGGTCGCTCCTGGAATCCAGCACGGCCCGCGGCAACGGCCTCGCCGGCACGGGCGCGGGCGTCGTTCTCTCGCTGGGGTCGCGCGCCACGGAGTGCCTATCCACCGGCAACGCCACGAGCGGCTACGAGGTGGATTTCCAGTGCATGGTCGACCGGTGCGAGGCCCACGGCAACACCGGCGCCGGTGTCCGGGTCTTCGGGCAGGACAACCGCATCACGGCGAACCACCTGTTCGGCAACTCGCCGAACCTGGACGCGACGCTCGGGACCGCCACCGGCAACCTGATCATGCAGAACACCGCCAACGGCGGCTACAGCATCGGCGGCTCCAACGACGCCGCCCCGGTCAGCCTGATCGGCGTCGCGGGCCCGCTCGACAACATCACGTACTAAGATCGGGCGATGGACGCCCCGTCGCTCAGCGCGATGACCGACCGGATGGCCGCGTTTCCCGGCGCGCTGTCGGCTCTGCTGGCGCCGGTCAGCGATGTGGATGCGCGGCTGAAACCACCGAGCGGGGCGTGGTCGATTGTCGAGATCGTCAACCACCTCGCGGACGAGGAGGACGAGGACTTCCGCACGCGCGTGCGGATGACGCTTGAGGACCCGTCGCAGGCGTGGCCCGGGATCGACCCGGAGGGAGCCGCGATCGAGCGCCGGTACAACGACCGGGCGCTGGGCGAATCGCTGGATCGCTTCGCGTCGGCGCGGGCGGCGTCGGTCGCGTGGCTGCGGTCGCTGGAGCGTCCCGACTGGTCGAGGACGCACCGCCACCCGAAGATCGGGGACCTGCGCGCGGGGGATGTGCTGCTGTCGTGGTGCGCACACGATGCGCTGCACCTGCGGCAGCTCGCCAAGCGGGTGTACGAGCTGGCGCTGCAGGACGGGGCGGGGTACCGCGCGGATTACGCCGGCGGGTGGTGACGTGCCATATCAACGCCGTATCGGCGTTCTCGTGTCTGTCGGAGTTCAGAGTGGGAAGCACGACAACGCCGCGGCGGCGTTGTCGTGGCACGAGTTATCTGTTCTTCAGGCGATTGGTGGTGACCCCGATTGCATCCCCGTCGATGTCGCACCCGATGGCGGTTCTGCCCTGATTGACCGCGGCGACAAGGGTCGTGCCCGAGCCGCAGCAGGGATCGAGGACTGTCCCACCCGGCGGGCAGCAGGCGCCGATGAGGAGTTCGAGCAGTTGCAGCGGCTTCTGGGTGGGCCAGCCGATGCGCTCCTTGGCCTGGTTGTTGAGGCTGGGGATGTCGAGGACGTCGGTGGCCTTCTTGAGCTGGCCCCGCATGCGGCGGCTGGTCGCGGGGATCATCGGGGGCTCGAACCAGTACCGGTCGGGGTCGATGCAGTAGTAGAGGATGTCGTCGTGCTTGCGCGCGAAGCGCCGCGGGGATGAGCCGCCAAGGCCGTAGGTCCAGACGAGGTGGTTGACGAAGCGGTCGGGGCCGAGGAGGTCGTCGAGGAGGCATCGGGCGCGGTGGCTGGTGCGCCAGTCGAGGTGGAGCAGGAGTGAGCCGGTGGGCTTGAGCAGTGGGATCGTGGTTTCGAGCCGCCTGCCGAGCCAGCCGAGGAAGTCGTCGGGGGAGGGCCACCGGTCGTCGAAGGCGCCGGCTTCGCCCTTGTGCACGGCTCCGGTGTTGAAGGGGGGATCGGCGTAGAAGAGGTCGATGGATCCGGGCGCGAGCGAGGACGCGGCGTCGAGCCAGTCGGCCCGCGCGAGCCTGATTCCTGCGGTGGGTTCGGCCCAGGCGATGGGTGTCGTGGCCGCCGGCATGGGGGCAGTGTAAAGCCTCGGCGACGGCGGGTTTTTTGGGCCCGGAGTCTCTACACTGCCCCCCATGACTACGACTGACACCACCGCGGGCGCCGCCTTGAGCAAACGACGACAGAAGAAGAACGCCGAGCGCGAGGAGCGGGCCAACGCCCCGAAGCTCGCCGAGACCACCGACCGGCACGTGCTGTACCAGAGCTCGGTCCAGGACGTGGAGTCCGAGATCGACTTCGTGGACGAGCAGTTCGAGAAGATCCGGGGGCGGAAGGCGAAGCTGCTTCGTGAGGACTTCTGCGGGACGGCGAACACGTCGTGCGAGTGGGTCCGCCGGCGCCCGACGAACAGGGCGATCAGCCTGGACATCGACACGACGGTCCTCGCCTGGGGCGAGGCGCACAACGTCGCGGCGCTGGAGCCCGAGGCCCGGAAGCGGATCAGCCTGATCGCGCAGGACGTCTTCACCGCCCGGACGGAGCCCGTGGACGCGCTGCTGGCGATGAACTTCAGCTACTGGCTGTTCACGAAGCGCGAGGACCTGCGGAGCTACTTCCAGAGCGTCCACCGGGCGCTCAAGGACGACGGGATCCTGTTCCTGGACGCGTACGGCGGCTGGGAGGCGCACCAGACGTGCGAGGAATCGCGCGAGTGCGAGACGGACGACGGGCTGGAGTTCGACTACATCTGGGAGCAGGTGGAGTTCGACCCGGTGACGTCGCACATGAAGTGCGCGATCCACTTCGAGTTCCTCGACGGGTCACGGATGGACGAGGCGTTCACGTACCAGTGGCGCCTGTGGTCGCTGCCCGAGCTGCGGGAGCTGCTCGAGGAGGCGGGGTTCCGGAAGGTGCGGTTCTTCTGGGAGGACGCCGACGACGACACGGGCGAGGGCAACGGCGAGTTCAACGAGGTGTCGCACGCCGAGTCCGACCCGGGTTGGATCTGCTACATCGTCGCGGAGAAGTGATGACCACGGCGCCGACCCAGTTCGGCGGTCCGGTGCTGGCGCTGGCGGATCAACGCGGGGGCCTGGGCGGTGTGCTGCGCGACCGGCTCGCCTCGACGGTCGTCGTGATGGAGCGCGAGCTGCGGACGGCCGGTGGGCCGACGCTTGATCTGGTCGCGTACGTAGAGCGGTACCGGGGCAAGATGCTGCGCCCGACGCTCGTGCACCTGGCCGGGCTGGCGTGCGGCGGGCTGAGCCCGGAGCACGACATCGCCGCGGCCGTGGTCGAGACGATCCACCTGGCGACGCTCGTGCACGACGACGTGCTCGACGACGCCGAGATCCGCCGCAGGGGGCAGACGATCAACGCGCTGCACGGCAACGAGGCGGCGGTGATCCTGGGCGATTATCTGATCGCCTCGGCGTTCCACCTCTGCTCTTCGATCGCGGACCAGTCGGTGGCGCTGCGGGTCGGCGAGGTGACCAAGCTGCTGTGCGAGGGGGAGCTGCTCCAACTGCACCACCGGGATGACTTCGACCTGGAGCTGGACGAGTACTACCGGATCATCGACCGCAAGACGGCGTCGCTGATCGCGCTGGCCGCGGAGCTCGGCGCCCGGCTCGCCGGCGCGGATGACGAGACAGTCCGGGCGCTGGAGGGTTTCGGCCGCTGGCTGGGGATCGCCTTCCAGATCCGCGACGACCTGCTGGACCTCGTCGGCGAGCAGCCGGTGGTGGGCAAGGATCTTGGCAAGGACCTGGACAAGGGGAAGATGACCCTGCCGGTGATCCATCACCTCCGGAACGCGGACGCCGGGCAGCGGGCCTCGACGCTTGGGCTCCTTGAGCGGCTTGCGCATGGGCAGTCCCGGGATCGCGATTCCATGCGGTCGGCCCTGGAGGCGACGGGCTCAATCGATGCGGCAAAGGAGGCCGCCAGGGAGCATCTCGACCGGGCCAGGAAGAGCCTGCGGGGGCTGTCCGAGTCGCCGGCGAGGGGGCTGCTGGACGAGCTGGCGGAGGAAGCCCTGCGGCGGGATCGCTGATCCTCTGGATCCTGGTGGCGGGGGCCGGGTTGGGCTCCTACACTCCGCGGCCTGATTTTGCAGGCCAGATTCGCACACCAACCGTCGCCCCGGGCCGGTCCCGGGGCCGAACGACCACGACGGAGACCCATCGTCATGAACAAGCACAGCAGCGCGGCCGCGGCCGCCCGTTTCACCGGCCCCCGCCCTCAGGCGACCCGCGAGAGCGCCAAGGGCGTGCGGTTCGTCGATTACAAGGACACCGACAACCTCCGTCGGATGATGACGCCCAACGGGAAGATCTACGGCCGCAAGCGTCTGAGCCTCTCGGCGCACGACCAGCGGATGGTCGCGACGGCGATCAAGCGGGCGCGGTACATGGGCCTGCTGCCGTACACCTCCGCGACGCTCTGACGCGGGACCCGCAACCGAAATCTGATCAGGCCCCGTCGTTCCGGCGGGGCCTGTTGCGTTCCGGGGTGGTTGCCAGCGTCGCGTCCAGCGCTCAAGATGGGGGCGCCACCGAGGGAGCGTGCCGACGGATGTGGAAGTCGATGTGGGACAAGATCAAGGCGTTCCTGCTGCTGGGCATGGGCGTGTCGTACGGCGATGACGACGACGCGGAGGCGCGCCGGACGGCGAAGATCCGCGAGCTGCAGAAGGCGGAGCGGGAGCGGCAGCGGCGGATCCTCGAGGCCGAGAAGGCTCGGGAGGATTCGGCGCGTGGCGGGGGCGGGGGCTGACTTCAGCGCTGTTCGGCGAAGAGCTCGTCGAGGGTCATCCGCGCCGAGCGCAGGTGGGGGATGGTGATGGATCCCCCGACGATCATCGCGACGTTGAGCGCATCTTCGATCTGCTGCAGAGTCCAGCCGTGCTCGACGCACTTTTCCAGGTGGTAATCAATGCAGTCGTTGCAGCGGAGCACGGTGGAGGCGACGAGGCCCAGGAGCTCCTTGGTCGGCGCATCGAGCCCGCCCTTGTCCGTGGCGTCGCGGTAGGCGGCGGTGTCGAGGTTCATGAATCGCTTGAGGCCCAGGTGCTCGGTGTCGAGCAGGCGCTCCTGCCCGACGGCGCGGTCGGCGCGGAACTGCGAGATGGGTCGGTGCGGCATGGCCGGGTCGCTCCTGTTGAATGCGTGGAGCAACAGGGTAGCCGCTCCGCAGCGCTGGATCGGTTCGGATGGACTAGGGCGCGATCGGGTCAGCGCGACGGGGCGCCGGCGGGCTGGTCTTCCAGACGCTCGGCGCGGGGCTGGCTCCGGGCGGGCGGCTCGGGGGCCGGTTCGGCGCCGGCGGCGAGCGAGGTCGCCTTGCGGATCTGCTCCTCGATGATCTTGATCCTGGCGACCTTGATCGCGGTGACGAGGATGAACGAGGCGACCACCATCGCCAGGACGTACGCCAGGCGGGCCCGGCCCAGGCTGACGACGATGCCGAGCATGCAGAAACAGCCTGCGATGCCGTAGAGCACGAAGACGGCGCCCTTGACGCCCAGCGAGCGCTTGAGCAGGTGGTGGAGGTGCTGCGCGTCGGGTGCGCTCATGGGTAGCCCCGCCATCTTGCGGCGGACGATCGCCAGGGTCGTGTCGATGATCGGCAGTAGGTAGATGATCAGCCCGGCGACGACGAGGGGGGTCCTGCCGGTGTCGCCCAGGCTGAGCACGGCGACAATGGAGCAGTACCCGAGCAGGAGCGACCCGGCGTCGCCCATGAAGATCGTCGCGGGGTTGAAGTTGTGCGGGAGGAATCCGAGGCAGGCGCCGAGCAGCGCCATGCACAGCACGACGCGCGAGGAATCGAGGATGCCGTCGTCCGCGGCGGCGAGCCCGAGCGCGAGGAAGAGGAACCCCGCCGCGGCGATTGCGGTGACCCCGGTGAGGAGCCCGTCGAGCCCGTCGATGAGATTGCTGGCGTTGCAGGCGCCGAGGACGAAGATGGCGATGATGGCGGTGCCGGTCCAGTAGATGATGTCGATCTGGAACGCGGCGTCCATGCCGGGCACGGGAATGGAGTAGAGCAGCGACTCGTTGCCGATCAGGGCGCCCAGGGGCTGCATGACGCCGGCGGCGACCTTGACACCGATATCGTTCATGGCCAGCGCGGCGGAGGCGAGGAGCATGCCGGCGATCTTGAGCCTGGGGTCGAGCCCGATGACGTCGTCGAGGAGCCCGGCGAGCATGATGAGGGTCATGCCCAGAAGAATCGAGAAGGGGAAGGCCATCGCCGGGAAGACGGTGGGGTGCGGCGTGATGATCTTGAGCGGCGAGAGCAGGCTGATGTAGCTGACCGCGATCCCGGCGAGCAGGCCCAGGAAGATCGCCACGCCGCCGAGGTAGGCGATGGGCATCTTGTGTTCCTTGCGGGGATCGTTGGGGTGGTCGATGACGCTGTGGCGGATCGCCAGGCGCCGCATCAGCGGGGTCGCCAGGATCGTCACGAGGAAGGCGGCGATGAAGACGCCGATGTAGCCGTAGGAGACGCTGAGCCTTGTGACGGCCTGGGCCGCGGCGTCGGCGGCGTGGGCGGCGGCCTCGGGCGGGATCGCGCCGCCGAGCGGGACGTTGTTGAGCGTCTGCTCGGGCGAGGCCAGGAGCGGCTGGATTGGCGCGGCGTTCGGCAGCATCGGTCGCTGGTTTCCTG
Organism: Phycisphaeraceae bacterium; assembly: GCA_020639135.1. Classification (GTDB taxonomy): domain Bacteria; phylum Planctomycetota; class Phycisphaerae; order Phycisphaerales; family UBA1924; genus JACKHE01. The sequence continues at coordinate 96,738 of JACKHE010000006.1, forward strand.
CGGTCACTGTAGCAAAGCCGGCGTCGGCTTCACGAACAATCGGGGCGATCGCCACCAGAGAAAAAGCGGGATGGAGCCCCGGCTCCACCCCGCCTGAACGAACTCATCGGGAAGGTTCACTCATGGCCGGCGCCGACCTCTTCGGGCTCGCGTTCGGCCTTGTCCTTCTTCTTGCCTTTGGGCGGCTTGCTCTTGCGTTTCTTGGCCGGCTTGTCCCCCTTCGTGGCGGTCGGGTTGTTGTAGTCGTGCGCCACCTGGAAGTTGCGCTTGAAGTACCCGCCCGCGGAGGATCGGACGGCGTTGATCACGACGCCCAGCAGCTCGGAGTTGGATTCGTCGAGGTTGCGGCAGACCCTGGCGATCAGTCCCCGCTTCTCGTGGTAGGCCCGGACGACGAGCACGGCGGCGTCGCAGCGGTTGGCGAGGTTGATCGCGTCGCTGGAGACGATCGCCGGGGGCGAATCGACGAGGACGATGTCGAACTGTTCCGAGGCCTCCTCGAGCGTGCGGCTCATGGCGTCGGTGGTCAGACGCTCGTAGCCGGTGACATCGGTCGAGCCCGAGGCCAGGACCTCGACGCCCGCGATGTTGGTCGGCTTGATCGCGTCCTTGAGCGACACCGTCCCGGTGAGGACGTCGGTGAGCCCCGGCGCGTTCGGGACATCCATGAGCTCGTGGATGCGCGGCCTGCGGAAGTTGGAATCGATGATCAGGACGCGCTTCTCGATCGCGGCGAAGCTCGCGGCGAGGTTTGCGATGATGGAGGTCCCGCCGGAGTCGGGCATGCCTGTGGCGACGAGGAGCGTCTTGTGCCCGCGCGCGGCCATGCGCTTGTTGATGGTGTTGCGGAGCTCGCGGAGCGACTCGCTGACGACGCCCAGGGGCTGGTCCCGGATCGCGGTCTCGATGGCCTTGACGCCCGCGGGGTCCTCGGAGACGTCGGGGATCATCGACAGGACGCGGAGCCTGGGGATGAGCACGGCGTCCGAGGCGCTGCGGATGCGCTGCTCGAGGAGCTCCCGGAGCACCACGATGCCCGCGACGAGCATGACCACGAGGATCGTCACCACGGGGACGATGACGAAGATGATCGGGAAGGAGGGCTCCTTGGGCTCGAGGGCCTGGGCGTAAACCTGCACGCGCTGGGCCGCGTCGCGGTCCTTGAGGGCGCGCTGGTCCTGGAGCTGCGCGGAGACCTCCTGCTCGCGGACGGCGAGCTGGTCCTTGTCCTGCTCGAGCGCGTCGTACTGCTCCTTGAGGCGCTCGATGTCGGCGAGCTCGACGGTGGCCTTCTCGCGCTGCGTGACCATGTCGGTCTCGGCGGCCTCGAGCGACGCGATCTCGAGCTGGGTGTTCTCGATCAGGCCGTTGAAGGTCTCCATCATCAGCGCCTGGCGCTGGGCCTCGCGCTCGGCTTCGACCCCGGCGATCTGCTTCTCGAGGCGGTGGACCTCGCGGTGGTTCTGTCCCAGGTTGTCGGCGGCGGTGCGGAGCTGCGCCTTGAGGCCGGCGATCTGGAGCTTGAACCCGCGGACGACCGGGCCCTCATCGACGATCTGGCGGACGATCTCGGGGAAGGTGACGCCGCCCGGGTTGTTGAGCTGCGACTGGTAGGTGTCGTACTGCTCGCGGAGCTTCTCGAGGTCCTGCCGGGTCTGCGCGAGATCGGTGGTGAGGCGGTCGATGGTGTACTGCTGGAACGTGGTGTTGGGGTTGAGGCTCGGCAGGTCGGCCTCGGTCCAGATGCGGTCCATCTGGTCCTCGAGCAGGCGGCGCTCCTCCTGGATCGCGTTGAGCGTCTGCGTGAGCACCTCGAGAATGTCCTGGCTGTCCACGGTGTACTGCGTGCGGACCTGGTTCATGTAGGCGCGGGTGATCGCCTGGCAGATGACCGCGGAGGCCACCGGGTCGGACGTGGTGACGGCGAGGCGGCCGAAGTTGGTGTCGCGGATGGGCCTGGCGGAGACGATCTCCTTGAGATCGATCAGCGCCTCCTCGGGGTCGTAGGTGCCGTTGATGATGAACTGCTTGGACCACGAGCTGGCGTCGGTCTTGACGCGGGAGTCCTGGACCGCGGCGAAGAGGATGGGGCGCGACAGCATCTTCTGCGTCTGCGTCGCCATGAACATCTCCATCTCGGCCTGGTTGGCGCTGCCGACGCCGGACTTCTGCTGCTCCGAGGAGGTCATGAGCCCGGTGAACTCGAAGGTGGCTTCGGAGGTCCAGGCCGGCGCGAAGCGAAGGAGCACGAAATGCGTGACGATGCCGAGGAAACCGCCGAGGACCACGGACGCCATCAGCAGCCACATGTGCTGCCGGAGCAGCTTCACGGGGTTGATGTTGACATTCAGGCCTCCGCCCGATGTGGGCGGAGCGCCGGGCGCGGGGCGGGCGCTCGGTGGGCCACCGGGTCGCGGGCGGTTCGGGGGAGGGGTGGTCATTCGCAGGTCCTTGTCGGGGGACGACGGTCCGGATAACGGAACGGCGCGGCTGGTTCAGTTGACGTTTTCGGCATGCTGGAGATCGCTCATCAGTTGGTTGAAGTCCTGCTGCAGCTCGCGGGCCGCGAATGCGTCGGACTTGATGATGTCGTTGGCCAGCTCGGCGTATTTCCGGGCCTCGGGGCGGTCGCCCTCGGCGAGCAGGACCATCGCCATGTGCAGGTTGGCGCCGCCCTTCTCGACGGGCAGCTGGGCGTTCTGGATGGCCCTGGTGATGTGCTGCTTGGCCTGACCCAGCCGGCCCAGGCGGTAGTAGATCCAGCCCAGGGTGTCGAGGGCGGGGGAGTTGGCCGGGGAGAGGAAGACGGCGCGCTCGGCGGGCGCGACCGCCTCCTCGAGTTTGCCGAGGTGGCGGGCCAGGGTGTACGCGAGGTTGTTGTTGAACTCCATGTCATCGGGCACGAGCCTGGCGCCCTTGGCGTAAGAGTCGGCGGCCTGCTCCCACATCTGTTGCCCGTACTCGAGCTGGCCAAGCACACGGTAGAGCGCCACCAGGGTGACGACGTTGCCGTCCTCGATCGCGAACTGCTTGACCGCCTCCTCCGAGTCGCGCAGGCCCTTGATGATCTCCTTGTGGCGATCGAGGTTGTACGCCTGGAACGCGGCGGCGTGGACAAGGTAGGCGGGCATCAGCCGGTCGGACGACTTCATCCGGTCCACGAAGGCGATCATCTCCTTCTGATCCGGGAACACCGCCTCCATGTGGAGGAACCAGTGCCGGAGCTCGGCAACGGACTTGGCCGCGGCGATGGAGCGCTCGGCGAGCGCGACAGCATCCTTGTGATCGCCCTTGAGCTGCGTCGCCCGGGCGCGGAGGATCAGGATCTGGGAATCGTCGTCGAACCCGGAGCCGAGGGCCTTGAGCACCGCGATCGCCTCGTCGGGATCGGGCGGCGTGGTGTAGAGGTACGAGTTGGCCAGCCGGAGCGCGAGGTCCAGGTTCTTGCGGATCTCGTACGCCTGGGTGTAGTAGTACACCGACCGCTCCCAGTGGTCCTTCATCTGCTCGTCGCGCGCGGCGATGTCGCCGGCGACCATCAGCCAGTCGGGGTTCTTCGGGTTCGCGTCGATGGCGTTCCTCGCCTCGGCGTGCGCCTCGTCGTGGCGGCCCGACTGCCACAGCTCCTGGATGAGCATGCGGCGGAGCTCGCTGCTGTCGGGGATGGCCTCGATGCCGCGCCTCAGCTCGGCGATCGCCTCGGCGGACCGCTTGTTGCGCAGCAGCGCATCGGCGCGCATCCGGCGCTGCTGGATCGCGTTCGGCGCCAGCCGGATCGCCTGGTCGAGATCGCTGAGGACGAAGCTCAGACGCTCGGGGTTGTCGAAGTCGAGCTGGGCGCGGCGGATGAAGGGCTCCGGCTTGTTGGGAGCCACCTCGACGGCGCGGTTGACCAGCTCCCGGGCCGTGCGCTCGTCACCGCGGCCGTAGGCGATGTCGGCGCGGAGCAGGAGGGTCTGGAGGTCCTCGTCGGCGCCGGCGGCGAGGGTGTCGAGCTCGGCCTCCGCCTCGTCCCAACGGTTGAGTCGCTGGAGCGACTCGATGACGCGCTTGGCGACGATGCCGTTGGTGTCGGCGCCGGCGCTGGTGACCTGCTGGTACGCCTGGAGCGCCTTCTCGTAATCGCCGACGCTGAAGAAGTAATCACCGATCCTGCGGTCGGCGATCATCATCTCGGGCGACTGGTGCTTGGCGCCCTCGCGGTACGCGGCGACGCCCTCGTCCGCGCGTCCGTTGTTGATCAGGAACGTGCCCAGCGACAGGAAGGGGTCCTCGTTGAGCTCGCCGGCGGGGACAGAGTCGATGTACGCCTGGAGGCGACGCACGCCCTCGTCCACCTGGCCCTGCTGCGCGTACCAGTTGGCCTGGGTGATGGTCAGCCCAAGGTCGTTCTGACCGGACCCGAGCGACTGCTGGATCAGCTCGTTGGCCTCGTCGAACTTCCCGAGCGTCGTCAGCAGCGCGATGAGCTGCCGCGTGTTCTCCGCGTCGCCCGGGCTCGTCTTGTGCTTGTACCGGCGGAACTCGACGGCGGCCTCCGGTTCGCCGGTCTGCGCCTCGAGCGCCAGCCAGATGTCGTTGAGCTGGTTGTCGCTGGTGGTGAAGCGCCTCGCGGACCTGGCGACCTCCAGCGCCGTCTCGTAACGCTGGAGCTGGATCAGCGTGGTCGCGTAGGTCTTGGCGATCTCCGCGTCGTCGGGCTTGTAATCGTGCGCCTTGGCGAGCGCTTCGACGGCGTCCTCGATGCGCCCGGACTGGAGCAGCACCTGGCCGTAGAGCCTCCAGGCCTGCGGGGAGTACGGCGCCTTCTCGACGGCGATCTGGAGGTTGTTCAGGGCCGCGTTGAGCGTGTTCTCCTTGATGTTCAGCCTCGCCTGGTAGAGCAGGCCGTCGGCCTGGTCCGCGTTGACCTCGGCCGCGGTCGCGGCGATCTCCCTGGCCCTGGGCATGTCGTCGTCGCGCATCGCGTTGACGAAGAGGGTGTCCAGCACCGACGGGTTCTTCGGGTACTGCGACTCGGCCTGGGCGAGCAGCTCGTTGGCGCGCGCCTCGTTGCCGGCCTGCTTGTAGAGCGCGTACTTCTTGATCAGCTTGACCGGCTCCGCCTCGGCCCCGCTGTCGATGTACTGCTCGGCGATCTGGAGGCGGTCGCCGGAGCTGAGCATGGCGACGTACCGGTTGAACGTCTCGTTGCCGGGCAGGAGCTCCTGTCCGCGCTTCGCGGCGGCGAGGGCGCCCGCGGTGTCGCCCGTCCGCGCCCTCAGCTCGACGAGCATCGAGATCGGCCTGGTGTCGTCCGGGTGCTCGGCGGTGACCTGCTCGACGAGCGCCAGCGCCTCGGCGATGCCGCCCTCGCCGTTCTTGGACATCGCTTCGGCCCTCATCAGCTGCGCGACGATCGGGTCGGACGCCTCGATGCTGGTGTCTCCGGTCCCGGAGGTGATCTGCAGGGTGTTGATCTGTTTTTTGATCTCCTCGTTGTCCGGGACGAGCACCAGAGCCGCCTGGAGCCGGGCGATGGCGCCCTCGGTGTCGCGGAGCCTGAGCTTGAGCTGCGCGGATTCGAGCAGGGGGACGGGGTTGGCCTCATCGAGCTGGATCCACTTGTCGTACATGTCCATCGCCGCGCCGAGGGTGCCCTGGGCCGTCAGCGCCTGCGAGAGCAGCCTGAGCACGCCGACGTTCTCCCCGTTGGTGAGCGTGTTGAGGCGCTGGAGGAGCGTGACCGCGTCCTGGTTGCGCCGCTCGAACATCGCGACCTGGCTGTTGATCATCAGCGACATGGAGTTGTCGGCGCCGAGATCGACGCTGAGCCGGTCGCCGAGCGCGTGGGCCTCGGCGAGCGCGGCGTCATGCTCCGCGCCGGCGGGTGTCGCCTCGTACTTGGTCAGCGCGTTGTTGGCCTGCTGGAAGCGGGCCTGGATGCGCATGTTCTTGAGCCGGATGCCGTCGAGGCTGATCGGGAGGTCGGGCGTGTCGATCACGCGCTGGAGCGTTTCCTTCGCCTCGTCGTAGCGGCCGGCGAGGATGAGCTGCGTGCCGCGGAAGAAGAGCGCATCGAAGTCATCGGGCCGGTCCTTGGTGACCCGGTCGAGGATCTGGAGGCCGATCTCCACGTAGTCATCGGGCCTGACGGTCCACAGCGCCCTGCCGTAGGAGAGCGTCCGCAGGAGCAGGTCGGAGTCGAGCCGGCTGGTGTCGCAGGTCAGGAAGGACTCGACCAGGGGCTCCTCGACGCCCCTGAGCTGCCGGCGGATCTTCTGTTGCCCGGCGACGGTCGTGTCGAGCCGGAGCCTGGATTCGATGTCAAAGTCGAGCTTGACCGCCAGGGCCCTGGGGTCATCCGGGAACTCGGCGACGATCCGGTCGATCGCGCCCTGGTACTTCTGCATCGCGGCGGTGACGGTGACCTGCCGGTTGGTGTTGAGCGCCTGGATCCACTCCTGCCGGTACAGCGACGCGAGCTGGATCAGCGACTCGATGTCGGTGGGGTCCGCGGTGAAGGCGGCCTCGAGGTCCTCGATCGCGAGGGTGCGCTCGTCGTCGGTGATGACGACCATCGGCATCATCGCCACGCGGGCAAAGCCCCGGTAGCGCCGGAGCTGCTCCGTCGCCGGGTCGGACTCGTCGAGCTTCTCCAGCGACGTGTTGCACATGTCGATGTAGTTCGTCCACGCCTCCGGGCTCCCGCCGCCGAGGCGGGTCTGCTGGTAGATCGCCTCGAACATGTCCCGCTGCGCCGCGGGGTCAGACGTCTGGAGTGCGGCCAGGCGCCGGAGAATCCCGACGTAGTTCTCGTTGTACTCCTGCGAGTACTCGAGGTCGGTCTCGGGGATCCTGTGGATCAGGGCGTCCTGCCACTTCTTGAGGTACGCGACGTTCGTCTGCTCCTTGTTCACCGCCTTGGAGTAGGACTTGGAGGCTTCCTTGTAGTCGCCCTCGGCCATGAACTTGTCGCCGGCCGCGACGTGATCGGACGGGGATTTCTTGAGCGTCACGTACGCGGCGCCCGCGACCAGCGCCGCGAGCAACATCAGCGACGAGGCGAGGATGACGACGAATTTCGTGTTCACGTTGCTGGCCATGGCTGCTTACCGTCCTTTGCCGCGGATCATCCGCGGTCTGTGTTCTGCGCGACGCGGCCCGGGCGCCCGACCCCGGGCGCCGACACCGCTTTGTCGATCTGGTTGCCGGCGCCCGGCGCCGTCGTGGGGGTGGGGTATCGCCCCGAGCGCACGTCCACCCAGTCGGGCAGGCGGAGCATGATCTCGGGGAACATTTCCGTGAGCATCGAGCCGGCGATGTCGGCGAGCTCCGGCGCCGACTCGACGGTCGCGCTGGAGAACTGCACCTTGGCGTAGTACGAGTAGGTGTCCCGGAGGTCGAAGGCGAGCAGGCGCACGCCCTCGGCGTTGGGGACCGTCCCGCCGTTGGCGATGAAGAAATACCCGGCGAACATGCGCTGCCCGTCGGGGGAGCCGTACTCGGTGATCCGGATCTTGAGCTTGTCGAGGTCGCGCGGGAGGTGGACGCGCTGGTTGGGCCTCGAGGAGTCCGGGGAGGTCTGCGCGAGCATCACGCGGCCGTGCATCTCGGGGTCGAGGTCCGAATCGTTGACGAAGGCGGAGGTGTCGATGGGGACGTCGAGCACCCAGGGGCCGCCCGTGATGGACATGCCGCCGCCGACGAAGCAGCGCTCGGGCACGTGCGGGACGGTGTCCACGCTCCCGGTGTAGTAGGCGCAGTGGAGCTCGACGATGTTGCGTTTGACGCCCTCGGCGGTGTCGGTGTTGACGTAGTGACGCGAGAGGTAGTTGGACGTGCCCAGCGTCTCGAGGACTTCCTTCGAGAGCGGGGGCTGCTCCTGCCCGTAGCGGCTCCAGTGCGGGAATTCGATGGGCATGCTGTGGAAGCGAAGGCCGGTCGCCGGCTCGATCGGGAGCTTGCGGAGCTGGAGCCCCAGCGCGTTGATGATCGTGCCCAGCGCCAGCGCGCTGGTCAGCAGCATCGTGATGCCCACGATGTAGGCGGGGGCGAGTTTTCTCGGGACGATCACGGGGAACGCGCGGCGCCCGGAGGCTGCGGCGGGCTGCTTAGGCTTGTCGGGGCCGGGTCTGGGCTCGGCGACGATCTTGTTCAGCGCCCACGTGATGCCCATGAACAGCAGGAACCCCGGGATCAGCCAGAGCACGCCGATGAACATGTGCGCATCGCCCACGGCAAGGTCCTGGTTGTAGAGGCTCGCGACGCCGAGGGTGGTCACGCGCAGGACGTTGGTCAGCACGGCGACCGGGGCGGCGAGGATCACCAGCGCGACGCGCTGCCACCAGTGCCGGCACGAGACGATCGCCACGGCGACGCCCAGCGCGAAGAACCCCACGAGCATGCGCATGCCCGAGCAGGCTTCGGCGACGTTGAGCGGGAGCTCCGCGCCGTCGGAGGCGCGGAAGATGGTCAGGGTATTGCCGGCGATCTCGGTGGACTCGGCGCCGAAGAGGGGGCCGATGATGTTCAGCAGGATGTACGAGCCCTGGGAGGCCATCATCTGCAGCTGATAGGTGACCTTGAGCATGATCATCTCCGCGATGGTCACGCCGAAGAGCAGGTAGCCGATGGGGACGAAGAGCGCCTGCATCATCCGGGGCCCGAGCAGGAGCAGGGTGAGCCCGAAGATGGTCAGCACCAGCGAGAACCCCTGGAGCATGTGGTTGGGGATGCCGGCGATGAAGAAGAAGTAGCAGACGACGCCCAGGAGCAGGGGCGCGAGCCCGGGCCAGAACGCGGTCGGCCTGAGCCGTGCGATCGCCTCGCGCCGGGTCCAGACGATGTACCCGGAGATGAGCGGAACGATGTAGGCGTGCGACCAGTCGGCGCTGGAGGCGCTGTGGGCGTTCTGGGTGAGGAACCAGCGGAAGTAGAGCGCGACCAGCGACGCCGTGGCCAGCAGCGCCATGCCGATGACCAGCGGCGAGCGCCACCCCTTGCCGGCGCGCTCGTCAGGCGCCGCGCCGGCGAGGGCCGGGCCCGGTTTCGTCGGCATGGATTGGACGCTGCTCATCCGGCGATCAACCCCACCTCGCCCCAAAGTCACGGGGACACCAACCGTCGGGGCGGACACACGCGGCCCCGGATCACGACACCGCCGTCGCTTTGCACCGATGGCGCAGCGACGGCCGTGTTCCTACGTCTCCCCGCCAGCGGGAGTTCGGCGTCCTGCCCTGTGTTGTTGAGCCCATTCCGTCAGACTCGGATTCCCTGCGCTCCAGACCGCAAAGGCGGCTCAGACGTCAGTTCTGCCTTGAGAACGGCGGGGCGCCGAAGACGTCGTTGCCGAAGTTGCGGTCCAGGAGGAACCCGAAACCATAGGTCGCCCGGAAGCCGTTGCGGACCACGGCCAGGGGCCTGGCCCAGAACGTGGTGCCGACGTTGATGACGTCGTCCGGCTTCAGGAAGATGTCGGGCTGCGTGCCAGCGTGGATCGCGGCGAGATTGAGCCTGATCGTGGCCTGCCGGTCCTCGCCAACCATGCGGGTCAGATCAACCCGGCTGGGGATGGCGATGGCGCTGAGCCCGCCGGACGCGATGATGGCCTTCGTGAGCGTTAAGCGACCGAAAATAGGCAGGTTATACGTCCCGGGTCGGGTGATGCCAGGGCCGCCGAGATAGACCAGTCCCTGCTCGGGGCCGGGCACGCGGATGATGTCGCCGGGTCGAATGACGATGTTGTATTTCGCGACACCCTGCAGCAACGGATCGACTGGGATTTTGATAATCCTCTGTGTTACAAGATCTTCCGTGGCTTCGCCGGCAGCGGCAAGCGGGTCGGCGCCCTCCGGGAGGCTGTCCTGTGAGGCGACCGAGCGGCGCGTGATCCGCACCCACTCGCCGTTGAGGAACATCCAGCCGCCGGTGTCCTGATCGGCGTTGAGGTCGAGACCGGGCACCGTAGTGGTGGGTTTATCATCGATATCGACGAGGTCGATCGGTGGATCGTCGCTCTCGAGCTGGGCCCAGACGTTGTTGACGGCGGCCGGAGCGGGGGCGGAATCGCCTCCGAAGGCGCCTGGGGCGACGAGGCCGTCGTCGGTGAGATCGAGCATCCCGAACGCGCCGTTGGAGGGCTCGTCGGATTCCGTCTCGGGCTCGGTGAGCTGATCGATGAGGTCGATGAGGTTGGGCGCCGTCTCGCCGGGCTGGTTCTGGTTGGGCGTTTCCGGCGGTCTGATGTGCTCGAGGGTCTCGGAACCGGCGCCGCCGCGGACTTTCTGAGAGAGGGGCACCTGCCGGATCACATAGACGTAGCGGATGGCGGGGCTGAGGCCGCCGGCTTCGGTGACGGCTTCGAGCAGGCGGTAATCGGAGGTCGGGACGAGATACCGCCCGACTCGTGGGACCTGCCCGAAGACGCTGAAGGTGGACTGCCGCTGCCCGGTGACGATGACGGTCACGAGGGCATTCTCGACGAGTTGCGCCTCGCGGAGGGCGTCGGCGATGGCTTCCTGCGCCTGGTTCGGGGTCAGTCCGATGACCTGGACCTTGCCGACCTGGGGGATCTCGATCATCCCGTTGCCGCTGACCTGACGCTCGTAGGAGCTCGGGACGCCCGGGGCGATGATGTCCCAGATCTCGAGCCCGAGCGAATCACCGGCGCCGATCACGTAATCGCTGACCTCGGGGATGAGGTCATCGGCCGAGACTTCGGTGGTTTCGATGAACTCGCCGGTGTCGCGTTCGATGACATCGATGCGGTCGAGGATGGGCACGACCGTCGGGGTGTGTTCCCACCGACCGACGACGCTGGGGTCGAACCAGGAATCCACCGAGCAGCCGGTCATGGCGCCGGCGATGGATCCGGCGAGCAGCGCATAGGCCCCGGCGCGGGTCAGGCTCCGGCGATATCCGGGGTTTCGATCCCCGGTCGCCCGATCCTGCGATGTCAAGCCGATTCTCCTCACGCATCGCTCCTTTGAACCAACCGCCAACCGGCCCTGCGCCCCGCGCCTTGCGAAGCGATGCGACAGAGCGTTCCCCGTGCGCAATGCATCACGAACGGATCTCCGGCGCGTGGGTCCTACGAGCGCTTGCGACGGCGGGTTCACGAAGGAACACGCCCATCATTCGGCGATCGCACGACTTCCATCGACCGTTGCGGGATCGGCGTTGACCGGGCATTGGCAACTTTCAGCAGCCCTGCACATCACAACAACGGACGTTCGATGGCCCGATCCGGGTCCTGTCCGCCGGCGTTCGCTCCGCGATCGCCACTCGACGTGCGCCCTCCGGACGCCACCACACCCACCTCGGCATTCGCCCGGCAGGGGTGGTCCTTGGAATCAATCGGTCAATCAACCGGAACTTCGCCGGTTTTGCCGCCGGGCCCCGCAGGCGACGATCGCTGCCCACCGGGTTCGGGTGGGACTCGTGCCGGCCCGCCCGCGGACCGATATCCGGGGTCGCCAGGCATACACTCACCGATCGCGATGACCTCCCAGCCCACCCAACCGATCCAGCCCGCAAAGCCGGAAATCGACCACCGTCACCAGCGGGCGGTCGGCTCCGCCGCGACGATGCGGCACCCCCGCCCCCTGGGCGGGGATCCGGTGCGGGGGCTCGATGCGCCGCTGCTGAGCCTGAGCGATCAGATCCTCAACAACGCGCAGGGCGCCCGGAGCGTCGCCCCGATCAAGCGAAAGCCGGCGTGGATGCGGGCCAAGCTGCCCGGGGGGCCCGAGTTCAACCGTCTCCGCGGCGTCCTCCAGGAGCACGGCCTCCACACCGTCTGCGAGGAGGCCGGCTGCCCCAACATGGGCGAGTGCTGGGCCCGAGGCGTCGCGACGATCATGATCCTCGGCGACACCTGCACGCGCTCGTGCGGCTTCTGCAACGTCAAGACCGGCAAGCCCCCGGTCACCGATCACGACGAGCCGCGGCGCGTCGCGGAGTCCATGCGGCTCATGGTCGAGCGCGCGGGGCTGCGGCACATTGTCATCACCTCGGTCGATCGCGATGACCTGCCCGACGGCGGGGCGTCGATCTGGGCGGAGACCGTCGAGCGCACGCGCGCGGCCTGCCCCGAGCTGTCCATCGAGATCCTCGTCCCCGACTTCCAGGGTGATGACGCCGCCATCGACACGGTCATCGCGTGCCGGCCCGACATCCTGAACCACAACCTCGAGACGGTCCGGCGGATGTACCCGGCGGTGCGCCCGCAGGCGAAGTTCGACCAGAGCCTGCACGTGCTGCGGCGCTGCCGGGACGCGGGACTCGTGACGAAGACGGGGATCATGGTCGGCATCGGCGAGCGCGACGACGAGGTGCTGGAGCTGCTCGACGATGTGCGCGAGTCGGCGCAGACGGAGATCCTGACGATCGGCCAGTACCTGCAGCCGACGCCGAACCACCTGCCGATCGACCGGTTCGTCGAGCCGCGGGTCTTCGAGCAGTACAGGGAACAGGGCCTGGCGCGGGGATTCGCCGTGGTGGAGTCGGGGCCGATGGTGCGATCGAGCTACCACGCGGACACCCAGGCGGCGGGGCTGGTGGAGCGGGTGCGGGCGGCGCGGGGCGTACAATCCCCGCAGCCCTGACGCCCTGCCTGCCAGGAGGTTCACAAGATGCGCCTGCGATACCTCTTCACGTTGCTGCTCGCGCTGCCGGTGATTTGCGGGTGCAGCGCCCGATCACTGAACCCGGTAGTCGCCGCCGGCGAAGCCGACGCCATCGGCGAGCTGGTCGGCGTCTGGGGTGAGGCCGACGAGAACGAGTGGCCGCCGGCGGAGCAGGAGCCCGAAATCGTTGACTCGACGCGGATCGAGATCACACCGGCGGATTCGCGTGGGGTCCACACGGTGATCATCACCGATCCCGACGAAGCGCACGCCGGGCGCGAGGGCGAGTTCCGGTTCGAGTTGTCGCTGATGCGCGAGGACGACGCCATCGTCGGGCACCTCGCCATGCACCGGGAATCCGAAGCGGACATCCCGGAATCACTCAAGGAGTTCCTCGTTCGGGTGTACACGCCGGTCGTCGTGGAGATCTCCGCGGACCGGCGATGGATGGCGGCGACCTTCATCGATTCGCAGGAAATGAAACTGAGTTTCGAGTCCGGCCAGGCGCCGATTGGATGCGTGCGCGCGGGCGACTCGGCGCTGATCAGCGCGGCGCCGGCGACTATCCGGGAGTTCCTCCGCACGATGCCGGAGCGGTTCCGAGAGGGGCCGCTGGTCTTCCGACGTCTGGACGGACACCCGTGACGCACGTCAACCCTTTGCACAAACTGGGCGACGACAAGTTCCTCCGCGCCTTCGAGGCCGGCGAGATCGCGCTGCGGGACTGGGACCACCGGGGCCACGTGCGGTACGCGTGGATCACGCTGGAGGTCGAGCCGCGGTTCGATCGCGCGATGGACCGCGTCCGCGCGGGGCTCAAGGCGCACCTGGACACGGCGATCGCGGCGGGGGAGACACCCGAGTTCGGCTACCACGAGACGATCACGCGATTCTGGATGTCGATCGTGGCGCGCGCTAGGGACGGCGAGGGCGCGCACGAGGATTCCTGCGCGTTCTGCGCGGCCCACCCGGAGCTGCTCGACAAGGCGCTGCTGGGCCGGCACTACTCCAAGGCGTTGCTGCTGGATCCGCGGTCCCGCCGGTTGTACGTCGAGCCGGACCTGGCGCCGCTGGGTGTGTGAGGCCGACCGGCGCCCGGTATCGTATCGGGCATGTCGAATCCAAGATCATCCGGCGAGCGACGGCGGGCGCCCTTCATGCGGGGGCTGACCGCCTCGTCTTGGATGAAGCTGTACATCGGCGTGTTCTTCACATTCATGCCGGTGTTCATGCTCTTTGGCGACGGGGTGCGTACGAACGGGTCGCTCCCGACGCTGCTGTTCTGGGGCGCCGTGTCCGGGTGCATCGGGACGGCGTACGCGGTGATCTCCACCCGCGGATTGCGCAAGTTGCTGTACGCGGTGATCCCGGCGCACGTGCTGCTGGTGTGGGTCAGCGCGATGGGGCTGCCCCGGGGCCTGGCGCTGGACTTCGACGGGACAGACGGGTCGGGGCTGTTCATCATCCTCTCCATCGCGCTGGGGTACGGCTTCTTCACGTGGTTCGTCCGGACCGAGGGCGCGCGGTCGTATCGGCTGGCGGAGGAGATGCGCCTGGCGGCGCGGATCCACGAGAGCCTGGTCCCCGGCATCCGTCTCGAGATGGACCGCGCACGGGTGTTCGCCGAGTCGGTCGCATCGACGGAGATGGGCGGCGATCTGATCGACGCGGTGGCCGGAGGGGACGGCTCGCTGACGCTGTACCTGGCGGATGTCTCGGGCCACGGCGTGCGCGCCGGCGTGCTGATGGCGATGCTCAAGAGCGCGATCCGCGCGACGCACCTTCGGCCGATCTCCCTGGAGCAGACGTGCGCCGAGCTCAACGCCGTGCTGGGGCAGGTGAAGGAGCCCGACATGTTCGCGACGTTCGCGGCGGTGCGGATCGATGGCGGCGGCGCCGGTGGGGGGCGGGTCGAGTGCGCGCTCGCAGGGCATCTGCCGATCGTGCAGATCGATCGGGAGCGCGGCGAAATCACCCGGCACGACAACGAGAGCCTGCCGCTGGGCGTTGTCGATGACGAGACGTTCGTATCAAAGCCGATCGGCGTCCGGAGCGGCGACCTGCTGGCGCTGTACACCGACGGGTTGACGGAGGCCGCCGATGCGCAGCGGCGCCTCTTCGGCGCCGAGGCGGTGGACCGGGTGCTGTTGGAAAATCGGGACGAGCCGCTGGAGGCGATCTTCGACGCGGTGATGGACGCGGTGCGGGCGCACGACACGGGCGGCCAGGCGGACGACCAGACGCTGATGCTGATCCGGATCAAGTGATGCCGGCGCAGAACAACGCCCCGCCATCAATGACGGGGCGTTGCGCAAGAGGATGTGGTTCGGTCGCGCCGGGTGACCGGCGTGATCAGCACGATCAGCGGAGATCGGCGCCCTTCTTCGCGGCGATGTGGGCCGCGTTCTCCTTGCAGCAGTCGGGCATGTCCTGGCCGGCCTTGACCGCCTTGACGCCCTCCTCGCAGCACGCGTTGTTGACGTTGATGACGGTGACCTCGGCGTTGCAGTTGGTGTTCTTGGCAACGGCGTTGACGGCCTTGGCGGCGTCGCAGGAGCCGGCGCAGGCGCCGGCGTCCGAGACCTGCGTGACCATCGCGCCGAGGGTCTTGGCGAGTTCCGCCTTGGCGCCGGCGTCGCCGGTCAGGATCAGGCGGACCGGGCCGCCGTGGGATTCGGCGACGATCTCGTAGCCGAGGAAGTCGCAGCACTCACGGGACATCGCGACCATCTCGGCGACCTCGACGAGCGTCTTGGAGCACGCGGGGAACTCGATCGCGTAGCCGTTGCTGATCTCGGAGACGTTCTGGATCTTGGGCATCAGGGCGTTGTGCAGCGCGGCGCGCCTGGCCATGGTCTCCTCGCAGAACATCGACTCGGCCTTGCACTCGTACGAGGAGGCGGCGACGGCCTGAGCGCCGTTCGCACAGCAGTCGGACTGATTGCCGGCGGCCATCGCCTTGGCGCCCTCGCAGGTGGCGCCGCAGTCCATGGCGTTGGCGGCGTTGACGGCCCTGGCGCCGTTCATGGAGCACTGGGCGTTGTCGCCGGCGGCCATCGCCTTGGCGCCCTCGCAGGTGGCGCCGCAGTCCATGGTGTTGGCGGCGTTGACGGCCCTGGCGCCGTTCATGGAGCACTGGGCGTTGTCGCCGGCGGCCATCGCCTTGGCGCCCTCGCAGGTGGCGCCGCAGTCCATGGCGTTGGCGGCGTTAACGGCCTTGGCGCCGTCGCAAGCGCTCTGACACTGCGTCGTATCCGCGGCGTTGATGATCTTGCCGGTCACGGGGCAGCGATTGGCGTCGGAAGCGGCGACGGCCTTGGCGCCGTCACAGGTGGAGCCGCACGCGGCGTTGTCGGACGCGGCGACGGCCTTGGCGCTCTCGCACGCGCTCTGGCACTCGCTCTGGAGCGCGACGGCGGCGGCGTGGACGCGGCTCTTCTGGCAGGTCGTCTCGCCCGACTTGTCGGCGACCTGCGTGGTCGTCGCGGTGGTCGTGTCGCAGGCGCTCACAAGGCTGCACAGCGAGTTGCCGGTGGCGAGCATGTAGCCGCCCCCAACCACGCCCACGGTGGCGGCAAGAGCGATAGCGAGCGATCCGATGATTGAGCCGTTGCGACGCATGGGGTTCTCCTCAGGGGTTGCTGTCCGGGGCTCTCGGGCCACCCGGCTTCGTTTCAAGTGTAGTTTCATTCGTTCCGCGATCGACCGAGTTCGCGGGAAATCGGCGGAAAATAGGTCGATCCGACGTCTTGTGGCGCCGACACAGCGCCCGAACGGCGGTTCCGGAAGGACGCCAACTGGTACCGGCAACCTCGTCGGAGGCGGCGCCAGGTCGGGAATCCTCTACTGTCAGACTCTCACCTCGGCCCGATTCTTCCCGGAAACCACGAAAAACGAGCCGCCCGCGGACAGTCCGAGAACCGGACGAGGACCACGCGGGGCCCGATTGTTATCCTCTTAAATATCAGCAGGTTACGCCGCAATCGGGGCGTGCTGGGATGCCGGGGAGAGGGCGAGGATCATCTCGACCTCGGGACTCAGCGAGCGGGCCTGGGCCTCGGCGAGAGCCCGGCGCAGGCCGGCGATCCCCACGACGGCATCGAAAATCGCCCGCTCGCCCAGTCGCCAGAGGGTGAGCGCGGTTTCCAGGGCGTCAACCAGCAGGCCCGATTGGCGGGTGTTGGCGGCGCCGGCTTCGTGCGCGGAGTAGAGGGCGTGGAACGCGCGATCCCGGGCGGTTTCGAGGCGGTCACGGAGGTCTGGTTCGAGCCCCGGGATGACGAATCGGTCCTGCTCGAGCAGGGCGATGATCGCCTCGACGGCGGAGGCGGTGACGGCCGGGGAGCCGAACGAGCCGTCGTCGAGCTGGCGATCGAGCAGCCTGAGGGCGAGATCGAGGGCGCCGGAAGTTGGGCGATGGGTGAGTTCGGTGACCCGGCTCAGGGCGAGGCTGATGGCTGAGGCCTCGATCATGCCGGGGTTGGAGAGCCGGAGCCGGGCGGCCAGAGGCAGGGGCCTGCCGTTGCGAAGGACTTCCTCGAGCAGGCGGTCGTACTGGCCGGATTCCGCGAGTCTGACGAGTCGGGGCATGCTGAGCATGGTGCTGGCCTCCGTGCGGCGTGCGGGTCGGGGCGGATGGGGCAGGCGAGCGGTCTCTCTCCTCCGGCGCCTGATCGATCCGTGATCGGACGTTGTTCGGTTGTATTCTGTCAGGGTATCGGTGGAAGTCAAGGGCGATCATCGGTTTTTGTTCGGTTTTGTGTTCGGTGAACCCCGATCCGTGTCTGCCAAGCTGACAGCGGATCCGAGGACATCGGCCTCCCCGGCACTGATGGGGGGTCGGAACCGTGATTTTTTAGCCCGTGACGCGGGTTCGCGGTTTGGCGCCGATGTTGCCCCTCCCACTGGCGATGCCGCTCAGGGCAGGGGCCCTGTCAATCCCGGCGTGCACGAGAGGAACTCAGCAATGTCGAAAACAATCGGAATCGATCTTGGCACGACGAACTCGGTGGTCGCGGTCATGGAGGCCGGCAGCCCCAAGGTCATCACGAACGCCACCGGGAGCCGGACGACCCCATCGGTCGTTGGCTTCACCGAGAAGGGCGAGCGTCTGGTGGGTCAGCCCGCCAGGCACCAGCAGGTGACGAACCCCAAGAACACGGTCTATTCCATCAAGCGCTTCATGGGCCGGCGTCACAGCGAGGTCCACTCCGAAGAGAAGATCGTCCCCTACGAGCTGGTGGGCGGCGAGGGCGAGCTGGTCAAGGTGATGGTGCGCGGCAAGGAGTTCACGCCCCCCGAGATCAGCGCGATGGTGCTCGGCAGCCTGAAGCAGGCGGCGGAGGACTACCTCGGCGCGAAGGTGGACAAGGCGGTCATCACCGTCCCCGCCTACTTCAACGATGCGCAGCGTCAGGCGACCAAGGACGCGGGCGAGATCGCCGGCCTGAAGGTCGAGCGGATCATCAACGAGCCCACGGCGGCGGCGCTGGCGTACGGGCTCGAGAAGCAGACGAATGAGAAGGTCGCGGTCTTCGACTTCGGCGGCGGCACGTTCGACGTGTCGATCCTCGATGTCGGCGACGGCGTCTTCGAGGTGCTCGCCACCAACGGCGACGGCCACCTGGGCGGCGACGACATCGACGAGCTGCTCATCGACTACATCGCCGAGGAGTTCCGCAAGGTCGAGGGCATCGACGTCCGCAAGGACCCGATGGCGCTCCAGAGGCTGAAGGAGGCCGCGGAGAAGGCCAAGTGCGAGCTGTCTTCCACGCAGGAGACGTCGGTCAACCTGCCGTTCATCACGGCTGACGCGTCGGGCCCCAAGCACCTGCAGGTGACGATCAACCGCGCAACGTTCGAGAACCTGATCGGTGAGATCCTCAAGCGGCTGCGGACCCCCTGCGAGAAGGCGATCGCCGACTCGAAGCTGGCGGTGGGCAAGATCGACGAGGTCATCCTGGTCGGCGGATCGACGCGCATCCCCGCGGTGCAGGCGCTCGTCAAGCAGATCTTCGGGAAGGACCCCAACAAGAGCATCAACCCGGACGAGGTCGTGGCGCTGGGCGCCGCGATCCAGGGCGGCGTGCTGGGCGGCGAGGTCAAGGACGTGCTGCTGCTCGACGTGACACCGCTTTCGCTGGGCGTCGAGACGATGGGCGGCGTGATGACGAAGCTTATCGAGCGCAACACCACGATCCCCACGTCGAAGAAGGAGACCTTCTCGACGGCGAGCGACAACCAGACCTCGGTGACGATCCACGTCCTCCAGGGCGAGCGCGAGTTCGCCAGGGACAACCGGACGCTGGGCCAGTTCGACCTGAGCGACATCCCCCCGGCGCCCCGCGGCATGCCGCAGATCGAGGTGGAGTTCGCCATCGACGCCAACGGCATCCTCAACGTCTCGGCGACGGACAAGGCGACGGGCAAGAGCCAGAAGATCGAGATCAAGGGCTCGAGCGGCCTGTCTGACGCCGAGATCGAGAAGATGAAGAAGGACGCCGAGGCTCATGCCGAGGAGGACAAGAGCCGCCGCGAGCTCGTCGATACGAAGAACCGCGGCGACGCGATGATCCACCAGACGCGCAAGAGCCTGGACGAGCACGGCGAGAAGGTGTCCTCGGAGGTTCGCTCGGGGATCGAGTCGTCGATCTCGAACCTGGAGAGCGCGCTCAAGGGCGACGACAAGGGCGCCGTCGAGAAGGCGATGTCGGAGCTCGAGAAGAGCGCGATGGAGCTGGGCAAGATCATGTACGAGGAGGCGGCGGCCAAGACCGGCGGCGGCGCTTCGACGGGCGCGGGCGGTGTGGATAACCCGTCAGACCCGGACGTGATCGACGCCGAGTACGAGGTCAAGGAAGAAAACTCGTAAGCGGCGCCACAGCATCTCGTGGTTGATGCAGAAAGTTTCGTGATCCGTTTCCATCGGGGTTTACAGACGATTTCGCGCGGGTACCATCCGCGCGAAATCTGTCTTCCTCCCCCCCTGGATTGGTGCGCGAAACTCCGGAACCGAGTGGCGTCCACACGGTGTCGGTGCGCCATACCGTTTCACTTCCTACCCCGCATCACCGGGTTGAAACGGTCTGGCGAGCCTTTGCTGGGGGGCTTTTTCTTTGCGCGGGTTCGGGTCGCCGCCCGGCGCCGGGCACGCGGGCCGGTCGGGCGGTGAAATGCCGTTCGATTCAGGAAGAAACCGTGAACCGCGCGGGTTTGATTTCCGTATGAAGTGATGAACCGGGAACCCTCCCAGGCGACCCGGGGTTCTTCTCTCTTCCTCCGAGCCCCCGAATCCGGCCGTTGGCTTTTGGGCGGCGTCTCTCCTCCAGACGCCGCCCGCCACGGTCGGCCTTCCCCTACCCAATCGTGCGCATCGCTGGCGAAGCCGGACCGGGGCTCGGGGTCTCCCCCGACACCATCACCTGCCATTTCCTCGCAAAGCGCCCCGCGACGGTCTCCCGCGGGGCGTTTTCTTGTTTGAAGGGCGGAGTCCGACCGCGCGCGTGCCATGGCCACGTCCTCGTGGCCATGCTTCCTGTGTTCATGCTGAATCATGGCCATGCAGAGCCTTGGCCATTGAACACGAGCGCCAGCTTAGTCATCTTTTGATCGCCTTGAACATTTCGATCGCTCCGAGCCTCGCCTGTTTGTGATCAACGATGGGGAGTGGGTAGTCGAGCGCTGCTCGTCGCAGGTCGCCCAGACGCTCGGGCTGGTGGATCGCGTCGCCCTCGATGTTGCGCAGCTCGGGGACCCAGCGGCGGATGAAGGCGCCGTCGGGGTCGGCCTTTTCGCTCTGGGCGTAGGGGTTCATGACCCGGAAGTAGGGCTGGGCGTCGGCGCCGGTGGAGGCGGACCACTGCCAGCCGCCGTTGTTGGCGGCGAGATCGCCATCGACGAGCGTGCGCATGAAGTGGCGTTCGCCCAGGCGCCAGTCCAGGTGGAGGTCCTTCGAGAGGAACATCGCGACGATCATGCGCAGGCGGTTGTGCATCCAGCCGGTCTGCGTCAGGCAGCGAATCGCGGCATCGACGATGGGGTAGCCGGTCAGGCCGTCGCGCCAGGCGCAGAAGTCGGCATCGGAATCACGCCAGTTGATCCGGTCGGTCTCCGGGACGAAGGCGCGATGCATGCACACGCTCGGGAAGCCGACGAGGATGTGCTTATAGAACTCGCGCCAGATCAACTCGTTGATCCAGGTCGTGACGCCCTTGTTCGCATTGGATCGCTTGCTCTCGAGCCTGCCGTCGTTGGCCCCGATCGCGGCGCGGAGGCATTCGCGTGGTGAGATGGCGCCGATGGTCAGGTAGGGGGAGAGGGCGCTGGTCCCTTCGAGGTCAGCTCGGTCGCGGTCGGTGTGGTACGAGGCGATGCGGTTGCTGACGAAGGCGCGCAGGCGGCGTTGCGCCTCGCGCTCGCCGGCGGGCCAGAGCGCCGGGTCGATGGTTGGCTCGAATCCCTCGATTGCCTCGGGCACGGCGTCGGGGGGAGTCAGGATCTCGGGCTGCGCCTTGACGGTCATCGCATCGGGGATCCCGCCGCGTTCCTCGACGACGGTGCGCCAGCGCCGGGCGAAGGGGGAGAAGACGCGGAAGAAGGTGTCGCCGCCGGTCAGGACGGCGCCGGGCTCGACGGCGACCTGGTCGTGGAAAGCGTGGACGCGGATGCCTTGTGATTCGAGGCGTCGCGAGACGGCTTCATCGCGGCGCGCCTCGTTGATCTCGTACTGCCTGTTGAAGTAGAGGGCGCCGCAAGCATGCTCGCGCATCAGACGCTCGATGGCCTCCGGGGCGTCGGCGAATGCGGGCGCGGCGCGGATGAGCAGGGGGATGCTCTTCTTCGCCAGCTCGGCGGAGAGTTCGGCGAGCGTGCGCCGGATCAGATCGATCTTGTTGGGCGAGTCGTCGTGGTCGCGCCAGGCAGAAGGCGTGAGGAGGAAGCAGCAGACGACGCCCCCGGTCGCGTCGCGCGAGGCGTGCGCCAGGGCGGTGTTGTCGTGCGCGCGGAGGTCGGCGCGCAGCCAGACGAGGGCTCGCATGGGGCGAGCGTACCGGGTTTCGTCTGGTTGAGGAGGTGGCGGGACAGCCTGACGGATTGATACCCGAGCCTTCGCAGAGCCTCAGGCTCGGCGTCCAGTCTGCCTCCCTCTCCCTCTGGGAGAGGGCCGGGGAGAGGGGGGGAATGGAACAACACCGAACAATGTTCAACAAGCCGAATCGCGCGATCGGCTGGTCGAGAGCGATTCAGCGCCTTTGCTCCGCGCGTCCCCGCTCCCGGTTCGTTGCGCTCACCACCCTCTCCCCGAGGGAGAGGGGTGCTCAGCGGTTGTAGATGGCCGCGGGGTTGCCGTTCTGCTGGACGCCGCCCTCGTCGATCTGCGGTCCGACGATGTTGCCGGGGACGGGCGCCATGACGGCGCCCATGATGTTGCTGATGGCGGTGTTGTTGACGAGGACGTTGCCGACACCCACGACATTGAAGCCGGCGCCGGCGTTGCCGGATGATGCGCAGGCTTCGATGTGGAGGCCGGTGGCGTCGGCCGCGGCGTGGATGCCGTCGCCGCCGTTGGCGTTGGTGTCGCAGCCGCGCATGCCGCCGAACGCGGCTTTCTCGGAGTAGATGCCGTGGGCGCCGTTGCGAGCGGCGAGGACGCCGTCGAGCCTGATCTGTGTGGGCATGAGCGCCGGGTTCCCGCTGGAGCGGATGGAGACGCCGTCGCCGGTGTTCCCGGTCGAGGAGCAGTCGGTGAGCAGGACGGCTGCGGCGTCGATGGCGTCGATGCCGGAGCCGGTCCCGCCGCCGCCCCCGCCGCCGTTGGCGATGAAGTGGGTGCTCTGGCAGCAGATGTAGTCGCCGCCGTCGGAGAGGCAGCCGCCCTCGCTGTTGCGGAGGATCTTGCCGGAATCGAGGGCCATGACGCGCGTTGTCCCGGGGCCGCTGGATGAGTGGATCCCGTAGAGCGCGTTCTCGCTCATGATGGTGCTCTGGGAGCGGATGTCGGAGTCGATCGCGCGGACGCCGGAGCCGAAGTTGTCGTCGAAGCTGGAGGACCGGATGTCGGCCGCGCCGGCGCTGACCTGGAGGCCGTGGCCGCCGTTGCTGATGAGGTGGCAGACGTTGACGGTGAGGGTGCAGCTGTTGCCGTCGATGCCGTTGGCGACGTTGCGCTGGCCGACCGACTTGTAGTAGTCGTAGCCCTTGCGGGTGGCGATGCCCATGAGGTCGGGGGCGGCATCGACGTCGTATCCGTGGACGGCGTTGTCGGAGGCGTCGCAGGAATCGAAGCGACCGCCAAGGGCGAGGCACTCGAAGCCGCTGCCGCCGTTGCCGCTGGCGACGGAGCCGCGAACGGCGATGCGCGTGAGCGTGCCGCCCTCGTCGCCGACGGCGCGCAGGCCGCTGAGGACATTGGTGGCGAATCGGGAGTCGGTGATGGTGACGCTGACCCTGGCGCTGCTGAGCGCCTCGAGGTTGGCCCCGTACCCCCCGTTGTGCGACGAGGACAGCTCATCGAAGTCGTACGAGATGCTCTCGTCGCCGTTATCCGTGATTTTCATCCCGTCCCCTGCGTTGCCGTCCATGCTGGCGCTGCGGATGCGGACGCGGGCGTTGTCGCCGGAGGAATGGAGGATCTCGATGCCGTCGCCGATGTTGCCGTGGAGCGTCATCTCGTCCATGGAGATGGACTCGTCGCGGTTGTCGGGGTCGGTGATCATGATCCGGACGCCGTCGCCCATGTTGTCGCTGACGTTCATGCCGTGGAGCGAGGCGGACTCGCACTCGACGACGATGACGCCGCCGCCCCCGCCGCCGCCGCCGTTGTTCGCGATATTGACCTTCTTGGAGAGCTCGGAGCCGGCCTTGAACTTCGTGACGTGACCGACGCGGATGCCGGCGCCGCCGTTGTTCTCGCTGCTGATGTCGATGAAGACCTCGTCGGCGCCCATGACGGAAACGCCGTCGCCGCCGCAGCGGCGCGTGCCGGACGTCTGGCCGAACTCCTGCTTGACGTGGAAGCGTTCCACTTGCGCGATGGGGCTGGCGGGGCAGTCGATGCCGCTCAGGGAGCCCTGGAGGCCGGTGATGGAGAAGCCGTCCATGTCGATGGAGATGCTGTCCTCGTTGGTGTCCTGGCTGAGCCTGACGACGATGCCGCTCTTGCCGGGCTCGACGGTGATGTCGTCGGCGAGGTAGTAGTTCCCGGGCGACGTGATGACGTGCATGGCGGTCTGGTCGCCCGGGAGGTCGTTGATGCAGACTCGTGGCTCGATGCGGTCGAGGGACTTCATGGTGGGCGCGATGGGCCCGGCGGGGGGGTTGATCTCGCCGCCGCAGGCGTGCCCGCAGATGGCGGTCATGAGCGCGATGCACAGGCTGGTGTGGGTGTGGTTCACGTGCTGATCTTTCTCTGTATCGAGTGTGCGCTTCGGCGCGCGAAGGCGGGGTCAACTGGATCGCCCGCGGTCCGACCGCGCGGTGATGCTGTCATGGAGAGCGTCGGATCCCCCTGATTCCGGCGCGATCGTACCACGGGAATCCTGAAATATCGGAGAAAAAACGCCCCGACTTCGGTGCGATCCGGCGGGGATGGGGGGCGTTTTCAGGGCGAAGGAGCCCCCGGACGGCGACGGATGGACGCCGAGTCTGAGCGGAGCGAAGGCTCGGGTATTGCACCCCTCTCCATCCGGGAGAGTGTGGTGAGCGCAGCGAACCGGGAGAGGGGACGCGCGGAGCAAGCAACTTGAACCGATCAGCAACGGGCGTCGCGAGCGCGATGCTCGGCGTATGAGTTCGGGAGTTCAAGCTCCGATCGCCCCTCTCCCCGACCCTCTCCCAGAGGGAGAGGGGGGACGGATCGGACGCGGAGTCTGAGGCTCTTTGGACGCCGAGTCTGAGCGGAGCGAAGGCTCGGGTGTTACAGCCTTCTCCATCCGGGAGAGGGGCCGCGCGCGACCAGCACATCCATGCCTGCGTCGAGTGTTGCGCGCGTGCCATGGCCACGTCTTCGTGGCCATGCTTCATCTCGAATACGTCCAATCATGGCCATGCAAAGCCATGGCCATGGCACACGCCTTGCACCCCTCTCCCCGGCCCTCTCCCGGAGGGAGAAGGGGGCAGACCCGGCGCGCATCCCATGAAAAAACCGGGCGTCCTATTGCTGGAACACCCGGCCTTTGAATCAGGCAATCAGGACTTCAAGACGCGATCAGACGCGGTCCTTGAGGCTCTTGAGGGGGCGGATCTTCACGACGTTGCGCGCGGGCTTGGCCTTGAACCACTGCTCCTCGCCGGTGAAGGGGTTGATGCCCTTGCGCTTGGGAACGGCGGGCTTGCGCTGGACGGTGACCTTCATGAGGCCGGCCATGTTGACGGCGCCGGGGCCGCCCTTCTTGAGATCCTTCTCGATGATCTCGCCCATGCACTCGAAGACGCTGGCGACCTGCTGGCGGGTGAGCTCGGTGGCCTCGGAGATGAGGCGGTAGATCTCGGCCTTGGTGCGGGGCTTGCTGGTCTGGGTCATCTTGAGCGAGGGGCGAGCGGCCGCGGTCTTCTTGCGCGTGGTGGTGCGGCGCGTGGCCTTCTTGCGCGGGGTGGAGCGTGTCGCGGACTTGCGCGTGGCTTTGCGCGCCGTGCTCTTGCGGGTTGTCTTCCTGGTGGTTTTGCGAGTCGCCATGGTTCGGAGCCTCCGTGTTCGGGATTGTTTTTCCCGGCGTTTGTGCTGTCGCAACGCGCCCGTCGCCATTCCGTTGCGGCGGGCGGGACATGCGTGGTTGTATCCCTCTATTGGCGTCCGCACAAGTTCCGCTGCACTTTTTCCACTTTTTTTTGAGGGCAAAACGGGCGCCGGGCGATCGGCGGATCGCCCCCCGAGACGCCGGGGAAGGTACCATCAGGCCATGCCTGACCGTGACTACCAAGCGATCGCCGAGCGGGTCCGGGCGGCGGTGGGAACGGCCGCCGGCGCCGGGGGACCGTCAAAAACCCCTGAAAACACAGGCTCGGAGGGTCCTGGCGCCGGTCCGGCCCCGGGCCCGTCGGACGCGGTGCTCCGCGTCGTCATCGATGCGCTGTGGGATGGCCTCTGCGGCGCGGGGGTCAGCTGGGCCGGGTTTTACAGGGCAATCCCGGGCGCGCCGGGGGACCGGGCGATGGCCCTGGGGCCCTCGCGCGACAAGCCGGCGTGCTCGCCCATCGGGCTGCACGGGGTGTGCGGGCAGGCGCTGACCGGGCGCCGGACGAGGATCATCCGGGATGTCGAGGAGCTGGGCGGGGCGTACGTCGCCTGCGACCCGAGGGACCGGTCGGAGATCGTCCTGCCCTGTTTTTGCAGAGTAAATGACGGGGCCGATGACGGGGCCGATGACCGGGCTGATGACGGGGCCGAGCCGGTGTGTTGGGGGGTGCTGGACCTCGACTCGTTCGAGATCGGCGCCTTTGACGAGTCGGACGAGCGCGGGCTGGCGCTGGTGCTCGGGGCGGCGGGGATCGCCTCGCCGGCTCAGTCGCCCTGACGGCGGATCGCGCCGGAGACGCCCAGGTCGATGAGCCGCTCGAGTTCGCGGCGGTTCGCCGGCGCCTCGTCGATCATGGGGCGCCACGAGGAGGCGATCGCCCTGGCGCAGCCCCTCGACCACGCCGGGGAGTCGGACTCGACTAGCAGCCCCTGGGTGGTGTCGCCCAGGCGCGACCAGACGGCCAGGTGCACGCGCCCGGGGTTGTCGATGCGGCCGAAGCGGGTGATGGAGTCCGCGCCGACGGCGCTGGTGACGCGGCCCCCGCCGGCGTTGGCGACTTCCATCGCCTTGAAGAGTGTCCGGAGGTACAGGCGCCCGAAGTCTTCGCTGCTCATGGTCCAGATCACCGGCGCGGTGGCCGGGAGCGTGCGCACGGCGGAAGCGTTCCACTCGAAGCCCGCGGCGCCCTGGAAGTCCGGGCCCAGGCCGAAGTCCTTGCCCATGCCGAAGAAGGGATCGCTCTCGGGGTCGTCGCCGGCGCCGACGACGCCGATGACCGGGTCCCACACACCGTTGCGGCCCTTCCAGCGGAAGGGGGGGAAGGCGACGATGCGCCCGGAGTCGCAGCGGATCTCGACGACGCCGGGTCTGGGCTGCGTGATGGAGCGAGGCTCCTCGGTCAGCGCGAGCGTGGCGTAGCCCAGGTCAATCGTGTGGAGGTCCGTGGTCTCCTGCGGGGTGTCCACGAGGAATACGCCGGAGACGGCCGCGAGTGTCTCGGGGTCGGCGAGTTCGCTCTGGTACACGGCGACGCGCGATGCCCTGGGGAATGCCCACGCGAGGGCCGTGAGCGGGAGCCCCAGCAGGAGCGTCAGGGCGAGGATCCACGCGCGCAGTCCGAGTCTTGTCTTGATTCTGGGCATGCCCAAGTCTGCCCCCGGGCCGGGGCGCCGCCACGTCCGGGAAGAGGAACCTGCGCGCCGGGACGCTGATCCTGCGGGTTGCGCCGGTTCTGCCGGCGCCCGGGGTTCATCGGGGGGTGGTTCTGGACGATGCCGAGGGCGGACGGCGCCGGAGAGCGCCGGCGGACCATCGACGGATCATCAGAGATGACGCTCAGCGTTCGGACCAACATCCCGAATCTCAGGGCGCAGCACGCGCTGGGGCGTGCGCAGGGGATCGTGGCGCAGGCGGCCGAGCGTCTGGCGACGGGCAAGCGGATCAACCGAGCCGCGGACGACCCATCGGGTCTGATCGCGGCGGACAACCTCGCGTCGGAGCGGCAGGAGCTCAACGGGCGCATCAGCTCATCAGAGCGTCAGCTGCACCTGCTGGGCGCACGCGAAGGGGCGCTGTCGGTGATCGAGGACCTGTTCCACGAGCTCAACGGGCTCGCTCTGGAGGCGGCCAACGGCGATGCGCTGGGCGAGGAGGAGAAGCGGGGGCTCCAGATCCAGGCGGAGGCGATCTACAACACGATCGACCACCTCGTGCAGACGGCGAGCTTCAACGGCAAGCGGATCCTGGCCGAGAGCACGCTCGTGACGACCGGCTCGACCGCGCGGGTCGAGGCGGGGCTGGACATCAGCAAGCTCGGCGTCGTCACGCGCGAGACGCAGACCGACAGCGGCGAGACGCAAACGACGACGTACTCGCTCAAGGACCTCTTCGGTGCGCTGAACTTCGTGGACGGCGATGTCGAGAAGGCGGCGGAATCCATCGGGAGCGCGCTGGACACGATCACCGGGCTCCGTGCGGGAAACGGCGTGAAGATCCAGCAGATCGAGCGCGACGTGCGGGTGTGGGGCAACCGGCTCAACGAGGTCACCGATGCGGAGTCGAAGATCCGGGACGCGGACTTCGCGCGGGAGACGACGGAGCTGATCCGCGGTCAGCTCCTGGAGCAGGCCGCGATCGAGATGCTCAAGGTCAGCGCGGAGATCCCCAAGGCGGCGCTGGCGCTGCTTCCAGGCCCCCGGCTCTCGGCGCGGCTGTTCTGACGAACTCCCGGGCCCCGCCGGTAGTATCTGCGGCATGACGCACCTGGTCGCGCGGCTGATCCTGACGATGCTGATCCTGCCCATCGCCGGCGCGGTGTTCGTGCTGGGGATGGTGGTGATCCTCTCGATGCCGTCGAGCTCCAAGGGGCCGCCGCAGCCGGCGCACGCGCTGATCCTGTGGGGCGCGGTGTACCTGGTGGCGGGGTTCGTGTGGATCGCGATCTGGCGGCCGGTGGTGCGCTGGACGCCGAGGCGGATCGGGCAGACGGTTCTCTCCGGGTTGATCGCGCTGTCGGCGGGGTGGGCGTTCGGGTTCACGGTGTACGTGATCAGCCGGCACCAGATCCCGCTGGGCATCGCGGCGCTGCTGGGCGGGGGCGTCCCGCCGATCATCTGGATCCTCTCGACGGTGCTCGTCTGGCGCGAGACCAACGCTGAGCGGACGCAGCGCCTGGCGGATGGCCCCGGCGGTGGGCGGCCGGTGGTGTGCCCGATGTGCGGGTACGACCTGAGCGGGTCGCCGGAGGCGCGGTGCCCCGAGTGCGGCGCCGGGTTCACGATCGGCAGGCTCCTCGCGGCGCAGCCGGCCGGGGCGATGCGTTCGCTCGACGACGAGTGACAGTCGTTGCTGGTACGCTGCGCCGGACATGCTGCGCCGCCACCGGTATCTCGCGCTCTTCACGCTGGCCTACATGGTGGGTTTCGGCGCACTGGCGTACAAGAGTGGCAACAGCGAGTTCCTGTTCTACGGGCTGGTGATGGTCGCGCTGATCGCGGTGGTGATGATCGCCGACAGCCGGGTGCGGTTCGCGATGGGCGTGCTGTGGGCGCTGTCGTTCTGGGGGTTCCTGCATATGGCCGGTGGGAACGTCCCGCTGCCGGAGGGGGCGCCGAGGCCGGAGGGGACCAGCGCGGTGCTCTACAACCGCTGGATCCTCGTGGGCCTGCTCAAGTACGACCAGTTGACGCACGCGTACGGCTTCGGCGTGGCGACGGTGGCGTGCTGGCAGGGTCTGGAGACGGCGGTGAACAAGCGGCTGACGATGTCGGCGGGGCTGGCGATCCTGACCGTGTCGATCGGGATGGGCCTGGGCGCGATGAACGAGGTGGTGGAGTTCCTCGCGACGCGGATGATGCCGGAGACGAACGTCGGAGGGTATATCAACACCGGGTACGACCTGATCGCGAACCTGGTCGGGTGCGTGATCGCGGTGGTCGTTCTGGGGGTTTCGCCACCGAGGCGGAGACGGATGGCGTGAATCGAGATTGCCCGTGCCACGACCCAGCTTCGCTGGGTCGTGCTTCCTGACTGGTTCTGAAGAATGAAGACACCACCCAGCGGAGCTGGGTGGTGGCACGGGCTGATATACGCGTCGGACCGCAACCTGGAGGATGTCCCGGCTGTTCCTGCTTGCGGGGGCTACCCTACCGGGTCTTCGCCACGCCGCGATTGTTCATACCCGAGATTCAATCCGAGCATTTCCACCAGCAAAGAGAGCATTCCCATGACTAATGGCCGATTCCCGAGATTCCTGATTGGCGCCGCCGCCGCGGCGGCGCTCGCCGGCGCCGCGATCGCCGACACCGACCTGACCAAGCTCCCGCCGGACCCGGCCGAGGTCTGCGGCGTGCTGAACCACTGCTCGTTCTCGATCATCGAGGCGGCGATCAAGGCGGAGAAGGAGACCGGCGGGCGGCTGAACTCCATCGAGATGATCCACAGCGACGGACCGGCGGTCTTCCGGGCGGTCTGCTACACCGAGTCCGACGAGATCACCGTCGTGATGGACTCGAAGACCGGCGATGTCATCTCGATGGCCAAGGCGGACACGACGCTGCCCGGCGACGGGATCGACGGGCTCGAGCTGCACAAGAGCGACTCGGGGCTGATGTGGTACGACCTGGTCGAGGGCGACGGCCCATCGCCGGCGAGCCCGGCGTCGTCGGTGGTCGTGCACTACACCGGCTGGCTGGTCGATGGGACGAAGTTCGATTCGAGCGTCGATCGCGGCAAGACTATCGAGTTCCCCCTCAACCGCGTCATCCCCGGCTGGACCGAGGGCGTCGGCTCGATGAAGGTCGGCGGCAAGCGCAAGCTCCTGATCCCGAGCAAGATCGCCTACGGCCCCAGCGGTCGCCCGCCGGTGATCCCGCCGGACGCGTTCCTGATCTTCGACGTGGAGCTGTTCGAGGTGAAGGACTGAGCGGGGCAGACCGAATCTGAATGACAGAAGGGCGGGATCGCATCCCGCCTTTTTTCTGCGCGGCTGGTCACTCCCCGAGCTTCGCCCGCCACTGCGCTGCGGCCGCGGCGTCTCCGGTCTGTTCGCTGGCGGTTGCGATCTTTTCCGTCAGGTCCTGCATCCCGGGGTCCTCGGGGCCGAGATGGGGGAGCAGCACGTCGTAGGCCTCGATGAGGTTCGGGAGGGCCTCGGCGGGCCGGCCGAGCCCCAGCTGTGACTCACCCAGGCTGCGGAGCGTGACGCCGATGCCGAAGTGCCCCGGGGGCAGGACCCTGGCGTTCAACGCGGCGCACTCGGTGAGGACGCGCACGGCGTCTTCGTAGCGCTCCATCCGCATGTAGAGCCGCCCGAGGTTGGCCATCGAGACCAGGGTCTCGCTGTGCTCGGGCCCCAGGATTTTTCTGCAGGCCTCGTACCCCTCGAGGTAGAGCGGCTCGGCCTTGTCCAACTCGCCCATCCTGGCGTAGGTCACCGCGAGGTTGTTCGCCGCGTTGAGTGTCGTGAGGTGCTCGTTCCCCAGCGTTCGGCGGGCCGCTTCGAGGGCCTTGATCCCCATGGCTTCCGCGTCGTCCAGCCGGCCCATCTCGTTGCTCACGTGGGCGATGTTGACCATCGTGTCGAGGGTGTCGGGGTCTTCCTCGCCGTATTCGGTCCGCATGGTTACTAGCACGGCGTTGAGCATCTCCAGCGCGCGGTCCAGCTCGCGTCGTTCACTGTAGAGCACCGCGAGGTTGTTCCGCACCCCGATGGCGAGCCGGCTCTGCGGCTCCTGCGTGCGCTCGAGGATCTCGAGGGCGCGGAGGAACAGGGGCTCCGCCTGATCGAGCTGGTTGTTCCAGGTGTGCATCATCGCCAGCACGGACATCGTATTCAGCGTGACGAGGTCCTCCTCGCCGAGCGTGTCGCGCATGACGTCCAGCGCTTCCTCGGCGTTGCGGATGCCCTGGTCGTACTCGCCCTCGTAGAACTGCAGCTGGAGGAGGTCGCTGCGGATCTCGAGTTGGTCGCGCTCGCGGCTGTCCGGCGATTCCCGGAGCAGGCTCTGCGCGTGCAGGAAATGGGCCTTGGCGCTCGGGAAGACACCGAGCCGGGTGTAGATGTCGCCGAGCGTCCGCTCGACGGCCGCGGCGGTGTCGGGCTGATCCTTGAACCGTGTCGCGATCCGGAGAGAGGCGCCATCGACGACCTCGCGCATCGTGATTTCCCGGTCCTGCGTGCGGGTGGGGTCGATGGCGCCCAGCAGGTCGTCGGTCAGGAAATCGTTGACCGCATTGGCCCGGTCCGCCTGGAGCTGGGCTTCCATGCGCGCGGCGGATTCCGCGATCGCCGCGGCGTCGGCGCGGTCCCGCTCCCGCATCGCGATGACCATCCCGCTGGAGGCGACGACGACGCCGATCGCCAGCGCCAGCACGATGATGGCGCCGGTCACGACCCCGACGCGGTTGCGCCGGGCGAACTTCCGCATGCGGTAGGCGGCGCTGGGCGGTCCGGCGGAGACGGGCTCGTTGGCGAGGTACCGCTCGATGTCCCGGGCGAGCCCGTTGCTGGACTCGTAACGGCGCGATCGGTCCTTCTCCATCGCCTTCATGACGATCCAGTCCAGGTCGCCGCGGAGTAAGGAGCTAAGTTTTTTCGGCTCCGTGGCGCGCTGGCGGGCGACGGTGTCGAGGTCTTCCCCGAGGGTGCTCAGCCTGGTGCTGGGCTTGCTCGGCTCCTCCTCCCGGATGATCCGCTTGACCTCGTCCACCGCCGCGTTGCGGAGGGTCTTGATGTCGAACGGGGTCACGCCGGTGAGCAGTTCGTACAGCAGGACGCCGAGCGAGTAGATGTCGCTTCGCGTGTCGATGTCCGTGCCGACGGAGTCCGCCTGCTCGGGGGACATGTAGGCCGGGGTTCCGATGAACTGACCGATTTCGGTGAACATCGTCTGCTCGGTCAGGCTGCGCTCGGTGGCCTTGGCGATGCCGAAGTCGATCACCTTGATGACCGGCTGGTCCCCGATGATGGTCACCAGCACGTTGCTCGGCTTGAGGTCGCGGTGGATGATCCCCTTCTGGTGCGCGTGCTGCACGGCGCCGCAGACCTGCACGAAGAGCCGGAGCCGCTCGCGCGAGGGCATGTTGTTCTTGTCGCAGTATTCCGTGATGGAGATCCCGCGGACGAGCTCCATCACGAAGTACGGGCGGCCGGAGTCGGTGGCCCCGGCGTCGAACACCTTGGCGATGTTCGGGTGGTCCATCATCGCCAGCGCCTGGCGCTCGGCCTCGAACCGCGCGATCACGTGGTTCGTGTCCATGCCCAGCTTGATGATCTTGAGCGCGACCCGCCTGGTCACCGGCTCGCGCTGCTCGGCCATCCAGACCTCGCCGAAGCCGCCCTCGCCGATCCGCTGGAGCAGCTTGTAGCGGCCGATCGTCCTGCCGCTGATCGTGTCCGAGGGACGTGGCGCTGATGCGATCGGCGACACCGAACCGTGGATCCCGGCGCTCTCGTGGATGGCGGTTTCCGCTTCCTCCACGCTCTCGGCGCTGGGCGGGTCGCCACCTTTGCTCTGTTCGTCCATCGGATCTCCACCAAGATGCAGGCGAGCGCAGATCACACCGTCGTGAACGGATCCGCACCCCGCACGATGAAGCGACAACATACACCGGTTGGCAGCGCGGCGGTCTTCATCCTATCAGGCTGTCGGGAAATGAGAGAACAGACGCAACGACGGGGCGCCGCTGTGCGTTTCGAGGTGATCAGAACCGCAGCTCGAACTGCAGGTAGAGCGCATCGGCGTCCACCTGCTCGCCCTCGCGTTGCTGGCCCAGGGCCTGGCGGAGGCGCTCGTAGCGGAGCCAGAGGCCCGTGTTGCTCGACAGGTCCACGCCGAGCTCCGCGTAGAGGTCGGCGTAGTCGATCGACTCGTAGCCGGCGTCGTGGACACGGCCGCTGCGGAGATAGACGTCGGGCAGCAGCTCCCAGCGGTTGCTCCCGGCGCTGGCGAACTCACCCGGGTCGCGGAGCAGCGGCGAGGCGATGGCGGCGTCCTCGAAGCGGAGGGTGTAGCCGTTCTCGGTGCGGAGCAGCGTGGGGGGTTGCTGTCCGGCATCGGCCTCTGGGGCCGATTCCGGCGAGCGGGCGAGCATCATCTCCGAGAGCACGCGGAGCGGCTGCAGGTGGTCTGGGCCTGCCGGGGTCGTTTCGCCGCTGTCTGGCGCGGGCGAGAACCAGAGGTCGGAGTGGGGTGGGGTTGAGCGGCTCCCGGCGGGCTCGACAGGCTCGGGCAGGTGCGCGAGCGAGAAGTGCAGCGCGGGGTTCGGGGCGGCTTCGGCGAGCTGCTGCTCGGATGAATCGGATTGCGCCAGAGCCGATGAACCGGCGACCAGGACAAGCGCGCAGAGCGTTCGCTTGATCGAGCGCCGGGTGTTCGGGAGTCGTGGCGGCATTGCGTGTGATCCGAAGTATCAGCGCGCCGGGTGTTGACCGGGCGCGATGCCCCATTGGTATCGGCGATATTCTACACCGGACTGTGCGGAGTGTTTCACATCCAAGATGCTGGGGCGCATTGTGTTAGTGCATGCTCAAGTAGTTGCGTCCCCATCGGTTCTTCCGCACTGATCGGAAAATATGGAAACGAAAGAACCCCGGCCATCGCTGACCGGGGTTCTTTTCCTGTCTGGATTGTTCACGCGGGGCAGGCGCCCCGCGGTGAGGGGATCACCAGCCGCCGCGACCACCGCCGCCGCCGCCGCCGAAGCCGCCGGAGCGGGGCTCGCGGGGACGGGCCTCGTTGACGGTGAGGTTGCGGCCCTGGCATTCAGCGCCGTTCATCTTCTCGATCGCCTCCATGGCTTCGCCGTCGTTGTCCATCTCGATGAAACCGAAACCGCGGGAGCGGCCGGTCTCACGATCGTTGATGACGGAGGCGGAGCGAACAGACCCGTGGGCGGAGAAGAGTTCGCGGAGTTCGACATCGCCGACGCCGAACGGGAGGTTACCAACATAGAGCTTCTTCATGACTGTCATTGAATCCAACTGTGCCCGAGCAATGCGAGAGGAACCTGATTCGCGACTCGGGCGTGTGGTCGCGTTGGTCCGACAGCGCCCCAGACCGGCGGCCCGGGGAGCGACCACATGATAGCCCCCTCGGATCCCCGGAGTGGTCAAGGGCCGACAGCCCCCTTTTTCCCGGGGGTTTCAAGGGAGCTTCCTGCGTCGGGATCCCGGAATCCGGGGTCCGCGAGGTGCTGTGAGATCCGGGGCCCTGGCGGCGCCCCGGGCTCGGCGCCGGCGGACCAGCGGTATGCTCCTGCGATGGCCAACCATCATTTCGGCGAGATCGGGGACGTCTGGAAGCACCTGCCGCTGCTGGAAGTCGCCTCGATCGAGGCGCCCCGGGCGTACTGGGAATCTCACTCCGGGAGCGCGGCGTACACCTGGGTGGACAGCGAGGCCCGGCGGTTCGGGGCTTCTCGATTCCTGGAGGTCGCCGGGTCGGGATCGGAGCTTGGCGGGACGGCTTACGCGGAGGCGCTGCGCGCCTCGATGGAGCAGGGGACCCCCGTGTACCCGGGATCTCCCCGGCTGATGCTCGGGGCGCTGTCGGAGTCCAATGCGAGGTTCGTTTTCTGCGACATCGATGGCGCGAGCCTCGCGTCGATCGAGATGGAGTCGGAGCGGCTCGGGGTTCCGGGCGACCGTGTTGCCTGCGTCGGGAGCGACGGGAACCGCGCGCTGCTGGAGCTGTGCGGCGCGATCGGTGACGACGGCGTGCGCGGCGCGCTGGCGATGCTGGATCCCTTCTCGCTCGAGGCCGTGGGCGAGGGCGGGGTGTCCTCGCTCGATGCGCTGCACGCGCTCTCACACGCCGGGGCGCGCGTGCTGCTGTGGTGGTGCGCGACGACGCCGGACGAGCGCGACAGCCGGCTCATGCTTATCGAGCGGGCGATCGAGTGCGGCCCCGAGGTGTCGGCCTGCACCCACCTGATGACGGTCGGCGACGACAAGGACTCGCGAGCGGCGGCGCGGCGCTTCGGTGTGTGGGCGTGCGCGGTGACGCTGGTGAACATGTCGGGAGCCTCGCGGCGGAAGGTGGCGGCGCTGGGCGCGGCGCTGGCGCGGGGCTACTCCGGACGCGGGGGCGATGACGGGCTGCCGGGTCTGCGGTTCGTGGTCCTCGAGCACGCGTCGCGGGGGGCGGCGTTGTGAGCCTTGGCGTCGCGGACCGGCTGCGGCCCTTCGGGACGACGATCTTCGCGGAGATGTCGGCGCTGGCGCGCGAGCACCACGCGATCAACCTCTCGCAGGGGTTCCCGGATTTCGACGGGCCCGAGCACGTCAAGCGGGCCGCGCTCGAGGCGGTGGAGGCGGGGCACAACCAGTACGCGCGGATGTTCGGCGAGCCGGTCCTCAACGGCGCGATCGCCGAGTGGTTCGCGCGGGCGAGCGGGCTGGCGGTCGATCCTGATCGGGAGATCACGGTCACCGCGGGTTGCACCGAGGCGATCGCGGCGACGCTGATCGGGCTGGTGAACCCGGGCGACGAGGTGATCCTGTTCGAGCCTTACTACGACTCGTACCGCGCGTGCGTGGCGATGGCCGGCGCGACGCCGAGGTTCGTCCCGCTGCGGGCTCCGGGGTGGACGATCGACCCCACCGAGCTGCGCGCCGCGTTCACGGACCGGACGCGGGCTGTGCTGGTCAACACGCCGCACAACCCGACGGGGAAGGTGTTCACGAGAGCGGAGCTCGGGCTGATCGCATCGCTGTGCGTCGAGCGCGGCGTGATCGCGGTCGCGGACGAGGTGTACGAGCGGCTGGTGTTCGAGGGCGAGCACGTGTGCCTGGCGTCGCTGGAGGGGATGCGTGAGCGGACCGTGACGCTGAGCTCGCTGGGCAAGACGTTCAGTCTGACAGGGTGGAAGATCGGATGGGCGGTGGCGCCGCCGGCGCTGACGGCGGGCGTTCGGAGCGCGCACCAGTTCCTGACGTTCGCCGTCTCGACGCCGATGCAGCACGCCGCGGCGGCGGCGCTGCGTTCGCCCGGATCGTATTTCGAGGGGTTCCTCCGCGACTACCGCGACCGGCGGGACCTGCTCTGCTCGGCGCTCACGGAGATCGGGTTCCGGCTCACGCCGCCGGCGGGGACGTACTTCGTCATGGCGGACCACACGCCATTCGGCTTCGGCGACGATGTGGCGTTCTGCCGGCGCCTGACCCAGGAGTTCGGCGTCGCGGCGATCCCGCCCAGCGCGTTCTACATGGACGCGGAGCTGGGCAGGCCGCTCGTGCGGTTCGCGTTCTGCAAGCGGCGCGCGACGCTGGAGGCTGCGATCGAGCGGCTGCGCCGGCTCGCGTGACCGTCAGGGGACACGCGTGTACCGCATCGACAGCACGAGCGAGTTCGGGTCCGGGATGTGCAGGTCGTGGAGTTCGACGACGAATCGGTCCTTGCTGATCGAGCGATAGACCGTCTTTGTGGATCGATCGCGCAGGTCGAGGTGCGGCTCGTCCATGACGCCGAAGAGCGTGATCTCGTCGCCGCCCACGTTCTGGTCGCCCTCGGCGGTCGTGATGGCGGTGGAGGTCGAGCCCATCCACGCGAGGGTGTACCGACCCCTGAACCGGTCGTACCCGAGGAACCGGATCATGTCGATCGGGAATCCGTCGATTTCCGCGTGCAGGTCCTCGCGGAGGAAGCGGCCGTCGAGAATCCAGGAGAATGTTGCGGTGGCGGTGAAGTCCACCGGGGCGGCGCCGGGGCGCTTCTGCCGGATCGCGACACTCCAGTCGCCGACGAAGTGCCCGAGGAACCGGTGCTCGAGCCCGGGCGTCGCGGCCTCCTCGAGTTTGCTCATGTCCGTGTGGAACTGCGGGGGCGGCGCGATCTTCGCGGGCTGGTCGGCGGCGAGCGCGATCGTGCAGAAACCGGCGGCGGCGAGGGCGAGGGCGGTTCGGGAGCGGCTGGGCATGGTCGATCGATCTCCTGACGGCGCCGGTGTCAACGGTCAGGCGCTGCGGCGGCGCATTGTGACAAACCGGTCCCGCCGTGCGCGGGTGCACTCGTCGCTGTAGAGACGCCGGGTCAGATCGTAGAAACCCTCGGTGAGCTCCTCCGCCGTCATGGGGTCTGGGATGAAGTTCAGGTCGAAGAGCGTGCAGCGGCGCCAGTCGCCGTCGTGGGTCAGCCTGCCCTGGCGCCGGAGGCGCTCGTGCAAGGGCGTCCCCGGGAATGGCGTGGCGTAGGTGATCTGCACGTCGAAGAGCCCGGCGTCCATGGCGAAGTCGTGAACGGCGTCGAAGACCCCGGGGGTCTGGCCGTCGAGCCCGAGGATGAAGCAGCCGTTGACGCGCACGCCGTGGGACTGGATCGCGCGCACCGCGTCGAGCGCGCCGGGGCCGCGGCGGTTCTTGAAGTCGCTGAGCAGCTCGAGACCCGGGAGCCCCTGTGGGACGGGGCTCTCGAGGCCGATGAGGACCTCGGCGCAGCCCGAGCGGGCGAGCAGGTCGAGGAACTCCTGGTCCTCGGCGATCGTGATGTCGGTCTCCGTGAACCAGCGGATGTTGCGCCTGGCGATCTCCGGGAGCAGCCGTTTCCAGTAGGGTCGATTGACGAACCCATTGTCGTCGGCGAACTCGATGAACGGGCGCGGCCACAACTCGCACACGCGGTCGAGCTCCGCGAGGACGCGGTCGATCGGCTTCTGCTTGTATCTCGGCGTCAGCAGGATGGACGAGGCGCAGAACTCGCACCGGTACGGGCAGCCCCGGCTCGTCTGGATCGTGATCCGGTTGTACTTGTCGATGTCGAGCAGGTGGAACGCGGGCATCGGCGCGTGGTTCATGTTGTAGGGCGCGGAGCGCGCATCATAGATGGGCTTGAGCGTGTTCCGTTCGGCGTCGCGAAGGACCTCGTTCCACACCGGCTCGCCCTCGCCGATGATCACGGCGTCGGCGTGCCGCGCGGCTTCCTCGGGGAGGCACGTCGCGTGCAGGCCCCCGATGACGACGCGCGTTCCGGTGGCGCGGATGGCGCCGGCCAGCGCGTAGGCGTCGAGCGACTGCGCGGTCAGGGAGGAGATCGCGACGAGGTCGAACTCCCTGGCCCGTTCGATCGGCGGCGCCTGGGCGAAGTCGGCGATCTCGATGTACTCGACCTCGTGACGCCGGGGCGTCATCCCGGCCAGGGTCAGCAGCCCGAGGCTGGGCAGCGACGCGATGGCCTTGCTGCGCTCGACGAACCCGGGGAGGGTCAGGCCCAGCTCGAGCAGGCGCTCGTCGCAGACCCGGATCCCGCTCATGGCGATCAGCGCGATTCTCATGGCGTGACTCCTTGTGCTGCTTCCTGGAGCAGGTCCCAGCACACCAGCGACGCGGCGCCGAGCAGCGCGAGCACCGGGACTGGGAAGAGGTTCCGCAGCGGCTTCCTCCACGCCGCCAGGGCGCAAACCACCGGCATCCCCACGGTTCCGACGAGCAGCAGGGGGGAGGCGAAGATTGAGTTCGGGAGGTCGCCGACGGTCGCCAGCGTCAGGACGAAGGCGAGGTTGACGAAGGCCATGCCGAAGCAGGCGATGTGGGCGAGCCGGAGCAGGCGTCTCGGCCAACTGCCGTA
This sequence comes from Phycisphaeraceae bacterium, assembly GCA_020639135.1. Lineage (GTDB taxonomy): Bacteria > Planctomycetota > Phycisphaerae > Phycisphaerales > UBA1924 > JACKHE01. The sequence continues at coordinate 135,642 of JACKHE010000006.1, forward strand.
CCCGCCCAGGAATGCGGCGTGGTGGAACCCGAGCCCGATGACGGCCCCGGAAACAAAGCCGGTCAGGACGGCGATCCAGGCGGTGGTCAGGTGGAGGTGAATCATGCCGATCTTTAGTTAGGATTCACTAGGTTAGTATTTCATAACTATCGGATCAAGGATAAACTCCGGAAAAGGAGGCGACTGCCATGTCCCAATCCGTGATCGAGGCGGGAAAGTTCCCCTGGAGCGAGCAGCCGGCGGATCGGCCGATCCCCACGCTCGAACGCCGCAAGGTGGTCGGGGAGAAGGCGATGGTGGCCCGGGTCGTGCTCGACGAGGGGTGTGTGGTCCCTGTCCACCGGCACGAGAACGAGCAACTCGCCTGCGTGATCAGCGGCAAACTCCGTTTCACCGTCGGTGAGCCCGGCGACGAGCGGGAGATCGACATCGCCGGGGGTGAGGTGATGCTGCTGCCGTCGAATGTCCCGCACGGCGTGGTTGCGCTCGAGGAGACCGTGGTGCTGGACGTCTTCACGCCGGTGGCGGAGAAGATGGGAATCGATCAGGGGCGCGATTGAGGGTATTCATCGGAGGGCGTCGCCTCTTGATCCGGCTACAGTCATGGCATCCTGACGAACGGAAACACACAAGTCTGACCAATCCCGGAAACCCCGGAAGGAGCCGCCCATGCCAAGAGCCGTCGCTCGTCACATCCTCGTTCCCACAGAAAAAGACGCCCTGGACCTCAAGGACCAGATCGCCAAGGGCGCCGATTTCGGCGATCTTGCGAAGAAGCACTCGAAGTGCCCCTCCGGGCGTTCGGGCGGCTCGCTGGGTGAGTTCGAGCAGGGCGCGATGGTGCCGGAGTTCGACGCCGTGGTCTTCGGCGACCTCCCGGTGGGACAGGTGTCCGACCCGGTGAAGACGCAGTTCGGGTACCACCTGCTCGAGGTGCAGAAGCGCATCTGAGTGGGGAGCCACAGCAGGAATCAATCGAAGAGCCGGGGGACCCGAATCCCCCGGTTTTTTTGTCGCGACAATCACGCCGAAATCAGGGGGTTTCGCCAAACCACAACTAATCCCGGGTCGATAACCGGAGCGATCGCGACTCGGAGCGATCGGTCGCGGCAATCGAACCCATGCAGGAGAAAGGCGCGATGCGCAAGAACAGTTTCAATGGATTGACAATCGGACTGGCCGCCGCGCTGACGCTCGGTGTGGCGTACGTTGCGTACAGCGGGCAGCTCTATCCGCCGGACGGGGGGATCTCTCCGACGGGGGCGAGCCTGAACGATATTTATCTTCGCCTCGCCGGCGCGCCGGAGCCTCCTCGGGCGGTGGATCCCGGGATGGCCGGCTTCCCGTCGGTGGCGGCGGTGATGCACATTGTTCCCGGCGAATCCGGCGCGGTCGATCCGGGGCCGATCACCGTGCTGGGGTTCTCGCACAGCATCTCGACGCCCCGCGACTCGGCGAGCGGGCTGCCCACCGGTCGGCGCCAGCACAAGCCATTCACGATCACGAAGCCGATCGACAAGTCCACGCCCCTGCTGATGAATGCGCTGGTGCGGAACGATGTTTTCGAGGTGATCGAGATCAGCTCCGCCGATGCGCTCTTTCCCAGGGGGATCGATGTCCCTGCGGGCCCCATCCGCTACGCGCTGGTTGGGGCGCGGGTGGCTAGCGTGTCGCCCTTCACCAGGGGGATGGGCCCCGACGCGGTGGTGTACATGGAGCAGGTGGAGATCGTGTACGACCGGATCATTGTGACGTGGGAGGACGGGGGCATCACGGCGCAGGATGACTGGGAAGAACCGGCGGCCGGATAATCCCGATGCAAAAATCAGGCGATCGCTCAGCCCCGGGATTCTGATCCCGGGGTTTTCTTTGGCGCTGCGTTGTCCGGGCGCCATTCCGGGAACGAATACGGCAAAAAAAACAGAAAATCCCGACGGATCCGTGAAGCGGCATCGTTAGAGTTGATTGTGGTCGTGTGATCATTCATGTCCCGGCAGAGGGATCCACAGATGTCAACAAGATTAACCGGCGTGGCGATTCTTGCGGGATTCGCCTGTTTCTGCGGCATGGCGTGCGGGCAGTGCGTCGAGCCCGACAACGGGTTCGGCACCGCGACGATGCCGCCCGCGGCGTGCTCGTACTCCTCGCCGATGGGCGACATGCACATCATCGACGGGCTGCCGGCGGGGGACACGATCGACATCGACGTGCGGCTGGAGAACTTCTTCCCGGTCAACGAGGCGCCGGGCGGGCTGTTCGGCGGGACGACGACGCAGTACGGCGCGCAGCTCGTGCTCCCGATGCAGGGGACGGGCTCGCTGTCGGGGTTCAGCCGCTTCATCGTCATGCAGCTGCCCAACGATGGGACGAACTTCTTCGACTGCTTCCCGCGGGTGAATGGTGATCCGATCCAGCAGTTCGAGATGCAGCTGCGGGCGATGTCGGGCGACTACTTCGGCGACCCCGACTTCTGCATCCTGCGCATCCGGGCGGGGGTTGACCTCGGGCTGCCGACGACGGGGTACACGACGCTCCAGTCGGCGCCGGCGAACTCGTGGCACTGCGACTCGTTCTTCGACCTGAACTACTCAATCGAGTTCCAGGGCTGCCCCGGGAGCCCGCTCGATGGCTTCAGCGGCACGACGTTCGGGCTGGTGCGCATCACCACCGACCTGTGCCCGACGGATCTCAACAACGACGGCGTGACCGACACGTCCGACCTCGGCATCCTGCTGAGCAACTTCGGCGGCCCCGGTCCATTGGGCGACCTGAACAACGACGGCGTCGTGGACACCGCGGACCTGGGGCTCCTGCTCAACCAGTTCGGGACGCAGTGCTTCCCGGTGTGATCAGTCGAAGTTGGGGCTGCGCAGGTCGAGGGCGCAGCGCCAGGCGCCGTCCTCGTAGCGCCAGACGCAGACGTATGGATCGGTCGATGACATGACACGCCCGTTCTCGGCGGTGCGGTGGATCGTGCCGATGCCGAACGTGGTTCCGGTTGACCCGTCGCCGGAGACCCACGCCTGGTGCGGCGTCCAGCTGATGGAGAAAGCGGGGTCATCGCGGTTGGCAACGAGGAAGTCGCGGATCGCGTCGCGCCCGACGATCGGGGGCGGGCCGTCCTGGAAGCCGATGACGGCGTCCTCCGTCCAGAACGCGATCAGGGCGTCGAGATCGTTGCCGGCCGCGGCCCTGTTCCAGGCGAAATCCGCCTCGAGCAGCGCGGCCTCGGCGGATTTCCATTCCGGCTGCGGCAGCGTGCAGTGCGAGGTGGTGGCGCAAGCGGAGAGCAGGGTCAGCGACAATGCAATCGAACCGGCCCAAAGTACGTGGCGTGTCATCAGGATTCTCCGGATCAAGGGTTATGAGGATCGCACCAACCGATCCTGCAATTCTACCGCCTCCTTGTCGCTCTCCACGTAATCGCTGTGGCACGACGCTTTCCCCTCGTCGGCGTGGACGGCCTTCTTGGTCTTGGCGGCCAGCGCGTGGATCTCGGCGGGGCTGAGGACGCCGCGTTGTTCGAGGATCTGCTTCTGCTCGATCGTCAGCGCGGCGGACTGGATGGGGGCGCCGGCCTTGCCGTCCTTGCCCAGTCGTTCGTAGCCGTCGGCCTTGCCGCTTGCGAACTCCTGGATCTCCATGCTGATGCGCACGGAGCACCAGTCGTGGCCGCACATGGCGCAGAAGTCGGTGTCCACGTCGAGGTCCTCGTCGTGGAGGGCGCGCGCGAAGTCGGTGTCGTAGGCGAGGTCGAAGTGCTTCTCCCAGTTGAGCGCCGCACGCGCCTTGGTGAGGTCGTCATCCCACTGGCGCGTGCCGGGGATGCCCAGCGCGACGTCGGCGCTGTGGGCGGCGATCTTGTACGCGACGCAGCCCTGCTTGACGTCGTCCTTCTTCGGTAATCCAAGATGCTCCTTGGGGGTGACGTAGCAGAGCATGCTGGCGCCGTGGTAGGCGGCGGCGGTGGCGCCGATGCACGACGTGATGTGGTCGTAGCCCGGGAAGACGTCGGTGACGAGGGGGCCCAGCACGTAGAAGGGCGCGCCGTGGCAGAGGGTGCGCTGGAGCTTCATGTTGTATTCGATCTGATCGAAGGGGACGTGGCCCGGTCCTTCGACCATGACCTGCACGCCGTGGCGCCAGGCGCGCTCGGTGAGCTCGCCGATGGTTTCGAGCTCGGCGAGCTGGGCGTCGTCGGTGGCGTCGGCGAGGCCTCCTGGGCGCAACCCATCGCCGATGGAGAACGACACGTCATGGGCGCGCATGATCTCGCAGATCTCGTCCCACATGTCGTACATGATGTTTTCGCGGTCGTGGTCGAGCATCCACTTGGCCAGGAGCGAGCCGCCTCGGGAGACGATGCCGATTCGGCGGTTCTTCACGTAGGGCAGGTGCGCCTTGCGGACTCCTGCGTGGATGGTGAAGTAATCGACGCCCTGCCTGGCCTGGTGGATGAGCGTGTCGCGGATGACCCGCTCGTCGAGGTCGTTGAGGGATCGCCCGATGATCATGGAATAGATCGGGACTGTGCCGATGGGGACGGTCGAGTGGCGGATGATCGCGTCGCGCGTGGCGTCGAGGTCGCCGCCCGTGGAGAGGTCCATCGCGGTGTCGGCGCCCCATTTGACGGACCATTCGAGCTTCTCGAGCTCCTGCTCGGTGCCCGATGAAACCGGGGAGGCGCCCATGTTCGCGTTGATCTTGGTCAGCGACGCGCGGCCGATCGCCATGGGGTCGAGGTTGTAGGTCAGGTGCGTCGTGTTGGCTGGGATGATCATCCTGCCTGCGGCGACCTCGTCGCGGATTTGTTCAGCCGTCAGGTGCGGCTCGCGCTGGGCGACGCGCTCCATCTGGGGGGTGATGATCCCGAGGCGCGCGGATTCGAGCTGGGTGACGGGGGTGAAGCCCTTGGGGAAGCGCACGCGGCGGGTGGCGTTGCGGGCGTCGGTGAAGACGACCTCGCCCGTGTCGAAGTTCGGCGTCTGCCCCTCTCCTCCGGCCCCTCTCCCCGAAGGAGAGGGGGGCGAAGCGAGGATCTCGGTGGACCAGCCATTGGGGAGGAAGTCCCAGGCGGTCTTGCTCGACGGGGCGGGCATCCCCGGGGTGTCGGGGGAGGAGAAAGAGAGCGGGCCGCCGATGTCGTGGGCGCGGGCGAATGAGCCGGGCGTGGTGACGCCTGATTCGCCGGGGTTGCCCGCGCCCTGGGTGGGGGCGTTGAGTCGGACGGTGGGGCGTGTGTCCTGCTGTGTGGTCATTGGGCGTTTCCTCTGTCGAGAGAGGGATCGCCCGGCATGGGGGGAGAAGTGTCGCTATCCCTCCGCCGGTGCGAACCGGATCAGGTTCAACGGGTGCGTCTCAGCCGGCGTCTCACGGATGGAGCCGGCGCCCCGAGCGATGTGATCCGGGATTCTAGCGGGAGCGATCCCGGGCTGCGCCGCCGGTTACTTCCCCTTCTTCCTCGCCAGGTGGGCCGCCGACTTCTCGATGTACGAGGCGGCGTCCGGGGTTTTACAGCTCGTGTCGCCGTGGTCAACCTCGACCTTGCCGATGCGTATGGCCGCGGCGATGGCGGCGGCCCGGAGGGGCTCGCGGTAGGTCCCGATGGCGATGAGGCAGGTGTTCATCGCTTCTCGGGCGCGGTTGGGGGCGGTGTGGATCGTCGTCTCAATGCGCGTGATCGCCTCTCTGCCGATCGCGTCGCTGACGGCATCGGGCGCGTGCTTGAAGACGCCGGCGAGTGTCGCCCACGCGGCGGCCTGCGTGAACTCGGGCTTGGACTTGCGCCACTTCTCGTAGCGCGAGATCGCGTAGGGCGAGCGGGCAACGGCGCCGGCGAGCTCGTTGGCGACCTGATAGCACGTCGCGTCCTTGACCCACGCGTCGCACTCGGACTTGGTCAGCTGCGCCGGGTCGCAGACCATCGCGGCGAGGATCTGCGCATCCATGATCCCGGTGTCCCAGAGCTGCTTCGCGAGGTTGTGATCGGTCTTGATCTGCTTCTTGAGCTTACCGAAGTCGGCGTAGCTGACGCCGAGCATGTTCTCCGGGGCGCCGTGGCGGGCGTACACCTTGCGGTTCTGTGCGGTTCCCATGGCGCGGAGCTGCTTCATGACCTGCTCGGCGGTGGGCGTCTTGGGCGCAGGGCGTTTGGCGACGGCGGCGGGGGGTGTCATGGCGTGGCTTCCTGTGGGATGGGGGCACGGCGAGGGTCAGTCCTGGAAGTTGTCCCAGGGCCCGGCGCCGACGGGCGAGATGACGATCGCGCCGGCCTGGTTGCCCGGCGCGATGTTGTAGCTGGTGGTGCTCTGGCGGACGGAGTTGGCGATGACGAGGTTGTCCGTCCCCATGACCTCGACGCCGGTGATGCAACCGATGATCTGGTTGTCCTCGATCCGTGAGTCGTTGCCCTGGGCCTGAATGCCGACGGCGCCGCTATGGACGGTGTTGCTGGCGATCGTGGAGAGCCCCCGGTCGAGGATGCCGCCGGCGCTGTTGCTGAAGAGCATGTTGCCGGTGATGTGGGCGAGGCCGGCCTCGATGCCGCCGCCGTCGTTGTTGTAGATGACATTGTCGGCGATGGTGACGGCGCCGTCGGCGTGGACGCCCCAGCGGCCGTTGACCTTGCTGACGCAGGACTCGACGCGGGAGACGTCGCCGACGGCGATGCCATCGCGCGTGTTGCCCTCGGCGATGCAGTGGTGGACAAGCGTGCCCCAGGACGCGCTGACACCGTCCTGACCGTTGAAGTTGGCGGACACGTTGTCGATCACGCCGGAGCCGACCTGCACGCCGCTCCCGCCCCAGTGCGAGACGGTCCCGTTGGCGACGTCGGCTCTGCCCGATGGGAAGCTGACTCCGCTGAGCGAACCAGGGACGCCGAGGAGCGTCATGCCGCTGAGATCGATCGAGACGCTGCCGAGATCTCCGGGCTGGAGTTGGACATCGATGCCGTGCTTGCCGGGCTCGCCGGCGATGTTCCCGGTCATGTAGTACGAGCCGGACTCGGTGATGCGGTACACGGAGCTCGCGTCGCCCGGCGTCGTGTCAGCGCCGATGGGGATCCGGGGCTCGACGATGTCCAGTGGCTTCATCGTCGGCGCGACGGCGCCGGGGGGCGGCGTCAGGTCGCCGGCGACAGCGGGTGGGGATGCGTTCAGGGCGGAGATCAGCGCGATTGCGACCGCGACGGTCAACGATTGTTTGCGCATGGTGGATCACTCCTGCCGCCCCATCGGTTCCGGATCCATTACACGCGATCAGCGGCGGCAATGGAAGTCAAAAATCCGCGGATGCGGTAGGATCGCTTTCCGGGGCGCCACCGGTGGTGTCCCCCTCGGCTCCAGGTGGCGGTGGTAGTGATTCGGAGAAGCGACGATGACTCGTGAACTGCTCGTGTTGGTGATCGGAATGACGGCTCTCCTGCTCGCCGGCGGCTGCGCGGCGTCCCGGGTCGCCGACGGGTCGCACATGGCGCCGAACGGTACGACCGGCGTGTTCTACGACTTCCACAACGCGCGCGACGGCGGCGGGAAGACGCCGCTGGTCTTCGTGCACGGCTGGGCGTGCGATCATCAGTACTGGGGCAGCACGATCGAGGTGCTGCCCGGGGACCGGCCGACGCTCGCGGTCGACTTGCCGGGTTACGGTCAGACTCGCGACGGCGGCGCGACGCACACGATGGACCTCTACGCGCACGCGGTGCTAGCCGCGATGGACGACGCCGGGATCGACAAGGCGGTTCTGGTCGGGCACTCGATGGGAACGCCGGTGATCCGGCAGGTGTACCGGCTGGCGCCGGATCGTGTCGCGGGGCTGGTGGCGGTGGACGGGGCGCTGCGTCCCTTCGCGCCGGCGGCGCAGATGCGTCAGATGGTGGCGCCGCTGTTCACGGACCAGTGGCAGTCGTTCTCGATCCAGATGTTCGACGGGATGGCGTCCACGATGGCGCACGACGAGGACCGTGCGCACGTGCGCGAGGTGATGCTCGGGACGAGCCGGGAGGCGATGCGGGGCGGGTTCGAGGCGATGGCGGATGAGTCGATCTGGGGGGACGACGCGATCGGGGCGCCGCTGCTGGTGGTCCTGGCGGCGTCGCCCTTCTGGACGGACGAGTACAAGGCCTATGTGCGGGGTCTGGCGCCCGGGGTGCGGTTCGTGCAGTTCGAGGGGGTGTCGCACTTCCTGATGATGGACGACCCGGCGGGGTTCGACCGGGAGGTCGGCGCCTGGCTCGAACAGCGGGGGCTGTGAGGGCGTAGGTTTCTCGGACCAGCGGGAACCGCGGCGCGTGAATCACTGGCGGACCGGCATGGTTCGGGCCGATTCAAGGGGCGCTGCACGCCGGATTCCCCGGTGAAGATCAGGAAAGATCCCACACCCATGCCCCGAATCGCTTTCAACCGGATCGGCTTCCCCGTCCTGCTGTTTGTCGCGCTGCTGGCGCCGACGCTCGGGGGGTGCGCGACGCGCGACCACCGGGTGACGACGATGCCCGCGCCGGCGCCGCTGACGGAGCTGGGGCTGGACATCGACAACCCGTACGGGAGCGTGAAGGTGGAGGTCACCGGCGAGGTGGACCACATCTGCATGACCGAGACGCTGCTGACGCCGGCCTTCGCGACGGACGAGCTGCGCGAATCGCTCAGGAAGCGGCTGGAGCTGTCCACGCAGCGCGTCCAGAGCGCCCCCGACCGGGAGACGCTGCGCGTGCGCGTTGTCGCGCTCGAGCCGCTCAAGGCGGAGGAGGGCGTGAACCTGACGGTCCGGCTGCCGAGCTGCGAGGGCATCCGCGTGCGCAACACGGCGGGCGATGCGCTGCTGATCGGCGTGAGTGGGGCGATCCAGGTGGAGACGATCGACGGGGACATCGAGGTGCGGTGCGACGAGCCGGTGCGCTCGCCGGTGGCGCTGATCGCCGACAGCGGGAACGTGTACCTCCAGACGCCGGGCGGTGACGAGGGGCGGATCGAGCTCTTCTCGAACTCGGGCGACGCGGTCTTCACGAGCACGCTCGAGCCGCTGGTGGGCCTCAGGGCGACGCGGAACCAGGTCCTCGGTGTGCTCAACAACGGGGCCAACCCGGTGACGCTGCGCTCGGACACCGGGAGCGTCCGGATGCTGGTGATCGAGAACCCGATGACGCTGACGCGCTGGAAGACCGGAAACCGCCGGATCGCGTCGCCGGAGAAGTACGGCGAGACCGACGGCTGATCAGCCGATCGATCCCGCGAGCCGCTCCGTGAGCACGCGCTCGAAGAGGCCCGCCGGGGCCGGCTGACCGGCCCACATCCCGAACTGCACCTGCGCCTGCCGGATGAACATGCTGTCCCCGGTGATGGTGCGGAGCGACCTCGCCTCGGCGCTGCGGATCAGCGGCGTCTGGATCGGCGCGTACACCGTGTCGAAGACGAGGGTGTTGACGGAGAGCGCGTCGAGGGTGGCGTCGGCCAGCGGGGCGTCGTTGGGCGCGGGCCCGGTGGACATGCCGACCGGGGTGCAGTTGATGACAACGCCGGGGGGCGCCGAGCGGAGGTCCTCCTCGGTCGAGAGGTGGACGTGGATTCCCTGGGGCAGCGAGAGCTCGGCGATCATCGCCTCGGCCTTGTCGATCGTGCGGTTGACGATGCGCACCTCGGCGCCCAGGTCGGCGCAGGCGACGGCGGCGGCTCTTGCGGCGCCGCCGGCGCCGAGGATCGCGACGGATTCGCCGGCGAGGGACTGCCGGCCCTGCGCCTCGGTCAGGCACTGCGCGATGGCCAGCGCGTCGGTGTTGCGGACCATCCAGGCGCCGTCCGGGCCCTGCGCGAGGGTGTTGGCGGCGCCGATGCGCGCGGTCGCCTCGTCGATGTCCCAGTGGTTCTCCCGCGCGAAGCGGACGAGGTGGCCCTTGTGGGGGATCGTGACGCTGGCGCCGATGAAATCGAGGGGCTCGTGCGCGATGAGCTCACCGACGGTCGCCTTGAACGCCTCCCACTCGGGCGCGATCGGCATCGGCAGGTCCACGGCGTCGAAGCCGATCGCATCGAAGCCCGCGTTATGCAGGTCGGGCGAGAGCGAGTGCGAGACCGGCCACCCGAGGACGCCGAGGACCTTTGTGGCGCGATTGATCGCGCGGAAGCGGTAGCGGTTGAGCATCTCCTCGACGGTGGGCTGCCCCGGCGCGGAGGTGGACTGCGGGTTGAGCGCGGCGAAGGTGAGGAAGGCGCCGAACTTGGGGGCGAGGACGCGCGAGAGCAGGCCGGCCTCGCCCATCCCGAGGGCGATGGTGGGGCGGTCGCGCGCGGCGAGCAGGTCGAAGAACTCGAGGTTGTCGCGGATCGTGCGCGCGGCGAAGGCGATCTTGATGATCTTCGCGGCGGGCTCGGCGCGCATGGCCTCCAGGCGGCGGAGCAGGTCGGCGGGGCGCCCCGCGAAGTCGTGCGCCGAGCAGATCAGGGACGTGGCGACGTCGCGGTGCTGGCTGTCGTGCTCGACGACCAGCCGGACCTTCTGCGCCAGGTTGGCCGAGCGCGAGAGCGTGGACCACTCGACGTCGATGTAACGCGGCGGCGTATCGGCGGTCCCCAGGCGCTCGTACAGGGCGATCCGCGCGTCGTCGTCGCCGTCGTAGTGCCCGCCTTCCTGCGGCGAGCGGATCGTCGCGATGCAGGGGAGGGGGGATTCTGCGATGAGTCTGAGGGCCGCGGCCTCCCCGGCATCGTCTCCAGCGCCGTGGAACAGCGAATCGAGCCGCCACTCGACGAGGTCGGCGCCCAGCGATCGCGCGGTCCCGGCGTCGTCGAGCGCGCGATTGACCTCGTCGGGGTCGGAGGATTCGGGAGTGATGGGGACGGCGAGGAGGGAGGTCACAACGGTGAGTGTAATGCTGCGGCGCGAATGCCGTCGATGATCACGCAGCCAGCGCCGCCGGCTCCAGCGCCGCCGCAACGACGGCGATGGCGACGGCGTCGTGGACGCTCCGCTCCAGCGCGTCGGGGATCAGGTGGTCTTCCTTCGCCAGCCCGGACAGGCACTCGGCCGCGGCGACGAGCATCGCCTCGGTGAACTTCGTCACGCCGGCGTCGAGGGCGCCGCGGAAGAGTCCCGGGAAGGCGAGGACGTTGTTGACGTTCTTGCCGTCGGCGGCGAAGCGGGCGCCGTGCTTGATCGCGACGGCGGGCTCGATCTCCGGGTCGGGGTTGGTCAGCGCGAGGATCATCTGGCCCTGGCGAACCATCTCCGGCTTGATGAGGCCCCGGACGCCGGTTGTGGCGACGACGATGTCGCAGGTCCGCATGAGGTCTTCGAGCGTCGCGCGCTCGCCGCCCTGCGCCTCGAAGCGTTGGAGGGAGTCCTCGCTGAGATCGGCGCCGAGCATCCGCTTGACGCCGTAGCTCAGGAGCAGGCGGGTGATGCCGATGCCGGCGGCGCCGAGGCCGATGTGCCCGACGACGCTGTCCTTCAGATCGACGCCGACCTGTCTGGTGGCGCTGAGCAGGGCGGCGAGTGTGACGACGGCGGTGCCGTGCTGGTCGTCGTGGAGGACGGGGATGTTCAAGGAGTCGCAGAGGCGGCGCTCGATGTCGAAGCAGGCGGGGGCGGCGATGTCCTCGAGTTGGATCGCGCCGAAGCTGGGCGCGATGCGCCGGACGGTCTCGACGATCTGGTCGGGGGTGGAGTGCTCGAGGAGGATGGGGACGCCCGAGATGTCGGCGAGCTGCGAGAACAGGGCCGCCTTGCCCTCCATGACGGGGAGCCCGGCGAGGGCGCCGATGTCGCCGAGACCGAGGATGGCGGTGCCGTCGGTGACGATGCCGACGGTGTTGTTGATGTTGGTGTATTTCTTCGCGAGCGCGGGGTCTTCCTCGATGGCCAGGCAGACGCGCGCCACGCCCGGGGTGTACATGTCGCGCAGCGCCTGCCAGGAGCCGATGAGGGACTTGCCGACGGTGTGTATTTTACCGCCCTCGTGGCGGTGCATGACGCGGTCGGAGCGACCGAGCACGCGGGCGATGGGCATCGCGTTGATGGCGTCGAAGAGGTCGTCGTTGACGGACTCGTCGAACTCGAGGGTGAGCTCCCAGATGGTTTTCTGCTGCGTGCGCTCGACGGCCTGGAGCCCCTCGACGGTGAGCCCCTTGCTCCCGACGACCTGGAGCACGCGCGCGAGGTTCCCGGGCATGTGCTCGACTTCGATGAGATAGACCTCGGGGATCTTCATGGGGGGGTTCCTTGCCGGTCGGTGCGCTGCGGGAAATCCCACCGTTTATCGGCTATTGAGCCGCCGAGATCGCGTGCTTTCCGGCGAGAAACCCGCTCGACCACGCCCATTGGAAGTTGAACCCGCCGATGCGGCCGTCCACGTCGAGGACCTCGCCGCAGAGGCAAAGACGGTCGCAGCGGCGGCTCTGCATCGTGCCCAGGTGGACCTGATCGAGTGGAACGCCCCCGGCGGTGGCCTCGGCGTGGGTGAAGCCTCGGTCGCCGGTGATCGGAGGGCGCCAGCGTGTCGCGTGATCGACGAGGGATTTCCGCTGCGCCCTGGTCAGCGCGGAGCATGGGGTTGCGGGATCGACGCCGGCGCTTCGGCAGACCCACTTCGCCAGGCGCTCGGGCAGCGGCGCGAGGAGGCGCACCGCGTGGCGCTTGCCGGCATCGAGCAGGCGGCGGTCGAGTTGTTCGGGGGTCTCACCGGGCAGCCAGTTGATGACGAGCGTGGCGCCGGGGTCATCGAGCCGGGCGGCGGTCAGGTGTCGGCTCGCGTCCATGGGCGCCGGGCCCGAGAGGCCCCAGTGGGTGATGAGGGTGTCGCCGGTGGTCTGGTAGCGACGTTTGCCGGTTGCGGCGACAACCTCGATCGTGGCGCGCGTCGCGACGCCGGTGAGCTCGACCAGATCGGTCTGCTGCTGATCGAGTTTCAGCGGCGCCAGCGCGGGGAAGACGTGGGGAGTGAGGGTGTGCCCGAGTGATCTGGCAATCGTGTACCCGACGCCGTCGGAGCCGGACTTGGGCAGCGCCTTGCCGCCGGTGGCGAGGATGATGCGTGCGGCGTCGAGCGTCTGGCCATCATTCGAGTGGAGGCGCAGGCCGTCCCCGACCTGCTCGATGCGTTCGACGCGCCAGGGGTGTCGGAGCTCGACGCCCAGGCGGCGGCACTCGTCGAGGAGCGCAGTCAACACGGTGCGCGCGCTGTCGGTGACGGGGAAGAGCTTGCCGGTGTCTTCGCACTTGAGCTCGACGTCCAGTTCACGGAAGAATCGGACGGTGTCGTCGAACGTGAAGGCGCGGAGGACCTTGTTGATGGCGTTGGGCGAGCCCCCGGCAAAGTCGCGGGCGTCGCCGGATTCGTGCGTGACATTGCAGCGCCCCCCGCCGGCGACGAGGATCTTGGCGCCGAGGGTGCGGGCGCCGTCGAGGGCGACGATGCGGGGCGATCGGTTTGCGTCCCTCGCGGCTCGGCCCGCGCTGATGGCGGCCATCAACCCCGCGGCGCCGGCGCCGATGATGGCGAGGTCGATCGGGTTGGAGGTTTCTTCTGACAACTTGCGAGCCTGTCGTGTTCAGCCCTGAACACCGAGGGATTGCAATCCCTCGGCTTTACATGGATGCCAGCCGTCGCTCGATCTCCATCCGGTGCAGGGCAGCCGCCAGATCGTCGTGGTCGCCGGCGAGGATCGACTGGAGGTTGAACGACTCGTTCAGCCGGTGGTCCACGGCCTGGTTGTCCTTGTAGCGGTAGGTGCGGATGCGCTCGGATCTGCCTCCCGCGCCGATCTGGCCTCGGCGTTCGGCCTCACGCTCGGCCTGCTGCTTCTGGCGTTCGATGTCGTACAGGCGAGCGCGCAGGAGGCGCCAGGCCTTGTCCCGGTTCTGCCGCTGGCTTTTGGATTCCTGCATCCGCACCTCGACGCCGGTGGGCTTGTGGATGAGGTGGACGGCGGTGGCGACCTTGTTGACGTTCTGGCCGCCGGGCCCCTGCGCCGTGGTGATGTGCTCGACGACGTCGCCCGGGTCGATGGTGATCTCGACGTCCTGCGGCTCGGGGAGCACGGCGACCGTCGCTGTGGAGGTGTGGACTCGGCCCTGCGTCTCGGTCGCAGGCACTCGCTTGACGCAGTGGACGCCCGCCTCGTGCGCGAGCTGCGTCCAGACGCCGGGCCCGGTGATCGTGCACACGGCGTGCCGGAAGCCCCCCAGGTCTGAGGGGGATGCGTCGAGCAGCTCGAATGCCCAGCCGGCGCGCTCGGCGCGGCGGCGGTACATCTCGAGCAGGTCGCCCGCCCAGATCGCCGCCTCGTCGCCGCCCTGGCCCGCGCGGAGCTCAAGGATGACGGAGGCGACGGCGTTGTCGTCGCTGGTGACGAGCTCTTCGAGGATGGATTGCGAGAGCGCCGCGTCCTCCTCGGCGAGCGCGGGGAGCTCGTCCGTGGCCATCGCAGCCAGCTCCGCGTCGGCGCCCGATTCGATCGACTCGCGGAGCTGCGCCGCCTCGTCGCGGATCGCCAGCAGGCGCTCGTAGCGGTCCACGACGGGGTCGATCGCTGCCTTGCGGATAGTGATCTCGCGCAACTTGTGATGATCGGCGAGGACGTCGGGGTCGGCGATCCGCTGGGTGAGCGCCTCACGCTCGGCGCGCAGCTCGTTCAGCCTGGCGATCGCGGCGGGGGTCAGGGTCGGGTTGGATTCGGTGGGAGGGGTCACTGTTCTGGACGCCGAGTCTGAGCGGAGCGGAGGCTCGGATATCGATCGTGGATGACCTGGGCGCACGAGAAAGCCGCCCTAGGGGGATCGGGGCGGCTTCGGGGGTTCGGCGCTGGTTGTCTAGCCCTTCTTCTTCTTGTTCTTGAAGTAGTCGCCGGCGAACTTGCGCTGGAACTTCTCGACGCGGCCCGCGGAGTCCACGAAGGACTGCTTGCCGGTGAAGAAGGGGTGGGAGCCGGACCAGACCTCGACGTGCATCTCGGGGACGGTGGCGCCGACGGTCATGACCTGCTCGCCGCCGAAGAAGACCTTGCACTCGGGGTAGTACTTGGGATGGATGTCGGTTTTCATGGTCGGAACCGGGGAAAGTGGCCCTGCGGGTCGCCTGGGGGCGATCCGGGGCGGTTGGACGGATGGATCCCGCAAGTGTAGCCCCCGCCGGGGGCTCGGCAAGAGCCACTCCGGGAAGGGGCTCCGGCGGATCGAGGCGGGCTACAGTGGGTCCCGGATCAAGCCGAATATGGGGCGTGAGCCATAGCCCGGCAGGGCCGAGCAGGGCTCCGGGCCGGGGCTTGATTCCGGCGACAGAGGGTGTATGTTTGCCCGTCCCGCCTGGCGCGGGCGCCCCGCGGAGACCAACGCCGCGGAGCGGGACCGACAATCCGATCCCCGATAGCTCAGTTGGTAGAGCGAGCGGCTGTTAACCGCTAGGTCGTTGGTTCGAGTCCAACTCGGGGAGCTTTGCAGGCCCGTGTCCAAGCGACGCGGGCCTGTTTGTTTACTGGACAAGCGCGTGGATCGACGCCGTGTGGCCGCGAGGGGCGGGGTTCCGCTCTCTCGGGTTTGGGTGAGAGTCCTAGGGTGGCGAGGCGAACCGGGGGCTTTGGGGTGGTCTCGGGCCTGCGCTCTCGCGCCGAGGGAGAGAGCGCGGGGTCTTGGTTTACGCGGGGGTTGGGATTGGGGAGGATGACTCCGAACCGTTCGACGACATTTAGGACCGCTTGGATCCGCGGGCTCTTCGCACAACGAGTAAGACCTCTCGCCGAATCGAATTCTGGCTGTGTATGTCGTACCGCTGATACGTGTTGAGCTCGATGCACTCGTCGGTCGCCAGGCCGGTTTGCTCAGCCAACTCTCGCAGCAGGTCAGGAGTATCAATGACGAAATCGATTCCACCTAAGGAGCAGCGATTTGGACCGACGACAAGCGCTGCGGGGGCTCCCGGCTTCAGCACCGCACCGAGTGTTCGGAAAGTCTCTCGCATCTCTTCAAGATACTTGTAGAGCAGAGCGGGCGTGTTCCGACGCCGGAAGCCATTGCCTGGTCGCTGGGCCTCAGCAAGCATGCGCCTACAGAGGTCATTGCACAGCTTCGGGAGTTCGGCGGCGTTCTCTTGGATACGACGGTCGAGCCCATCCCGTTCTCGTGTTCCGATCTCACGATTGCCAACTAATGCCCGCTCTGCGCTCCGGATACCAGCGTTGCTGATCAGCCCCAAGAGACAGAGGCTCAGGCGATGCATGTCGACGTACGGTAGAGCTGTTGCGTAGGGAGGTGACGTAATCACGGCGTCAACTCGGCGACGGGGGAAGGCCCGATTCAGTTGAGCGATCGCGTCCTCCTTCTGCCGGCTGTCGACGTAACACGCCAACTGCCGTTGATCATCCGAAGACGCTTCGGGCATCGCAAGGATCAACCCGACTGCCTTCTCTGCCTTCTCCTTGAAGAGACTGATTACTGGATAGTTGTCCGCTGGCTCGGCCCGGCGCCGAATCCGCAAGTCCGCAGGCTCTTGCCATGACGTGTCTCGGACGATATCGCTAACGAGCATCCGAAATACGCTGTGGAGGTTTGATGGCACCGCACGCTCGATCATGGCCAGTAGGAATGCCAGTTGCCGAAGTGCGAGGCTTGGGAACCACTCCATCAAATAGTCTGCGTTTGGCAGGCGATCAACGGACACTTCTGGGTAGTTGTGTTCTAGCCATTCGCCGAGCGCCCCCGACTCTTGTGCCGCTGTTGCGGCTTCCGTTTCACGCCGCACCGCATTGATGGCTCGCCGCATGGTCCGGCGCGACGTGCGATAGGCTGTAATCTTTGAGTTGGCGATCTCCACCGCTAGCGGATGCAGATCGAAGCCAATCGCATTGTGTCCGAGATGAGCCGATTCGAGAAGAACAGTCCCGCTGCCGCAGAACGGGTCTAGCAAGAGACTACCGCCGCGGAGTCCAAGGATATTCACGACCGCGCGCACGATTTGTGGATTGAACTTGCCTCGGTACTCGTGCAGGCCGTGCGCCGAGTACCGCGTCGATTGACGACCTGAAGTACTTCCGTTCCGGCCTCGGGACGTCGATTCGAACAGATGCTGATCGGTCGGAGTCATCTTTCCTGCGCTGCTCACTGCTGCGGAGAAGTAGGTGAGTCGCTTGGCGATCGATGGTCGCACGTGGCGGTCAACAACAAGACCATCGGGGGTTGGCTGCGGCTCGACGCCAAGCAAGCGAGCAACTTCCAAGGTCGCCAGACGCTTCTCGTATGGCATGTACTTGTAGTCGTTCCAGAGAAGCGCAGTTGTCATGCATTTCTCCTGAACACCGCTACGTGTTCGGTCTTGATGTTGGCATGCGAGAGGTTAAACGCCTTGCGCGTGCGGGGGATATTCCTCTCGACCACGTCGGCCAAGCCAAACCCATGCCTCGCCGCTGCCTCGGTCAAGAGTGCGAGGTTGTCTACGTTCTCTCCTCGAATGATCGATCGTCCGATTAGAAAGCAGGCGGCCCCATCCTCAACCACTACTTGCACTAGCAGACTAAACACTCCGGCCATTTGCTCGCGAAAGTGCTCGGCTGTGTGTGGGTCCTTCGACTTAAAGTAGTGCGGCCTCGCCCCGATCTCGTGCTTCCTCACATCAATCGGATCCATATCCAGCCAGTACATGCGATACTTGTGATAGAGCCAGTACTCATAGGCATTCGGGTACGGAGGCGATGTGATCACGAGGCCTACCTGCATAGGAATCTCGTGAGCTTCAACTGTGAGTACGTTCTTGTTGATGATCTGAGGACGCGGCCCGAGATCCTCGAACAGCGAGTCCTTCCGAGTCAGCGCACCGACAAGATCACGCGCGCGTCTACGGAAGATCGCGATGACCGACTCTGCCGACACATCCTTCACAACGGCGGCGTACCGAGTATCACTGTCTTGGTTGGAGACTCTGACAATGATCGACGACATTGCCACGCGGAGTGCGTCGCGCATCTCACTGTCCGTCACACCATTGATGGCGGTTCGAATCGCTGCAAGACTCGCTTGTACCTGAGGCTGAAACCAGTGATCGAGACGCGGAATCTCCGGAATTCGAAAGTCGTGAGCGGCTAGGCGCATCGCGGCTTCATCGCTCACCTCGCTCACAATTCCGATGGAATCTGCCGCAAGCGGTGTCGTTTTTACCCTCGCGATTAGGCAGGCGATTGGGCTAAGGTCGACCCCAACCGACGGGATTCCACTCGCCATCGCTTCCGCGAGCGTGGTCCCGGAGCCACAGAACGGATCGAAAACACACGTTCCGGACGGCAGCCCGAGCAGATCGATGAGTTGGCGAGGGATCTGCGGGATGAACTTGGCCGGGTATGGGTGGATCCCGTGGGCGCCACCTTGCGTCTTGGCACGTTCAAAAGACCAATCGACGGTGTTCAGGTCCGACTGCGTCACGCGCCCTCCTCCTCGGCCTCATCCGGGGACGGGCGATTCTGCTCGAACAGTTCAGTTTGGCCGCGGTGGGTTAGGTAGTCGCTCGCTCGGCCGAGGAACCACTCCTTGAGCGAACAGCCATCTGCCCCAAGGGCGGCGTAGAGCCGTCTCTTCAGCGCAGGATCGACGTCGATCACGATACGGCCTGAGGCTCCTACAGCCATGACTGTGGTCTCCAAGTTACGTCACATACGTCACGTCACGTGGACTATACCCCGCGGGTAGGTTCACCACAAGCCATACCGCTTCTGTCCAGCCGCCCCGCCTGTGCCACCGGCCCGAGTGCACCTTGCCTCGACTTCGGCGAATTCGGCGTCCGCCGGTCGAATCAGGCGGACGATGTACTCCGGATTGCGGCCCGGATGGCGCTCAACGTGCAATATCTCTCCCCCGTTTGGATCGGTCGCATCGATCAGCTCATGCGTGACACGAAGTCGGAAGTCTGCGTTGCCGCCTTCCCCTGCCTCACGCTTCCACGCTCGAAGTTCCTGGGTAACGTCACCGGTCGGCAGGTGAACCTCGGCGAAGAAGTGACGGCCGGCATGCTTGCGGTTCTTGTTGTCGTAGCCGAGTGGGCCGAAGAAGTCCTCGACTTCGCCAGGGAGACTCATCTCGGGAGTACCCGGCACGCCTGTTCGATGTGACACGTCGAAGTGCGCTAGCAGCATCGCGAAGTTGCTGAAGACTGTGGCGCCAGGTACGACCGCCGGTCCAAGCATTGGCTCATCCGGCGTCTCGGGTGCGGGGGTACCTTCCGCGCCGACTCTCGGAGTCGCCTCGGCGGGCGCCGCGGGCGGGCGCCACCTCGCGGCTCTGGTGCCGCGTAGCGGTGCGCCCGTTGCTCCATCCCGAGCGCCCCCTCCGGCGCCGGTACGAGGCAGAGCACGTTCGAGGATCACTCCCGTGTCTAGGAGGTTCTCCAAGTCTCGATCATCCCGAATCTGATAGACACCCGGCCGGTCCACTACCGTCGCCCACTGATCGATCGACGCTTGAATCGCAGCTAGTGCGCCATCGACAGGAGCGCCGCTGCTGTCAAGCTCAATCCATGCCTCAGCGTTCGTTCCCAGGCCCTGTACGGTGAGGTTGGCCGACCCAACAATCGCGGCGGTGCTCCCGTCCGCCCCTGTGATGTGCGCTACCTTCGGATGAAAGAGTGCGTTGGAGAACGCTACCACGGTCAGATGGCCAGTAGCTCCACCTGCTGGCAGCAGCGGGCGCAGATCGTTGATCGTCAGGGGGTCAGTAGAGTTCGACCCGAGTACGAGTCGGACATCGCCACCGTCAGCGGTGGCGGCTCGCAGAATGGCATCGTACTTTGCTAACGCCCTGTATCGAAAGAACCCGAACTGGCCGCGAAAGGCAGTGGTGCCCTCCACCAGGTGCGAGTCGAACCAGTTGCCGGGACAGACTGTGTCGTCCGCACCACTGTCGCGATAGGTCAACATGCGAAGAGCATATCGCGGTGCAGCAGAATTGGCATATGGCCGACGTACGAGAGCCCTAGGATTCCCTATTCGGGCCAATCGAGCATTCGCAGATCTCCTGGCGTAAGCGTTCCGAAGTGAGCAGTGGCAACCTCAAATTTGCGCAGCAGAGAGGCCATGCCCTTCTGAGAGAGTTTGACCGCTGCTTGCTGCAAGTATGCCCGCCGCGGGCTGGTATTGCCGTGCCCTCGTTGGGCATTTCGCTGAGTTGATGCGAACGCGTCTGACCCGAACTCGTCCATCAGCTCATACAGAGAGATGCCATTCTCGAGTGTGCCGGCAATGAACTCGGCGTGGTGAACGCGGATGTAGTGTGGCCACTTGGACTTCCACGGACGTCTCGTGATATCCGCTTGCGACGCGTCGTCGCGTTCGGGGCGATGTTGCATCGCGACCGCACGGCCGTATACGACGATGTCATTCGGGTTCTGAACCATGCGTCCCATGTATATGACGTCACCATCACCAACCTGGCGAGGCCGCTTGCCCTTGGGATAAGTGCAAGCCCAATGGCAGCCCGAACTTTCTACTTCTTCGAGAATCGCGTCGGAATAATCGGCGCGACGATGGCTCTCACCATATAGCTTCACAAACGCTTGGTGTGCCCCGTCGATGGTCGGGGGTAGATCGGGGGGCGGCGTGGGAAGTCCCGCATCCGCTCCCTCGTCTCCGAGTGCTCCATTGGTGCCGGGCTTCACCCCAGAAGCGAGGCGCCGAGTAACGCGACCTTCCCATCCCGACAGTCTTGTCGCATCCAAGTCATCACCGGCGCGCGTCCAGAGATCGTCAAAGTAATCGTGACAACTCGTTACAACTCCGTGGTCTGATGTGACGAAGCCGAACTCGAAATTGCGGGACAACGCCGCGTCAGTAAGATTCGCCGAAGTAACGATCGCTCGCACATCGCCGAACAGGTAGAGCTTGCTGTGCAGATTGCGTATGCCGCGGATCCTGGCGCCGCGATCGAGCAGTGCCCTGAGTGCGGACGTGTCACTGACTCCCGCTACGAAGTCATCAAGGTTGAAGCGGGTTATCACGTGGATCTCATGTGGACTCCCGCTCTGCAGCATCCGCGAGATGACTCGGCGCTTAATGAACGGGCAGATGATCCGCAGGCGCAACGTGTCTATTGCCGCTGCAGACAGCAACTCGCGATCCCATTCGGCATCGACTAAGCGAAAGTCCATCGTGTGGCTCCATAGTAGTGATGGAGTGGCCACCCTGGGGATGTACGCTCCTGCGCGCGACATTCCCCGCTGGTTTGCAGAGGGGTTGGGGTGAATCTCCACCAAATCGGAGCCCAACCTCATGCCTCGGTCCTCCAACTCCATGACAGTGGCCGCCCCGGCCACGCCCCGGCGTGATCCACTCGTCAACCCGGTCATCGAACCCCTCGCGTTCGGGCTCGCGCGCCTGATTGAGGCGTCCTCGGCCGAAGGCGACGAAGTTCCAGAATCTGCCGAAACATCCCTTGATTTCCGGTTGGATCCGAGGCTCAGTGGTCCCACTGGTACGCCGGCCGAGAGCGGAGAGGCCGGGGATGTGGAGGCATGAGCATGGCAATGGATCCGGGCAAGATACAAGAGATGATCGACGAACTCGCCGGGCGATCCGTCGGCCAGCTCCGGGAGCGGTACGCCGAGGTCTTCGGCGAGCCGAGCCGGTCTGGCAACCGGAGGTGGCTCATTCGGCGGATAGCGTGGCGGTTGCAGGCGATGGCCGAGGGCGACCTGACTGAGCGGGCCAGGCGGCGGGCCGAGGAGCTCGCCCGGGACGAGGACCTGCGGGTCCGCCCGCCCAAGGACCGCGGGCCGGAGTTGGGGGCCAATCTCCGGACCGTGTCGGGGCGGATCATCCGCCGGGTGGACGACCGGGTCCCGATGCCGGGCACGGTGCTGACGCGGGTGTTCAAGGGGGTCGAGCATCGCGTCACGGTGCTCCCTCACGGCTTCGAGCACGAGGGCCGGGTGCACCGGTCGCTCTCGGCTGCGGCGCACGCGATCAGCGGGTCGCACTGGAACGGATTCCACTTCTTCGGATTGACCAAGCCCAGGGCGCGATCCGGTAGCAAGGAGACGGCGTGAGCAAGCGCGATCCCAAAATCGAATGCAAGCGGGTGCGGTGCGCGATCTACACTCGCAAGAGCACCGAGGAGGGGCTCGAGCAGGAGTTCAATACGCTCGATGCGCAGCGCGAGAGCGCCGAGGCGTTCATCGCCAGCCAGAAGGCGGAGGGGTGGGTCTGCCTCCCTGATCGTTACGACGACGGCGGGTTCAGCGGCGGGAACGTCGATCGCCCCGCCCTCAAGCGGCTCATCGATGATATCGAGGCCGGCCTGGTCGACTGCATCGTGGTCTACAAGGTGGACCGCCTGAGCCGGTCGCTGATGGACTTTGCGCGGATGATGGCGACGTTCGAGGAGCACGGCGTCTCGTTCGTCTCCGTCACGCAGCAGTTCAACACGACGCACTCGATGGGGCGGCTGACGCTGAACATCCTGCTATCGTTCGCCCAGTTCGAGCGGGAGATCATCTCCGAGCGGACGCGCGACAAGATCGCCGCGGCGCGACGGAAGGGCCGGTGGGCCGGCGGGCGTCCGGTGCTGGGGTACGACCTCGTCTCCCTGCCCGGTGGGGGGAGACTCGAGGTCAACCGCGACGAGGCCGAGCGGGTGCGGCGGATCTTCGACGCCTACCTGGAGCTGGGGTCGCTGATGCCCGCGGTCGCCGAATGCGCACGGCAAGGCTGGACGACGAAGAAGTGGACGACGAAGGCCGGCAAGCCGATGGGCGGGCGGGCTCTCGACAAGGGAGCCGTCTACGCGCTCCTGACCAACCCGGTCTACATCGGCAAGGTGCGGCACAACGAGAACATCTACGAGGGCATGCACGATGGAATCGTGGATGCGGACGTGTTCGATCGCGTGCAGGCCAACCTTCGGCTCAACGGCCGCACCGGCGGGTCACGGCTGAGCAACGCGCACGGCGCCTTGCTCAAGGGCCTCGTGCGATGCGCGTCCTGCGACTGTTCCATGATCCATCACTTTGCGAGCAAGAAGACGGGCGGCGGCACCAAGCGGTATCGCTACTACGTCTGCACGAAAGCGCAGAAGCTGGGCTGGGCATCATGCCCAGGGCCATCGCTGCCCGCCATGGACCTCGAATCGTTCGTGCTGGAGCGGATCCGCGAGGTGGTCACACGCGACGCGACCGTGGATGCCGTTGCGCGGCGAGCGCTCGAATTGCTCGCCGAGCGCCGGCCGGATCTTGTGGTGGACCCCGACGAGATCATCGGCGCCGCCGAATCGTTCGATCCGGTTTGGGACGCGATGACACACGGCGAGCGCGAGGACCTGATCCGGGCGATTGTGGCTCGGGTGGAGTGGGACGCGCCGAACGAGACGATCAGCGTGACGTTCCGGGAGGGCATTCCCGCGGAGGACGCGGAGGAGGCAGTGGCGGCATGAGCGCGACGGTTACGAAACAGGTCCACTTTGGGGTCTCCGATCGCGGCCGGCGCGTGCTCCGGATGGGCGTTCGGGCCGAGGCTCCCTCCGATGCCCGTGGCCGAGTTCCCCGCGTCGCCCGGCTGATGGCGCTGGCGATCAAGTTCGACCGGCTGCTGGGCGATGGGGCGATCACCGATCAGGCCGAGCTGGCCCGGATCGGCCACGTCACCCGCGCCCGCGTGACCCAGATCATGAACCTCCTGCACCTGGCCCCGGACATCCAGGAGACGATCCTGTTCCTGCCCCCGGTGACCGAGGGCCGGGACCCGATCACGGAGCGGGACCTGCGTCCGATCGCCGCCGAGATCGACTGGAGACGGCAGCGGTGGGCTTGGAAGAGCATCTATCGCTGATCGGCAATTCATGTATTATTGCAGGCGCTGAGGTAGTTCCCGGCCAACAGCGATTCCCCCGGACGCCAGTTGAATAGTGTTTCAGCAGGCTGCTGTAGCTGAGCCTCATGAGCCAGGAGGCTATCGAGATGGGCCATAGCAGGCTCGGCAGCCTACCGAGATCTCGCAAATGGCAAGAGGTCGTCAGCCTCATCGCTATAGGAGCGGGGGTTGATCAGATTGCGAATGCAGTCATTCGCGCTGCAGAAAACGGGTTAAGAAAGATCTCACATCACAATGGTCTCGTGGAGGGCGTATGGTGCCTCACGCAACTGACTGCTGCAGCCCGGGATCCTGATTTTGCCGAGTCCTTACGCAGTCGCGGTTTCGATGTAGGTGACAAGCCATCCCTTCCGGGGATCCTCGCAGCAGTTTCTGATCGAATCGATGCGAGCATGCCCAATTCACGCGGTCGGACCGATTTGGGTGAAATCGCACAATGCGCTGCTGTCGAAACCATTAACACGGTCGTGACGCAACGGACCGAGTCCCTCTATGGAGTGTCTCCAGAAGATGTCCAGAGAGCGTTTCGTGATCTCGGAACCAAGAAAGGATTTGGCGAATTGTCGCGTCAGTACTTTGCACAAGTAACAGAGAAGGTGCTCGGTGCCTATGTCAGCCGCGAGGGGGCCAACCATATCGGAGAAGGTCAGCGATTCGCTAATCTCGCGGATAAGGCCGTATTTGATACGGCTCTCCGCACTCATGCTCGAGAGGCTTCGGTGATCGTTGAGCGATTCTCGGGTGAATGGTTGAGCAAACGTAGTTGGGAGAGAGGACCAGATGGCATCACTCGTAAGGATGCCGGCGGCTTCGCTCATGTAGCGATTCAAAAAATGATTGATGAACTAAAAGAGGGGGCCAAGTGAAACCTCCTGAATGTACATTCCTCTGTAATGAAGCCGCGTCCGGGCGTAAATCAACGGCATCTGTTCATAAACTTCGGACTTTCGGCTCGCATCGCAACGTGCGACTTAGATTGGATCACTTAGGAGCCAAACTCAATCGGAATATTCCTGAGCGTCACATCGATCTCGTCGAAATCGCTTCAATGGTCTATATCGCCGATCAGATCGCTCGCAGAGGCGCCCACGATGTTGAACAGATGGGGGCCAACTGGCGACGAGATCTCCGCTTCGAAATCTCTGTGCGCGACCCCGCGTTCTGGTCAACGCCAGAAGTCAATGACTCGCTCACGGATCTACTCAGCTTCTTGTCAGAAGATCACTATGAATTCGCTTTTTCCAAATCCAGCACTCCACCAATAATCGACAAGTATTTGGAGTTCGGTGCGCCGGATGGTGAGGAATCACTTGATTCTGTGATTTTATTTTCTGGTGGAATCGATTCTCTCGGCGGTGTTATCGAGCGTGTAGTTCAAGATGGGGAACGGGCGGTCCTCGTTTCTCATGAATCGACCACGAAGCTTCGATCGCGAATTCGTGCCTTGCGATCAATGATTGACTCAGCCGCAGAAAAAAATAAGCCTGAGTATGTCACGGTCATCGTCAATAAGGAAGACTTGGCGGAGAAAGATTACACGCAACGGTCGCGGTCCTTCCTCTATGCTGCTCTCGCTACAGCTGTCGCGCGCATGGCTGGGCTCGATACGATCCAGTTCTTCGAAAATGGTGTTGTCAGTCTTAACTTGCCTTTGTCCGCACAAATCATCGGGAGCCGGGCGACGCGTACGACGCACCCGAAAGTTCTAGATGGCATGCGGAAATTGTTCTCGTTGATTAATGAGTCGGAATTTCTGGTCACAAATGATTTTATTTGGAAAACCAAATCAGATGTCGTTGAAGGAATCGTTCGCGCTGGGCATGGTGCGATGGTTCCGTATTCTACCAGCTGCACGCATGTTTGGCAGATGAGCAAGAGTCATCCGCATTGCGGGATTTGCTCTCAGTGCATCGACCGGCGTTTTGCTGTCCTGGCTGGCGGCGCCGGCGGATTCGAGCAATCAAGTCAATACGGTGTTGATCTGCTGGTCGGAGAGCGCGGCAAGGGTGAAAACCGAATCATGATGGCATCCTACCTCGAAACGGCCCAGCAGATTGTACGAATGAAAGAGGCGGAGTTTTTTAGTCGCTATGGGGAGGCAGCCAGGGCGATTAGGCACGTTGGGTTGCCGGATGAAGAGGCAGCGAGGCAAATATTTAATTTATACAAGAGGCATTCTGAACAGGTGATAAGTGTAATTGACGATAGTGTCGCCCAGAACAGCTCGCCGATTCGATCACGATCATTGCCCGAATCATGCACCGTAAGACTCGTGCAAGACCCTAGGCCATCATCGGGATCACAAGCAACGGTTGTAGTCCACAAATCCATTGAGCATCAGTACCGGTTTAATAGGGTTGGTGATATGTGGGAATTGTGGTTCCGCGGTAAACAGGTATGGCTCAGTAAAAATATCGGGTATCTCTATATCGAACAACTAATTCGTTTTCCAAACAAGCCATTTAGTGTCTCAGACCTTCTTGTGCAGGTCTATCCCGAAGCGATCAAGATTAAACCATCGAAGGGCGAAGCCAAAGTCGATCGGGTAGCGCAACTGGCATATCACGCAAGATTGAAAGAGCTCGAGGCAGAACTTGATGACGCGAATCGATTATTTGATTTGGCATTAGTTGATCGGATCGAACGCGAGAAGCAGCAACTGATTCAGGTGATCAAGGAGACTAAATTTGCTCGTCGACCAAAGGCTGAGGATCGTGATCAGAAACTGATACGTGACAGGGTTTGCAATGCCATTACCCGCGCTATCGATCACGTCAGTAAATATGACTCGGAAGCCGCCAATCATTTTCGGGATGCCATAAGCAAGGGATCCGCAGTGACTTATGCGCCGTCAAGGCCAGTGGCTTGGGAGTTTTAGTCCCGCTACAGCAAATGTAGCAACGCACTACGCGGCAAGTCGCCCCGGGATTTCCGGAGCGGCTGCCCAGCGGAATGCTCTCCACATCCAGTTTGTCCGCTTGCGACGAGCCGCCGCTGGGTCTTGCGTCGTGAGTCCCCATCGAGGAGGCAACTATGCCCGCCCCGACTTGTGTGGACTCAGTGTCCGGAACCCGATCGATTTGGCCAGTTTATGACCTCGACCCACTCACTCGCCGCCGGATCCGCTACCGAGCCGACCGCCTCGCTCGGGTCTTCAACCTCACCCATGAGGACCGCGAGGACCTTGCTCATGATCTCGCCGCCGAGGTCCTCCGCGCCATGCCCCGGCATGACCCGGAGCGGTTCCCGGCGGCGGCCTTCGCTCGGGGGGTCATGGATCACTGGTACAAGCACACCGCCCGGCAGCTCCGCTCGCGCCGCGAGAGGGGACCGGTGTTCGTGTCTCTGCACGGGCGGTCTTGCCAGTCGTCGGCGTTCGAGGATCGCCGCTCCTCCCACGTCGCCAGCGCGGATCTTCGGATGGACCTCGAGCCGCTGCTTCGGGCGCTGCCGCGCGAGCTCGGGGAGTTGGCCGAGCAGCTCAAATCCAAGAGCGTCGCGGAGATCGCGGACGAACGCGGTGTGCACCGCGGGACGGTCTACCGGCACGTGAAGCAGCTGCGCGAGCTACTCGCGCCAGCCCAGTCCTTGCTCTGTTAACCCGGCGCGCGACAGTTCGGCGGCTCGGGCAGAGGGGTACAGGCGTGCCCCTCGCCCGAACGCCGCCGCCGTCTCCTCCCGACCCCCGCGCCACCGACCTCGTGCCGCTCGTCCGCCTCGGGCAGGGCGAATACACGCGCGAGTTCTTCCCCGATCAACCCAGCACGAGGAGCAACGCCATGCCGCTGACCGATTCGCTCATCACCACCACGACGCCGGCACCGCCCAAGATGATCGTGTACGGCCAGCCGGGCGTCGGCAAGACGACCTTCGCGGCGCAGGCCGGGGCGCTGCTGATCGACTGCGAGAACGGCGCCGGGGCGATCCCGGGTCTGACCCGCACGCCGTTCCTCAAGACATGGAGCGAGATGCGGGCCTGGCTCGACGAGCTGGCGCTCAACGGCCCGCCCGAGGGCGTCGGCGTCGTGGCGATCGACACGCTCGACTGGATGTGCAGCCGGATCGTCGAGCACGTCGTCATCGAGCTCGACCCGAAATCCCAGGGCGACATCACCAACACCATCGGCAGCGCGCACGGCGGCTACTACAAGGCGCGCGAGATCGTCCAGAACATCGTCAGCCGCGACCTGCTCCCGGCGCTCAACGCGATCAGCGAGCACGGCGTCGCCGTCCTGCTCCTGGCCCACGCGGCCAACGCGAAGATGACGCTGCCCGAGGGGTACGACATCCGCACCGCCGCCCCCGACACGCCCGCCTGGCTGACGCCGCTCTTCACCGAGTGGGCGGACGCGGTGCTCTTCGCCACGCGGGGCAACGACGGGGTGCGCGCGCTCACGACGGAGTGGACGCCCACTGTGTGCGCCAAGAACCGGTACGCGCTGCCCAACCCGATGGAGTTCTCGTGGTCGGCGCTCATGCGCGGCATCAGCGCTTCAGCGAACCACCAACCGAACGACTGAACCACCAACCCTCTTTCTTGGAGAACCAACGACATGGCCACACTGCACTTCAACGCGAACGAGGTCGATCCCGCCACCCCGTTCGAAGCCATCCCGGCCGGGACGTACGCGGCGATCATCTCCGAATCGGAGATGAAGACGACCAAGACGGGCAACGGCAAGTACCTCCAGCTGACGCTCCAGGTCACCGAGGGCGCGCACCGGGGGCGCCTGCTCTGGGCCCGCCTGAACATCGAGAACCCGAGCGAGACGGCGGTGCAGATCGCCCGCTCCGAGCTGTCGGCGATCTGCCGGGCGGTCGGCGTCATGGCGCCGAGGGACTCGATCGAGCTGCACAACATCCCGCTGAGAATCCACGTCGCGTGCAAGAAACGCGACGACACGGGCGAGATCGCCAACGAGATCAAGGGATACGAGAGCCAGCGCGGGGCCGCGCCCGCGGCAGCCGCCGCGACGCCGGGAAGCACGCCGCCGTGGAAGCGCTGATCCAGCCCAACCTTGCGATCGATCTGCCGTACCCGCCCAGCGTCAACCACTACTGGCGCCGGGTGGGAACGAGGACGCTCATCAGCCGCGAGGGGCGGCGGCACCGCAGGGACGTGTGCGCCGCCCTCGCGGCCCTTGGCCGGGCGCCGATGACCGGCAGGCTGAGCGTGAGCATTGTCGTCCACCCGCCCGACCGGCGCCGGCGCGACCTCGACAACCTCGCCAAGGCGCTCCTCGACGCGCTCGAGCACGCCGGGGCGTACCGCGATGACTCGCAGATCGATCTCCTGTCGCTGGAGCGCGGCGCCGTGATCCCGCGGGGCAGCGTCGCCGTCGAGATCACGGAGGTAAGCCACTGATGGAGCTGCGTCCCTACCAGACCGAGGCGGTGAGCGCCGTCTACGACCACCTGCGCGAGCGCGACGACAACCCCTGCGTGGTCATCCCGACGGGCGGCGGGAAGACGCCGGTGATCGCGACGATCTGCCGCGACGCGGTCGAGCTCTGGGACGGCCGCGTCGTGATCCTGGCCCACGTTAAGGAGCTGCTCGAGCAGGCCGTCGAGAAGATCGCCGCGATCGCGCCGGGCCTGCCCATCGGCATCTACTCGGCCGGGCTCGGGCGCAAGGACCTCGGCTACGCGGTCACCGTCGCGGGCATCCAGAGCCTCTGGAAAAAGGCGTGCGACCTCGGGCCGGTCGATCTGATCATTGTGGACGAGGCGCACATGGTGCCGGCCGAGGACGACGGCATGTACCGCCGGTTCATCGCCGACGCCAGGGTGGTGAACCCGAGCGTCCGGATCGTCGGGCTGACGGCGACGCCGTACCGGATGAAGTCCGGGGAGATCTGCGGGCCGGGCAATATCCTCAACCACGTCTGCTCCGTGGTCGGGGTGCGGGAGCTGATCGCCCGCGGCTACCTCTCGCCGCTAAGAACCCGGGCGGGGAGCGCGCGAGCGGACACGAGCGCGCTCCGCGTCCGCGCCGGCGAGTTCGTCGCCGGCGAGGTCGAGGACCTGATGGACACCGAGGCGCTCGTCGAGTCGGCGTGCGAGGAGATCGTCGGGTTGACCGCCGACCGCAAGGCGACGCTGATCTTCTCGTCGGGCGTCCGGCACGGGCGCCACATCGCTCGGACCCTTCAGGATCGCCACGGCGCCGAGTGCGGGTTCGTCTGCGGCGAGACCTCATCAGACGAACGCTCCGAGATCCTCGGCCGCTTCCGTTCCGGGGGCCTGCAATACCTGTGCAACGTCAACGTCCTGACGACCGGCTTCGACGCCCCGCACATCGACTGCGTGGCGCTGGTGCGGCCGACGATGTCGCCGGGGCTCTACTACCAGATGGTCGGTCGCGGCTTCCGCATGTCGCCGGGCAAGGCCGACTGCCTCGTCCTGGACTTCGGCGGCAACGTGCTCCGCCACGGCCCGGTGGACGCGGTGCGGGTCTCCACGTTCGACCGGGGCGATGGCGAGGCGCCGGCCAAGGAGTGCCCCGAGTGCCGGGCGCTGATCCTCGCCGGCTACTCGGCGTGCCCCGAGTGCGGCTACGAGTTCCCCGAGCCCGAGCGGCGCCGGCACGAGGCCCGGGCGACGACGGAGGGCATTCTCTCCGGCCAGACAACGTGCGAGGAGCACCGCGTCAGCGGAACGACCTACCACGTCCACTACAAGCGCAGCGACCCGAGCGCCCCGCCGACGATGCGCGTCGAGTACCGCGTCGGGTTCAGCGCCTACTTCCGCGAGTGGGTCTGCTTCGAGCACGAGGGCTACGCGCTGGCCAAGGCGTCGCAGTGGTGGCTGGCGCGGTCGAACGAGCCGTTCCCGTCGAGCGTGGAGGAGGCGGTCGAGCTGGCGCTCCTGGGCGCGCTGGCCGAGACGGAGTCGATCACCGTCGAGCGCAAGGCCGGGGAGCAGTTCGACCGGATCATCGCGCACCGTCTCGGCGCCAAGCCGCCGCGGCTCGACAGTGACGAGGGGCTGCCCGAATACACGCCCGCCACCTCGTGCGGAATCCCGCTCTCCGAGATCCCGTTCTGATGCCCGGCGACGAGGACACCCTGCTCTCGGCGGCGCGCTCGTACCTGGCTCGCGGGTACCGGCCCGTGCCTGTGCCCGCAGGCTCGAAGGCGCCCGTCCTTCCGGGCTGGCAGCGCCTGACGCTCGACGCCGATTCGCTGCCGGCGCACTTCAACGGGACGGGCAACATCGGGCTGATCCTGGGCGAGCCGAGCGGGCGCCTGGTGGACGTGGACCTCGACTGCCCCGAGGCGCGCGAGCTGGCCGCTGAATACCTCCCCCCGACGGGCGCCAGGACCGGCCGCCCGAGCGCGCCGGCGTCGCACTGGTGGTACATCGCGCCGGGCGCGCGCACGAAACGGCACAGCGACCCGGTGGACCGGAGCGCCATCGTCGAGCTCCGCAGCACGGGCGCCCAGACGCTCGTCGGTCCCAGCGTGCATCCCGGCGGCGAGTTGTACGACTCTCTCGTCGGCGAGCCCTCCGCCGTGGACCCCGCCCGACTGGCCGCGTGCGTGGCGGCGCTGGCGGAGGCGGTCGTGCGGGCCAGGCACGGCGAGGTCGCGCCCACGGCGGAGCGTCCGCCGCCGAGCGGCCCGAGGGCGGGCCGTCCCGCCGGCGAGGACGCGGAACGCCGCGCCGCTTCGTACCTCGACGCGATGCCGCCGGCGGTCTCCGGGCAGGGCGGGCACAACAGGACCTACGCCGCAGCGACGGCGCTCGTTCACGGCTTCGGCCTCGACGAACCGACCGCGCTGAACCTGCTGCTCGACCGCTACAACCCGCGCTGCGAGCCGCCGTGGTCGGAGAAGGAGCTGCGCCACAAGGTCGCCGAGGCCGCGACGAAGCCGCACGACAGGCCCTTCGGCTGGCTGCGCGATTCAATCGCCAGCAATCCTGACGTTGACCTGTCTCAACTCACTCTCACCGAGAGCGGGAGTTCTGTCGGTTCTGCCGGCTGTCGGTCACGCCAGGGATCCGACCGCCCGCCGGACCCCGGGCCGATCCCCGACCGCCTGCTGCGGGCGCCGGGGCTGATCGGCGAGGTGATCGACTACAACCTCGCGACGGCGACGCGCCCGCAGCCGACGCTGGCGCTGGCTGCGGCGGTCTGCCTCCAGGCCGTCCTGGCGGCGCGCAAGGTGCGCGACGAGCGCGGCAACCGCACGAACCTCTACTGCGTCGGCGTCGCGCCCTCGGGCGCCGGCAAGGACCACGCCCGCAAGGTCAACAAGAAGATCCTCTTCGCCTCGGGCCTCGTCGGGCACGAGGGCAACGAGGACCTGGCGTCGGACGCCGGGCTCGTGACGGCGGTCGAGGCCGAGCCCGCGAGCCTCTTCCAGATCGACGAGTTCGGCCGCTTCCTGCGCACGATCGGCGACCCCAAGAAGGCCCCGCACCTCTACAACGTGCTCACCGCGCTGATGAAGCTCTACTCCAGCGCCGACACGGTCTTCCGGGGCAAGGCCTACGCCGACAAGAAACGCAACAAGGTCATCGACCAGCCGTGCGTGAGCGTGTACGGCACGACGGTGCCCGAGCACTTCTTCGAGTCGCTCACCGCCGACAGCCTCGCCGACGGGTTCGTCGCGCGCCTGTTCGTGTTCGAGTCGCCGCCGGGAGTCCCGCCGCGGCGGCGCTCGCCGGCGGCGCCCGTGCCCGAGCCGATCGTCGACGCCGCCCGGTGGTGGGGGGCGTTCGCGCCCGGCGGCAACCTCCGGAGCGAGCACCCCGAGCCGCTGGTCGTGGCGACGACGCCCGAGGGCGGCGCGGTCTTCGACCGGCTGGCGGCGATGGTGGACGAGCGGCTCGGCGACGAGACGGACGCGGGCCGGGCGCTCTGGGCCCGCGCCGAGGAGAAGGCGTGCCGCCTGGCGCTGGTCCACGCGTGCAGCGCGTGCTGCGAGAGCCCCGTCATCGACGCGGCCGCGGCGGGTTGGGCGTGCGAGCTGAGCGAGCACCTGACCCGTCGGATGCTCTACGTCTGCCACGAGTGGGTGGCCGAGGGCCAGTTCGACGCGCGGCAGAAGCGCGTGCTGCGCATCGTGCGCGGCGCTGATGGAAAGATCTCGCGCTCGGACCTGTGCCGCAAGACGCAGTGGCTGACGCAGCGCGAGCGTCAGGAGGTCATCGACAACCTCCTGGAAACCGGGCAGTTGCATCAGGGAGCCGAGGTGACGGCGACCAAGCCGAGGGTGGTCTATGCGCTGGCGTGAAATGAATCATTCAATCTTTCCTCTAGGCATCGCGCGCTGTGCGCGCGCGGGGGGAGAGGGGGAGCGGGTTGAAGTATTGAAAGATCTCTCTTTTTCTGATTTATCTGTCGTTCCCATCGGGAGTTGCGCACGCCGAATCTTTCACAATCCTTCAGCGCGCAATAGGCGCTTACACGCCCCTTATCGACAACGCTTTGTCGCAACCTCACGCTGCAATCTGGAGGTAGCGGAACAGATGCTGCATCTCACGCTGGACCGCCTGGTATCGGGCGTCGAGCCCGGCCGTGGACGCCGTCTTCGACCCGGGCTTGCAGCGGCCGTTGTAGGTCAGCAGCGGCTTGATCACCTTCTCGCGCAGAACGACCAGGGCGGCCATGGCGCGGAGCCCGTCCGGCGTGGGTTCGTAATGCCGGCCGCGGGGCGAGGTCTTCCGCACCAGGCCCTTGCCGCGCAGCTTCTTCAGGTCATACGCCGACTGACGCGAAGAGTAGGTCGCGCCGCCCTTGCCCATGATCTCTCGAACCATCTCGGCGTGCCGGGCGGCGGTGAACCCGCGCGGCGACGGCGACAGGGCGATCACCGCCTCCATCGCGGCGCGGGCTCGGGGCTTGTTGATGTCCACGCCGCCGATCCGCGTTCTGCCGACCACGCTCGGCGTGGGCAGCGACTCCAGCGTCCGATCGCTAATCCAGGCCGCATCAACGCAGCGGAGCGCCCGGAGGAACCGCTCGAGTATGTCGGCAAGCCTCTCGATGATGTCGGGGAACCTGTCGATGACCCGGCCGCATCGCAGCTCGACCGTGTTGTGGGCGATCGCCTCGGTTCGCAGCACGCGCTCGCCCTTGGTGTAGATCTTGACGGTCAAGCGTCCGAAGTGGATCTTGAAGATCGTCAGGTCGTACACGGGTCTCTCGACTACGGCTTCGAACCGTCGCGCCCCATAGAACCGCTTCTGCGGGCGTGTCTTCCACCCGAAGATCGTCTTGACGCGATCGATGTTCATGAGCGATCGGGTGCGATCGATCACGCCGTGGAACACCTGATCCATGTGATGGCCGTTGTGGAACAGCAGGTTCCGGCTGTACTCGACCTGGTAGATCGAGTAGGCGTACCGGAAGCCGGACTTCTTCTGCTCGTCGAACGGCAGGCCGAAGCAGAGACACCGGTAGATCCAACGCTCGCAGACACGGTGAAGGCGCCCTACCGCGGCGCGCGACCGCAAGGTGTCCGCGACTGTCGCCAGCGCCGCGGCGTCGGATGTCTCGGTGAAGCAGTTGCCCTCCTTGACGAACTCGACGCCGGCCTTCCTCGCCCGGCACGCGGTGTACTCGTGGCCGTTGAGCATCACCTGCGCCTTGAACGGCGCGTGGCCGCTCATC
Organism: Phycisphaeraceae bacterium; assembly: GCA_020639135.1. Classification (GTDB taxonomy): domain Bacteria; phylum Planctomycetota; class Phycisphaerae; order Phycisphaerales; family UBA1924; genus JACKHE01. The sequence goes on from JACKHE010000006.1 coordinate 170,088, forward strand.
CTGACGGTCACGTGGCCCCACTCGTCATCGATGATGTGGAACGAGTAGTGGTTGACGAACGGCGTCGGCGTCTTCCGCTTCAGGTGGAAGCCGCCGCCGGGGAAGCGCAGAACATTCCACACCGGCGACGGCGCCCGGTTCACCATGACGGCGAAGACGCCTCGGAAGCCCGGATCCTCGGGCATGTATTGCTCGGCGATCTTGTGCTTGCGCTCGCCCGACTTGCAGTAGATGACCGGGATGTCGTTCTTCTTCGCCCACCCCCGGACGCGCCGCGAGAACCGTCCCGCCATGCGCATCAGGCGCGTGTTGTCGAGGTTGTCCGTCGTGCCGTGCAGCTGAAGCCACCAGTGGCGGAAGCCCCCGGGCGAACCACCCAGCTTGCAGTAGGCGTTGACGATGATGCGGTCGACGACGTCGTAGCTCTCGTCGAGCAGGCGAGCGTACCGCTGCGTGAACGGATCTTGCGCGACCATGACCAGCTCCTTCTTGAACCGGTCGATCGTAAGCAGCCAATCCATCTGCCGCGCAGCGGCCACTTGTTCCGGGCGCCGTCCCGGAAAAAGCGTAGGTACTTGGCGGCGCTTGAACGCAAAGCACGCCCGCGGGAACAGCGGCGCTATTGGAAAGACTTACTTCGAGGTGTCCGGATTGCTCCGGCTCGCCCACGTTGGCCCACGTCGCTTCCCTGGCGGACCTGGCGGCACGTGGGCCACTTCCCGCGCAGGACGCCACACGGGCCAACCTGGGCGATCACGAACCAACACCACCACCCCGTCACGGAGGACAACCGATGAAGATTGAGCAACGCGCCCTGAGCGCGATCACCCCCTACGACAAGAACCCCCGCAACAACGACGAGGCGGTCGCCGCCGTCGCCGAGAGCATCGAGCGGTTCGGCTTCCGCCAACCCATCGTCGTGGACGAGGCCGGCGTCATTGTCTGCGGTCACACGCGGTGGAAGGCGGCGCAGCGGCTCGGGCTCAAGAAGGTCCCGGTCCATGTCGCCACGGACCTCACGCCCGAGCAGATCCGGGCGTACCGGATCGCCGACAACAAGACCAACGAGCTCGCCTCCTGGGACATGGAGCTGCTGCCCCTGGAGCTGGCCGACCTCCGGGACGCCGGGATCGACTGGTCGCTGCTGGGCTTCGACGAGGACGAGCTTGCGAAGATGCTCGGCGGCGACGTGGCCGACGGGCTGACCGACCCGGACCAGGTGCCCGAGCCGCCGGACGACCCGGTGACCAGGCCCGGCGACCTGATCATCCTCGGCGAGCACCGGCTGCTGTGCGGCGACTCGTCGAGCGCCGAGGACGTGGACCGGCTGCTCGACGGAGCGAAGATCGATCTCGTCAACACCGACCCGCCGTACAACGTGAAGGTTGAGCCTCGGTCGAACAACGCCATCGCGGCGGGCAACTCGTCGTTCGCGGCGCCGGAGAAGAAGGGCAAGCACCACCAGAAGTTCGACCTGGCCCGTCACCCGGAGAAGGCCAAGGCAACGCACGCCAAGATGCGCGCCAAGGACCGGCCGCTCGAAAACGACTTCGTCACCGACGAGGCCTTCGACGAGATGCTCCTCGCCTGGTTCGGCAACATGGCGCGCGTGCTCAAGCCCGGCGGCTCGTTCTACATCTGGGGCGGCTACGCGAACCTGGGCAACTACCCGGCGCCGCTGAAGGCGTGCGGGTTGTACTTCAGCCAAGGGGTCGTGTGGGACAAGCAGCACCCGGTGCTTACGCGCAAGGACTTCATGGGCGCCTTCGAGATCTGCTTCTACGGCTGGCGCGAGGGCGCCGGGCACAAGTTCCTGGGGCCCAACAACGCGACCGACCTCTGGCACGTCAAGAAGGTCAACCCGCAGAGCATGGTCCACCTCACCGAGAAGCCGGTCGAGCTGGCCGTGCGCGCGATGCAGTACTCGTCACGCCCGGGCGGGCACGTCCTCGACCTCTTCGGCGGCTCCGGCTCGACGCTGATCGCCGCCGAGCAGACGGGGCGGCGGGCGTTCCTGATGGAGATCGATCCGGCGTACTGCGACGTGATCGTGCAGCGGTGGGAGGAGTTCACGGGGAAGAAGGCAGAGCGGATCGCAGCGACAGGCGGACTGACATCAGAAAAGCGAGCCGCCCTCGATCCAGAGGAACTTGTCTAACTGCTTCCGGGAGAACTCGTGCAACGCAAAGTGATCAATAAACCGGTCCATAATCTGCATGAACTTCGGATAATCACCGAGGTCGTAGCGTCGGAAGCGCGTGAATTGAAACAGCTTCTGGTATCGCCAGAGTGCCTCATCGACGCGCGAGTCGTAAATCTGGAACCCATCCGGCATGTGCCAGGCGCAGTACTTGGTGGCGAAGGAGTAGTTGTACCTTGCTTTGCCATTACTCAGTTGGAATGTGGCGATGCGGGGTACAAGGCTGGAATCAGACGCCTGCAATTCCGAGTCGATTTCCAAACTCACGATGTGGCGGGCGACGCCGTGAACATCGAACACGCTTGTGCTGTAGAGACGGTTCAGTGTCACGACCTTGGCCAGGACCTGTGGAAGATCCGTGTTGGTAGGCCAGGCTTGGAAGACGAGTTCGAGCGCTGCGTCCGCATCTGCGTAATCGACGAAGAGGGGCAGGCGCGAGCGTACATATTCGGGAGTCGGACGGGGCAGCATCGGATCAAGGTAACACGGGCGCCATGGGCCGCAAGAAACCTCAGCCGCGACCGTCGGGAGTGGAGGGGGGGAAGCGTGACCTGCTCAGCGGTCAGTCCTGTTTCAGCCTCTCGTAGTGATCCAGAATCGTCGCAGCAGTCTCTTGCTGTCATGGTTGATCGAGTCGCGGCCATGGAGCATTCGACCGTTGTCTATGACAAGCGCCTCGCCCACATCGAGCAGGACTCGAATCGGATTCTGATCCTGAAGCCGATCCATTTCTCGACCAAGAGTTTGATAGGCACGGATCGAATGCACATCCGTTTCAACCGGTTTGATCCAGGCGGCAAAGAAAAGGCGATCACCCAGCTGTGTCGTTCGAAGGATTGGCACGAGCGAGGGTGGCTCGCCGCTTCGGACGTGAACCTCTGCGTGCACATGCCGCAAGGCCTCTCTGGTCTGCTCGTCGCACCGGCTCAATGCCTCGTGTCCATCGAGCAAGATCTGTGCGCCGTCGGAGTCGTCTTGTCGCTCGCATCTCCAGCAGATGTAGTCTGCCTCCGGATGGTCCATGTGGCATGGAACTGGCTCCGGTTGACACAGATATGTGCGAACGTCCCGACGGAGAGCCACTTCGGTTTCACACCAATGGCGCCCGAGCGACCCTGCGAGCGCTCGATATTCAGCATCTGTCATGGCCGGCACTCGGCACCAACCGGAATTGCGCAATTCGGAACGGACCTGATCACAAAGCGGTGTCATCTGAGTATCAGATCAGACAACTGCGGCTTCATCCGGCTTCGCACTTTTGCACGCGTGCCAGCACCGGCTCTGACAGTCATGCCAGCAATTTGTCATCCGCGGGTCTTCGGACTTGGCGACGTATGGCTCACCAAATTCTATTTCCCACAACTCGGCAGTCTTGTCGAAGGTGCGCTGAAGCACTGGAAGCTCTTCCTCGTTGGAGCCGAATCCGCCATCGTGATCGAGAATGTCACCGAAGAGTCGTTGGCAGTCGTTGTAGTAGGCACGCGGATTCATCATATGCATGTGCCACATTTCGTCGATGTTCTTCGTTGGCGCGAGCGGTTGCCCTGGATGACGCTGAGCAAGGATGAGGAATTTCTCATACCGAGCAAGCTCGTACCGGATCTGGTCGTCACTCCAGTCCTCGGGGAACGAGGGAGACTTCTTGGCCGCTGCGAACAGGTCAACGCTGATCGGACTTGTCATAGTCGAACCTCCTGCTTGTTAGTGATGGAATGGATTCTAGCCCGGTGTGGCCGTCCCAAGACCAGCGACAACCTGATACTGCTGGGACCAAAGGAAAACCCCGGCAGTGATCGCCGGGGTCAATGGTTGGAAATCGCGATTAGTTCAGGCCGCTTCGAACAGCCCCCGCTCAACCTTGCGGAATCGGGCGCCCTTGCCCTTGGCCGCGATCTCCCGCGTCATCGCCGCGTAGAGCGTCGCGTGGGGCGTCTTGCCGCCGGGGCTCTTCCACAGGTTCTTGGCCGTGACGGCCTCGACGATCGCCTTGGCTGGCATCGGCTCCTTCGCGCAGGCGAGCACGGTCGCGGCGGCGTCGAGCAGGCTGACGCGCTTGGGCTTGGTCGGCTTCTGCGGCGCGGGCTTCGCTGCCTTCGTACGGGCGGTGCCCTCGGCGCGGGCGGCGCGGGCGCTCATGCGCGGCGCCTTCTTCGGGCCGGCCTTCTTCGTGGTGGCCTTCGTCGTGGCCTTCTTCGAGGTCTTCTTCCGGGTGGTCTTCTTCGCGGTCATGTCGATGCTCCTTCTGGTTGGTGTGGAAACGAAAACGCCCGCAACACGCGGGCGTCAGATGAGTCGGGTCTCGATGTCCCTGCCGCAGGCGGGGCAGGTGATCCGCGTCGGCGGCGGGGCCTGCGGCGGTTGCGTTCGCGTCGCGTCGGCGGCGGCCTGCACGATGCACGCGCGCTCGAAGCCGCGCGAGTAGGCGAGGTCGAGGACCTCGTGCACTCTCGCCGGCAGGTCGTTCGGGTCGCACGCGGTCAGCGTCTCGGCCCAGCGGGTGAGGTCCTGCGAGCGTTTGGCGTCGAGGCGTTGCAGGAACGATTCATGGTCGTTGGTCATGGCGGTCTCCTTCGTGGTGCGGGCGTCCGTTCACTCGGCCTCGCGGAGGAAGCGCTCGACCTCGTCGCGCTCCATCCCGCTGGCGAAGGCGACGATGTTGGCCAGGTCGGAGCGGATCAGCGCCAGGTCGCACGCCTTGCCCCAGTTGCCCGGGTCGGCCTTGGCGGCGTCGTCGCGCTTCTCGAGCTCCATCGCGAGCACGTCGAGCAGCCTGGCGATGTCGCTGCGCTGGGCCGCGTACATCCCGGCGGCGGTGGGTTCGTTCGGTTTCGTGGTCGTGCGCTTGGTCATGGTCGGGGCTCCTTCTGGTTATTGGCGCCGCGGCGTGTTCCGCGTCGCTGTTCACACAAGGGCAAAGCCTGCGCGGAACATCAAGGCCAATCCGTGACAATTTCGCAAAGTGGGCGACAAGTGGGCAACTGTTCCCGAAGGGGGGCCACGGATGGCCGAACACGCGCCTAGCAAAGCGCTGAACCCGATGGCGATGCCCGTCGCCGATGCGGCCCGGGCGCTGTCGCGCCTCGGCGGCGCCACGATCACCGCGGGCATGCTGCGCGACGACATCGACGCCGGCGCGCCGACGAACGCCGACGGCACGATCAACCTGGTGCACTACGCGGCCTGGCTGGCGCGGGAGATGTCCGCGGCGGGAGAAACGCGTGCCGATTGACCCGCGCCAACTCCGGCCCGGCGAGTTGTGCCGGCTGCTCAACTCCACGCCGCTGGGCGAGGTGATCAGCGAGCGGCAGCTCTACCGCCACCGCACGCGCGCCGGGATGCGGGTCTGCGCCGACGGCGATCCGTCCCGGCTGGACCTCTTCCGGTACACCGCCTGGCTCGCCGCGACCCGGCACGAGCGGCTCCGGCTCGAGGCCGAGCAGGCCGAGGAGCATGGCGGCTACGAGGCGTACCGCGACCGCAAGGCCCGCGAGGCGCGGGCTCTCTCCCTCTCCGGCCGCGACATCGGCGAGCTGCCCGAGGTCGCCGACCTCGAGCGGCGCCGGGCGTGCTCGCGCGACTTCCGCGCCTTCTGCGAGCGGTACTTCCCGCTGACCTTCCACATGGACTGGTCCGACGACCACCTGAAGGTCATCGCCAAGATCGAGCGGGCCGTGCTCGAGGGCGGGCTCTTCGCGATGGCGATGCCGCGCGGGTCGGGGAAGACCAGCCTCTGCGAGACGGCGTGCCTGTGGGCTCTCCTCTACGGTCACCGCGAGTTCGTGACCCTCGTCGGCGCCGACGAGGCGCACGCGGAGCAGATGCTGGATGCGATCAAGGCGGAGCTGGAGAACAGCGATGACCTGCTTGGCGACTTCCCCGAGGTGTGCGCGCCGATCCGGGCGCTCGAGGGTATCCACCAGCGCGCCGCGGGCCAGCTGCACCTGGGCAAACAGACCCACATCGGCTGGACGGCGCGGGAGATCGTGCTGCCGTCGATCGATGGCAGCGCCGGCTCGGGCTCGCTCATCCGCGTTGCGGGCATCACCGGGCGCATCCGGGGCATGAAGCACAAGCGGCCCGACGGGTCGTCCGTGCGGCCCTCGCTCGTGCTCATCGACGACCCGCAGACGGACGAATCGGCCAGGTCGCCGAGCCAGTGCGCCAACCGCGAGCGGGTCCTCGCCGGGGCGATCCTGGGCCTGGCCGGGCCCGGCCAGAAGATCGCGGGGCTGATGACGGTCACCGTCGTCCGGCCCGACGACCTGGCCGACCGCCTGCTCGACCGCGACAAGCACCCCGCGTGGCAGGGCGAGCGGACGAAGATGGTGTACGCGTTCCCCGAGAACGAGAGGCTGTGGGACGAGTACGCCCGCCTTCGAGCCGACGGCCTCCGCAACGAGCGTGGCATCACCGAGGCGACCGAGTTCTACCGGAAGCATCGCGTTGCGATGGACGCTGGCTCCGTGATCGCCTGGGAATCTCGCTTCAACCACGACGAGTTGAGCGCGATCCAGCACGCGATGAACCTGCGCCTCCAGAACGAGGCGGCGTTCTTCGCCGAGTATCAGAATGAGCCATTGCCCGAGGACGAGCCGGACGACGAGCTGCTCAGCGCCGACCAGATCGCCGCCAAGGCCAACGGCCACCAGCGCGGCGAGGTCCCCATCGGGGCGACGCGGCTGACGATGTTCATCGACGTGCAGGGTAAGGCGCTCTTCTGGCTTGTGGCCGCGTGGGAGGACGACTACACCGGCTATGTCGTCGACTACGGCGTCGAGCCCGATCAAAAACAGCCCCCCGGAGCGCATTTCACTCTCCGCGACATCCGCCGGACGCTGGCCCACGCGGCGCCACGGGCGGGGCAGGAGGGGGCGATCTACGCTGGGCTGGAGCGCCTTGCCGAGTCGCACCTGGCCCGCGAATGGCGGCGCGACGACGGGGCGATGGTGCGGATCGACCGCTGCCTCATCGACGCCAACTGGGGCGCGTCGACGGATGTCGTTTACCAGTTCTGCCGACAGTCGGGCCACGCGAGCGCGCTGATGCCGAGCCACGGGCGGTACGTCGGCGCCTCGAGCGTGCCTTTTAGCGACTACAAGCGGAAGCGTGGCGAGCGTCTCGGGCTGAACTGGCGCGTTCCTGTTGTCACCGGCAAGCGGGCCGTACGGCACGTTGTCTTCGACACCAACTACTGGAAGTCGTTCGTCCACGCCCGGCTGGCCGTTCCCATGGGCGATCCGGGCTGTCTCTCGCTCTTCGGCCGCAAACCCGAGTGGCATCAGTTGTTAGCCGAGCACCTCACGAGCGAGTACCGGATCAAGACCGAGGGGCGTGGCCGGACGGTGGACGAGTGGAAGATCCGCGTCGACGGCCTCGACAACCACTGGCTGGACTGTTTGGTCGGGGCGGCAGTCGCGGCGTCGATGGAGGGGGCGGTGTTGTTCGGGACGGATGCCAACGCGGTACATAGACCACGGGTCAGGTTGTCGGAGTTGCAACGACAGAAGATAAAGGCGTAACTACGATTTCCAGTCATCCTCCCATTTGTCGAGGAACATCGGAGGGGTAATCGCGTTCGGGCCTCGCTCGGTTGCCCGGACCCGCTCTTCGCGGTGGACGCCGAGCGACAAGTAAATGATGGCCGCCCGAGTCATGCGGAGCAAGCGCATTGTCATCGCTTCGAACTCCTCCCGTGAGAGCGAGACAGCCAAGCCATCAGTGAATGTGCTCGAACCTGCCCCGCCCCACAGATCACTGTGGAGCTTCAGGTACTTGTGCTCTAGATGATTCCGGATCTCATTCAATCGCTCGGCGGCGGGGTCCATGACCTCTCGAAATCCAGCCGTGTCCTCGTACAAGTCCTTGCCCAGCCAGTAAAGACCTCGTAAGGGCCAATTCTCGCGACAGCTGAACTCGTCGCGTATCCCATTTGATCTATTCTGATTCTTGAACCACAAGCCTCGAAAGGACACTTTCTTCTCTGGGATGCCGAGATCCATATAGGCATTGAGAAAGAATGCGGTCTTATCAAATAGCGAATAGAGTGCTCGAAAAGCCAGCTTCAGTTTTTCGGTTCCTAGACCATAGCTTGGGTAGTCCAATGTGTTGAACAGAAGCACTTCCCGGTCAGAAAAATGCGGGTCAATATCATGAGTGGATTCGAACACGAGCCAACGCGCTGAACAATACTCCTGCTTGATCTGGTTGAAATAATCGTGGAATCGAGGGCCTTCGCCAATCTTTGCGACGATCGACGGGCTTGAAAGCACATCGATCGCAGCGATATTGATCGGGCCGATATCATTGAGTGGATTCAGGAACAAGCGGTGCTCAAGACACCACCCCCGATATTTTATCTCCCCTTCGGAGTCTCCAAGTGGAAACCTGTCGAGATCAAACTCCTGATTCAGTACATCAGGCGGCAGAGCCGTCTCAATTTCAGCTCGAGTTGCTGCGAAGTATTGGCCCGCCCCTGGTTCAAGGGATTCAAGTGACTTGGGAGCGAGATCGAGCCACGCTTGGCGCGCCATCACCGTGGCGTGGCCTTGGTCATAGGCAGAACGGGCATATGTCCAAAGCCCAACGGCGCGGTTTCCGCGAGCCATGCCGAATCGCGGCTCGATAGCGATCGCATCGTTCCATACGTCGACAGCTTCAACATATCGTCCGGTCGTGCTGTAGCAGTTGCCGAGGTTTGTCAGGAGCTGGCAATGGCGGAAGGGCGGGAGCTGGGGCAACCCTGGTGATTGGAGCGCGCGACGCACATAGACAATTTCCTTCTCCACCTCGATCTGTTCCCAATTCCAACTGCCACCCGAGAGAGAGTCAGCAAGAAACTTCAACCCATTCCAGAGGTTGCCAAGGTAGAAATTCAGCAATGTGCGATCGCTGTCGAGTACATCATCGAGATTGATTGTGTCTGCTAGTTTAGACAAGTGCGTCAGAGCGTCTGGCCGCCGGGCATCCCATGACACATCCACCCACTGACCGAATTGTTCAATTGCCAAAACCGATCCAAGATGGGCCAGCGACGTAGTTTCCAGGATGGGTATGACGGAGGGAGTTTGGTCAGTCATGCCTGACAGTATCGCGGCGGCGGAGGTGGTGCTTTGAATTAACAATTTGTTTTTCGTATAGACCCGGGGTGGATTTCTGCGCGACAGATCCCTCCTTCCCGCAGAGAGGTAGAGGGAGATGACAGACCCCTCTCCCAACGACCTCACCGACGCCATCGCCGACAACGCTACCGGTCCCAAGCGCGCCCAGGGCGACGCGGGCTCGGTCGAGCAGCACGGGCTGGCGGACCAGATCGACGCGGACCGGTACCTGGCGTCGAAAGAGGCGGCCAAGCGGCCCGATCGCGGGATCCGGATCTCGCGGCTCATCCCGCCCGGAACGGGGGGCGGGTGATGCTGCGCCTCGGACGACGCAACAAATCGCGGGTGATCGATCGGTCGCCAAGCGTGCGGTCCGTGCTGGTCCGCCGCAGTGTCCGCGCCGGATACGACTCGGCGGTCACCAATGACGGCAACCGCCGCCACTGGGCGGGCGCCGACGGGCTCAGCGCCGACGCGGCGGCGTCTCCCGAGGTCCGGCGGCTGCTCCGCAACCGGGCGCGGTACGAGGTCGCCAACAACTCCTACGCCAGGGGCATCGTCCTGACGCTCGCCAACGACGCGATCGGCACGGGGCCGCGATTGCAGATGCTCACCGACGATCCCGAGGCTAACGCGGTCATCGAGCGGGTCTTTGCGCGCTGGGCCACGGCGGTCGGGCTGCCAGAGACGCTGCGCACGATGCGGATGGCGCGGGCCGAGGACGGCGAGGCGTTCGCGGTCCTCGCGAGCAACCCCGAACTGAACTCGCCGGTGACGCTCGATGTTCGCCTCGTCGAGGCGGACCAGGTGACGACGCCGGACCTGTCCATTCTTGACGACAACGCGATCGACGGCATCGTCTTCGACCGCTTCGGCAACCCCACCGAGTACCACATCCTCAAGAGCCACCCCGGCGGATCGCGGACCGGCCTGCTGGGCCTTGAGTTCGACCGGGCGCCTGCTGAATCGGTGATCCACTACTTTCGCACCGACCGGCCCGGGCAGTCGCGCGGCGTCCCTGACATCACGCCGGCGCTGCCCTTGTTCGCCCAACTGCGCCGGTACACGCTGGCGGTGCTCGGCGCCGCCGAGACTGCGGCGGACTTCGCGGGCGTGCTCTACACCGACGCCCCGGCCAGCGGCGAGGCGGACCCGGTCGAGCCGATGGACGCGATCGAGCTCGAAGCGCGGGCGCTGCTGACGATGCCGAGCGGCTGGCGGATGGAGCAGGTCAAGGCCGAGCAGCCGAGCACGACGTACGCCGAGTTCAAGCGTGAGATCCTCAACGAGATCGCGCGCTGCCTGAACATGCCCTTCAACGTCGCGGCGGGCAACAGCTCCGGCTACAACTTCGCCAGCGGCAGGCTCGACCACCAGGTGTACTTCAAGTCGATCCGGGTCGAGCAGGAGCACCTGGCGCGCGTCGTGCTCGACCGTGTGTTGAACGCGTTCCTGCGAGAGGCGGTGCTCGTCTCGGGCCTGCTCCCGTTGCGCGTGCGGACGCTGATCGCCAGCGACGAGACGCCGCTGCACCAGTGGTTCTGGGACGGGCACGAGCACGTTGATCCGGTGAAAGAAGCCAACGCACAGGCGACGCGGCTGACCAGCCACACGACCACACTCGCCAGCGAATACGCCCGGCAGGGCCGGGACTGGGAAAGCGAGCTGCGCCAACGCGCCAAGGAATCGGCGCTGATGGCGGAGCTGGGATTGACCACCGAGGACGCGCAGCCGGCGCTCAACCGCACAGGAGGCAGGGATGCCGAAGCCGAAGACGAATAACCCGACGCGAACGCTGCGGCTTTGCGCGCCGGTGGGCGAGCTTGTCGCCGCGACGGGGGGCGACGCCACGGACGGCGAGTCGCCCTCCCTGCGGCGCTTCGAGATGGTGGCCTACACCGGCGGGGCGATGTCGCTGGCGGGCTGGCCGAGCCCGGTCGTCGTGGACCTCGCCGGCATGGCGGTCAGCGCCAAGAGTCGGCCGATCCTCAAGGACCACAACCCCTCACTGATCGTCGGGCACACGGACCGGGTGCGCATCGAGGGCTCGCAGCTGCTGGTGACTGGCGTCGTCAGCGGCGCCGGGGCCGTGGCGCGGGAGATCGCCGAGAGCAGCGGCAACGGCTTCCCGTGGCAGGCGTCGCTGGGCGCGTCGGCCGAGCGCGTCGAGAGCATCCCCAAGGGCAAGACAACGCAAGCGAACGGGCGCGAGTTTACGGGCCCGGTCCAGGTCGTCCGCAAATCAACGCTGGGCGAGGTGTCGTTCGTGGCGCTGGGCGCCGACGACGACACGAGCGCGCAGGTGGCGGCGCAGCAACACACGATGGAGGCAGACACGATGGACTTTGAAGCATGGCTGACGGACCGGGGGTTCGACGCGGCAACGATCGACTCGACCCAGCGCACGTGGCTGCGGGCGACCTACGACGAGGAGCAGGCGACGGCGCCTTCGGCATCGACCGCAACCGCGACAGACGACGAGCCGGACGAAGACAACCCCGCCGTGATCGGCCAGATCGACGCCGGCGGCGTGGTCGCCGGCATGCGCGCCGAGGCGGCCGCCGAGGCGAAGCGCATCGCCGCCGTCCGGCGTCTGTGCGCCAAGGACCACCCCGAGCTCGAAGCCAGGGCGATCGCCGAGGGTTGGGACGCGACACGGTGCGAGCTGGAGATCCTCCGCGCCGACCGGCCCAGGCTCACCGGCTCACCGGCGATTCATGTCCCGGACAACTCGGTGAGCGGCAACGTCCTCGAGGCCGCGTGCATGATGACCGCCGGGCTGAGCGACCTGGATTCGCTCTACGAGCCGAGGGCGCTGGACGTGGCGGCCAAGCGCTTCCGCGGCGGCATCGGGCTCCAGGAGCTGCTCCTCGAGGCGGCGTGGGCCAACGGCTACACCGGCCGCTCCTTCCGCGACAGCCGCGAGGCGCTGCGGTGCGCCTTCGGGCAGAACGTCGCCGCCGCGGGGCTCTCCACCATCAACGTGGGCGGGATCCTCTCCAACGTCGCCAACAAGTTCATGCTCGAGGGCTTCTTCAGCGTCGAGCGCACCTGGCGGAGCATCACCGCCATCCGCAACGTCAGCGACTTCAAGACCGTCACCAGCTACCGGCTGGTGGGCAGGGACCAGTACGAGCTGGTCGCCCCCGGCGGCGAGTTCAAGCACGGGACCTTGGGCGAGGAGTCCTACACCAACAAGGCCGACACCTACGGCCTGCTGCTGTCCATCGACCGCCGCGACATCATCAACGACGACCTCGGGGCGATCACCACCGTGCCGCGCAAGCTCGGTCGGGGCAGCGGCCTCAAGATCAACGACGTCTTCTGGTCGGTCTTCCTGGACAACGCGGCCTTCTTCACCGCCGGGAACAACAACTACCTGACCGGGGCCGCGACGGCGCTGTCCATCGACGGGCTGACGACGGCCGAGACCGCCTTCCTGGACCAGGTGGACGCCGACGGCAAGCCGATCGGGATCATGCCCTCGGTGATGCTCGTGCCCACGGCGCTGTCGGCGGTCGGGACGCAGCTCTTCAAGTCGCTCGAGCTGCGCGACACGTCGTCGAGCACGAAATACCCGGTCGCCAACCCCCACCAGGGCAAGTTCCGCGTGGAGGTGAGCCGGTACCTGGCCAACGCGCAGTACACCGGCGGCTCGAACAAGGCGTGGTACCTGCTGGCGGACCCGACGGACCTGCCGGTGATCGAGGTGGCGTTCCTCAACGGGCGGGAGGCCCCGACGATCGAGACGGCCGAGGCGGACTTCAACGCCCTGGGCGTGCGGATGCGCGGCTACCACGACTTCGGGGTGAACCTCCAGGACCCGCGCGGCGGCGTCAAGAGCAAGGGCGAGGCGTGATGAACCATGTCAAGCGCCACACCGCTGCTGCTCTTCCAGACCGCCCAGGACATCGTCACCGGCGGGACCGCGTGGTCGAACCCGGGCAACGCGCTCGCCGAGGACTCGGCGACGGCCCAGAGCGGGCCGGTCGGGCTCATCGTGTCGGATCCGAGCACGAACACGCTGCGGCTGCGCGACTCGGTGATCGATTCGCCGCCGCCGGAGGGGTTCACGCTCCTAGGCGTGGAGGTCGAGGTGCGTGGCAGGTGGACGGGCAACTCCAGCGGGACTCGATCGGTCCTGGTCGCCGCGCACGTCGGCGGCGTGGTCCGGCAGGACCTGGGCTCGGGCTCGCTGCCGCTGAACCTGAACAACTCGTTCTTCAAGGGCGGGCCGACGGACACGATGGGGCTGAGCGAGGCGGACGCGCTCAACCCGGCCTTCGGGTTCCAGATCATCGGGACGAGCACGTCGACGAACATGTTCGGGAACTCGCTGCTCATCGACGTGGTGCGCTGGCGGTTCTATTGGGAGACAGCGGGTGGATCAGGGCAGGCCGGGCGCTCGCGGACGCGCACACGCGGCGCCCTGACACGGGGTGTCCAGGCATGAAGGAGGCCGCGTAGATGGCCAGGCGCGACAACAGGCAGGCGATCCCGATCGGCCCGGCGTGGGCGGATGTGTTCCGCTCGCTGGACGCCGGCGGCACGGACGGCCCGGGCGCGCGCGAGCTGCTGCTGACGTGCGCGGCGGACTCGGCGGTCCCGCTCGAGTACCGCGTCGAGGCCCCGAAAGACCCATCGGACGAGCAGGCGGAACTCAAACCCGGCGAGGCAGTGCGGCTCGTCGGGGATTCGCAGCACATCCGGCACGTGCAGATGCGCGGCGTCGGCGGCGCAGCCACGGGCGGCGTCGAAGAGATCAGGTTCTGACCAACACAGGAGAACAGCAGATGGCGACATTCATCCACGAGGGCGCCCGCATCGACCACACCCCGATGGCCGACCTCGCCGCAGGCGACGTGGTCGTCCAGGGCGAGCTGGTCGGCGTGGCGAGCCTGGGCATCAAGGCGAACATGCTCGGCGCGCTGGCAATCGATGGCGTCTTCGACTTCGCCAAGGCGGCGGGCGTCGGCACGGCGATCGCCGCCGGGGCCCAGGTGTACTGGGACGACACGGCGAACGAGGCGACCACCGACGCGGCCGCCGGGGCCAACAAGCTCATCGGCAAGGTGGTCCGCGCCGCGACGGATGCGGACGCGATTGTGCGCGCGAGGCTGAACCAGTGAGGAATTGATCGTGGCCGACCTGCTCCAGACCGGATCGACCTGGCTCGAAGACCAGCGTCATCAGCACATGACGCGGCCCGTGACGTACTTGCGCGGCGCCGACAGCGTCGCGCTGAACGCCACCGTCGGACGCACGGTCTTCGAGCAGCAAGACCAGTTCGGCGTAATCCAGCGCACGGAGACGCGCGACTATCTCGTGCGCGCCATTGACCTTGTGCTCGATGGCGCTCAGACCGAGCCCCGGGTCGGAGATCGAATCCGCGAGCCCAACGGGACGGGGGCGCTCCTCTACGAGGTCATGGCGCCGGGGGGCGAGCCGCACTTCCGCTTCAGTGACCCCGAGCGGATCACGCTGCGCATCCACACGAAGCTCACAGGAAAGGAGGCGACACCATGAACGCGGTCGATATTGTCGCGATCATCTCCGTCTCGCTGGGGGGGTTCGTCGCCATGACCGGCCTGCTCGGCTGGATCGTGCGCATCCTGTCCGTCATCCAGACGGACCTGGCTCGCCTCGCCGTCGAGGTCAGCAACCTGGCCAACCGCATGGACCGCGTCGAGCGGCGCGAGGACGCAGCGCCTGAGGGCGGGAGGGTGCGGACATGAGCGCATCCCTCGCCATCGCAGACGCCATCACCGCGTCATTGAACGCGCAGACATTCACACCGCCGGTCACGGCCGTGCGCTCGCACCTGCCCGTCTTCGACCTGGGCCAGGTGGGCGACGCCTTGCAGGTGAGCGTCGTGGCGAGGAGTGTGACGGTGACCGGCGCCTCGCGCTCGACCAACTTCTTCGACGTCTCCACCGACATCGGCGTGCAGAAACGCGTCGATCCCAACGATCCGGCGCAGATCGATGCGCTCCTCGACCTCGTCGAGCAGATCGGCGACCGCCTGCGGCTGCAACGCCTCGGCACCTTCCCCGACGCCCAGTGGCTCGCCAGCGAGCACGACCCGGTCCTCGCGGCCGAGCACCTCGAGCGGCTGAGCGTCTTCACTTCCGTTCTGACGGTCACGCACCGCGTCACGCGGTAGAGGGAGATTCACATGGCCATCCAGGGCATGTTCGCGGTGCTCAAGTTCGCGGTCGGCGGCGTCGGCGTCGGCGCCTGGACCGACCTGACCAATGTCCGGGACCTCACGCTCACGGTCGAGGCGGGCGAGGCGGACGTGACGACGCGCGCCAACTCCGGCTGGCGTGCCACGCTCGCGACGTTGAAAGAGGGCACGCTCGAGTTCGAGATGGTGTGGGAGCCCGGCGACGCCGGGTTCGAGGCGGTCAAGGACGCGTTCCTCACCGGCGGCATCGTCGGGCTGGCGGCGCTCGACTCGGCGGGGGCCAGTGCTGAAGGCCTCGTCGCGGACTTCTCGATCACCAACTTCAGCCGCGCCGAGCCGCTCGAAGAAGCGATCACCGTCAGCGTGACGGCCAAGGTCGCGGTCTTCAGCGAATGGACCACGACGGGGGTGGCGTGATGCAACAGTTCACCGACAACGAGGGGCGATCGTGGACGGTCGAGGTGAACGTCGCGGCGCTCAAGCGCGCCAAGGGGCTCGCGGGCGTCGATCTGATGGGCGTTCTCGACGGCGACCTCATCGAGCGGTTCATCCGCGACCCGGTGCTGCTGTGCGATGCGCTCTACGCCGTGTGCAAGCCCGAGGTGGATGCGCGGAGCGTGACGGACGAAGACTTCGGACGCGCGATGGCGGGCGACGCGATCGAGCAGGCGACCGAGGCGCTGCTCGACGAGATCGTGTCTTTTTGCCCGAGCCCGAGGGACCGGTCCGCCCTCGGGCGGGTGCTCGCGGCCACGCGGACCGCGATGGACAGGGCCCGGGACCTGGTCGAGGCGCGGCTGGACAGCGGGGAGCTGGAGAAGGCGATCGACGCGGCGCTGGAGCAAGCGACGCCTGGCGCCTCATCGACCACTGCGCCGGCGTCTGTGGGATCGACCCCGCCGCCCTGACGCTGCGGGAGCTGGCCGCGATGGCCGAGGCGCGTCAGCGGAGCGAGTGGGGTCGGACTTCGACGCTGCTGGCGCTGATCGCCAACGCCCACCGGGACGCGAAGAAGACCCGCGCCTTCAAGCCATCGGACTTCGATCCGTTTGCGAGGCGAGAGAGGACGACGACGAACGACATGGCGGGGCTGCGGGCAGTGTTCATGGGACGGACGACGGGAACGACTGACAGCAAGGAGGCCAGTGATGGAGCTTGATGGGATCGGAAAACCGTGTCTGGCGCTCGGGATCGCGGCGGCGATCGCGATCTTTGCGCTCAGCGGCTGCCAGGTGGGCGACCTCGTGCAGGCCAACGTGCCCCAGTCGGTGCGCAAGGTCGTGCCCAGCGAGCCGCGCGTCTCGTACAACGAGGCCAAGTTGGTCTACGCCGACTGGCGGGCCAGCGTCGAGCGCACCGCCGAGCAGTTCCAGCAAGAGCTCGACCGCAAGGCGGAGCTGGTGAGCCTGCTCAGCTCGCTGACCAACGACGCGCTGACGGCGGGAATCCCCGTCCTCGAATCCCTCCCCGGCGGCGGGCTGCTGGCCACCGGCCTGGTCGGCCTGGGCGCGTGGTTCCTGCGCTCGCCCGGCACGACGAGCCGGATCGCCAGGGAGAAGGAGGCGTCCTTCAACAAGGGGCTCGAAGAGGGCGGGACGCTCGCGAGCAACGGCGCAAGGCCGTTGCGCACAGAGATCGCGGCCTGATGGCGACGCCCCTGGCGAGCATGAAGGTCAAGACGCTCTTCTTCGACCGCCCGAAGGTGAAGCGCGCGGTGGACCGCGCCCAGCGCCGGGCGCTCTCGAAGGCAGGCGCCTTCATCCGACAGCGGGCCAGGACGAGCATGCGCAAGCGCAAGGGCTCGGCGCCGCCGGGCCAGCCGCCGTATGCGCACGAGGGCTCGCTGCGGCGGCTGCTCTTCTTCGCCTACGACCCGGCCAGCGGCTCCGTCGTCGTCGGCCCGGTGGGATTCCGCAACAGCGACGCGCCCAACACGCTCGAGTTCGGCGGCAGGGCGACGGTGACGCGCCGGCGCCGGCGCCCCCGGAACGATGGCAAACGGGTGATCGAATCCAGGCGCGTGCGCATCGAGGCGCGTCCCTACATGGGGCCAGCGCTTCGCAAGGAGCTGCCCAACATTCCTAAGGCGTGGTCCAACAGCGTGCGGGGAGGGTGACCGATGGCTGGCTCACGCGGCATCCGGGCCGGGCGGGCATTCGTCGAGCTGGGCGTCAGCGACAGGCTCAGCGCCGGCCTCAGGCGCGCGCAGCGGCGTCTGCAGGCCTTCGGCGCCGGTGTGCGCCAGGTGGGCCTGCGCCTCGTCGCCGCCGGCGTCGCGGCGCTGGCGCCGCTGGCCGCGACCGTGCGCATCTTCGCCAAGGCGGGCGACGAGCTGGAGAAGATGTCGAGGCGGACGGGGGTCAGCGTCGAGGCGCTCAGCGAGCTGGGCTTCGCCGCCGAGCAGTCGGGGGCGGACCTGGAGACGGTTGAGAAGGGCGTCAAGACGATGCAGCGGGCGATCGTTGATCTTGGACGCGGGCTCTCGACGCAGGTGGACGCCTTCGGCGCGTTGGGATTGACGCTCAAAGACCTCCAGAACCTGAAACCAGAGGAACAATTCAAAATCATCGCCGACCGCTTGAGCCAGGTCGAGGACGCGACCACACGCGCCGGGCTCGCCGCCCAACTTTTCGGCCGGGCCGGCACCCGCCTCCTGCCCCTCTTCGAGCAGGGGGCCGCAGGGATGGAGGCGCTCCAGCTCGAGGCCCGGCGGCTCGGGCTGACGATCTCGACCGAGACGGCCAGGGACACGGCGCGGCTCACCGACGCCTTCAACATCGTCCGGCGCGTTCTGAAGGTGACGGCGATCACGGTCGGCAGCACGCTGGCGCCGGCGCTCGAGCGCGCGGCCAAGTTCGTCACGAGGATCGCCATCGTCACCAGCGCCTGGATCAAGCAGAACAAGCAGGCCGTGGTGACCGCCGCCAAGATCGCGCTGACGGTCGTGGCGGTCGGTTCGGCTCTGGTCGCCGTCGGCCTGCTGCTGGCGCTCGCCGGCACCGCGTTCGGCGGCCTTGCGGCGATCGTCACAACCGCCGCCGCCGTGGTTGGCGCCGTCACCGCCGCGTTCGGGTTCCTCGTCTCGCCGATCGGGCTGGTTATCGCGGCGGTTGCGCTCGCCACGGTCGCGTTCCTCAAGTTCAGCGGAGGCGGCTCGAAGGCGCTGGAGTTCCTCGGCGACAAGTTCAGGGCGCTCAAGGGGATCGTCAGCAAGACGCTCGGCGGGATCGGCGATGCGCTGGCCGCCGGCGACATCGCTCTGGCGGCGAAGGTCCTGTGGGCCGGGCTCAGGCTCACGTTCCTGGAAGGGACGAAGGAGATCAGCGAGAGCTTCGCCAGCGCGTTCCTCGTGATGCGGCTGGTGATGGTGGACGCGCTGGCGATCATGCAGAGGCTGTGGACAAGCTTCGCCTCGGGCGTGCAGTCCGTCTGGGAGAAAACCGTCAACGCGGTCGCCAAGGGCGTGACCGTGGTGCTCGGGGTCTTCGACTCGTCGCTGGACGTGGAGGCGGCCAACCGGCAGCTCGACGCCGATTCGAGGGCGAACCTGGACGCGATCTCAAAGAGGACGGAGGCCGAGCTCAAGAGGATCAACGAGATCCGCGACCTGAGCACGGCGGGCGTCCTCGACGACGCCGCGAAAAAGATGCAGGAGCGCATCGACGCGCTCAAGCAGGCGAAGGACGACCTCGACACGCTGCTCAAAGAGGCCAGGGACAAACGCGACGCGGCGGGGGCACAGGACACCGCGGCGCCGTCGTCCGGGCGCGATCGCTTCAGCGACTTCATCGACGAGTTCGACGCCATCGGCGAGGGGATCAAGCGGAGCATCGAGACGCGCGGCACGTTCAACGCGCTGGCGGCGCAGGGCCTGGCCAGCGGCGCCACCGCCGCCGACCGCACCGCCAAGGCGACCGAGCAGACCGCCATCAACACGCTGCGCATCCGGCAGGCCCTGAACGCCGGCGGCGCGACCTTCGCGTAGGAGCGAGCCATTGCCCATCACCGTCGAGGAAAAAGCCAGCAGCCCTACGATCACTTCCGGCGACAACCCGTCCGCAGAGCTGTCCTACGTCATCCGGGGCACGACCGACGAGTTCGCCGCCAGGACCGAGCTGGAGACGGTGTCGCTGGCCGTGTTCGACGGCCTCGCCCGCACGGACGTTCGTGTGACGGCCACGGAGAACGCTTCGGTTTGGGACGGGGAGGTGGCGTACGCGCTCCCCTCGTTCCAGCAGCCCGACGTCGGCGAGTCCACCTTCAGCTTCGACACCGGCGGCGGCGCCCAGCACATCACGCAGTCGCTGGCCACCGTCGCCTCCTACGCGCCCGCGGGGCAGACGGCGCCCGACTTCAAGGGCGCCATCGGGGTGACCGTCGATAGCGTCGAGGGCGTTGACACCATCGTTCCGGTGTACAACTTCACCGAGACGCACGTCTTCGAGGAGGCGGCGGTCAACGACGCCTTCAAGGGCGCGATCTTCGTGCGCACAGGCAAGGTCAACTCCGACGCCTTCCGTGGGTTCGCAATCGGCGAGGTGCTCTTCCTGGGGGCGTCGGGCTCGCAGCGCGACGGCGGCGACTGGGAGATCACGTACCGCTTCGCCGCCAGCCCCAACGCCACGGGGCTGGTCGTCGGCGACATCACCGGCATCGACAAGAAGGGCTGGGAGTACCTGTGGGTGCGCTACGAGGACGCCGAGGACGGCGCGGCGCTGACCATCGTCAAGCGGCCCGTCGCCGCGTACGTCGAGCGGGTGTACGGCTTGCAGGCCTTCGCCGGGCTGGGGATCTGACCGGTGGCCGGCGACACGTACAAGAAGGTCCGGCCCGGCGAGCGCCTGCGCATCCCCGCGTCGGCGTACAACGCCTTCGTGGACGCGGCGCGGGCGCACCAAACGGGGCAGAAAAACGCGATCCGCGATACGCCGCGCAGCACGCTGCAGGCAGGCGTCGTCGCCATCCGCAACGACAGCGGCTCGGCCGTCCCGCGCTTCGGCGTGCTCGGCGTTGACGGCTCGCTCTTCCAGCCGAGTGATTCGCTCGAGGCGTTCCAGCGCCGCATTGCGCTGATCGGATCGACGCCGAACGAGGCGATCCATGTCGGCCGCTTCGTCGTGACACTCGAGCCCATCGCCGCCGGGGCGCTGGGCGCCGCGTGCGCCGCCGGGCTGTGCCTCGTCCAACTGATCGTCCTCCAGGACGACGGGCGCGATCGGCCCTACGCGGAGATCATCAACGGCGTGACGGCTGGGTTGCTGGCGGGCGATCGCGGCGCGGCGTCGATCCTCTGGAAGGAGCCGGGCGTCGGGATCAAATGGGCCGTCGTCCGCCTCGGGGCCTACACGCCTCGGAGCGTCTTCCCGGTGACGCTGACGGTCTCCACGACCGCCTACGGCGACGCGACAACGCCGACCGCCCACACCTACAACGTGGCCGACCTCGACGGAGTCACGCTCGCCACCGCGATCAACCCTGCCGCTTCGCCGCACCAGTGGAAGCGCCCGTCCATCGGCCGGTACGCGCCGGCCACCTTCGGCCACGCGCACTGGGAACCGAACGCGACCGCCGACGCGGGCCTGGTCATCACATGGGTCAACGAAACTCCCGAGCTCGAGGCATGCGGCTCATGATGATGGCCACGCCCGGCAATCTCGTCGTCCGCGACTCGGGCAAGCTCGGCGTGCTGAGCACCGGCAGGCCCGCGGTCTTCAACCCGTCGGGCGAGTGCCCATCGTGCTGCGGCGGCGAGATCCCGCTCTGCTGCCAGCAGGGCTACGCCGTGCAGATGCCCGGAACCGACGACCGACCGGGGCTGGCGCTGAGCCTGGCCTGCAACATGTGGGCGCTGCTCTGGACCGGGCCGAGCCAGGCGCAGAACTTCTACCACGGCCTGCCGGCGCCGCTGGACCTGTCGGGGCTCCCGCTGACCGGCTACTCCTTCACCGGCAGCGAAGAGACCGGCGGCGCGATCTTCACCAAGTCCTGCGGATTCTCGACAGTGAACGCCACGAGCCCGGAGCAGACGGAGATCATCCGCAACCCGAACACCGGGACATCCCCGGTCAACGGCTACGTCACGAACTCCCTGAGTTGGAGCCAGCGCAGCCCCGGCACGACCTCGACCTGGCTCCGCCTGCGCGCGAGCGTCACCATCAAGCGCCTCTTCGAGATCTCGCCGAGCGTGTCGTTCCTAATGGAGTGGTCGATCCAGGACCCCGGCGATCCGGTGGAGTTCGACTGGGAGCTGACGAGGATATTCAACGGCGCCGGCGGCTCGCCGCAGTCCATCTCCATCGACCGCGCCGGGATGGAGTTCCTCGAGATCGACTACCACAACGTCGTCACCACCAACGCCGCCGGCCCGGGCGGCCTGCCGACGACGTGCGACCTCCGGATCGCCTACCTCCCCGAGATGGGCGGCCCGCTGCACCCGATCTTCGACGACGCCGTGCCCTTCGACCTGTCGCACACGTTCCGATACTTCGATGTGGCGGTGGCGTTCGACGTGACGGAGGCGCCGGTGTTCTGCCCGGGGGTGGGGTGAGAGTTGATATTACAATCTAGAATGACGCTCCCAAAATCAACACTCAAGAAACATGCGATCGAGTCAGGTTGCAGTCGGATCGTGGCTGGAGTTCTCCAATTCGGGAGGTATGCCGTGAACCGTCAAACGGACCGTGCTGCCGAACCAACTCCGCTGCCCACCAGCGTACTTCTCTTGGAATAATGAGACTGCTGGGTCTAGTGAGTTATCAGGCACTGCCCACTGCTCGATGTCCGGGAAATCGAACCGGCAGTTCTCACACTTCTTGCCATCGTAGAAGCGGATCGGGCACCAGAACGATTCGACATTCCTGAGCATCTCACCCGCAAAGGAGTAGATCCCTGTCATCCAATCGCAGTACAAGCACCAGATCAGGTCGTGGCCGATCAGCCCCTCGAACTTGTGCCTGCTGACATTGACCCAATCACCCTGCCGGTACTTGGGGAAGCCGAGCAGCCAGCGGAGCGGTGGATACAGAAGAATCTCACCGATGCGTAGCGACCAGAAGAAAGGGACTGCCAGCACGCTGAACCACAAGGCCGTGTGGTTGCGCCACCGACCGACGACGGTGTTCTGCGCCTTCACGAGACGTGATCCCGGAGTTCCTCGGCGGATGATTTGTTCGTGGATCAAGATCCAGACCGGGATGGTCGCCAACTGCCCGGCGATGGCCCCCGTGAATCCGGGCCAGGACGCCACCATGAATCCGGTCGTGGCTGGGAGGAGTGTCATCACGGCGATGAGCACGTCAAGCAGCGGTGCCCGGCACAGGGCGTCACTGAATCGAATACCGATTATACCGAGTCTTTGAACTATAGAGAGGGAGATCGCCAGCGCAAGCTCGCTCAGGAGCACGGCTGCGGCCGTGATGAGGATCGTCATTTTTTTCGCCCCATGAGTATCGTCGGATGCTGCCCGTCATTGCTGAGGTTTAATCGCGACTAGGCGCATTTGTGGCGACATGATCCCCGCATTTTTCCTGGATCGCAAGGATGGACATCGCCGTATCTTTGAACTGCGCCAGCTTGAGTACATCCCAATGCTCGCGGAGATAGGCGCGACTGAACCTCAGGACGTGCTTGAGCGAGATGACCTCGCACGGATAGCCGAGTGGCTCTCCCGTCGTCGACCCGAACGCGATCAGGCGAACGCGATGACCGTTCGGCATCAGTGTGCGGCCCTTGTGGAGCAGATCCTCAACAATCCGGCCAACGTGATCCACCGGGCAGCAGCCGAACCGTGTCAGGACTACCCGGAGAACATCGGGATTGCGGGCGCCGTGGTTGAGCTCGGCCCGGCCTTCCTTGACCTCGCCGATGATCATGTCCACGGTGTCCAGTTCGCCGCACAACTCCGGGTCTGGTTCGAATCTGGCGTCGTGCTTTCTCTTTCCCGAAGAAGGCACGAGTCGGCCGGCGCCGGGGAAGCGGATCGCGAGGACATCGAGGTCTGTCGCTGTCCGAAATCCCCCGTGTTTCATCGCTTCGACAACTGGATATTCCGTGACCGTGAAATAACCATTGATGTACAAGTAAGCCTCTACGAACGCGACAGCGGTGTCCATGGTACGGTTCCCTTCAAGTCAGAGTTGGAAGCGCCGGAGCCTCAGCGCGTTGACGATGACCGAGACGGAGCTCAGGCTCATCGCGGCCGCGGCGATCATGGGGCTGAGCAGAAGCCCGAAGAACGGGTAGAGCACTCCCGCGGCGATCGGAACGCCCGCCGCGTTGTAGATGAACGCGAAGAACAGGTTCTGTCGGATGTTGCGCATCGTCGAGGCGCTGAGTTTGCGTGCTCGGACGAGCCCGCGGAGATCACCGCCAACCAGCGTCATGCCCGCGCTCTCGATGGCGACGCCGGAACCCGTCCCCATCGCGATGCCGATGTCGGCCTGCGCCAGCGCCGGCGCGTCGTTGACGCCGTCACCGGCCATCGCGACCCGTTCGCCATTGGCTTGGAGCTCCTTGATGACATCGGCCTTCTGCTGCGGAAGCACGTCGGCCCTGACGTCGTCGATATCGAGCTGGGACGCGATCGCGTTGGCGGTGGTCTCGTTGTCTCCGGTTAGCATGACCACGCGGAGCCCGAGCGTGTGCATGGCCTCGATCGCGCCCCGTGTCGATTCCTTGATCGGATCGGCGACCGCGATCATCCCGGCGAGTTGGCCGTCGATCGCGACCAGCATCGCGGTCTGCCCCTGGCGCCGAGCCTCGTCGGCCGCCTGCGCAAGACTCGACGGATCGACGCCCATTGCCTCCATCATCTTCGTCGAGCCGATCCCGACGATGGCCGAGTCCACGGTGGCTCGGATGCCCTTGCCGGTGACCGACTCGAAGCCCTCGACTTCGAGCGGATCGATCCCGCGCTCGGTAGCCCCCGCGACGATCGCGCCGGCGAGGGGGTGCTCGCTGGAGCGCTCGGCGGCGGCGATCAGCGAGAGCATCCGTCGTTCGTCAACGCCGCCAACGGCCTGCACCTCGACCAGTTTGGGCTTGCCTTCCGTGAGCGTGCCGGTTTTATCGACAACGATTGTGGTGATCTTCTCGAACGTCTCCAGCGCCTCGGCGTCCTTGATGAGCACGCCGTTCTGCGCGCCCTTGCCCGCGGCGACCATGATCGACATCGGCGTCGCGAGCCCGAGCGCGCACGGGCAGGCGATGATGAGGACCGAGATCGCGGCGATCAGGGCGTACGCCATCGCGGGAGACGGGCCGACGATGGACCAGACGACAAACGAGACGATCGCTACGACGATGACCGCGGGGACAAACCACGCCGCCACCGCATCGACCAGCTTCTGGATCGGCGCTCGCGATCGCTGGGCGTCTGAGACCATCTGCACGATCTGCGCGAGCATGGTGTCCGCGCCGACTCGATCGACCTGCATGACAAACGACCCGGTCATGTTCACCGTCCCGCCGGTCACCTTCAGCCCCTTCTCCTTGCGCACCGGGATCGGCTCGCCGGTGATCATGGATTCATCGACGGCGCTGTGCCCCTCGACGACTACGCCGTCGATCGGGATCCTGTCGCCGGGGCGCACGCGTACCCGGTCGCCGACTTTGAGCCGCTCGACCGGGACTTGTGAATCGGCGCCGTCATCGCCAATGAGGATCGCCGTCGGGGGCGCGAGTTCGAGCAGCTCCCGGATCGCGGAGCCGGTCTGCGATCTGGCGCGGAGCTCGAGCACTTGCCCGAGCAGGACGAGCATCGTGATAAACGCGGCCGCCTCGAAATAGATATCAACCTGACCCGACTCATCCCGGAACGCTTCAGGGAAGATACCCGGCGCCAATGTCGCGACCACGCTGAAGAGATAAGCGACCCCGACGCCCATCCCGACGAGCGTGAACATGTTGGGGCTCATGTTCCGGACCGACCGCACACCGCGAACGAAGAACTGCCAGGCGCAGTACAGGATCACGGGCGTCGCCAGCGCCAGCTCACTCCATCGCGCGACGGTGTGCCCGATCAACCCATCGATCGGCTCATTCGGGAAGAGGTTCCCCATCGTGATGACGAGCAGCGGCGCCGTAAAGATCGCCGAAACGATGAACCGCCGGGTCATGTCCCGCAGTTCGGCGTCGTCCTGCTCGGCGCCGACATCGACGGGCTCGAGCGCCATGCCGCACTTCGGGCAAGATCCCGGGCCGACCTGCCGGACCTCCGGGTGCATTGGGCAGGTGTAGATTGTGTCGAAACCGATCGGCCTCGCGGGCTGCGCGGTGTGCTCATGGCAAGCATGGTGTTCGTGTTGATTTTGCATTAATATCTACTTCCACAGTGCTCAGGCGATGTTGTTCTGGTTGGATCGATCGCCGGCGCGTGTTCCGAAGAGGCTTGGGATGAACATCGGAGTACGTTCCATGTAGGCGCGGTACTTGTCTGGAAATTTGTCCAGCACGTCATGCTCTTCGCGTCTGGCCAATCGCACGTACATCCAGATCACGAATGGCCAGAGAATGAGCGTGGCGAGCGTCGGCCACTGGATCATGAACCCGAGGGTGATGATAAAGATGCCCGTGTACTGCGGATGTCGCATGTGCCGGTACGCGCCATCCGTCACGAGTCCGCCCTCGGACTCATACACATGCTCCCAACCGGCCGAGATGATCCAGATGCCGAGAATGATCAAAGCATTGCTGAGGATCATGACAATCGCCCAGCCGTTGCCCAGACCCAGGCCCGAGATCAGATCACCGAGAAGATGGCCGCTGATGTGGTCGTACGGGATCTTGATCCCAATAAAGTGGCCGAGCAGATAGATGGGGAGCGGGAAGCCGTACATCTCGGCGAAGAGCGCGATCATGAAGGCGATCAGAGCGCCTCCGGACCGCCTGTCGAGGCGTGTGCGCATCGGTATAAACTTGAGGATGAAGAACAGGCTGATCACGATCATCGTGATCGCGATGCCCCAACTCCCATAGGCATAACCGTTGTTATGCATGGCCTAATCCCTTCCGGAGGTTGTGTCCGTCTTCGCGCCGAGGTTGTACAGCGTCGCGATCAGGGCGCCGAACAGCCATCCGAGGATCGTGATCTCGATCACACCGATAATGGACTCCCACCACGGCATGTCCCACCGCATGATCGGCTCAACATCCCATCCATGCATGATGCTGTTGAAAAACCGGATGACTGCGTCCTTGGGCGCGGTCAGCATTACGAAGACACAGCCGGCATAAAAAATGCCGCAGGCTGAGCCCAGAGCGAAGCCCAGGCGTTTAGTGCTCATGGTGTTGTTCATGGCTAAATCCTTTCGTCCGGAGATGTCCCGCCGCCCTCTGCCGATTAGTTCTGTTGGCTGTGGCGGCGGATATGGAAGAATTGCTCGACCGGCAATGATGCGATGACGCCGTCGCCTGCATTGCCCGTGTACGCCGCCTTGGCAATGGCATCGCATACCGCGTCGGCGATGTCAGCATCGACGAATATCTCTATCCGGACATGGCCGACGAGCCTGTCGATCGCCTTGCCGTATCCGAAGAAGTGATCCGGATGCCACTCGCCGAACCCCTTGACAAGGGTCACAGTGATGCCGTCAATACCCATCGCGGCAAGTCGAGATTCAACACAGTCGAGCAATTTAGCTCGGATTATCGCGGTTACTTTCTTGTAATGTGTCATGGAACAGAGTCCTATTGATGGTCACAGTAAATTCGGCTGGAGTACATGAACGTCTCACCCCGCGTGGTGCTGATGCGTGGAGTCAGTGCTGTCTTCGGACCCCGCGCCGTGTCCGTGTCCTTGCATCATGAACAGGTGGCAGCCGAACATCAGAATGATGAAAACGAAGAGCGCTGACCCCGATCCGAATCCGAAAAATGGGAGAAGAAAAATCGCGAGCAGCGGGAGAAGGCAGCCAAGCAGGTGAATGATGTTGTGTTTCATATGGAATACCTGTGGTGTTGCTATGAGCAATGGTTCGGAATCCGGATTGTGTTGCAACATAAGCCATGGCCAGAGTTAACAACGGTGCACGAATTCAGCACGGTCACCAGGCATAATGATCGATCCCGTACCCGAGCGCTCCACCGAAGAATCCGGTGACCCCGACCAGCCCTGCGGATGCGAAAAGGGCCACTCGGAATCGGAGACGGGCGGATGGCTTTTCGGATCGAGAACTGGAGATGAGCAGGACCAGTGTGAGCAGCGTCAGCAGCGCCGTGCTCGTCCCGAGCCAGCGGTGCGTGGTCTGCACCCAATCGTCGTCAACAAGCGCGAAGCCGGCATTGAACCATCCGAGAGGCACGGCCGTGGCAGCCCCGACAGCCGCGAGCAGGACACAGAATGCCGCGGCGCTACGAAACATCTCACGCTTGGAGACGATAAAGAGCCCCTCAGCAAGCGCGGCTCCGAGAAGCACCCCGATGGGCAGATCGGTTGACGGGGGATGAAACTTACCGAGCCAGGTCAAGATACGGGGCCGCGAATCATCGTGGTCGGTCGCGTGATCGTGCTCAGCTGCTTCCACGGCATCATCCGCAGACGAAGGCTCATGTTCATGCGAGTCATCGTCGTGGGCAGGTTCCGCCGCGGTGGCAACGACGGCGTCATTATCCCCATGAGCATGTTCACCGTGGTCATCGTGTTCCGTGGTGTCGTTGGCCTTATCGGCTTTCGGAATAGCAGCGATCTGGGACTCTGGCAGGTTCACGATATAGGCATCTGGATCGTCTTCGAACGTCCGCAGGCATTTCTTGCAACAAAGGCCGATGGTCTGGCCCTGATACAGCGCGGTGAATCGAGGATCGATTTCCTCGTCTGTCGTGACAGGGCAGATCGCGTTGATGGGCGCTCCTCCCTTCCCGCCGGGCGGGGATGGGGAGGGGGGTTGCGCCGAAACAGATGCGTACACGGCCACCCAGAACAACAGCGCTGCGGTAATGGTGAAACGTGGGTGTCTTGCATAGTTGTTCATGGTGCAGATCTCTAGAGTTGGTATGCCGGACTCAGTGATCGTGATCGCCGTGCCCGTCATGGGCGCCACCCTTGGTGTGGCCATGGTCCATCTCGTCGTCGTGCTTCATGCCGCCGTGTTCGCCGTGGGTCATGTCGGCGCCGGGCATAAACATGCCCTTGGCCTGCCAGGCCTTGTCGATCTTGTCCAGGTATTTCGCAGGATCAGCCTTGACCTTGGGTTCGCACCCGGCGCAGCAGAAGCGGATGAGGCGTCCTGCGATGACCATCTCCGCTGGATCCCCCATCGACATTGAACCGACTCCCTTGCCGGTCACCGGGCAGGTGTCCAGGGGATACACGTCACGCTGCGCATCGGCGGTTGCTTTGTCGATCTTCGCGATATACGCCCGAGGGTCCTTCATGAAATCTTCTTCACACGGGGGGCAGCAGAATCGCACGAGACGGTTCCCGTAAACAAAGTTAATGCCGATGTCCTCGCCGTCATCAATCAGCGCCTCGTTCGAGACCACGCAGACATCCGGGTAGTACCGGAGCTGATCGGCGATGATCTGCTCGTCGATCTTCTTCATGAATCCGGCCTGATCAGCCTCGAGATCCTTCACACAGCCTTTGCAGCAGAAGCGGACCTCGCGTCCGTCATACACCTTGACAATCGAATCACCCATCGAACCCAGCATCTCACCGGAGACCGGACAGGTGTCGAGCGAATACGGCTCGGACCAGGCTTTCACGGCTTGCTTCTGGGCATGTTGCGCGTGGTCATGGCCGTCGTGCTGCGCCAGCACGGGCTGGGTGAACAGAACCGCACACACGGCGGCGCTTCCGAAGAGGGTCTTTTTCATCGTGATCATCGTCATACTCCTAAAAATGGGATCTCCGGCGAACCATGCTTACGCCGCTGTCGTGGGCGTCTTGTGCTCGATCCGGTAATCATGAAACGCCTTACGCATCGCGACACGCTTGGCTAAGAAAAACAATACGGGGTAAATCAGTAACTCAAGAATGAAGCTCGTAGTCACGCCGCCGATCATGGGCACGGCCAGGCGGCGCATGGTGTCGGCGCCGGCGCCGCTGGCCCAGAGGAGGGGGAGGAGCCCGGCGAAGATCGCGGCGACGGTCATGGTCTTGGGCCGGATGCGTTTGACGGCGCCCTCGTGCACCGCCCACCAGAGGTCGTCGGCGTTGCGCATCCGGCCTTGTTTCCGGAATCTTTCGAAGCTGTTGTCGAGATAGAGCAGCATGACGAGCCCGGTCTCGGCGTCGAGGCCTGCGAGCGCGATCATGCCCACCATCACCGCCAACGAGATGTTGTAGTCCATGAAGTAGAGCAGCCAGACGGCGCCGACGAGGCTGAATGGCACCGCCAGCAGCACGATCCCGACACGCAGCCAGCTGTGTGTCGCCAGGTACAGAAGCATCACGATGAGCACAAAGGCCAGGGGCACGACAACCATCAGCCTCGCCCGGGCCGCCTGCATGTACTCGAACTGCCCCGACCAGATGATGCTGTATCCCGCAGGGAGTTTGACCTGTTCGGCTACGGCGCGCTGGGCGTTCTTCACGTAGGTCCCGACATCGATCCCGGCGATATCGACGTACACCCAGCTCGTCAGGCGGGCGTTCTCGCTCTTGATCATCGGCGGGCCCTTGTGGATCGTCAGTTGAGCGAGTTGACCAAGGGGAACTTGAGCGCCGGACGGCGTCCCCACGAGTGTTTGCTTCAGCGATCCCAGGTTGTCGCGGAGTTCGTGCGGATACCGGATATTGATCGGGTAGCGTTCGAGCCCCTCAACGGTGTAACTGACATTCATCCCGCCGAGCGCGGTCATGATGACGTCCTGGACATCGGCGACATTGAGGCCGTATCGGGCGATCTCTTCGCGATCGATGATGATGTCAATGTAGTTGCCGCCGACGGTCTTCTCCGGGAATGCGCTGACTGTGTAGCCCCCGGTCCCCTCGGCGGTTTTAACGACCTGTGCGATCTGGTTTGAGATTTCCGCCAGCGTTCGCAGGTCCTCGCCCATCACCTTGATGCCGACCGGCGTCTTGATGCCCGTCGAGAGCATGTCGATGCGCGTCCGGATCGGCATCGTCCAGGCATTGGTCAGACCCGGGAACTGCACGATCTCGTTGAGACCGGGCACGTGCGTCCCGTCGGGCCACTCGTACCCGTAGGTCAACTCCTCGACGGTGATGCGCCGGCTTGCCGGAAATGCCCATCCGAAGACATCATGGGTCCACTCGGGCCAGTTGGAGTAAAACCGCGCGACGGGTTTGGTTCGCCACTTTGACTTGTCCCGGCGCAGCGTGAGCACCGTCTCGATCATTGTCAGCGGCGCGGGATCGGTGGCCGTCTCGGATCTTCCGATCTTGCCCCAAACATGCTCGACTTCCGGGAACTGCATGATCAACCTGTTGGTCTGCTGGAGCAACTCTCGGGCCTTGGTCGTGCTGATCCCCGGATCAACCGTCGGCATGTACAGCAGATCACCCTCCTCTAGGGGAGGCATGAACTCGCTGCCCAGATGTTTTAGCGGCCAGACCGATACGGCAACAAGCAGTAACGCGGCCAGCAGCGTCAGCCAGCGGAACCGCATGACCAGCGCGAAAAACGGCTCGTAGAGCCAGTGCAGGAACCGGTTGAGCGGGTTGCGCTCCTCGTTCGAGAATCGCTGCGGGAGCAGGACGATCGAGGCAACGGCGAACCATCCGATGGCGAGCAGCCAGCGATAGGGCGCCAGCGCCTCGACCGGCGCCCACGCGAAGAGCGCCGTCGGAGCGATGATGCCCAGAGCGTAGAAAGCAAGCCGTCTCGAACGGGGCATAGTCTCGGGGAGCGTGCGTTCGCTGATGAAGTACACCATCAGCACGGGGATCATCGTCACGGCGAGGATGGCGCCGGACATCATCGCGAAGGTTTTCGTGAACGCCAGGGGTTTGAACAGCCTGCCTGATTCCGCCCCGAGCGCAAAGACCGGCAGGAAACTCACGGTGATGATCAGCAGCGCAAAGAAGAGGCTCGGGCCCACTTCCTTCGAGGCCTCGGCAATGAGCCGCGACCGCGGTGTGGGCGCTCCGCCCGCCGCAACATGCTCCTTTTCGTGCTCGATGTGCTTGTGTGCATTCTCGACCATGATGATCGAGCTGTCCACCATCACACCGATCGAGATCGCGATCCCGCCCATGCTCATGATGTTGGCGTCGATGCCCATGAGCCGCATGAGCGTCAGGGCGCTGAGTACTCCAAGAGGGAGCACGAGGATCGCAACGAGTGCGCTGCGGATATGGACGAGGAAGACGGCGACGATGATCGAAACGATTACGATCTCTTCGATGAGCGTATGAATGAGCGTCTCGACGGCGCGATCGATCAGATCGCTGCGGTCGTAGCCGACCTCGATCGCGACACCGGGGGGCAGCCCGTCTTCGAGTTCGTCGAGCTTCTCCCGGACGCGCTCGATGGTTTTTCGAGCGTTCTCCCCGAAACGCATCACAACCACTCCACCGAC
Organism: Phycisphaeraceae bacterium; assembly: GCA_020639135.1. GTDB lineage: Bacteria > Planctomycetota > Phycisphaerae > Phycisphaerales > UBA1924 > JACKHE01. Next base: position 202,054 of record JACKHE010000006.1, read on the forward strand.
CGCCTCGCCCTCTCCATCCCAGTCCGCGATGCCGCGGCGGATCTCGGGCCCGACGCGGATCTCGGCGACATCGCTGAGGTAGATCGGTTTGCCCTCCTGATCTGCGGCGAGCGCCACGATGCCGAGTTCGTGAAGCGATCGTTCTGTGCGCAGGTTCTCGATGGATTGACCTGCTTGGCGGGCGGCCTCGATCTCGGCGTCGGAGAGCGTCCCTAGATAGCCCAGCCCGCGCACCATGTACTCGGTTTCGCTCATCTCGATGACGCGACCACCGACATCCAAGTTCGACCGCTGGACAGCCCGCTTCACGCGCTGGAGCGGAATGCCGTACGCGAGCAGCCGCACCGGATCGACGACGATCTGATACTGCTTGACAAACCCGCCCAGAGCGGCGATCTCGCTGACCCCCTCGACTGCGGTCAGTTCGTATCGCAGGTACCAGTCCTGGACGCCGCGGAGGTCGGACAGGTCTGCATCACTCTGCACGAGGGGGCTGCCGTCGAGCGGGCAACGGTCGTATCCCTTGACCAGCTCGATGGGCTCCAGACGGGATCGGATCTCCGGCGGCGCCGCCTCGAGCGTGTCGTACCGCCTGTTCTCTTCCCGATCGGCGTAGATGAACTTCGAATCTTCAAAGATGCGCTGCTTCACAAGCCGGTCGCGCACCGCATCATCGTCCGGCGCCTGTTCCCGAGATTCATACCATTGATCGGTCTCTGGATCATGCCACAGCCCGTCCGGATGTTCAGGGCAGTATTTGCCGGTGACCAGCATGTACTGATACACCCACCCGACTCCGGTGGCGTCCGGTCCCAGCAGCGGGCTCACGCCCTGGGGTAGCTTGTCCACGACACTGCTCAGTTGCTCAAGAACCCGGCTCCTCGCCCAATACAGGTCCGTCCCATCCTCGAAGATGATGTACACGAAGCTTGAGCCAAACATGCTGTAGCCGCGCACGACCTCGGCGTACGGCACGGCGAGCATCGCCGTGGTCAGCGGGTAGGTGACCTGATCCTCAACGATCTGCGGCGCCTGCCCGGGATAATCTGTCCGGATGACCACCTGCACGTCTGATAGATCCGGGATCGCGTCCACATTAATGGTGCCGACCGACCAGACGCCGGCGGCTACAAGGAATGTCGTGAGCAGTATCACCATCATTCGATTGCCGATGCACAACTCGATAAGGCGTCCGATCATCGTGCGTCCTCCTTCGAGGCAGACGCCTGGAACTCTTCCTTGATCGAGCCGCATCGCAGCATGCCCGGGTCATAAGGGTTAGCCACCACTTCACTCGTTTGCAGCCAGTGAGCCTTCTCCATTGGGCAGTACGCGTGGTACACGGCAGGGCCCACGCTGGTGCTTGGCGGCGCAACGCGGACCAACTCGATCATCATGTCAGAGAGACCGCGGAAATCCTGGCGGAACGAAACCAGACTGGAACTGTCCAGATTCGCGCTTCCGTGCATCTGTGAGACTAGTCGAGCTACCGACTCCGGTGGTGAGGCCGAACCGATTTGGGACAAGGCGCCGTGCAAGGCGTGGAGCTGGGCGCCGGCGCCATCGAGGTCATCCACAGTGAGCCTGTTCTGGATTGTCAGGTACGCACGCACAAGCGCATCGATCGCGCCCTGCGCTTCCGGTGACACCGAGGCGTTCGAATCAGTGTTGCTCTCAGGGGCGTCACCGGCCGGGATGCCCGACGGCGGAGCATCGTCGGCGCGCTTTCCGGTGACAGGGAGGGCTGTGCGTTCGTCGAAGCACTCCAGCATGACCGAGCCGAAGAACGGGTTCCGGACATCGCCTGCCGGCTGGAGCCACGCGCTGCCTCCCTGGCCCTCGCGGTACATGGGGCAGTGCAGTTCCTGCACTTCGGCGTCGTACCCCGGCGGGACACCCGTCGCCTTGACCAGCTTCACCAGGGCAACGCTCAAGTCTGCGAACGCGAGTCTCGCGGTTTCGATGTCGGGCCCCTCGGCGAGTTCGAGCGCCTTGCCCCGGACTGTGGCGATCTCGTCGTGCTGATGCCAGAAGTGCGGGTTTTCCGGGATTTCAATCCGGAGTAGTTCATCGACCGAGCCGGCCAAGGCGCGGGACGGTGTGACGACGCCATCAGTGGTGTCGCTCGCGAGCAAATCCCCGATCGCAAAGTAAGAACCGAGGGCTGCTGTGATCCCCTCACTCATCGCGGCGGGCAGGCTGGAGAGTTCACTGGCGCCGCTTACTTCGACAACCGCCTGCTGCTCCGATGCCAGATCGCCCTTGATCATCTTGGCGAGGCTTTCGCGGATGCGGGACTCGCTGTCGAGCAGGAACTGCCCACTCGTCACCACCATCTCGCCGGGTTTCAGGCCGTCGAGAATTTCGACCTGCCCGTACCCGGTCTCGACACCCATGAGAACATCACGGGGCTCAAACCTTCCCTCGCCCAGACTCACGAACGCCACCTGTCGCTCGCCCGTGTCGATGACCGCTGAGCGCGGCGCGATCGTCCGATCGCGCGCCAGCGTGCTCTGGAGATCAACACTGGCGAACATCCCCGGCTTCAGCAGCAGGCCTGGGTTTTCGAACTCCAGCCGGACGCTGATCTGCCTGGTCTTCTCGTCCAGGTACGGATAGACATAGATCACCCGGCCTTTGAACGTCTGCCCGGGGATGTAGGGAAGGCTCATCGTGGCCTGCTGCCCTACCTGCACGAAAGGAAGCTGGTATTCATAGAGCGAGACCATGATCCAGACCTTGGAGAGGTCCGCGATCTGAAAAACACGCATGCCCGGATCGAGCTTCATGCCCTCGTTGGCGTGCTTGGCGATCACGATCCCGCTGTGCGGGCTCCGGATCGTCATGGTTTTGGCAGGTTCGCCCGCCGCTTCCAGTGCCACGATCTGCTCGGGCGTGATGTCATAGAACTCCAGCTGAACCCGCGCATCGGCGATTAGCCGGCCTGCGTCGAGCGCTGTATCTGGAATGAAATCGACACCGACCTTGCCTTGCATCCGCAACGCGGTCAGGTACTCGCTCTGTGCGGAGTACAGTTTGGGAGAGTAGAACTCGAAGAGCGAATCTCCACTCTTGACTTCCGCGCCCTCATAATCAACATGGAGTTTTTCGATCCAGCCCGGAATCTTGATGTTGACATCACGCACCCGAGTCTCGTCATAGGTCACGGTCCCCACTGTCCGGATCAACCGGACGACCGGACCCGAGACGACCGGGGCGACCCGGACGCCGATGTTCTGCGTCACCACCGGATCGATGCTGATTTCACCCGTAAACTTGTCAGGGTCCAGTGGCGTCAGGTCCATGTGACAAATCGGGCACAAACCCGGATTGGGCAGGATCACCCAGGGGTGCATTCCGCAGGTGTAATACTCCACCGTAGACGAGTCTCCGGAATCGTCCATGGAGTTCTCGCCACCATCGCTGACCGGCTGCATCGCCTGTTGCGAGCGGCCACCATCCTTCGATCCCCAGTAGGCGCCGATGAGAATGCCCAGTCCGATCGCAACGATGACGATCGCCAGAATCCAGACTCGCGGGCCTCTCGGTGGCTTCGGGCTCGGTGGTGGCTCCTGGTTTCCCGCACTCTGGAGCGGTGTGTTTCCATCGCCAGCGTTCAAAGGAGAAACGGGTTTAGATTCATCTCGATCATGTGCGTTGTGGTCATTGTTCATCGCTCGTTCTCCGTGTTCCTGTACGGTTCTGTCTCCGATTGCGTTGGTCGATCAAGCGACGGCGTCCCATCGCGATTGAGGTCATGGCCGACAGCCTCCTCGAGTTCGGCGAACCCGCGCTCGAGCTCGGTGAGGTTGGCCTGGTACATCAACTCGAAATCCAGGAGCTTTCGCCAGTTGTCAACCAGCGTGAGGAAATCAACCTCGCCCGCGCGATACCCGCTGAGCGACGCTTCGACGGTTTGCCGAGCCTCAGGCACAATCACGTCACGCAAAAGCACGGCCTGCCTTTGCCGCGTATCCACCTTCAGAAAGGAATCCTGCACCCGGAACGCGACCAGGTTCTGCTCGCTGGCGAGCATCCCCGCGGCTTCCAAGATGCCGCGCGTCGCCTCGCGTTCGGCGGAATCGAGCTTGCCCTGCCAGATCGGGAGGTTCACCCCGAAGCCGAGCCACCACTGGTCATTCCCGTTGGCCACCGGAGACAGCCCCTCGTCATCAACGAGGTTGTAGGACACGCTGACGGTGAGGTCCGGGCTCCTCCCGAGCCGGGCGAGTTCGCGCTGCTCACGGAACCGTTCGATTCGCTCCCGGATTCCCCTGATCGATGGGTTGTTCCGCTCGGCACCGGCGAGCAGGTCATCGAGTCGCCCACCGAACTCTGAGAGAGTAACCGGCGCAGGATCTGCGAGTGGCGCCCGCACCGGCCGATCGATCATCGTGTTGAGCATTCCGACCGCCGTTGCTCGGCGCTGCTCGAGAGTGATGAGTTCATTTTCGAGGTTGTTCAGCTCGACCGAAGCCCGGAGCACCGCCTGCTGCGTGGTTGTCCCGGCTCGGTACTTCGCCTGCGCGACCTCACGGAGTTGAGTGAGGAGGTCGCGGTTCTTCCTCGTGATCTCGATCGAGCGAACGGCGAAGTACAGACTCCAGTACGAGCGCCGCGTGTCGGCGATCACCGACAGCCGCACGCGTTCCAGATCCTGCTCGGCGATCGCTACGTCCTGCTCGGCGACACGCCCGCGAGCGTCGAGCTTGCCGGGGAAGGGGAGCCGTTGGCTCAGGCTGGTCATGAGTCCCACCTGGCCCGCCGCTGTCTCGGCCATCTCACCGAAAGGCGCGATCTGGAGCATGGGATCGTTCAGGCTGGTTGCCTGGGGGACGCGTTCACGGAGCCTGAGCACCCGCTGCTGAGCCGTCTGGATCGAGGGATTCCGCTCCAGCGCAAGCCGCACATACGCCTCGGCCGAACCGGTTGATGGGAGTTCCTCCAACCGGCGTTCCGCTGTTCGAGCCGGTTCGGCTCTGGCAAGCAATGACCGCTCGCGGGAGTCAAGGTGGTCAAAGTCACGATCTGCGAGATCAAACAGCGAAGAACGGTATGGGCTCGAAGAGCAGGCTGTCAGCAAGAGCAACGGGCTGACCGCGATGAGTTTCAGATTCGATGGCATTCGCATCCGGCGACCCCTTTCTGGGCAACCGCACAGCAACAGTGCATGCGCAATGAGAACGGTTCATTCCGTCCAAGAGGACGGTCCAAGATGTAAAGTTGAGGGATGGGCAAGCGCGGCAATCGTTCGCTGAACGTGCCACGAGCAGAGCGCACACGGGGCGCATCCGGTTCACACGGCGCGCACCATCCCTAGGGGAGCTTCTGCGCTAGGTGAGCCAGACACCCAGGAAGGCCTGAGATGTGTTATGGGAGCGGCTTGATCGTCCGTGGTCGACCCGCTGGGTAACCCGATTGTTGCGGAGGCTCACAACCACAAATCCGCTGGCGAGCGATATTGGAGCGAGTGTCCACTCTGTCGGGTTGGTGACCGGCAGCGCCGGCGGCGGCGATTCCGGCTGTACAGGGGCCATGCCGCAACGGCAGACCCCGCCGGTCATCGGGCACACTTCCTCAGTGGCCACCACTTGGCAACAGTCGACCATCTCGACAGGCTTGCAGCAATCCATCGCGGTGGCCATCGAAATTTGCGTTGCCTGTTGCGCAACTGCCTGAAGCCCCAATGGCTGCCAGACGAGCATCAGGATGAGCAGTAATCGGGCCATCTATTGGTACTATATCGGCAAGGGGCTGGATTGTTCCACCTCCGATCGCTATTCGAGATATTTTTGTCTTACAAGCCGGATTCCTGTGATCGTTTTGAGATCTAGGCCGTGTCTGACGGCTCCGATGTACGGCGCATGATCAGATTGCGCCATGAGATTATCCCTGAGATCCTCGTCGTCAGGAAGGAGGCTGGGTATGGCGAAGATGGAAACAAAACGGACTCGCACCGGACGGGGCATCGATGGCAAGCACGGCAGACGATACGAACTCACCGACGACGCCCGGGAACGCATCGAGTCGTTGCTCCATACCAGACGGCGCGGCCGCCGGTGGGCCGACCACCGCACCGACCTCAACGCCGGCGCGCTAAGACGACATGCCCGACGCAACGGCAAGTGGGAGACGATGTACGGCCGCTGCCGACGCCTGACGATCGAGGCTCTTCAACCGGAGACATCGATAGTGAGCGGCAACATCGTCCAAGCAGAACTCGCTCGCGATCGACGACGTGAAGACCTTGATGTTGCTCGGCTGACCGATTTCCTCTTACGAGGTCGCTTTTTCGTGCGCCGCGATTTCGTCATGGATTATACGATTAATTAGTGATCGTGATCGCCATGCTCGTCGTGCCCGTTGGCTTTGCAATCCTTGCACTCGCCGTGTCCAACGGCACGGAGAACCGCGCCTTCACGGACCCACAAGTGTGCGCCATCGCCATCTGCGGTGACAAAGTATTGTGGCTCGCTCCTCACGGGTTTGGAGGCTTGCCCCATCATACCCGCCGCTAAGGAGATAATGCCAGCGCCAACGAGGAGGCCGACAAACATGGATTTGTGCTTAGGGATTGGCTGATTCATGTACATTTCCTTTGAATAAGAGTGCGCGAGAGTTTTCTGACATCGACGACTATCCAGATCGGAGATATGCCGATCGGGCTTGGATTCAAATCGGTGGTGTTGGGTTGCTTCATGATGAAGGGTCCGTTGTATAAACATCATGCGATGTGGAGCCGGCGCCATGATTGTTCGCCATTGCAGGTAATGCGTCGGCTGACTGGTTGGACTCATCAAGCTCCCATGCTTCAGCTCTTGGACCGGGCAGACCGTTTCCGCCGGCGCCAGTAAACATACGGTACAAAGCAGGAAGAACGACAAGCGTCAGCAGCGTGCTGGAAATAAGACCACCAATGACAACGGTGGCAAGCGGACGTTGCACTTCCGAGCCTGTGCCAGTCGCGAGCGCCATGGGGACAAAGCCGAGAGATGCCACCATCGCGGTCATGAGCACCGGCCGGACACGCACGAGACTACCTCGGGTGATCGCTGCGTCACGGCTCATTCCCTCACGCCGGAGTTGGTTGATAAAAGACACCATTACGAGGCCATTGAGCACTGCAACACCGGACAGGGCAATAAAACCAACAGCAGCGGAAATCGAAAACGGCATGCCGCGCAACCAGAGAGCCACGATCCCACCTGTCAAGCCGAGTGGCACAGCAGCGAAAACAAGCAGGGCGTATTTAACGCTCTTGAATGTGCTAAAAAGTAGGAAGAAAATCATCAGGAAGCAGACCGGAACCACAAAGGTCAGGCGCTCCTTCGCGGCGACAAGGTTTTCATACTGCCCGCCCCAAACCAGCCACTGCCCAGCGGGCAGGTTCACCTGATTCATTTTTTGCTGTGCTTCAGCTACAAACGACCCCAGGTCTCGCCCGCGAACATTGCACTGCACAACGATGCGGCGCTTCCCATTCTCGCGACTGATCTGGTTTACACCCTCGGCGATCTCAACATTTGCCACTGCCCCTAGTGGAACAAAGCCCATCTCATTCTGCATTTGGAGCATGCCCGTTCCAGCATCGACGCTGGCCACCTGCACCGGCATCTTGGGCTCTTCGCCATCGCCACGCGGCAGTGGGATCATCAGTCGTTCGAGGATATCGATCTTGCCCCGTAGGTCGTCTGGTAGCCGCACTACGAGATCGAATCGACGATCTCCCTCGAAAACGAGCCCAGCATCTCGCCCTCCCATCGCTACTGCGACAACATCCTGTACATCCGAGACACTCAGACCGTAACGCGCCAGCGCAGGGCGGTCAGGCTCGACCGTCATAACCGGCAACCCCTCAGTTTGCTCGACCTTCGCATCCTCGGCGCCACGGACAGACTGCAAAGTGGCGAGCACCGATGCCGCCGATCGTTGCATCGACGGGAAGTCATCACCGTAAACTTTGATTGCAACGTCCCCACGGACGCCTGAGATAAGCTCGTTAAATCTCATCTGGATCGGTTGAGTGAATTCCAGATTGTTGCCAGGCACTTGACCTACGACCAGCTGGAGTAGTTTGATGATTTTGCCCTTGTGGGTCTGGGATGAGCCTCCATCTTCTTCACCGTGTTCATCGTGACCCTCGTCGGCATGCGCGTCAGCATTCTGTATGCTTTCTGTCATTGCCGAGATCAGGCTGTCTAGCTCCGCTTCGCTTCGCCATTCCGATTTATTCTTCAGAATGATGAATGTGTCTGAAACATTTGGTGGCATGGGATCAGAGGCAAGCTCTGCTGTGCCAGTCTTCGAAAAAGTAAACGCGACTTCTGGAAATGTGGCGACTGCCCTTTCTACGTCGTACTGCATTTTTTGCGATTGGGATAACGATGTCGATGCGATGCGCATCGCATGCATCGCGATGTCCTTCTCGTCGAGCGTGGGAACAAATTCTTGACCGAGCCTTGTGAAGAGCGCTGCCGAAGAGACGAATGAGAGCACCGCCAATAGCACAACCAAATAGCGGAACCTCATCGACCACATCAGTACAGGTTCATAGAGCGTTTTGACCCAACGGATCAGGAACATGTCCTTCTCAGTGACCTTGCCCCGAATGCACAGGGCGACCATCGCGGGAATAAACGTCAGGGAGAGTATGAATGCCCCGATGAGCGCGAAGATTACCGTCATCGCCATCGGATGGAACATTTTCCCCTCAACCCCGGTCAACGCAAGGATGGGGAAGTAAACCGTGATGATGATGGCCTGACCAAAGACCGAGGGTTGGATCATTTCTTTCGATGCGATCAAGACTTCGTGCAAACGCTCCTGCAGTGTGAGAAGCCGTTCCTCCTTATGCTGTTTTTCAGCCAATCGGCGCAGGCAGTTCTCGACAATAATGACTGCTCCGTCCACGATCAATCCGAAATCGATCGCGCCCAGAGACATAAGATTGCCGCTGACACCGTTCTGCACCATCCCGGTCGCGGTCATAAGCATGGCCAGGGGTATTGCAGATGCACATATGAGCGCCGCTCTCCAGTTCCCGAGAAGGAGTAATAGTACGATGATCACAAGGATCGCGCCCTCGATCAGGTTCTTCTGAACCGTGTGGATTGTCGCGTCCACCAGCTTTGTGCGGTTGAGAACAGTCTTGGCTTTGATGCCTGCCGGTAACGATCGTCGAATATCGGTCATCTTCGCGTCGACCGCTGCCGCTACAGTCCGGCTATTTTCACCGATGAGCATGATGGCCGTTCCGACGACCACGTCTTCACCATTCTCACTCGCCGAACCAGTGCGGAGTTCGCGTCCAATACCGACGCCGGAGCCGTCGGCCCGGACGATGTCGCGCACATAAATCGGAACACCGCCGCGCGTCCCGATTACGATGCCTTCGATCTCCTCGATGCTCTTGATGCGACCGGTCGCCCTGACGAGGTAGGACTCTCCTTTATGCTCGACATAGCCCGCGCCAGTGGAGATGTTGTTTTTCTCCAGAGCCTCGATAACATCACCAAAGGTAAGCCCGTAAGAAACGAGCTTCATCGGGTCGGGCTGTACGTGATACTGCTTAACGTACCCGCCAATGGCATCGACACCCGCCACTCCCTTTACGCCCTTGAGCTGGATTCGGATGATCCAATCCTGGACCTCTCGCAGGTAAGAAGCCAGCTCCACTTCTGACTTGAGCCGACGCCCCTCGGGCGACAGGTATGAACCGTCGGTCTGCCAGCCGACACTACCCTCCATTACGGTGGCGCCCTTGCCGTGGGGGTGCTCGTATTCAACCGTGTACATGTAGACTTCGCCAAGCCCCGTTGCGATCGGCCCCATGGTGGTTTCAACGCCTGGCGGAAGGCTGCCGCTGGCTTCGCGGAGACGTTCACCAACTTGCTGACGAGCGAAATAGATGTCAACGCCATCATCAAAAACAGCCGTAACCTGCGAAAACCCATTGCGCGAAATAGAGCGGGTGTATTGCAGACCTCGGATCCCCGCCAGAGCGTTTTCCATCGGGAAGGTCACTTGCTGCTCAACTTCAAACGGCGACAAGCTCGGCGCGAGCGCATTGATCTGCACCTGATTGTTTGTGATGTCAGGCACCGCGTCGATGGGAAGCTTCTGAAGCTGGAATATGCCCAGGATAGCAACGGCAATCGTTAGAATTACGATTAGCGTTCGGTTCTTGATAGAGAAATGGAGCAGTGTTTCAAGCATGTCGTGTGTTTCCTGCTGATGCGCACCAGCGCGTGGTCGCTTTGAACAGAGATGTTGCAGATTCAACTATTCGTTTTAGTGCTCATGAGCAGCCGTACTCTTCCCGAGTTCAGCCTTGAGAATAAAAGTCCCAGAGATAACGAATTGCTCGCCTTCGACAAGGCCGCTCAAGATGGGAACCAATCCACCGACGCTCTTGCCAACCGTCACTGCACGCCTAGCAAATGTGTTCGGTTCGTTAGGGACCGGAACGAAGACCGCAGGACCGCCCTCGACCGTCTGAATCGCCTCGTCCGGCACCGCGATAACCGGGATGGGATCCTCACCATCATGATTTGTTAGGACGATCTCGGCCTGCGCGAACATGCCCGGCTTGAGCGACAGTTCGGTCACGGGCACGAGGATCCGAACCTGCGCGGTGCGCGTCATCGGATCGACGAGCGGAGTGATATAATCAACCTCGCCTTCAAATGTTGCTGCTGTCGAGCCGGATGTCGAACCGATCGTGACCCAGGCTTTGGCGCCGCGAAAGACACCCATGAGCTTGGACTCGGGCACATCAGCCAGCACCCAAAGTGTTCGCAAATCTGCAAGAACCATGAGAGATTCGCGATCGGGACTGACCAATTCACCCAATGTCACCTCTCGCTGCACCACGACCCCGTCGATCGCAGCCTTGATGGCGTATCGTGGCGCGATCTCGCCAGTCGTGGCAAGAGACATCACGGTGTCCTGCTTCATCCCAAGCAGGTGCAGCCGGTTCTCCGACGCCATTGCAGCGGCTTCGGCTGCCTTGACGTTGGCGACCGCAGCCTTGTACTCAGCCTCGCGCCTCTGGACTTCGGTGAGTGAAATCCCCTGTGATTGCACATAAAGCCCATTGGCTCGTTCCCATGCGACTTTGGCTAAATCAACCGCAGGACCTGCGGTTTGAATAGCGGTCCGCTTCTGAAGAAAATCTGCTTGCGCCTCACCAAGCTCGGGGCTCTCAACAATTACTAGGTCATCACCCGCTTTAACTGTGTCCCCCTGCCGCACTAGGACTTCAACTGCTCGGCCCCGAACCAGCGAGCCCACGTGCGCCATCGCCTCGGTGTTGAATGCCACTCGCGCGGGTGCAACCACGGTCGGGTTGAGCACCCAGAGTTGCGCGGACTCCACCCGAATGCCATACGACTCGATCGAAACCGCTGAGATTATGACCTCATCGGCGTGGGACTCTTCTCCTCCCCCCGCCTCAGCGTGCCCGTGATCGTGCCCTTCGCCCTCGTTGTGATCATCGACGATTGCCGCAACATCGGCTTGAGCATGGGCGCCGCCTTCGGCACGATCGCTGCAACCCCCCGACATCGTGATAGCGAGTAGCGCAGACACAAACGTCGGAATACCCATCAGTCGGTGAATCAGATTGCTTTGCATTTTTGCGTGTGAAGTCATGTTTCTTTGCCTCGGATTGATCCGGTGAACAGGCGCCCGGAGTATTTCAGTTATTTGCGGTTTACAGTCACTGTGGTCAGGAGAGGAGCGTCAGCATCAGACTGGGATAAACCGTCAGCATCGGATGAAGGCAACGGCGGCCTTGCTAGCGAGGCGGCGACCCCAGGACCGCCAACCGCGCGTTGGAGACGCCCCAAGGCGCTCGCGGCCTGTCGCTCAACCTCGATTGAACGTGCTTGAGAGACGCGCAGATCTTGTTCTGCGAGAAACAGCGCTGTCACATCCGTCTGGCCAGCTTGATACGCATCCTCCGCGAGTTGACGACGCTGTTGCTGGAGCGGGATGAGTTGATTCTGAATGCGCGCCAGATTCGATTTACTGGCTACAAGCGTCTGAAACGCTATGCGAACTTCCTCGACTATTTTTCGCTTGGCGAGTGTCAGGTCGTGGCGCGCTTCGATCTGTTCAGCGGTCAAGCGAGCGCGACGGGCCTGGCCGGTATCAAAGATCGGGATCGGTGTCGAGACCGATGGCCCTACAAATGTGTCTCCCTCGGATACGACATCAACACCGACATTTGCACCCTCCCAGGGGAGGAGGCGAACAAGCGCTTCATCATCCCCCAGTGCTTTCAAACGCCAAGCGATGGCCTGAATCTCGGGACGCTTCTGCAGCGCGGTATCAACCCACGCAGTTTCCGATAGATCCCCGACCTCTGGGGCAACCCAGTCATCAAGACTCCATGTCGCTGCTGATGATGGCTCACCGATTAAGCGGGCGAGCCGAAGCCGTTCCTCTCTCTCAGCAAGCCGGGTGCGGTCAATTTCAACTTCAAGATCAACTCGCTGGGCATCGAGCGTAACAACATCACCCCGCGTGCCTTCACCGGCATCTAATCTGGCTTTGGCCGCCGCAGCCAGCTTCTCAAGCAGTCCCAGTCTCTCTTCGAGCAAAGGAACAAGCGCCGCCGATGCCTGTGCAGCAGAGTATCTTTCCTGCACTTCGCTGGTCACATCGAGAGCTACCGTCACCGCTTCTGCAGCCACCTGACGGAGTCGATTGTCGGCCGCGCTTGATCGACGTGGAATCTGCAATGCCTGGACAAAGTCCTGCGTGAGCGAGGCTTCGATCTGCGGTGAACCTGGCCCCCAGCGGAGTACAACGTTGAGCACCGGGTTAGGAAGGAGCCTGGCCTGGTCTGCATCGGCCATCGCAATACGAATACGAGCCATCGCCGCTTGAATCCCTGGGTCTGTCATAACCGCACGACGAACTGCATCTGAAAGCGTCAGTGAACCGAGAACCATGTCTGGTTCGTTAATTGGTCCTCCATCCGGGCCCACGAGTCGGTACTCAACCGGGGCGGATAGACCGATTGCATCCGCCATGGACTGCGAAGCGTCAGTATCCACACGAGGTGTTGACTGGCACCCGCTCATAATGGCGGCAGTGCAGGCGAAACATGCAATGGAAACTCTTGATGTGAACCAAAAATTACAGGGCATAGGTTGGATCCGTTACGGCGTGGTGAGCCGAGTTTTCAGCACAGTTAGTGATCTGAACTTGCCCGCGATCGTCGCATGGAGCCATGGTTTGACGGCAGGTTTCGTGTGTCTAGATTTTTGATAATGCCCGTCCGAACGCGTGCATTTTGCGGAAAAGCCAATCCCAATCGGCGCGTAATTCGCGCGTTTCAGAAGGCCATCAAGCAGGCAGGTTTCGGTCGGGGCAGCGCTTTTACAATCTCACGAGATACGGGCTGTGTAATGGCGCAACGTAGGCGCAGCGCAGCACATAAACGCTCGTGAGAGCGATCAGCGCGAACAAGAACTACACGTTCAAAATGACTGTGCGTAGCCGAGCTACAGTGTCGGGTGGCTTGACTGAAGCCCCCATGTGCGCAGTGAAACGCTGTTCAAACAGCACACCATGCGCCATCCTCTGAACAATCAGGGAGGCCAAATCTTTGAAGTGAACCGTATTTCCAGAACTCGATTTCGGCACTAGCTTCGTGGTGTAGTACGACAGCTCGCCAATAGGAGTGTCTTTGCACGGGTGAGGCGTGTGACCGACGTCCTCGTGCTCGCCCTGATCTTGGATATCGGATTCAACCGAATCGCATGCCGCGGCACAGGACTCATCCACTAACTTCGAGCAGCCAAGTTCTACGCTTATTCGGCCCTGAGTGTCCTCGCAATGGACCGCAATCTGCCCAACCACACTCTGCCCCAAGCCGAAGGTGAGGAGGCAGAGTGCTGCGATGAGGCGTTGGATGGCGTATTTGCGTGTCATGTGACTCTACAAGGATACCTACACCAGATGCCAAGGGTTCGCCGAGAGGCAAAGAATCGGTTCTTTGGCCAATGAATCTTGAGCCATATTTCTGTTCGATCGGGGGCAAACGCGGTTAGTGTGTACAAAAATTCTCGATTCGTTCTAGCCCGGTGAATGAGAGATAAAGGTTCTGCCCCGAAGAGTATACAAGCAATCTGGATGCGCGCGATCAACCCTCTTTCTACATCGGACCGCACCGGCGGGTTTCCGGTCTTGTTGGGCATTTAGCGTTCAAGGACCACGTGAAGAGCAGGTAATGGGTGGATTCAAGTCAGGTGGCGCCGGGAGAATACTCAGTTGGCCGTCACCCCGACCCTGAGTCGGGCTGTTCACCAGCCACATTTCCCGCCGAGGGCCGCTGAGAGGCGAATCCAAGTCTTTGAACCCGTTCCTCTCGGGGAGCTTTGCAGGCCCGTGTCCAAGCGACGCGGGCCTTTTTGTTTCCAGGGAAAGCGCTGGGTTTGAGGTTCGTGGAATGTGAGAACGGCGTCCCTCGGTGATCAACCTCCGCCGTAGCGTCGGATCATGGTTCTCGCCCGGGACTCGAAGGCCGGTTTCTCATCCTCCGGGATTCTGTCGTCGGCCGCGAGCTTCTCGGCGGCCTGCCGGAAGGACTCCGCGGCCGCCGCCTTGTCGCCGATAGCGATGTAGCCGTCGCCCAGGCTGTCGGAGGCGTTCGCCGAGTCGGGGTGCATCTCGACGAGTAGCCGGAAGACGGCGACCGCCTGCTGGGGTCTGCTGTCGAGGAGCCGGTAGCCGAACAGGTTCAGTGCGTTCTCGTCCATGCCTCCGGCCCGCAGCTTGTCGATGGCTTCTCCGGTGCGGCCGGCGTCGAGGAGCGTCATGTACGACACGTAGTCATCCGGCAGACGCGGCCTCACCCGCAGCTCCTTCTCGTCGGTGCGGAAGTAGCCCGTCACCTCGCCGGCTTCGTTGCGTTCGAACCGGAACCTGGCGCCGTCGCTCTGCGTGATGAACTCGTCATCATCGGTCGGGATCCACCAGGTGGAGTCGTCACTGAGGAGCCAGCGGGACATCAGGCGGTCGCCTTCCCGGGTCAGTTCGATCACGGAATCGTCCCGGACGAGGTAGCGGCCGGCCAGCTCGTCGAGCTTGTCTGCGGAGACATCCGGCGCGACGACCGGGTCGATCGAGATACCTGGCCAGTCGAAGGCGCGCGTGACCGCGTGACGGATCTCGAGCGCCAACGCGCCGAAGTTGTCGGAGTTGCCCATCATGACGAGCCCGCGGCCGCCTTCGGGGCTGGCGACAGCGAACGCCTGGAATCCCGCATCGACGCCGCCGTGACTGAAGAGCGGTCCGCCTCCCCAATCGACCTGGAAGAAGCCCAGCCCCGAACCGTCCCGCACCGGCGTGATCATCTCCAGGGCGGTCTCCCTGCTCAGCAGTGTTCCCGCGTCGCCGCGCAGCGCCTTCTGCACGTCGAGGAGGAACCTGGCGAGGTCGGTCGCCGTGGTCCAGAGCCCGGCCGCGGCCATCTCGGGGTATGTGTGCCGTTTACCCCAGATCGGAGCGCCGTTCGACAGGTATCCGACGGCGGCGTGCTTGAGCTTGCCCGGCGGGAGTGGCTGCTCGTACGTGCTCTGCGTCATGCCGATCGGTCCGAGGACCCGCCGCCGCATCATCTCGGGGTAGGGAAGCCCGGCGAGGTCGGTCATCGCCAGCTGCATGACCGTCGTGCCGCCGCCGGAGTAACGAAGCTGGGCGCCGGGAACGAGATCGACGACAACGGGTGGCGAGTTGGCCGGGGGGACGCCATCGAGCACCTGAACGATCGTCGGGACGTCGGCGTCGATCGGGTAGCCGGCGAAGCCGTGCACGGTTGTGCCGCCGGTGTGACTGAGCAGTCGGCGGGGCGTGACGGGGTTCACCGCGGTGAACTCGTTCTCCGGGAGTTTCCAGCTCGTCAGGATCGTGTTGATCGGCGCGTCCAGGTCGAGCTCGCCGTTCTGCGCCGCCGCCAGCACGGCGGCCGCCGCCACGGGCTTGCTGATCGACCCTGCAAGGAAGAGTGTGTCAGTCGTCGCCGGGACGCCCCCCTCGGCGTCGGCGAGGCCAAAGGCCTCGGCCCAGACAATCTCGTAGTTGTCGATCACCGCGATGCTCACCGCCCTGACCTTGTAGTGCGCCATCCGCTCCTCGAGGCTCCAGCCGGGCTCGCCGACGACCGTGACTTCCGGTTCGAGCCCCTGGACAACCGCCGCCGCCTCGGGGATTCGCGCCGTCGGTGGTTCGCCGATGACCGATGTCGCGCACCCGGCGCCGACCGAGAGCGCCGGTAGCGTCAGGCAGAGGACGAAACGCTTCATGAAGTGCTCCTTCCGGATTCGATGGGATCTCATCCGCGGCGGCAGCATGGCAGATGTTCGGACTCGGGGGCGTACCTGAGCCGTGCTCTCGGGATGCGGGCCCGGTTGTTTCTTGTATCCTGACGGATCGGTCTGGATTGTTCGCTGACTTCGATTGCATTCGTCGGGGAATCCAATGCTTGCTGATCACTTCCGCGACACCTGGATTGCGGGCGCCATTGCATTCTTCTTGATCGTCAAC
This sequence comes from Phycisphaeraceae bacterium, assembly GCA_020639135.1. Lineage (GTDB taxonomy): Bacteria > Planctomycetota > Phycisphaerae > Phycisphaerales > UBA1924 > JACKHE01. Next base: position 218,611 of record JACKHE010000006.1, read on the forward strand.
ATCACAGGATGCGCCGCCCCCCGGTCCCCCTGGGCCGATCTTCAGCATGACACCGCCCACGGATTCCAGGACCCGCTGCTCGATCGGTTGATCGGCGACTGGGTGCTCGAGGGGCGGATCGCGGGCAAGGACGTCGTGCACGACGTCACGGCCGAGTGGGTGGTGGGGCATCAGTACCTGCGGTTTGTCGAGCTTTCGCGGGAGCGGGAGGACGACGGGGCGCGCGCGTACGAGGCCATCGTCCTCATCGGCTGGGATGCTCAGCAAGACCGCTACGCCTGCCTGTGGCTCGACTCGACCGGCGGGAGCGGGCTCGTCAACGGGCTCATCGGCTACGCGGCGCCTTCCGATGACCGCCTGGTCTTCCGGTACGACTACGAAGACTTCAACTTCCGCACCGTGTTCATATTCGACAGGGACCTGGATCGTTGGCGCTGGGAGATGGACGCCGTCCGGGGCGAGGAGCTCCGGCCCTTCGCGCGGCTGACAATGACGCGGGTGCACTGATCGCGCTGACGAGCGGCCGGCTACCGGTCCTTCAGTCTCCGTACGAATCGCAGCCCCGACCAGACATCGTCGATCGCGCAGGTCTTGTTGTCCACGAGTCCCAGGGCGAGGCCGATCTCGCGGACCCGGGCGTCGGAGAGGTCGGTCGGGACGCCGGAGGCCTTCTTGGGCCAGCCCAGCCAGAGCATGCCTGCGGTGGTGAGGCGCTTCGGGAGATTCTCCGCGGTTCGCTCCATCTCGCCGGCGCTGTCGGTCAGGAGCATGATCAGGTCGAAGGGGCGCGAACCGCGGAGGGCGGTGTGAATCTCGACGTCGTCGTCGAGGTCGTCCAACGGGGCCTCGGTCGCCTGCTTCAGCAGCGCGATGCGGTGGCCCGGTTTGATGCCGAGCTTCTTCGGGAGTGGTGTGCCTGAGTATCCGGCCATTGTGTGTGCCCAGTGGGTTTGGCTGATTGTCATCAGCCTACGACTCGGGCGGTCACCTGACCAGAGCGTGCGGCGCGGGGTGCGTGTTCACGCCATCTTGCGCATCAGGTACAGCGCCGAGGCGGTCAGCCCGGACAGGCCCCACAGCGCCAGCATGGTGTGGGCGAAGAAGGGGATGACGCTCAGGGCGAGGCCGGACAGAAGGCAGCCGAAGTCCGGCGCCTTCTTGCCGTAGATGAGCAGCCCGAGGCCGATCGCGCCGATGAGCATGCCGGAGAAAAGAACCGCCGGGTTGTCGAAGTCCATGTCGCCGCCCTTTCCGCTGGAAGGTGATCCCGCGGGATCATCGGGTCCTCAGGGCGATGTGGGCGCGTGAAACTCCGGAAGGGGTGGGGTCGCGCCGGCGACGCCGCGGCGGAACCGGCCGTGCGGGTTGTTATCGGCCCGGCGCACGGCGCCGGCGATCAGTCGAACCGGTCGAGCTCCATCACCTTGTCCCACGCCGCGATGAAGTCGTGGACGAACTTCTCCCGGGCGTCGTCGCAGGCATACACCTCGGCAAGCGCCCGCAACTCCGAGTTGGAGCCGAATACTAGATCGGCGCGGGTCCCGGTCCAGCGCGCCTTTCCGGTGGCGCGGTCGCGGCCCTCGAAGGCGGACTGGCATTCGTCGGTGGACTTCCACTCGGTCCCCATGTCCAGCAGGTTGACGAAGAAGTCGTTGGTGAGCGCGCCGGGGTTGTCGGTGAGGACGCCGTGCTTGGTATGGCCGTGGTTGGCGTCGAGGACGCGGAGGCCTCCGACGAGGGCCGTCATCTCCGGCGCGGTGAGTGACAGGAGCTGCGCGCGATCGACGAGCAGGTGCTCGGCGGGCTTGTGGAAACCGTCGGCGCAGTAGTTGCGGAATCCGTCGGCCCTGAGCTCCAGCGCGGCGAAGGAGTGCGCATCGGTCTGCTCCTGCGTCGCGTCGGTGCGGCCGGGGCGGAAGGGGACCTTGACGCTGTGACCGGCCTTGCTCGCGGCATCCTCGATGGCGGCGCAGCCCCCGAAAACAATCAGATCAGCGAGCGACACGCGCTTGGCCCCGGACTGGGCGCTGTTGAACTCCTGCCGGACCTTCTCGATCGCGGCGAGAGCACCGTGGAGCTGCTTCGGCTCATTGATGTCCCAGTCCTTCTGTGGGAAGAGCCGGATGCGCGCGCCGTTGGCGCCACCGCGCTTGTCGCTGTCGCGGTAGGTCGAGGCGGAGGCCCAGGCAGTGGCGACGAGCCGGCCGATCGAGAGGCCGCAGCCGAGGAGCTTTTTCTTGAGCGCCTCGATGTCGGCGGCGTCGATGAGCGGGTGATCGACCTCGGGGACGGGGTCCTGCCAGAGAAGCTGCTCGCCGGGGACCTCGGGTCCCAGGTAGCGGGCGATGGGCCCCATGTCGCGGTGGGTGAGCTTGAACCACGCGCGCGCGAAGGCGTCGGCGAACTCGTCGGGGTTCTGGTGGAATCTCCGCGAGATCGGCTCGTAGATCGGGTCCATGCGCATGGCCATGTCGGCGGTGGTCATGATGGGCGCGAACTTCTTTGTCGCGTCCTGCGCGCCGGGCGCCATGTCCTTCTCGGCGACGTCCTTCGCCTGCCACTGCCAGGCGCCGGCCGGGCTCCTGACGAGCTCCCACTCGTAGCCGAAGAGCATGTCGAAGTAGCCGTTGTCCCACCTGGTCGGGTTCGGTGTCCAGGCGCCCTCGATGCCGCTGGTGATGGCGTCTTCACCGACACCGGAGCCGAAGCCGCAGCGCCAACCGAGTCCCTGCTCGGCGAGCGGCGCGCCCTCGGGCTCGCGGCCGACGTACTGGTCGGCGGGGGCGGCGCCGTGGCACTTGCCGAAGGTGTGCCCGCCGGCGGTGAGCGCGACGGTCTCCTCGTCGTTCATCGCCATGCGCGCGAAGGTCTCGCGGATGTCGCGGCCCTCGGCGACGGGGTCGGGCTCGCCGTTGGGGCCCTCCGGGTTGACGTAGATGAGCCCCATCTGCACGGCGCCGTAGGGGTTCTCGAGCACGCGCTCGCCGTGGTAGCGCTGGTCGCCGAGCCAGGTGGCCTCGACGCCCCAGTCGATGTCCTGCTCGGGCTCCCAGATGTCCGCGCGACCGCCGCCGAAGCCGAACGTCCTGAAGCCCATCGATTCGAGCGCGCAGTTGCCGGCGAGGATCATGAGGTCGGCCCAGGAGATCTTCCTGCCGTACTTCTTCTTGACGGGCCAGAGGAGTCGGCGCGCCTTGTCGAGGTTGGCGTTGTCGGGCCAGCTGTTGAGCGGCGCGAAGCGCTGCGTGCCGGAGCCGGCGCCGCCGCGGCCGTCGTGGATGCGGTACGTGCCGGCGCTGTGCCAGGCCATGCGGATGAAGAGGCCGCCGTAGTGGCCGTAATCGGCGGGCCACCACTCCTGCGAGTCGGTCATCAGGGCGTACAGGTCCTTCTTGATCGCGGCGAGGTCGAGGGATCTGAACTCGGCGGCGTAGTCGAAGGATTCGCCCATCGGATCGGCGAGCGGGGAGTTCTGGCGCAGCACGCCGAGGTTGAGTTGCTCGGGCCACCAGTCCCGATTGGTCATCGCCTTGATGTGCTGCCCCCCAGTGAATGGGCACGTTGTCGCCTCGGCTGGCATCGCTCGGTCTCCTTACGAGTGGTTGGTTGGGTCAGAGTTGCGCTGTGCGGTTGCTCCTGCATCGCTGATGCAGGCGGGGCAGCGGCCCCAGTAGATCACCTCCGCCTCGTCGATCGCGTACCCCGCGTCGTCGCAGGGCTTCAGACACGGCGCGGCGCCGACGGGACAGTCCACGTCCACCACGGCGCCGCAGTTCCGGCAGATGAGGTGATGGTGGTTGTCGCCGATGCGGTCCTCGTACCGCGCCGGTGAGTTGGCGGGCTGGATGCGCCGGATCAGGCCTCGTTCTGCGAGCTCCTGCAGCGCGCTGTACACCGTCTGCCGGGAGATCGCGCCGATCATGGATCGGACGGCCTCGGCGAGGTCGTCGGCGGTGCGGTGCGGCTTCTCCGTGACGGCGCGGAGCACCGCCAGACGCTGGGCCGTGACGGTGATGCCGTGTTGTCTCAGGAGCTGCTCGGCGTCTTCCGGCATGCCGATGTTCTACACCAAAAACTAGACATTGTCCAATACTGGACAAGATCTATGATAAACGACAGGTTTTCCACTGTGACCATGTGCTGGCGATGCGCAGCCGGCGCATGACCGCACTGGTGATGCCCGGATGGCGTCAGGAGTGGTGTCTCGGCGGGGTTGTCAGCGACGGTGGTGGATCCGCCTGGGGCGCTGCCGGCCGGCGTCGCGAGCCTGGTGATCGATGGAGGAGACCCATCGGCAACCCATCTCGAAGGCGCCGTGGTCTTCGCTGACCCGGACGACCCGCGCGAGCTTGGGGTAGGCGTGGCGACGTGATGCGATGCGGATGCAATCGCCTTCGGCGGGGCGGGGGCCGGTCTTCGCCTGGAGTCGGATCCCGGATTCGGAGCGGTCGATCACGCTCGCCTGTCGATGCGTGTCCACGCCGTGGGTCCTCCAGGCGATGTGCTCGGCCCTGGGGTACTCGCGCACCTTCTGACGCCGGCGCGTGTTCATCGCACTCATGGTTCGGTCTCCTCTTCGGGTTGTCGTGTGAGGCGCCGGGCCGCGGGGTCTGGACAACGCATCCTGTGCGCGGTTCGCGCCGGGGTCTGGTCCTGGGCCGTTTGCTCAGGCGTACGAGAGCGTCTGGTGGTCGATGAAGTGCGCGGCATCGACAACCGCGGGGTGGAACTGCCGGCCGCGCTCGTGGCGGAGCTCCGACAGCGCCTGCGGGGTTGACTTGCGTTCCGTGTAGCCGCGATCGCTCATCATCGCGACGAGCGAATCCGCGACGGCGAGGATCGTGTACATCGAGGGCGGTTCGTCCGGCGTCGTTCGGTTGTCGTCATCAAGAAAGAACTGATGGTGCAGCGCGACCGCCTCGCAGACGGGATCGGGCGCGCCGCAGGCAGCGATCAGCATCGCGCCGAACCCGGCGTGTTCGTCGATGAAACGGCGCTCCGCGGGCTCGAGTTTCCTCGGCGCCGCGAGCAGCGCCTCCGGCGCGGCGACCTTGCCGATGTCGTGGAACTCCGAAGCGAGCGCCAGCTCCTCGAGCGCCTCCTCCCCGAGCCCGATCGACCTGCCCAGACGCTCGGCGAGGCGCCGGACGCGCAGGCCGTGCGGTCCGGTGTGTTCGAGCTGAACGCGGCCCAGGCAACCGCTGAGCCTTCGGAGGAGCGTCTTGAGCCGCTCGCGGGGCGTGAGCTCCGGGTCGGTCTGCAGCTCCTCGGCGATCTCCATCGCCTCGACCATGCGCCAGGTGCAGATCCGGTTGCGTCCCGATTCCTTCGCCAGGTACATCGCGCGGTCGGCCCGGGTGACGATGTCCTCGTTCAGCTCGGAGGTCGGGACGACATCGACACCGATGCTTGCGGTGACGCTGACGCTCCTGCCCTGGGTGACATGGATCGGCGTGGATTCGATCTCCCGACGGAGGCGATCGGCCCAGCCCCAGGCGCTTGTCAGCGATGCCGAGGCTCGCAGGACGAGGAACTCCTCGCCGCCCCAGCGGATGATCGCGTCGGATGGCTCCGCGTTCGATCGGAGGATCCCCGCGACCGCCCTGAGCGCCTCGTCGCCCGCGGCGTGCCCGTGGTTGTCGTTGATGCTCTTGAAATGATCGATGTCCAGGAGAATCACCGCGGTCTGCTCCCGGCGGTCGTGCCGCGAACGCTCCGAGTTGAGGGTCTGCAGTCCCGCGCGGCGGTTGCACAACCCGGTGAGCTGGTCGGTGTTGGCCTGCTGTGTGAGGCTGCTGAGCCGGCGGTTGGCCTCGCGGCGCTCTTTGCGCTGTCTGCGGGACTCCTCGATGACGGAGTCGATGCGCTCCTTGAGCCGGTCGGAGTTGATCGCGTCTTCCTTCTTGACGAAGTCGGCCACCCCATGTCGCAACGCGTCGATGACGACCTGCTGCTCGTGGCTGGATGAGATCACCAGGATGGGTGTCTCGGGCTGGATGGCCCGCACTTCCTCGATCAGTTCGGGCGCGGTGTGCGGCGGGATGTGAAAATCCATCACGATGCAGTCGAAGGGCGTCTCGCGCGCCGCCCGGAGCATTTCTTCTCTCGAATCAGAGACGGTGACGTTGAGTGCGGGATTGCCCTGGATGAGCGAGAGCAGAATGAGACGCCGGTGATCAGCGTCATCGTCGATCAGTAGAATCCGTGTCTGCCGCATGTCTGGACCTCCGTGGTTCTCCCACACAACGGAGATCGGAAGCGGCATGCAACAGCTTGACAATCAACAGCCTACGATTGAAGTTCACGATCCCATAGTCGGTACAGATGATGTCAACGATCCGCCTGCGCCAGGCCGTCGTGCGGACGCCGAGGCCCCGACCGGACAACAAAGCTCGGGATCTTCCCGGACAGGTGTCGGAGGTTGTGCGGGTCATCCGGAGCGATCGGATCCGGGAACGGATCGGCATGTCGCTGCTGCCGTGACAATGCACCCGAACCGGGGGTTGGATCTTGCTGCCTTGTGTCCGGGGGTTTCGCGGCTGCGCGACGGCGTTTGGCCAGATCAGCCGTTGGGGATATGGCTGTGCGTCGGGGCCTGGTTCCAGACGGTCCAGTAGAGGTTGAGGTCACGGATCATGTTCTGGAACTTCTGGAAGTCAACGGGCTTGGTGACGAAGCTGTTGGCGTGGCTGCGGTAGGCCGACAAGCGGTCCGCATCGGCCGCCGAGGTCGTGAGCACGACGACGGGGATGACCTTCAGATCTTCGTCGGCCTTGATCTGCTCAAGGATCTCATGCCCGTTCATTTTCGGGAGGTTGATGTCGAGGAGGATGACGTCGGGCCTCTTCGAGCCGCCGTACTCCCCGGAGTTGCGGAGGTAGGCCATCGCCGCGAGCCCGTCCCGGACGTGGTCGAGGGTGTTGGTGACGTTGTTGATCTCGAGGGACATCCTCACGAGGTCGGCGTGATCCTGGTTGTCCTCAACCAGCAGAAAATGAACCGGCTTCTGCTCTGTGATCATCGTGAGTCTCTCTTTTCGCGGTGCTGCTCGGGGTGTCCGTCGCCTGCCCGGCGGGCAGCGTGACACAGAATGTGGCGCCTCCGCCCGGTGTCTTCTCGACCCAGGCGGCTCCACCGTAGTGTTCGACGATCCTCTTGACAATGTTCAGCCCCACGCCCGAGCTCTGCGCGCCGGCATCGAGCCGCTGGAACAGGCCGAACACCCGCTCCCGGAACTCTGGTTCGATGCCCGGGCCGTTGTCGGCGACGCCAAGCCGCACGAAGCGCCCCTCGGGTCTTGTGCAGACGGTGATCCTGGCGGATCCTGACGCCGGGTGACCGTACTTGAGCGCGTTGGAGAGCAGGTTCGAGAGGATCTGCTCGACGCGCACCGGGTCGCAGTGGACCATCGCGGGGCCACCTTCGATGACGACATCGGCGTCCGCTTTCTCGATCTGCGGCTGGAACTCGGACAGCAACGTCTGGAGCATCGCATGAACATCGACGGCTTGCGGCGGCTGATCGGTCCGCCCGATGCGGCTGAGTTCGAGCATCTCGTCGATGTTGGTCTTCAATCGCCGGGACGCGTTCTGGATCCGATCGACACATTCGAGCGCGCGATCGGAATACCCGACCTCGATGAAGTGGCGGAGGTAGCCCGAGAAGCCCTCGATGGTCACCAGCGGCGCCTTCAGGTCGTGCGAGGCGGTGCGGACGTATTCCTCGAGCTCGGCGTTAGCCCGGCGGAGATCCTGCTCGATCTTCTTACTCTGCGTGACATCCGCGCGGATCGCGACGAACTGTGTGATCCTGCCGGTCTCGTCGCGGAAGGGCACGATGGTGGTGTCCACCCAGTACAGGCTGCCGTCCCTGGCGCGGTTGCAGACCTCGCCGCGCCAGGTCTCGCCGGCGGCTATGGTGCGCCAGAGATCGACAAAGAACTCCCTGGGGTGGTGGCCCGAGTTGATGACGCGGTGGGTCTTTCCGATCAGCTCCTCGGCGCGGTACTGCGAGACCTTGCAGAACATCTTGTTGACGTAGGTAATGACGCCGCTGGGATCGGTGATCGCCACGATGGCGTGCTCGTCGAGGGCGAACTTCTGCAGCTCCAGCTCGTGCATCGTTTTCGCGAGGAGCGCCTTATCCCGATCACGCTGCTCGACGGCCTCGCGGATCGTGACGGACTTGGCCAGGGTGAACGCGCCGCCGAGCGCAAGGAACCCGATGGAGGTGTGTAGCGCCATCCTGGTCAGGTTGCCCATCCAGTACGACGTGTCGATGCCGCTGGCGTAGCCGAAGAGCGAGACCGCGCCGAACAGCGTCACGACGACGCCGATCGACAGGATGGAGATGTGCGCCGGTAAGCTCGGCCCGGACCCGCCGGTGAGCATGATCGCCGAGCCCGTGAGCAGGAAGCACAGCGCGGTGTTCGGGGCCATCCGGCCGGCCCTTCCCGGGTCAACCGCCAGGTAGTCCCGGGCGAGTAGCTCGTCGATCCCGAGTTGCGATCCGGTGAGGTACTCGACCAGCGTCAGCAGCCCCAGCAGCGCCGCGGCGGAGCCGATGCCGACGGCTGAGCGACGCCAACCGATCCTCCACGCCAGCATCCCGGCGCCGCTCAGGAGCATCCCGAGGGCCGTGTTGGCCTGCATGGGGGCGAGGTGGGGCAGGATGCGGATCAGCGGCTCAAACCTGAACCACCAGCCGAGGATGACCGCTAACCCGAGGATCGTGCAGAAGGCGCCCGCGCAGAACGTGGCTGTCAGGACCATCGCCTGACGTGGATCGTTTTCTCGGCTTGTGATCGTGGCCATCGGGAGGCGTCCTCCGTGACACCTGGCGGCGCAACTCTCGAGGCGCCGGTGAACTCATCGGAATCGCGGAGTCCCATGATTGACAATCCAGTCTGAATCCGCAGGTTTTCACCGGAGTTTGGGGGTCAGCAGGGCGAACAGGAGAGCGCCTGAGAAAGCCGTCCATACAGATCTGCATGTCCGTATTTCAGACGCCTGGGAAAGCATGCCGTCGGCATGACCGTTGTGGCGTGTCCCGCCCGGGATGCTCCCGCAAGCCAATGGAATCAAGGGGGTTAAACTCCCCAATCCGGGCTGGAGGCGCGTTTCGCTATTTTTTAGCGCCGGCGCCACGATAGAATGTCGCACAGAGACTTGAACGGAGGGCGTGTCGCCCGACGTCGAAACACGTTGTCTCTGAATCAGCAAGCGCGAACTTTCAGTTCAAACACAAGGACTTCCCGGCGAGTGTTCACCGGGGGATTGTCTGCGTAGAGCGCTTGCGCCTGCAGGCCTACGGGCCGGAGGGGGATCTTGAAAATGCGTCAGTCCACAATGTTCTCGTGCTCGTTCGCCGCGCTTTTCGCGGCGCCGCTCGTCGCAAACGCGGGCGTCATCGGTGATCCCAATGACATGTACGTCACCAGCGATGCGCACAGCGAGGTGTACCAGTTCGAGCGGACATCGCCCTGGGCGCACGTCCCGGGCAACTACGTCGGCGGGCTCGGCGGGTCCTACAGCCAGGTCTTCTCGAACTCGACACAGCTGAGCAGCAACGCGCCTTACCTGGGCGCCGTCGCCGGCAACAACCAGGACTTCTTCATCGGCGGCTTCGGGAGCCTCCAGAAGATCGACTCGGCGACCGGCGCCAGCCTCGGGATGATCGGCGCCGCCGGCTCGCGGCTCGGACCGGCGCAGGCGCCCAACGACAACATCGTCGTCGGCGGCCCCACCGGCATCGAGGAGTTCGACTCCAACACCGGCGCGTTCGTCCGCACCGTCAACGGTGTCGGCGATGGCGGAAACCTCTTCACCTTCAAGGGCGATGAGATGTTTGTCGCCAACTGGTTCGGCGGCTCGGGCTTCGGCATCCAGCGCTACAGCTTCACCACCGGCGCCGTCACCGGCGCGACCATCCCCGTCCCCTTCGGGCCGCAGGAAATCGGCATCGGCCCCGACGGCGCCCTCTACGCGACCGCTCTGTACGAGGGCCCGGGCGTCGAGGGCCTCTGGCGGTACGACTTCGGCGCCGGCACGTGGAGCCAGTACATCGATGTGCAGTTCCTCGCCGGCGGCGGGCCCCACGGCTTCACCTTCGACCCGATCAACTTCGACATCTACATGGCCTTCAACTCCGGCGAGATCTACCGCTTCGACCAGAGCGGCGCCTTCCTCAACCTCGCCAACTTCGTCCCCACCAAGCTCACGGACATCCTCTTCAAGCGGACCGTCCCCGAGCCGGGCGCGCTGACGCTCCTCCTGGCGGGTTCGGGCCTGGCGATCCGTCGCCGCCGCCGCGCGTAAGCCCCGCTGAGCCCTGTTCCCCCCGCATCGCGCGGGCGCCCTCCGAACCGGGGGGCGCCCGCTTTTTCATGAACGATCCGGCGCGGCCCGCAGCGGTGGTATGATCCCATCGGATGCGCCTCCGCCCCGGTCAACTCGGCGTTCTCGCGGTCGCCCTGTCGGCGGCGATGCTGCTGTGCAGCGGGGCGCTGCACGTCTTCGTCCCGGAATCCGCCGAGCACCGCGCCGCTGAGGCCCTGTGCTTCGACACCGGCTGCGTCTCCTCCAGCCCCTGCGGCGCCACCGATCCCTGTGACGCGGCGGCTCCGGACGAGCGGCAATCCGAAACCCCGGCCCACCACGAGCACGAGCACCGCCACGAGCACCTGTGCGTCGTCTGCCAGTTCCACCGCAGCGCTGTGGATTGTGCGCCCACAACGGCGCCGATCCTCGCCCAAGGCGTTGTCGAGTTCATCGCTCCCGCGTTTCGAGAGGTCGCACCGGAGGCCGCGCGCCCCCGGCAGGCCTCACCCCGCGCTCCACCGGTCTGCTGACTGCCCGGCGCCACACGGCGCCCACCCCTCCAGCAACTGAACAGACCGAACGAAACCGCACCAGCCGGCGGTCGGCGTCGCGCGCCGATCCCCGGCTCTCGATGGAGCGCATCCAATCATGAGACATCAAACAACCCGCCTGGCGCTGTCGGTGGCGATAGCGCTTGGCGTCATTGCGCCGGTCTCCGCACAGACCGGATCTCAGACGACCACGCCCCCGATGCAGGAGGAGACGATCGACGATCTCCTCCGCGAGATCGACCTGCTCCGCCGGCGTGTCGAGACGCTCGAACAACAGCGGAAACAGCAGGTCGAGCAAGTACAACAACAACCCCCGGACCTACAGCCGCCGCCGACCCGGCCCGCGCCGCAGGAGGCGGGGCAAACCGCGCCCAAAGCCGCCGACCTGACCTTCAACGACCAGCAGGGCGGCGGGGCGCTGGGGCAGGGGAACCTGTACAACCCGGCGATCACGATCTTCGGCGACCTGGGCGTCAGCGCCTCGACGCGGGGCGACAACGACGCGGTCAACCGGTTCAACCTCCGGGAGTTCGAGTTCGACGCGCGCGCGGCGATCTCGCCGATCGCCGACGGCGTCTTCATCGCGACCTTCGGGGAGGAGCTCAACGACACGCCGAGCGGCCTGGATGTCTCCACCGCGGTCGATGTCGAGGAGGCGTACGTCAGCTTCCACACGCTGCCGTACGGGCTCACCGCGAAGGTGGGCAAGTTCCGCAACGCCTTCGGCGTGGTGAACACCCTGCACACGCACGACCAGCCGCAGGTGACCAGGCCCCTCGCGTCGCAGGCGTTCCTGGGACCCGAGGGGATGAGCACGATCGGGGCGAGCGCCTCGTGGCTCGTGCCGAACCCGTGGGACCAGTTCTTCGAGCTCACCGGGGAGCTCATCAACGCCGACGGGGGGGAGGAATCGCCGATCCTCGGGGGGCCCGACGCGCAGAACCCCGCGTATCTCGCCCACTTGAAATGGTTCCGCGATGTCGGCGACTACGGCTCGCTGGAGCTCGGCGGCTCGTACCTCTATGCGAAGACGGCGCCGGACAACGACTTCGACGCGAATGTCTTCGGGATCGACGCGACGCTCAAGCTGCCCGATCCCGACGCGCCGAACCTCCGGGGGTTCCTGTGGCAGAGCGAGCTGTACGCCTCGCGGAACGACGTCTTCACGGATCCCGGAGGTTTCAGCAACAACAGCTGGGGGATGTATTCCTTCGTGCAGCGGCAGTTCGACCAGAGCTGGTACGCCGGCGTGCGATTCGACTACACGGAGTTCCCCAATGACGAGCTGCGTGGCCCCGGCGACCGCGACTGGGGCGTGTCGCCCTACATCACGTGGTACCTGTCCGAGTTCCTGCGCCTGCGCTTCGAGTACCAGCACCATGAGTTCGAGACCGGCGGGAGCTGGGACCACGAGGACAACTTCTATCTCCAGCTGACCTTCGTGCTCGGCGCCCACCCCCCGCACCCCTACTGGGTCAACCACTGAGCGGAAAGGAGACCCACATGCAAGCAACCAACACCACATCAAACCGAAGCCGGGGCCGGGCAGCCCTGGGATTCCTCGCGGCGCTGCTGCTGTCGGCGCCCGGCGCCCGCGCGGCGGTGCGCGTCGTGACCTCCACCCCGACATTCGCGAGCATCGTCGAGCGCGTGGGCGGCGACCACGTCGAGGTCGAGGCGCTGATGAAGGGCAGGCAGGACGTGCACAACGTCCCGCCCAAGCCGAGCTTCATCCTGAAGATGAAGAAGGCGGACCTGTTTGTTCACGCGGGGCTCGACGGCGAGCCCTGGGTCCCGCAGCTGCTCAAGACCTCGCGGAACGCGGCGATCATGCCGGGGCAGCCGGGCAACCTCGACGCCTCGCAGGGGATCACGCTGCTGGAGGTCCCGCAGCGCGGCTCGCTGTCCAGGTCCGAGGGCGACATCCATGTCTATGGCAACACGCACTACCTGCTCGACCCGCTCAACGGGGTGATCGTCGCGCGGCACGTCGCCGAGGCGCTCAAGCGGCTGGACCCGCAGCACGCCTCGGAGTTCGACGCCAACGCCGACCGATTCGAAGAGGACGTCCGGGCGCTCGTCGCGCGGCTGGAGTCGGAGCTGGCGCCATACAAAGGTCGGTCGGTGATCGTGTACCACCGGTCCTGGCCCTACTTCCGCGAGCGGTTCGGGCTGGGCAAGGCGGGTGAGGTCGAGCCCAGGCCGGGCATCTCGCCGGGGCCGCAGCACCTGTCGGAGATCGTTTCGGCGATGGAGCGTGATGACGCGCGGGTGATCGTCGTCGAGCAGTACCACCCCAAGCAGGTCGCCGACAGCGTCGCCGAGCGCGGCGGCGGCGTCGCGGTCGTGCTCAGTACGGAGGTGGGCGGGATCGACGGCGCGGACGACTACCTGAGCCTTTTCCAGACGGACGTGGACGATCTCGTCAGCGCGTTCCGGGAAGCGGACGCCGGGGCGCCCGCGAACGGGCATGGGGGCTGACGCGATGAACGACGCCGGGGAGCTGCTGAACATCCTGATGTGGCCGATGATCGCGTGCGTGATCCTGACGGGGATCCACTGCTACCTGGGGATCCACGTGCTGATGCGCGAGGTGCTGTTCGTGGACCTGGCGCTGGCGCAGGTCGCGGCGCTGGGGGCGGCGGCGGGCGCGTTCATCGGGGTGTCGGTGGAATCGACGGGCAACTACTTCTTCGCGCTGGGGTTCACGATGGTCGGCGCCGCGCTCTTTGCGCTGGGGCGGTTCCGCGACCGGCGCGTGCCGCAGGAGGCGGTGATCGGGATCGTGTACGCCGTCAGCTCGGCGGCGGCGATCCTCGTGCTGTCCAAGAGCGCCACGGAGCGCGACGAGATCGAGCAGATGCTCACGGGCAATCTGCTGTGGGTCGGGCGGCACGAGGTCGTCAAGACCGCGTTGATCTACAGCCTCGTCGCGCTCGTGCACATCGTCTTCGCCAGGCGGTTCTTCGCGCTCTCCCGCGCGCAGACGCTCGACGGCGGGCGAGACAAGCTGTGGGACTTCCTCTTCTACGCGACCTTCGGCGTCGTCGTGACCTCCTCCGTGAAGATGGCGGGCGTGCTGCTGGTCTTCTGCTACCTCATCGTCCCCGCGTCGTGCGCGATGCTCTTCTTCCGCGGCGTCAGGGCGCGCCTGCTGGCGGGGTGGACGATCGGGCTGCTGGGGAGCCTGGGCGGGCTGACCATCGCGGCGGTCTGGGACTTCCCTGTCGGTCCCAGCGTCGTGGCGGTCTTCGGCGCGGTGTTTGCAATCGGCGCGGCGATGTCGGCGATCGCACCGCGGGCGCGCACCGGGTAGCATCCGCGCCATGCCCGACGGACACGACGAGATTGTCACACGCTTCGCCTCGGCTCTGGACACGGAGGACTACGACCGGGCGCTGGCCTGCCTGGCGCCGGGGTGCGTGTACGAGATCCGCGGCGACACCCACCGGGGACCCGAGGCGATCGTCGCGTCCTACAAGGGCAACGGGGACGCGGCGCAGTCATTCGATGCCATCGCCTACGGCAGCGAGGTCCGCCCCGGCGAGGATGGCTGGGTTGTCATCGCCTTCTGGGACCGCATCACGCACGCCGGGGAGACGCTGCTGCACCGCTGCGAGCAGTGGTGCCGGGTCGGCGCCGGGGGGCTGATCGAGCGGATCGAGCACCGGGATTTCCCAGGCGAACGCGAGCGGCTGGAGGCGTTCAAGCGGCGCCACGGGTTTTGAGATCTCCAAGGCAAGCCCCGTCTCATTCGGGATTCGGAAATCCGCATATCACCGCTGGTTTCGCGCTCCCTCGACCCGAAGAAGTCTTGCCGTGCAGAGGCGGATTCATCTTGCTCTTTCTTCGGACCGATTCATAATGGATGGTTTGGCCGGGCCGAACGGGGGGTTCCCGCCGCGACTCCGGCGATTCAACGTGGGAAACGAATTCATGGCGCACCGCAATCGCCGGCTGTTCACGCTGTCCGCATGTCTGATCGCAGCAACCGCGCACGCCGGGGACCTCGTCCCACCGCCGGGCCCGGTGACGCCGACGATGAAGCCGCTGGACGCGATCGAGCCGAGGATCTGTGTGAACGAGCTTCCGGCGGCGGCGAGCGCGGCGCGCCTCATCTCGGCGCCGGGCCGGTATTACCTCGTCGCAGACATTATCGCGGGGCCCGGTCAGTCGGGCATCCAGGTGGACGCCGACGACGTGTCGATCGATCTCAACGGCTACTCGATCATCGGCGGGCCGGGGACCCTCGACGGGATCCAGGTGTCACCCGGTGCGGATCGGAGGATCCGGATCGAAAGCGGCGTCATCACGGAAGCGGGCGCCCGTTCCGGATCAACAGTTCGGGACTTCGAGCAGGACGGCATCTGCGCCGCGGGGGTCAGCTCTTTCGCGCTCTCAGGCGTCACGCTGGAGAACAACGTGGGCAGCGGAGCCGCGGTGACCATCTCCTGTGACGAGAACAAGGACACCCCGGTGCTCTTCAGTCATGTCACCTCGCAGCAGAACGGCGCTACTGGCGTGCTCGTCACCAACACTCTCGTGGGGGGGATCGCCAGGGGCGGAGGCGGGGGCGTCTTCTGCTCCGCCAAGATGGATTGCCTCGACATGGCCGTCTGCATGAACGGGCTCGACGGGATCCAGGTGAACAATGCGGTCCAGCTCCGCGTGGAGGGCTCGCTGATCGTCAGCAACGGCGGCACGGGCCTGAACGCGTCGGTCGTCGCGAGCGACGCCAACGAGGGATTCGTCGATATCGCCTACTCCAGGTCCAACAACAACGTCGGTAGCGGCTTCTCCGTCGTCGCCGCGCCCAACGGCGCCGGGAACGAGAGCAAGGGCAAGGTGTACAACAACCGCTCGACGGCCTGCGGGAACGGCCTCGACGGCTTCCACTCCGAGGACATCATCGGCAGCGTGTACGAGCAGTGCGACGCGGCGGGCAACGGCGGCGTGGGGTTCTACAAGGTTTTCCAGCCCGGCAACCCCTCGTACGGGAACATCACGTTCTCGCAGTGCAAGGCGACGGGCAACGCGCTCCAGGGCGCCCAGCTCGAGCTCCCGGCGGACAGCTCCTTCACGATCGAATCACACGGCAGCGATTTCTGCGCCAACGGCGTGGTCATCCCGTCCGCCGGTCTGGAGATCGGCAACTCCGGCGGCGCGCCGGACCCCGCCGGCCTAAGCACGCTCGACCTCCACATCGACGGGGGCTCGGCGTCGCAGAACACCGCCGACGGCGTCAGGGTCCGAGCCGACCACAGCGTGGCCAAGGCCCTCATCCAGAACATGCGCGCCTACACCAACAGCGGCTCCGGTATCGACATCAGCCCCGAGGACCCGGGCGCCCCGGCGTTCGATGTCGCCGTCCGGTTCTGTGATCTCTTCTGCTCCCACAACGGCGACGCCGGCGCCAGGGTGATCGGCTCGGTGATCATGGAGGACTCCACCTTCAGCGACAACACCGTCGTCGGCATGGCGATCAGCGGTTTCCCGGGGACAGGCGTCTCGCACCTGCGCCGTGTCGCCGCCAACCACAACGCCGGCAACGGCATCCAGATCAACGGCATGATCGGCGGCGACGTCGCTCAGTGCAGCGCCAACGGCAACGGCGGCGTGGGCATCAGCGTCGGCGGCGGCGGGGGGCTCCCCGGCGCGGACCCGGTCTCCGGGATGAAGATCGACGAGTGCTACGCGTCCGGCAACGGGATCGGCATCGAGGTCGCCGGCGAGAACTTCGTCCTCCGCTGCGGCGCCTCGCACAGCACGGTGGCAAACCTGGCGCTCGATCCGCTTGTCTTCACCGGCCCCACCGTCGTCTCGCCGGCGTGGACGGAGAACAAGCCCTACGCGTGGCCGTGATCGGCGCCGTTCAGCGCCGCTTGCCCTCGTGCTCAGCGCTGCGCATCCAGCCCAGGCGCCAGAAGAGCCCGAGCAGGCCCACGACGATCGAGATCGCGACGATCCAGAAGAACAGGTACCCGTGCCTCCAGCTCAGCTCGGGCATGTTGCCCGGGTCCGACGTGTCGAAGTTCATCCCGTACACGCCGGCGAGGAAGCCCAGGGGGATAAAGATCGTCGCGATGATGGTCAGGACGCGCATCACCTCGTTGGTGCGGTTGCTGACGCTGGAGAGGTACACCTCGATGAGGCTCGTCGCCAGCTCGCGGTAGGACTCGAGCACGTCCACGACCTGGAGGATGTGGTCACGCACGTCGTGCAGGTAGGGCTGCGTTTCGGGGCCGGTGAACCGCGTCCGCTCGGTCAGCGATCTCGACAGCGCATCGCGCAGCGGCCACGCGGCGCGCCGGAACAGGCTCAGCTCCCGCTTGACGTGGTAGATCTCCGACATCACCGATGGCACGGGGCGGGTGAGCACGATCGTTTCGAGCTCTTCCAGGCGCTCGCCGAACTCCTCGATGACCGGGAAGTACCCGTCCACCACGGCGTCGAGCAGCAGCACGCTCAGCAGGTCGGGCCCGGCCTTGCGCACGACCGGCCCGTTCTGACGGATCCGGACGCGCACCGGCTCGAAGCAGTCAACCGGCGTCTCCTGAAACGTGAGCAGGAACCCCTCGCCGACGACGAAGCTGACCTGCTCCCAGTGCAGGCGCCCGGCCTCGTCGAGCGTCACCATGCGCGCGATCGTCAGCAGCGCGTTGGCCAGGTCCTCGGTCTTGGGGCGCTGGCCCACGTTGATGATGTCCGCGATGGCGAGCGGGGAAACCCCGAACACCGCGCCGATCCCGCGGATCGTCTCGATATCCGCCATGCCGCGGATGTCGATCCACAACGTCCGGTCCGGGCGGATCATCGCGTGGAGATCCTCGCCGGCGCCGACCTCGCGCTCCTCGAAGCCGTCGGACTCGAACCAGATGACATGGATCCGAGTCGGTGAGGCGTCGGCCTGCGCGACCACCGTGCCGGGGGGCGCCGCGACCGGGGCGCGGTGGCGTCTGAAGAGCTTGGCGGCTTTCCTGGGGACCATGCGGAGAGTCTATCGAAACGATGGCGCCGCAAGGCCGGGCGCCCCCGGCGCCGTGGCGCGGCGTTCAGCGCCGATCCGCGTCCCGGCACCAGTAGTTGTTGGGATCCAGCTCGCGGGCCCGCAGGATCAGCGCGTTGCTCCCCGGTGTGTCGCCACGGTCGAGAAGCTGGAAGGCCTCGATGATCAGCCGCTGCGCTGCCTCCACGTCGCTGAGCCTGGCTTGCAACGCCTCGTCGGCGCCAACGAGCCGGGTCCGGATCGGCGATCGCAGCAGGGCCGTGGCATCGACGATCCCGGCCCGGTGATTCTGGAACATCTCCCTGGGGATGCGCTCCTCGAGGACGGTGCGGTCGTCGGTGTTGCGCTGGGCGTCCGCGGCGAACTCGGCGCTGGTCGCGCCGCCGCCGAGGCGCCGGCCCAGAAAATCCGCGGCGCTGAGCACGCGGTCCTGCGCGAGTTCACCGGCGATCGCCGGGCTCGCCAGGCCCCGCCGGATCCGCGCCGGGTCGATGTCGTACGCGGACGGCGAGCCGGTGAGCAGGTAGTCGCCAGTGACCCGGCTGATCCACAGGTCGTTGTTCGGGAAGACGTCGCCGAAGGTCCCGATGATGGTGCGCAGCGTCTCGGGGGAGACCTGGAAACCCTGGAACCAGACGCAGGCCACGCCGTCCGGGTTGAGCCGGTCGCGCATCAAATCGAAGCACTCGCGCGTGAACATCGCGCTGGCGCCGGTCATCCAGGGGTTGCTGGGCTGGCTGATGATGACGTCGTACGTCGAATCGGTCATCGCCAGGCGGAGCCTGCCGTCACCCGCGTAGATGCGCACACGCGGGTCGGCGAACATCCGATCGCGGTCGAAGTATCTCCGCGCGGCGTCGATGACACCCGGCGAGATCTCGACGCAGTCGATCCGCTCCAGGTTCTCGTGGAGCGTCGCGGAGTTGAGCGTGCAGCCGCTTCCCAGCCCGATGACGAGCGCGGACCTGGGATCCTTGTGCAGAAGCAGCGGGAGGTGCGCGAGGAACGCCTGGGTGAACTCGAACGCCGGCGCCTCGAGCTTGCCGCTGACGAGCAGCCAGGGCCGGCCCTGAACGCGTCGGACGGTGACCGTCGTCGCCACGCCCTCGCGGTAGGCGATGATGTCGCTGTTCCGGTTGAGGAACGCGCGGAGCTTCTCCCTGGATCCCCCGGACTCCCGGCCGAGCGCGATCGCGTTGATGTAGGGCCCCGACGTGATCACCGCGCGGTCCCACGCCGGCAGCAGCAGCACGAGGCCGGTGATCGCGATCGTCGCGGTCGAGGCGACCAGCGCACGGACCCGGCCCAGCAGCGCGCCGCGCGAGGCAACGAGGTACCAGGCGCCGACGATCGCGTACAGGATCACCCCGACGACGATCGAGCCGCGCATGCCGATCGTCGGGACGAGCAGGAACCCGGCCAGCGCCGAGCCGAGGATCGTGCCGACGGTGTTGGCGACATAGGCGCGTCCGACGATCGAGGACGTCGGACGCCGGGTGGCGCTCGCCAGGCACTGGCACACGAGCGGGAGCAGCCCGCCCATCAGGAAGGTGGGGGGGAGCACGATCGCCGCGATCGCCAGGAACTCGCCGCGCTGGATGCGCGCCAGCGACTCGGGATGCTCGGCGATGAGCAGGCTCACGCGCAGCGGGAGCTCCCCGAAGAGCGGGATCGTGATCGCGCCGGCGATCGCCACGCCCATCTGGCAGAGAATCAACAGTTTCGGCGCCCGGCTCGGCCTGTTCCCCAGCCTCCCGATGACGACCGAACCGAGCGCGAGCCCCAGGATGAACGCGCCGACGATCAGCGAGAAGGCGTACGTTGCCGAGCCGATCGACAGCGACATCAGCCGTGTCCACGCGGTCTGGAGTGTCATCGCGGCGAAACCGCTGATCCCAAAGCCGATGAGCAGCACAAGTGGCGATGGAGCCCCGGGGATCGGCGCGCTCGCGGCCGCGACCGGCGCCGGCTCGTGCGAGGTCGCGGCTTGCGCGGGTCTGGGGATCATCCGTGACGCCAGCAGCGCGAGGGCGCCGACGGCGATGTTCGTTACGACCGCGACGTGGTTGGTCATCGAGACGCCCAGCGCCGGGATCAGCGTCAGGCCGCTGAGGACGGCGCCAACGCCGGCGCCGAGGGTGTTGAAGCCGTAGAGCGCGCCGACGCTCCAGGCGATGCGCTCCGAGGATCGGGTGACGAACTGCGCGAGGATCGGGAAGGTGGCGCCCATCGCGACGACCGGGGGCGTCAGCACGAGCGCGCACAGCAGCGATTGCGCCAGGCTCATCATCAGCAGCGAGCCCTCGAACCGCTGGTACACCAGCCGCATCGGCGGGTGCAGCGCGTCGATCAGCGTCGGGGTGAGCAGGCAGTAGAGCCCGATCCCGATCTCCAGCATCGCGTACGCCCGGAGCGGGTTGGCGATCCTCGCGCCGAAGCGCCCGCCGATCGCGCTGCCCAGCGCGAGCCCGCCCATGAAGACCGTCAGGATCGTCGCCAGCGCGTACGCCGTCGATCCCATCTCCAGCGTCAGCATCCGGCTCCAGAGGACCTCGTACACCAGCCCCGCGGCGCCGGAGCAGAAGAACAGCGCGACGCACAGCGCCGTCAGGCCCCGGCGTTGTGCGTTCGTGTCAGCGGCAGCGGGCATGGGCGGCGATCGTAGCAGCGATCGCGCCCCGCTTCACCGATCGTCGCCCGCACGGTTGATCAACTCGGGAAGGTCGGCGTTGTCGTGGGTTCCCTCGAAGAGCCCCGCGCCCTGACCAGTCGCCCAGATCCCGACATCGACCGGCGTGTGACCCCACGTGGACCACCGCACGACCGGGTAGACGCCGCGGGCGCCCGGGTACACCAGCGACATCCCGCCGGTCTCGTGGTCGGCGGTGACGATGATGAGCGTGTCATCGCGCCCCCGGGCCCACTCGGCGAGGTCCGCGACGGTGCGCGAGAACTCGATCGTCTCGTCGATGATGCGCTCGAGCTGGTGATCGTGCGCCGCGTGGTCGATGCGGCCGCCCTCGACCATGAGGAAGAAGCCGTCGGGGTCGGCGCTGAGCGCCTCGACCGCGGCCATCGCCGTCTCGTGCAGGTGGGGGAGGGTCTCGTACACCGCGGTGTCGCCGATGTTGTCGTCGTGCTCGTAGGGCATGTTGCCCTTGCCGAAGAGCCCGCACAGCGGCATCGCGCCGGCGTTCAGCGCGCAGAGCAGCTCGTCGCGGTCGGTCACGACGGTGTAGCCGGCCTGCCGGGCGTCGTCGGCGTACAGCCCCGCGCCGCCGCCGCCGAACATCACATCCGGCCTGCTGTGATGGAGGTAGCCCCGCGCGATGACGCCGCGCCGATCGCGCGACGGCGTGTGCGCGCCGAATGCCGCGGGGGTCGCGTGCGTGAGCTCGGTCGTGGTGACGAGCCCGACGAGCTTGCCGCTTTGCTTCGCCTGGTCGAGCAGGTTGGGCAGCGCGTGCCCGTCGCCGGGGATCGCCACCCCGATGACGCCGTTGCTGACCTTCCGCCCCGACGCCATCGCCGTCGCCGACGCGGCGGAGTCCGTGATCGGGTCGTCCGCGGCGCCCGTCGAGAGCATGCCCTGCGCCGGGAATGACTCGAACGAGAGCGAGCCCGATTCACCGTTCAGATAGATCCCCGCGGCGCGGACGTGCTCGAAGCCCATGCCGTCGCCGATGCACAGGATCACGTTCCGGGGCGCTTCCGCGGACGCGGGGCGGGCTCCCATCAGAGCAAGCAGGCAACTGATTCCGGCGATGATCGTGCGCAACGGCTCCTCGGATCTCCCCCCGTCCGGGAGGAGCGGAGCGTAGCACGCCCAGGTGCGGATCAGGCCCCGATCGACACAACGAGGTGAAGAATTTCAAATGGACCCTACATGTTGTGCGTGACCGGAGCCGCTTCGTAACGAGACGACATCTTGTCTCTAGGCTGGCTTGGCGCGGGCGATCACCGGCGTCTCGATCACTCCGACTCGACCGGCGACACGGCGCGCCAATCGACGACACGCATCGGCTGGGCCCCGCCGTCGGTGGATGCCAGGCCGGCGATCTGCTCCGGCGTCGGCCTGAACCCCAGGAGCACGACCTCATCGATCTGCCCCTCGAAATACCCGCTCAGCGGGGTCGGCGACAGGTCCCCGCTCGCCCAGGAGTTGGCCCCGAGCACGATGGGCTCGAAGTTCCCCGACCCGCCGGAGGTTGTCCCGAGCCCGCCGGAGTAGCTGTCCCAGTCCGCGAGCTCGCCGTTGAGGTACAACTCCATGCCGTCGTTGCCGAAGAGCAGGAGCACGTGCGTCCACTCCGTGATCGTGAAGTCGGGCGTCACCAGCGTGGTCTCGGAGGTGGTGCTCTGGAGCCTCGCCTCGACATGGTTGTTGATGATGAACAGGCTCACGTGCCCGCCGGTGTCGTAGTCCTTCGAGTCCTTCGTGAACAGCCCCTTCCTCGAGGTGTCCTGCGTGTCCTCGTCCGGTTCGGCGTAGACAACCCGGAGCCAGAACGAGATGGCGCCCTCGTCGAGGAGGTACGCCGGGTTGTGATTGATCTGCACCCAGTCATCGCTGCCGTCGAAGAGCGCCGCGTGATCACCCTCAATCACCCCGTCCCGGCCGAGTTTGGGCTCGTTCTTGTACTTGCCGTTGGAGACGCCGGTCTCATCCACGGCGGTCTGCCCGCCGGACTCTCCGAGCCGCCAGTACCCGACCGGGTTCAGCCCGGCGACCATCTCGGCGTAGCCGGAAGCGAACGCGCCGCTCCCGATCCCGAGCGTCACCGCGCACACGGAACTGAAGAATGTGATCTTGTTCATGACCCGCGCCTCGGTGGGGGTGTGGGGATCCACACCGGTCATCGGCGGGGCGGTCTCTGCGCCTGAGCGGGTGGACCGGAACAGACCGAGAACGCTCTCGGCTCTGCGGGTGATTCCGGATGCCCGGCCGTCGCCCGCTTCGGGGAAGATCAGGGGCAGCCGGAGCCGAAGACGCCCAGGAGGATGCCCAGGTCGGCGGTGTCCACGCTCATGTCGTTGTTGAGGTCGGCGGGGTCGCCGACGCCGTGCGCGCCGAAGGCGGAGAGCAGGATGCCCAGGTCGGCGGTGTCCACGACGCCGTCGCCGTTGAGATCGCCGGTGCAGGCCGGGGCGCCGTTGATGGTGAAGTCGGCGTCGGAGTCGTCAAATCCGGTGTTGCCCTGCGCGTCCCGGGCGACGACGCGGACGCGCGCCTGGTCGCTGAAGACATCGGGGACGGTCCAGGTGAAGGCGCCGTCGTCGGCGGTGGCGGAGGCGATCACGGTGTCGAAGGAGGCGCCGCCGTTGAGGCTCAGCAGCAGGTCCACGTTGGAGACGCCCTGGTCGTCGTCGGAGAGCCAGTTGATCACGACCATATCGCCGGGATCAAAGGTCTCGCCGCCGTTGAGGTTGACGAGGTATGCGCCGGGGTTGGCGCCGTTCTTGTTCACGGGGACGTGCATGCAGATGCAGTGCATGACGCCGGCGCTGGTGACGATGGCGTCGCAGTCGATCTGCACGATGGTGTACCCGGGCAGCGCCGCCTGCCAGACGGACAGCGCCTGCGCGTTGTAGGTCCCGGCGTTGGGGATGGTGTCGTAGTAGGGGACGAGCACGAGGTTGTTGCAGATCACCGCGTTGGTGTAGGTGAAGTGCGTGTTGAAGGGGCTCCCGACCGCGGGGACGCGGTGCACGGTGTAGCCCGCGTTGGCCAGCGCCGCGGCGTGGTTGTCGCAGACCTGGTCCTGCGCCGAGCCCGAGGCGAGGGGGAAGTCGCTGACGATCGCCGCGTTGTCGGCGATCATGATGTCCCACATGTCGATGTGCTGCGTCGAGTCCACGGAGGAGGGGAACGCGTCGGTGATCGTCGTGGTGGTGCCCTCGTAGTCGTTCCAGATGTCGATGATCTGCTGCTCGGTGAGCGAGCCGTTCTCGTTGGCGATCAGCTCCGTGGACCACGCCGGGCCGGTGGCCTCGAGGTGGTAGTTGCCGCCGCCGTGGACCAGGGGCAGCTCGTAGAGCTCGTGGCCCGTGTACCCGGCGAAGTGCGCCGGCACGCTGTTGTCGTTGGGCCGGGGGCGGTTGTAGGTGTGGTCCACGATCGCGCGGACGTCGCCCTCATAGACATACCTCGGGCCGTAGTCGCGGCACCAGATGGTGTCGGTGGTCTTGACGAGCGTGACGATCCTGGCCGGGTCGGCGCCGGCGAGTTCCATGTTGAACGCCGCGACGTTCGCCTCGGAGGCGCTGTCGCAATAGACGTACACCTTGGCGTTGCCGGTCGTGGTGATGTTCGCCGCCATCTGGTTGAGGATCGCCAGCCAGCCGCTCGTGCCCTCGTAGGCGAGGATGATCCCCTCCATCGGCTCGTACTCCGCGACGGCGCGCACCGGGCCGGTCGGCGGGGGCGTCACCGCGCGGGGCGTCGTCAGCGGGTGCAGCGCCGTGTACGCCGCTTCCTCGGGGGTCATGTTCCGCGGGATCGCCGCGCCCTCGGGGTACTGAGGTGTTGGGACGACCTGCTCGACATCCGCCGCGGCGGCGGCGCCGGCAATGGCGGCGAGGATCGTGGCGGTCAGGACTCGGCGATGGATCGTGCGCATGGCGTCGGTGCTCTCCGTGCGGAAGGTCAACAGGCAGTGTCGGCGCCATCCGGGGCGCGGAGCAGAACAAAATCGGGTCCGAGAACGGTCATGGGGGGGTCACGGGACGCAGGTCTGACCGAAGTCCCCCAGGAGGATGCCGAGATCGGCGGTGTCCGTGACGCCGTCGTTGTTGAGATCGGCGAAGGGGTTCGTGCTCCCGAAGGAGCCGATCAGCCCGCCGAGGTCCGCGGTGTCGATCATGTCATCCACGTTGATGTCCGAGGCCAGCCTCGTGGTGAACGACCGCGAGATCGGCGAGGCGGCCCTCGAGTTCCCGGCGAGCGTCGCCTCCACGCCCCAGTAGAGCGTCTCGCAGCCGCCCAGCGCACCGGACGGGAGATCGTACGATGCGCCGAGGATGCCCTCGACGCGGAGGACCTCGTTGGTCAGCGCCGCGTCGGTGGCGATGACGAGCGTGTACGAATCCACGGGCCCGTTGGCCTCCCACGAGAACTCCTCCCCGCTCCAGACGTGCTGCTGGCCGTTGGCGGGTGAGCCGAGCGCGAACGCGAGCGGCTGCCGCGTCGCGGCGTCTCGCCAGTTCGAGGCGTAGCCCCGGGTCTGATTCATCGTCATGGAGTTGTTCGCGGCGCCGGGGCCCGTGGCGACGCCGATGAGCTGGCCGTTGAACGAGACGAGCGGGTTCGAGAAGTACTGGATCCTCGTCCCCGGCGCGTAGGCCATGATCGTGCGCCAGTCGGGGGTCCCGAGCGGGTCGCGGTAGCCGAAGGAGTACGAGTACGCGCCGATGGTGGCGTTGTCGTGGTCGTGGGCGCAGCCCAGGTTGTGGCCCAGCTCGTGCGCGAAGGAGAGGTTGCTCACGGCGCAACCCAGCGCGGTCACGGTGAAGGCGCGGTCCTCGAACGCGAGCGAGGGCACCGTCATCAGGTTCCCGATGCCGCAGGCGTCGAAGTTGCTCACGATCAGGGCGCACATGTCCGCGGCGATGTCGTCGCGCTGTGTGTGGACGTCGTCCATGAAACCGTCGTTGGTCTCGCGCCAGTTGAAGAGGTCCGTCGAGGCGTTGCCGGACTCGTTGTAGAGCGCCAGGTAGGTCAGCACGAGCGTCAGCTCGATGTCCACGTTGCTGTTCTGGTAGGCGAGGTTCGCCGAGGCGATCGCCAGGTCGATCTCGGCGAGCATGCCGGCCGTCCCGCCCGCCAGCGTCCGCGCCTGGGCGGTGTACCCGACGAGCACGTCGATGTTGGTCAGCGCTCCGCGCGGGGCGCCGGCGCCCTCGGGGTCCTGCGCCCGGTCCGGGTCGAAGTCGCGGGGCGTGGTGAGAAGCTGCTCCGGCCCGGTCGCGCAGGGCTCGAGGTTGGCGGGGTCGATCGCCTCGGCGACGTACACGCCGGGCTCGCCCGAATAACGCACGCGGAAGACGCCGCGATCGGTCGATCGGATCACGCCCGCCGCGACGCCGTCGCGCACCGCGAACTGCGCCACGCCGAAGGGATCGCCGTCGAGCGTCCCGACCCAGGACCACCGACCGTCTCCGATCACGTTGACGCTCTGCGTCGTCGCGCGGAAGACGGCGTCGTCGAAGAGCGCGAACTCGACGACGGACCGCGCATTCGCGTCGGGAGCGATCGCGGTCAGGTCCAGCGCGATCACGCGGCTGCGCGAAGCCTCGGCGGACAACGCCGGCGCCGGGAATCCGTACAGCGGCGTCACCGCGGTTGAATCGGGGAACTGCGGATCTGCGATCACGGCGCCGGTGGACAGCAGCAGCGCCGCAAAGCCTGCCGCCGTGAGCGCGAGCCGGCCAGGGCCCGCCTTGCGGGGTGTGAAACTGTGATTCGGAGCGGGCATGGGGGGGTCCTCTTCGATCCATCCAATGAACCAACGCTCTATGCGAATCTTCGGATAGAGCGATGCCAGCGGGCCGCCCGGGGACGGCGCCTAAATCCGCCCGGAAACGGCTCCGGAAGAGCCGGCAGGAGCGGCACAGACTGCCGAAATCCTACGACATGAACGCCCTTGACGGAATCGGAATCCGTCAATCTTGGCGTCCCGGAGGGGGGGAACCCGCGCCAGGATCGGCATTTGTACGGTCGCGACGTCGGGATACCGGACGCCGCGCGGAATCGAGGACCGATACGATGCCGCCCCTCCCTGGACCGCACCCTGCCCCGGAGCCGACCCCGGATGACCACCACACCGCACCCCGAAACGCTCTCCGGGATCATGACCGTCGCGCTGATCAGCGACGTGTTCTCCGACAACGACGCCGAGGCCAGGCTCTTTGCCAGGCTGGAAGAGGCGCGATCGAAGGGCGCCGAGCTCGCCTGCCTGCCCGAGATCCCCTGCAACCCCTGGGCGCCCGCGACCAGGACCGCGTGCGACGAGGACGCCGAGGATCCGCAGGGCCCCCGGCACACCATGATGAGCCGGGCCGCGGAGGCAATCGGGATCGGCCTCATCGGGGGCGCCATCGTGCGCGATCCGAAGACCGGCGCCCGGCGGAACACCGCGCTGGTGTTCGATGCGCAGGGCGAGTGCATCGCGCGGTACGCCAAGCTGCACGTCCCGGAGGAGCCGGGCTTCTGGGAGTCGAGCCATTACGAGGCCGGCGTCGAGGCGCCGCAGCGCATCGACGGGTTCACACTCCCGATCGGCGTGCAGATCTGCTCGGACAACAACCGGCCCCAGGGCGCGCACCTGCTGGCGGCGCAGGGTGTCGGGGCGGTCT
The DNA here is from genome assembly GCA_020639135.1 of Phycisphaeraceae bacterium. Classification (GTDB taxonomy): domain Bacteria; phylum Planctomycetota; class Phycisphaerae; order Phycisphaerales; family UBA1924; genus JACKHE01. Next base: position 245,841 of record JACKHE010000006.1, read on the forward strand.
TCGTCCCGAGGGCGACGGTCGAGGGGTTGTACGAGAAGGTCTGGAAGGTGGTCTGGCGCGCCAACGCGATCACCGGGGGGATGTACGTCCTGTCGGTCAACCGCCCCCGCCCCGAGTTGGGGGTCGATATCGGCGGACCCTCGATCGTCGTGGCCCCGGACGGGGAGGTGGTCCTCGAATCCCGCGAACCGGTCGCCATCGCAACCCTCAGCGCGGAAGCTATCGAGCGGGCCCGGGTGGATTACCCGGCGTATCTCGCGGTCCGATCGGAGATCTACGCGAAAGCGTGGGGCGAGATCGACCCGAGGCCCGCGAGGGTCTGAGCCGGTGATTCTCCCGGTTCGGCCCGGCGCCCCCCCGATCTGACGAAAAAAAACAAACCCGCCCAAAGTCCGGTTTCTCCCCCGTCGATGTCAGGTGCGCACGCAGCGAGCGCTCCGTGCCGCCCGGACTCCGTACGTCCCGGGCGGGCGCTCCACGCCGGCGATCCGCCTGCGTCTTGACACAACGCGTCAACGTCCGTCAGCCGAAAGGGATGATCCCGGTCGGTGGACGGTTTTCAAGGTCGGTTTGACTCTCTCAGATCTGGAGCAACTGCAATGTTCACCAACTGCTACCCCTTTGGTTCGGCCAACAACTGCGGCCCCCTCGGCTGCACCCCCTACAACTGCCTGCCCTACAACGGCATCAGCGGTTACAACAGCCTGAACTGCATCGGCGGCGTCTGCTCGCCGGTCAGCGCCTGGAACCCCGGCTTCTCCGCCGGCTTCAACAGCCCCTTCTTCGCCGGTTCCTACAACGGCTTCGGCTACAACTGGAACACCCCCAGCTACGGCCTCCACAACTGGAACCTCAACACCGTTCCCTTCGCCAACTACGGCATCAACCAGTGGAACGGCCTCGGCCACATCAACCACCTCGCGCACCCTATGTTCTCGCAGGTCCCCTTCTCCGGGACGCAGCTTGGCCAGGGGTTTCCCGGCATGAACTGGATCTCCGGTTCGATCGGCTGCAACACGCCCTGGACCAACTCCTACAACTGCTTCCCCGGTAACTACAGCAACCTCTACGGCGTCTCCCCGGTCGCCGGCGTCTCCAACTGGTTCAGCTCCCCCTGGATGGGCTACGCCTACCCCGTCACCGGCCAGCAGCAGGGCGTCGTCAACAACATCAAGACCCCCGTCAACGGCCAGTACATCCCCGCCAACGCCTACCCCTTCAACTGCGCCCCTTTCAGCGCTCCCTACGGCGTCAACAGCTACGCCCCGGTCAACGGCTTCGTCCCCGCTGGGCACGCCGTCAACTGCGAGGCGGCCTGATCGACAACCCGATCAAGACGCATCCCCCGGGAACGAAATAAGCCCGCGAGGGACTCGTTGACAATCAGTGAATGATCCGGCAAGGGGCGATCCTGGGAGGGTTCGCCCCTTGTCATGCGCCCGGTTTCATGCCCCGCCCGCGGCGCGCTCCTGCTCGGCGCGCTCGGCGCTCCAGCGGTGGATCAGCAGCGCCGGCGCCGATGCGGGATCCAAAAACTCGACCGCGTCGCTCCGCCATCTGGCGTGCCGCCGCCCGTCGGCGATCCCCCCGTCGAAGTGCCCGTGGCTGACGATCTCGCGGAACTTCAGCCCCGCGTCGGTCCCGAGCGCGTTGTACACCGCCGCCGCCGCCGGGGCCGGCACGACGTCATCCCGCTCGGCCAGCTTGAAGAGCGACGGGATCCGCACACGCCTCGCGTGGATCGCGCTGTCGCACACGCTCAGGTTCTCGACGATCTGCTCCTCCCGGTCCCGGTGCAGGTTCAGGAACGAGAAGACCTCGGCGTTGATCCCGACGGCGCCCCGGTCGATCCGGGCGCCGGGAGGCTGCGCCAATCTCCAGCGCCACGCGCCCATCGACGGCAGCCCGATCGCCATCCGGTCCACCAGGCCCGTCCCCGCCAGCCGCGACGCCGCCATGACCGCCAGACCACCGCCGAACGATTCCCCGCTGAGCATGATCGGCACGCCCCGCCCGAACCGCTCCTCCAGCGCCCGGCACGCGAGGACGACATCCGCCACCGCGCCGGGCAGGATCCACGAGTTGAGATCGAGCAGGCCGTGACAGAACCACCCGTGCTCGCTGCGCTTCAGGTCGCCGGTCTCGAACCACGACCCGGCGAAGCCCCGCACGCGCACCTGCAGCGTCGCCATCGAGACGGATTCCCACGGGTTGTCGTCACTCAACGGCTCCGGCTCGTAGCCGTGCAACTGCAAGACCACCGCCGAGGGCTTGACGACGCCCGCCGGGATGTTCAGCCGCGCGCCGATCGTCACGTCGCCGAGGCTGTGAATCGTGTGCGTGACACCGGGGTCGCCGCTGATCGCCGCGTCGCCCTGGAACTCGATCAGCCCGGGATTGATCGACTCAACTACCTCATCCCAGCGCGCCCAGAAGGGGCTGTGCCTTCTCGACAGCGTGGGGTCCGCGACGTACGACAGCGTCGAGATCGGGGACATCGCGAAATCGGTCGGCTCGGAGAGCATGGGCAGCAGGGTAGCCTCGATCCGCCCCCCGAGCGGGCGATCCCTGCCGCCCGACACGGGAAACGGACGCCGCGTATCGTTGCTCTGATGCAGGAATCGCTGCTGCTGTCGCAGATCGCCGCCGCCACGGCCCCCGGCTTCCCGGGGCGCCCCGACATCCTTGTGGGGCCGGGTGATGACTGCGCCGTCGTCGCGTCCCCGGCGGGTGGCCAACTCCTGCTCACGGTCGATCAGTGCATCGAGGGCGTGCATTACGTCCCCGATGCATCCCCGGACGTGATCGCTGCCCACGCCGTTGGTCGCTCCATCTCCGACATCGCCGCAATGGGCGGGGCGCCGTTGTACGCCCTGGCCACCGCCGCACTGCATCAGGGGTACGACCAGCAGCGCGCTTCGGACCTGTGCCGGGCGATGGCCGAGGCGGGGCTCCGTTGGGGCTGCCCGCTCATCGGGGGCGACATCTCGGCGACCAATGGCCCCGCCGTCATCACCGTGACGGCCATCGGCACGCCGCATCCCAATCGTGGGCCGGTCCTCCGCGGTGGCGCCAGGCCCGGCGATCTCGTCGTGGTCTCGGGTCCTCTCGGCGGCGCTCTGGCTTCGGCATGGACGAAGCTCCCGGCTCCCCGCCTTGAACTGGCTCGCCGGATCTGCGACACACTCGGCGGCGCCCTGCACTCGATGATCGACATTTCCGACGGGCTCGGACGCGATGCGGGGCGGATCGCCGAGCGATCCGGGGTCGGGATCGAAATCGACGCAAGGAAGATCCCCCTGGCGCCCGGCGTCGGCTCCTGGCGCGACGCTGTCGGCGCCGGCGAGGACTACGAGCTGTGCTTCACGTGCTCCGAGCCCCCGGACGCGTCGCTGGGGTGCGTCGTGGTCGGAACCGTCGTCGAGGGCGCCGGCTGCCGGGTGCGCGATCAATCCGGCGAGTTGATCGACGTGGCTGCTCTGGGGTGGGATCATCACGCATGAGCGAGCGCATCGTCACGACCACCGAAGAATCCCGGACCCACGCGCTCGGCGTCGCGCTGGGCGCGGTGTTGCGCCCCGGCGACGTCGTGGAGCTCATCGGCGAGCTCGGCGCGGGCAAGACGAGGCTCGTCCGCGGCATCGCGCAGGGCGCCGGGCACAACCCCGACGAGGTCTCGAGCCCGACCTATGTCCTGTTCAACGAGTACCGCCGCCCGGACGCGGCGCCGATCCTGCACATCGACGCCTACCGCATCGCCGACGCCGACGAGCTGATCGACGCGGGATACGACCACGCCTCTCGCGGGGCGATCGTGCTGATCGAATGGGCGGACCGGATCGCCGGAGCCGTGGAGGGCGAGCGGCTGCGCATCGAGATCGAGCACGCGCCGGGCGACGGGGAAACGTGCCGTGTCCTGCGGATCGACTGCCCGGCGGGTTTGGAGCCGCGACTGGCGCCGGCGCTCGACGGGGCGCCGTCAGCAGAGCCCCGCGCGAAGTCGTCGCCCTGCCCGATCTGCAAGGCTCCGACAGACATGAACGCTCCGACGGCGCCCTTCTGCTCGGCGCGATGCCGGATGGTGGACCTGGGCAAGTGGATGCGCGAGGACTACGTGATCTCGCGGGAGCTGAAGGAAACGGATCTCGACGAGTTGGAGTGAGAGCTCCGCGCTCTACGACTTCGCCTTCGCCTGCGCGAAGACCTGCAGCTTGTGTCCCTGCGCCTCCAGGCCCAGCCTCGCGCAGATCGCGTCGCGCAGCTCGATCAGCTCCGGCACGTCGATCGTGAGGATCTCGTCGGTGTCCGTGCGGATGAGCAGGTCGCGCGGACGCTTGCCGTAGCACAGCTGGTAGTGCGCCTGCTCCGAGTTGATCGGCGCCTCCTGGATGATCCCGGTCATCTGCAGCAGTTTCAGCGTGCGGTAGATCGTCGCCTTCGAGACGGGAAACTCACCCTCGCGCAGCGCCGACTGGAGCCGGTCGGCCTCGAAGATGTCGTCGATCGCGATGATCGCGTCGAGGATCTTGGCGCGCTCCGGCGTGTACTTCTGCCCCGCGTCCCTGAGCCGGCGGCGGAAGACGGCGCACAGCGGCTCGCGGATCTCGATGGTCGGGATGGTGTTGCTCCTGGCCGGCATCGATGGAGTGTAGCCCGTCCCCTCAGCGCTTGGACGCGAGCCAGTTCAGCAGCTTCCTCTCGCCCCAGGCGTTGATGCACCGGTCCGCCGTCAGCCACCCGCGCCGCCCCGTCGCCACCCCGTAGGGGAGCATGTCGAAGTGCCCCGCGTCGTGCGCATCGCAGTTGATCGAAAGCAGTGCGCCCCCCTCGACCGCGGCCCTGACGTGCGTGTCGCGCAGGTCCAGCCGGCGGTCGTTGGCGTTGATCTCCAGCGCGACGTCGTGTTCGGCGGCCGCGGCGACAATTTCGTCGATGACCAGCGGCAGCCCCTCGCGCCGATTGATCAGCCTGCCGGTGGGGTGCCCGATGATGTGGACCAGCGGGTGCTCGATCGCCCTGAGCATCCGCTTCATCGCGTGCTTTTCGGTCTGCTTGAGCGCCAGGTGCGGTGAGGCGACCACGACGTCGAGCTCCGCCAGCAGGTCGTCCTCGTAGTCCAGCTTCCCCCCGGCGAGGATGTCCACCTCGCTGCCGGCGAGCAGCCTGATCCCCTTGATGCGCGAGTCCGCCTCGCGGATCGCCCCGATGTGCTCGCGCAGGCGGTCAGGCTTGAGGCCGTTGGCGATCGCCTGGCTCTGCGAGTGGTCGGTGATCGCCAGGACCTTGTATCCCCGGGACTTCGCCTCCTGCGCGAGCTCGTCGATGGTCAGCCTGCCGTCGGACGCGACGGTGTGCGCGTGCAGGTCGGCGATCAGGTCGTCCGCCTCGATCAGCGCCGGCGTTTCCTTGAGCTCGAGCTCGCCCCGGTCCTCGCGGATCTCGGGCGGCAGGACCGGCAGGCCCAGCGCCTTGTAGATCGAAGTCTCCGTTGCGCTCGCCCTGGGTTTGACGCCCCGGCTCTGCGGCGCCGGCTCGCCGTCGTCGGGGAAGAGCCCGTACTCGTTGAGCGTCAGCTTCTTCTTTTGCGCCCGCTCTCGGAGGCGGACGTTGTGGGACTTCGATCCCGTGAAGTAGAGCCACGCCGAGCCGAAGACCTCCGCCGGGACGACGCGCAGGTCCGCGCCGATGCGCACCGGGCCCGACCTGCTCCCACGATCGATTTTCAGCTGCACCGATGACTTCGTCTCTCCTGCCGCCAGGACGCGCTCGACCTCGTCCATAGTGCGGAACGCCTCGCTACAGCGCTCGGCCGCGGCGCCCTGCGCGACCGCGAGGAAGTCCAGGTCGCCGATCGTCTCGCGCCCGCGCCGCAGCGATCCGGCGATCTCAACGCGATCGACGCCCTCGACCTGGCGCAGGCGTTCGAGGACCATCTCCGCGATGGCCGTGGCGGTCCCGATGCGGGTCCGCCCCTGCGTCGCGGAGGCGAAGCGGATGGACTCCCTGATGTTCTCGATCGTCTTGGCGCCCATGCGGGGGAGCCCGGCGAGCGAGCCGTCGTCGATGGCGCGCGACAGGTCGGCGACCGACTCGATCCCCAGCTCCTGCCACATCGCGCGCACCGTCTTGGGGCCCAGCCCCTGCAACGCCAGCACGTCGAACAGCCCCGCGGGGACCTGCGCGGCGAGCTTGTCCGCCTCGGCGATCTTCCCCGTCTGGGCGAACTCCGCGATCTTCTTCGCGATCCCCTTGCCGACCCCCTCGATCCCGACGAGCGCCTTCTCGTCCGACGCGATCGAACGCAGGTCCTGGGGGTAATCCCGGATCACTCGCGCCGCCCGCGAGTGCGCCACCACCTTGAAACCGCTCTCACCGAGCAGTTCGAGCGTCTCCCCCATCCGCTCGAGCGCGGCGGCGACGTCGGCGTTGAATCCCATGAAGACAGGGTATCAAGGGCGCCGACGAGGACGCGCCACATCCCAGCATTGCCGTGCCACTACCCAGCTCCGCTGAGTAGTGCTTCCGACCATAGAGTGTGAACAACGAAGAGCACGACCCAGCAAAGCTGGGTCGTGGCGCGGGGGCATTGGGTCACGGCGCGGACTAACCGACCTTCGCGCTGATGTCGCCGGCGCCGGGCTCGTCCTCGATGATCTCGTACGTGTGGATCCTCTGCTCGACGAACCCCTCGCGCTGCACCGGGGGGTCGATCAGGTTCATCATCCGGGGTTCATCCTCCGCGCCCTGCATGCCCTGCATGTCCGGCGAGCCGAAACCCGGTTGCACGGGGCGCACCGGGGCGTAGAGCTCCACCATCCGCGACTCGATGGACGCGACGATCGCCTCGCGCTCGTCGATGGGCGCCAGCAGCAGCGCCGAGACGAGACGCCGGGCGAGGTCGGGGCCGGCGGGGCGCAGCAGTTCAATCAGTGTCCGGGTGTGATCGGCCGGGGATGGCGTCCGCGATGCGCTGCGCTCTGGAGGCAGCGGGATCATCGGCGCGTTGTGTCTGGTCCTGGTGGTGGTCATTGGTTGCCCGTCCCTTCTGTCCCGCGGCGTCCGGCGCGATCTTGAGTTCGGCGATGATGTTCGGCTCTGTTTCATGCCCCTCGGTCATCGCCGGCGTCGCGGCGCGCAGCCGCGTTTCCATCATCTGCACGAAGACCTCGATCCGATCGATGCGGTCGCACATGTCCTCCATCCGGTTGGCGATCGCGGCCATGAGCTCGTTGGGGTCCGCCTTGGACAGCGCATCGGTGCGCACCGCGGCGCTGTCCATCGGCCCCCGCCCGGTGAGCAGCCAGTCCGCGTTGACGGCGTACGCGCCGACGAGGGCCGAGAGGAAATCGACGCTCGGCGCCTGCCCCGACATGTACCGTCGGACCGTCTCAGGATTGTGGTTCGTCGCCTGCCCCAGGGCCCGGAACGTGGTCTTGCCGACGATGGTCTTCATGCGATCGTGGAGCGCGGTGGTTTCCATGCCGCAGATCATGGGCGGGATTCGTTCGGGATGCAAGCCAGATCCCGAACAAACATTATATCCACAGAAAACACAATGGGTTACGAGCCACAATGTTGTGGATATCCAGCCGATCAGGCCACATCCCCGAGCCCAAGTTCCACCCCGTACGCCTTCAGCAGGCGTCGTTTAAGCAGGGCCTCGGTCGGTGCGTCGAGTGTGGGTGATTTGTCGATCCACGCCTGGGCATCACGACGCGCCATCCGCAGAAGATCGAGGTCCCGCATCAGGTCGGCGACGCGGAAGGGGGGCAGGCCCGACTGGCGAGCGCCAAAGAGCTCGCCAGGGCCGCGGATCTCGAAGTCGCGCTCGGCCAGCGCGAAGCCGTCGGTCGTCGTCGCCAGCGCCTCGAGCCTCGACTGGGCGTCGGGCGTGGACGGGTCACCGATGAGGAAGCAGGCGGAGTCGGCGCTTCCCCTGCCGACGCGGCCTCGCAGCTGGTGGAGCTGCGCCAGCCCGAAGCGCTCCGCGTGCTCGACGATCATCGTCGTGGCGTTGGGGACATCGACGCCGACCTCGATCACCGTCGTCGCGATGAGCGCATCGATTTTTCCGGCGCGGAAGCGCGCCATGATCGCGTCACGGGTCTGTCGTTTGAGCCTGCCGTGGACGGCGGCGAGCTTCCTGCCGGCGAGGGCGCCGTGCTCGAGGCGCTCCATCGTCGTGCGCACGTTGCGGAGCTCCTCGGCGTCCACCGCGGGGACGACGATGTAGCCCTGCTCGCCCTTGTCGAGCCGCGCGCGCATCGCCTCGTAGGCGACGGCGGCCTCGCGCTCGGGCAGCACGGTCGTCACGATGGGCCGGCGCCCCGGGGGCAGGTCGGGGATCGTCGAGACATCGAGGTCGCCGAAGATCGTCAGCGAGAGCGTGCGGGGGATGGGCGTCGCGGTCATCACGATCGTGTGGGGCATCGACGACTCGTCGCCCGACTTCTCGCGCAGGGTGGCGCGCTGGCGAACGCCGAATCGGTGCTGCTCGTCGATCACCGCCACGGCCAGGTCGGCGAAGGTCGTCCGCTCGGTGAGCACGGCGTGGGTGCCGACGACGATGTCCGCCCGGCCCGACTCGATTCGGCGCAGCGCCGCCGACCGCTCGGCCGGGGTGAGCGAGCCCGTCAGGAGCTCGATGCGGACCTGCGACCCCTCCAGCAGCGCGGCGATGGACTGGGCGTGCTGCTCGGCGAGCAGCTCCGTCGGCGCCAGCAGCGCCGCCTGCTGGTGCGAGGCCACAGCCAGCAGCATCGCGTACAGCGCGACGACCGTCTTGCCCGAGCCCACGTCGCCTTGGATCAGCCGGTTCGCGGGGGTCGGCTTGGTCAGGTCCCCAATCAGCTCGTCGATCACGCGGCGCTGCCCCGGGGTCAGCGCAAAGGGGATGCGCGCCAGGATCCGCCCGTCGATCTCCGCCGTCCAGCGCAGCGCCGGCGCGTGCATCGTCCGGCGAAGCTCTGCGCGGCGCAGGTGCACCCCGAGCTGGAGCAGCAGCAGCTCGTCGTACGCCAGGCGCCGGCGCGCCGCCGAGATCTCATCGGTGTCCCGCGGCGCGTGCATCATCCGGTACGCCTCGGCCAGCTCCGGCAGCTCGCGCTCCTTGCGGAAGTGCGGCGGCAGGTGGTCCTCGATCAGCGGCAGCGCCTGCCCGAGCACGCCGGCGACCGCCGCCTCGATCGCCTGCGAAGACAGCTCTTCCGACGCCGGGTACACCGGGCGCAGCCTCGTCTCGGCGATCGCCGGCGGGTCGTCGGTCTCGGGGAGCTTCTCCCACTTGGGATTGATCAGCTGCAGCGCGCCCTGCCCCGGCGCCGACCTGGGGTGGGACTTCGCCTTGCCCTGCACGAGCAGGCGCATGCCCGGGTGGATCTTGTCGCGGAGGTAGCCGCCGTGGAACCAGATGAGATCGAGCCTGCCGGTGTGGTCGGCCAGGACGGCGTGGAACCGGGGCTTGCGGCCGCGCGGGACCATGTCGGTGGCGGTGACCTCGCCCCGCGCGGTGACCACGGCGCCCGGGATGAGCGCCGTGATCGGCGCCTCGGCCTCCTCGCGCTCGTGCCGGTGGGGGAGGTGGAAGACCAGGTGCGCGACGGAGGGGATGCCCAGTCGCCGGAAGGCCTCCCCCCGGCGCGATCCGACCCCCGGGACATCCTCGATGGGGGAGAGCAGCGTGAGTTCGTGCTTGGTCGAGGGCATCGCGGAGAACGATACGTCAGGATGGACGCCGAGTCCGAGGCTCTCTGGACGCCGAGTCTGAGCGGAGCGAAGGCTCGGGTATCGCACCCCTCTCCCTCGGGGAGAGGGTGGTGAGTGCAGCGAACCGGGAGAGGGGACGCGCGGAGCGACCAATGTGGACCGATCAGCGTCAAACGTCACGAACGCGATGTTCGGCGCATGAAGCCGAATGATCAATCTCCGATCGCCCCTCTCCCCGGCCCTCTCCCAGAGGGAGAGGGGGTGCAAAATGGCGCCGAGTCTGAGCCTCTTTGGACGCCGAGTCTGAGGCTTTGCGAAGGATCGGATATCTATCCCGCTGTGGTAGTCTGTGAGTCGATGATTGACCGCTTCCAGGAATGGCTGTTCCCAGAACTCCGGCGGTTCGATTCCAGGGTCTCGGGCCGGTATGCGCTCCGGATTGCGCACTGGGAGTCACTGCGATCCCGGCGTGTGATCGTGTTCGCCGTGTTCACGGCCGTGGCGGTGATCGCGACCAAACTGTTCATCAAGCACGCACTGGCGCCGCGATTTCCGCTGGAGGATTACGCGAGTGAGTGGATCTTCTACATTGCTCTGCTGATCTTTCTCGCGTTTCACAGCCGTGAATCACGCAAACCATTGCGGAGATACCTCCGCATGGAAGGGGTCCCGATCTGTGTCGCGTGCGGCTACGACACGACCGGGATCGGGCAGGCGATGTGCCCGGAGTGCGGGGCGTCGCTGGGTGAATCTAATAATGACTGACAGTTGATATCCGAGCCTTCGCTGCGCTCAGACTCGGCGTCCAAAGAAGTTCAACTACGGTCCCCCGGCCCCTCCACCCGGAACACGCTGTCGAACACCTTCCCGCCCCGCCGCCGGGCGATGCCGGCTTCCTTGATCGTCGCCACGCGCCACGACTCGCACGTGAACCGCGCCAGCCAGTTGCTCTCCAGCGCCCGGCCCATCCCCACCAGCACGAGCAGGTCGGCTTCTCCCGCGGCCTCGCACAGCGCCGGGCTGATCGCGGACAGGTCGATCAGCGGCGTGCCGGTCCCGGTGGAGCAGATGCGCAGGGATCCGCTCTCGAATGCAGAATCGATCCGCTGGGCCTGCGCGCGCAGCGCGGTGAGTTCGCCCGCCGTGACGTCGTTGAGCACCGGCAGCTCCGACGCGGCGAGGATCACGCGCGAGCCGCGGCGGAGCAGCTCCCTTGCCAGCGGCAACACGCCCAGCACGACGTCGCCCCCGGCGTTGTCCACGAAGATGACGGCGCAGCGCCGGTCGTCCAGCGGGGGCAGCAGCGGGGGCTCGTGCAGCCAGGGGCGGGGGCTGACCTCGCTCAGGAGCCGGTCGAAGCCGAGGCGCGGGTTGTCGTGGAACCGGGCGGCGGTCTTCGGGGCGCCCATGTCGAAGAGGTTGCCGGCGAACATGCCGCGGAGGAGCTCCTCCAGGCGCCGATCGTCCGGTGTGCGGTCGATCGTTTCGAGCCGGTCGGCGAGTTGCGTCAGAGCGGCGTCGTTCGCGGCCTCTTTCACGGCGGCGAAGGGGTCATCGACGCCGTGACGGCGGAGCGCGCCGTCGCGGATGCCGTCGAGGGCGAGGATGTCGAGGCGTTCTCCGGCGGCGCGGGGATCGGCGCGGAGGCGCTCGATCCACGACTCGATCTCGCGCTGCGCCGCGAGGACGTCGCGCTCGGGGTAGCCGCTGACCAGGGCGGCCTCGCGGATCGCGGCGAAGTGGTCGCGGAAGAGGTCGAGCCAGTGCCCGCGAGCGGCGTGGTCCTTCAGGAGGTCCCAGTCGCAGGGGGTGTACCCGTGCGGGTCGATCAGCTGGGGGAGTGCGCACAACAACGGCGCGGTGGGATCACCACCGCGCCGGGGTTGAACGGATGGGTCGGTCATCGCAGCGCGATCGCGTCGGTGAGGATCAGTCCGAGGGGAGGTTCAGGACGACGATCTCGACGCGCCGGCTCTCCTTCTTGGTCTTGAGCGGGCGGCTGGGGCCGAAGGCGGCGACGTACATCGAGTTGTTCGCGATCCCCTTGGCGGCGAGGTACTCCTCGACGGTCAGGGCGCGCTCGGCGCTGAGGCGCTCGTTGGTCTTCCACTGCGACTTCTTGATGGGGTCGCTGTCGGAGTGGCCCGAGATGCGGATGAGGCGGTTGGCGTAGCGCCCGGCGAGGACGGAGGCGACCTCGTCGAGGGTCTTCTTCGCGTTGGCCTTGAGCGATGCCTTGCCGGAGTCGAAGAGCACGTCGCTCTCGATGCTCAGCAGGACCTCGCCGGTGTCGAGGACCGTAGAGCTGACGCCCGAGACACCCTCGAAGCCGGTGGGGGCGTTGTTGCTGCGACCCTCGGAAGCGAGGCGCCCGTTCTCGGAGCGGAGCGTTCGGTTCTCGCCCTGGAGCTGGCCGAACTGGATCTCCTGCTCGGCGAAGAGGTCCTCGAGCTGCGTGTTGCGGTCGCGGAGCTCCTCGTTCTCCGCCATGAGGCTGGCGTTGGTGCGCATGGCGGACTTGTCCGCGCAGCCGGTCATCGGCGCGGCGACAAGAACCAGCGCGCCGAGCATGAACAGTGTGTGCTTGATCATCGTGCCATCTCCATCTGGGATCGATGCCGGGGCCGATCGGTGGGTTGGAATCCTGTGCGAGGAAACCGGAATATCGGCGTTTTGTCAACTCGGCGAGGAAAAAAGGCGGGTCGGCGCCCGCTTTGTTCCCGCCGGAATACGTCTGCGACGGGGGCGCCGGGGACGCGAGCGTTGTGCTAGAATCCGGGCGTCCAAATCAGCAGCGAGACATGTCCAGCCTCCCCGGGGCCTTGTTTGCGTGGAGCCCCTGGAGCGAAGAGGCGGCTGTCCCTGCGCTCGATTGGGAAAAGGAGCTTTGCCATGAGACACTCAATCTGCATCGCCGCTTCGATGGCGGTCGCCGCGGCCAGCGCTTCGGTCGCCTTGGCGCAGGGTGTCGGCCCGGGCAGCCCGACCGATACCAATCACGATTTCTCACCCGACGGCGTGTGGTATGTCGGCGGGCCGCAGACCCGTTCGGCCCCGGCGGCGCGTACCGGGTCTCGCTGGACCCGCACGGGCCGTACTGGGAGAAGACCCTGCTGAACTCCCCGCAGGGACCGATCGAGGGACCGGGCATCCTGCACATCCACGAGTTCATCGAGATCGTGCCGCCAGTGGCCGGCGGCCCCGCGCAGCCGTGGACGGACTGGCACGAGCAGTTCGTGACGCCCGGCTGGGGCTGGGCGGACTTCAGCATCAACATCTACGACTTCGACGGCTTCACGTCGGACGACGTCATGGCGACGGTCCCCGGGTTCTCGTACATGATCAGCAAGGACACGACGAGCATCTGGTTTGACTTCGACCCGATCTTCCCGGGAACCGACAACGAGCCGGTGATCATCGAGATCTGGAAGAGCCTGGACTACAACGCCGACATCGGGGGGCCCTACATGCCCGGCAGCCCGATCGTGCTGCGGGAGTACCCGACGCCGACGCCGGGCGCCTTGGCGCTGCTCGGCGTGGGCGGGCTGGCCACGATGCGCCGCAATCGTTGAATGCGTCCGCGTCGCAGTAACGCGGTTGTGAATCTCTCCTCCCGATTGGCAGGCTGGTTGGTCCCGGGGGGCCGGCCGGCCTGCCGGCATTCTGAGCGGAGCCCAAGCGGGCCGGACAGCACCTTCGCCCTGAAGATGCGGCGGGGGCGTTCCGGCCCGATCTGACAACTATCGGACTCATTTGTCCCGGAATTCGCTTGCGGGGTGGGCGCCTGTGAGGTATCCCATGAAGGTATAGGAATCCCGTTTCGTCGCCGTGAGGGGGACTTGCGTACCGGCGTTTCGGGTCGTCACAGGAGAGGAAGAATCATGCGTGTCACTATGCACACGGTCCGTGGTCGCATTGTCACCGGTCGCGGGCTGATCGCGATGGCGCTGGTCGCCGGTCTGGCGACGAGCGCGATGGCCGAGAACCGCACCTTCGACGGGACAGGAAACACACTCGGCAACGCCGGCGCCGCGGGGAAAAACCTCCGCCGTGACGCGTCGGTCGGGTACGGCGATCTCACGTGGACGATGGCGCGGCAGAGCGTCACCGGCGCGAGGCAGATCAGCAATGCGCTCGCCAAGCAGACCGGCTCGATCCTGAACGACCGCCAGATGTCGGACATGGTCTGGCAGTGGGGTCAGTTCCTCGATCACGACATCGACCTGACGCCCGAAGCCGGAACGGAGATGGCGCTCATCGACACCACCGGCGATCCCGACTTCCTCGGCACGCCGATCAACTTCACGCGGAGCGTCTGGGACCCCGCGACCGGCGTCTCACCGGCCAACCCCAGGCAGCAGCGCAACCTCATCACGTCCTTCATCGACAGCAGCAACGTGTACGGCTCCGACGGTGTCCGCAACACCGCGCTGCGGGAACTCTCCGGAGGCCGGATGGCGACTTCCGCGGGGAACCTGCTCCCGTACAACACCGGCGGACTGGACAACGCGCAGGGCGCCGGCGCCGCTTCGGATTACTTCCTCGCGGGCGATGTCCGCAGCAACGAGCAGGCCGGCCTGACGTCGATGCACACCCTCTGGGTGCGTGAGCACAACTACTGGGCCGACCGCATCGCGAGCGAGACGGCGCTGGGCACGGACGAGGAGATCTTCCAGGCCGCCCGGAAGATCGTCAACGCCGAGATGCAGGCGATCACGTACAACGAGTGGCTCCCCGCGCTGACCGGCGCCTCGCTCGATCCCTACACCGGGCACAACCTCGCGATTGATCCGAGCATCTCCAACGAGTTCTCCACCGCGGCCTTCCGCATCGGGCACTCCATGCTCAGCTCCACGCTCCGCCGCATGGACGATTCGGGCGCCACCATCGGCATGGGCAACCTCGCGCTCCAGGACGCCTTCTTCAACCCGACCAACATCACCGACACCGGCATCGAGCCCATCCTCAAGGGCCTCGCCTCGCAGGGCGCCCAGGAGATCGACAACAAGGTCGTCGATGACGTCCGCAACTTCCTCTTCGGGCCTCCCGGAGCCGGCGGGTTCGACCTCGCCTCGCTGAACATCCAGCGCGGCCGCGACCACGGCCTGGCGGACTACAACACGATGCGCGTCGATTACGGCCTGGCGCCCATCAGCGACTTCACCGACATCACCAGCGACACCGCCGTCTCCGACGCGCTGGCCTCCGTGTACGCCAACGTTGACGAGATCGACCCCTGGGTCGGCATGCTCGCCGAGACGCACGTCTCCGGGTCGAGCATGGGTGAGCTCATGCAGGTGATCATCCTCGACCAGTTCGAGCGGCTCCGCGACGGCGACCGGTTCTTCTACCTCAACCCCGACGATCCCTGCGACCTCGGCGGCCTGCTGAGCGACCTGGGCATGACCGTCAGCGACCTTGACTCCACGCTCCTGAGCGAGGTCCTGGGTCGCAACACCGGCTTCACCAGCTTCCAGGAGAACGTCTTCTTCATCCCGACTCCCGGCGCGCTGGGGCTGCTGGCGATGGGCGGCGTTGTCGCGGCTCGCCGCAAGCGCTGAAGCGAATCCAATCCCTGACTGCGAAAACCGCCCCCTCGTGGGGCGGTTTTTTTTCATTCACGTTGTCGCCCGGAGAGCAGCCGCGCACGCGGCGTGCTCGGGGTCAGGTCCCCCGGTGGCGCCGCAGCGCCTGCTCGAGCAGGGCGGCGATCCGCCCCCGGCGGTACTGCTCGTTCGACCAGACCGAGGGCGTTGGCTCGGCGCCTTCGGGCCCGGCGCCGACCTGACCGGTCAGCAGTTCTTCAAGCGTGACGCCGTGACGGGGGGTGGCGTGGATCCGACGGATCGGCGGAGGGTTCAGGTTGTCGATGATCCCGGAGGTCATGCCCGTCGAGGCGAGGTCGAGTCGGGAATCGACGGCGGAGGTCGCCGGATCGGCGCCCGGGGGTGTGTACGCCGGGTCGGTGATCGTCATGGGCCCGATGAAGAACTCCGTCCCGGCGGGGATCACCGGGAAGATAAAGCCCTCGCTGGCGGCGTACTCGGATCGGGGGAAGACCGCGGTGATGGCGCCGCTGCGCCGGATCAGCCTGCCGCCGAGCTCCGGCGATTCGTAGAGCCCCGCGAAATCGTTCTCTTCGCGCAGGTCGATTGGTATCAACCGGTTGGAGGTGTTGAGCCCGTCGAGATCCGCTACGCCCTGATCGACCGGGGTCAGGATCTCTCCCGAGGCGTTGACCTGCGCGAGGGACGATGCGGCGAGCGCGATGCCGAAGAGGACGCTCAGGGCGAGCAGCGCGGGTCGGCTTGCGGTGGACATGACGAACCCTCCTGAATCAACGCGACCGGGACGATCGCGGAGCTGGGGTATCGGGTGTACGCCGACGGGGGCGTTCAGGATCGGCCCCCGCGCACGTTGTGACGGTCCGGGCGGCGGGGCTCAGCGGAGCTGGATCGTGATCGAGATCGCGACGAAGGACTCGGGGTCGTCCTTGGAGAGATCGCCCAGCCTTTCGCCGACGGCGCGCCACTGGTAGATCGCGTCGAGCAGGGGGCGGTCCACATCGGGCTCGCCGGTCGATTGCTCGAGGATCGCCAGGACGACCTTCCCGGCGCGATTGAAATGGATCCGCACGACGGGGGTGCGGGGCCTGGCCAGGAGCCTGGTGCGCACCGACCACTCGGGGCGGATCGTCTTGATGTCGAGCCCCTCGACCGCCAGCGGCTGGCCCAGGACGTAGTCCTTGATCTCGATGACGCTCTCGCGCGAGACGGCGTCGGCGTCCTTGTCGGCGTTGCCGGGGCGCTCGTCTGGCGTTGACGACTCCGGCGAGGCGGCGCCGGGCTGCGCCGCCGGCGTCGGCTGACTCTCGGACCGCTCGGACTCCTCCCCGGTCTTCGAGGGCCGCCTCGCGGCGAACACGAAGGCGTTTTCAACATCCGGCAGAATCCGGTCGAGCAGGATCTCGGCGATCGTGCGCGCGGGGTTCGGGGCCGGCTCGTCTGGACGGCGCGGGGAATGCTGCTGTTCATCCTGGGGCTGGGGTGTGATCTCCGGCGCCGGCGCCGACGCCGCGGCGCCGCCGATGGCCATGAGCGCCTGGTTGAACGGGGCCTGCGCGACGACGTGCTTGCGGTACTCGTCGTAGCCGATCCAGTCCACGGTCTGGGCGTCGGAGCGTTCGATGCCGAGGGTGATCTCGTGCGGGTCGTCCCTGGCGGTTATCGGGTGATCGGCGTTGAGCGCGGACGTCCCGTAAGAACCGGCGAAGACGACGATGCCCAGCGCGTGCAGGAGCACGCTGGCGGCGATCGCGATCAGCAGCCGGGTTTGTTCAGTTCGCGGACGCATCGCACGATGATAGGTCGGCGCCGGTGCCGCCCTTCGTTCGCAACACCGGCCCCGCAAACGAGTACCAGTCAACACCGCCCCGGTTGTTTCCTGTATCGGGGCGTTCAGATCAGTCCTATACCGGGAGGTCCCTGATGTTTGCTCGAACCCGCAGCCAGTCCGCTCTCCGTTCGATCGCGCCCGGCCTCGGCGCCGCGTTGGCGCTGGCCGGCGTCACGCTGGCCGGCCCCGGCGACACGGCCACGGCGAGCGCGGCCGACAACGCGCCCCCGGCTTCGCTGCGCATCGGCGACAAGGCGCACGACCTGGCCCCCGAGATCCTCTGGCTGCGCAACATGCTCGTCCCGCAGTTCGATGAGGGCAAGGTGTACATCCTGTACCTCTGGTCCCCTGACGCCCCGGGCTCGATGGGCTCGTTCCCGCAGCTGCACGGGCTCGACCAGTCGCTCCGCGCCGACGGCGTGGTGACGATCAGCATCGCGCTCGACACGACGCCCGGCGGCTTCGAGGCGATCGACGTCATCAAGAGCCGCGCCGAGTTCATGGCGCACTCCGTCGCCGAGGACCGCGGGACGTTCATCCAGGACCACTGGTACAAGCCGACGGGCTACGACCACCTCCCGGTGGTTTTCGTGATCGACCAGCACGGCAGGATCGCGTTCATGGACGACAAGCTCATGTCGATCGACCATGTCGTGCGCGAGGTGCTCGCGGGCAACTGGGACCTCGACGCGGCGCGGGCGGAGTTCGACCGCGTGCGCGACCTGGAGAACCGGATGGAGCCGCTGGTGGACGAGGCCATGAAGGCCGCGGGCAAGGGCGACTGGCCCCAGGTCGTCGAGTCCGCGGAGCAGCTGCTCGATGCGGACAAGGTCCATTACTACAAGATGGCGATGACCAAGTTCATGCTGCTGCTGACGAAGATGAACAAGCCGGGCGACGCGTACGAGTGGGGGTACGAGATCGTCGATGATCACATCAGGAACGACTCGGGGATGCTGGTGACGATGGCCGAGGCGATCGTGTTCACGCCGAACATCCCGTACCGGGATTTCAACCTGGCGCGCAAGGCCGCCGAGCGGGCCGACGAGCTCACCGACGGGCAGCTGGCGCAGGTCAAGCACGCCCTGGCGGCGTCGTGGATGGGCCTTGGGCAAAGCGGCAAGGCGATCGAGATGGAGATGGAGGCCGTCCGTCTGGCCCCGACCACCGATGCGAAGAAGACCTACCAGGAAGCCCTGGACCTGTACCTGAAGGCGCCCCCGGCTCCTTAATTTGGGCCTCCGGGGCCGACAGGCGTATTCTTTTTGGTAAACTGACGTGATGGCGCGAATCAATGGACCGCGCCCCGAGGTATCAAATGAGGCGGGCGCCGGTGTCGGCTTACCCCGCGACGATGACCGAATGGAGACCCCAATCATGAAACTGACCAGGCTGATCGGCGCGGGATGCGCCCTGGCGTTCGCCGCGATCGCTTCCGCCGGCGTTCTGAGCATCGGCGACAAGGCCCCGGACCTCGGCAAGGACGTCAGCTGGATCAAGGGCGAGTCCGTCACCGAGTTCGAGAAGGGCCACATCTACGTCCTGGACTTCTGGGCGACGTGGTGCGGGCCGTGCGTCAAGGCGATCCCGCACATGGACGAGATCGCCGAGAAGCACGAGGCCGACGGCGTCACCGTCATCGGCGTCGCGATCTGGCCCAACGACCGCATGACCCCGACGGCGGAGTACGTCGAGCAGCGCGGCGACGACATGAGCTACACGATCTGCGCCGACATCGACGGCGCGACCGCCGAGAAGTTCATGAAGGCGACCGGCAGCGACGGCATCCCGACGTGCATGATCATCAACCGCGAGGGCCTGCTCGCCTGGGTCGGCCACCCGATGGCCGGCATGGACGAGGCGCTGTCGCAGATCATCGCCGGGACGTACGACATCGAGGACGCCGCCGCGGCCAACCGCAAGAAGATGGCGGTCATCGAGAAGGCGCAGCCCCTGATGAAGAAGGCGGAGACCGCCTACGCGATGGGCGAGTGGGAGACGGTCGTCACCACGCTCCAGGAGCTCGCCAGGCTCGACAGCGAGCAGTACGGGCGCATGACCCTCGAGGCCTTCAACATGATGATCACCAGGCTGCACGACGAGCAGCGCGCGTACAACTACGCGAGGGAGATGCTCGAGGGCGACTGGAAGGAAGACATCACCGCCCTCAACGCCGTCGCCTGGATCATCGCCGACACCGAGGAGCTCGAGCACCGCGACCTCGACCTGGCGTTCAAGGCCGCGTCGAAGGCCAACGCGATCTCCGGCGGCGAGGACCCCATGGTCCTCGACACGCTCGCCGCGGTGTACTTCCTCAAGGGCGACGTCAAGCAGGCGATCGACACCCAGCGCAAGGCCATCAGCCACGCGGACCCCGAGTTCGCAGAACAGCTCAAGCCCGCGCTGGACAAGTACCTCGCCGCGGCCAACGAGGGCTGATCGACCCGTCAACCTGACCGATACAGACCCGGCGCCCCGGCGCCGGGTTTTTTCGTGCGCGCCGGGCGTTCAACCGCCCCGCAGGTCGCGGTAGAAGACCGTCGTGCCGCACAGCTCGCCCCCGGGGGTCAGCGCGTACCCGGGGATGTCGCCGACCCGCACCCAGCCCATCCCGGCGTACAGCCTCGCGGCGTCGCCCCCGGTCACCGCGTCGAGCACCAGCAGCGTGCGCCCGGCCTCCCGAGCCAGACGCTCGGCGGCGAGCAGCAGCTCCGCGCCCACACCCCGGCGCCTGGCGCGCCGGTGAACCATCATCTTGGCCAGGTCCGCGCGGTGCGGCTGGTTCTCCGGGAGCGCCAGGATCAGCTGGACGCTCCCGCAGATCCCGGCGTCGTCCTCGGCGATCAGCAGCGCGCGACCGCCCCGCTCGACCTCGCCCGCGGCGCCCACCCAGAACGCTCTGGCCCGTTCCGGAGTCATCGGCCTGAGGAAGCCGAGCGACTCGTCGTTGTTGACGCAATCGATCAGCATCGCCGTCAGTTCGTCGAGCTGCGCGGGCTCGATGTCGTGCAGGCGCCGGATTGTCCAGCCGTGGTTGCTCACGGGGCGTCGATCTCCGGCGCCCCGACGAGGCTGACATCGCCGATCCCCTCGCGAGCGAACCGGTCGAGCACGCCCAGCAACGCGCCGGCGTCGCAGGCGGTGTCCGCCGCCACGAACACGACGAGCTCCGGAGTCTGCTCCCGGCGCTGACGGACGGTCGCCACGACACGATCAAGGTCCATCGGCTCGCCGTCGATCGACGCGGCGCCCGCTGCGTCCAGCGTCACCGCGATCGCCTGCCGCTCCTGCGCCGGCGCGCCCGACGAGATCGCCGGCAGCCGGACACCCAGCAGGTCCACCCGGACCATCACCAGCATCGCGAAGAGAAAGAATGTCAGCAGCAGGAAGACCACGTCGATCAGCGGCGTCATCTCCAGTCGCACCGGCGGCGATGTTCGGCGGATCCTTCGCATCCGGGCCAAGCCTATCGCGCCGACCGGCCCCGGGCCTCCAGCGCCGCCCACAGGCGGCCGATACACTCCCGCCGTGCCCTCGATCGAACGCAACTCGTTTGTCGCGCTCCTGGGACGGCTCCGCAGCGGGCAACCCGGCGTGGTCCACGTCGTCCCGGTGGGCGTCCGGCTGCTGAGCGACCAGCTCACCCCGGTGCTCGCGTACCGCAGGCTCGTGGCGCCCGACGAGCGGACGGCGCCGTCGTTCCTGCTCGAATCGGTCGTGGGGGGCGATCGGCAGGGCCGGCACTCGCTCCTGGGCGCTCACCCGGTCATCGAGGTCCTGGCGCGGCGGGACGAGTTCACCGTCACCGACCACCGCACCGGCGAGACGCAGACCACCACCGAGCGCGATCCGCTGCACGCGATCAAGGCGCTGACCTCGGGCATGGTCTTCCACCGCCCCGACGAGGCGCCGCTGCCGTCGTGTGTGCTGGGCGGGTGGTTCGGGTACGCGGCGTACGACACCGTGCGGTACGCCGAGCCCTCGAAGCTGGGATTCGAGGACGCGCCGCCCGACGACCGCGATCTGCCCGAGCTGCACTTCGGGCACTACGACCGCGTCGTGGTCTTCGATCACGTGGACAAGCTGGTGCATGTCGTCCGGCTCGTTGCGGTCGGCGTCGGCGACGACCCCGGCGCGCTGTACGACGGGGCGCTGGCGGATCTGGACGCGTTGGTGTGGCAGCTGGAGACGCACAGCAAGCCGCTGCCGGCGGGGCGGGTCGAGCCGTCGGCGCCGGGTGCGGATCGGGCGCCGATGGCGTCGAACATGACCGAGGCGCAGCACGCGCAGATGGTCGAGCGCGCCAAGGAATACATCCGCGCCGGGGACATCTTCCAGGTCGTCGTGGGGCAGCGGTTCGAGCGCCGCTCGCCGGCGGACCCGTTCGATGTGTACCGGGCGCTGCGCGCGGTGAACCCCTCGCCGTACATGGTGTACCTGCAGGCCGCGGGCTGCATCCTGATCGCGTCGAGCCCGGAGATCCTGTGCCGCTGCCGGCGCGGGGCCGACGGCTCGCTGGTCGTGACCAACCGCCCCCTGGCCGGGACCCGGCGCCGGGGCGAGACCGGCGCGGAGGACCTGGCGATGGAGCGCGAGCTGCTCGCCGACGAGAAGGAGCGCGCCGAGCACGTGATGCTGGTGGATCTCGGGCGCAACGACGTGGGGCGCGTGTCCGACCTGGGCAGCGTGCGGCTGGTGCGCACCATGGAGGTCGAACGCTACAGCCACGTCATGCACATCAGCTCGACGGTCACCGGCGAGCTGCGCGAGGGCGCCGACGCGTGGGATGCGCTCAAGGCGGCGCTGCCTGTGGGCACGGTCTCCGGCGCCCCGAAGGTGCGCGCGATGCAGATCATCGATGAGCTGGAGCCGGTGCGGCGGGGCCCCTACGGCGGGGGGCTGGGGTATGTCGGGCTCGACGGCCAGATGGACATCGCCCTGGCGCTGCGGACGATCGTCGTCCCGACGGCGCTGCACGACCCGGCGACCGGCGATTGGGTGTACCACATCCAGGCCGGCGGGGGGATCGTGTACGACTCGCAGCCCCGGCTCGAGTATCAGGAGACGGTCAACAAGGCGGCGGCGCTGGCACGCGCGATCGGGCTGGCGGAGTCGGCGCTGACCGGTTGAGACACGGAGGGTCGGTTCCGTGAGTGCCATGACCACGTCTTCGTGGCCATGCTGTTGCTCTCACCAATGCGTCATGGCCAAGCAGAGCCATGGCCATGGCACACACGGTTCGTGAGATCAATCGGGATCGAATGCTCGGCTCAGCCCTCGGCGCTGACGGCGCTGCCGGCGCTCTCGCCGACGACATCCTTGAGCAGCGGGCTCGGGCGGAAGCCGACGGTGACCGAGGGCTCGATGTGGATCCGCTCCTTGGTGACCGGGTTGACGCCGATCCTGGCGGCCCGGTGCTTCTTCTCGAAGGAGCCGAACCCGGAGATGGTCACCTTGCCGTCGGTGTTCACCCCTTCCGAGATGCAGCTGAGGAAGGTATCGATGAGCCTGCTGGCCTGGGCCTTGGATTCGCCAAGACGCCCGGCCAGCATTTCAATGAGGTCGCCCTTGTTCATGACGCATCTCCCCGGTGAGATTCGAGCCCATGATCGACGGTCCGATCCTGCCGGATGACGAAGCCACCTCAAACAACTCCGGGGGCCATCCGGCATAGCGCCGATCCATGAACATACCTCGGCAGAATCCTGTGTCAATCGACAATATCGGACGCCTTTTTCTCCCGATCAGGGTTTTTCCCCGGACCGGACGCCGTAGAATGTCCACATGACCTCCACCCCTTCGCAACAGATCACCGTCATGGCCCCGGCGCCCCGGACGAAGATCCGGGAGGAGGCCCGGACCGACCGCCCCTGGCTCTGGAACGTCGTCCTGCTCGACGACGACGACCACAGCTACGAGTACGTGATCAACCTCTCGCGCAAGCTCTTTGCGCACCCGGTCGAACGGGCCTTCGAGATCGCCCGGACGGTGGACTCCCGGGGCCGGGCCGTGCTCCTGACCACCCACAAGGAGCACGCCGAGCTCAAGCGCGATCAGATCCACGCCTTCGGGCGCGACCGGCTGATCTCCGCGTGCAAGGGCGCGATGTCCGCGATCATCGAGCCCGCCGAGCACCAGGGCGACGAGCCCGGAGATCCCCCGGCGTGAACGCCAGCGATCGGCGCGATCGGCCGCTCGTCGCGATCGCCGAGCCGATCGATCCTGTGTGTCAGCAATGGCTGTCGGCGCACTGTGATTGCCGCGGTTTGGAATCGCTCGCCGAGGCGGATGCGCTGATCGTGCGCACCTCGACGCGGGTTGATCGTGCCCTGCTCGAATCGGGGCCCCGCCTCCGGGTCGTGGGGCGGGCCGGGGTCGGCGTGGACCACATCGACCTCGCCGTCTGCGCCGAGCGCGGGATCACGGTCGTGCATACCCCCGACGCCAACACAGACGCCGTGGTTGAATACGTCTTCGCGGAGCTGCTCGACACGCTGCGCCCGCGCCCGGCGGTGGACGGGGCGATGACTTCCCTGAGGTGGGAAGCGGTGCGCGAGGAGGCCGTGGCGCCGGTGGCGCTGGCCGGGACCGCGATGGGCGTGCTGGGATTCGGGCGCATCGGTTCAAGGGTCGCCAGGGCGGCGTCGGGTTTCGGGATGGTCGTGCGGTGCTGCGACCTTGTCGAGATCCCGCAGAGCCAACGATTCGGCGCCGAGCAGGTCGGGTTCGACGAGCTGCTGGCGACCTCGCAGATCCTGACGATCCATGTGGACGGCAGGGCAGGCAACCGGGGACTGATCAATGCCGGGGCGCTGGGGCGTTGCCGGGACGACGTGATCCTGGTCAACACGAGCCGGGGGCTGGTGGTGGACGCCCACGCGCTGGCGCAGTTCCTGGAGGCAAACCAGCGAGCCCGGGCGATCTGCGATGTGCACGAGCCCGAGCCGATCGAATCCGACAATCCGCTGCTGGGATTGCCGAGCGCTCGGCTGACGCCGCACATCGCCTCGGCAACCGCCGGGGCGAAGCGCGCGATGAGCTGGGTGGTGCGCGACGTGTGGCGCGTGCTCAGCGGCGAGGCGCCGATGCACGAGGCGCCGATGGACGCCGACCGATCACTCCCGGCGTAGGGCCTCGGCGCTGAGGATGCGCTCCTCCGCCTGCGCGTAGCGGCCTTTGGCCACCTTGATCAGCACCAGCATCAGGACCGTGATCAACAGGCCCGATTGCAGCAGGCCCAGCCAGAGCACAAGCACGGCGTCGCTCAGCAGCAGGACCAGCCCCGCGACGGCGATCAACGCGCCGAGCGCGGCGAATCCGTAGCCCGAGGCGATCATCGCACCGCGGTGCCTGCCCTTGGGCGCGAAGGCGCCGAGACAGGCGCCCCAGACGCCGATGATCGCGCCGACGACGCCGATCGAGGATCCGAAGATGGCGCCGAGCATGTTGGGATCGTTCCAGTCGCTCATGGTTGGTCTCCCGGGTGTTGTCGTTGTTCTGAAGCGGCGCGGTGGAGGTCACGCACAGCCCTGGCGGCGGTTGGTGTGATCTCCCCCCGGCGGACGAGGTCGGCCAGCAGGTCGCTCATGGGTTCCGGCTCCCGGCCCTCGACGATGGCCCGGAGCCGCTCGATGACCTCATCCAGCCGACGGCGGATCGTGGGGTAGCTGACGCCGTAGGTTTTGGCGAGGGCCTTGAGCGAACCCGAATGGAGGGTGAGCTGGGTGATGAGCTCCTGGTCTGCCGGGGCGAGCCGGCTGATCGGAGGGAGGTGCGGGTTGGGGGATGCGTAGGTGGTCACGGTGTGACTCTGTTTCGATTTGCAGATATCTGATTGAACAATATTGATTATTTTGAATGATGTCAAATCGAATCTGAATTAATTACAAATAGTGGGCTCTGGGGTGCTGAATCGCGGGTATCTGGTGGCGCCTACGCTTGGCCCATGCCGCAACACGGGGTGATTCTGGGGGTCAACATTGACCACGTCGCGACGCTCAGGCAGGCCCGGCGTGGTCACGAACCGGACCCGGTCCGGGCGGCCCACGAGGCGGAGCTGGGGGGCGCCGACTGCATCACGGTGCACCTGCGTGAGGACCGGCGGCACATCAACGACCGGGACGTGGACCGGCTCCGGGTGGCCTGCAACGTCAGGCTGAATCTGGAGATGGCCGCGACGGACGAGATGGTCGAGATCGCGCGGGAGCTCCGGCCCCACGCGGTGGCGATCGTGCCGGAGGGCCGGGACGAGGTGACGACCGAGGGGGGGCTGGACGTCGCCGGACAGCGGGATCGGATGGCGGCGGTTGTCGCGGCGTTGTCGGGGCGGGTCGGGACGGTGTCGGCGTTCATCGATGCCGATGAACGGCATATCGCGGCGGCGGGCGCGTGCGGTTTTCACGCGTGCGAGGTGCACACGGGGCCCTACGCCGGCGCGTTCCACGCGGCGGGTGGGGATTTCCGCAACGCGGAACTCGCGACTACCCAAACACTGGTGGCGCAGGCCGGGCGTCTGATTCTGGAGTCCGGGATGCGGTTCAACGCGGGGCACGGTCTGAACTACCACAACGTGCGCCCGATCGCGGCGCTGCCCGGCCTTTCGGAGCTGCACATCGGGCATTCGATCGTGAGCCGGGCGGTGTACACGGGGCTGCGCGCCGCGGTGTCGGAGATGCGTGCGCAGATCGACCAGGCGTCCGGCCGCCGCTGAGCGCCGAGACCCGAACGGGGTGTGCGGTTCGGCAGGTATTTTCACCGAGTTTCAGGCGTCGCGAGGGATTTTCATGGGCAGGAAACCGGGCTCCGCCTAGGATGTCCCGACGCTGGCTGGAAGGCTAGGGGGCAGGCCCGGATGCAACCCCAAATGCGTGCGCGAGTAGCCATTATCGGACCGCCCAATGGAGGGGCGTGGCGGAAGCTCCGGCGTGATCGGGCCAGGTCAGAGCAGACAGGAAGAACAGATGCCGAAACCACGCGCGGGCGCGTCGGGCCGATCCAGGGCCGGCGGTCGGTCCGTTTCCAAGAAAAAAACCGCCCGGAAGACCGCCTCGAAGGGCGGCTCCGGGACGAAGTCCGGGTCCGCCGGCGCCCCTGCCGGCAAGGGCAGGACGAAGGCGCCCAAGCGGTTCGCGAGCTACCAGTCCGCGCTGCGCCACCTGTACGACCGGGTGGATTTCGAGCGGGCGCGGGTTCGTCGGCTGAGCCGGGATGACCTGAAGCTCGAGCGGATGCGGGCGCTGCTGAAGAAGCTCGGCGATCCGCAGCTCAAGGTGCCGACGACGCACGTGGTGGGGACCAACGGCAAGGGTTCGACGTGCCACCTGCTCTCGACGGCGCTGCGCTCGTGCGGGTACACGGTGGGTCTTTACACGAGCCCCCATCTCCAGGACGTGCGAGAGCGGATCGAGATCAACGGGCAGCCGATCTCGACGGCGGATTTCACGAGGCTGATGGCCACGGTGGCGCGCGCGGCGGCGTCGGTCGAGCGGGCGCACGGGGTCCCGACGTTCTTCGAGATGATGACGGCGCTGGCGCTGACACACTTCGCCGACGAGGCGCTGGACGTGGCGGTGATCGAGTGCGGGCTGGGCGGCCGGCTGGACGCGACGTCGTGCATCCAGCCCTCGGTGGTCGCGGTGACATCGATCAGCATCGACCACACGCAGCTGCTGGGCGAGACGGCGGCGGAGATCGCCGCGGAGAAGGCCGGGGCGTTCAAGCCCGGCGTCCCGGTGGTGACGATCCCGCAGTCGGAGGAGGTCATGGCGGTGCTTCGCGCCGAGTCGGAGCGGATCGGCTCGCCGCTGTCGGTGCTGGGCGAGGACATCGAGTTCAGCTCGCGGTTCGAGGCGTCGCCGAAGATCGGGACGCACACGTGCATCTGCCTCTCGACGGAGCGGAGCGAGTTCGAGCACCTGACGGTGCCGCTGCTGGGCGAGCACCAGGCGCTGAACTGCGGGCTGGCGCTGGCGGCGCTGGACGTGCTGCGCTCGCAGGGGTTCGACACGCCCGAGATGAAGGTGATCAACGGTCTTGCGGGGCTGTCGATCCCGGGCCGGATGGAGCTGGCCTGGGAGCGGCCCCGCGTGCTGCTGGACGGCGCGCACAACGCGGAGTCGCTCAAGGCGCTGATCCGCTCGATCGGCGCGCACATCCCGTACGACTCGATGGTGCTGATCTTCGGCTGCGGCGAGGACAAGGACGTCGATGAGCTGCTGCGGACGGTGGCGCTGGGCGCGGACAAGATCATCTTCACCCGCGCCCGCAAGAGCCCCCGGGCGATGGACCCGGACGACCTCCGGCGGCGGTTCGTGGAGGTCAGCGCCAACAAGATGTGCCAGGTCGCGGGCTCGTTCGACGAGGCGCTGGACCTGGCCGAGCGGGCGGTGGGCCCGGGCGACCTGATCTGCGTCACGGGAAGCTTTCACCTGGTGGGCGAGGCCAAGCGCTGCCTGGCGGACCGGACGAAGCCGGCGGCAACTGCCGAGGGCTGAATCCACAGCTGGGCGCGCCGGCTGCCGCGGGGGGCGATCTTGCCGTATGGTGTCCCCCTGCAACCCGCTCCCGGCGCCCGAAGGCGGGGCGTTCGGGCGCTGTCCTGACGCCCCCGACTTTGGCCGCACGATCCGATGACCACCACGCCGATGTCCAACACCAACGATCAGGCCTCGCCGACCGCCCCGCCGCACCGGTACGGCGGGGCGCTGGCGCGCACGATCGAGTCGCGCTGGCAGGCGTTGTGGAGCGAGCGGGGGATCTTCCGAACGCCGAACCCCGGCGAGGCCGGTTCCGAGCGGTTCGAGGGGTTGCCCAAGCGGTACATCCTGGACATGTTCCCGTACCCGAGCGGCGTGGGGCTGCACGTGGGACACCCCCTGGGGTACATCGCGACGGACATCGCGGCGCGGTTTGCGCGGATGACGGGGCATCTGACGCTGCACGCGATGGGGTACGACGCGTTCGGGCTCCCGGCGGAGCAGTACGCCGTGCAGACGGGGCAGCACCCCAGGGTGACGACGGAGCGGAACATCGAGAACATGCGCCGGCAGCTGCGCCGCATCGGGCTGGGGCACGACGACCACCGGAGTGTGGCGACGACGGACGTGGCGTTCTACAAGTGGACGCAGTGGATCTTTCTCCAGATCTACAACGCGTGGTACGACGAGGCGCTGGGCAGGGCGAGGCCGATCGGGGAGCTGATCGCGGTGTTCGAATCGGGCGCGGCGTCGTGCGCGCACGAGGAGTTCAACCCGGGCGGGAAGCCCTGGAAGGAACTGGACGCGCGGGCGCGGGCGGCGATCGTGGACGACCGGCGGCTGGCGTACCTGTCGGAGGCGCCGGTGAACTGGTGCCCGGCGCTGGGGACGGTGCTGAGCAACGAGGAAGTCACGGCGGACGGTCGCTCGGAGCGCGGGAACTTCCCGGTGTACAAGCGCCCCCTGCGGCAGTGGATGATGCGGATCACGGCGTACTGCCGGCGCCTGCTCGACGACCTGGAGGGCGTGGACTGGCCCGAGCCGATCAAGCTGATGCAGCGGAACTGGATCGGGCGGAGCGAGGGCGCGTACGTGACGTTCCCGCTGGCCGAGGGGGGCGAATCGATCGAGGTCTTCACGACGCGGCCCGACACGCTCTTCGGCGCCACCTACATGGTGCTGGCGCCGGAGCACGCGCTGGTGGATTCGATCGTCCCGGGCGCCTGGCCCCCGGGGGTGAGCGGGCGGTGGACGGGCGGGGCGGCGACGCCCGGCGGGGCGGTGGCGGCGTACCGCGCTCTGGCGGCGTCGAAGAGCGATGTCGAGCGTCAGGTGGAGACGAAGGAGAAGTCGGGCGTCTTCACGGGGGCGTACGCGATCAACCCGGCGAGCGGCGAGCGGGTCCCGGTGTTCATCGCGGACTACGTGCTGATGGGCTACGGGACGGGCGCGATCATGGCGGTGCCGGCGCACGACGAGCGCGACTACGAGTTCGCGCAGCAGTTCGGGCTGCCCATGCGGGACGTGGTGTACTCGCACACGGCGATGCTGATGCGGGAGTTCACGGAGCTGATCGACGATCCCTCGGAGCTGCCCGAGGGGTGGTTCAACGGGATGTGCGACTACGTCGGCATGATGACCACCGGCGCGTACGGCGCGCAGGAGGCGATCGAGCGGGTCCTGCGCGGGCGCGCGCTCGTTGCGGAGGTGGACCAATCGGAGATCGTCAACGAGCCGGGCTCGATCGGCGAGTCGCGCGGCGTGATCCGCGAGGTGTGGACCGAGGCGCTGGGGCACCTCAGGGACATCACCTGGGACGAGATCGTCCGGAGGTTCCGCGAGGCGGACTACCGGCGGATGCGGGGCGAGGCGTACACGGAGCCCGGGACGGCGGTGAACTCGCCGCCGATCGACGGGCTGGAGACGCCGCAGGCGAAGAAGCGGATGATCGAGTGGCTGGGGCTCAAGGGCATCGGCCGGGGGGCGGTCACGTTCAAGCTGCGGGACTGGCTGTTCTCGCGGCAGCGGTACTGGGGCGAACCGTTCCCGATCGTGTTCGACGAGAGCGGGGCGCCGCACGCGCTGCCCGAGTCGGTGCTGCCGGTGGAGCTGCCACCGATGGAGCACTTCGCGCCGGAGATCCGGGAGGACGGGGGGGATGCGGATTCGGTGCCCGCGCCGCCGCTGTCGCGTGCGGCGGATTGGACCACGGTGGAGCTGGACCTGGGCGAGGGTGTGAAGCGGTACACCCGGGAGCTCAACACGATGCCGCAGTGGGCGGGGTCGTGCTGGTACTACCTGCGCTACCTCGACCCGGAGAACGATCAGGCGTTCTGCGACCCGGCGGTCGAGCGGCGCTGGATGACGACGCTTGATGCGAAAGGGAACCGGCTGCCCGGCGGCGTGGACCTGTACGTCGGCGGCGCCGAGCACGCGGTGCTGCATTTGCTGTACGCGCGGTTCTGGCACAAGGTCCTGTTCGATCTGGGGCATGTCTCGTGCCCGGAGCCGTTCCAGCGGCTGTTCAACCAGGGGTACATCCAGGCGTACGCGTACAAGGACGCGCGGGGTGTGTACGTGGACGCGGAGTCGGTCGAGGAATCGGCGGACGGGAAGCGCTGGACGATCGGCGGCGAGCCGCTGTCGCGCGAGTACGGCAAGATGGGCAAGAGCCTGAAGAACGCCGTGGCGCCGGACGAGATCTGCGATCAGTACGGCGCCGACACGCTGCGGCTGTACGAGATGTACCTGGGCCCGCTGGAGCAATCGAAGCCCTGGAACACGCGGGACATCGTCGGCGTGCACCGGTTCCTGCAGCGGCTGTGGCGCTGCCTGATCGACGAGGAGACGGGTCGGCCCGCGGTGACGGACGAGGCGCCGGACGCCGAGACGAACCGGCTGCTGCACCGGACGATCGCCGGTGTTCGTGAGGACCTGGAGGGCCTCCGTTTCAACACGGCGATCGCGAAGCTGATTGAGCTGACGAATCACCTGACGAAATCGGGATCAACGCCCAGGGCGGTGGCGGAGGCGGTGACATTGATGCTCTCGCCGCTGGCGCCGCACATCGCCGAGGAGCTGGCGGAGCGGCTGGGGATGTCGGGCGCGCGGGAGAACGGCTCGATCGCCTACGCGCCGTTCCCGGAGGCGGACGCGTCGCTGCTGGTGGACGACGAGGTGGAGATCCCGGTGCAGCTGATGGGCAAGGTGCGGGCGCGGATCATGATGCCGGCGGGCGCGGACGCCGAAGCGATGGAGGCGGCGGCGCTGGCGGACGAATCGGTTAGGCGGCTGCTGGACGGCAAGACCGTGCGCAAGGTGGTGTGCATCCCGGGGCGGATGGTCAACATCGTCGCGAACTGATCGGGGTCACGAACTGAAGAGGAACGGGGGCCGGGTCACTTGGGCTCGGCGGCCTTGGCGGCCTCGTTCTCGGCCTTCTTGTCGATCGCGGCGATGTTGTTCCTGATCGCGGCGATGCTCGCCTGGATCGCGGTGAGCTCGGCGACCGCGGCCTGCTGCTGCCTGGGGTCGATGTCGTTGCGCGCGATGATCAGCTGGAATCGGTCGCGGTTCTCCTCCGCGAGCTTGAGCTGCTCGACGAGGAACTCCCGCCTGGCGCGGGGTGTGACGGCGAGGGCCTCGGCCCGGCCGTTGACGCGCTGACCGAGGTTGTTGACGATGATCGGTCTGGCGTTCGTCGCGGAGATGCGGGGCGCGTTCTGCGTTGAGGCCTGCGAGCGGAAGGTGTGGAGCAGCTCGCCGCCGTTGTCGGGGGCGCCGCCCGCGCTGATCTTCGGCGCCGGCCGCGCCGGGAGCGGCGGGAGCTTGCTCCGTGTCTCGGGTTCGGGGCACTCGATCGGGGGCTGCGAGTTGGTGGCGCCGAGGCCGAGCCGCGCTTTGCGGAACTCCCACGCCTTGCCGAGCATGGTGGATGGCGGCGGCGGGTTGCCGAGCCTCTCGTAGTCGGCGAGCGGGACGCGGACGAAGCTGCGCCGGTTGTCGCGTTCGATGACCAGCTCAAGCTCCTCGCCCGGGAGGTGGGAGAGGATGGCGGTCCGGACGTCGTTGTCGGCGCCGAAGGAAGTCAGCTCGAGGCCGTCAACGACGCGGATGATGTCGCCCGGCTTGAGCGTGGCGGCGCAGGGGAAACCCTGGAGGACGTTGTTCAGGACAACCGGCGCCGGGAGATCGGGCTGGTTGTTGACGGGGACGAACCCGACGCCGAGCGCCGCCCTGGGGCTGTTGTAGAACCGGTTCTGGAGGATGGTCTCGATGCGGACGAGCTGCTCGGCGGTGAGGGCGCCGGTCTCGAGCCGAGCCTTGAGGAGCGGCTCGATGTCGGTCTCGGTGATCGTCAGCGACTGGGTGGCCTCCTCGCGGGAGGCGAAGTCGTCGTCGGCGAGCTGATCGACGAGGACGTCGATCTCGTCAGGGCGGAGGTAGTCCGCCCAGGCCGACCGGGCGCCCGCCGGGGAAAGGGCGAGCAGCGCAACCACGGCCAGGGCGCGGCATGAGGTCCGGCGGCCTTGGTGTCGTCGCGATGCGGGCATGGTGTGGCGCTCCGGGGGGAGGGTCGGCGTCTGGTCCGCTCCGGACCATGATACCAACGATCATTCGGCGTTTTGCACCTGTTCTTTGATTCTGTCGATGGCGCCCTTGATTTCCACGGCGCAGCGGGACAGGTCGGCGTCGGAGGACTTGCTGGCGAGGGTGTTGGCCTCGCGGAGCATCTCCTGGGCGAGGAACTCGAGGGTCCGGCCGATCGGCTCCTCGGAATCGCCGGTCACGAGCTGCCTGAACTGCTCCATGTGCCCCGAGAGGCGTGCGATCTCCTCGGCGATGTCGCTGCGTTCGGCGTAAATGGCGACCTCGCGGATCAGGTCGCCGGGCTCGACGGTCGCCCCGACGCTCTGGAGCATCTTCTCGACGCGGCTGCGGAGACGCTGGTGGTATTCCTCAACGACCTGTGGGGCGCGCTCACTGATGATCCCGAGCCGATCGACGATCACGTCATGGTGCTTCATCAGCTCCTGCGCGAGGGCCTCGCCCTCGGTCTGGCGCATGGCGATCAGGTCGTTGAGGGCGGCGTTGAGCAGGTCGGAGAGTGCGTGTCTCGCCCGGTCGTGGGCCGCCTGGTTATCGGCCGGCGCCTGGAGGACGCCCGGCAGGTCGAGGAGCGCGCCGGCGTCGAAGGTCGCCTGTCCCGAGACGATCTGCCGGAGCTTGCCGAGCTGATCGATGTAGCTGGAGAGGGCCTCGCAGTTGATCTCGTAGGCGGCGGACTCGGAGGTGTCGGAGCACTTGGCGGTGACGGTGATGGCGCCGCGGGCCAGTCGCCGGCGGAGGATGGCCTCGAGCGGCGCTTCGAGCCCCTGCAGGTCGTCGGGGAGCCGGATCGAAGCCTTGAAGTACTTGTTGTTGAGGCTGCGGGCTTCGAGGAAGTAGTGGGCGCCGTCGATGTGCGCGGAGGCCTCGCCGAAACCGGTCATGCTTCGGATCATGGCGTTGGTCGCTCCTGCGGTGCTCGGAGTGCTTGCTGGGTCACGGGGTCGCCCGGTGCTCAGCCGCCGCTGGCGCCGTCTTCGGGCTGATCGCCCTGATCCTGCGCCGGCGTCGGCTCGGGGGCGGGACCCTGCGTCGTGTCCGCATCGGGCTGAGGTGAGGCGTCGGCGGGGGTCTGCTCGGCGTCGGCAGGGGCCGGGGCGGGGATGCTGGTGGATTCGTCCACCTGGCTCTGCGGCGGGTTGTCGGAGGTGACGGTGGCGTTCGTCTGCTCGACGGTGGGGGGGACAATCACCCAGTTGAGGGCGATCGCAACGAGGAGGTAGAGGACGAAGATGGTGATGGTGGAGATGGTCAGGGCGTCGCCGGTCCGCGCGCCGAAGGCGGTCTGCCCTGCGCTGCCTCCACCGGCGCCGAAGGCGCCCGAGAGCCCGCCGCCCTGCGGACGCTGGATCAGCACCACGAGGATCATGACCACGGAGACGAACAGGAACCCGACGACGAGCAGCGCCACGGTCCACTGGGGCATGTTGAGGGCGAGCGTCGGTGTGCTGGCGATGTGATCGGCAATCATCGGTCGGTGGGCTCCGTCAGCGAGCGCTGGAGGTGGTGCTTGTGGTGTGGGTAGCGGCCTGGCAGATGGCGGCGAAGGCTTCGGGGTCGAGGGACGCGCCGCCGATGAGGCCGCCGTCGATATCGGGCTGTGCGAAGAGCTCGGCGGCGTTGGATGGCTTGACGGACCCGCCGTAGAGGATCCGGGTTGCCTGCGCGGTTCGGTTGTCGGTCAGATCCGCAAGAACACCGCGGATCGCGGCGTGGGCGTTCTGGGCGTCTTCGGGTGAGGCGGTGCGGCCGGTCCCGATCGCCCAGACGGGCTCGTAGGCGACAACCAGGGCGTCGAGCGACGCGGGTTTGGCGTGGGCGAGCCCTGCACGGAGCTGCCGCTCGTTGACGGCGTCGGTATCGCCGGCTTCGCGCTGCTCGAGGGTCTCGCCGATGCACAGGAGACAGATGAGCCCGCTGCCGAGCGCCCTGGCGGTCTTGAGGCCGACGAGATCGTCTGAATCGCCGAGGATATGCCGGCGTTCGGAGTGCCCGGTCAGCGCGGCAGTGCAGCCGAGGTCCGTGAGCATGGCGGCGGAGACCTGCCCGGTGAGGGCGCCGTTGTCGCGGTGGTCGAGGTCCTGGGCGCCGACGATCGTCGGGGAGCCGGCCTGGCGGAGTGCGGCGGAGACGCGGTCGAGGTACACGAATGGGGGGAAGACGGCGATGTCGATGTCGTCGGCGGCGGGCGCGGTGACGGCGCGGGCGAGGGCGTCGGCCTCCCGCGCGGTGGTGTTCATCTTCCAGTTGCCGCCCACGAAGGGCCGCCGGGTCGCCATGCGAGGCTCCGGGACGCCGCGGGGGCGCCGGTTTGGTGATTGATCGCGCCGGCGCTGCGGGTGTGCCCCGGGTGCGTCGGTCGAAAGGTCGTGAGTCTATGCCTCGTCGCGTCCCCCGGCGAACGGCGTGTCCGGCCCGATGATCGGACCGGGACGGAATCCCACGAAGACGGGTCGCTCTGGGCGGGTTCGGGGGGGTGCGAGGGCCGGGGGGGACGCGCGGGACCGACAACATCGGGCATCCCGGCGGCGGTGGCAATGGGATCAAGGGGAAGTCGGGGCGGGTCGATCCGGAGACGCCGGTCGGTAGGCCGGCGATGTCCGAACGGAATCAGCCATTTTCAGTGCACGCACGGAGCGCGGCCTCGGCCGACCGCTCGTCCCCGAGGAGCCCCGCCATGAACAACAGCTCGCCCCGCAGCTCGCTTGTCCGTCGTCCGATCTTCATCACCGGCCTGGTCGCGGCGCT
>JACKHE010000007.1 GCA_020639135.1 Phycisphaeraceae bacterium
GAGTACTGGGGCCACGGCACCGCCGGCTGCTACACCCTCTGCGTCGAGGTCTTCACGCCCCACACCGGCGGCGGGCAGACCATGGACGGCGACGCCGCGGCGATCCAGGGCGCCATGGACCACGGCGACATCAACATGGACGGCAAGACCGACACTGCCGACCTGGGCATCCTCATTGGCAACTTCGGCTGGCTCGGGCAGTGATCCGCTGACCCATCCTCCGATTCATTCCTGATCGAAGCGCGGCGTGCGAGAGCACGCCGTGCTTTTGCACTGGGCATCGGGGTTATCGGACGTCTCACCGGAGGGATCACGCTCCTGGCGTGTCCCGGTAACTCCCCCGATAATCCCGAGATTCCGGGAAAATCGCTTGCGGGCGTCGCCGCGGGACGGGTACTCTGAGGAGACTCCGATAAGGGCAGAAGTTGCGCCCAATTCGGAGCAACGCCGGAACGGGTGGGAACACCCCATGTGTGATAACCGGCGCACGATCAGGTGTTTGCTCCATTCTGGGGCATTGATTCGGGAGGATCAAACAATGTGGAACCGTAAGTCACTGCTGGCCGGAAAGGCCGCGGTCGCGATGGTGTGTCTGGGCGCCACGATGAGTGCGCTCGCGCTCACCGAAGGGCCGTTCGACGACATGTTCGCGGAGCGAACCAACTGGGGGCCGATCGAACTCGGCAATATGACAGATACCGCTGTGGCCATCCCACAGTTCGATGATATGGGCGGGACCCGAACGCTGATGAAGGTCACGATCGACTGGAACGCGGGTGTCGCGGGTTCGATCCAGGTCGAGAGCCTGGACAACAGCCCGAGCATGATCACCGCGACGCTCTCCGCGAACATCACCATCATGGGGCCCTCGGGGTTCAGCGAGAACCCGATGCCCGCCGCCGTCCGCATGTTCGATGCAACGGCCTTCGATGGCATGCCTGACTTCGGCGGCACCTCCGGCATCACGTTCCCGAATGTCGCGGCCAACGTCGCCGGTTCGACGATGTTCACGCAGATGGCGGATCTCAACAACTTCATCGGCAATGGCAACGTGGTGTTTACTGCGCAAGCCACCGCGACGTCCACCGCGACCGGCCCCGGCAACGTCTCGCAGCTCTTCCTCACCGACGCCAGCGTCTCCGTCTCCGTCACCTACGAGTTCGACGGCGGCGAGATCGTCTGCGATCCCGGCTGCAAGGAGCCCAACGACTACTGCGATCCGCAGAACCTCGAGGGCTCGTGCTACGTCTGGGATTACCTCCAGTGCGGCAAGTACATCGATGACAAGCTCGAGAAGCGCATCGAGCAGGGCTGCGAGCCGGACACCTACATGGTCCTCTTCAACAAGCAGAACCAGATTGTCAACTCCGACGACAACGGCTCCGCCAAGGGCAACGGCTGGGCCTCGGGCCTCTACGATGTTGACGGCTCCAACGGCATCATCGACAACGGCGACGGGACCTACACCCTCCGCGTCGGCGTCACCGGGCGCCCCGACGGGCTCGACGGCGTCTTCAACGGGCTCTTCCAGAACGGCCCCCACGGCCAGCTCGGCAAGTTCAAGCTCTACGTCCAGTTCCTCGACGAGAAGGGCGATCCCCTCGTCAACCCCATCCTCCCCAACGGCGGCGGCATCAGCCCCAACCCGGTCTGCTACGTCGATGAGTTCAACTCCGGCGCCGAGGCCTTCCACATCAACTACACCCTCCCCTTCGGCACCGAATCCGTCAACGTCTGGATCGACAACATGATCCCCTGCGAGGAGCTCCGCAACGACGTGGACTTCTTCTGTATCGACAACCTCGTCCCGCTGTGCGATTACTGCATCACGCAGATCGGCGGACTCGACTGCGAGTGCATCCCCACCGCGACCGCCATCGGCTGGTTCGACAAGTCCTGCACCCTGATCTTCAAGGAGCAGGGCAACCAGCCCACCCCGGGCTACACGCAGCTCTGCGCCGTCGCCGACGCCAACGGCCGCATCCTCATCGCCGTCTCCGGCGCCAATGACTGCGACTTCAACGGCCTCGACGACTCCCTCCAGGACCTCGGCACGGCCCGCGCCCCGGTCGAGTGCCCCGAGCCCACCCCGGGCCACGGCGTCGCCGGGTGCTACACCCTCTGCATCGAGGTCACCGGCGCCCACAGCAACAACGACACCGGCGGCGGGACCAGCGGCGATGTCACCGTCATGCAGGAGGCCCTCGATCACGGCGACCTCAACATGGATGGCGTGACCAACACCTCCGATCTGGGCATCCTGATCGGCAGCTTCGGCTGGGTCGCCGGCCAGTAAGCCGACACCTCCCATCCACACCTGATCCGAACGCGGCGCTCGAAAGGGCGCCGCGTTTTTTCATCCCCCTCCCATGCAGCGCGCAGGAAAAACCCGGCGGGCGCCGCAGCGCCGCCGGGTTTGCTCTGGGTCAGTTGCTGTCGCTCAGCGACGGCGGCGGATCGTGACGATCCCGCCCATCGCCAGCAGGGCGCCGGCGCCGGGGGTCGGGATGATGTTCAGGTTCGGGATCGCGCCCGAGCCGGTGAGCGTCACGCGGAAGCTGTCGAACTCCACCCCGTCGATGTGCAGTGTCTGGACGGAGCCGTCGCCGATCGCGGGGATCCCCGTAATGTTGGCGCCGCCGCGGAGGGAGCCGCTGTTGAAGAACTGGATGAAGCCGCCGCCCTCCTCGATGTCCAGGAGCGTGATGTCAAGACCGGTCGCGACGAAGTTCAGGTCGAAGAAGAAC
Organism: Phycisphaeraceae bacterium; assembly: GCA_020639135.1. GTDB lineage: Bacteria > Planctomycetota > Phycisphaerae > Phycisphaerales > UBA1924 > JACKHE01. The sequence goes on from JACKHE010000007.1 coordinate 2,748, forward strand.
GTGCCGCCGACGTTGTCGTTGGGGTCCTCGACGCGGCCGTCCATGCCGATCGTGAAGGCCTCCTCGTTGACGATCAGCGCGTTGCCGAGAGAAACGGTGTTCGAGGGGTGCAGGCCCGGGTTGGGCGTCAGCAGGTCCGAGTCGTTCCCCGTCGGATTGGTCGTGTCAAAGATGACCGCCAGCCCCGAGCCGCCGGTGGCGCTGATGTTCACGCCAGGCGCGAACTGGTTCGTGATGATGTCGCCGGCGACGAGCGGGTTGCCCATCGCGTCCTGCGAAAAGTCGATGATGACGGCGTCGGCGCTGGTGGCGGCGACAGCGGCGCCCGCGATGGCGAGCGTGGAGACGAGGTGGTGCATCGGTGGTTCCTCCCAGAGACCGTGTGACGTGACCGAGTGACGTGTTCATGACGGCGGCGCGGAGCGGCGCCCCGCCGACATTCAAAGATGCCGCACGGGTTGTAGGGATGGAAACGGTTCTCCCGATTTTGCGGGATCTTCCGGCGAATCAACGCCGCGCCAGGACTGCGTGGGATGTTCCCGGACGATCAGCGACGCTGCGGCAAGATCACGATTCGTTCTCGGACCGCGCGATCACCGCTCAGCCCGGTTCGGTCATCTTCGCCGGGTCCAGGAGCCGGTTGAGCTCCGCCTCGGGAAGCACGCCCTGCTCCAGCGCGACCTGCCGGACCGTCTTGCCCTCGGCGTACGCCTGCTTGGCCAGCGCGGCGGACTTGTCGTACCCGATCGCCGGGACGAGCGAGGTGCACATCGCCAGCGAGCCCTCGATCAGCTCGTTGCAGCGCTGGACATCAGCCTCGAGCCCCTTGAGCAGCCTGCTCTCGAAGATCTCGCACGCACCGGCGAGCAGGGTGATCGACGACAGCATGTTGTCGGCGATCATCGGCATCGCCACGTTGAGGTCCAGCAGCGAGCCCACGCCGCCGAAGGCGCCGAGCGTGATCGCCTGATCGTTGCCCACGACCTGGCACGAGACCATCACCACCGCCTCGCAGATCACCGGGTTGACCTTGCCCGGCATGATTGATGAGCCGGGCTGCACCGCCGGGAGCTTGAGCTCCCCGATCCCGCAGCGGGGCCCGCAGCCCATGAGCCGGACGTCGCCGGCGATCTTCGACAGCGACACGGCGATCGTCTTCATCACGCCGCTGGCGAGCACGAACGCGTCCTTGGCGTGCTGCGCCTCGAAGTGGTTCGTCGCCTCGTGGAAGTGGAAACCGGTCGTCTTCGTCAGCGAAGCCGCGACCCGCGAGCCGAACTCGGGGTGCGTGTTGATCCCCGTCCCCACGGCCGTCCCGCCCAGCGGCAGGTGTGACAGCGCCGCCATCGCCTGGCCCAGCCGCTCCTCGGCGTGGCGCATCTGCGCCGCGTAGCCGGAGAACTCCTGACCCAGGCGGATCGGCGTCGCGTCCTGGAGGTGCGTGCGGCCGATCTTGATCACGCTGTCCCACCGCTGCGCCAGCGTCTCAAGCGCTTGCGCGATCGAGCGCACCGCGGGGACAAGCCGCCCGCTGATCTGCAGCGCCGAGGCGATGTGCATCGCGGTTGGGAAGGTGTCGTTCGACGACTGACCCATGTTGACGTGGTCGTTGGGGTGGACGCCGCCGGCGGCGAGATACTCGGCGTTCTTCGAGGAGCCGATCGGGGCGCCGCGGTCCAGGCAGACGAGGTTCGCGATGACCTCGTTGGCGTTCATGTTGGTCGAGGTGCCGGAGCCGGTCTGGAAGATGTCGATGGGGAAGTGCGCGTCGTGCTCGCCGCGGGCGATCTGCTCGGCGGCCTTGATGATCGCCCCGGCGCGCGGGGCGTCGAGGAGCCCCAGGTCCCGGTTCACCTGCGCGCAGGCGCTCTTGAGCAGCCCGTACGCGTGGATGACCGCGCCGGGGACGGGGCGTCCGGAAACGGGGAAGTTGAGCACCGCGCGCTGCGTCGAGGCGCCGTACAGGGCGTCCGCCGGGACCGGCATCTCGCCCATGGTGTCCTTCTCGATGCGCGTCGCGCCGTGCTTTGAAACGGGGGGGGGCGTCATGGTCTGGGGGGTCATGGCTCGTGGCCTGTTCGTTGTGGGGGTGATCGGCGTCCGCCGCGGAACACGAGGCGCCTCCCGCGGCTATCGGATGATCGCCGTGGGTGATACACCCGATTCTATTGCCGCAAGGCGCCGCGGGACAGCCCGCCCCGGACCGATCCGACCGGTCGCGAAGCGAAATCGCGCGGATCGTCGCCGGTCGCGCCGGCGATCACGGCGCCGTTCCTCCCCGTGATTCAGCGGTGATTCCACGGATCGGTGATGTGCCGGTCGTTCCCGGACCCCGACCCTCCCGGCGCCTGGCACGCCGGCTTGGGTGCTTTTCCCGATTGCCGCCCGGAACGCTAATCCCGCTTTGATGTTGGGTCGATCGTCTGAACGACGCGCGGCCCAACGCGCGGTGTTGCAATGGTCATTTCAAGATCAAGGATGGAGCAGGAACGATGATCAAGTCGACTCTCAACAAGTTCGGGCTTTCCACCAAGCTCATCGCGGTCACCCTGCTCATCCTCGTGGGCGTCGTGGCGATCAACTACGTCATCTTCATGAACGGCTACCGCACCAGCGCCGAGGAGGCGCTCGTCGAGAAGGCGGCCTCGTTCACCGCGCTCGCCGACGAGACCAAGGCGCACGTCGCCAGGCTCAACGCCCAGGGCGTCTTCAACACCGAGGAGATGCTCGGCGAGCTCCTCGAGGCCAAGGCCGAGAATCCCAACTACGACTACACCAAGTCCCGCCTGTTCGGCACCATCCCCGTCGTCGCCGGCTGGCTCGCCGCCGACGAGGCCGCCAAGTCGGAGGGCCTCGAGTTCCACACCCCGGCCTTCGAGGCGAGGAACGCCAAGAACGACCCCAACAACGACCCCAACCCCAAGACCCGGGAGGCCCGCGTCCAGCTCCTCAAGGACCTCGAGTCGCAGATCGCCTCCGGCGGCCCCGATTACATGTACACGATCAACAAGGAAGCCAACACCCTGCACTACATGCGCGCCATCCGGCTTGACGCCTCCTGCATGATGTGCCACGGCGACCCCGCCGATCCCAGGATCGATCCCGACGGCGACGGCTGCGACCCCCTCGGATTCCCGCTCGAGAACTGGAAGGTCGGCGCCACCCACGGCGCCTTCGAGATCGACATGCCCCTCGACCCGCTCGACGCCCAGGTCGCCGGGTTCTTCAAGAACGGCATGATGTTCACCGTCCCGCTGGTCGTCTTCGCGATGCTCGGGTTCGTCCTGCTGCTCCGCGCCCTGCTGACCAAGCCCGTCAAGACGCTCATCGACATGATCAAGGACGTCGCCACCGGCGACGGCGACCTCACCAAGCGCCTGGCCCTGGAGCGCACCGACGAGATCGGCTCGCTCGGCAAGTGGTTCGACACCTTCCTCGACAACCTCCACGGCATCATCGGCGACGTCGCCGGCGTGACCCAGGAGGTCGCCGGGGCCGCCACCGAGATCGCCGCCTCCAGCGAGGAGCTCTCCGCCGGCATGCGGCAGCAGCAGGAGCAGACCTCCCAGGTCGCCGCGGCCATGGAGGAGATGTCCTGCTCCGTGACCGAGGTCGCCAAGAAGGCCGGCGAAGCCGCCTCGATGTCTGAGAAGGCCGGCAAGCAGGCCACTCAGGGCGGCGAGGTCGTCGAGCAGACCATCGAGGGCATGAACTCGATCAACGACGAGGTCAACCAGTCCGCCGCCGCCGTCGGCGAGCTCGGCAAGCGCGGCGAGCAGATCGGCGAGGTCATCAGCGTCATCAACGACATCGCCGAGCAGACCAACCTGCTCGCCCTCAACGCCGCGATCGAGGCCGCCCGCGCGGGCGAGCACGGCCGCGGCTTCGCGGTCGTCGCCGACGAGGTCCGCAAGCTCGCCGAGCGCACGACCAAGGCGACCGAGGAGGTGGCCGAGTCCATCAACGCGATCCAGCAGGAGACCACCAGGGCGGTGGAGCGGATGGAGTCCGGCAAGGTCCGCGTGACCGAGGGCGTGACGCTCGCCGGCAACGCGGGCGATGCGCTCCGCGAGATCGTCGCGGGCTCGGGTCAGGTGGCCCAGATGATCCAGTCCATCGCCGCCGGCGCCGAGCAGCAGTCCTCCGCCGCCAACGAGGTCTCCCGGAGCATCGAGTCGATCAACGCGATCTCGAACGAGTCAGCCGAGGGCGTCCGCCAGGCCGCCGAGGCAGCGACCCAGCTCTCGAACAAGGCCGAGCAGCTCCAGGCCCTCGTCAACCGCTTCAAGCTGTGACCCGGCCCGGGGGGAACCCCGGTCCCACCCGACCTGGAAGGTCGAACAACTGACGATCGAACGGGGCGCCGAACGGAGTCGGCGCCCTGTTTTTTCGTGTCCGCGCGCCGTCGCCCGATGGACGTGAAATCCGGCCGTCCCCGATCCCCACAAGCCGTTGCAGGCACTTTCGGACCTGGTGGTGATTCACCGCAACCACGTCCGTAGAATGCTGTACCGAAAAGGGTTCGGGCAGCGACCGGGGCCGTCGTGGTGGGTGGAGAGACCATCCCCGGACCGCGCCCGGCGCACGATCGGACGACTGGGGTTACGGGGCGACACATGAAAGCGTTCTTGAAGTGGTTCTTCATCATTTTCCTCGTCTTCACCGTGATTCTGGTGGGGGCGGGGGCGTTCCTTTATCCCAAGATCAAGAAGCTCCAGGAGCAGCGATCCGGGGGGCAGGGCGGTTCCGAAGTCCTGACCGTCGCCGTTGAGCCCGACCGGCTCGTCCGGACGATCAGCGCCCCGGGCGACGTCGAGCCCCGGCGCAAGGTCAACATCTCCGCCCGCGTCTCGGCGCAGATCACCGAGCTGCCCTTCAAGGAGGGCGACTTCGTCCACGAGGGCGATGTCATCGTCCGCCTCGACGACAAGTTCCTCAAGGCCGAGCTCGAGTCCAACGAGGCCTCGCTCCGCGCGACCGAGGCCCGCCTCGAGGGCGCCCGGGCGACCTTTGTCAACGCCACCTCCGACTGGGAGCGCACCGACGCGCTCTTCAAGACCAACGACGTCAGCAAGGCCGAGCTCGACACCGCCGAGGCCAGGCTCCGCCAGGTCGAATCCGAGCTCCGCGCCGCCGAGGAGAACGTCGAGGTCGCCAGGGCCGGCGTCACCCGCTCGCGCGAGAACCTGGGCTACACCGTCATCCGCGCCCCCATGGACGGCCGAATCACGCGCCGCAACTCCGAGGTCGGCGAGACGGTCACCGGCTCGGTCACCAACTTCGGCACCGTGATCCTGGAGATGGCGGACCTGACGGAGATGCTCGTCAACGCGCAGATCGACGAGTCCGACATCGCGCCGGTCCGCATCGGGCAGACCGCGCGCGTCCACATCAACGCGTTCGACGACAAGGTCTTCGAGGGCACCGTCGAGTCCATCGCCCTCCAGCACTCGATCGACCCGACCGACCGCTCGAAGTACTACAAGACCGAGGTCCTGCTGCACCTCGACGAGAACGAGCAGATCTTCGCCGGCCTGACCGCCAACGTCGATGTCGAGGTCGAGACCCTCGAGGGCGTCATCAAGATCCCCTCCCAGGCCGTCATCGACAAACGCGTCGATGAGCTCCCCGAGGACGTCTCGGGCTCAGAGATCATCGACAGGAACAAGACCTTCGCCCGCGTCGTCTTCATCCTCAAGGACGGCAAGGCCGTCGAGACCCCGGTCAAGATCGGACCCAGCGATCTCACCGCGACCGCGGTCCTCGCCGGGCTCGACCCCGGCGCCGAGGTCATCGTCGGCCCCTGGAAGACCCTCCAGGAGCTCAACCACAACAAGGCCGTCCACAAGCGCAAGCCCAAGGAGGACGAGGCCAAGGAGGACGCGGCTCCCGCCGACGACGCCATCGCCGGCGCCGAGACCGACAACGCCGACGACGCGCGCGTGGAGAAGGTCAACGAGCAGGACAACGACGCCCCCGACGGCTCGCAGAGCGACGCCGGCGCGGGGCAGCCCGAGGCGACCACCGCGGAAGCCGCGTCATGACCATCGAGATCCGTCAACTCCGCAAGACCTACAAGATCGGTGTCGAGCGCGTCCACGCGCTCCGCGGCATCGACCTGCACATCGACCAGAACGAGTACGTCGCGATCATGGGCGCCAGCGGCTCGGGCAAGTCCACCCTGATGAACATCCTGGGCTGCCTCGACCGGCCCACCAGCGGCAAGTACCTCCTGAACAACAAGCCGACCCACAAGATGGGCGCCAGCGAGCTCGCCCGTGTCCGCAACGTCGAGATCGGGTTCGTCTTCCAGTCCTTCGAGCTCCTCCCGCGCGCCAGCGCGCTCAAGAACGTGATGCTCCCGCTGCTCTACTCCAAGCGGGGCTGGATGGGCGCCCGCCGGGCCGCCAAGCGCGCCCTGGAGCGCGTCGGGCTCGCCGACCGCATGGGGCACCGGCCCAACCAGCTCTCGGGCGGCCAGCGCCAGCGCGTCGCCGTCGCACGCGCGCTCGTCAATACCCCCAGCATCCTGCTGGCCGACGAGCCCACCGGGAACCTCGACTCCACCACGACCCACGAGATCATCGACCTCTTCAACCAACTCCACGCCGAGGGACAGACCATCCTCATCGTCACCCACGAAGAGGATGTCGCCAGCCACTCCCAGCGCATCGTCCGTCTTTCCGACGGCAACGTCGCCAGCGACCACCCGACCCCCGAGGACCCGATGCACCGCCAATGGGTCGAGTCCGCCGCGGCGCACCTCCACCGCATGCAGGTCCACGACGCCGGCGCCGACGAACCCCCGGAGATCCACGTCGCGACCAAGGTCGCCGGGAAGCCGGAGGCGCGTGCATGATCGTCATCCGGTGGTTCGTCCAGACGGTGGTCTCGGCCTTCGCCCAGATCTGGGCGAACCGCGCCAGGTCCATCCTCACCTCCCTGGGCATCATCGTCGCCACCGCGCTCGTCCTGAGCGTCATCGGCGCCATCACCGGGATGAAGAACTACGTGCTCAACGAGTTCCAGACTGTCGGCGCGCGGATGATCTTCATGGACGGGACCGTCCCCGCCTCCATGGAGAACAAGGTCAGCTGGCTCCAGGTCCAGATGACCGAGGAGGAGTGCAACGCCATCCTCGAGAACTGCCCCTCCATCGACCTCATCACGCCGCACTGGTACGGCGCCTACGAGGTCCGCCACGGCGAGGACGTCAAGCAGGTTGTCTGCTGGGGCATCTGGGAGACCTGGCACGAGATCAACAACCGCTACTGCATCAAGGGCAGGCCCTTCTCGAAGATCGACCGCGACGAGGCCAGGCAGGTCTGCATTATCAACGAGACCGCCATCGAGGAGTTCAACCTCAACAAGGACCCCGTCGGCGACTTTCTCCTGATCAAGAACCGGCGGTTCCTCATCGTCGGCGTCGTCGAGACCAAGGTCGTCTCGCCCATGTTCGGCGGGGGGCAGGCGCGATCGGAGATCTACATCCCCTTCGAGCAGGCGAGGAAGCTCAACGCCAACGGCTGGATCAACTACTGCCTGGCCCGAGTCGTCACCCCCGAGTCCGCCAACGACGCCCAGGCCGAGGCGCGCTTCGTGCTCCGGTCCATGCGCAAGCTCCAGCCCGACGAGGAGGACACCTTCGTCATCAACGTCATGCAGCAGTTCATCGACGGCTTCAAGAAGGTCGCCGGCATCATGACCGCCGTGCTCGCCGGCATCGTCGGCATCTCGCTGGTCGTCGGGGGCGTGGGCATCATGAACATCATGCTCGTCTCCGTCTCCGAGCGCACCCGCGAGATCGGCCTCCGCAAGGCCGTCGGCGCCAGGCCCGCCGTCATCCTCGCCCAGTTCCTCGTCGAGGCGGTCGCCATGTGCATCGTGGGCGGCGCGCTGGGCATGATCCTGGCGCAGCTGCTGATGGTCGCCTTCTCCTTCATGCCCAACGCCCAGCTCTCCGGCTCCGAGATCCCGCTCTGGGCGATCGTCCTGGCCGTCGGCTTCAGCGTCGGCACCGGGCTCCTCTTCGGCATCCTCCCCGCGTTCAAGGCCTCCAGGCTCGACCCGATCGACGCCCTGCGCCACGAGTAATCAACCCCCCGCGCCGCGCCGGCGCCCGGCGCCCGAAAGGACGGTCATGTTCATCCGCTTCATGCTCCAGACCGTCGTCCTGGCGCTCACCCAGATCTGGTCCAACAAGTTCCGCGCCGCGCTGACCGCGCTGGGCATCGTCATCGGCGTCTCCGCCGTCGTGTCCGTCATCGCCGGGCTCGGCGGCATGCGCGCCGGGATCATGAGCGAGCTCGAATCCCTCGGCGCCAAGAAGGTCTGGATCTGGGGCAACGTCCCGCGCACCCTCCGCGGCAAGCTCGGCTGGGACAAGGTGATGCTCACCGTCGAGGAGGTCAACGCCATCACCGAGCACTGCCCCTCCATCGAGGCGCTCACGCCGCTGATCCAGAGCAGCTGGGACGTCACCGCGGGAGAGCGCACCGTCTCGGGTGTCGCCGTCACGGGCATCGGCCTCGACTGGCACAAGGTCGAGAACCGCGAGATCCTCCAGGGCCGCCCGATGTCGCGCATCGATCACGACGAGAAGCGCCCCGTCTGCGTCATCAACGAGGAGGCCATCCCCGAGCTCGACCTGAACATCGACCCCGTCGGGCAACACCTGCTGATCGACGGCAACCGGTTCCTCATCGTCGGCGTCGTCGAGAACGAGCCCAAGAGTGTCTTCACAGGCAGCGACACCAACGCGCAGGTCCTCATCCCCTACGAGACCTCGCTCAAGATGAACCGCTACGGCTGGATCTGGGCGACCGCATCCATCGCATCGCCGGATCTGGTGGACGAGGCGCGGCGTGAGGTCCGCTTCGTCCTGCGCAAGCTCCGCAACCTCAGCCCGGAGGACGAGGACACCTTCAACATCGAGATCCTCCAGCAGGCCATCGACCAGTTCAATGGGATGGCCGCCGCCATCACCGCGGTGGTGGGGGGCGTCGTCAGCGTGCTCATGCTCGTCGCCGGCATCGGCATCATGAACATCATGCTCGCCTCGGTGAGCGAGCGGACGCGCGAGATCGGGCTGCGCAAGGCCGTCGGCGCCAGACCCGCCGTCGTCATGCTGCAGTTCCTTGCCGAGGCCGTCACGCTCTGCGTCGTCGGCGCCGTCATCGGGCTGCTGGTCGGGCAGGGGCTCGTGCTCCTGGCCCAGGCCTTCCCCAAGTGGAATCTCGACAAATCTTCCATCCCCGCGTGGGCAATGATCATGGCCGTCGCCTTCAGCGCCGGCTGCGGCATCGTCTTCGGCATGTTCCCCGCCATCAAGGCGGCGAGAATGGACCCCATCGAGGCCCTCAGACATGAATAACCGTCCCGCTCTCGCGGCCCCCGCCGCCGCGTGCGCTATCGCTGCCGCCGCCCTCGCCGGCTGCGCGCAGAACCCCTTCGCCACCAGCCGCAGCGACTACGGCGACCGCCCTCCGGCCGAGCGCCTCCGCTCCATCGACGCGATCACCCTCGAGGGCAGCGCCGTCGAGGGCGAGACGCTCCCCGAGACGCGCGAGGACGTCGCCGATTCGCAGCTCAGCGCCGCGCGGAAGAGCCCCTTCGACGGCCTCGAGACGCTCGACATCTCGCTCGAGCAGATCCGAGCCTGGACCATCAGCAACAACCTCGACATCCAGGTCGCGCTCGTGGACCCGACCATCGCGAATCAGGGCGTCACCGAGGCCGAGGCCGCCTTCGACGCCGTCTTCTTCGCCAACCTCAACCGCAACTCCTTCAAGACGCCGACCTCTTCAACGCTGGCGGGCTCCAAGGTGGACACGCTCGACGTGGATCTGGGCGTCACCGTGCCCCTGCGCACCGGCGGGTCCGTCACCGTGGACTTCCCCTTCAACCGCACCGCCACCAACAACATCTTCTCCACACTCAACCCCGCCTACACCTCCGACGCCGCGATCTCGATCTCCCAGCCCCTGCTCCGCGGCGCCGGGCATCGCTCCAGCACCCACGGCATCCGCGTCGCCGCGCTCAACGAGGGCGTCAGCGAATCCCGGACCAAGCAGGAGATCATCCGGCAGCTCGCCGCCGCGGACCGCCTGTACTGGCGCCTCTACGCCGCGCGCAAGAGCCTGGAGGTCGCGCAGAGCCAGTACGAGCTCGCCGTCGCGCAGCTCGACCGCGCCAAGCGCCGCGTGGACGCCGGCGACCTGCCCGAGGTCGAGGTCATCCGCGCCGAGGACGGCGTCGCCAGCAGGCTCGAGGACATCATCGTCAACGAGAACCTCGTCCTGACTCGCCAGCGCGAGCTCAAGCGCCTCATCCATGTCGATGGCCTCGAGCAGCGGACCGACATCGTGCTCATCCCCTCGACCGAGCCCGACCCCGTCCGCTACGACGTCGATCCCGACGCCTACGTTGACGCCGCGCTCGCCAACCGCATGGAGCTCCTCCAGCTCGAACTCCAGCTCACCATCGACGAGAGCACGATCGACTTCGAGCGCAACCAGGCCCTGCCCCTGTTCACACTCGATTACACCTACCGCCTCAACGGCCTGGGCTCGTCCATCAACGAATCCCTCGGCGTCACCCGAGACGCCGAGTTCGACGACTGGCTCGTCGGTCTCCGCGCCGAGGTCCCCATCGGCAACGACGCCGCCAGGTCCCGCGTCCGCCGCGCCATCCTCCAGCGGCTCCAGCGCCTTTCCTCAAAGGAGTCCCGCGAGCAGTCCATCGAGCAGGAGGTCCTCGACGCGATCGACACGATCGAGTCCGGCTGGCAGCGCATCCTCGCCGCCCGCCTGTCCTCAATCGCCGCGGGCCGGACGCTCGAAGCCGAGCAGCGCCAGTTCGAGGTCGGCCGCCGCACGAGCACCGACGTGCTCGACGCCGCGACGCGCCTCGCCCAGGCGCAGTCCGCCGAGATTGCCGCGCTGACCGACTACGAGATCGCGCAGATCGACCTCGCCTTCGCCACCGGCACCATCCTCGGCAAGACCCGCGTGGACTGGTCGCCCGCCGTCCCTGCCGGCACGGATCCCGGCGGCCCGGTCATCGACCCCGACTTCCTCGCGTCGAACTGAATCAACGCATTCGCACGCCGCGCGCAGCAACACAATGTTGTGTCACACTCGCAGCAAGATGTATGGGTTGAGCGGTTCAGCCCTGCGCCGCGGCCACCGGCTTGATCGCGCCGACCACCGCCGGACGCTCGGCGAGGATCTGATCCGCGACCTCGCGGCGGTGCACCTCGATGTTCCGTGGGAACTCGAACGCAAGCCGCACCCGGTCGCCCTTGATCCCCGCCACGCGAACAATCCCTGTGGGATCGTTCGGATCGCCGATGACGACCTCTTCGCCCTCACGCCTCGTGATGACAAGCATAAATCGGACCTCCTGTCCAGCCGATCTCGCACCACGCGATTCGGCCCCACCACAATCCAGACTACCAGCCGTGACCATCCCGTCAAACCGGCAATCGCCGAGTCTGAACGTTTTGTTCACCATGCAAACACAATGTAAGTGCCCGCCAACTGTTGGTTTTCGCGCGTTTTGGCGCGTCGCTGACGGGATTCAGTCCACCGCCATGACGCCGGTGATCTCCGGGACATGCGCCCTGAGATTCTCCTCAATTCCCATCTTGAGCGTCATTTCGCTCGAAGGACACCCCACGCATGCGCCCTTGAATCGGATCTCCACCACTTTTTTGGCGGTCACCGAAACCAGTTCGATATCCCCACCGTCCCGCTGGATCATCGGGCGCAGCGCCTCGACCACCGCCCGGACGCGGTCAATCAGGGGGGCGGCATCGTGCTTGTGGGCATGGCTCAAGGGCGGTGGCTCCGGTCGTGGTCAGATTGTGCCCCCCGCGCCGCCCCGAGGCAAGCCAGAGCGTCCGGATCAAGCCTCCGGCCGCACGATCCGCGCGGTTGCCCGCCGCCCACGACTACACTCCGCATGATGCCCCGAACAAGACAAACCTCACGCGCACTCGCCGTCCGGACCCGCTTCCTCGTTTCCTGCTGCGCTGTAGCGATCGCTTCGCTCCAGGGCTGCGGCGGGAGCGCCGCACAGCGCGCCGACCGTGATCCGCTGGGCGCCCTGGCCGACCCGGCCGCGGGCTCCGAAAGCAAGCTCCGCGCCGTCGCCGCCGTCGCCGGGATGGGCCGTTCCGGCGAGCTCGAGCCCGACGCCGCGCGAGAGATGCTCAAGAAGGTCGCCTGGGGCCGCGGCAACCGCCCCAACGTGCGCAACGCCGCGATCGACGAGCTGTTCCGGGACGACGCCGACGACACGGCTCGGATGCTTTCGCTGATGCTCCCGACCGAGAGCCAGTGGCCGGTGATCGAGCACGTCTGCGATCTCGCCGTCGAGTCCGACGAGGAATCACTGGTCCCCGCGCTGGTCCGGAGCTGGTCGCGGTTCGTGCAGCGCCCCAGCGACGAAGACCGCCCCGAGCGCGCCGCGCTGCTGGCGCTGCGCCCCGATCAATCCATCGAGAAGACCGTCTTCGACGTCTTCGCGAAGGAGCACGACCCCGACGACCAGTTCGGCGAGCGCACCCGGCGCGACGCCTGGACGCTGCTGTCGCGCATCGACCCCGACGGCGCGCTGACCCAGGGCTATGTCGCGAAGGCGCCCGACGCGCCGGGCGATCCCCTGCTCGCGGACCTGCAGTCCGCCGCGCGGGATCTCGGCGCCATCCCGCTGACGACCGAGCAGCTCGACTGGGTCGAGGATCTGCGCAAGCCTGAGTACGCGGAGTTCTGGAGCCGCGCCAGGAAACTGATCGCCGCACTGACCCCCGAGCAGCGCGAGGGCTTCGAGCTCCGCCACGCCGCCGGCGTGCTCTGGGCCTCGCAGCACCGCAGCGACTGGCTGGCGGCGTCGCGGCGGGAGCTCCTCGACCAGCTCGAACGCGACATCCAGGACCGCCGGCACACCCGCCGCACCGACGGCTACACCGACGCGATGGCGGCGCCGCGCGAGACGATCGAGCAGTGGCGCCGGGACCTCGTCTGGGGCGATGCGCTGCTGCTGTGCATCGCCGACGAGGCCGTCCGGGACCCGCGCATCGTGCGCGAGCTCTTCGAGCAGGCGGACCACGACCAGCGCGACGAATCGACCGAGCACGGCGGCGTCCTCGACGCCGATCCCGACGGGGGGTTCGTGGCGCTCTCGTACCCGCCGCGCCCCGCGCAGCGCGCCGGGGACAACCGCTTCGTCGCCTCCCCCGAGCTGCTCCACGCCGGCGCGGCGGCGCTCTTCCACTACCACTTCCACGCCCAGTCCCACAACAACGGCGACTACGCCGGGCCGGGCTCGGGCGACCTCGAATACGCCAAGCGCTTCGGCCGGACCTGCATCGTGCTGACGTTCATTTCCCGGAACTCATTGGGTGTTGATTGCTACCAGCCGGACGGGGCGCGCATCGACCTCGGCGCCATCAGCCGGCCATGACGGTTCCCCGCCGGGCGCAACAGCCCGCACAGCCCGTACACCGAGCATGCTCCACGCGCTGATCATCGCGATCATCGGCGTCATCGCCCTGCACGACGCCTTCCCGGCGCTCTTCGCACCGGACCGCGTCGAGAGCGGCGGGTTCGGATCGATGCTCACCGCATCGATGTTCATCGCCCTGCTGCTGTCGATCTTCGTGGACAGCGCGGTGTGGATCTGCGGCAGGAGGCTGGACCGGACCGGAGCCGTCTCCGCGATCCGGACCGCCGAGCGCGCGGTGAAGATCTCGCGTGTCGCCGCGGTCGTGGCCTACGGCTGGCTCGTGCTCCGCGCCGGTTTCCTCGACGTCACCCGGGCCGCGATCGGCGACATGGTCATCATCGACGAGGCGATCGTCGTCACTCCGACGCTGCTGGTGTTCATCGCCGGGTGGTGGTCGATGTACCCCATCGATCGCAGGCTCCACGACGCGGGTCTCGTCGCTCGGCTCGACGAGGGCAGACCGGTCAGCGCGATGCCATCGAGGTTCAGCTACGTCCTCGACCGCGTCCGGCACGACCTGCTGCTCCTGCTGGCGCCCATCGCGCTGATCCTCGCCTGGTCGGAGATCGTTCAGTTCGCGCTCGACGATGATCCATGGAGCGGCCACCCCCAGGGTCCGGGCGCCTTGCAGTACGTCCTCACACCATGGCTGCAACTGCTCGGCGCCGTCGTCATCCTGGCGCTGGCGCCCATCGTCATCCGCCTGCTCTGGCGCACCACGCCCATCGCGCCGGGGCCGATCCGCAACCGTTTGACCGCGCTTTGCGAGCGGCAGGGCGTCCGCTTCCGGCAGATCCTCGTCTGGAAGACGCACGGCCTGATGATCAACGGCGCCGTGCTGGGGTTCATCGCGCCGGTGCGGTATGTTCTGCTGACCGACGCGCTGCTCGAGTCGCTCCCCGAGGACCAGGTCGAGGCGGTGATGGCGCACGAGGTGGGGCACGTCCGCCGCCGGCACATGCCCTGGCTGCTCGCCTCGCTGGTCGTGGGCCTGGGGATCGCCTCGATGGTGATGACGCTCCTGTCCGAGGGCGTTCTGGCGATCGTGCGGGCGCTGGGGTGGCCGGCCGATCCGCTCACATCGATCCTGGAGGTCGCGACGCTGCTGATCGCGGTGATCGCGGGGCTGCTGACTTTCGGCTTCGTCAGCCGGCGCTTCGAGCGGCAGGCCGACGCCTTCGCCGTGCAGCACATCAGCGGCCTGACCCGCCGCAACGACCCCGGCGCGGGGCTCGTCTGCCAGCCCGACGCCGCCGACGCGATGGCCGGCGCCCTCGCCTCCGTCGCGGATCTGAATCACATCCCCAGCCGGCGCTGGACCTGGCGCCACGGCTCCATCGCCGGCCGGCAGCACGCGATCGGCATCCTCATCGGCCAGCCCGTCGAGGCGCTGCCCATCGACACGGTCTGCCGAGCGATCAAGCGGTGGCTCATCGCCGGGTTCGTCGTCATGGCCCTGCTCGCCTTCGTGACGATGCTCGTGCAGGGGGCCCTCGGGTAAAGGAGCCGCGCGATGCGATACACGATGGTCAGCGGGCTCGGCAACACCTTCGGCGTCTTTGACGCCACCGACGCGCTCGACCTGACCGAGGCGCAGTGGGCCGAGCTCGCCCGGGCCTTCTGCGATCCGGCGACAGGCGTCGGCGCCGACGGGATCCTCCTCCTGGGCCCCGGCGAATCCCACGACGACAGCATCACCGTCGCCACGATGCGCATCATCAACGCCGACGGCTCGACGAGCGAGATGTGCGGCAACGGGCTCCGCGCCGTCGCCAGACTTCTCGTGGAGCAGGGCCGTGCGCGAGTCGGCGGATCCCTCGGCTTCGTCATCGACACCGACGCCGGGCAACGGATCTGCCGGGTGGACAAGGCGGATCCGTCGCAGGTGACCACGCAGCTCGGTGTCGCATCGTTCGGACCCGAAGCCGTCGGCGCCGACGCATCGCAACTCACCCCGGAGGGTGGCGGCGTCTTCCGATTCGGCGCGGAATCGGCATGGTTCGCCTCCGTCGGCAACCCCCACGCCGTGGTCCGGGTGGACGCCCCCCTGACGGACGCCGACCTCGCGTCGCGGGGCGAGGCGATCGAGCGGGCGCCCGCCTTCCCCGCGCGCATCAACGCGCAGTTCGCCCGGATCCTGAGCCCCCGCGCCGTCGCCGTCCAGAGCTGGGAGCGGGGCGCCGGCGCCACCCGCGCCTGCGGCACCGGCGCCGCCGCGGTTGTCAGCGCCCTGCACGACGCGGGGCTGGTCGAGGCCGGCGTGGTGGTCTCGCTGCCCGGCGGGGATCTGGCGATCGAGATCGACCCTCTGGGCATGATCACCCAGCGGGGACCGGCGCGGATTGTGCGGACCGGCGACTGGCCCCTCGGCTGAGTCGTTGCCTGCGCAGCGGCAACGACTACCATGCCCATTCATCACCGGATGTGGGGCCTTCCGCTCCCCG
Organism: Phycisphaeraceae bacterium; assembly: GCA_020639135.1. Taxonomy (GTDB): domain Bacteria; phylum Planctomycetota; class Phycisphaerae; order Phycisphaerales; family UBA1924; genus JACKHE01. The sequence continues at coordinate 18,701 of JACKHE010000007.1, forward strand.
CCCGGCCCCCTGGAGGGCCACCATTGGCGCGATTGCACGAGTATCAGGGCAAGGGGCTGCTCGCCGAGCGCGGCGTCGCGATCCCCAGGGGAAAGACCGCCAGCACGCCTGCTGAGGCCGAGGCGATCACCGCATCACTCGGCGGCGCCGCGGTCATGAAGATCCAGGCGTGGACGACCTCGCGCAAGGCGCAGGGGGGAGTGACCTTCCCGGATTCACCGGCCTCGGCGCGGGCCGACGCCGAGCGGCTGCTCAAGATGAAGATCGGGCAGTTCCCCGTGGAACAGGCGATCGTTGAGGAGCGGCTGCCGATCGTCGATGAGCTGTTTGTCTCGATGAGCATCGACGATGCGGCGCGCGCGCCGGTGTTGCTGCTTTCGCTGACAGGCGGCAGCGGCGTCGAGGAGCGCGCGGGGCAGGTCCATCGGCTGCCGGTCGATCCCGACGACGGCGTGGACGCGGCGGAGGTCCAGCGGCTGCTCGGCGCGTCCCCGATCGACCCGAAGTACCACGAAGGGCTGCTCGACGCGATCGACAAGGCGGTGCGCCTGGCGAGGGAGGTCGAGGCGCGATCGCTGGAGATCAACCCGCTCGTGACGACCGAGGACGGCCGGGTGGTCGCGGCGGATTGCAGGCTGACGATCGACGACTACGCCGTCTTCCGGCATCCGGAGCTGGGCATCGAGATCGCGCGAGAGCTCGATCACCCGCCGACGCCCCTGGAGCGCGCGGCGTATCGGATCGAGCAGGCGGACCACCGGGGCACGTTCTACTTCGCCAAGCTCCCGACGACGGGCGAAGCGGGGGAGCGGGCGATCGGTTTCCACGGCGCCGGCGGCGGGGGGTCCATGATGTCGATGGACGCCGTGGTGCACGCGGGGTTCACGCCGGCGAACTTCACCGACACGAGCGGCAATCCATCCAGCGCCAAGGTGTACGCGGCGGCGCGGATCATCCTGCAGCAGGAGGGTCTGGTCGGCTACTTCGGCTCGGGCTCCGGCGTCGCGAGCCAGGAGCAGCACCACAGCGCGTACGGGTTGGCCAAGGCGTTCCGCGAGCTCAACCTCGACATCCCGGCGGTGATCCGCCTGGGCGGCAACAGCGAAGACCGCGCCGTGGCGATCCTTGAATCGGCGTGCGCGGATCTCCCCGCGACGGTGGTCGGCTTCCGCAAGGACGACCCCCCGGCCAGGTGCGCCGAGCGGTTCCGGGAGCTCGTCGATGCGAACAGCGGGAACGCGTGGTCGCCACGGGAGCGCGCGGTCCCGGCGTTTGTCGGCTCGCCCGGGGCGCTGAGCTTCGACATCGGGCCCGGAGAGCACTGGAAGGGGCATGTGTGGATCGACCTGGAGCGTTGCGACGCGGCGACGACCGCGAAGGTCGTCGAGCGCGGCGGCGGCGTCCTGCGCGACGCGGGCGGCAGGCCCGCGCTGGCGATCGATCCGGAGGAGGCGATGAAGAAAGATTCGGAGATGATCGCGTGCGAGATCGAGTGCGCCATGGCGGGAGCGCCGGTGGTGTACGTCGATCTCCCGATCCCGGGCGTCGATCACGTGAGCTGGGGGGAGCGCTGATGGCCATCCTCATCGATGAAACCAGGCGCGTGCTCGTGCAGGGCATCACCGGGCGCGAGGGCCGGGCGCGGACGAAGCTCATGCTGGGCATGGGCACGAACGTCGTGTGCGGCGTCACGCCCGGCAAGGGCGGCGAGGACGTGGACGGCGTGCCGGTGTACGACAATGTGCCCGAGGCGATGGCGGCCTGCGGGCCGATCGATATCTCGGTGGTGTTCGTGCCGGCGCGGCTGGTCAAGGGCGCGGCGATCGAGGCGATCGAGGCGGGGGTGAAGCTGGTGGTGCTGGTCCCGGACCGGGTGCCGGTGTGGGACGCGATGGCGGTGGCCAAGTGCGCGAGGCAGCACGGCGCGAGCTTCGTGGGGCCCAACACGCTGGGGATTCTCTCGCCGGGGCGCGGGTCGCTGGGGATGATCGGCGGCAAGGCGGAGAGCGCGAAGAAGTGGTTCGCCAAGGGGCCGGTCGGCGTGATCAGCCGCAGCGGCGGGATGACCAGCTCGTGCGCGTACTACATCGGGCAGGCGGGCGTAGGGATGTCCACGCTCGTGCATGTCGGCGGCGACCAGGTGCTGGGGCTGCGGATCCCGGACGTCGCGCTGCTGTTCGAGGATGATCCGGAGACGGAGGCGATCGTGCTCTTCGGCGAGATCGGCGGCACGCAGGAGGAGGACCTCGCGGCGCTGATGAAGGCCGGGCGCGTGACCAAGCCGGTGATCGCCTACATCGGCGGCAAGGTCGCCAAGGAGGGCACGCGGTTCAGCCACGCCGGCGCGATCATCGAGGGCGGCAAGGGGACGCACGACGGGAAGGTCAGGGCGCTGACCGAGGCCGGCGCGGTGGTCGTCGAATCGTTCGGCGACCTGCCGGAAGCGACGGTGCGGACGCTCAAGACCGCGGGCATCGCGGTGGGGGGCTGAACGATGAGCGAAGCGTGGCCGACCGCCATCACCGAGATCCAGCCCAACCGCGTTGCGGTGCGGGGGTACGACATCGCCGAGCTGATGGGGCGGGTGTCGTTCGGCGCCGCGGTGTACCTGATCCTGCGGGGCGAACTGCCCAGCGAGCCGGTGGGGCGGTTGATGGACGCGATCATCGTGTCGAGCATCGACCACGGCGCGACGCCGCCGAGCGCGCTGAGCGCGCGGACGGTCGCCTCGACCGGCGCGAGCCTGAGCCAGTCGGTCGCGGCGGGGATCCTGAGTGTCAACAGGCACCACGGCGGCGCGATCGAGGACTGCGCGACGTCGCTGCGCGCGATCGTGCGCAGCGTCGAGCAGGGCGGGCATCTCGCGGCCGCGGCGGCGGGGCACCTCGATCAGCTCAAAGTCTCCGGCCGGCGCATGGCGGGGTTCGGGCACCGGATCCACAGCGCCGACCCCCGGACAGCGCGGCTGTTCGAGCTGGCGTCGGAGGCGGGGGTGTGCGGGCACTACATCGACGCCGCCCGCGCGGTGGAGGCGGAGTTCAAGGGGCAGGGCAAGGCGCTGCCGATCAACGTTGACGGCGCGATCGCGGCGATCCTGTGCGAACTGGGTTTCGACCCCGCGCTGATGAACGGTTTGTTCATGATCGCGCGTGTGCCGGGGCTGGTGGCGCATGTGACGGAAGAACAGTCGCGGATGCGGCCGATGCGGAAGGTCGATCCGGTGAACCACGTCTATGACGGCCCGGAATCGCGGGGCCTTTCGTAGTGAAGACGCCGCACGAGATCGGGTCGCACGTCAAGGGGGTCATCCTCTCGACGCCCCGGCTGGACCTGAAGTGGATGATGGTCGAGGACGCGCCGGCGCTGCAGGAGATCTGTCAGAGCAAGCATGTCGCGGCGATGTGCGGGAGCCTCGCGCACCCCTACCCCGAGGGCAAGGCGGAGCAGTTCATCCGGGAGTGGGCGCCGAAGATCGAGCAGGGCGACGCGTTCGTCTGGGGGATCTTCGAGCGGTCGAGCGGCAGGCTGATCGGCGACACGATGCTGAGCGTGAACAAGCGGTTCATCGCCGGCGAGTTCGGCTACATCATCGCCGAGTGGGCGTGGGGCAACGGGTACGCGACGGAGACGCTGGCGGCGGTGCTCGAGTTCGGGTTCGAGACCATCGGCCTGCGGCGGATCAGCGGGATCTGCTCGGTGCAGAACGAGGCGTCGCGCCGCGTGATGGAGAAGAACGGGATGCTCCTCGAGGGCACGACGAAGGACTCCTATCTGAAATGGGGCGTCTGGGAGGATGAGCACCACTTCGGGCTGACGCGCCCGGTGTACGAGCAGCGCAAGGCGTCGCGCGGCGGCGGGTAAGCATGCCGATCGTGGCGACGACCATCGAGACGGAGCGCCTGACGCTGGTGATCCCGGCCCGCGGCGATGCGCTGTCGATCGCGGCGATCTGCGAGGCGCCCGACGTGTCGGCGAACACGCTGACGCTGCCGCACCCCTACACGGAGGCAGATGCGCACGACTTCGTGGACCGGGTCGAAGCCGGGATGGAGGCGGGCAACCGCGTGACGTTCCTGATCCGCCGAAGGGCGGACGGCGCCGGCGTCGGGACGATCGGCCTGGTGCTGGAGCCGCCGCATCATCGGGCGGAGCTGGGGTACATCATCAGGCTGAGTGAGCGGGGGCAGGGGTACGCGACGGAGGCGTGCCGGGGGGTGCTCGCGTACGGTTTCGGCGAGCTGGGGCTGCACAAGATCACGGCGGCGTGGTTCACGGACAACCCGGCGTCGGGCCGGATCCTGGAGAAGCTGGGGTTCCACGAGGAGGGGAGGCTGCGCGAGCACTTCTTCCGGGGCGGGCGATGGCGCGATACAGTCAGCGTTGGCCTGCTGCGGCAGGAGTTCGAGCGACAGCAACGATCGGCTGATGCCGGGGAGAACGAGCGGTGACGATGACGAGCGAACAGACATTCAGCACGGTGCAGATCGCCGAGCTCTTCCCGGAGATCAACGAGATCCGGGACGCCGGGCTGCGGGACAGGGTCGCGGCGGTGTGGTCGGAGGCGATCACGACGGGCTGCGGCGGCAAGGGCTGGACGTTCGACGAGCTGCGCGCGGTTCCCTTCACGCTGCTGGCGGGGGACATCGACCTGCGGTACGTCGAGCATCTCAGGTCGTGCTGCAAGCAGTGCATGGTGATCGCGGATGTCTTGAACGAAGTGTTCGGCGATCGCATCCCCATCAATCGGGATCACCTGATCGCAGGCTCACTGCTGGCGGACGTGGGCAAGCCGCTGGAGTTCGACAAGGACGCGAGCGGCAGGGTCATCAAGGGCCACTTCGGCGACATGCTGCGGCATCCTTTCAGCGGCGTCGCGATGTGCTACAAGCACGGCATCCCGCCGGAGGTGATGCATATCGTGGCGACGCACAGCTACGAGGGCGACAAGACGCAGCGGTCGATCGAGTCGATCATCTTCCACCACGCGGACTTCGTGGATTTCGATATCGCGAAGTACCTGGGGGCGATGGCGGCGAAGAAGAAGTAAGCCGCCCGGTCAGGCCTGCTTCTCGAGCAGTGTTGTCAGCACCTTCGCGTGGCTCAGCTCCCGCTCCTTGCTTGAGGTCAGCAGCGTGAGCGTCTTCTTCCCGCTCGCCTTCCACGCCTCGATGAGTTCGTCCACGGCATCCTGGTTCGCATTGAGCTCCGCGACATAACGATTGCGGAACTCGGTGTATTTGTCCGGGTCGTGGGCGTACCACTTGCGCAGGTCGTTCGAGGGCGAGGCGCCCTTGGCCCAGAGGTCGATGGCCGCGGCTTCCTTCGTCTTGCCTCTGGGCCAGAGGCGGTCGATCAGAACGCGGTAGCCGTCGGTGCGCCTGGGCTCGTCGTAGATTCGGCGGATCTGGATGGGCATGGGGTCGGGGCTCCTGCTGGTCCTTCGTCAGATGCCCTTGTCATATACTCGGTTGCTCCGAATCCGCACCCTACGAGACCTGATCGATGCCGCAGACCAGAATCGAAAAGATCGCCCAGCGTTACGCCGTGGGGCTTGAGGATGGGCAGGTCGTCCGCGCCGGGGACCTGCTCGCGATCCGTCCCAAGCACATCATGACGCACGACAACACCGGGGCGGTCATCCCGAAGTTCCACTCGATCGGGGCGACGAAGATCAAAGATCCCGGGCAGCCGGTCTTCGGGATGGACCACGACGTCCAGAACACGACGCCGGAGAACCTGGGCAAGTACGCCAAGATCGAGAAGTTCGCGCGTGAGCAGGGGGTGGACTACTACCCGCCGGGGCGCGGCATCGCGCACCAGATCATGGTCGAGGAGGGGTACGTCACCCCCGGCTCGTTCTGCGTGGGGAGCGACTCGCACTCGAACCTGTACGGCGCCGTCGCGGCGCTGGGGACGCCGGTGGTGCGCACCGACGCCGCGGCGATCTGGGCGACGGGGCAGACGTGGTGGCAGGTCCCGGAGCAGATCAATGTGGAGCTGACGGGGTCTCTGCGCCCCGGCGCCACGGGCAAGGACGTGATCATCGCGCTGTGCGGGCACTTCAACAACGATGAGGCGCTCAACGGGGTCATCGAGTTCACCGGCGAGGGCGTCGCCGGCCTGAGCATGGACGAGCGGCTGACGATCGCGAACATGACGACGGAGTGGGGGGCGCTGGCGGGCGTCTTCCCCTTCGACGAGACGCTGAAAAACTACCTGCTCCAGCGGGCGGAGCTCTTCGAGCGGCGGGGCAATCCCCGCTACACGGCGGCGGACGTCGAGCGCTGGTGGGACGAGCGGCGCGGGTTCGACAGCGACCCGGGCGCGCACTACGCGCGGACGATGACGCTGGACCTGTCCACGGTCTCGCCGCACGTGTCGGGGCCCAACTCCGTGAAGGTGATGACCTCGGTCCACGAGCTGCAGGCGCAGAAGAAGGCGATCAACAAGGCGTACCTGATGTCGTGCGTCAACGCGCGGCTGGAGGACATCGCGGCGGCCGCGGAGGTGATGCGCGGCAGGAAGGTCGCCCCGGGCGTGGAGTTCTACCTGGCGCCGGCGTCGTCGCAGGTGCGCGAGGAGGCGCAGCGGCTGGGCTGGTGGCAGGACCTGCTGGACGCGGGGGCGATCGAGCTGCCGGCGGGGTGCGGGGCGTGCATCGGGCTGGGCGCCGGGACGCTGGAGGCCGGCGAGGTCGGCATCAGCGCGACGAACCGGAACTTCCAGGGGCGGATGGGCAGCCGGGAGGCGCTGTGCTACCTGGCGAGCCCGGCGGTCGTGGCGGCGAGCGCGGTCAACGGGTTCATCTGCGCCCCGGAGGACTCCGGCGACGTGGCGATCCGGGGCGAGTGCGTCGTCCACAAGGCGCCCTCGCGCAGCGGGAGCGTGACGCGCGTCCGGGACGACTTCCCCCGGACGGTGACGGGCCGGGCGCTGTACCTGCCGCTGGACAACCTGAACACGGACGGCATCTACGGCAAGGACGTCACCTACCGCGACGACATCACGTTCGAGCAGCAGGGGCAGTACGCCATGCTCAACTACGACCCAGAGTTCCAGTCCAAGGCGCAGGCCGGCGACATCATCGTCGGCGGGCGCAACTTCGGGTCGGGTTCGTCGCGCGAGCAGGCGGCGACGGCGCTCGCCTCGCGCGGCGTCCGCATGGTCATCGCGGCTTCCTTCAGCCAGACCTACAAACGCAACGCCTTCAACAACGGGTTCATCTGCATCGACTGTCCGGCGCTGACCGACGCGTTGCACGACAGCCTGGGCGACAAGGAGCGGACGATCGTCGGCCCCGAGATCGAGGTCGATTTCGCGGCGTCGGTGGCTCGCATGAGCGGCGAGGAGTTCCCCTTCGACCCGCTGGGACCGGTCGCGCAGGAACTCGTCGTGATGGGCGGGAGCGAGGCGGTGGTGCAGGCGCAGCTGGCGGGCTGAGCGTCCCTCTCCCTCTGGGAGAGGGTGGCGAGCGCAGCGAGTCGGGAGAGGGGCTCGCGCGGGGGATTGTCAATCTGGAGGGCGGGATCGGGTCGCGCCGGATCTGACCGAACGGTGTGTTGAGGCATTGACACACAACCCCCTCTCCCCGGCCCTCTCCCAGAGGGAGAGGGGGGCGGACAGACCGCACGGATCCTGCTCGGCGCCCGGCTATACTCCCGCCCTGAACTCCCCTTTTCTGGCCCTCCGGGGCCGTTTTATCCATCCGCAGAACCCACCAGAAGGAACGGACCCTTGGCCAAGTACAAGATCGCATGGATGCCCGGCGACGGCGTCGGCAACGAAGTCATGGCGGCGACCCGCATCGTCCTGGACAAGCTCGGGCTCGACGCCGAGTACATCCCCGCGGATATCGGGTGGGAGTTCTGGTGCAAGGAGGGCAACCCGCTGCCCGACCGCACCATCGAGATCCTCAAGAAGACCGACTGCGCCCTCTTTGGCGCCATCACCAGCAAGCCGCGGGACGAGGCGAACGAGGAGCTCGCACCCGAGCTCCAGGGCAAGGGCCTGTCGTACTTCTCGCCCATCGTCAAGCTGCGGCAGCTCTTCAACCTGCACACCAACATGCGCCCCTGCAAGGCGTACCCCGGCAACCCACTCAACTACCGCGACGACATCGACCAGGTCGTCTTCCGTGAGAACACCGAGGGCATGTACGGCGGCATCGAGTGGTTCCCGCTCCCCGAGAAGATTGCCAGGGCGATGGCGGACCCCGAGGTCGGTCACCCCGACCGGATGAAGCGCTGGTTCGAGAAGGGGCTGGAAAACGTCGCCGTCTCGACGCGCGTGATGAGCAAGCAGGGCTGCGACAGCATCATCCGCCAGGCGTTCGAGTACGCGAAGAAGTTCAATCGCAAGTCCGTGACGCTCGTCGAGAAGCCCAACGTCCTCCGCGAGACCGGCGGCCTGATGACCCGCCGCTTCCGCGCGATCGCCAAGGAGTACCCCGGCATCGCCGCGTGGGAGGCGAACATCGACGCGATCACCATGTGGATGATCAAGAACCCGCAGGACTACGACGTGCTCGTCGCGGAGAACATGTTCGGCGACATCGTCTCGGACCTGTGCGCGGGCCTCGTCGGCGGCCTCGGCTTCGCCAGCGCCGCCAACATCGGCGACAAGTACGCCGTCTTCGAGCCCACTCACGGCTCCGCCCCCAAGTACGACGGCAGGAACGTCGTCAACCCGATCGCGATGATCCTCACGGCCAAGCTCATGCTCGACTGGCTGGGCGAGGAGGACCTGGCGACGAGGCTGGAGAACGCCGTCGCGGAGGTCATCAAGGAAGGCAAGGCCGCGACGTACGACATGCGGCAGGTCCGCGCGGGCGACCCGAGCGCCCAGTCCACGACGGAAGTGGCGGAGGCTGTGGCGGCGAAGCTGTAACCCCCGTTTGGGTCAGTCCGAACCACCGCATGGCGCGGTGCGTATCCCCGGGGAGAGGAACTCCCAATGAACCGATCGATCCCTGTCATCGCGCTGTGCCTGAGCAGCGCGATGTTTTCTTGCGCCAGCAGAACAATGCAGCAAGTCGCAGCGCCGGTTCAGCAGGAGGCCTTCCACCCGGTCAGCGACCAACTGGGCTTCGCGCTCGGCGACTGGGCCATCCACAACTACTCGGGCGGGGGGCTGGGCGAGGCGCCGGTGGGGCTGGTCTCGTACCGCTCGCTGTTCGACGGGATGGTGCTGGAGGAATCGAGGTCGTACGAGTGGGCCCGGCCGGTCAGCGATCGGGGCGAGATCGAGATCCGCTGGTATCAATACAGGAAGGATCACGACGACTGGCGGTATCTGTCGGTGTCGCCGCACGCGATCCTGCGCCTCGGCGCAGCAAGGAACACCCCGGAAGGATTCCGGATCATCGGGGAATTGCCCGGACCCGGCGCCTCTGGCGCTGCCGAGCCGGTTCTTGATGAGTTCCTGCTGAAGCCTGCGACGGAGAAGAACGCGTTCGAGGTGTACGGCGAGGACGACGCCGATCGGCCTCTGGTGTGGTGGTTGAAGCGGTCGGGCTTCTCGGGTTCCTTGAGGCCGGTGGAGTATCTCGTGCGCACGGACTGTACGATGCTGGAGCCGAACGCGGTCAGCGTGCGCCCGGTCCGGGCGCCGGAGTGGGCGCAGTTCGACTTCTGGCTCGGCGAGTGGGACCTGGCATGGCAGGGGGGCGCCGGGACGAACACGATCGACACCGCCATCGGCGGGTGGGCGGTTCGCGAGAACTTCGCCTCGGAAAAAACCAACTTCTCAGGCGGGAGCCTGAGCGTGTACGACCGCGCCAACCGGGTCTGGCGCCAGGTCTGGATGGACAGCCAGGGCGCGTATCTCTCCTTCGTCGGCAGCTGGGACGGCGATCAGATGGTCCTGACGCTCGACAACCCGCAGGACACGGCCAAACCCGATCGAGATTCTCGCATGCGCTGGCACGACATCGAGGACGACCGGTTCACGTGGACCTACGAGGGCTCCGACGACGACGGCGCGACGTGGTCCACGCTGTGGGAGATCGAGTACACGCGGCGCGATTGAGCGTCAGTGCTTGTGCCGCATGTCCGGTTTCGCAACACCGATCACGCCCTGCGCGACGCGCCCGCCGGCGTTGCCGGTGGGCTGGCCGTAGTCATCGTTCTTGGCGTGGATGATGACGCCGCGGCCGATGATCAGGGCGAGCGGCATGTCGGGGTCGGTCCAGTCGTAGGTGGCGTTGCCCTGCGCATCGGCGTGGAGGTTGCCGAGGTCGCCGACGTGCTTCCTGCTCGCGTCCCGGGCGCCGTGCTGGTGACCGAGGGGGTTGAAGTGCCCGCCGGCGGCGGTCCCGTCGGCGGAGGAGGTGTCGCCCCACTCGTGGATGTGGAAGCCGTGATCGCCGGGGGTGAGACCGCTGATGTTCGCGACAACGCGGACGCCGTTGCCGGCGTCGTGGAACTCGACGACGCCGTGGACGCTGCTGCCCTGGGTGGGCGACATAACGGCGATGGCGTTGGTGACGTGGTTGCTGACGCAGCCGGTGTTGGTCATCGCGACGAGGATCAGGAGGGCGGCGAGCGGGAAGGTGCGGATGCGCATGAGGATCTCCGGATTCGAGGGGGGGCGGCGCTGACTGGCCTGTGAGTCCGGTGTACTGTACGGGCCGCGGCCGGTTCCGTGGCGCCTCCCGCAGTTCATCGTTGAGTTGAAAGGATCCAATCCCGATGTCCGCCTCCGCAACGTACAAGACCGACGGTTTCCTCTCCTTCGAGCTCGCCGACTGGGCGACCAACCTCTCCTACGACGACCTCTCGCCGGAGGCCGTGGCCGCGGCCAAGCTGTTCTGGTTCGACTCGCTGGGCTGCGCGATGGGCGGTTCGCGGCAGAAGGACTACCGGATCGCGCTCGAGCACTTCAAGGCGATGGGCGGCGCGCCGACGTGCGACGTGTTTGTTGACGGGTTCCAGACCAACCCGTCGGACGCGGCGCTGCTGAACTCGCTCATGATCCGGGCGATGGACTACAACGACATCTACTGGAAGCAGGACCCGTCGCACCCGAGCGACATCATCTGCGGGCCGCTGGCGATCGCGCAGATGCTCGGGGGCAGCGGCAAAGACGTCATCCTCGGCACGATCATCGCCTACGAGATGGAGATGCGCCTGTGCGAGTCGGGCTTCCCGGGTGTCCGCGAGTACGGCTGGCACCACGCGACGCTGACCGGCTTCGCGGCGCCCATCGCTGCCGGGCGCGTGCTGGGGCTGACTCGGGACCAGCTCGTCCAGGCGATCGGGATCAGCGCCTCGCGGACGTGCTCGCTGGGCGCGGTGACTGCCGGCAAGCTGACGAACATGAAGAACACCGTCGATCCCATGGCGACGCGCGCCGGGGTGGAGTCGGCGCTGCTGGCCAAACGCGGCTACTCGGGGCCCGAGCACGTTTTCGACGGCAAGGAAGGCCTGTCGCACGTCTTCGGGCACGAGTGGAAGTTCGAGATCATGACGGACAAGCTGCCGAAATCCAGGGGCGACCACTACCGCATCCTCGACTGCGGGATGAAATCGTTCCCGATCGAGGCGCTGAGCCACGCGCCGCTGACGGCGATGATGAAGATCGTCAAGGAGAACGCGGTCAGGGCGACCGACGTCGCGGAGATCAAGGTCGAGGTCGTCGCGCGGGCGGCGGACATCCTGGGCGATCCGCACAAGTACCGCCCCACGAGCAAGGAGACGGCGGATCACTCGCTGCCCTACTCGCTCGCGGTGGGTCTCGTCGATGGCATGGTCACGCCCCTGCAGTTCAAGCAGGAGCGCATCGACGACAAGGGCCTCATCCCCGTAATGGACATGGTCAAGGTCGTGCCCAACGAGGAGTTCGAGAAGCTCTTCCCCGAGTTCCAGCCGAGCCGGGTGACGATCACGCTCAAGAACGGCGCCAGCCACGCGCAGCGCGTCGATGTGCCCAAGGGCGACCCGCGCGACCCGATGACGGAGGAGGAGATCGCGGTCAAGTTCCACGCGCTCGGCGAGGGGGTGCTCCCCGAGGCGCAGCGCGAGAAGGTCCGCGAGATCGTCATGGACCTGGAGAACCAGATGACGCTGGACGGTTTCTTCAAGGCGATGCGCGCGTAGGATGCGCCGAAGGGAGCACACCATGAACATCACCTGGAAACACGTCTCCGTCCCGGCTTTCGCGGCGGCGCTGCTCGGCTGTCAGAGCGCGCCCCGGACTGTTGACATCCCCTGGGACGGCCCGGGCACCGACGGGGCGCTGGCCTCGGCGCCCACCGGAGCGCCGGAGCAGGTCAAGGATGTCGAGGGCGTGGACAACTGCTACCTCGACGGCCCCGTGTGCATCGCGTCGCAGCCCTCGGCCGAGGCGCTGCGCGGCTTCGCCGACGACGGCGTGACGGTGGTCATCAACCTCCGGACCGACCGGGAGATGGACGAGCTGGGCTACGACGAGGCGGCGCTGTGCGCCGAGGCCGGGCTCGACTACGTGCGCATCCCCCTCGGCGGGAAGGAGCCCGGGTACAAGCCCGAAGCTCTTGCCGAGTTCTCGGACGTGATGCGCCGGCACAACGGCAAGGCGCTGATCCACTGCGCCTCGGGCGGGCGGGCGACGCACATGTACGTCGCGTACCTCATCCACGATCGCGGGTACAGCCTCCAGGACGCCTACGACGTGGGGCTTAAGCTGCGCTATCAGCCTCTGCCGCTGGAGCAGCTGCTCGATCGGAAGATCGGCTACCACTTCGAGGACTGACGCGGCTGTTCGAGTTCTCGGACGCTTTCCACCGGGAGTGGGGGATCGATCGACTGCGCGAGATCGGCGCCGGTTATCCGGTCGTCATTGCAATTGCCGCCACAGTGGGGGCGAGATCCTGTCGATAGCCATCAGGTCTGCGTGGGTCGTTGTTCCGGCGTGTCGCTGTGAGCACGACCGCGATTGGAGGCATCGGCATGCGACCTGCTTTCTGGATCGGCGTCACCGCGGCGGCGGCTTGCGCGCTCACTGGCTGCAGCAACTCCTCGAGCAACGCTGGCTTCAGCGGCAGGGCCAAGCCCGTCGCGAGCACGGACATCTGGGGGTTCCAGAACGGCCTGAGCCGTCAAGCCGCCTTCTGGTTCGCCGGGCAGCCCGACCTCGTGGGCCTGCGCGAGGCGAGGGACCACGGCGTCCGGACGATCATCAACCTCCGCCCCGTCGAGCACACGGAACAGTACGTCCACTTCGATGAGCCGCAGGCGGCCTTCGAGCTGGGGATGGAGTACTTCAATATCCCGGTCGAGCCCTCGACGATCACGCCCGAGGCGGTCGAGGCGCTGGCCACCGCGCTCCAGTCCACCGGCCGTCCGGTCCTGATCCACGGCGCCTCGATGGACGAGGTCGGCGGGATCTGGGCTGCATACCTGGTGCGGTATCAGAACGTGCCGATCGACGAGGCGATGGCCTCGGCCAGGGCGGCCGGGCTGACCAACGACGCCACCTTCGACGCCGCGATCCGCGCGATGGTCGCCCCCGACAGCGCCTCACTCTCGGAGTTCGCCAACGTCGAGACCGAGTCCGCCGGGTCGAATTTCGACAACTGAGCCGACCCGGGCATCCGGAACACTCTGGCGCCGCTCGTCGTCGGCCCTATCGGGGCCAGCGGCGAGCGGCGTTTGCGTTGCCGGGGGGGGCTGCCGGTATGATTGCCGCATGACCACCACGGAATACACCGACGCGTTCGGCGCGATCCGCGCCGGGATCCTCTCGAACTGCGTGACACAGCGCCGCTACGCGCTGGCGCTCGTCGATGATCTCGACGAGGCGGAGATGATCGCGCAGCCGGTTAGCGGCGTGGTGATGAACCACCCGGCGTGGATCCTCTCGCACCTGAGCGTGTACCTGCCGGTGGTGATGTCGATGCTCGACGGGGGCGTCCCGGACGATCCGATCGATCACAAGTTCGGGCGCAAGAGCGCGCCGCTGGACGATCCCAAGGCGTACCTGCCGAAGGAGCGGCTGGTCGAGAAATACATCGAGCTGCACGAGGGCGCCGAGGAGGCGTTCCGGTACGCCGAGCGCGAGGTGCTCGCCAGCAGGACGCCGATCCCCAGGTTCGTCGAGCGATTCCCCACGGTCGCGCACGTGGTCATCCACCTGATGATCAAGCACGAGGCGACGCACCTGGGGCAGCTCAGCGCCTGGCGGCGGGCCGGGGGTCGGCCCATGGTCTCCATGTGACATCGAGCATGGCCGCGAACTCTCGACACCGGGTATTGTAATCCTGCCGCTGAAGATCCCCTCTGGGCTCAGAAATGGGGGGGATGGTCGGATCACCGGCTAGACTCGGGCTCGCCGGCGCGATGGTCGCGCCCGGCGATCGCGCGGTTGGAGGCGCTGCTTGTCCCAGGCATCGGTGCAGCTTGACACGGTGGAGACGCGGATCTGCGAGGATCTGGCGGGGTGTCACGGCGCGATGCTCGGCGATCTGGCCCGGCACGTGGCGATCCCCACCGGAGGGGGCCACGACCCCGGGCTGGACGAGTACCGGGGGCTGCTGCTGGAACGTCTGGAGGCGATCGGCGGGGCGGTGGAGCTGGTCGAAGGAGACCCCAGGCCGGTCTGGCTCGACTTCGGCGCCCAGAGCGATGATGCCGAGCCGGCGCGGATGCCGCCACGAACGGCGGTGGTGAGGTTCCACGGAAATGGTCCCCGCATCCTGATCGCGTGCCACCTCGACACGGTCTTCGACCCGAAGGGGCCGTTCCGAGAGATGACCATCGCCCCCGACGGCGCCACCGCGATCGGGCCCGGCGTGGTGGACATGAAGGGCGGCGTGCTGACAACGCTGAACGCGCTCGAAGCGCTGGCGGGCGCGGGGCACTGCTGCAACATCACCCTGGCGCTGACCAGCGATGAGGAGACGGGCAGCTACGCGAGCAACCGGATCCTGCGCGAGCTGGCCCGTGAGGCGGATATCGGGATCGCGACAGAGCCGGCGCTGCCCGGTGGGGAGCTGGTCGTCGAGCGCTCGGGGAGCGGGCAGTTCCGGGTCGAGACTCGGGGCAGGTCGGCGCACGTGGGCAGAGCATTCACCGATGGGGTCAGCGCCGTGACGGCGCTCGCGCAGGCGATCATCCAGATCGCTGCGATGCCGGACCCGGACAAGGGGCGGATCCTGAATATCGGACCGCTGCTGGGCGGCCCGGCGTCGAACGCGGTGCCGGATCTGGCCCGGGCGTGGGGGAACGTGCGATTCCCGACCTCAGCGATTGCCGATGAACTCAGCGCGATGCTCTCGGAACTCCAGACCCCAGCGGACGCGATGCCCTCGGTGCGCATCGATTGCTCCTTCAACCGGCCCGCCAAGCCGCTGACGCCGGCGGTGGAGCGTTTCGCGGAGCTGGCCCGGTCGTGCGCCGAATCGCTGGGGCAGGCGATGCCCTTCGCGAAAACCGGCGGCGTCTGCGACGGGAACATCCTGCAGGACGAGGGGCTCCCGACGATCGACACGCTGGGCGTCCGGGGCGGGGGGCTGCACACGCCCCAGGAATGGATCGACCTGTCGAGCCTGGTCGAGCGGAGCCAGCTGATGGCGGTGCTCCTCAAACGCCTCGCGCAGGGCGCCCTGACACACTGAAAACGATCACCGGGCCCCGCGGCCCGACCATTGCGAGAACACCTATGACCACCACCACGCAGCAGACCGAGACCACCGCCAGCCAGTACCTCCACAGCGACGCGGTCAGCGGCGCGTTCGACACGATCATCGGCGAGCTCAAGCGGCGTCAGTCGGGGATCACCGGCGTCAGGGGCCCCGACAAGGAGTGCCGGGTCGAGTTCGACAAGCTCGCGCAGGCGCTGGTCGGGGCGCGGGGTCGCGGGCTGTATTACGACTACATCGCCTCGGGCATCGGCAACGGCGCACTGGTGGAGCTGGTGGACGGGTCGGTCAAGTGGGACATGATCAGCGGCATCGGCGCTCTCTTCTTCGGGCACTCCGACCCGGACCTGGTCCGCACGGCGCTGGAGGCCGCGGCCGGCGACACCGTGATGCAGGGGCACCTGCAGATGAACGCGGACGCGATCCTCTTCGCCGAGTCGCTGGTCAGCTACGCGTCGCGGACGAGCGAGCTGGCGCACTGCTTCTTCTCGACCAGCGGCGCGATGGCGAACGAGAACGCGCTGAAGATCGCCTACCAGAAGCACCAGCCGGCGGAGCGCGTACTGGCGTTCAGCCACTGCTTCATGGGCCGCACGACGGTGATGGCGCAGATCGGCGACTCCGCCGCGGGGCGGGACGGGATCCCGCTGAACATGCACATCGACTACATGCCGTTCTACGACGAGGCGCTCGAGCGGCTGATGCGAGCCGGCGACCACTCGGCCAAGACGCACGCGATCGACACCACCGTCAGGCAGCTCGAGCGCTACATCGAGCGCTACCCGAAGCAGCACACGTGCTTCGTCTTCGAGCTGGTCCAGGGCGAGGGCGGGTTCAACACGGCGCCCCCGGAGTTCCACCGGGCGCTGATGGAGGTCTGCCGGGCGAACGACATCGCGGTGTGGGCCGACGAGATCCAGACGTTCGGGCGGACCGAGTCGCTCTTCGCCTTCGAGGCGCTGGGGCTGGGCGAGTACATCGACCTGTGCACCGTCGGCAAGATGACCCAGACGTGCGGGACGCTCTTCACCGAGCGGTACAACCCCAAGCCGGGGCTGCTCAGCGGGACGTTCCTCGGAGGTTCGGCGGCGCTGCGCGTCGGGCGCCGGCTCGTCGATCGGCTGGTCGAGGGCGATTACTACGGCCCGGACGGGCGCATCGCAAGGCACCACAAGGCGTTCGTCGAGCACGTCGGGGCGATCAAGTCGCGCCACCCGGAGTGGTTCCCGGATGTCGTGGGCGTTCCGTCCACCACCGGCGGGACCGGCGGGATGATGCGCTTCACCCCCTTCGGCGGCGACAAGGACAAGGTCATGAAGCTGTGCAAGACACTCTTCGAGGAGGGCGTGATCTGCTTCTACTGCGGGCACGGGCCGTACCACGTGCGCATGCTCCCGCCGCTGGGCGTCTTCCGGATGGAGGACTGGCCGAAGGTGTTCGAGATCGTCGAGCGTTCGATGGCGCGTGTCGCCGGCTAAGATTCAGCGTGGCGCGCCGCGCCGGCCCCTGGAGGTTCCCGCACCATGTTCCTCATCCGCCAGACCCACCCTGACGACCGGGCGATCCTGCTCAAGCTCGCCAAGATGGTTCATTTCATCAACCTGCCTCCCGACAAGGAGGTGGTGGCGGACAAGGTGCGCTGGAGCACGCGGTCGTTCCGCTCGGTTCGCAAGGGCGAGGCGCCGGAAGACGTGACGCAGGTTCGCGAGATCCACAACCTGGGCGGGGCGGCGGGCAGGTCGCCGCAGTTCATGTTCAGCGCGGTGGATACGACAACGGGCAACGTCATCGGGACGAGCGCGCTGATCGCCAAGATGGGCAGCGCCGGGACGCCCAACGTGGTGTTCCAACTCCGTAAGAAGCACTTCTTCTCCGAGGACCTGCAGCAGGGCACGACGCACGTGACGGCGCAGCTGGTGCTCGACGAGTCGGGCCCCACCGAGATCGGCGGGCTGATCCTGGGCCCCAGCTATCGCGGGCACCCCTCGAAGATCGGCAAGCAGCTGAGCCTGATCCGGTTCCACTACATCGGGCTCCACCGCGAGCGGTTCCAGGACCGCATCCTCGCGGAGATGATGGCCCCGATCACGCCCGACGGCCGCAACGTCTTCTGGGAGGAGTTCACGCAGAAGTTCATCAACCTCTCCTACGACGAGGCGGACCGCTTCTGCCAGAAGTCGCGCGAGTTCATGACCTCGCTGCTGCCGCGCGAGGAGATCTACCTGACGATGCTGCCCGCCGCGGCGCGTTCGGGGATCGCACAGGTCGGGCGCGACACGGCCCCGGCGCGCGCGATGCTCGAGAAGCTCGGCTTCCGCTACCACGACCGCATCGACCCCTTCGACGGCGGCCCCCACCTGCACGCCTCGACGGACGAGATCGACATCGTCCGCGACACCAAGCTGATGGAGATCGGCCCGGGGCTCCGCTACCAGGACGCCGAGACGATGTGCTTCGTCAGCACCGACCGCAAGGACGGCGGGGACGGGATGTTCCGCGCGGTCATGGCGCCGTGCAAGGTCGAGGGCGGCAGGGCGCGGGTCGCCGACGAGGCGCTGGCGCTGCTCGCGGCGAGCGAGGGCGAGCAGGTCGGTTTCACCGCGCTCCCGAACGAGCGGATGTTCGACCCGTTCGCCGGTCACGGCGGGCGGTCGGCCTCGATTTCCGGATCCAACCCCAGCCCCGAGAAGGCCCCGAAGTGACGACCAGCGCCGACGCCGTTTCCGTCCTGACCCACGAGCCCTGCGCCCTGATCGGGGGCGAGCCCCGGCCGATCCCGGGCGACGCGATCCGATCGCACGACCCGTCCCGCCCCGCGTCGATCATCTGGTCGGGGTCTCCCGATCTGGCGCACGTGGACGCCGCGATCGCCGCGGCGCGCTCGGCGCAGCGCGTCTGGGCGCGCACGCCCAGGTCGAAGCGCATCGAGGCGCTGCGGCGCTACCAGGAGATCGTCAGGAGCCGCGTTGACGAGATCGCCCGGCTGATCAACGCCGAGACGGGCAAGGCGATGTGGGAGGCGGCCGGCGAGGCGTCGATCCTCGCGGCCAAGGTCGATGTCACGCTCGACGAATCCGAGCACGCGGGCATGTCGCGCGTCCGCGATTACGAGATCACGCTCAGCGACACGAGGCGCGGCATCTGCCGCTACCGGCCCCACGGCGTGATGGCGGTGGTCGGGCCCTTCAACTTCCCCGCGCACCTGCCCAACGGGCACATCATCCCCGCGCTGGCGATGGGCGACACGGTCGTCTTCAAGCCCAGCGACAAGACCCCGGCCATCGGGCAGCTCATCGCCGAGATGTTCAACGAGGCGCTCGAGTCGGTCGGCGCGCCGCCCGGCGTCGTCAACCTCGTCCAGGGCGCGGGGGATGTCGCGGGTCGGCTCGTCGCGCACCACGGCGTTGACGGCGTGCTCTTCACCGGCTCCTGGCCCGTGGGGCGGAAGATCCTCGAGGCCAACCTCGATTCCCCCGGCAAGATCGTCGCGCTGGAGCTCGGCGGGAACAACCCCTGCATTGTCATGGACGACGCCGACCTCCGGCAGGCGGCCATCGAGTGTGTGCGTGCTTCCTTCGCCACAACCGGGCAGCGCTGCACCTGCACCCGGCGGATCATCCTGCACGAGAAGATCGCGGACCGGTTCATCCCGGCGATTGTCAACGGTGCGCAGGCGCTGGACATCGGCGACCCGCGACGCGAGGCGCCGGTCTTCTACGGGCCGCTCATCCGCGAGCGCGCCCGGCAGGAGGCGCTCAGCTACTACGAGTCGCTCGTCGCCTCCGGCGGCGAGGGGCTGATCGAGCCCCGAGCGATCGACGACATCGAGGGCTGCGAGGGCGGGCACTTCATCTCGCCCGGCGCCGTGCGGGTGGACCGCTTCGTCGCCGATGACGCCGGCGGCCCGGGCCGCGACAGCGGATGCGACATCGAAGTCTTCGGCCCGATCGTCCGCGTGTGCGTCGTCAAGAGTTATGAAGAAGCCATCGAGCAGGCGAACGCGACGCGCTACGGCCTGGCCGCGGCGATCTTCACGAAGTCGCGCGAGACCGGAGAGCGCTTCCTGCTCGACGCGAGAGCGGGCTGCGTGAATGTCAACGCGGGGACGGCCGGCGCCAGCGGGAAGCTCCCCTTCGGCGGCCTCGGCTGGTCGGGCAACCACCGCCCGGCGGGCTCGTCCAGCGTGGACTACTGCGCGTACCCGGTGGCGAGCATGGTCGAGACGAGCGACGCGGCGCCGCTGAGCCCGGGGATGACCTTCGAGGATTCGTGGTTGCGGTGAGTCGTGCCACAATCAGGCGTGCCACGACAACGCTGCTTCAGCGTTGTCGTGCTATCTGCGTTCAATGGAATGAGCACTACAACACCGAAGCGGTGTTGTAGTGGCACGGTTCAGAGAGTTCCCAAGAGCTGCGGCAGGTAGATCTCCGCATCCAGCAGCCCGTTCTCCACCGCCGGCAGCGCCCAGTTGTCCTGGTGCACGAAGAAGATCCGGTCGTCGATCGGGCGCTGGACAAGGGCGGCGCTCCCGCCTGCGATGAAGCCGGGCGCCGAGCGCGGCATCGCGTGGCCCCACTGCGTCAGGCGCACCTGCACGATGTCCTCGACAGTGAGGTTGATGAGCTTGAGCATCGCCGGGAGCTGCGCCGCGAGGCGCTTGGCGTAATCGGTATGGGAATCCCCACCGTTGACGAGCGTGAAGCGGCTCGAGCCCCAGGGCAGGGGCCAGTAGAGGGTGAGCACTCCGAAGGCGCCCTGCGTCGCGTTGAAGGAGCCGTCGAGTACATCCACGACGGGGCGGCGGACGGCCATCTCGCCGCCGCTCATCGGGAAGTCGCCCTCCGGCCCCAGCAGGAAGATGTCGTAGAACTCCGCGGGGACGGGACGGCGCAGGAGGACGTTGGCGACGAGGTAGGCGTTGTAGTTGAGCGCATCCATCGCCCCGAGCTTCTCCGGGTCGATGTTGCCCAGGTCGTGCAGCACGTGCTTGGCGATGTGCTTGGGGCAGGCGCAGACGACGCGGCGGGCGCGGATGGTGCGGAGCGTGTTGGTCAGCTCCTTCAGCAGCGCATCGTCGGTGACCCGATGCGTCACGAGGACGTGGTCCGGGCCGTCGAGGCGGATGTCCACGACCTGGCAGCCCGGGCGGAGGACGGGGCCGCCGTCGCCGCCCCCTCGGCTCATGCTCGTCATGCGCGCCAGGTGGCGCCACATCTGGTTGATCATGTACGCGTTGCCGCCCGGGAAGACCCAGCGCCCGAACTCCTCGGCGGCGATGAAGTTCCACCCGCTGGCCGCGGAGATTTCCTCCCATCCGGCGCAGAACGACGAATAGCAGTACGACTGGATCGCCGCCTCGAGCAGCGGGGGCAGGCTCTGCCCCAGCGTCGTCTCGACGTGCTCCTTGAAGGTGAGTCGGTCGAGGCCGAAGATGAACTCTTCGTCGCCCTTGGGGTAGGGGATCTCGGGGTAGTCCTCGCCCATGAGCGCGACGAGGTCGGAGTACTCGTTGTAAACCTGTAGCTGCTCCGGCGGCAGGCCAAGCCCGGCGTACAGGTCATCGCGCACGGCGCCGTCGATCTCGTGCTGGTCGTCGCCGATGCTCAGGCGGTAGGCCTCGTCGAGCTTGAGGTCCTTGTAGAACGCTTCGAGGAAGGATCCCTTGTCGGGGACGATGATGTACGCCGAGCCGAGAGAGTAATGCGTGCCGCGCCAGTTCTCGCCCTGCGCGTTGCCGCCGAAGCGGTCCCACATCTCCAGGAGGATCGGGCGCTGGTCGCGGAGCATGTAGGCGGAGGCGATGCCGGCCATGCCGCCCCCGACAACGATGATGTCGGTCTCCTCGTCGGGCGCCGGCGGCTTGTCCATGACCGGCACGCCGGGGTGCGGGTTGAAGAACCGGTCCCCGGAAAAGGTGGGCGCGAAGGGCACGCCGTCGATCATGACCGAGACAGGGTTGAACGGAATGGGCCGGAATGGCTGCGAGGCGGTCAGCCCCTTGGCGTTCTGGCCGAGCTTGCCTGACAGCCCGCCGGCGAGGGCGCCCGGCGCGGTCATCCCCAGCGCGACGGCGCCGAGGCCTGTGCCGATGAATCGCCTGCGGGTGCAGTCTCCGGACATAGCCCCTCCAAAGTGATCGGCCCGCATCCGTCAAAAACCGGACGAGCAGGGCCGATTCGACCACTCTACCAGCCGGCGCCCCGATTCCAAACCACCGATCGTCGTTTTTCCGCGATACAGTGCGGCCACATGAGCACAGATCACCGCAGGACGATTCTTCCAGACGCCCGTGTCTCGCCCCGCTTCGCCGGGATCGCGACCTTCGGCAGGTACCCCCGGATCGAGGACGTCGCGCCGGACAACGCGCCGGTGGACTGGGCGATCTACGGCGTCCCCTTCGACACCGGGGTGACGTTCCGTCCCGGCGCCAGGTTCGGCCCCCGCGCTATCCGCGACGCCTCGCAGTACCTCAAGCCGCACCACCTCGAGCACGGCGTCACGATCACCGAGACGCTAAGCCTCGCCGATGCGGGCGATGCGCCGGTCGCGCCCTACTCGTGCGCCGAGACGCAGGAGCTCGTGCGGCAGTTCGCGATGGTCCTGGGCGAACCGAGCACAACGCGGCTGCTGGCGCTGGGCGGGGACCACTCGATCGCGCTGGCGAATATGCGCGCCACGCACGCGCGACGGGGCTCGCCCAAAGGCGGCCTGGCATGCATCCATTTCGACAGCCACCTGGACACGGTCGATTCTGTCTGGGGCGAGAAGCTCGGCCACGCGTCGCCGTTCATCCGGGCGATCGAGGCCGGCGTGATCGATCCCAGGCGGATGGTCTCCGTCGGCATCAAGGGCCCGCTGAACACGCCGCAGGATCTCGAGTTCGCCATGGACCACGGCGTGACGCTCATCACCTACACCGACTGGTGCAAGGATGGGCCCGTGCGGCTGCGGGATTTCCTGGAGCGGATCGCCGCGGAAGAGGCGTACCTGTCGTTCGACATCGACGTGATCGACCCCGCGTTCGCGCCGGGGACCGGGACTCCGAGCGTGGGGGGGTTCTCCTCGGCGCAGGCGATGGAGCTGCTGCGGATGTGCCGGGGGGCGAATATCGTGGGGGCGGACGTCGTGGAGGTGCTGCCGGACCGGGATGTCGCGCAGATGACGGCGTTTCTGGCGAGCCACATCGCATTCGAGATCCTGTCGCTGGACGCCGTGCGGGTCGGCGGCGGCGGGGGTTGAAATCCGGCCCCGCGGTTCCCGAACGACTCAGGGTCCCCCGCACCCCGCTCTCCGAGGAAACTCCCATGATGACGACCCACATGCACCGCCTCCGCTGCCTCGGCGTTCTCGCGCTGACCTCCGCCGCCCTGACGATGTCCGGCTGCGTGGGCTGGCAGGAGGCGAAGTTCCGCGACACGCGGAACATGTCGGCGCCGTACTTCGGCACGATGGGCCTTGATGTCCAGACCAGCAACGGCGGCATCGTCGTCCGCCGGGCTTCGGGCGACAAGATCGAGATCACCGCGGATATCAAGGCGCAGACGCAGGAGCGGCTCGACCAGACGTTCGTCCACGCGGACCAGATCGACAACGACCTCGTGGTGCGCGTCGAATGGGCCGAGGGGCGGCGCCTGAACAACGAGGGATGCGCCTTCACCATCGCGATGCCGGACACGGAGTCGATCACGCTCCGGTCGTCCAACGGCTCGCTGACGGTCGAGTCACTCAATGGACCCGCCGACCTGAGCACCTCCAACGGGCGCATCACCGTCACCGATCACATGGGCGGCGTCAGCGCGAGAACCAGCAACGGCCGCGTGACCTGCGAGACCATCGACGGCGCGGTCTTCGCCGACACCAGCAACGGCGCGGTTCGGATCGTCGGGGTCTCGGGCCCGGTGGACGTGGACACCAGCAACGGCTCGGTGGTGATCGAGCTCGACGACGACAACCCCGGCCCGGTGCGGGCAGACACCTCCAACGGCTCCGTGACGCTCGCCGTCGGCAGCGCGTTCGTCGGGACGCTCACGGCGGACACGAACAACGGATCCATCCACTGCGAGGCGGACAACATCAGCGCCACCCGCATGAGCAAGGATCACTGGCGGATTGTCTTCGGCGAGGGCGGCGAGGCCTCGGACCTGGAATCGACCAACGGCTCGATCACTGTCCGGCGGCTTGGCGAGGCCTCCGCGACCGCGGGATGAACCAGGAATCCGGCGTTTCGCGTGACGAGGATCAGTTGGGGCTGATGACCGAGGCCGCCGCAGCGCCCCGGCGCAGAGCGAGGATCAGCTCAACCTTGCCGGCCGGCTCGTCGAGTTGCTGCGCGATCTCGATCGCGGTCCGGCCCTGATCGGCGAGGCAATACACCTCATCCGAGAGCGGATCAGAGGGCGGCGAGGCCGGCGGCCTGCGTGGATTGCTCTGTTGGGAATGTGGCTGGGCGCCCGAGGCGCGCTCCAGCCGATCGGCGGCTTCGCCGGCCCGCTCGATCAGGATCTCCAGCGCCGCGGCCTTGTTGTCCATGACCGCGGCGAGGCGGCGGGTGAGTTCCTCGGCGTCGGCCATCACGGACTCGATCGTCGCCCGCGTCGCGGCCCCCGCGGCAAGCGACCGGGGGCGGTCCGCCCTCGGCGCGCCACCCTGGGCCTGCGACCGGACGGCCTGGATGCGTTCCTTGACGGTCAGCCCCCTCTGGTGGGCCTGCCTGCGGAGCCGCCGCCGCAGCAGCGAGAGCATGGTGAAGCACAGCAGGAGGACCCCCAGAGCCGCCATCATCTGCACGAGGGTCGAGCCGCCCTGTTGCGGTTCGGCGGCGATGGTCGTATTCAGGTGGTGCAAAGGGTTGAGCGGCATCTGGATGGAGTGTGCTGCGATCGGGGAAAAACGGGTTCAGATTCCGTGTTGCATCGGTATCATGCGGCCTCGGCGATGACAAATCTGCAGAGCAACCAGACCGTCGCATTGTCCACGCCGCCGGATCGGGCCGTGCTCAAATCGATGCCGACCGTGCGCGCGATCACTCGATCGTGGCGGGCGCTGACCGGCGGCGATGGGGGCGGGACGCTGGTGGCGTGCTCGGGGGGCGCCGACTCGGTGTCGCTGGCCCTCACGCTGTGGTCCGCCAAGGCCCCGATCACGCTGGGGCACGTCGTCCACGACCTGCGCTCCGAGGCGGAGGCGCTGGCCGACCGGGACCTGGTCGAGGCGCTGGCGGCCCGGCTGGGTGTCGGGTTCGTCGAGCGGTCGATCAAGGTCGCGAACCTCCGCAACGAGGAGGGGACCGCCCGGTCGCGCCGGTACGAGGCGCTGGCGCAGATGGCGGGCGAGGTCGGCGTGCGGTTCGTCGCCAGCGCGCACCACGCCGATGACCAGCTCGAATCCATGCTCATGGCGATCGCCCGGGGCGCCGGCCCCGAGGGGCTCTCCGGCGTCGCGGCGTCGAGACCACTGACCGATTCGGTGACGCTCATCCGCCCCATGCTCATCTCCAACCACGCCGACGCCAAGGCGATCTGCCGCGCCGCCGGCGCCCAGTGGGCGCACGACGCCAGCAACGAGAACCCCAACCGGTTCCGCAGCGCGGTGCGCCTGGGACCGGCCAGGGCGCTGGCGGAACTCCGCCCCGACACCGCGGCCGGCGCCGTCCGCGCCGGCGAGCTGCTCCGCGACGCGGCGATGCTCGTCGAGGAACGGGCCCACGCCATCCTCGGCGACGGCAACGCATGGGATCGCGCGGGGCTCCGCGGGGAGCGTGCGATCGTGCTAGGCGCGGGGCTGCGCTCGGCGGCGCTGCGGATGACCGGGGGGATCGGCGCCGACCGGCTGTCGAGGCGCGTCGTGGACCCGGTGGTCGAGGCGATCCGGGACGATTCCACGGAGCCGAGGCGGTTCCACTGGCCCGACGGCGTCGAGATCGTCGTCACCGCGCACCGGGTCGAGATCTCCAAAACGAGAACAGACTGACCTCCCGGATCGGGGCCGACGCGATCATGAAAAAACCCCGCCTCCGGGTCGAGGCGGGGTCGGTGGTTGCATCCGGTGGCGTCCGGGATCAGTTGAGGGCGGCCTCGGCGTCGGCTTCCTCTTCCTCTTCAGCGATGCAGAGGTAGCTCGACTCGAGCTCGACGCGGATCTTGTCCAGCGCCTTGTTCTGGATCTGACGGACGCGCTCCTTGGTGACGCCGATGATCTGGCCGATCTGCTCGAGCGTCATGGGCTTGTCCATCGGCTCCTCGTCGATGCCGAAGCGGTAGTCGATGATGGTGCGCTCGATCTCGGTGAGGTCGGCGCGGTTGGCCAGGACGATCTGCTTGACCTCATCGGCGGTGTCGCGCTGGACCTCCTCGCGCTTCTCCTCGAGGAAGTTCGAACGCTCCAGCTTGGGATCGAAGTCGGTCGGGAACCGCTGGCGGTACTTGCTGAGCTTCATGCCCTGGCGGCTGAACGCCTTGAGGATCGCCCGGCAGGCGTAGGTCGAGAACTTGAACCCGCGGCCGGCGTCGAACTTGTCCACCGCGCGGAGCAGCGCCATGTTGCCCTCGGAGACGAGGTCGGCGAAGTCCACCTCGCTCATGCGCGTGCGCTTGGCCATCGCCAGCACCAGCGCGAGGTTCGTCTCGGCGATCTGGATCCGCAGCCGCTCGGCCAGGTCGTGCCAGCGCAGGATCTCCCGCGCCTGCTCGTCCGTCGGGCGCTGCTCGGGAGAGGCCCAGACCTCTTCCTGGACCTTCAGGATGCGGCAGCGCGAGTAGTTGAACTGGTAGAACAGCACGCGCTCCTCGGCCGCGGTCAGCAGAACCTGATCGGAGGACTTCTCGATGCGGCCCTTGCCGGGGCTGAGGTCGTCCATCACCGGGTGGTACCACGAGGTGTCGGGCTTGCGGATGTCCGGGGCGTCGTCGAAGATCTTCTTCTCGGCGTCCTTCTCGTAGAAGCACGGGGAGTCGATGAAATCCTGAGGCTTGCTCATCAGCCGCTTGAGGGTGGTCTCTTCCTGCGCGCTGAGCGCGCGGGTCGGGCCGCCGGTCGAGGTCGAGCGCGCCACCGGGACGCGGCGGCGCCGGCGCATCTGCTCGAGGGGGGTGTTGGCGAGCGGGTTGTTGAAGGTCGTGCTCATGGCTTCCGTCTGCGAGGTGGTGACCGGGGGCCGAACGATCGCCCCACAACCTCAACGCATGAAGTGGCGGCAATCAACCCACCGGGCGCGAGCCGTCGCGTCCCGGGAAGTCGGGTCGGTCGAGATGTGAAACGATCAAGAGAGAGGGGGTACGCGTCGCCAATCCATCGGCGAGACACCATCCGCGGCGAGAATCGTCGCGACCGGGCCGTTCCGCGATCGGGTAGGTGTAAGGCAAAGCCGTGGCCTTTGCAAGTAGAATCCGTTTCCTTTGATACGGATCCACCGTCCGAGAGTTTGCGTTTTTTTCGACGCAGTCTATGTTTCAAGGCATTTTTCTAAAACGATTATCGTTATCTTGCCAAATACCGACGCCACCAATCGACTTCCCGGGCATTGACCCGTCCGGATAACCCCCGTAGCGTCACCAGAACCCGTCAACATGGCGGTTTCCCAGACGCAACACCATCCAGGAGCCGGAATCATGGCCTTCGAACTGCCCGCGCTGCCCTACGCGATCAACGCGCTCGAGCCCCACATCGACGCCAGGACCATGGAGATCCACCACGACAAGCACCACGCCGGGTACGTCGCCAACGCAAACAAGGCCCTTGAGGGGACGGCCCTGGCCGATCTGACGTGCCCCTGGACGGCCTCGGGCCGCCTCCAGGAGCTCCCCAAGGAGAAGCAGAACGCCGCCCGGAACAACGTGGGCGGGCACGCCAATCACTCGCTGTTCTGGTCGATCATGGGCGGTGAGGGCATGGGCAAGGCGCCCGCCGGCGAGCTGGCAGACGCCATCAAGAGCAGCTTCGGCTCCTTCGAGTCGTTCCAGGAGGCGTTCACGACGGCTGCGACGACGCGGTTCGGCTCGGGCTGGGCGTGGCTGGGCGTGTGCGGCGAGAGCAAGCTCGCCGTGTGCTCGACGGCGAACCAGGACAACCCGGTGATGAAGCCGCTGATTGGGGACGCCGCGGGCTGCGGCTGCCGCCCGATCCTTGGCCTGGACGTGTGGGAGCACGCGTATTACCTGAACTACCAGAACCGCCGGCCCGACTACGTCAAGGCGTGGTGGAGCGTGGTGAACTGGAGCAAGGTCGCCGAGTATTTCGGTAAGGCCTGTCAGTGCAAGTCTGCCGCCTGCTGCTGATCGCAGCGCCGGTTTTCGGAGACCGATTGGTCGGTTTTTCCCTGATTCCTGCTTATTGATGCATTAGGATTGCCGGACACGCCCGTCGTGATCCGGTTGGTGTTCGTGACCGGGATCGCGGTGGATGGGGGAGCAGAACCCGATGCGCCGGAACTTCCTGATTGCCTGCCTGACCGTGCTGGGGATCGCTTCGCCCTCGCTGGCGGACCTCGTCACCGTCACGTCTTCGAAGGACAACACGCTCTACGAGGACTTTCTCGGACGTTTCAGCAACGGCGCGGGGGAATCGCTCTTCTCCGGGCTCAACGGAGGCGGGTTCATCCGCCGCGCGGTGGTGCAGTTCGACCTGAGCGGCGTCGTGCCGCCCGGATCGACGGTGATCAGCGCGACCCTGACGATGCAGGTGACGCGGACACAGTCGGGCCCGCAGACACAGTCGCTGCACACGATCCTGGCGGACTGGGGCGAGGGCGCCTCGGTGGCGGGGGGCAACGGCGGCGGCGGCGGCGCGTCGGCGCCGGGCGACGCCACCTGGCTGCACACCTTCTACGACACGGACTTCTGGGCCGCGGAGGGCGGGGACTTCACCGCCTCGCCCAGCGCCTCGATCTCGGTTGACGGGCTCGGCTCCTACTCCTGGATGAGCGCGCAGATGGCCAGCGACGTCCAGGCCTGGGTGGACAACGGCGCGACAAACTTCGGCTGGATCGTGGTCGGCGTCGAGCTGGGCGGCGACACCGCCAAACGCTACGCCTCGCGCGAGTATTCCATCGCGAGTCAGCGGCCCGAGCTGACCGTCGAGTTCCTGCCGCCGACCTCGACCGGCGCGTGCTGCATGCCCGACGGTTCGTGCCTGACGATGACGTCGGGCGACTGTGCGCTGGCCGGCGGGATGTTCCAGGGCGCCGGCGTCTCGTGCGACCCGAACCCCTGCCCCCAGCCGACCGGCGCGTGCTGCCTGCCGGACGGCTCGTGCGACGACCTGACCGAGCTGGACTGCCTGGCCATGAGCGGCGACTGGATGGGCGCCGGCACGGACTGCATGAGCACCGACTGCCCGCTCGTCCCGTATGTTGACGCGCTGCCGATACCCGCGGTGGCGCCGCCGGCGATGGGTTCGCACTACATCCTCGGCATGGCGGAAGTGCAGCAGCGGCTGCACCGGGACCTTCCCATGTCGACGGTCTGGGGGTACGGCCCGCCGAACGGGATGGGGGGGTACGACGCGACGTTCCCGGGTCCGACGATCGAAGCGCGGGTCGGCCAGGGGATCACGGTGCAGTGGGTCAACGACCTCCGTGACCTGACCACGGGTCTGCTGCGCGATACGCACTACCTCAACGTCGATACTTGCATGCACGGCCCGAACATGACCGGTGACGACCCGGTGACCGTGGTGCACCTGCACGGCGGGCATGTCGCCGAGGCCGACGACGGTGACCCCGACCTGGCGTATGGCCCGGGCCTCAGCGCGCTGTACTCCTATCCGAACATCCAGGAGCCCGCGACGCTGTGGTACCACGATCACGGGCTGGGCATCACGCGGCTGAACGTGTACATGGGGCTGGCCGGGTTCTACCTGCTCCGCGACGACGCCGAGGATGCGCTGGGTCTCCCCTCCGGCGCCTACGAGATCCCGCTTGTGCTCCAGGACCGCGACATCAACCCGGACGGGACGCTCTCGTACCCCGACCTCTGGCAGGACCACTTCTTCGGGCAGTACATCCTCGTCAACGGGAAGGTATGGCCCTTCCTCAAGGTCCGGCAGGGCAAGTACCGGTTCCGGCTGCTCAACGGCTCGGGCTCGCGCTTCTACACGCTGGCGCTCTCCAACGGCGGGACGATCCAGCAGATCGGCTCCGACGGCGGGCTGCTTCCGGCGCCGGTTGCGCTGACCGAGCTGACGATCGGGCCCGGCGAGCGCGCCGACATCGTCATCGACTTCGCGGGCGAGCCGGCGGGGACGGAGATCCTGCTGACGAACTCCGCGCCGGCGCCCTTCCCGGGCGTCCCGGGGGTCGGCGTCGTCCCGGAGGTGATGAAGTTCGTCGTGCAGAACACCGCGGGGCACACCGATCCGCTCCCGATGGCGCTCCGCAGCGTCCCGCCGATCCCCGAGGGCGAGGCGGTCGTCAGCCGGGACTTCGTGCTGCGGCTCGAGGCGGACCCCACCGCGCCGGAGGGCTGCCCACAGTTCCGCTGGGAGATCAACGGCCTGCGCTGGAACGACATCACGGAGTTCCCGGAGCTGGGCACCGCGGAGATCTGGCGCTTCATCAACCGCTCGGGCATCACCCACCCGATGCACATGCACCTCGTGCAGTTCCAGGTGCTCGACACGCAGGCGTTCACGATCATGAACAACGAGATCGTCCCGGTGGGCAGCCCCACGCCCCCGGCGCCGCAGGACGCCGGGTGGAAGGACACGGTGCAGGTGATGCCGAGCGAGATGGTGCGCGTGATCGCGCGCTTCGAGGATTTCACGGGGCAGTTCCCGTACCACTGCCACATCCTCGAGCACGAGGACCACGAGATGATGCGCCAGTTCCAGGTCGTGGCGCCCTGCCCCGAGGACCTCAACGACGACGGCGTGATCGACACCGCGGACCTCGGGATCCTGCTCGGTCAGTTCGGAACGCCAGGCCCCGAGTCGGACCTCAACGGCGACATGATCGTGGACACGGCCGACCTGGGCATCCTGCTCGGCGTGTTCGGGACGGGCTGCCCCTGATCCGGCAGGGCCGACCCGGATGACACAACCTGTTGTGTCAGAACATCGCGGCGAGGCGGCGTCCGGGACGGCTCGTCCTTGTTTTCGCGTGTCCGATCGGTGATTAAGGGTTCCTCTGGCGAACCAAAGGTGTTAGGCTGCTTGTTGAACTGGGCGGAGCCGCTCCGTGCGCCGCCGGGGAAATCTCAACAAAGGGAATTGCGATGAACATGACTGCGATGAAGGCTGTGGTTGCGGTGTGCGCGATCGGCGCGATGGGTCCGGCGGCGCAGGCGGTGAACACCGCGACGATCGACAACATCACCCAGGGGACGAACCACGCGACCATCCAGGACGCGAACGACAACGCGAATCCGGGCGACATCATCGAGATCGGCGCGGGCGTCATCTGCGAGAGCGGGATCTTGATCGACAGGGCGCTGACGATCCGGGGTCAGGGGATGGACGCGACGACCATCGACGGGCAGAGCCTCGCCGGCGTCATGAGCTGGTCCGGCGACACGCTGACCTTGCAGGACCTGACGATCGCCAACGGCGCCAACAGCGGATTCGGCGGCGGGTTGAATATCGTCGCCGAGGTTGATGCCGTTGCGATCACCGGGGTCCGGTTCCTCGACAACGCGGGCGACAGCGGCGGCGGGATCTTCTGCAACGGCGGCTTGGATCCGAACAGGGCGACCATGATCGAGCATTGCGAGTTCATCGGGAATGCAGCGACGGGCGGCGGCGGCCTGTCCGGCATCGGCGGGGGCATCATGTTCGGATTCCAGCACGTGAACGCGACGGTCATCAACTCGCTGTTCAGGGCGAACACCTCGGGCATCCGCTCCGCGGCGGTGCAAGCGTCCGGGCAAACCGGGCTGCTCTGCAAAGTGAGCCTGATCAACTGCACGTTCGTCGAGCACCCGCTCAACGGGAACGGCGGTGATCTGCTGATCTTCAACCAGAGCAATTCTGGAACGGACACCGATTTCCAGATCTCGAACTGTGTCTTCGACAACAACGCCGCGTTCAGGGTGCGCGACAACAACAGCGAGGGCGCGTACCGGAACTGTGTCCTGGGCGCCGGCACGGTTGTCGCCGGATTCGCTAACGACGGCGGGAACACCGCCGTGTCGCCGACGTTCGAGGATGCGCCGGGCGGCGACTACCGGCTCGCCGCCGGCTCGTCGGGGATCGATATGGGCGACAGCGCGGTGTACCTGAGCGCCGGGGGCAGCCTCTTCGATCTCGCCGACGCCGACCGCACGATGGACGACGCCGGAACGCCGAACACCGGGGTGGGCGTGTTCCCCCATCTCGACGCGGGCGCGTACGAGTTCCAGGGATTCACGCCTTCGGATTGCGACGCGGACATCAACAGCGACGGTGTGATCGACACGGCGGACCTGGGCATCCTGCTCGGCGTGTTCGGGTCGAACTGCCCGTGATCGTCCTTTGCTAGACTGATCGCGCCATGCGCGATTCAACACAACTGGGCTGGCACGAGGCGGTGCTGCTTCTGGCGCTGCGCGACGAGACCGGCGAGACCCTCGCCGGCTGGTGGCCTTATGCGCTCGGCGGCGCGTGCCTCGCGGAGCTGCTCGAGCGCGGCCGGGTCAGCATCGATCAGGGGCGGAAGTCATTCGTCAACGTGACCAACCCGGCGGCGACCCGCGACGCGGCGCTCGACGAGTGCCTTGCGCTGATCAGAGACGCCAAACGCCGAGCGCAGGCGCCGGCGTGGATCACGCGGTTCGGGAACCGGCGGACGCTGCGGCACACCGTCGCCCGGGCGCTGTGCGCCAGGGGCGTGCTGGCCGAGGACGAGGCGCGGGTGCTGCTCTTCTTCCGCAAGAAAGTCTATCCCGAGATCAACCCCAACCCCGAACGCGACCTGCTCCGGCGCCTCAACGACATCGCGCTGAACTCCGCGCGGCGGGACGACCCCTGGGCGACGCGCCTGGTGGCGATCGCGCAGGCCGGGGAGCTGCTCAAGCGCGCGATGGACAAGCGGGATTTCAAATCGGCGCGGGGGCGGCTGGACGCGATGATGGAAGCCGACCCGGTTGCGGCGTTCACCCACAAGGCGGTCGAGGCCGCGGCGGCGGCGGTGACAGCAGCGGCGGTGTCGGGGAGTGTGGCGGCGACGGGCTGAACGGATCGGCGCTGTCAGCCGTCCGCCGAGCGTTTGACAATGATCGCGGTCAGGTCGTCCTGCTGCGGGGTTGAGCCGCTGTGCGCGCGCACGTCGTCGTAGATCGCCCGGATCATCGAATCCGGGTCGAGTGTGTGGTGACGGCGGATCGATCCCATCATGCGGTCAAGGCCGAACATCTCGCGCGAGGCATCAGCCCACTCGAAGAACCCGTCGGTGGCGAGGATGAGCGTATCGCCCGGCTCGAACCGGATCGACCTGGTCTGCTGGAACTCGATCTCGCTCGTGACGGCCAGCGGGTAGCTGTCCGCCTTCCAGAAGCGGACCTCGCCGCTGGCGGCCTCGTAGTACAGCAGCGGCGCCTGCCCCGCGGAGAGCAGTGACATCGAACGCGAGTGCGGATCGAGGAAGCCGATCGCCGCGGTGACGAACCGGTCGGCGGGGATGTCCGTGTAGAGGAACCGGTTGATGCGCTCCATGATGCCGGCGAGCGGGGCGCCGGGGTTGGAGGCCGCCGCGCGGAGATACGCCCTGCAGACAGAGGAGATGAGCGCGGGCCCGATGCCGTGCCCGGTGACATCGGCGATCGCGACGAGCACGACGCCGTTGGGCATGGCGAGCAGGTCGTAGTAGTCGCCGCCGGTCTGGTCGGCTGGCTGGTTCCAGCCGGCGATCTCGAAGCCCGGGACCTTCGGCGCCGAGCGAGGGAGCAGGCCCTGCTGGATCTCCCGCGCGATGCGGAGGTCGCCCTCGAACTTCTCGCGCCGGGCGCGCTCGATCGCGAGGCGATCGACGTTGGCGCGGAGCTCCTGCGTCATCGTGTTGAAGCTCTGCGCGAGCTCGCCGATCTCGTCGCCGGTGGCCGGCCCCTCGACGCGCGCGTCGAGATCGCCCGACGCGACGCGCAGCACCGTCGAGCGCAGCCGCTCGACCGGACGCGTGATCCTGCCGGCGATGAACCAGATCGCGCCGATGATCAGCGCCAGCGTCGCGGCGAGCGCGGCGGCGCCCAGCGCGACGCCCGCGCGGACCTCCGCGAGCGCCTGACGCTCCGAGACGATCGCGATGAAGTTCCAGCCCGTCGATTCGATCGGCGCGTGAAAGACCCACTGCCTGCCCCGGCGCGCCCCCGCGGCCCCGGCGCGCGCGTCGAAGACCTCGACCCCGGGCTCGCCGGCGATGATGCGCTCGATCGCCGGCTCGAGGTCGTCTCGTCCTTGCAACGCAGGGAGGTCGGAGATGGACCGGCGCAGGATGTCCTCGGGGTGCGTGCTGGAGACGAAGACCCCGTCGCGCGTCACGATCGCGAACTCCTGCTCGGCGAGGATGTGGCGCCCGATGCGGTCCTGGAACGTCGGGAGCATGATGTCCACCGTCGTGACGCCGATGAAGGCCCCAACGCGGCGCAGCGGCGCGGAGTACGTCACCATCAGCACGTTGCCGGCGCCCTCGTCGAAGTACGGATCGGTCCAGATCCCCCGGTCCTCCTGCTTGGCCCGGCCCCACCACTGGTAGCGAGAGTCCCGGTACCAGTCGTACACGCCGCGGCCGATGTTCATCCGGCGCAGCGCCTCGCCGTCGCGGTGGACGTAGGGGCTGTAGAGGTCGCCCCCGCTGTCGCGCTCGCCGGGTTCGAAGGCCATCGCGGCGCCGTAGATCGCGTCGTTCTGGCGCACGTTCGACTCCAGCAGCTCGAAGATCTGTTCCTCGGAAAGCCCGGGGTCGATCGAGACGTGGTTGGCCGTGGTGGTCGCGATGGCGGCGGTCTCGCGGAACGCGGCGTCGAACTGCGCCGCGTAGTTGCGCGCCAGCCGCGTCATCTCGCGCTCGACGTCCTGCTTCGCCACGCGGGAGAAGTGCGCGAGCGTGAGCCCCAGCCCGACGAGGTAGATCGCCAGCGTCGGCAGCCCGATGAGCACCAGCATTTTGCTTCGGAGCGTGATCGGCGACTCCTCCGCTTGTTACGCGCTCGCCGCCTCGGCTTGGGCCTTGCGGCGCCGGCGCAGCTCGGCGTCGATGAACGGCTGGAGATCGCCGTCGAGGACGGTCTGGGGGTTGCCGACCTCGTGGCCGGTCCGGTGGTCCTTCACGCGGTTGTCGTAGATCACGTACGAGCGGATCTGCGTGCCCCAGCCCCGGTCCACCGCGCCGCCGGTCGCCTCGGTGATTTCCCTGGCGCGCTTCTCCTCCTCGATCTGCTCCAGCTTGGCGCTGAGCAGCGCGATCGCCTGCCGGCGGTTCTGCGGTTGCTCGCGGTGCGTGCTGGAAACGACCATGATCCCGGTGGGCTTGTGCACAATGCGCACGGCGGAGGCGACCTTGTTGACGTTCTGGCCGCCGGGCCCGCTGGAGCGCGCGAAGGTGGTGATCTCCAGGTCGTTGTCGGGGATGTTGACCTCGATCTCCTCGAACTCGGGGGTGACATCGACGGTCGAGAAGCTGGTCTGCCGCTTGCCCTGGGCGTTGAAGGGGCTGACGCGCGCCAGGCGGTGCGTGCCGCGCTCGCAGTTGAGGTACCCGAAGGCGAAGGGCCCCTTGACGTGGAGGGTGACGGTGGAGATGCCGACCTCGGTGCCGTGCTGCATGGCGACCTCCTCGATCTTCCACTCGGGGTGCTCGCGCTCGAAGTAGCGGAGGTACATGCGGAAGAGCATCTCACACCAGTCGTCGGCCTCGGTCCCGCCGTCGCCGGATGAGATGGTGAAGAAACAGTCGCGGTGGTCGTGCCGGCCGCTGAGCAGGGATTGCATCTCGATCTTGTCGATGACCGGTTCCAGGCCGAACAGCGTCTGGTCGGCCTCGGCGATGAGGTCGTCGTCGCCCGCCTCCTTGCCCATCTCCCAGGCGACCCGGGCCTCCTCCAGCGTTTCGAGGGCGTCCTCGACCGGCCCGATCTGGGCCTTGATGGTCTTGAGCTCGGCGACGGTTTTCTGCGCCTTGTCCTGGTTGTCCCAGAAATCCGCAGAGGACATGGCGTCCTCAAGCGCCTTCAGCCGGATTTTCTTGGTGGGGTAGTTAAAGAGAGTCGCGGACGTTGATGATCCGCGCCTCGAGGTCGTCAATGACGTTTTTGTGCGATTCGTAGTGCATGGCGGGGGAGTATAGGGAATCCGGTGGGTGGGGTCGGCGTGGTGAAAAAAGTCCGCGACCGGCGCGAAACCGGTCCGCCGGCGCCGTTGAAGGGGGGAGGGCGAATGGCGCCCCCGACCCCATCAGGAGCACACCCCCGATGCGAAGCCTCACACTCTCGATCGCCGCGATGGCGTTGACCTGTATCGCCGGCCCGGCGCTCGCCCAGGAAAAGGGCTGGTTCCCGGAATCCAAGTCCGGCGAGGACCTGTACGACATCAACTTCCCTGGCGGGACGGCCGCGGAGTACTACAAGGAACTGGGGCTGGAGCTGGAGGGCCGGCTGAACGTCATCGTGCAGGAGGGCGTGGACCTGGTTGATCTGCCGGCGGTGCATGTTCGGAACATCGAGATGATCGATCTCGCCGACCTCCCGCAGCGGGTGACCGATGCGTTGGTCGTGGAAGGGACAAGGGCTGAAACCGCGCGCCCCCCGGGGCGGCCAGGTCAGTTGAAGGCACTGCCGGCAAGCACCATCGTCGTCAAGGTGCAGCTCGGGGTTCTCCAGCACGCCGAGCGCGTCATGCAGGCCGATTCCAGCGCGCGGCGGTTCGACCTTCGCTTCAGCGGCGGCACGATTCTCGACTACGTCAAGGCGATCCGATCGGCATACCCCCGGGCGAACATCCTCGCGATGCCGGGGGTTGACCGGTTCCAGGTCCCCGCGGTGACGCTCGAGGGCGTGACGGTGGACGCGGCGCTGGAGGCGATCGAGGGGCAGGTCGCGATGCTCGACGGCGCCTGGGCGAAGGTGATGCTCAGCGACGCGGACATCGCCGAGCGCGACGAGCGGGTCTTCACGGTCAGCCTGGAGATGCGGGACTCGATCACCCGCACGAAGATCTGGAGCGTCAGCGAGCCGCTGATGCAGGGCGCGACGGAGGCGGACCTCCTCTCCGCGGTCCAGGCGGCGCTCTCCATCAGCGAGAACGAAGCGGTTGTGCGCTTCCATCCCCAGACCCAGGTGCTCATCGTCCGCGGCAACGATGAAGCGCTGGACACCGTCCGTTCAACCCTGGAAGAGGTGCTGCAGAGCGCGAGGAAAATGCAGGAACAGGGATCCCTCGACAAGTTCTGGCGGATCCGTCAGGACCTCGAAGAGCGGGTCCAGGCGCTGGAAAAACAGGTCAACGGCAAGCCCTCCCAGTAAACTCATGCGTGCCGCCGATGCCATCCACGACGCTCGATGCCGGCAAGGTCACACGCGCGATCGCTTCGGGAGACTCCGGGGCGTTCGCGCTGCTGTACGAGCGCCGCTTCGATCGCTGCTACGCGATCGCGGCCCGTTCGACGGGGTTGTGCGAGGCGGAATGCCTGGACATCGTGCAGGACTCGTTCCTGAAGATCGCCCGGTCGATCAGGCCCATCGATTCGGAGGCGGCGCTCGACGCGTGGATGGTGAAAGTCGTCCGGTCCTGCGCGTGGGATCACCTCCGGCGCGAGAAGCGGCGCCGGCGGCGAGAGGCGCACGCGGCGGCGCCGGGCGCCGCGGAAGCTCCCCTCGAAGCGATCGACGAGCGGCTCGCGGCGCTGCGCGAGGAGTTGTCGGGGCTCGACCTCGCGACGCGCGAGCTGCTGGACCTTCGCTACCGCGCCGGGATGACGCTCCAGTCGATCGGCCGCGTGGTGGGGCTCAAGCCCGGCGCGGTCGATGGTCGGATCCGGCGGGCCGAGGCGGCGCTGCGGCCCCGGCTGGAGGAGACCCCCGATGACCGCTGAGCGCGACGACCAGATCAGCCTCTCCCCGGAGGGCGAGCGCCGCCGGGCGCAGATCGGCGGCGAAATCGCCGGGGCGCTGCCCGGCATCGCTGCTCGGCGCCGATCGCGACGTCGGGCTATCCGCGGGACGCTCGCGCTGGCGCTGCTGGTCGGCGTTTGGGCGATCGTGGCGCTGACGGGAGGCAAACCGATCCAACCACCGGCGCCGCCGATCGTCGTCACGCCGGCGCCGGAGCAGGAATCCGTGATCGACTACGCGGTCGTGCGCTCGGGACCGGTCGATCCGTCCATCTACATCCGCACGGACACCGCTGCGATCAACGCGATGGTGATCTCCGACGATGAGCTCCTGCGTGAGCTTGCCGCGGCGGGGCGGCCGGCGGGGCTGATCCGGGTGAACGGTCAGACCCGGTTATCGCGGGACGTCGTCGATCCGCCGCTGTGAACCGGCTCAGCGGAGACCCTTGAGGAACTCGTCGAGCCGGTCCATGCCGGCCTCGATCTGCTCGTTGGAGCAGGCGAAGCTGAACCGGACGCAGTTGACGCCGCTGCCGAGGAAGTCCTCTCCGGGGACGCAGGCGACGAGCCGCTCGTTGAGCAGCGCGGTGGCGAAGGACTGTGCGGAGTCGATCCTCGCGCCGCCGCTTGTGGTCCTGCCGAAGAATGCGGAGATGTCGGGGAAGACGTAGAAGGCGCCGGTGGGCCTGGGGCAGACGACGCCGGGCATCCGCGACAGGCGCTCGTGGATGAGCAGCGCCCGCTGGGCGAACTGCAGGCGCATCCGCTCGACATCCGCGGCGCACTCGGTGAGCGCGGCTCGGATCGCCGGGAAAATGAACGTGGGGATGCTGGTGGTGAGCTGCCCCTGGAGCTTGATGATCGCCTTCGCGACGCGGAGCCCGAACTCGCCGGAGCCCGCGCAGTACCCGACGCGCCAGCCGGTCATGGAGTACGCCTTGGACAGGCCGTTGACGGTGATCGTCCGGTGCGCAACCTCCGGGAACGAGCCGATGGAGCGGTGCGCGACGCCGCCGTAAACGATCTTCTCGTAGATCTCGTCCGTGACGATGACCAGCTCGGGGCACGTCGTGGCCGCGGCCTCGGCGACGACCAGCGCCAGCGCGGCCAGTTCGTCCGGCGAATACATCGTGCCGCAGGGATTCGATGGGCTGTTGAGACAGAGGATCCGCGAGCGGGGGGTGATCGCGCCGGCGAGCTGGTCGGGGGTGATCTTGAAGTGGTCCTCGGCCGTCGCGGGGACCTCGACGACCGTGCCCCCGGCGAGCTGTGCCTGGGGCTTGTAGCTGACCCAGGCCGGGGTGGGGAGGATGACCTCCTGGGGCTGATCCCTTGCCTGCGGCGTGTCGAGCAGCGCCTGAAAGAGCAGGTAGAGGGAGTTCTTGCCGCCCCCGGAGATGACGACGTGGTCGCCGGTGACGTCCGGGATGAGGTTCTCATTGGCGAGCTTGCCGGCGATGACCTGGCGGGTCTCGGGGTCGCCCGGGGTCGGGGCGTACTTGGTCTGCCCGGCGTTGAGGGCGTCGATCGCGGCCTGCCGGATGGGCGCCGGGGTGTCGAAATCCGGCTCGCCGGCGGCAAAGGAGAGCACGTCCCTGCCCTGAGCCTTCAAGGACTTGGCCAGCGCGGTGACCGCGAGGGTGCTGGAGGGCTTGAGCGACTCGACCCGGCGGCTGAGACTGATGGCGGCGGCGTCGTGCGCGGTGGTGGATGCGGCCTCGCTCATCTGCGGTACGGTACCCATCGGCGGGGGCGGGCGCCGCCCCGGCGTGGAGGGAGGATCGACCATCGGACCCTCCCGCTTGATGCCCCTGTGGGGGCGCCCTACGCTTGGTGGTCCCTGAGGCGGCCCTGGCGGGCCGTCCGCGGTCATCGGCGCGGCCCGACGACCCTGTTTTCCATTCAGACCCTCCAGAACCGAGACAGCACCAGCATGCCATTGGCGATCGAAGACAAGCAGCAGGTCATCAGCGAGCACCGGACCAGCGACAAGGACACGGGTTCTCCCGAGGTCCAGATCGCCATCCTCACCGCGCGTATCAAGCAGGTCGCCGACCACCTGGAGAGCAACAAGCACGACCACCACAGCCGGCGCGGCTTGCTGTCGATGGTCTCCCGCCGCAACAGGCTCCTGCGCTACCTCCAGCGCAAGGATCGCGACAGCTACCAGAAGCTGATCAAGAACCTCGGCCTGCGCAAGTAATCCGACCGAACGTCGCGGCCCCGCACAGACGCGGGGCCGTTTTTCAATCCCGCCGGTTGTTCGCTCCACGGAGCGGCAGTGGATCCGGCGCAGATCGCGGCAGCCTCTGCGTCCGATCTCCTGCCTCTGTTGTGCGCGTGAGCGGCCGGTGAAATCCGGGAGCGGTCGCGCCAGGCGCGACCGCACAACACCACAACACAGAGGCACACGATGTCCAAATCCAACTTCGTCAAGGTCGAGCGCGAGATCGCCGGCCGCACCATGACGCTCGAGACCGGCCGCGTCGCCAAGCTCGCATCGAGCTGCGTGATCGCGACCTACGGCGGCTCGACGGTGATGGCGACCGTCGTCCGCGCCGATCCCAGGCCCGGGCTCGACTTCTTCCCGATGCAGGTGGACTACCGCGAGCGCACCAGCGCCGCGGGCAAGTTCCCCGGCGGGTTCCGCAAGCGTGAGGGCGCTCCTAACGAGAAGGAGATCCTCACCATGCGCATGATCGACCGCCCGATCAGGCCGCTCTTCCCCGACGGCTTCATCGAGGAGATCCAGATCCAGTGCTGGGTCATGAGCCACGACACCGAGAACGACACCGACGTGCTGGCCGGCACCGCCGCCTCCGCCGCGCTGGCGATCTCCGACGCCCCCTTCGAGGGGCCCATCGCCACCGTCCGCGTCGGACGCATCATCACCGATGAGGGTTCGCAGTACGTCCTCAACCCCACCGTCAGCCAGCTGGAGTACTCCGACCTGGACATGGTCCTCTCCGGCCACTGCGACGGGGTCAACATGATCGAGATCGGCGCCGCCGAGATGCCCGAGGCCGAGATCCTCGGCGCGATCGAGTTCGGGTACGACGGGATCAAGGAGATCCTGGGCCTCATCGGCGACCTGACCAAGAAGGCCGGCGTGCCCAAGCGTCCCACCGCGCACTGCGCCCTCCCCGACGAGGACGTCGTCAGCGAGGTGAAGAAGGTCGCTGAGGCCAAGCTCACCGAGGCCCGGAAGATCCCCGGTAAGGAGGAACGCAACGCCGCGGTCGATGCGATCCGCAAGGAGATCCTCGACGAGCACTTCCCCGAGAACGAGGAGGGCACGTACGGGCAGTACATGAAGTCCGCCAAGCGCCGCTCGATGGCCAAGGAGGCCTTCCGCACGCTGGAGAAGAAGATCACGCGCAGGCTGATCCTCGAGCAGTCGCTCCGCGCCGACGGCCGCGCCTTCGACGAAATCCGACCCATCGAGGGCGAGGTCAACGTCTTCGACCAGACGCACGGCTCGGCGCTCTTCCAGCGCGGCGAGACGCAGTCGCTGGTCACCTGCACGCTCGGCACCGGCAAGGACGAGCAGATCGTTGACGGGCTCACACCCGAGTACGCCAAGAAGTTCATGCTCCACTACAACTTCCCGCCCTTCTGCGTCGGCGAGGCGGGCAGGATCATGGGCCCGGGACGCCGCGAGATCGGCCACGGCGCCCTGGCGGAGCGCTCGCTCATGGGAGTGCTCCCCAGCCCCGACGATTTCCCCTACACCATCCGCCTCGTATCGGACATCACCGAGTCCAACGGCTCGTCGTCGATGGCCTCCGTCTGCGGCGGCTGCCTGGCGCTGATGGACGCGGGCGTCCCGATCACCAACACCTGCGCCGGAATCTCCGTCGGGCGCTTCTCCGATGACTCCGGCAAGGAGGTCTTCGTCACCGACATCATCGGCGAGGAGGACTTCTTCGGGGACATGGACTTCAAGGTCTCGGGAACCGTCGAGGGCGTCACCGGCGTGCAGGTCGATCTCAAGGCGCGCGGCCTGAGCCACGCGCAGCTGACGGCGATCTTCGAGCAGGCGCGCGTCGCCAGGCTCAGGATCATCAAGATCTTGGAGTCGATCATCGCCGAGCCCCGCGCCGACATCAGCCCCAACGCGCCCAGGCTCATCACCATCCAGGTCGCGCCGGACAAGATCGGCAA
The DNA here is from genome assembly GCA_020639135.1 of Phycisphaeraceae bacterium. Taxonomy (GTDB): domain Bacteria; phylum Planctomycetota; class Phycisphaerae; order Phycisphaerales; family UBA1924; genus JACKHE01. Next base: position 60,487 of record JACKHE010000007.1, read on the forward strand.
GATCATCGGCCCCAGCGGCAAGACCATCCGCGGGCTCCAGGAGAAGTACAACGTCAAGATCGACATCGAGGACGACGGCACCGTCTTCGTCGCCGCCAAGGACCTCGACTCCATCGAGGGCGCCAGGGCCGAGATCGAGGCGATGGGCGCCGAGATCAAGGTCGGTACGGTGTACACCGGCAAGGTCGTCAGCGTGAAGGACTTCGGCGCCTTCGTCGAGCTGGCGCCCGGCACCGACGGCATGTGCCACATCTCCGAGCTCGACGACGGCTACGTCGGCGCGGTCACCGACGTCGTGAAGGTCGGCGACACGATCAAGGTCAAGGTCATCAAGGTCGATGACCAGGGCCGGATCAAGCTCAGCCGCAAGGCCCTTCTCAAGGAGGAATCGGCCCAGCCGGCGGCCGCCGAGGGCTGATTTCCCGCACGAGAATCGCAGCAACCCCCGCCGGGCGATGGAGTTCCATCGCCCGGTTTTTCATTGGCGGTGGGCGAGATGTTGACCTTGTGCGGAAGGTCCGGTAACTTCCGGGTTGGTGACATCGCAACGCGGGGTCGCCGGTTCGCGAGCCGCGCAGCCGGCAGCGGCGGCGACCACAGTCGGGGGGCCGAGGCGCATCATGAGTGAATCCACAGGCGACCGTTTGGTGGACACCGAGGGTGTGGTGAAGTGGTTCGATCCCAAGAAGGGGTACGGATTCATCGTCGGTCCGGAGGGGCAGGACATCTTCGCCCACTACTCCAAGATCGAGGGCGACGGGTTCCGCGTGCTCCGCGACGGCTCCACCGTGATCTACGACGCCGAGAAGGGCGACAAGGGCTGGAACGCCACCAAGATCGTCCGCAAGGACGAGGTCGAGGTCACCGTCCGCAAGCGCCCCGGCTACTCGCGCTCGCCCCGGCGCTGAGCGCCGTTCCGGCATGCTGAGGATTCACGAACCACACGGACGTATCGTCTCCGGCCGTGCTTGAGCTGCTCGATTTCATCATCGGTGTCCTCGTTGGCCTGGCGGCCGCCACGCCGGCGATCTTCGTCTGGCGGAAGCGGCTGCTGCGCAGGGCGCGCGCGGCGATCCGCAAGGCGCTGACCGACCAGCGACTGAGCGAGATCGGCTCGCTGAGCCAGGGCCTGGCGCACGAGATCAAGAACCCGCTCTCGACCATCGGCCTCAACGCGCAGCTGCTCATCGAGCACGCCGAGACACTCCCGATCGATGAGGACGAGCGCGAGCCGCTCGTCCGTCGTCTCGGAGCCCTCAGCCGCGAGACGCAGCGGCTCGGCGGGATCGTGGAGGACTTCCTGAACTACGCCGGCGAGATCCGCGTCGAGCCCCGGCCGATCAATCTCAACGAGCTGATCTCGGAGCTGACGGATTTCTACAGCCCCCAGGCGCAGAGCAAGGGCGTCCGGTTGCGCACGGACCTCGACGCCTCGCTGCCGAGGTGCCTGGCGGATCCGTCGGCGCTCAAGCAGGCGCTGCTCAACCTGATGATCAACGCGACGGACGCGATGGAGCGCAACGCCGAGGGCGCCGAGCGCCGCCTGACGATCTCGACACGCCGGGCGCGCAGCGAGGAGGGAGATCCGGTCTGCCGCGTGCGCGTCGAGGACACGGGTCCCGGCGTCAAGCCGGAGAACCTGGCGCGGATCTTCCAGCCCTACTTCACCACGCGCAAGGGCGGGGCGGGGCTGGGGCTGGCGATCACCAAGCGGCTCATCGAGGAGCAGGCGGGGACGATCGATTCAACGCCGAACGAGGGCCCCGGCGCGGCGTTCGAGGTGTCGCTGCCGGAGGCGTGAACTCCAGAGTGACTCGGGGGATGGCCCTACACTCACCCCGAATGAGCACGGACTTCGACATCATCGTCGTCGGCGGCGGCCACGCCGGCGCGGAGGCCGCGTGGGCGGGGGCGAACCTGGGCGCGCGCGTCGCGCTGGTGACGCTGGACCCGGCGACGATCGGCGTGATGTCGTGCAACCCGGCGATCGGGGGGCTGGCCAAGGGGCAGATCGTCCGCGAGATCGACGCGATGGGCGGGCTGATGGGCCTCGCCGCCGACGCGACCGGGATCATGTTCAAGACGCTCAACACCTCGCGGGGGCCCGCAGTCTGGGGGCCCCGCTGCCAGAGCGACAAGCACGACTACGCCGGGTTCATCCGACGTGCGATCGCCTCGCGCGATTCGATCGAGGTGATCGCCGGCGCCTGCGCGGGGTTCCTGATTGAAAACGATCGCGTGCTGGGGATCCGCGTCGAGCGCGATCGAGAGCGCTTCGGCGTGCGCGCCGGCGCCGTGGTGCTGACCACCGGCACCTTCATGCGGGGGCTGCTGCACACCGGGGATTCGACAACCCCGGGCGGACGCATCGGCGAGGCGCCGGCGGATTCGATCTCCGGCGCGCTGCGGGAATCCGGGTTCGAGCTGCACCGCCTCAAGACCGGCACGCCCCCCAGGCTCGACCGGCGCACGATCAAGTGGGACGAGCTGGAGCCGCAGCTCGGCGACGCGGCCCCGACGCCCTTCTCCGACCTGACCGACCGCGCCGCGTTCCCGGCGCTCCCGCAGGTCGAGTGCCGCATCACGCAGACGAACGCCGACATCCACGACGTCATCCGCGCCAACCTGCACCGCGCGCCGATCTTCAACGGCGCGATCGAGTCGCGCGGCCCCCGGTACTGCCCCTCGATCGAGGACAAGGTCGTGCGGTTCGCGCAGCGAGAGAGCCACCACGTCTTTCTGGAGCCGGAATCGCTCAGTGACGATTCGATCTACTGCAATGGGATCTCGACCAGCCTCCCCCGCGATGTGCAGGAGCGGCTCGTCCGGGGGATGCCGGGCTGCGAGGAGGCGGCGGTCCTGCGCTACGGATACGCCGTCGAGTACGACGCGGTGCGTTCGCACCAGATCGACTGCGTCGGGATGACGGGTCGCGTGCGCGGGCTCTTCCTGGCGGGGCAGATCAACGGCACAACCGGGTACGAGGAGGCGGCTGGGCAGGGGCTGATCGCCGGGTACAGCGCCGTGAGATTCGCGCGCGGCGAGCCTGCGCGGGCGCTGTCGCGCGACGAGGCGTACCTGGGCGTGATGATGGACGACCTCGTGACGAAGCCATTGACGGAGCCCTACCGGATGTTCACGAGCCGGGCGGAGCACCGGCTGATCCTCCGCGCCGACAACAGCCCCGACCGCCTGACGCCGATCGCCGAGGGGCTGGGGCTGCTGTGCGATGACCGGCGAGCGGCGTTTGAAAACCGCCGAACATCGCTGCAAGAGATCGAATCACGGATCGACCCGGCGCTGGCCCGGGCGATCGTCCAGTCAGACTTCACGCACGAGGACATGGCGCGGGCGCTCCCGGACTTCGACCCCGGCGTTCGTCTGACCGCGATGGCCGAGCGCCAGTACCTGGGGTACATCGAGCGCCAGCGCGCCGAGATCAAACGCCAGTCGGAGCACGAGCGCCGGCGCATCCCGGAGGGGTTCGACTTCGCGCAGGTCACCGGCCTCCGCGCCGAGGCGATGGAGCGGCTGGCGAAGCACCGCCCGGTCTCGCTGGGTCAGGCGGGGCGTCTGGAGGGCGTGAATCCCACGGATGTCACGCTGCTGGCGATCGCGATGCGGAACTGTATAGCCTCCTGCTGACAGTCATTTCCCCAGCGCGATCGAATCCTTCACGCCCAGGCTCTTGTAGATCTCCCGCGTCGCGGTGGACTTGTTGAGCGTGTAGAAGTGGATGCCGTCCACCTCGCTGTCGAGCAGGTCGCGGCACTGCTCCGTCGCCCAGTGCACGCCGACATTCCGCACGCTCTCGGGGTCGCCGTCGCAGCGGTTCAGGGCGCGGAGGAGCTTCGCCGGGAAGCGTGAGCCCGCGGCCAGCTCCGCCATCCGCGTCAGGCCCGTCACGCTCGTCACCGGCATGATGCCGGCGATGATCGGGACGGTGATCCCCGCGAGGCGGCTGCGCTCGCGGAAATCGTCGAAGTCCCGGTTGTCGAAGAAGAGCTGGGTGATGATGAAGTTGGCGCCGGCGTCCACCTTCGCCTTGAGGTGGTCCATCTCAACAATGCGGTTGGGCGTCCCGGGGTGGCCCTCGGGGAAGCCCGCCACCCCGATGCCGAAGCCGCGCGGGTCGGCGATCGTCTTGCCCGCCTCGCGGTCGGCGAAGTCCCGGATGAACCGGACTAGATCGACGGCGTGCTCGAAGGCGTCGAGTGATCGGTCGTAGCTCGGGTCGTCCTTGGGCGCATCGCCCCCGAGCGCGAGGATGTTGAGCACGCCGTTGATCGCGTACTTCTCCAGGACGTCGTAGATCTCCGCCTCGGTGTGCCCCACGCACGTCAGGTGCGCGATGGGCTCGAGCGCGGACTCCTTCTTGAGACGCAGGACGAGGTTGCCGGTGCGGTCGCGCGTCGAGCCCCCGGCGCCGTACGTGACGGAGACGAAGCTGGGCTTGAGCGGCTCCATGCCCCGGATCGTGTCGAAGAGCTCGCCCGCCGCCTCGTCGGTGGCAGGGGGGAAGAACTCGAACGAGAAAGTCGTCTTGCGCTCGTTGAAGATGTCGAGGATGTGGGTCATAAAGGGTGGCGTGGCAACGCGAAGCTTCGCCACGATTTAATGCGCATGATCGTGGTAAAAATCGCGATGCGATTGTTACCACGGCACCCGCACCTGATTCATCAATACCGGTAATGCTCCGGCTTGTAGGGCCCGTCCACCGGGACGTCGATGTAGTCGGCCTGTTCCTTGGAGAGCTTGGTGAGCCTGGCGCCGAGCTGTCCCAGGTGGAGCCTGGCGACCTCCTCGTCGAGCTTCTTGGCGATGGTGTACACCTTGTTCTCGTACTTGCCCTGGTTGGTCCACAGCTCGATCTGCGCGATGGACTGGTTGGTGAAGCTGTTGGACATGACGAAGGAGGGGTGCCCCGTCGCGCAGCCCAGGTTCAGCAGCCGGCCCTCGGCGAGGATGATCACGCTGTGCGCGGCGATCCCTTTCGCCTTGTTCTCCTTGAAGCGGAACTCGTGCACCTGGGGCTTGATCTCGATCTTCTGGCACTCGCCCGCTTCGCACAGCGCCTCGAGGCCGGCCATGTCGATCTCGTTGTCGAAGTGGCCGATGTTGCCGACGATGGCGTTGTGCTTCATCTTCGACATGTGCTGCGCGGTGATGATGTTGAAGTTGCCGGTGGCCGTGATGAAGACGTCGGCGGTCTCGAGGACGTCCTCGATGGTGACGACGCTGTGCCCGTCCATGCAGGCCTGCAGGGCGCAGATGGGGTCGATCTCGGTGACGAAGATCCGCGCCTTCTGGCCCGAGAGCGACTGGGCGCAGCCCTTGCCCACGTCGCCGTAGCCCGCGACGACGCACTTCTTGCCGCTGAGCAGCACGTCCGTGGCGCGGTAGATGCCGTCGATGAGCGAGTGGCGGCAGCCGTACACGTTGTCGAACTTGCTCTTGGTGACGGAGTCGTTGACGTTGATGGCGGGGAAGAGCAGCTCGCCGCGCTCCTGCATCTGGTAGAGGCGGTGGACGCCGGTGGTGGTCTCCTCGGAGACTCCCTTGATGTGCGGGACCATCTTCGTCCAGAACGTCGGGTCCTCCTGGAGCTTGGCCTTGATGGTCTTCAGGACGATCTTGAACTCGGGGTTCTTGGTCGAGTCGGGGTTGGGGAGCGAGCCGTCCCGCGCGTAGGCCTGCTCGGCCTTGTAGCCCTCGTGGATGAGCAGCGTGGCGTCGCCGCCGTCATCGACGATGACGTTGGGCCCGCACGAGCCGTGCTCGTCCTCGGGGAAGGTCAGCGCCTGGAGCGTGCACCACCAGTACTCCTCGAGCGTCTCGCCCTTCCACGCGAAGACCGGGACGCCGACCTTGGCGATCGCCGCGGCGGCGTGGTCCTGCGTGCTGAAGATGTTGCACGACGCCCAGCGGACCTCGGCGCCGAGCTCGCGGAGCGTCTCGATCAGCACGCCGGTCTGGATCGTCATGTGCAGCGACCCCATGATGCGAGCGCCGGCGAGCGGCTTGTCGGGGCCGTACTTGGCGCGCGTCGCCATCAGCCCCGGCATCTCGTGCTCGGCGATGTGCAGCTCGCGGCGGCCGTAGTCGGCGAGACTCATGTCGGCGACCTTGTGGGGGAGCGTGGCGGCGGGGGATGTCGTGGTCACGGTGGCGTCCTTCTCTGAAAAAGGTGGGTGTGTGTTGAGGTGTTCGGGTCGATCCGGCGCCCGCTTGGGTCCGGTTTGGTTATTTGTTCGAGGTTGACGCGGCTGATGGGGTTCTGGCGGTGGCGACAAACAGGCTGGGCCCCCTGGCGCCTGGTGCGACCGGGAGCGCCGACACCCGCGCTTCGGTGAAACCGGCGCCGTCGAGCAGCGCGATCATCTCGTCGGCGGCGATCCCCAGGCGACGGTGCCCCATCTGCGCCCGGAACTCCTCGCGCTGGTGCGCCGTCATGTCCACGAGCAGCGCTACGCCGCCCGGCTTGAGCACGCGGCGCATCTCACGCAGCGCCAGCTCGGGGGTGTCCAGGTGGTGCAGCACGAGCACGCACACTACCGCGTCCACCGCGCGATCCTCGATGGGCAGCGACGCCGCGTCGCCCAGGCGGAACTCCACGTTGTCGAACCGCGCGAGCCGCTTGGCCGCCGCCTCGAGCATCGGCTGAGACTGATCCACGGCGATGACGCGCCGCACGTGCGAGGCGAGGTGCTCCGGCGCGTTGCCCGTGCCGCAGCCGATGTCCGCCACGACCCACGAGGGGTCAAGCAGCCCTAACAGCGCGGGGGGCGTGAACCCGGCGCCGAAAAGCTCGGTGCGGATCGTGTCCCACTCGCCGACGACCCGGCCGAAGAACGCCTGGCTGTCGTGATGCCGCGACGCCAGCACGGCCTGAAGCCGGAGTAGGTCGTCGTGGGTCTGGGGGTCGTCGTCGAGGCTCTGCCGGACGGTGGTCCAGAGCCGCCGGGCGGATTCGGGCAGGTCGTCCTGGACGAGGGCATAAAAGGCCGAGGTGCCGACGGACCGTCGACGGAGCCAGCCGGACTCCGTGAGGATCTTCAGCCGCCGGCTGACGGTCGATTGCGGCTGCTGCATCACCTGGGCGACCTCGCCCACGCTGAGCTCCTCGCGTTCGAGGACACGCAGCATCCGCAGGCGATCCCCCTCGGCCAGCGCGGCGAGCCGCTCGGCGATGGGGACGTCCTCCACAGCCTCAAGATGGGTCGTCCGGTGTTTCATCCGTTTATCCGGATGAAGTGTAGAACGAACGCCGGGGTGATGCAAGCGGCCGGCATCAGGTCAGAACCACGCTTCAGGGCGCCGCGTACAACCCGACCTGACACGCGCCAGAGCGCTGTTTGGCTACGCTTGCCCATCTCATGCCGACGTCACCCGAACCGGACATGATCACCGCGGACCGCCTCACCCGGATGTACGGCGCCTTCTACGCCGTGCGGGATGTGTCTTTCTCGATCCCCCGGGGGCAGGTCGCGGCGTTCGTCGGGCCCAACGGGGCGGGAAAGTCCACCACGATGCTCATGCTCACGGGGCTGCTGGCGCCGACCTCCGGTGTCGCTCGGATCGCCGGGGTGGATGTGGCGACGGACCCGATCGCCGCGGCAGAGCGGCTGGGATTCCTCCCCGAGAACGGCCCGCTCTACGACGACATGAACGCGCGGTCGCTGCTGCGGTTCTTCGGCAGAGCCCGGGGGCTGAGCGGCGCGAAACTGAGCGAGCGCCTCGAGGCGGTCGTCGCGCAGTGCCGGCTCGAGGAGGTCATCGGCAAGCCGGCGGGCAAGCTCAGCAAGGGGTACCGCCAGCGGCTGGGCCTGGCGCAGGCGCTATTGCACGACCCCGACGTGCTGATCCTCGACGAGCCGACTGCCGGGCTCGACCCCAACCAGATCGACCAGGTCCGCCGCCTCCTGCGCGAGCTGGGGAAGACCAAGACGATCCTGCTCTCGACGCACATCCTCAGCGAGGTGCGAGCCGTCGCGCAGCGCATCGTCTTCATCAACCAGGGGCGGATCGTCCACGACGGGCCGACGGAGTCGCTCGGCGGCGATCAGGAATCCATGGAGCGGCGGTTCCTCGAACTCACCCGTGGCGAGGCGGCAATCGCGGGGGGCGCCCCGGCATGAGCGAGCGGAAGGCGAATCCCATCCGCTGGCACGTCGTGGGCGCGATCGCGCGCCGGGACATCGGCGCGCACTTCGCCAGCCCCACCGGCTACGTGTTCATCACGCTCTTCGTCTTCCTCAGCGCCTTCGCCGCGTTCTGGCTCCCGGGGTTCTTCGAGCGGAACATCGACAGCCTCGACCAGCTCAACTCGTGGTACCCGATGCTGCTGCTGATCATCGCGCCGGCCATCGCGATGGGCGCCTGGGCCGAGGAGCGGCGCTCCGGCACGATCGCGCTGCTCCAGACGCTCCCGGCGGGCCCGGCGTCGATCGTGGTGGGCAAGCAGCTCGCGGCGATGGTCATCTTCAGCGTGGCGCTCGCGTTCGCGACGCTCGGCGAGGCCGGCGTGCTCTTCTACCTCGGCTCGCCGGACATCGGGCTGCTCATTGTCAGCCTCTTCGGGCAGTGGCTGGCCGGCATCGCGATCGTCGCCGTCGCGCTGGCGGCGGGCAGCGCCGCGCGGAGCCCGACCATCGCCTTCGTCAGCGCCGCGCTGGCCGGGGCCTTCGTGGTCTCGCAGGGCTGGCTGCTGCGGAGCTTCCCCATCGATGCGTTGCGGCCCCTGGCCGCGCTCGTCGATTTCCCGAAGCGGCTCGAGGCTTTCGGCCGCGGCGTGGTCACGCCCTCGGACGTCGCGTACTTCATCGGGATCCGCGCGATCGGTGTCGGGGTCAATGTCTTCCTGCTGGATCGCCGTCGATACGTCGGCGCGCCGGGGCTGCTTGGGCGCGATGCGCTCTTCGCGGTGCGGTTTGTGGCGTCGATCGTCGCGCTGGCGGCGCTCGTGGTGCTGCTGGGGCGCACACCGCTGCGGCTGGACCTGACCGCGGAGCGTCTCTGGAGCCTCTCTGGCGAGACGCGGGAGCTCCTCCACGACATCGACACCGCCAGGCCGGTGCAGGTGACGGCGTTCGTCTCCGACGAGGCCCCGGGCCGGTACGCGCAGACGCGCGCCACGCTGCTGGGCCTGCTCGAGACGATGCGGGGCGACTCCGGGGGGAGGCTGCAGCTGCGCGTCGTCCGCACGGAGCCATACACGGAAGCGGCGCGCGACGCCCGGCAGGGGTACGGAATCACCCCCGCCGTCCTCGCCCCGGAGACCGGCGCGGGCAGCGCCGTCGTCCGCGAGGTGTACCTGGGCGTCGCGGTCGAGCGCGGCGCCGAGCGCCGCGTGATCCCGCTGCTGACGCCGGGCCTGCCGGTCGAGTACGAGCTGGCCCGGGCGATCCGCGGCGTCTCGTCGAGCGCCAGGCAGCGCGTGGGGATCCTCGATACGGAGGCGAACATCTTCGGCGCGTTCGACTATTCGACGCTCCAGCCCGGCCGGGACTGGCCGCTGGTCGATGAGCTGCGCAAGCAGCACGAGGTCGAGCGGATCAGCCCCGACCAACCGATCCCCGAGTCGCTCGGCTGCCTGATCGTCGCGCAGCCGAGCACGCTGACCGACGCGCAGCTGGCGCACCTGATCGATTACCTCCGCAACGGGGGACCCGCGCTGCTCTTCGAGGACCCGTTCCCGCAGGTGAACCCCGGGATTGCCAGCGCGGCGCCGCGCGGCGCGGGCCGCAACCCGTTCGTGCAGACGCCGGAGGCCGAGTCGGCGCCGAAGGCGGACATGAAGCCGCTGTGGGATCTGCTGGGCGTGATCGTCCCGGCGGACCGGATCATCTGGGACGGCTACAAGCCGCACCCGCAGTTCGCGGGTCTCCCGCCTGAGATCGTGTTCGTCGGCCCCGGCAGCGGGATGCCGGGCGCGATCAACGAGGACGACCCGGTGACGTCGGGGCTGCAGGAGGTGGTGCTGCTGGCGCCGGGCGAGCTGCGCGAGAACCCGACGATCACGCTGGGCAAGCCGCCGACAGTGATCCCGCTTCTGCGCACCAGCCCGGTGGGGGGGCACACGCTGTACGCGGAGTCGGTGGGGATGACGCTCTTCGGCCCCCAGTGGCCGCTGCCGGACCGGAAGTTCTACCAGACGACCGAGGCGGAGGTTCTCGCGGCGCGGCTGTTCGGGCGCCCCGCCGACACGGACCCTGGCGATGAGCTGGTGGACTCGGTCATCGACCCCGAGCAGGCGAAGGAAAAGCAGGCGCAGCAGCGGCTCCGGGTCATCATCATCGCGGACCTGGACGTCATCGCGCCGGACTTCTTCGCGCTGCGCGCTGTTGGCGCCGGCGACCTGCAGTTCGACAACGTCCCGCTCGTGCTCAACAGCGTGGACCTGCTGCTCGGCGACGCCTCGCTGATCGAGCTGCGCAAGCGCCGCAGGACGCACCGGACACTGACGAGGCTCGACGACCAGCGGCAGGAGCTGCTGCGAGAGAGCCGCAGCGCCATCGACGCGGCGGGCCAGGCCGCGACGGAGCGGCTCGACGCGGCGCAGGCGCGGATCGACGACCGCGTCGCGCAGCTCCGGGCGCGGACGGACCTCGACGAGACGACGCAGCGCGTGATGATCGAGTCGATGCGTCGCAACGAGCAGCGCAAGCTGACGGCGCAGCGGCAGCGGATCGAGGACGAGAAGGACACGAGGATCGCCGACGCCCGCGCCGCGTCGATCGCCGCCATCGACGCGATCGAGTTCCACATCCGCGTCGCCGCGGTGGGGATCCCGCCGGTCCCGGCGCTGGCCATCGGGGCGGTGGTCTTCTGGCGCCGCCGAAGGCACGAGCGCGAGGGCGTCGCGCAGGAGCGCCTGCGATGAGCCAGCGCACACAAACGATCGTCGTGGTCCTCGTCGCGGCGGCGCTGACGCTGCTGGCGTGGCTGACCGGGCCGGCGCCGGTTGTCGATCCCCGATTCGCCGACCTCGGCGCCCCGCTGACGCCGGCGCTGACGGACCCGGCGCAGGTCGCCTCGCTGGAGATCATCGCCTACAGCGACGCCGACGCCAGGCACCGCGCGCTGCGCATCGTCTTCGACGGGCAGCGCTGGGTCGTGCCCAGCGCCTTCGACTACCCGGCCGACGACGCGACGAAGATCGCGCAGGCCGCGTCGATGTTCGTCGGGCTGACGCGCGAGGCGGTCGTCTCCGACCAGCGGATCGACCACGCGGCGCTGGGGCTCGTCGATCCCACCGACGAGAGCGGCGACCCCGCGGGCCGGGGTGTGCGCATCACCATCGCCGGCGACCAGGGTCAGTCCCTGGCGGACCTCGTCATCGGCAGGGCCACAGAACCGGGATCGCGGCAGCGGTTCGTCAGGCTGGTCGGCTCCGACCGCGCCTACCGCGCGACGTTCCCGGCGGACCTGGAATCGGCGCTGTCGGTCAACCTCGCCGACTGGGTCGATCCCGCGCTGCTCCGGATCGATCCCGCGTCGATCACCAGCATCGAGATCGACGCGTCGTCGGTGGACGAGGCGCAGGGGCGACGCGTCGAGGGCGCCCGCACCACGATCGTCAGGCTGGCCGGCGGCGGCGGCTGGGGTCTCAGTCCACCCGGGGAACCGCTCGACACGAGCGAGTGCGATGCGTTCGCGCGGCGGATCGCCGGGTTGCGGCTGGTCGGCGTCGAGCCGATGCCGGCGAAGCTCCGGGCGATGCTCACCGGCGACACGACCAACGCGGCGCTGGATGCCAACGACCTGCGCCGTCTCGCGACGGCCGGCTACTTCATCTCGCCCCAGGGAAGGCTGCTCCCCAACGCCGGGACGCTCCAGATCCGTACGGCGGATGGCCTGATTTACACACTCTGGTTCGGCGAGGTCGCCGAGTCGATCAACGACCGGGCCCCGATCTTCCCGGGGGATGAAGAAGAGAGCTCGGCAGCGGAGTCGAGGACGACCCGGCGCGTGCTGGTGACCGTGCAGGCGGCCGATCCCGACGCCCCCGGCGCGCAGGAACCGCTGCAGGCGGCGCTGCGCCGGCTGGCGCGGTGGTGGTTCACGATCGACGAGTCTGATTTCCGAGCGCTCCGCCCCGCCGAATCGGGGCTCACCGAGCAGACCCGACCGGAGCAACCCGCCGGCTGAGCCGTGGTAGAGTCGGGCGATGCCGACTCCCCGACACGGACGTTCACGCGGGTTCACCCTGATCGAACTGCTGGTGGTGATCTCGATCATCGCGCTGCTGATCGGGATCCTGATCCCCTCGCTCGGCGCAGCGCGGGACTCGGCCAGGTCGCTCCGCTGCGGGACGAACCTCAACCAGATCGGCGTGGCGCTGTCGATGTACATCCCCGAGCACCGCGAGGCGCTGCCGCAGGTGCGCATCGACCCGGGGACAAACGAGCCCGTCGAGGCGCCGAACGGGTTCAACATCGGTTCGCTCTTCGGGGGCAAGAAGGGCCTGCTCCCGGTGTACGGGATCAACACGGTCGGCGCCGACCGCAGGCCGCTCAACGCGTACCTCGGTGGCGGGTTCGGCCCGGACGACGAAGTCGAATACTTCAGCGACCCCTCCGACGGGGGCACGACCGACCCATTCCTGAGCTTCTTCCCCTTCATCGATCCCACCAGCACGATGTACGACCTCGTCGGGACGAGCTACAACCTCAACGATCACGCGCCGGACACCGACCCGATGGGCGAGATCTACCCCACGCTCATCCCGCCCGAGGGCGGCATCATGCCGCCGGTCGCCAACACCAGCCGCACCTGGGTCTGCGGCGATCAGCCGATTTACAACTTCGACGACGGCGGCGACCGGGGCCAGCGCTGGCACCACGGCAAGGTGCAGGCGAACCTGCTCTTCCTGGACAACCATGTGGGGCTCGGGCTGCCCGTGCCCGAAGGGCCGCGGCACACGACCGAGGACTACACCTTCCTGCCCACGCCCGACTGGCTCGAGCAGTTCACCCCCTGAACGCGATGCGAGAATCGCGGCTCAGGGCGTGACGAGCGTGACGACGCCGGTGGTGTTGTCGTAGAGGAACGAGTACCCGGGAGGGAGCTTCATCTGCTTGTTGGTCTGGAAGGTCAGGTCATCGAGCGTCCCGGGGAAGGCGTTGTTCTGCACCCGGTACATCTCGACGGCCTTCTCAACCGAGTTGAGCGTGGCCTGCGCGGCGGTCTGCTGCGCATTGTCGAGGTGGTGACTGACCAGCGGGAGCACGATTGCCGCGAGCACGCCGAGGATGACGATGACGATCATCAGGTCGATGAGCGTGAAGCCCTGACGGCCCCTGACGTTGAATCTGCGTCCGATCATTCGAGAGTCCTCCCGGGCGCCGTGGCGCCGTCTCCCCCGCCAATCGGCGATGGGGCGGAAGGACTTGATGGGGCAGGCGCGTGCGGGGTCCGGGAATCGCCGTCACATCCCGCGCAACCCCTCGCGGGCGAGCATCAGCTCCAGCGTCTGCGCGACCAGGTCCACGTCCCGGTCGGTCATGTTGTTGTGGAACGGCAGGGCGATCGTCCGCCGGCTGACGCTCTCGGCGATCGGGAAGTCCCCGGGCTTGTGCCCGAAGGCGTTGCGGACGTGCGGCTGGAGGTGGATGCACGGGAAATAGTCGGCGCACCCGATGTCGTGGCGGCGCATGCCCGCCATGATCCGGTCGCGTTCCTCGCGGGAGAACTCGTTCGTGAGCCGGACGACGTACACGAACCAGCTCATCGACTCGGCGTCGTCGATGTTGGGCAGGACCAGGCGGTGCTCGCTCAGGAGCCTCCGGGTGTAGCGTTCGACGACCTCGCGGCGTTTGCGGAGGATCTCGTCAAGCCGCCGCATCTGCGCCACGCCCAGAGCAGCGCTCAGTTCATTCATGCGGTAGTTGAACCCGAGCCGCTCGAACGAGAGCCACGAGGCCCCGCTGCCCCCGGGGGGCGGGTCGTGCCTGGAGAGGTCAACCCGGGACACCGCCCGGCCCTGGTTGCGCATCGATCGGCACAGGTCGGCCAGGCGGTCGTCGTCGGTGACGATCATCCCGCCCTCGCCGGTGGTGATCTGCTTGTTGGGGTAGAACCCGAAGACCCCGACGCGCCCGTAGGCGCCGATGTTGCGCCGCCCGCTTTTCGAGCAGCCGCGCCCCCCGAGGCCCTCGCACGAGTCCTCGATGAGCGGGATCTCGTGCCGGGCGGCGATGGTGCGGTACGCCTCCATGTGGGTGGGGTCGCCAAACACCTCGACGGCGAGGATCGCCTTGGTGCGAGGCGTGATCGCCGCCTCGACCTGGGCGGGGTCCATGTTCAGGGAAGTGGGATCGATATCGACAAAGACCGGCCTGGCCCCGACGTAGAGGATGCAGTTGGTCGAGGCGATGAAGCTGAAGGGCGTGGTGATGACCTCGTCGCCGGGACCGATGCCCAGCGCCAGCAGCGACAGGTGCAGCCCGGCGGTCCCCGTGGAGACGCCGACCGCGTGTGTTGTCCCCACCCGGTCGGCGACCAGGCGCTCGAACTCCTCCAGGACCGGCCCGATGGAGAGCCGGCCCGATCGCAGCACGCGGACGACCTCGTGGATCTCCGCCTCGGTGATGTCGGGGCTGCTCAGCGGGATCTCGTCAAACATGGGCGCATCGGGCTCGGTGTTGGGCGTGTGCAGGGGATCGAGGTGGATCGCGATCGCTCGGCGGAGCATACCCAATCGGCGGATCGGAACCGCCGGGTTGAGTCCCGGTCGCCGGCGATCGTCTTCGGGCATCTCAGATCCGCTCCGCCCCGTCGAGCAGGGTTCGCCGCAGGCGGTCGAACATGGATTCGATGGTCACGCCCTCGAAGGCCGGGCCGACGTCGCAGTGACGCCGCTCGGCGATCTGCCGCTCGATGCGCTGCCTCGCGGTGATGACCGAGGAGTGGTTGGGCCGGTTCATGGCCCTGGCGATCTCGGGGTAGCTTCGGGAGGTCAGGTCCTTGGCGAGGTGGACGATCAGGCCCCTGGCGAGCACCACTTTCTTGTGCCGGCCCCGGCCCAGCACCTCGGAGCTCTCAACACCCAGCGCGCGCGTCACCGCCTCGGTGATCGTCTCGATCTGGATCGGCTTGATCGGGGGCCGGGCGGCGTTCGGCTTGCCGAGCGCCTGCTCGACGAGGCTCAGCGAGAGCCGCTGGTCCATCCGCCCGATCCCGGGGAGCCTGCGGACGGCGTCGAGCGTCGTGATGGCGCCCACCAGGTTCCGCACCGAGCCCTCGGACCTCTGGGCGATCGCCGCGGAGACACCCGGGGCCAGTTCCAGGCCGCGGCGCGCCGCGAGCCGCTCGACGATGCGCGTGCGCATCGGCTCATCCGGCAACCCGACCTCGACGACCATCCCGGAGAGCAGCCTCGACGAGAGCTCCTTGGACAGGCGGCGGATCAGCGAGGGGTGCTCGTCGGTGACGAGGACGATCCGCGCTCCGCGCAGACCCAGTGTGTCGAACGTGTGCAGGAACTCCGTCTGCGTCGCGGTCTTGTTCGACAGGAAGTGGACATCGTCGATGCACAGCATGTCCAGGCGCCGGCGCCGGGAGCGGAAGCGGTCGATGCTCGACGTGCGGATCGCCGTGATGTACTCGTTCGTGAACGACTCCGCGGTGGTGCAGTGGATGCGCGCCCCGGGCAGCGTCTGGGCGAACCGCGCGGCGATCCCGTTCATCAGGTGCGTCTTGCCCAGGCCGCAGGCGCCGTGCACCACGAGCAGGTTGAACGGCGGCGCCTGAGCGGCGTCGGCGATGGCGCAGGCGGACTCGTACGCGAGCGCGTTGCTCTGGCCCACGACGAAGTCATCGAGCAGGAATCTCGGTCGGACGCGGATCGTCGCGGGGGTTCGCGGCTCCGGTGCGGACGCGCGCCAGGCGCCGGATCGATCCAGGCGCCTCGGGGGGGCGGGGCTCGGCGTGGGAGGAGGATCGCCGTCGCTTCCCGCCGCCTCCCGAGGACGATCGTTCCCGGTGGCGTGTCCTGCCGGATCGCCCCCCGGGGTGTCGGGTGTCGCGGTCTGTGGGAGGGTCTCCCGGATCGCTCCACAGGATTGTTCGATCGACCCGCCGTCCGGATCCACTTGAAACTCGACAATCGCCCCCGGGTCGCCGGTGAGCTCACGAACGGCGCGCGTGAACGATTGGCCGTGCCTCCGATCGAGCAGATCGGCGACAAACGGGTTGTTCACGACGATGGCGTAGTGATCGTGCTCCCTCCGGATCCTCGGTGACTGGGGGAAGTACCGGGACGCGCGCTCGGGGCCGATCAGTTCGGTCAGGCGCTGCGTGATCCGATTGGAGAGATCATCGGTCGATCGTTCGCGCTTGGTCTGCACACGGCGGACTGCGGTGTGCGGGGGGATCGGGCGTGCGCTCGGAGCGGCTGAGAGACTCGGCAACGATGGACCCTTCCGTGAGCGGCCCCGGGATCGGGAATCCCGGAGCAGATTCAACGCGGCGTCTGGCCGCGGTGGCGACGTGGAGGCCGAGTCCTTTCGTGACCGAAGCGAGGTGTGATCGATGGCGTCAGCCATCGGGCCGAGCGGGCGCACCGAGATCGCGACTGCACCGGCGATCCGTTCGCCGCAACAGGGGATCAACGACTGCCTCGACTCGACTCCTGATCCGGGGCCGTCCCTCTCAACGTGACGTCTGGCCCGGGATGAATCACACACTGCAACCGCCGACCGGTTCCGTGATCGACGATCGAGGAATGTACGGAACCACAACCTGTGGGACAAGCGCACGTTTTCTGCGCGGGCGCTTGACACCGACGCGGGGGCTTGGATGACCGCGACTTAGCGTCGGAAAAAAAAAGTAATCCACTGATCGTGGGGTTCACCCACGCCGGAGTGGAAAACCTTTGGATACCGCGCGGGCGGTTCGGATCACCCGTTCCACACTGGAAAAACAGTGTATTACGCGATCGGGCGCACGTACGCCGCGCGTCGTTCGAAGCAGGCGAAGCCCGCGCGCTCGTACAGGCGCTGGGCGGGGATGTTCCGCTCGTCCACCGCGCACGTCACGGGATCGGGGTGCTTGCGCAGGGTGTGATGCAGGGCGAGATCGAGCAGCCTCGATGCGACGCCCCGGCCCCGGACCGGGGGGGCGATCCCCAGGTACACCAGCTCGCTGTGCCGCTGCGCAGGGCAGGGGTTGAACAGGGCGGCGCCCATGGGTTCGCCCTGATCCCTCAAGAGCCACCACAACTCCGGGTCCCACACCCCGGTCGCCCGGTGGCTGGCGATGACATCCCGGGTGCGGCGCAGGCCGCACAACTCGGGGCAGTCGAGCGTCTTCTCGTAGGATCGCTCCAGGGCGACGATCAGGTCGGCATCATCGATCGGGTTGACGCGCTCGACTGAAACCCCCGCCGGCCAGCCGGAATCCGGCGATGGGGGGGATTCGATCGGACGCGGCGGCCTGCGGAGGTACTGCAACGTCCCGGCGCTGATGAACGACGAGGCCAGGAGCGCCTGGCGCGCGCCGGCTTCATCGAGACCGATGATGGCCTGCGCCAGGCCCGCGGTCGCCGGCGCATTGGCCAGGGCGGCGTTGATGGCTCCGGCGAGCTCGGCGATGCGGTCGGCGTCTCGCTCCGATGGGCTGGAGGCAAAGACCACCAGGGTCCTGCCGGCGCCGGGCACGAGCAGGCAGGCCTCCCGGACCGCGTTCGCGCCTGGATCGACGGACCCCCAGAGGTTGGAGAGGTCGATGCCGTGCCGGACCGCCGCTTCGAGCATCTGCCGCCCCGCGGCCTCATCGCCCCGGCCGAATGGCTCGGAAATCAGCAGGGCCGCGGCCCTGGCGCGGAGTCTGGTGGGGATCCGTGAGATGGTGACGTGCGTAGAAGACAAGACGGTGTTCCGTGTGAGGCGGCGCCCCGGTGGCGTCTCGTGCGGCGTTGACGGGGGGCCGACCGTCCCTAGACTACCGATCCCGGCGATTCGGTAGGCCGCCGGGATCATCCACTGACCAGAATCCAGCCCTTGTGAGACCCCAAGTGCGCATGATCCGAGCCCTCATCCTGACCGCGGTCGCCGCGATACTCGCTCTGTCCGCCCCAGCGCAGGTCCAGGCGGCCCCAGAGCCGTCCCCGGTCCCGACACGGTGGCAGCTCGATCTGCGGCCCGGCCCGCTGCGGATCGCCACAGTCATCGACGAGACCGGTCTTCCCAGGGCGTACTTCTACCTGACCTACGACGTCGTGAACAACACCGGGCATGACATCTTCTTCGCCCCGTCCTTCGAGCTGGCTTCCGAGGACGGCGAGATCCGCCTCGCGGGCAAAGGGGTGCCCTCGGTCGTCACCAACGAGCTTCTGGCCCGGCTTCGTGACCCGCTCCTGCTGGATCAGATCTCGATGGCCACCGCCGGGGAGCTGCTCCAGGGCGAGGAGAACGGGCGATCCGGGCTGGTGATCTGGCCCGCCGACGGGCTGAAGGTGGACGAGATCAAGGTCTTCGCGATGGGCTTCAGCGGGGAGACCCGGACCATCACCAAACCGGACACCGGAGAACAGGTCACCCTCCGCAAGACCCTGATGATGATCCACGAGACCCCCGGCGAGATCACCGGAAAAGGGGACCGGCCCCTGCACCGCACCAGCCAGCGCTGGATTCTGCGGTAGTCGATGTCTATATTCCCGCCGCTCGGCGCGACTGGACCGCGCCGGGGTGGACACTGTTTCAGGCTGAGGATTCAGATCAATGGCTCATAAGAAGGGACAGGGCTCGTCCAAGAACGGACGCGACTCGAACCCGCAGTACCGCGGCGTCAAGCTCTACGGCGGCGAGTTCGCTAGGGCCGGTTCGATCATCGTTCGCCAGGTCGGCACCCCGCTCAAGGCAGGCTACATGGTCTCGCGCGGCAAGGATGACACGCTCTTCGCCCTGTGCGACGGCAACGTGGTCTTCCAGGGGCGCACGGTGCACGTGAACCCCGCCGATGCGACCACGCCCCGGCCCAAGCACCTCGTCGCCTGAACCACCCGCGACCGCAGCATTCCCGCGCCCGCGATCCTCGGATCGCGGGTTTTTTCTTGGCCACGGGGCGCCGGAGCGGGTCGATCCGGCGATCTGATACACTCGCCCCCTGTCGTTACTCCGCATCGATTCTCCCGCAACACGAGGGATCGGCATGACCACCGGGACCAACAAGCTCACCGTCGCGATGACCGGCGCTTCGGGATTCGTGGGCAGGCATGTCGCCAGGGCGCTCGTTGCGCGTGGACACCGGGTCCGGGCCCTGAGCCGCAGCAGGCTGGCGCCGGCGGTGCTGCCCGATCACGGCGTCGAGGTGACTCTGGGCGATGTCTTCGACCGTGAGGCGCTGGCCCGAGTCGCGCAGGGCGCCGACGCGTTCATCAACCTGATCGGGATCCACCGCGAGCGGTCGGGCGGCGAGACGTACCAGCGGATGCACGTCGAGGCGACGCGCCGATGCCTGGAGGCCGCGATCCGCGCCGACATCAAGCGATTCGTCCAGATGTCCGCGCTCGGGACGCGCCCAGAGGCGCGGAGTGAGTACCACAGGACCAAGCGCGAAGCGGAGCTCGCGGTCTTCGAGAGCGGGCTGGACTGGACGATCTTCCGCCCGTCGCTGATCCACGGCGCCGAGGGCGAGTTCATGCACATGGCCAAGGGGTGGGTGACCGGCAAGGCGCTGCCGGGCTTCTTCCTGCCCTACTTCACTCCGTACCAGGGGATGACACCGCTGCCGCCGGCGAGCGTGCAGCCGGTGTACGTCGAGGACGTCGCGTCGCTCTTTGCGGACTGCCTGACGTGCGGCGACTCGATCGGCGAGATCTACGCGGTGGGCGGCCCGGAGGCGTACACCTGGCCCGATCTGCTGACGACGATCCGCGATCACGTTCCGGACGCGAAGCCCTCGCTGCAGCCGCAGGGGCTGCCGGCGCCGATCTGCGAGATGAACGCGAAGATGGCGAAGGCGATGGGGATGGCGGCGCTGCTGCCCTTCAGCGTGGATGACGTGCAGATGTCCACGGAGCCCAACACCTGCTCGATCGCCAAGGCTCGGGCGCACCTGGGGTTCGAACCCAAGCCCTTCGAGACGACGCTCGCCGCGTACGCCGATCAGCTCTGATCATTCTTACTCCGCAGGGCGCCGGCGCCCGGACCTGGAACCCCGTCGCATGGGCAAGAAAACAAACCTGCTGACGTTCCTGATCTTCCTGGGTCTCGTGCTGGGTGTGCTCGTGGGGCACTATGCCCTGTGGGACGCGGGCGCCTCTCCCGAGGGTCGCGAGCAGGCGGTGGCGGCGTGGAAGACGATGGGGGACCTGGTTTTCGTCCGCCCCCTACGGCTGCTGATCATCCCGCTGGTCTTCACCAGCGTGCTGACCGGGATCACCTCGATCGGCGATCCCAAGCGCCTGGGGCTGCTCGGCGGCGCGACGCTCGTCTATTACATCGTCACGATGATCATCGCGGTGGTGGTGGGCGTGACGATCGGCGCGATCTTCCAGCCCGGGTCGGGCTTCCCGGATGACCTCCGCGCCAGCATGAGCGAGACGGCCGCGGGGATGGTCGGCGGGATCTCGTCCGAGGGCGGGGGGCTCAGCGGCGCGTGGCTGGCGATCCTGCACCAGATGATCCCGATCAACTTCTTCCAGGCGGCCGTCGAGGGCCAGGCGCTGTCGATCATCACCGCGACGATCTTCCTGGGTGTCGGGATCGTCGCGATCGGCGAGAAGGCCGAGCCCTTCACGAGGGCGATCGAGGCGCTGCACGAGGTGCTGATGCTGCTGGTGCAGTGGGTGATCTGGATCATGCCGCTGGGCGTGTTCCTGCTGGTGGCGTGGGCGGTGGGGAACATCGGCCTGGTGACGCTGACCAAGGCGCTCAGCCGGTACATCGTCTGCGTGGTGGGGGGGCTGTCGCTGCACATGTTCGTGACGCTGCCGGTGGTGCTGTTCCTGCTGGCGCGGACGAACCCCTACCGGTTCATGTGGCGGATGAAGACGGCGCTGCTGACGGCGTTCGGGACGTCGTCCTCGATGGCGACGCTCCCGGTGACGATCGAGACCTCGACCGAGGAGGCCGGGTGCTCGCGCCGGGCCTCGGGGCTGGTGCTCCCGCTGGGCGCCACGGTGAACATGGACGGCACGGCGCTGTACCAGGGCATCGCGGTGATCTTCCTCTTCCAGGCGTTCGGGATCGATCTCCACTTCACGGAGTACCTGGCGATCGTCCTGACGGCGACGCTCGCGGCCGTCGGGGCGGCGGGCGTCCCCGGGGGCAGCATCGCGACGATCCTGATCATCATCACGGCGGTGAACTCGACACTCGGGGCCTCCGGGGAGAACGCGCCGCAGCTGCCGCTGGCGGCGATCGGGCTGATCCTCCCGGTGGACCGGATCCTCGACATGTGCCGGACGATGGTCAACGTCTGGGGCGACAGCGTCGGCGCGCGGATCATCACCAGGCTCGCGCCGGACGAGGAGGAGGAGCGCGAGGCCGCGTACGCTTGAGCCGGATCGGATTCACGCGCTCCCCGAGCGGATCCACGATCGTGCCCACCGACACCGACCCAACGCGCCCCGCGGTGCTCTTCACCGCGTTCGAGCCCAGCGGCGACGAGCACGCCGGGCAGGTCATCGCGGCGCTGCGCGCACGCCGGCCCGACATCGCGATCTTCGCCGCGGGGGGCCCGAAGATGCGCGCCGCCGGCGCCGGGATCATCCTCGACACGACGCACGACGCGGTGATGGGCATCCCCGGGATCGGCAAGATCCTCGAACACCGCCGGCACAACCGGGCGATCGCGGGGTGGCTCGACTCGAACCCGGTCGCGCTGCACATGCCGGTGGATTCGCCGGCGGCGAACTTCCCGATCGCGAGCCTCGCCAGAGCGCGGGGGATCAAGGTGTATCAACTCGTTGCCTCCCAGCTCTGGGCGTGGGCGCCGTGGCGCATCGGCAGGACCCGGCGGCTCGTGGACCGGTTGCTGTGCATCCTGCCCTTCGAGGAGGAGTGGTTCCGCTCTCGCGGCGTGGACGCCGAGTACGTGGGGCACCCCATCTTCGGAGAGACGTTCGATGACGCGGCGATCGACGAGGTTGTCGCGACCCTCCCCGCGAGCTCGCTGCGGCTGGCGATCCTGCCCGGCTCACGCCCCGGCGAGATCGAGAAGAACTACCCGACGATGCTCCGGGCGTTCCTGGAGCTGCGCCGGAGGCGCCCGGCGCTCCAGGGCGTCGTCGCGGCGACGAACGACCGGCTCGCACAGCGCATCGGCGAGATCAACCGTGCGGTCGCCGGGGGCGAGGTCGATGGCCTGCGCCTCGTCGAGGGCCAGGCGAACGCGGTCATCCGATGGAGCTCGGTGTGCGTGGCGACTTCGGGCACGGTGACGCTGCGCGTGTGCCGGCACGGCAGGGCGCTCGTGGCGATGTTCCGTGTGAACCCGCTGCTGTGGGGTCTGGTGGGGCGGTGGATGATCCGTACGCGCTACATCCTGCTGCCCAACATCGTCATGAACCGGGAGATCATCCCGGAGCTGGCGCCCTATTTCGGTGGGGCGGGGCGGCTGATCGAGACGCTGGATCGGCTCATTAGTGATGAAGCGGCGCAGCGTTCGCAAGTTGAGGCGCAAGCCGAGCTGGCGGCGGTCTTCGGTGATCGCAGCGCGGCGCAGCGGGCCGCGGAGCTGATCGATCAGGCGGTCCCTTCGGCTTCGGAGCGGTGACGCAGCGCCTCATCGACGGCCTGCCTCGCCGTGTCCATGTCGAAGCCGCGCCGGGCCAGGGCGCCGAAGATCCTGCGTCGTGCGGCGTCGGGGGCGATTCCTGCCGGGAGCGTTCGGGCCTGCTTCTGCGCCAGCCGCAGCGCATCAGCCGCCGTGTCGCGCTCGCCGGCGATCCGCCGCGCGACATCCTCCGAGAGCGACTGTTCGAATCCTCGCTGGCGGAGCTTGACGGTGAGGAACCGCTGACCGGCCGGCTTCCGCGCGACGATCTCCTGCGCGAGAACCTCGGCCAGCTGCGCGTCGTTGACCAGGCCCGACTCGACCATCCGATCGGCGGTCGCCTCGGCGAGGGCGGGCTCGAACCCGGCCCGGCGCAGATCGTCGATGAGCCGCTTCCGGGATCGTGGTTTGAACGAGAGCAGCCGCAGCGCCTTCGACTTGCATGCCTGCGCCTGCGCGGCGGCGCGGACACGGCGGATCAGGGCCTCGTCCACCTCGGCGCCCTTGCGCAGCCCCAGCTCGGAGATGGCGCC
The DNA here is from genome assembly GCA_020639135.1 of Phycisphaeraceae bacterium. GTDB lineage: Bacteria > Planctomycetota > Phycisphaerae > Phycisphaerales > UBA1924 > JACKHE01. Next base: position 83,742 of record JACKHE010000007.1, read on the forward strand.
GCGGTCGATCGTCCCGAGGGAGCGCCTCCCGACGCGGATGGCGATGCGCATGGGGTCGCGCTGGCTGGGAACCAGCGCCGTGATCGTGGCGCCGATCAGGTCGTCGAAGGACTCGGGTTCGGTTTTCCTGCTCGGCATCGCTGGATCACCCGGAATACTCTTCGAGCAGCGCCGTCAGCTCCGAGACCGCCTTGGGCGTGCCGGATTCGTGCGCCCGGGCGAGCCCCGCGCGGAGCGTCTCGACAGCGCCGGGCCGGTCGCCCTGCTCGCTGAGCGCGATCGCCTTGAAGAAGTACGCGTAGCTGTATCCGGCGTCCAGATCGAGGCACCGGTCGTACCACTCGATCGCCGCCGCGCGGTCGTCGGCCTTGCCGAACTCCTGCGCGATCATGTAGCACACGTCGGCGTCGTCCGGGTCGGCCTCGTGGAGCCGGCGGAGCTTGTCCAGGCGGTCGGTGCTTGCGGCGCCGCTCATCGGTCCCCCTTCGAGTTGGAGCAGAACTTCCGGCAGATGTCGTCCCCGGCGCAGAGGGCGCCGCGGGCCTTGCAGACCTGGCGCCCGTGCCAGATCAGCCGGTGGCTCAGATCGGTCCAGCGATCGCGCGGGAAGAGCGCCATGAGCCGGCGCTCGACGGCCTGCACCGTGGCGTCCTGCGGCGCCAGCCCGAAGCGCTTGGCGATCCGGTTGACATGGGTGTCCACGACGACGCCCATGTTGATCCCGAAGGCGTTGCCCAGGACGACGTTGGCCGTCTTGCGCGCCACGCCCCGCAGCGCGAGCAACTCGTCCATCGTCGATGGGGTCTCCCCGCCGTGCTCTTGGGCGATCACCGACATCGATTCGTGGATCGCCAGCGCCTTGTTGCGGAAGAAGCCCAGGCTCTTGACGTAGGGCTCGATCTTCTTCGGCGTGGACGCGGCGTAGTCCTTCGGGGTCGGGAACGCCTTGAAGAGCGCCGGGGTCGCCTTGTTGACCGCAACATCGGTGCACTGGGCGGAGCAGATCGTCGCGATGAGCAGCTCGTGGGCGGCGGAATAATCGAGCGCACACCTCGCGTCGGGGTAGCGCTCGGTCAGCGCGTCGAGGATGCGGCTGGCCCGGCGCTTCTCGACCGGATCGACAGCGGGGATCTCGAAGGGGATGTCGCGCAGCCCCTTCGGGTTGGCCGGAGTGAGGATCTCGCTGGCGGATGGTGGGCTCACGGCCTGGCGCCCCGCTTCTTCCCGTCGGTGAGCGAGGCGCCGGTCGCGGCGACCGAGACGACAATGAAGACCATCAGCGTCTCGAACGTGCGGCGGGACTTGGGGTGGTCCTCGTTGAAGAGCGCCCGGTATTCGACCGCGCGGTCGGTCTCGCCTGCCCTGGCCAGCGACCAGAACTCGCCGACGTTGTGGACCATCCGCGGCATCAGGACGAACATCATCCACCCCTGCGTCACCAGCAGCGCGATGGCCACCGCGACGCGGAGTTTCGCCGAGAGCCGCCGGACCGACAGCCCGCCGGCAGTGACGGCAAGGACCAGCGTCCCGGCCACGAGCACCACGCAGACCAGCGCGACGAAATCGGTGATCTGGAAGACCTTGAACATCACCTCGCCGGCGGCGATCGGCCAGTGCTCACCGGGGAACGCGGCGTAGGCGCCCAGGACGGGGTCGAGCTCGCGCATTGTCGGGAACGCGACGGCCGCGGCGGCGCCGGCGACCCCGATCGCGCCCAGCCAGAGCCCCAGCGCCGAAAGATGGACGGTTTCCGCGATCGCTCGGTTTCGGTTCACGGGGGATCTCCTGTGCTCGTGTCGGTGCTGCGGCGGGTCACGATCCTACGCGGCCTCGGGGCGCCCGGTGGGTGATGCGCGGGCGCCAATCCGTGACGCCGGGGCCCCGATCCGGTCGATTCCCGGTCTCAGGGAGCCGATATACTCCCGCCCCATCCTGTCCCGAGAGCACCTTCAGATCCGAGCGCCAATGACCACCGCGACCTGCAGCGTCAACACGACTCTCCGCACGCACCACTGCAACGAGCTCCGCCCCGAGCATGTCGGCCAGCAGGCCACGCTCGCGGGCTGGGTGGACTCCTACCGGGGTCACGGCGGGGGGCTCGTCTTCATCGATCTCCGCGACCGCGCCGGCATCACGCAGGTCGTCTTCGACCTCGAGGACGCGTCCGACCGGGCGATCCTCGAAGCCGCCGACAAGCTGCGCGGCGAGGACGTCATCCGCGTTTCCGGGCACGTGCGCCGGCGCGACGGCGGGCCCAACCCCAAGCTGGAGACCGGCGAGATCGAGCTCGTCGCCGAGAAGCTCGAGGTCCTGAACAAGGCGGTGGGCCTGCCCTTCCAGCCGACCGACTCGGACAACCTCCCCAAGGAGGAGATCCGACTCCAGCGCCGTTACCTCGACCTGCGGCGCCCCGAGATGCAGCGGATCCTCCGCACGCGGCACGAGGTGGCGCAGTCGATGCGCCGGTACCTCGACCAGCGCGGCTTCCTCGAGATCGAGACGCCGATCCTGTGCAAGAGCACGCCGGAGGGCGCTCGGGACTTCCTCGTCCCGTCGAGGCTCCAGCCCGGCGAGTTCTACGCCCTGCCGCAGTCGCCGCAGCTGTTCAAGCAGATCCTGATGGTCGCCGGCGCCGACCGGTACTTCCAGATCGCGCGCTGCTTCCGCGACGAGGACCCCCGCGCCGACCGCCAGGCGGAGTTCACGCAGCTCGACATCGAGATGTCCTTCATCGGCGTCGATGACATCGTAGACATGGTCTCCGACCTCTTCCGCGCGATCTGGCGCGACGTGCTGGGGCACGAGATCGGCGAGATCCCCACGATGTCCTACGCCGAGGCGATGACCCGCTACGGCTCCGACCGACCCGACACCCGCTTCGGGATGGAGCTCACCGATGTCTCGGAGCTCGCCGCGAAAACGGATTTCAAGGTCTTCACCGGGACCGTCGCCGAGGGCGGCGTCGTCCAGGCGATCGTCGCGCGCGGCGCCAGCGAGCAGCTGACGCGGAAGATCACCGACGGCTACGCGCCGTTCGTCCAGCAGTTCGGGCTCGGGGGCCTGCCGGTCGTCAAGCTCACCGACGGCGCCTTCACCACCGGCGTGGCGAAGTTCCTCGAACCCATCGCGGATGATCTCAAGAATAAGCTCGGCCTGAAGGACGGCGATGTCGTCTTCTTCGGCGTCGGCAAGGAGAAGATCGCGCAGCGCGGGCTGGGCGAGCTGCGGCTGAAGATCGCCAAAGACCTGGGCCTCATCCCCGAGGGGATGTGGAACTTTCTCTGGGTCATCGACTTTCCGATGATCGAGTGGAACGAGGACGAGCAGCGCTGGGACAGCCTCCACCACCCCTTCACCGCGCCCAAGGTCGAGGACATCCCCATGCTCGAGTCGTCGCCGGGCGATGCGCTCAGCCAGGCGTACGACCTCGTCGTCAACGGCTCCGAGATCGCCGGCGGCTCCATCCGTATCCACAGCCCCGAGGTCCAGAGCAAGGTCTTCAGTCTCCTGGGTATCTCGGAGCGCGAGGCCGAGATCAAGTTCGGGTTCCTCCTCAACGCCCTCCGCCACGGCGCCCCGCCACACGGCGGGATCGCCGCGGGCCTCGACCGCGTGGTCATGCACCTGTGCGGCACGGAGAACATCCGCGACGTCATCGCCTTCCCCAAGACGCAGACCGGCGCCGACCTCATGACCGAGGCGCCGGGAGAGGCCTCCGACGCGCAGCTCGCCGAGCTGCACATCCGGAGCACGTACGTCAAGGAAGACTGAGCAGGGACCAGGGTCGGATCACGATCAGGGCGTCGTCTGCGACAGCGACGAGACCGAGCACTCGTTCACATAGTTGAACAGGTCGAGCGTCTCCTGATCCGTCGCCTGCTCCGCGACTCGGAACGCGACGCGCCCGTTGTCGGGGTTGTACCAGATCGAGCCCCAGTTGTTCTGCACGGCGACCTCGATCGTCTTGTTGATCATGAACATCTTGGCCGCCCCGCCGTGATCGATGTTGTACACCGGGATCCGGGGGTCCCAGTACGGATTCAAGAGCTTGTTGCCGTCCTGGGTCTCGAGGACCTCGTCGAGCGTGGGTGGGTAGCTCCCGCTGCCGCCGTTGACCACGGCGTCGTTCATCCGCCAGTTCTCGATCGCGGTCTTGAGGTTACCGCACGCCCCCCGCGCGGCGCTGCTGCGCGCGTTGTCCGAGATGTCGAAGTACTTGGGGAGCGCGACCGCGCCGAGGATCGCCAGGACGACCATCACCGCCACCAGCTCGATCAGGGTGAACGCCCGGCGTCGGCGTATTGTCGGGGTGCGCGTCGTCATGATGGTGCACGAACAGATCACCCCCCTGGATCGGCTGTCAATATGGGATGGTCTACCCGTATTGAGGGGGGGCTGCCCCGCGGCATCGCCACGATCCGGATGATCGCACCAGGTCGAATATTCGGAGCGCCGACCATGACCGGGGCGTGAGGCGGGAATATTGTTGCAATATGGACCGAGTAGTCCGGTATCGCCAGGTCCAGATCACAGGAAGGAATCCTCCGATGTCGCGCACCCGTTCGTATGTTCACCGGGGCGGCGAGCAGCCGCTGCTGGGCGTCACCGTTGACGAGATGTTCCGCACGATCGCGGGCCGCTTCCCGCAGCGCGAGGCGATCGTGTGCATCCAGCAGGACGAGCGGCTGCGCTACGCCGACCTCGATCAGCGCGTGGACATCGCGGCTCGCGCGCTGCTGGCGATGGGTGTGGCCCGGGGCGACCGCGTCGGCGTGTGGTCCACGGACAACGTCGAGTGGGTGGTGCTCCAGCTCGCGACGGCGCGGGTCGGCGCGGTGCTGGTCAACATCAACCCGGCATACCGGGTCGCGGAGCTGCGGCACGCGCTGCGTCTGGCCGAGGTCAACGCGGTCTTCCTGATCCCCGCGTTCCGGTCCTCGCAGTACGTCCGGATGCTGCTGGAGCTGATCCCCGAGGCGGAGCAGTCGCCGAGCGAGCCGCTGCGTTCGCAGCTCTTCCCCAACCTGCGTTTGGCCGTGGTGTGGGACCCCGACGACCGGGACCGGACCGAGCGCTGGGCGCCGGGGCTGCTGACGTGGCGCGAGTTTCTCGACCGGGGCGACCTGATCCCGGACAGCGCCGTGAAGGACCGGGCGCTGACGCTCGACCCCGACGACCCGATCAACATCCAGTTCACCTCGGGCACGACGGGCTTCCCCAAGGCGGTCGTGCTGACCCACCACAACATCGTCAACAACGCGTTCTTCACGGCTCGCGCGATGGGTTTCACCGAGCAGGACCGCCTGTGCGTGCCGCTGCCCTTCTACCACTGCTTCGGGATGGTCGTGTCGAACCTCGTCTGCCTGTCGCGCGGGGCGTGCATCGTCGTCGCCTCCGACCACTTCGAGGCCGGCGCCACGCTGCGTGCGATCGAGCGGGAGCGCTGCACGGCGATCCACGGCGTGCCCACGATGTTCGCCGCGGAGCTGGACCACCCGGAGTTCGACAAGTTCGACACGTCGTCGCTGCGCACCGGGATCATGGCGGGGGCGCCGTGCCCGCCGGAGCTGATGCGCCGCGTCATCGAGGACATGGGCTGCCGGGAGATCCTGATCGGGTACGGTCAGACGGAGTCCTCGCCCATCGCGACGCTGACGCAGCCGACGGACTCGATCGAGCGCCGGTTGAAGACGGTGGGCATGCCAATCGACCACCAGCAGATCAAGGTCGTCGATCACGAGACGGGGCGGGTGCTCCCGGTCGGCGAGCAGGGCGAGGTGTGCATCCGGGGCTACAACGTGATGCGCCAGTACTACGCGCAGCCCGAGGCGACGCGCGACGCGATCGACGAGGGACGCTGGCTCCACACGGGAGACCTGGGCGTCATGGACGAGGACGGCTACATCGCCATCACCGGGCGGCTGAAGGACATGATCATCCGCGGCGGCGAGAACATCTACCCCGCGGAGATCGAGGCGTTCTTCTTCGAGCACCCCGGCGTCGAGCAGGTCGCCGTCTTCGGCTGCCCCCACGAGTCCTACGGCGAGGAGGTCGGCGCGTGGGTGCGGATGCGCCCCGGCGTCAACCCCGACGCCGAGTCGCTGCGCGAATACGCCAGGGGAAAGATCGCGCACTACAAGGTCCCGACGCACATCTGGTTCGTGGACGAGTTCCCGACGACCGTGACCGGCAAGATCCAGAAGAACCGGATGGCGCAGGCGGTGGTGCGCTGGCGCGAGGCCGGCGGCGAATCGGCGCCCTGGGGTGTCGAGCGGTACATCCCGTCCCCGGCGGCGCCGACGAGGTGAATCGCGCTTCCCGGCCCGGCGGTCGCCGACCTGCTTTAATGGCCCCGAGACCCGCCGGGCCTGTGGCGGAACTGGCAGACGCGGCGGACTTAAAATCCGCTTCCCCGGAAGGGGAGTGTGGGTTCAAATCCCACCGGGCCCATTGACGCACCCCGCCTGAGGGCCGGATTTCCCGGACCTGTCGGGCAACCTCCGTTTTTTTCATTGCTCTGAAATCGGGACGTGTGGTAGGGTTGATCGATCCCGCGATGCCCGCGGGTTTCTGTGTACGCGCGATTGTGGTTTCTTGGGGATGAGAGCAATGAGAAAACTCGCTTTGTCGTTGATTTCGCTCGCCGTCGTGGCCGCTGGCTCCGTCGCCACCACCGCCACCGCGGGCGGGGTTGTGGACGAGCGCTCCGTGGCGCAGATCTGGAACGAGCGGCTGCTGGATGCGATCCGCATCAACTTCCCGCACCCCCCGCTGCACGCGAGGAACCTGTGGCACTCGTCGCTGGCGATGTGGGACGCCTGGGCGGCCTACGACCCCGACGCCTCGGGATACCTCTTCAACGAGAAGCACACGGCCGTTGACACGCAGGCGGCTCGCGAGGAGGCGATCTCCTACGCCGTTTACAACCTGCTGGCCAGCCGATTCACGAACACGATCGGCTCGGACATCACGCTCGCGGCGCTGCGTCAGCAGATGATCGATCTGGGATACGACCCCGACAACCACAGCGTCGTCGGCGACACACCCGACGCCGTCGGCAACCGGATCTTCGTCGCGATCAACAACTTCGGCCTGACCGACGGGTCCAACCAGCTGGGCAACTACGCGCCCACCAACGGTTACGCCCCGGTCAACAGCCCGCTGATCCTCGAGCTGCCCGGCACGCAGATCACCTTCCCCAACCGCTGGCAGCCGCTCGCGTTCGATTACTTCGTGACGCAGAACGGCATCCCGATCGGGACGCTCGTGCAGGAGTTCCTCGGGCCGCACTGGGGTGGCGTCAAGTCCTGGACGCTGCCGGTGTCGGCCGTCGGGGTGCCGATCGACCCGGGCACCCCGCCGCATCTCGGCGGTGTGGGCGATGCGCAGTACAAGGCGGAGGCCACCGAGGTCATCCAGCGTTCGAGCACGCTCGATCCATCGCTGCCAGCGATGCTCGACATCTCGCCCTACTCCCACCACAACAACTCGCTGGGGATGAACGACGGGACTGGCTACGGGACCAACCCCATCACGGGCCTGGACTATGTTCAGCAGATCGTGCCCCTGGGCGACTATTCACGCTGTCTCGCAGAGTTCTGGGCGGACGGCCCCTCCTCCGAGACGCCCCCGGGCCACTGGAGTGTGATCGCCAACGACCTGCACGACAACCCGGCCTTCGAGTACCGCCTCTTCGGCAAGGGTGATCTGGTCGATCGGCTTGAGTGGGACGTGAAGCTGTACATGGCCGTGGACGGCGCCGTGCATGACGCCGCATGCGCCGCCTGGGGCTGCAAGAACCACTACGACTATGTCCGCCCGATCTCGATGATCCGCCACATGTGCGGCCTCGGGCAGTCTTCCGATCCGATGGGCGCGTCGTACGACCCCGACGGCATCCCGCTGCAGCCGGGCCTGATCGAGCTCATCACGGAGGAATCCAGCGCCGCCGGCCAGCGCCACGAGCACCTGGCCGACCACATCGGCGAGATCGCCATCTATTGCTGGGCCGGCGCTCCGGAGGACACCGAGAACGACTTCGGCGGCGTGGACTGGATCCTGGGCATCAACTGGTTCCCCTACCAGAAGGCCACGTTCGTGACGCCCTCGTTCGCCGGCTACGTCTCCGGGCACTCCGCGTTCAGCCGGGCGGCCGCCGAGGTCCTCGCCTCGATCACCGGCTCGCCCTTCTTCCCCGGGGGCCTCGGCGAGTACCACTTCAAGGCGCACCAGTTCCTCGAGTTCGAGGACGGGCCTTCGGTGGACATCACCCTGCAGTGGGCGACGTACTACGACGCGTCCGACGAGGCGGGCATCTCCCGCCTCTACGGCGGCATCCACGTCCCCAGCGACGACGGGCCCGGTCGGAGAATGGGCAGCATCTGCGGCAAGCGGTCCATCCGCCTGGCGCAGCGCTACTGGGCCGGCACCGGCGATTTCCTCCCGGATCTCAACAACGACGGCGTCGTGGAGACCGGCGACATCGCGATGCTCATCAAGGATTTCGGTCAAGCCGGTGATGATCTCACCGCGGACCTCAACCTCGACGGCGTCGTGGACACCGCGGACCTTGGTGAGATGATCCTGATGTTCGGCCAGACGCAGCCCTGACCCGAGCCCGGTTCAGCGCCGCCGGCGCCGCAACACCCACAGCCCGATTCCAAGCGCCGGGAGTGATCCCGGCGACGGGATCACCGTGGTCTGCCAGCTCACCAGCAGCGCCGTCGCCGATCCGCCAGGGTAGGACAGGGTCGCGGCGCCCGACAGAAAATCGGGAAACTGGATGTCGGTCTGAGGACCGGCGCCGTCCCAGAGCGAATCCGCTCCCATCGCGCTGAAGCTCATTGAAACCACCGGGGACTTGCCGTTGCGGCCAACTGGGACGCCGATCTGCCCGATCATCGCCTCGATCCGATCGCCGGGCTCGTTGTCGAAGATGTCGAAAAAGACCGCAGGGCTGCCGGAGCCCGTCTGGAGGAGCTGCCCGCCGCCGAAGAAGTTGGTCCGCAGCGAGACGTCGGACGACGTCGCGAGCACGGCGCCGTAGGAGGCGCTGTCCCGGTCGGCGCCGACAGTCTGCACCGTGTCGGAATCGAAGTAGATGTTGAGGTTGAACGTGTCGCCGGTGGCCAGCGGCGCGAGCGCGCCGGGGGGCGTTCCGGTGACATCCTGATAGATGCCGGCGACCTGCCAGCGCAGGACCTCGGCGTGGGCGCTGCTCAGGAGCGAGCACGCGACCACCGCCGGCGCCGTAAGGCGGATGGGATGGCGAATCATGATGACTCCTCGCCGATGCGCCCTGTGCGGGGGCGGGTCGGCATTCTCTCTCTGCGCGATCCCGGGAGGATCTCCCCCCGGGGCGCATGGATGCAACAGCATCCGCCGCGACGCGGGAAGACGTTCAGCCGGGTTTCGCTGGTTGGCTCCGGATTCCTTTCAAGGGCCTGTGCATGCCCTGTGACGGCACACTATCCGGGATCTCGCGCATTGCAAGACCCAAAGACACGTCGGATCGTGATTTTCCACGATCACGGTGTCTCATTGAGCGCCTCGATCGCGCCGCGGATCACGTCCGGGTGCGTCCACGGGAGGAAGTGGTCCACGCCGTCGAGGGTGATGACGCTCACGACGGCGCGCGGCGGCAGGGCGTCGCACAGGTACGCGACATTCTCGTAGGGAACGAGCGAGTCCTTCGTGCCGTGGATGATGACGACGGGGCACGCGATGCGGTCGAGGCGCTCGCCGAGGCGCCGAAGCTCGCGCTCGAGCGGGATGAGCTCCCGGTTGGCGTGCCGGAGTGGCGTGGGCACGAGAAGATCGAGCAGGGGGAGGTTCACGACGCGCTGGATCAGCAGCACCTTCTCCAGATCCGGGTCGAGCGCCCCGGCGACGATCACCAGCCCGCCGACCCGGTCCGGGTAGTCCGCCGCCGCCTGCGCGACGATCGGCCCGCCCAGCGAGTGCCCGACCAGGATCGCCCATCCCCCTTGGCGCTGGACCAGCAGGGGCTCGATCGCCGCGGCCTGCTCGTGCAGGCTCGGGACCGCGCCGGTCGCGGCCGACAGCCCGAACCCGGGGCGATCGATCGCGACATGCTCGAGACCGGGCGCCGGCTCGGCGAGGAACGCGCTCCAGTCCTCGGCCCGCCCCGGCGTGCCGTGGACGTAGATGACACGCCGGCCCTCCGGGTCGCCGGTCACGATGGCGCTGATGGGGTGCTTGTCGTCCACCGCATCGACGGTGTAGGAGATCCGGCTCAGCGCCTCGACGCGGGGGTCGCGCTGCGCGTACGCGAAGCAGCCGCCGAGCGCCGAGCAGACGAGCGCCAGCAGCAGGAGCGGGATGAGCCGGTTTCGGCGTGCGGGCATGGTGTGGTATCCTACCGGTCATGCTCCAAACAGCCGCGGCGCCGACCTTATTCCAGCGCACGATCGAATCCCCGATCGGGGACCTCCTCGCCATCGCCACCGGCGACGCCCTGACCCTGCTGGAGTTCACCAACCGCAGGGCGCTGCCCACGGAGCTGCGCGACGTCCGCGCCCAGTTCGGCGCCGAGCCCGTGGAGGACTCCAACGCCGTCCTCGACCAGACCGCGCGGGAGCTCGACGAGTACTTCAACCACGAGCGCACCGGATTCACCATCCCCCTGACCACCCACGGCACGCCCTTCCAGCGCGCCGTCTGGGACGAGTTGTGCGCGATCCCCTGCGGCAAGACCCGCACGTACGGCGAGATGGCCGAACGGCTCGGCAAACCCGGCGGTTCGAGAGCTGTCGGGCGCGCCAACGGCGCCAACCGCATCGGCATCGTCATCCCATGCCACCGCGTCATCCGCACCGGCGGCGACCTCGGCGGCTACGGCGGCAAGCTGTGGCGCAAACAGTGGCTCCTCGAGCACGAGGGCGCGCGAATCGCCGCCGGCGCCGGCCTCTTCGAGGATTGATCAGTCAGGCGCTGGGCGCCATCGTCAGCGCAATCTCGACACTCTCGACGCAGTTCAGCGGCTCGTAGAGCCTCGCACGCTTGAGCGCCTCGGCGATGGTCGGGTGCGGCGCCGCGACGACGAGCTTCCCGCCGTGCTGCTTGATGGAGCTCATCAGCGCGACGAACTCTCCCATCGCGAGGCTGGCGAGGAACTTCAGCTTGGAGAGATCGGCGACCAGCAGCCTGGGGTGTCCCGCGGAGAGGCGGACGATGGCGCGGTGGAGGTCCGCCTCGGACTCGAGATCGGCCGAGCCGATGAAGCGCACGATGACGGTGTCGCCGCGGGTTTCTTCTTCGATCTGCAGGTCGGCCATGATGTGGATCCCCTCATCGGACGCGGTATCCGTGTCGGCCGGGAGTGTAACGGTTGCGCACCGTGAAACCAGCGCCGTGCACCCTCCGAGGAATGGAACAGCGTCCAACCACGAGATGTTGTGGTATCAGACCGCCACGCACTCCAGCCCGTGCGCCTCGGCCACCGGCTGGTTCAGCAGCCGTCCGTCGTCCATGTTGATCGCCGGGGCGAAGAAGCGGTTCTTGGCCGCGATCGCCTGCGCGCCCTCGTTGGCGATCCGGATCGCCCACGGCAGCGTCGCGTTCGTCAGCGCCTGCGTGCTCGTCCTGCCCACGGCGCCCGGCATGTTCGCCACGCAGTAGTGGACGATGCCGTCAACGATGTACGTCGGCTTGGCGTGCGTGGTCGGCTTCGTGGTCTCGACGCATCCGCCCTGATCGACCGCCACGTCCACGATCACCGCGCCGGGCTTCATCCGCTTGAGGTCCTCGCGCGTGACGAGGTTCGGCGCCTTGGCGGCGGGGATCAGCACCGCGCCGATGACCAGGTCCGCCATCTCCAGGTAGTGCCGGATCGCGTGGACATCGGAGTAGATCGTCGTCACATTCGCCGGCATGACCTCTGAGAGATATCGCAGCCGGTCGAGGTTGATGTCCATGATGGTGACGTTGGCGCCGAGCCCCGCGGCCATCAGCGCCGCGTTGGAGCCCACCACGCCGCCGCCCAGGATCAGCACGTCGCCCGGCTCGACGCCAGGAACGCCGCCGAGCAGGATGCCGCGGCCCTCCTGCGGGCGCTCGAGGAACTTGGCGCCCTCCTGGACGCTCAGCTTGCCGGCGACCTCGCTCATCGGGGTGAGCAGGGGGAGCGTCGTGCGCCCGCCCGGCGCCGGCGCTTCGAGCGTCTCGTACGCGATGCAGCACGCGCCGGACTCGAGACACCCGAGCGTCAGGTCCTTGTCCGCGGCGAAGTGGAAGTACGTGAAGACCTGCTGCCCGCGCCGCATCATCTTGATCTCCTGCGGCTGCGGCTCCTTGACCTTGACGATCATCCCGGCGTTGGCCCAGATGTCCGCCGCGTTGTCAACCATCTTCGCGCCGACGGCCATGTACTGATCGTCGGTGAAGCCCGACCCGTCGCCGGCGGAGGACTGCACCAGCACCTCGTGCCCGTCGCGGATCAGCAGCTCGACACCGACCGGGCGCATCCCGACGCGGTACTCATCCGACTTCACTTCCTTGGGGATGCCAACGATCATGTCCGAATCTCCGGGGCAATGGCGGGTCCGGCGGCGATCTCCCGACCTCCCGGGGGACCGCGGCGCCGGCGATTTGCAGGCGACCAGTGTAGTCCACTTCCCTGCGCCGGCGGCGTAGGATGTCCCTTCATGCTCGTGGATCGCGCCAATATTGTGGTCAAGGCCGGAGACGGCGGCGACGGCAGGCTCTCCTTCCGGCGCGAGAAGTACATCCCCAAGGGGGGGCCCGACGGCGGCGACGGCGGCGACGGCGGCGATGTCGTCGTCCTCGCCGACGACAACATCCAGACCCTCCTCGACTACCGCCACCAGGTCCGCCACTGCGCTCAGCCCGGCGAGCCCGGCGGGACCAAGGACTGCACCGGCGCCGACGGCGAGGACCTCATCATCAGGCTCCCGCCCGGCACGCTCCTCTACAACGACGACACCGGCGAGCTCCTCCACGACCTGGGGCCGGGCGATCAGATCATCATCGCCCACGGCGGCGAGGGCGGCTGGGGCAATGCGCACTTCAAGTCCGCCACGAACCAGGTCCCCCAGCAGACCACCCCCGGGGGCCGGGGCGAGGAGCTCCACGTCCGGCTCGAACTCAAGCTCATCGCCGACGTGGGTCTCGTTGGATTGCCCAACGCCGGCAAGTCCACCCTGCTCGCCGCGCTGACGCGCGCCACCCCCAAGGTCGCGGCCTACCCCTTCACGACGCTCAGCCCGCAGCTCGGCATCGCCGAACTGGACGTCAACCGCAGGCTGGTCATCGCTGACCTGCCGGGGCTGATCGAGGGCGCCGCCAGCGGCGCGGGGCTCGGGCACCACTTCCTCCGCCACGTCGAGCGGACTCGGCTGCTCGCGCACCTGATCGACATCCAGCCCCCCGACGGCTCAGACCCCGCGGACAACTACAGGACGATCCGCGCCGAGCTGGAGGCCTACTCCGCCGAACTCGCTTCCAAACCCGAGATCATCATCGTCAGCAAGCTTGACCTGCTCGGCGACGACCCCGGGGAGCACCGCGCCGCGATCGAGCTCGCGCGGGCCTCGATCGGCGTCGCCCCCGAGACCCCGGTTTTCGGCATCAGCGCCGCCTCCGGGCTGGGCCTCCGCGAGGTGCTCGAACACTGCTGGGACGAGCTCGTTCGGGCCCCGGACACCTGGAACAGTGAGACGCCCGGGACAACCTCGGGCCGCTGATCGGGCCATCGCTCGGGGATCCCGCTCGGCGGACAGGCCACCGCCAACCCGCTAGCATCGACCTCCAAATCAACCGACACCGCCAGAAACCGAATTCCGACAGGGAGCCAGAGCCCATGCCCAGGCGCCGTGACCACTCGCCACGAATCCTCGCACTGACCGCGACCACCGCGTTGTGGGGGCTGCACGCCCCGACCGCTGCGCTGGCGCAGGACAACTACGTGGCGGAGGCGAACCAGATCCACCGGCCCGGCGCCGGTCAGCAGGACGCCGCCGAACCGCTGCTCAAGGCGCTGGGAAGCATGGACGCCCCCCCGGCGTCGATCCCCGACGCGCCGACAGCGCTGCTGATGCGTCCCGGCGACGACGGCTGGGACGAGGCGCTGGCCTGGGCGACGGCGCCGAACCAGCGCGCTGTGCTTTCGACGCTCCGCGAGGTCACGAACCCCGGAGATCCGCACGTCTTCTCGCTGCCGTACGGGCTGGACAACACACCCCCGGCGCTCGCCGACACGGGGCTGGCAATCGACCTGGGCGAGCCACCGCTGCTGGCCGGGGCGAACTTCGTCTATCTCGACGCGCTCGACGAGCTCTTTGCGCTGGTCAGCATCGACGCGGCGCGGCTTGCGGAGGACAACGACGGTGAGGCGGCGTACCGGCTGATCCAGTGGATCCGCCTGGCCCGCATGGTGGCGGATCAGCCCATGTCCGTCGAGAAGAGCTGGGCGATTCACTCGATGCGGCTGGGCGTGATGCGGCTGCTGGACGTCTTCGCGCTGCACCCCGAGCTGATGGACGAGCGCGAGATCGTCCGGCTCGTGCGCGAACTGTCCGAGGACGAGATCCGCGTCGAACGGATCCTCCCGCCCTCCGGCGACCGCACGGCCATGGAGGAGCTCGTCGCCGCGACGTACACCGAGCGCCGGGGCCCCAACCCCGCGACGTTCGGCCCCGTCCTGGCGCGGCTGATGAGCGGCGGCCAGCCCCTGGGGCTCTTCGGCGAGGCGTCGTACTTCCAGCAGGTCGCCCGGCAGCAGGCGAACTGGTTCGACACCACCGAGAAGGTCGAGGCGATCTACAACGACTGGGAAGCGCGCTGGTCCGTCCCGCAGTACGAGTACATCTGGACGCAGCAGATGGAGCGGCGGCTGATCGACCCCGCGCGGTACACACTCATCGAGCACTTCTCTCCGGACCTGTACCCGATGATCCAGGACCGCCTCGCGCTCCGCGCCGATCTCGCCGGTGCGCGCATGGCGATCAGCGTCATCGGATACCGACGGGGCAAGGGCGTCTGGCCGTCGGACCTGGCCGCGATCCGGCCGACGTTTGTGGACAACATCGACACGGATCCCTACGACGACGGCGGCGACCGCAACATCAAGCAGTTCGAGATCCTGGAGTACTTCGTCCCGATCCGGGACCAGAAGTTCGGGCCCCGCGAGGACCCGCACCCACACCGGATCCGCGTGTACCGCGCGGGCGGCATCTTCGCGGGGCTGGAATCCCAGCCGGTGGCGATCGACCGGGACGCGGTGGACGGGGCGATCGGCGTCTTCATGGCGACACTCTCGTCCCAGTCCCGAAACGCCTTCGAGGGCGTCTTCGACCAGATCGCACAGGGGTTCATCGAGCTGGGCCTGACCCGGGCCAACTACGGCGACAAGGTCCGCGGCGACACCGATGGCAAGATCAAGGCCATGCTCGTCCCCGCGCAGACCTCGGCCCTGATGCAGGACGTCGCGACCCGCGCCGGGGTCCCGTCGGAGCTCTCCGATGAGGACTACCAGGACGTGATGCTCGAGGAGCTCCGCGTCCTCTTCGACAACAACGACTTCACGGCCGGGCTCGGGATCGTCCGCCGGGGCGAGCGGCTCTCACCCGAGGTCGCTCAGGCGGGGCTCCGCGCCGTGCTCGAAGCGGGGGCGCAGTCGATGATCACGCTGGTGCGCAAGCTCCAGCCCTCCTCCTTCGGCCCCGACCACTTCGACATCGAGCTCGACGATCACAACTTCGTCATCTTCGCCAGGGGCATCGACCGCCGCGCCGACTGGGCGCGAGAGGTCGGGCCCGGAGCCGCGGATTACCTGATCTGGCCGCCGGTCCTGACGCTGCTGCGATCCGAGCTCCGGGGCGAGAGGCCGATGGCGGCGTGGGACAACGACTGATCGGGGCGCGGCGGCCCATCGCGGCAACCTCCATCGGAGCGCCGGCATCCAATCGGGCCGGATCCGCGCCGGATCCGGAATAGCAACGCATCTCCATAGGGATATTGACCTGGCATGACCGATTCCACCGCCACGACAGAGCAGGTCGTCATCATCGGCTCGGGCCCCGCCGGCTGGACCGCCGCGATCTACGCCGCCAGGGCGCAGCTCAACCCGGTCTGCTACATCGGCGTCCCCAAGCAGGACCCCGGCCCGATCCTCCCGGGCGGGCAGCTCATGCTCACCACCGAGGTCGAGAACTACCCCGGGTTCCCCGACGGCGTCACGGGCCCCGAGATGATGGCCATGATCCAGAAGCAGGCCGAGCGTTTCGGCACGCGCGTCTTCGGCGAGGACATCGTCCGGTGTGACTTCTCATCGCACCCCTTCACGCTGCACACCAGCGGCGGGAAGCAGGTCAGGGCGAAGGCCGTCATCATCGCCACCGGCGCCACGGCGAACTGGCTCAACCAGGAGAACGAGCAGCGTCTGGCCAGGTCCGGCGGCGGCGTCTCCGCCTGCGCCGTCTGCGACGGCGCCCTGCCGGCCTTCCGCGACCAGCCGCTGGGCGTCGTGGGAGGCGGCGACACCGCGATGGAGGAGGCGACGTACCTGACCAAGTTCGCTTCCACCGTGTACGTCATCCACCGCCGCGACGAGCTCCGCGCCAGCAAGATCATGGCCGATCGCTTCATGGGCCATCCCAACGCGAAGGTCCTCTGGAACAAGGTCGTCACGGAAGTCCGGGGCGACGACAAGATCACCGGCGTCGAGCTCGAGGACACCGTCACCGGCGAGCGTTCAACGCTTGAGCTGGCGGGGCTCTTCATCGCGATCGGGCACACGCCGACGACCAGGTTCCTCCAGGGCAGCGGTGTTGACCTCGACGAGGACGGCTATATCCGACTCAACTCTCGATCCAGCGCGACGAACATCCCCGGCGTCTTCGCCGCTGGGGACGTCGCCGATCACGAGTACCGTCAGGCGATCACCGCCGCCGGCATGGGCTGCCAGGCCGCGCTCGACGCCGAGCGCTGGCTCGCCGCGCAGGGGCACGGCTGATTCACGGTTTCGGGTTCTCGCCCGCGGGCCCCGCGCCGGCGCCGGCGCGGGGGTCGCGCAAGCGCTCCAGCACGGCGCGCTGCATCGCCTGCGCCGTCGCCAGCTCGTCGATGACGACCTTGTCGGCGCCCTCGCCCCGCGCGACGTTCGCGTTGGATGACACGCCCATGCGCAGCGCGATATAGAGATCCGCCGACATCTTCCTCGCCATCGCGCAGGCGCGCATCGATGCCTCGTCGTCGGGGATCGTCAGCGCCAGAGCCTCGGCTTCGAGCAACCCCGCGGATTCCAGCACGCCGGGGTTGCCGATGTCCCCGAAGATGATCCGCCGCCCCAGCTTCGATTGTGTGCGCACCGTCTGAGGGTTCATCTCGATGATCGAGTAGGGGACCGAGAGCTTGTCAAGCTCCTCCGCGACGGCGCGGCCCACGGGGCCGAACCCGCCGATCACGACGCGCGCCCGCACCCCCTCGTGCTGCGCCTCCTGGAGCCCGCTGCCGCCGGAACGCGCCCAGGGCGCCGAGGGGAACCCGCGCGCTTTCGGCGCCAGCGCTCGCCCCAGCGCGAGCATCGTCGGCGTGAGGATGAGCGTCAGCACGACGACCGCGGTCGCCATGTGCAGCCACCGGTCCGAGAGCAGCCCGGTCTCGTGCGCGGACTGCAGCAGGACGATCGAGAACTCGCCGCCCTGAGAGAGACCGACCCCGACGGCGACCGCCACGGAGGCCGAGACGCCGAAGAGCCACGTCGCCGCCGCGATCCCGACGGACTTGAGCGCGATGCACACCGCCGTGGCGATGAGCACCTGGGGCCACACCGGCGCCAGCGCGGCGGGGTCCACCGTCATGCCGATCGTTGTGAAAAAGACGGCGATGAACAGATCGCGCGCCGGCCCGATCTGTCCCGAGAGCTGATGCCGGAATGGAGTCGAACTGAGCAGAAACCCCGCGAGGAAGGCGCCGAGCTCCTCCGGGAAGCCCAGCTCGTGCATCGCCACGGACGCGGCGATGGCGATCGCCACCGAGAGGACGATCAGCACCTCCGTCGATTTCGACCGCGCCGCCTCCTTGAGCAGCCGCGGCAGCCCCAGGTGCCCGACAACGATCAGACCCGTGACGCCGGCGATGCGGATGCCCGCGGCCGAGAGCAGGTCCAGCGCCGTGTCCTCGTCCGTCAGCGCCCCCGCGCCCATCCCACCGTCACGCCACATCACGATCGCCGGCAGCGCCGCGAGCATCGCGACCACCGCCAGGTCCTGCAGCACCAGCACGGCGACGCTGACGCGCCCCGTCGGCTGGTGCAGCTCACGCCGATCCGCGAGCACGCGAAGGGCCACCGCCGTCGAGGAGAGGCTCAGCGCCATCGCCACAACGAGCGACTCGGCGGCGCCGTACCCGAACGCCCGGCAGGCGAGCATCCCGATCACCACGCACAGGATCACCGAGGCGACGCCCCCCCCCACGAGCTTGACGATGTTGTGCCGCAGCGAGGCGAGATCGAGGTGGAGCCCGATCCCGAACATGAGCAGGATGATGGCGAGACGCCCGATGGATTCGAGCGACTGGGGGTCGCGGACGAGCCCCAGGATCCCGGGGCCGACGAGCGCGCCGGCGATGAGATACGCCGGGATCACCGCGATCCGGGCCCGCTGCGCCGCCAGCGCCACCAGCGAGGCGGTCATCAGCACGACGAGCAGATCGACGACAACCCGCTCCCCGGAGCCCGGCGACGCGGAGGCGAGCGCCGGGACGAGGCCCGGAGTCAGCTGCGACAACCACGCTGCCGTCAGGGATCCCATTGTTCGATACTGTATCGGGCCACATGATCGGCGCCCTGCCACAACTGGCGATGTCCACACTCGGTGTCCCGGCGTCGCACGCGCCGCGCAAGCTGATTGAGCGCGCCGCCGCCGAAGGGTTCCGCGCCGTGCTGCTCGACACCGCCAGGCCGGGGATCCGCCCGCGCGACCTGGACCGCTCCGCCCGGCGGGGGCTCGCGTCGCTGCTGCGCCGGCTCGAGCTGACCCTGGCCGGGGCGGAGTTGTGGATACCGCCGGAGCATTTCGCGTCCCCGGAGCACTGCGACCGCGCCGTCGCCGCGGCGCAGGGGGCGATCGACCTGCTCGCGGAGTTGTCGGGCCTGATCGCGGCGGACCGGACGCTGACGCTCACCCTCCCTGCGCAGGGTGCGGAAGAGGCGGCGGACGCCATCTCCGGCGTGGCGCTCCGCGCCGAGGTCGGCATCGCCTGCCCCGACCGGAGCGCCGGGGGGGGGGAACAGCGGCCGCCGCTGGGCGTCTGCCTCGATCCGATGCTGCTGGAACGGCGGGGGGAGGACGCGATCGCCGTGCTGACGGGGCTGACTCGGCCCCCGCAGGCGGCGCGGTGGTCGTACCGGGGAAGCCGCCGGGCGCAGTCGCCGGACCCGCTCGCGTATGCTTCGGCGCTGTCGGTCGTCGGATTCTCAGGGGCGGTCGCGCTGGATCTCCGCGACGCGCCGGACCCGGACCACGACGCCCAACCGGCGCTGGCCGCCTGGCGCCGGGCCGACCCCTTCAGCGACTGACCGAGCGACGAACGGGCCCGCGATGCCAACCACCCAGGACTACTACTCGATCCTCGGCGTCTCCCGCGGCGCCACCGCAGACGAGATCAAGAGCGCGCACCGCAAGCTCGTCCGCAAGCTGCACCCCGACGTCAACGACGCCCCGGACGCCGAGGAACGCTTCCGCGAGGTGCAGGAGGCGTACGACATCCTCAGCGACGAGCAGAAGCGCACCCTGTACGACAAGGTCGGGCACGAGGCGTTCACGCGCGGCGCCGTCAACGCCGCCGCGGGGCGCGATCCCACCGACGGCTGGAGCGGCAGCGGCTTCAACGTGGACCTGGGCGGCGAGGACATCGCCTCGCTCTTCGAGAGCCTCTTCGGGGGCAGCGGGTTCGGCGCCGCGGCGCGCGGCGGCGGCTCGCCATTCGGCGCCCGGGCGCGCACCCACTCAACACCGCGCCAGGGCAGGGACATCGAACAGGAGATCGACATCACCTTCATGACCGCGCTCCAGGGCGGCACGGAGGACGTCCGGATTTCCCGGGGCGGCGTCACGAAGACTTACGCCGTGCGCATCCCCAAAGGCGCCGACACCGGGACGAAGCTGCGCATCTCGGGCGCCGGCGAGCCCGGCGCCGCCGGGGGCAAACCCGGCGACTGCATCGTCAGGCTCAGGGTCGGCAGGCACCCGCTCTACCGGCGCGAGGGGATCGACCTCCACCTGGACCTGCCGCTGACCATCGCCGAGGCGACCAGCGGCGCGACGATTAAAACCCCCACGCCGACCGGACCGATCGAGCTGCGTGTTCCTCCGGGGGCTCCCAGCGGCTCGAAGCTGCGGATCAAGGGCAGGGGGGTGGAGTCGGACAAGGGCGTCAAAGGCGACCTGTACGCGGTGACGAAGATCATCCCCCCCGAGCACTGCTCCGCCGAGCAGCACGAGCAGCTCCGCGCGATCACGGCCGATCAGCACCCGGTCCGCTCTGGCAAGGACTGGCAGTAGCCGCGGTCAGCCCGCGGTGTCTTCGGCGCTGGCGAGGGTGATGATCCCGCCGACGCCGGTGCGCAGCTGCGCCGCCCGCGCGTCGCGCTCGGTGTGGAAGTGCCCGACCCGCACGAGGTACAGCGTCCCACCGCGGTTGTCCTTCCGGGCGAGCACCGTGGGCTCGCCCAGCGTGTCGAGCACCGAGTCCTGCTCGATCCGTCTTCTGGTGCGCTCGGCGTTGCCGCGGTTGGCGAAGGCGCCGACCTGCAGCGTGAATCCCTCGCCCAGGCGCGACGCGACCAGGGCCTTCACGCCCGGGTCCTTCGCCGATGACTGCGCGAGGCGGTACTGCAGGCGAGCCGCCTCGAAGCTGCCCAGGTTGGAATACGCGTCCCCGGCGAAGAGCGCGGCGTGCGCCGAGTCGTCGCCCCGGAGCTTGCCCGCGGCGCGGGAGAGCAGCTTCGCCGCGGTCCGGTCCTCCCCGTCCTCGAGGGCGATGAGCCCCAGCGCCGCGAGCGCCTTGCCGGCGATCTGGTCGTCGCTCCGTTCCGTCAACGGGCGCAGCCAGACGCTCGCCTCATCGTTGCGCCCCAGCGCGTGCGCCGAAAGCCCCGCGGTGAGCCTGGCCAGATCACGGTCCGGCGCACCGGAATCGCGGACGACGCGTATCGCGTTCACGCTCGCCTGGGTGTACCGGCCCTGCTCGTACTGCTCGACGTACGAGGCGCGCTGCGCCGTTGATCCGGCGCAGCCGGAACCGAGCAGCAGCGCCGACAGGCAGCCGGCGCCGACGAGCCGCGACCCGATCCGTGATCCTGATGCCATGAATCCGCTCCTGCCGCCGGCGCACGGTATCCTTGCGCCCGGCGATGCCGAGCGTATCGGCCTTTCGCCACCGAGCCCTGCAACACCGCCTCAACGGAGCGGAACCCCGACTTGAGCGTCCACTGGCCCATCCTCCGCTCGCTGGCGAGATCACCGCTGCGGGTCCGCGTCATCGACGAACAGCGGAGCTGGACCGGGGCGTCGATGCTCTACGCGGCATTCCGCCTCGCCGACGAGATCGAGCGGCGGAGCACGAGCGATCACGTCGCCCTGCTGCTGCCGACCGCAGGGGTGTTCCCGGTCGCCGCGCTGGCGTCGTGGATCCTGGGCAGGGCCGTCGTGCCGCTGAACTACCTGCTGGCGCGGGACGAGCTGGAATACGTCGTCCGGCACTGCGACGCCGACACCATCGTCACCGTCGGGCCAATGCTCGAGTTCATGGGCTACGAGCCCGGGGGCGCCGGCATCCTCCGGCTCGACGACATCAACTTCCGTCAGCCGCCCTCGCCACGGTGGCCCGAATCGGCGGGTGATTCGGAGCTGGCGGCGATCCTCTACACCTCCGGCACCAGCGGGAACCCCAAGGGGGTCATGCTCACGCACGGCAACCTCTCGGCGAACATCCGGCAGGTCGTCGAACGGATCGAGTTCACGCCGCGCGACACGCTGCTGGGCACGCTCCCGCTCTTCCACAGCTTCGGGTTCACGGTGCTGACGCTCGTGCCGCTCACGGTCGGCTGCCGGATCG
Source organism: Phycisphaeraceae bacterium (assembly GCA_020639135.1). GTDB lineage: Bacteria > Planctomycetota > Phycisphaerae > Phycisphaerales > UBA1924 > JACKHE01. The sequence continues at coordinate 105,840 of JACKHE010000007.1, forward strand.
TGTATGTCCCGAGGTTCATTCCGCAGCGGATCGTGCGCACGATCCGCGAGCACCGCCCGACGATCATGCTGGGCATCGCGACGATGTTCTCGGCGCTGCTGAAACTCAGGGACGCCGGCGCCGAGGACTTCGCGTCGCTGCGCCTCGTCGTCGCCGGTGGGGAGGCGCTGCCCGACGCGATCTTCGAGCCCTTCCGCGAGCGCTTCGGCGTGACGATCTGCGAGGGCTACGGCCTGACGGAGACCTCGCCGGTGACGCACTGCGCGCTCCCCGATGATTACGTCCGGGGGACCGTCGGGAGGAGCTTCCCCAGCGTCGAGACCCGGATCATCGACCCCGAGACGGAGCGTCACCAGCCGGCCGGCGCCCCGGGGGAGATCCGCCTCAAGGGCCCCAACGTCATGGGGGGGTACTACAAGGCGCCGCGCGAGACGCGCGAGGCGTTTGATGAGCGCGGCTACTTCCGCACCGGCGACATCGGGAAGGTGGACGAGTCGGACCGCCTCGCGATCACCGGGCGCCTGAAGGAAATGCTCATCATCGGGGGCGAGAACGTCTTCCCCCGCGAGATCGAGGCGGTGCTCGAGGAGCACGAGGCCGTGGCGCTGGCGGGGGTGATCGGCGTCCCCGATCCGCAGCGCGGCGAGGTCCCCGCGGCGTTCGTGGAGCTCGCCGAGGACAAGTCAGCGACGGCGGATGAGCTGCGCGCCTGGTGCCGGGACCGCCTGGCGCCTTTCAAGACGCCAAAGTCCGTGCGCATCGTCGAGCAGCTCCCGAGGACGGCGACGGGGAAGATCCTGCGGCGGGGGCTGAAGCCGCTGCTCGAGGAGGGCGCCGGCGAGACCGGTTCGCCAACGACAAACGCCCAAACCTGATCGGCTTGGGCGTCTCGTCGGAACTTCTCGAATGCCCGGGAGAGGACTCGAACCTCCACCCCGTTACCAGGACTACCACCTCAAGGTAGCGCGTCTGCCAATTCCGCCACCCGGGCTGATTCGCGCCCGGATCACCCCTGAGGGCCGCCGAGCGAGGGGCCAGTATAGAGCCGGGGATCGGCATGTCGAGCCGCCGACCCGGACCGCGCTCAGGTCAGCCACCGGCCCCCATCGACGCGCAGGATCTGCCCTGTCGTGTACGTCGCCTCCAGCGCCAACCAGACCACGGCGTTAGCGGCCTCCTCAACAGTCCCCGACCGGCCCAGCGGGACCCGCTCGAGGTACCGCGCCTGCATCTCGGCGTCGGACTCGTACCCCGACTCCGGGAACGCGACGACCCCGGGCGCCACGGCGTTGACCCGTACATCCGGCGCCAGGCTCAGCGCCAGCGTGCGCACCATCTCGGTCAGCGCCGCCTTGGACATCGCGTAGGCGATGTGCGCCGCGCGGGGCCGGCCGATCGCGTGGATATCCGACATCGCCACGATCGATCCCCCGCCGGGACGGTCGGACCGGCGCAGCACCGGCGCCAGCGCCGCGCACAGCATCAGCGGGCTCACCGCGTTGATCCTGTAGAACCGCTCCGCCTGCTCGGCCGTGATGCGCTCCAGCGGCGTCGGCTCGTACACCGACGCGTTGCAGATCAGCGTGTCGAGCCGCGGCAGCGTTTCACGCATCGAATCGGCCCAGTCGCGCACGGATTCGGGATCATCCAGCGGCATACGGTGACGATCGAGCGTCCCCCCGTGCGCTTCGACTTCCGGCGCCAGACGGTCGGCCTCGTCGGCGCCGGTGTTGTAGGTCCCGACGATGTCGAAGCCCGCGCGCGCCAGCGCGAGCGTCGTCGCCCTGCCGACGCGTCGGGCGCAGCCGGTGACGAGCGCGATGGGGCGTTTGCCTGAGCATGGGGCGCCGGTGGTCATCGCCCGATTATGCCAAGACGACGGCGCCTGTCCGGGAGAAGATCAGGATCGCCAGCGCGGGTTGGGATCCCGAGGCGGGGAGTCGCGGGGCGGATCAAGGTCCACGGTGTCGTCGTCGGAGCCGATGCGGGCCGCGGATTCGGCCCAGGCGTCGGTGTGCGACATGTGGGGGCCGGGGTCGGTCGCCAGGACCTGCCAGCGATGCCGGAGCATCCGGGCCAGGACCCACCCCAGGAGGACGGCCATGAGGGCCGATCCGATGAGCATGAGCTGCCACTGGGCCAGGACGAGCCGGGTGGGGTCCACCGGGGTGTGGATGGCGCAGAGGCAATCGGCGAATGTCGGCATGGCGGGTTCTTCGCCCGATCGGGGAGCGAGTTCGGGAAAAACCGGAAAACAGAGGAATATCAGACCCCTGCAAACCATCTGAACTCCCGTTCGTACAATACAACGGCCACCCGGTCGATGGGCGCCGGGTCCGATCAGTGCAAAGCGTTTGCTTTGCATGGGTTGGAAGGTTGGCGCCAGCCGATTGGGTGAGCCGATGACCTGACCTGCCGCGGCATCGGGCCGATGGTGGGTTCTGCGGCCCTGCGGCGAAAACCCGCATGGTCAGCCGTCGGTGGGACGATCCCGCCGGTTCAGGGGCGGAGCAGTTGACGCCTTTCTCTCTCACGGATGACGGGATAACCCAGCATGAAATCCACTCTCTGCGTTCGACAGGGCAACCCCTTGCGCCGTCTGGCTTCGGCCGCGGCGCTGCTGACCGCCACCGTGGGCCTCGGGGTCTTCACCCCCGACGCCTCGGCGGGCCCCTCGGGTTCGAGCTCGATTGACGCCTGGTCGTCCCGGGTCTGGGCCGATGCGCTCAGCGGTCGGGTCCAGAACGACTGGGGCGAGCTGGCGAACCTCCCGGACTCGCACGGCACCGTGGCCGAGCAGCAGTTCGCCTCGGCGATCGAGCGGCTGAACGCGCACCTGGCCCAGGGCGACGAGGATCGCGCCGAACGCATCGCGACAGCCAGGACGGAGCTCGGCGAGAGCCTGGAGAAGGACAACCTGTTCGATGCGCTGCGCAACGCCGTGGAGATCTGCACGCTCTCGCGCGACAAGGACCAGGCGCTGCAGGACGAGGGGATCCGGTCGCTGGTCGCCAAGGCCGACGGCCTTGCCCGGGAGGCGGAAAGCAAGGGCGACTGGCTGGACGCGCACGGGTATTACTACCGCCTGAACCTGCTCTTCGAGGAGGACGCCAGGTACAAGCAGGACCTGGAGCGGATCACCAAGCGGCTGACGATGCTGCGGATGTACGTGCCGGAGCGGCTGCACGAGATGCGCAGCGCCGAGCGCGTTGCCGAGGGCGAGGAGCCGCTGCCCCCGTTCAACGACCTGGGCGAGGACTGGCGTGAGAAGCTCGCCGGTGTCGAGCGTTCGATGGTCCTGCGCGCGATCAACCGCGCCGATTCGGGCCACGTCGAGGACGCCGACATGTCGGCGCTGCTGATCTCTGGCCTCGAGTCTGTGCGCACGCTGGCGACGACGACGGACCTCGTGGACGCGTTCCCGGGCCTGGCCGACCGCGGCTTCGTGAAGCGGTTCACCGAAGAGATCGACGAGCTCGAGGCGGGCCTGCGCGAGAAGGCGGGGCGCGCCGGGTACTTCGACCTGACGCAGACCCTGACCAAGCTGGAGAACGCGAACAAGCGCACGCTGGCGCTCCCCCAGCAGGTGATCTGGCACGAGTTCGGCAACGGCGCGATGGAGACGCTGGACCAGTTCAGCGCGATCATCTGGCCGGACGAGCTGCGCCAGTTCCAGCGCTCGACCCAGGGCAAGTTCACCGGCGTGGGGATCCAGATCTCCCTCGACGAGTCGCTCCAGCTCAAGGTCGTCACTCCGCTCGAGGGCACGCCCGCGCACCGCGCCGGCATCCGCCCCGGCGACATCATCCGCACCGTTGACGGTGAGTCCACGCTGGGCATCACGCTCTCGCAGGCCGTTGATCGCATCACCGGCAAGCGCGGCAGCGAGGTTGTCCTCGGCGTCGAGCGCGAGGGCGTTGACGAGCCGATCGAGTTCCGCCTGCGCCGCGACGTCATCCCGATCTACTCGATCAAGGGCTGGAAGCGCAGCGGCGAGCACGAGAATGACTGGGACTGGTTCATCGACAAGGAGAACGGGATCGGGTACATCCGCATGACGCAGTTCTCCGAGGACACCACCCGGGAGTTCGACCGCGCCATCGATCAGATGCGCGCCCAGGAGCTCAACGGGCTCATCTTCGACCTCCGCTTCAATCCCGGCGGCCTGCTCAGCGAGGCCGTGAGCATCTCCAACCGCTTCGTGGACAACGGCCTGATCGTCGCCCAGCAGGACAGCTCGGGTGTGATCCGAGAGAGCCAGCGCGCCATCCGCGGGATGGCCACGCTGGGCGATGTCCCCGTCGTCGTGCTCATCAACGAGGGCACCGCCAGCGCCAGCGAGATCGTCAGCGGCTGCCTCCAGGACCACGGCAAGGCGATCATCCTCGGCGCCCGCAGCTACGGCAAGGGCAGCGTCCAGAACGTCTATGACATCGGGCGCGGCGACGCGGCGCTCAAGCTGACCACGCAGTACTACTCGCTCCCCGAGGGCCGCGTGATCCACCGCCGCGACGGCGCCAAGGTGTGGGGCATCCAGCCGGATGTCGAGGTGGAGATGCTCCCCTCGCAGATCGGCGAGGCGCTGGAGATCCGGCAGGAGGCCGACCTGTACCTCGTCAACGGCGGCGAGCCCGACGCGGAGGCCGAGAAGGCCGCGGACCCGATGCGGCTGATCAACGAGGGCGTTGATACACAGCTCGAGGCGGCGCTCGTGCTGATCCGCAGCCAGACCCTCCCGCACGAGATCGCCCGGAGCGACAAGGCGCCCGCCGGCGCCGCCGGCTCCTGATCCCGCGGGAAGCGGAATCCGCAGAAAAACAACCGGCCTGTCCGATCCTTGAGGATCGGACAGGCCTTTTTTCTTGCAGGAGCGACGCCATGCAGGTCAGCGGCGAGACGGTGCTGGTCATCCACGACGGGAGCCCCGAGGCGCTGGTGGCGAGCCTCATCTGTCCGGATCCGAGCTGTGTGGTCGCGTGGATCCCGCCCTACCTGCCCACCGCCAGGAAGAGCCGCATGCAGACCGTCAAGCGACAGGTGGACCTGCTGGGCCTCGACAGCCTGATTACGCCCGGCGCCTCGGACATCGGCGCCAGCGACCGGCACGCAGGGCCCTACGTCAGGACCTGGACGCTCCTCCAGGCGGTCACCACCGCGGCTTCCCGGGGCTGCGGGCGGGTGGTGTGGCCGGTGCGCTGCGGCGATGACTTCAACCAAGGGGTGGAGGCCGCCGACCGGACGTTGCTGCTCTCCCGACTGATCTCGATCGACACGGAGGCCGGGGCGACACCGGTGCGGATCGACACGCCGCTGCTGGACCTGACGATCGATCAGCTGCTCGAGCTGGCCCGGGACCTTGACGCGCCGCTGGAGGCCTCGTGGTGGTGCCAGCGGGAGGGCTCGACCCCCTGCGGGGGCTGCTCGGCCTGCACGACGTGGCGGACGGCGGTGGCCCGGTCCCGGATGGTCCTGGACCACGCCCTGATCCCGGACACGGACTGAAATCGCCCAGTTTCAGGGAGGCCGACTCATCACCTGCGGGCTCGTGGCGGGGGGCCGGGCGGGTGGCTAGACTTGCCGACCCATTCCGGGCGTCCGGGAGGGGATCAACCCAGCACAGCAACGGATCGGCGCTCACGGGGCCGGCAGCGAGGCGGACGAACGATGTACGCAGTCATCGAGGAAAGCGGCGGTCAGATGAAGGTCAGCGAGGGCGATGTCCTGGAGATCGATCTCCGCACCGTCGGCGACAAGGACAAGTCTGTCACCTTCGACAAGGTGCTGATGCTCGGCGGGGACAACCCCACGATCGGCACGCCCTACGTCAGCGGCGCCAGCGTCACCGCGGAGATCCTCGACCCCGACAAGAAGGGCGAGAAGATCGACGTGATCAAGTACAAGCGCCGCAAGGGCTACAAGGTCAAGCAGGGCCACCGCCAGCGGCACATGATCGTCAAGGTCAGCAAGATCTCCGGCTGAGCCGGGTTCGATCGCGAGTTGAAACAAGCGGGCCCTTCGGGGGCCCGTTTTTTTTTCACCAGCAGATCAATCAGTTGAGCGACCGCCGCGCGGGCAGGTCGGGCGCCAGGCGTTCGCCGGTGATGCTCAGGTCTCGGCGCAACACCCTGGCGCGATCCTCGCCCCCGACGCCGACGGGCTGGACGCGGAACGACAGCGAGGTGGACTGGCGGATGTCGTCGTAATCGGCGCCGATGTCGAGCGTCCACTGGGGGAAGCGACGCTGGATCGTCGCCCCGATGCGGTCGAGCTCCGTCCGGTCGAGGTCGTAAACGAGGCGCCCCTCGAGGGCATAGACCTTGGTCAGCTCGTACACGGCCCCGGCGTGGAGGAGCGTCGAGTCGAGGAAGTCCACCGTGCGGACCTCGCCGAAGGAGGAGAACCCGAAGCCGTGGTCGAGCACGACGCCGACGGCGGACGTCGAGAAGACATCGTCGTCGAGGTCATACACGGCGCTCCCCGTGACCGCGACGGCGCCGGTGAGCTGCATGACAAGGTCCGCGGCGATGTATTTGCCGAGGTTGGAGTTTTCCGGGCGCGTCTCGTACCAGCGGCCGACGGGCTCGGTGAAGAGGTCGTGGTCCTTGGACTGGACGAAGTCGGTGTTGAGGGTGAGCCAGTCCACGGATCGCCAGTGGCCGGGGCCGCCGCGCTGGGTCTGCCAGGTGTTGCGGAGCCCCAGCCGATAGGCCTTGCCGGAGTTGATGCCCTCGACATCATGCTCGTAAAGCGGGAGCTCATCGCGGTTGAGTGAGGTGTCGGACGCCCAGAACGTCGCCGAAGGCTCGACGACATGACGGAGCCTGTGGATGTCGAAGAGGCGAGATTCGGCGAACTCGTCCACGTGCATGAGGGTCGTCGCCAGCCGGAGGCCCGCGGCACCCCAGAGGCGGTGCTGATCGTCGTTGCCCGTGGCGCGGAAGTTCGAGAAGTCGGTGTCGTACGCGGTGAATCGCCCCACGAGGAACGGGGTGACGTTGAGCGCGCCGAATGAGAGCGGCGCCGAGATCTCCTCGCGGATGTCGAAGCGGTTGACGGTGTCCTCGTCGTAGCCGGCAGCGCGGAGTCGGTCCGCGGGTGACTGATTCGGCGCGATCCCCAGCGCCGCCAGGGCCTCTTCGGTGCGCTTGAACCCCAGGTTTCGCGCGGATTCCTCGGTGAAGCGGAGCGACATGCTGGTGAGTGTGATCTCGGAGTCGAGCTTCAGGAACCCGCTGAGCAGGTCCTGATTGACGAGCGCGTGGGACAGCTCGGGGAGCTTCTGGAGCTGGAACCCCTGACTCTGGAGCAGATCGTGGTTGGGCGCAAAATCGGTCAGCGGCGCGCGGGCCTCGATGAGCAGCAGGCTGTTGTTCTGCGCCTTGCTCAGCGCGATGGCGTTGGTGAACTCCCGGTGCGTGCGCGCGATGTTGTCGCGGAAGGCGTCGAGGTACGTCGGGTCGGAGATCCACGCCAGCTCGGCGGCGAGGCGCCAGCCGTCGCCCAGATCCTGCTGGTGGTCGGCCAGGACCAGGCCTCGCCAGTCGTTGTCGTGCTTGATCCGGTCGCCGCTGGGGAGGATGTCGGTCCCGTTGTCGAAGACGGTGTTCGCGGTGACGCCGCCGCGGGCGTTGGGCTTGCTCCAGGAGAGATCGGCGCCGACGCCCGGGCCCCGGTCGATGTAGGCGTCGAGCAGCAGCTCGGCGTCGAGCCAGGGCGGGAGGTCCATGCCCAGCAGCGAGGCGGCGTCCCAGCGCGTGCGCACGATCGGGTCGCCGTCTTCGGTCTCGAAGCGGACCTCGCGGAGCGGCCCGGATCTGATCTCGCCGCGCTGGCGGGGCAGGCTCACAAGCGGGGCGCCGCCGGACCGGAACTGCACGGCCTTCGCGTCAGCGGTGAGCATGGAAGAGCCGTCGGCGCGCTGATCGCGCCGGATCGTGACCTCGGTGGCGCCGAGTGAGAACTGCGGCTCGAAGAACGCGGAGTTGGCGACGCGGGCGTTGTGCGCGGTCCACTCCTTCGAAGAGGTCTGCCGGATTGCGTCCGCCCTGACGTACAGCGGTAGGCCCCGCTGCTCGTCGTAGGTCCAGAAGACCGCGTCGAGCACGACGGCGCGGTCGGTGGCCAGGTCGTAGTGCATCCGTGGCCCCCGGAGCGTGTAGCGCCCGTTGGTCGCGACGACGTCCTTCTCGAAGTACACGCCGGTGAGGTCGCTTGCGGCGAGGTTGAAGGGGTCGGCGCTGTCTGCGTCCGGCTTGAGGAACGCCACGGCGCTCTGCGCGGTGATCTGGAGCGTCTGGCCCGAGTCGATCTCGTTGTACTGGAGGATCACCCCGTCGGTCAGGACCACTGCGTCTTCCCCGTCGCCCCGGACCAGGGCGCGCGTCGGGGCGGCGAGGCTGAGCACGCCGCGCCGGGGGACGATGATCTCGCCCTGCTCCGCCGGGGCGAGCGTCAGGGCCGGGGAGGTCTCGACGATCGCGCCGGAGAATGGATCGACACGCGTGCGGCCTTCACCGGCGATCGTCGTCAGGTGCTGCGCGAGCCGGCGCTCGGCCTGCGTCAGGAACGGGGTGTCGGGCCGGCCCAGATCCAGCGAGTCCGTGGCGAGGGTCCGCCCGCCGGTGATGACGCCGGTGATGAGGATTCGGTCGGCGCTGAGCCCGACGCCGGCGTCGCTCCCGGGATCGAAGACGTCGTCGAAGTAGATCGCGAGCTTGTGCGCCTGGGCGCCGTTGATGATCGTCGGCTCCATCCAGACGACGGCGCGCCTGGCCCTGAAGGTGTGGATCCCGACGCTGATGACGGTGTCGCCGCTGAGCAGCAGCCGGCGGGTGGTCCCCTCGTCCCACGCGTAGGCCTTATCGGCGCGGAACCGGGCGCCGCCCGGCAGGACGTTCTCGGGGAGCTCGAGCCCCTGGAACGTGCGGCCGTCGATGCGTTCGAGGGCGAGGTCAGCGGGCTGGGCGACACCGGGCAGGGCGAACCCGAGGAGCGCGACGAGCGACGTCGTGACGCCCCGGAGGCGCCTCTTGAGGGCGTCGTAGGATGACCTGAATCGCATGGACTTCTCGCCCTCCTGGCGCACTGACGGCGGGGGTTCGAAGCGGGAGTGTAACCGGACCGGACTCCGGGCGAAAACCCGCAGCGCTCCGGGCTGATGTCCGATCCGTCGCCCTTTTCGCTTCACGCGGCGCTGCCCGGGGCTCCGGGGTCCGGGATCAGTTCTCGCCACGGACGCATTCTCGGAGCGTGCTGAGTTGAGGGATTGTCGGGGTGTAACCACGATGGTCCGAAACTCGAGCCGCGTATTCGACGATGAAACGTGCGTATCGGTACAGGCAGCGCAGTCCGGAGAACGGGAACCCGGATCGGGTGGCGCCAGGCGTCAGCTCGCCGTCACGACGAGCGGTGTCTCGGATGATCTTTGAGTGAGGTGTGGTTCATGGATTACTCGAAACCGGACAAGCCGCTTCCGCTTTCTGCGCCCAAGAGCGAGCGGGAGGAGCTTCTGGCCACGCTCCGCGCTGAGAACGAGCGGGGCCAGAAGGCCACGAAAGACCGCAACTCGCACCGGTTCTACATGGACGAGTGCATCGTGACGTGCAGGATCGAACACCCCGGCGGCGGCGTGGCGAACTCCGAGATGCTGGTCTCGGACATCAGCGAGCACGGGATCGGCGTCATCAGCAGGGTGTACCTGCACAAGGGGACCTTCTGCTCGTTCACCATGAAGTCCAACACAGGTGAGACCATCAAGGCCAACGGCCGCGTCATCTGGTGCAAACTCGTGGCGCGACGGTTCCACGCGGCGGGGGTGAAGTTCGAGGACCCGATCGATCCGAAGACGGTTGTCAGCCCGAAGGCCTGGATGGAGCGCATGGCCGTCAGCGGCGCGAACAAGCAGGAGTCCCTCTCGGGCAGCGTGCTTGTGCTCGTCGATGACCAGGTGATCTTCAATCTCACCAAGATGATGCTCTCCGACACGCAGTTGAAGCTCACCCAGGCGGCCGACACCGGCGCGGCGATCGATCAGATCAAGAGCTCCTCGTTCGATGTCCTGATCATGGGTCTGGATCTCCCGCTGGCCGAAGTCGATCGGGCGGTTTCGACGATCAGGCGGGAGGGCTACAGCGGCCCGATCGTGTTCCTCACCGGTGAATCCAGCAACGCGTTGCTCGAACACCTCATGAAGAACGGCCACAAGTATTTCCTGAGCAAACCGATCAAGACGGAAAACCTGCACGGCGTGCTCCACAACTCGATGGAAGAGCGCAACGACCCTTCGCTGGGCTCGGCGCCGTTGCACTCCGAACTCCTCGGGGCCGGCGTTGATGAGCACTGGATCAACGGGTACATCGAGGATGTGCGGAAGATGGCGGGGCTGCTCGGCTCCGCGCTCAAGGCGGATGATCTGAAGCAGGCCATGTCGGTGTGCAACACCTACCAGGCGACGGGCGCCGGGTACGGGTTCCCGCTGCTCTCCGAGGCTGCGGCGGGCGCGATCAAGGCGCTGAACGCCTCGTTCTCCGCCAAGGAATCCGCGACGGACCTCCGAAAGGTGTTGCGGATTGTCGATCGGATCGTGGCGTCCGTGCAGAGCGCCGACAGGTCCGCTGCCTGAACATCGGATTGTCCTCCACCGCGGCTTGGCCGCGGGCGAGGCTCACCAGACGGTGGCGCTCTTGGCGGCCTGCTGCCCGTTGGCGTGGGCGCCGCTCTTGGCGATGGGGAAGTGCTCGCCCTCCCAGCTGGCGGGGTAGCTCTGATCGTCGAGCGCCATGGCCGCCTTCGTGACGTAGAGGGGTCGGAAGGTGTCGCACATGACGGCGAGCTCGTCGGTGAACTTGGCGCCGAGGGACTTCTCGATGGTTCCTGGGTGCGGCCCGTGCGGGATGCCCTGCGGGTGGAGCGAGATGGAGCCCACGTCGATGCCCTTGCGGGCCTTGTAGTTGCCCTCGACGTAGTAGAGGACCTCGTCGGAGTCGAGATTGGAGTGGTTGTAGGGGACGGGGATCGCCTCGGGGTGGAAGTCGAGCATCCTGGGGCAGAAGGAGCAGATGACGAAACCATCGCCCTCGAAGGTCTGGTGGATCGGCGGGGGCATGTGGACCTTGCCGGTGATCGGCGCGAAGTTGTCGATGTTGAAGACGTAGGGGTAGTAGCACCCGTCCCAGCCGACGACGTCGAGCGGGTGGTAGTGGTACATGTAGCTGTGGACGCAGTCGCGCGCCTTGATGCGCACCTCGAAGTCGCCCATCTCGTCCCAGGTCAGCGGCTCGCTGGGGGTGACGATGTCGCGCTCGCAGTAGGGCGCGTGCTCGAGGAACTGCGACGTCCACTTGGACAGGTACCGCTTGGGCGGGAGGAAGTGCGAGGCGTTCCGCGTCTCGAAGCAGACGAACTTGCCGAAGGGCATCTCCTGTTTCGTGAAGCCCTCGGGGCGGTCCCCGTCCTTGAGCTCATCGAAGATGATCGTGTACGTTACTCCCTTGGGGATGATGAGGTAGTCCTTGGGGCCGAACTTGAGCGTGCCCAGCGCCGAGTGGCAGACGCCCGAGCCGTAGTGGAAGAAGAGGCACTCGTCGCCCTGGCCGTTCTTGTAGTGGTAGGGCATCTGCTCGGCGGGGACGCAGATGGACATCTCGACATCGACGTTGCCCATGATGACGACTCGTCCCGTGATCGGGTCGCCCTTGGCCTTGAGGCGGTTCGAGACGAGGTGGCGCATCCGCATGGTCTCGGTCTCGACGTACTCGACCTTCGTGCCGTAGAGGGTCTTCCACCCGGCGACCTGAGTCGGGGGATGGATGTGGTACATGGTGGTGGTGGGCCCGTCGAAGCCGATCGTGCCGAAGACCTCTTCCGAATACAGCGCCCCGTCCGGCCGGCGGAACTGGATGTGGCGGGTCCTGGGGAGCTTGCCCATCTTGAAGTAGTACGGCATGTGGGGTGTCCTCCGGGTTCGGACGTGGTGCAGACTGGAGCGATTCTAGGCTGAACCCTCCGCGGCGTCCCGCGCATCGTGGTCAGACGACGACCGGGCGGAAGTCAATATGGTCGCCCCCGACGCCGGCAAAGTACGCCTCGACGCGGAGCCCGGGCTTGACGTCGCGGATGCGATCGACAACGAGGCGGAGGTCATCCTCCTGTCGCCAGCGGAGGGCGCCGAGATCGACGCCGAGCTTGATGGTGTAGTAGGCGCAGCCCTCGTGCGCGATGAGCACGACGCGGTCGATCTCGTGGTTCTCGATCAGGAACCACTTGAGCCGCTCGATGGTCTCGATGTCCTCGTCGATGTCCGCCGTCCAGTCGAGCATGCACGCGGGCCCGCCCGGGGCGACAAGGCGGTCGAAGCGGCTGTGACCGAGCAGCTGCGTGACGAACTCCTCGCACTGGGCGCCGAACCGCGCGTCCGAGCAGAAGACCGCGAGGTCGGTGATGGGCCCATCGACGAAGGGTGTCGGCGCCGTGTAAGATCGTGAGTTGGGTCCCGTGGTGTCTGGAGTGCCTGGCATCCGGGAGAGCGTATCCGAACACGCGGCCCCTGCACGGGGGCGCCGCGGAGAGGGCCCGACCGATGACCGAAGAACAGCCAGTGAAGCCGAAGAAGTCGAAGCTCCGCCGTATCGCGCTGATCGTTGTTGGCGTGTTGTTGCTGGTCGCGGTCGGGATCCAGTTCCGGCCGGTAAACCGCTCGAACCCGCCGGTGACGATGGTTGTGGACGCCCCGCCGCAGGTGATGTCGATCCTGAAGCGGTCCTGCTTCGACTGCCACTCGAACGAGACGGTGTGGCCCTGGTACAGCTACGTCGCGCCGGTGTCGTGGCTGGTGGCGGACGACGTGGAGGAGGGGCGCGAGCACGTGAACTTCTCGGCGTGGGACGGATACGACGCCGAGGACCGTGCGGACCTCATCGGGGAGTGCTGGAAGGAAGTCAGCCGGGGGAAGATGCCCCTCAAGAAGTACCTCCGCATGCACCCCGACGCGGCGCTGAGCCAGGAGGACCTGGTGGCGATCGCCGAGTGGGCCGGCGCCGACCCCACGAAGCCCCCGAGCCGGGGCGGGCATCGCCCCGATCACGGGGAATCGGAGCACGACGAGCACTGAACGCGGGATTCACCCGGCGGCAAAAGCGCTGATGCGGCGATCGAGCCCCTCGCGGACGGCGGGCCACTCATCCTCCAGGATCGAAAAGAACGCCGAAGAACGGCGGAAGCCGTTGTGGGTGATCTTGTCCTGCCGGTGGATGCCCTCGAACCTGGCGCCGAGCTTGAGTATGGCCGCGCGGCTGTGGGCGTTGCGCTCGTCGGTGCGGAGCTGCATGCGGATGGCGCCGAGGTCGTCGAAGGCGTGGGCGAGCATCAGCCGCTTCATGGAGGGGTTGACGACGGTCCCGCGGAACGGCGGGGCGATCCAGGTCCAGCCGATCTCGGCGCTGCGGTTGCCGGGCATGATCGCCAGGTACGTCGTGATCCCGATGCGAGCGCCACTGGCGCGATCGACGACGCAGAACGGGACGGTCTGCGCGGGTCCGAGCAGGTGCTCGATGAAGCGCACGAACCCGGCCTCGTCCCAGGTCCTCGGGATGTCGGAGAAGTAGCGGAACGTCTCGAGCGCGACCGCGGCCTCGCACAGCGCCCCGGCGTGCGCGACTTCGAGAGGCTCGAGGCGCACGTGGTCGTTCTCAAGGGTGACGGGGGTGATCCAATCCTGCTGGTTCATGGCGAAAGATTAACTTTTTTCCCAACGCGATGGTTGACATCGCACAGAAGATTGTCATGATGTCCGGCTCAAGTCATCCCAGGAGGCACACCATGCGTGCGCACATCATGATGACAATTGATCGTCCGCAGCAACGCTCCGAATTTGATCGGGGCGGATGGCTTTCCTGCGCCCCGGCGTGATGATCAAGGGCAGGCTGTACTGACCGGGACAGGCTCCCTTCCAAACCAATCGAACGGATGGACACCCGGCGGCTGTCGCCGTGGGCCGTGTTTTCTCACAGTTTTCAAGGGAGTGCGGCTATGAAGCCAGACCTGTTGACCGTGGCGCGCCCCCTGGCGCCGGAAGACATCAACACCGGGATGTATGTCGCGGTGCTGCACGAGCACCGGACGATGATCCCGTTCTACCTCGCGGACACGGTGTACGAGATCGAGCAGGTGCGCCCGATCTCGTGGCGAACGCCGCCCGCCAAGACGCGGCCTCTGAAGGTGGTCAGTGTCTGCGTGCCCTATGTCCTGGCCGAGCGGCCCTGCGGGAAGTCGGTGACGCTCGACGTCCGACAGACCAGCCTCGCGAGACTCTCCGATTCATTCGGCAAGGCGTCGTTCAAGCGTCTGCGTCCGCGGAAGAAGCGGCGCCCGGATGCCGACCGGAAGTCCGGCGACGCCGGTGGGCGCCGCAACTGGCTCCGGTTCTGGCGGCGTCCCAAGAGTGACTGAGCCTTGACGCTCGCCCCCCCAGCGCCGCGGAACCGCGGTCGGGGGGGTTTTCACTTGCGCTCAGAGCGCCTTGAACATCTCGCGCTGCTCGATCCAATCGACGCGCCGCATCCCGACGCGCTCGTACAGCCCCGTCCCCCATTCCTCCGGGAGGATCGCGATGATCCGCCAGGCTTTGCCGGGGTGGGCGGCCATCACGCGCGACAGCAGCGCTGAGGCCCAGCCGCATCCTGTGTGATCGGGATCGGTGGTGATGACGCGGATGTGGTTGTGCTCGCCTCCAAGGCTGACGACGCACAGCGCAGGGCCCAGCTCGTACGCGCGGATGTTGGGTTCACCGAAGGGACGATGGGGCTCGAGCTGCCACGCCGGAGGAGACTTTGTGACGATCCGGCGCCCGCTCAGGGCGGTCCAGGGGTCGACCTCGGTCAGTTCGGCGGCTTCCGGTGTGTCGAAGACCTCGCCGTTGTAAGCGCCCTCGACACCGATGAGCGTGCGTGCGACGGAGAAGCCGTGGCGCTCGTAGAGGCGCCGGGCGCCCTCGTTGGCGGCGATGACCTCCAGCTGCGCGGTCGCGGCGCCGCGCGGGTCACGGAGGCATTCGCTCAGCAGCAGCGATCCGATCCCCTTGCCCCGGTTGGCCGGGAGCGTCGCCATCGCGTCGATGCGCAGGCGGCGACCCCGCGCCGCCAGCAGGCATAGGCCGACAGGGTTCCGCGAAGTGTCGAGCGCGACCAGGCTGCGCGACAGGTCCACGCCGTCGCCGGCGATCATGCCCGAGAAAGTCGCTTCATCGAGGGTAATCTCGACGTGATAATCCGCGAAAACAGCGTTGAAGCGCCCCGCCAGCTCGGTCAGCGGCAGCTTCGAGGCGGGGGTTGTGGTGAATTCGCTGGGCATCGGGGACCGCGAGCGTTACCGCGCCCCCTCGAAGAGCGCCGTCGAGAGGTAGCGCTCGCCGAAGGAGCAGGCGATGGTGACGATCCGCCTGCCGGCGAACTCGGGGCGGGCGGCGATGCGCTGGGCGGCGATGATGTTCGCGCCGGTGCTGATGCCGGCGAGGATGCCCTCCTTGTGGGCAAGCTCCCGCGCGGTCTCGAAGGCCTCGTCGTTGGTGACGCGCTCGACGCCGGTGAGCAGGCTGGTGTCCAGGTTCTTCGGGATGAACCCCGGGCCAATGCCCATGATCATGTGCGGGCCCGGCTCGCCTCCCGAGATCACCGGGGAATCCGCCGGCTCGACGGCGATCGACTGGAACGCGGGGTTCTTCGAGCGGAGGAACCGCGTCACGCCGGTGATGGTGCCGCCGGTGCCGACGCCCGCGACGATCGCGTCGATGCTCCCGCCGGTGTCGGCCCAGATCTCGGGGCCGGTTGTCTTCT
Source organism: Phycisphaeraceae bacterium (assembly GCA_020639135.1). Lineage (GTDB taxonomy): Bacteria > Planctomycetota > Phycisphaerae > Phycisphaerales > UBA1924 > JACKHE01. The sequence continues at coordinate 121,667 of JACKHE010000007.1, forward strand.
CGTGGATGTCGGGGTTGGCGGGGTTCTCGAACTGTTGCGGCATGAACGTCGGCGCATCGTCCGGAGGGTTCTCCACGAGGCGCACCGCGGCGTTGACCGCGCCGGTGACGCCCTCCTCCTTAGGCGTGAGCACGAGATTGGCGCCGAGCTGGCGGAGCATCGCCCGGCGTTCGAGGCTCATCGACTCGGGCATGGTGAGCGTGAGCCGGTAGCCCTTGACGGCGCAGAGGAAGGCGAGGGCGATGCCTGTGTTGCCGCTGGTGGGCTCGATGATGTGGGTGTCGGGGGTGATGGTCCCGCGCCGCTCGCCGTCCTCGATGAGCGCGCGCCCGAGGCGGTCCTTGACGCTCTTGAGGGGGTTCTCCGACTCCATCTTGAGCAGGATCTCGGCGCCGCCCTTGGGGGACATCCGCCGGAGCCTTATCAGGGGCGTGCCGCCGACGGCGTCGGCGAGCTGGTCGAGGATCCTCCCGCGGGCGGGGAGCCAGTCGGATGTGGTGGGGGGCATGCCGGATTGTACAGGGGGTGGCGTGGCGATGCGGAGCAGTGCCACGGATCAGGGAGTTCGATCGTGGGGCTGCTTTGAATGATCACGGCGCCCGGAGATAATAGTGAACTATATTTTTATTTGAATAATTTATTATTTATAGTGCTCGTAAGATTCTTCGTGGCTCTGTGGTCGCTCGGTGTTTTGGGGATTGTAAAAGTATATCTGTCATCGCGATTGAATGCGGCTTTGTAGTGCTTGCCGTCGCTGGTTATTTCAAATCCAATTGATTCCAAAATTGATAAATCTGATTTGCCGATCTTCGTGCCGCATTTTGCTAACGCATTTTTGACTATCTCTGCATATTGAGATCTGCGATCGTTAGAAATATTCGCATTAATTAAATCATCTAGAATGTGCCTAGACCTGCTATTTTCGATTGTGTTCGCGCGCGCGGAGGAAAGGCATTGGATAACAATTTCTTCAATTTCCGATTCAAATAAGTCTGATTCGTTGCCATGATTGATTATGCCTCCAACATGTCCATTAGATTGTAAAGCGCGCACTTGCGCCTTCAATCGTTCTATCTCTCTTTCTGCAGATGATAGTCTGGTATCTTTGACCTTCATTTCTTGATCAAAGGCGTTAATAAAATCATCCACTTCTTCGCTATTTGTAATTTTACCTCGAAGTTCATCGATCTTGTTCATCGACGCCGCTTCGATCAGACTTGCCCACGTAGAGCCAGGAGTCGGGCGGGTTTCGCATCTCGCAACCCGTAAGTTTTTTAACAATGCCCTCTCAAGCTCGTCGGGCTTGAACCGCGATGGGATAAGGCGTGTGTGGGTGCTTGTCCCATCAGGCCAATAAATTCCTACAGCCCCTCCATAAGCATTGGCTCCCTCGGTTAATCCTCGGAGTTCGAAAGAAAAGCGGCGGCTCGGCTCTACGATCACATGGGCTAAGCCTGAAACCCAATGCGCTATATTTCCGGCGTCAATGTAGGTTTTATCTCGGTCGTCTACGCTTGCAAAGATAATTGGTAGGCATACATTGGTTTTTCCCGATAAATGATTAGCGATTAATCTTGTATCGGATTCGTCGGGAAAGTGCGGAATATCTTGCACGAGAAGCTCGCCATCGTACCCGCCTCCGAGAGTGGATATGAGGAGCTTGATAATGTATGGTTTTTTGGGGTGCGGAAGTGGATTCCCAGGGATCAGTCCGTTGCAGTACAGTCGAGTAGAGGTTCTAACAGAATCATCGCAAAATATTCCTACTATTTCTGTAATCCACTCCTGCTGTTCTCGGTTCTCCCATGAATGTCGAAATCCGGCGAGAGTAACTCCCAGTCGTTCAACCGATCCGAGCTCCACTAATTCATTGTTCTTCTCGTATGATCTGAGTTCGTTTGGGACGAACAGGATGTCATTAGTATTCCAAGTATGATTTGGGCTATCCGCGAGCCACTTCACAGCCAGATCAAGATATTCATTTACAGTAGATGTCGAATTCAGCGGAAATTCAGATGCGTATACGAGCATGTGGTGTGCCTCGTGCAACTACTGGATATTAAATGATCACAAATTCCCCCGCCGCTCCTGCTCGATCTCCAGCGCCTCGAACAGCGCCTTGAAGTTCCCCTTGCCGAAGCTCTGGCTGCCGTGGCGGCTGATGATCTCGTAGAACAGCGTGGGGCGGTCCTCCACCGGCTTCGTGAAGAGCTGCAGCAGGTACCCCTCGTCGTCGGCGTCCACCAGGATGCCCAGCTTCTGGATCCGGTCGTGGTCCTCCTTGACCGGGTCGTGGCCGTGCTCCTTGAGCATCTTGTTCACGCGCTCCCAGACGTTCTCGTAGTAGGTGTCCGGGAGGCGGAGGAAATCGACGCCCCTCCGGCGGAGCTCGGCGACGCTCGCCAGCTCGTCGTCGGTGCGGAAGGCGAGGTGCTGGCAGCCGGGGGTCATGTTGTGCCACTCGAGGTACTCGAGGATCTGGCTCTTCTTCTTGCCCTCGGCCGGCTCGTTGATGGGCATCTTGATGAGGTGGTTGCCGCTGGCCATCACCTTGGACATCAGCGCCGAGTACTCGGTGGAGATGTCCTTGTCGTCGAAGTGCTTGAACATCGTGAAGCCCATGACGTCCTCGTACCACTTGACCCAGTGGTTCATCCTGCCGTCCTCGACGTTGCCCACGCAGTGATCGACGTACTTGAGGCCGCAGGGGTTCTGCCTGTTGTAGTCGTTGAGGGGGCTGCCCTGGACGAGCTGGAACATGGGTGCGAACTCGGCGCCCTTCTTGACGTTGGTCAGTGAGAAATCGCCGGTTCTCGAGATGAAGGAGTGGACGACGCGCCCGTAGGTCCTGATGCCGGCCTTGGTGAGCGAGCCTCGTTTGTCGGCGTAGGTGACGGGCTCGTAGGCGGACTCGCCGCCGTTCTTGAGGGCCTGCCGGTAGGCCTTCTCGGCGTCGTGGACGGTGAGCGCGATGTCCTTGATGCCGTCGCCGTAGAGCCTGACCTCGTCGGCGGCGGGGTGGTGCTGATTGAGTGCGGTGGTGAGGACGAGGCGGATGTTGCCCTGGGTGAGGAGGTAGTTGGCCTCCTCGCGCGAGCCCGTGGTGAGGTCGGCGATCTGCTCGATCTGGAAGCCGAAGGTGTGGGCGTAGAAGTAGGCGGCCTGCTTGGCGTTGCCGACGTAGTAGCGGACGTGATCGACGTCGATGAGGTCGAGGGGGTCGGCGGACGTGCGGGCGGAGGCTTGGGCTTGGGCGGTGGTCATGGGTGGCCTCGTTTCGGGAGGGCTTGACAGGCGGTGGACGCGGGGCCGAGCGGTGGTGGTCGGCCGCGGAGTCGCGTTCATTCTATCCGATCAGCGGGTCCGGAACGACGATTATCGCGTTTTCAGCGGTGCAGGGGCCTGCCCGGCACGCAGACGTGCGATCTCGTGGACGCTCCCGGCGACGATGGCGTGCGTGGCGCGGCCGGTGAGCGATCGGCCCAGGAAGGGCGTGTTCCACGACCTGCCTGCGAGGGTGTCGCGCGTGAGCGTCCAGCGGTGGCCGGGGTCGATGATCGTCACATCGGCGGGGCCCCCGACGGTGAGCGCGCCGAGGCCGAGCTGTTCGAGGTTGCACAGGCGCGCGGGGTTGACGGTCAGGCGCTCGATGAGCCGGGGCCAGGAGAGCAGCCCGGTGTGCACGAGCGCCTCGGCGTACAGCGGCAGCGCAGACTCGAGCCCGATGAGGCCGAAAGGCGCCTGGTCGAAGGGGCGTGATTTGGCGTCGGCGGTGTGGGGCGCATGGTCGGTGGCGAGGACGGTGATGATGTTGTCGGCGACAGCCTCGCGGATCGCCCGCACGTCGGCGCTGGTTCGCAGCGGCGGGTTGACCTTGGCGCCGGTGTTGTAGTGGTCGCAGGCGTCCTCGGTCAGGTGCAGGTGGTGGGGGGAGGCCTCGGCGGTGATGTCGTGCGAGCGGGCGCGTGCGTGCTCGAGGAACGGGATGGACCTGGCGCTGCTGACGTGCTGCGCGTGGTAGCGGGCGCCGAGCTGCATGGCGAAGGCGACATCGCGCTCGATGACGCTCGACTCGGCGGTGTCGGGCCAGCCGGTCAGGCCCAGGCGCATGGCCACGGCGCCGTCGTTCATCGCCGCCCCGACGGTGCGCGTCGGGTCCTGGCAGTGCTGCATGAAGGCGACGTTGGCGGAGCGGCAGGCCCGGAGGGCGCCGGCCATCAGGTCCTCGCGCCAGAGCGCATCGCCGTCGTCGCTGACGCCGATCGCGCCGGCGCGGACGAGCGCGGGGATGTCGGTCAGGCGCTCGCCTTTGCGATCGATCGAGGCCGCGGCGACGGGGAAGACCCGGCAATGCGTCGTCTCGGCGATGCGAGCCAGCAAGCTGCGGACGCGGTCTTCGGTGTCCGGCGGCGGCTGCGTGTTGGGCATGGAGCAGACGGTGGTGAACCCGCCGGCGAGGGCGGCGAGCGTGCCGGTGGCGATCGTCTCCTGCGCGTCGCCCCCCGGCTCGCGGAGGTGGACGTGGGGATCGATCAGCCCGGGGCAGACGATTCGGTCGGTCGCGTCGATGACCGTCTCGGCTCCGGATGTCGGCAGGTCGGGCCCGACCGCGGCGATCGTCTGCCCGGTGATGGCGACATCGGCGATCGCGTCAAGGCCGGAGGCGGGGTCGATGACCCGTCCCCCTCGGATGAGCACGGATTGTGGAGCCATGGCTGGAGCAGCGTACCCCGATTGCCGACGGGAGTGGGGGGGAATAGACTGCCCGGCCTCGCCGGGAATCGGCGGGTGGTCGGCCCCCGGGCCGGCGGACGGGGCGTAGCGCAGCTTGGTAGCGCGCTTGACTGGGGGTCAAGAGGTCGCTGGTTCGAATCCAGTCGCCCCGATTTCAGCACGGAAAAAACCGGCCCGGAGCGGCCGGTTTTTTTCTCCAAGCCCGTGTGTCATTCTGTCCCGCAACCGATGAAAATGCTGTTGCAATCCCACTCCCGGTGGGACGACAATGCCCGCTCTGCCCTGACCGTCTGATGGGCGAGTTGGAAACACCTCGAGCGAGGAGATCGACATGACCAGCAGGACACGATTCGGGATGGCGGCGTTGGCGATCGGTGTTCTGGGGCTCGTGGCTCCGGCCCTTGCGGGGGACCTCAACCCGCCGGCCGGCGCGGTCAGCCCGACCATGAAGGACCTCGACGACGTCGAGCCCCGGGGGGTCATCCGCAACAACCCCGACGGGATCACGCCGATCGTCATCTCGCAGCCCGGCTCGTACAAGCTGGGCGAGAACATCCAGGCGATCGGCAACGAGCACGGGATCGAGATCGCCGTCAGCCGGGTGACGCTGGACCTCAACGGGTTCGAGATCGTGGGCTCGGAGATCGGCTCGCTCAACGGGATCGAGGTCGCGGACAACACCGAGAACGTCACCATCCGCAACGGTCGGATCCGCCTGTTCACCGGCGCGGCGATCGCGGGGGCGGTGTCCGATCGGATGCGCGTCGAGGGCGTGGACTGCAACGACACCTTCGCGGGCGGGGTCGTCTGCGGGGATAACGCGTTCATCGATCGCTGCACCGCGACCGGTGTGACGATCGCGTTCGCGACCGGGATCAGCGCCGGGGACGATTCGAGAGTGACCAACTGCTCGGTGGACGGCTGCTACACCGGGGTGTTCGCCAACAGCGGTTCGCAGGTGACGGGCTGCAGGGCTTCCGGGAGCACCTTCGCCGGGTTCTATCTGCTGGGCGTGATCAGCATCAAGGACTGCGTCGCGGTGGGAACCTCCTCGGTGACGCAGCACGGGATCTACGCGGACGGCTTCGGCGGCGGCGAGATCTCCGGCAACACGATCACGGAGTTCTCGACCGCGGGCATCCGCGCCGTCGGGACGACGCAGATCAACGGAAACCTGATCCACGGCTCCCAGTTCGGCGGCGACCTGGGGCTCATCATCACCGGCTCTCGCAACTTCATCTACGAGAACACGATCTTCGACTGCTCCAGCGGGATGGACCTCAACAACTTCTGCGAGCAGGAGGTTTACGCGAACCGACTCCAGAACGTCGGCGCCCTGGCGATCAACAACTGCGCCTTCCCCGCCCCCGAGGAGTCGCCAGACACCTCCACAAACCCGCACGCGAACCTCCGCTAAACTCCGGGCACAAACCATGGCCCACGCCGGCGGTGCGCTCAGCGTTCGCCCCGGCGTCTCTCACTCGATTGTCTTGAAAGGGTCGGATGACGAATCAACCCGAGGGGATCGCCACGCCCGATCGGCGGAGAGTGCTGGGGGCGCTCGAGGCCCTGCACGAGCGCTACCGCGGCTGCAACGAGGGGCGGATCGCCAGCTACATCCCGGAGCTTTCCAAGGCCGACCCGTCCTGTTTCGCCATCGCGATCGTCACGGTCGCCGGCGAGGTCTTCGAGGTTGGCGACCGACAGGCGACGTTCACCATTCAGTCGCTCTCCAAGCCCTTCACACACGCGCTGGCGCTGGCGGACCGGGGACGCGGGCACGTCATGCAGCGCGTGGGCGTCGAGCCCTCGGGCGACTCGTTCGACAGCATCATCCGCCTGGACTCGACCAACCGGCCCCACAACCCGATGGTCAACTCCGGCGCGATCGCGGTGACCTCCATGATCGCCGGGAGCAGCCCGGCGGACCGGTTCGAGCGGATCCTCGGGATGCTGGGCCGGGCGATGGGCCGGCGACCCTCGATCGACGAGGCGGTCTTCCAGTCCGAGCGGGCGACCGGCCACCGGAACCGCGCGATGGCCTACCTGATGCTGAACTTCGGCATCCTTGACCGCGACGTGGAGGAGATCCTCGACCTGTACTTCCGGCAGTGCTCGGTCCTGGTCACGGCCGGCGACATGGCCACGATGGCGGCCACGCTTGCCAACGGCGGCGTGAACCCCAGGACCAGCGAGCGCGCCGTGGAGACCGAGCACATCCGCGATGTCCTGACGGTCATGCACACGTGCGGCATGTACAACTACGCCGGCGAGTGGGCGTACACCGTGGGGCTCCCGGCCAAGTCGGGCGTCTCGGGCGGGATCATCGCGGTCGTGCCCGGGCAGTTCGGCATCTGCGTCTATTCCCCGCGGGTCGATGAGCGGGGCGCCAGCGTGCGTGGCATCAAGATCTTCGAAGACCTCAGCAGGAACTGCGGCATGCACGTCTTCGAGACCTGGCGCCAGCAGGGGCAGGTGCTCAACCACCTCGACGAGGTGCGGCGCCCGGCGCCGGCGCTGCCCGACACGACGCACCCCCAGGGGGACGCGACGGTGCACAAGCGGGACAACGCGCTGGGCTGATCGTCTGTTGATCTCCGAGCGGGAGACCGCGGAACGGTGATCGTTCTACACTGTCGCGGCGGAAATCCGCGTACCCGAACGTGCGCCGGAAGCCGAGGACCCCAGATGCCCACGTACGTGTACGAGACCATCACCGACGACCCCGACCAACGCGAGGTGTTCGAGGTCGTCCAGTCCATGCGGGAAGAGCCGCTGACGGTGCACCCGGAGACCGGCGTCCCGGTGCGGCGGGTGATCCAGGCGCCGATGATCGGGGGTAAGTGGTCGAGCGTCGGCAAGTCCAGCGAGGGCGCCAGCGACAGCAAGCTGCGGGACCTGGGCTTCACGAAGTACGTCAAGACCAGCGGCGGGACATACGAGAAGACGGTGGGGGAGGGGCCCGGACGGCTGGATCCCCGGGGCGAGGGCTGATCCGGCCGCGGGTTGTCCAAAACGACAGCGCCCCGTGCGGAGTCAGCACGGGGCGCTATGGATCGCGAACCACAAGTTCGATTGTTCAGGCATGTTGCCTCCCGCTGCGCAACCAGCGATCGGCGCCTGTGAATGTCAACTGAAACTCAGCGACGGCGACGCAGACCGGCAACGCCGGCGACACCCAGGAGCGCGAAGGCGCCGGGGGTCGGGACGTTGGACGTGCCGGGGGTGTCAACGCCGACGGCGATGTCAAAGGGACCGATGGCCCAGGGGCTCTTGCCGTCGTTGGAGCGATAGACGTGGCCGGGGACGAAGGCGCCGTCGGGGCCGATGCCGGGGCCGAACTGACCGGAGTAGTCGAACTCGTCGGCGTTGGTGGCCGGCGGGTTGAAGTTCTCGATCAGGGAGATGGAGTCGAGGACGGAGCTCCAGGGGGTGACGTCGATGATGCCGTCGGGGGTGCCGAGGTCGAGGGCGTCGCCCTGCGCGCCGGTGAAGCCGGAGACGAGCATGTGGGTGACGTTGTCGCTGTTCTCGAAGGCGAAGGTGCCGACGTTGAGATCGACGGAGCCGGTGAGCGCCGTGCCGAACGTGTTGGAGGCGGCCAGGAAGAAGCCATCGGCGGGGATGGTGCTGCCGGTGAGGTTGAGTGCATACTCGACCTGACCCGAGCGGGAGCCGGGGCCGCCGGCGCCCTGGTCGGCGCTGTGGTCGCCGATGACGATGTACCAGAGCCCGTCAAGCGACGCGCCGGGGGTTCCGACGAGCTCGAAGTACTCATCGGTGTCCGACCCGGTCTGGTCGATGCGGATCTCGTTGATCTGGATGCCGTTGGCGTGAGCCATGCCGGCAAAGCCGAGAGCGGCGATACCCGCCGCCACGATATAGCGCTTCATGTTTGTGTTCCTTCCTTCAGTGACGCTCTCTCAGTTCTCCGCCACAATGACGGAGATCCCCTATCGAGTTGAACACGCACCCGATCTCCGGATCCGTATCCTTACGACGTGTCCGTCAGAATAACCGGGACCATGGGGTTCCGTCCGGGCAAAAACCGGATAATTCAGGAAAAACACAGCCTCTGACGTGTCCCGGCACGGCATCCACCACATGTCGTAGGGGGATCCCCTGGCTGATAGGACGCGCCGACATCACATCACAGAAGTTGTGGTCAGGAGTTGTGGAAAACACCGCCCCGCATCCTGAGGACACGGGGTGGCGTGGATCGTGAGGTTGAAACTGGTGATTTGGTGGCCTGTTCTTGCGGCACACTGCGCAACCAGCGTGACGCGGCCGGGTTGAGAAATCTGTCAGAAACCGCTGAAAAAGCGGATCAGCGGCGGCGGCGGATGCCCGCGACGCCGGCGAGGCCCAGGAGGGCGACCGCGCCGGGGGTCGGGACGTTGGAGACGCCGGGGGTGTCCTGCCCGCCGACCGCCTCGAAGGCGCCGATGGCCCAGCTGCTCTTGCCGTCGTTGGAGCGATAGACGTGGCCGGGGACGAAGGCGCCGTCGGGGCCGATGCCGGGGCCGAACTGACCGGAGTAGTCGAACTCGTCGGCGTTGGTGGCCGGCGGGTTGAAGTTCTCGATCAGGGAGATGGAGTCGAGGACGGAGCTCCAGGGGGTGACGTCGATGATGCCGTCGGGGGTGCCGAGGTCGAGGGCGTCGCCCTGCGCGCCGGTGAAGCCGGAGACGAGCATGTGGGTGACGTTGTCGCTGTTCTCGAAGATGAGGCCGGCGGTCAGATCGACGGAGCCGGAGAGCACCGTGCCGAAGGTGGAAGTGGCGCACAGGAAGAAACCATCGGCGGGGATGGTGCTGCCGGTGAGATTGAGTGCGTACTCGACCTGACCCGAGCGGGAGCCGGGGCCGCCGGCGCCCTGGTCGGAGCCGTGGTCGCCGATGACGATGTACCAGAGCCCGTCAAGCGACGCGCCGGGGGTTCCGGTGAGCTCGAAGTACTCGTCGGTGTCCGTGCCAGTCTGATCGATACGGAGTTCGTTGATCTCGATGCCGTTGGCGTGAGCCATGCCGGCGAGGCCGAGGGTGGCGATACCCGCGGCCACAATGTAGCGCTTCATGAAACGTGTTCCTTTCTCAAGTGACGCTTTCACTCTGGACCGCTCACGACGAGCGGCCCCTCCTACGAAACTCTCTCTCGTCTGCGGGGCGAAGACTGCGATGAGGAATGGCTGTTCTTCGCACGCGGAAGATAAGCATGCGGATGCTCGTGTCCAGCCGGATTCTGCGACGAAATCAGGGGTTTTTCGGCAACTCGGAGTGTTTGCACAAGACGTTGTGGAATCCGGACTGTTGTGGCGTCAAATATTTTTTTGGCGCCTTCTCGTTGTGATTCGGTGTGGAAAATAATTTGGCTGGCGCGACTTCGGGCGTGGCGCCACATGTTGTGGTTTGCCCGATGGCGACGGTCCTCCTCCGTGATCCCGATGCCTTTGGAGGCCCCGGGATCGGGTCGAACGCTGTCGCGGCTGCTTGGTCGCCGGCGGCCCGGGGGCCCGGTATCGTCAGGTCATGAACACAGGCACTCGCAGCGTCACATTCCCGGGCAATCCTTGTCGATGGCTCCTGTTCTTGGCGGTCTCGCTGCTGGCGCTGGCGGGGCCGTTCAACCGGGCCGCGCGGGCGCAGGAGCACGCCATCGGGGGGATCACGCTCGACGGCTCGTTGGACGACTGGCCGAGCGGCGAGCTCGCGGTCGCCGGGGATCGCTGGATGTACTTCCGGTACGACGCCCACCGATCGACTTCGCTACAGAACGGGCCGGTCATGACCGTGTTGCAGATTGATCTCGACACGGACGCCTCGACCGGGCTGGCGACGGACAAGCGGTTCGGCTGCGATCTCGAGATCTCGATGACCAGGCTCGATCCGCGCGATCCGACACATCTGGACGGCGGGATCGAGATCATCGCGTTCGGCGCCAACGAGCTGCATGAACAACTGAACCATCCCGACATCGGGTTCGCGTTCCTGCCGACGCACGCCGCGGAATCGTTCGAGATCCGCCTCGCGAGGGACCTGCGCGGGCCCGACTGGCTGGTGCGCATGGCTCGCACGAGCAGGGCGTTGCGCTACCGGTTCCTCCAGCGCGACGCGTCGTACAAGACGCTCGACGCCGGGGCGATCCGGGAGCTGGCGCTCCCGGCGTTGACGCCGGGCAAGGAGCTGTTCGAGGCGCCGATCCCCGCGAAGGATCCGGGCACGGTGCGCATTGTGTCGTGGAACGTGCTGTGGGGCACGCCCATGAAGGAACCCGAGGGGTTCGCACGCGCGCTGCGGGCGCTGGATCCAGACGTGATTCTTTTCCAGGAGTGGGACAACGGGTACTGGAACAACCAGCCCCGGATCCCGAAGGACGAGTTCATCAGCTGGCTCCGGGGGCGCCTCGATGACGAGCGTTGGTCCGTCTTTCTCGGCGGTGACCGCGGGGTCGTCGTCGCGAGCCGCGCGCCGATGAAACCGTTCCTGCCCGAGAGCGTGCTGGTCGGGGATGAGGGCGGTCAGCGGCAGCACCCGATGCGCTGCGCCTCGGCGCGGGTGATGACGCCGGCCGGCGAGGTCGGCGCGGTGAGCGTGCACCTGAAATCCAGGGGCGGCCTGAACACCTCGGAAGACCGCACGAGGCTGAGCGAGGCGCGGGCGGTCCGGGAGGCGATCGCCAAAGCGCAACGGAGTGACAGACCCAAGTTCCTCGTCATCTCCGGGGACTGGAACCTCGTCGGTTCGAGGGACCCCCTGATGACCGCGGCCAAGGGCGCCGATTTCGACGGCTCCGATCTTCTTGTGGTCGAGCCTCGGAGATTGGGTCTCGGGGATGCGGTCACGTGGCGGGACCAGCGGTCGCCCTTCGCGCCCGGTCGGCTGGACTACATACTCGTCGCCGATGACGGCGTCGAGGTGGTGAGGGCGTTCATCCTGGACGCCGGCCTTCTGACCGATTCGGCGTTGCAGGCTTCCGGGATCGAGCGGTCCGACACGGAGGGGAGCGATCACCTCCCGGTCGTGGTGGATCTCCGCCGTATTGGGGATCACTAAACAGGATTTGATCTCCGGATCCCGGCCCCCACGGCAACCCCTGGGACAGCTCGATCGGGACACGTCAGTTTCGCACGGGACCACCATCCGGAATGTGGAGAAGTTGTTTTCTCCTCCAGTTGCCGCTTCGGGTTCCACCATTGGTTGTGGCGCCCGAAGAAAATGCACCCCGATGCTGGGATTTCTGCGTTTTCCGCGAGTATCCCGGGGGGGGACCGTGATATCTTATTGGGAGACTGGAGGAGTTGTCGGCTTGATGGGGACGCATGGGGCGGCTCCACTCGCTGGGCTGTTTGTGTTTTCCGCCGGTCTGAGGAATGGCTGAAAACCGAATCGTTTCGTTCGTCTGACCACCGTGTCCGTTCGGACCCACCGTGAGTTCACTTTCGAGGAGAGAATCAATGACCCATCGCAAATGCCTGGTGGCTGCTCTTGCCGCCTGCGCCGGGATCGCGGTCCCCGCGCTCGCTCAGGACAGCATCACCAACGCCCCCGGCCCCAACACGAGCGACGCGCTCAACCCCTGGGACCCCGCCAATCAGTGCAACGAGTTCATCGTCAACCTGACCCCGATCCAGTCCAGCTGGAACACCCCGTTCGCAACCGGCGTGATCGTCAAGTCGAGCAAGACCTCATCCGGCTTCGAGTCGAGCCTCATCAGCGCGCAGTCGATCAGCCGCAGCGTCATCCCCGGACAGCTCAAGTTCTCGTACGACGCCTGGAACACCGCGGGCGCCGGCGTCAACCCCCTGTTCAACAACGCTCCCGCGACGGTGTTCCCCAGCACCGACTCCGTGCAGATGGGTTACGGCTTCTCGGAGTTCGCTACGTCGGATGACCTCACCAGCGTCAACCAGATCATCGGCGGCCTCATCCAGCTCAACCCCCGCAACTCCTGCAAGCTGTACGTCAACCGCCAGGTCGCCGTCACCAACACCCCGACCGGCATCGGCGGCTTCAACGCCGCCATCGGCTTCGGCGCGGTGGACGCCCACGGCAACCTCGCGATGCGCGCCGATGACTTCGGCGCCGGCGGCGGCGCCCCGGTCGCTGGCAACAACATCTTCCGCGTCGGCTCCAAGGATCGCGACTGCATGGTCGTCAATGATTTCTCCGGCCTCGGATTCGCGGATCCCGGCGCTTCCAAGCTCGTGATCGGCGCCTCGGGCACGACCTACAGCACGCCCAACATCCTCCCCGAGGAGCTCGGCGGCCCGCTGGTCATCGGCACCAACTTCAACACCGAGTACTACTGGAACGATAACGGCGGCGTCGCCATCGTTCCCGGCAGCGCCGCGGACATCCGCGGCACCCTCGCCTTCTCGAACGTTTCTCTGTTCGGTGATGCGGGCGCAGTCGGCTCCGCTGGCACACTCGGCAAGGACGCCGCGGGCGCCACCCGCAACTTCCGCATCTGGGACGTCGATGGCACTGGCGCTCCCACCGTTTCGGCGCTCGATTACGCCTCCCCGGCCGGCCTGGACGATCCCTGCGACATGCGCGATGACGCCGTCTGGAACGCAGGCTTCTTCGAGTTCGATCACTACCACTCGCAGGCCCCCTTCCAGGGCGGCAACTCGCAGCTCGCCCTGGGCCAGGATCAGAGCGGCGCCCTGCTCGCTGCCGCGGTGGCCTACAAGGTCGGCGGCAACACCGATCCGACCAACGCGATCGGCGTCCTCCGCGACACCACCCCCGGCCAGGCCGGTGGTGAGCAGTGGTCGATGGCCGCGTGGAACGGCAATTTCACCTTCGTCCTCACCGGCGCCGGCCGCGGCAAGGCCGTCCTCGACGGCCCCGGCGGCAACGAGATCGGCTACATCGTGACCCTTCCCGAGCTCACGAACTTCGCGGTTTCGGGCCCCTCCATCACCGCTGCCTCCTTCGACTCCATGGGCAACCTCTGGTTCGTCGCCCCGGTGTGGTTCCCGCCCGTGCTCCCCGTGCAGGACTTCGACTTCGTCGATCAGATCGACTGCGACGCCTGCCTCATCCGCGCGGTGTATGTCGATAACGGCGTCGCCAACTCCCCGTGCTGGGAGCTCGAGGTCGTCCTCCGCGCCGGCGACATCATCCACGGCGTCAACTCCGACCGTGACTTCTCCATCGGCTTCATCCAGATCGCCGACAACAACTCCGTCTCGTCGGGCGCGTTCTGGTCGCAGAACTCGACGCAGGACGCCTTCGCGGGCATGAGCACCGTCGGCATGGCCCCCAAGGACAACCGCTCCAGCGGCGGTGTGCTCCTCTCCTGCGAGATCACCTATGACGCCAACAACGACGGCGTCTTCGACTTCACCACGCTCACCAGCGATGACGAGTCGTACAACGTCGTCCTCTACGTCGGCGCCAACACCGGCATCTGCGCCGATCTCAACAACGACGGTGTCGTTGACACCGCCGACCTCGGCGTGCTGCTCGGTCAGTTCGGCACCGCCGGCCCCAACGCGGATCTCAACTGCGACGGCCGCGTTGACACCGCCGACCTCGGCATCCTGCTCGGCCAGTTCGGCATGGGCTGCTGATCCCGGGATGACCTGAATCCTCACCGCCGGACGCGGGAAACCGCGTCCGGTGGCTTCCAAACGAACACCTCACGCCGGTTGGCTATGATCGGGCCGCCTTCCGGGGTTCTCACAGGAGCAAGACATGAAAACCGACAAGCTGTGCGTCGGGCTGGCGGCCCTTGCGATCTGCGGCGTTTCCTCCGCCTGGGATCCCAACAACGGCGACTGGTCCAAGTCCGATCCCAACGACTTCCGCGTCATGACCTGGAACGTCCAGGACGCGCTGTGCCGGACCAACGCCAAGCAGGACGACTATTCCGACTGGAACGCCATCGTCCGCGCCGTCACCGCGATGAAGCCCGATGTGCTCATCCTCCAGGAATGCGGCGACAACGACGGCAACGGCACCGGCAGCGGCGTTGACAGCGTCTCCCAGCTCGAGACGGTCATGGATCTCTTCATCAACGGCGGTTCGGACCCGTACCTGGGCGGGAGCGTCGGCTCCTACATCAAGCTCTTCGACCCCGCGCTGGACTACCCCTACGTCTTCGTCAGCACGGTCTCCGACAGCTTCAACCGCAACGTCATCATCAGCCGCCACCCCTTCGCCGACATCAACAACGACCTCGGCGGTCTGGCGACCTTCTCGAACATCGTCCTCACCTCCGCCGACGCCTATGCGCCCGGAGGCAACGGCGGGATCCGCGGCTACATGTTCGCCGAGATCGACCTCCCCGACGCCATCTATGCGGGGGACATCGTCGTCGGCAACGGGCACCTCAAGTCCGGCGGGACCTCCGGCGACGGCGCCGACCGCGAGGACGCCGCCCAGAACATCGCCTACCACATCGACTACTTCTACAACGGCGCCGGGACCGGCTCGCCCGATCCCAACTCGAAGATCCCCTTCGATATCCCAGGGACCACGACGATCCTCGACGCCAACACCCCAGTCGTCTGGGGCGGCGACTTCAACCAGCGGATCGGCCCCGCCTCGGGCAACTCCAAGAGCCCCGCGGAATGGATGACCCAGGCCGTCGTGACCCCCGGCACCGACGGCACCGACCGCGACCGGACCAACAGCACCTGGGATTCCGCCAGCCATCCCCTGACCGGCGACACCACCACGCAGTCCAGCAGCAAGATCGATTTCTGGTGCTGGCAGGACAGCATCGCCACCCCCAGAAGGCAGTTCATCTTCCGAACGGACTCCGGCTGGCCCACCGGGACGCCCTTCCCGGCCCCCGTGGACACCTTCCCGCCGGTTCCCCAGGCCCTGAGCAACCGGGCCTCGGACCACCGCCCGGTGCTGATCGATTTCATCCTCCCCCTCGCCCCGCCGCCGGCCTGTGTCGGCGATCTCAACGGCGATCTGGTCATCGACACCGCGGATCTGGGCATCCTGCTGGCGCAGTTTGGCGGGCCCGGCTCGGCGGATCTCAACAACGACGGCGTCGTGGACACCGCCGATCTCGGAATCCTCCTCGGCGTCTTCGGAACCAACTGCCCCTAAGCGCGGCGTCCCGGCAAACCCCGCCGGGCAATGACGGTACAATCTGACCCCTCCCCGGCTCGGCGCGGAACGAACGAGACTTCCCGAGACAGGCCAGGCCACGCAGATCTCCCCCAGGCGACACGGATGAGCTATTCAACGCAGAACCTCGGATCACTGGTTGACGACCTCGCGACGCCGGAGACCACCGGCCGCGGCAAGGCGGCCAAAGGCGAGAAAACGGCGTTCTGGAAATCACAGGGGTTCGTGCTCACGCTGGCGGTGATCGCGGTCGCGGTGCTGCTGGGGGGGATGTGGGTGACGTTTTTCAACAACGGCGGCGTCAAGGTCCCCTCGTCTGTCACGCTGCTGGATATCAAGACAGGCGAGATGTTCTCGACATCGACCGATCGCCTGGCGCTGCCCGCGAAGAATCCCGGTACGGGAGAGCGCACGCTGTTCCCGATCATCAAGGATGACACGGGGGGGTGGTACATCCCGGCGCATTACCATGAAGGTGTCGAGAACGCCGGGTACAGCCCCGAAGTGATTCCCGACCTCGCCGCAGCAAAAGTGGTCATCACCGACAAGAGTGTGGAGAAACTGAAACGATGATCCCGCAACGAATGCATCCCACCCGTCCGACCATCCGATTCCGAACCATCGGCGATCTTCCCGGCTTCACCCTGGTGGAGCTGCTCGTGGTGATTTCCGTGATTGCGCTGCTCATCGGGATCCTCCTGCCGGCGATCGGCTCGGCCCGGGGCGCCGCGAGGCAACTGGTCGGAGCCACCCTCCACAGGCAGCTCGCCCAGGCGCAGATCGCGCACGCGTTCGACAACAAGGGCGAATACGCGGGCCTGAGCGGAACCAACAAGTACTACCAATGCATCATTGTCAAGCCGGGTTCTCCGACAATCATCACCCGGGATCAGATGCTCGGCACGACCTCATCGACGACCCCGGTTTCCTGGTACGACTGGATCAGCCCGATCGTCGGCGAATCGATGGAGTTCTCCGCGAACAGGGCGGAGCGCCACGCGGACATCTTCAACAATCTCGCCGACCCTGCCGCAACGAACGAGGCGGTTCTTTACGGCGGGACGAGCACATCCGACTTCGATGACTTCGATCGTGTGCTCCAGGAGCGAGGGTTCAATCAGGTGAGTTTTCTCTCTCCCGATGCGTTCCATACGTGGCCGCTGGTTGCCGGAGAAATCGCCCCGACGATCCCGATCCCGGGCAACCGGGCCCGATACAAGACCGGATTCGCCGAGCCTGTTGCGGTGGCGCCGACGTTCCGTCCCAACATGGACAAAATAATCAGGCCGGCAGACAAAATCCTCATCACCGACGGTTGCAGGTATCTCCCCGCCGACAACAATCTGCTTGACTTTGATGTGAACCATTTCCCGAGTGTCTATGGGTCATTCACCACTTCAAGCCCCATCTACGACGGTTCGGCGGCGTTCCGTCGTCCGCAATCGAGACTGTCGAGCCAGGCGAGCTTTGACGCGTACAAGCTGAGCATCCGCCACGGCGCATTCACATCGATGAATGTCTCGCACTTCGACGGCAGTGTTGCTCGCCTGACGAAGGAAGAGGCGTACTCCAACCCGATGCCCTGGTTCCCGTCCGACAGCATTTTCAACGGGACCGGGGCCACGACAGAGGCGATAGACTTCATGCGGAAGATCTCGGAAGAGACAGGCGAGAGCCACCCCACGCTGTACTAAATCACTGTTCCAAAGGAGGACCCGATACCCTAGAACTCTCGGCATCAAGCATTCCGGGTTTCCATGTCTCGAAATCATGTTTGTTCGTTGATCGTTCAATATTTCTTTAACCACGTTGTTGGAGACAGATCGATGAATCGAATTGGAATCAGATTGTCATTGCTCGCAGGTTTTGGATTGGGTGTCGCGTTCCCGTCGGTGAGTGCGCTGGCCACCGGACAAGAATTTGATCTCGGCAGTGCGACCAGTATTACAATTTCAGATTTGGATTTTCAATATGACCCGAGCAATTCCGTTGATGGCATCGGAAATGCAGTTGGTAGAACGTGGGCGGCAACAGTAAGTTTTCTCAGCGGAACACCATCATTAAATTCTGATCTATTTGAACAAATCGATTCACCTTGTTCATTTGTATTTCTTTCGAGCTTCTCGGGAGATATCCACGACAGCATCAGCTACGCAGACGGCACGGCGGAGGGGCTGCTCGACTGCGTAAGTCTTGTGGGAACGGCCGGGTCGCTATCTAATGAATTACTAGAATCTGGACAGCAGGCTTTTGGTAGCACCTCCCAATTGGCATATTCCTCTGCTCTCGCGAATTTCAAGTGGTCGGTGGATGTCGACGAAGCGACAGATCTGAGCTTGTCGTTTCATGTAAAATTCTGGTACGGTATCGCCAATGAAAGTGCGCAATCGGGCACAAAAATTCAGGAGCCACCGCGGCGATCACCGCTCCGACCTACATGCTTTTCTGCTACACACTCGACGGCGCGCCGCAGTTGGTGCGGGGAATCCTCGAGGACGGCGAGGTTACGCTCGCGGGCGTGACGCTGACCGAGGACGTCGAGGAGTTCATGACCACGCTCGAGGGCGACGTGGTCTTCGACACCGACACCCTGAGCACGGGGACGCACACCATCGAGGTCTTCGCGGTGACCGGCGATCCGAGGATCCTGGACTACGACGCCGACGGCGATTTCGATTGCGCCGATGTCAGGCAGTACGAGGACGACGCAACCGGCGTCACCGCGATCGAGCCCTTTGATTTCAATGGTGACGGAATCAGCGATTCGGACGATGTCGAGATCTACGAGCAGATCCTCTCGCTCGGTTTCGGTGAGGGGACCCAGTGCCCGGTCTTCGGGGACATCAACGAGGACGGCTGCGTGGACACGGCCGATCTCGGCATCCTCACCAGTTCTTTCGGGACCTGCCCCGGGTGTCCCGCCGATCTCAACGATGATGGCGTGGTCGATACCGCGGATCTCGGGCTCCTGCTCGGTGCCTTTGGCGACGGCTGCTGACCACCGCATCATCTGATTGACCCATTCGCCCGGGGGCATTCCCGGGCTTTATTTTGCGCCTTCACCGAATGCTACAATGGCCCCCTCGCGGGCGTAGCTCAGTTGGTAGAGCGGCAGCCTTCCAAGCTGCATGTCGAGGGTTCGAGTCCCTTCGCCCGCTGTTCCCGTTCCGGGTCCTCCCCCGCAGTACCCGCGCTACGCCTGATCCTCCGCCGGGTCTGCCGCGCCGGCGACGGTGTGGCCGACGCGCCGTGCATGCCTCAGGGCACGGCGAATCCGCCGTCCCAGAACGAGCCGCCGAGCCCCGCCGGACCAGACGGCGCAACCGGCACAGGCGGACCCAACGAACTTGAAAACCTGTGGCCCGGCCCCTGAGCCGGGATCAGGCTTGTGATGACCGTCCGCGCGGAGGATCCGCGATCGGCCTCACTTGCGCAGGTTCAGAGGAGTCTTCCCGAAAGCAACACCTTGAGACGCATCCGATCCATCCAGGATTCGGCGATCCGCCTGGCGATGTGCGCCGCGGCGGGATCGGTTGCGCTCGCGCTCGGTGTGGGTTCGGCGCTGGGGCAGGTCTCGACCACGCGGCTCGTCGCGCCCGATGCGCAGGCCGACGACGGGTTCGGCGTCGTCGCCATCAGCGGCAACTTCGCGCTCATCGGGGCGCCGGGCGACGATGACACCTTCGCCGACTCTGGCTCGGCCACGGTCATCCGGTCCAACCTCTACCGCGTCTGGCGACGCGAGATGAAGCTCGTCGCGAGCGACCCCGCGGCCGGCGACGCCTTCGGCAGCGCCGTCGCGATCGACAACGACACCGCGGTCATCGGCGCCCCGGGTGTTGACGATGTCGCGGACGCCGCGGGTGCCGTGTATGTGTTCTTCCGCGCCGACGACGGCTCCTGGTCGGAGACAATCAAGCTCACCGCGCCGGACGGGATGGCGGGCGACGCGTTCGGGATGGCGGTGGCGATCGACGGCGACCGGCTCGTCGTCGGGGCGCCGTTCGCCGATTCGCTCGCCGCGGCCCAGTCCGGCGCCGCATACCTGTTCCGCCGGGACCAGTTCGGCGTGTGGTCGTTCGAGGCGAAGCTGGAGCCGAGCGACGGCCTGCTGGACGACGAGTTCGGCGCGTCGGTCGCGATCGAGGGCGAGCGCATCGCCGTGGGGTCGCCCCTGAGCGACGAGGGCGGCGCCGACTCCGGCTCGGTGTACGTGTACGAGCCCGACCTGACGAACAAGTGGGTCGAGGTGACGGAGCTGGCTTCCGATGACCTCGCCCCGGGCGACGGGCTCGGCGAGGCCGTGTGGATCGAGAACGGCGAGGTCCTCGCCGGCGCCCCGACCGCGATGGGGGCGACGGTCGCCGGCGCCGGCGCGGCGTACCTGTTCACCGCCGACGCCCTCGGCGTCTGGTCGCAGGCGTCCAAGCTCACCGCCGACGACGGGCAGGCGATGGACGGCTTCGGCTCGAGCGTGGGGCGCGTGGGCTACTTCGCCGCGGTGGGGGCTCCCGGCACGGCCGATGGCGGCGCGGCGTATTACTACTCGCAGGACCCCGCAACATTCCAGTGGACGCAAGCAGGGCGGTTCAACCCCGGTTCGCTCGGTGTTGATGACGGCATGGGCCTGAGCATCGGTTTCCACGACCGCGTGGTGCTTGCCGGCGCGATGGGCGATGATGACGAGGCGTCCGAGGCCGGCGCCGCGTGGGCGTTCCTCGTCCCGGAGGTGGACGGCACCTGCTTCGAGACGGAGCGGAACGACCTGATGGCGCAGTGCGACTTCGCCGACGCCTCCGTCTGCTCGTACATCAGCGGCAAGCTCGGGACCGAGTCGATGATCGAGTGCGAGCCCGACACGTACCTCATCCTGTTCGACAAGTACCTCAACCACATCAACGAGAACGACGACAGCAACTGCGCCGGTTCGGGGACCGCATCGGGTCTCAACGACGTCGTTCTCTTCGACACGCAGGCGCCGGCGGTCTTCGGCGACGGCGGCACCGGCATCGTGGACAACGACGATGGCTCACGCAGCGTCCGCATCGGCGTCACCGGCAGGCCCGACGGGCTCGACGGGGTCTTCAACGGCTACTTCCAGAACGGTCCGCACGGGCAGCTCGGGCACTTCCGTATGACCGTGACGTTCAAGGACGCCAACGGCGACGAGGTCCCCAGCCCCATGATGCTCCCCGAGGGGACGCTCGTGGACAACCCGCAGGTGTACGAGGACGCGTTCATCACCGGCGCCGAGGCGTTCTTCATCAACTACCGCGTCTCGGGCGATGTCGATCGCGTGGACATCTGCATCGACAACCAGATCCAGACGCGGGAGATCTGCGACGACGTGGACTGGTTCTGCATCGAGGGGCTGACGCCGCTGGTGGACTACGCCGTGACCCAGGTCGGCGGCCTCGACAAGCACTGCGTGCCGACGGACCTGTACATGGGCTGGTTCGACAAGGGCGGGAATGTCATCTCGGCGACCGACACCGGGGGGCCGCTGACCGTGTATCCGAGGCTGACGTTCATCGCGGACATCCTGGGCCGAGCAGTGATCGCCGTCACCGGCGCCGGCGACGCCGACTTCAACGGGACGAACGATGCGCTCGAAGCCGCCGGCCCGCAGGGCGGGCAGCAGGCCGTGGACGCCCCGGTCTGCCCCGAGCCGCCACCGGCGCACGGAATCGGTGGTTGTTACACGCTGTGCATCGACCTCTACGACCACACCGCCGGCGGCGGCGGCGGTGATCCCCCGACCACCGGCGGGACGACCGACCCCGCGATCCAGACCGCGCTCGATCACGGCGACATCAACCGGGACGGCATCACCGACACCGCGGACCTCGGTATTCTCATCACCAACTTCGGTTGGACCGAGACGACGCCGTCGCCGTGATCCAGGACCGATGAAAAAATCGGGGCCGAGCCCGCACGCAGCGGACCAGGCCCCGACCAGGAAAGGGCGTCAGGTTGTCGTCCCGCGATCAGCGGTCGCAGGTCTGTCCGAACATGCCCAGCAGCAGACCGAGGTCGCCCGAATCCACGACGCCGTCGCCGTTCATGTCGGCGTCGCAGGCATGGTTGACCTCGAACGGGTCCCCGAAATCGACGACCATGATGTAGTTCCCGCGTGAACCGTGTCCGATCCCGCCGCGGGAATCGTCGCCGTCCGACCGGGAATCCTGGTTGCCGTCGATGTTGAGGTCTTCACAGCCCGAGACGGCGAAGTACACGAAGCCGGAGCTGTCGGAGACGCAGGTGATCGTCGGGTACCCGAACGTCTGACCGGTGTTGGTCGAGCTGAGGATGGTCCCGTTGAGGTCCAGACAGGCGATGGCGTAGCAGCCGGGCATGCCGTCGGGCTGCGTGCCGCCGATGATGGTGACGGTGTACTCGGAGCCGGGCTCGAGGCCGCCGACGCAGTAGTAATCGAAATCTGAACCGGACTCGTCGAGGCTGCCGTTGATCGCCGAGCCGCAGCCGATGTCGAAGCAGTCGCCGGCGTCGAACATCGAGCACTCGGTGATGTCATCGTTGGGCTGGTCGCTCTCGAAGCAGCCGATGACCGCCGGCGCCGCGATGTTGAGCTGGACCGTGCACAGCCTCGACTGGCTGTTGGTCGTGTCACGCACGCGGAACTTGAGCTCGTACGAGCCGGGCATTACGCCGGAGGGGACGGTGCATTCGAACGTGGCGCAGACCGTCTCGTCGGGATCACCCGTCACCGTGGCGAACGGGTCGCAGAAATCGGGGATGCTCTCGCCGATGATCTCCACCGCGTGGCCCTCGCAGACCGGGGCGCCGCAGACCTCGACGGAGAACATCTCGCCGGCGGTGGCGTTGATCGACATGGTGTCAACAGTGCAGGTCGGCCGATCGGGGCAGACCGGCTCGCCCTCGACGATGATCCGCTTCGAGCATTCCGTGGTCAGGCCGGACTGGACGTCCGTCACGATGAACCGGGCGTTCCAGATGCCGATGTGCAGCGGGCCGGCCTCGCCGTGGACGGTGAGGCAGACCTCATCGCCGGGGGCGCCGGTGGTGTGCCCCGGGTTGGTGATGAACGGTGGCAGGCTCGAGGGCGCGACGCGCGCGGTGTGGTCATCGCACGCGGTCTCGCCGCAGACCTTGAAGGAAAATGGCTCGCCGACCTGCACGTGGCAGTCATCGCCGACGCTCTCGCCCCCGGACATCAGGACGATCTCGCACGTCGGGTTCTCGTACTCGCAGGGCGAGATCACGTTGATCCACACGTCGCATCGGGAGCGGTTGTCGTTGCCCTCGTCGGTCACCCAGATCGTCGCGTGGTGCTGGCCCACGTCGCCCAGGTCGGGCTCGCAGTCGATCCACACGCACTCGGTGTGGGACCCCTCGTGCCCACCCTCGCCGCCGCAGAACCCGCAGGGCTGGCCGTCCGCATTGTTCACGCTGCAGAAATCCGGGAGCCCGCTGGTGTCGATGGTGATGTCGTTGCCGCAGAACGAGGTCCCGCAGATCTGGAACCCGCCGGTCTCGCCGGCGAGGATCTCGAAGCTCTCGGTGTCGTTGTTGCTTCGGAAGCCCTCTCCCGAGGAGATCTCGCAGGCGGGGTCGAGGTCGCAGGGGGGTTCGAGGATGTCAACATCCAGGACGCACGTCTCCTGCAGACCGGTCTCCAGGTCGATCACCTTGATCTTGATCCAGTAGCGATCCGGGGGTGTGTCGGACGGCGGGTTGCACTCGACGGTGAAGCAGTGCTCCCCGGCGGGCATGTCCAGCTCGGTGTTCATCATCCCCGAGGCCGGGTGGCACCAGCTGGGGACCATCACGGGCAGGATCTCGAACCGGTGATCCGTGCACTCCGACGAGGCGCAGAACTCGAACGAGAACGACTCACCCGCGACGACCTCGATCACACCCTCGGGAATCGTCCGGCAGCTCGGCTGGCTGATGCACGGCAGCGTGGTGTGCACCGTGTACTCGCACCAAACGTACTCGCCGTTCTCCAGGTCCTTGATCTTGAACTTGAACGTCCGGTTGCCCCCGAAGCCGACCGCGGCGGTGATCGGCGGCGTGCAGATCAGGTCGTAGCACAGCTCCTCGCCCGGGTTGATGCCGGCGAGTGCGGTGTCCGTGTACACCGGCTCGCACCAGTCCGGGTTGAGGTGCCAGCCCTCGATCGAGACCTCGTTGCCGCAGTTGGAGACGCCGCAGATGGTGACCGAGAAGGGCTCGCCGACGATCGCCTCGATTGTCCCGACGTTCGGGATGATGCGGCACGACGGCGCGTTGTCGCAATCCCCCTCTTCATCGCTCGCCAGAGCGGGCCTCGGGAACGCGGCGATCACCAGGGTGAGCAGGAGAATGAGCGTCGCGGCCGACCAGGACCGCCGACGCCACGCACGACAACACACGGACAGATTCATTGCTTTGATCCCCTCTGGATGCGGAGTCCCCAATCACAGACACCACCCGGCGCCGGTCGGCGCCGACGCAAGGATAACCACATCCCCGACTCTCTCCGGTGAGAAAACGCACAACCGCTGGGACACGTCAGCACCACCCCGGCGTCGATCCCGGGCTCGTGAGACTTCCCGACGCGGCATCGGGGATCAATCCGGCAGGCAAATCAGTCCGAACGACTGAATCAGCAGACCCAGGTCGCCCTGATCGACCAGCCCGTCGGCGTTGAGATCCGCCGGGGCTCCGAGGTAGCCGAACTGCGAGATCAGCACGCCGAGATCGGCGGTGTCCACGCGGCGGTCGCCGTTGAGATCGCCGGCGCAGGCGCAGATGTCCGGGGCGCCGTCCAGGTCCGCATCCAGGAGATCGCCCGACGCGATGTCGCACTGATCGGCGACACCGTTGCTGTTGCAGTCGGGCGCCACGGGTCGGAACAGCGCGACCGAGCCGGTCGCGGACTGGTCCTCGCCGTCGAGCCACGCGCCGATCGCGGCGATCCCGCCATCGAGCGCGACGGCGGAACCGAACTGGATCCGCTCTTTGAGCGCGATCGGCGACAGGCGATCACGCAGGGACCAGCCGAACGCGCCCCGCTCGTACACGAACGCGGCGCCCGCGTCGGTCAGGAACAGGTCGGATCTGGGCGCAGACACGACGGCAAGGTCGCCCTCGATCGACACGGAGTCGCCGAACCCGTCGAGCCCGCGCTGGAATGGCGCGGCCACCCGGTCCTCGTACTCCCAGAGCCCGTCGTCCGGGCTCCGTGTGAACACGTACGCGACACCCGCCTGGGAGATCTGATCGAGGTCTAGGGGAGCGCCGATGATGACGCGATCGCCGTCCAGATCCAGCGAGGCGCCGAACATCGCGCCGGTGATCCGGCTGGGCGCGGTGAGACGCTGCTCGAGCGTCCACTGCGCCTCGCCGGTCCTGCGATAGCGGTACACGGCGCCGGCGCCGCCGTCGGCCCCGGGGGCGCCGACGATCAGCGTGTCGCCCTCGGCGATCACGGACTGCCCATAGAGATCGCCCGGGGCGCTGTCCAGCGAGATGAGCCGGCGGAGCTGCCGCCAGCCGGCGCTCTCGGAGTAGCCGAACACGTACACCGCGCCGGCATTGGTCCCCTGGGTGTCGTTCTTCGAGGACCCGACGTACACCCTGCCGCTGTCGATGCACAGCCCGGAGCCGAACTCGTCGTTCGCCTCGCCGTCCAGCGAGGTCAGGATCCCGCGGCCTGCCCAGCCGCCGGTCGCTTCGTGTTGATAGAGGTGCACCGCGCCGGCGCTGGGCGCGCGGGCGCTGTCGTAGAGCGCGCTGACGGCGACCAGATCGCCCTCGACCGCGACACGGAATCCGAACCCGAGGCTCACCTCATCGGTCGGCGGGATCAGCTTCTGCCGCTGCGCCCAGCCGTCCCGGGAACTCTTCTCGAAGATGTACGCGGCCCCGGCGTTGAACGCGGTGTCGTCCTCCTGCCACGCACCGATCACCAGCACACCGCCGTCGAGCGCGATGTCGTCGCCGAAGAAATCAAAGGGCTCCCGGTCGTCCGCGCGCAACCGGTCGATCGCCGGGTTGACGCCGACCTCGGCGATGAACGGCGCCGCGGCGCCGGCCTCGGGCAGGAAGCGCGGTCCGGCGTCCGTCGCCATCTCGATGTAGTACTGTGCGACTTCGCCGCACAGCAGCGCGGGGAAGCCGAGCTCGAAGAGCCCCGGTGAGACCTCGTCAACCATCATCGGCGTGTACGGTCCGCCATTGACGGACAGCCTCGCCAGTGGCGACGACAACGAGTCCTCGTCGCTCACACACCCGGGATCGATCCCGAACCTGAACACGTTGCCCGGGCCCGGCGCGAGCATCGATTCGGGGGCGCCAAACGCGACCAGGCCGGGTTCCGTCGGGGAGTCGAACGACTCCTGCAGCCCGCTGAGCGAGCTGGTGGGGCTGAACGCATCGACTCCGAGCCCCCGCCTGGCGAACGCGTCCCACAGGCCGCAGGCATGGGCGCCGCCGAAGCGGACGAGGTCGGCGAGCAGGACCGCGTCCCGCCCCATGATCATGTCGGGCTCGGTGGTCGGGATCAGTTTCAGCGAATCGATCACGACCTGATCGAACATCGCCGCGCCCTGCGGGCCTTCCGCCTGGACGAACGCCGCCCGGCACTCCCACAGCGCCGATCCCCAGATCTCGCCGACCTGGTGGATTCGGCCCGGGTTGCCGCCCGCCAGCAGCGGGTTCACCGGGATCCCCGCCGGGATCGAATACGTCGAGGGGTTCGCGTCACTGAACGTGAGCGGGTTCCGCGTCAGATCGGTCGTGTACGGGAATCGTCGCAGGCCGAAGTAGTAGTTGTCCACGAACGGGCCCACGCCGGCGCCGTACGCGACGTACGGGCCGAACGGGTACGTGAGCGACGGATCGACATCGGGGTCGGTCAGGAGCGACAGCGCGAAGTAATCCGACCAGCCCTCACCCATCGAGGCGCCCTGGATGCCGGTGATGCCGCCGATCAGCCTGTCCGTGACGCCATGAGTCAGCTCGTGGACCAGGATGTGGTTGTCGAGGGCGCTGTCCCGCGCCGGGGCGACGCCGGTCCAGAGGTACAGCTCGACCCTGCCCTGGCTGCCGTCGGCGCCGTTGGAGACGAACCGCGCGTTGTCCGCGCCGCTGCCGTCCTGCACATCGATGATGATCCGGTCGTTCTCCACGCCACCCCGCCCGAAGTTCGATCGCTGGAACGATCCGAACGGCTCGGTGAATCCGAACCCGTACATCACGTCGTGGAACCAATTCCCGGTGTAAAACGCCTGGGTGACCGCGGCGTCAACCGAGATCGATGGCGGCGCATCGAGATCGACCGGGAAGTCGAAGAGCAATCCGGAGCCGGCGTTCGGGCTGGAGCCGTCCACGGCGTTCGTCCCGGAGAAATCAGCGCGAGCGACAACGTTGTTGCCGCTGGTCGTCATCGTGTCCGGATCGACCCAGCCATCGGGGCTGCCCACCGGATCCAGCGCATCGATCGTGACCAGCGTCCGGTCCTGCACCGGGGGCTGATCCCCGTTGGGCGCCGGCGAGGCCGGTGTCATCGGCGTGGGGCTCTCCCCGGGATAGATCCGGTACGTCGCCATGGGCCCGGCGTAGCGGGTCAGGCTCCGCAGGATCACGGGGGTCGGGTCCGGACCGATCGTGATGACCTCGTACCGGTCCGCCTGTCCCTTCAGCTGCGCAATGAGCCGATGTCCCAGCGCCACCCGGCTTGCGCTCGTTGGCACATAGATCGGTTCGATCTCGCAGCACTCGAACGGGCTGTCCCCCGGCTCAGCGCGCGCACCCGCGGCTCCCGCCCGGAGATCCCGCACGGCGTTCTCGTCAGCGCCGAGCAGCCTCGCGGTCGCCGCGATCGTGTCGATCCTCGGAGCCGCAGCCCTGATGATCTCGGCGTTCGCAGGATCGAGGTCGATGAGTGTCGAACCGATCGAGGCGATCCTGCCGTCGGCGGTCAGTGTCGCACGGAGCTCGCAGCCAAGAACGGGGATGCCGTCGATCCGCTGCCCCAGCCAGAGGCAACGCAGCCCATCCGGGCCGGCCTGCGCATCGCGGATCACGCGCGTCTGCGACAACGTGTCCGCCGCGCACCGGAACAACTCCGGGTGGTCCAGGACATACCCGGTGACCACCGCGAAGGCATCGACGCCAAGCGCCGGGCCGGTCAGGGTCGTCTCGGTTGACCTGAGAAACGTCGGCGTCAGGAAGCGCGGCGACCAGGAGGTCACCGCGCCCGGCGCCGCCTCGGCGACCCCGAGCATCGCGGCTTCCCGATCCGCGAGAACAGCGCCTGCTCGGCGCATCGACGCGGCATCGAACACACGGTGATCGAAATCATCGATCGCGGGAGCCGCGAGCATCACCGGGGACTCGGCGCCCGCGTCGGCCCAGACGACCCCGGCGGATAGCGCCGCGCTGATCGAGAGGCACATCCCTGCCCCGCTTCGGAGCCAACGCACCACCCGGATCAATCCGTGTCGCTGTCGCATCGGTTTCCCGATCCGTTCAAGGGGGGCAGGAGTCGCCAAAGACCGCCAGGAGTGAGCCGAGATCCGCGGTGTCCACCACACCGTCGCCGTTGAGGTCCGCGGTGGGGTTGGACGAGCCGAAGACCGAGAGCAGAATCCCAAGGTCCGCCGTGTCAATCAGATCATCGGCATTCAGATCGCCGACGCAGCCGAACTGGGAAAGATCGAAGAGGTACGCGGCTCCCTGGGGGTCCACCCCGGCCTCTCGCCAGGCGCCGACGAGCGCGGTCTCTCCGTCGATCGCGACGTCGTGGCCGAACTCGCCGCCGAGCGCGGGCGAAGTCGGGAACAGCTCGCGGTTGAGGAGCCATTGGCTGCCGACGCGGTTGAAGACGTACGCCGCTCCGGCGTCCATGTCGCCGGTGTCCTTCCCGGGCGCCCCGACGATGACCCTGCCGCCCTGCACGTCAACGTACCTGCCGAACAGGTCGTCCGTGACGCCGTCGGGCGCCGTGAGCTTGATCTCCTGGGACCAGACAATGCCCCCGAAGCGGTAGAGGTACACCGATCCGGAGTCCACGCCGCGGTCGTCGTCGAGATACGCGCCGATCGCGATGAGCTCATCCTCGATGTCCACGCTGATGCCGAAGTTGTCCGACGCGTGGCCGTCGGGCGCGACGATCTTCTGCACCTGCACCCAGTTGTCCATCAGGTCGCGCTGGAAGATGTATACCGCCCCGGCGCCGATCCCCTGGTCGTCGTCCAGAAAGGCGCCGATGACCGCGGTGGAGTTGTCGAACCCGACGGACCAGCCGAAACTGTCCGAGTCCTCGGTGTCGATCCCGGTGAACTTGTCCGACTCGGTCCAGGCCCCGCTGAAATCACGGGTGAAGATGTACACCGACCCGGAATCCGGCCCCGCGGCGTCGTCCAGGTGGGCGCCGATGCACGCCTCGAAGCCCGTCTGCCCGACGCCGATCGAGACGGAGTATCCGAACCGGTCGAGCGTCGAGCCGTCCAGCGGGAGGAGCTTGTCCTCCTGCACCCAGGCGCCGTTGGCCTCGCGCCGGAACGCGTACGCCGACCCGGAGTCGGTGCCGTTATCGTTGTCCCGGTACGCCCCGATGACCGCGACGTTGCTGATGAGATCGATCGAGAACCCGAACAGGTCGTCCACGTCAGGGTCCATCGGCGTGAGCTTCTGCTCGAACAGCCAGGAGCCGTCGGGCTGACGGTGATAGGCGTACACGGCGCCGGAGTTCATGCCGTTCTGGGTGTCTCCGGGGGCGCCAACCAGGGCGATGTCCCCCGCGATCGCGACGGCTTCCCCGTAGCGGAACGTGGTCATTTCCGACGACGTGATGCGGAGCGACGGCGCGGGGATGGGGCCGGCGAGGGCCGCCGTGGCGATTGTTATCGGAATCGCGACAACAACCGGCCGGTGAGCGGGGCGTCCGTGGAACCGGCGCAGTCCCCGTCGTCGTGATTGGCTCGACATCATGGCTCCCTCTTCACCCGCGACCTCCTGTCGCGAGCCTCGGACCGTCGATCAGCGCACACCCGCCGGCTCGGAATCTCCCTCGTGTCCCGCGCCCCGGCGCCCTGGCCCGCCGACCGCTTCACAGCCGGCGTGGTCCCGTTCTTCATACCGGAATGTGCTTCGTGAAGCACCCGCGCACCATAGCTGCGAGGCCTCGGCTCAGGTATTCGAGTCCGAGTGCAAACCGGTTCCTCGACGCTGATGGGATGCGCGCCGGGCGAGGAAGAGCTACGCCCGATAACACTATCTAAGTGTAGTAATATCAGTTATTTAGCGTTTTTCTTGCTTGTTGTGATTCCCCCGCGCCAGTATCCTGAAATCCCGCGATGCCCGACACCTGATCCGGCTTGATCCGGATCAACGCATCGCCAAATACACCTGGATTCGTCCAGGCGAACGATCTTCAGCAGACCGCGTTTGGGAGGACGTGCAGGGATGCGGTTGCGGACCTCAAGGTCAGTCAGAATCCTGATTTCCACCCTGTTGGTGGGCCTTCTCGGCACGCTCCAGCACGCCGGCGCGGCGCCGATCACGGTCGCATTCGACGGATCAGCCGCGAACGGCCCCAGCGCCGAGCCGCGCACGACGCCGGACGGTCGCTGCATCGTGTACTACAGCGCCGCGTCGAACCTCACGCCGCTCGACACGCAGGGCGGCGTCAATGTTTATGTCTTCGATCGTCAGCAGGGCGTCAACTCGATCATCAGCATCAGCCAGAACCCGGGATCCGGGATCCTCGGCGACGGCGACAGCACGCACGCCGACATCAGCGATGACAGCCGGTACGTCGTCTTCGAGAGCCGCGCCGCCAACCTGGTCCCTGGCGATACCGAAGGGCGCGCGGACATCTTCCTCTTCGATCGCCAGACCGGCGCGCTGCAGCGACTGACGGCAGGAGCCGCGGGCGACAGCGGCAGCCCGAGGATCTCCGGGGACGGCCGCTACGTGGCGTTCCAGAGCAGCGCCCGACTCACCGAAGGTGACCGGAACGCGTACGACGACGTGTACCGGATCGATCTCTCGACCGGGACCACGACGCTGATCAGCCGCGCGCCGGGCGGCGAGCCCGCCAACGGCCACTGCCGCCGGCCGGCGATCAGCCGCGATGGAACGATGATCGCGTTCCAGTCCGACGCGACCAACCTCGTGCCGGGGGACCGGAACAACGCCACGGATGTCCTGCTCTACAACGGTGTCAGCGGCGCGCTCAAGCTGGTCAGCTCCGTGAACATGGCCTTCAGCCCCGACGGCCTCGACGGCGGGCACGGATCGACGACCGGCAACGGCGCCAGCGTTCAGCCGGCGATCACCGACGACGGCCGACTGGTCGCCTTCGCCAGCGATGCGACCAACCTCGGGCCGGAGGATCACAACGGGGTCCGTGACATCTATGTCTGCGACTCGGCCACCGGAGCCGCCAGCCTCGTCTCGGTGAGCTTCTTCGGCGAGCAGGGCGACGGGATCTCCGAGCGCCCCGACATCTCCCCCGACGGCAGCATCGTCGGGTTCGAGAGCGACGCGACCAACCTCACGGAGTTCGACGACAACGGGATCCGCGACGCATTCTCCGTGAATCTCCAGACCGGGCAGGTCGGCAGGCTCAGCGCGATCGCCAGCGCGGAGATGGATTCGCCCTCCGGCTTCGGGATGGTCGCCGTCGCGGACGGCCGGATGGACGACCCCGAGGTCTTCAACGAGCTCCCCGGCGGGTTCGACGACACGGGCCCCGGCGGCGACGACGGGACGATCATCCCCGCCGCCTGCAGCATGGTCCCGTTCTGCGAGGTGCGCGATAGCAACAACATGCCCGCCACCTCGTTCCACGTCGAGCCCGGGCAGGAGCTCCGGTATGTCATCACCGGCCGCACCCTGTGTCTGGGGCGCGTGCTGACGATGGATCTCATGCCCAACACGATGCTCCCGCCAGGCGCCACGCAGACGCCGGCGCTGCCGCAGGTGGGTGCGCCCGGGGGCCGGGTCCCCAGCGAGTTCTCCTGGACGCCGACCGCCGGCGACACCGGCCTGCACGAGGTCCACTACCGGATCGTTGACAACCTGGGCCGCACCGGAACGTGCACGATCCCCATCACCGTCGGCATGTGCGATGCGCCGCCGGTGTGCGACATCGACTACACGGGCCCGTCAACCGTTGATGTCGGGTCGCCGGTTTCATTCACCCTGACCGCGCAGGCGTTCTGCGAGGACCAGCCGGCGCTCGTCGAGGCGCTGAGCCTGCCCGCCGGCGCCGTCACCACGCCGATGCTGCCGGCCATGAGCAACGGCGGCGCCCCGCTCGTGATCCAGGTGGATTGGACACCGCAGCCCGCCGACATCGGCAAGACCCGCGTCTTCAGCTTCAGGACCACCGACGCCTTCGACCAGACCTCGGAGTGCGGCCTCATGTTCGATGTCGCCGGCACGGTGTGCGACGAGAACCCCGTCTGCGAGATCTCCGGCCCGATGATGATCAGCGCCGTCCCCGGCGACACGATCACCTTCGACGTCGCCGGATCGACGCCGTGCCCGATGCTCACGCTGACGCTGGACACGAAGACGCTCCCGGACGGCGCCACGCTCACGCCCATGACGCCGGTCGTCGGCCAGCCGGGCGCCGGCGTCATGACCGGTTTCTCCTGGACGGTCACCGCGGCGGACTTCGGCTCGCACGACGCCGTGTTCACAATCACCGACGACCTGGGCCGCTTCTCCACCTGCGGCGTCACCATCGACGTCGGCGCCTGCGAAGATGCGCCCGTCTGCGACACGCCCGACGGCGATGACTTCATCGTCTTCATGAACGAGATGGTGACCTTCACGGTCCGCGGCTCGAGCCAGTGCCCCGGCTCCGTCCTGACGCTCGACAGCGACTCGATCCCGCTCGGCGCGGTGGTGCTCGAGGGGCTGCCGGTGGTCGGGCAGCCGGGCCAGCCGGTGCTGGCGACATTCCAGTGGGCGCCCGACATCGACGGCGTCTTCACCGTCCCCTTCACCGTCACCGACCAGACCGGGCAGTCGTCCATGTGCTCGGTCGAGATCTCCGTGGTGGACTGCGATCTCTTCCCGGAGCTGACCGTCGTCCCCGACGAGCCCTTCGTCGTCGCGCCGGGCGACCTGGTGGCCTTCACCGCGGCCGGGACCACGCAGTGCCCAAAGACCGGGCTGCTCATGCAGTTCAACAACGTCCCGAGCGGCGCCACCGTCACGCCCAACCCGATCCTCGAATCGGGCCCCGAGGAGGACGTGGGCGGCCTCTTCCAGTGGATCCCGGGCAATGATGACGCCGGCAACGACTTCCTCGTGGACATCACGCTGACCGACACGTTCGGTCGGAGCGTCAGCGACAGCGTCATGATCTCCGTCATGACCGAATGCTTCGAGACCGAGCCCAACAACACGCAGGAGGAGGCGAACGTCGTTGACGCCGACTGCGTGTACATCAGCGGCAAGCTCCAGAAGAACCCCGCCGTCGAGTGCGAGCCCGACACCTTCCTCGTGCTCTTCAACAAGTCCAACACGATCATCAACCGCGACGACAACGGCGGCGAGGCCGGCAACGGCTGGGCCTCCGGGCTGACCGACCTGGGCATCCGAAACGACAACGCCCCCAGGCCCATGGGCGACGGTGGCGACGGGCTCATCGTCAACGGCGACGGCACGCTCAGCGTCCGCATCGGTGTCACCGGCAGGCCCGACGGCCTCGACGGCGTCTTCAACGGGCTCTTCCTCAACAGCGCTCACGGGCAGCTCGGCGCCTTCCGGCTCACCGTCACGTTCAAGAACATCAACGGCGCCCCCATCGTGCCCATCGGATTCCCGACGTCGGCGCCCCTCGAGAACCCCGTCGTTTACGAGGACGTGTTCATCACCGGCTCCGAGGCGTTCCGCATCAACTACACCGCGCCGCTGGGCACGGCCAAGGTGGACGTCCAGATCGACAACGTCGTCGCCAGCACGACCGTCTGCGACGATGTCGATTTCATCACCATCCGCGGCCTCGTCCCCCTGTGCGATTACTGCATCACACAGGTCGGCGGCATCGACTGCGAGTGCAGGCCCACCGACATCAACATGGGCTGGTTCGACAAGCTCGGAGAGATCATCCTCACCGACGACAACTCGGGCCCCGTGCCCGGTTACGCCGACCTGTGCGTCGTCGCCGACATCAACGGCAGGGCGACCATCGCCATCACCGGAACCGGAGATGACAACTTCGACGGCCTGGCCGACGCGTGGGAGGACGCGTCGGGCCGGGCCTCCGTCGAGTGCCCCGAGCTGCGCCACGGCCACGGCGTCTGCGGCTGCTGGACGGTCTGCGTCATGGTCACCGGCCCCCACGGCGGCTCGGCGGCAAGCGTCGGCGTCGACGAGCAGCGGGCTCTGGGCGACCTCAACACCGACGGCCGCGTCGATTCCGCGGACCTGGCCATCCTGCTCGGGCACATGCAGGCGAACTGATCGGGTCTTCGACAACCAGGCCTGTCGAGTGATCGAGCGCCAGGCCGGGCGGTGTGACTAGACGGGATAGTGCAGGATCGCGTGCGCGCACAGGTACCGTAGCGCGGATCCGGCCGCCATCCGATTGTCGTAGCAGTTGTCGATCATGAAATCATCCTGGAACTCATTCGTCCCCCACTCGACGAACTGCGAGTCGTTCTGGATGCCTTCCGCGGCCTCGACTCCGACGACGCTGGGGTACTGCTCACCATCCCAGAAGCCGTACGTCGGTTGCCCGGACTGGCCGGAATCGGTGTCCATGAAGTGGCTGAGCGACTGCCCGACGAGCTGTGTGTTCGGCACATACCACGAGTCGATGACGCCGCCGTTCCGTGCGATCCCGGCGATCCGGCCCCGGCGCAGGATGGTCTGACGCTCGATGTTCGTCAGATCGTTGGGATACCCGGATTGCAGCCACGCACGGATCCCGTCCCAGGATTCGTGATACGCCTTGACTCCGAAGAACCCGCACTGCAGGCCGATCGGCCGGTCCAGCACCAACGCGACGTAGTCGTACTTGATCGCGTTCGGATTGGAGTACACCGTGGGGCCGAGCAATGGATTGTTCTGATTGTCGTTCTTCGCGAGCCCCCAGTAAAACGCTCCCGTGGCGTACGCGGAGCCGAACGGGCCCGCTCCATCCGAGTACCCGGGGACGAATTCAACGGAGTTCGGAGTGGGGCTGATCTGGCTCCGGCTCCAGAGGAACCCGTGCGCCGGCGCCACGCAGATGCGCGCAGAGACCATGAACGCGGTGCCGCACTCGCACCCCTGGACGCCCGGATTGTCGATGACGATCCGACCGACCGCGGATCGCGGGTAGCTGAGCCGATCCGGCTCGCGTCGGTTGTCCGGGTAAAAAACACTCAGAGGCCTGCGCCAACCCTTTCCGCCGATCCGCTCGGGCCGGGGCGGACGCGCACCGGGTAGGTAATCCATGCCCAGGTGCGGCGGTTTGTACCCCCTGGGTTCCTCGGACTCGATCTCGGGGATCACGTCATCGGGCCCGAGCCCGACCGCGCGGAACGGGAGCCGGAGCGCTCCCGGCTCCGGCTTGACGGATTGACGCTGCACCGCGTACACACCCCGATCCGCGTCGATCGCGCGCAGCCGCACCTTGGGGCGATCGCCCCCGTTCAGAACAACACGGTCAATCTCAACCCATTCCTCGGTTGGCCACGGCTTGCTCGGGCGCTTGCTCTTCAGCTTTGCAAGAGCCGAGTGGGTCAGCGGTTTCGCCGGCTTGCGGGGGGCCATGGCGCTTCTCCTTTGAAGGACGGGTTGGGCGGGCCGAGCCGGTCACTCCTCGATGCCGATGCTCCTCAGGAACGGCTCGATCGAGCGGTCCCTCTGGAGGAACGCTCGGATCGAAACATTGATGTCGCGCGAGCCGCCCACGGCGTAGATCTCCTCACGCAGGCGCATCCCGATGTTCCGGTCCATCAGCCCGCCGGGGCTGTGCTCGAAGACCGAGGCCATGTCCGCCGCGATCGAGTCCGCCCAGGCGTAGCCGTAGTACCCGGCGTCGTACCCGGTGAGGTGTCCCCAGTACGCGGCGAAGTTGGTCCCCTTGGGCGGCGCCAGAAAGACCTCCGCCATCGCGTCGTTGACGACCTCCGCGACGTCCTGGTAGCTGCCGGACATGTGCAGGTTCAGGTCCGCGACGCCGAAGCAGAGCTGCCTGCGGTAGAACGTCGCGACGGTGGCGAGCTTCGCCTCCTTCATGCGGTCCAGGATCTTGCGGTCGATCTTCTTGCTCGGGTCGCGGTAGTCTGCCGCGAAGCGGTCGAGCACCTTCGGGTCCCACACCCACGCCTCGAGCATCTGCGAGGGCGCCTCGACGAAGTCGCCCGGGACGCTCGTGCCGGCGAACTGGCCGTACTTGGTCTGCGTCAGGATCGCGTGCATCGCGTGCCCGAACTCGTGGAAGAGCGTCTCGAGCTCGTCGTGGGTCATGAGCGAGGGCGCGTCGGCGGTGGGGGGGGTGAAGTTGCACACGAGCGAGACCACCGGGCGCTGGCTGCGGCCGTTGGGCATCACCTTCTCCTCGATGATCCCGAACTCGGCGAAGTGGTTGTACTTGCCCTGCCTGGGATAGAGGTCGAGGTAGAAGAACCCGAGCGGATCGCCGGTCGCCGCGTCCGAGACGTACCAGCACGTGACGCCGTCGAACCAGGTGTACCCGGGGTCGATCTGCTCGAACTTGAGCCCGAAGATCTCCTGGTAGATGTCGAACATCCCCGCCAGGCATTTCTCCAGCGGGAAGTACACGCGGAGCGCCTCGGAATCGACGCTGTACCGCGACTTCTTGAGCTGGTTGTCGTAGTAACGCCAGTCCCAGATCCGGATCTGCGCGTTGGGGTCGCCGGTGTCCTTGACCTTCAACGCGCGGTACGCGGAGATCTCGTCCTGGAACTTGGGCTCGAGGCCGTTGATCAGGTCCCACTCGAACGCGAGCGCCTCCTTGGCGGACTTGGCCATCTTGATCTCGGTGCGGTAGTCCGCCCAGCTGTCGTAGCCCAGCAGCGGGGCGATCTCCGAGCGCACCCGGACGATCTCCTGCAGCAGCGGGGTGTTCACGTCCTGCGCGACCGAGTACCGGGCGGTCTTCATCTTCTTCCGGGCCGCCTCGCTCCTGGCGTTCTGCATCACCGCCAGGAAGTGCGTGATGACCGTCGGCTTGAGCTGGTACTGGCCGTTGTCCATCGCCGCCTGCGACAGGAACGATTCCGGGACGCCATCGAGCTCCTGCGCGGTGAAGCCCAGCGTCACGTCGGCGTTGGTGATGTTCGTGTCGAAGTCGGTGGACAGCCGCGCCAGGTCCTTCTGCAGCGCCTCGACCTTGTTCCGCGTCGCCTGGTCGAGCTCGAGCCCCGCCCGGCGGAAGTCACGCATCGTGTCCTCGTAGAGCTTCAGGTCCTCGCCGAAGAGCCTCGGCTTGCGACCCTCCCGGTACGCGACGTCGTACGCCTTGCAGGCGTTGTACACGTCTGTCCGGTAGCCCGCGGCGACGTACCAGTCGCTCAGCGCCTTGATCTGACCGATGCACGCGTCGCGCATCGCCGGGTCGGGCTGCGTCTGCGACATCAGCGACATCCGGTTCGCCACCGTGTTCACCGGGTAGTAGATGTCGTCCAGCGCCGCGATCGTGCTCCTGAACGTCACTCGATCCGGGTCCTGCGACCCGAACCTATCCAGCGCGGCGTCCGCCTCGCGCATCGCGTTCTGCGCGCTGGCGGCGACCTGCGCCGGGGTGCGCTCGAACCTGGGCAGCGACAGAATCACGCGGTGCCGCGAGGCGTACTGCTGCAGGTCGTCGATCGTGCGGAGGTGGCCTTCGGAAGCCGCGGCTCGCGCCGGCGCCTTGTTCGAGGACGATTTGGAGTACGCGCCGCCGGTGGTGGAGCAGCCCAGGATCGTGACGATCGCGACCGCGGCGGTGATCGCGATGAGTCCGCGACGTGCGGAGAACTGTTGCTTTGACATGATTGGACGCCTCAGAGTGAACGCCGGGGGGGACCGTGAACGAGCGTGGCCGGCCGGCTCAGGTGGTTTCGGGGATTGTACTGGCCCCGGCGTGCGTGGTCGAAGATCATCAAAAAACGCCCGCTTTCGCGGGCGCTGCACTGCATTCAGATTATCTCGGGACTCAGATCACGGGCACGGATGGATCGACCCGAAGTTCCCCAGCAGGATGCCCAGGTCGGCCGTATTGACCACGAGATCCCCGTTGAGATCGCCGGGCAGCGGGGGCGGACAACTCGGCGGGACCATCATGGGATACCAGCGGATTTTGTACATCGCGCCGTCGCCGGGAACGTACAGCGGCAGCGGGATCGGGGGGTTGCCACCCTGACCCGGCTCGAGCCCGACCTGTCCGTTGTCCGCCAGGAACAGCCCGAGCGCCGCCTCCTGCAGCGGAGGACATAGCAGGTTCGGGTCGAACCCGCGCGGCACCCGGAGGCACTTGTAAATATTGAACGCGAGACCGGGGAAGATCTGACCGGTCCCGTCGGGGTTCCCGCTGAATCCGAAGATCGAGCTCAGCCCGTCAGTCCCCGGGGGCGGCATCAGGCCGGCCGCCGTGTAGTAGATGTCAAAGAAACTGTCCACCTGCAGCTGCAGGTTGGGATCCGTGATCGGATTGAACGGGCCGTACCCGGGCTCGTCGGGGATCTGCGTCGGATCCCACGGGATGTTTCCAGGGTTCGTGAACCAGACCCCGACCACCGACGCGCCCGCGGCCGCCGCGGCCTGCGGCATCGGCGGGAGACCGCACAAACACGTCTGGTTCGGAGGGAGCGGCATCGGGTTGCTCACGAACAACGGCAGCCCGTCGATCCGGCCGTAGCACACGATCCAGTACTCGAAGTTGCACGGATCGATCGGGCACGGCACCCGCGCGATCACCGAACAACACACGATCGGGGGATCCGGGGGCGGTGGCGGCGGGTTCTGTGGCGGCGGTGTGCCGCACGCGAGCGCGACCGACGTCGCGGTGAGCGCCGTGAGTGCGGCGCTCAGACACATCTTGACACTGAACTTCATACTGCGCCTCTCTTATTCTCGCTCATCCCCACACGCAGCGCCGTCTGTATGTTGCGGTGTTTCGGCTCGTCATCGATTGGTTCACTACGACAGGACGTAGCTGTGGAGCGGAGGAGCGCTGCGACGAGCCGGCTTTCCCCAACAGGTATTGTGCGTGGTTCGAACCGTTTTCCGGCGCACAATCCGCCTCGTGACCGCAACAACCGGGACAAACCCCGGCCGAACGGAACGCTTCCGGCAAGTTCTAGGATTTTCCCCGGCTCCGGCGCAGCATCGCCAGCCACTCGTGGTTCCCCGCGCCTTTGCGCGAAGACTTGCCACCCGTGATCGGTGATTCCGTCACCGCCATGACCTCCACACCAAGCTCGGGCATGGATTCGATCACCGCATCCACCACGCGCTGCGCCTCGCCCCGACCCAGTGTTCCCCCGGGGGGAGGCCCCGCTTTTTCGAGTGCGCTCTTCTCGTAGTGCGGCTTGATCAGCGTGATGATCCGTCCTTCGGCGCCGGGACCGAGCCATCGCAGCGCCGCCGGAATCGCCCTCGATTGCGGGGTCCACCCCAGGTCGATCACCACCAGATCCACCCGGTCCTGCGCCGATCCCGGCTCGGCGTGCAGCGCATTGGCGCGTTCCAGAACGGTCACCCGCTTGTCCATCCGCAGCCGGTAATCGAGGATCCCGTACGCGGTGTCGATCGCCGTCACGTGCGCGGCGCCGCACTGGAGGAGACAGTCGGTGAACCCTCCGGTCGAACAGCCCAGGTCGGCGCAGCGGAGTCCGGCGACATCGACGCCGAACTCGCACAGCGCGTGCTCGAGCTTGAGCCCCCCGCGGGAGACGAAGCGTTTC
Organism: Phycisphaeraceae bacterium; assembly: GCA_020639135.1. Lineage (GTDB taxonomy): Bacteria > Planctomycetota > Phycisphaerae > Phycisphaerales > UBA1924 > JACKHE01. The sequence goes on from JACKHE010000007.1 coordinate 161,388, forward strand.
TCGTCCGGGTTGCCGGTCGTCGCCATCGGGACACGGTAGCCATGAACCGGGCGTATGGAAAAAAGCCGCCGCCGAGCGGTTTCCCGTTCAGGCGGCGGCAGCAAGACACGCCTGTGAAGGCGCGCGGTTGGGGCGAGGGATCAATCGATCGGCACGCTGCGGGCGTTGCCCAGCACGTCCGCCTTGGGCGCATGGATCGTGAGCATCCCGTCCTTGAAGGACGCCGTGACGCGGTCCTCATCGACCGGCGTCGGCATCGGGACGGTCCGCATCAGGCTCCCGTAGGTGAGCTCCTTGCGGAAGAAGTTCTTGCCCTCTTTCTTGACCTTCTCCGCCTTGCGCTCGGCGCGGATGGTCAGGATGTCGTCCACGACGGTGACGTCCAGGTCATCGCGGTTGACGCCGGGGAGCAGCGCATCGATGACGATGTCGCCGTCCTTCTCATACATGTCGAGATCGATGTCCAGGAACTCCATCTCCCCGGGCGCGAACGTCCTGAACGGGAGGGTGTTCCAGCCGGTCATCGGTGAACGGAAGAAGGTGCTCAGACCCTGATCGAAGATGGCGAACGGATCCGTCAGGGGAGCCGTCGGACGACGTTTCAGGAGTTGTGACATTGGTTTCTCCTTCGGAACGAGTGTGAAACCGGGGGCCACATCGCGGCGTTTCGGCTCGGGCGCATGCTCGGAAGTACAACCGAAGACGCCACGGCTACCGGATCTGATGCTCTGATTTTATCTCGGACCTGTGGGTCCGACAAGCGCCGATAGTCCCTGAACGCAAAATCTTTCAGCGCCCCGACGCGACCCCCGGCAATCCCACGACCGCCAGACCCAGCTCATCCGCCACCGCCAGCGTCTGCGGCCTGTCCACCAGGATCACGTCGCCCGAGGCCAGAGCAATGCACCGGCAACCGGCCCGGTGCGCCAGCCGGATCGTTGATTCGCCGATCGTCGGGACATCCGCCCTCCGGTCGTGGTCCGCGCTGGCGCCCTTGCACAGCGTCCAGCCCCCCCGGGGGCACAGCTGGCCCGCCCGTTCGATCATCCGGTCCGTACCCTCGACGGCCTCCACGGCGATGACGTCCCGCTCGCGAACCGCGATCGATTGCCCGACCCCGAGCATGAGCATCTGTTGAAACAACGGCCAGGCGAAATCCATGTCCGCATGCTCCGCCGCCGACGGAGGCCGCCTCGTCATGACGCCGACCGTGGCCATGTGATCCGGGATGGGCATCGTGGAGTCGATCAGGGTGATCCCCATGGAGCCGAGCTCGTCGCAGAGGGCGCCCAGCACCGCGGCCGAGCGCCGGTCATGCCGCAGCCGACGATACCAGAGCCACAGCGCCCGGTGGTCGGGCATCGACTGCCAGAGCCTCCGATTCGAGTGCATGAGCTGCGATTTGTCCACCCGGCCGACCATCACCGCCTCGCGGACGCCCATCCGGCGGAGCCGCCTGGCCCATGACGCGATCCGGAAGAGCCCCACCTCGTGGAACTCGTCGCACATCGACGGCAGCTCCGGCAGGAACTGCCCCGCGAGCCCGACCGCGCAGACCCGCCGCCCCATCGAATGGGCGCCCTCGATGACCAGCGCCGGGAGCCGGCCCTGACCCGCGATCAGGCCCAGCGGCTCCGGCCCGCGTTGGGATGTGCACCGGGTCACGGCTGGTCGTTGTTCCGGTCGGGAGGCATCGGCGCCGCCGGGATGAAGCTGTTGTTCATCGTCGGTTCCGACGCCGGCGCCGCCTCGTCGAGCCTCGTCAGGACGCTGCGCGGCGACTCGCAGACCGCCGCGAGATTCCACGCCTCGCGCTTGGCGAAGCCGTTGTCGATCATGTGGTCGATCATCACGCGCAGCGGCGTGAAGAACGTGCGCGATTCGGGGTGCGTCGGGTCGAGCGGGTCGAGCAGGATGACCTGCTTGGCGTGCTCGCCCAGCAGCCTGCCGACGAGGATCTCGAAGAACTCCTCCAGCGTGCCGAGACCGCCCGGCATGATCACAAAGGCGTCGCCACGCGCCTCGAGCAGCCGCTTGCGCTCGCGCATCGTCGGGACGACGATGTTCTCGTGGTTGTCCGGGTCGAGCAGCTCCGCGTCGCGCAGCCGCTCGGTGATGATCCCGGTGACCTGCCCTCCCGCGGCGCGGCAGGCCCTGGAGATTTCGCCCATGAGCCCGAGCGAACCCCCGCCGTACACCAGCCGGCGGCCGCTGGCGCCCAGCAGCGTCCCGAACTCGCGCGCCACCTTGAAGTAGTCCGCGTGGATGTGGGGGCTCGACGCGCAGTACACCGTCACCGATTCGATCGGGCGCCGGTCGGCGGAGGGAGTCATGGATGGATCGGCGCTGTGGGACATGAAGGCGATTCTAAGCCCGCCATCGGCGCCCGGTCCTGCCCGCGGGACATCCCAGATCAGGCCGTGGGGGGGATGCCGATATCCTCGTCCCACACCTCCGGCCGCTCGGCGATGAACCGCCGCATCAGCTCGACGCACCGGGGATCGTTGGCGCGGACCAGCTCCACCCCGGACTCAATGAGCCGGTCCTCGGCCCCCAGGAAGGTCTCGGACTCACCGATGATGACCCTCGGGATCCGGTGCAGCAGCAGCGCCCCGGTGCACATCACACAGGGGCTCAGCGTCGTGGCCATCGTGCACTCGTGCCAGTCCCGGCGCCGCCCGGCGTTGCGCATCGCGGAGATCTCACCGTGCGCCGTGGTGTCGCCCGACTGCTCGCGCTGGTTGTGCCCGGCGGCGATGATGGCGCCGCTCGCGTCGGCGATCGCCGCGCCGATGGGGATGCCGCCCTCGTCGTAGGACTTGACCGCCTGTTCGTACGCCGCATCCAGGAGCGCCTGGTCCGCTTTGTTGAGCGCCATGCCCGGATTGTGACGCCCGAGCGAGGAGGCGACAACCGCGGGGGATACAATCGTTCAATGCCGGCGCCATCCCCGACGACCAGCCCCGAGATCGCCCACCTGACCCGGATGCTGCGCCGCGTGAGCGAGGCCAGGACCCCGCAGGAGTCCTCGCTGCTCTTCGGGCAGCTCACCCGGGAACTCCACCCCATCGACGGCTTCTGCTCCGTCTCTCGAAGGGGACTGGGCGACGGCCAGTACAAGATCACCCGCGCCTATCTCAAGGGCGATCTGCCGACCGAGCAGGACACGGCCAACCCCTGGCGCGACTGGAACAAGCTCGAGCTGCACCGGGGCGGCTTCATCGGTGAGGTCATCGCGCGCGACGAGCCCCAGTACTTCCCGGATCTGAACATCTCCGACGACCCGGTCCTGGGCGACGCCATCGCCGGCTTCGGGACCTGCGCCGCATTCCCCGTCTTCGACGACGGCGAGGCGCTCAACTGGGCGTTCTCGTTCCAGCGCAAATCCGACGGCATCCCGATCGAATCCTTCATCCACTGGCTCCTGACCATCAACCTCAACGGCCGCGCCACCAAAAACCTCGTCACCATCCAGGAGGTCGAGAAGCTCAACAACCAGCTCGCCGCGCAGCTCGAACGCGTCGCCCGGATCCAGCAGTCCCTGCTCCCCGAGCGCACGCCCTGCATCCCGGGGCTCGCTATCGCGACCAGCTACCTCACCAGCAACGAATCGGGCGGCGATTACTACGACTTCTTCGACCTGGGCAGCGGCCGCTGGGGGGTGTTCATCGGCGATGTGTCGGGCCACGGCGCCGGCGCCGCCACCGTCACCGCCATGGCCAACGCGCTCCTCCACGCCCAGCCCCCGGACATGGGCGGCCCCGCCGACACCCTCGCCTGGCTCAACAAGCACATGGCCGCCAAGCGCATCGAGAGCAGCTTCATGACCGCGTTCTACGGCGTGTACGACGCCAACGACCGCACCTTCACCGGCGCCAACGCCGGCCACCCCGCGCCGCGGCAGATGCAGCCGAGGGCCAGCGCCACGATTCCCATCGTCGGCGCCTCCGCGCCACCGCTGGGCGTGCTCGAACGGATCATGCCCGAGGAGACCGTCGTCCCGCTCGGCCTGGGCGACACACTCGTCCTCTACACCGACGGCGTCACCGAGGCGTTCGGCGGCGCCGACGGCCGGACGATGTTCGGCCTGAGCCGCCTGGACGCCACCCTCAGCGCCTGCACCGGCGAGCCGCCCTGCGTGATCGACTCCATCCACGCGGCGCTGCACGCCCACACGGGCGCGATGACGCGCGACGACGACCAGACCATCGTCGCGCTCAAGGTCACCAACGAGGCCGCCCCCGATGCCTGAACGCGCCGCGCCAGAGTGGTACGCCGGCGGGCTCCGCTTCGAGTGCACCGGCTGCGGCGAGTGCTGCACGGGCCCGCCCGGGTACGTCCACTTCAGCGATGAGGAAGCGCAGGCGATGGCCGCCCGCGTCGGGCTGACCCCCGAGCAGTTCCGCAAGGCCTACGCGCGCAAGACCTCGATGGGCTGGTCGCTCCGCGAGCGCAAGACTCCGCACGGCTACGACTGCGTCTTCCTCGACCGCATCACCGAGCCCGGCAAGGCGCTGTGCAAGGTGTACGAGGACCGACCGACCCAGTGCCGGACCTTCCCCTGGTGGCCCGAGGTCCTCGCCAGCGAGAAGAGCTGGAAGCTCACCGCACGCCAGTGCGAGGGCATCGGCCGGGGCGGTTTCGTCCCCATCGAGCGCATCCGCATCGAGCGCGACAGGACGCCGAAGTGAACGACCGCGCCCTGGTCAGCGCGTGGCTCGACGCGGCGCGGGACGACGCCGTAGTCGCCGTGCTCGAAGCGATCTACGACTACGCCGTGGAGGCGATCGCCCAGCGCGGGCCGGTCTGCAACACCTCCGGGCGCTGCTGCCGTTTCGAGCAGTACGGCCACCGCCTGTACGTCACAGGCCTCGAGGCCGCGTACACCTGCTGCCGCCTGACCGAAGAGCACCCGGCGTGCAACGCCGAATCTCTCGCCGAGGCCGTCAGCACCGGCGGGTGCCCGTTCCAGATCGACAACCTCTGCGCCGTCCACCCGATCCGCCCCCTGGGGTGCAGGCTCTATTTCTGCGACCCCGTCGCGCAGGGCTGGCAGGAGGCGATCTCCGAGAAACTGCTGGCGCAGATCCGCGGTCTGCACGAGACCAACGGCGTGCCTTACCGCTACGGCGAGTGGCGAGCCATGCTCGGGATGTTCGCGGATTAGCCCTTGAGCAGCCGCTCGAGGTAGTGGATGTCGATGCCGCCGTGCTGGAACGACCCGTCGCGCATCAGCTCGATCTGAAGCGGGATCGTCGTCCGGATGGGCCCGACGTGGAACTCGCGCAGCGCCTGCTCCATGCGCCTGATGGCGATCCGGCGCGTGTCCCCGTGGACGATCAGCTTGCCGATCATCGAGTCGTAGTTGGGCGGGACGCGGTACCCCGCGACGGCGTGCGTATCGACGCGCACCCCGGGCCCGCCCGGCAGGTCGAACCGGTCGATGGGCCCCGGCGAGGGCGCGAAGTTGTTCGCGGGGTCCTCCGCGTTGATCCGGCACTCGATCGCGTGGCCGTTGACGGCGATGTTCCGCTGTTTGAACGGGAGCGGCTCGCCCGCCGCCACCATGATCTGCGTCTTGACGATGTCCACCCCGGTGATCATCTCCGTCACCGGGTGCTCGACCTGCACGCGCGTGTTGACTTCGAGCAGGTAGAAGTTCTGCTTGTCGTCCAGGAGCATCTCCACCGTCGCCGCCCCGACGTACTCGGCGTTGCGCACGAGCCGCGCCGCCGCCTTGCACACCTCGTCGCGCTTCTTCGGATCGACGTGCGGCGCGGGCGCCTCCTCGATGAGCTTCTGGTGGCGGCGCTGCGTCGAGCAGTCGCGCTCGTAGAGGTGGACGGCGTTCCCGTGGCTGTCGGCGAGCACCTGCACCTCGATGTGCCTGGCGGACTCGAGGAACTTCTCGATGTACACCGCGCCGTTGCCGAAGGCGGACTCCGCCTCCTGCCTGGCGCTCTTGAGACCCGTGCGGAGCGTCGCGATGTTGTGGGCGATGCGCATCCCGCGCCCGCCCCCGCCGGCGGCCGCCTTGACGATCACCGGGAACCCGATCTTCTGCGCGACCTGGACGGCCTCCTCCTCGTCCTCGATGGCGTCCTCGGAGCCCGGGAAGGTCGGCATCTTCGCCGCCCGAGCCAGCTTCTTGCACGAGATCTTGTCGCCCAGCTTGCCCATCGCCTCGGGGCTGGGCCCGACGAACGCGATCTGGCAGTCCCGGCACATCGCCGCGAACTCGGAGTTCTCCGCGAGGAACCCGTACCCGGGGTGGATCGCGTCGGAGTCCGTCACCTCGGCCGCGGAGATGATCCGCGACATGTTGATGTACGACTCGGACGCGGGGGGCGCCCCGATGCACACGGTGTGGTCCGCGAGCCGCAGGTACGGCGCATCACGGTCGGCGGTCGAGTACACGCACACCGTCTCCACGCCCAGCTCCTTGCAGGCGCGGATGATCCGCAGCGCGATCTCTCCCCGGTTGGCGATCAGGATTCGTTTGAACATCGGTCGGCGTGGGGGTCAGCGGTTGAGTCCGCGTGGCTTCGTGCGGGGGTCAGCTGGGGCGGATGACGAAGAGCTTCTGCCCGAACTCGACGGGCTCGGCGTTCTCGACGAGCACGCGCTCGACGACGCCAGACATCCCGGCCTTCACCTCGTTGAAGACCTTCATCGCCTCGATGATGCACACCACCGTGTCGGGGCCGACGCTGTCGCCCACCGACACGAACGGCGGGCTGTCCGGGTCCGCCGCGCTGTAGAACGTCCCGACCATCGGCGATTCGATCCCCGGGGCGTCCTCCGGGGCGGCCCCGCCTCCCGCGCTCGCGGCGCCGGGTGCGGCGGGGGCCATCGGCGGCGGCGCATAGTGCGGCGCCGGCTGGTGCATCACCACCGGCGCGCCGTGACCGGCCCGCTTCATCGCGACCGTTTCGTCCCCGTCGCGGAGGTCCAGTTCGGAGAGGTCGTTGTCAACCATCAGCTTGATCAACGAACGCAGGGTTTTCAGGTCAATCATCTGGTCGCCCAGTCGAGTGATTTCGGTAAGGAACAGAGATTCTTCGCGCCGACGGCGGTGACGAGCACATCGTCCTCGATCCGCACGCCGCCGATTCCGGGAAGATACACACCCGGTTCGATCGTGACGATCATCCCGGGCCTGAGCACCGTGTCGATCCCCTTCGCCAGCCTCGGGCCCTCGTGGATATCCAGCCCGATCCCGTGCCCCAGTCCGTGGCCGAACCGATCGCCAAACCCCGCCCCGGCGATGATCTCCCGGGCGACGGTGTCCACCTCCCCGGCCGTGATGCCGGGTTTAACCGCCTTGCATGCTTCGACTTGCGCTTCCAGAACGAATTCGTACACCGCCTCGAGCGGCTTCGGCCACCGCCCCAGGCAAACCGTCCGGGTCATGTCCGAACAGTAGCCGTCCACCAGGGCGCCCCAGTCGATCAGCAGCGGCTGATTCTTCGCCGTTTTCGCTTTGCCGGGGACCGCGTGGGGCTTGGAGCCGTTCGCCCTGGCCGCGACGATGGTCGAGAAGCTCGTCCCCTCGGCGCCCAGCGATTTGAGGTGATGCTCCAGCGTCGCGGCGATCGCCGCCTCGGACTGTCCGGGCCTGACCGTCTCCAGCGTCGCCAGCAGCGCCCGCTCCTGGATCTTCACCGCCCGGCGGATGGTCCGGATCTCCGATTCATCCTTGATCAGCCGCAGCGTCGAGAGCAGGCCGACGGTGGGTTTCAGCCGCCTGGCGCCGACCGCCTTGGCCAGCCGGCCCCTCAGATGCACCGAGACATGCTCGCTCTGGAAGGCGAGCGCTTCGGGCTTCAGATCGCCGACGACCGTGCGCAACGCCTCGACGATGTCGCCGGTGCGCAGGTGCACCCGCGCGATCCCGTCCACAACCCGCAGATCCTCCTCGAAGCGGAAGTCGCTGATCACCACGACCGACCTCGACGAAACAACGGCGTAGCTGTCATCGCCGCAGAACCCGGTGAGGTACCGGATGTCCCTGGGGTTGGTGATCAGCGCGGCGTCGCAGCCCAGACCGCGCAGCGCGGCGCGGAGCCTGGCCAGCCGCTGGCGCCGGAAGGCGTGCGGATCACTCCGGCGCTTCGACGCCTTCCCGGATTTGCTGGTCTTCACGGGCATGAACCGCAGAGCATAGCACGCGCGGTCGCCGGGTTCGGCGTTCGCGCCGCGCAGGCGAGTCAGATCTCGCCGCGCAGCGCCACGGGGGGCGACAGCAACTCGCTGAGAATGATCGCTTTGCGCAGGTCCTGCGCGTTCAGCCGGCCGAGTCGGAAGGCGGATCCGGTGCGGCGATCGACCCGGGTCACCTCGGCGTCGGTGACCAGCCGGTGCACGACGGATTCGCCGGCGTCCGGCGCCAGGTGCTCCGCGTGCTTTGTGTGGGTCCTGAGATCCGCCAGCCGCGCCTGATCGTGCGACACCGAGGGCGGCTTGCGCATCGTCGCCACGCGGGTGTGGACGGAATCATCCGGGTCGATCAGGACCGCAGGGCGCACGGGCTGACGCGGCGTCGCCACCGGGGTCGCGGGTCGCAGCGGTCTGGGTGCGATCTGGCCCGGTCCCGGCGTGCGCTGGACCGATTGCTGGGCCGACTGGAGCCTCGCCTGCATCTCGGCGCGGAGCGCCGCCAGACGCTCCTGCCGGAGCTGCGCGAGTTGCTGCTTGCGCTGCGCCGCCAGATTCGGCGCGGCTTGCTGCGGCTGCTGACTGCCCGGCTGTTGCACGCGCTCCTGGTGGAGCTGCGCGCGCTTGCGCGCCTCCTCCGCCTCGGTCTTCTCCTTCATCTTCCCGAACACCCAGCTCAGCGCCGAGAAGCCCAGGATGATCAGCATGACGAGGAACTGGCCCCTCATGACTCCGCCTCCTGCGTTGGATCGATCGGCGTCACAACCGCGCCGACCGGGGTTTCGATCACGGCGAATGGTACCGCATAGATCGGCGCCAGGATGTCCGGCGTCAGCGTCGTCGGGACAGACCCCGAGGCGTCGATCGTCCCGCCGGGCCCCATCACCACGACATGATCGGCGAAGCGCGCCACCGAGGTCAGATCGTGCAGCGCCGCGATCACCCCCAGCCCCATCGACGCCAGCTCCCGGAACAGCGCCAGCGTCGCCAGCGCATGCCGCGGGTCCAGCGCGCTCGTCGGCTCGTCGGCGATCAGGAACCGCTCGGCAGCTCCGCTCCGCGCTCTGCCCCAGGGGTCCAGCTGCGCCAGCGCCCGCGCGAGCATCACCCGCTGCTGCTGACCCGCGCTCAGCGCCTGGAAGGGCCGATCGGCGAGCTTCTCCAGGTCGGTCCGGCTCAGCGCTTCCGCGACGGCGCCGGCGCCGGGCCCCAGCGCGTGCCGCCCAAGCTCCAGTGTCTGCCGGACGGTGAACGCCGCCGACAGCGTCGGGCGCTGCGCCAGGTACGCGATCCGCTTCGCCCGTTCGCCGGCGCGCAGCGAACGGACCGGGCGGTCTCCCAGCATCGCAGAGCCCACGCTCGGCGAGGCGACCCCGGCCAGCAGCCGCAGCAGCGTCGTCTTGCCCGCGGCGTTGGGACCGATGATCGCCGTGACGGCGCCCGCGCGCAGCGCGCACGTCACGCCGCTCAGCGCCCGTTCGCCGGAGCCGGGATAGCGGAACTCAACCTCGTTCAGGCTCAGCGTCATGCCGACCACCCCCCGGTCCCGCGTCGAAGGAGGATCACCAGGAACACCGGCCCACCGACGAGCGCCGTCAGCACCCCGATCGGCATCCGCCCGGATCCCAGATCGATCAGGCGCACCAGCGAATCCGCCAGCACGATCAGCGCCGCGCCGCCCAGGGCCGAGCTGAGCACCAGCGGCCTGTGCGCCGGCCCGCCCAGCCCCCGCGCCAGGTGCGGGACCACCAGCCCCACGAACGCGATCGGCCCCGCCAGCAGCACCGTCCCGGAGGTCATCGCCCCGGCGAGGAGAAACAGCGTGATCCGCAGCGCCGTCAGGCGGACGCCGACGGCGCGCGCCTCGTCGTCGCTCAGCGATGCCGCGTCCATCGCCGGGCCCAGCGCGGCGCCGATCACGACCCCGACGAGCGTCACGACCCCGACGAGCGTCAGCCGGGGCCACAGGACATCATCGCTGAGCGAGCCGAGCGTCCACTGCGCCGCCGCGGCAAGGCCCCCCGCGGGAAGCAGGTGCGTCACCAGCAGCGTCAGCGCCGAGGCGATCATCGAGATGATCACCCCGACAAGGATCAGCGTCACCGGGTCGATCATGCCGCGCCGCTGCGCGATCGCGTACACCAGCCCCAGCGTGGTGAGCGCCCCCAGCAGCGCCGAGTACGCCGGGGGCTCGTACTGCACGATGGCCCCGGTCGCGAGATACCCGAGGTAGATCGAGATCATCACTCCCAGGCTGGACCCGGAGGTCAGCCCAAGCACCGCCGGCGACGCCAGCGGGTTCCGCAGGAGCGATTGCAGCAGCACCCCGCTGACAGCCAGAGCCGCGCCGACCAACAGCCCGGACACCGTCCTGAGCAGGCGGAGATCCAGCTCCGCGGCGTCCCTCGGCCAGTCCCCGATCCCGTCAGGGCCAACCAGCATCCGCAGCGCGACAACACCCGCCAGCACCACGCCGGCGACGATGACCGTGATCCAGGGCCGCTTCGCCATGACGCAGAACGTACCGCAACGTTCGCCTTCAAGGGCGCAACCGGGGAAGATGAAGCTGTGAGTCCGACCGATCAAACCCACAATCCCCCGGCTTCCCCCGGCCACGTCAGGCCCGGGATCCTTGGGCCCATGCGGATCCGCAAGAAGCTGATCCTCCTGCACACCGGCTTTTCCGTCGTCATGGCGGTGGTCCTGCTGCTCTCGATCCGCCCGGCCGCCACGGAGGTCGTTCGCCGGTCCACCGAGACAGCAGCTCGGGCCGCGATCCGGATGGTCATCGCCGGCCAGCCGGACGAGGCCGACGATGTCCGGTTCAGCCGCGGCGACGCCGTTGCGATGGGCATCAGCAAGGAGGATGGAGCGCTGCTGCGCAGCGGCGCCATCGTCACGCTGCCAGGTTCCTCGGATGTTGTCCGGGTCGGCGCGTGGAACCCGGGCGCATCGGAGTTCGTCGTGGCGCAGGCCGCGCTCCCGGACACCGGCTGGGTCATCCGCCGGATCGACACGCTACTGATCCTGGCGATCGTCGGGATCTACCTCGCCGTCGCCGCGGCGCTGGAGATCTACGTCCTGCCCCGGCACGTATACGGCCCCATCCAGCGCTTGCGCCGCGCCGATCTTGCCGTGCAGGAGGGGGACCGCCGGGCCGAGCTGATCCCCGAGGACGAGATCCCCTCGGACGAGCTCGGCGAGATCATGCGCTCGCGCAACCACTCCATCACCAGCCTCCGCGAGCACGAGCGCGCCCTCACCGATGCGCTGGAGCGGCTGGAGACGATCGCCGCCGACCTCCGGCAGAAAAACCTGCTCATCGAGAACGCGCAGCGCAACCTCGCGGATCAGGACCGCCTCGCGAGCCTCGGCGTGATGTCCGCCGGCCTCGCACACGAGATGAACACGCCGCTGTCGGTCCTCAAGGGCGCTGTGGAGTCGATCGTCGAGAAACCCGCCGATCCGGTGCCCGAGTGGCAGTCGGCGCTGATGCTCCGGGTCATCGGGCGCCTCGAACGCCTCAGCGACGGGCTGCTCGACTTCGCCCGGGTCCGCCCCGCCGTGCGCGAGCCGGTGGCGATCCGCGATGTGGTCGAGGAGGCCTGGACCCTCGTCAGTCTCGACCGGGCATCCAAGGGGATCGCGTTCACGAGCGGGATCGACGCCGCGGTCATCGTTCCCGGCGACGCCGACCGGCTGACCCAGGTCTTCGTCAACATCCTCCGCAACTCGGTGGACGCGATGGAGGGGCGCGGACGCATCGACATCATCGCGCAGCGGACGGACCGCGAGTCGAGACAATGGTTGGAGATCCGGATCGCCAACAACGGCCCGCGGATCGATCCCGACATCCTCCCCAGGCTCTTCGAGCCCTTCGAATCGACCCGGCTCGACGACCGGGGGACCGGGCTGGGGCTCGCCATCGCCGAGGGGATCATCCGCGAGCACGGCGGCTTCATCGCCGCGAGAAACCTCCCGGACCGGGGCTGCGTCTTTGAGATCGTCCTGCCCTTCGATCTGCCCCCCGACGCGACGGGTGGAAATGCGGTAAGAAGTGATCCCCCAGAGGGACCGGCATGAGCGAAGGCAACGCATCCACCCCGCAGACCGACCTCCCGCTGTCGATCATCGCGCTCGACGACGACGCCGACTTCCGCGAATACCTCCGCGGCATGCTCGAGGGCGACGGCCACACCGTCCGCCTCGCCTCGACGCCCGACGAGCTCTTCCGCCTCGCCGACGAGCGGCTCCCCGACATCGTCCTGCTCGACATCAAGATGGGCAAGCACTCCGGCGAGCGCACACTCCAGGAGATCCGAGGACGCTGGCCCAGGCTGTGCGTCATCATCGCCACCGGCTACCCCTCGCTGGAGACGATGCGCAACACCTTCAAGCAGGACGTCTTCGACTACCTCTCCAAGCCGTTTTCACTCGGCGAGCTCCGTTCCACCCTTCGGCAGGCCGCCGAAGCGTTCGGTCTCGGCGGCAGGCCACAGGACCGCCTCCGGGCCGAGCTCGGACGCCGCATCCGCATCACCCGAACCGAGCGCGGTTGGACCCTCAAGGACCTCAGCGAGGCCAGCGGCGTCAGCGTCAGCCAGCTCAGCGCCATCGAACGCGGCACCCACCTGCCCTCGATCGAGTCCCTGCTGAGCGTCGCGCTCGCGCTGGAAGCAAAGCCCAGCGAATGGATGGGTGCGGCGGGGTTCTGATCGGTTCCGGCGCGATCAGCGCTTCGGGTACGGGATATCGAACGCCGCAAGCTCCGAGGGCAGGCTCCGGATCCCCCGGCTCCTCGACTTGTGCACCGCGTAGCGCAGCGAGTCGTGCATCCGCTGCCGCACCCGGTCGGTGACGTTCAGCCCCAGCGATTCCATCGTGGTGAGCGACCACGCCCAGGCGTGGTACTCCTCCAGGCAGCGCGGCTTGTACGCGCCGAGGCCGATCGCGTGGTGCCCGACCTCGTGCAGGAAGACCGCCATCGACATGGGTCCCTTGGGCCGGGGCGCCTCGATCAGCCGCGACACCTTGCCGCTCTCGTAATGGACTTCCCACGCGCACCCGGACATCGACGTGCGCCACTTGCGCACGCGGATGCCGTGCTCGCGGAGCATCGCTCTCGTGATCTCGTCGTAGCGGACTTGCGCGGCTCGTGGCTTGGGCTTTGCAGGGCGCGGACGCGCCGGAGCGACCACCGGGGGACGGCGCCGGGGCCGGGGGCTCGGCGTCAGCAGGTCCCAGAGTGTGAGCAAGGTCGTCATCTTCCGCTTCATCGTCCGATCGGCTCATCGTCGTCGAATCGGTCCCCGGTCTTGACCCCGGCGCCCCTGGCGTAGTCAGCCCAGGGCATCGTCTTCTTCCCCGACGGCTGGACCTCAAGCAGCCGCAGCACCGTGCCGCGACCGCAGGCGACCAGGCCCCGCTCGGGGTCCACGATTGTCCCGGGTTCTTGTTGGGTCTGCTCGTCGCTGTGTTCCGCCTTCCGGATCGCCAGGCGCCGCTCCCGCAGGGCCGTCGCTGCTCCGGGCCAGGGGGTCAGACCGTGAATGACCCGCTTGAGAAAGTCGGCGGGCAGCGCGAAGTTCAGCCACCCCTCGTCCTTGGACAGCTTCGGGGCGAGCGTCACCGCCGTCTCCTCCTGCCGGTGGGGGTCCAGCGAGCCGGACTCGTGTCGTTCGAGCACATCCAGCACCAGCGCCGGACCATCGGCCGAGAGCAGGTCGTGCAGCTCCCCGGCTGTCACTGCCGGATCGATCGCGCGACGACTCTGCCCCAGGATCTCCCCCGCGTCCATCCGGTCCGCCAGCGTAATCACCGTGTTGCCCGTTTCCGTGTCGCCCGCCAGGATCGCGTGGTTGATCGGCGCAGCCCCGCGCCAGCGCGGCAACAGCGAGGCGTGCAGGTTGATCGCGAAGCGCCCCGAGAGCAGGGCCGAGCCCAGCTTCTGCCCGAACGCGATCACCACCCAGGCATCGGCGTCCACAGCGCGGATGCGTTCGATCACCTCGTGATCGTTGACGTGCTCGGCCATGAGCACAGGGAGGTGGTGCTCCTGCGCCTCGGCCCACTGCGCGATGGGCGTCGGCGTCAGCTTCCGGCCCCGGCCCGCCTTGCGGTCGGGCTGCGTGACGATGTGCTTGAGCGTGTGCCGTTCCGCCAGCGCCTGGATCGTCGGGACGCCGAAGGCCCCGGAGCCGAAGAACACGATGTTCATCGCACGCCGGCCTCGCGCTCCAGGCGCCGGACCGCGGACTTCGTCTTCATCCGCCCGATCTGCGTGAACTTGTCGATGATCATCACGCCGTCCAGGTGGTCGAACTCGTGGAGCAGGCACCGCGCCAGCAGCCCCCGGGCGGCGATCTCGAAGGCGTCGCCCCCGATCCCGTACGCCCTGAGGTGGACCACCGGCGGCCGGAGTACGTCGGCCCGGATGTCCGGCAGGCTCAGGCACCCTTCCTCAAAGGGCTCGGGGGCGCCCTCCATCCGAAGAACTTCCGGGTTGATGAAGACCAGGGGAGATGTCGTGCTCGTCACCAGCCCCTCGACCTCCGGATCCTCATCACTGTGGGGCACATGCGCGACGAAGAGCCGCCAGGGGAGCCCCACCTGCGGCGCCGCCAGCCCGATCCCCGCCGCGTCGAACATCAGCTCGATCATGCGCTCGGCGACAGGCCCGATGGCCTCGTCGGCAGGATCGATCGCCTGAGCCCGCCGCCGCAGCGCGGGATCCGGGTAGGTCCGAATGTAGAGATTGCTGGGATCCGGCGTCGGCATGGGGGAGAAGTGTACCCTTGAAGGCGGTGTGAACCACCGCCGGCGTCGTTGAGGATGACGCCCGGGCGCCGTAGCATCGCCCTTCCGGCGGGAGATCCCCTGCCCGAAGGATCTCGTCACGGCGCCAGGCGCCATCGGAAAGGAACTTCGCCCTTGGCGCTGTTTGGGAAGAAGAGCACGGACGACGGCGCCCAGTCGGCGCCCGCCACCGGAGATGTATACCTCTCCGAACCCGACAAGGCGGCCTCTTTCTTCGAGCACGCCAGGACCGTCGGCCAGACCGGCAACTACGAGTACGCCACCACCCTCTGGCTCCAGGGGCTCCGCAAGGATCCCTCCAGCATGACCGGGCTCGAATCCTTCTACACCTCCGCCGCCCGCTTCGCCGCCGAGCGCGGCAAGCCCGGTCCCACCAAGGACCAGGCCCGCAACTTCGGCGGCAAGGACTTCCACAAGGGGGTCGAGCGCTACCTGCTCGCCCTGCTCGATTTCGGGACGCGATCCGGCGATATCAACGCCGCGATCAGGGCGATGGCCGCCGCCAGCGCCATCGACCAGGCCGAGGCCGCGTACTGGATCGGTGAACGCGCCCTGAACTTCGCCGCGCAGGACCCCAAGGTGAAGAAGGACCAGCTGCTGAAGATCAAGGAAGCCGCCGAGCGGGTCGGCGCCTTCGACATGGCGGTCAAGGCCGGCGAGTTCGCCCTGAGCAAGGACCGCACCGACGCGAAACTCGCCGACGAGCTCCGCAACCTCTCCGCCCAGGCGACGATGTCCGCGGGCGGCTACACCGAGCAGGGGAGCAGCTTCCGCACCAGCGTTCGCGACGCCGCGAAGCAGCAGGCGCTCAACGAGGGCGAGAGCGTCGTCAAGAGCGTTGACGCCGCCCAGCGCGTCCTCAACGCGGCCCGTGAGGACTACGAATCGCGACCCACCGACCGCCACGCCGTCAGCCGCTACGTCAGGGCGCTGCTGGAAAACGAGAACGAGGCCAACGAGGCGACGGCGATCGATGTCCTGGACCGGGCGTACAACGACACCCAGGAGTACCAGTTCCGCAAGGAGAAGGGGCGCCTCCAGATCCGACAGGCCAAGCGCGCCGAGCGCCGCGCCGCGTCAGATTGCCAGGCCGACCCCACGAACAAGGACAAGGCCGAGGCGCTCCGCGGGGCGCAGCAGACCAGACAGAACATCGAGCTGGAAGTCGTCGAGGCGCACGCCGAGGCGTACCCGACCGACCTGGGCCTCAAGTTCGAGCTCGGCAAGCTCTACTACAACGCCGGCAGAGACAAGCAGGCGATCACGCTCCTCCAGCAGGCCGTCAAGGACGCCAAGAACCGCATCGACGCGCTGGACTACCTCGGCCGGGCGTTCAACCGCATCGGGTTCGTCGATGAGTCCATCTCCGTGCTCCGGCAGGCGATCGAGGCCGAACGCTCCTCCGGGACGCACGTTGCCCTCGACCGGCAGTACGCACTCATGTGTGCGCTCATGACCAAGGCCGAGAACGACCGCGACACCGAGGCGATCAACGAGGCCGCCCAGCTCGCCTCCGCCATCGCCATGGAGCAGCTCGATTACCAGGACATCCTCGAACGCCGCCAGGCGATCCAGGACCTCCAGAAGAAGCTCAGGGACGGCGGCTGACGCCTCGGAAGGCGCGTCGCGCAGCGAGGGCAACCAATGGCGCAGGCCACGGCGATCATCCCGGCGAGGCTCGAATCCACGAGGTTCCCGCGCAAGGTCCTCGCCAGCGACACCGGCAAGCCCATGATCGTGCACACCTGCGACGCCGCGCATGCGGCGACCGTGGTCCGCCGCGTTGTCGTCGCCTCTGATTCGCAGGAAATCCTCGACACGGTGCGCAAGCACGGCTACGAGGGTGTTGAGACGTCCCGGGATCACGAGAACGGGACGAGCCGGATCGCGCAGGCCGCCGAGTTGATGGGCCTGCACGCCGACGAGATCGTCGTCAACCCCCAGGCGGACGAGCCGGAGCTGGAGCCGGAGCTGATCGACGCGGCGATTGGCGAGCTGATCCGCACGAAGGCGCCGATGGCGACCGCCGCCTCGCCGATGGCGCCGGGCGACGACCCCGACGACCCGAACCTCGTCAAGGTGGTCATCGGCGTCGAGGGCCGGGCGCTCTACTTCTCCCGCGCGCCGATCCCGCACAACCGCGACCGCGATCCCGACGCGCCGGCCAGGCCGCTCAAGCACATCGGGCTGTACGTGTACCGCCGGTCCTTCCTCGACGAGTTCCTCGCGCTGCCCCCGACGCCGCTGGAGAAGACGGAGAAGCTCGAGCAGCTCCGCGCCATCGAGCACCGGCGCACGATCGCCGTGGCGATCCGGCAGACCGCCAGCAGGGGGGTGGACACCCCCGCGGACTACGCCGCGTTCGTCGAGCGATTCCGCACCAGGCAGGCCGTCCCACGCTGAGCCGGGCGGCCGGCGGTTACTTCGCCTCGGCCCCGGCGTCCTCGCCCTGCTGTTCCTCGATCATCTTGCGGAGCTTGTCAACCTCGTGCCTGAGGTCCTCGATCTCGCGCGAGAGATTCGCGTTGGGGTTCTTCTCGTTGGCGTTGGCCGCAAGCTCCTTGGCCATGTCCGCGCACAGCTCGCGGAAACTGTGCTGACGGTGCGAACGCGACAGGCGCCGCAGCTCGGGCAGCCCCCGCTCGTCGCCCAGCGCCGCCAGCGCCCTGGCCGCCGAAGACCGCCCGCGCTCGGCGTGGTCGTTGAGGTTCGCCAGGATCGTGCGGTACGCGAAGTCGGGGTCCTGCTCCTTGAGATCCGCGACGGCGTTCATCGCGGTCGGTCGCATCCGCTCGGCGTCGCCCCGCCCGGGCCCGGTCAGCGGCGCGATCAGCTCCAGCGCACCGGGCAGCTTGAGCTCGGTCAGCGCGTGGATCGCCGCGCTCTGGATGGACCCGGCGTACGAGACCTCTTTGATCGCCTGTGACAGAAGCGGCAGGTCCGACTCGTCGCCGAGGCTCCCGATGCCCTCGATCGCCGCGGCCCGGACGCGGTGGTTCCACTTGTGATCGGCCGCGACGGCGCGCAGCACGCTCAGCGCGCCATCGTCGCGCGTCGCCGCCAGGCCCTCGAGCATCGCCTGCGTAACACGGGAGTCCCCGTTGACGCCGGCGTTGATCAGCCGCAGCAGCTCCGCCCCGGCGCCGAGGTCGCCCAGCGATTGCGCACAGCGCGACCGCAACGCAAAGTGCTCGGAGGAATCGCTGAGCACGGCGGACAGCGCCTCGACGGTCGCCTTGCCCGGGTGCTCGCCGAGGGCGATCGCCGCGTCCAGCCTGGAGGGGATGGTCGGCCCCGAGCGGAGCTGCTCGATCAGCCAGGCCTCGGGGACCTTGAGCGTCCTCGTCGCCAGCGTCGAGAGCCACGGATCGACCGCGACCATCGTCGGCTCGCTCTCGAGCGGGATCGTCAGCTCCGTCAGCTTCCCGTCCACCTTCGCCGTCTCGAGCCTCGCGCCCTCGGCGGTCACGATGTGCAGCGGAAGTTCGAACGCGAACGCCGGGAGCTCCTCATCGATTCGCTGCGTCTGCTCGATCCTGACCGACAGGGTCTTGCTCTTGGGGCTCCACTTGGGCGAGATGGTGATCTCGGGGGTCCCGGGGCGGAACGCCCACTGCTCGAAGAACCGCTCGAGGCTCAGCCCCGACGCGTCCTCCATCGCCTTGCGGAAGTCGTCTGTCTCTACCGTCTTGAACTTGTTCGCATCAACGTACGCCCGCATCCCCTTGAAGAACGCCTCGTCACCCATCTTCACCCGGAGCATGTGCAGGATGCTCGCGCCCTTGGGGTAGGGGTTCGACCGCCGGCGGAACGTGTCGTCCGGCGTCTCGTACTCACGCGAGACCATCCCGGGACGCAGCCCCTTGGCCGGCGCCTTGTCGCGGAACGTGTTCGAGCGGTTGTTCTCCCACATATCGAAGAGGTAGCCGCCGTCGTACCCGTCGGCCGCCTCCCACCACAGGCCCTCCATATAGGTCGCGAACCCCTCGTTGAGCCAGATGTGGTCCCACGAGTTGCACGTCAGCAGATCGCCGAACCACTGGTGCCCCAGCTCGTGCGCGATCAGGCTGTCCAGCCGGCGCTGGTCGCTCTCGACCGACGAGTCCTCGAGGATCGCCGCGGCGTACATCGTCGTCACCGAGGTGTTCTCCATCCCGCCCGCCGCGAAGTCCCAGACGAGCGCCTGCCCGTACTGCGCCCAGGGGTAGGGCTCGTCCATCGCCTGCGCCATCGCCCGCACCATCGCGGGAGTCTTCCCGTAGCACGCCTTGACGTACCGGCCCATCCCCTTGGGGACGTACACGGGCATCGGCAGGTCGTTGTCGGAGATGTCCACGATGTCCCACTGACCGACACACAGCGAGACGAGGTAGTTCGAGTGCGGCAGGTCCTGGCTCCAGTGGAACGTGGTCCGCCCGCCCTTGGTGTCCTTCGAGACGAGCCGCCCGTTCGAGGAGACGGAGAAACCATCCGGGACCGTGCAGAGGATCTCCGTCGTCAGCTTGACGTTCGGCGAATCGTGGCAGGGGAACCAGTAGCTGTTGGTCTCCGACTCGCCCTGCGTGTGAATCTGGGCCGCCCGACCGGGGTGGTCGGATGACTCGGGGCTCCACAGCAGACCCTCCGGCGGGTCGTTGACCTCGTACTCGATCACCACCCCGCCGCTCTCGCCGCGACGGAGCGGGGGCTCGAACGCCAGCGTCAGCGCGTCGTCGTCAGAGCTGAAATCGACCTTGCGACCCTTTCCGATCGCGTACACCTTGTTGATCACCAGCTGGTGCGCATCGAGCGTGAGTTCCTCGACGCTCGGCGCCAGCGCCGTGAAGGTCAGCGTCTCCTTGGCCGTGAGCGTCGGCGTGTTCATGTCCGGGATGTCGAGCTCGAGCCGCATGTGCTCGAACTCCACGATCCGGTCGGGGGGGTAGTTCAGCGTGTCCACGCCGTTGTCGCTGTCGGCCCAGGCGGCGAAGTCGTTGCCCTCCACATCGCACCACACGCCGGCGATCAGGACATCGGAGGATGCGCCGAGCAGCAGCGCGACCGAAGCGGCGGGGGCGCCGAGGCGCAGCATCGAACGGGACCGGCGTGACAGCATCATCGAACTCCTGGGGGCGGGGGGGTGTGAGCGGGGCGATTCAAACGGTGGTTTGAACGATTCGACTATCCTACGGACAGGCAGCGCCGGGGGTTGCGAACATCGCAGTTGTGTCCGGCCTCCGATCTGGTACGATCAATCATGCCCCACAAGATAAACCAGCCCGCCACGGATCGGCGAACCAAATCCAGCGATTCCAAGCCGATCGGCGCCGATCTGCTCGCCTCGCTGGGCGATTCCGACGACGCCGGGGCCTCCGAGGCGTACAGCCCGATCCCGCCCGGGTATGTCAAGGGTCGCCACAAGTACCTCGCCGTATTCGGGACGGTCATGTCCGGTCTCGGCAAGGGCATCTTCTCGTCATCCGTCGCCAAGCTGATGAAGGACAAGGGACTGGTCGTCGCACCGATCAAGCTCGAGGGCTACCTCAACATCGACTCGGGCACCCTCAACCCCTTCCGCCACGGCGAGGTCTTTGTCCTCGACGACGGGACAGAGACCGACATGGACCTGGGCACCTACGAGCGCATGCTCGACCAGGACCTCTCCTATCGAAACTTCGCCACCGCCGGGCAGCTCTACGCCGAGATCCTCGGCCGCGAGCGAAAGGGCGAGTACCTGGGCCGGGACGTGCAGATGATCCCGCACGTCACCGGCGAGGTGAAACGCCGGCTCCGAGAGCTCGCCCTCCACGGCGACGGGACCAGACCCGCCGACATCGTCTTTGTCGAGGTCGGCGGCACCGCGGGAGACTACGAGAACGGCTTCTACATCGAGGCGCTCCGCGAGCTCGCCTTCGAGGAGGGCCCCGCCTCGGTCTGCTTCGTCGCGCTGACCTACATCATCGAGCCCCCCGCGCTCGGCGAGCAGAAGTCCAAAGCGGCGCAGCTGGGCATCAAGCGCCTCATGGAAGCGGGCATCCAGCCCCACATCATCGCCTGCCGTGCGCACACGCCCTGCACCCACAGCGTCCTCGAGAAGATCGCGATGTTCTCCAACGTCCCCCTGGAGCGCGTCTTCTCGATGCACGACCGGCCCAGCATCTACACGATCCCCGAGGACATGCGCGCGGCCGGGCTCGACCGGCGCATCCTCTCGACGCTCGCGCTCCACGAACGTGTGGACCCCGTCGCCGAGGACGCCGCCAGGTCCAGCTGGATGGCGTTCGTCAAGGGGCTCACCGGTCCCCGCACCGGCAAGGTCGCCATCGGCATCACCGGAAAGTACATCGCCGTGCGCGACGCCTACGCCTCCATCGACAAGGCCATCGAGCACTGCTCGGCCCACCTGGGCGTTGAGACGGAGATCCGCTGGCTCGACACCGAGGGCATCACCGCGGCGAACGTCTCGAAGGTCCTCGAGGGGCTCGACGCAGTCATCACACCCGGCGGGTTCGGTTCGCGCGGCGTCGCCGGCAAGATCGAGTGCGTCCGGCACTGCCGCGAGCAGGGCATCCCGTACCTCGGCATCTGCCTGGGGTTCCAGGTCGCCGTCATCGAGTTCGCGCGCAACGTCCTGGGCGTCGCCGACGCTGAGTCCACCGAGTTCCGTCAGGACTCGAACAACGCCTTCATCAGCGAGCTCCCCGAGCAGAAACAGATCGAACAGCTCGGCGGCTCAATGCGCCTCGGGGGGCAGGACGTCCAACTCACGCCCGGCACGCTCGCACACCACCTCTACGGGGGCGTCCAGAGCGTGCGCCAGCGCTTCCGGCACCGATACGAGGTCGAACCCGACAGGATCGCCGAGCTCGAGGCGGGGGGGCTCATCTTCTCGGGGCGTCACCCCAGGCATCCCATCATGCAGATCCTCGAGCTCCCGCTGCCAGGTTCCGGCGGCGCAATCGAGCACCCCTACTTCATCGCGGCGCAGTTCCACCCTGAACTCACCGGCCGGCCGCTGAGGCCCCAGCCGCTGTTCATGGGGCTCATCGCCGCGGCGATGCGGCGCCGGGACCCGAACGCCAACGTCGGGAGGTGGGCGGCGCCGGCCGTCGAGACCGCGCCCCGCCGCAACGGCGCGGCCAGTGTTGGCTGAGGCCGGGCTTCGCCGATATCAACGATTCGTCGCAACGGATTGTGTTCCGTGCGCCGCGCCGCCCCACGGCGCCTGTTGTCTGCATTTCTCCCCCATGCGCTGCGTCAGAGAGCCGCCCGATGAACGCCCCGGACATGCCGCTGTGGATCCCCTTCCTGATCTTCTTCGCCAGGATCTGCGATGTCTCCATGGCGACGATGCGGATGATCCTCCTGACCAGCGGGATCAAGTTCTGGCCGGTCGTCATCGGGTTCTTCGAGGTGATCATCTGGGTGATCGCCGTCAGCAGTGCGCTGCGGTACCTGCCCAATCCTTTCGCCGTGCTGGGCTACGCCTCGGGGTACGCGTGCGGCATGATGCTCGGGGTGTACCTGGAGGACCGCATCGCGATCGGGTTCCGCCTGGTGCGCGTGATCAACTCCGACCAGACGATCGACCTCTCCCTGGCGTTGCGGGGGCTCCGCTGGAGGGTCACGAGGATCAACGCCGAGGGCATGAACGGCCCGACGGAGATCTGCTTCACGGCCATCCGGCGCCGCGACGTCCCGACGCTCCGGCGGCAGGTCAGCGAGATCGCGCCGATGTCGTTCATGACGATCGAGCGCATCGACAGGCTGGCCGGGGGTTCCTACGGGTCGCTGGCCCAGACCCGGACCCCCTTCAGCAGGTTCAGCACCCGCAAGTGATCGGGGCGCTCAGAGCTCGTCCAGCGCCGTGTTGATCTTCTGGAGCGTGTCCTTCGCGTCGCCGAAGACCATCAGCGTGTTGTCGAGGACGAACAGCTCGTTGTCCACCCCGGCGTAGCCCGCGGCCATCGACCGCTTGAGCACGAAGACCGTCCGCGCCTTGTCAACATCGATGATCGGCATGCCGTAGATGGGGCTGTTCTTGTCGTGCCGGGTCGCCGGGTTGACGACGTCGTTGGCGCCGATGACCAGCGCCGCGTCGCAGCGGTCGATCTCGGCGTTGGCGGGCTCGATCTCCAGCAGCTGCTCGTAGGGCACGTCCGCCTCCGCCAGCAGCACGTTCATGTGCCCGGGCATGCGTCCGGCGACCGGGTGGACGCCGTACATCACGGCGATGCCGCGCGCCTCGAGCTTGCCGGCAAGCTCCTTGACGATGTGCTGCGCCTGCGCGACTGCCAGGCCGTAGCCCGGGACAATCATCACGCGCTGCGCCGAATCGAGGATGATCGCCACGTCCTCGGGGTCGGCGGACTTGACCGTCCCGCCGAAGGTGCTCTCGCGCCCGCCGGTCCCGGCGGAGTCGGCGGTGCCGACGCCCGCGAAGAGAACGTTGCCCAGCGAGCGGTTCATCGCCTTGCACATGATGGCGGTGAGGATCAGCCCCGACGCGCCGACGAGGGCGCCGGAGACGATCAGCGCCAGGTTCCCGATGATGAACCCCGCCGCGGAGGCGGCCAGCCCCGAGTAGCTGTTGAGCAGCGACACCATCACCGGCATGTCCGCGCCGCCGATGGGCATGGTCAGCGTCACGCCCAGCGCCAGCGACCCGATGATGATGATCGGGATCGTCCACCACGCCCCGGGGTACTGCATCAGCACGATGCTCAGCAGCAGCGCGACCACGATCAGCGCGGCGTTGATCAGCATCTGGTTGGGCAGGATCACGGGCTTGCCGCTGATCTTCCCGTGCAGCTTGCCCGCCGCGACGATGGACCCGGAGAAGGTCACGCAACCGATCAGCGTCCCGAGGCCGACGATGAACAGCGCATCGGCGCTGAGCAGGCTGCCGGCCCTGGAATACTCCGCGATCGCCACCAGCGCCGAGGCGACGCCGCCGGAGCCGTTGTAGAGCGCCACGAGCTGCGGCATCTGCGTCATCTGCACGCGCGCCGCCAGCACGACGCCGATGCCCGAGCCGATGACCAGCGCGATGAGGATCCAGACGTAGCTCAGCGCTTGCAGGTGCAGCATGGTCGCCAGGACCGCGACGAGCATGCCCAGCGCCGCCAGGCCGTTGCCCGTCCGGGCCGTGCGGGGCGACGACAGCTTCTTGAGCCCGGAGATGAACAGCACCGCCGCGACGATGTAGGCGAGGTTGCGCCACGTGTCGAACGCCGACTGCGCCAGCACGGATTGGATGAGACCTCCCATGCGCTACCGCTTCCTGAACATCTTGAGCATCCGGTCGGTCACCAGGAACCCCCCGACGACGTTGATCGTGGCGAAGACGATGGCGATGAACCCCAGGATCGGGGCCAGCCCCAGCAGGCTCTCGCTGTTGGCGCTGACGATCGCGCCGACGATCGTGATCCCGCTGATCGCGTTCGACCCGCTCATCAGCGGCGTGTGCAAGGTCTGCGGCACCTTGCGGATCAGCTCAACGCCCAGCAGGATCGCCAGCACGAAGATGAACAGGCTCGTGATGAGCATCGGGTTCATGCGGTGGCCTCCCCGGGGGTTGACGGCGCCGATCCGGCCTCAGCCTCGGGCTCGGGCTCCGGCGCCGGCAGCGGGCCAAGCCCCAGCGCCTCGCGAGCCGGCGCGTAGCGCACCTCCCCGGCGTGCGCCACCAGCGCCGGGCCGACGATGTCGTTGTTCAGGTCGATCGCCAGCGCCGACTCCGGCGCCAGCTCGGGCACGAACGCTTCGCACACCCGGCTGAACATCTGGCTCGCGTGCACGGCGCACTGCGCCGGCAGGTTCGCTGGCCCCAGGATCGTCACGCCCTGGTGCTCGGCGCTCTCGCCGGGCTGCGTCAGTTCGCAGTTGCCGCCGGCCTCCGCGGCCAGATCCACGATCACCGACCCGGGGCGCATCCGCTCGACGGTCGCCCTGTCGATCAGCTTCGGCGCGGGCTTGCCTGGCACCAGCGCCGTCGTGATGACGATGTCCGAAGCGGCGACGTGGTCCGCCATGAGCTGCCGCTGCTTCGCCTGCTCCTCGGCGCTCTGCTCTCTCGCATATCCCCCGGCTGTCTCGGCGTCGCCGCCCCCGGCGCCGGGCAGCTCGACGAACTTCGCCCCGAGGCTCAGCACCTGTTCCTTCGCGGCCGGGCGGATGTCGTACGCCTCGACCACCGCGCCGAGACGCCGCGCCGTCGCGATCGCCTGCAGCCCCGCCACGCCCGCGCCGATGATCAGCGCCTTCGCCGCCGTGACCGTCCCCGCAGCGGTCATCAGCATCGGGAACATCTTGGGGGACGCCTCCGCGGCGAGGATGACCGCGCGGTACCCGGCGACGGTGCTCATGGCGCTCAGCGCATCGACCTTCTGGGCGCGCGTGATCCGGGGCACCGTCTCGAAGGCGATCGCCGAGGCTCCGGAGCCCGCGATTTTCGACAACAGCTCGGTGTTCGACGACGGCGCGAGCAGGCCCAGCAGCAGCTTGCCGGGGCCCAGCCCGCCGATCACCGCATCGCCGGGAACCCCGACGCAGCAGAGCAGGTCAGAGCCCCGCACGAGCGCGTCAGGCCCATCAACGATCTCGGCGCCGGCCTGCCGGTAGGCGTCGTCGGCGTGGAGCGCCCTCGCCCCGGCCCCGGCCTGCACGACCACGGAATGCCCCTTGCCCGAGAGGCGTTTCACGCTCTCGGGGATCAGCGCGACGCGCGTCTCGTGGGGGTCGGATTCAAGGCAAACTCCGATTCGCATGTCCGGTAAGTGTACCGATCCGACGCCCCCGCGTCAGGCCTACCGGAGTTGACGGTCATCAAATGCTGGATAGCATGCCAGCCGATCAGGAGACGCCCAGACGGCGCTCACGATCGCCCGCGGCGATATAGCTCAGTTGGTTAGAGCGGAGGATTCATAAACCTCAGGTCCCTGGTTCGAGTCCAGGTATCGCCATTGCCATCAGGCGCCTCGGCCACCGAGCCGCCGGCCGCCCGAACCCACCACATCCAAGCCGGAACCGAAGCTCCGATAATCGCCCAAAGGCCTGTCTGGTAGGGATTTGTCGCATGTAGGGGCGGCATCGATTGAGCAGCGCAGCTTTGGCCACACCAACGGGATGTCGATGGCGACGGTGTGCCCGGGTGGTCGATCCGAAGATGCGTTGCCAGCTCGGACAGCCCACCGCGACGGAGCCCGCGCCTTGCCAGGACATCACTTGTTCACAAGTTTCCGGGCCTCGAGGCTCGGCCCGGTTGTCGGCGTCCTCGCAATCGCGGGTCTCGCGCAGGCGGCTCCGGGGCAACACCTCGATCTGCGCGTCAGGACCATCGACACCTCCGAGGCGAGGACAGACATCGCCGGCGCTGTCCGCGGCGACCGGGATCACGGCATGGCCGGATGCTGGCGACTCATCCAACTCGACGGCCCGATGACCCCCGAGCGGCGCCGGCGTCTCATGAGCGCCGGCGTGCGCATCGCGCAGTACCTCCCGCCCAACGCCTTCCTCATCCGCGGCGAGGGCGCCGACTGCGACCTGCTCGAGGGCATCGACTTCATCCGCTGGACGGCGCCCTACGACGCGGCTTGGAAGGTGGATGGCGCGCTCCGCGATGAAGACGCCGACGAGGCGGCGGTGACCATCACCCTCCATCAGGGAGAGGACGCCGCGACGATCTTCGACGCGTTCAACACGATTCCCGGCGCCGTCGCCTTCGACGCCCAGGACGTCGGCGGCAACCAGACCATCAGCGCGATCATCCCCCGCGCCAGCCTCGATCAACTCGCCGCGCTCAACGGCGTGCAGTTCATCGAGCCCAACGCCGAGCCCACGCTCCGCAACGGCTCCGGCGAGTGGATCAATCAGTCCAACATCCCGAGCGACTACGCGATCTGGGACCACGGCCTGACCGGAGCCGGGCAGATCGTCGGCGTCATCGACGGCAACATCGATCCCGACCACTGCTCCTTCGCGGACACCGAGCCCTTCGGCCCCACGAACCGCAAGATCCTCGCGTACAACACCAACGTCATCAACCCCGACAAGCACGGCACTCACGTCGCCGGCATCGTCGCGGGCAACGACCTGGGCCCCGACGGCGACAACCTCAAGGGCAACGCCTATGACGCGAAGATCGTTTACAACTCGACCCCCTCGCTCGACGAGGCCTCGGTGATCGGCAAGTTCCAGCTGCACCACGATCAGGGCGCCAGGGTCCACACGAACTCCTGGGGCTGGGACCACACCAACGCCTACAGCGCCGCCTCGCGCGCCGTCGATGTCTTCTCGCACGACAACGAGGACGACCTCGTGGTCTTTGCCGTCTCCAACGGGACCACCGTCAAGATCCCCGAGAACGCGAAGAACTGCCTCGCCGTCGCCGCGACGCTCGACGACAGCTTCCAGGACTTCTGGTGCTTCGGCGGCGCGGGTCCGACCATCGACGGGCGCCGCAAGCCGGAGATCATGGCTCCCGGCTGCGGGATCCTCTCCGCCAAGTGGAACACCGCCTGCGATGTGCAGTCGCTCAGCGGCACATCCATGGCGACCCCCGCCATCTCCGCGATGGCGCTGCTCACAAGGCAGTGGTTCATGGAAGGCTACTACCCCAGCGGCGTCCCGAGCGCCGGCGATGCGATGACGCCCTCGGCCGCGCTCCTCAAGGCGATGCTCATCAACTCCGCGATCGACATGTCCGGCGAGCCCGGCTACCCCAGCGCCCGAGAGGGGTGGGGCCGCGTGCTGCTCGATAACGCGCTGTGCTTCACCGGCGAAGCGCTGCGGACGGTCGTGCGCGACGTCCGCAACGCAGACTCCGGGGCGATGACGACCGGGCAGATGGCAGAGCATCACGCCCAGGTCACCGACAGCGGGATGCCGCTGCGCATCACGATGGTCTTCAACGATGCGCCGGCGACCGTCGGCGCCGCCTTCGCCCCGGTCAACGACCTCGACCTGGAGGTGATCTCCCCCTCCGGCGTCATCTACAAGGGCAACGACTTCGCGGGCGGCGTCTCGACCACCGGAGGCCCCTTCGACGCGATCAACACCGTCGAGCAGGTCCATGTCACGACCCCCGAGACAGGCCTCTGGACCGTCCGCGTTCTTGCGACGGCGGTCAACATGGGGTCCCAGGGCTACGCGCTGGTCATCACCGGCGCCGTCCTCGACGGCGATCTCGCCCCGGCCTGCCCCGCCGACATCAACAACGACGGGATCATCGACACCGCCGATCTCGGGCAACTGCTCATGCACTACGGCTCCGGCGCCGGATCCCCCGCGGATCTCAACAGCGACGGCGTCGTGGACACCGCCGACCTGGGCATCCTGCTCCAGTCGTTCGGCCAGCCCTGCCCCTGAGCCGAGGCCACACCGTCGATCCGGATCTTCATCACCGGATTGCGGCCCGGACGCTCCAGCCGTAGCCTCGTGATCCATGCGTCCCGGGAGCAAGGCCATCGTCATCGGCTGCGGCGTGAGCGGGCTCTCCTGCGCCGTCAAGCTCCAGGAGCTCGGCATCGACGTTGAGATCTGGACAAAGCAGCGCCCCGAGTACACCGTGTCGATGGTCGCCGCGGCGATCTGGCACCCGTACCTCGTCTTCCCGAAGGACCGCGTCAACCGCTGGGCGATCCGAAGCTACGAGCAGTTCAGCGCTCTGACCGGGCGCCCTGACGCCGGCGTCCGCTTCGTCGATGGCGAGGAGTTCATCCCCGAGCCCCTGCAGCCGCCGGATTGGGCAACGCCGGAGATGGCGCTGCGCCTCGTCGGGGGCGCCGCGGGCACGCTGCCGCACTACACCTTCCGCTCCATCGTCATCGAGACGCCGATCTATCTCCCCTGGCTGCTGGGTCGGTTCCTCGAAGGCGGCGGCGTCCTTGTTGATCGCGCCGTCACGCACCTCGACGAGGGGTTCGACCACGCGACGGTTGTGATCAACTGCGCTGGGCTCGGCGCCGCGTTCCTCACCGAGGACGAGCGGCTCAAGCCGGTCAAGGGGCAGCTCGTCCGCATCGCGTCCGGGTATGTCGATCGGTTCTGTTTCGACGAGCGCGACCCGATGACCCCCATCTACATGATCCCAAGGAGCGAAGACTGCATCCTCGGGGGCACCGCCGAGCACGGCGTCGGCGACAACGAGGTCAGCGAGCAAGTCCAGCGCCGCATCATCGAGCGCTGCGTCCGCCTGAACCCGGCGATCGAGAACGCCCCGGTGCTCGGCTCGATCGCCGGCGCCCGCCCCTGGCGCGACGAGGTCCGCCTCGAACCGCAGCTGATCAACCACAGGGGGCTGCTCATCCACAACTACGGCCACGGCGGCGCGGGGATCACGCTCTCGCTCGGCTGCGCGGAAGAGGTCAAGGCGATCGTCGCCACCGCGATCGACGCCTCACCATCGGGGGCGATCGACCGTGGCTGAGCGACCCGACCTCGAGCACGCGATGACCGTCGCCAGGCTCGCCGCGGAGGCGGGGGGGCACGCGGCGCTGGAGCGCTACGAGCGCGGCGTCACGCGTCAGCGCAAGGAAGACGGATCCTTCGTGACCGAGGCGGACCTCGCCGCGGAGCAGGCGATCCTGAAGATCATCGCCCAGGCTTTCCCGGAGCACTCCGTGCTCTCGGAGGAATCAGGGGTTCAGCAGGGCGATCCGGCGCTGCGCTGGATTGTCGATCCCCTCGACGGCACGCACCGCTTCGCCCGGGGGCTGCGGTTCTGGGGCCCGCTGGTGGCGCTGCTGCACAAAGACGTCGTCGTCGCCGGCGCGATGTCCATGCCAGTCGTCAACGAGACGTACTGGGCCGCGCAGGGGCACGGCTGCTGGCTCAACGGCGAGCGCTGCCGGGTCTCGGATGTGCAACACTGGAGCGAGGCGAACCTGAGCCTGGGCTCGCTGAGCCGTCTTGTTGAGTCCCCGGCGGGGAAGGGCGTGATGTCGCTCGTGGGCTCGTGCGACTACACCATCTCGGGGGGCGATCTCAGCGGCGTCGCCCTGCTGCTCAAGGGCGAGGCCGAGGCGTGGCTCGAATGCGGCGTCAAGCCGTGGGACGTCGCACCGATGGCGATCCTCGTCCCTGAAGCCGGCGGCGTGATCACCGACATCGCCGGCGCCGACACCATCGAGACCGGCTCCGCCTGCGCCACCAACGCCGCGCTGTCGGCGCATGTGCGCAAGACGCTGGGCATCGCCTGAGCGGAATCACCAGATCGCGCGCACGCGGATCGTCTCCGGGATCGACCGCAGCGCCTCGACGACGCGATCGCCATGAGAGGCGTTGACATCGAGAATCACGTACCCCAGCCTCGTGTCGGACTGCAGGTGCTCGGCGGCGATGTTCACACCCATCGCCGCGATCATCCGGTGCATCGCGCTGAGCACGCCCGGCACGTTGTGGTGGATGTGCAGGATCCGGTGGTGGGCCTCGTGCAGGTTGGGCAGCTCCGCCTCCGGCATGTTCAGCGCCGTCGCGGTCGAGCCGTTGTTCATCAGCCGCACCAGCTTCCCGGCGACCTCGATCGCGATGTTCTTCTGCGCCTCCTCGGTCGAGCCGCCGACGTGCGGCGTCAGGATCACGTTGGGCAGGCCCCGCAGGGGGCTCTCGAACGACTCGGTGTTCGAGCCCGGCTCCTTCGGGAACACGTCCACCGCCGCCCCTGCGAGCCGGCCCTCCCGCAGCGTCTGCGACAACGCCGCGACATCGACCACGGAGCCCCGGGCGTTGTTGATGAGGAACGAGCCCGGCTTCATGAGCGCCAGCTCGCGCGCCGTGATCAGATCCTCCGTCTCGCTCGTCGCCGGCACGTGCAGCGTGACGACATCCGATGACCGCAACAGCTCGTCGAGCGAGCCGACCGCCGCCGCGTTGCCCAGCGGCAGGCGGTGCGCCGTGTCGTGGTAGAGCACGCGCATGCCCATGGCCTCGGCGAGGATCGACACCTGCGAGCCGATGCGTCCGAACCCGACGATGCCCAGCGTGCGCCCCCGGACCTCGTGCCGGCCCGAGGCGGTCTTCGTCCACACCCCCTCGTGCATCCGCGCCGACGACTCGACCAGCCCCCGGTGCAGCGCGACGATCTCGGCGATCGTCATCTCCGCGACGCTCCGCGTGTTCGAGAAGGGCGCGTTGAAGACCGCGACCCCGCGCCGTGCCGCCGCGCCCAGGTCCACCTGGTTCGAACCGATGCAGAAGCACCCGACCGCCCAGAGCCGGCTCGCCTCCTTGAAGAACGCCTCGTCGCAGTGCGAGCGAGAGCGGATGCCGAGCATGTGCGCATCACCGGCGACTTCGATCAGCTCGGCTCCGTTGAGCGCGCCGGGCAGCGATTCGACGCTGAAGCCCGCCTCGCGCAGCGATTCCTCCGCGGTCGGGTGGATGCCCTCGGCCAAGACGACCTTGATCTGATCCAGCGGGTACGACGTGGACATGGCGCCACGATATCACCCGCGGCGGCGGGGGGTCATTCGAAGGAGCACACGACCCCGAACTGCCCCAGCAGGATCCCGAGATCGGCGGTGTCCACGACGTCGTCGTCGTTGATGTCGCCCTGCTCGTTGTCCGTGCCGAACTGACCCAGCAGGATCCCGAGATCCGCGGTGTCCACGACGCCGTCGATGTTCAGGTCCGCGGCGCACGCGGCGACCTCCGCGGTGATCGTTCCCGACATGTGGATCCGCGTGATATCGATCATGACCGTGCCGAAGGGGGGAACATTGACCGTCGCCGTGCCCAGCGTGACGTTGGTCATCGACATGTGCGCGAACCCCGAGCCATCGACGGTGATGAGCACATCCGCCGAGACCGCCGGCGCTTCCGGGGGGGCCGGGGCGTCGATGTGCGAGCTCCAAACCGTCACCGGCGCCGGGCCCTGGGCGTAACCCACATCGGAAAGCTGCTCCGGCGGGATCATGCTCAGGACGTCGAACGTCCCCAGCGGCAGCCCCCCGAGCGAACCGTCGGCGTCGGCAGCGGTAATCTCATAGACGAACTTGAATCGGCCCGCGGCGGGGTTGATGGCCGTTGTGGAATCCCACGTGACGTCGCTCCCGGTGGTCTCCAGGTCGAAGGGCCAGGTGGCGTCGATCCCGCCCATCGCGGCTCCGGTCAGGGCGAGCGAGGCGATGGCGAGGGCGTGGGCAGAGCGCATGGCGGATCTCCGGGTGTCTCTTGCTCGAATCCGACCTCAGCAGGCGGGATTCCAAGAGCCTACCTGCCCGGATCCGGGAGGGCGAGGACCAATCCCGGGATCGCCGATCCTGACACGTCCCGGATTCTGGCCACCTGGTCCGGGAACCAGAACCCGCTATTGAAGCGAACCAGGGCGGGTCTGGGGCGTCTGATAGGCCGTTGGTCCGCGAGGGCATCCGATCCAGCCCGGACAACCGGTTGAGGCGGCGGAAAAGTCCGCCAGATCGTGATTTCAAGCCTATCTGAGCCGGTTTTCCGACTACACTGAGACTGGATGGTTGGGCTCTGAGCGGAGAGGGTTCTGCAGCGGGGGCGGCCCCGAGGGATTTGAAGAGACCGAATGCCGAACATTGGCGGCAAAATCTGGTTCACGGCCATCGCCGGGACGCTGTTGGGCTTCGTGCTATACGGCATGATCCAGCGCGGTTGCGATGCGCAGGGTGAGGCGACCTTCGACACCTCCCAGCAGACCTCTGAGCAGCCGCCATCCCGGGACTACAACGCCACGGCTCGCAACAACGAGCACACCATCGATCGCCCGGTCCGCTCGAACACCGCCCAAGGCCGCAGGAACGGCCCCCGCGCCGCGCGGGATGCGTCCGGTCGATCCACGAGAACACCAACTACGGTGGAGACCCGCGCCGCGCTGGAGCGGAGCGAGCAGGCGCGAGGCCGCGCCGACGCCGCCCGCAGGGCCGAACTCGCCAGGCTGACGCGTGAGCGCACCCAGCGCTACCGCGATCGCGCCCGCCGCGCCAGGGCGGATGATCCGAACTCGCTTGATCCGGTGCTCCGGTCCAGCACGACCGGCGTCGGGCTCGAGGACGCCGTGGCGCAGGCCGCCGCGGAAGCCGGCGCGGACCTGCGAGGTCTTCGCGGCGAGGGCGGCGCTGGCTCCGGGAGTTCCGGCGGCGGCGACGTCGGCGGCTCCGGTGAAGGCGGCTCTGGCGGCGACGACAGCGGCGCCGGCGACAACCGTTCCGGCGACGGTGACAACGCCGCGGGCGACGACTTCGGCGAGCTCTCCGCGCTGCTGGCAGGACTCGGACTCGACCAGTCCTTTATCAACCTCATCCAGCAGGTCGTCAGCGGCGCCATCCCGCCGGTCAACCCCTTCGACAACTCCTCGAACAACAACAACAATGGTGGCGGCGACACCGACCCGATCGATCAAGGCAACGGGCAACCCGTTGACACCACCACCCCGGTCCTGGCGCGGTGGGTCCCGGTCGAGCAGACCGGCTGCGGTTCGCTTGCCAGCCAGGGCCTCGAGACGAGGGACCTCTACCTCGCCTTCCTGAGCAACCCCGGCGCCCCGCCGGTGCTCAGCTCCAAGGACGCCAACAGCATCGTCATCGTCGATGGCTCGTTCTACCAGTCACCGTTCGGGTCCAACGGCCCGCCGGTCGTCGCCGCCGACGACTGCTCGAGTTACGACACGTACCTCACCGTCGGCAGGACGGCGCCGGTCTTCATCACGGCGCCAGACCCCGCAGACTGGGGCCAGCGTCTGTCCGCGGAGTGGTTCGCGCTGCCCTTCGGGGTGGATATCTCGCAGGACCGATCCCTGTTTGGTGACAACCGGTACTACATGCACGTCGGTCGGTTCACCGCGGAAGCCGAGGCCAAGATCTTCGGGGCGCTCCGGCTGGACGGATCGACCGGTGTTCCTGTTTTCGTCACCGTCCCGGACTGGAAGGGCGCCGACACCGACGGGCTGGAGGGCTCCGTCCCGCCCCCGCTGCCCAAGGTCGCCTCCGTCCGGCTCGACTCGACGAACGTGCTCGGCGGCTCGAGCACGACCGGCGCCGTCTTCGTTGATCGCCCCGCGCCGGTCGGCGGGATGCTCGTCTCGCTCATCACCAACAAGCCGAACCGCCTGCTCCTGCCCTCGAGCGTGCTCATCCCCGAGGGGCAGACCTCCGCGACCTTCGAGATCGGCACGATCCCCGGCGGTGTGGTCGAGACGGCGACGATCACCGCGCTGACTTCCAACTCTCTCAAGACCGTCACGCTGGTCCTTCAGGCCCCGGCGATTCAGAGCTTCCAGGCCACCGTGTCGAGGCTGCTCACGGGGCAGACCACCACCGCGGTCATCAGGCTCACGCACGCGGCCGATCAGGGCGGCGCCGTCATCAACCTCAGCGTCGATAACCCCGAAGCGGTGACGATCCCGAGCGTCGCGCGCATCCCGCAGGGCCAGTTCCGCACCGTCATCACGATCCAGGCCAACGACATCAACGCCGTCGTGCAGACCATCATCCACGCCTCCGCCGGCGGCGCGACCCGCAACATCGCCATCGAGATCATCCCGACCCTCGCCACCGTCGATGTCAACAACGACGGGCGCATCGACACCGCCGATCTCGGCTCGCTCCTGGGCGCCTTCGGCTCCAGCAACGCGGCCTTCGACTTCAACGGCGACGGCGTCGTGGACACCGCCGACCTGGGCATCCTCAACCAGAACTTCGGCAAGTCCTACGACCCCGGCGGCGGCGGCCCCGACGACAACCCGGGCGGCGGCGCCGAGGACGCCGTCATCGCCAGGTGGATCGAGGTCGATCAGGGTGACTGCGGCGACTACCCCGGCGCCAGGACCGTCGATCTCTTCATCGGGTTCCTCGACGGATCCCCCAAGCCGGTCATCACCTCCGACGCCCAGCACGGGATCCAGATCACCGGCGGCGAGTTCAAGCAGCACCCGTTCGGCTCGAACAACCCCCCGGCGCCGGTCGCGATCGACAGCTTCCCCTGCCTGGCCTTCGACAGCTTCCTCTCCATCGGCGGCAAGAGCGCCACGTTCCTCGACGCGCCGGATCCCGCCAACTGGGGCGCCAGGATCAACGCGATCTGGTTCACCACCGCCGAGCCCGACTACCAGCAGGACCCCGCCAGGTTCGGCGACAACCGCAGGTATCTCCGCATCGGTCGATTCACCGCGGAGACCTCCGCATCCGTCTTCGGCTCGATCCGGATCGACTACAACGGCGCGCTGGCGATCATCGACGTCCCCAACTGGAACACCGCCAGCGCCGTCGCGCTCGACCTGAACTTCGACGGCCAAGTGGA
Organism: Phycisphaeraceae bacterium; assembly: GCA_020639135.1. Lineage (GTDB taxonomy): Bacteria > Planctomycetota > Phycisphaerae > Phycisphaerales > UBA1924 > JACKHE01. The sequence continues at coordinate 196,602 of JACKHE010000007.1, forward strand.
CGCCACCGACGTCGCTATGGTCACCCGCGGCTACGGGACAACCAACTCCGAGTTGGACATCAACGGCGACGGCGTCGTCAATGGCGAGGACCTCCGGCCTCTGCTCGACGCCATCCAGAACAACGCCGGCCTCTGACCATCGAACCGCCCGGATCAAGGCTGATCGACGCCCGGGCCGCCGGATTGGGAAGAATCCCCGATCCAAGGCGGTTTGCCGCTGTTTGGGAGCGCCTCTACACTCCACAGAGCACCGGCGCCGGTCCGGATCATCCCTCCACTGCAAGAGCAAGACACGCCGCAGGGACGCCTGTCCGAGCCACCACGATGAGCCGATAAGCAGGGACGGTCGGCGCCCCTCGCCGATCCGCTTGCCCGCGCCCATCGCCGCTCCGAGACGCCCCGTGCCCGACCCCGACGAGACACCACGCATGAGCACCGCGACGGCCTCCCAAGGCAGGCAACGCAACACCGGGGCGAGCGCCACGCTCCCCGACAACACCCTCCTGGGATGGCTGCGCGAGATGGTGCTGATCCGCGAGTTCGAGATCCGCACCATGCAGGCGTACTCCAACGCCCAGATCGGCGGTTTCTGTCACGTGTACAACGGGCAGGAGGCCGTCGTCGTCGGGACCTTCGCCGCCACAACGAAACAAGACCCCATCGTCACCGCCTACCGCGACCACGGGCATGCCCTGGCCCGCGGCATGGACCCCAAGGCCTGCATGGCCGAGATGTACGGCAAGACCACCGGCTGCGCCAAGGGCAAGGGCGGGTCGATGCACATGTTCGACCGCCCCAACAACCTCTACGGCGGCCACGGCATCGTCGGCGCGCAGACCCCCCTCGGCGCCGGGCTCGCATTCGCCACCAAGTACGAGAACGAGGTCCTGGGCAAGGGCGACAAACGCATCACCCTCTGCTTCCTCGGCGACGGCGCGCTCAACCAGGGCGCCCTGCACGAGGCGATGAACCTCGCCGGGATCCTCCAACTCCCGGTCATCTACATCGTCGAGAACAACGGCTACTCCATGGGCACCGCCATCGACCGCGGCACCACAATGGCGCACAAGCTCGAAGCCAAGGCCGCGGCCTACGGCATCGAGTCGCTGACCATCGAGCACGGCATGGACGTGTGCGCGATCTACGACGCGTTCAAGCCCTTCGCCGATGCACGCCGCAGGGACCAGAAGCCGGGATTCGTCGATCTGCACACGTACCGGTACCAGGGCCACTCGATGTCCGACCCCCAGAAGTACCGCTCGAAGGACGAAGTCGGTCAGTACATGGAGCAGGACCCGATCGAGACGCTCAAGAAGCAGCTCATCGAGGACCGCGCCTGCCTGACGGAGGAGGACTTCAAGGCGATGCAGAAGGAGGTCCGCGCCGTCGTCCGCGAGGCGGTGAGATTCGCCGAGAACTCACCGGCGCCCGACCCCAGGAAAGAACTCTACAGCGACGTCTTCGTTGATCCGCTGCCGAACTCCAGCCCCTCGGGGCCCTACCTCCACGGCGAGACGAACCACCTGATGCGGGGGAGCCGGTAAGCCATGACCACCGCAACGATTCCGACCCCGATCATCGAAACAACACGCGAGATCCAGTTCCGCGAGGCCCTCCGCGAGGCCATGACCGAGGAGATGCGCGCCGACGAGCGCATCTTCCTCATCGGCGAGGAGGTCGCCCAGTACAACGGCGCCTACAAGGTCAGCCAGGGCATGCTCGACGAGTTCGGCCCGAAGCGCATCATCGACTCGCCCATCAGCGAGAACGGCTTCGCGGGCCTCGGCATCGCCGCCGCGATGGCCGGGCTGCGGCCCATCATCGAGTTCATGAGCTGGTCCTTCTCCCTCGTCGCGGCGGACCAGCTCCTCAACAACGCGCCGAAGATGCTCTACATGTCCGGAGGCCAGTGGGGCTGCCCCATCGTCTTCCGGGGCAACAACGGCGCCGGTGGGCAGCTCGCCTCCACGCACTCCTGGTGCGTCGAGGGGCTCTTCTCGAACGTCCCGGGGATGCACATGGCGATCCCATCGTGCCCCTACGACGCCAAGGGCCTGCTCAAGACGGCCATCCGGTGCAACGATCCGGTGTTCTTCCTTGAATCCGAGCGCATGCTCGGCGACAAGGGCCCCGTCCCCGAGGTCGAGTACACCATCCCCTTCGGCGAGGCGATCCTCCGCGCCGAGGGCGGCGACGCAACGATCGTCAGCTTCGGCCGCCCCGTGAACTTCTGCCTGGAGGCGATGGTCGAACTCGCCAGGGAGGAGATCGCCTGCGATGTCCTGGACATGCGCACGATCCGGCCGCTGGACATCGACGCGGTCATCCGCAGCATCCGCAAGACCGGGCGCCTGATCGTGGTCGATCAGTCGTGGCCCTTCGCCTCGCCGGCGTCGGAGGTGATCACGCAGGTGTGCGAGCGCGCGTTCGACTGCCTGGATCACCAGCCGGTGCGGGTGAACACCGACGACGTCCCGACGCCCTACGCCAAGGGGCTGGAGCAGGCGTACCTGCCGAACAAGGGCAAGATCATCGAGGCGGTGAAGTCAACGCTGGGGTTGCTGTGATGAGCGGCGACTGCACCGGCATCTGCACCAATGATCTGTGCATCCACGACAACGAGGTGTATGGGTATCGGTGTGAAATCAAGGAGGGGATCCTCGTTCTGCATACCGAGTTCATTCATCCAGCAAAGGACGCGGAGTTCACGGATGTCGTGTTCTCAGGGGTGGAAGTGCACCGGCTTTGGGACGTGATCCGACCGCAGAATATGCTCGATGAGATCGAAGTTGGCGAAGTCAATGACATTCGTGACCAAGTGACCGATGCGAAAAGCCTGATCAGTCAAGGGGCCTATCTGGACCTTGCTGACCACGCCCGCTGCAAGTTGTTTCACATCCGATCGAGCAACGGCATGAAAGGGTGGGTTGCGGCTCAGTCTGCAATGCTCGTGAAACGGAGCCATCGAGCCGCCGACATCTGCATGTGTTGATGAGGACCGCGGAGCGCGGATAAAGGGAATCCCATGTCAATCGAAATCACCATGCCGCGGCTCTCCGACACGATGGAGATGGGGACCGTCATCAAGTGGAACGTCAAGGAGGGCGACGCCGTCGCGCCGGGCGATGTGCTCGCGGACATCGAGACCGACAAGGCGACGATGGAGCTCCAGGCGTTCGACGAGGGCGCCGTCGCCAAGATCCTCGTCCGTGAGGGGCAGTCGATGGCGGTGGGCTCGACGATCCTCGTCCTCGCCGAGGACGGCGAGGACCCCGCGTCGATCGAGGTGAGCGGTGGGGGGGCTGCGGCTTCGACGCCTCAGGAGAAGTCGGCAACCGAGCCTTCGCTGCGCTCAGACTCGGCGTCCGGCGCGCCGGCTCCGGCGCCCTCGACCAACGGTCGCATCGCAGCCAGCCCGCTGGCGCGCAAGATCGCCGGGGAATCCGGCATCGACCTCGGCTCGATCCGCGGCACCGGCCCCGGTGGACGCATCGTCCGCAAGGACGTCGAGGCGGCGATCCGGGGCGGTGGGGCGGCGCCTGCGAGCTCGGTATCCGAGCCTTCGCTGCGCTCAGACTCGGCGTCCAGGATGGCATCGCCGGCGCCCGCGCCGGTCGCGCCGATGGCGACGCTGGAGGCGCGCGACGTCGAACTCTCGAACATGCGGCGCACCATCGCCCGCCGCCTCGTCGAGTCCAAGACCTCCATCCCGCACTACCAGGTCACCGTCAAGGTGAACATGGACCCGCTGCTGACCCTCCGCGCCCAGCTCAACGAGCAGCTCTCGGCGCAGGGCGTCAAGCTCAGCGTCAACGACTTCCTCGTCCGCGCCTGCGCCCTGGCGCTGCACGCCCACCCCTACGTCAACGCCTCCTGGGTCGGCTCGCAGGGCTCTGAGAAGATCCGCATCAACGGTCAGGTCAACATCGGCGTCGCCGTGGCGCTCGCCGAGGAGCGCGGTGGGGGGCTGGTCGTCGCGTCGCTCCGGGGCGCCGACGCGATGGGCCTGCGGCAGATCTCCTCTGAGACCAAGCGTCTGGCGATCAAGGCCCGTGAGAAGGGCCTGACCGTCGAGGAGATGGAGGGCGCCACCTTCACGATCTCCAACCTTGGCATGTTCGGCGTCGAGCACTTCACCGCGATCATCAACCCGCCCAACAGCGCGATCCTCGCGGTGGGCGCCGCGGTGGAGCAGCCGGTCGTCCGGGACGGCCAGATCGTCGTGGGTCACGAGATGCAGATGACGATGTCCAGCGATCACCGCGTGATCGACGGCGCGATGGCCGCGAAGTTCCTCGCCGATGTGCGGGAAGCGCTGGAGCACCCGGCGACGCTGCTGGTGTAAGCATCGATGGACGCCGAGTCTGAGCGGAGCAAAGGCTCGGATTTCGTGTGTGCCATGGCCACGGCTTTGCGTGGCCATGATCTGATCAAGCAGCATCGAACTCGTGGCCACGAAGACGTGGCCACGGCACACACATCGATTGCCCCACGCCCCCTCCCCGGCGTACCCTTGCTCTCGATTCCCCGCCACCGTAGCTCAATTGGCAGAGCGCGTGATTTGTAATCTCGAGGTTGCCGGTTCGATTCCGGCCGGTGGCTTTCCCGACTTATTTCGCCCTGATGCGGCTCTTGAAGATCCGACGGCGGGCCGATACTGTCTGGACCCACGAAGGGCCCCACGAGGCCCCCAGCGGGCGGTTACCGAAGTGGACAAACGGGGCAGACTGTAAATCTGCTGGCTACGCCTTCGCTGGTTCGAATCCAGCACCGCCCATTCCCGATCCCCCGAATACCTGGGGCGCCGCGAAGTTCCGGAGGCTCAGTCTTCCAGCACGCGCCGCTGGTGCAGCACCGGCATCAACGCCAGGTACGGCTTGATCAGCTCCGAATCCGAGCGCTGGAACTCGCGGTAGGGGCCGTCGAAGTACACCCGGCCCTCGTTGAGCATCACGATCCTGGGCTCGATCCGCGCCAACAGGTCCTTGTCGTGCGTGATGACGATCGACGTCCGGGCCGAGCCGTTCCGCAGCGGTCTGTGGTGCGTGGCGCCGATCAGGTCGTGGATGGTCACAGAGGATTGGGGATCAAGCCCGGTGGTCGGCTCGTCGTAGAAGATCACGTTCGGGTTCATCGCCACGGCCCTGGCGATCGCCACGCGCTTGGCCATGCCGCCCGAGAGGTCGTCCCGGTCCTTGCGGGCGACCTCGTCGTAGTCGAGCCCAACCGAGCCGACCGACTCGCGCACGATCGGCTCGATCGCTTGTTCGCTCAGGCCGGCGATCTCGCGCAGCCACAGCGCCACGTTGTCGTACACCGTCCCGGAGAAGAGCGCGTTCCGCTGGAACACCACCGCCCAATGCTTGCGGACGGCGTCCAGCCCGTCCTCGTCGAGCGTTGTCAGGTCCACGAGCGGCGCCCCGGGGGCGTCGTGATTCGCGACGAGGATGCGCCCCGAATCCGGCGTCAGCAGCCCGATGATGTGGTCCACGAAGACCGTCTTGCCGCACCCCGAGGGCCCCACGATCGCGACGATCTCGCCGCGACGGATCGTCAGGTCAACGCCCTGGAGGACGCGGTGTTTGTCGAACGAGCGGCGGAGATCCTCGACACGGATCTCAACCGGCGCCTCGGCGCGGTGCTGCGCTGCGTCCTGCTCGTTGGATTCGGCCATGGGCGTCAACGATAGCCGGGTCGGCGTTCACCGCCACGACCTTGTTGTCGTCGCCAGCAGATCAGTGCACGTCCAGCCGCGATTCAGTCGGCACGACGGCGTAGCTGGGGCCCGGGATCTCGCCGTAGGAGCGGATCGCCTCCTTGATCGACTCGTTCTCCGGGTCGAGGAAGAGCGCCATGCGCAGCCGCTGGAGCGCGTGCTCGTCGTCGCCGAGTTTCGCGAAAAACGTCGCCAGCGCCATTTGGGGCTCGACGGACTGACCCCGGTCGAGCCTGGCGCCGGTCAGCAGGGCCCGCTCGGCCTCGTCCACATCGCCGACCTGCGACGCGTAATAGCCGAGTCTCAGGAAGTCCTCGACACGCCCCGGCGAGACCGACAGGTCCCGCAGGAAGCGGATCAGCGCGTCGTTGTCCTGCGACAGACGCATCGACTCGCAGTACAGGTCGAGGATCTCGGGATCCTCGGGGCGCAGGTCGTAGGCGACGGCCATCTGCTCGCGCATCTGCGGGTACTGCCCGAGCTGCTCGTACACGGAGGCCAGCTTCGACCGGCTCCGCCAGTCCGTCGGGTCGCGCTGGACGACTTCCTCGAACTCCGCCTTCGCCAGCGTGTAGTTCTGGCGATCCATCGCCTTGTCGCCCTGCTCGCGGACGTAGGGCAGGGGCCTGGATGTGGCGCAGCCGCTCAGGAGGGTTCCCGAGAGCAGGGCCAGGGTCAGGCAGGTCGAGGCGATCAGGCGGGCAGGGGTCTTCGGACGCATGGCGGGAATCTCCGCGAGTCGAGGGTCTTCCGGGTCGAGTGCTGGCAGTGTACCGTTTGCCGCGGCGCCCCGTGGATCGAACGTCCCGGAATACCGCTCCGGCAGTGGAATCGGGCCGATCCGGGGGGCTCTTGAGCGGTACCCTTGCGGCATGCCCCCCGCAGCCCTGCTCCGACACACAACCCCGGATGGCCGGTCGCACTACGACTGGCTGCTGGCGACGGATCTCAAACCGCACAACCCGGACGACCGTGTCCTGACGTGCTTCAGGATCGCCGAGGGCGATGATCCTCGTACGCCGGAGCGGGTCTTCGAAGCCGAACGCCTCACGACCCACCGCTGGCTCTACCTGACCTATGAGGGCGAGCTGTCAGAGGGCAGGGGGAGGGTGGAGCGTCTGGCGTCTGGGGGTTGGGCGCACAGAACATGGACCCCGGGGACCATTGATGGGTGGATCGAATGGGACGACGGCCCCCACCTCTATTTTTGCGGGAGGGCGCACCTCATCCATGAGCCGGAGCTCCGGATCTCGCGGCAATGGAGTTTCCGGAATAGCGATGCGATCAGCCGATAGGCACAGCACATGTGCGGGATCTTCGGTGACATCACGGTGCGCGGGAAGCAGCCGGCGATCGGCGAGGCGCAGGCGATCGCGCTGCGCGACCTGCTGACGCACCGGGGCCCCGACGGCGCCGGGCTGTGGCGACACGAGAACGCCCTGCTGGCGCACCGCCGGCTGGCGATCATCGATCCCACACAGGCCGGCGCGCAGCCCATGGCCTCCGCCGACGGCCGGTATGTCATCAGCTACAACGGCGAGCTGTACAACGACGCCGAGCTGCGCACCGTGCTGAATACACGCGGGGTCCGCTTCCGGTCGCACTGCGACACGGAGACCGTCCTGGAGATGTTCGCGGCATTCGGCGTCCGGATGTTCGAGCGGCTCCGCGGCATGTACGCGGTCGCGATCTACGACACGCTCGGGCACACGCTGACGCTGGCGCGCGACCCGCTGGGCGTGAAACCGCTGTATTACTGGGTGGGCGCCGACGAGGTGGTCTTCGCGAGCGAACCGACGCCCATTGTCGCGCACCCGACTGTGCCGATGACGCCGGACTGGGCGAGCGTCAGCGCGTACTGCACGACGATCCGCGCGGTCCTCGGCGACCGGACGCTCTTCGAGGGCGTTCGCGCGGTGCGTCCCGGGGAGCTGGTGTCGATCGGGTTCGCCGCCCCGGCGCCGGTGGTCCGCCGCACGATGTTCTGGCGGGGCCCGGCGGAGTCCGCCCCGGGCGCCGATTCGCTCGACGAGGCCGGCGAGCGGCTCTGGGATTCGCTGGAGGGCTCCGTCGCAGCACACCTGCGCTCGGATGTCCCGGTGTGCGCCCTGCTCAGCGGCGGGATCGACAGCGTCGCGACATCCACGATCGCCGCGTCCAGGCTCGCCCACTTGCGGACCTACTGCGCCGGGGCGGCAACGGACGATCCCGGCGATGACCTGCACGAGGCGCGGCTCGCGGCCGCCGCGATCGGGACAGACCACGCCGAGGCGGTCATCACCAGAGCGATGTTCGCCGAGCGGTGGCCGGCGATGGTGGCGGCGCTGGGCATGCCGCTCTCGACGCCCAACGAGGTGGCGATCAACGCGGTGGCGCAGCGGCTGCGCGCCGATGGATGCGTCGTGACGATCTCCGGCGAGGGCGCCGATGAGCTGCTCGCCGGCTACGAATCCTCGATGGACGATTCCGCTCGGTTCGTCCGTTCCGGGGCGGTGCTTGACGGGCGGCGTCTCCACGGCGGCGAGTTCCAGCTCCTCGCCAACGCGTGGATCCCCCCGCAGGCCAAGCGGGCGCTCTTCGAGGAGCGGGTCTTCGCGGCGATCGACGAGGATTCGATGCTCGTGCGATTCGTCCGGCAGGAGTTCGACGAGAGCGTCGCGGAGGTCGGCGACGGGGCGCCGGATGAGCTCTCGTCGCACCTGCGGTGCCTACGGCGGATGAATCTCACCGGGCTGCTGCGGCGCCTGGACAGCGCGACGATGCTCGCCTCCGTGGAGGGACGGACGCCGTTCGCCGACCGGCTCGTCGCGGAGGTATGCGAGTCGATGCCGATGGCGTGCAAGTACGAGGCGCCGGCCGAGCACGGCGGCGGCGCGGCGGTGCTGGCGCCGCCCCGGCTTCGGACGAAGCTCGCGCTGCGCTGCGCGTGCGCAGGAAGGATCCCCGAGCGGCACATCCACCGCCCCAAGGCGAGCTTCCCGCTGCCCTTCCAGTCGTGGGTGGCCGACCAGGCGCCGATGCTCCGGGCCTCGGCCTTCGCGCAGGAGGTCTTCTCGCCGGCGGCGATCGAGGTCGTCGCGGCCGACCCCTCGGCGCACTGGCGCCTGGCGTGGCCCATGTGCAACATCGCGCTCTGGGGCGACGCCTGCTTCGGCTGACCCGGTCGCCTCACGCCACGGCGGGGACGGCCTCGAGCAGCCTGCGCGTGTACTCGGCCTCCGGGGCGTCGATGACGCGGTCCCGGTCGCCGATCTCGACGATCGAGCCCTGACGCATCACCGCGATGCGGTCGCACATGTGCCGGATGACGGCCATGTCGTGGCTGATGAAGAGCATGCTCAGCCCCAGGTCGCGCTGGAGGTCCTTGAGCAGGTTCAGGATCTGCGACTGCACCGAGACGTCCAGCGCGGAGGTCGGCTCGTCGCAGACGAGGAGCCTCGGCGACAGTGTCAGCGCCCGCGCGATGACGATGCGCTGCCGCTGACCGCCGCTGAACTCGTGCGGGCGCCGGCGCAGCGCATCGGGGTTGACGCCGCAGCGCTCGAGCATCGCCGCGGCCCGGTCCCTGCGGTCCTGCGCCCCCGCGCCGATGCCGTGGATGAGCATGGGTTCGCTGACGATGTCGCCGATGCGCATCCGGGGATTGAGCGCGCCGGCGGGGTCCTGGAAGACGATCTGCATCCCGCGCCGCAGCGCGCGCCGCTGCTTCCGGTCGTGCGAGGCGGTGTCTGCGCCCTCGAAGAGCACTCGGCCGCTCGTCGGTGCGATCAGCCCGAGGATCGCCCTTCCCGTCGTCGTCTTCCCGCAGCCGGACTCGCCGACGAGACCGAGCGTCTGACCGTGGAAGAGTTCCAGGGAGACGTCGCGCACGGCGTAGTTCTCGGAATGACGGCGTCCGAAAACGGTGTGGTGCGAGGAGAATCGAACACACACCTTATCCACAACGAGGATCGGCTCGGCTCGAGGAACTTCGGTCCCGCCGGGAGCCGGTTCGTCGGGAATCCCCGACAAGACGCCGCCGTCTCCGCTTTTTTCGGGCTTGTTCAACGCGGCGCGCTCCGTGACTTGCGGGCGCAAGTGTAAGTGCGATGCGTCCTTCCATCGAGTCTCGTTCTGGCGTGTCTTCTTGGTTGACCGGGGCGCCGGCGAGCGGGTAGTTTGGCGCCGGAGCAGGGGTGGGAATCGCTCGGGAGTCAACGCTCCTTCGAGCCCCTGACCAGGCCGGAATGCACTGTGGATCGGTGGGGTGGGTGTGATGCGCGGAGCGCAACCACAATCAGATCGGGAGCGGCCCAGCTGGTCGAACCGCTGGTCCGAGCGCGAGCTCAGCGCGCTCCGCCGCGCCTACTTCAGCCGCCTCACGCGCCCAGACACCGCCACGCGCCGCTTCGGCGTGGACGTGGACCGCGTCGTCGAGCAGATCGTCGGCGCCAGACGATGCCGCTCGGCGCTCTCCAGACGCCCCGAGATGCTGCACCTCGACGATGCGGCGCTCGCCGCGGCGTGCGTGGACCTCGACGGCGCCGCCTGGGCTCACCTGATCGACCTCCACGAGCCAGGGCTGGTCGCCGCGGTGGAGTTGCACATCGACCAGCGCGGCTCGCTCGTCGCGGTCCGGCAGCTCCTGAGCGTGCTCCGCAACGAGGGGCGCCTGCGTCAGTACGGCGCCGACACGCCGCTGCAATCGTGGCTGATCGAGCAGCTGATGGACGCGCTCGGCGTCAGCGGGATCGCGCCGCGCCGTCAGACGCCCATGGGCGTCGATGCGAGGACCAAGCTCGCGATGCGGCTGCTGGGCGAATCGCGCGGCGCCGTCCGCCGTTCGAGCGGCGCGAGCGATCAGGGCGCCGACCGCACCGGCTCCTGAGCCGGCGTCCCGGCGCCATCCGCGACGTCAAACGAACCGAAGCCGTTCCTGAATCTCGCCCTGCAACGTGCGCGAACCGAGGTCGGCATGCACGGCCAGGCCGGCCTTGGCGGCGCTGGTCTTGATCTGCGCCAGGGCGATCGGGGCGTCGCCCAGCATCGGGCTGAGCGTGGCGCTGGTGACGGCGCCGATGATCGTGCCGCCAGGCTTGTCAAAGAGCGGCGTCCCCGTCTCCGGCTGGAGCGTCCTGGCGCGGGTTCCCTCCGGGCTGTTCGCCTGGTCGGGATACAGCGCATCGCTGACCGGCTCCTCGACGACCTCGCGCGCCATGCGCACCGCCACGAGCAGCCGCTTGGGCTGCCCCTGCGCGTGGATCCGCGCGACGACCTCCTGCCCCAGGTAGCAGCCCTTCGTGAACGACACCCGGTCCCCAAGCAGCTCGCCCAGCTCGTTCGGGATCGAGTCCGTCCCGAAGTCCGTCAGGTACAAAGGCCAACCCGATTCGATCCGTGCCGTGTTGCACGCCAGCCAACCGGACCGGCGCCAGCGGAGCGACTCGTCCGCCGATCCTGCTTCCTCGATGCGGTCCATGAAATCCCCGGCGCCGTCAGATTGGACGAGCAGCTCGTACCCCGGCACGCCGAGCGAGTCCTGCCGGTCCACGATCGTGCGCACGCCGCCAATGGTGGTTTCAATGACGGCGCCCGGGTCGAGCGCCTCGACGCCGCTGATCGCCGTCAGCAGAGCGGCCGCGCGAGGGCCGTGGAGGGCGAGTCGGCGCCAGGCGTCGGTGGCGTTCTCGAGCGCGGCGTCCTCGGTGATGATGTACGAGCTGATCGTGCCCAGGGCGCGATCGGCGGCGTTGCGGTCCACGTCGAGGAAGCTCTCGCCCTCCAGCTCGACGATCCGCAGATCGGCGTCGATCCGCCCCTGCCGGTTGAGCCACAGCGACCGCCGGCACTGCCCCGGGGCGAGGTCCTTGAGCTCCTGCGTGAACAGGCTGTTCATCAACGACCGCCGGTCGGCTCCGGTCATCCGGAGTGTCGCGCGGTGGGGCTGGTCCAGGACCACGCACCCCTTGCGGAGTGAGGCGTACTCCAGCTCCACCGATCCGAATGACGCGACCAGCTCGACGGCGTCGGCGCCCTGCCCGTAGAGCAGCCAGGAGGCCTCGGCCTCGATCAGGCGTTTGCGGAGCGGGTCGGTTTTGGTCATGGTGGTGTGCAGCGGCGCCGGCGTCGGGCGGTTTGTGTGATCCGCCCCGATCATAGCCCCCGCCGCACAAATCCCCTCGGACCCCAGAACCACAGGAGCCCTCCGGTGAACATCGATCTGCTCAAGCGCCTCTGCGAGACCCCCGGCATCCCCGGACGCGAGGAGCGCGTCCGCGAACTCATCGAGAGCGAGATCGAGGGGCTCTTCGACGACATCGCCATCGACGGCATGGGCTCGCTCATCTGCACGCGCGACCCCCGCGCACCCCGCCGAGGCGCCTCCAAGAAGAAGACCACCTCGCGCCGGTCCTCGTCATCCACCGACGCCGACCCCACGCGCATCGCGCTGCTCTGCCACATGGACGAGATCGGCTTCTACGTCTCGCACATCGACGACAAGGGCTTCATCCGCGTCAACCCGGCCGGCGGGTTCGACACGCGCAACCTCTTCTCTCGCCGCATGCTCGTGTGCACGAAGAACCACGGCGACATCCACGCCGTCATGAACCCCGGTGGCCGGCCCATCCACATCGCCACCGAGGAGGACAAGAAGAAGGTCCCCGAGGTCAAGGAGTTCATGATCGACACGGGCCTCCCCGCGGCCCAGGTCAAGAAGATGGTCCGCATCGGCGACATGGTCGTCACCAACGAGCCCTTCCTCGAGATGGGCGACAAGCTGGTGAGCAAGTGCCTCGACAACCGCATCGCCTGCTGGCTGGGCATCGAGGCCGTCCGCGCTATCGAGCAATCCGGCGTCGGGCACAAGGCCCAGATCAACGTCGTCTTCACCACGCAGGAGGAGGTCGGCCTCCGCGGCGCCCTGACCAGCAGCTTCGCCATCATGCCCGACATCGCCATCGGCGTGGACACCACCCTCTCCTGCGACACCCCGGGCGTCCCCAGCGAGGAGACGGTCACGATCCAGGGCCAGGGCGTCGCGCTGGGCGTCATGGACGGCTACATGATCGCCGACCACACCCTCACCGACGAGCTTGAAGCCGTCGGCGACAAGAAGGGCATCCCCACCCAGCGGTCGATCCTCCCCCGTGGCGGCCAGGACGGCGGCGCCGCCCAACGCACCGGCGTCGGCTGCCGGGCCGCGGCCCTGCTGGTGGGCCTGCGCTACATCCACACGGTGACGGAGATGGCGCACAAGCGAGATCTCAAGGCGGGGCTGGACCTGCTGACGGCTTGGCTGCCGGGGGTGAAGTGATCGAGGGGTGGCGTGGTAATGCGCAGCAGTGCCACGGAGCGCGGCAACGGCCATGTTTGAACAGGATCGCGACATCCTGAGCGTGCTCCACCAACTGCACGGTGAATCCGGGGGCGATGAATCCACCGAAACGCTCCATTCATTCTTGTGGGCGTACGGGAACTGTCTCGATGCGTTGATGTACGGGGCCCTCTTCGTACCAGAATTCGTTGTCTATCAGGACATGGTCCTCTGGGCCGATGCTGTAAGGAAGTATCCCACGAGCAGCATCGATGAGCTCCTGAATAAGGACATCAAAAAAACAGAGATTGAGAAGCAATGGAACTTCGTGGATGTCGGTGGGTTGCTCTTCCAGGCATTGCCGGAGATCCGTCCGGCACGTCCTGAAGTTGATTGGTATGGACTCGACCTCAAGCTGGCGCAGCTCATCCAGCGCGCGTGGCAAGCCCAGCTGACATTCCAGTTCCCCGATCGAAGGTTCAAAGTGTCCGTGGAATACATCGACGACGAGAACGAGGACTACTGCGTGATCTGCTGCGAGGATCGCGCCTGAGAATTACGGGTGGTGTGGCCGGGTGCCGTGGTAATGCGCAGCAGTACCACGACGGAAGCATCCGAATCTTGATCGTGGCATTGCTTCGCATTGCCACGCCACCCAAAAACAACACGACCCGGTCAAGCCGGGTCGTGGCGCGGGGGGCCTTGCTGTCTGGGATTGCTTGATGTCGGTGTCAGTGGATGATCGAGGTCAGCTTCTCGATCGCCTCGACGACCTGGCGGACCTGGAAGGGCTTCTTCAGGAAGGCGTCGAAGCCCTGGCTGCGGAGCTGGCTCGCCTGCCCGTCGGTCAGCTTGCCGCTCATCGCGATGATCCGGGTGATCTGCAGGTCGTCGCTCGTGCGGACGAGGTCTGCGACGCGGCGGCCGTCGCCGTCGCCGAGGTGGATGTCCAGCAGCAGCACGTGCGGCTTGAAGCGCTGGCACTGCATGCCGGCCTCGAAGCCGTCGGTGGCGGTCTCGACCTCGTAGTTGGACTGCTCGCTCAGGAGCTTGCGGAGGACGCTGACGACCTCGGGATCGTCATCGACGACCAGGACCCGGGTGTGCCCGGTGGTCAGCCCGTCCATCGGGATGTTGTGCTCTTTCATGAACCGGATCAGCTGCGGCATCGGGATGCGGCGGTCCTTGGACCCCGGGATCCGGTAGCCCTGGAGCTGCCCCGAGTCGAACCACTTGCTGACGGTTCGCGGCGCCACATTGCAGATCTTGGCAACCTCACCGGTCGTGAGCACTTCCTTGTCGGTACGCATGACTCGTCCACCTCGCGCTGCGATCGAGCCGATCTCCTCCGATCGTCTCTAATCCCCCGGTTCGTCGGCGTTCCGGATAGGCGGCTTGACGCTGCTGGAGCGAGGGGCGCGGAAATTGCGGTATGCGGACCTGCCCGGATTGCAGTGCCCGGACCGGATCCGCGGCCGACTCACCGGCGATATCCGGACGCCCCGCCGGCGCTCGTCCGAGAGGGAGCCGCGCCGGACGCGACGGAGGGGGAGGCGTCGTCCCGATCGATGACCCCGGCAGGGGCCTGACGGTTGGCGATCGCCCGGCCCCCCCGGTAGAGTGCGGCGTGTCCCGGGCGGATCCACAGGGCCCTGTGGGGCGTACAGTTCCGCCTGACGCCGCGATTCGGGATTCTCCGCGCGCGGCCTTCAACGTGCCTGTCCCGGCGATGTCACCGTCGCCCTACCCCCAGTTTCCCGCGTCGCGTCGCCGGCGCGAGGAATCAGCCGAGGAGTCTCGCGTGGTCAGAGCAGCTCGCAATCGCCGCTTGGCGTTCTCCGGGAGGTTTTCCCGGTTCGGATTCTCCGTGATGGGCCTGGCGGTGGTCGCCGGGGCGCTGGCGCTGCCGGCGCCGCGGCCCGCGCTCGCGCAGGACAGCGACTCGACCGGCGAGCTCACCACGCAGACGCTGCTCGACGACTTCATCCACTTCGTGCTGATCCGCAACGACGAGCTGGCGGAGTCGTACGCCAACGCGATCATCAAGCGGGGCCTGAGCCCGATCGAGTTCGTGGGCCTGGTCGAGGACTCCCCGCGCGCCGCCCAGCGCTTCGACGACGCGATCCGCAAGGCGATGGTCGTCGGGCCGCTCGAGGGCGTCGCGTCGGAGCTGAACAACCTCTTCAACCAGGGGCGGCTTGATCGCGCCCGCGATCCCAACGAGATCGCCCGGAACATCGGATTCCTCGACGACAACCCCCGCGCCCGCATGCTGGCGCGCGAGCGGATCGCCTTCGCGCGCGAGTACGCCGTGCCGCAGCTGCTGGAGGTGCTCATCGCCCGGCCCAACCCGGTGCTGGAGGGCCACGTCCGGAAGCTGCTGGTGGACATGGGCCCCGACGCGGTGGCGCCGCTGTGCGCGGCGCTCGACGGCGTGGACGCGGTCACGCAGGAGCAGCTCCTGGTGATCCTGGGTCAGATCCGCCACGAGGCGGGTGGGCTCCCGGTCGCGGCGCCCTACGTGGCGCGCCTCGCCAAGGAGGCCCCGACCGACACCGTGCGTGTCGAGGCCCGGCGTGAGATGAACAAGTGGGGGGTGACGGCGTCGAGCGACATCGACATCAGCAACCTCTTCCTGAGCCTCGCCAGGGCGTACGCCTCGAACTCCCGGAGCCTGACGCGCTTCCCCGACGAGGACTACCAGCTCGTCTGGTCGTACCAGCCGCAGAGCGGGCTGGTCGCCACCGGCGTCCGGACCGAGGTCTTCGACGAGATGCAGACGATGGCGCTGGCCGAGACGGCGCTGGGGCTCAACCCCGACAGCGACAGCGCGCTGGAGCTGTGGGTGGCGGCGAACATCTCGCGCGAGATCGAGCAGCCCGAGGGCTGGACGAACCCGCTCTGGGGCGCCGACCGGCACAACGCGGACTACTACGCCGTCGCGGCGGGCCCGCGCGTGACGCAGAACGTGCTGGACAAGGCGCTGCGGGACTTCAACACGCCGGTGGCTCGGCGCGCGATCGCCGCGCTGAGCGAGAGCGCTGGCGGCGCGGGGCTCTGGCAGGGCCTGGGCGACCGCAAGCCGCTGCTCGATGCGCTGCGCTACCCCGACCGGCGCGTGCAGCTCGAGGCGGCGCTGGCGCTGGGCGGCGCCAACCCGAGCGAGGCCTTCCCGGGCTCGGAGCGCGTGACCCCGATCCTCGCCGGCGCCGTCCGCAACGCGGGAAGCCGCTACGGCATCGTGATCACCCGTGACGCGGACCGGGCGAACGAGCTGGGCTCGGTGCTCCGCGACGCCGGGTTCGAGCCGCTCCAGGCGGCCGATTCGCTCAACAACGCGTCGAGCACGATCGTCAGCGCCCCGGGCGTGGACATGATCATTGTTGAAGGCTCCGGCGACATGTTCCTCAACACCGTCGCCGAGGCGCGGTCCAACTCCAGGCTCCAGGCGACGCCGATCGTCGCGGTCCTGCCATTCACGGCGTACAACGAGCAGATCCCGCGCTTCGAGCGCGAGCCGCTGGTCGAGCTCCGCCGCGAGGGCATCACGACGCAGTCGATCGGCTCGACGGTCAAGGCTCTGGCGATGAAGGCGCTGGGCGCCCCGGTCACCCAGGAGGAGGCGCTGGGCTACGCGAGGGCGACGCTGCGGACGCTGCACGACATCGCCGTCGGGGGCAGCGCCGCGTACAACATCGCCGACGCCGCCCAGCCGCTCATCGCCGCGCTCGACGAGACGAGCGGCGAGATCCGCCTGCTCGTGGCGGACGTGCTCTCGCGGATCCGGCAGACCAGGGCGCAGGTGGCGCTGATGGACGCGGCGATGAACGCCGAAGGCTCCGAGCGCATCGCGCTGCTGGACAAGGTCGCCGATTCCGCCAAGCGGTACGGCGACATGCTCGACGAGCGGCAGGTGCGCTGGATCGTGGACCTGGCCGGAGACGGCGACGGCGACGAGGCGACCGCCGCGGCGGCGCTGATCGGCTCGCTCAACCTGCCCGAGAACCGCCTCGTCCCGCTGATCCTCAGCGGCGAGTGAGTCCGGATACCAGTTCAAACGAACAACCGGCGCGACCCGCCGGTTTTTTTCTGCGCGCGGCTGAAAGTCCGGACCCGATTCTCCGGCATGGAAACGGTCCGGCTCGCGTCGCTGCATCGACTGCGACGGCTGTTCCGGATCTGGCGGATCCCCGGCGGATCGAATGCGATCAAGCCGTCAAGGATTCCACCGGGAGCGTCGATGACATGGGCGCCTTCACAGTGAAGGCAGGCGTCCGGCAGTCGGATTGTGCGGCGCCCATTCAAGCATTCTGGCTGAACAGGCGCCAGGCCTTCAGGAGGAGCAGCAATGAACAACCGTATCGCCAAGGGTTTTACGCTCGTTGAGATCCTGATCGTGGTCGTGATCCTCGGTATCCTCGCCGCGATCGTCGTTCCCCAGTTCACCAACGCGTCGCAGGACGCCATCAAGGGCGCGCTGAGCAGCCAGCTCCAGACCATCAACAGCCAGGTCGAGCTCTATCGCGTCCAGAACGCCGGCACCCTCCCCGACGCCGACGCCACCACGCCGATGCTCGTCGCCGCCAGCCACGGCGGCTGGGGTGTTCTCGTCGAGAACGACTACCTGAAGGATGAGCCCAACAACGGCTACTCCCGCAGCTCGAACGTCACCGGCGCGTGGGTCGCCTCTCCCGCCACCGACGGCACCGCCGCCGGCTGGGCGTACGACGCCGCCACCGGCGAGGTCTGGGCCAACGGCTTCGACAGCGACAACAACCTCCTCGCCAACGAGGCCGCTTACGTCGATCCCGATTACTTCTGAATCACTGATCCAGCCGATCACGACGCGATCCGCGGCGTGACCGTCTGATCTGCAAGGTCAAAGCGGGGCCGGGCCTTCGAGGAGAGGGCCCGGCCCTGTTGCATTGACGCCTGATGCATCGATCAGATCGAGCCGATGCACTGCGAGACGCTGACGATCCGCACGGACGCGGTTCGATGCGTTTTCCGGGAAGGATCCCTTGCCAGTCCTGCTGCCCAAGTTCGCCGCCGGCGCGCTCAAGTCGTTCCTGGCGATGCCCCGCGCGGAGCAGGCGTTCACGCTGGTCGCCGGGACCGCGGTGACCGGCGCCGGGATCGCGCTGGGGCCCATGATGCTCATGGCCGACGACGGCGTCGAAGCGGCCCCGCAGTCGCAGGTGATCGTCGAGTCGGGGATCCCGCAAGACCCGGGGCGACGCGCTGTCGTCGATGGGATGGTGCAGCTCTTCGCGTCGTGCCGGGCGATCATCGGCGAGCACGACAGCGAAGGGAGCCGCGACGCGGGTTCCATCACGCTCTGGCAGCAGGACCTCCAGGATCCCGGCGTGGTGAACCTCACCGAGATCCTCAGCGTGGGGCACAACAAGCTGCTGGAGACGCTGCTGGTCTTCACGGCGCCCGACGGGCCGCCCGATGCGCCGGCGCCGAGCTGGCTTCTTTATTCGGACGATCCGATCACCTCGTGGCGAGAAACGCCGGGTGTTTCCGCGAGTGTTATCGCGACAGGTGTGACGGATCTGTGGGTGAGCCGGTCCCCCGAACCCGGTGGGTCGGCGACAGTCCGACTCGGACTGACCTGGGCCGGCGGAATGTCCGAAGACAGGGAGGAAACCGTGCTCGCGATCACCCTGCCCTCGTTCCAGGGCCGGTGAGGACGAGCGACTCCCGAGGCGTCGCCCGATGCACAGCGCAACACCAGAGAACAACCCGCGTGAACGTTCCTACCTCAACACCGTCCTGACGGTGATCGCCCTGCTGCTGGCGGTCATCGCGTTCGACCTGGTCGTCGGGTCGCCCGGGCCCGTGGCGGCGATGGCGGCCGAGCCCGGCGCGACGACCGGCGCGGGGCACGTCAACCCCGCCGCGCAGCGCCAGGAGATGCTGGTGGAGCTCCGCAAGATCAACAGCCGCCTGGGCGACATCAACTCGATGCTCGGCCGGGCGATCGAGGTGGAAGTGGTCCGGATGCCCTCGGGGGGTAGCGGAGACTGAACCATGAGTTCCCCGATGCGAAGCAATCTGTTCGGCTCGATCGGCCCCTCGGCGCGGAGCGCCTTCACGCTCCTGGAGCTTCTGATCGTCGTCACGGTCATGGGCATCGCCGGAGCGCTGGTGATCCCCTCCATGAACCAGGTCGGCGCGCTCCGGGGGCAGACCGCCATCCGGACCGCCGTCGCGGACATCACGTTCGCGCAGTCCGAGGCCCTCGCCCACCAGCGCCGGTACGTCATCGTCTTCGGGAAGATCGTCACCGACGATGGCAGCGGCGGCTGGCAGGTGGACAACGGCAACGGCTACACCGTCTGCGTCCCGCCGGTCGGTAACGCCGCGGTGGACGTCGCCACCGATTTCGCCTGGGACACCCTCGACGGCAACGTCCCGTTCTCTCGCGACTTCGACCTGGACCGCTACCACGGCGCCAACATCACCGGCTACGCCTTCAACAACCCCACCGACACGATCATCTTCGACGAGCTGGGCGGCATCGCCTACGACCTGACGACCGACACACCGGGGCAGGGCGGGGCGCTCAACTTCGACACCCCGGTCGCCACCTACGACATCAACCTTGAGGCGTACACCGGGCGCGTCACCGTCGTCCGGACCGAGAAATGACCCGTTCAATCCGCCGGTCCGCCTCCGCGGCGCGGCGTGCAGAGGAGTGCGAGCTTGCTGCGGCTTTGGCCACAATCCGGGGTGTTCCCGATCGGGGTTGACTTCGGCGCCGGCGGGGTCCGCCTGCTCCAGCTCGGCCGCAACAGGGGTGGCTACCGCCTCATCGCCGCGGCGACGGCGGAGCTCGACAGCAGCGCGGCGCAGCTGAACGAGGACGCGAGGTTCCGCACGCTGCTGGACACCGTCAGGCGGCGCGTGGAGTCCGCGGGGTTCTCGGGGCGACGCTGCGTGATCTCTGTCGAGGACACGCTGCTGCGCGTCAAGTCGATCCGTCAGCCGATCATGCCCGCCAGCGACGCCGAGAAGGCGATCCGCCTGGAGGCCGGGGACCGGCTGGGCTTCGGCGAGGACACCCCCTCGGAGATCGGCTGGATCCGCGCCGGCGAGGTCCGGCAGGGGGATGATGTCCGCGAGGAGCTGATCCTCGTCGGGGCGGAACAGCGCAGGCTGGAGCAGATCGTTGACGGCGTCGCGGCCATCGGGCTGCAACCGATCGCGGTCGAGCCCGGGTTCCTGGCGACGGCGCGGTGCTTCGCGCGCGACCTGAGACGCGCCAGCGACACCGAGATCATCCGATTCGTCATCGACGTCGGCTACCTGACGACCACCGTCACGATCCTGCGCGGACTCGATGTCGTCTTCTACAAGCGTTTCGAGATCGGCGGGCGGTCCATGGACGCCGCGGCGGCGGAGCGCCTCCGTCTCGACAAGGCGACCATCGCCGACCTGCGCCGCCAGCGCATCGAGCAGAACGAGCTCGGCGTCAAGCCCAAGGACGAGCGCGTCCACCGCGCGATCTACACCGCGATCCGGCCCTCGCTCGAGGAGCTGGCGCACGAGGTCTCGCTGTGCCTGCGATACCACAGCGTCAGCTTCTGCGGGCAGCGTCCCGACAAGGTGGTCGTCGTCGGCGGCGACGCCGCGGAGCCGGGGCTGGTCGAGGCGCTGTACGAGACGCTGCGCGTCCCGGTGGAGATCGGCAGGCCCCTTGAAGGCGTGGAACTCTCGAGGGCCACAGGGGTGATCGAGCCGCACCGGGCGCTGTCGGCGTGGACCGTCGCGACCGGGTTGTGCCTGCGCAGCGACGCCTCGCTGGCGCCCAGCGCTGATCGCGCCGAGCAGACCGCCCGGTTCCTGGCCCGGAAGCGCGCCACCGATCGGCCCGCGAAGCCGGCGCGGAAGGGGGCCGCTTGACCCAGCGCATCGACCTCATGCCGGAATCCTGCCGGGCGCGGCTCGGGAGAAAGCGACAGATCCGGTTCTGGATCGCGATGTACACGTGCACGGCGCTGGTGGTGATCGGGGGCAACTCGCTCTTCGAGATCAACAAACGCCAGGTCCGGAGCGAGTCCGCGGTGATCCGCGAGCAGGTCGCGCTCGACGCCGAGCAGCGGCTCAAGGCCGATCAGCTCACGGACGAGATCCGCAGGATCGAGCGCGCGATCGACCGCAACGCGCGGATCGCATGGCCGATCGATTTCAGCCAGATCATCGCCGCGATCGGCGAGCTGACCCCGGAGTCGGTGTACCTGACCAAGGTCGCGATGACCCCGAGGCAGGAGCGGGCCTCATCCCTGCGCCGCGCCAAGGACGACAAGGGCCCCGAGCCGCTGCCGAGGACGAGGCTCCAGATCGAGTGCTCGGGTGTCGCGCCCAACGACCACGAGATGGCCGCGATGATCGCCAACCTCGAGAGCCACCCACTCTTCGAGCGGATCGCCGTCGAGCACGTCAAGCCGACGATGATCGCCGGGCGGGAGGTCAAGGAGTTCGGCGTCACGTGCGAGATTGATTTCTTCCACCGGTTCGAGATCGAACAGCCCCTCGCGGGCGCCGAGACCGACCCGGGCGAGGCCGCCGACAGCGGGGAGGGCGGGCGATGAACCCCACCACCAGGTTCAAGGTGATCGGCGGGTGGGCGCTGCTCGTGCTCATCGGCGTCGCGACCATCGCCTGGCTCCAGCCGGGGATGCTCGGCGAAGCGCGCGCGGAGCTCGCGGCGCTGGAGCTCCGCCGCGAACGCGCCCAGGACGGCGCCGCGGAGATCA
This sequence comes from Phycisphaeraceae bacterium, assembly GCA_020639135.1. Classification (GTDB taxonomy): domain Bacteria; phylum Planctomycetota; class Phycisphaerae; order Phycisphaerales; family UBA1924; genus JACKHE01. Next base: position 218,377 of record JACKHE010000007.1, read on the forward strand.
GGAGGCTCGCCTCGGAGCTCTCCAATCTGAAGGAATCCACCACGGCGATCAAGCACGTGCCCAGCGACAGCCAGTTCGCACGGCTGAACCAGGAGCTCGGCAACCGGCTTGAGGTCCTGGGCATCACCGATCGGGAGATCACCAACGGCGGCAGCGTCGAACTGGGCCCCGCCAGGTCCATCCCGATGCGCATCCGCATGACCTGCGGGTTCATGGGTGTCTATCAGACGATCCAGTGGATCGAGACGCTGCCGCGCCTCGTCCGGGTCCAGCGTATCCGGATCGAATCCACCGAAGCCGAGAACCCGTGGGAGAGTGAAGTCGAGGTGGAGATCACCCTCGACGCGGTGTTCGACCCGGAGGCGACACAGGGCGCGCTGACGCTCGTGGATCCGGAGGCGACACGATGAAAGCGCGTCTGATCGAGTTCTGGGTCCTGCTCTCGTCCGATAAGCGCAAGGCGTCCGTACTCGGCGTGCTGCTGGTCGCGGCGCTGGGGCTCTGGGCGCGGATGGCGCTGACCGGCGCCAAGCCGTCGTCGGCGGTCGCCGCGGGGAGCGCCGCGGGCGATTCTGCGGACGTTGCGGGCGATGACAGGCGTGATCCGACGGAGGGATTCGAGGTCGCGCCGCTGGTGACGCTCCCCGCCACGACGCCCCTGGAGCGGGACTTGTTCGTTCCCGGTCCAGGTTTCGGCCCGCGACCGTCCCAGACGGAACATCCGGACACAACCGACCCAAAGTCAGGGCAGGGATCGGACGACAAATCACCAGTCTCACCGGAACTTCGGCGGCAGGAACTCGAGCGCGCGGTGCGAAACGAGGCCTCCCACCTGTATCTGAGCAGCACCATGGTCGGGTCCAACCCAGTCGCGGTCATCCAGCAGGAAGGAGCCAACGGCGTCAGGGCCGTGCTCCGTCTTGGTGAGTCCTTCGAGGGGTTCGAGCTGGTCGAGGTGTCGCCCAGGTCCGCGGTGTTGAGCAAAGACGGAATCCGTGTGGAGTTGAGCATCGGTCGACGGTGAAGCCGCCGACGAGGATCATCACGCCCTGCGCCCTGGCGCAGGCCTTTGGAGCAGGAGTCATGTCACATCACAACCGTCCGGGACGCGTCGGGCCCTGCAAGACCCTTGCGGCCTTCACCCTCATCGCCTTCGGCGCCGGCGGATGGTCAGCGCAACCGGCATCCGCCCAGGACGACAGCCCCTTCGACATCGATCGGGCCGACGCCGACAGCGAGGTCACGGTCTCGGAGTACATGACCGTCGAGCTCCACGTCCAGGACGAGGAGCTCTCCAGCGTCCTCCAGCTCCTGTCGCTCCAGAGCCAGCGCAACATCGTCGTCAGCAACGACGTCAGCGCCACGGTCACCGCCGATCTCTACGGGGTGACCTTCTACGAGGCGATGGACGCGATCCTGCACGTCAACGGCTACGGCTATATCGAGCAGGGCAACTTCATCTTCGTGTACACCCTCGACGAGATCGCCCAGATCGAGGCCGCCAACAGGACCCCGGTCACCCGGGTCATCCAGCTCAACTACCTCAACGCCGTGGACGCCGCCTCCTTCGTCGAGCCCCTCCTCTCGGAGATCGGGCAGATCAAGACCAACGGCGCCGTCGGTTCGTACTCGATCCCCGACGACTCCCCCGTCGGCGACGAGTCCTTCGCCCTGAGCGCGACGATGGTCGTCACCGACTACGCCGAGCACGTCGATGAGATCGAGCGGCTCGTCATGGAGCTCGACACCAAGCCCGCCCAGGTGCTCGTCGAGGCGACGATCCTCCAGACGCAGCTCACCGAGGCCAACGCCTTCGGCGTGGACTTCTCCATCATCGGCAACGTCAACTTCACCGACTTCATCAACACCGGCGGGCCCCTCGGCGCCGCCAACTCGATCCAGGCCGGCGGCGACGGCTCCAGCGGCGGCCTCTCCCCCGCGGACAACAACGCCTACGCCATCGGCTCCACCCCCGGCGGCACCGGCGGCGCCTCGACCCTCAAGCTCGGCGTCGTCCAGGACGACTTCGCCATCTTCATGAGGCTCCTCGACGAGGTCACGGACTTCTCCGTCCTCTCCAACCCCAAGGTCCTGGCGCTCAACCGCCAGCCCGCCAGGGTGCTCGTCGGCCGCAGGCTCGGCTACCTGAACACCACCGCCACCGAGACCTCGACCACGCAGTCCGTCGAGTTCCTCGATACCGGTACTCAGCTCCGCTTCAGGCCCTTCATCTCCAAGGACGGGATGATCCGAATGGAGCTCAACCCCTCCGTTTCAGAGGGCTTCATCCGCGAGTCCGTGGACAACAACAACGCCCCCGTCTCCATCCCCGATGAGGTCACGCAGGAGCTGACCACCAACGTCATCGTCCGCGACGGCTCGACGATCGTCCTCGGCGGCCTCTTCAAGGAATCGACCACGCTCACCCGCAAGCAGGTCCCGATCCTCGGCGATATCCCCATCGTCGGCGCCGCCTTCCGTGGCCACGACGACGCGATCGATCGCTCGGAGATCATCTTCCTGATCACCCCGACCATCGTCAACGACGCGCTGCTCGCCGAGCAGGGCGACAAGGCCAGCGAGTTCATCGAGAACGTCCGCACCGGCAGCCGCCAGGGCCTGCTCCCCTTCAGCCGCGAGAAGATGACCGCCCAGCTGAACATCGAGGCCGAGCGTCTCGCCGGCGCCGGCAACGTGGACGGCGCCCTGTGGCGCCTGCGCCGCTCGCTGGAGCTCAACCCGATGCAGCCCGAGGTGATCAACCTCCGCGAGCGGCTCGTCAACGAGCGTGACCGCTGGCCCGATCGCAGCCTGATGGAGTCCATCGTCCGCGATTTCGACGCCACCGCCATCCACATCCGCAGCGCCGAGGCCGCCAACCGGGTCTCCGGCGAGTGGATCGACCCGGGCGAACGCGGCCCGGTCAACCCCGAGGACCCGTACACCTCGCAGAACAACGCGATCGTGTCGGGCAAGTTCGGCATGAGCTCCGACGAGCTCCACAGCGAGCTCGAGAGCGCCAGGTCGCGCTTCACGCCCGCCGACACGGAGCCCTCCGGTTCCCAGGCAACCGTCAGCGACGACCCCGAGGGCGAGTACCTCTTCGAGATCGAGTCCGCGCACGAGTTCGATGCGCAGCCCATCGAGATCGACGAGCAGGCCGCCGACGCCGACGGCTTTGATCCCGACGAGTTCGAGCGCCACGAGTTCGATCCCGGCGAGCCCCGGAGCGCCGCCGAGCAGTCCCGCCCAGAGAGCCTCGACCAGTTCCAGCTCACCGAGCGATACGACTCGTTCAGCGACGATCCGATGATGCGCGAGCCCGAGGCGGACTTCGGCCCCAACATCGTCGAGTTCTTCAACGGCGAGCCGGGGTTCTCGACCGCGGACGCCGGCGCAGAGCAGGGTTCCGAAGAGTCGTTTGATTCGTTCGGACAGACCCAGGGCGAGGCCGCGTTCGGTGAGCTCGCTTCCGGCGAGCCCGGCCTGGTGACGAGCCCCTACTTCCTGACCTTCGACAGCATCTTCACGCCCTTCGCCTCCTGGCTGAGCGATCCCAGCTTCCAGCGCTTCAACGAGAACGGCATGCCCATCGTCGAGGCGCCCGTGATCCAGGAGATGAACCAGCTCGACCCCGCCTCGCCCGAGGAGTCCACGTACTTCCAGCTGACGAACCTGCTCGACAGCATGTTCGAGAAGCAGATCGAGGGCGGGGACACCAGCCAGAGCGAGGTCGCCGAGGTCGAGACCGACGGCGACGAGTGATCCAGAACACACCGCGTCCGGCGCCGGGGGAACCCGGCGGCGGGCGATTCTCAACCAACCGAAGGAGAAACGGAAATGCCCATCTGGAAGAACAGCGCGACGAACCGAGGCACGCTCCTGGCGCTGGGCGCCCTGATCGCGGGAACGACAATCGGGCTCGGCGGCTGCGCATCGCCCGGGCACGGCAAGGTCACGAGCGAGCACCTCGCCCAGGCCGAGCAGCGCATGAATGACATGCGCGCCGCGACCGAGTGGGACATGGCGCAGCAGCAGTTCCTCGCCGGCGACCTGGAGAAATCGCTCAAGACGGTGGACAACTCCATCTCGATGGCCAACTCCGTCGCCAAGAGCCACAGCCTCCGGGGGCGCATCCTCTACGAGCTGGGCCAGCCCGACGCGGCCTTCGAGGCGTTCCGCCGGGCGCTGGCGATCGATCCGGAGTTCGTCGATGCGCACTACTTCAAGGGCGTCATCCACGAGCGGTTCCGCGAGTACGACAAGGCGATGCAGTCGTACATGACCGCGGCGAAGCTCGACGAGACCAACCCGCAGTACCCGCTCGCCGCCGCCGAGGTCTGCATCGAGACCGGCAGGCTCGACGAGGCGGAGCGCATCCTCAACGACCGGCAGGACCGGTTCGAGCACAACGCCGGCTTCCGCCAGACGCTCGGGCACATCGCGCAGATGCGCGGCAACGACCGCCTCGCGGCTCGGTTCTTCGGTGAGGCGCGGATCCTCGCCCCGGAGGACCACTCGATCCTCGAGGACCTCTCGATCGCCCAGGTCGGCGCGGGGATGTACGCCGAGGCGAGCTACTCGCTGGGGCAGCTCCTCAAGGGCAAGCACGCCGGCGACCGCCGCGACCTGGAGCACCTCCAGGCGAAGTGCTTCATGGAGATGGACCGCCCCGTCGAGGCGCGCTCGATCCTGCTCGGGCTGACCGAGGGCGTCGAGGGCTCGACCGACATCAGGGCCTGGTTCGAGCTGGGCCAGTGCGCGTACAAGCTCGGCGACATGCGCCGCGTGAAGATCACCGCCAGCCGGCTGATCGCGATGGCGCCCGGCGGCTACGAGGGCTATTTCCTGATGGCGGCATTGCACCGGCACGAGGGCGACCTCGCGTCCGCTCTGACCGCGCTCGACAAGGCCGCGTCGCTGACCAGCGAGGACGCCTCGCCCATGCTCTTCCGCGGCATCGTGCTCAGCGAGATGGGTCGCCAGAGCGAAGCGGCGAGGTCGCTGGCGGAGGCGCTGCGGCTGGACCCCGACAACAAGGACGCGGAGCAGCTGCTCGCCCTCGTGGTGGAGCAGGAGTGATCGGCCGGCGCGCCGGCGACGGGCCGCGCGCCGGGGTGAGGCTACGGAGGATTCGGTGAACATCGGCCGGCGACAGAGTGTTTGGTCCGGGCTGACCGCCGGCGCGATGAGCGCGGCGGTCCTGTTCGGTCTGATCGCGTTCAAGGCCGACCTGAACGCCCCGGTCATCGTCGCCGCCGCGGGCGTGATGATCTGCGTGCTGACGATCGCCGTCGTCTTTCCCTACGGCGCGATTGTGGACCGCGCGATCGCCCGGCTCCGCAAGGCCGTTGACGAGGCCCGGGCCTCGGAGCGGCGCACCTCGATCAGCTCGAGCGGGTGCATGGGCGCCCTGGCGCTGTCGATCGACGAGATGATCACCGCGATGGTCGAACGCGTCGAGGACGCCAGGAACGAGCTGCG
>JACKHE010000008.1 GCA_020639135.1 Phycisphaeraceae bacterium
AGAAGACCGGGGATTTCGGGGTCGCGCAGCTGCGCGTCGCGCTCGACTCTGCGCCGCTGTGGGGCGCTGGGCGGGTCGAGGACACCTTCAACCTCATCGGGCACGCCCTCGCCGTGGTGGTGACCTGTGCGGCCGCGACGGCCGGCCTCCCGGTCGAGGAGGTCCGCGGACGCGCAGGGTTGAAGCTCCTGGGACACTCCAGCTTGAAGGCGGCACTCGACATCGACTGGGACGACCCCGACGAACAGACCAGGGCGCTTCGGCGTCTTCTCGATGAAGTCGCCGCCCTCCAGCGCTGGGTGGCAGAGCACCTGGCCTCCCAGTCGAAGGACTCGCCGCTCAAGGAAGCACTCGAGCAGCTGGCTCGCCTCGTCGAGCAGGACGTGGACCCAGAGCCGCCCGATGGCGTGGCGCGCATCAAGCAGGGCACCGCGAAGGAGCGCCAGATCTCCATCCGAGATCCCCAGATGCGCCACGGCCGAAAGTCCCGTTCGCAAGTCATCAAGGGCTTCAAGCGGTTCATCGCGCGAGAACTCGACCACGGGCTGATCCTGGCCGCCACCGTGCAGCCGGCGAACCAGCCGGAGCGGGATGCGACCGCCGTGCTGAAGGCGCAATTGGACAGGATCGGCACGGTCCACGAACTGCACATCGACCGCGGGTTCCTGGCGAGCGAGGTCGTCGGGGAACTCGACACGGCCGGCGCCGCTGTGGTGTGCAGGCCCTGGCGAACGAACAAGCACGGTCGCTTCGGCAAGGATGAGTTCGCCCTCGACCTCGACAACGGACGCGCGACCTGTCCGGCCGGTCGGGTCGCCCCCATCCGGTCGGGTGTGGCTCGGTTCGGCAAGGCGGCCTGCGGGAGCTGCCCGCTCCGAGCGCGATGCACCGACGCGGCGTCGGGACGCACACTCCACATCCACCCACAGGAGGGGCTGTTGCTCAAGCTCCGCACGGCCCGCAAGACATCCGAGGGCCGCGCACGACTCCGCGAACGGGTGGCTGTCGAACACGGACTCGCCCACGTCTGCGTTCGTCAGGGGCGAGCCGCTCGATACGTCGGCGTCGACAAGAACATCTTCGACCTCTGTCGGTACGCCGTCATCGAGAACCTGTTCGTCGCCGACCGCCTCCTGCGTAAGGAGGCGGCGTGACGACTACTTGTTCGGCGCTCTAGAGCGCCGATCAGGTTCTCGCCATCGGCGATCGCGTACTCGCCGAAGTTGTGATCTGCTCCCTCGGGAGGAGGTCACGATGCCAAGCAGGGACGCCGTTCGCTGGAGCCCGCCGATCGAACTCTCGGCGTTTGAGCAGAAGATCGTCAAGCGATGCGCCCGTACTGGACGCATGTTCGCGTTCCTCCGGCTGCACCGGCATGAGCTGTTCGACGACGCGTTCCAGGCCGAGCTCGCGACGATCTACAAGGACAGCCCGCTGGGGCAGCCGCCGCTCCCACCCGCGATGCTCGCTACCGTGACGCTGCTGCAGGCTCTGGTGGGCGAGTCCGACGCAGGCGCCGTCGAGGCGGCGATCGCCGATCGGCGCTGGCAGATGGTGCTGGACTGCGTTGGGGATGAGGACGCGCCGTTCTCCCAGGGTGCGCTGGTCGACTTCCGGAGCCGGATGGTGGCGCACGGGATGCACCACCGTCTCGTCGAGCAGTCCATCACGCTCGCCA